>NZ_KB907786.1 GCF_000382205.1 Dyadobacter beijingensis DSM 21582
ACTTCCAATATGACATGAAAAGAGTTCAAAGTTCAGAGCCAAAAGTCAATGAGTGAGAATCACTCATGAACTTTAAACCGCTGCGGCGGACGGCTCCTAAACTATCAACTCCACTCAAAGAGCTTGTTGGTGACTATTGGACTGGTGTTCACCTCTTCCCATCCCGAACAGAGAAGTTAAGCCCGGTTCCGCCGATGATACTTGGATCAAACCTGGTAAAGTAGGTAGTCGCCACAATTATTAAAACAAAAAGCATCCCCCAAAAGGATGCTTTTTTGCGTTTAGGGCTGTCACTTTGAGCTCTCACGCAATTATGCTCATCAAGCATATCTAACTCCTTTTTGTCGACTCCCTCACAATCAATTCCGTAGGCAGTGATATCTCCTGAGCAGGATAATTTTGCTTTTGAATATGCCTGATCAATACTTCGCAACTTGTTCTGCCGATTTCATAGGCGGGTTCGGCAATGGTGGATAGGGACGGAGAGATAATTTTGGACGTGGGGTCATTCGTGAAGCCGATTACACCTACCTCTGCCCCGACCGGGATATGGCGCTCGCGCAACCAGAGAATGGCGCCGATGGCTTTGCGATCGTTGACAGAAAAGATCGCGTCCGGTTTAACATCACCATTGAATAGCATCTGCATATCTTGCCGCCCGTTTTCATCGCTGAATCCCGAGTGGATAATGCCGAAGGATTCCAGGTTGTGCCTTTTGAGCGTATCCATGTAACCCTGCATGCGTTGCTGAGTGAGGTTCAGGCCGCGAGGCCCTGCCAAATGAGCTATTCTCGTGTATCCCTGGGCAATGAGGTGCTCGGTAGCCTTGCATGCACCTGTGTAATCGTCCTGCACGACCATCGACGTGTTGATCGTATCGGGCACCCTGTCAAAAAAGACCAGGGGCATATCCGCTTCGATGAGCTCCTGAAAATGGCTCAGATCCGTCGTTTCGCAGGTAATGCAGACCAGCAGGCCGTCGACGCTGCTTAGAGAGAGTTCACGAACGACTTTCGTTTCCCAATAAGCCGAGTCGTTGGTCAGGTAGAGCATTACCTGGTAATTTTTTTCCAGTGCATATTCCTGAATGCCGGTAATTACAGTGGAAAAATAATAATTGGTAATGGCCGGAATGATGACCGCAATTTTATGCGTCCCGCTTTTGACCAGCCCCGTCGCATTGAAATTGGGACGATAGTTCATTTTGGCGGCAGTATCGAGCACCAGCTTGCGCGTTTCTGCGCTTACATCGTACGTATCCCTCATCGCGCGCGAGACAGTGGCCACAGATATCCCGAGCTCGCGGGCTATGTCTTTAATGGTGGTCAATCTTTTTGTCATTAGGGCAAACCGCCGCACGGCATTGAAATTAATTCTGGGTTTCGATAACGTTCTCGCTACTATTTAAGGCAAATATCTGGAATGGCGCTATAAAACATTGTAAAATTGTACGATTGCAAACGTTTTTTTGGATTGTACAACGAATCAAAGACGATGAAAAAGCGGGATTTTCTCAAAATAGCCGGTCTCGGCGGTATCGGAATGGCGGGTATGCCGTCCATTGGTACGGCGTCCAACATCGTTGGCTCGCAGCCCGACAGGAAGCAGCTCTTCAACATGAGCGGATATGCGGCCCCGAAGATGGACGTCGTGCGTATAGGCTACATCGGAATGGGGAACCGCGGCGGTGGCGCCATCAAGCGGATTATTCATTTATCGAGCGTGCAGGTCAAAGGGGTTGCGGACATTATCCCCGAAAAGGCAAATAATGCCAAGAAACTGCTGACGGAAGCCGGCCATAATCCCGATACTTACTCCGGCTCGCCCGATGCCTGGAAAAAGCTTTGCGAACGCGACGATATTGATCTCATCTACATTTGCACCCCGTGGAACCTGCATACGCCAATGGCATTATACGCCATGGAACACGGCAAACACGTTGCGACGGAGATTCCGGCCGCCACGACCGTGGAAGATTGCTGGAAGCTCGTCGAAACCTCGGAGCGCACCAGGAAGCATTGTATGATGCTGGAAAACTGTTGCTATGATTTTTTTGAACTACTTACCCTGAATATGGCGCGTCAGAACTATTTCGGAGAAATCGTCCATGTGGAAGGTGCCTATATTCATGATATTTTCGAGTCGCTCTTTGAAAAAGATAAACGTTTTGAGCTCTGGCGCCTGAAAGAGAACCAGCGGAACGGGAATCTATACCCCATGCACGGATTAGGCCCTATTGCGCAGGTGCTGGATATTAACCGGGGCGACAAAATGGATTATCTTGTATCGATGAGCAGCAACGACTACATGTTGCAAGCAAAGGCTAACGAAATGGCCGCCAAAGATCCAGATTTCAAAAAGTTTGCCGGGAAATCCTACCGCGGCAACATGAATACGACGACGATCAAGACAGCGAAAGGCAAGACGATCATGCTGCAACACGATGTTTCTTCGCCCCGCCCCTACTCACGTTTGCATTTAATCAGCGGTACCAAAGGCGCCGCGCAAAAATATCCATTGCCGGAAGACGGGACATCCGGGCGCATTTCGCACGGTCATGAATGGATCAAGCCGGATGAATTCAAGGCGATCGAGCAACAATACCAGCCGGAAATCGTGAAGCGGGTAGGAGAATTGGCTAAAAAAGTGGGTGGTCACGGAGGTATGGATTTCCTGATGGACTGGCGATTGATCGACTGTTTGCGGAATGGCCTGCCATTGGATCAGGACGTATATGATGCAGCGTCATGGAGCGTGATATCGCCGTTAACCGAATGGTCGGTCGCTAACCGGTCTAATTCGATCGAAGTCCCTGATTTCACCAACGGTTCCTGGAAGAAAAATAAACCCGTCGACATTGCATTGAAACAGGGCGGTAATACAGAAGTAAAATCATAAAGAGCATGAAAGTCATCATTTCGGAGACAAAAGAGGAGCTTGGGCAGAGTGCCGGGGCGTACGCAGCAATGATTATCAGGGAGACGATCGATCGCCAGGGATATGCCAATGTGATCCTCGCGACGGGTACCAGCCAGTTTGAAACGCTCAAACAGCTTATTGCGGAAGCGGATATCGACTGGTCGAAGGTCACGATGTTTCACCTGGACGAGTATATTGGCTTGCCCGTTACCCATCCGGCGAGTTTCCGGAAATATTTGAAGGAGCGCTTTCTGGCGGAAGTTTCCCCGTTGCGTGCGGCCTACCTGATCAATGGGGAAAATAATCTGGATAACGAATTGAGTTACCTCGCGGCACATATCAGTGAGCATCCGATCGACGTGGCGCTCGTAGGCGTAGGAGAAAATGGGCATTTGGCATTCAATGATCCGCCGGCGGATTTCGAAACGGAATCGCCTTATCTCGTGGTGAATCTCGACGAACCATGCCGCCGTCAGCAAATGGGCGAAGGATGGTTTGCCTCCCTGGATGAAGTTCCGTTGCAGGCAATCAGCATGTCGGTGCGGCAAATCATGAAGTCGAAGCATATTATCTGTTCAGTACCTGACGAGCGTAAGGCCGTGGCTGTACGGAACAGCCTGGAAAATGAAGTAAGCAACGCATTTCCGGCCAGCATTCTGCAACTTCACCCCGATTGTACCTTTTTTCTGGACCGTGATTCGTCGGGATTACTGAACGAGCGCGAAACGGCCGGCCGCGACATTGAAATGCCCAAATAGCCCGGTATTACAGGTAAAAAGCAGTGGTACAGTTACTTCTATTTTAAAATATCATCCTAAACCCATGGAAGCACCATCTGTTGTCGTACAAAAGGAAGTAAAACCGGCCAATGCACCCGGCAGATTGGCGTCTATCGATGCGTTGCGGGGGTTCGATATGCTGATGATCGCCGGCGGCGGGCAGTTTATTGCTACGCTGGGCGGCAAAACTGGCATTCCGTTCATTGACGCCGTGGCTGCACAGTTTGAGCACCCGGCCTGGAACGGCTTCACATTCTACGACTTCATTTTTCCACTGTTCCTTTTCCTGGCCGGAACTTCCCTCGCATTCAGCATTACGGGCGGATTGGCCAAAGGCATCGAGCCGTCGGTGATCCGGAACAAGGTTTTTAAGCGAATGCTTATCCTGATGGCATTGGGTATACTCGACAAAAATGCGCCAATGGATATCTTCGATCCCGCGCACATACGCTACGGGAGCGTGCTCGGGCGCATCGGGCTCGCTACGTTTATTGCCGCCATTCTGTATATGAAATTCGGGTTTAATCAGCGGATTTACATTGCAGCGGGCATTCTCGTCATTTACTATCTGACACTCATTCTCGTGCCTGTGCCGGGTTTTGGAGCCGGCGATCTCACCTTCGAAGGTAACATGGTCGGCTGGATCGACCGGAATTTTATGCCGGGAATATTAAAGCAGGGCACCTACGACGAGCTCGCGCTGCTCACCCAATTTCCGGCGATTTGCCTCACCATTTTCGGCACCATCGCCGGGGACATTTTGCTGGGCCGGGCCAACGAAGCAAATAAGCTCCCGAAACTGCTTGTATTTGGCGTAACCGGTATTGTCGCCGGTGTTGTGTGGAATTTCATCTTCCCCATTAACAAGCACCTCTGGTCAAGCTCGTTTATCATGCTCACATCCGGGATGGCATTTACCTTGCTGGCGATTTTTTACTGGATTATCGATGTGAAAGGTTATCAGAAATGGTCTTTTTTCTTTCGGGTAATCGGTCTGAACTCGCTGGTGATCTATCTCGCGGTGCGTTTTGTGAGTTTCAATGAATCGTCGCGGCTGCTGTTTGCCGGCATTTACAAGCATGCGCCGGAGAATTGGCATGAGGTGTACAACGCGCTCGGCGGCTTCGTGCTGGTGTGGCTGTTCCTTTACTTTTTATACAAGAACAAAATTTTTGTCAAAGTCTAGCCTATGAAAACCGACGACGCGGACCGTGCACAAAACGATATTTCCAGAAGATCTTTTCTCAAAAACACCGCCGGTACCGTCGCCATTTCGCTGGCAGGCGGCTATGCCGACGCCTCGATTTTTCATGCAGACAGCATCCCGATCTTTCCTATGGCAGCAGAAAAAAGCCTGATAGGCGCTTACGGTCCCTGGGCGGCGTCGTTATTGCCGTCGCTTCCCACGCATTCATTTCGTCAGGCCAAATGGAAAGATGTAGCCGGCTGGCATCAGGGCGCACTGGAAAAGACGCAGGAACTGGTTTCTGCGCCGCCGAAGCCTGCATTACCGAAGGTGACGGTGAAGAAAAAATACACTTATGACGGCCTGGAAATAGAAGAACTTTCCTGGCAATTGCCTTACGGGCGTCCCACGGAGGCGGTTTTGCTGAAACCAGCCGGTGCTACGAAGCCACTCCCGGGCATTCTCGGCCTGCACGACCACGCGGGAATGAAGTATTTTGGCTTGCGCAAAATCGTGAAAACCTCGGAAGACCAGCACCCGATTCTGGTCGAACACCAGAAAACCGATTATGGCGGAAAGGCGTGGGCGAACGAGATCGCCAAACTGGGCTATGTAGTGCTGGTGCATGACACTTACGCATTCGGCAGCCGGCGGGTGTATTACGAGGATACCAAGGGGCTAAACTGGGGTGCGGTGAGTACCGAAGGAAAGTCGGACGCTGATCCGGAGAAGCCGGAGAACATTCAGGCGTACAATGCGTGGTCGTCGGAGCATGAACATGTGATGTCCAAATCGCTTTTTTCGGCGGGAACGACCTGGCCGGGCGTTTTTTTGACGGAAGACCAGGTGGCGCTAGACATTCTGGCCAGCCGGAAAGACGTAGATGCCAAACGGCTAGGCTGCGGCGGGCTTTCGGGAGGCGGATTGCGGACAGTGTACCTGGCCGGCCTCGATCCGCGCATTAAATGTGCCGTTTGCGTGGGTTTTATGACGACGTGGAAGGATTTGATTTTGAATAAATCATTCAACCATACCTGGATGACTTACACGCCGCTGCTCCCCAAATACCTCGATTTTCCCGAAATTCTGGGCCTGCGCGTGCCATTACCGACTTTGGTTTTAAATAATAACCAGGACGAGCTTTATACGCTTTCGGAAATGAAGGATGCGGACGCAATCCTAAAAGATGTGTTCAAAAAAGCCGGTGTTTCGGATAAATATAAAGCCAGCTTTTACGACGGCCCGCACAAATTCGATGCCGATATGCAGCAGGAGGCTTTCGAATGGTTTAAGAAGTGGCTTTGAGATAGATTTCAGCCCAGCGAAGGTCTTCCGGAGTCGTGATTTTGATATTCTCGTAAGCCCCGTCGATCAGCTGAATGTGGTAGCCCCAGGCTTCGAGCACGCTCGCGCAGTCGGTGAACGACTCATGGTATTCGGCGGCAAATGCGGCTTTCATCCAGCCGGACCGGAATGTCTGCGGCGTCTGGATGAGCCGGAACAAGGTGCGGTCCATGGCTTTGTTGCCTTCATTCTGGCCTATAATGCGGATCGAATCCTTCAATGGTACACTTACGACGGCCGCACCATGCGATGCGGCGGTCGTGAAACTCTCCGCGATAATTTCGCGGGAAATAACCGGCCGGACACCATCGTGCACGGCCACAAGAAATTCCGCTTGCTCCACGATGCAATTCAACCCGTTTTTCACCGAGTGAAAGCGCGTTTTACCGCCTGCTACCAGTTGGTGGGCGATTGCGAAGCTATGTTTTTGACATAATTCTTCCCAAAAGCCAAACTGCTCCGCCGGAAGCACCACGATGATGCGCAGGTTCGGCGAGTATTCCGCGAATGCGCGGATCGTGTGCATGAGCACGGGCAGGCCGTTCACCGGCAGAAATTGCTTCGGGATATCACTTTTCATGCGGCTGCCGCTTCCGCCGGCCACGATGATCACGTATTCTTGCATGGGAACGAACTGTAACAAAAATGGTCATTTACGGCTCAGGACAAATGTCGCTGATCATAAATGACCATTGGATTTCAGGGTTGTATATTAAATGATCAGCATCGCATCGCCGTACGTGAAGAATTTGTATTTCTCCTTGATGGCGATATCGTAAGCTTTCATGACCAGGTCGAAACCTCCGAAAGCGCAGGCGGCCATCAGCAGGATCGATTCAGGCAGCTGGAAATTCGAGAGCAATGCGTTGGCGATTTTGAAATCGTAAGGAGGGAACACGAACTTGTCGGTCCAGCCTTCCACCGGTTTCAGGTGGCCGCTCGCCGATACCGACGATTCGATTGCGCGCAGTGACGTTGTTCCAACGGCGCAAATGCGTTTTTTACCGTCAATCGCTTTATTCACCACATCGGAGGTGCTCTGCGTAATGCGGTAGTTCTCCGAGTCGGTTTTATGTTTGGTCAGATCTTCGACATCCACAGTGCGGAATGTGCCCAATCCAACGTGCAGGGTAATCGGTGCGAAGCTTACTCCTTTGATTTCCAGGCGCTTCATAATGGCCTTGGTGAAGTGCATACCCGCGGTAGGAGCGGCTACGGCACCTACGTGCTCGGCGAAAATGGTCTGAAAACGCTCGCGGTCGGCGCTTTCTACCTTACGACGCGAAATAATTTCGGGAGGAAGCGGGGTTTCGCCCAGCTCGTCCACCAGCTTCATGAACGCTTCGTTGTCGCCGTCATACAAAAAGCGGATTGTGCGGCCGCGTGAAGTGGTATTGTCGATTACCTCGGCTACCAGGTCGCTGTCACCGAAATAGAGCTTGTTTCCTACGCGGATTTTGCGTGCAGGGTCAACCAGAACATCCCAAAGGCGCATTTCGCGGTTCAATTCGCGCAGCAGAAATACTTCGATTTTTGCGCCGGTCTTTTCTTTCTGGCCGTACAAACGCGCCGGAAATACTTTTGTATCGTTGATCGCCATGACATCGCCGTCATCGAAATAATTGATCACATCGGCGAAGGTCTTATGTTCAATTTCTCCTGTTTTCCGGTGAACGACCATCAGGCGCGATTCGCCACGGTCGGAAGGATGAAGTGCGATTAAACTCTGGGGAAGATCAAACTTAAATTCGGATAGCTTCATAGCTGGATATTCTGTGAATGTCTTTGGTCGTGTATTGTCAGTAAAAACAGGAAGTCCCGTTTTCTGACGGATTCCGGCACTTAATGCAACTGAATTATAGCAATTATTAACTAGATAAGTATTCTCTCTTCAAAGAAAATTTGGCTACGGGAATACTTGCAGCCGTTTCAAATTGCCCTGAAATTTGTATAATCAGCCCTTACCTAAAATAAGACCGCAAAAGTAGTGATTTTTTTAAAAAAATTCAATAAATCGCCGGGTTTTGTTATAGGGCGTACCGCCGGGCCCGCCACTTCGATGCCGTAATGCTCACCGGCTCATTTTGAACGCTTTCCCGCCCGGCCGAAGGAGCGTCGAGCATGGCCGAAATCAATGCAGCCAGGGCAGCCCCGTCACGACCTGTATGGGTATTTAACAAATCCGGATGGAAATGCCGCGCCACGAAATTGGTATCAAAGCTGCCGTCCACAAATGCATTGTGTTCCATCACAAACCGGCAGAATGGCAGCGTGGTCTGCACACCGGTAATCTGGTATTCGTCAATCGCCCGGATCATCTTTCGGATCGCCGTTTCGCGGTCTTCGCCATAAGTAATCAGCTTGGCGATCATCGGGTCGTAGTAAATCGGTATTTCCATGCCCTGAATAAAGCCGTCGTCCACACGTACGCCGTTGCCGTCGGGCTTCACGTAGGTGTGTAATGTGCCGATATCGGGCAAAAAATGGTTCGCGGCATCTTCCGCATATACCCGGATCTCGATCGCGTGGCCGTTCAGGCGCAGGTCGTCCTGTGCGAATGCGAGCGGATGGCCCTCGGCAATGCGGATCATTTCCTGCACGAGGTCCACGCCGGTGATCATTTCGGTCACCGGATGTTCCACCTGCAACCGGGTGTTCATTTCGAGAAAATAAAAATTCCGGTCCTCGTCCATGATAAACTCCACGGTACCCGCTCCGTAATAGCCGCACGAACGCGCCACGTCCACGGCACACCGGCCCATTTCGGCGCGTATTTCAGGGGTTATGGAAATGGACGGCGCCTCTTCGACCACTTTCTGGTGCCGCCGCTGAATGGAGCATTCGCGCTCGAACAAATGGACAATGTTGCCATGGTGATCGCCCAGGACCTGTATTTCGATGTGTTTCGGGGAAGTAATGTATTTTTCAATGAAAACGGACCCGTCGCCGAACGCCGCCTGCGCCTCGCTCACAGCGCGGTCCATTTGCTCGTCGAACTCCGCTTCGTTCTCCACGACGCGCATCCCTTTACCGCCACCGCCCGCGCTGGCTTTAATGAGGATCGGGTAGCCGATGGTACTGGCAATGCGTTTCGCCTCGTCGCGGTCGTCGATGGCGTCCGGCGTACCGGGTACCATCGGGATATTGTATTTGGCGGCGGCCTGTTTGGCGGCCAGTTTGCTGCCCATCACCTCGATCGATTCGGGCGAAGGGCCGATGAAAATCAGCCCGGCGTCTTTAACTTTCTGCGCGAATGCAGCATTTTCCGACAAAAAGCCGTACCCTGGATGGATCGCATCCACGCCGAGTTCCCGGCATACTTTCAGGATCTTATCCACATGGAGATAAGATTCCGATGAAGGTGCCGCGCCGATGCACACGGCCTCGTCCGCGTAGCGCACATGCGGCGATGTCCGGTCGGCCTCGCTGAATACCGCGACAGTCGGAATGTTCATTTCCCGCGCGGTACGCATGATTCGCAGGGCAATTTCGCCCCGGTTGGCAACGAGGATTTTGCGGATTGCAGGCATAAAAAACTGGTGGTAAGGTTTGGGAAACGATGCTTAGAGTAAAGACAGGGTTTTTATAATTTTACTAACTTACATTAAGTTGCAATGACAACGGTCTTTTTATGTTAAATGTAAATTCGTTATTTTTGCATTTATCTAACATTTAAATCATCAGTTACCCACATAAAATAAGAGAGAGTGGATATTTTCGAGAAATTGCGCAACAACTCAGGTCCGATCGGAACGCCGGCCAAAATGCTGAACAGCCATCATTATTTTTCGTTTCCGATGCTGGAAGGAGAGCTTGGTCCGCGCATGAGGTTTATGGGACGTGAAGTATTGAATTGGAGTCTCAACAATTATCTGGGTCTGGCCAATCATCCCGAAGTACGCCAGGCCGACGCCGAAGCCGCCGCCAAATGGGGCCTCGCGTACCCGATGGGCGCACGGATGATGTCGGGGAACTCTACCCTGCACGAGACTTTTGAAAAGGAACTGGCGCAGTTTGTCGGTAAAAGCGATGCATTCCTCCTTAATTATGGCTACCAGGGCGTAATGTCCGCGATCGAATGTCTTTGCGACCACCGCGACGTGATCGTATACGACGCCGAATCGCACGCCTGTCTGATCGACGGTATCCGCCTGCACAAAGCCAAGCTGGGCGAATATTACAAGTTCAACCATAACGACATGGCGAGCCTCGAAAAGAACCTGATCCGTGCAACGAAGCTGGCCGAAGAAAAAGGCGGCGGCGTGCTGGTGATCACCGAAGGCGTTTTCGGAATGTCGGGCAAGGTGGGAGATTTGAAAGCGATCGCCGAACTGAAAAAGAAATACAACTTCCGTTTGCTCGTCGACGACGCGCACGGCTTCGGTACCATGGGTGAAACCGGTGCCGGGGTAGGCGAGTTGCTGGGCGTTCAGGACGAAATCGACCTGTATTTCTCTACATTCGCGAAGTCCATGGCGGCTATCGGCGCATTCATTGCATCGAACGACCCGGAAATTATCATGTTCCTTAAATACAATATGCGCTCGCAAACCTATGCGAAGGCTCTTCCGATGCCTTACGTAGAAGGTTGCCGCAAGCGTCTGGAAATGATCAAGCGCATGCCCGAACTGCGTGCGAAGCTTTGGGAGAATGTGAAAGCGATGCAGGACGGCCTCCGTAGCCGCGGGTTCAATATCGGTGAAACCGAGTCGCCTGTGACGCCGGTATTCCTGCACAGCGAAGGCGGCGTACCCGAAGTGACCCGTATGGTGCGCGACCTGCGCGAGAATATGGGCGTTTTCTGCTCGATCGTCGTTTACCCGGTGGTACCGAAGGGCCAGATCATGCTGCGCATTATCCCGACGGCTTCCCACACGCTCGAAGATGTGGAATATACGTTGAATGCATTCACGACGCTCGCCGACAAACTCAAGAACAGGGTATATCAGAGCGATGCCGTACAGGAAGTCGTGGAATAGTTATAAAACCGCGTTTTTCGCGTGCAGAGGGCTTTTTTCGAAGAGCCCTCTTTTTTTGTGGCCATTTTACAATAAAATTTACTGAATGTAACTACCTGTTAAAGAGTGCATTAGGTGATGTTTGGTATTTAATTGTATTTTAGAAGTGTTTTTTTTTGTTTTTTGGGTTGCTAAAATGGTTTTAATTACTAAATTTCGGTCAAAACATGCGTTTTTGGCGTGTGAGAGGCATTTTTTAAAACTAAAAAACAAAGAAAACATGGCAAGATTCGATGAAGTAAAAGAACTGATTCTTTCATTGGAAGGCGATTTCGATAAGTTCTATAACAAAGGCAACCAGGCTGCCGGAACGCGTGTTCGTAAAGGTATGCAGGACCTGAAAACGTTGGCTCAGGATATTCGTGCGGAAGTTCAGAACAAGAAGAACGAAGGCGAAAAATAACGAAGCACACGGAAGATTTTGGAGCCCCGGCGGATTACCGTCGGGGCTTTTCCATTTTATCAGAATTTTTCTTCGTTGATCATCGTGGCGATGCCGCGTACGGCCACTTTTTTGGTCGTCGCATCAAAAATCTCCGTCGAAATCTCGGCGATGTGTTTGGCAGGGTTAATGGACACGATCTTGAAGACCGCGCGGTATTCGGTGTCGACAAACATCGGGCGCAGAAACTCGACCGTCTGTTTGAGATAAATGGAGCCGAACCCGGGGAATTCGGTACCGAGCACTTTTGTGAAAACGGTAATGCCCAGCATTCCGTGAATGATCGGCTTTTTGAATTGGGTGGTCGCCGCATATCCGGCGTCGAGATGTACCGGGTTATTGTCGCCGGTGAGGTCGGCGAATGCCTGTACCTGTTCCTGTGTAAATCTGAATAAATGGTCGAATGTCGCATCGACGACGGGTTCAATCTGCATAGCTGGTAAGTGACTTAATGGACTTCAAAAATACGCTTAAAAAACAAAAAGCCGCCTGGCGGTAGGCGGCTTCCTGCATTGGATATCGATTAACCTATTCTTCTACGTCTTCGGCCAGCACCACTACCCCGTTATCTTCGGAGAGTTCGTCGAGGCCTTTGTTAACACGGGCGTTGTTGCGTTTATTTTTAAACTTCTTAACCTGCATTTTGAGCGTATCGATGGCTAAGTCGGTGGCTTCTTCAAAAGTTGTACCCTGCTCCTTCACAAACACGGTCCCGCCGGGCACGTAAAGCTTCACTTCGAGGAGCTTGGTATGTAACTTGGTATTGTCATTTTTGGCGAGCTTAAGGAATACCTCTCCGCTGGTGATCCGGTCATAGAACGTATCCAGTTTGTCCAATTTTTGCTGAATGAAAGTCAGTAGTTTGGGATCGGCATCAAAGTGAATTGCTTGCATCTGCAGTCTCATAAGCACACATCATTTAGTTGTAAAACAATATTTCCAACCGCCTTTGCGATTTACATACCGGAGGTTTATTCATCTTCGGATAGTTATAAAAACCCATGCTATCCGGGCTGATCTCCTGGTTAAATCTGCCTTAACGGTAGATTAAATAAAGGGAAATATTAAGTTAATGTCAAGAAATAACCGTGGTTTTTGAGGTACATTTATTTGTACAAATCACAAGCGCTCCACCGGCCTAAGCCTCTTCCAGAAGTGTCCTGAACGATACATACTGACCATTGAAAAGCTCGTGATGACGCTCTTGCAACACGGGCTGGAAGTGGGTCTGGTAGGCCAGAAAATCTTCCATGGTCCTGAAATTAAACTGGGTGGTATAAGTCGATCCTTCGTTCTCGATCTCGGTCAGCAGGCGCAGGAGCCTGCATTCCAGCGGAAGTTCAGTGGCGAGGATTTCGGGAATGTACACCGTTTTCATATAATGCAGCCAGTCGTTTTCGGCTTCGTAGCTGATGTTGACTGTGATGTTATAGACGATCATTATGCTAAAAGTTTATTGTTTGCGAGTTACATTTGCATGCATATACTTATTCACCGTAACCAGTATTGTCATGAATATTCTTCTACACGCCCATTCGGGCCTCCGCTATGTGGTGTTAGGACTTTTGATTGCAGCGATCTTTACCGCTTACTCCAAATGGCAGCAGGGTAGCCAGGACGATAGCAAGTTGTACCTTTTTACCCTCATTGCCACCCACACGCAGCTGCTGATCGGCTTCGTGCTGTACTTCATGAGCCCCAAAGTTAATTTTGATCTGATCAGCGAGAAAGTATTCCGCTTCTTTTCCATCGAGCACGTGTTCATGATGCTCATAGCGATCGTGCTCGTTACCGTAGGAAGGGTGCGCTCGAAGAAACTCACCGGGGCCGACAAGCACCGTACCGTGTTGTATTTCTATGCATTGGCGTTGATAATCATTCTCGTAGCGATCCCCTGGCCGTTCCGTAACCTGGGTTCGGGTTGGTTCTGATATTTGACCGCCGGGGACTGACGGCTGCCGACTGACCGCTGCCGACTGACCGCCGCCGACTGACCGCCGACCGCCGAAAGCTGGTATTAACTATCACGCCATCGCCGTCGGCGGTCAGCGAGCACTGACGCAATCCGTCAGCGGTCGGCAGGCACTAAGGCCATCGGCCGTCGGCGGTCAGCGGTCACTGGCCAATCCGCCGGCAGTCAACGGTCCGCGGTCGCGGCGGAGCCGCTTACCCGAAAAGATCGCTCGACAAATACCTGTCGCCACGATCGCAGATGATGAATACGATCACCCCTTCTTCCAGCTCCTTCGCGAGCTGAATTGCTCCCCAGGCGGCGCCTCCGCTGCTCATTCCTGCAAATACGGCTTCCTCATTTGCCAGTCGGCGGGTCGTCAGTACGGCATCGTCCTGCGACACTTCGATGACGCGGTCCACGCGTTCTTTTTCAAATATTTTGGGAAGATATTCCACCGGCCATTTGCGGATGCCGGGGATGCTGGAACCGTCGTTGGGCTGGCAGCCGACGATCTGGATATGGCTATTCTGTTCTTTCAAATACCGCGAAACGCCCATAATGGTACCTGTGGTGCCCATCGACGATACGAAATGCGTGATCTGCCGATCGGTATCGCGGTAAATTTCCGGGCCGGTGGTGCGGTAATGCGCCTTCCAGTTGTCGGGGTTGGCAAACTGGTTGAGCATAAAATACGCTCCGGTTGCCGCTTTTTCCTCCGCCAGGTCGCGGGCGCTTTCCATCGTTTCGGTAAGCATCACTTTGGCGCCGAATGCTTCCATCGTGAGCACGCGCTCGCGCGTAGAACTCTGGGGCATCAGCAGTTCGATATCGAGGTCGAATAGCCGGGCGATCATCGCGAGCGCAATGCCGGTATTGCCGCTGGTAGCCTCGATAAGCTTCATGCCGGGCTTTACTTCGCCGCGTTCGAGCGCACCCTTGATCATGCTGTATGCAGCGCGGTCTTTCACGCTTCCGCCGGGATTATTGCCTTCCAGCTTGCCGAAGATGCGGACTTTGGGATTGGGATTGATTCTTTTTAATTCGACCAGGGGCGTATTACCCACCAGATCCAGTAATGATGACATGGTGATGTGATGTTGTGATGCTAAAAAGGTACGTGCGTTGAAAAAGGTTGACGGGAAGCCCGTTTTGCTTTTGGAATATAAATCAACAACATCGCGACGGCCGAAAGAATGCCCGTGGGGAGGAAAATCTAAAAAGGTTTGCAGTCAAAAGCATATTTACCCTATTAAATTAATGGGATGCAAATATACCATATTATTTATGGGGTCTTAGTAAAAAAATCCAATGTTCCGAGCAGGAACGTATAGATCGAGCTGCTATGGGTACCGCCGGGGACCTTGATAAACTCCACGTTCGTCGCGCCTGCCTTCTGCATCGCATTGAATGCATTCTCCGAGTTGAAGAAAAAGACGAGGGGATCCGCGGTCCCGTGGTACAAACGGGTCGGCGTTTTGGGCTTGAACTTATACACATCGTTATCCGCGATGGCATCGATAAATCCTTTGTCGGTGCCGTCGTTCAATGCTTTTTTGAAGGAATCGTTCAGGGAAAGGTGAAAGCTCTCGGAAATGGATGTGTTAATGCCGGACGCAGCTATTTGTGAAGCATACTTTTCGGTGAAGTAGTAGCTGGCTGGCTTGTTGAGTTTGTAAATCCGGTCGTAAGTGAGCAATACCCACAGGTAGAGGGAATTATACCCTGCTACGCCATCGGTTTTGCTATTGATGATATATTTCATGAAGGCGGTCTTGTCGTAAGCGCCCGCCCCGCAGCTCGATGCCCGCAAGTTGAATTCGGACGAAGCCTCTTCCTCGATCTTGCGTTGCAGCGACATCGTGGCAAAACCGCCTTCCGAGTAGCCCGCCACATATAGTTTTTCATCCCATTTGATGTCCGTCTGGCCTTTCAGATATTCCTTGGCCGCCCTCAGCATGTCCAGCGACGCCGAGGCGAGGCTCGCGCGGTGCTCGTACGGGTGCGGGAGATCCTGCGAAGCGCCATAACCGATGTAGTCGGGGTAGGCGATAATATAGCCCATCGAGCCGAATATCGAACCGAATAATGCCGCTTCGGTATTGTCATTGAAAATCGACGGGGCTTCGCTGCCGTTGCGGATCGTGCCGTGCTGCACGCTGATCATCGACACCGGCGTAGTAGCAACCGGGACGATCAGGGCGCCGGAAGCCGTAATGTCGGCGCCGTCCGTGTTTTTTGTTTTATAGGTGATCTTGTAAACCTTGACGTCGTTTTTTACATACCCCGACACAAAAGCAGCCAAATCTCCCGCATTTTGCAGGATCTGCGCTTTGGTCAATGTTTTAATGGAGGTGCTTTCCTTTAAATAGACGTTCTCCTCCGCGGGCGGCACCGGATTATTGTTGTCGTCGTTACAGGAGTTCAGGATGAGCAAACTCCACAACAGGAGAAAGGACAGGTATTTAATCGGAAGAATACGGATAGATTTTTGCATAGCTAAAAGATAAACAGGCCATTACACATGGTTAGTAACGCATAACGGCCTGTTTTTGATGAGGTTTCTTCTTTTTTCCTGAATTAAATTTTACTCATATACCAGTTGATCATCCGCGCAGTGGCATCGGGCCGCTCTACCATGCCCATGTGGCCGGCCTCGGCGAAGATGAGCGGATAGCTTTTCTTCGGGTATTCCGCGAGTTCGATGACGCTTTCGAAGGGGATGAGCTTATCCTGCATGCCGATGATGAACAATACCGGGAAGGGCATGCTCGTGAGCACGGCCGTGCGGTCGGGGCGGTTGCGCATGGCGGTAATGCCGGCAATGAGCGCGTCGGCGGGGAGTTTACCGAAATAGGCGATGTGCTCCTTGATGCGTTCGGGGTAGAGTTCCTTGTAACGGTCACCGAAAAGATTTGCCGCCGTGCTTTTCACGAACGACTCCGTACCGTAGTTCCGCAGCAGGTCGATCATCTGGCTGCGCTGATGTTTTTTAGTATCATCGTCGGCGTAGGCGGTGGAGTGGAAAAGCCCGAAGCCTTCGAGCATATCCATGTATTTTTCGGCAAATGCCAGGGAAATGTAGCCGCCCATCGAATGGCCGATCAGCGTGCATTTCTGAATATTGGCGTTGGTCAGGAAGCGGTGGAGTTCATCCGCATATTCCTCCACCGAATGGCAGGATGTGAAGAGCGAAATATTGGGCCTTACTACGGTATATGTGTCATTGATCGCAGCGTCGAGGCTGTCCCAAATCGTGTCGTCTATGCCATGACCATGTAGTAAAACCAAAGTTTTCCGGTGTAGATTCATATAGATTTGCATTCAAGGTTGAGAACTTGTTTGCCTAAATATACTAAACCTTACACCGTTTGCGGCCTCAATGGGCAACTTTCGCCATTTCTTCCTCGCGCAATGCACGGCGCAGGATCTTGCCGACATTGGTTTTGGGCAGCTCCGGACGGAACTCGATCTTCCGCGGGATTTTGTACCCGGTAAGGTTCTCCTTGCAGAATGCTTTCACCTTTTCCTCAGTCAGTTCCGGGTCTTTTCTGACGACATAGATCTTCACCATTTCCCCCGATTTTTCGTCGGGAATGCCTACACAGGCTACTTCCGCCACGCCGGGGCATTGTGCCACCACGTCTTCTATTTCGTTGGGATAAACATTGAAGCCAGAAACGAGGATCATGTCTTTTTTCCGGTCGACGATCTTGAAAAAGCCGTCGGAATCCTCGATGCCGATGTCGCCGGTTTTGAACCAGCGGCCGCTTTCGTCTTCCAGGATAACTTTGGCGGTTTCGTCTGGGCGGTTGTAGTAGCCGAGCATAATTTGCGGGCCTTTGGCACAGATTTCACCCCGTTCGCCCACGGGAAGCCATTTATCGTCGTCGCCGAGAATGCGCATTTCGGTGCTGGGGAACGGTAGGCCGATGGTACCTTGCTTGTGCCGGCCATTCAACGGATTTACGGACAATACGGGCGATGTTTCCGAAAGCCCGTAACCTTCCACGAGCGGGCAGCCCGTCGCCTTTTCCCAGCGTTCGGCCACCACTTTTTGCAACGCCATGCCGCCGGCAATTGTGATTTTCAGGTTTGAAAAATCGACGGACGCAAATTCAGCGTTGTTCAGCAAGCCGTTGAAAAGCGTATTCAAGCCCGGGAAAATATGGAAGGGCTGTTTTTTTAATTCCTTAATGAATGCCGGGATGTCTTTCGGATTGGTGATCATAACATTCAATGCGCCCCATTTGATACCGCACAGGCCATTGATCGTCATCGCGAAAACGTGGTAGAGCGGCAATGCGGCAATGAGCGTCAGCTGCCCCGACCTTTCCGACGTCCGCATTTTGGACATCAGCCATTCGTTGATGCCCTCCACGTTTGCGATCAGGTTGCGGTGGGTAAGCATGGCGCCTTTCGACACGCCCGTCGTCCCGCCGGTGTATTGGATAAATGCCAGGTCGAGCCCGGAAACATTCGGCTTTTTATAGGTAATGCCCGATCCTTCCGAAAGCGCGTGCGCCAGGCTTACGGTATTTTTCAGGTGATATGGCGGTACCATTTTCTTCACATATTTCACCACCGCATTCACGATGAGCTTTTTGGGAAAACCCAGCATATCGCCGATTTCGGTAATGATCACATGTTCGATACTGGTATTGGCGATGATTTTTTCCAGGTTGGAAGCAAAATTGGCCAGGATCACGATCGCCTTTGCGCCCGAATCCTTGAACTGGTGCTGCATTTCGCGGGGCGTGTAAAGCGGGTTGGTGTTCACGATCGTGAGGCCCGCGCGCAGCGAACCAACCATGACTACCGGGTATTGCAGCAGATTGGGCATTTGCAGGGCAATGCGATCGCCCTGTTTCAGTCCGATGCTTTGGAGGTATGCGGCAAAATTCCGCGACAGCTTGTCTAACTGGCCAAAAGTCAGCTTTTTGTCCATATTGACGAAAGCAGCCTTGTCGGCATTCTCTGCAAAACTGGATTCCATCAGTTCGAGCAGGGATGAATAGGCGTCCGGATTTATTTCATAGGGAATGCCTTCCGGGTAGTTTTGAAGCCAGGGATAGGTATCCTTCGATATCGCAGTCATAATTTCAGAGCAAAGGGTGTGAACGATGTTTCGTGATTAAGGTAATCATTTAAGCCAAAAAAATATCGAACCAATCCAATTTATTTTTGACCTGAAAAACATCCAAATACGCGTAGAATCGATCAAATAGGCATTACCGGCGACTGATTTCCCACCGCCAGAGCAGCCCGTCATCCGGGTCGCTGATATCCTCTGTCTGGGCGAAACCCAGCTTTTCAAGGATGTGCCCCGAAGCGTTTTCTTCCGACAATGTATGCGCGATCACCTTGCGAACGGCCGGATGCTGAAATGCGTGATCAAGCAACCCTTTGGCCGTTTCGGTGCCGAGCCCTTTCTCGCGGTAGGACGGAATGATCTCATAGCCAATCTCGACCATGCCATTGGAATCGGGCTCACCTTTGTAGCCGCAGGAGCCGATGAGCATGTTGTCGGGAACGTGTATAATAAGGTAAACCCACCAGTCGCGCAGAGGCGGGTGGGCTTTCCAACGGTGATAGGACGGTGTGAATGTATCGCGGAACTCTGTCCACTTTTTAGGGACATTGACGCCCATGACTCGGGCTAATGTATTGTTACCCATTCGGATAGCATCGTAAAGCGTATCGTCACAGGAGATAATTCTTAAATGGGGGGTCAAAATCATAATACAGGAAATGAACCCCCCAATTTAAGAACTATAAATTGTTTTCGTCAAAGCGATCGGTAATTGCCTTGCGTATGGCCTGGTGCGGACGCATACCCGTGTTGCGCGTACGAGGCACCGCGCGATCGGCCTGGGCGTTGGACTTGGCGCGCAATGCAAGGTTAGAAACCGTCAGATGGCTGTTGCGCCAGGCGTCGTATTCTTCCTCGTCCATCACGTCGCGGGTCACCTGGCCGTGGGCATAACCGTCGCCGAACGACTGGATGCGGCTGTCGGTCATCGCGTTTTTGCGTTCGTTTTCCAGCGCTTCTATTTCCGCCCGGATTTTTGCTTCTTCCACTTTCAGCTCTTCCAGCTTAGGCAACAGCCCGATTTCGTTTTCGAGAACGGTTTTCTGCGTCATGTGCTGGGTTACCACGAGTTGTAATGGCTCCATTTGTTTCAAGATCCGCTTTCTGCGTCGGCGCAGGCGGCCCAGTTTCGGGTCGATCTGTAACCAGCGGTACCAGAAGGCCTGCAGCACCGGCAGCGCCATACCCAACGACACCGCACCGGCAATTGCGAACAGCACGCCGCTCAGCACGAACGACAGCAATGCCCACGGGCTATTTACCAGGTCGAGGTTCAGCTGATCGGAGTTTTGCAATGCCTGCTCGATCTTTTTGGTCAATGCAGGACTGTCGACCGGTGCCCCTGTGAGCGGGTCGACCGCATTCAGTTGCAGGTTTTTTACGGATTTGTTGATAGCCTCTTTCAGCTTATCGGTACGGTAGGCTTCATAACGGAACCAGCCGAGCACGACGAGTGTCACAATCGCGAAAATCGAAAGAACCAGTTTAAAGCCCGCATACCGCGATCTCGCTTTCGGCGTGTCGTCCCGATGGTAAGGTTCTTCCACAAGGCGGTCGTAGGCCGGTTTCAGCAACACGGAAAGCATTGCCAAACCAATCGCGAATGCCCAGGCTTCATTGGTATTGCGGATGTTCAGCGCATAGGCTACGATCTCATGTGAAATGATGAGGTCACCTGCGATGAAGGAAATACCGGCGGCGAGGAATATCAAACCGGCAATGAGCGAATACGAAGGCGCTTTTTCGGCACGCCGGTCGCGGAGCTGCTCGGTTTGGGAATCGATCTCGGTGATCTCCCGCTCCATGTCTTTCATCTGGGTGGCGGCATTGTTGAGCCCCATTACCTCGTTTTGCAGTTTGCCGTAGGCCGTTTTGTGCTCGGTCAATGCCTGCTGGTTCCGGTAACGTGTTTCAGAAAGCTCCTGTTTCTTCTCGTTCAGCCGGTCCTCGATCCAGCCCTGGTTCACATTGCTGGACAAATAGTTCTCATATACTTGCCGGTCGATACCTTCAATTCCACGCGTATAGCCGTGTTGGTAATCTCCGTTTTCATTCAGATTTTGCTCGTTCATAACCATTATCAGGGTTGATCGAATGTGAGTTTGGGTAAAAAATCGCGCCATCGGGGCGTATCCTGGTCATCCTTTTACCACTATTTGCCTTTCTGGATCAGGTTGAGCTGCCGGGTTGTGAGCTCGTTTTTCATGCGGCGGGCCAGATAAAATTCGCTCTCAAACAGCTTTATAAGCATATCCCGCTTCGCAAAAAGGCGGTCGCGTTCCGTCTCCGAGTGGCTCTGCTCACGCAGCACCTGCCATTTTTTGACGCGCAGCTCATCGATTTCTTCCTGCAAAGTCTGGCATTCCGACTCCCAGTTGTAGTTATTTTCAACATAATCCTGCCGGTCGCGTCGAATATTTAACCAGATTTTCAAGTCATTGCGCAGGACGGTAATGTTGCTGAGCAGCAGTTTTCCTGCAAACAAAAAGAGGAAAAATACGAAAACGAACAGCGCAAACGCCTGCCACCAGGTCTGGTATGTGATCACATTCGCGAACACGAACAATGCCGCCGCAAAAGGTAGCCCGATTTCTTCCAGCAGCGATTTCCAGGTCACTTTCGAATCCGTATCATGGAAAAGTGAAATGCGGCCGAAAAGGCTGAACATCCCGGCGAGGAACACGCCGAGCGCAATCCACGAATTATCCGCAAATGCCGGTTTAAGCGATTCGCGGATCAGGAAAAAGTTACCGATGCACATGGCCGCGCATAGCGTAATGCCTATGAGCGTCCGCGGGAGGTGATGCTCTCCTTCCAAACGTGCCGCCGGGTTTTTCAGGCGGCCCTGTAATTCGTCGATACGGTTCTGTTTCTGACCAATGAAAAGGTTCAGCTCCTGAATGCGCTCGTTATGCTGCTCGATGTGGGCGATGTGGGAAGCCGCCAGGTTCGAGAAATACTTATGGATAATGTCGGTTTTCTCGTTCGGGTCGGATTCCGATAGGCCGAAAAGCACGCCCTCGTCACGCAATGTGTCCTCGTCTTCGAGCCAGTACGGGATCGGTACCTCTACTTTCGGAAGCTCCTGAACGGGCTGACTAGCGACGGGTTGTCGCGGATTAGCCTGCGCCATTGGCTGGGGAGCGGCCTGGATCGGTGTCGGCTGCGGGTAGGTCGGCTGCGCAGGAGGCGCCTGTGCCGCTACTGCCTGCACAGGTGCCGGTTGCGCGTAGGTTGGCGGGGCTGGTACCGCGGGGATAGCGGCCACGTAAGGCTGCCTCGTTGCGGAAACGGGAGTTGGATGGATCGGATTTTGTTGCACTGTTTGGGGAGGGGTGTCGTTAGCCTGAATCGGCTCGTCATCGTAAAATTCGTTTTCGTCGGACGCTCTCGGACGAAACCAGCTGGCAATTAATTCAGTCAGTTTGGCCATAGTTTTTCATGGGTTAGCCTGCGATTATCCATGAAAACAAACAAAATCGCTATAATATTGTGATGACCGGCTATTAAAAAAGGTAACGCGCTGGGGATTAGGATATTTCAAACATCTTCTGTAAAGCTTGCCAGAGCTTTTTCTTCAGATTCCGGTCGGCCTCTACAACAACCAGCGGATCGGCGAGCAGGAACCAGATTCCTTCCACCATTTTGTGCGTGTAAGGGACCAGCAGCAGGTCGAGATGGAGCTTGATCAGCGGTACGCCGAAGGAGATAAAGAAGTTCGTTTTTTTGCCCGAAAGCACGGTGCGGGCATCCTGGCCCGGCAGGTAGCTGAAATTGAGGATATCGCTCGTTTCAAGCGAATGGCCTACGGCTTTCAGGATACTGTCGAGGAACAATGCCTCGGACATGATCATTTCCTCCTGCTTCTCCTCGTCGATCAATACCAGCACTTTGTGGTTTAACGCAGGAAATGCAACGGCCGGTGGTACAGGTGTTTGTGCGGGTGCGGCCTGCGCAGGCGGCTGCGCCGCGATTGCGGGTGTGGCAGGGGGCGTTTGCACCGTTGGCGTTGCCGGCAATGCAGAGGCCGGAATGGCCGGTGTGGCTGGCAGGGTGGGCGCGTCGGCCTGTACGGTGGCCGGTGTGGGAATGGGCGGTTCGGGCTGCGGCTCTTCGACCGCGGGCGTTACGGGCAGCAAGCGATCTTCCAGCTGAAACAGGGTTTCATGCTGGTAAAGGATCTGAAAAAGCGCTACCGGCGAATGCTCCATAACTGTTACAAATGACCGAGTTCCATCCCCGGCTGGCTCCAAATGCCTATTTTCTGTTTGTTGGCAGCAATTTCCAGGGCTGCATATTCCCGGTCTTTCGAGTATTTTTTGAAATGCACGGCCAAACCTTTTTTGACCAATTCTTTATTCAAAACTTTGCCGTCGGGCAGTACCACTTCGCCCAGCAGGCGGCCATACTTGTCAAATTCGCCCTTGTGGCGGATGGTTACCGTTCTCCGGAAGCACTTCTCGCTTGTGAATTGCTTCGCATTGTTGTAAAAACCCATCCCGCGCTCGGGGCAGTTGACGTGCAAAAGGCGGATACGGATATTCTTGCCCATTCTACGCCCTGCCTTTTTGCCCGAATATAAAAACTTCAATTCAACGGTGTCACCGTCCTGGATACCAATTACTTCCGCTTTGAGCGGGCTGGGTAAATCACTGTTGCTGCGAAGCCGCTGGCTTTCCTCCGTCGACAGCGCGCACGAGGCGAGCATGGTCGGAGTACCGGTGAAAACGAGGAACAGCAGACAGGAAAATGCAAATCGGGAAATCAGGGAATGGAAACGAGGCACGCGAATTCAATGATAGGTTCAAGTGCCCAAAGATAGGTATTGTTTCCGATCAGTTCTGTTCCAGTTTGTACCACTTAATGTCCTTCAAAGGCGCCCTCCTTGCCACTGAGGCAGTTGGCGAATAATTTTTTTCGAGATAGTCGAGCACCGGTTTTTCGGCGTCGCCCAGTTCCCACAGGTTATGGTTGGCCTGCATCCAACGGATCTTCTGCTTCCAGCCGTCGCGGGTGAAACGGTTGGCGGAGATCAGTTTCGTGGAATGGCAGTTGGTGCATTGCGCTTTCACCATATACAGGTTTTCATCCACGATGAGGCCCGTTTCAGGGTCTTTTTTCGTCGTATCGGCCCAGGCAGCAGCCGAATGGCTGGTATCGTTAACCGTTGTCCCGGGCAGTGTTTGAAATACAATACCTGCACCGAGCAGGGCGATCAAAAAGGTTTTCATAAAATATCAGGATTGCCCGCAAGCATGATGGTCCAACATTATCCTACTTTGACGGCGATGCGCTCGCAGGCATTGTTCAGGTAACCGCCCGGGTTCCAGGCCGGTGTGAGCATCGGCTGCGCATTGCCTTTGTCGTCGATAGCCTTTACCCAAATTTCATAGTAGCCGTTCGTCGGGAATTTGACCTGGGTGTTCCAATGCTGCCACGCGAGGCGATTTACGGGTGCTTCGAGTTTGCATTCTTTCCAGGTAGCCCCGAAATCGATCGAAATCTCTACCTTTTTAACAGCGTGGTCGCCTGCCCATGCGTGCCCGCGTAATGCGAGCCCCTCGCCGGAAGCAATCATCGCGCCGGATTTCGGATACGTGATCAGCGACTTCACGGGCATGGATTCGATAATGCGGTAATACTCGTCGGTAGCCGGGATATCCGTGCCTGGCGCTACCGGGTTTTTAGGCATTTTGT
Organism: Dyadobacter beijingensis DSM 21582; assembly: GCF_000382205.1. Taxonomy (GTDB): domain Bacteria; phylum Bacteroidota; class Bacteroidia; order Cytophagales; family Spirosomataceae; genus Dyadobacter; species Dyadobacter beijingensis. Next base: position 24,429 of record NZ_KB907786.1, read on the forward strand.
AGCTGTGTCCTTCCATTTTGGAGCCGTCGTGCACCTTGTTGCGCACCGAAATGCCGCTCAGCCATTTGCCCGAAACGGAAGCCGGCCAGCCGCCGATTACCAGCCGGAGCGGGTAGCCGTGGAATTCGGGGATGTCCTGGCCGTTCATCTGCCAGGCGATAAGCGTTTCGTCTTCCATCGCCTTCGCAATGGGCACGCCGCGTGAAATGGATTCTTTTTTCGGATCGCGGCTCAAATGCAGGTCTTTGCCGTGATAACCTATATATACGGCATCGTTTTTAATGCCTACATCATTTAATATATCTTTCAAACGCACCCCCGTCCATTGCGCGCAATGCACCGCGCCCTGGCCCCACTGGTTGCCCGAAGCCTGCGGCTGGTAGCCCGACCGGCCATTTCCGCCGCATTCGAGCACGAGCTGATACGTATAGGATTTGAATTTCTTTTTCAGATCGGCGAGCGAATAGGTCCTGGGCGCTTTCACCGACTCGCCGTCGATGGTGAGTGTCCAGGCGGCCGCGTCGATTTTCTCGGGTACCAGCCCGTTGTTACGGATAAACATTTTGTCGACCGGTGTAATGCGGTCGTCGAGCAAATGCACGGGCGATTCCACATTCCAGGGTTTGTCGCCCTGCACGATCATTTCGGTGCTTTTTCCTTTCAATGCGTCCTTTTCATCGAGGAATATCGGGCGGTAACCTTCCGGCAAATGTTTGGCAAAAACAATCTGGCTGCCCATCGCAGTGGCCAGGGCGGCGAGGCTGCCCTGTTTGAAAAAATCTCTACGGTTCAATTCGGAATTCATCAACTGGTTCAGGAATACTTGTGTGACATCAATTTCAAATTTACATAAACCGTGCGGCTTAAAACACGAAAACATGGACAATTCGGGGCATATACCACAAAAAAGAGGCTACCGTTTCCGGTAACCTCCTCATAATTAATAGTGTGTCAGTCGAACTTGAACATTATTCACTCAAAAGTGCATGTATATGTCCAACAGGGAAAGTTTACGTAAATAGGTGTGATTATTTTTTGATAAACGGACCGGCAATGGCCAGTACCGCCTCTTTTGTCAATGGTTCGTCGAACGCTTCGGTGATGGCCGCATCGGTTTTGGATGCCAGTCCCTTGATGTTCACGCCGCCTTGCGTCATGTTGTCCTCACCTGCGTAAATAGCTGCTACCGCACCTTCTTTGCCCGTGATCCAGCCTTTCATGGCCGCATTGCCGAGCAATGTGGCCGCCAGTCTGCGGGCAACGGCCGCGTGCCGTGCTTCCACCGAATGCACCTGCAAAGCATATTCCAGGATTTGCGGATCCGCGATCAGCGCGCCCGCCTGTCCCTTGTATGCACGAACGCCTGTATCTTCCAGCGCACTCGAAACGGTCACAAAGGTTTTGTAGTTAGTAAAAACATCCCCGAATGCGCCGCCGTATTGGAAGTCGAAGGTCGGCTTCGCGATCGCCTTCGTGCCCAATGCTTTCACGAGGAATGCCACGTGCTGCGTTTCGTGCTTGCCGATTTGGGTAAAGATAGCCTTATCCGATGCCGGGATAAGGTTCGCGGCCGCATTACCAGCTTTGTAGAACTCGTCTTCGAGGTATTCGAGCGTGAGGGCGTAGTTAAGCACATCCACCGCTGCCGCCGATTGTGCAAACGCCTTGTTCACGACGGCCGCAAATGCGGTCGGTATCGCTGCCGCGGCAAGCTTGCTGCCAAATTTATTCATAAACAGACGGCGCGATGCGTATTCGAGACGTCCCGCTGCGTCACCGTCTATTTTCTGAAATTGATCTATGATTTTGAAGATATCCATGTTGTGTGATCCTTTAAATGTTGAAAATTACTTGCCTACGTTAGCGCCGGTGACGGTTTCCTTCACATAGCCTTTCACGGCCGAAAGAATGTCGGCAGGGGCTACGGCCTTGTCCATTCCGTTGGCGTCGATAATATCGTCGCCCGCGAAATCGGTGGATTTAGGCTTGATCAGGTCGCGGATCACCGCCGCATGGCGGGCTTCCACCGACACGATCTTTCCGGCCAGCAGCAAGTAATTAGGATCTTTGAGCAGTTTCCCGGCACCATTATAAGCGGCTACGCCGGTGTCCTCGAATAATTTCGCAGCTCCCAGCACCGCATCTTTCTTGGTGAAGTCGATGCCGGAGAAGTTAGGGGTCAGTCCCTTGATCGCCTTATCGCCCAATGCGGCCTTGAAAAAGTCGCGGTGGATGATCTCGTGATCGCGGATGTCGGTCAGGATTGCTTTTTCGGCATCGGTAATGCCTGCGTACGGCGTAGCGACCACCTGTGTGTAGAATGCTGCTTCCAGCTGTTCCAAAGCATATGCATAGTTGAGTACCCCAATGTCTCCCGAACCCAGGTCGACGGTATCACCTGTGCCGGGGATCATCGGATCGTCGTCGTCATCGTTGCAACCTGCGGCGATTACGATCGTTCCCAATGAAGTGGCTAAACCGGCTGAGCGCAAAAACAGACGTCTGTTAAAAACCGACGTGATTTCCCCTTCTCCTTTGCCGTGGGTTTTCTTCGTTTCTGTGTGTTTGTTCATAATAAAAGGTTGTGTTGAAACACTCTTCGTGTGTCGAAAGAGTTTTAGCAGACCTACGCAGCCCGGCGGACTTTAGATCAAACGTGTTGAAAGATGGTGGGAAAGGAAGAGCGGAGAGGGGAGAAAAGGTAGGATGGGGAAGGGAGGAAGGGAGAAGGGAGGAAAGGGAGAAGGGAAGGGGAATGAGGGGTGGCTAAATACGCAAAAAGAGTCCCTCGTGGGGACTCTCGATGCTTTCAGACTAACCGATTAATATTAAATAACGTTGAGTAAATAAATGCCTGAGGTATAATTCAATTAATGAATGTATAGCGTTAAGTTCTGGCAGTGTGTAGTATTTGTGCTACTTTTTGCTTATCAATAATTTCTACGCAAATATAACGGAATATGCAGGGAACAAGGAAATAATTGGTTAAAAAATTTTGAATTTTTTTTAGTTACTGTAATAAGATATGGTTACTTGGGCAAAGTGGTTATTAAATTTCACATATGTGACGTGAAATTCCACAACCTGAGGCACAGCTCCCGTTCCCGCCGGTTACACAGTTCGAAACAAAAATTGGTTAATAACTGATAATCAACTTTTTTTGTAGCTAACTTTCACTGGCACGAATATCTTTTCAAGTATACATTAAAAATTAAATGCCCGACTGATCATGCGAATAGCCCCGATAGCGATTGCCCTCTTGCTGCTTGCCGTTACCCCTCATGTAAACGCATCCATACAATCTCCGAAGGATGTGGCCGTTGTTGAACAAAGCAAAGTGGCCGTCAGGCCGGAGGACCTGCCCGAACCGGTGAAGAGCACCCTGGCCAGCTCGTACTCCGAATGGAAAGTGACGAGCGCGTATCTGGTTACACGTGACGATAATTCTCAGTATTACGAAATCAATATCAAGAGAGCGGAAGAAACTTCTACCCTTAATCTGGACAAGTACGGGAAGAAAGTCGACTGAAAAGTCGCTTGAAAAGTCCCTTCCAGGCTTGCAGCAGGCTCATGACGAAAAGCCGGAGAGATCTCCGGCTTTTTGGTGTTTGTTTTTTGTAATTTTACATCCGGCCCACTCGTTAATTAATATTTATTTTTTGAAATAGTATCACCCATGGCTCATCTGCTCCTCGTTGAAGACGATTCCACATTTTCAAAACTGCTCACCAATTTTCTCGGCAAGCATGGTCATCAGGTAAAGGTTTGTACAAGTATCAAAGAAGCCAGGGAGGCCCTTGGCAAAAATGCCGCGGAAGGGCCGTTTGAGGTACTGATGCTCGATTACCGCCTGCCCGATGGCAATTCAGTGGATTTCCTGAAAACGCTCAGGAGCGAGGGCAACCGCACACCGGCATTCATCATGACCAGCTTCCATGATGTTCGCACCGCGGTAACCGCCATGCAGATCGGGGCGTTCGACTATATCACAAAACCGGTGAACCCGGAAGAACTGCTAATGGTACTGAGAGAGGCGTTAAATAAAGGAGAGGTCACGAGCGTGAAAACGGCCCCGAAGGCCAAAAGCAGTGCGAAAGCCGACAAGCAGTCGCTCGATTACATCGAGGGACGCAGCAAAGTCGCCAAGCAGCTGTTCGAATATGTGCGGCTCGTGGCGCCTACCGATATGTCGGTGATCATCCAGGGCGAGAGCGGTACGGGCAAGGAACATGTGGCCAAGTCGATACACCGCCTCAGCAAGCGTGCCGACGGGCCGTTCGTCGCGATCGACTGCGGTTCATTGTCGAAGGACCTGGCGGCGAGTGAACTGTTCGGCCATAAGAAAGGCGCATTTACCGGCGCATTGCAGGACAAGATCGGGCAGTTTGAAGCGGCCGACGGCGGAACGTTGTTTCTCGATGAGATCGGGAACCTGAGTTACGATGTGCAGATCAAGCTGCTCCGTGCATTGCAGGAACGCATTATCGTGCCCATCGGCAGTACCCAGCAGGTGAAAGTGGATGTGCGCCTCATCGCTGCGACCAACGAAGACCTGATCGCCAATGCTGCGGCCGGTGATTTCCGTGAAGACCTTTACCACCGTTTGAACGAGTTTAAAATAGAAGTTCCCGCATTGCGGAAGCGCGGCGAGGATTTACCGCTTTTCGTACAGCATTTTGTGGATAAGGCCAATGAGGAACTCGACCGGAACGTGCGCGAGCTTTCGAAAGAGGTAATGGATGTTTTCCTGAAATACGACTGGCCGGGTAACCTCCGCGAGCTGAACAATGTGATCAAACGCCTGGTGTTGCTCTCCAAAGAAGAAGTAGCGACGCTGAGCGCGTTGCCGTCGGAAATGATTACGGCTATGGAAGACCAGCAGAAGCCTGCACCCGGCTCCGACCTGAAAGCGTTGCAGGAAACACACGAGAAGGAAATGATCGAAAAAGTGTTGCAGGAAGTGCGGTATAACAAAAGCAAAGCGGCCAAGTTACTCAACATCGACCGCAAGACTTTATATTACAAGATCGAAAAATATCATATCGAGTAGGAGAGCGCTTTTTCCTCCACTTGCTCTATTACTGACGCAGCGTCGTTTACGACCTGCGTCATTTCTTTTTCAGACACTTCCGATGCATTTTCGCGGAGCGCTATTTCGAGGTTCCTGAACCGGCCCGATAGATCCCGCGCGCCGATCTGCCCCGTGCGCCCGGCCATGCGGTGCATGAGCTCCTGTACGTGCTCGGGCTCGTTGGCCGCAATATGCGCACGTAACGATTCGATATCGGCTCGGGAGTCTTTCACGAACTGGTCGAGGATTTCGCGGAGTAAGCTTTCGTCGCCGAAAGTCATTTCGGTAAGCATGGAGAAGTCGAAATCCAGATTGTGGCTTGGGCTACCATTATCACCCGCATTGCCATTACTGCTCACCGCAACGGCTTCCGGCAGCGCGGCGTGGGCTGTCGGTGCCGTATCCTTTTCCGAAGACGATTCGAGCAATTCCAGTAATTCCCTGGAATGGAATGGTTTCATCAGGTAGCCGTCGAAACCCATACTGAGTAGCTTCTTGCGCTCTTCGGGCAAGGCCTGGGCAGTAAGCACGAAAAACTGTACGTCGGCAGGCGCGTATTTGCGGAGGCGCTTCACAAGTTCGGCACCGTTCATGCCCGACATCCGCATGTCGGTCAGCAGGAATTTCACCTGATTGTCCCAGGGCCGGCTCAGCACTTCCTCGGCCGAGGAGAATGCGGTATGCGGTATCCCGTTCATTTCCAGCACCGACGAGCACCATTTCAATATAAAGGCATCGTCGTCTACCAGCCAAACCTTGCCGTTGATCTGGTAACTTCTTTCCGGCGCTTCCTCCGCCATTTCCATTGCTTCTGCCTTTTTCATGCCGGCGGTGACAAAAAAAGTCGTGCCCTCGCCGGGTTTGCTGGTGACATGGATATTGCCGCCCATGCCTTCCACCAACGCTTTCACAATGCTGAGTCCCAGTCCGGTACCGCCATACCGCCGCTGAATAGATGGATCTGCCTGCTCGAACTGGGTGAAAATGCGTTCTACCTGCTCCTGGGAAAGTCCGATGCCGGTATCTGCAATCTGATATTCGATCCTGAACTGGTGGCCGTTGTCGTGGCCTGCCACCCGGAGGACGACTTCGCCGTTCTCGGTAAACTTTATTGCATTAGTCAGCAAATTGTACAGAACCTGCCGCAGCCGGAACGGGTCACCATGCAGGTACAGGTTCGGGGTAAGCTTGTTTTCAAGCCTCAATATCAATCCTTTGGACAATGCATTGGGCCGCAACACCTGCACCACTTCATTGAGAAGCTGATTAATGGAAAATACCCGGTCTTCGAAAGTAAAGCGGTCGGAGATAATGCGGCTGTAATCCAGCACTTCGTTTACCAGGTACAGCAAATGCTCCGATGCCGAATGCAGTGTTTCAAGGTCCTGTTTCCGGGGTTTTTCCTCGTTTTTCAATGCTTCTGCATAACCGATAATGGATTGCAGCGGCGTGCGGATCTCGTGGCTCATATTGGCCAGGAAGCGCTGCTTGGCCATGCTGTGGTATTCGGCTTCCTCCTTGGCTTCTTCGAGGAGCTGGCGGTAGTCGTTACTTTTGGTGATGTCGGCAAAAATGAGGTAGGCCATTACGGCGGTCAGTAAAAAGAAGCCGAGCATAATCCATTCGAGGTAATCAATGCTGCCTTCTACCATTTTCCTCGCGGCGGCGCTTTTCCCGTCAGACTCCGAGATCACCTGATTTTCGACCTCGTGCATCGTATCCAGGAGTTGCTTCACAAGCGAGTTCCCTGCCGTTGCCAGCTCCTGTTCCCGGTCCACGAACGACACCGCACGTTTCTTTTGGGATTTTTCAATGGCATGGACCGCTTGCCCCACTTTCACGATGGTACTATCCTTTTTAACAATGCGGATCGTATCCACCTGCACATTGACTTCCTGCTTCTGCACCGTCCTGGTGGGCTCCGGGGTAGTCGTTTTATTCTTTTTATTATTACCGAATACACGTCCCAGGAAGCCTTTTTTCTCCGCTACGGGGTGTTTGGCGGTGTCGGGGACCTGGGTGATGACGGTCGTGGTGGTAGTCCGTTTTTCGGTTTTGACAACCGTGCTGTCAGGCTTCGGTTTGGTGGTGATCAGGCCGGAAATGGATTTGACTTCGTCTTCAAAATCCTTGTTGGTTACCAGCTTAGAGCGGATTTTGACGTAATCGCCATAAATTTTTTCCCGTTCCCGCAGGATCTTTTTCATCGAATCGATCCGGATCACCTGCATGGGATCGCTAAGGCTAAGCATGCTGAGCGTATCGAGCGTGGCTGTCAGTTCCACGGATTGCGCGAGCACTTTGTAGTCTAAAACCTCGCCTTTCAGTTTGCGCTCGTTTTGCAAATGGTCGAGCGTGAGGATTTCCTTGAAAATCTTGTTCACGAGCCGCATCTTGTCATCGGGCGTCGACAACGTTTCGAGCGTCATGAGCATATTATTGAACGCCAGCCTGCTGGTCACCCAGGAGGCTGCCAGCGCCACGGAGGCAATGAGGAAGCCAAGGAAAATTTTCCCTTTTACCGATTTTAAGAAAGACGGGCCACGTAACGTCGACATAGGTTTGTATTGCATTTCAGTACCCAATAACGCATTTTCAACGGCAAAACGTGCCATATATCATGCATCTGTCTGATTTGCAGTGTGAATATAATGCTTTAAAATTTAATGTAAACAGCCTGACATTCAACTAAAAAAGGCTGCCTCCATATCGGGAAGCAGCCTTTTTTTAATCCACGGCCCAGGGTTACCGGGGCCGCGAAATTATTTGGCAAGCGAATTAATCCACGCCGCGATCTTCGCAGCTTCTGCCTTCGGAACCTGCGGCATCGGCGCCATTGGCGTCGCATAGTCAGGCCAGTTCTCCGGCTTCGGTGCGTAGATCAGTTCTACGATCTTTTCGTTGCTGTATTTGCGTTTTGCAACATCGGCATAGGAAGGTCCTACCACTTTCTTGTCCGGCGCGTGGCAGGCAAGGCAGGTGTTTTTCGCCAGTAATGGCTTCACTTCTTCCCAGGTTGGCGCTTTTGCGGCTGCTCCGGCTTTCGCAGGAGTCGCTTTGCCTTTGCCGTCCGGAGAAACGTGCTCTTTCGCAGGCTCAGTCGAAACAGATGCCTGTGCTTTGCCCGAACGGGTTGTTTTCAGGTCCGAAACCTTCAATTTATCGCCGTCGGGAATGTTATTCAGCGTATAGTAAGCATCCGGGTGCACGAGCGACCAGCTGTTCGACGAGGAGCGAACGCCTTCGAGCGAGATCTTGTGTACATAATATTGCTTCATACCGTCGAGCACAATGCGTACTTTCTTGTTGTCGTCAGATACCTTCACACCGGTGATCTTCACATCTTCCAGGTTGATCTGCGGGCTGCCGTACACGGGATAGTGCTTGTAGAGGTAGCTGCTCACCTTGTAAGAATCCAGGTCTTCCGCCGATTTGCGGTCAACAGGCATGGTGAATTCGATTTCGAAACCGTCCGGCTGCGCCTTCACAGTGTACATTTCGAAAGGCATTTTGCCGTTCCAAACGAGGCGCTGCAAGCCCTGGTTGGCATCACCTGCCGATCCCCAGCCACGGTTGGTTTCGCCGACGAACATCGATCCGTCCTTGTCAAATGCCATACGCAGTACACCTGATTGGAACCCGCTGCGGAAGCCGATGCTGGCACCCTGATATTCGCCTTTTACTTTCTCCATCACGATACGCATGATGTTGCTTTGTCCCTGGTCGCCCACGAACACCTGGCCCGTGAATGGGCCGAAACCGCCTTTCGTATCGTCGAGGATGAGCTCAGCGGTAGACACACCGTGTACACCGTAAGGCAACCAAACAGCCGGAAGCTGAACCATATCGTACTTCTGTTTCAATTGGTACAGGAACTGCGGTTCTTCGCCCAATGTGTTTTCAGGCTTGATCGCGCGGTCCTGGGCATTGCGGTGCTGGCGGTTGTCGCGCTCGGCGAAGAATTGCTTTTCCGTCAGTTTCACAGGCGAGTTAGGCAACCCGGCCCATTTCAAACCCGCAGGGTGGCCCATGAAGCCGCCTTTTTTAACCTGGAAAATCGCGCCGGTACCCATCCAGTCACCCTGGTTATCGGTGTAGAACAGCTCGCCGTTCAGCATGCTGATACCCGCCGGGGAGCGCACGCCGGTTGCGTAGGGTTCGTATTTACCGTCGTTGGTGATGTGGAAAATCCAGCCACGGCCTGGTACGCGGCTTTCGCCTCTCCACCATTCTTCGTCACCGAATGCAACGTTACCACTCACGAAGAAGCTGCCGTCCGGAGCCAATTTGGGACCAAACGAATATTCATGATAGTGACCCGACAATGGCCATGCGTACACCGTTTCGTAAACGTCCGCCTTACCGTCTCCGTTTTTGTCCACGAGCTTTGTCAATTCGCCGCGCTGTGCGCAGTACAATGCACCTTCCTTGTAAGCCAAGCCCAGGATTTCGTGCAAGCCCGTCGCGAATTTGCGGAAATAGGGTGTGCGGCTGGTAGGGTTATCTACGATCCAAACCTCACCACGGCGGGTCGAGATCGCCAGGGAACCGTTGGGCATCGTCGTCAGACCACCTACTTCGAGGATAATGCCCTCGGGGATCGGCGGGGTCACGATTTTATAAAAATCTTCTTCTTTCGGAGACTCCTGCGCTTTCAGCGTAGACAGGGAGGCCAAAAGTGCAAATGCTATATGAGCCAGTTTTTTCATTGTCAATCAGAAATAATAGGGTTAAAATCAGAAAAGGATCGAGTACTTCACTTCGCCGTTGGTCACAGGCACGATGAGTTCCTGTTGCCCGTTGGCGCTTCTGATTTCCGGTTTAAGTTTTTTGTCGGCCAGCTGGATGTAGTACGACTTGTTGTCGACCGCGTAAAGTCCTTCCGATACTTTTTCGATTGAAGAACCGTCCGCCAAACGTGCCACGAGGTCTTTTGCCGGATTATTCACCTTCACGATACGCTCGAAGTACTGGTTGTTCACCACCGAGATGTAGTCGGTAATGTTGGAGCCGAACGCCTGGTACTGGAATGTAGGCACATCCGCTTCGTCGAGCACGTAACCTTTCGGGCGGTAGCCGCTGCCGGTCGTATCCGCTTCCCATTTCGATTTTCCTGATTTGCCCAAAAACATATCGTCGCCGAGCAACGTCACGCTGCCGCGCGGGCGCGAAGAACCATCGCCGCGGTCGTGCCACATCGGGGTGGCGTCCAGGAATTCACCGCGCCATACTTGCAGGATGGTCCCTTTGTCGAGGTCGTACGTGTAATGCAGGCTCGCAGGGCTACCCACGGATACCGCGTGTACTACACGTGTCCTTTTCGCTTTTTCGTCCTTGCGGAAATCCATGAAAGAGCGGGTAATGGTGTTGGTAGGGGCCTGGATGAGGATCGGGTCGGTAGAACCACCGCCCATCGCCGAGCTTTTGGAATGGAATGCGATCTCACGGAAGCCCGGACCGCTGATCCAGAGGCCGAGCACAGGACGCATCCAGCCGTCTCTTTTGTTATTGAAAACTTCGATGGTATGGTCGCCTGCTTTCAGGTTTACCGATGCATTGCGGAATTCGTTGTTCGATTTCCACTCCGGCTTGATCACATCCTTGCCGTCGATTTTCAGGTAGGAGTTACCCGAGGCCTGCAGGCGGAAGTTGTATTCGCCCTCGGTAGGCGCGTTGAGACGTCCGTTGTATACGTACGAGTAGTTATTGTTCTCTTTCAGGATCTCCCAGTTCAGGGATTCCGATTTGCCGGTTTCAGCGGGAGTCAGCTTTGAAAGGTCTTCCGTTTCCGACAAACCGCCGTAATAGGTTTTGTAGCTCAGCTCGGAAAGGGTCGCCGGTTTTTTATCAAAATTGTTGACAACAATATTCTTGATCGCCAATGAACCGTGGTCGCCCTGGATGCGGATCGGGCCCATCGGTACGTCCTCAGCTGTGAGTGAACCACGGGTAGGGCCGCTTACTTCCACGTTTTCATGAATGGTAACGCCATTGAGCACAACGGAAAGGAATACCGCGTTGGCGATTTTCTTGCCGTTCGCGTCGAAACGCGGTGCCTGGTAGGAGATTTTGATATGCTGCCAGAGCCCCGGCGCTTTCGCGACGTTGAAGCGGGGCGCATATCCTTCATAGCCTTTTTCGCCTTCGGGCTTGGAGTCGTTCCAGCGCTCGTAGATACCACCGGCATCGTTGTATTTAGCACCTTTTTTACCCCAGCTATCGAAAAGCTGTACTTCGTAGTTGCCTTGCAGATAGATCCCTGAATTGGAACCCTTGCTCATCATGAAATCCAGTTCAATGTCGAGGTCGCCGTGTTTGAAGTTGGAAATCAGTTCATAGTCGCTGCCGTACTTGCCTTTTTCGTGAAGACAAGCCAGCACACCTTTACCCGGGCTGGTCATCAGCGCGTTTTCCTTGGTAATGTCTGCCGACGCATTGCCGACGATCTTCCAGTCACTGGATTTGGTCGTGAAAGCACTGAGGTCGTTGAGAGGAATGGGCTGCTGGGCGTAGGCGGTGTGCATGGCAAAAGCCGCTACCCCAGAGGCGATTAATTGAAAAAGTGAACGGTTGGTTTTAAACATACTTGCAGTAAGCTTAGTCGGTTTTAGATTAGCAATCCAGGCCACGAATGCCTTTAGCCCTGCAAATTACGTGATAAGAATCGGGAAAATTACATTTATATAGATGAGAATCCTTTTTGTTGATGCTTTTTAACTAATGTTGTGTTTTGATACGAATCAAAGAGTTATTAGACTAAAACTGTTACCTTTCAATGAAAAAATTAATGCTTACCGCGTTCAGCATGGCTGCTGCCTTTGCCGCACACGCGCAACTGCAACCTGCGAAGCAAACGCCTGAATCCAGCGAATTGTGGAACCCCGTTCCCCGCGTCGTAACGCCCGGCAAAAGTTCTTCTGCCGTTTCCGGCTTCACAGCCCCTTCCGACGCGATCGTGCTTTTCGATGGCAAAAACCTCGATCAGTGGGTTTCCGGCAAGGACGGTAAAGCTGCCGCTCCCTGGACCGTGGCGGACGGCGCGATGACCGTAGCGCCCAAATCAGGCGACATTCAGACCAAACAGACTTTCGGCGACTACCAGCTGCATATCGAATGGAGAACCCCCGCGAAAGTGGACGGAAACGGCCAGGGACGTGGTAACAGCGGTATTTTTATGCAGGGAATCTACGAGCTGCAGGTGCTCGACAGCTATAACAACCCGACTTACTCGAACGGACAGGCCGGTTCGATCTACAAGCAAACCATGCCGCTCGTGAATGCAGCGGTGGGCCCGGGCGAATGGCAGACTTACGATGTGATCTACACGCAGCCGCATTTCAACAAGGACGGCCACATGACGCACCCGCCATACATTACGGTGATCCACAATGGTGTATTGGTTCAAAACCACACGGCCATTCAGGGAACGACCCCTTACATCGGCCAGCCGACCATCGAGCCGCACGGAAAAGGCCCCATCAAATTGCAGGACCACAACAACACGACCAGCTTCCGCAATATCTGGATCCGCGAGTTGTAAAAGCTTCAAGATATAGTTAAATGCAAAAACGGGCTGCTCCATGGAGGCAGCCCGTTTTGATTTCAATCCACCAGCACTTATTAAAACTTGATAGCCAGGTTAGCCGAGAAGTTTGCCGGCATTTGGGGCGTGAGCACACCCTGTCCCGCGAAATATTTCTTGTCGAGCATGTTGTCGAATTTGAGGCCGAGACGCCACGCTTTGGTATTGTAAAACACCGTCGAGTTCAGCACTGTGTACGACGGAATGGTGAAGACGCCTGTCACCGCCGAGTTGGCCGTCAAATGCGCGCTGATGTAATTCCCGCCGATCCCCGCGCCCAATCCTTTCAGCTTTCCGAAAGGCAAATTATAGCTGATCCACGCATTCGCCAGATCCGCCGGACCTGCATTGGCTGGGCGGCGGCCTTCGAGCGCTGCCGTCGATTTCGTCAGTTTGCTGTCGTTATGGCTGTAACCGGCCACGAGATTCAGGCCGGTAATGGGGTTGGCAATGATTTCCACCTCGATACCGCGGCTGTATTGCGTGCCGTCCTGCACGGTAATGTTGTAATTCCTGCCATCGCGCACGAGCACGTCGGTGCGGGTCATGTTATCGACTTTGATGTCGTAATAGCTGACTGTCATATTCAGCTTGCCCTGGTAGCTTTCCATTTTGATACCGCCTTCGAGCTGGTTGGCCTGCTGGGGTTTGAAAACACCCGAGACGTCCGGCAGCGGCTGCGCGACGGGCGCTACATTGAAAAAGCCGTTCATATAATTCCCGAAAACCGAAAGCCGGTCTTTGATCAGCTGATATACCAATCCGAATTTCGGAGAAACGGCCGTTTGCTTGAACTGCGTATTGGCGACGTAAGTGCGTGTAGCGTGATTTAATGTACCCTTATTTTCAAAACGGTCGACGCGCAGGCTGATCATCGCGAGCAGGCGGTCGGTAACGTTGAGGACATCGGAGAAATAGGCGCTGTATACATTGCCGGAGTTGTAGTTGCGCGCAGGCGCATCGGCACTAGCAGCCAGGCGTGCCTCCACGGACGTGCGGTTGATTTTCAGGTAATTCGGGTCGTTATGAATGCCGCTTACATTATCGAACACAATGTAGGGCGAGTTGTTGTTGTGTGCCGTGCGGTTCAGGAAATCGAGGCCCACGACGACGCGGTTACGCAATGCGCCAATTTTGAAATCACCAATAAAATTCTGCTGCACGTCGATCGCATTGTTGGTCGTGTTCTGCAAGGAAATGTTGCGTTCCAGCAAGGTGTCGGCCACGGTGCCGCGGATGAACTGGTATTGGTAAAAGCCGTCGGATTTGCGGGTATTGCTCGAAAATGCCGTTTGGGACGTCCAGCTGCCGGACAGCTTGTATTTCAACTGACCATACACGTTAATGGTCGGCGTTTTCATCGTCAGGTCGTTGCTGGTGTACGATTTGTTCCAGTCGAAACCAAGCTCCTGCGGCGTGCGGGCCACAAACTGCCGGGTACGGTTAAGGAAAATGGCGGACGGGCTCGTCATTTCGCCCTGGTAAATGCCTGCATTGAAAAGCACGGTCATCCGCTCGTTCACCCGGTATTCCAGCGAAGGTGCGATCACGAGCGTTCTTCGGAAACCGGCGTCCTGGAAGCTGCCCTGGTACTGGTATGCCGCATTGACGCGCAGCAGCAGGTTTTTGGAAGCATTAATGGGAGAATAGATGTCGGCTGTGAGACGGTTCAATCCGAAGCTGCCGGTGGTATAGCCAATCTCGCCGCCTGGTATTTCGACCGGCTTTTTGGTCACAATATTCATTAACCCCCCAAACGACGTCACCGAGCTGCCGAACAGCGTCGCCGACGGCCCTTTGATCACTTCCACTTTTTCGACATTGATCGGGTCGAACTCTCCGTTGGTTTGCACGGGAAGGCCATCCACGACCGACAGTTCGGTACGGAAGCCGCGCAACGCGTAGAATGTCGCGCCGTCGGAGTTGATCCCGCGGTTGGCCTGGATTTTGTAGACGCCGGGCGCATTTTTGACGATATTGGAAAAATCGGTAATGAGCTGTTCCGTGAACAGCGTTTTGGATAATGCGCTGTAAACCTGCGGGTTTTCCATATTGCTCACGGGCAGTTTGGACACATATTCGCTCTCTTTTTTGGAAAACTTATTAATATTCCCGCTGATCACGACTTCCTGCAATGCTTTGCTGTCCTCGTTGAGCGAAATAGGTTCGAGCGTAAGGGTTTCGTCGGCCGCGATGGTCACAGGCCGTTCGATGGCCTCGTAACCCAGCAGCTGGATCACAATCTGGTGCGTGCCTGCCGGGATGTTGCGGATCACAAACTCGCCGTTCGCATCGCTTTGCGCGCCTTTGCCGATGCCCTTGATGGTGATATTGACAAATTCCGCCGGTTTCCCATCGGATGTTTTCAATGCGCCGCGCAGTGCCCCGCGACCTTCCGCAGCTTCGATCGTGATCACATTTTCCTGCACGTGCAGCTCCTTCAACGCCGAGCCTACCACCCGGTGCAGTGCGTCTTTGACGGGTATATTGGATAAATTGGCGGTAATGCGCTTATCTACATTGAGTTGTGTGCTGCTGTACGAAATGGAAGTCCCGCTCTGGTCGCCGATCTGCGTGAGGGCGTCGGCCAGGCGAACATGCTGGAATTTCAGTGTAACAACTTTGGCGAGCACGGGGTTTTGGGCCCATGTGCCATTCGCGGCAAGTAGAGCCGTGGCGCAAAGCGCGGCGGCCATGCATTTTCGGAAGAGGGCAAAAGAGAATTTCACGCCCGGTTGGGGCGAAGTACAAATGAGCTGCATATTTTTGTTTAAATGTTGATTGATCTGCGATTGATTGGCATTCGACCCGGTGTAAAGTTTGGCGACAGCGCATCGGGTTTTTTTCATCCCGCAGACCTAGGGCGATTTGTTTCTGGAATTCATGGGATGCTATTCATATAAACTGATGGATTGTCCTTTGACCTCGTACCGGAAGCCTACGGCGATGCTCATACTGCCCAGTACCCCATTCAGCGACGGATTTCTGAATGCACCGGTGTAGCGCTCTTTCTTCAATGTCTCCTGGCGGAAACCGATCGTTACATGATACCGCCTTTCCAGCTCGCGCGCCACGTGTGCAAGGGGCATGTCATTGAACCGCAATGCATTATTCAGCCAAGAAACCTCCGCGTCGGCACCCGTCACCGTACGTACCGACAGTTTTCTCCCTTCGATCAACCCGGCATTTCCGACGGTAATTATTTTTGATTGAGTCGAAATTTTATTGGTAAACCGCACCCTGCCTTCCGTTACGAGCAATGCGGTATGGCCTTCGCCCGGATATTCCTTCACATCGAAAACCGTCCCGAGCACGCGCGTCTGTGCCGCGGCTGTTTCTACAACAAATGGCTGTTTTGCATTCTTTTTGACCGAAAACTGCGCCTCGCCGGTCAGTACCACCCGCCGCACCGCTTCCCGGAATGCCGACGGATACCGGAGCTCGCTATCATAACCGAGCATTACCACCGAGCTGTCGGGCAATGTCAGCCGCCGCGTTTCCCCTTTCTGCGTGCGAACCGTGTGCACGGTGAATGGTGTTGTTTCGTGCGCGGAATCACGCTTCGCGGAATACCACATCATGCCGCTTACGAGCACCAGCAATGCGGCCATTCCCGACAGGTAATGCCGGTATTGTACCCAAAGCGGCCGTTTTCTACTTGTACGCAGACGTTCCCACACGCGCGAGGCGCTTTCCTGCCTTTTGCTTTCGGGGATGTCGTCCGCTGTCTCGGAGGCTGCGGCGGGATCGTCGAGCCATTGCTCCACGGCGTGCATTTCGGCCGGGGTGCATTGCCCGGTACTGTAACGTTGTAAAAGTTCTGGTGTGATGTTCATGGTGCCGCCCGTCGGTTCGGAAGCAATGCGCCTCCGGATAATAGTTGCGCGGCGGGGCAGGGCACCCTGGCGTGGTACAAAAAATTAATGCTGGTACTCGGCCAGATGCTTTCCCAGGAAGCGCAATGCGCGGGTAAGGTGGTATTCTACCGTTTTTTCGGATAGTACGAGCGATGCGGCAATGGCTTTGTTGGACATGCCATCCTGCCGGCTCATCACAAACACCTCCTGACACGGGTGCGGCAGATCGGCCACCAGCTCGGTGACGCGTTCGGAAAGCAGGTGGTAGTCGACCTGGCGCTGGGTGGTATCCTCCGAGCCCGGTTTCCGGTCCATCACCCGATCGAAAATCTGCTGGCGGTTGGCCGTATCGCGGTGGTGGGCGAGGAGTTTGAGCTTGGCCGCGCGCACGAGGTAATGCGCCACCGGGCCGCTTACCCGCAGTTCATCGCGCCGCTCCCAGAGCGACTGGAAGATCTCGTGCATCAAGTCCTCGGCCTGTTCGAGGTCGCGGGTGCCCTGGTAGCACACGGCGAAAACTTTTTCCCAATGCAAATGGTAAAGCTCCTCAAACGACTTGTCCGTTTGAATGAGCAAAGGAGCCATATCAGGTTGCAAATGGGTCAACTTGGTGGTGAAACTTGAAACAGCGCAAAGCTACAACACTATTTATATTAAGTCCAAATAATGATTTTTTTCGGAACAATAATTTAATGCATTTGATAGCTTGGTAGCATCAGGCAAGCCTTTTCTGTTTTCATTTGTATTCGTCTTTCATTCTATTCAAAAAGTTGCCATGCAGGAGATAGAGCCCTATTACAACTGGGAAAAGCATTATGTAGCGAGCCACGACGAGCGTTCGCCATTTTACGGCCGCACCTATAACCTGGATTATTATGAAAATGCGATCTACGGCTATTATATACACCCGCTCTGGGACCACATCGGGTCGGAGACGCTGTATGTAAAAATCCTTTTTGCGGATTATAACAAGCGTTTTGTGATCATCGAAATGTTCGGCGAATGGAACGACACGCTGCACAACGACATTATGTTTTTCAAACGGCAGGTCGTAGACCCGCTCGTGGGCCAGGGCATTAACCAGTTCATACTGCTGGGCGAAAACGTGCTCGATTTCCACGGCGCCGAGGACGATTACTACGCCGAATGGTTCGACGATGTGGAGGATGGCTGGATCGCGGCGGTCAGTTTCCGCGAGCATGTGGAAGAGCAATGGAAGAAGTACCGACTCGACTACTATATCAATTTCGGTGGTACGCTGCACCTGAACAACTGGCGTACCTTGCAGCCGGAGCCGTTTTATGAGTTGGTTAAAAATTTGATGGTTAGACGGTTAACCTAGCATAAAGCTTTGTGTGCTGCTTGGAACCTTGGCAAGACATTTGTAGCTTACGCTTTCATCGAAACAACTGTCCCACCTTAAAACCACAGTTCCCATGGCCGAGAATACCGAACCTAAACCAGGAGATGCAAAAGAATCACTGGAAAATAAAGTTGAAGAGCTCAAAACCACTACAGATGAAGCCAAAGATGAAATCGTGGAAGAGGTGCTGGGAATCAAGGATGAGGCTAAGGATGTAGTGAAAGAAGAGGCGGCTGAGCTGGAAACCAAAGCCGAAACCAAGGTAGAAGAAGTCACAGAGGCAGCCGCGGAAACGGCGGACGGCATTAAAACGGAAGTCTATGAAACACTGGACGACCTCAAAGCCCAGGCCGAAACAAAAACCACGCAAGCGGAAGCGGTGATCGAGGAGAAAGCGGAAGAGGCCAAATCGGGCTTCGCGGCGACATTGGCCGGTATTACCGGGGCCGCCACAGAAAAGTTCGAAGACCTGAAAGAGGCCGCGACGGATAAGTTTGAGGACATCAAGGAAGCCGCCGCCGAGAAATTCGACGATATTAAAGAAGCTGCGACCGACAAATATGAGGACTTGAAAGAAGACGCAGCCGAAGCCGTGGAAGACGCGAAGGAAAAACTCGCAGAAGCACAGGCCAAAGCGGCCGAACTGAAAGCGAAAGCGGCAGAGGAAATCGCGGAATTGAAAGAAGAGGCCTCGGAGAAGGTCGTAGAGACGAAAACAAAGGCGAAGGGCTTCTGGGCGCGTCTTTTCGGCAAATAGCATTGTTAATGTAGATTTTACACCCGGCTTTCTTCGATAGGCCGGGTTTTTTATGCAGTTTTTTTCTTTCACCAAAATTGCTTCTGATGTCACATCAAACTTTCTCTTTGCCCTACCAACACCCGTTTACCGCGGATAAAAAATACCAGAAATCAGTCGCCTACTTTTCGATGGAATTCGCCGTCGACCAGGCGTTAAAAATCTACTCCGGCGGCCTGGGTTTCCTCGCAGGCTCCCATATGCGGAGCGTGTACGCACTCAAACAGAACCTGATTGGCATTGGAATGCTCTGGAAATACGGGTATTACGACCAGGGCCGTAATAAGGACGGCAGTATGGTGCCCGAATTCCATGAGAAAATGTACTCGTATCTCGTCGATACCCAAATCCGGTTCCAGATTCCCATGATGGGGAAAAACGTGTGGGTCGCCGCCTATTACCTGGCTCCCGAGACATTCGGCTCGGCGCCACTCTTCCTGCTAACGACCGACACGGACGGCAATGACGAATCGACACGTGCGATCAGCTATTCATTGTACGATTCGGATGTAACCTATAAAGTGGCGCAATGCATGGTGCTCGGCATCGGCGGCGCGCGCCTGCTGGAAGCATTGCAGTACGAGCCGGAAGTATACCACTTGAATGAAGCGCATGCGGTATCTGCACTTTTTCATTTGTATAAAAAATATCAGAAAGTCGCCGAGGTACAGAAAAAGGTCGTTTTCACGACCCACACGCCGGAGGAAGCCGGTAATGAGAAGCACGACATTCATTTTCTCGACAAACTTGGTTTCTTCTCCGGCATCGACCTCGAAACCGTCCGTAAGATCAGCGGCATCCGCGACGGTGTTTTCAACCATTCGCTGGCAGCATTGAGCCTGAGCCACAAGGCGAACGGCGTATCGAAACTGCACGGGGAAGTGTCGCGGAAAATGTGGAAAACGCATCCCAAAATCGCGCCGATAGGCCATATTACCAATGCGCAGAACAATGCCTACTGGGTGGACCCCGTGCTGGAAAAAGCCCGGCTCGACAAAGACATCGACACGATTGTCGCGCGGAAGAAGGAATTGAAAAAGGTATTGTTCAAAACCGTGGCCGACCAAAGCGGCAAACTTTTCGATCCGGATGTGCTCACCATCGTGTGGGCGCGCAGGTTCGCCGCCTACAAACGGCCCGATATGCTCGTGTGGGATATTGAACGTTTCAAACGCATCATGGCCAATACGGAACAGCCCGTACAGGTGATCTGGGCAGGGAAGCCCTACCCGAAAGACGAGGGCGCTGTGGGTACATTCAACCACCTGTTTTACCTCAGCCATTTGTTCCCGAACATGGCGGTACTCACGGGGTACGAACTCGCATTGTCCAAACTCCTGAAAGACGGCGCCGACGTCTGGCTCAACACGCCGGTCGTCACCCGCGAAGCGTCCGGCACCAGCGGCATGACCGCCGCGATGAACGCCGCATTGAACCTTTCGACATTCGACGGCTGGATATGCGAATTCGCGAAAGACGGGCATAATGCATTTCTCTTGCCAGTAGCCAAAGGCGAAGATATCAACAAGCAGGACTGCGACAACCTGATGGAAACGCTCGAGCGCTCCGTTATACCGACCTATTACAACGCGCCCGAGAAATGGCAGGAGATGACGCTGAACAGCATGAACGACGTTTCCGAGCCGTTCAATTCCGACCGCATGGCGCGGGAGTATTATGAGTCGTTGTACAGTTAATAGGTAAAAAGGCAACTGACGCGGCGTGGCTTACCGTTAATTCAACGGGAATGTATGCCTGGGAATTAATGGTCTGCCACTGTCGAGCGTTAGAAGCAAACTTGTTACATTTAACCATATTATTGAAAGACTTCCCAAGACATCGTTAAGTTATGGACACGCCTGTTACATTCATTGTAGGAGATATCATGAGCGAGGACGAATTTCTGGCTGATAGACAAGTATGCCAGTAAAGCATATGTTTATGAGCCTGAACGGCCTGTTATTGAGTATTCAAGCCTCGATATTTGGCTTTCAGGAGAACCCGTATTTGCAGGGCTTAGGCTGAATCTTGCGAGAGTATTGGGATAGTTACTATGCCACGAAGGCACGAATTGGCACGAATGTCTATGTGCTGATTCGTGCCTTCGTGGCATTAAAATATTTGCCCTGCCAAAATCTCAATCCCTTCCCGAAAAGAATGCGGCTCGTAGCCGAGCACTTCCCGCGATTTGGAAAGGTCAAATCCCGTACGCGGAGGTCTGCGCGCGGGTTGACTAAAGGCTGAGGCATCGGTTGGAGAAATCAAGGACGCGTCCAGTCCGAAATAATCCGCAGCGGCGAGCGCCATTTCGTAGGGCGTCAGGAAATCCTTGCCGGAGATGTGGTAAATGCCTTTGGCTTGCTGGTCGGCGATGAGGTAGCAGCCCAATGCAAGGTCTTCGGCCAAAGTAGGCGTGCGAAACTGGTCCGTCACGACC
Source organism: Dyadobacter beijingensis DSM 21582 (assembly GCF_000382205.1). Lineage (GTDB taxonomy): Bacteria > Bacteroidota > Bacteroidia > Cytophagales > Spirosomataceae > Dyadobacter > Dyadobacter beijingensis. Next base: position 45,535 of record NZ_KB907786.1, read on the forward strand.
TTGATCGCCTTCCCCTCGTCCAGCGATTTTTTGACCCAAAGTATAATGTTGCTCCGGCTCATGTCGTGCGCGATCCCGTACACGAGCACAGTACGCGCAATGGCCCATTCGATACTGGACGATACCACCGCTTTTTCAGCCGCAAATTTGCTCCAACCGTAAAAACTGATCGGATTGGGCTCGTCGTCTTCGCGATAAGGCCCCGAAGTTCCGTCGAAAATAAAGTCGGTGGAAACGAGTTCTAAAAACGTCTTGTGCTTCGCGCAGGCAGCGATGAGTGTTTCAGTCGCAGTTACATTCAGCTTCCAGCAGGCATCTTTTTCCGCCTCGCACTGGTCCACGTTCGTCATGGCGGCGGTGTGGATGACCACGTCCGGGCGTTCGGCACCGAACACGCGGTCTACGGCTTGCGGGTCGGTAATGTCCATTTCAATATACCGGTAGCCGTTGCTGAACGGCAGGCGGTTCCCGCCGCGGGCCGTGGCGATGGTATCGATGTGCGGCTTCGTCACCAGCAGTTCCACCAGTTTCTGCCCCAGCAAGCCGTTGGAGCCGGTGATCAGGATCTTCTTCTTTTCCAATTTAAGCCTCGTATTTCCAGCCGTATTTGCGGGTGATCTTCTTCTTTTTCATCTTTTTGACCGACACTTTCATCGCAACGTCCTTCTCGGGACGATCGCGCTCGTCCTTATCCACCGAAGCGATTTTATCGATCACGTCCATGCCGTCGATCAGTTGCCCGAACACGGTATACGCGCCGTCGAGGTGCGGCGTACCGCCTAGGGTTTCATATACTTTTTTCTGTGCGTCGGTCAGTTTGCGGGCGGCGCGGGCCGATTGTTTTTCCAGGTCCGCCTTGCTCCATTTGCGGCCTTCCACAATGTAAAACTGGCATCCGCTCGATTCCTTCGCGGGGTTATTGTCGCGCGCAGCGGCTAATGCGCCCTTTTGATGGAAGAGCTTCCCGTTAAATTCGGCTGGTACTTTATAGCCGTTGTCGCCACGGCCGAGTATGGCGTCGGGCTTGGCATTGCGGGATTCCGGGTCGCCGCCCTGGATCATGAAGTCGTCGATCACACGGTGGAAAAGCAGCCCGTTGTAGAACTTGTCTTTGGCGAGTTTGATAAAGTTCGCTTTGTGTTTAGGGGTTTCGTCAAAAAGGATGAAGCGCATTGTGCCCTGGGTGGTTTCAATGGTCACTACTTCGTCTTTTTTAGACTTTTTCTGGGCGGAAACTGAAACGGCGATCAGGCAAAGTACGCCCAGAATAATCGATCTTTTGGTTTTCATAGGTGTTATTTAGCGGCCAACACGTTCTTGTCGGCCGGGAAGAATTGAAGTTTAAGGCCGTAATCCTTTCCTTCCGAGACATCCTCCATATTGATGCGGATCGTTTTGTTGTTCCAGGTCAACTTTTTGGATTCCTCTTTCGGGGCGGAATAGGCTTTGCTAAAATACTGTTTGCTGGCATTCCAGAGCTGTTTCGTCGCATTCGGACTGTTCAGGTATACGTCGATTGTGATCTTGTTCACCTTCTTGTCCGTCGTCAGGAAATACTGGACGTCGATCGTTTCCAGCTGGGCGGTTTCCGAGGTGTAGCCCAAATGGTCGGGCGTTTCTTCGAACATTTCGAATGTCTCGGTCGCTTTCACCTTGGCGATCGGGTCGCCAAATGCAATACCCCTTAAAATCGTGCCTGCCGGACTTTGCTCGGGCGGGCCGAGGATCGTTTTCAGCAATGCCGACTGATCACTGTTCAGGTCTGCGGGCGCGGGCTCGTGCAGGGCAACGGAGTCCGCTGTTGCCGTTTCGGTCTTTTCGTTCGTCTTGGTGTCGCAAGCCACGGCTATAATGGCCAATGTAAGGATTGCAGCCCCGTTTTTCAGCGTCTTCATAAGTGTAGAGGTTATACCATCCGGTTTAAAATGTAGTTGAGAAATTATCGTGCCCTGTAACTAATTCGATGGCGCCCTTTTGCAATATATACATATTTATCACTTTCAAAAATGACCTCAGAATTCTCTCGAAAGATTGAAAAAGAACCGCCGTTCGCCCTCGCCGTTGAGCGTGATGTTGAACCGTGCGACGATATTGTAGAAGGTCACAATATCCAGCCCCGCGCCTGCGCCGTACAGCATCGAGTTGCCAAGCCGCGTGTTGCTGAACTCGGGATAACTGTTTTTAACATAACCTGCATCCGCAAAGGTATTAATGTACGCCGCGAGCGGGATCGTGTTGAACTGCCGCACGGGAATGAACGACAAGTGCTTCTGGACCGAGAACAGCCTGTATTTCAATTCGTTTTTGATCAGTCCGTAATCCTGGCCGTCTACCACATACAGCTCGTACCCGCGCACGAGGTCGTTGCGGTAACCCAGGCCGACCGTCTGCGTGTAGGGCTGCCTTTTCGGGAATGAAAGCCGGCCGCGGACATTGGTATTGAAAAACCACCGTTTACCCAGCGGTATGAATTTGCGGTACGAGCCGTAGAGGTACAGCGTGTTCACGTCGTCCGTTGGCAGGAGGCCGGTTTTGGAAATCTGTACACCCGCCGTCTGGCCCTGTAAAGCGTATTGGGCATTGTCGCGCTTGTCGTAGCTGTACGTGTAGGTGAGCTGGAAATAGCGTTGCCGTTTATCCCCATCGAGCAGGTAATTGGGGTTAAGCCGGGCAATGGTGTCGGAAATGCTCGTATAGCTCCACCGGAGGTCGAGGGAGTGGAATGTGTAATATTTGTTGCGCCGCGTCACGCTCACATACGTGTAAAAGCGCCGGCGGTTAATATCCTCGCTGTTCAGGTATTGCAGCTTGTCGCGCCAGGTCCTGAACGCCGTATTTTTATTAATGGAATATGACGTGCCGACGGTAATGCCGGTTTTCTGGGCTTTATCAATGTAAGGTAATGTGTAAGCCAGCTCGAACTTGGGGATGAACCCGAACTCGGCCAGGAAACGGAGCTTGTCGGCGCGGCCGGTGACATTACCGTAGCTCAGGTATACGCCGTAAGTCGTGCGCGACAAATCGCGCTTACGCTCGTACCACCATTCGTTGAAATTCCGGTCGGCGAGCTGGAAGACGGGCAGCATAATGAAGTACCAGCGCTCCTTCACGACGATGCGGATATCGGTGTGGACGGAGTCGGGATTGGGCTTCGTGAGCAGGTCTACGGTAACAAATAAGTTGGTATTAACGACTTTCCTGCGGTCGATTTCAAGTTTCTCTTTCAGGGATTCGGTAGAGAGCGTATCGTCGCGGCGGATGGCCATTTCGCGCATGATAATGCTTGTGCGCGTGCGGTGGTTACCTTCTACGGTAATATCTCCCACCACCACATGGCCCGCGCTATCGGGCACGACCGTCTGCGCAGAGGCATGATGGAAAAGCAATAGTATTAAAAGCAGAAAGTAAATCTCCTGACAGCACTTCTTAGGGTTCATTCTTCACAGCCCGGTTTCGGTATAGAAACGATACTTCCTGTTAATATGATAAAATTTTAACAAAAATAGGGGTTCGCGATGAATGGCAACATTCCGTCAACAGAAATTGGCTTCCGGATCATTTCGATTTTTCACCGGTTTACGTAAATCGGAAATATCGGCCTCGGCCCGCTTTGGAAAAAAGGAGTAAATAGTTGTGAAAAAACCTGTCGGAACGAGTAGCCTTTTATGAAAAACGGCCAGTATCCTGTTCACATACCAAAACTAACTAACACCATGTCATTCTCCCGGGCGGAAAAATTGATTAACAAGCTGATCGGCAATAAAATATCCGAAGGGGAGCTGGCGGAATTACTCGCGGGGATTACCGATGAAGAGGAGCGGAAAGCCTACGCCGACGCCCTCGAAATCTACTTTAACCGCCTCCTGAATGAAAACCGGCCCGACAACGGTGCCGAACCGAAATAACTGAATTGCTGAAAATACCACGACTCATCCTCCTCTATCATTGTGTTTGTTCGGAAATCACTAAAAGTTAACACTGCTCAATAGTCCAAAAAACAACGGCCTCAGTAATGTCATCAGGATTTCAAAGTTTCCTTCCGGGGTAAAATCCGGGAGGTGATTCCGCTACTCACCTGGTACATGTTTAAAATGCCCCCAGTAATCTCAGACACAGATTATATAAGCTTCCCCTATGCTTTCATTTTTAACATAACTAATTGTTTTTCAGTATCATGAATAGTGACTATCACCTTAAACTTGAAAACTATGCATCCAAACTCTACCGTTAGCCTGCGAAGGTTGCTCCTAAGCATTTTCGCGGCTGCACTCCTCGCTATTCCCGCATTCGCGGCGAAGCTCGACAAGACCATCAAAGGGAAGGTTACTTCCAAAATAGACGGCGCCGCATTGCCCGGCGTGAGCATTATCGTGAAGGGCACACAGGTCGGAACGTCGTCGGACGCGGAAGGCGCGTTCTCGATCAATGTGAATGAATCGACGCGGCCGGTACTGGTATTTTCCTATATCGGGCATGAAACACAGGAAGTTACCGTGGGGAATGAGTCGGTCATCAACGTCGTGCTGGCGGAAGGGGCTGAAACGCTGAACGAAACTGTGGTTACGGCTTTGGGCCTTTCGCGCGAGAAGCGCTCGCTCGGGTATGCGATCACGGAGGTGGACGGTAAGGATATCAGCCGCGTGGCGCAGGAAAACGTGCTCAACTCGCTTTCCGGCCGCGTTCCGGGCGTAACGATCAGCTCTACCGGCGGCACGGGGTCGTCCGTAAGCATGATCATCCGCGGTGCCACCTCGCTCAGTAACGACAACCAGCCGCTGTTTGTCGTGGACGGTGTGCCCATTGCCAACACGCTCAACAACGTCAGCCAGATCGGTAACGACAACCGCGTCGACTATGGTAACGCCATTTCGAGCATTAACCCCGACGATGTGGAAAGCGTATCGATCCTGAAAGGCCCGAACGCTGCGGCATTGTATGGCTCGCGCGCCGGCCACGGGGTGGTGCTCATTACGACCAAAAGCGGTAGCAAATCGAAGAAAATGACGGTTTCGGTCAATTCCAATACGGTTTTTGACAAACCCTACAAATACCTGAACATGCACCACAAGTTCGCGACGGGTATCCTGCCATTTACGCCGGACAATAATCCTTACCCCGGCGGCGTGCTGATCATCGACGAGGGCTCTGCCGGCGGCGTGGGCCCGGAACTGGACAAAGGCTACAAGGCCGTGCAATGGAACAGCCCGAAAGACGCCAACGGCAACCCGGTCCCAACCGAGCTCGTTTCGCACCCGGATAATGTGAAAAATTTCGTCCGCACAGGCATTACCACCACGAACGGCGTCTCGATTGCCAACAGCACCGAACTCGTGACGTACCGTTTATCGTACTCCAACATGTCGAACCGAGGCATTATCCCGAACTCGGATTTGTTCCGCAACTCTTTCAATATCAACTCTTCGGTAAAGCTGAGCAAGAAGGTTACCGTGAGCACCAACGTGGATTTCAGCCGGAACAACTCGAACAACCGGCCTGCTACCAACCGCGGAACCAACCCGTTGCAATGGGCCTACGCCGTATCACCGCACATCGACATCCGCGACCTGCGCAACTACTGGGTGCCGGGACAGGAGGGATTGCAGCAGCTCTCGCAAGGCCCCGGCGACTATAATAACCCATGGTTCCTGGCTTATGAGGTCAATAACAGCTTCGTGCGCGACCGGGTGTTCGGGAACGTGAAGGCCGACTGGCAGATCACCCCGCATTTGAGCTTAATGGGCCGGTATGCGCTCGATACCTACCGCGAAGACCGCGAAACGAAAATCGGGAACAGCTACACCAACGACAGTCGCGGCGGTTACGGAAAAATTAACCTGGCACGCTTCGAACGCAATGCCGACTTCCTTTTGACCTACAAACGCGACATTAATCAGTTCAACTTCTCGATTTCCGGCGGTGGCAACACGCGTTACCAGAAAAATTCCGATGTGAATTCGTCGACCAAAAACGGAACGGGACTGATCATTCCGGGCCTGTACACGATGTCGAACATTGCGCCGGCTAACCTTAATTACAGCTCGGCATTGTATGAAAAAGCGGTGTTCAGCGTCTACGGATTGGCAAACCTCGGTTTCAAAGACATGATTTACCTCGACCTTACCGCCCGGAACGACTGGTCGAGCACCTTGCCGAAAGCGAACCGCTCGTACTTCTATCCATCGGCGTCGCTGAGCGTGCTGCTCAATGAAATGTTCCAGATGAACAATCAGATCAGCCTCCTGAAAGTACGCGGCGGCTGGGCGCAGGTGGGTAACGACACGAACCCGTACAGCTTGCTCGCCACATTGGGCAATGCAGGGGCCTGGGACGGCATTACACGCCTGTCGAAATCGGGGCAAATTTTGCTTCCCGACCTCAAACCGGAGATCGCGACCTCTTACGAATACGGCATCGACCTGAACCTGTACCATAACCGCGTCCGGTTTGCTGCGACCTATTACCAGGTTGAAAACCGCAACCAGATCATCCCGACCAAGCTGCCGGGATCAAGTGGTTTTACTTCGAAAAATATCAATGCGGGCTTGCTCGTGAGCAAGGGCCTCGAACTGACGCTGGGCGGAACGCCGGTCGACAAGAACGGCTGGCGCTGGGATATCAATGCCAACTGGTCGCGGAACCGCACGACGATCAAATCGCTCTCGGACGGGCTGGATTTCTACACCTTATGGACCGACGCGAAAGGCGGGGCATGGACGTACGTGGGAGACAAGATCGGCGATATTTACGACTCTGAGATCGTGACGGTGAAGGACAAAAACTCGCCTTACTACGGCTACCCGATCCTCGACGACGACGGCTCGTGGCAAAGCATTTCTGCTTCGAACACCCGCAACAAGATCGGTAATTTCAACCCTGATTTCATCATGGGCCTCCAAACCTCGCTGTCCTACAAGGGTTTCAGCCTCAATATGTCGTTCGACTGGCGCCAGGGCGGTGATTTCGTATCGCAAACTTACCGCTACGGCGAATCCGACCTGAAATCGCAGCGCTTCCTGGATAACCTCATTAACCCGAACGGGATGACGGGCGACCAGCTGCGCAATTACCTCGTTAACAACGATAAAGTCATTATCCGCGGCAACAACTTTCCGATCGTGGGCGGCCCTACGAAGGAGTATGGCGGCTTCCCGTTTGAGTACGGCGGCAATACGTACGACTATGCGGTGTTCAACCCCGGTGTGATCGCCGAATACAACGAGGCAGGCGAAATCACCGGCTACAAGGAAAACCTCGGCGGCCCGGGCACGAAGTACATTCCGTACGGCGACAACTATCCGTGGAGCTTTACCCGCGCAGCAACATTCGATGCCTCGTTCGTGAAGCTGCGCGAGATTTCGCTCGGATACGATCTTCCCGCCGCCTTCGTGAAAAGGATCGGTTTGCAGAATGCCAACGTAGCCGTTTACAGCCGCAACATCATCCTTTGGACGAAAGCTAAAATCGGTATCGATCCCGAACAGGCATTCCAGCAGGAGTCTGGGGCACAGGCCGGTACCCAGTTCAAGCAGGGTATCGAGCGGTATAACGTGACGCCCTGGGTGATCCCGATCGGCTTCAAGCTTGGGTTAACATTCTGATTTGAAATAACATAGTCTATTTAATATAAATAAACTCATGAAAAATCTTACTAAAAAGTTCATTGTGATACCGCTGCTGCTGGCATGCCTGGTATTCTCCTGCAAAGACCTGACGGAGCTCAATGAAAACCCCAACGGCGTAGCGCCCGAGAGCGTAAACCCGAACCTGGTGCTGCCGACCGTGCTCACCGAAGCTGCGAAATTGTACGTGAACCTGGGCTACCAGGACATTGCCGGCGTGGTGCAGCATACGCAGAAAGACGCCTGGTCGAGCGGGCATAACGATTACGATTGGGGCGGCGACCAGAGCTGGAACGCTTACTACGACGTGCTGCGCAACAACGACCTCGTATATACCCGTGCGGTGCAGACCAATTTCGAGTTCCACCAGGGCGTGTCGCTGGTCATGAAATCGTTCATGTTCGGCCTCATTACCGACCTGTGGGGCGATGCGCCTTACACGAATGCATTGAAGGGCGAAGCAGGCTCGACGTCCGACATTTTGCCCGCATTCGACACGCAGGACAAGATTTATGCAGGCATTATCGCCGATCTCGAAAAGGCCAATACATTGCTTTCCAAATCCAAAGCCGATTACGAGGGTATTGTGGACAATGTAGACGTTTTTTACGGCGGAGATCCCGCAAAATGGCGCAAAATGGCTAACTCGCTAATGCTCCGTTACTATATGCGGCTGTCGGCCAAGCAACCCGACGTGGCTAAGGCGGGCATCGAAAAAATCGTAGCCAATGCGGCCCAGTATCCGATCATTACCACGAATGCGGATGATGCCACCATGGGCTTCCCGGGTAACAGCGAGGCCGATTCCTGGCCTGCCAACGCCGTAACCGACGCCAGCGGAAGCAACTACCGCCGCATTAAAATGTGTGCGACTTTCGTGGAGAGGCTGCAAACTCTGAAAGACCCGCGGTTGGGAATCTGGGCTAATAAAGTGGAGATACCGCTCGTGGTGGACGCCACGCAGCCTGCCGGAACGGACAAAATCGTGGACGGCAAGCGCATTCTTTCACCCGATAAGGTTGGTAAAACGCAAATCGACACCGACCCGGAATATGTGGGTTTGCCGCCAAGCTTTTCGGCATTGCCCTCGGCCTATAACCTCAACCCTACGCCAGGACAAACCTCGTACAACCCGCACGTATCGTTCCTGAACAGCATTTACAAAGCTGCCAAGGGGCCATTGCTGCGCGCCCGCCTCATTTCGGCCGCCGAAGTGAACTTCATCCTCGCCGAAGCCGCATTGAAAGGCTGGGCGACAGGCGCCGCCAAAGCCCGTTACGAAGCAGGGGTAAAGGCATCGATGGAAACCTGGACGGTAGGCGACAAATATGCCGCTTACATGGCCACCCCGGGCGTCGCATTCGATAACACATTGAAACAGATCATCGAGCAGAAATGGATCGCCGGCTGGACGGCCGCCACCGAAGCGTGGTTCGATTTCCGCCGCACCGGCTTACCCGCATTGAAGGCCGGCCCGGCAGCGAAAAGGGAAGTGTTGCCCCTGCGTTTCTATTATATGCAGGACGAATTGCGTATTAACAAGGCCAATGCAGGCGTAGCCGTGAGCAAGCTGGAACTGACCAGCTACTCGCAAGCCGACGGCGGCAACAGCCCGTGGTCGAAACAATGGCTGGTACAAGGAACCGGCAAGCCGTGGTAGTCATATTTTGTTTAAGGTGAGTATTTAAAACCGGGACTGCTGGTATGCTGCCGCAGTTCCGGTTTAGTTTTCTACGTAAACCGTTCGTGCATGAAAACGTGGGCTATCTTACTTTGCTGTGCTTTCCTCTGCGTATGTCAATGGGCAATGGGGCAGCATTTCCGGGCCGCAGCGGCGGTGCGGGTGATCACGCCCGACCCGTTACTGCCGGTTTCGGGCGGCATTGGTACACCAAAAAAAGCCACGCAGAAAGCCGGAGAACTATATGCAAGGGCATTTGTCATGGAAAAAGGCGGCGTTCGGATTGCCATTGTGAATGTGGATAATCTGGGCTGGCCGGCGGCATTGGGCAACAAATCGCGGAAATTGATCAGAGGCATTCCGCCCGAAAATGTGCTCATAGGTGCCACGCACACCCATAGCGGGCCCGACGCGTATGGGTTCCCCAATGAGAAAGGCGAGTCGTTTGCCGACCTCGCCTACCTCGACAGCTGCGTGCAGCTCATCGCCGATGCGGTAAACGAGGCGACAGGCAAGCTGGAAGACGCTTCTCTGAAAATAGCCGTGGGCGATGCGAAGGGCAAAATCGCGTACAACTACTACGCCGATCAGCTGTACGACCCGCGCTGCGGGGTGATGCAGGCCGTGGCATCTGAGGGCGCCAACAAAGGTAAAACCATTGCGACATTAGTCAATTATGCGATACACCCCGAAGTGATCGGCTCCGGCAAGGGCATCCTCAGCCCCGATCTCTGCGGACCATTGTACGACCGCATCGAGGCGCAGGCCGGGGGCGTAGCGATTTTTATGAATGGCGCGCAGGGCGGCATGGTAACTGCCGATAACCGAACGGAAAACGGCAAGGAAGCCAACGACTGGAACGAATGCAAGCGCATTGGCGAGCTCCTGGCCGACGAGGCTTTGCGGATCGTGCGCGATGCCGCCGTGCAGGAAGATCCGGATTTGTATTGCGTTTCCCGCAGGTTTGAGTTTCCGGTAGATTCGGAGATTATGCGTTTTATCCTGCAAAAATCACCGATAAAAAATGAAATGGCCAGCGAGAACCGCATTGTCACGCAGCTGAACCTGCTCAACATCGGCACAGCCCAGGTGCTGACGGTGCCGGGTGAGGCATTGCCGAATATCGGGTATTATGTGAAAAGGCATATGCATACGAAGCAGCCGTTCCTGTTCGGGCTGACCAACGATGCATTCGGCTATATGCTTACGAAAGTCGATTTCAACAGTTTTAAACGATACGACTACGTGAGCCGTACCAGTCTCGGCGAAATGACGGGTGAAATTTACATCGAACAGGCATTGAAACTAATCAGCGACAGCCCATGGCCGGCGACTAACGCACCGGTGCGGGGCAAATAAACCGATCTTTAACCTTAATCAGGAGTGACCATGTTTTTAAAAATGGCAGGCAAGGTATTACGTTCCACATTGTTTGTATTGTTGGCAGCAATTGCGGCGAATGCGCAGAAAGTTACCCCGGAAAACGCGCTCGAAAGCTACCTCGGCAATGGGGATAAGACATTCAAATGGGAGCTCAAAGAGTCGTTTTCGCGCGATAACCTGACTTTTTACCAAATCCTGCTGACCTCGCAGAATTGGCGGGAGTTTACCTGGACGCACCAACTGACGGTCATTGTCCCCAAAGAAAACAAGCACGACGACGCGTTGCTATTCATCACCGGCGGTTCCAATACGAATGAGCTCCCGAATTGGAACAGCAAAAAGGACGAGAAAATGTACGCGTCGCTGGGGGCTGTGGCCACGACCAACCAGGCCATCGTGGCATTGCTGAAACAGACGCCTAATCAGCCGTTTTTCGGCGATTTGACGGAGGATGCATTGATTTCCTACACATTACACCACTTCAAAAAGGACAAGGATTACACCTGGCCGCTGCTGTTCCCGATGGTCAAAAGCGCGGTGAAGGCGATGGATGCCGTACAGCAGTTTGCCGGAAAAGAATTGAAGCATACCGTTAACAAATTCGTTGTGACCGGTGCTTCCAAACGCGGCTGGACGACCTGGCTCACGGGCGCGAGCGACAAGCGCGTGGAGGCGATCGCGCCGATGGTGATCGACGTGCTGAATATGCCGGTGAGCCTCGACTACCAGATCAAATCCTGGGGCGATTACAGTGTTCAGATCGAGGATTATGTGAAACTGGGTATCCCCCAATCTACCGGCTCGCCCGATGGCCAGGCCATTACCACGATGATCGACCCGTTCTCCTACCGCGCCAAGCTCACGATGCCGAAAATGATATTTATGGGCACGAACGACAAGTACTGGGTTGTGGATAACATCAAAAACTACCTCGACAAAATCCCCGGCAACAACATGCTGCATTACGTCCCGAATGCCGGTCACGACCTCGGCGACGGCAAGCAGGCGATGGAAGCATTGAGTGCATTCTTCGGCGCGACTATTAACAAGCGGCCCTATACGGAATGCAAATGGAGCCAGTCGGTGAGCAACCGGAAGGTAAACCTCGACATTAAAACTACTTCGGACGCGCTGGTGGACGTGATCCTGTGGTCGGCCAACTCACCTGACCAGGATTTGCGCAATGATACCTGGACGGCCCAAAGTTTGGGTATCAGTCAGAAATCCGCTGTGAAAGTAACGGCGGACTTGCCTGCTAACGGTTTTCGTGCATTTTATGTGGATTTGAAATACAAAACACCGGCCGGCGACCTCTATACGGAGAGTACGCGGGTGTTTTTGACGAATAATAAGTCGGTGCTGTAAATCATTGAAAATGATGTATCTATACCCGACGGGAAAACTCGAAAAGCCATGATCAGACACAAAAAGATACTCCTTTGGGCTTTGCTATGCCCGCTTTGGATGGGCTTTCACGCGAACGAAGGAGAACAGCCGGAGCGATCGGTGAAAGAGGTGGTGGACCGGCTGGTAACCAAAATGTACCAGACGCTCACGCCGGCCCAGCTCGACACGATTTCGGATGCGTATATTCTGAGCGTACTCAGCGAACGTGATCAGGAAACCCTTGCCACGCGTTTCTGGACTTTCGAAGTAAATGTGCCTGTGAAAGTGTCGCTCATGCGGCATACCGCCCAAAAGATACCGCCGTTCTGGCTGGAAAAAAGCGGATTTAAAAAGACGAAAATGCTCGTCCGCAACGAGGAATATACTTACGAAGTATGGCAAAAAGATTTCGATAAAGGGCCTGTCGGCCTGGGGGTCAATGGATTTGACAAGGAACGGCCCGTTTACTTCATCAGCGTGGCGCCGCAGAACAAGGCTGAGAAACTGTCGGTATCGAATGTAATGCCGTCACAATACGCGCTCGGCACCATGCAGCCCGGCGCATTCACCTATCACGACTGGGATGGCCTCGTGCTCACCGAAATGCCTGAACAGCTGAAAGGCCAGACGCTCTTCACGACCGTTCGCGGGCGGGCACGTGAGGCTCACCTGGTGAATGCGTTCCGCAAAACTCTCACGCCATCTTCCGACAAGCCCGACCAGACGATATTGACATGGAGCGGCGACCCGGCGACGACGGTGAACATTCAATGGCGGACTAGCCCGAAAGTGCTCAAAGGCAAGGTTAAATACTGGAAAGCAGGTGGTTCGGATACGCTGTTTACGGACGCGTCGGCGTTCAATATGGAAGACCGGCTGTTGCAGAACGACCGGTTTGTCAACCGCTTCACAGCGCGGCTCGAAGGACTTAGTCCGGGCTCGCAGTACCAATATTCGATCGGCAGCGGCGCGTTGGGGTGGTCGGTACCGTCGTCGTTTCACACGGCCTCCGACCGGGTAAAAGACTTTTCGTTCATCTGGTTCGGCGACACGCATTTTTCACCTATCTGGGGCAATATGGCGCAGAAATCCATCAAGAGGCACCCTGACGCGGCATTTTTCTCTATCGCCGGCGACCTCGTCACCACCGGCCTGCACCGCGACGATTGGGACGAACTCTGGGCACACGCCGGCCCAACGTTCACCACCCGGCCGCTCATGCCTGTACCCGGCAACCACGACAGCCAGGACGGTCTCGGCGCGTGGATGTACAAGGAAATGTTCAGCCTGCCGGAGAATGGCCCGGCCGGTCAGCCTTCCGAAATGACGTACGCGTTTAACTACCAGGACGCATTGTTCCTGATGATCGACGCGACGCTATCCGTGCCCGAGCAAAGCGAGTGGGTCGAAAATCAATTGAAAAACACGAAAGCAAAGTGGAAGTTCGCGATGTTCCATTTCCCTCCTTACAACTTCGAGGAGCCGTACGACGAAATCAAACGCGAATGGTGCACGCTTTTCGACAAATACCACGTAGACATGGTCATGAGCGGGCATATGCATTATTACCTGCGTACGAAACCGATGTTCAACGACAAGGAAGTGGCCAGCCCCGCTAAGGGCACCATTTACCTGATGTCGATCAGCATCCCCGGCAAGCAGGAGCGCTGGCCTGACGAAGGTTACGCCGTGGTGCGTTACAAAGACGGTCCGCTTTACCAGCACATTTCCATCAAAGGCAACACGCTGCATTACAAATGCCTCAATCCGGAAGGAGAAGTGAAGGATGAGTTGAAGATTACGAAGTAGATACGATTCAGCGTCCGGGCATTTGGGGAAACCGCGATTGAGCAAACTCAGAGGTTCAACTTCCCCAATTGCGTCAGGAGCTCCGGTAGGAAATGCGTCTTAATCTCCCAGACAATGGAATAGTCGATCCCAAAATAGTCGTGAACGATTCTGTTCCTGAAACCCCGGATTTTGTGCCAATCGATTTCGGGATGCTGATCGCGGAATTCTTCGGGTAGGCGGTTTGCAGCTTCGCCGATGATTTCGAAGTTTCGAATGACGGCGTCAACCGTTTTGTCGTCATTGACGAACTGATCGAATGTTAAATCTTCGGTGTAGATCAGAATTTTGGCACCGCTTTCCAGAATATCCTGAGCCAGCAGCGAAGGCTAGCGCTTAGACATAGCGTATTTCTCGGGATATTTCCTCAAAATACCTTGGTTTGACAACCCTTCTTGGAAACCAGATCAATGGTTTTGCCAATCTTATTTTCGATAAAATCAGCTAATGCAACGAATTCAATGCCGATCGGCTGATTGAAGTCTACAAGAATTTCCACGTCACTTTCCGAAGTAAAATCATCGCGTACAATTGACCCGAATAGCCCGATAGAACTTACGTGGTACTTTTCTGCAAGCTCCGGTTTGAGCTTTTCCAAGATCTGCATGACGTCGGTGAACGTGTCCATTGTATCTGTGTTAGAATACTAATCTAAAATTTTTGTTACGAATAACGATGTGATCGGGCGATTAATTTCCAACGAAACCTCACTCAAACCGCCTGTTCGCCCCGTTCAACTCCCCGTGCGTGCTGATCGCGACGGCGGTGAGGATGGCGAAAATGGCAATGACGAACAGGAAATTGACGGCCCATCGGCTGAGGTTTAGGCCGCGGTGGGAGAAAGTGGCTTGTGTTTTTGTCAGGAGGAAGCCGAGAACGACCATGTTCAGGATGTAAAGGTATTGTTCAATGCGGTACAGGCTTATGAATGCACCGGTGATCAGCAGGCTGTAAATCGTGTACAGGCCCAGATCGAGGAAGAAAAATGTTTGAATGCCGCTGTATTCCAGCTGTTCGGCGGAAGATTTTCGTTTGAAATAATACCTGTAAATACTGTATGCGCCGAAGGCTGGCACGAGCAATAATGTAACCCATTGGACGGCATTGGTTATGCCCGGCGCATCGGCGAGGGGGTCGAAGCCCTGGATGGTTTCGATAAGCCTTTTGGTTTCGAATGACTGGTCCCAGACAACGAATGGAATGATCAGCGTGAGGATAATGACGGGTGCAAGTATTCGCGAAGGCGCGGCCTGTTCTTCGGTGACCTCCCATTCGGACGTGAATGTGCCGTACGCCATGCCAATGCCGCCGAAGAAGCCGATCGAGTATTCCATGACGTTCCAGAAGTTGAAATGAATGCCCGAAACGCTGCCCATGACCTGCAAAAAGTTTCCGAACGCAAACCCGAAGCCGCCGCCGAACCCGGCGAAAATGGCCAGCCGCATGGCTGAATGCTGTTGGTGGCGGATCATATGCCAGAATAACGCCACCGCCATTCCGAAACATGCCGCCCAAGCTTCCGAGCGCGGGGGCGTCATGAGCCAGCCGAATTCTTCGATGAGCAAATAATAGAAAATGAGCGCGCCGGCTGTCATTTCGGTGAGGAGCTGGGGCCATTGCACCGGTTTCTGGCGCGAGGACGCCAGCGTGAGACCGAATAGTCCGCCGCCGATCAGTCCGAACAGGCCGCCGATGACGCAGAGCATCAGGAACCCGTAATACACATTCCCGAATTCCAGCCCGCGCGCGAAGCCGACTACTTTGCCATAGCTGATAATGCCGCCCACGCCCCAGCCGGCCGCGGAAGCCAGCGCGAGCTGGAATGCCTTTGCGTACCAGTCTTTCCGCTTGGCAATGAGCACAATGCTGAGCCCGCCGATGCCGCCGGCCCAGGCCGCGCCCTGCTCGTGACCAAACTGGCCTCGAATGGCCCATGCCGTTCCCAGCGAAATACCTGCGACGAGCAGGGCGTAAGCGAGTTGTCTGTTATTCATGTACCGAATGCAGCTTAGGGTTTGTGGGATAAATACTGCCGCATTCTTCAAAAAGACTACATAATGCCGGTGGCTCATCTCAAATAGCCCGAATGTGCGCCGCGCGCGTATTTTGTTTAAAAAGACAGTCAGCACCATCCCGCAAACACCCAACCTATGACCAGCAGAGCGGCACAACTTGCGATCAACGGCGGCCCTAAAACCGTCGAAAAGACCTTTCCATGGCCCATTTATGACGAAAATGAGGTAAATGCCGTGTCGGCGATCGTTGCGGGCGGCAAGTGGGGCAACCCCGACTGTGCCGACGAGGTGGAGCGTTTCGAAAAGGCGTTTGCCGCGTATTGCGGAAGCAAATATGCCATTACGTGTGTGAATGGCTCGGTATCGCTCCGGCTGGCGCTGATGGCATGTGGGGTGAAACCGGGGGACGAGGTGATCGTGCCGCCCTACACGTTCATTACGACGGCGTCGTCGGTGATCGAATGCAATTGTGTGCCGGTGTTCGTCGATATCGATCCTGACACGTACAATATCAGCCCGGCCGCCATTGAAGCGGCCATTACGCCGCGCACGAAAGCGATCATTCCCGTGCATTTCGGCGGGTTGGCCTGCGATATGGAGGCCATCATGGGTATTGCGGAGCGGCATAACCTCAAAGTGATCGAAGACGCAGCGCACGGGCATGGTGCCGAGTATAAGGGCAAAAAGCTGGGCTCCATCGGCCATGTGGGTAGTTTCAGTTTCCAGTCTTCCAAAAACCTGACGTCCGGCGAAGGCGGCATCGTCATCACTAACGACGATGAATTGTACGCTACCATGCATTCCCTGCGCAACGTCGGCCGGATAGAGGGCGGGCAATGGTACGAGCATTACAATCCCGGCTGCAACTACCGCATTACCCAAATGCAGGCCGTGCTGCTCACCGAACAACTCAAACGCCTGGAAGAACAAACCCGGCGGCGGGATGCCAATGGATTGTATTTAAATGATTTGTTGGGAAAAATAGAAGGAATATCCCCTCTGAAACGCAATGAACATATTACATTGCACGGGTACCACATCTATATATTCAAATATGATGCGGCAAAATTCGGCGGACTGCCTAAAACAGAATTTGCGGCCATGCTCGCTGCCGAAGGCGTGCCGAGTTTCAAAGGTTATCCGCATCCGCTGTACAAGCAGCCCCTTTTTCAGAACAAAACCTGGATGTGTTACGCCATTCCAGACACGGCCAACTACTCAAGAACACATTGCCCGGTGGCCGAACAAGCCTGTGATACCGACGCCGTCTGGATTCTCCAACACGCCATGCTGGGAAAGCAGGAGGATATGGAAGCCTTTGCGAGCGCAATTTTAAAAATTCAGGAGGCGGTCAGATAGCCGAATGCCTCCTGTGCAACCCGCTTACAGCTCCTTGCGCATCATAATATCGGTTTGAATGTCGGTCCCGAGCGTAAAAAGGTGCTTATCAAATTCCACGAAACCATTTCGTTTATAAAAACCGATCGCCTTTTCATTTTCCTCCCACACGCCCAGCCATACATACGTGTACGCATGCGCACGGGCGATTTCAATGGCCTTGTCATAAAAAAGCTGCCCGATTTTCTGCCCCTGCCATGCTTGAAGGACATATATGCGCTCGATTTCCAATGCGGTATCGTCTTTCAGTTCGCTTTGCGCGGCGCCATGGTTGATTTTGAGATAACCGATCAGCTTGTCGCCCTCGTAGGCGAGATGGAATTCTGAATGCGGGTTGCCGAGTTCGGACGCTACTTTGTCCAGACTGAAACCGGTTTTCAGGTAATTTGCCATGTTTTCCTCTGTATTGACAGATGCAAATGACTCATAAAAAGTGTCTATCCCGATTTGTCTGACGGTTTCCAGATCGTTGATGGTAGCTTGGATAAGTTGTATTGACATGTTACTTCATTGGTAATGCTTTCAGTCTGACACCCTCGCTATGGGCAGTGAACTCCGGCGCGTACATGCTTTGGATCGTGGTGATACCATTGCTGAAATCGCCTTCATGCGTTATAAAAAGCGGATATTCGAATACATAAGTTCCTTTTCGTAATGCATGGAAGAAGAAATTGGTGCTCGCGTCGCGGGTGCTCTCGTAATAGCCGAGGCCGCCCTGCCAGCGGTAGCCACTCAGCACATTCACCGGCTCAAGACCCGACGCCCGCATGTCTTTCATATGCACATATTCCATATCGCGGTCTACGCGCAGCTCTATGCGGACCTTTATTTTATCCCCCACATTCACGGCATCGCCTTCACGCACGGGCGTGAGGACCGGGCCGTTATCGGTATTTTTTTCGATAAATAGCTGTTTGGAGAGTTTTAGCGGCGTTTCGGCGAAGGTAATTTTATCGAGATCTTCGAAATATTGCCAGTAGATGGCGCCCCAGGTGGGGAGTTGCGCGGCACCGGCAGAGGCTCGCACGGATACCTGAATGTCGCCCATCCCAGGCCTCACTGCCTCGGGACCAAGCGAACGTTTGAAATAACCCGTCCCTGCTTCTTCCGCATCGGCATTGGTGCCGATTTGCACGTCACCCAGCTTCACCGTGGCCGCCGGGCTTTCCGCCAGCCAATAACTGCCTTGCAGCAGTAAGGCATAGCAGGCCTCGGCTGTGGCTTTGGTGCTTTCCCAATGGCTGGTCTGCTTGTTTTTAAGCAGCCAAGTTTTCAGTTCATTCACCGTACTCGCATCTTTGCCCGCTTCCTGGAATGCCTCGATGAGCAATGCCTGGCGCTCGATGGGCGACTCGTGCCACCACCATCCGCGCTGGGCATCCTTCCAGTACATGCCTAATTCTTCACTGCGAATCGCCTTTTGTCTCAGCGATTCAAGGATTTCGCCGGCCGTCTGCCTGTCACCCGACCGTTCCAGCACGAGCGCGATCATCCCTTGCAGCATTTTGGAATGGCTGATCCAGCTCGCTTTGGCACGTTGGCGATGATGCCGATAAGCCTCATCGGAAGCCGGTGCCACGGGTTTGGTCGGGAAAAAGCTGCGCATGTACAGGTACTGGATCGCGTACGGGTCGGGCGTGTGCTTCGCCAGATCGACTTTACTACGGAGCAGCGCTTCATAATCCTCTTTCAGGCGGGCATCTAGGTAGGGCAGTGCCTTGTCGAGCAATTTCGCGGTTTCCCGCTCCTGTTCAGGCGTGAATGCATTCATTTTCTTCAAATGGCCGATGCCGGTCACAATGTACTGGGTAATGTACCGGTCGTCGGGCCCGCCTTTGAACCACGGGAACCCGCCGTTGGGGTTTTGCATCTCCTGCAATTTCAGCAATGCCCGCTCCTGCTCGTTGCCCATCCGCACGAGGTCGAACAGCAATGCGATGTTCTTTTTCTGTGCTGATTCCGATTTGGCGGCCATAACCCAGGGTGTTTCTTCAAGCAGCAATGCTTTCAGCTCCTGGTTTTTGGATAAATTACTTTGCAATGCGGTGGTATCGAGCGTTTTCCATCGGCTGAAAACCTGTGCGATCCTTGGCGAACTGCGCACAATATGCCCCGCAATCGCATTGGCGTAATACCGGCTCCAAGTCTGTTCGGCGCATTCATGAGGGTATTCCATCAGGTAAGGCAATGCCTGGATCGCGTACCACGACGGGTTGCTCGTAAACTCCACCGTCACCGACTGGTGTGCGAGCGTTGCCGATTTATCCGAATTTTTTAGTTTTTCAAATGTAAAACTCCGGTCGCCATTGCCGCGGGTGTAAATGGGCAGGCTTTCGGTGACCAGCATTCGGTTGGGCAGCACGGGCAGCACATTTTCCTCGCCATCCGATAAGTCGCCCGATTGCGCCGTCGCCCGCCAGGTAAGCATTCCCGTAAATCCTTTGGGGATTTTTATGTCAAAAAAGAGAATGGTGCTTTGCCCGGGAGCGACGGTGAATGCCTTTTCCGACGCGTTGTTGGCCAGTTTGGTGTCGATGTTTTCACCGGTTTCACTGTCGGATAGCGTTAAAATCGCATTGCCTTTCAGCTCGTGGCTGGCCAGGTTGGCGATTTTGACGGGGAAGCTCAGCCGGTCGCCTTCGCGCATGAAGCGGGGTGCATTGGGCTGCACCATCAGCTCCTTTTGGGTCACGATTTCTTTGGACGAATAGCCGAACGCAAGCGCTTTCGTGTGCGCGAACGCCTGGAATTTCCATCGCGTGAGCGCCTCGGGCAATGTGAATGAGAAGGTAATATCGCCCTTAGCGTCTGTTTTCAGATTGGGAAGGAAGAAGGCCATTTCGTTGAAATTTTTGCGGGTAACGGTAACCCCAGGCTCGATTTTGGCCGGTTCGGGTACTTTTTTCTGCCCGCCGTAGCCTACCACCACCACTTCGCTCAGCGCGGGGTCGTTGGGCACGGGTGGCGCCATTTTGGCCTCCGCCACGGCGCCGGTAATTGCCATTTCCCGGCGCATGCGCTGCCCGCGCACGGTAGCGCCCGGGAGTCCGCCTCCAAGCGCAATGCCCAGGTTATGCGGGCCGTTCAGCTGGTCGAATGTCTTGTTGAAAGACTTGTGCGCCGGTCCGGCGCCATATATCACCTGGGCAAACGCCGGGGTGAAGCTCACATTCCAGTTTTTATCATAGTAGTTCGTGTTATTCATCTGCCAGAACTCCGGCACGTTCCACTGGTACATATAAAGCTGGTCGAGCGAGGCGTCGTACATGCTGCCGAGCATTTCCGCCGCGACCTTGTCTTTATGCATTCCGCTGATTTTCACCTTCCAGGTTTCTTTGCTTCCCGGTAGTGTCTTGTCTCGGAACGTCTCGTAAGCGATTTTCAGCTGTTTGTTTGTCCACGGCACCACAATCGGCTCCATATGGCTGTAAACGCGGTTGTTTTTCACAAACAAATAATGGACAAAATACCCGCCGCGGTCTTTTTCGATGGCTCCGAACTGAAATGTCCGGATCTGCCGGTCGATGCCCGAGAATGCAAACTGGTCTTTTTTATCAGACGCTGTATGACGGATCAAAAACACGTTTTCCGCGCTGGTACCTAATGCGAAGCTTGTTTTTTCACCTGGTTCAATAGATTTGGCGCCGTCTGTCCAGAGGTAGGTGGGATAGGGTGGTTTGATTTGGGCCGGGGCGGTCAGTTCGAGATAGCGCACATCCGTAACTTCCTCGCCAGCGGTATTTTTGGCCGTAATCTGCATTTTGTAATACCCGGCAGGCAGGTTCAGGTCGGCGATGGAAACGGGGCTGTTCGAACCTAATTTTGCAGTTTTGATCACCGGTTCTTCCGTCGGTTGCCAGTTCTCCATTTCGGTTTCAGCGTCATATTCATCGTGCGGGAAGAGCGAAACGAATTCATTTTTACGCATCACAAACACATCCGGCCGGGCCCAGTAGCGCGGGCGGATCAGGCGGTTTTCGGGCACAATGCGAGTGAAGCGAATCGTCGCATTGGTCGCAACAGGCATTGCTGCGAGGTTTTCCGACTTGATATTCAGCGATTTGAAATCCGTGGCGCGTGCTTTCTTCGGAATCTCCGATTTTAACACAAATGACTTATAACCGGCCAGAACGACAATCTCGCTGCTGCGGGTTTCGCCATTCAGGTCGGTAATGTCGGCGTGAACGGTGTATTCAAACACCGGATCAAGGTTGCGGCCCATGCCCAAATCGGGCATCGCTTCGAAATCCAGCGCAAATTTACCTGAGGCGTCGGTCACTGTTTCACCGTGGGCGATCTCCTTCGATTCCAGCATCGGCGCAAAGCGCTTCCACAGCCACGGATACATCACCCGCGGATAGCGCACCACGCGGTACTTCACATTCGCCTCACCGATGGTATTGCCCGCATAGGCCAGCGCCGTGCCCGTCACATGGATCATGTCGCCGACTTTATAGCTGTTTTTCAATGTATCAAATGCTACCTCGAAACGCGGCCGTTTGTATTCTTCCACTTTAAAAGAAACCTGCGAATTCTCTGCCGAAATACTGAAATCGCCCGTCAGGCCATTCTGCGGAAGCGTGAAACTTCCTGAGAAGCTGCCGTACTCGTTCACCCGGTGGTCGGCAGTGTGAAATTCGCTGCCATTGGCATCGCGTGCCGCCACTTCGATCACATATTTCCGGTTTTTCAGCACCTCTTTTCCTTTCCGGGCGATCCCCTTGTAGTAAACCGTTTGCCCCGGCCGGTAAATGCCGCGGTCGGTGAAGAGGAAGATCTGGTCAATGTCCTCGTCTTCATTTTCATCGCCGGTGAACTGGTAATGGTACCGAGGGCGGTTTTGGCGGATAAACAGGTGGTCGTCGCCGTGGGTAATTTCAGGGATCAAATCGAACGGGCTGCCCGGTTTAGTCTCGTACGCGACGACAAACTGGCCATTCGCGTCGGTTTTGTGGAAAGCGTCTTTGATATACCCGTATTTCCGGCGGGTATTGTTGTAGGAATGCCGCCAAAGCTGGACGCTTGCACCGGCAATGGGCTGCCCGCTGTCCCGGTCGAGCACGAAATAGTGGTCCGATTTGGCGATATAGCTCAGGTTAGAAATATGGAAAAGCTGCGCCGCCAGGATGGTTTGGCCATGCTGGAAGGCTTCATCCGTGCCGGCGAGCAGGATATAGTCGCCTATCGGCAGGGCGTCGATCTTGATTTCCACGCTGTGCTGCTGGAAGTCGCGGGTGTCGGGGAGCGTTTGCGTCCACGTACGCATGGCGCGAGCGGCGGTGAGGTTTTTGAATTTGCTCTGATAGTCATCTTCCTCAAAACCCGCGATAGCCGCCGCATCGGCCCTGATCAGCCTGAAATGGAGCATTGGAATGTTCTTGAAAGTCACCAATGCGAGCAACGGCTTCTTTGGAAGGCCCGCGCGCTCGGTGGTGATCGTCAGCTGCTTGCTCCGAATCGCGTTGAGGAGGTTGTATGCATTGATCCCGCCTTCCGTTTCAGGATTTTCGGCGATGACCTTCTCGCATATCGCCGCGGCTTTCTCATTTTCGAACCGGTATGTCGTGTCCTTGCCCGCCTGGTAGCGGTTGCCGAGCTCGTGATGCCACGCAGCTTTCAGGTACCAGGCCTGCGCAGCGGCCGGGGCGGTCTGGTACTGATCGGCCAGATGGTTGACCGACATATAATACAGCGAGTCCTTATCCGGGTGCACCGACTTTTGCCGCACATATTGGAGTCGCGCCAGGTCCACGTCGATCAGCGCGTCGGGCGCGTCATCTTCCAGGTGGAATGCGATCAGTTTCTGGTACAGCAGAAGCGCCTGATGTTCCAGCGAGGCCGAATCCCTGGTCTCGAATTTCCGGTGCACAAAATCCGCCGCGGGATCGAATGCCGAGGCGGTAGCGATCTCAAATGCGTATGCCGGCTTTTTGAGCGTTTGCTCATCGGAAGAAAAGTAGGTCAAGGCCCTCGACGCGAGCAGATCGTACAACGTGGGGCGAAGCTTGCGCATATTTCCCTTGATAATCAGCGCGTCGTAGGGTTCAAGCTCGGTTTTTTTCAGTAACGCTTCTTCCCGGATCGATTCGAGAAACAGCCCGCCGATTTTCCGGTAAAAATCCTCGGTTCCCCAGGTTGCCAGGTCATTTTTATCAAAATTCACCGTGGCCGTGCGGTCGTAGAGCTGCCAGCGGATGCTCAGGAAGTAGGCATAATACTGCGAGGCGATCAGGCTTTGGAATATGGCCCTCGCCTGTCCGCTCGTGGCAGGCAGCTCCTTTTCGAGCTCGGCAATGGATGTTTCGATGCTATTTTCGCGGTTTTCATTTTGTACAAAAACCATATACACCGAGGCCTTGATCACCTGCGCTTCCTGCTTTTCCTTCCTGGCAAGCTGGTAGATGGCCCGGATCTGTTCCAGCGCGTCCTTGTCGAGCCCCTTGCCGATCAGCTCGTCCACTGCCTTCCATTCTTTGCCGTAGTATTTGACCGGCGTTTGTCCGTGTGTGTGCATAGTTAATGATATGATGATGGTGATTAACAGGCAGTAACCGGCCGTGTATATTATTTTCATCGTTTCCTGAGGATTTTATGTTGATGTTCTTTTAAAGATAACAAAACGCCGCAGCGCTAAAAACGGCATTTAGCTGCCGGAAAAGGTCATTCGTCAAACATCTTTGGAAAGTGCTATTTGTAGAAGTATAAAAACTCTACATTGCCCCTTTTTACAATATGAAGTATCTTTAAACAGGGCGTTTGCAGAAATATAATTAATTACTACTCTTCTTGAACGAATTTTATTTTTAGGTTATGCGTACGATCATGTTGGTGGCGGGGATCATCGTCGCCCTGGTATTGGGGAAATTGTTTATTTTTTCAAAACCGGGTGAAGGCAAAGATTCCGATGCGAAAAAGGGCGGGGACGGAAAGAGTGCGAGGTCGTCCGGCGGAGCTGTGCCGGTGAATGTGTTTATCGTAGGAAAAGAGTCGATTGAAAACCAGATTTTTGCTTCGGGTACCGTGCTGCCCAACGAGGAAGTGAACCTGATGTCGGAAATATCGGGCCGGCTCGTGAAGCTCGACATCAAGGAGGGCGCTTACATTAACAAAGGCCAGCTGATCGCCAAAATCAATGACCGCGAGCTTCGCGCGCAACTCCAGAAAATTGCCTACAACCAGGATTTAAGCAAAAAAATAGAGGCCCGGCAGCGCAAGCTGCTCAATGTAGAGGCCATTAACCTCGAAGAATACGATGTTACTTCGAACAATATCCGCGTGCTCGATGCGGAGAAAGAAGTAATCGAAGCGCAACTGGAAAAAACGGAGATCCGTGCGCCGTTCAGCGGTCGTATTGGATTGAAATTCATCAGCGAAGGCGCATTTCTGGCTCCGGGTACGCCCATCGTGACCATTGTACAAAGCAATCCGGTGAAAATCGATTTCACCGTTCCTGAAAAATACAGCCCGAGCATCCGGGTAGGCGGCACCGTGAAGTTCAACCTGGACGGAGACCCGTCGACATTCAGTGCCAAAATCCTGGCCGTTGACCCGAAAGTGGACGAAAACCTGCGCACATTGCGCGTGCGGGCACTTGCCAACAACCCGGAAGGCCGCTTCGTGCCCGGCATGTTTGTGAAGGTACTGGCCGACCTCGACGCCAACCGCGCGGCGATGATGATCCCTACCGAAGCCATTGTGCCTGTTTTGAAGGGTAAAAAAGTGTTTGTCGTGAAAGAAGGCAAGGCGCAGGAAGTTATGGTCACCACCGGCTTGCGCACCGATAAGCGGATCCAGATCATCGACGGCCTGAAGCCCGGCGACTCGCTGATCACGTCGGGTATCATTGCCATCAAACCTAACGCCGCCGTGAAGGTCAAACTATGAGCATTTCGACCCTTTCCATCAAAAGGCCGGTTCTGGCGATTGTCATGAACCTGCTCATCATATTGTTCGGGTTCCTGGGATACAAGTTCCTGGGAATGCGCGAGTTCCCGTCGATAGACCCGCCGGTGGTTTCCATCCGTACGAGCTACACGGGAGCCAACGCCGACATTATCGAATCGCAGATCACCGAGCCGCTTGAAAAGCAGCTGAACAGTATCGAAGGCATCAAGTCCATTAACTCTACGAGTAGCCAGGGCACCAGCCAGATCACCGTCGAGTTCGACATTGGTGTGGATATGGAGCGCGCCGCGAACGACGTGCGCGACAAGGTTGGCTCAGCTTCCCGCACATTGCCGCTCGATATCGACGGCCCGCCGGTGGTGAGCAAGGCCGATGCCAACTCCGAGCCCATTATCGTATTGACATTCAAAAGCGACAGCCGCTCCCACCTCGAAGTGAGCGACTACGCCGAAAACGTGATCGCCCAACGCCTGCAAACGATCGAGGGCGTGAGCGAAATCCGCATTTTCGGGCAAAAGAAATATGCCATGCGCATCTGGATGGATCCCGTGAAAATGGCCTCGCTGGGCATTACGACCCAGGATGTGAAGGTTGCGCTCGACAAGGAGAATGTGGAGCTGCCCAGCGGCAAACTCGCCGGGGATAATACCGAGCTGACGGTGAAAACCATCGGCCGTTTCCGTACCGAGGAGGATTTCAACGAAATGATCATCAAGAACTCGGCGACGCAGACCATCCACCTGAAAGACATCGGTTCGGCGACGCTCGGTCCTGAAAATGAGGAGACTATCCTGCGGCTGGACAATGTGCCGATGATCGGCCTGGCAATTTCGCCAATGCCGGGGGCCAACTACCTCAATATTGCCGAGGAAGTGAACAAGCGGATGGACGCCATTAAAAAAGAGCTTCCGAAAGATTACGAGCTGGATACGCTCATCGACAACACCATTTTCGTAGAGCGCTCGATCGAGGAGGTGGGCGAAACGCTTCTGATCGCGATCGTCCTCGTGGTGATCATCATTTACCTTTTCTTCCGCGACTGGCTCATAGCTTTCCGCCCGCTCATTGATATCCCCGTTTCGCTCATTGGTACATTCTTCATTATGTACATCATGGGCTTTTCGGTGAATGTACTCACGCTGCTCGCGATCGTATTGGCGACGGGGCTTGTCGTGGACGACGGTATCGTGGTCACGGAGAATATTTTCAAGAAGATCGAACAGGGGATGAGCCCGATCGAAGCGGCTATCAAGGGTTCTAACGAGATCATTTTCGCCGTATTATCGACGTCCATTACGCTGGCATCCGTGTTTTTGCCGGTGATATTTATGGAAGGTTTTGTAGGAAAACTCTTCCGTGAGTTCGGTATCGTGATTTCCGCGGCTGTATTGATCTCCGCATTCGTATCGCTCACGCTGACGCCGATGCTCAATGCATACCTCGTGCGCAAGACGCACAAAAAGAGCTGGTTCTACGAGAAAACGGAACCGTTTTTCGAGAAGATTACGAACGACTACGGCAATGCGTTGGCCAAATTCCTCAAAATGCGCTGGGTAGCGATCCCGCTCGTGGCGATGACGATGGGAATGATCTGGTTCTTCGGCAAAGGCCTGCAATCGGAACTTGCGCCCCTCGACGACCGTAACTGGTTCCGTATCAACATGACGACGCCTGAAGGTTCTTCATTCGAATTCACCGACCGCTATGTGCAGGATGTGGGTAATATGCTGATGGACTCGATGCCCGGCAAGAAAGGGTTGATGCTCATCACTTCGCCCGGTAACTCGGGGCTCGGTGCTGCGAACACAGGCAGTGGCCGCATTGCCTTGGTAGACAAGAAGTTCCGCAAGGAATCGCAGCAGGAAATCGCGGACTATATCAATAAAAAACTCAAACAAATGCCCGACGCCAAATCGTTTGTGGTCCAACAGCAAACGATTTCTGTGGACTCGCGCGGCGGATTACCTATTCAATATGTGATCCAGGCGCCGGATTTTGAAAAACTCCGCGAATACCTGCCCAAATTCATGGAAGAGGCTTCCAACGACCCCACTTTCGCGATTACGGACGTGAACCTGAAATTCAGCAAGCCTGAGATCCAGATTGTGATCGACCGGGAGAAGGCTAAGTCGCTCGGCGTGTCTGTCCAGGATGTGGCGCAAACGATGCAGCTGGCATTTGCAGGGCAGCGTTTCGGGTATTTTACCATGAATGGCCGCCAGTACCAGGTCATCGGCCAGTACGACCGCGCGAACCGCGATGAGCCGCTGGATTTGAAAAGTATGTTTGTCAAAACGAATACGGGGAGCCTCGTGCAGCTGGATAATATCGTGAAAGCCGAAGAGGAAAGCAGTCCGCCGCAGCTTTTCCACTACAACCGCTATATGAGCGCAACGGTACAGGCGGCACTGGCGCCCGGCAAGACGATCGGCGACGGCATTGCAGCCATGGACCGCATCCGCGACAAGCTGAACGACGAGACGATCCAGACGGCACTGAGCGGTTCGTCCCGTGACTATGCCGAGAGCTCCTCGAACACGATGTTCTCGTTTTTCCTCGCATTGATATTGATCTACTTCATCCTGGCGGCGCAGTTCGAAAGCTTCGTGGACCCGTTTATTATCATGTTCACGGTACCCCTCGCGATTGGTGGCGCGGTATTCTCGCTCTGGCTGTTCGATCAGACGCTCAATATTTTCAGCCAGATCGGGATGATCATGCTCATCGGGCTGGTGACGAAAAACGGTATCCTCATTGTGGAATTTGCCAACCAGCTGCGGGAACAGGGGCGGAGTATCAGCGAAGCGGCATTGGAGGCAGCCACGCTGCGTTTCCGGCCCATTCTGATGACCAGCCTCGCCACGATCCTGGGCGCATTGCCTATCGCGATGGCGCTGGGATCGGCAGGACGCAGCCGGATGTCGATGGGGATCGTGATCATGGGCGGACTGCTATTCTCGCTCGTCCTCACGCTCTATGTTATTCCCGCGATATACACCTTCTTCTCACGCCCCAAAAACTTCGAGAAAATGAAAATGATCGAACGCGTGGCGAGGGACAGCGAACTGGAAGAGCCGGCGCATTTTTGAGTGCAAGACAAATTCTGACCTACCGCGTTCCCATATTTTTAAGCATCCTCACGTGCGAGCCGAGGGCGTTGCCGAAATTGGATTTGGCATTGTATATCAATCCGAATTCCAGGGCCGTCTCTTTAACGATGGGCGATAACGCGTGGTAATGTACGTGGGAGATGGTCGGGAACAGGTGGTGCTCGATCTGATAATCGAGGCCGCCGATGAACCAGGACAATATGCGGTTTTTCCCGGCGAAGTTGGAGGTGGTCTGCAGCTGGTGAACGGCCCAGGCATTCTCGATGCAGCCGTTCTGATCGGGCTCGGGTTGCTCGGCGCCTTCTACCACGTGCGCCATCTGAAATACCGTACTCAGGATCATTCCGGCCGTGCCGTGCATAATCAGAAAGCCAATCAGCCATTGCGTAAAGGTAACAGACGTCGCGGCGAGCGGTATAACGCAGATAAATACCACGTAGGCGAGCTTGGTGGAGATCAGTTTCACCAGTTCCTTGCGCGGGAAAGGCTTTGTCATTCCCGATTTGGCCATTTTATTGAAAAGGGAAATTTCCTTGAAATCTTTCCACAGGAACGACAGCGTCATGAGGCTGTACAGGAAGAATGCGTAGATGTGCTGAAACCGGTGAATGAACTTTTGCTTTTCGTGAAAGGATAGCCGCAGCAAAAACTTGCCGGTAATGTCCTCGTCGACTTCGTGGATGTTGGTGTAGGTGTGATGCAGCCGGTTGTGCTGGACCTCCCAGTTGTAGGCATTCCCGCCCAGAAGATAAATGGATGCGCCGAAGACCTTGTTGAGCCGGTTGGAAGTGGCCAGCGAGCCGTGGATGGCATCGTGCATGACCGACATTCCGACGCCGGCGACGCCGAGCCCCATAATCATCGTGAAACAAGCCATAGCCAGCAGACCGAACTGCCCGGACAGGATTAATGCGTAGGGTACCAGATATAGGCTCAGCATAAACAACGCTTTGTATATGATGCCAGCCCCGCCCGACTTGCAAATATTGTTGCTGGAAAAGTACTGATCGACACGCTGTCTCAGCGTGGGGAAAAATGTGCTTTTCTCGGGATTCGTGAATTTAACTTTTTGAAGTTGCATGGAGGGCGACGGGAAGACGCTGTTTAAATTAATGGGTTGGTTTCGGGAGAACGGAGTTTAGCGGGTAATATTGGCACGCGCTTTGGTTAATTTCCGTATTCACTTCAAAAATGCTGTTGAAAGCTGAAAATTGAAATATTATTTGGATAACGTACCTAAAAACAAAAGAGGACGACATCACTGCCGGCCTCTCTCGGTTCTGATCAGGAATGCTTTCTTACAGCGAGAATTTCGCTTTGATAGCATCTACGAAGTCAAGTTTTTCCCAGGTGAAGAGTTCTACTTCCACTTCTTTTTCTTCTCCGTTGGCACCTTTGAATGATTTCTTAACGATTTCGTTCTTACGTCCCATGTGGCCGTATGCGGCTGTTTCGGAGTAGATCGGGTTGCGCAGTTTCAGGCGTTGCTCTACTGCGTATGGGCGCATATCGAAGATTTCACCGATTTTCGCCGCGATAGCGCCGTCGTTGTCTGCCACTTTGGAAGTGCCGTAAGTATTTACGTACAATCCGCAAGGCTCAGCCACACCGATCGCGTAGGAAACCTGAACGAGTACTTCGTCGCAAAGGCCTGATGCTACCATGTTTTTAGCGATGTGACGGGTCGCATATGCCGCCGAGCGGTCTACTTTGGAAGGATCTTTTCCGGAGAATGCGCCACCACCGTGCGCGCCTTTGCCACCGTAGGTATCTACGATGATTTTACGGCCTGTGAGACCGGTATCGCCGTGTGGGCCACCGATTACGAATTTGCCGGTTGGGTTGATATGGTGCGTAATGTCGCCTGTGAACAGTTGCTGCAGTTCCGGCGTCAGTTTCGCTTTCACGCGTGGGATCACGATGTTGATCACGTCGCTTTTGATTTTCGCGAGCATCGCTTCTTCGCTGTCGAAGTCGTCGTGCTGGGTCGAAACCACGATGGTATCGATGCGCTGAGGCACGTTATCGTCGCTATATTCGATCGTTACCTGTGATTTCGCATCCGGGCGCAGGTAAGGGATCAATGAAGGCTCGTTGTTGCGGATGTACGACATCTCTTGCAGGATCTTGTGCGCGAGGTCGAGTGCGAGCGGCATGTAGTTGGCTGTTTCGCGGGTTGCGTATCCGAACATCATACCCTGGTCGCCAGCTCCCTGTGCGTTGGCTTTGGATTCGAAATCTTCCGCCGCAGCCGCACGGTCAACGCCCTGGTTGATATCCGCGCTCTGGTCGTGGATCGCCGAAAGGATACCGCAGGAGTTGGCTTCAAACATGTATTCACTCTTCGTGTAACCAATCCGCTTGATCACGTCGCGGGTGATCTTCTGAACGTCCAGGTAAGTGTTGGTCTTTACCTCGCCGGCCAAAACTACCTGTCCGGTCGTCACCAGTGTTTCGCAGGCCACCTTACTGTTGGTATCCCATGCTAGAAAATTGTCAATCAGTGCATCTGAGATTTGATCGGCTACCTTGTCAGGATGTCCTTCAGATACGGACTCCGAGGTGAATAAGTATGGCATTGGAAACGAAATAAAAGTTAAAGAAAAGTTTAAATGTGTGATAATATTTCCTCCGGAGAGGTGCTTCTAGTTTCCTAGTCGTCGGCAAAAATAAGTAATCATTTAGAAATTGACTCTGCAAATCGCATTGTTCGGGAACATTTTCATCAATTTTACCACGAACGAATTTTTTAACGGCAAATTTATATGGTGTTGTGCGGCAGATATTTAGCTTCCTGTGTGAATGGCAAAGCCGGCATAGGGTCGCTAAGCCGGCTTTGCCGTTGGGTCTGTATATCGCTTGCCAATCAGATCGGTACGTTGACGTGGCGCTCGGCATGGTAGCTCGACCGTACCAGCGGGCCTGATTCTACATATTTCAACCCGCGTCTCAGACCTTCTTCCCGGTAATTGTCGAACATTTCGGGCGTGATCCATTCGATTACCTCGTGGTGCATTTTGGTCGGTTGCAGATATTGTCCCAAAGTGAGGATGTCGAGGCCGTTTTCGGCAAGATCGTCCATGGCTTTGTACACTTCATCCTGCGTCTCGCCCAGGCCGAGCATAATGCCCGATTTGGTACGCTGGCCGAATTCCTTCGTGCGTTTGATCTGTTCGAGGCTGCGGGCGTATTTGGCCTGCGGGCGTACCGCGCGGTACAGACGTTCCACGGTTTCCATATTGTGGGAAACTACTTCCTGGCCCGCTTCGATCATATGGATGAGCGCGTCCCAGTTGCTTTTCACGTCGGGGATCAATGTTTCGATGGTCGTTTCCGGCGTGTTTTCCTTCACCTGGCGCACGGTCTGGTACCAGATTTCGGCACCTTTGTCTTTCAAT
This sequence comes from Dyadobacter beijingensis DSM 21582, assembly GCF_000382205.1. Taxonomy (GTDB): domain Bacteria; phylum Bacteroidota; class Bacteroidia; order Cytophagales; family Spirosomataceae; genus Dyadobacter; species Dyadobacter beijingensis. Next base: position 77,278 of record NZ_KB907786.1, read on the forward strand.
TCATCCCGGTTAACAGACGTGATCACGGCATGTTTCACCTGCATCAGCTTGATCGCCTCGGCTACACGTCTTGGCTCGTCGGTATCATATTCGTTAGGACGGCCGGTTGCTACCGCACAAAAACTGCAACTTCTCGTACACACATTCCCGAGGATCATGAAGGTAGCCGTTCCGGCGCCCCAGCATTCTCCCATATTCGGGCAGTTTCCGCTTTCGCAAATGGTGTGAAGTTTATAGTTATCGACCAGTTGTCGTACTTTCCTGAACTCAGGGCCTGCGGGCAGTTTCACCCGGAGCCAATCGGGGCGTTTTTTACGTTCCGACGGTATTACTGGCAATTCAATCATATCAATCTGTAATCTCTAATTATCTTTTCTTGCTTCCAAAATAAAGGGTCAGGTAGCCGGAGGTGTAGAACGAACGGTTTTGCGCATCGGCCATGATCACCACTTTCCGAGAGAACGCTTCCGCGATAAACCCGATTTCCACGCCTGTTACATTATCCCGGAATGCGCTCAATTCGAAGCTCATCGCCGTTTTGATGTGCAAACCCGGCACCACTTTAGACTTGCCGAAACCGGTGAAAAAACTGCCGGCACCGATAATGTCGCCCGAGCGGTTCGGATCGAACGGCGCCGTCGTTACGCGGCCGTCCGAGCCCTGGTATTGCACCATGTACGGCTTTTCGAAGCCCAGTGAAGGGCCCGCTGCCAGGATTCCGCTGATCGAAATGCCCTCGTCGTCCTGCCTGCTGAAAAGCGCGATTTCGCGGCCATATTCGGGACGCAGCACAAACAGGTAATTCTGCTTGCCGTACACCAGCCTCGCGCCGGTGACGAAATCCTGCGTGGAAAGTTCTTTCGGATGTTTCACATTCACCAGCTCAAGCGCCAGGTAGCGGTAAGCATTCTTTCCAAACATTTTGGAACCTGTTGCCTGCGACTGGCGAAATACCGCACCGCCGAGAATCCCGGAGTTGGTATTGGTGGTAATACCCACAGAGGTAAAAGATTTATAGGTCTCCTCGGTGTCCTCGTTCTTAACAGACCTGCGCTGAGCGTATATCTCTGTCGATAATGCAAACAGAATCGATACGGAAAGTAAAAGTTTTACACGCATCATATTATTAGTATAAATTCCCTGTGACTATGTATGTGTCGTATGAACAGTGAAAGTACAAAATAATAGCGTAAGCATCTGTATACCGACATCACATTAACGGTTTTTTGTACATTTATGTTCTTTAAACGAAAAAAGAACCCAAAAAGCCTGCCGGGCATTTCTGACCGCTCCCAGACGGCGGCTTGTATTTCTTTTTTAACATCCTTTTAATCAGAGTGCTTTGGTGAAAATCATCTATCAGGTCGCCATCCGGGTTTTCGCTTTTCTAATCAGGTTTGTTGCACCTTTCAATCATAAAATAAAGCTCGGCGTCGACGGGCGGAAGGGCCTGCTGGCGCGGTTGCGCGACACACTTCCGGGGCAGGTCGCGGGGCGGCCGGTAGCCTGGTTTCATGCCGCGTCGCTTGGTGAATTCGAGCAGGGCAGGCCGGTGATCGAAGCCTACCGCGCAGCTTATCCGGGGCATTTTATATTGCTGACATTCTTTTCGCCTTCGGGTTACGAGATCCGCAAAAACTATAACGGGGCCGATCTGATCTGCTATCTGCCATTCGATACGGCCGCTAATGCACATGAATTTGTACAAATCGTAAACCCGAAAATCGCGTTTTTTATTAAATACGAATTCTGGTATAATTACCTCCGTGCATTGCGGAAAAACGGCACGTATATTCTTTCTTTCTCGTCTATTTTTCGTGAAAATCAGGTATTCTTTAAGCCTTACGGCGGTTTTTTCCGGAAAATGCTGGGCGATTTCGACCACCTTTTTGTACAGAATCAAAGCTCCGTTGGCTTACTGAAAAATGTGGGGATCAACGCATGCAGCGTCGCGGGCGATACGCGCTTCGACCGCGTGCGCGCCATCGCCGCCAGTGCGCGCGAGCTGCCTGAAATCGGTGATTTTAAAGGGAATAACCCATGTTTGATCGCAGGCTCGGTGTGGGACGCGGATATGCAGGTACTCATTCCTGCACTCAATGCGTTGCCCGGGCAGTTGAAAGCGATTATCGCCCCGCACGAGATCAAAGCCGACGAAATTGCCGGCTGGCGAGCAAAATTGAACGGTCGTTCCATTTTGTATTCCGAAGTGGCCGCAGGCCAGTCGCCGACAGGATCCGACTACCTCATTATCAACAATATCGGCATGCTTTCTTCCCTATACCAGTATGGCGATGTGGCCTATATCGGCGGGTCGTTCGGGGTGGGGCTGCATAATATACTCGAAGCGGCCACATTCGGGTTGCCTGTTGTTTTTGGAAATAAAAGCTATCACCGGTTCCAGGAAGCGGTAGACCTCATTGAAAGGGGCGGGGCATTTCCGGTAGCGGATTTTGACCAGCTTTTAAAGACGCTGCGAAGCTGGGTAGAGGACCCGGCGGAAGCGAAGCAAGCGGGCCGCATTTCAAGCGATTACGTGCTGTCCGGCGTCGGGGCTACGGATATGATTATGCAGAAAGTGGCGGAATCAATGAGCTGACGTTGCATTTGAATGCACCGTCAGCCATTTAAATATCAGGAAAACTCCTTCGCGATCAGGTTGTCGAACAGATAGGCCTGCGTTCCGAGCAGCCTCGCCTTCGCGCCCAGCTTGGAAATGTGGATCGAAAGCGGGTTTTTAAAATCCGACAGGCAATACTTGTTGATCGCCTGCTCGATGGGGTTGGAAATGAACGGCCCCGCTTCCGCGAGCAAACCGCCCACGATAATCACCTCCGGGTTGAACAAATGCACGGCCGTAGCCAGTCCCTTGCCAAGTTCGGTGCCTACGGTGCTGAGCAGGTCGATGGAGAATTCGTCGCCGGCATGGACGGCTTCGATGATATGCGAAGTCTCGAGCAGGTCGAGGTTGTTGTTCACAAACTGTTTCAGGATCGTCGCCCGGCCGGTTTCAATGCCCTCTTTGGCCTGGCGAATGAGCGCGATGGCGGAGGTAATTGTGTCCAGGCAGCCCACTTTGCCGCAATGGCAGAGCATGCCGTCGGGTTTCACCTGGATATGTCCCAGCTCACCGGCAAAGCCCGATGCGCCATTGAACACCTCCCCGTTGATGATGATCCCAAGGCCCACGCCCCAGTCGATGTTGATCGTCAGCACCTGCGATTTATCCACGGCATACCCAAACCGGTGTTCACCGATCGTCGTCGCCTTCGTATCGTTGAAAAGGCAAACCGGAAGGTCGAAATGTTCTTTGAGGTACGTTACCAGCGGCACACTCGGCGGCGTCAGGTTCATATACGTCAAATTGATCCCTTGCGAAGAGTTGATCAATCCGGGCATGGACACGCCGATGCCCCACAATTTGCTGCGGCTAATGTTGTTGGATTTCAGGAAATCGTCGGTGGAAGCAAAAAGCTCTTCGAGGAAGTTGGCCGAGTCGTCCAGACGAATATCGACTTTCCTTTTCAGTATCAGTTGGTTATGCAGGTCGAAAATGCAGAGCTGCGTATCATGGCGGTTGATGTCCATGATCAGCGTCAGGTACTTTTTAGCATTGAGGCCGTACAAAACCGGCGGGCGGCCAGCCCTGGCAGGCCCGGTGCCTGTTTCCGTGATCCAGCCATCTCGCATGAGGTCGTTCACGATACCGGTTGCGGATGGGATACTCGCATGGAACAACTTGGCCATTTTGTTGATGGAAGTGTCCCCGGACTGATACAAATGCAGCAGCAGGCTGCTTCTGATGCGATTTTTGCGAATATCAATGACCGAACTCGGTTCTTCTGCCACTAAGTCCATTATGCGGAGTAAAAATAATTATAGAATGTTCTTTTTAATTTTCTTTATGATTGGGTGGTACTAATGTATGAAATAATCAGAAAAATCGGGTGTGATTTTAAAAAATATTATTATTTGTTGTAAAATCCTTAGCAGAACGGGCAATTCGCCAAACGTTTGCTAAATAGTAGTACCGGCACAAAATGGGATTTCTAGCTTGAAGGAGATGGATTACACGCAATGCCAATAAAAATCAAGGGCTATTAAAAACTACTTGTTTTGGGCTGCTTTTTGACTTAGCGGGTATTTTTTTCCGACTTCTCCCAAAGTCCTTTTAAATTCGCTGATTCCAAAACAAAGAAAAATGAGTTTAATCAAAGGCCTGGTACTTCGTTCAACGGGTTCGTGGTATGATGTCAGGGACAGCAGGGACGGGCACGTGTGGCAATGCCGGCTAAAAGGGAAGTTCAAGGCATTGGGACTGAAAGTGACCAACCCCATTGCCGTGGGCGACTATGTCAATTTCGAGGTGGAAAATGAAGGTGAAAACTTCGGCATTATCCATGAGATTGAACCGCGCGAAAACTATGTGATCCGTAAATCGGTGCACAAAACGGCTCACGCGCACCTTATCGCGGCGAATGTGGACCAGGCGATATTGATATGCACATTGGTATTTCCCCGCACTTCGCTGGGCTTCATCGACCGTTTTCTGGTTGCGATCGAGTCATTCCGCATTCCGGGTGTACTGGTTTTCAATAAGCAGGATTTGCTGGACGAAGAAATGAAACAATACCAGGCAGCACTGATGGACCTTTATTCTTCGCTCGGTTACCAATGCATTTCCACCACAGCATTGCACGAGCTGGGCCTCGACGCGTTCAAGGCGTTGCTGAAAGGCAAGGTATCGCTGCTGTCCGGGCATTCTGGGGTCGGGAAATCGACGCTCGTGAATGCGATTGCGCCGGATCTGGATATTAAGACCCAGGAAGTATCCACATTCGCGAACAAGGGCGTACATACGACGACATTTGCGGAAATGTTCGAGCTGGAACCGGGCACATTCATTATCGACTCGCCGGGTATCAAGGAACTGGGGCTCGCCGATATGGAGAAGGAAGAAATCAGTCATTATTTCCCGGAAATGCGCGATTTGCTGAACGAATGCCGGTTTAACAATTGCCAGCACATCAATGAACCGGGGTGCGCCGTGAAGGACGCCGTGTCGGAAGGAAAGATCGCGCTGAGCCGTTTCGAAAGTTACCTGAGCATTATGGCAGGGGATGATAACCGGAAGTAGGGATAAACAATGATTGAATGAATGATGAAAAATGTCGAACATATCGGGATTGCCGTTGCGGACCTGGCTGCTGCTGAGGCGTTGTATTCCGCACTACTCAATACCCAGCCTTATAAGCGGGAGACGGTCGAATCCGAGCATGTGACGACTTCTTTTTTTCAAATTAATCAAACTAAAATAGAGCTCCTGGAAGCTACGGCCGAGGAAAGCGCCATTCATCGTTTCATCGAAAAGAAAGGAGAAGGCATCCACCACATCGCATTCGAGGTAGCCGACATCCTCGCCGAAATGCAGCGGTTACGGGAAGCCGGTTTCCTATTGTTGAACGAAACCCCTAAACGCGGCGCCGACAACAAGCTCGTATGTTTCGTACATCCCAAAACCGCGAACGGCGTGCTGATCGAGCTTTGCCAGGAGATCGGGTAGGGCGCCCGTCAGAACGGCAGACCTACCGCGATATTCAGGATCAGGTTTTCTTTTCTCCAACTTTTGCTTCCGAATTTGATCTCGTTGAACACCCACGGGTTTTTGTATTTGATTTCCCCCTCCGGCGTTTCAGACTCGATTTCCTCCGTGTACCACGGCTTGCGGAATGGTGTAGCAAGGTCGAGGCGGAAGATTAAATAAGAAAAGTCGAGACGAAGACCGATGCCACCACCTACCGCAACCTGTTTGAGAAAATTACTACTGATGAGGGCCCGCTCGTCGTAACCAGAACGGTCCGCGCTGCCGAACGACCATATATTTCCCGCATCCACAAATACAGCCCCATTGATAATATCGGTAAACTTCATCCGTATCTCGGAATTGAATTCCATGCGGATATCCGCAAAAACCTGGTAACCAAGCAATGCGATCGTAGAAGTATCCGTTTTGTACGAACCCGGCCCGAGCGATCTTGCCCTGAATGCCCGGATGCCCGTGCTACCCCCGCCAAAATACTGTTTGAATTGCGGTGTTTGCATGTATTTGGAATTCCCGTAGGGCTTAATGGCGCCCAGCAACAAGCGGTTTGCCCATTTGATCGAAGGTGTAATAGTGCGGTAGTAGCGCACGTCGCCGTCCAATTTGACATACTGGAATACCGGCACGCCAAATATCTCTTTCGGAATGCTGTCGGAGCCCATTTTCTTGGCGAAGAGGCTGAGCAGGTTGCCGCCATAATCGATCCCGCCCGTGAGCGCGACCTGGTTTTTGCTGAACGGGCGCGGTGTGGGCCGGTAGGAAATCGAGTAGTTGGAACCCATAATAAGGTACTTCGTTTCCAGTATCCGCAAATAGCGTTGCACGTCGAGCGGGTTGGTATCGGGGTCGAAAATGATCTTTTCGTAGGTTTCGTAATTGATATTCCGGGGCTCTACGAAGTTGATCGAGATCGGGGTCAGCGTGTGTTCCACCTCCTTGTTGCGCCGCCATACGTACGACCAGTCGCCGCGTATCGAACGGGTGGTGTAAAAGTTGCGCTGAATGCGGTTTTCGTAGTTCAGCGAAAGGATTGTTTTAGGTAATGCCTGGCTTTTCTCCGGCCTGATCCGTACAAACGGAATAATGAAGCGCGGGAAGGAAAGATCAGCCTTCGCCCCATAGCGGATATATTCGTTGCCGATGTTGTTGGAAGAATTGCGGTTCCCGCCCAACTGCACGTCAAAGCCAAAGTAGCCGCTGATAGCGAGCATTTCCGCTCCCCTGAAGAAGTTTCTGTGGCGCCAGGTCACATCCAGCTGCGAACCGCCGAGGTTATTGGATTTAGTACTGGCCGAAAGGACCGTTTGCAGCGATTTTTTCTTCATCGGCGCCAGATCATAATGCACATCGAGCAGTGCAGAATCGGAGCGGGGAACCAGGTCGAAGCGGTTTTTGACAAAACGGAAGTTTTGGAGGTTCACGAGCCTTTGCAGCGATACTTCGTGCATGGTATTGGTATACATATTCCCGCGCCTGAAACCGATAGCGTCGTAAAATATCCGTCGTTTGTAATCATTTCCGGGGTCTGTGACGGTAATGCCCCTGCGAAATGGATTGGTCGACGCCACCGGCAGCGAATCGTTTTGCTTGTTTTCCGAGGTGCCGGTATTGACGTAAATGCGGTTGATAAAATATTGCTTAAGAGAAGTTTGAGCGGTCTCTTTTTTGACTTCCAAATACAGGTTTACCTGCTGCGGCGCCAATGTGGAATCTGCCCTGCCAATGGTGGAATCGACTTTTACGATAATGTAGTCGGGATTGAAATAATAGTAACCCTTGCCTTTCAGTTCCTGATCAATCCGCGTGCGCTCGGCCGTAACGACGTCGAGGCGAATGGGATCTCCTTTCCTGAGCAGCGTTTTTCCTTTTGCGAGTACGAGATCCCTGTTGAAAAGCGAGCTGTCGGGCACGACGTAGCTCAGCTCGTTGATCACGTAGCGGGGCATGACATAGGCATCGTACTCGGTAATCGCCGTCCGTTTCTTCTTGTTTTTGTTTGCGACGATTCTGCCTTTAACGGCAGACCGGTAATAGCCCTCATTATCGAGGTAGGCCACCATATTGGCCGCATTGATATCCACAATGCGCTGCGTGGCATAGCGTGGCGGCTCACCGAGCTTTTTGCGAAACCAGCTGCGCAGGCCGCCCTCGTCTTTGGGCTCACCGATCCAGTAATAGAACCATACCTTCCACGGAAAGCCAAAAATCGTCTTATTCGGCGGCGGCTTTACGAGACCTTCCAGCTCCGATGCCACGCCCGACACATTGGGTTTCGAAATACTATCGGGCTGCACGTTCACCTTGTTGCCGACGTAAATGCTCTGGCCTTCGGGTACATACTTGTTGACCGAGCAGCCGCCCAGGAAAATACAGATCGCCAGTATATAACCTATATTACTTCTCATTGCGCTGCTTTTGGAAAATTTCACGGAAAAGGTCATAGTCCGCCGTAATAATAAAACTCACCCCGGTTTCGATAATAAAACCTTCGAGGATCGATTGGTACTGATTTTTACGGTAACCCCGGAACATGTACCGGCCGTCCTTGCTGATCGAATAGTCGAGGGCGATATTGTCAAATACCTCGGTGGAATTACCGGCATTGCCCTGACTTTCAAGCTCGAAGTTTTTACCGACGGAAATTTTCAACCGGTCGTTCAAAAATGCCTTGCTCAGGCCTACATTCAGGTCGGTGCGGGCGCCGGTGGTCTGGTCGGCGGTAGAGTTCAGGCCAATGTTAAGGTCCACTCCCTTGATCAGGTCGGAGGCGAGGTTATTCAGCTGATCGGTCAGGAGCTGGCTCACGCTTTGACGCGCCACGGCTTCGGCACTGGAACCGATGTTGAAGCCGGAGGTCGACTGGTCTGTGATGAACTTGTTGGTAATCAGCAATGCGAATGCCTGCTTGTTCATTTCCGACGGGTTGTTCGTCATATCGCTCCAGAATGTCTGGTTCTGAATGTCGCTCTTGATCTGCTCGTCGATAGTTGCGCCGGGTACAATGTTGAATGTAATGTTAGGCGTCGTCAGGTTTCCGGTGATCACAATCTGGACTTCAATGGGAATTTTGCTGGATCCCTGGAATTTGCTCGAAATGGAGCCCGGGTCCACCATCACCGGGTAGGCGGCCGTGATATTCAAATCCGCCTTCATCGGATCGCCCGTCCACAGCAGCGTGCTGCCTTTTTTGATCTCAAACTGCCGTTTCAGGATTTGCAGCGTCAGGTCGTAGGAGCCTTCCGTCAAATCGTAAGAGCCGAGGAGGAACAGCTGACCATTCGGCGCGATACCGGTGTTCAGCTGTGCATTGCCTTTGAGGCGGATATTGTCGCCGTTCAGTTCGTCGATGACGACCTTAAATTCCGATTTGTCGTCCACATCGATGTCGAGTGAGATCTGAGAGGCGAAATCGACCACGACATTTTGTGCGGTTTCGATCGAGTCCTTTTTGGCGGTTTGCGTGGAATCGCTCATGTCCACAAACTCGATCACCCCTTTCGTAGCGTCGCCGGCCTCGGTGGCATCGCTCGGCATTACTACGGTGATATTGCTGCCCGGATCGACTTTCACGTTACCGTCGATCACCGATTTGGCGCCCACGCCTTTCACGGTCAGGTTTGCATCGATGTTGGCTTTTCCGAAAAACAGCTCGTTCTGCTTCTGCGTCGAATTGAGGACATTGAAATTCTTGGCCGAAATATTCAGGTCGTAACCGACATCGGGCAGCTTGGCGATGTTCACATTACCGTTGATTTTCATCGCCTGGTTAAGCGAATCGGTCAGGGTGAAGTTATTGAAATTGATATTCTGGCCATTGAACTGGATCTTTTGCCCCGCCAGCGAATACCGCGATCCCAGTTGGGTCGCATTGAAAGCTACATTATCGAAATTGATGGCGCCGTTCAGCCGCGGGCTGTCCGTAGAGCCGGTAATGTCGATTTGGCCGGTCAGGTTGCCCTCGGCACGCTTTAACTCGCCGAAACTGAATGCCTCGATCGTTTTTGCACTCAGTTTTTTCAAATCCATTTTGAAATCCATCGGCGTTTCGGAATTCAAATTGTAGCCGCCCCGGATATCGACGTTGTTCTGGTCGTTCACGAGCGACATGGCGACGCGGATCAGGTTCTCCGTTTCATTTGTGGATTTAATGGATAGGTTACCCACCGGAATTTTCGTCACGGCCAGGCTGTCTATCGTAAGCTCGCCGGTATACACGGGCGATGTCATGTAATTGCTCAGCAGCACCTTTCCATTCAAAGTACCGGTAGCGAGCGTAGAGTCGAGCGTGGCGATCTCGATCAGCGGGCCGATCGAAATGTTGTTCATCGCAATGTCCAGCGGGCTGTTCGGCGCTTCGGTCGTGGAATTGATTTTCAATGACTGCCCCTTGTTGCTGATCGTGAAATTCTTCACGAATACGCTGTCGGTCGCATATTGCACATAACCGGCCGTATCGGTTTCCCATTTGTCGTAATTCAGCAGCAGGTTGTCGCGCAGGTTGAGGCGGTAGCGGCTGCCATTCACGGCGAGGTCACCCTTCACGGAATGCCTTTCCGTGTTCACCGAGTCTCGGACGGTGAAATCGAATTTCACGTCGTTGTCCACAATGTCGCTCGTTAGTGACGCATTCTGCATCCGGAATCCGCCGGCATTCAGCAGCCCGATATTCGCATTCAATGCCGCTTTTTCTTCCAGCGTTCCAAAATCGACGGACACGCGCTCCACAATGGTGCTGTCGTAGTTAACCATCGGCACGGTAATCCTGGCAACCAGCGAAGAATCCTTCTGGTTATCCATTTGCGCATGCAGGCCGATCGTCTTCATTTCCCGTATCTGCGGCACGAATGCCTGCACGGCCGGGTGGTTGTTCAGCGTAGCGTCCAATGCGAAGTTGACCGGTTTGGTCACTTCTTTATAAGTAAGGTCGGGTGATTTGAAATGCTTGCCTACTTCGGTCAATATCGCGTCGCCAAGCTCGGTGTAGGAGTACTGGCCCGTCATTTTGGCTTTCAAAATCGGGGAATCGATGTAGGCCTGCCTGCCGCCGCTCGAATCGGTCAGCTGCACGTTAATGCTCGAAATCCCGATCGGCCGGCGGTGGTGCGTGAGGACGAGGCTGTCGACCTGCACGGTTCCCAGCGGATTTTCCGGGTTGGTAGAAGGCATATCGACTTTGATATTTCCCTTCACCTGCAAGGAATCGGCGTAGAGGTTCAGTGCGGTAAGGTCGAGGTTGGTTACTTCGAGATCCGCTTTAACGGAAGGATATTCTTTTGAAAGATCGGCCCGGGCGGTCAGGTCGAGGTCGATATTGCGGTCGTTCATGTCCGCCGAAATGTTAGCCAGGCCGTGGTCGATGTCGCCTTTTAATCTCAGGTTTTGGTAAACATAACCTTTGATATCGGCGCTCTCGATATTTCCATCGAGCCGCGCTATCATCGTTTTCGGCGCATAACCCACCCCTTCAATGTCTGTACGGAAAGTGAGTTTTCCCATTTCGGTGGGCGGCTGTTTAGTCAGCTTGCCGAGGTCGAACTCGGTGAATGTCAGCGTACCGTTATATTGTGCGCGGAGGCTGTCGGTAATGTTTTTCAGGTTGCCGGAGAATGTGCCCGTGCCGAAAGAAGTGTTTACGGTCGTGGCCAGGGTCAGGTTTTCCATCGATCCCTTCACTTTTCCCGAAATCTTCACCGTTTCAGGCAGCTCTATCGAAGCTGGAACCGCGCTGTCGGGCAGCATTTTGAGCAAGTCGGCTTTGGTCGAGGATATTTCATTGATATCCAGGTCCATCGCGAGTTTGTCCGCATTGGGCAGGCCCTGCACACGGCCGTTCGCATTCAGTACCGTGCCGTCGAGCATGGAGAAGCTGGCCTTGGAAATCAGCATATCGTCCACCGAGCCCGTAATCTGTCCCGAGCCTTTCACGAGGCCGTTGGGTACTTTGTCAAATGGCGGCGTTTTGGCCATATCGGGTACCAGCAGCAGGATATCGGCAAATGCAATGCGGCTGTCGGTCAGGCGCAGTTTCAGTTTTACCTTGCCGATGTTGTTCGTGAGCTGGTCGAGGTTTTTGTAGCGCAGGCTCAGCTCGTCGCGCAGCAAGGTATTGGGTGTTTTCAGGTAAAGATTGCGGAGGTAAGTCTCCTGTTCCCCATATGCGAAATTCGTACGGAAGGCGTCGATGCGGAAGCCGCTTTTGTCTTTGAAAGAAGCCGATTTCAATGCTCCGGCAATGTTTTCGGGCGAAAACAGGAAGTTCTGTAAATCGACATTCAGGTCTTGAATGTTCAGGTGTGCATAGTCGAGGCCTTTCGGCACGGCGGGTGTGTTGAAATCGTCGTAACGGATGTCGTTGTTTTCCAGCTTGATCTCGCCCACTTTCACGTACCAGCCCGGAGCATCGGCCGGCGTTCCGGCGGACGTATCCTTCTTCGCAGCCGCGGGCTTGGGCATTTTGGCAAATTCGGCGAAGAGGGACAGGTTTTGTAGAGACACATTCTTCACATCCACGTGCTGGGTGCCCATATAAATGCTGTTGACGTGTCCCGCCACCTTACCTACGGTCAAGCCGTTTTTCAGGCCGGAAGTTTCGTCGTCGAACTGCCATTTGAACTGCCGGATATCAATGTCGCCGACCTTGATGTCCAGCGAATCCGCCGGGTCCGGCTTGGGCTCGGGGCCCGCCTCGGCCGCTTTCAGGGCCTTGTACATGCGCAGTTTCACCTGGCTGTTGTGCAATGCCGTGTTGGTCAGGTGGTATTGGGATAATGTGGGATTGAATTTGTCGAACTTCACGAGCGCCGAATCGATATTCCCCGAAGCGTCCGTGCCGATCACGGCGTCGCGGTACGAGAACCGTACCTTTTTGAGGGAAATCTGATCGAGACGCATTTTGAGCGGCTCCGACTTCGTGGTATCGATCGCAGCCGTATCCGTGCCCGCGAAAGCGTCGACAATGAACTGGAAGTTGAAAACGGTATCCGGCAGCACACGGCTGATATTCGCATTCACATCTTCCAGTTCCACTTTGTTGATACCGATGTCGCCCTTGATGAGGCTGTACATGTCCAGGTCTACGTACAGGCGCTTGCCCGATACGAGCGTATCTCCGTGCAAATCCTCGAAATACACGCCTTCGAGCAGGACCCAGTCCGGTATGTCGAACCGCACTTTTTCGATATTGACCTTGGTTTTGAGTTTTTTACGTAAAAATGAATTCGCCTGGGACGTTAAAAAATTCTGGCCGAACGGCGTCTGGATGCCCCAGATCAACACGCCAACCAGAATCAATACTGTCAGGATTATTATGGCCAATACTTTGAGTGCTTTCTTCATCCCCGACTGTTTTCCGCCCTATCCGATACAGGCGTTGAAAAACTTGATTTTCTTATCTTTTAAATAACTCTACATTCACCTGGTCGTTGACCGTCAGCGCCGATTTGATCGTCACGGGTTTTTTGTCCGTGCTATTCAGTTCCACGAGTTTGGTGGGATATAAAATACCGTACGCGGATTTGGCGTAATCTGATAAATCCGTCGTGATTTCCACACCGGCCTCGGATGTTTTCTGACGCACAAGCAAGCCGGTCTTCGCATCGAAATAAAGGTTGTATTTAACGCCTTTGCCTTGCAGTTCCACATTGTTGACCGGCACGCCATTCAGCGTTTCGGTACCCACGGTGGTCGCGATCAGGCCGCGGTTTTTATAATCTATAAAAGGTACCAGGTTATCGTAGAGCTCTTGGCGCATATTTTGCTGTTCGGCCTGGCTGAGGTCTTTCACATCCACTTTCGGGCCGATAGGCACCTTTACCCATCCCTGATCGCCCTTCACGGTATACACGAAGCTGCGTTTCATGATGGTTTTGTTCTTGTAAATCGATTGGTCGGGCAGCGAGGCGGTAATCACGGCATCGTACGGCGTGGCTGCCGCGGCGGCGTAGCTCCGTTTGATATTGTAGGATTTAACCCCGTCCCACAATGCCTTTCCTCCGGTTGCTTTGTAAAACTGTGCGAATATGGAGTCAGCAGGCAGTTTCTGTGCGTAAGTACCGACCGATACCATCAGCATCGCGGCCAGCAATTTGAGCTTTTTCATTGGTTTGTGAATTTGTGTTTAAATGTTCCGGCACCTTTTCGGGGTTCCGGCTTTTAGATAAAACGACGTGTTTGGGGTTTAAATAAGTAAAATAAATCGACTCCTGCGCGAGGTATTTGCAAAAACCGTTCCATTAGGGAGGATGTGGTGGAAAACGGGCATAGCGGGCCGTTTTCGAATGCATTGAAACTGCTTGTAAATGAAAAGGAAGGACCGATGGCAGCCCTTCCTTTCACATATATTAACAATTTTAAACCTGCTGGTCAGGCGTCGTCGCCACTTGCGGAAATTTTGCCAAACCTGTATTGGAATGTCACATTTACAAGGCGGTTGGTCTGGTGCCAGTTAGACGACTGCGAATACGTGTCGGTGGCGAGCTGGCTGCGGTAGTTCCGCGAGAGGAAAATGTCCTGTACGTTGAATGAAATCGTCGCTTTCTTTTCAAGCAGATCTTTACGGATACCCATATTGGCGATGAAAACGCCGTCACGCGTGCCTTGCGCGATCGCACGTGGGCCTTCGTAATTCACATAGGCGGATGCGCGGAAGTCGGCCGGGAGGGTGATGAATGCATTGAGGTTACCCGAGTAGCTCCACGTCCGGTTGTCGATCTGCGCAATGGCCGAGACGACCTCGCTGCGGAACACGCGGCCGCTGCCGTTGATTTTCAGGACATCGCCAAAGAGTTTCTGGGAGAAATCGGTTTCGAAACCGTAGGAAAGTTCGCGGCCCACATTGTCGTAGCGGGTTAGCGAAACGCCCGCCTCGTCGATGGTGCGGATCTGCGTGATCGCATTGTTCGAGTAATCCATGAACAGCGACGGCCCGAAACCGCCGTTCGCCTCATAATTGGAATAGCCCATTTCGGCCTTGTGCGTAAACTCCGGACGGAGGTTCGGGTTACCGGTTTTCACGTTACGCGGATCGGACACGTCGGTGAACGGGTTCAGCCAGTCGGCTTCCGGGCGCTGCACGCGGCGGCTGTAATTGAGCTTGATCTGCGACGATTCGCCCAGCTTGCGGGTAAGTGCGAGCGAAGGCACGAGCGTGAGGAAATGCACGCTGAACTCCTGGTTGCGGCTCACCTGGTCGATGTCCTGGTTGTAATCCGTCACGCGCAGACCGGCCCGGATGCCCCAGAGGTCGGTTTTTTGCGAGAAGGTCATGAAACCGGTGTAGGTCGCGTCCTTATAGCCGAATACATTGCTGATATTGTTGTCGAACACGTAGGAATTGGTCTCGCGGTCGAGGTTATAGAATGCATTCACATTGTCGTTGGCGCTGGTACGCGAGCGGAGGCCGGCTTCCAGCGTCGCTTTGGGCGTAATGGGCCAGGTGTAATCCGCATTGAGGAACAATGAATGGCGGTTGTTGTTGCGCAGGTTCTGCTGGTTGCGCATCAGGCTGTCGATCGTGCTTTCCTGCGCGAAATACGACTCACCGTCCGACCCGCCCAGCGAGTAGCTGGAATTGAAGTTTAACTGATGGTCTTTTTCCGCGAATTTCAACCGGTAATCCAGGTTAAAGTTCACGTTGTCGCCATTGCCTTTGCTGTTGTTCAGGCGGCGGAATGTTTCCGAAACGACACCGGTTGCGAGGGTGGTTTCGTTGAGAATGTTGCTATTGTTGCGGCTGTTGTCGCGCGAGTAGTTCACGCCCGCTTCGATCGAATTCTTGTCGTTAAAATCGTAGTTGACACCCACGCGGCCAAATGCATTCTTGCCTTTGTTGCCGCCGGTCCCATCCTGCTGCAAACGGGTGGTTTGCTCGGTCACGAAATTATCGCGGCTCAATGTCCGTTCCCAGGTCATGGCGCGCGTCTGCCCGCTGAGCGAGGCATTCAGGCCAAACTTGCCCGATTTGTAGCTCAGGTTACCCGAAGCCGCATTGTTGTTCCGATTGCCGATACTTAACCGTGCGCCGCCGTTCATACCGCGGATCTTCGTTTTTTTCGTGATAATATCGATCACCCCGGAAGCGCCCTCGCCTTCATATTTGGCCGATGGCGTCGTCATCACGTCGATGCGTTCGATGAGGTTGGCGGGGAATGATTGCAGAATGGTAGGGAGGTCGGAGCCGTAGAGGTTGGAAGGCTTGCCGTCGATGAGCACCACCACATTACCTTTGCCGCGCACCTGCGGGTTGCCGTTTTCGTCGAGCGACACGGCGGGTACTTTTTCAAGCAGGTCGCTCACATTGTTACTGGTAGCAAGCATATCCTTGCCGATGTTGACGATTTTCTTATCGATATCGTCGACGATCATCGTTTTTTCGCCTTTCACCACCACTTCGGCCAGTTTCTGTGCTTCGGCAACGACGGTAATACTGCCGAGGTCGAGCAGGGGCGCTTCGGCGGCCAGCTTGATATTGGGTTTGTAAAGCGTTTGGTAACCCATATTGGTCACCCGCAAAATGTAGTTGCCGGCAGCCACTTCGGCGATGGTGAACAGGCCGTTCTCGTCGGCCACCGCGCCATTCACGAGCGAAGAATCTTTCGGTGCCAGCAAGGCGACCGTGGCAAATGCAACCCCGGCGTTGCTCGGGCCCTCCACGATTTTGCCCACGAGCTTACCACCCACGGCGCGCTGTGATTTTGGATGATTCACAGGACGCGATGCGTTGTAGGGAGATGCAAGAAGGAGTTGTGTAGGTAAAATTAAGGCAATACTGTTAAGAAACAGAGTTCTTTTCACGGGTATAGGATTTTAGATTTTATTAGGAGTTAAGTAAAGCAAAACGGCTGATAGCGTGTGGAGAAATGTAACAAAAACAAGCTGTAACGCTTTAAAAAGTACAAAGTTACATGTAATTATGGTAACGTACCCTTTTTTGAAATAATTACATAAAATTATAAAAAATTTAAGAACGGCCGTATTTTAAATGGGGAAGACGTTAACTTGCAGTATTTTTAAATAATTTTAATAAATCCAGTTTTCCCACTTCATGAAACGCTTCCTTTTTGGACTGATTTGTTGCGTGCTCGTACACTCTGCATTTGCGCAAATCCATGTAATTCCCAAACCTACCCAGGTCCTGACCGCCAAAGGCGCATGGACGCTGAAAGCTAAAACAAAGATCGGCGCACCTGCCGATGCCACATGGCAACACGTAGCCGGGATGCTGGCTGCGCAATTGGGCAAAGCCACCGGCAATGCGGCGCAGGTGGCCAAAGGCAAGGGCGACATTACCCTCGTTACTTCATCGGATGCAAGCCTGGGCGAGGAAGGCTACCGCCTCCTTTCGACCCCGAAAGGCGTGACCATTCAGGCGCAGACGGCCAAGGGTGCATTCTATGGTGTGCAGACATTGCTGCAAATGCTGCCTGTGGAGATTTTTAGTGATAAACCGGTAGCCGGTGTGAAGTGGACCGTGCCTTACGCCACTATCAAGGACGTGCCCCGCTATGCTTACCGCGGTTTGATGCTCGACGTTTGCCGTCATTTTATGCCCATTGAATTTGTGAAAAAATACATCGACCTGATCGCGCTGCATAAGCAAAACCAGTTCCACTGGCACCTGACCGACGACCAGGGCTGGCGTATCGAGATCAAGAAATACCCGGAACTGAAAACGATCAGCTCGAAACGGAAGGAGACGATGAAAGGCCATTACCGCGACCAGAAGTTCGACGGAACGCCGTACGAAGGTTTTTACACACAGGAAGAGATCAAAGAGGTGATCAAATATGCCGGGGACCGTTTCGTGAATGTGATCCCGGAAATCGAAATGCCGGGCCATGCACTGGCGGCGCTGGCAGCTTACCCGCAGCTGGGCAACAATCCCGATAAAATTTACCAGGTAGGCACTAAGTGGGGTGTGTACGACGACGTGTTCATGCCGCGTGAAGAGACATTTAAATTCCTGGAAGACGTGCTGACCGAGGTGATCGACCTCTTCCCGAGCAAGTATATCCACATCGGCGGCGACGAATGCCCGAAATTGCAGTGGAAGGAAAGCCGTTTTGCCCAGGATCTGATCAAAAAGGAAGGTCTGAAAGACGAGCACGGCCTGCAAAGCTATGTGATCAAGCGAGTTGACAAGTTTATCACCTCCAAGGGCCGCCGCATGATCGGCTGGGACGAAATCCTTGAAGGCGGCCTCTCTCCTAATGCGACCGTGATGAGCTGGCGCGGCACCGAAGGCGGCATTGCGGCGGCCAAGGAGCGCCACGACGTAATCATGACGCCCGGCGGCTTCTGCTACCTCGACCACTACCAGGCCGACGCCAAAACGCAGCCCGTGGCATTCGGCGGCTTCACCGACCTGGCGAAGTCCTATTCATTCGAGCCCACGCCCGCGGAGCTGTCGGCCGAAGAAGGCAAGCACATCCTGGGCGTGCAGGGCAACGTCTGGACCGAATACATGAAAACGCCTGAATACGTACAATATATGGTATGGCCACGCGCCACGGCATTGGCCGAAGTAGGCTGGACTTCAAAAGAAGGCCGTAACTTCGAAGATTTCAGCAAACGCCTCGAAATCCACAAAAAACGCCTCGATTTCCTGGGTGTCAATTACTTCGGCGCTCCCATCAACAGCCAGTTCGAATACGTCTGGCCGGAGAAAAAGTAGTCGTGTTACTTCATACATTGGTAAAAGCACCCCGCACCGGCGGGGTGCTTTTTTTGGTTATATTTGTTTTAAGGCAACGTTCAACTATGGAAAGGAAAAGGATAAAGGTCTTCGAATCATTCGAGGAGCTTGATCAGGACCAGCTGGAATCATACATCAACGCTACTCTTGACGAGCGGTGGGAAGCTTATTGGAATCTGCGCAGGTTTCATAAAGCTCTTTTTCAAGAAATTGGAGAGGATATGGTCTATCCGGAAGCAATCAGCAAATTGATTTTTTCTAAGCCTAATCAACGATCTTCGGGAAGTTAAAACACTTGCCCGGCGCCCGAAAGACCTTCACGATGTGCTCATGATTGATGAGCTGCTGGAAAAGATCGCTATAAAATCAAAGGGGGGCGATGGTACTAAGTAGTATGATGCGTTGCTAGTGGAACACCTAAAATAAAATTCCCCAACCCACCTCCCCCTTCCTGCGAAAGATTCTATTTTTGCAGGATGTATAAGATTCTCATCTCCCCTATACTTTTCCTGTTTGACGCTGAGCGCATTCACCATTTGGTGTGCGAGGTGCTGCATTTCGCTTTCAAAATCCCCCTCGTGCCGCGTATCATGCGGGCAATGTACACCTACGAGCATCCCGATCTCGTGCAGGAAGTGGCCGGATTGCGGTTTCGTAACCCGGTAGGACTGGCGGCGGGGTTCGATAAGAATGCGGAAATGGTGGACCAGCTCGAAGCATTGGGATTTGGATTTATCGAAATCGGGACGGTGACGCCGCGCCCGCAACCGGGCAACGACAAGCCGCGCCTGTTCCGCCTCAAAAAAGACAAGGCGCTCATCAACCGGATGGGTTTCAATAACAAAGGCGTGTCCGTAGCGGCCGCGAAACTGGCCAAGCGCAAATCTACGATCCTGGTAGGTGGGAATATTGGTAAAAATAAGGATACCCCGAACGAGCAGGCGCTGAGCGATTACCTGATCTGCTTTCGCGAGCTGTTCGACGTGGTCGACTATTTTGTGGTCAATGTAAGCTCGCCCAACACGCCGGGCCTGCGCGATTTGCAGGAAAAAGGACCATTGACCGAAATATTGAAGGAATTACAGGCCCGCAACCTTGAAAGGGCCGCTCCGAAACCGATTTTTCTTAAAATTGCCCCCGACCTGACCAATAGCCAATTGGACGATATTATCGATATTGTAAAGGAAACGGGCATTGCGGGCGTGATCGCGACCAACACGACGATCAGCCGCGCGGGCCTCGCCACCGAAAAGTCGGAAGTGGAAAAAATAGGGGCGGGCGGATTGAGCGGAGCCCCGCTGACACATCGCTCGACGGAAGTAATTCGTTATCTTTGTGAACAATCCAACCATGCTTTTCCCGTTATCGGAGTCGGCGGTATCGCCACTCCCGGAAACGCTTTGGAAAAAATAAATGCAGGTGCCGGCCTGATTCAGCTTTATACCGGCTTTATTTACGAAGGACCCGGTGTGGTCAGCAGGATCTGCAAGGCATTGGTCAGCAAGTAAAATCAGAAACACAGCACGTCACGCATTCCCGGATTTGAAATAAATGTCAGTTAACAAGCCAAGAGGTAACACACAGCGCCAGAAACCGGAGGAGGCGGCAGCTCCCCGTTTTCGTGTATCCCTCGACTGGGAGCACATATTCACCAGCCCGAAGAACACTTTGGCCTGGGGTACATTCTTCATCATCCTGGGGTTGATTCTCGAAACCTCATTCTTCTCGTACATCATTACCGGCCTCTCCGATCAGAGCGTACTCGATGGCCTGGGGCATCAGTCGATCCGTGACGCCGGGCGGCAAACCCAGAACTTCCTGGGCGTGCTCGGAGCGGTGGTATCGCATATTTTCGTCTATCGCTGGTTCGGCATCGGGGCTTTACTACTGCCGCTGGTACCGTTTGTAGCGGGCTGGAAAATGGCATTCGGCCGAGAAATACTGCCATTGAGCAAAACCACCAAGGAAGTGATATTCTTTACGCTCTGGGTGAGCGTGCTCATGGGTTACATCGTACTCATGAGCAACAATGAGAGTACACTCAGTTTCCTGTCGGGAGGTTTTGGCTATCAGGTTAATATCTCGTTTTTCGACTGGCTCAAATGGGGCAGCATTGTGCCGATCCTGTTTGCATTGTTCGTATTCGCCGTGTTCTTCTATGACGTCCGCGACCGGTATGAATCATGGCAGGCCAAACATGCCAAACCGGAAATGACGCCGGATGAAGCGAAAGCGGAAAACGCTGCGCAGAACGGTGTGGAAGAGCCTGCTGTGCCCGAAAATGCATTTGTGTCCGTCGTGAACGATACTTACGACGACGAGGTACTGGCCCCGGAAGAAGAACCCGACCTGGATATGGAAAGGGAGGAAGAAGCGCCTGCCGTGGTGCCGCATCCGGCCGTGGTATTACCGGTAGCGCCGCAGGTGCCGTCCGTGGCCGCCTCCGCTACCGTGGAGCTGCCTGTTATGCCGATGGAAGTGTCGGCCGTGCCTTCCGAGCCGCTGTTGGAGCTCGAAGTGGAGGATACGACGCAGGTGAAAGAGGCTGCCGAAGAGGAATTCGAAGATGAGGACGTCAATGCGTCCATTCTCCGCGAATTTGGTCAGTATGACCCGATGCTCGATTTGCCGTCCTACCATTTCCCGAATATCGACCTGCTGAATGAGGTTGTAGAAAACCAGCATGAGAAAGTAAGCCAGGAAGAGCTGGAAAGCAACAAGACGAAGATCGTCGATACGCTGGGCAGCTACGGCATTAATATATCGAAAATCAAAGCTACCATCGGGCCGACGGTGACGCTGTACGAGATCATCCCGGAAGCGGGTGTGCGTATTTCGAAAATCAAAAATCTCGAAGGCGACATTGCATTGAGCCTTGCGGCACTTGGGATCCGTATCATCGCGCCGATGCCGGGCCGGGGTACGATCGGTATCGAGGTGCCGAACAAGAACCGCGAAACGGTTTTTGCGCGGTCGGTATTGGCGAACGAGCGGTTCCAGAAATCGAACTACGACCTGCCGATTGTTTTGGGTAAAACCATTTCAAACGATATCCATATCGCCGACCTTGCCAAAATGCCCCACTTGCTCATGGCGGGTGCGACGGGGCAGGGTAAGTCCGTTGGGTTGAACGTAATCCTGGCTTCGTTGATTTACAAAAAGCACCCGGCGGAGCTGAAATTCGTGCTCGTAGACCCGAAAAAGGTAGAATTGACCCTGTTCAACAAACTGGAAAGGCATTTCCTTGCGAAGCTGCCGAACGCCGAAGAGGCGATCATTACCGATACGAAAAAGGTAATTTTTACCCTCAACTCATTGTGTATCGAAATGGACTCGCGCTATGACCTGCTGAAAGAGGCGGCGGTGCGGAATTTGAAGGAATACAATGCCAAATTCGCGGCGCGGCGCCTGAACCCCGAAAAGGGGCACCGGTTCCTCCCTTACATTGTCCTGGTCATCGATGAGTTAGCGGATTTGATGATGACGGCCGGCAAGGAAGTTGAAACGCCGATCGCACGCCTTGCGCAGCTGGCCCGTGCCGTGGGTATCCACCTCGTGGTAGCCACGCAACGACCTTCGGTGAAGGTTATTACCGGTCTGATCAAGGCCAACTTCCCGGCGCGCCTCTCGTTCCGGGTAACGTCCAGCATCGATTCCCGTACGATCCTCGATATGGGCGGAGCGGAACAGCTTGTCGGACAAGGCGATATGCTTTTGGCGATTAACTCGGAAGTGATCCGTTTGCAATGTCCGTTCATCGACACGCGGGAAATCGAAGATATTTGCGAATACATCGGCGGGCAGCGCGGTTACGACGAGGCCTATGCATTGCCTGAATACGAGGGTGAAGACGCCGCGGAAGGCAAGGCGGAACTCAACCCGGACGATTTCGACAGCCTCCTGCCCGACGCGGCACGACTGATCGTGACGCACCAGCAGGGCAGTACTTCGTTGATCCAGCGGAAAATGAAGCTGGGTTACAACCGCGCAGGCCGTATTATGGACCAGCTGGAAGTGCTCGGGGTAGTGGGGCCATTCACCGGCAGCAAGGCGCGCGACGTCATGTTCCACGACCTGAACATGCTCGAAGAACACCTGCGCGTGATGGGTGTC
This sequence comes from Dyadobacter beijingensis DSM 21582, assembly GCF_000382205.1. Taxonomy (GTDB): domain Bacteria; phylum Bacteroidota; class Bacteroidia; order Cytophagales; family Spirosomataceae; genus Dyadobacter; species Dyadobacter beijingensis. The sequence goes on from NZ_KB907786.1 coordinate 99,684, forward strand.
AACTAGGTCTGCACGTTAAACCTTCGGGATTGTACAGCATCTAATCATTTGAAATATTTCACTTAAAACCCCGTTCTAATAAACTCACTAAGTAATTAAACGATTGAATATGAGAAATTTGAAGAGAAGTGCTTGTTTGCTCGCGGTATTGACTGTTTTTATATTGAACCCATTTGATTCCAATGCGCAGGGGGATAAAAAATCGTCGGAGATTCTGAATGCCATGAGCACCAAGTACCAGAAGATCAAATCCTTCAAAGCTCTTTTTACCTACATTACCAAAGGTGAAAAGCCGCTGAAAGGAGAAGCGACTGTGAAGGGCTCGAAGTTTCGGTTGAAAATGGCAGGTCAGGAGATCTTTAACGACGGCAAATTGATGGCTACTTACATCAAGGAAACCAATGAAGTGAATTTGCAGGATTTCGACCCGGCCGCGAGCGGCGATCTGGACCCTACCAAAATTTACACCGCGTATAAAAAAGGCTTCAAATCGGCATTTGTGAAGGAGAAACAGGAGGCAGGGAAGGCGCTGGAAGTGGTGGAACTGACGTCTACCAACAAAAACAGCCAGGTGAACAAAGTGCAGATCGAGGTGAACAAAGCCGATAAGTCGATCGCAAGCTGGAAAATTTTCCAGAAAAATGGCCAGGAAGTGACCTATAAAGTGGATCAGTTTGTCGCAGACGTGAATGTAGCCGACAATTTTTTCGCATTCAATGCCAAGCAATATCCCGGCGTAGAGGTGGTTGATTTGCGTTAATCCTGATTGATATTCCAAAAACAAATGGGTGAAACCTTCCGGTCTCACCCATTTTTCTTATAAGCGTTATGATATTGCTGGTTAGCTGACCGCATGGTGCAGGTCGCGGTATTTCTTGATCAGGTTGTGCGATTCGAGCAGTTCCGCTTTCTGATTAGCGATGAGCTGGCGGATATCTACCGGCAGATCGGCGTCTGTGGCCAATGCATCGTCATAAGCTTCCTGCGCGGCGTCTTCGCCATATTCGCAACTTTCGAGTACCGAAGTACGGTCGTGGCCGGTGAATGTAGCTTTGATGTCCATCCACACGCGGTAGATTTTACCGGAAGTGGTAGTGCCGGTTGCGATCTCTCCACCCAGATTGCGGACTTCCGTGCTCAGTTCATTGATATTTTCACGGCTTTCGTTGGCCATCTTCTGGAAAATTCCACGCAGGTCAACATCGATATCTTCTACTTCTGCCAGTGCCTTCTCATAGCCGTCTACGCGGTCGTTGTTAATCCTGATCAGGTCGTTCAGTACTTCAATCAGATTCTCGTTGGTTTCCATGGTTATTAGTCGTTAAAGTTTGTGACAAGTTTTATTGGTAAACGGTTGCATAGGTTTCAAATGCCATGCCATTTTTTCTGAAATGCCCTGAAATGCATCGCAAAGCGGTTTTTGGCCTGCGTATATGTGGGAGATATTGCCCGGCGCGCGGCACGTATATGATTCCGAATGTCATCAGATCAGACGGGGCGGGCCAGCAGCGATTGCACGCGCTGTTCCGTTTCGGAGAAATACTCGGCTTCTGCTACCTGCTTGTTGATCAGCCGTTGCAGGCGGTTATTTTCATAAGCCCTGAACACGGCCGGGTGCACATAATATTTCTTGCAAACCGCCCGGGTGTTGCCCAGATGTGCTGCTACGGCATCCAGGCAGGTATTCACCGTCCGGGTGAGCTGGCGCTGTGAATTCGCTTTTTCCTGTTGGCTCAGATATTCAAATGCCGTGACGGTGCCCATCCAGGTCCGGAAGTCCTTGGCCGAAAAGTTGGCATCCGTATAGCGGCGGATATAGTCGTTCACCTGCTGGGCATTGAGCGCACATTTCCCTCCATTTTCATTGACGTACTGAAAAAGGCGCTTGCCGGGCATTTCCTTGCATTGCTTTACCAGCCGCGCCAGTTGCTTGTCGCGCAGGGTAATGTCCTGCCGGATGCCTTTCTTGCCTTTGAACATAAACCGGATACGGCTGCCGGTGACAGTCGCGCTGCGGGCGTCGAGGGTGGTAATACCCGATGAACCGTGGCGCACCTTATACCGCTGGTTACCCACACGAATGCAGGTTTTATCCATCAGCTTGATCACCAATGCAATCGCCTTGGACAAATCGAACTCACGCTTGCGCAGGTCGTGCTCTACCTGCTCGCGCAGGCGGGGCAATGCGTCCGAGAACATGAGCAGCTTATAATATTTCGTCTGGTTGCGGATCAGGTTCCAATACGGGTGGTAGCGGTATTGCTTCCGGCCGGCGGCGTCGATGCCGGTGGCCTGCAGATGTGCGTCCGGATCGGCGCTGATCCATACGTCGGTCCAGGCTGGCGGGAGTACGAGCGATTTAATGCGCTTGATGGCGGCCGGGTCCTTGCAGCGGTTGCCCTGCCGATCGGTATAATAGAACCGTGGCGCCTTGCCTTTGCGCGTGTAGCCGGGCGCGTCGGCCGATTGCACGTAATGCAGCCCTGCGGCTTCGGCGGTGGCTGCCGGATTTTTACGGAGTTTCTGGAATTGCCGGGCGGTGATAACAGGTTCTGCTGCTAGTGTGTCCAGTGTTGCGGCTACTGACATGTGGTTTACCATTTAAATTCACCGCCACACCTAATAAATTGATACCAATGCCAGGAGAATGCGCCCAGCCGCGCTGACGCCGTATTCCGCCTGTTTCTGACCAATAAAAAATCCCCAGCCCAGGCGGATCACCCGCGGGGCTGAGGAACAATGTACTCAATTATAGAAGGACTACTCCGCAGGGAAATAGATGCTGAAAACGGAGCCCTCGCCGGGAACCGACGTGGCGTCGATAAAGCCCTTGTGGTTTTCCATGATTTTCTTGCAAATCGCTAGTCCGATGCCTGTTCCGGGATATTTGTGCGCCGGGTGCAGCCGCTGGAAAATATCGAAAATCCGGTGCTCGTACTCCTTCTCGAAGCCGATGCCATTATCCCTGAATGCGATCACGTGGTAAGGCTGGCCTGGCGTGGCCTTCTCGTTCGGCACCTCAGTACCGTCGATGATGCGGGTAGTAATGTTGATCTGGGGCGGTACGCCCGGTTTCACAAACTTCGTCGCGTTGCTGATCAGGTTCACAAACAGCTGGTGTACCTGGAACGGGATAATGTCGAGCGAAGGCAGCGTGTCCCAATGCACCGAGGCGCCCTTTTCCTCCACGGTGTCCTGCAATTCGGAAAGGACATGGCGGAGCAGCTCGTTGAGGTCTGTCAGTTCAAATACCTTTTCCATGCTGCCGGCCTTCGAGTAGCTGAGGATATCCTCGATCAGCATTTGCATCTTTTCTGCCGCGAACCGCATTCTTTCCACCGAATCCTTCACTTGCACGGAAAGGTCGGGATCTTCGCGGTCGAGGACCTTGGAGGCGAAAATCTGGATTTTGCGCAGCGGTTCTTTCAAGTCGTGGGTCGAGATCCAGTTGAGATTGGCCAGCTCGCGGTTGGCGAGTTTCAGCTCGTCGTTAAGCGCCCGGTTTTTATCTTCCTGGGTACGGATGACCCTGTAATTAATGTGCTTTTGCAATGCATAGGAGAAGCTCGAAGCCGCATTCAGCTCTGATCGGCGCCACGGAAGGCTCTTGTTCTTCACTACTTCCATCCACAGCTCGAACGATTTGCGGGGCGAAAGCCTTACGCCGTCTTCATTTGGCAAAACTGCCTTATCGGGATTACCTGCCCAGTTGATGGTCTCTACTTTCTCTTTCCTGAGCCACAATATCCCGTCGTTTTCGCCCGAAACCATCGAATGGTACACGACGCCGGCGGCGTATTTGGACAGTTTTTTGGCCTCCGGATAAAATTCCGAAAGGTGATCGGTTTCAAAACTCTTGTTCGGGTAGGCATCGGCGAGGAACCTGAAAAGCTGTAACAAATCCTGCTCTGCAGGCACGTCGCCATTGGTATAAAGCACGCCATCGTAAAAAATAGCGGCCCCGGAGGCATTGGCCAGTTTCAGCAGCGAAGGCAACTGATGGCTAACCTCCATGAAGTTTTCCGTCTCGTGCAGGGAAGTGAGCGCTTCTACGAGTGCCTTATCCACCTCTTCGCCGATGTTATATTCCTCCGCTACTTCCCTGACCGCTATTTGCGACGTCAGGAAATGCCCTTGCAGCAATGCCGAGAGCCGGGTATAGTGTGGTAATATTTTGGGCGAATAATGGTGGCAGGCAATGAGGCCCCACAACTTCTGGTTTTGCAGGAGCGAAATCGTCAGCGTAGCACCCACACCCATATTTTTCAAATACTCGATATGGATCGGCGACACGCTTCGGAGGACCGACAGGCTGAGGTCGAGCGAGTGGTTGCCCTTGTCCGCCGAGTCGTCGATCGTAAGCAGCGGCACGGGCGTGTAGCTGATGTCGGCGATCATCCGCAGCGGGTTGCGTATGTACAGCTCGCGCGCCTGCACGGGTATGTCCGTATGCGGATACTTTTGGTTGGCAAATGAAACGAGGTCTTCGCGCTTGCTTTCGGCGATCACCTCGCCATTGTATTCGTGATCGAAGCGGTAAATCATTACGCGGTCGTAACCGGTAATGGAGCGGGTTGCATCGGCGATTTCCTGGCAAAGATCCAGCAGCCCGCTTGATTTTTCCATGATCGACACGAAGTTGCGGGTCTGGTTATACAGGTTCGGCAGCTGCAATGTGCCGTCCGGGAACGGTTCAAGCTCCATGATTACGTTTCCGCCGCTCTCGTGAACGGTCGTATTGAACGGCGTGCCGTTCAGTTCGAATACGAACGGCTGGGCCGAATCGATGAAGCCTTTTTGGGCATAAACCGCAAATGCCGCAGCCTGTTCTTCCGGAAAAACCTCGCGGATCTGCTTTCCGAGAATCTGCTCGGGCGTGTAAGCGATATATTCAGCGCTGTTGGCACTGCAAAATTCGATACGGGAACCGCCTTTCCTGATTCCCAGCAGAAATCCGTGGGGTTGAATGCTTCCTGGTATATGGATGGGTTCACTTTCGCAATTTGTCAGGTTGACAATGTCGCGATTTACGATGTCCTTGATATTCATTTCCTACTGATCAGTTGCGACCGGCTTGCCTGTCTGGCTCAGCCAATTGTCAATGATGGTAAACGTTTTTTTGGCGCTGGCGATCACTTCCTCCCGCTTCTCTGTCTGGCCGGCAAATTGGGTAAGCGAAGAGATGAAACTTTTCCACAGGTTGCCGGTTTGTGCGCCATATCCCCAAAAATAGGAAGCGCCGTTTTCTGGGGTCAGGCCCAGCACCTCATGTATATGTTTATATAAAATCTTACCGCCCAGCGTGGAACCTTCGAGCACATACATCGCGCCCAGTGCCTCGCCTACGGAAGAAAATTCGAAACGATAAACCGGTAATGCATCTACGTCGGCTTCGGAAAAGCCCGTTGCCAGCAAATCGTCAATGATCAGCCGGGATTTGTAACGTCCGGCCAAATCGGTGATTACGGGGGAAATAGCAGGGAATAACTGATCCTCACAGGCAATGGTCACGCCGAAAAGCGCGGTCAGGTAGGTCTGATAGTCCTCAATGGAAACGGAGGGGGAGAGTATGGCCCTGGAAAGGGGGTTATCTTCCAGTTTCTGGTGGCTTTCCGCTGTTTCTTGTCTTAATCTTTTGAAAAATAAGTCTTGTTCCGTGTTGAAAGCAGTCGCTTCACTCATACTGAATGCAAATTGAAACTTATAAGAATTAGTTGCTTATCAAAAATTGTTCCAACCCCTCTGGCGTCGTCGTCGCCGCACTGTCGAGCAGGCACTTTGTAAGGATTTCGACCAGGCCGTTGAAGCTGGTAGGCTTTTGAATATACAAATTTGCACCGCACCTGTACGCCGATTCCCACAGATATTGTGCAACGGATGTGGAAAGTATCACGATAGGGATCGCTTCATGCCCCGGCGTGGCCCTGATTTCTGCAAGGCATTCCAGGCCGTTTTTGACGGGCATATTCATATCAAGGAAGATAATATCCGGCTTGCCGGTCGAGTTTCTCAGCATTTGCATAAGCTCCATTCCGTTTTCGGCTACGGAAAGATCGGTCGCTATGGGGACCTGTTCTAATGCTTCCTGAAAAAGGAAAGTGTCGTCGTTGTCGTCGTCGGCCAGTAAAATCCGCACAGGATCAACAGGGTTCATTAATAGCAAGATAGAGTTGGAAAAGGCTTAAAACACCCGAACGCCGGTGCCGCCTGTCAATGGATTTCGACAAATGTAGGTATTCTTTTTACAGAAAACTAGATGTCCTCCCGGTGACGTCCCGCCCGTTCATGCAAGCTGGAAATGACCGGAAAGCCTGGCGGTGGCACGCTTTTTTAAAATTCCCGATCCAAATCATCAAAAAATGAAAACCAATTATGAAAAAGATCACATTAAGTATCATGATGGCGGCTACCGTGGTGGCATTCTCTGCTTGTAACAGCAATAAATCCGAGGATACCAAAGAAGTGGCCGAGGAGCAAAACGAAGCTAAACTGGATACGACCGGCATGGAAGACGACGCGGAATTTGCCGTAGCGGCAGCCGACGGCGGGCTAATGGAAGTGCAACTGGGCGAGCTGGCGCAAAAAAACGCTGCCAGCGCGGATGTGAAGAAATTTGGTGAAACAATGGTGACCGAACACTCTAAGGCGTCCGAAGAACTGAAAACGCTGGCTGCGCAGAAAAATATTACGCTGCCCGCCATGCTCAGCGACGACAAGCAGAAGAAATACGACGACCTGGCCAAGAAAGAAGGGGCCGAGTTTGACAAAGCTTATATTTCGTTCATGGTAGACGACCACAAGGAGGATATCAGCGAATTTGAAGAAGCCGCCAAGGATGCCAAAGATCCCGAGGTAAAGGCCTGGGCGGAAGGAAAACTGCCGACCCTGAAACATCACCTGGAGATGGCGGAGGCGCTCAACAAGAAAACCAAGTAATCTTAACTGACAGCTTACCGGCCCGGAGCGCAATGCGTTTCGGGCTTTTTGCATTATAAAACGCGGGATAGTGAAAACAAATCATCAATTTGTAATTTTAGCGCCGGCGTTTTGCCAGGTGCGGAAAGTAATTCCGGCAAAACGCTTGCGAATTGATTTTGCATAAGTTTATTTTGTCTACCTATTATATAGAGTATTTCATGTTTGCAATCCTAACCCGTCCCGCGAAATTGACTTTGGCGGCCATCTCCGGTCTGATGACGCTGGTGATGTCCGTTTCGTCCGTATTCGCGCAACCCGCTCAGCGTCCGAATATTATCTTTATTTTCTCCGACGACCACGCCTATCAGGGCATTGGTGCGTACGGAAACAAGATCGCCAAAACCCCGAATATCGACCGCATTGCCCGCGAAGGGGCATTGCTGACCAATAACCTCGTGACAAACTCCATTTGCGGCCCGAGCCGGGCGACATTGCTCACCGGCAAGTATAGCCACCTGAACGGCTATAAACGCAACGACCGCACGCGCTTCGATACCAGCCAGACGCTGCTTTCAGAGACATTGCGGAAAAGCGGTTACCAAACAGCCTGGATTGGTAAAATGCATTTGAACAGCCTGCCCGCAGGTTTCGACTACTGGAATGTGCTGCCCGACCAGGGACATTATTATAACCCGCAATTCATCGGCCAGCCGAACGATACGACGCAATACACGGGCTACGTGTCCGACCTGATCACGCAATTCGCTACGGGCTGGCTCGAAAAGCGCGACGATAGCAAGCCGTTTTTTCTTATTGTAGGCCACAAAGCGACACACCGCGAGTGGATGCCCGATTTGCAGGACCTCGGCGCATATGATGATGTAACCTTCCCGCTGCCATCGACATTTTATGATGACTATAAAGGAAGAAAGGCAGCCGCAGATCAGGACATGACCATCGATAAAACGATGCGGATGAAGTTGGACTTGAAAGTGGGTGTCGATTATGACAAGGATCCTTTATACAGACGCCTCAACCCGGAGCAGAAAAAGGTGTTCAAAGCCTATTACGACAAAGTTTCGAAAGAGGTGACGGACAAAAACCTGACGGGCAAGGCATTGGTGGAATGGAAATACCAGCGCTACCTCCGCGATTATTTCTCGACGGCGAACTCGCTCGACCGCAACATCGGCAAGCTGCTCGATTACCTGGATAAAAGTGGTTTATCTAAAAACACGGTAGTCATTTACGCTTCCGACCAGGGCTTTTACCTCGGCGAGCACGGCTGGTTCGACAAGCGGTTTATTTATGAAGAATCCCTGAAAACACCTTTTGTTATCCGCTATCCGGGTGTGATCAAGCCGGGAACGAAGGTGGACGACCTCGTCGTGAATATCGACTGGGCACCTACCGTGCTGAACATCGCGGGCGTGAACACCCCTACCGATATGCAGGGCAAATCTTTTTTCCCATTGCTGAAAGCGTCCAATACGGCACAGGTACCTTGGCGCAAGGAGGCCTACTACCACTATTACGAGTTCCCCGAGCCGCACCATGTCCACCCGCATTTCGGGTTGCGGACGAGCCGTTACAAGCTGGCCTATTTCTATGGCGGGGCCGATTCGTGGGAGCTGTATGATTTGCAGAAAGACCCGAAAGAGGTTTCCAATATTTACGGTACAAAAGGGACCGAAAAGCTTACAGCCGACCTGAAAACGAAGCTCAAAGCATTGATGAACGAATACAAGGACGACGAGGCATTGAAAATCCTCGCGACTGCCCAACCCTGACCAGCGTGGCGGATAACCGAATGGACAATACCAGAGGAGCGGCGGCTCCCGGAGCATCGGCTCCCGGAGCGGCGGCTCCCGGAGCGGTAGCTCGTGAATACGATGCCATAGTGGTTGGCTCCGGCCCGAACGGCCTGGCAGCCGCCATTACCATGCAGGAAGCGGGACTTTCGGTATTGCTCGTGGAAGGAAAGGAAACCATCGGCGGGGGAATGCGGACATTGGAGCTGACATTGCCGGGCTACAAGCACGACATCTGCTCGGCGATCCATCCGATGGCGTTAATGTCGCCCTTTTTTAGGCGGCTGCCGCTCGCGGACTTTGGATTAAAATTCGCGCAACCGACGCACGACGCCGCCCACCCGCTGGATGGCGGAAGGGTGGCAGTACTCGACCAGTCGGTGGAAGCAACAGCCGCCAGGCTGGGCGTCGATGGGCCGGTGTACCAAAAATGGATGGGTAACCTGTTGGAATCCATTCCCGCATTGCTACCCGACCTGCTGGGGCCGCTGCAATGGCCCGGTGAGCCTTTCCGGCTGGCGGAATTCGGGCTGGCGGCATTGCTGCCGGCTACGTGGACGGCTGGTAAGTTCAAGACGGCGGAGGCGCGTGCATTATGGGCCGGCATGGCGGCACACTCGATCCAGCCGCTGGGCAACATCGCCACATCGGCATTCGGGATTATGCTCATGGCGGCGGCGCACATGAAAGGCTGGGTGATCCCGGTAGGCGGTAGCCAAAGCATTGCCGATGCCCTGGCGGCCTATTACCAATCGCTCGGCGGGACGATACAGACAGGCTGGATGGTAGAATCGGTCGATGAATTGCCTTCCGCCAAAGTGGTATTGATGGATGTGACACCCCGGCAGCTGGTGCGCATTGCGGCAAACAGGCTGAGTTCATCCTATAAAAAGCGGTTGGAAAGTTACCGGCACGGGCCGGGGATATTCAAGGTGGATTGGGCGCTGGACGAGCCGATTCCTTTCATGCGGGAAGAATGCCGCGGGGCGGGAACGGTACATTTGGGTAATACTTTTGAAGAAATCGTGCGGTACGAGCGGCATGTAGGAAATGGCAGGCGCGGCGAGAAGCCGTTCGCATTGGTAGCGCAGCAAAGTTTGTTCGACAGCACCCGCGCTCCCGAAGGCAAGCATACGGCATGGGCGTATTGCCACGTTCCGAACGGCGACGACCGCGACATGACCGAAGCGCTGGAAAGCCAGATCGAGCGGTATGCGCCGGGTTTCAGGCAAACTGTTAAGGCAAAACACAGCACAAATGCGAGCGCATTCGAGCAATATAATCCGAACTATATCGGAGGCGATATCAACGGCGGTATCCAGGACATTTTACAATTGTATTCAAGGCCGGTGCTGAGCATTTCGCCCTACCGGACGTCGGCGAAGGACATTTACATCTGCTCTTCGTCTACACCGCCCGGCGGGGGCGTACATGGCATGTGCGGGTACCATGCGGCGCGGCAGGCATTGCAGGATGTTTTTAAAATAGAAGTTAAAAGAGCGTAACAGCGTTTTCAGTAATATGAAGTTTTCAATCAAAGGTTTTTGCGGACTGGCAGGAGTGGTAGCCGTGACATTGTGGGGCTGCGGAAGCAAACAAACGGCCGAGGAAAAGCGCAAAGCCGACAGCCTCGCGGCCTGCATTGCCGACGGGATGCCCTCGCGTGCGTCCGCAATCCGCAATGCGAGCCTGGTGACGGAAGGCGCGGGCGACACCACCGGTATGGTGTGGATTCCCGGCGGCAAATTCCTCATGGGCGCCGACGAGTTCCCTGACTCCCGCCCGATGCACGAAGTGACCGTGAATGGTTATTATATAGATTCTCACGAGGTGACCAATGCGGAATTTGAAGCATTTGTTAAAGCCACCAATTATAAAACCGTAGCCGAACGTCCCCTGAACCCGGCCGATTATCCCGGCGTGCCTGCCGATAAACTCGTGCCCGGCTCCGCGGTGTTCACGCCTACGCCTACACGCGTAAGCCTCGATAACCCGCTGCAATGGTGGAACTACGTCGCCGGTGCCAACTGGGCACATCCCGAAGGGCCGTCGAGCTCGATCAAGGGGCGGGAAAATTACCCCGTCGTGCATGTATCGTACGAGGACGCGGCTGCATACGCCAAATGGGCCGGCAAGAGGCTTCCTACCGAAGCCGAATGGGAATTCGCGGCGCAGGGTGGCAAAGGAAACCACACTTATTACTGGGGCGACCAGCTGAAACCCGGCGGCAAATGGGTAGCGAATATTTATCAGGGAAGTTTCCCCGACAAGAATACAAAGGAAGATGGCTATCTTACGGCCGCACCGACCCGGTCGTTCCCGGCCAACCCGTACGGTTTGTACGACATGGACGGCAACGTGTGGGAATGGTGCGAGGACCTTTACCGGCCTGATTATTACCAGAAAAGTCCCGCCGCGAACCCGAAAGGGCCTTCGGACAGTTATGACCCCGACGAGCCCGGCGCCGTGAAACGCGTGCAGCGCGGCGGCTCCTTCCTGTGCAGCGACGACTATTGTATCCGTTACAAAGCCGGAAGCCGTGGCAAGGGTGAAGTGACCAGCGGCAGCAATAACCTCGGTTTCCGCTGCGTAATGGACAAAAAGTAAAATTGACCAAACCGACGAAGCAATGAGTATGCGCTTTCTGACCGTCCCCGGCCTGGCAAGCTCCGGGCCACAGCATTGGCAGACTATCTGGGAAGAGCAATATCCCGAGCGTTTCGACCGCGTACAGCAGGCAAACTGGGACTGGCCCGTGAAGGAGGATTGGGTAGCGCAGCTGCAAAAGCAGGTGAGCGAACTCACCGAGCCGACGATCCTCGTGGCGCACAGCCTGGGCTGCATTACCGTGGCGCATTGGGCCCAGGAGCACAGTTCGGAGTTTATCAAGGGCGCATTACTGGTAGCGCCGGCGGATGCGGAGCTGTCGAAACGGTTGAATTTCGTTGTGGGATTTACGCCCATACCCGTGCGTGCGATCCCGTTCAAAACCATTGTGGTGGCCAGTACCAACGACATTTACGCCACCATCGGCCGCTCGAAGGTATTTGCGGCGAACTGGGGCAGTGATTTCATCAACATCGGCAAGAAAGGGCATATCAATGCCGTTTCGGGGCTGGAAGATTGGGTAGAGGGGAAGAAAATATTGGAACAGTTCGAGGACGTAAAATTGCTCGAACGCGAAGCAACGCGCTCGTGAGAAATATCGTAAAGGATTGTTAAAGCCTGTTAATGGTCTGAATAGTCCCTTTAATTCTTTATATCTTTCAAATCAATTCTTCTACACTTTAAACGATTGAAATTATTATGAAAAGAATGTTTGTACTCGCAGCAGCTGGTTTGCTTTTCAATGTTGCTGCCATTGCCGACGGTCCCGGAAAAAACGCTGCCGACAAAACTTTGAAAGTAGATCCCAAAGCGAGCACCGTCAACTGGGGCGCGAAAAAAGTGACCGGAACCCATGCCGGAACCGTGCCCCTGGAAAGCGGCACACTCATCGTTGATAATGACAAGCTCAAAGGAGGAAGTTTTGTGGCCGACATCAAATCACTGGTTGTGACCGATGTAACGGATAAGGAAATGAATGGCAAACTGACCAATCACCTCAAAAGCGACGACTTCTTCTCGGTAGAGAAACATCCGCAGGCGAAACTGGTGATCTCGTCGGTTACACCGAAGGGCGGTAATGCGTATGACGTAACAGGCAAGCTCACCATCAAGGGCATTACCCAGGACGTGAAATTCCCCGCAACCGTAACCGCAGATGCCAAAAAGGTGACCGCAAACGCGAAAGTGAGCATCGACCGCACAAAATACGATATCAAATTCCGCTCGACGAATTTCTTCGAAAACCTCGGCGACAAGGCGATCGACAACGACTTTACGCTGGACGTAAATCTGGTTGCGAACAAATAATCAGCGAATATTTAAAAGACACGGAAATCCGGTTTGAGCGATCAGACCGGATTTTTTTTTCGTCTATATTTGAAAATTGAGATTTGATAACTGATAGTAATTCTATGAAAAATTTTATCGCTGGTATCGCTATATGCACATCGATCATTACCGGACAGGTATTTGCCCAAACCGAAAACAAGCTGCCCGACTGGGCATTCGGAGGCTTCAAACGTCCCGCCGGCGTGAACCCGGTCATATCGCCTGACAGCAATTCACGTTTCTTCTGCCCGATGAACAAGCGCCAGGTCGATTGGGAATCCAATGATACTTTTAATCCTGCGGCTACGATGAAGAATGGCAAGATCGTCGTGCTTTACCGTGCCGAGGACAAGGCGGGCAAGGCGATCGGTATGCGGACGTCGCGGCTCGGATATGCCGAAAGCGAGGACGGTATCCGGTTCAAAAGGCGCAAGCAGCCCGTGTTATTTCCGGCCGAGGACAGCCAGAAAGCAAACGAATGGCCCGGCGGCTGCGAAGACCCGCGCGTGGCGGTCACCGAAGACGGCCTGTATGTGGTGATTTACACCCAATGGAACAAGGATAAGGCCCGGCTCGGCATCGCCACCTCGCACGACCTGCTTACCTGGGAAAAATACGGCCCGGCATTCCGTGAAGCTTACGGGGGCAAGTTCAATAATATCTGGACAAAATCAGGCTCGATCCTCACTAAGCTCGTGGGCGACAAGCAGGTAATCGCCAAAATCGACGGCAAATACTGGCTCTATTTCGGGGAAGCCAATGTGAATGTGGCTACCTCCACCGATTTGATCAACTGGGAGCCCGTAGTGGATAGCAAAGGCGAACTCCTGAACCTGATTTCGCCCCGCAAAGGCTATTTCGACAGCAACCTGACCGAGTGCGGCCCGCCCGCCATCCTGACGGACAAAGGCATTGTACTACTCTATAACGGTAAAAACGACAAAGGCGAGGACGGCGACAAGCGTTACACGCCGAACAGTTACTGCGCCGGCCAGGTGTTGTTAGATAAAAATGATCCTACCAAAGTCCTGGCACGCCTCGACACGCCGTTTTTCCGTCCGATGGAACCGTTCGAGAAAAGCGGGCAATATGTGGCTGGCACCGTTTTCATTGAAGGAATGGTGTACCACAAAAAGAAATGGCTGCTCTATTATGGCTGCGCCGACTCGCGCGTAGGTGTGGCGGTTTACGATCCGGCGCAAAAAGTGCCCGGCGACCCGATTCCGAACAGGTAGGCAGAGCAGGAGCACTGCGGCATAGCGGGCACGAAGCATGCGCTTCGCATCAATGGGCCTACGGCCGGGCAGGTTAGTACAGGATAGTGCATCAGATATTTTTAGGAATTTTTGGATATTAATTTCTGCTTTTTTAAGAGAACTTAATGCCGCAATATCCCTTGAAGTAAGGGAAGTCAGTAGTTCCGGAGTCACTAAACCTATAAATGCGATCACAATGAGTTTCAGAATTTTCAAGGCCGGAATGCTCCTGGCCGCCGCGATGACCCTCACCAGCCAGGTCGACACTTTTGCGCAAAAAGCCGAAAAAGGCTTCAAATCCATCTTCGACGGAAAAACACTCAAAGGCTGGGACGGTGATCCCAAATACTGGCGTGTGGAAAACGGCTCCCTCGTGGGCGAAATCACGCCGGAAACCCTTCTGAAAACCAACTCATTCATCATCTGGCGCGGCGGAGAACCGGGCGATTTCGAACTGAAAGGTTCGTTTAAAATCGCGGCCGCCGGCAACTCGGGTATCAACTACCGCAGCGAGCAGCTCACCGATGTCCCCTTCGCATTAAAGGGCTACCAGGCCGATATCGACGGTAAAAACAACTACACCGGGCAAAATTACGAAGAGCGCAAGCGCACCACATTGGCCTACCGCGGCCAGAAAACGGTGATCAAGGAATATACCGGCGAAAAATCAGCGGAAGGCGTCCGGAAGAATGTTTCCAAAAACGCCTGGACTGGTTTTGAAGTGGTAGGCTCGCTCGGCTCCTCCGATTCTTTGAAAACGTTGATCAAGAGCGAGGACTGGAATACTTTCCACCTGATCGTCAGGGGAAATCACCTGCAACATTACATCAATGGCGTCCTGATGAGCGACGTTACCGACAATGACACGGTAAATGGCGCCAAAAAAGGCCTTTTAGGGGTACAAGTACACGTGGGTCCGCCGATGAAGGTCGAGTACAAGGACCTGCGCATCAAACAATATTAGTGAGAACACCGGTCGTCGGCTGTCGTCGGTCGGTAAAACCTTTTAATGCAGCGCTTACAGCCTAAGGCTTAAAGCATAAAGCCCTTGTAATGAATAAAATCGGATTTAATGTGCTGGCCTGGACGGCGGCAGTTTCGGACGACCTGTTCCCGATCATAGAAAGATTGAAAACGATAGGCTACGACGGCGTCGAGTTCTATTTAGGCCCGCAGGAAGCGGCAGCTTACCAGCGGATGGGAAGTTTTGTCAAAGACCTGGGCCTCGAAACAACGGCGGTCATGACGCTGGGCGCAGACGAAAACCCGGTGAACGACTCGGCCGAGGTCCGCGGAAGAGCATTGGACAAGATCAAATGGGCTGTGGACCGTGCGCATGACCTCAATTCGAAAGTCATTTGCGGGCCGTTCCATTCGGCGCATACCGTGTTTGTAAACCGCCCGGCCAACGACCGGGAATATGCATTGGCAGGCGAAGTGCTGAACGCCGCAGCCGATTACGCGGCTCAGGCCAATATCACATTCGCATTGGAAGCACTCAACCGTTTCGAATGCTATTTGTGCAACACCATGGAGCAGCTGCTTAAGTTGGTGAAAGCCGCCGACCATCCGAACGTGCGGGCGATGTTCGACACGCACCATTCCAATATTGAGGAAAAAAGTTACCTGAACGCATTGCAAACCATCGCGCCCGTGCTCGCGCACGTGCATATCAGCGAGAACGACCGCGGTACGCCGGGTACGGGACAGGTAAAGTGGGACGATGCCTTCGCCGCATTGGCGGCCATTAAATATGACGGCTGGCTGACGATCGAGGCATTCTCGCGTAACGATCCGGGTTTTGCGAATGCGATCGGCGTTTGGCGGGAGTTCAACGAGCCGTGGGATATTGCCGAGAACGGCTACAAATTCATCCGCGAAATGGGCCTGAAACACGGGCTCTGATAACCACCTTTTTCAGCCGGGTTTATGAAAAATCTTTTGAAATCAATGCTGGCGCTCGGCATTGCATTGGTCACTTTCGGCTCCAAAGCGCAGGATGACCCCGCGAAACACCGGGTCGTGTATAAAGGCGACAAGGGCCCGGGGGTGGGTAAGAACATCGTTTTCATCGCCACCGACCATGAGTACCGGGGCGAAGAATCGCTTCCAGCACTGGCGCGCATCATGGCGAAGCGCTACGGGTTCACGTGCACCGTCGTGTACGCGCTGGACTCCAGCGGCTACATTTACCCCGGCAGCTCGAATGTCAAAGGCCTCGACGTGCTCGATAAGGCCGATCTGATGGTGTTATTCATGCGTTTCGCACATTTTGAGGACAAGGAAATGCAGCATTTCGAGAACTACCTGAAACGCGGCGGCCCGATCGTGGCATTCCGGACTTCCACCCACGCATTTGAAATCAAAAACGATCCGAAGTGGGAGCATTATACCTGGAACTACAAAGGCCCGAAAACGGCCTGGAAAGATGGTTTCGGGGAATATATCCTCGGAGAAACCTGGGTGTCGCATTACGGTACCAACCATAAACAATCTTCCAAAATCATCGTCGAAAAAGCGCAGGCCAGCCACGCTATTATGCGCGGTGTGCAGGATATGTGGGTACAATCCGGCGGCTACACGGCCGAGCCGAAAGGCACGGTGCTGGCACGCGGGCAGGTACTGAACGGCATGACGGCCGATTCGCCCGCCGATCCGACCAAAGAATTGCTACCGGTTGCCTGGATTCATGATTATCAAATGGAAGGCGGCAAAAAGGGCCGGGCATTTACGACGACGCATGGTGCTTCCGAAGATTTGCTCAATGACGGTTTCAGAAGAATGGTCGTGAATGCGATGTTCTGGGGTTTGGGGCTTGAAAAGGACATTAAACCGACCAACGACATTGCATTTGTAGGCCCTTACAAACCCACTACCTTCAATTTCAGCGGGTACAAGGCGAATGTAAAGCCGTCAGATCTAGCCGGGTGGGATTCGCTCATTATGCCGGGCGAGGTCGTGAAGAAGAAATCCAAATGATTTTTTATTAATTGAAAAAATAAACTTTTTAATGTCTCAGCAACTTCCATTTCGCTTTGGGTCAGAGGTTTACACCTGGTTCATGAGCAACAGCGGCCAAACGCACCAAGGCCGGTTAGGACATATGATTGAAGTCATCGCGAAAGCGGGTTTCACGGGCATCCAACCCATTTTTACCTGGATGGGCGACCTCCAGGATCCCGATCTGCTCGAAGCCAAACTCAAAGAACAAGGTATCGAACTGGCCGCATTGGCTCTCGCACTGGACTGGAATGAAGCTGAGGAAACTGAGCGCGAGCGCGAAGTGGCCGACCACGCCATCCGCGTGCTGCAACGCTTCCCCGGGGCCGTGCTGAACACCGTACAAATCCCGACGGGCCGGCATAACATCCAGGAGCGCCAGCAACGCCTCATCAATATCGTTAACACCGTATCGCGCCGCGCGGCCGACAAAGGCGTGCCGTGCAGCTACCATCCCAACTCGCCGCATAGCTCCATTATCCGCACCGAAGAGGATTACAAAATCGTACTCGGCGGCCTGGATGCCTCGGTAACCGGCTGGACGCCCGATGTGGGCCACATTATCAACGGCGGCATGGACCCGCTTACGAAAATGAAGGAGTACCAGTCGCTCATCAACCACGTGCATTACAAAGACTGGAACGGCGCCCCTGAGTTTACATTAATGGGCAAAGGAAAGGTGGATCTGCCGGGCGTTACCCAGTGGCTGAAAGACATCAATTATACCGGCTGGATCATCTGCGAAGACGAAGGCGAAGAAGCCCTAGAAGACCCGGATTTCGTAACCCTGCACGACGGAAAATGGATTCAGCAGGAGTTGATTCCCTCATTGAAGTGATTTGACCGCCGACGGTCGGTAAATAACGAAGCATTCCAGCGCTATGCCTACAATAAAAACCAACGGTATCAATTTTTACTACGAGGAACGCGGTTCCGGGGAGCCTTTGCTGCTCATTATGGGCATTACCGCGCCGGGGTCGGTGTGGAACGTGCATGTGGCCGACTGGAAACATCATTTTCGCTGCATTATCGGCGATAACCGCGGCGTGGGGCTGACGGACAAACCGGCTGGACCGTATTCGACCGAGCAAATGGCCGACGATTATGCCGGGTTGCTGGATTCGCTGGGTTTGGAAAATGTGCATGTAGTAGGCTGCTCGATGGGCAGTACCATTGCCCAGCAGCTGGCGATCCGTCATCCTGAAAAGGTAAAATCGCTCGTGCTCATGTGCCCGTGGGCGCGGTGTGACAACTACGCCAAAAGCCTTTTTCAGCATATCGCGAATGCCAAGGCGCGTTTCCGGCCGGAGGAGTTCAGTTTGTATATTCAGCTGCTGATTTTTTCCAAAAAGTCGTGGGATGACGCGAAGCAGCACGAAGACCTTGAAAACGGACGGCGTATCGATGCTTTCAACCCGTTTCCGCAGCCATTACACGGCCTGGAAGGGCAGGCCGCGGCTTGTATTAACCACCATGCATTGCCGGACTTGGACAGGATTACGGCACCAACGCTGGTGATAGGGGGCAGGGAAGACATTTTTACGCCGGTATGGATGGCAGAAGAGGTCGCCGGCGGGATTCCGGGCGCCGAACTCTTCCTGTATGACGAGCTCGGCCACGCATTTCATTTTGAAAATACAGAAGATTTCAATGCCCGTGTGAGGAACTGGCTGAGCCGCGTACCGGTAGCCTGATCCCGCATTTTTTCAGTAAAAAGCATTAAAATAAGGCATTTTGCGCCTTTTTCAGGTTTAGATAATTACCAGTTTAATTAAGATATAATGGAGATCGGCGATTCGAAAGGCACCGGAAGGCAGGCGGAGGACTGGAAGAACAAGGTATCGAACCCTGTACAAGTGGGCGGTATCGAAACTTCCGTGCTGGACAATGGCGCTGGGCGCGGAACCCGCATTGCGTGGATCAACACCGGCGCAGGGCTGCGGTTTAAGGTGGTGATCGACCGGGCGATGGACATCGCCGAGGCGTTTCACAACCAACACAGCCTGGCGTGGATCAGCCACGGCGGCATTACTTCCCCGCAACCGTTTTCGGACAAGGGCATCGACTGGCTCCGCACGTTCGGCGGCGGTCTGCTCACGACCTGCGGCCTCTCGCATGCGGGCGGCCCCGAGTCGGACAGCTTCGGCGACCGCGGCTTGCACGGCTTGATCGGTAACCAGCCCGCGGAGATCGTCTCCATCGTACAGCCCGACCTGCGCGCCGGGAAATACGACATGAGCATCACCGGCATTATCCGCGAAACGCGGCCATTCGGGCCAAGTTTGGAACTTAGAAGAACCATTTCAGCGACCTTGGGCGAAGCCAGATTGCGCATTCATGACGAGGTGATCAACAAAGCCAATACCGCCGCGCCGCACATGCTGCTTTATCATTTCAACTTCGGCTGGCCGTTGGTGGACGAGGGTACGGATATTCTCTGGAACGGGCAATGGTTCCCACGACACGGCGCGGAAAATGCGAAGATTTTTAAGGACGGTAATGCATTCAAAAAAGCCCCTGCACCACTGGAAAGCCATTTGGGCAGCGGCGAGGAAGTAGCATTGATCGACGTGGATTCGGATATTTTCGGCGACAGCATTTGCGGCTTGCATAACGGGCAGCTCGGGCTCGCGGTTTCATTGAAATTCAAAAAACACCAACTCCCCTGGCTCGCCAACTGGCAGCATTGGGGCAAAGGGGAATATGTCACCGGCATCGAGCCCAGCACACACCCGCTCTCGGGCCAGGCAAAGGCGCGCGAAGACGGGACGCTCATTTTCCTCGAACCGGAAGAGACACGGGAATATGACCTGGAACTGAGCGTGCTGACGACGAAAGAAGAGATCGAAGAGTTTGAATTGAAAGTAAATGTGTCGTAACCGGTGCACAGCGCCGGAATATATTAATTCAACCAAAACCAATTCTTTAATACAAAAACAATGGGACTTTCAAGTATAGCTGAGAAGGCGTTGGAGCAGGGAAAAGGCATTTTGCGCCTGGCGCCGACATGGGTGCCGCGTTCGTTTTGCGTTCCCGGCCGCAGGATCAAATTACACCCCGACGATTATTATGTGCTGGGCGGAGAGCGTGGCGGTATCGATGAGCGTTGGTTGTCATCCACAACTCCTGCGGAAAATGGGCCGCTGACAGGCGAAAATGAAGGTTTGAGCCAAATCGTTTTGGAAGATGAATCAGGCGTTCAAAAAGTGACATTGCGCGATGCGGTGGAAGAGCTGAAAGGCCAGATTATCGGCGACAGACTTTGGGACCAATACAAAAGCTGGCCCATGTACTCCAAGTTTTTTGACAATATGGGGCCGCTTCCGCACCATATTCACCACAGGGACGAGCACGCGGCGATGGTGGGCCAGAACGGCAAGCCGGAAGCCTACTATTTTCCGCCTCAGCTGAATAACCACGGTGGCGATTTTCCATACACATTCATCGGTATCGCCCCCGGTACGACCAAAGAGCAGATCAAGGAGTGTCTGATGAACTTTACCAAGGGCGATAACAAGATTACCAATTACTCCCAGGCGTTTCGTCTGGAACCGGGAACAGGCTGGGATGTGCCTCCCGGCATGTTGCACGCGCCAGGTAGCTTGTGTACCTACGAGCCTCAAAAAGCGTCGGATATTTTCGCGATGTATCAATCGCTTGTGAATGAGGCGGTTATTCCGGAAGAGTTGCTTTGGAAGGGAACGCCGAAGGACAGAATCGGTGACTACGACCTGCTGATGGAGGTAATCGACTGGGATTTGAACGTCAATCCCAATCTGATGGAAAAGCATTTCATGCGTCCTAAACCGGTCAAAGATGTGGCTGAAATGGAGGCGGAAGGATACAGTGAAAACTGGATTTGCTATAAAAACGAGGCTTACAGCGCCAAGGAACTGACCGTGTTGCCGGGCCAGACGGTGACGATCAAAGATGCTGCGGCATACGGAATGATCGTCATGCAGGGCCACGGCAAATTCGGGGTGTGGGATATCGAAACCCCTGCATTGATCCGCTACGGACAGCTCACCAACGACGAATATTTCGTAACGGAAAAAGCGGCTACGGAAGGCGTAGTGATCAGCAACCCGTCGAAAACAGATCCGATTGTGATTTTGAAACACTTCGGTCCCGGAAATCCGGATTTGATACTCTAATGCCCCAGCGGGGCACCCTGTTTCTAGCAAAGAGGAAAGAATTGAATATTGAAGACTCCATCGGAGTCGCCTGATGCGCAGGAGGCACCTACGGAGCCAGATATCAGATCGGACATGTTGCTATAAACAGGGGGCTCCTCCGGAGCTATTTTCCATAAAAACTAAAATTCCTCAAACCATGCCTGAAAATAATTTCCCCAAACTCCATAATGCCACATGGCCTGGCATCGTGGGCAAAGGTTCTGACTCAGAGCCGATTATTCCGTTTGATACATTGCTGGAAAAAACCGCAGCAGCGGAAGTGGACGGCGTGAAATTCGACGGTGTCGATATCGGTTTGTTCGACGAGCATATTGGTGAATACCTCAATGCAGCCGATGGCGGAAAGCGCCTGGCCGACAAGCTGGCGGGCTATAACCTCGAAGCGGGCAGTCTCGTCGCCAATGTATGGGCCGGTTCGGCCATGGGCAGCAAGGAAGCGCGCGATACGTTTGTGGAGCAGGTGCGTAAGGCATGCGAATTCGGCAAGCAACTCCGCGACGCCGGTGTGCGCCAGGGCGGCGTGATCCGCATCGATTCGGCCGCTTCGCCGGAAGCATGGTCGGCTGACCCGAAAGGCAATACCAAACAAATTGCGGAAACTTTCCGTCGTGCTGCCGACGTGGCCGCTGATTTCGGCGAGCGCCTGGCTGCCGAAGGCGAGATCTGCTGGGGCGGTATGCACAGCTGGAAAGCGATGATCGACACACTCGAAGCGACTGACCGACCGAACGTCGGTTTCCAGGCTGATATGTCGCACACATTCCTGTATTTGCTGGGATACAATGCGCCGGAAGACCGCATTCTGCCCGCAGATTTCCAGTGGGAAGACCGCGCTACTTTGGACGAAGCTTTCAAGAAAATGACCGCCGCTCTGCGTCCTTGGACCATCGATTTCCACGTAGCACAAAACGACGGAACGGTGCACGGAACCGGCTCACACGATAAAACCGGTCGCCACTGCCTCGCCACCGACCCGAACGGCAAGCTCGATATCGTGCACCACGCCGGTTTCTGGCTCCGCGACGAGAAGGGAGAGCTTACCCGCGCATTCCGCCATATCTGCTGGGATGGCTGTATGTTCCCGAACGAGGTAATGTACAAGCAGGAAACATGGAACGACATCCTCGCCGCGCTCGTGAAGGTGCGTAACGCGCATGGGTGGCAGGCGTGATGATCGTGAAAAATTGACAGCCGACCACTGACAGCCGACCGCCGATCGCTTGTAATGCAGAAAACCGTTGTGCGGTAACTGTACCAATATCGGCGGTCAAAACAATATTCCAAAAACCTAAGGCTCGAAGCAACACGCCGAAAGCCCCAACCAATAAAACCAATGTCAGAAAAAAAACAAATACGCGTTGCCCTGATCGGTTCCGGTTTGATGGGCCGCACGCATACCAATGGTTATAAAAGAATCGGGGACTTCTTCCCGGAACTCGAATACCGCCCGGTACTGGCAGCCGTTTGCTCCCGCAATGAGGAGAAAGTGAAAGCTTTCGCCGAGCAATGGGGCTACGAATCGTACGAAACCGACTGGCGCAAAATCATCGAGCGCGACGATATCGACGCGGTGGATATTTGTACACCGAACGATACGCACGCCGAGATCGCATTGGCAGCGGCCGCGAAGGGCAAAATGATCCTTTGCGAAAAACCTTTGGCACGTACATTGGCAGAAGCTAAAACAATGGTGGACGCCATCGAAGCCGCGGGTGTTAAAAACACGGTATGGTACAACTACCGCCGCGTTCCCGCTGTGACTTTGGCGAAGCAAATCGTGGACTCAGGTAAACTGGGCCGCATTTTCCATTACCGTGCAAACTTTCTGCAAGACTGGACGATCAGCCCGGACGTACCGCAGGGCGGAACGGCTACCTGGCGCCTCGATGCAGACGCGGCCGGTTCCGGCGTAACGGGCGATTTGCTCGCGCACTGTATCGACACGGCGATGTGGATCAACGGCGGCATCAAGGACGTATCAGCTGTGACCGAGACATTTATCAAAGAGCGCAAGCACACCGGTACCGGCGAAGTGCAGAAAGTAGGCATCGACGATGCCTGTATATTCCATTGCCATTTCGATAACGGCTCACTAGGCCTTTTCGAATCGACGCGTTACGCACGCGGCCACAAAGCGCTTTATACATTTGAAATCAACGGTGAACATGCTTCCATCCGTTGGGATTTGCATGACCTGAACCGCCTGGAATATTTCGATCATAGCGACGATTCGATCGTGCGCGGATGGCGTTCCATCCTCGTTACCGACGGCGACCAGCCTTACATGAAGCGCTGGTGGATTCCGGGAACCAGCATTGGTTACGAGCACTCGTTTATACACCAGGCAGCCGATTTCTTCGAAAGCCTGCAAACCGGCAAACCATGCTCGCCGACGTTCAAAGACGCTTATGAAACACAGAAGGTGTGTGAAGCGGTACTCGATTCGGCGGCTTCCAAAAGCTGGAAAGATACCGGCGTACATTGGGAAGGTTAATACAATAATGCATTCATAATCTGAGGCTTTGACCATATCCTGCCAGTCGGGATGAGGTGAAAGCCTCAGTTTCCATTCTGCGATGGCCGATCATATTCTCAGGGTTAGGGAAATTTCCAAGTCGTTCTCCGGCGTGCAAGCGCTGGACAATATCCATTTTGACCTGAAAAAGGGGGAAGTGCATGCCTTAATGGGTGAAAATGGGGCCGGGAAATCCACTTTGATGAAAATCCTGATCGGGCTTGTTGCGCCGGATTCCGGGGAGGTTTTGCTGGAAGGCACAAACCTGGCAGGAAACAATGTGAATGAGACTTTGAAAAAAGGCATTTCCATGATCCACCAGGAAATCCTGATCATCCCCGAACTGACCGTAGCACAGAATATTTTCCTGGGGAGGGAAAAGGAGCTTTCCGGTAAAAGCGGCTGGCTTTCGGGCTGGCTGAATGATTCGGTAATTAACCAGCGTGCGGCGGCTTTGCTTGATCGAATGGGGGTGAACATTGCGCCGGATGCGAAAATGAAACATCTCAGCGTGGCGCAAATGCAGATGGTCGAGATCGCGAAAGCCATTTCGAACAATGCGAAGGTCATCATCATGGATGAGCCTACTTCCGCCATTTCGGACAAGGAAGTAGCCACATTGTTCCAGATCATCCGCGATCTGAAAGCGCAGGGCGTCGGTATTATTTACATTTCCCACAAAATGGACGAGATTTTCCGGATCTCGGACACAATTACCGTGCTGCGCGACGGGAAGTACATCGGCACCAAACCCGCGGCGGAGCTCAATCACAATGCGTTGATCGCCATGATGGTGGGCCGCGAGATCGCTCAAATGTTCCCCGAGGCGACGCAAGCGGTAGGCGAGGAAGTTCTATCGGTGCGAAACCTGGGTAGGGCGGGCAAGTTCTCGAATATCAGTTTTACTGTAAAATCCGGTGAAATAGTAGGACTGGCAGGGTTAATGGGCGCCGGGAGAACGGAGATCGCCAGGGCGATATTCGGGCTTGACCAATGGGATGAGGGGGAAATTACCCTGAAAACTTCTCCGCTTCGTGCGCGGACGCCGCGTGAGGCGATCGACAGGGGTGTTGGATATGTCAGTGAGGATAGGAAGGGGTTAGGGTTTATTCCAAGAATGTCGGTGAAGGACAATATCACGCTTTCAAGCATGAACAATCACCGCAAAGGCGGTTTTATCGACAAACAAAGCGAAGAATCGGCTACCGAAAAAATGATCGCCGATTTGAAGATCAAAACGGCCGGTACCGGGCAGCATGTAACTTATCTGAGCGGGGGCAACCAGCAAAAAGTCGTCATCGGCAGAGTGCTGCTTGCCTCGCCGGAGCTCATCATTCTCGACGAACCGACCCGCGGTGTCGACGTCGGCGCGAAATTCGAAATTTACAAACTGATCCGCAGCCTCGCCGACCGGGGCATGGCGATCATCATGATATCATCGGAACTGCCGGAAATCCTCGGCCTGAGCGACCGTATTCTGGTACTTTCCAAGGGCAAACAAATGGCGCTGCTGCCGAAATCCGAAGCGACGCAGGAGGTGATTATGCGGTATGCGGTAGGGTAAAAGGTGCCGACTGCCGACGACCGACCGCTGACGACCGATGACCGATGAATGAGGGATAATTAATTTACGAATTGCAATTATCTAACAGAGTAAGGCCGTCCGCGGTTAGCCGTCGGCCGTCGAAACGAAATCTGTGCAATACCCAACAAACGCATGAACAGACTCTCCAAACTGGGCCAGTACGGCATTTTTCTCGCATTTGCATTGATATGCCTCGTGCTGGCGCTGAGTACGCCGAAGTTTTTTACCGTTTCCAACCTTTTGATCATCGGCAACCAGGTTTCGATCAATGCGTTGCTGGCTTTCGGCGTGACGTTTGTGATCATTACCGGCGGTATTGACTTATCGCTCGGGTCAATGGTGGCCGTGACCGGCGTGGCGGCGGCCACATTTGCCCATCCTGACGCTTACCCGTTGGTCGTGCCCTTACTGGTTGGATTAGCAGCCGGTTCAGCAATGGGTGCTTTCAACGGATTGGTAATTACCAAAAGCAAAGTGCCGCCATTCATTGTCACACTGGGCACGATGACCATCGGCCGCGGGCTTGCATTGATCCTCAGTAAGGGAAGGCCGGTTTCCAACCTTTCGGACGAGTTCAACTTTATCGGCGGCGGCAATATCGCAGGCATCCCATTCCCGATCATCATCCTGATTGTGGCGTTCGCGGTATGCTCTGTCGTATTGAATAAAACCATTCTCGGGCGGTACATGTATGCGGTCGGGGGCAACGAGCCTGCGGCGCGCGCGTCGGGTATACGCGTGAGCCGGGTAAAAATGTGGGTATATACGATTTGCGGGCTGCTTTCTGCATTGGGCGGTATCCTGCTGACATCCCGCATTACGACCGGCCAACCTAATGCCGGGGCGGGTTTCGAGCTGGATGCCATTGCCGCGGCGATTATCGGCGGTACCAGCACAGCCGGAGGCACAGGTACGATGACCGGTACACTGATCGGCGCATTGCTCATCGGCGTGATCAGCAATAGTCTGGATTTGCTGAATGTGACTTCCTATTACCAGCAGGTCGTGATGGGCGTCATCATCATCGGGGCCGTGGTGCTGGATGGGGTTGGAAAAAAGGATTAGGGTAAAAATATAAATTTGACCACCGACGGCCGAACACTGACGGCCGATGGCTTAATGACATTGGACTCATGAAACGCAACGCAATTTTCGCTATACTCATTGCTACCGGTCTTCTGGCGGGCTGTAATCAATCGTCTGATCAAAAATCCGGTGATGGCCGCGGCGAGAAGCTGGTGATCGGCGCGACGATGCTGAGCATGCAGAACGAATTTATCGTGAATGTAAGCGACGCAATGGAGGCGAAGGCGAAAGAGATGGGTGTGGAACTGATCACGGTGGACGCCGAACGTTCGGCGTTGAAGCAGGTGGAGCAGGTAGAGAGTTTCATCGGCCAGGGCGTGGACGCGATCATCATGAACCCCTGTGAGGTAGAGGCCAGTTCGCCGGCCGTCAAACTGGCTATGGATGCAAAGATTCCCATCATCAATGTCAATTCAGAAACTTCGGCCAAACCGACGGCATTCGTGGGCTCGGACGATACCGAATCGGCCCGCATTGCGATGAAATACATCGCCGAAAAGCTGGGGGGAAAGGGTAATGTGCTGATGATGCACGGCTTCATGGGCCAGGCCGCTCAGATCAAGCGCGATAACGGTGCGAAGGAAATCCTCAAAGCCAATCCCGGCCTCAAACTCCTCGCCGAGCAATCCGGCGAATGGGACCGCGCCAAGGGGATGTCGCTCACCGAAAACTGGATTCAATCCTACGGCGATAAAATCAACGCCATTTTCGCCCAGAACGACGAAATGGGCATGGGGGCCGTCAAGGCACTGGAAGCTGCCGGTTTGAAAAATAAAGTGCTGGTAGTGAGCGTCGACGCCATCCCCGACGCATTACAAGCCGTAAAAAGGGGACCACTGGACGCCACGGTATTCCAGAATGCCAAAGAGCAAGGCGGAAAAGCGATCGAAACGGCGGTGAAAGCCGCTAGGAAAGAGGCGTTTGAAAAGGAGGTTTTAATTCCGTTTCAGCTGGTGACGAAGGGGAATGTGGGGAGTTTTTTGAAATAAATGGTACTGTATGACATGAACACACACTTATTTGACACGAATGGCTACCTGATCACGCAAGAAATCACGGATTTTAGCTGGCCCACTTTTGAGGAGATTTTTATCTTCAATCGTCAGCGGGCCGAATTGGCAATAGAACTAAGAGATTTTATAGCGCGCGTGCTGGATTGGCAGATCGAGAGGCTGAAAATCTGGGTTGATGGTTCTTTTACAACACTTAAGCTGCATCCTAATGACATTGATTTAGTGTGTTTTATCGATCATGCTTTTTATGACTCGAATCAAAGTATCCTAGCTTCCATCAAGTTGGACTTCCCAAGTTTGGACATCTATTTTATCAAAAGTTATCCAACAGAGCATCCGAATCACTTTTTGACTAACTTTGATAAGCTAGACTGGCTACATTTTCTTACCCGAGATCGTCAGAGCCGTAACAAAGGCATTGTAAACTTGCTGCTACAATGAGACCATTTGATCAACTTCAAGTAGAAATACAGGACACGCTGGAAAGGATTATTCGTGTAAATGCATCCATCGCCAGGCATGAAACACAAGTGCAACCCGATTTGCTGGCTATCTCACAGTTCGAAGAAATTAAATTCCAATTTACACAGCATCTTTTGACGCTTTTGGCAGAGATGGACATTAAATTGAAACTCGCAGCGTAGGGATGCAGGCAGAATGGCTAGGAAAGAGGCGTTTGAAAAGGAAGTTTTGATTCCGTTTCAGCTGGTGACGAAGGGGAATGTGGGGGAGTTTTTGAAGTAGACTAGCGTTTTGTAGCGCGAAGTCTTTCCAGCCCTCCGTTTCCAATAAACTCCCGGGAAGCCTCCATTTTTTCTTTGATAATAGCCTGAACCCTTGGATCGGCAAGCACCCGTTTTTTGCTTCAATACTGGAAAGCTCACGAGCAATGATAATCCTATATAAACGGTTCTTTTCTGGCGTATTAGCCCGAATTTGTAGTTCCGCATCAGGATTTTTTTTCAGAAAGAGCCGTATGCATTCTGCTCCTGTTGCCATGACTTTTTTCAAATCGAGGCTGTTCTCATCGGAAGCGATATCACTCAATTCCCTATCCGGAAGCACGTCCACAAGGGCAAGATTGGAAGTCCCATATCGAATGCAGGAAGTTGAGTGTTGAAGATGCCGCAAATGTAAAATAATCTTCCCTTAAAAGTAAAACGCCGCAATGCACGCCCTTTTACCGGCATTGGCATGTGCCAGTTTTCCTAAAACCAATCAAAATCACGAATGAACACTTTCAATATCAACCGCCGTAGCTTCCTCCACGGGGCCACGGCCGCATTGGCATTATCTACTTTCGGAGCGCAGGGAATGGACCTGATCAATCCTGCCAAAACCTGGCGCGTGGGGCTGATCGGGACCGGCTGGTATGGTAAAAGTGATCTTTTCAGACTGATACAGGTAGCGCCGGTGGAGGTGATCGCATTGTGTGATGTGGATAAAAATCAACTGAACGAAGCGGGCAAACTGGTGAGCCAGCGGCAGAAATCCGGTAAGACGCCAAAGCTGTACGGCGATTACCAGAAAATGCTGGCCGAAAATGAAATGGATATCGTGCTCATCGGCTCTCCCGACCATTGGCACGCATTGCAGATGATCGATGCCGTGAAGGCCGGCGCGCACGTGTACGTCCAGAAACCGATCAGCGTCGATGTGCTCGAAGGAGAAGCGATGGTCGCTGCCGCGCGTAAATACAAAAAGGTGGTGCAGGTGGGAACGCAGCGTAAAAGCACGCCGCATTTGATCGACGCGAAAAAAAATATCGTCGATGCAGGCCTGCTGGGCAAGATTTCGCACGTCGAAATGTGCTGCTATTATCATATGCGGGCCAACGGCAACCCGCCGGTGGAAGCGGTACCCGATTTCCTGGATTATGAAAAATGGACCGGCCCCGCGCCGCTGCGTCCGTACGACGGCCTGCCGCACGTGCGCTGGTGGCGGACGTTCATGGAATACGGTAATGGCATAACCGGCGATATGTGCGTGCACATGTTCGATACCGTGCGCTGGATGCTGAAACTCGGCTGGCCGAAAAAAATCAGTTCTACCGGTGGTATATATGTGCAGAAAGAGGGCAAATCCAATATTTCGGATACGCAATCGGCGATTTTCGAGTATGACGGCCTGAACTGCGTCTGGCAGCACCGGACATGGGGCACGCCTAACAACCCGGATTATCCCTGGTCATTCACTTTGTACGGTGAAAAAGGCACATTGTGGGCCAGCACCATGGCTTATGATTTCATTCCGCAGGGCAAAGGCGAAAAAATCCACAAGGATGTCGTTTACGAAAAAGAGAAGTATCCCGAAGACCTGAAAGAGGATAAAATCGAGCTGAATGCTGCCCCTGCCACGCGTCTCCACATGCTCGATTTCCTGGCGGCGATCGAGAACAACGGCAGACCGGTGGCGGACATCGAAGAGGGCCATATTTCGACGGCAAGCTGCATTTTGGCAAATCTTTCGATGAAAACAGGCCGTTCGATTGTTTATGATCCGATAAAACGCGAAATTGTGGGAGATAGAGAAGCCAACGCGCTGCTCGCCCGCGCATACCGGGCTCCATACAAGCATCCAGACTATAAACATGTCTAGGATAGGTCATTAAAGTTCGTGGTCCCCATATATTCCCAGTACATCGCGTCCGGCTAAATCCGGGCGCGTTTTTGTTTCGCAGCAAGTCGTCTTTAATGGTGTGGGATGCAACAGAAAGCGGCTGCGGCCGGTATTGGTAAAAGGAGGGTAAAAATTTTCATGCAAACGTTTGAAATGCATCAGATTAAGTATTTTTCAGGATCGATATATCGGTTTTAATTGTTTGTAAGTTTAATAGATGTTTCGAAGGCATTTAAACCATTTACCCTCGTAAACTGTCAGAATAACGTAAACAAACCAAATAACTCAAAGCACAATGAAAACCGTAGTGAAGTTGATAAAATCCGCCGGCATGGCGGTTGTGGCGGGAGTATTCATGATGGCGTGCAGCAATGCCCTTCAAGTCAGTTACGATTACGATTCGTCGGTGAACCTCAAACAATTCAAAACCTTCAAGGTGGAGGCTGAGCATAATATGGAGCAGGACCCGCTTTTGGGCAGCGAGCTGAACCGCAGAAGGCTGGGCGACGCGGTAGTAGAAGTAATGGAAGCCAAGGGTTATAAGCTGGACAATAAGAATCCCGAGATCGTCGTACGTTTCATGACCGACGTGAAGGAACGTCAGCAGATCCGCTCCAATAATATGTACTCGCCCTATATGTGGTGGTATGGCGGTGGCAACAACATTTCCACTTATAACTACCAGGAAAGCCGCTTCATCCTGAACATCTACCAGAAAACCAGCGAACGCATGGTATGGCAAGGCTGGGCATCCGGCAAAGTAAAAGCCCCGACCAAAAAAGAAGATCAGAACACGATGATCAAAAACACCATGGGCGACATCCTGAGATCCTTCCCCGAAGCGACGATGGATACTTACAGCAGGAAGTAGTTTTGAAGCTTACATAAAAAATGCCGGACGCAAGTCCGGCATTTTTTTTTGTTTGTAGCGCTCAATCTTCGTTAATTCCCATTTCTTCTATGCGAATTTGAGCGTATTCGTCAGGCGAAGGCTCATCGATCGGATAATGCTCTTCTTCATACTGGCTGATCAGCAATGCCAGTACGTCTGCTTCCTTCGCTTCGGCGCTGCCGGCTGGCGCGTCGAACAATGCGTCTAGACGGCGCACGGCCCCGTTGTATTCCTCCTCCGTCTCGATCAGTTTTACGTCTACCATCTCAGATTGTCTTTGCGTTAATGCGGTTATATTCTGCATGCGTCCCAAGCCATTTGATCATGATTCGCCTATGTTCAAAGCTTAAGCGGGTTACCATTCGGTACCGATTGCCTTTGACATTGAAAATAATCCGGCTGTCGGCAATCATATCTGCACTTCTGAAATCACTTCTTACACTATTGAAATCCTTCCACTCCGCTTTTCTAACGGTTTTGAACCACGAGGTCAGGTAAGGTTTGGAATCAGGATGAATTTCGTAAAATTCTTTCAATTTTCTGAAACTGATCACATTCATATAATAGTATGCGTGGTTTTTAACAAAAATAGAGCGGAAAAGTGGCATCGCGACCACTTTTCCGCTCCAATGAACGAACGGCTGATGTTACGGTTAAAACCTACAAGGCCTCCCCGTTCCGGTATTCCTCCGATGCCTTCTTCACAATCGCATCTCCGTCATGCAGGTCCCCGAAGACTTCTACGAGCGTATCAACCACGATGCCGCGCTTTACGGGTACCCATTCCGCTTTTTTGGATTTGTCGCGGATCACGAACACCTGCTCGCTGGAATTGACGACGGCCGTGACGGGCACGAACAGCGTGTTGCCCGTCCGCTCGGTGCTCAGCTGCACTTGCGCATACATGCCGGCCTTCAACTCGTTTGAGCGGTTATTGACATCGAATTCCGTGATCATCGAGCGGTTTTCTTCGGATAATGTGCGTGAGCTGCGGGCGTAGGATGCCTTGTATATTTTTTCAGGACTGGCCGATACCGTGAAACTGACCTCGCCCTTATTCGGGATGGCGCTCGACATGTTTTCGGGGATCGCGAGCGTCAGACGGAGCTTTGTATTGTCTTCCAGGATGAATAACGGCTTCGCACCGCCTTCGCCCGGCCCTACCAGCGCACCCGGACTGATATTCCGCTCGGTGATAATGCCGTCGAATGGCGCGGTTACCGTCAGATAGCGCGAGAGTTCGGTTTTCGTATCGAGGAAAGATTTCGAGGCCTGCACGTTGCCTTTGGCCACGGCCATGGCGGAGCTGTCGGCGGCGGCGCGGGCTCTGGCGAGATCGAGTTCATTGAGCGACACGGCCCCTTCCGTGCGGTTGGTTTTTTGCAAGCGGCTGTATGTCAATGCGCTGGCCTGGTAGCGTGTGGTGGTCTGTTGCAATGCGGCTTCGGCGGCGATGAGTTGCGCTTTTGCCTGGCTAAGTTCCGAGATGACCTCCGGCGCTTCCAGTACCGACAATACCTGACCTTTCCTGACAAAAGTCCCGCGGTCGACATTGACCGTTTTTACAAATCCTTTCACCTTCGGATGAATGCTCACCTTGTTCCAGGGTTTCAGTTCGCCGGGCAATGCGATCTGTTTCGCCGGTTTCATGCTTTTGACATGGGCCAGCTCCACGGCGGGCTGTTCTGCTGCTTTCGCTTCGTGTTTTTCACTTGTTTCGGCGGTACTGCTGCATGCGCTCATGCCGGCGGCGAAAGCGATCAATACCAGAATGGATTTCAGGGTGTTCATGGAAACGGATGTTTGGAGTTTTTTACGGAAGAAATTGCTTTCGGGATCTTCGGGGTCGAGCGATACCGAATTGACGGACGCTTTGCGCTGTACCAATGTGAATACCGCCGGCAAAATGAGCAGCGATGCCAGCGTAGAGGCGATGAGCCCGCCGATTACCGCCTGGCCGAGCGGCGCGATCTGGTCACCGCCTTCACCGAGGCCCGAAGCCATCGGTACCATCCCGGCTATCATCGCGATACTGGTCATGAGGATCGGACGGATACGGCTGCCGGCTGCCAGCGTCACGGCCTTGTGCGCATCCTGCAATTTCAACCGCAGGTTTTCGGCATTGGTCACCATCAGAATCGCATTCGCGACGGATACCCCCACGGACATGATGAGGCCCATGTATGATTGCAGGTTCAGCGTCGCGCCGGTGATCAGCAGCAAGCCAATGGAGCCTACCACCACAGCAGGAATGGTCGAAAGTACCACGAGCGACAGTTTGAACGACTGGTAAGTAGCGGCCAGCAAAAGGAACATGATCACCACCGCTATCAACAAACCCGTTTGCAGGCTGCTCAATGTCTCCGTCAAAAGGTCCGTTTGGCCTTTCAGCTCTACAATTACCCCGCGCGGCGGTTCGCCCGCGTTCCTGATCGCCTTCTGAACGGCGGTTGTGGCTGCCCCGAGGTCTTTTTTGTGAATGTTGGCAGTTACAGTTACTAGCCGGTTGGGGCCGGCGCGGTCGTATTCGCCGGGAGCGGTTTTTTCGGAGAATGTCGCTACATCGGCCAGCAATGGGTTGCTCACGCCGGTTTTCAACGGGATGGTGCCAATGTCCTCCACGGAAGTCATCTGGTACTCCGGTATCTGAACCTGTACCTGGTAGGCAAGGCCTTTGGCATCGTCGAGCCAGAGGTTTTTGTCGGTAAATCGGCTGGAAGATGTGGCTGCGACCATCGAACGCGCCACTTGCGTGGAGGTAATGCCTAACTGTCCCGCCCTTTCACGGTCGATTTTTACATCCAGCACAGGGTATTGCAATGGCTGGGCGATCTGAACGTCGCGCAGGAATGCGATATGCTGCATTTCCTTCTGGATTTTACGGGCAAACCGGCCGGCTTCTTCCACATCTTTCGCGGCCACGCTTACTTCGATCGGCGTCGAAGCGCCCTGGCTCATGATCTTATCCACCAGCTCGATCGGTTCAAATGAAATGGCCAGGTTAGGGATTTCCTTCCCGATCCTCGCCCGCAGTTTTTCTTTCAATGCGTCCATTTTAACAGGATACTCTTCCTTCAATGACACCTGCAAAACCGCTTCGTGCGGACCGCTGTTGAACACGAAAATATTGGAAGTACCATAGCTGGAAGGCACTGTACCCACATAAGCCGAGGATATTTCCACATTTTCCTTTCCTACCTCCGATTTAATCAGGTTCAAAACCTTCAATGTGGCCTGTTCCGTGCGCTCCACACGCGTACCGTCCGGTACCCGCATACGCATCTGAAACTGGTGGCTGTTGGCCTTGGGCAGAATATCGGTACCGATGAGGAAGAACCCGCCGACGATCAATGCAATGGTGCCGACGAGGTACACGGGCACGATCAGCCGCTTGCCCATGATGCCGTTGAGTACATTCAGGTATTTCAATTTAAATTTCTCGAAACCGGTCGGCGGCAACGAGGGGTGTGCACCTTCCTCGATCACATCCTCGATTTCGCGGTTATCCAATGCCAGAGTAGGCGCTTCGTGGTGCGGATGGTCTTTCAAAAGCCAGTTGGAAAGCACCGGTACCAATGTTTGCGACAGCAAAAAAGACGCGATCATCGCAAAACCCACGGCCAGCGATAGCGGGAGGAACATCGACCTTGGAATGCCGCTCATGACAAAAGACGGCGCGAAAACGGCCAGGATCGCCAGCAAAATCAGGAACTCGGGGAATGCGATTTCCTTACAAGCGTCCCAAATGGCCTGTTCCTTCGGCTTGCCCATTTCCTGGTGCTGGTGAATGTTTTCAATCGTCACCGTCGCCTGGTCGACGAGCACCCCGATAGCCAATGCGAGGCCGCTCAAAGTCATGATGTTGATCGTTTGACCGAACAAATTCATCAATATCACGGCCGAAAGAATGGAAATCGGGATGGTGACGATCACGATGATCACGCTCCGCCAGTCTTTCAAGAACAGCAATACCATTAAGCCCGTCAACAAGGCACCGAGGATACCTTCCGTAATGAGGCTTTTGAGCGAGTTGGTCACATACACCGACTGGTCGAATTCATACGAAATCTTCACATCCTCCGGCACGGCGTTCCGCAATTGCGGCAATGCAGCGCGGATATTGTTCACCACATCGAGCGTGGAAGCATCGGATTTCTTGACCACGGGAATATAAACCGCCCGACGGCCATTGATCAATGCATAGCTTACCGTCACGTCGGCGCCGTCTTCCACCATGCCTACGTCGCGGATGAACACGGTAGGACCTGCGCCTACGCGGATGGGGATATTCAGAAAGTCTTCCGGCTTCTTGATAAGCGAGTTAACAGGCGTCATCAAAGTTTTGTCGCCCATGCGGATGTTACCGGCCGGGGATGGCTGGTTGTTGGCAATAATGGATTTGATCACCTCTTCGGGCGTCAGATGGTAGCTGCGAATGCGCTCCGGGTCTACACGGACGACGATCGTACGCTGGTTACCACCAAATGGCGGGGGGCTGGAAACACCTTCAATGCGGCTGAACATCGGACGTACCCGCGACGATGCGAAGTCCTGGATCTCGTTCAGCGAGCGGCTGGCGCTTTCAAAAACCATCTGCCCGATCGGCACGGAGCTGGCGTCGAACCGGACTACCTGCGGCGGCACGGTTCCCTCGGGCATATAGGCCTTCGCGCGGGAAACGTTGTTGGCGACCTCCGCCGCCGCCTGCGCCATATCGGTGCCGGGGTAGAAGGAGAGTTTGATCAACGACAAGCCCTGGATCGTTTTCACATCCACATCGCGGATACCCGAGACGTACAGGAAGTGGTCCTGGTAGCGGGTGGCGATGAAGCCGTCCATCTGGTCGGGTGCCATACCGCCGTAGGGCTGTACCACGTAAATGGTAGGCAGGTCGAGGTTTGGGAAAATGTCGACCGGAATGCTCCGGATCGATAATACCGAGAAGAATAGGATGCCGATCACGACCACCACGATGGAAATGGGCTGTCGGAGGGCAGTTCTGATGAGTTGGTACATAATATTATGGGTTTATCTGGCTCAGAAAAATTTCGAGGTCACCCGCGGCTGCGGCTTTGAGCAGGAGCGAGCGCCAGGCATTGCCGTTGGTGACGAACTTGTCGACCTCGGCGCGGTTCAATGCATTGACGCTTTGTGCCAACGTGAAAAGGTCGGTCATACCGCTCTGGTAGCGCGCTTCGGCCTGGTTGAAAGCCCGTTGCGCGGCTGCGAGCTGCACGGGCGTGAGGCGTGCCTGCGCGAGTGAAAGCTGGAACTGGATCTCCGATTCGCGCGACTGGCGGTCGAGTTGCAGCTGCTGGGTTTGGTACAGGGATTTGAAACGTTCTACCTGGAATTGCTCCGCGTGGTAATCGTTCCTGACCTTGAAAATGTTGGTCAGGTTCCAGCGGGTCGAAATGCCGAAGAGATAATTGTAAACCTGGTATTTAACCCCGCTCGAAAAGTCGGTGCGGAAGGAATCGTCCTTATTCGAAACGCCCGAACCACGGCCCCAGCCGGCGCCTACGAGCGAAACGGATGGCAAATAGGAACGCTTCACGGCTACGCTGCGGGCCAATGAGGCATCGATTTGTGCCTGCGAGAACCTTAATGCGGGATTTTTCAAAAACGAAGCCGCGTCGCCTGGAACAGCAGGAAGCTGGGAGTAAAAACCCATCGTATCCACCTGAATGCTGTCGCGCAACTCGCCGGTGAGTTCGGAGAAACGCAATCGCTGCGCTTTTTCGGACCGCTGGCTTTCGAGGAGCAGCAATTGCGCCTTGGCATATTCCGCCGCGGCGAGCGAGCTATCGACGCCCGGGCGCATACCCGAACTGACGGCGGCGTCCGTGACACGTTTGAAAATCAATGCCCTTTCCAGGTTCTGGCGCTGTGCGCCGACCAGTTTCTGGTTGATCAGCAGCAGCAGATATGCGTCGATGATTTTGACCTGGTGCTGGAACAATTCATTTTCATAGTCGGCCTGGGCGCGGGCGAGATCGGCTTTGGCGGCGTTTACATTGGCCTTTATTTTTCCAAAATTAAAAACCCTCCAGTCGACCATTGCCGTCGTAAAACTGCCGAATGTGGCCGTGTAATAATTTTCGGGCCGGATACCGCCGGAGGGCGACAATGCGCTGCCCTCATTGGGCAGAAATGCCCCGGCCACGCTGTTGCTGGTGGCATAGGTATATTGGTCCTGCACGATAAATGCGGGCAGGTAATCCGTTTTGACGGACTTGATACGGCTCTCAGCGCCGTGAATTTCAGCCTGTTTGGCTTTCAGGAAAGGGAAATTGCCCTTTCCCTGTTCGAGGGCCTCGTGCAGTTTGA
Organism: Dyadobacter beijingensis DSM 21582; assembly: GCF_000382205.1. Classification (GTDB taxonomy): domain Bacteria; phylum Bacteroidota; class Bacteroidia; order Cytophagales; family Spirosomataceae; genus Dyadobacter; species Dyadobacter beijingensis. The sequence continues at coordinate 136,841 of NZ_KB907786.1, forward strand.
TCTGCTGCGGGTAGGCGGGAATGCATGCAAGCATGGCAAAAACCAACGCGAGCCAGCCGCTTTTGATGTTGAAGATCCGGTGTGTGAACCTTTCCTTGGAGTGCGCATTTCCCGGCGGGAACAGGCGGGAAACGGGGTGATACTGGGAGTGCTTCATAATTCGGGTAAAGAGATTTTTAGCCGAAATTAGAGCCCAATTCTGGAAACATTTGGGAAACGGATGCCTGCAAAGAGCTGTTTATTACGTTATTATCCTTCCTAAATGTTTCCAGATTCCGCGCGTATTTTTGTAAAGTATCTTTTGAAAGAGGAATGAAAATATTAGTTGTTGAGGACGAAAAGGGACTGGCGGAAAGTATTACGGATTACCTTTCCCGCGAGGGCTTCGTGTGCGAGGTGGCCAACACATTCTGGCAGGCCGACGAGAAGATCAGCTTGTACCAGTACGACTGCACGATCGTAGACCTGACGCTGCCCGACGGCACCGGTTTCGACATTATCAAAACATTGAAAAAGATCGCAGCAGCAACGGGTATTATCATTATATCGGCCCGTAATACATTGGAGGACAAGCTTAAAGGGCTCGAAATCGGCTCGGACGATTACATGACCAAGCCGTTTCACCTCTCGGAGCTGAATGCGCGGGTGAAGTCGCTGATACGCCGGCGGAATTTCGGCGGGAACAATGATATGACCTGGAAAGATATTCGCGTAAACCTGCCTCAGCGGAAGGTATTTATCCGGGACGCCGAGACAACATTATCCAAAAAGGAATACGATCTGCTGCTCTATTTTCTGTCCAATATCGATGTGGCGCTTACGAAGGAATCCATCGCCGAGCACCTTTGGGGCGATAACATGGATTCGGCCGATTCGCTGGATATGGTGTATTCGCATATCAAAAATCTCCGCAGGAAAATCGTTGAGAAAGGCGGAAAAGATTACATTCAGTCGATTTACGGGATAGGCTACAAATTTACGGCACCTTGAAACTACTCGAAAAAGCCAGCCGCATTTACCTCATGGCGTCGCTGCTGATCTACGCGGCGGTGGGGATCGCCTTTTTCTGGATCATCAAATTCATGATCTACGACGAGGTGGAAAGCAGGCTGATGGTCGAAAAGCAGGATTTCGAGGCGTACGTACGCAGCAACGACACCTGGTCCAACAATTCCTATTTTGTCGAGAACAAGATCGAGGTGGTGCCGATTTTCGGGAAGTTCAAGAATGAGGTCGCATTTACCGACACGCTGATCAGCAACCGCTATGACGAAACCGCCGACCCGTTCCGGCAGCTTACTTTTTATACATTGATCGGCGGCTCGCCCTATCGCGTGGCGATCAGGAAATCGATGATCGAATCCTACAAGCTGATCGAAGCCATTTCTGCGGCGATGATCGCGTTTTTGGGATTGCTGTTCGTGAGTACGCTCATCTTCCACCGCGTGCTGTCGGGCAAGCTCTGGAAGCCTTTTTACGACTCGCTGGCGCGGATTAAGGATTTTGACTGGACGAAAAACAAACCCCTGGAAACAGTCCGCAGCGAGATCACGGAGTTCAACGAGCTGGGCGACGTGATGGAAAAGATGGCTTCCAAAATGCAGCATGATTACCGCAGCCTGCGCGAATTCACGGAAAATGCCTCTCACGAGATCCAGACGCCGCTGGCGCTCATCAATGCGCGGGTAGAGCAGTTTATCCAGTCGAAAGATTTGGGCGAAAACCATACTTACTGGATCGAGGAAATTTACCATGCCGCCCGGCGTATGTCGCGGCTGAACCAGGGACTTTTATTGCTGGCGAAAATTGAAAATCAGCAGTTTACCGAACAGGAGGAGCTCGATCTTTCGGAAGTGGCATTGAACAAGCTGAAAGATTTCGAAGATATTCTGCAGCATAAGGACATTCGCCTTACCGTGCAATCGACGGGCAGTTTCAGGAAGGTTATGTCGCCGGCATTGGCGGAAATCCTGCTGACGAACCTGATCAACAATGCGATCCGGCACAACTACAATGGCGGCGAGCTCCGGCTGGAATCGGGGCCGGACTTTGTGCAGGTGAGCAATACGGGCAACCCGCTGAAAAGCGATCCCGAGCGGCTTTTTGAGCGATTCAAAAAAGAATCCACCGGCGCGGAATCGCTGGGTTTGGGGCTGGCGATCGTGAAGCAGATTTGTGATAACTGCGATTTACAGATTTCGTACCAGTACCACGAGCCTGTTCACTCCATTCGCATTACCTAGCCACTTTCTGTAACTCGGCTTCCAAGGTTTTGTTGTTCGGGAACTCCTGGGGAATCCACCGGTTGACGATCTTGCCGGAGCCATCCAGCACCAGGAACGGATACCGGATATCAATGCCGTATTTCTCTTTCAAAACCTCGATATTCTCGTCCGAAGCCCATAAATGCTTCGCAGTCGGGCGTGCCTTCACATATTGTTTCCACGTAGAAAGCGGAATGCCGGAAGCGACCGAAACGTATACGAACGTCACTTTGTCCGCATATTTGTCTTCCAAAACCTTCAACCCCGGCTCGTGCTGGCCGATGCTGAATGAAAATACCATGCACACGGGCTTGCCTTGCAGGGAAGAAACGGCCACTGCGGCGCTGTCGGGGCTAAGCAACGTCACGTCGGCAATGGCCGCGCCGGGTTGCAGCGATTCCTTCGTCTGGATCAGTTTGGCAATATAGTCCGTGTAGGGCGACTGCGGAAAGGTGGCCTTGTAATCCGCGAGCAGCGTTTTGGCGGTTTCCACGTTCGGGATGGCCGTGGCGGCGTAATTGAGCCAATAGGTGGCGAGGTATTCCTTCTGTTTCGGATAGGCGGCGAGTTTTTCCTTGCTGAATGCGTATACATCCTGCAACGCCTGGGGACTTATTTCGTAGCGGGTTTCGGATTCGAGAGGAAATTTACGGGTCGACGGGATGAGTGCCCAGTTGCGGAGCTCGTCGCGGTAGGCCTGGCTGAGCAACGCGTCGTCGGGCTGGATTTTGAAATCGGTTAATGTAAAATCTTCCAGTTCTTTCCGCTGGGCGGCGTCGAGTTTGGCAACTCGGTTCCGGCGCATGATTTTTTCCTGGATCAGCTGGCGGGTGATCGACGGCTCAGTAGCCGTCGTAGCGAGGACATAAGCTTCGAATGCAGGTACGACGGGATTGGCCATTTTGAATTTATCGAATGCATCGAGCCGCACTTTTTTGAGGCTGTCGCTCTGCTGTACCACGCTTTTGTTGTCGATTTGAGAAGGCTTGTAGCCGAAAACAGGCAGGTACTGGTACTGGTTTTCGAGAAAATAGTTTTTCAGAAAGGTCTGGTAACCGGCATTCTTACCGGCGAAAGTCACATCAGCATTTTCCCCGACATTGATCGTCAGGTCGTCGCCGGGTTGCAGGAACAGCATCCACGTTTTATTCACACCGCCGCCGCTGTACTGCAGGCGCATCATTTTGGGTTCGCTGAGCTGGATCACCGCTTTTTCGGAAGTTTTCTCGGAAAATGCCACGGAAGCTACCGCATCCAACCGGGTATCGGCAAGGCCGGTGCCCAGATTGGGGTGAAAATGTACATCTTCCAGCACGAGTGTAACCGTCACCGGAACCTGTTTGGGCGCTGTGAGCGTGATATTGGCGGTATTTTGCGCATACGAAGCAAGGCTTGCAGCCAGGCAGAATAGTGTGAGAATGAGAATGTTGATATGTTTCATCGGTTCGAAAGGGAAAACAGTTTTTACCAAAGCAGGTGGGTGTAAAAATTGTGCCAATATACGTAACTCGTGCCGGTATCGCTGCCGGCAGCTTAGCCAGCGTAGGCCGGGGGCACATTAATGCAGTTTTTCAAAGCATTAATAGGTCAACTACCGTAAATTCGCTTCCTGATATTTCACTATTCCCATGACCCGCGTTTCACCATTGCAGTTCAATGCGCTCCGTGCCCGTTTCGAGGGGGAGTTGTATTTTGATAATTCCACGCTACACACCGCGCAGCGGGCAGTTTACGCCACCGACGCATCCGTTTACCAGGAAATGCCGCTGGCTGTTGCATTGCCGAGAACGACGGAAGATATCCGGGCGCTTATCGAATTTGCCCACACAAACAAGGTGACGCTCATTCCCCGTGCGGCGGGGACCTCCCTGGCCGGGCAAGTGGTGGGTAAGGGTGTCGTCGTGGATATTTCGAAGCATTTCAGCCGGATCGTTGAAGTAAATGCGGCTGAAAAATGGGTGCGCGTGCAGCCGGGCGTGATCCGCGACGATCTGAACAAACACCTGGCGCAATACGGCCTGCTGTTCGGGCCGGAAACGTCGACGGCGAGCCGTGCGATGATCGGCGGGATGATCGGTAACAACTCGTGCGGGCTGCATTCCATTACCTGGGGCGCCACGCGTGATCATCTGCTGGAAGTGAAAGTATTGCTTTCTGATGGCTCCGAGGCTGTTTTCAACGAGCAGACCATTGCAGATTTCACCCAATCGGTTCGGGAGAAGCAGGTTAAAGGCCAGCGCCAGCAATCGATCCTGGCCGGGATGTTCGGCCTCATATCCAATCCGATTGACCAGGATTTAATTAAAAAACAATTCCCCAAACCGACAGTGACCCGCCGTAACTCCGGCTACGCGCTGGATGCATTGGTGCGGAACTTTGAAAAGGGTAATATCAATCTCTGTAACCTCATTGCCGGCTCCGAAGGTACATTATGCTTTGTGACGGAGGCAAAAATTGCGCTGGTAGATGCGCCCCCGGCAGCCGTAGGCGTCGTATGCGTACATACGAACTCGCTTGCGGAAGCATTGCACGCCAACCGCGTGGCGATGCAGTATGCGCCCAAAGCCTCCGAGCTGGTGGACAAGTACATTATGGATTTCACCAAAAACCATAATGTATATTCTCAAAACCGCTTTTTCATGCAGGGTGACCCCGCCGCCATGCTCATGGTCGAGTTCTGGGGCATCGCGAAAGAAGAAGTGGAGCAACAGGCATCCGCATTGATCGCTCAGTTGCAGGCTGAAAACCTGGGCTACGCTTATCCGCTCTTGTTTGGCGACGATGCCAACAAGGCCTGGGAGATTCGCAAGGCGGGCCTGGGCCTGATCCGCAACCTGCCCGGTGATACGCAACCTGTAAACCTGATCGAAGACTGTGCGGTTGCTGTCGAAGACTTGCCGGCATATATCGATGAATTGGAGATTTTGCTTGAAAAGCATGGCCTGCACGCCTCGTACTATGCCCATGCGGGCGCAGGCGAGCTGCATGTGGAGCCGATGATCAACCTCAAAACGAGCGCGGGTAAGCAGCAATTCCGCGACGTGCTGGCCGATACGGCGGCGCTCGTCAAGAAATATAATGGCGCATTGTCGGGTGAGCACGGCGACGGACGGCTGCGCGGGGAGTTCATTCCGTTCATGATGGGTGATGAAGTGTACGAAATGTTCCGGCAGGTAAAGCGCATCTGGGACCCGGAAGGCGTTTTCAATGCCAACAAAATCGTAGACACGCCGCCGATGAACGAGTTTTTGCGCTACGAGCAGGATAAGCCTAATCCGCAAATCAACACCATATTTGACTTTTCGCGGCAGGAAGGCATCTTGCGTCTTGCTGAAAAGTGCAGTGGTTCAGGCGATTGTCGTAAAACCGAACTCACGGGCGGAACCATGTGCCCCAGCTACATGGCTACCCGCAGCGAACGCGACACGACCCGCGCACGGGCCAATATGCTGCGCCAGTACCTGACTCCCGCCACTGCGCCTGCTACCAGCCAGGAAATGGTGAAAGAAGTGCTCGATCTGTGCCTTTCCTGTAAAGGCTGCAAATCAGAATGCCCTTCGAGTGTGGATATTGGTAAAATGAAGGCTGAATTTACCCAACAGTACTACGATACGCACGGCGTGCCGATGCGCAGTAAGCTTATCGCGAACTTTTCGAGCCAAATGAAACTGGCCTCTGTGGCGCCCTGGGCATTCAATGGTATATTCGGGACGCCCGCGTTGCGGAAAATCGCCAACAAAATGGTGGGTTTCCATCCGGAACGTTCCATGCCGAAGCTGGATAGCGTGACGCTGAAAACCTGGTGGGAGAAGCACCAGCGCAGTAAATCGGTGGCTGCCCACGCGCGGAAGGTGTATTTGTTCTGCGATGAGTTTACCAATTATAATGATGCGGAAGTAGGTCAGAAAGCCGTTTTACTGCTCGAAAAGCTGGGTTATGCGGTCATCATTCCAGAGCACGTCGAGTCCGGGCGATCCTATTTGTCCAAAGGTTTTGTGAAGGAAGCGCAGAAGCTGGCCATCCGGAATGTAGATTTGCTAAAAGATAAAATCACTTATGATACGCCGCTGATCGGTATCGAACCGTCCGCCATCCTTTCTTTCCGGGATGAATATGTGGACCTGGTTGGGGAAACCGAGCGCCCGAACGCGCAGAAAATTGCGGAAAATGCACTCTTGTTTGAAGAATTCATCGCCCGCGAAATCGATGCGAAACGCATTCATAAAAGTGCATTTGTGGCTAAAAATCAGCTCATCAAACTGCACGGGCATTGCCATCAAAAGGCGCTTTCTACGTTGACGGCCTCTAAAAAAGCATTGCAGCTGCCTGAAAATTATCAGGTTCAGCTGATCCCGTCAGGATGCTGCGGTATGGCCGGATCATTCGGTTATGAAGAAGAGCATTTCGAGGTCTCGATGCGAATCGGGGAGCTGGTGCTGTTTCCAACTGTCCGGCAGCAGCCGGAGGATGTGATCATCGCGGCTGCCGGGACGAGCTGTCGCCATCAGATCAAGGATGGCACCGGGCGCAAAGCCATGCACCCGGTCGAAATTTTATACGATGCGTTGATCAAATAACGGCTATTGAGTGCCGCGGACGCTTTCATTAACGGTATCCGCACGTAACGTGGTACCTGATGTATCGGAAGCAATGGTGTCGGCCGGTGCAGCGTGATCGGCCGGGTTATCCGCCCGCCCCGCATTGCTGTCGTGATTGAAGAAGCCGCCGAGCCAGGCGATCAGCGAAAGGGCGATTCCTATGCCTAGAATCCACTTCCACACGTTTTTTACGTTCTTGGTGGCTCTTGCTTCCTTATCTGTTTCTTGCCTGTTCATGGGTTTATTGATTTAGTTTGAAATAAGCCCTACCATTTCCATACCAGCCCCATTTGAAAGCATTCCGAACGATTTATATGATATTGTGTTGATAAAATTTCCCCAAACTAAGTCCTGAAATAAAAATGTAATAAATCGGGGACGTTTCGTGTTACCTTAGCTGGAAATTTCGTTTCACGTACTAGTTCTTCTCACAAACCAGCCATATTCATGAAAATTAGCCATCGTTTCATTGTCCCCCTTTTTGCACTTTTCTTATTTGTACAGGTCGACGGCAAGGCACAAAACGATAACCGGAGCTTTTTCTCGGTCACTGCCGGATACAGTTTGCCGGTAGGGGAACTGGCAAGAGAAAAATTGAACGACCCGTTTGCAGGCCTCACCGGGTCAGGCTATTACGGACAGATTAACTATGATTTTCGTATAGCACGCTGGTTTGGATTGAAATTATCCGGCAGCATGAACCAGAACACCACGCGCCCGCAGCCCATTGTGGACATCGCCGACCGGCGTGTGGAAGAAATAAAAGGGTTTATCAACGAAACGACGGCGCACACCTGGGATACGAGTGTTTCGCGGTGGAAATTCAATGCGCTCATGGTCGGTCCGGCTATTTTCCTCAATTTCGGAAGGGTACAGCTGGAAGGGCATGTGCAGGGCGGTTATGTAAAAGTAACGTCGCCCACGGTGGATATGACGGGCAGATTTGAATCCGGCGAAAACCAGATCCTCGTGCATTTGAGCCCCGCTTCCACCAGCGGCTTCGGCGTTGGGGCGGGCGCCAGTCTGCGGCTGCCTATTGCCGGTCCATTGTATTTCCACCTTTCCGGCGACTTCCTTGCTACCGAGGCTGAGCTGAAAAATGTCGCCGTGAATGTACGCGTCGGCAATTATCCGGAGGTAGGTATTCCTATTAATGAAAAACGTTTTGTAGGCGTGGCCAATATCGGGGCCGGACTGGGTATTTCGTTTTAAATCAGATATTTATTGCCAAAGAAAACGGGCCGGATGCCGCACGCATCTGGCCCGTTTTGCTTTTTAGTAATAATCCAATGGCATTATTTGGCAAACCAAAGCTTCATTTTCATGTCATTCTTGCCTCCCTGGGCGGTGAGCGCCGCTGAAAAATTATCGAAGTTCAGCGATTCCTCCGAGCCGGGGTATGGCAGCCGCGTTGGAATGACATTTCCATTGGTATTCAACACAGGGGGGACGAGCGCCGGAATGCCCGTGCGACGGAATTCCGTCCAGGCCTCCACACCCTGACCGAACAATGCGATCCATTTCTGCTCCATAATCTGGGTGAAACCGTCAGCACCGGGTTTCAATGCATTGGCCGTCAGGTATGCCTCGGGCACCGTCAGTTTGTACTGGGCAAATGATGCCGTGATACCGTCCGAGTAGTTTTTCGCCGCAGTACCGGCTGCCGCAATGCCTTTGTAGGCAAACTCCGCTTTCAGGAAAAGCAGCTCGGCGTAGCTCATGATCACGCCCGGAGCCGTTGCCGAGACGAAGTAGTCACCCACTTTCGAGGTTTTCGACAAGCCCAGTGCATTCGCGTCGGACGATGACAGGCCGTTGGGCACACCCTTGAAATCGCCTCCGTCGGCCGGTTTGTTGGCATATACCGCCAGGCGGCCGTCGTTCAATGCGGCGAGCTTGTTCACCAATGTTGCACTTACGCGGTGGTCATCGCGGGTTTTGCGGTTTTGGTTAACCGGGTTGTTGTTGTTGGTCGCATCGAGGTAGTTGAGCTGAATATTGTCGGCAATGGCTTCCATCACGGGATACTTGGCCGGGTCGCTCAGGATGCGGGTCACCTCTGCTTTCACGTCGATGGGCGCGTCGGCTTTGTCGATCATACGCGCGAGGACGCGGAGGCTGAGCGAGTTGGCGAACTTCTTCCATTTGGTGAGATTGCCATTGAACAGGATATCGCCTGCGATCGCCTTGTTCTTGTCGTTCACGTCGATGAGGTCGCTGGCGGTTTTCAGCTCGGCGACCAGCGCGGCGTACACATTCTTCTGCGCATCGTATTTAGGTAACAGCTTATCTTCCAGCCCCTGCAACGCATCAGTGTAGGGGATGTCCCCGTAAATGTCGGTCAGCAGCAGGAATACCCACGAGCGCATGATCGCCGCTACGGCTTTGTAGTTGGTATTGCCCGATTCTTCCGAAATTTTCTGAATGCGCTGATAGTCAGCCAATGCCTCGATGTAGAGCGTCTGCCAGCCTGTGGTGTACACGTCGGCCGACACGGTGTACTGGTCGATGTCCGTGTACTGAATGCGCGCCCAATGCTGCGAGAAACCGTCGCCGATATCCTGGCCGATCGAACCGCCCCAGTACAAGTCCACGGCGCTCTGGATGCCGTGGGGCAGGAAGAGGTCCGCAGTCCCGGTAGCGGCGCTGTTGTTGTTGGTATTGACTTCGTCGAAATCACCCGTGCAGGCCGACAGGCACACGATGGATGCCGCCAGCAATGTTTTGGATTTAAAAGAACGTATGATGCTTTTCATGCTTGAAATCAGTTAGGATAATGGCTTACAGGTTGAAGCTGATGTTGAAACCAACCGTTCTGGTGGTCGGGATCTGGCCGTTTTCGATGCCTTGGAGGTTACCGTCGTTGTAATAGCTCGTTTCAGGATCGATATGCGGCAGGTTGCTTTTCAGGAGCGCCAGGTTGCGGCCTACCACCGACACGGCGATGTCGCGGAACGGCAGTTTTTTGAATACCTGGCCCGAAAGCACGTACGTCAGCTTCACTTCGCGGAGTTTCACATAGCTGGCGTCGAAAATGGTGTTTTCGTTGTTGGTCAGCAGGTAGTATTTGTGGTGGTATTCCTCGGAGCTGATACGTTTGTCGTTCGGCACATATTCCGGTGATGCGGCGGTGCCTTTGTTCACCACGCCCTGGCCGATGATGCCGTCTTCGCGTCCCAAGGTAGTTTCGGCCAAAACGCCGGTGTAGCGACCGATGTTAATGGATTGCGAGAAAATGTCGCCGCCGTGTTTCACGTCGATCAATGTGCTCAGCGAGAGGTTTTTGTAACGGAATGTGTTCGAGAAGCCACCGATCCAGTCGGGTGTGAAGTTACCCAAAACACGGCTCGTCGGGTCGAGTACCGGGTAGCCCTGCGCATCGTACACGATCTGGCCGTCCGGGGCACGCTGGAAGCCTTTTCCGAAGAATGTGCCGTAAGGCTGGCCCACGCGTGCTTCCACCGACAATCCGCGGAAGCTGTTTGTCGATGTCGTCTGGGTCAATGGATTGTAGCTTGTATTCAACTGATAGGTAGTCAGGTTGTTAGCCAGCGAAACGACCTTGTTCTTGTTGCGCGCCCAGTTCAGGCCCACTTCCCATTCGAATTTCTCCGTTTTGACGGGAGAAGCTGTCAGCTGGATTTCAATGCCCTGGTTTTCGATCTTACCTGCATTCAGGAGTTTGGACAAATAGCCTGTCGCATTGGAAATGTTTACGTCCAGGATCTGGTTTGACGATACCTTTTTGTAATAGGTAATGTCCAATCCGATGCGGTTTTGCCACAAACGGATGTCCGTTCCGATTTCGTAGGACGAGGTCAGCTCGGGTTTCAGGTTCGCATTCAGCAATGCATTGTTTTCCGAAAGGCTCGGCGTACTGCCCCACGGGTTTTCGTATTTATAGGTACTTGCGAGGCGATAGGGATCCGTATCATTACCCACACGCGCCCAGCCCGCACGCAGCTTGGCGAAAGACAGTACCGACGATTTTACATCGAAAATATCGGTGATAATCGCGCTTACCGCCGCCGACGGGTAGAAATATGAGCGGTTATCGCTCGGGAGGGAGCTCGACCAGTCGTTGCGGGCCGTCAAATCCACGAACAAATAGTTGCGAAAGCCGAGGTTAGCGGCGGCATAAAGGCTGTTTACCGTTTTGCGGATGAAGCTGTTCTCGGTCACCGGGCGCTGGCGCGAGTTGCCCATGTTGTACACGCGCGGGATCGCGAGCTCGGTTGCGCCCATGTAGTTGCGCTGCGCGTAGTTGCTGCGGTGGTTGCCGCCAATGTTCGCGGTAATGTCGAATTCGCCGAATTTATGCGTCGCATTCAGGAGGAAATCCGAATTGGATTCGCGGACGAAGATTTGCTCTTCATTATAAGCATCGTACAATGCCGATGCGCCGATCTTAGCCTGGCGTGCCGCGCTCTTGGTTTTGCGGCGGTCTTCGTAAAAATCCGTTCCGGTACGGGCCGTGAGGCTCAGCCAATCCGTGAATTTGTACGTAGCCGACATGTTACCGTACAGTCTGTCGCGTTCGTTGGCGCGGGTGCTCTCGTTGAGCATATAATAGGGGTTTGTCCAGTAGTTGTCGTTCCAGTTGTACTGGTAAATGCTGCCCGGTTTTTTGTAGTTTTTCAATTTATCCATATCCACCTGGCGCCCAAACCAGATGAAGTACAGCCCGAAGTTGTTGCGGTTATCGCTGCCGTCTTTGACGTAATTGCCGGTAGCGCGGATGCTCAGTTTTTTGGACAAATTCCAGCCGGCGTTCAACGATACCGTCCGGCGTTCGTAGTCGGTATTGGGCAAAATACCGGTCTGGTCGAGGTTGGTGAAAGAGAGACGGAAATCGCCTTTGTCGTTCGCGCCGGTGATCGCCACGTTGTTGGTCAATGTGCGGCCGGTTTCGAAGAATTTATCGACATTATCAGGATGTGCGATCCAGGGCGTAGGCGTGCGGGTACCGTCGGCGGCGATGGGCGAATCGAACTGCGGGAGCAGGCGGCCGTCCAGTTTCGGGCCCCAGCTTTCATCCACACCGTCGTTCACACCGGCACCGGTGCCGTCCACGTACGAGAAAAGCCCTTTCGCGCCTTGCCCGTATTCATTTTGCCACTTAGGCAGGCGGAACGGCGATTCGAATGCGGTATTTGAATTAAATGAAACGCCGATACCTTTCGTGCCCTTGCCGCTTTTGGTCGTGATCAGCACCACACCGTTCGCGCCGCGCGAGCCGTACAATGCCGCCGCGCTGGGCCCCTTCAATACGTTGATGGATTCCACGTCGTCGGGGTTGATGGACGCCGCCGCATTGCCATAGTCGATACCCGTTCCCGAGCCGAAGTTGCTGTTATCCACCGGTACACCGTCCACGACGAACAGCGGCTGGTTATTGCTGCCGATGGAGCTCGCGCCGCGGATGATCATCCGGGACGACGAACCCGGCGCGCCATTGGAATTGGTCACCTGCACACCTGCGAGGCGTCCCGAAAGCGAATTGACCAGGTTGGTTTCGCGCGCCTGAGTGAGCGTTTTGCCGCTTACTTCCTGCACCGAATAGCCCAGGGCCTTCTTTTCACGGGCGATACCGAGCGCCGTCACGACGATCTCGTTGAATTGCGTCGCGTCGTTTTCGAGTGTAATGTCGAAGGTGGTTTTGGACCCTACCGGCAATTCCAGGGTTTTGTAGCCGATAAAGGAAACGACGAGGGTTGCATTGGCCGGCGCACTGAGGGTGAAGTCGCCGTTCGCGTCCGTGGTGCTGCCACGGCTTGTGCCCTTGATGAGGATGCTGGCACCCGGGAGATTCCCGTCGGCCGATTGCACTTTACCTTTAATTGTCAGGTCTTGTGCAAAACCTGTTCCCGCAAGGAACAGCAAGAGCAATAAGAAGCCTAATGTAAAGACTTTCTTCATAAGTGATTAAGTAATGGAGTGAAACAGTTAGGTGATCCTTCAAAACAGAATAATCTTCTATTTTTAATTAATTTCAAAAAATATCTGATTGAGTAAAAATGTTTTAATAAAATATTCTCCGACAAAAGTGATTTTGTTTAAAATATTATATTTAAAAACGAGATGTTTATATGACGTGACAGGCGGGCGAACCGGGCGCCGTCAGGAGGTCGCATTCAGGCATTTACCGAATTAGGAGAGGCCGGGTTGGATTTAGGCTTATTATTGAAATCAAGCGGCGTTTGAATTGCTATATTTGCATTCTGTTCAAAAGCGGGCGGCGCAGGCTCCCGCATTCGCATATTTCGAATATAGCTTTAAATGAAGGTTCTTAAATTTGGCGGCACCTCTGTCGGATCGGTCGACAGCATCAAAACAGTAATCAGTATCCTCGAAGAAAACCTCACGAACGGCGAGCGTATCGCGGTGGTTTTTTCAGCCATGGGCGGTGTCACGAACAGGCTCATCGAGATCGGGAAAATGGCGGCTGCCGGCAATACGGAATATGTGGAGTTTTTGAAGGGCGTGGAGGAGCGGCACTTTGCCGTCGTCCGCGGGCTGATACCGGTGAAGAACCAAAGCAGTACATTTGCCGCCGTTAGGGGCCTTTTCAATGAACTGGAAGACATTCTGCGCGGCGTCTCCTGGATCAGGGAGCTGTCCGAACGCACGCTCGACCTCATTATGAGCTTCGGTGAGCGGCTTTCGACGATGGTGATCACGGAAATCCTCAAAAGCAAAGGCGTGTCCGCCGAGTTCTGCGACGCGCGCCAGATCATCCGCACCAATGCCACTTACGGCATGGGCGACGTCAACTTTGAAACGACTAATCATTTAATATTGGAGCATTTCGCGAAGAGCACGGCATTGCAATGCATTACCGGCTTCATCGCATCCACCGCCGAGGGCGTAACGACCACGCTTGGTCGCGGCGGCTCCGATTACACGGCATCCATTTTGGGCGCGGCGCTCGAAGCCGATTCCATCGAAATATGGACGGACGTGGACGGCATGATGACCGCCGACCCGCGCAAGGTGGCGAATGCATTTACGATCCCGTCGATTTCCTACGCAGAGGCGATGGAGCTCTCGCATTTCGGTGCGAAAGTGATTTACCCGCCAAGCTTGCAGCCTGCATTTGCGAAGAATATTACATTAAAGGTCCTTAATACATTCAACACCGCTTTCGAAGGGACTTATGTCCAGAAATCCGCTAACGGTAAGGAATATGTGATAACAGGTATTTCGTCTATCGACGAGATCGCGCTCGTGAATATCCAGGGCAGCGGGATGATCGGTGTGGCCGGTATTTCGGGGCGTTTGTTCACCGCGCTTTCGAACAATGCGATCAGCGTGATCCTCATTTCACAGGCATCTTCGGAGCATTCGATCTGTTTCTCGATCGACCCGAAGAATGCGCAGAAGGCGATCGATGTGCTGGAAAAGGAATTTGCGACGGAGATCGGCCTGGGGCATATCGATGGAATTTCGGTGGAGAAGAACCTGTCGATTGTCGCTATTGTGGGCGAGGGAATGAAGAAGAATACCGGTATTTCGGGCAAGCTGTTTTCGGCTTTGGGTAAAAACGGTATCAATGTGGTGGCTACCGCGCAGGGTTCTTCGGAGCTGAATATTTCGGTGGTAATCTCCAAAAGTGACCTTTCCAAAGCATTGAATGCCATTCACGGGGTGTTTTTCCAATCGGAAACACGCTCGCTGAACCTGTTTATCGTTGGGGTAGGGCTCATTGGCGGCACGCTGATCGAGCAGATCCGCAACCAGACGCAGTATTTGCGCGAGGAAAAGCTGCTGAACCTGAATATCGCCGGTTTGTCCAACACCAAAAAAATGCTCCTCGACCCGGACGGTATCAAACCCGAAAACTGGCGCGACCGCGTCATGGACGAGGGTGTGAAAACGAGCCTGCCGGCATTCGTGCAGCGCATGATCGAGCTCAACCTGCCCAACAGCGTATTTGTGGATTGTACCTCGGACAAGGACATTGTACAATACTACCACATGCTGCTGGATGCCAGCATTAGCGTGGTTACCCCCAATAAAGTGGCCAACTCGGGCAGCTATTCGGAATACATTGCATTGCAGCGCACAGCCTTGCAGCGCGGTGTGAAGTTCCTGTACGAAACCAATGTAGGGGCTGGTTTGCCGATCATCAATACCATCCAGGGCCTGATGGCGAGCGGTGACAAGTTTTTGAAAATCGAGGCGATCCTGTCGGGAACGCTATCGTATATATTTAACAATTTCGGCGGCGATAACCGCTTTGTGGACGTGGTGAAAGAAGCCAAAGCCAAAGGCTTCACCGAACCCGACCCGCGCGACGACCTCAGCGGCGCGGATGTGGGACGTAAAATCCTTATCCTTTCGCGGGAAGTAGGCGTGGCATTGGAGCCGGAAGAGGTGAAAATCTCTCAAATCCTGCCCGGCAACTGCCTCAATGCGCCGACGGTGGACGCATTCTTCGAAGAGTTGGAGATTTCCAACGCATTCTTCGCCGATATGCAATCCGCCGCCGAAGCCAAAGGCGAAAAGCTTCGCTACATCGCGACGCTCGAAAACGGCAAGGCGACGATCGAGCTGAAAACCGTCGACGCCTCGCACCCGTTTTACACGCTTTCGGGCAGCGACAACATCGTGTCCTTCACGACGGAACGTTACAAAGACCGCCCGCTGGTGATCAAAGGCCCGGGCGCCGGTGCGGAAGTAACAGCCTCCGGCGTGTTTGCGGATATCATGAGCATTAGTAGCTATTTGGGATAGAAAACAACCATTTACAGTGAATTCAGTAAGAGCTTTTGCGCCGGCGACAGTCGCTAATGTGTCGTGTGGGTTTGATATTTTCGGGTTTGCCATTCAGGAGCCGGGAGATACGGTCGAGTTGTACAAACGGGACGAGCCGGGGATTGTCATTACCGATATCACGGGCGATGAAGGAAGGTTACCGCGCCAGGCGGAAAAGAATTCGGTGACGGTGGTAATGCTGGCCTTGCTGAAACACCTGGGCATTACGGACCTGGGCTGCGAAGTGGTTTTACGCAAAAATATGCCTTTGGGTAGCGGAATGGGGTCCAGCGCCGCGAGCGCGGTGGCCGGTGTGGTGGCGATGAACGAGTTGCTCGGCAACCCGCTAAGCCGGAAAGAGTTGCTGCCTTTCGCGATGGAAGGTGAGCGCATTGCTTCCGGTTCGGCACATGCAGATAATGTGGGGCCGTCGCTTTTGGGCGGTTTTGTCGTGATCCGCAGCTATAACCCCCTGGATATTTTCACGATCCCCGTTCCGGATGACCTGTATTGTACATTGGTGCATCCTGATATTGAGATCAATACGAAAGACGCGCGTTTCATCCTCCGCAACGAAGTTTCCCTGAAAAACACCATTGCCCAAATGGGTAATGTAGCCGGTTTGGTAGCGGGTTTGATGAAGGCCGACTACGACCTCATCAGCCGCTCGATGGTGGATGTGATCATCGAACCTGTGCGTTCCATCCTTATCCCCGAATTTAAGGAAGTAAAACAGGCCGCTATTTCGAACGGCGCGCTGGGATGCAGCATTTCGGGGGCCGGGCCGTCGATGTTTGCGCTGAGCAGGGGCATAGAGAATGCGCAGAATGCAGGGAAGGCAATGCAGGAGCGCTTTGCGGGCGCGGGTATCGAATCGGCCGTGCATGTGTCGGGTATCAACCAGGGCGGAGCGGTTATTTTGTAGTTTTTGTAAACAGATGAAGCGTTTTCGGCATTCCATTGAACTTTCAGGTAAGGCTGCAACGTTAATTTTGACAGGTAATAAAACATTAGAAAAATGGTTACGGTAAGCGATACAGCCAAAAACAAAATTGTAGAACTCCGCAAGGCCGACGGTTTTGACGACGACTATCAGATTCGCGTGGGCGTGCTGGGCGGCGGTTGTTCGGGTTTGACATACAACCTCGAATTCAACTCCGATTCGAAGCCGAATGATATGGTTTTTGAAGATAAGGGTGTGAAGATTATCGTAGACAAGAAAAGCCTCCTGTACCTGGCCGGAACGACGCTCGATTTCAGCGACGGGCTCAATGGAAAGGGCTTTCAGTTCATCAATCCGAACGCGACACGTACCTGCGGTTGCGGCGAAAGCTTCGCGGTATAATTAAATTATTAAAATATTTTATTTTGAAAAAACGCGCTCCGAAACCCGGAGCGCGTTTTTTTTATCGTTTTGAATGGGTTTATTTTGAACCGTCTTTAACACACCACATTCAGGAACGCTTAAATCCAATTGAATGAAACCAACTCTTTTGATTTTGGCTGCCGGCATCGGTAGCAGATACGGAGGTATCAAGCAGCTCGACCAGTTCGGTCCCAATGGAGAAACCATCATCGATTATTCTTTATACGACGCCATTCGCGCAGGTTTTGGAAAAGTAGTTTTTATCGTTCGCCAGGAGATCAAGGAAACCGCCGAGGCCGTTTTTACCCCCAAACTGCAAGGCAAGATCGACTTCGACTTCGCGATCCAGGGCATTCAATCCTATGTGCCGGAAGACCTCGGCGCCGTGGAGCGCACCAAACCCTGGGGGACAGGCCACGCTACGCTTTGTGCCTGGGAGCAGACCGACACGCCATTTGCGGTGATCAATGCGGACGATTTCTACGGTCGCGATGCATTCGAAACGATGGCCAAATTCCTGCAAACCGACACCAACGACAAGCAGCACGCGATGATCGGCTACGAGCTGAAACGTACGCTGTCGGAAAACGGCACCGTATCCCGCGGCGTGTGCGTGGAGCGCCCCGATCATAACCTCGACTCCGTGGTAGAACGCACCAAAATATTCGAAGAAAACGGCACGATCTATTTCGAAGAAGGCGAAACCCGCACCGAGCTTGCGCCCGAAACGCCGGTATCGATGAACTTCTGGGGCTTCAAACCATCGATGTTCCCCATTACCAGAGACCTTTTCGAAAAATACGCCCGCGAGAATATCAATACGCCCAAAGCCGAATTCTACATCCCGACCGTGATGACCCACATCATCAAAGGCGGCCTCGGAGACTGCCGTGTGTTCCGCATTGCATCGGACTGGTTCGGCGTTACCTATCCCGAGGACAAGCCGTCGGTACAAGCATCGCTGAATGCATTGCATGAAGCGGGCGTTTATCCAGGCAAGTTGTGGGATTAACGAACAAAAAGGCGTTCATGAACCACTCGTGAGCGCCTTTTACATTACCACCTAAACCTTCTCAAATTTACTTGTCTTGTTCGTCTGCGACAGTTTTGTAATGTTTTCTCATAGTGTGTGAATGGATATGCAGGGCTTCATTGGACACTTCAATTTGAAAATCAATCTCCTGAAACGAAAAACGGATGTCCGATCGGCTGGAAACGAATGATTATCCGGCAATAAAAAATGCTCCCCGGAAAATCCGGGAAGCATTCTGCACTTCTAAGCCTCCACTACTATTTTTTGATGAGAACGCGGTGTGAGGTTTGCGTACCATCTTTCCGGTTGATCATCAAAATATAAGTTCCTGGTGTCAGGTGTTTTACATCGAGTTCCGTTTGCGGTCTGGTCGACGTCAATGCTGTCGAGCCGTTCGATGAAATCAGTTGCAACGACTTGATTTGATCTGCATTGTCTGTTTTTATGAACAGCCTTTCGGATACTGGGTTGGGGTATACGGAGATAATGTCTCGGTATTCCGGCGTTTTATCCAGGATTTTGGCTGTTTCTACTTCTTCCCCAACGAGCTCCGGCACACTGCCTACCGGGACATAAAGAAGATATTCCGGAACATACCGCCATGGGCTGTACACTTGTCCGGTTAGGGCTGTCGCAAGTTCATATTTGATCCTCACACGAACGCGCGTCGCCGACCATTGCTTATTGATCAGATTTTTCATCTCCGAGCCAGACAAGGACATGTAGGAAGCCTGGGCTCCATCGGATGCGGTACTGTTAGTCATTGGGGCATTTTGGGGCTTGGTAAAAGCTGTACCGTGTTGCGCCCAGCTCCAAAGTAAGCGGCCGTTGTTTCTTCCCAGGAAGGATGTTGGATAAAGACTCACGCCAGCGTTATTTTGGCTTGTCTGAGACGCCGTCATAACGGTAGTGAGATTTGTGTTGTACAAACGAATGTTGTTACGCTTGTTTTTGCCGGTAGCCCCATCGTTGCCGAAGTACGCCCATGTAACCCCACCATTCGTAATACCGCTTTGATCGTAACCTGGAATGCCCACAAGAATGTCACCGTAGCCATCGCCATTCAAATCTCCCGCACCGGAAACGGATTCTCCCATATGAGATTCAACTTGTGCCCCCGTTGTCGAAAAGGCTGCTGAGGTGACAATGCCACCCGGAGATCCATGGAATACCCAAACCCCTCCGCCATTAGCCGAAAGACCATCATATTGAGGTGCACCCACCACTACATCATCGTATCCATCACCATTCACGTCGGTAAAACCGCCCACAGACTTACCGAATGATGCATTAGATTGATTGGCATCCAACAGTGTTTTGTTCCCTATACTGCAACCGCCGTTGGAGCCATAGAATACGCTGGCGACACCCTCATCACTTTGCCCATTGTCATGTTTGGGCGCTCCGACAATCACGTCGCCGTAGCCGTCACCATTTACATCGCCGGCGCCCGACACCGAGGTTCCAAATTCAGCGTCTGCCTGATCAAGGCTGAGAGAATTACTCCATGGTGTGTTCGATGGTATACCTGCGATATTGCCATACCAGATAAAGGCAGCTCCCTCTTTGTTTTTGCCGATATTAGCCTGGCTGGCGCCCGCAATAATGTCGTTGAATCCGTCTCCATTTACGTCACCGGCATTGTCCAGGCTGTTACCCATTTTTGCTCCGGCAATACCGGAATAAACGATCGTTCCCGGCGATATCACTCCATTTGCGGATCCCAGGTACACGAACACTGCACCGCATTGACTGATGGCAGGATTGGATTTGCTGGCGAAAGGAGCACCCACAATCACGTCATCGTACCCGTCACGATTAATGTCGCCGGCATCTGAGACACTGATTCCGAAACCTTGGTTAGCGGCATACAGGGTCTTGGAGGGTGCTGATGCAATCCCTTGCGGTCCGCCTAGTATAATATACGCAGCCCCTACATTCACACCGTTTTGTGCACCGCTTGCTCCAATAATTACGTCGTCGTAGCCATCCCCATTCGTGTCACCTGCTCCCGAGACAGAGCATCCCAAATGGGCGTTAATTTCGTTGGAAGGAAAGCTGATATTTCCCACCGTTCCGGTCGCCGCGTCGCCATAGCTAATGAATGCAGCCCCTTCCCCGACTTGTCCCTGATCAAAATTTGGGGCGCCAACTATCATATCTTCAAGCCCATCTCCATTAATATCTCCTGCGTTACTTACTGATGAACCCGCCAGAGAACCGGAGACGGATGAATAGCCAGCTGCTTTCGGTAACGGACCAATATTTCCAGGTTTTCCATGATAAATATAGACTTGCCCTTCATCATTCTGACCGTGGTCATAAGTATAGCATCCAATGATTATGTCGCTGTATCCGTCACCGTTGACATCGCCGGCACCAGCCACTGCACTTCCGAGCCAGCCGTCCCCCTGGTTGCTTTCGATCTTTGAAACCGGGGTTGCATTGAGTCCAAGTGAGGAACCCTGATAAATGAAAACAGCTCCTTCGTGGTTCTGCCCATTACTAAAAAATCTAGAACCGACGAGTATATCCCCGTATCCGTCGCCATTAACATCTCCTGCCGATGCGATAGACCAGCCGAATTGAGCTTCCAATTGCTCTCCTTCAATAATTTTATGTGGGTTGGGATTAATTCCGTTCTGGCCGCCGAGGTGGACATACACCGCGCCTTCATTGGAAAGTCCATTGTCAAACATATATGCTCCAATTGCGATGTCTGCGTATCCATCCCCGTTCACGTCACCTGCAGTGGAAACTACGTGGCCCAGGCGTGCATCAGGCTGGTTGATCTGGATTTTCAATGGCTGGCTTGCGATTACAGGTGTCGAATTGATCGAGCCGAGATAGACAAATGCGGCCCCTTCGTATAATTCGCCTTCGGTGTAAAGTCTGGCCCCTATGATAATGTCACTTGCTCCGTCTGCGTTAACGTCGCCTGCACCGGCAACCGCGTAACCGAACATCGCTCCTGACTGGATATTGTCAAGGATTTCAGTTTTTGCAAGATTTGGGCCGCCGTTACCGCCGTAGTATAAGAATGCAACACCTTCGTTCAATTGATCTTTGTCATACATATGTGCGCCTACCAGGAAATCGCTGTACCCATCCGCATTCACATCGCCGGCCAATGCTACCGAAACGCCAAATCCGGCATCTGCCTGATCGGGTTGCAGGATTGTAAAATTACCTGGGTTGATCCCGATCGGCGCGTTTACCGGATCAACCGGGCCGCCATAATATAGAAAGGCAGCGCCCTCATTGTTCTGACCATCTTCCCAGTACGGTGATCCGACAATCACGTCGCTGTAACCATCCTTGTTTACGTCTCCCGCGCTCGCCACGGAGTAGCCCATTTGCGCCAGCGCCTGGTTTCGGTTGAGTCTTTGACCGTTCAGGCCAAGACCATTTGCAGACCCGGGGAAAACATAGGCGACACCTGCGTCCACACCATTCCAGTCGTATAGAGGTGCGCCAACGATCACGTCACTGTAACCGTCCTTATTCACGTCGCCTGCGCTCGACACCGAAAAGCCCAACCAGGCATTACTATGATCCAGTTCAATGGTTTTATCGGCGTCATTGGGATTGCCATTTGCCAGAATCGGGTCAATGGTCACGGGATATGCAGCGCCGTCCACTGCTACGTTAATTTCCACATGATCATTCACATAGGCCAGTGTGGCATCGAGTGGCTTTTTGTTGGCATCCCAGCAATGCAAATCGCTGTATACCAAAAAGTTTTCAACTTTGCCATTTGTGTCTTCATGATAGAAGCGGATTTCGTTCCGGGCGCCGTTTTGTGCCTTCAAGCCTTTTGCCGAAAGCCTTACCTGCAAGTTTCGCGTGTCTTCCGGTGCATTGCTGACGATAAAGTTCTGACGAACGCCGTCTTCGGTATTGATAAACTCTTCGGTAAAACCGTCGTGATCGATCTCCAACTTATTTTCCTTATTCGAAGGTTCAGCGTCGGTTCGGGCGGAAAGGATCTTTTTGCCGTCGGCATAAATACCGTCATTCACCAGATGCAGTTTAAAGTTGTGACCCGCGGAATCCACCCGGTTCTGAACTGTCAGTTGGCCCGGCTTGTAGTATGCCCGCAGGTTCTGCTTTCTGTTAGGACTTTGAAGGGTTTGGGTCGCCTCGTCGTAGGAAATGTGATATTCCTGTTTGGCGATTTGTTCCTTAATGCGCTCAATGGCCGATTGCGGTACACCCGGAATCTCTTCTTTGACAGCGATTTCTTTGCTGCCCGGATGATTCCGCCAAAGGTCGGTGGTGAGATAACCCGCGGAACCGACCGCCAGGGCCATAGCTGCGATGAGCATGGACTTGTAAGTGTGTTTCATTTTGTGCTATGTTTTGGTAATTAATAGGATTTGGCAACTGCCGTATCAAATTTTACCCTTACCATTCTCCTGCAAAGAATCCGTTTAGCCAGTCGGTTATGGCAATGATTCTAAGGTAAAAGCGACCTGCCATTAATCAGCAGGCCGCTTCGCTCGTTGCATATCATCGTTTGACGATCACTTTCCTGCTGCTGGTCGAGCCGTCCCGGTTGGTGATGACCAGCAAATACGCACCGGTTTTCAGATCGCTTACATCTACTTCGCCTACTGCTTTCGGATAGCTCCGAAGAATCCGGCCGGCGGCATTCACCAGGTATATGGACTCCAATTGACCTGGATCAGGGATTTTAATGAATAATCTGTCAGCAACCGGATTGGGATATGCAACGAATGCCGACGCGCCATCTTCAAGCTGTGAAACCGGCCGTTGCGCATCGGACGTATTTTCAGTAACTTCTTCCGGCACGGGTGCATTATTAAAGCCAGCCAACTGGGACTGAACGTACCGCCAGGGGCCATATACCTGCCCTGTGATCGCGAGTGCGGGCGCGTACCGGGCACGCACGCGTAACTTCGTCGTAAGGCCGGCTTTGTCGACCAGGTTGCCCAGGAGCGTCGCGGCGCCGGTCGTATTGCTGAAAGAGGGCGTTGCACCGGTAAACTGGGTACTGGTGGTGATTGGATTGTTCGCAGTTTTCGAGAAGGGCATGCCCTGACCTCTGGTTTCCCAAACTAATTTGCCCTTGTTCCGGCCAATAAATGATTTTGCGAAAAGACCTGCTACAAAGTTAGGCTGATTGAATTGGCTGTGGCTGAGAGGGCTAACCAGATTGCTGTTCAAAAGCCGCACGCTGTTTCGCAATCCTTTGCTGTTATTTCCATAATAAACGAATGTGCTCCCGGTCTTCTTCTGGCCGTTTGGATAACCGCTTGCACCGATAATCACATCGCTGTATCCGTCGCCATTAATGTCCCCGGCTGTTGCGGCGTCGCTTCCCAGCCTCGCTTCGTTGATGTCGGATTGAATGCTGAATGCGGCGGCCGGTTTGATGCCCGTAGAAGAACCGTGAAAGACAAACGCCGATCCCTCGTGCTGTTGGCCATCCGTGAAGTTGGCCGTGCTGGCGATGATGTCGCTGTATCCATCACCATTTACATCACCGGCAGTTTGTGCATTCTCACCGAAATAGGCATCGATTTTATTAATTTCCAGTATTTCAAACGGGGTGGCGTTTGTGATGCCGCCCGACGCTCCGTAGTGAATGTAAATGATGCCCTCGTTGCTTTCCCCCTTATCGTAGTCCGGGGCGGAAACGAGTACGTCGGCATATCCGTCGCCGTTGATGTCCCCTGCACCGGCAACAGACCTGCCCATGAGCGCGTTGGTCTGGTTGCTTTGGAATTTCACAGCCGCATTGGTAGATGTCCCCGCAGCCGAGCCGTGAAAAATGAATGCAGCTCCTTCGTCAGTTTGCCCCTCATCGTACCAGTCGGCACCTACGATCACGTCGGCATATCCGTCACCGTTAACATCACCGGCGGATGCCACACAGCCGCCAAATCGCGCGTCGGGCTGGTTGAGTATTTGCAGGATGGTCGGGTTGCCGGTCAGGCCATTTGCCGACCCTTTGTACACATAAGCTGAATTGACACCGTCCGCGCCAACGATGACATCCGCATAACCGTCGCGGTTTACATCACCGGCGCAAGCCACGGAGCCGCCCATATAACTGTCCGCAAAATTTCTTTCGAAATGAATCGCGGCCTGCGTAGACAAACCGGCAGCCGAGCCATGGTAGATGAACACCGCCCCTTCGTAAGCCTGCCCATTGGCATAGGTATCCGCGCCCACGATGACGTCGGCATATCCATCGCCATTCACATCGCCGGCCCCCGCGACCGCCGCGCCAAATCGAGCGCCCGCCTTGTTTTCTTGCAGGATCACAGCTGTATTGGTATTAAGCCCGGCAGCGGAACCATAGTAGAGGAAAGCCAGCCCTTCGTCGACCTGCCCCATATCATAGTAGTTCGCGCCTACAATCACGTCATCGTAGCCGTCGCCATTCACATCCCCTGCCGATGCGACCGCGCAGCCGAGCTGACCGAATGCTTCACTACCCAGGATTTGTGTGAAGCCTGCTGTGCCGACACCCGTTGGGCCTCCGTGATACACGAGGACCAGTCCCTCATCGGCCTGTCCATTATCGAATGCGTAAGCTCCGACGATAATGTCACTATGTCCATCGCCATTCACATCACCCGCACTGGCCACCGAGCTGCCTAGCCAGGCGTCACTCTGGTCGCTCTCGATCGTTGCTGCCGGCGTCGAAAGCAATCCGTTTGCTGAACCATGGTGGATAAACGCAGCGCCTTCGTTGTTTTGCCCCTTGTCAAAATACCGGGCCCCTACAACCAGGTCGCTGTAACCGTCGCCATTCACATCGCCGGCACAATTGACCGCCCATCCGTATTGCGCTTCCGTCTGATTGACTTCTAAGGTGCTGTTGGGAAGGTTGCCGACGCCTGCCGCTGTTCCGTGGTAGACCCAGACAGCGCCTTCATTGGCCTGACCGTTATCATACATGTAAATACCTATGGCAATGTCGGAGTACCCGTCCCCGTTTACATCCCCGGCCGACGATAGGGAGTGGCCCATCCGGGCGTCAGGCTGGTTGCTTTCGAGCACGATCGGGCTGCTGGTATCCAGGCCGTTGGCGCCTCCCTTGTAAATAAATGCGGCCCCTTCGGCGTCTTCTCCGTTATCGTAAAAGCGGGCGCCGATGAGGATATCGGAATAGCCGTCGGCGTTGATGTCCCCGGCGGGCGCGATGGCGTAGCCAAACAAGGCATCGGGCTGGTTGTATTCGAGAAATACGTTACTGCCGATTCCCGAAACTGCCCCATATACCAGCATTACGGCGCCTTCGTTATGCTGTCCGTTATCATACTCATGTGCGCCGTAGAGAATATCGCTCAGGCCGTCGGCGTTGACATCGCCTGCCGTTGCAACGGACACGCCCCAGTTAGCATCCGCCTGCTGGCCGCCGGTCAGGTTCTTGAAGGGTAGCTGGTTTGACTTAATACCATTTGCAGACCCCAGATACAGCAACACAACTCCTTCATTTGAAAACAGCGCATCGTAGTAAGGAACTCCCACCAGCACATCGCTGTACCCGTCGCCGTTGAAATCGCCTGCCGTTGCGACAGCATATCCTGCTTGTGCTCCTGCCTGATTGCCTTCCAGTGTCGCGCCCGCAAGACTTAAACCATTGGCAGTACCATTGAAGACGAACGCTGCGCCCTCGTCGGCCTGCCCATTGTCGTATTTCGGCGCGCCTACGATGATGTCGCTGTATCCATCGCCATTTACATCCCCGGCGCTGGCTACCGAGAGGCCCAGCCAGGCATTACCCTGGTTGATATCAATGACTTTGTCCGCATTGTTCGGATTGCCGTTTGACACGATGGGATCGATCGTTACCGGGTAGGTGGCGTGCTCGACATCCACGCGGATGGCAATATCGTTACCGGTCAGTTCGAGGCTTGCCAAAAGCGGTTTTTGATTGGCGTCCCAGCAATGGAGGTCGTTGTATACCAAATGATCCTCGATTTTTCCATGTTTTGAATGGCTGTAAAAGCGGATTTCATTGGCTTCGCCCTGGCGTGCTTTCAGGCCATGGGCTTGCAGACGTACCGTCAGCTCTTTGGTGCCTGAAGGTGCGGATTCTATGATGAAGTTTTGCCTTACACCATCCTCGTTATTGATAAATTCTTCTTTAAACCCGTCGTGGTGGATGCGGAGCGTGTTATCCCGCTGTTCCGTTGCGCCGGCAGAGCTGGTCTTATGAAGTAGTTCGCCATCGGCGAAAATACCTTGATGGATCAGGTCCAGGTTGAAATTATGTCCCGCGGAGTCGATACGGTTCCGAATGCTGAATTTGCCAGGTTTGTAACTTGCCCGAAGGTTATGGGCGCGGTTGGGACTTTGAAGGGTTTGCGATTGGGGGTCGTAAGAAATGTTATATTCCTGTTTGCCGAGCGTGCTTCGGATGTTACCAATCAGGTTTTCTGAAACCGGAAGCGCGTTCATGTCAGGGCTTTTTTCCGGCTTCCGGTTTTTGGCCTGGAAACCTTTGCGAATGACGGGGTATGCGCAGAATGCGATCACGGCCAGGAGAATGGATAGTCTGTGAAGTGTTTTCATTGGCTGTTTGTTTTGGGTGAAACAATGCATTGAAATGCCTGAAAACAGGCAGCCAGCAAAATGGACGGCACGAATAGGGATTGGTAAAAAGCCTCCCCGCTGTGGCAGGGAGGCTTTTCGTGCTAAAACCGGTTATCGCCGGATCAGGATTTTATGCGAGGTAGATTTGCCATTGTGCTGATCAACTACCAGGATATGCATTCCCTCCGGCAGTTTGCTCACATCGATGTTTTTTTCGTACCGCGATGATTGATACACCAGCTTACCGCCATTGTCGAACAGCCTGACCGAACGAATGTCGCCGGGGTGAGCGGCCTGGATCGACAGCCTGTCGGTCACCGGGTTCGGGAACAGCGTTACAGCATGTTCATCCTTCTCGATAGCGGGCTCGGCATGTCGCTTGATCGTCTCGGCCATGGCCTCTTCCGGCACCGGGGCATTGTTGTACCCGGCCAGCTGCGCCTGCACGTAGCGCCAGGGCCCGTACACCTGCCCAGTGATCGCCAGTACAGGCGAGTAGCGCACGCGTACACGGACTTTGGTAGCGATGCCGGTTTTGTTGATAGCGCTACTGATGAATGTTGTTCCCGTCAGGTTGGAAAAAGTAGTAGCATCGGTGAACTGATTGCTGGTGGTAATCGGGTAAATCCCTACTTTGGAGAACGGTACACCGGGCCCCTTTGTTTCCCACACAAATTTGCCTTTGTTTCTGCCGATGAATGATTTCGCGTACATCCCTCCCACAAAGTTAGCAAGGATAAATTGGCTGTAACTAATGGGCGTCACAAGGTCGCTGTTGAACAGGCGTACGCTGTTGCGAAGGCCTTTGCTGTTGTTGCCGTAGAACACCTTAGCATTTCCGGTATTTACCACCAATGGGGAATTAGCATGCGGAGTACCCACTATAATGTCGCTGTAACCATCGCCATTGACGTCGCCCGCTCCGGATACCGAAGTGCCTAGTTCTCCATCAACTTTGTCGCCTTCTATGCTGAATGCGGCAGCCGGTTTGATGCCTGAGGGCGAGCCGTGATACACATAGGCTTTTCCTTCGTGGACCTGACCGTTTTCATGATGGTACGCACCTACGATCACATCAGCATATCCGTCACCATTTACATCACCAGCACCCCGGACACTGGAACCAAAGTAGGCATATGGTGCATCGCCATACAGATAGGTGGATGTGGGGTTCAGCTCGTTAATGCCGGCTGCGGCGCCGTAGTAAACAATGGCAGTACCTTCCGAGTTGTACCGGCTTGCACCTGCGATAATGTCGCCAAATCCATCCCCATTCACATCCCCTGCGGCAGAAACGGATGCCCCGAGATAGGCGCTGGCTTGATTGCTCTGTAAAACTTTACCCGTTGTGTTAATTCCACCCAAAGATCCGTAATAGATGTAGACAGCTCCTTCCTCGGCTTCTCCCAGGTTGGCAGCAAAGGCTCCGGCCAAAATATCGCTATACCCGTCGCCATTGATGTCGCCGGCTGTCGATACGCTGAACCCGAAACCACCCTTTGCGACTGGAATCGTCACTGGATTGACAGGCCCGTTTGCGCTTCCATAGTAAACGTGTATGGCTTCCTGGCCACTTACCATGTGGGGTGATCCAATGATGATATCTGCGTATCCATCCCTGTTTACGTCCCCGGCTCCGGCGACCGAAGCGCCAAATCTTGCCATCGCGCTGTTTTTTTCTATCAGCAGCCCTGCACCTGCATTGATACCTGTACTTGAACCATAATATAAAAAAGCGACTCCTTCGCCGTTTTCGCCATTGGTATAACCCTGGGCTCCTATGATGATATCCCCATAGCCATTTCCATCGACGTCACCTGCTGCCGCTACCGAGCCACCAAAATAACCGCTGGTTTTGTTTTTACTGAGGACCAATTTGTTACCCGGATCAATTCCGTTGATGGAACCGTAATACAAGATAGCAATCCCGCCAAAGGTGCCGTTATAGTCATATTCCGGCGCCCCTACGATCACCTCATCAAATCCATCGCCATTCACGTCGCCCGCGATGGCTACGGAATAGCCCATCAGCGACCCACCGTCGCTTCCGGTAAGCGTGACCGCCCCATTCGTCCCGATTCCTTCCGGGCCGCCCTGGTAGATAAACGCATGCCCCTCATCATTCTGCCCGTTATCGAAAGTGTAGCAGCCGACGAGGATATCGCTGTATCCATCCCCGTTCACATCGCCCGCGCTGGCTGCCGCCGTGCCAAACCAGCCTTCGTTCTGGTTGCTTTCCAGGATCGCAGCCGGGGTGTCCGAAACGCCATTGGGCCCGCCGTGGTGGACAAACACCGCACCTTCGTTGGTCTGGCCATTGTCATAATACTGCGCACCCAGCAGGATATCGGCATACCCATCCCCGTTCACATCGCCCGCGCATGCGACGGAGGTGCCGAGGCGTTCGTCGTTTTGGGTGCCGTCGAACTTCTTTGATGAATAAGAGTGAACACCAGTGGAAGATCCCAGGAACAATATAACTCTTCCTCTATTTAGGTAATCCTCTCCATCATCCATGTATTCGCTTACTAGAAGATCACTGAATCCATCGCCATTGACGTCACCTGCTGAGCTAACTTTGTGGCCCATGCGAGAATCTTCTTCGCTGCCTGATGTGAGCATAGCGTCATCCGCGTTGTTGATGATCAGTCCGCTTGCGCTGCCGCGATAAACAAAAACGGCCCCACCGTTGATATGTAAGTGGTCATAGAATCTAGCGCCGACCGCTACATCACTAAATCCATCCCCGTCAACATCCCCCGCCGAAGCCGCAGAAAACCCAAACATCGCATTCGCCTGATTACATTGCAAAGTCGCGAAGTTCGTATTCAAATTATTCCCTGAACCTCCATAACTCACCCGCACAAGCCCTTCCTTACTCTCTCCATCCGTATCCTGGTGCGCACCGATGAGGACATCGCTGTAACCATCCCCATTCACATCACCTGCCGTGGCTACGCATACGCCGGTATTGGCATCCGGGTTGGCGGAGCTGTATGTGACGAATGTGCTTTGTGGGGTAATGCCGCCTGCGGAGCCGAAGTAGAGCCTGGCCTGGCCGACACTGTCCGTGGGGCTGACGCTGTAAAACGGAACTCCCACGAGCACATCGCTGAACCCGTCGCCGTTGAAATCCCCGGCGGTGGCCACGGAATAGCCCATTTGTGCGCCTTCCTGCCCGGACACGAGAAATTCTCCCGCAAGACTGAGGCCGTTGGCTGTCCCTTTAAAGACGATCGCTACGCCCTCGTTGGTTTTTGTTTTGTCATACTTCGGCGCACCAACGACGATGTCACTGTAACCATCGCCGTTTACGTCCCCCGCGCTCGATACCGAGTAGCCGAGCCACATATTGCTCTGGTTCACCTCGATCACCTTGTTGGAGTTCTGCGGCGTGCCGTTGACTATGATCGGATCAATGGTGACCGGGTACGCGGCGTTGGCTACGTCCACGCTGATGCGGATCTGGCCGTCGGCATAAGCGAGGTTGGCGGATAGCGGCTGCTTGTTGGCGTCCCAGCATTTCAGATCGCTGTATGTGAGTGCGTTGCGGGTTTCTCCGTTCGCTGTCCTGGTTAGGAAGCGCAGCTCGTTGCCGTTTCCTTGCTGCACATCCAGGCCGCGGGCGCTCATGCGTACCTGCAACTCGCGGGTGCCGGCTGGCGCGTGGTCGACGATGAAGTTTTGCCGGACACCGTTTTCATTGTTCACAAATTCTTCAGTGAACGCGTCGTGCACGATCTCTACCTGGTTGTCCTGGTGATCCGTTTTCGCATTGGGCTGCGGTGCGTAGAGCGGCTTGCCGTCGGCGTAAATGCCCTCATTGATCAGTTCCAGCTTGAAACCCTCGCCGGTTGTGTCGATACGCGTCTGCACGGTGAGCTTGCCGGGCCGGTAATAGGCCCGGAGGTTCTGGGCCCGGTTGGGGCTTTGCAGGGATTTCGCGTCGGGATCGTAGGAGATGTGGTACTCCTGCTTTTCCAGCATACCGCGGATGTCGGCCAGGGTGGCTTCGGACATTTCCGCCGGGAGTCTGTCGGCCTTGGCGACGTGGGCGACCGCCTCAGGGGGAGGCGTTTTCTGAAAATTCATAACAAAAATACCGGCGGAGATTCCCGCCAGCGCCATCCCGGTAAAGAGAATGGACTTGTAATTTTTTTTCATAGTGTGAACCTGGTTTAAATGAAACAATCAGTAAATGGCGAACGCCGCCCTAAATTTTACCGATGTCACAAACCTGATATCAAACCGTTTATTCGCCGGAGGGGGCAATGAATTAAAGGAAAAAGCCTCCCACGGCAAGGGGAGGCTTTTGAAGTGTTCGGCTAGCGCCGGATGAGGATTTTATGTGAAGAAGATTTGCCGTTTGCCCGATCAAGGATGAGGATATGAACGCCTCCCGGAAGGTTGCTTACATCGATATCTTTTTCATACCGCGGCAACTGGTGAACCAGCTTACCCGCCGTGTTGAAAAGCCGCACCGAGCGGACATCATTCGGGTTGGCGACTTGCACCGACAGCCTGTCCGTCGCCGGGTTCGGGAAGAGCGTCACGACGTCTTCCAATTCCTCGGAGGGTTCTGCCTTGCGTTTAATGGTTTCGGCCATCGCTTCTTCCGGTACAGGGGCATTGTTGATGCCCGAAAGCTGCGGCTGGATGTAGCGCCACGGCCCGTACATCTGACCGGTGATGGCGAGTACAGGCGAGTAGCGGACGCGCACGCGGACTTTGGTGCTTACACCCTGTTTCACACCCGTTATTTTCAACTCCGTACCGGTTCCTGCGAGGTTGGAGAAATTGGGAGCAAGGAAACTGTACAGATTGCTGGTTGTAATGGGGTAAATGGAAATCTTCGAGAAAGGCACTCCCTGTCCCTTGTATTCGATGGCCAGCTTACCTTTGTTCACACCCAGAAACGATTTGGCAAACAGCCCGGTACCAAAGTTGCCCGCATTAAATTGGGCATGGTTTATAGGCGTTGTCATATCGGAAGTGTTGTACAGCCGGACGTTGTTGCGAAGGCTTTTGCCGTTGTTGCCGTAAAAAACCGTCGTTGCACCGGCGTCTGCAACAGCTCCGTTGTTAAAAGCAGGTTCACCCACTAGAACGTCACTATATCCATCCCCATTCACGTCCCCAGCTCCGGCAACTGACCATCCCAGGCGCGCTTGCAGTTGTTCTCCTTCTATGCTAAACGACGCGGCGGTCTTTGTGCCATCGGGTGAGCCGTGAAAGACATATACTTTCCCTTCTTGATTTAACCCATTGCTGAGATTATAGCTTCCTACAATTACATCACTGTATCCATCACCATTCACATCACCCGCGCCGCCCACAGCAGCTCCGAAATATGCACCAGCAACGTTTCCTTCCAAGACAGTAGGAGCTGGGCCATTGCCAATACCGATGTTTGTACCGTAGTAAACAACTGCGATGCCTTCATCTACCTCAGGGTGGTCATGGCGGCTTGCTCCTGCAATAATGTCACCGTAACCATCCCCATTCACATCGCCAGCAGAGGCAATTGAGATTCCGAAACGGGCATCGACCTGATTGCTTTCGATTGATTTAACATAGTTGGTATTCATGAGGCCCGCAGAGCCGTGGTAAATGTAGATAGCGCCCTCGCTTTGCTCTCCGTAACTGGCACCCCACGCCCCTGCAACGACATCCGCGTAGCCATCCCCATTGACATCGCCGGCAGCAGATACCGATTCTCCAAAGTGGGAGTTAATTTGACCCGCTAAGGTGACCGGCGCGCTAATACCATTTTGAGTGCCATAATAGACAAAGATATTTCCTGTGTTTGCAAACGCAGGAGCGCCGATAGCAAAGTCGGCATAGCCATCGCGATTGATATCTCCTAGTCCCGCAACTATATATCCGAAGTCGGTATCGTTCTTATTTGCTTGGATTGACAGTGGATTCGCAGCCTGATCGATACCGGTATTTGAACCGTAATATATAAATGCTGCACCTTCATTCGTGTGGCCGTCCGTGTATTCTTTTGCTCCGACAATAACTTCGTCATATCCGTCACCATTGATATCTCCCGCACTGGCTACCGAGCCTCCGAAGTAACTATTAGCCTGGTTTTTTTGCAAGATGTTATAGTTGGCGGTATTTAAACCGGTTGCGCTTCCTTTATAGACAAAGGCAACTCCCTCACTCGCTTCCCCATTATCGTACGTTGGTGCACCCACGATCACATCGCTATATCCATCCCCATTCACATCGCCGGCGCTCGCTACCGACAGACCCATTTGAGCACTTGCTTTATTGTTTGTCACAAATACAGATTCATTCGTACCAACACCTTCCGCACCCCCCTGGTAAATGAACGCATGTCCTTCGTCCACTTGTCCATTATCAAATGTGTAACAGCCAATTACAATATCGCTGTAACCATCCCCATTCACATCACCCGCGCTGGCAACGGCCGTTCCGAACCAACCTTCTACCTGATTACTTTCAAGCAACGAAGCATAGCTGTTTCCAATGCCGTCTTTGGAACCGTGGTAGATGAATACGCCGCCCTCGTTGTTCTGGCCGAAGTCGCAGCGCTGGCAGCCTATGAGAATGTCGGCGTAGCCGTCCCCGTTCACGTCACCTGCGCTGGCAAGCGAGGTGCCCATCGCTGCATCCACGGAATTTGCTTCAAAAGTCTTTTTAGGAAATGGATCAAAACCCGAAGACATACCCATGTATAGAGATACTTTGCCTTCGTTGGATTCACCGTTATCATATTGAATTGCACTCACTAGGAAATCACTGTAACCGTCGCCATTGACATCCCCTGCCGTACTTACCCTGTAACCCATTGTCGCTCCCGGCTGGTTACCTTCAATGATTGATGGATTATTTATGTCCAATCCATTCGCACCGCCTTTGTAGACAAACACGGCACCTTCTTGATTTTCAACATTGGTATAAAATCTTGCGCCTACAAGAACATCGCTGTAACCGTCGCCGTTAATGTCTCCCGCCGATGAAACTGAGAATCCGAATTGGGCATTGGCTTGGCTGGCCGTTAGCTGTTCTACTTTCTTGTAGTTGTTTTGAGCTCCGTAAATTACCATTGCAGCTCCCTGATTATTTATGCCAAAATCGAATTTGGCAGCTCCTAAGATTACATCACTGAATCCATCAGCGTCGATATCTCCCGCAGGCGCAACAGATATTCCATAGTTATCACCGGGATTGCCCGTGAAAAAATCTTTCGGAGTCGCATTGGCAGCAATACCCTGTGCCGAGCCAAAGTACATTTTTACGATGCCGTCATCCTTTCCATTGATGTTAAAGAGCGGAGCCCCCACGAGTATATCGCTGTAACCATCCCCATTAAAATCACCGGCAGTTGCCACAGAATATCCCATCTGCGCGCTATCCTGGTTACATTGCAATATTGTTCCGTTTGCACTCAGGCCATTCGCCGTTCCGGGATACCAGATTGCCGCACCCTCATCAGTCTGGCCCAGATCGTATCTCGGTGCACCTATGATTACATCTGAATAACCATCCCCATTCACGTCGCCAGCGCTCGAAACAGAATATCCCAGCCACATGCTGCTTTGGTTCATCTCAATCACCTTATTGGAATTCTGCGGCGTCCCGTTCGTAATGATCGGATCGATCGTCACCGGGTATGCGGCTCCTGCCACGTCCACATTAATCTCGATGCGCTTATTCACGTATGCCAGCGTGGCGTCGAGCGGCTTTTTGTTCGCGTCCCAGCATTGGAGGCTGTTGTAGACCAGCTCGTTGCGGGTTTCGCCGTTGGATTCGGTGTAGAAGCGGAGTTCGTTGCCGTTGCCTTGCTGCACTTTGAGGCCGCGGGCGGTCATGCGTACCTGCAATGCGCGGGTGCCTGCCGGCGCTTCGCCGATGATAAAGTTCTGGCGGACACCGTCTTCATTATTGACAAATTCTTCCGTGAATGCCGTGTGGCTGATCTGCACTTTGTTATCCTTGTGATCCGCTTTGGCGTTTGCCTGCGGAGTATAGAGGGGCTTGCCGTCGGCGTAAATGCCTTCGTTGATCAGGTCCAGTTTGAAACGGTGGCCCGTCGTGTCTACGCGTGTCTGGACGGTGAGTTGGCCCGGACGGTAATAGGCGCGGAGGTTCTGCGCCCGGTTAGGGCTTTGCAGCGATTGCACCTTATCGTCGTAAGAAATGTGGTATTCCTGCTTTTCCAACGCGCTGCGGATGTCGGCCATCGTTGCTTCCGTCACGCCCGAGGGCAATGCTTCGGTGTTTTGAGCGATCGTTTTTTCGGGCAATGGGTGAGCTAGCCGGCTTTTCTGCCAAACCCCGATGCCAAGAAGGGTGGTGGAGGCCAAAGCAACCGCCATGGCCTGTTGATAAATCTTTTTCATACTCGTGTGTTTGTTTGGTTTAAAATCACGGTCAAATGCCCGCGTTTTCAAATTTTGCAAAGACGGAAAACAAAAGGGCTAAGCGATTATTCTGAGGTTATCATCGCTTAGCCCTTGGTCCGGTTGGTAGGTGGAATCTGCCGTAGGATATTTAGTGAAGTAAAATTGGGTGACTACTTTCTGTGGCGTCGGTGTAATGGATCCGGAGGACATATTGGCCCGCCCGGATGCCTCGTGTGTCTAGGTACTGCGATGCGCCTTTCCAGGAACGGACCGGTCTGCCGCTGGTCGAGAACATCGTCACTTTGTCAATTTCCCGACCGAAGCCGGGTTGAACGTGCAAATTAACGCTTGCCGGATTGGGATATACGCGTGTCCCGGTAAGATTTCTTGCCAACGGCTGACGTCCTGTATTCTCCGGCGCAGGCGCGCTGCCCGTACCGGACAGGCAGCCCGACCAATACCGCCAAGGCCCGTACATTTGGCCCGTCAACGCCCATACAGGATTGTACCGCACGCGTGCCCGCAAACGCGTTTGCGAACCTTCTTTAATCACCTTATTTTTCAATTCAATGCCTGCGCCCGCCAACACGTTAAATCCCTTTTGACTTGCCGTAAAAGCGGCACTATTGGTAATGCAATTGTTGCCGCCTTGTGAAAATCCCTGCCCGGCCGGGCGCGTTTCCCATACGAGTTTGCCCTGGCTGCGGCCCAGGAATGATCTGGAAAACAGCCATAAGCCAAAATCAACCTGACTTTTCTGCGTATGATCGAGCAATGTCGTGAGATCGGAGTTGTAGAGGCGCACATTGTTGCGAACGCCGGTCCCATTATTTCCGTAGTAAACAAATGCCGCATCGGCGTCGGTTTGGCCTGAACTGAAATTAGGCGATCCGATAAGCAGGTCGCTGTCGCCATCGCCGTCCACATCCCCGCCAGCCGCCACCGACCAGCCGAAAAAGTCGAAGGCGTCGGTCTGGTTGCCGGTAATGCGCTGCGGGCCGGGATGGAGGCCGGTAGGCGAGCCATAATATAGGATGACGAGGCCTGTCATGACGGCAGTTTTATCATCCCAATACCAGGGCTCTCCGATCACGACGTCACTATACCCGTCCGCATCCAGATCCCCGGCCCCGGCAACGGACTCGCCCATCGCGGCAGCCATACCCGCCTCATGCGAATAGAGATTAGTTACATTGCCGGCGGTAATGCCTCCGGGCGCGCCGTAGTAAAGAAACACAGCGCCGTCGCCGTTGTCGTACCCATGCGCGCCGACGATCACGTCATCGAAACCATCCGCATTCACATCCCCGGCCCCGGAAACGTCCCATCCGAATTGTGCAAAGTCCTGCGTGCATTTGATCCATTGAACAGACATCGAATCGATTGAGCCGGCATGGCCGTAGCCGATCAGGATACCCCCGGCATCCAAATCTCCCAGACTGTACGCGCCGGCCACGATGTCGGGCTGGTCATCGCCATTTACGTCATGCGCACCGGATACGGCATTGCCCAGCCGGGCGTCGTCCTGGTCGCTTTCGATGATCCGGGCCTGGGTGGCATCGGGGCCGGCGGAAGTTCCGGGATAAATGTAGATGGCCCCTTCTTCCGATTGCCCGTTGGAATAGTTCATGGCCCCTATGACGATTTCCGAAAAGCCGTCCGCATTCAAATCCCCCGCATGTGCGACCGCACACCCGTACCACGCACCCGCGACGTTACTTTCCAGCCGGATCGGGATGGGCTGAATACCGGCGGACGAGCCCAGGTACACAAAAGCGGCACCTTCCTCGTCCTGTCCATTGTGGTAATGCATGGCTCCGACGATAAGGTCGGCATAGCCATTGCCATCCACATCGCCGGCGGCCGATACCGACGTTCCGAAAGCCGCATCGGCCTGGTCGGCTTCCAGCAGATTGGACGGGTTGCTGTCAATCCCATTCGCCGTGCCGCGGAATACGAATGCGGCACCTTCATCGGCTTGGCCGTTGTCGTAACGCGGCGCGCCTACCACGATGTCGTCATAGCCATCGCCGTCGATATCCCCGGCGCCGGATACGGAATAGCCGAATTGCGATTCGGGCTGATTGACCATCAATGCCGAAGCCGGCACAGGCCCGGAAGTAGTGCCGTGCCAAATCATCACCGCGCCCTCGTTGTTCTGGCCGTGGCTGTAAAGGTGGCAGCCGATGACGACGTCGCTCACGCCATCGCCATCCACATCGCCCGCGCTGGCAACGGATTGTCCCAGGTATGCATTTGCCTGCCCGCTTTTCAAAGTTGACAGCGGCTTTTTACCCATACCTGCCTGTGAACCGGGATAAATATACACGACACCTTCATTGGCCGGACCTTTGCCCTGCAACCGGCTGCCGATCATGAGGTCGGCATAGCCATCGGCGTTTACATCGCCTACGCAGGCCACAGATCGCCCCATTTCCTCATTCATCTGCACCCCGGCGATAGCGGCCGACGGGTTTGCATTAATGCCGAATGCGGAGCCGGAATAGATGGTCGTCAAACCGACGTCGGCCTGTACTTTGTCATAATGCGGTGCGCCAACGGCAATGTCGGCATAACCGTCCGCGTCGAGATCGCCTGCGGAGGCGACCGCGCTGCCCATATGCGCATACGCCTGGTTTGACTGTATGACGGTAGGTTTGTTCCCCAACCCTTTCGGCGAACCAAAATACAGGAATGCAGCTCCCTCTTCTGTCTGGCCCTGACTGTAAAAAGGTGCCCCGGCAAGCACATCGCCATACCCGTCGGCGTTTATGTCACCTGCGCCGGCCACCGACATGCCCAGCATTGCATTGGCCTGATTTACTTCCAGTATGGCCGGTTGATTCGCGTTGATGCCTGATTTTGATCCATAAAAAACAAATGCAGCTCCTTCGTTGACCTGCCCCTGATCATACAGATTTGCACCAATGACCAGGTCGCTGAAACCGTTTCCGTCGATATCACCAGCCAAACCTACCGCAATGCCCATTTGGGCTTCAAACTGGTTACTTTCTAAAATCGCGACGGGATTCGGTTTAATGCCTTTGGCCGAACCTAAATAGACAAACACCGCTCCTTCATCACTTTGTCCCTTATCATAAAACGGCGCACCGATGGCGATGTCGCTTGCCCCATCCCCATTGATATCCCCCGCGCTGGAAACCGAATAGCCCATTGCCGCATCGGCCTGGTTGCATTCGATCAGGTGGGGAAGGGGATTGAGCCCATTTGTAGAACCATAATACAAAAAAGCGGCGCCCTCATCATTTTCTCCGTGGTCGTAATGTGGTGCGCCGGCGATCACATCACTATATCCATCCAAATTCACATCCCCGGCCGAGGCTACCGAAAACCCCATTAATGCATCGGCCTGGTCGCTTTCCAGCAGGGCATCCGCATTGGCCGGGGAACCATTCGCCACTAGCGGATCGATCGTAACAGGATAAGCGGCGTTTTCGACATCGACGGTGATCTGAATGTGCTGGTCGTAGTGGGTCAACCGCGCTGTCAACGGCTTGTCTTCGGCATCCCAGCAATGCAGGTCGCGATAGATGAGCGCGGGCCGGGCCGGGTTGTTTTTGGTATAAAACAACAACTCATTCTCGTTCCCCGCCATCGCGGCGAGCCCGGTGGCGGCAAGGGTTACCTGCAACTGCCGCGTGCCTGCGGGAGCCCGGTGGACGATGAAATTCTGCCGGACGCCGTCTTCGTTATTGATATATTCTTCGTCGAAGCCGTTGTGCCGGATCGTCAGTTTGTTGCCCTCGGTTTTGGTGTCTGCTTGTTTATCAGGTAAATAAATGAGTCGCCTGTCCGCAGCAATGCCTTCGTGGTCCAGCTGTAACCGGAAACTGCGGCCTGCGGAATCAATGCGGTTTTTAATGGTGAAATGCCCCGGGCGGTAGTAGGCGCGGAGGTTATGCCGCCGGTTCGGACTTTGCAATATGCATTTTTGCCGGTCATAAGAAATGTGGTATTCGCGTGCGGCGATCGTGGCCGAAAGCCCGGGAGGAACGGCGCCGTGTGGGCTTTCGGAGGATTTTGAGGAAGTGCTGGGGTTAATATTGTTCGACTTATGGTCCGGTATTTCGAACAAAATGCAGGTTAGCAATGCGTAGATCAGAAAAGCTACAACGGGCGTTGCGATGGACAATGGAAGGAGTTTACCGGTTTGTTTCATGGATCAAATGTTTTAAGTGAAGTGTATCTGGCCCGACCGGACCGGGCACTAATTTTACACTTACCGAAAACTACCTCGCAATCCAATGAACGAATGGGCACATCGATTATCAGAAGGCTGATCGTGACACGAAAAAGCCCCGGAAGTGGCTCCCGGGGCTTGTGTTCATACGTAAACTGAATGGCTGCGAATCAGATGGATGGTTGGCTATCCAGGCTGCACTGAGCCGTTTCTAACATTATTTCTGCACCAAAGCTTCCAGCATTTTTTCGGCCAGGAACTGGTTGCCCGCGTCGGTCAAATGCACGCGGTCGCTGGTGAGAATGCCTTTCTCCTTGTTTTCAGGATTATTTTTGGCCAGATAATCAAGGAAATGCTTGCGGAGGTCGAGCAGTTGCAGGCCGTTGCGCGTCGCGATCTCGCGGATCAGTTTGGAATACTGGTTCAAATCGCCGTCCTGCTGGTTGGAATTATCATTGCGCTCGCCGATGACGGTCGGCGTGCAGACGATCACGCGGATGTTCTGCGCTTTGAGTTTTTTGATCAACGCCTCGTAAAACTTCACATATTTGTCGGGATCCGTGCCGGTTCCGGACGATGCTTTGTGCCAAACATCGTTGATACCCACATAAATGAATACGACATCCGGCTTTTTGGCCAGCACATCGTCTTCGAGGCGCAGATAAAGATCGTACACCTTATTGCCGCCGATGCCCGCGCCGATCAGCTCGTACTGGCTGTCCTGGCCCTTGGATTTCAGCATTTCACCGACTTTGGTAATGTATCCCGTCGGGCTCACGCCGGCCTGGGTAATGGAATCGCCGAAGAAAACGACGCGTATGGGTTTGTCCTGGCGCATAGCCAGCAATGGCAGCGCGATAACGGCAATCTGAAATAGTTTGAAAAATACCCGCATGGTTTGGTGTTGAATATGATTTTGGGAAAAAGACAGACGGGCGGTGGAATTACCCGTATGGGTTGCGTTTCTGACGGCCGACGGCTGACCGCTGACCGCTGACCGCTGATTGAAGTTAATGAGTACTGAATGTAATCGGCCGTCGGCGGTCGGCCGTCAAACAATCACGTTTCAATAATCCGCAAATCCGCATTGCCGCCGGCGTAGTGCAGTGTAAATGTAACGCCGGGGCGCAGCTGGTTTTCATAATGCAGCGGTAGGCTCAGCCGGCGGATTTTACCGTCGATCCAGGCGGTGGCGGCGAGTGTGTCTTCATGGTGTTCGCAAGTGAGCACTTCGCCGTAGATGACCAGGCCGTCTGTCGCTGTTTGTTCATTTAAATAAACTTCGGACGGCGTGCCGAAATGCGTCAGCTTGCCTTTTTCCATCATGGCGACGCGGTCGGCGAGGCGGAAAATTTCGCCCATATCGTGGGTGACCAATATCACCGAAAATGCCTGCTGGCGGTGGAGTTGAAGCAGCAAATCCTGCAACTGGTAACGCATTTCCGGATCGAGGGCGGCGAATGGTTCGTCCATGAGCAGCAATTCCGGCTTGCGTACGAGCGCCCGTGCGAGGGCCACGCGCTGCTGCTGCCCGCCCGAGAGCTGGGCCGGTTTACGGTCGGCGAGCTGGGCGAGGCCCGTCGCTTCCAGCAGCTCGTCCACGACTGCGGGCGATTGGTTCTTGGCCAATGCAAACAGCAGATTTTTCCGCACCGTCAGGTGCGGGAACAATGCGTAATCCTGGAAAACAAAGCCGATATGCCGGTCCTGCGCAGGAATATGCAAGCGAGTTCGGGAATCCAGCCATCGGTCGTTTTGGAAGCTAATGCGGCCGGTTTTAGGATGGATCAGTCCGGCGATGAGCCGCAGTAACGTCGTTTTTCCGGCGCCGGAAGGGCCTGTCAATGCCATGATTTGCCCGCGCGCAAGCGCAAAATCGACCTCCATGGGCAGGACGCCGTGCGCGGTATGCAGGGTATGCCGGATATGGACGTCAAGCAGGTTGTCGGACACGGAGCAGGCGGTTGTTGATTGAATAGACCACGAGCAAAATAATGAAAGTGATCGCGAAAAGCACCATCGCGTACGCGTTGGCGGCCGGATAGTTCAGCGCTTCGACCTCGTTATAAATAGCCACGGAAGCTACTTTGGTAACGCCGGGGATATTGCCGCCAATCATCAATACCACGCCGAATTCGCCCACGGTATGGGCAAATGTGAGCACGAATGCTGTGAGAACGGCCGGTTTGCAGTTGGGCAGAAGCACTTGCGTGAAAGTCTGCCATTCACTTTTTCCCAACGTGTACGATGCTTCCCGGAGCGATGGCGGCAAAGCTTGCAACCCCGCGCGGATCGGGTAGATCATGAATGGTAAACTATATAGGACCGAGGCTATCACCAATCCCTGGAAAGAGAATACGAGCCGCAAGCCCATCCATTCTTCGATGAATGCACCAAACCAATGCGATGGGCTGAATGCCAGCAACAGGTAGAAACCGATCACCGAAGGCGGCAGCACGAGCGGCATGCCGATCAGCGCCTCCACCACACCACGCCCCTTGAACTTCCCGAAAACAAGCCAGTAGGCGATCGGTAACGCGATCACCAGGAGCAATACCGAAGTTATGCCGGCGAGTTTGAAAGTGAGAATGAGTGGTTGGGTATCCATTTATTTGTAGCCGTACTTTTTAAAAATCGCCTGTGCCTTAGGCGAGTACAAGAAATTATAGAACTTCTCGCTGGATGCTTTTTTGGGCGATGCGTCGCTGTGTTTAAGCAGAATGGCGGCCTGCTGAATAGGTTTGTGCAGGCTGGAATCGATGATCACGTAATGCCCTTTGCCTTTCATTTCAGGGGATAATACAATGGATAACGCGTTGAAACCCGCTTCCGCCGAGCCAGTGGTAATGTACTGGGCCGTCTGCGCGATGCTTTCGCCGAAAACGAGTTTCTGCTCCGTTTGTCCGTATAATTTCAATGCCTGCAATGCCTGCACGGCCGCTTCGCCGTAAGGTGCCGTTTTGGGGTTGGGGACGGCTATTTTCTTGACCTTATCCGTCGCTAATGCTTCGGGTTTGAGGTCGGCTTCCGGGATGTCTTTCGACCAGAGTACCAATGCGCCCGTGGCGTAAACCTGCGGTTTGACATCGGAACCACCATTTTTGAATATCTCTTCCGGGTATTTTGTGTCGGCCGATACGAACACATCGAACGGCGCGCCTTCGCGGATCTGTGTCGTGAGCTTGCCGGATGAAGCGACGACGATCTCGATTTTTTTGCCCGACTCCTTCTCAAATTCCAGCTGGATTTCCTTCATCACATATTGCACATTGGCGGCCGTGGCGACGATGATTTTTTCCGTCGGTTGCGAGCAGCCGGCCAGGAATATGGCAAAAAAGGCGAGGGTCAGGAATTTGTTCATGCCGCAATTTAAAATATTGTTTTGCAATAATAACCGCTTGGAGTTTCCGCAGCGCGCCCCGTCGGGAAATTGTCGTAAATTGCGCCCCGTTTCGCCGGGGTGTTCCGGATGAACGTTTTAACCGCTGATAGCCAAGGGCTAAAAGCACAATTTAATCATAATAATGATCATTGAAACTGCACAGCGCACCAGGCAGACATCGGAATACTATTTTTCGGTGAAGCTGGCCGAAGTGCGCAAACTGATTGCCGAAGGGCATGACGTCATCAATCTCGGGATCGGAAACCCGGATATGATGCCCTCAGTAGAAACGCTGGAAGCATTGACAACCGCTGCCTATCAACCGCAGGCGCATGGTTATCAGCCTTATACAGGCACCCCCGCTTTCAGAAAATCAGTGGCAGATTTTTATTATCGTACTTATGGCGTAACACTCGATCCGAATACCGAAATATTGCCCCTCATCGGCTCCAAGGAGGGCATTACCCACATATCGCTGACGTTCCTCGATCCGGGCGACGAGGTCCTCGTGCCTGAGCTGGGCTACCCGGCCTACCGGGCCGTGAGCCAGATGGTCGGTGCGGCGGTGAAGGAATATCCGTTGCGCGAAGATCACGGCTGGCAGCCTGACTGGAATGCGATGGAAAGCCTGGTGACGCCGAAAACGAAGATCATGTGGCTTAATTACCCGCATATGCCCACCGGAGCGCCCGCTACGCAGGAGTTGTTTGAAGAGGCCGTTGCGTTTGCGAAA
The DNA here is from genome assembly GCF_000382205.1 of Dyadobacter beijingensis DSM 21582. Taxonomy (GTDB): domain Bacteria; phylum Bacteroidota; class Bacteroidia; order Cytophagales; family Spirosomataceae; genus Dyadobacter; species Dyadobacter beijingensis. The sequence continues at coordinate 180,127 of NZ_KB907786.1, forward strand.
AAGCACCGGATATTGCTTTGTCACGACAATCCGTACAGTTTGGTCCTGAATAAGAAGGAACCGATCAGCCTGCTCTCGGTGGAAGGTGCGAAGGATGTGGCGATCGAGCTGAATTCGATGAGCAAGTCGCATAATATGGCCGGCTGGCGGCTGGGATGGCTGGCGGGCGCGAAAGAGTACATCAGCGCCGTGCTGACGATCAAAAGCAATGTCGATTCGGGGATGTTCTGGGCGATGCAGGAAGCTGCCGTGGCCGCCTTGGCCAACCCACCGGAATGGCACGCCGAGCGTAATGCCGTGTACCAGGGCCGCCTGGAGGCTTCGGAGGCATTGCTGAGCGCGCTAGGCTGCACCTGGGACAACAAGCAGGAAGGCATGTTCCTCTGGGGCAAGCTGCCCGATTCCACGGAGTCGGCCGAAACGCTGGTGAATGGTTTGCTCGTCGGAAAGCATGTGTTTATCGCGCCCGGCTTCATTTTTGGCCCCAAGGGCCAGCGTTATATCCGGTTGTCGTTGTGCCTGCCCAAAGAAAGGATCTGGGAGGCAGTGGCGCGGATCAAGGGGTAATGTTTTTAGAGGTATTAAAATTTTAATATAATGATAATCAGTATCATAGGGGTAGGCCTGCTGGGCGGGTCGTTTGCCCTGGGGCTGCGCGAGAAATACCCGCATGTGAAATTCGTAGGCGTGGACAACTCGGCGGTCAACCAGAAAATAGCATTGGCGAAAGGGATCGTGGACGAAATCCTGACGCTCGACGAGGCATTGCAGGTAGCCGAGCTGAATGTGCTTGCGACGCCCGTGGACGCCATTACAAAATTGCTGCCTTATATGCTCGATCACCTGCCCGACGGCCGGACGATCACCGATTTGGGCTCTACGAAAGAGCTCATATGCAAACTGGCAGACAAGCACCCGAAACGCGGCCAGTTCGTAGCGGCACACCCGATGGCCGGTACCGAAAATTCGGGCCCGGGCGCGGCATTCAAGGAGCTGCTGATCGATAAAAACGTGATCATTTGCGATAAGGAAAAAAGTAACCCGGATTCGATCGGGCTGGTAGAAACCTTCCTGCGCGACGTGGGCATGAGAATCCATTATATGAAGCCCGTCGAGCACGATTTGCATCTGGCTTACGTGTCGCATCTGAGCCATATCAGCTCGTTTGCATTGGGTATGACGGTTTTGGACAAGGAACGTGACGAGCGTGCGATCTTCGACATGGCCAGCACCGGTTTTTCCTCCACCGTACGTCTGGCGAAAAGCTCGCCCCAAATGTGGGCCCCGATTTTTGACCAGAACAAAAAGAACGTTTCCAAGGCATTGGGCGACTATATCGAGCTGCTGAAAAAATTCAAGGAAGCGATCGACGGCCGAGATATGGATGCCAGCCTTTCCTATATGGCCCGGGCGAATGACATCGGACGGGTTTTGGCGGGGATTGAGAAAAAGTAGACAACTGCTGTCAAGTGTGGTCAGGAATGGTTATGAATTGTGTATTTAAGTAATTGATTATTAGTTAATTGTAAATGGTTCTGAAATTTTTCGGAACCATTTGCGTTTTCTGGGCTGTTAGGTTAGGGTCGTTTAGCGGCGCCTCTTCTTGATTGATTTTGAAGCATTTGATCTCAACAAAACAATAAGAAATGACAAAAGCGCATGGAGTTCTGGTAGCGGTGTTGATAGCAGCAGGCATTTCAATGGGTGTACACCGGGCCGACTCATTTTCCAATCTTTCCCACAATAACACGGCCGTCGTGAAAACGGATTCGGCCGCCACACGCCCCGAATGGGTTTCCTTGTACGACTCCCTCGATCTCAAAAAACAGGGCTTATCGGAGCGTGCATTCTATTGTGCGTGGTTTGGTTTCCAGAAAATCAAGCTGGATAACCCGATCCTGGCGATCTGCGATTTTACGCAATCTTCGCGCAACAAGCGCTTGTATGTCATTGATTTACTGAAAAAGAAAGTGCTCTACAATACCTATGTAGCGCATGGCCGGAATTCAGGTAACGAGTTTGCCGAGCATTTCTCTAATGCCAATTCTTCCTACCAGTCGAGTTTAGGTTTTTACAAAACATTAGGCACTTACCAGGGCAAACACGGCATTTCGCTGCGGCTCGAAGGCCTGGAAAAAGGTATTAACGACCGCGCACTGGAACGGGCCATCGTGATGCACGGAGCGGATTACGTGAGCGAGTCATTTATCAAAAGCACCGGGCGGCTGGGCCGCAGCCTCGGTTGTCCCGCCGTTTCCATTGCTGATTCCAAAAAGCTGATCAATATGCTTTACAATGGTGCCGGGCTCTTCATCTACTCCGGCGACCAGCATTATCTCCAGAAATCATCCTTACTGGCTGGAATGGAGGCGATTGCCGATGTTCAGGCATTGGGCGTTTCGCGTTTGTAAACGTCCGGGAAAAACATCAGGTCGCCTTTCGGGTTACAGTCGGCGGGCAAATACAGCAGAAAAACAGGAATCCGCACTTGCAGTTTGTGCCATTTCGGCGGGTGTGAAACCGTGTCCGGTTCGGTCATAAAGTCGCTGTCGAGCAGCTTGGTGCCGGCCATGTAATTGGCCAGGTCGGTTGGCCGCTGCACGCGTACGCACCCGTGGCTGCGCCAGCGCTGGTTGCTGGCGAACAGGTACCGCGCATTGGTATCGTGCAGGTAAATGGCCAGCGGATTTTTGATCTCCACTTTCAATAACCCCAATGAATTGTCCTCGCCCGTTTCCTGGCGGAAGCGGTAAGGGAATTTCTCGGCGGTGAGGTCGCCCCATTCGAGATCTTCCGGGTTGATGGCCTGGCCATCCTTGCCGATTACCTGAATGCGGTTTTTAGCCAGATATTCAGGATTGGCGGCAGCCTTGGGAAAAATTTCCTTGATCGCAATGCTTTTGGGCACGTTCCAGTAGGGATGCGTGACGATGCTCGTCGCGTAGGTATCGATCGTGGGCGTAGGCGTATCGCGCTTGCCGACGACGGTGCGCATGGTCAGTACGTTTTTGCCCGCTGAATCCATCGCCGTCAGGTAAGCGCCGCGGATGTTCACCACCACAAAGCGCGGAGCGCCCTTGGTTTGCCGGTGGATCCATCGGTAGGCATTCAGGGCCTGGGCCACATAGGCGGCGCTGTCCTTTTTCTGGGCTTTGAGCAGGCGATCGTAATGGATTTTGAGGTTGTGGTAAACGGGAAAAACCGGTTCCAGCTTTTCCAGCACCTTCTCCGGGGACTCACCTTTGACCAGTTCCTCGGCTGCATTGCGGATTAGCGATGTGTCGGCCTTGATTTTCTTTTGGGTAAACCGGATGTCCGGCTTGTGACCGTAAGCGATTTCTTCCAGCAGCGCAAAAACGGGCGCCTGTGCACCTTTTATTTCGAATTTTTTGACATCCACACCGGCATTACCAGCCAGTGTAAGCAGTTGGTCGTAGGTTTTTTTCTCGCCGATCGCCGCGGCGAGCTCGGCATCGGTCATTTCTTTCGGATTCTTCCGGCACGACTGCATGATAGCGAGCGTGAACAGGATCAGGAGGGGAATGTACCTGGCTTTACCCAGGCCTGACAGCATTTGCATTACGATCGTGATTTTGGTGCTGTCAGGATTTATACAATTGTTGTGCTAACGTAAAAACCGCTGGATATGCACTTTCACACCGTTAGAATGGGGAATTAAAGTGCCATTGCTGTTCTTTAATTCCCAAAAATCCCGTCATTCGCTACGAAGGCTCCGCACCGGATCGGCCGTAGCGGCGCGGATGGCCTGGTAGCTCACCGTCCCGATTGTCACAAGTAATGTGGCCGTGCCCGTCGCGACAAACACCCACCAGCTGATCGGCGTCCGGTAAGGGTAGCTTTCCAGCCATTTTTGCAATGCGTACCACGCCAGCGGCGACGCCACGACGATGGCAATCACCACCAATTTGACAAAATCCCTGGAAATCAGCCCCACAATGCCCGCCACCGAAGCGCCGAGTACCTTGCGGATACCGACTTCCTTCGCCCGCTGCTCCGCCGCCTGTACCACCAGCCCGAAAATGCCCAACGCCGATAAGAACATCGTCAACCCGCTAAAAAAAAGGAAGAGCTGATGAAGCTTGGATTCGGCTTCGTATTGTTTTGTGAGTTGTTGTTCCACGTTGTTGATCCGGAGTAGCTTGTCCGCGAAAAACCCCTTCCAAATCCTGCGTATTCCGGCAGCGACCTGCATTTCGGTACCTGGCTGAATGCGGATGAGCATACCGCCATACTCTGGCGCCTTTTGCGCGAGGATGAGCGTGGGTTTTATGGGTTCGTAGAGTGATTCGTTGTGGAAATCGCTTACAATTCCCACCGGCACCGATTGCGCATCCTTGGCATATGTATCCAGCTGCCTGATACCGAGCATTTGCGCAGCGGTTGCGGTCATAAGCGAACTTTGCCTCATCTGTGCCTGTTCAAATTTTGCGACATCCGCCTCTCGCAAGGAATCGGCATTGAATGCGTCGGCGAAGCGGTTGCTGAAAGTGCGGCCTTTCACCATTTTCAGCCCCAGGGTTGCGGGCAAATCTATATCGCCTGCGATGTACCATACCCTTATCCGGCGGTTGGCATGAATGGGGTCTTTGACTTCTCGCTGCATATAACCAGCGCCTTCCGTGGGCATCCACGTACTCAAAGTGCTGCGCACAACGCCCGGTATCCGTTGCACCTCGTTTTTGAATGCCTCGCCCTTGCCATTCCATGAAATCTGTTCAATGCCGATCAGATTGTTTTTATCATAGCCTAGTTCCTTATTTTTCATCAGATCGAACTGTTGCCAAACCACAATCGTCGCCACCAGCACGATGATGGAAATGGAGAATTGCGCTACCACGAGTGTTTTACGAAGGCCGATTTGCCCGAGCGATGCCGTAAACATGCCGCGTAATGTAGCGGCGGGTTTAAAACCTGAAATAACCCAGGCGGGATATAAGCCTGTGAGGAGGGCTGTGAGAAAGAACATGAGTAAGGCGCCGGCCGCCATCAGCATATTCGAAGTGAAAGTCAGTATCAGCCGATGCCCAAGAAAGTTCTCGACGGGACTTAATGTGAAGAAGTAGGCAAACACCGCAACACCGACTGAAATACCAAAAAGAAGCAAGGTTTCGGTGAGGAGTTGCATGACAAGCTGCATCCTTGACCCGCTTAATACCTTCCGTACACCGGCTTCTTTCACCCTCGCAAATGCCTTGGCCGTGCTGAGGTTTACAAAGTTTACACAGGCAATGAATAGCAATAACAATGCAACGCCACCGAAGATATAGATCGTCCGGATACTCGCTTTGACACGTTGCCCTTCCGCAAAATCAGAATGCAGATAAACATCTGTCAGCGGTTGAAATTCAAACTGTTCCCGGTCATTGTTTTTCATAAACCGGACATAAAATGCATTCACCTTTTTGGTGAATTCCGCAATGTCGGTGCCATGTTTTAACAGTATGTAGTTTCTGCCGAAGCTCATGATGCCGTTATTGACAAGCGTTTCAGGCTTTGAGACTTCAAGTCTGATCGCATCGGCGCGTAGATGACTATTATACGGTAAATCGTCGATCAGGCCCGTAATTTCATAAGGTGTGGGCTCGGAACTGAAAACAGGAATATCGTATATGATCTTTCCGACGGCGTCCTGGCCGGGGAAAATCCGTGCGGCGTAGGACCGGGTAACGACTAAACTCTGATGCGCTTGTGTCGGATGTTTGAGCGTTCCGGCAAGCAGTTTTAAATCCAATATCCTGCCGACCGACGTATCTGCGGTCAGTAGATTTGTATTGATGCCTTCATTGTCCGTCAGACGGATTTTAAAATGTTTTTCACCCGAGCTAAGGGCAGACCAGGATTCAACCTCTGCATAGTTTTTCTGCAATACTGGAGCAAGGCCCGAAGGTGACGATGAATTACGTTCGGATATGTTTTGAGCCATTTTATTCACCGTCACTATCCGGTAAATATCATCCTTCCGGCTCCATTGCCGGTCATACGAAAGGCTGTCGATTACCACGGTAGCCACCATCATGCATGCCCACAGGCCTATCGAGAGCCCTGTGATGTGGATAGCGGAGTAGCCGCTGTTTTTGAGCAGCACCCGCGAGCCGATTTTGAAATAGTTACGTAACATTTCGGGGTTGAATGCGGATGGGGAGCGGTAAGGTGAGGGTTTGCGTTTCATGATGGATGGGCGCAAGAGCGCGGTTACCTCGCGCATGAAAAACCAGTTGGCCTTCCGGGCGCCGGTACGGCGGTGGCGCAGGGCGTAGCGTTCGTAGAGGTCGCCGAGGAGCTCTTCGCGGAGGTGCGGGGCGCAAATGCGGTGGGCCAGCTTGTCGAGCCAGCGGGGAGGGAGTGGTTGCACGGCTTAGCTATTTGAAAAATTGAGGCCCATTTTGGTCATTTCAGCGGGGGTAATACGGTCCCACAGGCTGTTGCGGACCGAACGCACGTCGTGGAGGATCTTGCCGCCATAGGCCGTAACGGTGAAGAGCCGCTTCCGCCTGCCTCCGCGCTCCTGTGTAGCCTCGCCCAGGTGCGAGCTCAGGTAACCTTTTTGTTCGAGGCGCTGCAATGCGGCATGTACAGCCCCGGTGCTGACGGTCTGCCCGGTTTCGTTTTCCAGCTCTTCGGCAATGCTCACCGAATACGCCCCCGGCGCCAGCGCGGCCACGGCCAGCAGCACGATTTCTTCAAATTCACCCAGATCGCTTCGTCTCATGGAATGTGTTCAGGATTATATCTATTTCCGTATGTAAAATAACCTTGCCAAAATCCGGAAACTGCATTTGCATTCTGTTTGAGGCCCTTTTGCTAAAAATCCCTGTTCAAAACCGGACGCTACCTGTTCGGGGTTGCACGGGGATTGTATTACTTTTTACCAAAAAGCCCCGCCTTCGCGCCTCGCTTTTCTGTGAATTCCTTTACCGCCTCCGCGGCTTCTATCGGCAAATCCGATTCGAGGATCGAGGCGCCGTCGCGGGCGATGGCGAGGTAGGCGGCTTTGCGCTCTTCCGGGGTTTTGAGTTTGTCATAGGACGAGGCGGCCGAAATCATGCACATGGTGCCTTTTCGGTGCAGTAATGTGTATAATTCCTTGTTTTCAGGCTTGACGTGCGGGCCGATGTAGGCGATCATTTGGGTAAACGGCACCCCGGCTTTTTCGTAATCTTCATATTCTTTCAAGTTCCGGACGAATGCCGAGAAGGTGTGGTTTTTGTTTTGGGATAAATAAAACTGCATTTCAGCAGCGCTGTGCACGGTAAGCATCACGAATGCGTCGGCTTTGTGCTTTTTGATCAGTGCGGCGGTCATGGCGAGGGGCACATCCTTGTGGTCGAGGTTGAGGACGGTTTTGCCGCGCGCCCATTCGATAACCTCGGATAAGGTCGGGATGGGGAAGTCGGTGACGTTGCCTTCGGCGTCTTTCAGACGGAATTTTTGGAGCTCGGCATATGTGTAATCCGATAACTTTCCCGTGCCGGTCGTCGTGCGGTCGAGCGTGGCGTCGTGCATGAGTACCATGACGCTGTCTTTCGTCAGCCGCGGGTCGATTTCGAAGAATGCGGGTGTGTATTTCAGCGTATTTTCAAAGGTGGCGATCGAGTTTTCGGGAAACCCTTTCACCATTCCGCCGCGATGCCCGGCTATGAGTATCGGGCCGTTTTCCGTATATCGGAATAGTGCGTGAAGGTCTTTTGGGGTTTTGATATTCAGTACATTGAGCTTGCTTTGTGCAAATCCCGAAATGCTGCCGGTGAGCAATGCGGTGAGTAGCAGGACGAATTTCTTTTTCATGTTAAAGCGGTTAAATATCATGAGCGGCAGTTGAGTTTCAATAAACTGAATTCTCCCCGGGCATCGAGACTGAATAATGTGATGGAAGAATTTTCCTGGACGATCTGCCGGTAGTTTTTGAGCGGCATGCCGAGTTTCCAGGCCATATAAAAGCGGTTGACCGTATTATGCGCCACCACGAGCACCGTGCCGTCGGGGTGTTTTTGGTGTAATGCATTGAAAAATTCGTCCACACGCGTCACCACTTCGACTGCCGTCTCGCCCGTGCCGCCCGCGCGCACGTAGTCGGGCTCCTGCGCCCAGGCATCCCAGAGCGCGGCGTTTTCCGCGATGAATTCCGCACGTGTTTTTCCCTCCCATTCCCCGAACGAAGCTTCTATGAGGCGTGGATCGACATGGATACCGGCGAAATTGCTGGAAGCGATGGTCGCGGTATGATGCGCACGTTGCAACGGCGAGGTATACACGGCATCGAAACGGATGTCTTTGAGCAGTACGGCCGCCTGGTGCGCTTGTTGCAGGCCTTTTTCGGTGAGCCCGATGTCGGTGGCGCCGCAATACCGGTTGCCGTCGGCGTTCCAGAAAGTTTCTCCGTGGCGGAGCAGGTAAACGTGGAGCATGGTCAATGGGTTATGGGCACGGGGCCGGGGATAAATCCTTTTTCGGTTAAAATTTGGATAAAATTCCGGTATTGCCGCGCATAGGCGTGCACGAGTGCCGGTTCGGGGTGAACGGTTTTCTCTATGCGCGTCATCGCGGAGGCGGCTTTCGTGAGCGTGCCGTAATGCGCGCCCGCAGCCGCCACAACGGCCGCACCTGCAGCGCCCGTCACATTACCGCATTTGTGAACAGGGCGGTTGAGCACATTGGCCCGGATGGTCAGCCACACGTCGCTGTTACTACCGCCGCCGGCCGTAAAAACGGCCCCCACTTCTTCGCCCGACAGGCTTTCGATCATTTCATAGGCATACCGTTCCACCAAAGCGACACCTTCCATGTTAGCCGTGAACAGGGCCTCTCGCGTCGCGTCCGCCGGCGCGAAGCCGCGTGCCTGCGGCGCAATGAAGGGAAAGCGCTCGCCCGGCTGCATGAGCGGGTAGGCGAGCAGGCCCGTGGGAATGAGGGTGGCCGCCGCCTTGGTCAATGCGGCCAGATCCTCGGAGAAACCCGCAGAGACCCAGTCGGCACCGATATTGCCTGCACCGCCGGGCATCCAGTAGCCTTCCGGGTGGCGGTGGCTGTACAGCCGGCCTTCGGGATCGCGGATTTCGCGGACTGTGACACCCTTGACGACGAGCGTGGTGCCGATGGTGGTGTTCCAATCGCCAGGCCGTACGGCGCCGGAAGCCACCTGGGAAGCGCAGCCGTCGGTCATACCGGCGATGATTTGTATTTGTTTTAAACCTAAATTCTCAGCCAATGCGGGAAGTAAACTGCCCACCGGCGTGCCCGACGGCACTACTTTTTGCAGCCAGTGTTTTTGAACAGGCAAATGGAAAGTCAGGTATGCGGGCCATTCGCCTTTCGCGACGTCGAAACCGGATTTCAATGCATTGGTATAATCCGTTACCGAATAGTCTCCGCACAATTTCCCGATGACAAAATCCGTGGCGTGGATCCAGGTATGAATATGCGCCGCTTTTTCAGGGAAATGGTTGAAATACCAAACCATTTTGGATAAACCGCTGGATGCATTGAAACCGGTATAACCTTCCGGATGGAAGCGTTCGGCTATTTCCCGGCAATGCTTTCCCTCCGCTGTGGGACGGGTGTCGGAATACATCAGCGCATGGTGCAGCGGCTCGTTGCGCCCGTCCAGCGGAATGACGGTGCCGGACGTGGACGTGACGGATAGGGCTTTGATGTCGTTGAGATGGATATCGTCTTTCACCGAAATCAGCAGGCTGCGCAGGCATTCGTACGCCGCCACCCACCACATTTCCGGCGACTGTTCCTCGCGGGAATCCGGGGTAAGCGGGAAAACCTGTTCGCTGCTGCCTATGGTTGCGCCGAGCTCGTCGAGCAGGACCACCCGTACGCCCTGCGTACCTACATCGATGCCCAGAAAATATGCGTGCATGGTTCAGTTGAGGGTTTTAAATGCCTCCCGGCTGCGTTTCCATTCGTTATACCATTGCGTGTAGATCGGATCGCTGTCGGGCTGCGTAATCTCCAGGGTTTGCGGAGAATGGTTGGGAATGCCCAATGCAGTATTGCAGATCGCCACCCCGCCCGAGACCGAGGCCTGGCGGTAGTTGGTGCGGATCATCACTTTTTTGCCCAACAAATTGGCGATAAACCGGCGCAGCAACCCGCTCTGCACGCCGCCGCCGCACATCCACACATAGTCCTGCTCGTGGCTTGTGAGTTCGCGGAGCACCCGGTAATTTTCGGCAATGCTGCACGCGATGTCCCACAACGTGGCCCACACAAAATGTGCCCTGGAAAGCTGGTGCGAAACGGGTGTGTTGAATATGAAGCCCCCACGGACCAGCGGCGACTTTTCATTCGCCAGCAGCGAGCCCAGGGCGCCCACACAATGCGTGTCGCGGATGGCCGCTACCTCGGTTTCGATGACGTCGTAAGTTTCATTCGGGTAAAATATCTCTTTCAAGCGCTGGTAGTTCAGGCCGGTGACGCCCGCGTTGGCTTCCAGCAGGAAACTGGTATGGTCGGTGTGGCGGTTCGTCCAGGTGCGTTCCTGCGCGTCGGTCACGTAATGACCGGCTATTTTAAGAATAGGCGTAGTCGTGCCCGAAACAATCACAATATCCTCCAAAGACGGTTCCAGGCTCATAATGGCCAGTTGGGTATCCGCTCCGCCGACGATCACATCCGCTCCGCCCGAAATACCCAGTTCCTGCGCGACTTCGGCCCGTACTTTACCCAGTACCAGGCCCGAATGCACGAGCGGCGGAAGCCATGCAGTGCTTATTTGATAGGTATCACAAAGCTTCCGCGACCATTCGCTTTTCGCCACGTCATACAGCAATGTTTCCGACGCCTGAGAATGCTCGTAGCCCACGATGCCGCTGAACATGAACTGGGCCCAGTCGCTGATGCTCGTGAAAGTGGCCGTTTGCTCCCACAGATCGGCACGGCGCTCGCGCAGGCCTGCGAGTTTAAGGGCTGAAAAGAGCGAGGTAGGGTAGCGGCCCGTGAGCTGGTAAATCTCGTGTTTATCGAATGGGCCATGCTCCCATTCTCGCCCGCGGTGGTCGATATTGGGCATGCCAATGAGCGAATGACCATTTTTGTCTATCGTAACAATACCTTCGCGCTGGCTGGTGGCCGTGATGGCGGCGATGCGGACCGGGCCGGCCTGCGCCAACGCGCTTTTTGCCAATGTCTTCACCTGCTCCCAAAGCGCATTCGGGTCGAAAAAGATGGATTCGGGGTAATGTTCATCCTTCTCGTAGCGCATATCGCCGCTCGCTACGCCGAGGATCGCGCCGGCGGTGTCGGCAATGGCGACGCGCACGTTGCCTGTACCGATATCCGTCACGAGATAAGCCTGTTTCAATGTCATCGGAATGGGTTAATGGTTTTTGACAGACAATACCTCCCGGTTCACCAGCTGGCGGATTTGGCGGTTGCCTGCGATGTAAAAGTCATGCAGGGCCTTGTTCATAATGTCGGCGTGGTGATCTTCCACCTCGAAAGTCGCCCCGGCGATGTGCGGCGTAGCGAGGACATTCGGGTGGTGGATCAGGCGGTAGTCCAATTCATCGGGCGGTTCGTGGTCGAACACGTCGAGGATGGCACCGCGGATCGCGTTGTTTTCGATGGCCGAGAGCAATGCCTCCCGCTTCACCACCACGGCACGGGCGGTGTTCACGAATATGGCGTTCTTTTTCATCAAGCCGATCAATGCTTCGCCGATCATGCCCTCGGTGTCGGCATTGACGGGTAAATGGATCGAAACGACGTCGCTAAGCCGGAAAACGTCTTCCAGGCCCACCTTTTGATAAGCCGGATCGTCTGATGTATAGAATGGATCGTAATACAGGATTTCGGCCGGAAAATGCTTTACGAGGTTTGCGATAGTCTGCCCCACCGCTCCAAAACCGACCATTCCGATCGTTTTTCCTGCAATTTCATTTCCCTTAAACTGCAAATACGACGTGTGTGCCCCGGCTTCCCATCGTCCGCCTTCGAGCCAGGCAATGCCTGCGAGCGTGTTGCGCAGCAATGTAATGAGGTTGGCAATGAACATTTCGGCCACGGCCTGGGCATTCCGCGCCGGCGTGTTGAAAACCGGGATGCCCTGGGCCGTGGCTGCGGCTACGGCTACATTGGAAGGCGTTCCACGGCAAACGCCGATGAATTGCAGACCGGGAAATGCCGCGATTACCGCCGCCGTGACGTGGTCGTGCTCGGTAATCAGGGCTTCGGCCTGCGTTTCGTTCAGCAATGCGATGAGCTCGCCCTCGTTGTAGGCGCGCTCCTGTAATTTCCATGGCTTGTAGATGATCTCTCCGAAATGTTGTGTCAGAAACTGCTGCGCCTTGTTGTGGTACGGGGCGGTGATGAGTATTTTCATAGGGTTGGTATTGCAGTAGTTTGTGGTTTGGGTAAGCTGATGAACCGCGCCAGAACGGCGCTGATGAAATAGAGTATCGCCAATGTCCACGCTACGCCCTCGCTGCCGATTGAGCCGATAAACAATCCGACAATGGCGGGGCCAATGAATACCGGTAACCCTGCGCCTAGGTTGAGAATGGCCATGGCGGCACCTTTTTCTTCCTTAACCAGCGAAGGTACTAATGCAGAAAGCGGCACATAGCCGGCCAGTAAGGCGCCCCAGAGAATGCCGGGAAGGAGGATGAGCCAGAAATTGCCGTCGAAAAGGGCGGGTGAATAGTAAAAAAGCAATGTGCTCACGCCGCAGCCGACCCCGCCGAACCACATAATGGTGTTCTGCCAGCCCAGGCGGTCGCCTACGAAACCGAATATGAGGTTGAAAATGATATTGCTCGTGAAAATAGTGCCCCAGATCCAGAGCCACTCCTGCGTGGAAAGCCCGTGCGCGGCCATGTACGTAGGCAGGAACACGGGAAATGCAAACTGCGCCGTGGTATTGATAATGCGTACAATGCCGCCGATCAGCACCTTCGGTTCTTCCCGGATGATGGTGAAACCTTTGAGCAATTCTTTCGCCTTACCCGCGGCCTCGCCCGTGGAATGAAAGCGGTCTTTGTTTAATACCAGCGCGAAAAATGCCCCGACGGACACCCAGAATATCGAGCTCCACAGCGTGTTCTGATAACCCAGCCGCTCGATGGCCCAGCTGGAATAGTAGGCGCCGAAGACATTGAGCCCGCCGGTAAATACAAACCAAAACCAGCCTACGGCACGTCCCAGCGCGTTTTCGGGCGTCCGGTAGGTGATCCACACAAGGAACGAATAGGCGAATAACGGGTATCCGAAGCCGCGGATCGCATAGGTGAGGAGCATCACGGGGAAATTCAGCGATTCCATGCCTGATCCCACAAACCCGATTGTGCCGATGACGTACAGCAGAATGCCCAGCAGCATGGCCCGGCGCGGACCGTATCCCTCGGCAAGGACACCCGAAAACCAGGAGGAAATGGCAATGGTGATGCCGTAAACCGTAAACAGCGAGGCGGATTGCTGGATGGTCATGCCGCGTTCGAGGAGATAGGGGCTCAGCCAGCCTTGTTCCACGCCGTCGCCCATCATGAAGATCAGAATGCCCAGGTAACCCCAGGCCAGGTGCCCCGGCAGCCCGACGCGGTCGAATGGTGTTGTTGGTGTCTTTTGCATGGGGTTCAGGAATGTAGATCAGCGACTGGCACTGCTACCGATAGCTTTTTGGGATAATTGGAATAAAAAGCATGAAAATAGTTAGTCGAAATACCCTGCAAACAAAACGAAATTAAATTATTTAAACAAAATTAAAGATTATTAAAGTATTTGAAACTTTGCGTTCTAATTTTAACAATATGATAATATCCTGCCGAGGGTGTCAGATGGGCGGGTTTGCGTCCTTTATTTTGTATTATTTGTATTTCAAAAATAAATATGTCGGCAATGGTGGCGCTGTTTTTGACGCGGAACTTCCGCGTTCGGGAAACTATGTTTATACTTGCTTTCAAAGCATATCGAAATGACAATCACGGAAAGGCATCAATTCATTTTGCAGGAGCTGAAAAGGGCTGGTACGGTAAGCATCGTGCAGCTTTCGGAGCAAATGCAGGTATCGGGTGTGACCATCCGGAAGGATTTGAAACTCCTCGAAGACAAAAATCTCCTGTTCAGGACACACGGCGGCGGTTCGCTGAATAACCCTTACGCCGTGGAGCGGCCCATTAATGAGAAGGAATTCATCAATTCGGACGAGAAGCAGCGGATCGCCCGCGAAGCGTTGAGCCTGATCCGCCAAACCGATTCTATCATGATCGGGTCGGGTACCACCGTGTTCGAGCTCGCGCGCTGCCTGCATCCGGCCAGGCAGATTACCGTCATTACGCCGGCCGTGAAGGTCGCGCTCGAACTGAGCAACCGACCGAATGTGGAAGTGCTGCAACTTGGCGGTCTCATCCGCCAGAATTCGTCGTCGGTGGCGGGATCTTATGCCGAATACATCCTCGAACACATTTCCTGCGGTGTGCTGTTTATCGGCGTGGATGGTATCGATTTCGATTTCGGTCTGTCGATCAGCAACCTAACCGAGGCTGGATTGAACCAGAAAATGATCGGTACCGCGCAAATTGTGGTGGTTCTTGCCGACCACACGAAGTTCGGTAAGCGGGGGATCGGCAAAATTTGCGACCTCGACCAGGTCCACTACATCGTGACCGATGCCGGGGTGCCTGACGAGGCCGTGAAGTCCCTGGAAGACCGTGGCGTGAAAGTGCTGGTTGCAGGGAAGTAAGGGTTTAGGATGTGAATCTGCTGGTATTAATCCATTTTATCGGCTAGTTCATAGCTGATTTTCAATTGCTTACGGGTAGAGGCGGTGAGTTCGCGTTTGGCCAGTGCGTGACATTCGTAAGTAGCGTCGGCGAACATCATTTGCTGTGGTGGCGTTTTCTGGGTGGCGGCGGACGGCCCGCGCAATGCACCCACGATGCCCATTTCACGTGCCACATATACGTAACGCACCGCGTCGATCACCACGCCGGCCGAGTTGGGCGAGTCCTGCACCGAAAGCTGGGCATCCAATGTTACCGGCGAACCCATGAAGCCTTCCAGTTCGAGGCGGAAGTTGGCCACCTTGTTATCGCCATAAAATGCAATGTATTCCGACGGTCCCGCGTGCAGGAAGCTGTCGGCCGTAGAAATGCCACGAATCTCGTTTTGCGCCCGGATTACATTTTCCTTGGATATCTTCTTGGATTTCAGGCGGTTTTTGTCTTCCATATTGAGGAAGTCGGTATTGCCGCCGACATTACGCTGAATGTGGGCCTTCACGTGATGGCCGCGTTCGAAGGCGAGTTCCTGCAACATTTGGGAAAGAATGCTGGCGCCAAACTGGCTGCGCATGTCGTCGCCGATGATGGGAATGCCTGCGTCGATGAATTTTTGTTCCCATTCCGGGTCGGAGGCAATGAATACCGGAATGCAGTTCACAAGCGAAATACCCAATTCCAGGCAAATCTCTGCATAAAATTCCGTGGCTAACTGAGAACCCACCGGTAAATAATTGATTAATACCTCTGCCTCATGCTCGCGCAGGTGCGTGATGATTTCCTGTCGGATGGTATCGGCCAGGGAACGGTCGTACCCAGCCGCATTGGCGAGCAGGTCGGTTGTGTGTAATTCTTCTTTTATGACAAACCGGTTGTCGGCCGGATAGGCAAGCATCTGGGGCGACACGCCGTCGATCACCGGCGAGCGGTACACGGGCGCTTCAGAGGCAATGTCCGTATAGAGCTCGATTGCGCAGTTCGGTTTGGTGAAAATCGCTTCTTTCAAAGGCAAGCCGATCTTCCGCTCATCGATATCGAATGCGCAGACAAATTCAATATGCTCCGCACGGTAACCGCCGATCTCGTCGGCCATTAGTCCCGACGTTTTTTTAGAAAACTTCGTGTAATATTCTACGCCTTGCACCAATGAACTTGCGCAGTTTCCCACGCCCACAATCGCCACCTTTATCTTTTGACCAGTATTTGACATTTCTAATATTCCGAGTTTATGATGAAAAATATTTTTAAAATATTTTATTAAATATGAAATGGTTGAATTTGAGTCAAAATAAAGGTTTAAAATTGGTTAATGCAACTTTAAAATCGCATTTATGCAAACGTTTGCATAAATGCGCGTTTGTGTGATTTTGCAAATAGTTTGAATGCCGTTGCGGCACCTCCGCGGCAGTAGCGTTCAAAAAGGAAAAGCCTTACAAATACTTCTGCATATAGCCGATAAACAGCTTCCAGTCCTCCGGCAGCACCGTGTGACCACCCTCATGCATGTAGTACCCGAGGTGGTTCATGAGCAGAGATTTGTCGCCCGCGGCAGGAATGGCCGCATTGGGCGCGGGAGCTGTTTCGCCAAAAAGCCGGTAAACAGGCGACGCCGCAACGGCGGAGAGGAATTCACCTTTCGGGTCGGACCAGTAATCGGTACTTCGGGCTTGCAAGAGCAGCGGCCGGGGCGCCATTAGAGCCACGAGCATATGCGCATCGATGGGCATCGCATCCACCTTGTCGGCCCAGCCGTGGTAATTGGGCGCAAACTGGTACAGGTACCGTGACGGGTCCGAAATGTGCCGGATCGCTTCGCCGTAGTTGCGCCGGGCTAGCGCCGCGCCGCCCTCGCCGGAAATGCTCGCAATCACCATTTTGAAGCGCGGGTCGTGAATGCCGGCCCAAAGAACGGTTTTCCCAAGCCGGGAAGCGCCTACCGAACGGCGTGGGCTTATCCGCTTTGACCTTTTTACCCTCGCGGTTCCAGATCTCCCCGACGCGCAGCCCGGGATCGTCGATGATCTGGTTATAGGCGGCGAAAGAAATGTTGAGCAGCAGCGGCACGGGCTTCGTGGCGGCGGTCGGCGTGTAAATGAGCAGGTTCATTTTATGGTCCGACGTATCCTTTTGAAATACACCGTCACCTGCTTGCGGACCGCCCTGCCATTGAATGCCAGCGTACCCTTATCGAATACGTTGAAAGTCATCTCGTTCGGTCGTCCCGGCATTTTTCCGAACTGGTTTTCTTCTACCAGACGCAGCAATTCCGGCCGCCGCTTTTCGGTCCATTGCTTAGCCGTTGTGATCGCCTTACCGTCGCTCGTTTTCAAAAGCTCCGGCAAAGTGTAGTTCCCGACGGAATCCTCGGAGTAATTCACGGGAAAGCCGGCCACGATCGTCGGGCGGTTGGCGGCTTGTTGCTGAGCGGGTTGCTGATTGGTTTGCTGCCGGGCGGCCGGTTGCTGCGCGAATGCGCCCGCGGAAGCGAAGATGCCCGAGGCGAGTAAACGATTTATTTTCATGGGATTAGGACGAGTTTTGTATTAAAGTGCAAAGCGTCCTAATAAGTCGGGCAGCGGCGGGAATACTGGCTTTGTTTTTAGAATGTCGGGGTTCGTGACCTCACCGGGCAGGAAACCAAAAACGGTCAGAGCAAAACCCCAACCGTAATGAAATTCTCAACGTTTATTGCGTGTAACCGCGATATGGTGGCAATGTATGTCGGCGGGAAGTGGCAGGCAAGGGGATTGGGAAATAATGGCCGCAATGTACAAGGCTGCTTAGGTAAACGGGTTCTGGGTAGGGTACAAAAAAAGCCAGGCATCAAGCCTGGCTTTTTTACAAATAGATTGGGTCGATGTTATTTCTTTGTATCAGCGTAAAGATCAGCTATCTTGATAAGTGATTCTGAATAATTGTAAATGTCGTCAATTGTCCTGATCTCAAATTTGGTCTCTTTTTTGTCTACGTCAAATACACCGATGTAGCGTTTTGTAGGGCTGTTTAAATACAGCCGGCAAATAGGCTTTCGATTGTTATCGTCAATGAAAATAGCAAAATAGGAAAGTGCATCGCGATGTGTAATACGTGATGCAGGTATCTTAGTTCTCAGAATCGAGCGAACCACATAGAAGCTTTCAAGTTCCTCGTCAGTAGTCACGATTTCCTTATCCTGGTTACTGGCGGTGCTGTTTGCTACGGTCATTGTTCCAGGCGCAGGTTCTTCTTGGATTGGTGCGTCATGTTTAGCGATGGCGGATTTAAGTCTCTCGTTGATCGTATCGTTGATAATATTAGTTATTGTCCTTTTTACCAATGTTCTAAAAGCATCAACAACCTTCGAAGTCATTACAGACGGATATACCTGTCTTGCAAAGTACTTTACAAATTCATCATTCGGCTCGTTAAATTCCTGCGTAATCAGATGGCGGATCTCGTTTATGTATTTGAGTTCGCTAGCTGACTGATAAATGCTGTCGACGTCGAAATATGCTTTATGGAATTCTTTAAGTTGCTCTATTTGACCGTCTTTGATCTCTTCAATATTAAATTCGAGAAAAGGTTTTTCGTCCATTTTATTGGGTTCTACCAAATCGGTGTAGAAACGAAAAACTGTTCCGTTAGTTAAGATGGAAAATTTGGCCTTCGAGACGTGAAAATATCTCAGAAGTTGGCCATCATGAACGTCAAGTTTTTGTTTCCAATGCTTGCATTCAACAAGGATTATTGGCGAGCCATCTCGGAAAATTGCATAATCAATCTTTTCCCCTTTTTTAATACCAATGTCGCAGATGAATTCTGGGACGACTTCCAGGGGATTGAATACATCATAACCCAGAATTTGAAGAAAAGGCATTATAAATGCATTTTTTGTGGCCTCTTCTGTGTGGATATTGTCTCTAAGTTTGCTAACACGTTCACTGAACTGCTTAATTTGATCCTTAAAGTCCATTTTTGTAAATCATTTATTATTGTAGAGAATGGTTTAATTAATATTACTTCAAGGGGTAATTTAAATAGTTCTACTGATATGGAAGTAATTGGATATGATTTATAGCGATTTTGCTGCGGAGATTTCATTCTTCTTAGTGTGCAGAGACCCTGTGGCTCGAAACAACGGAGGAAATCAATGACAGGTAAGCCATTTCCCCGCCAGGGGAAACTGCGTCGATTTATGCAAAAAAAAGCCAGGCATCAAGCCTGGCTTCTGTGACCGCGACGGGAATCGAACCCATATCTAGAGTTTAGGAAACTCCTATTCTATCCGTTGAACTACGCAGTCTATTTTCGATCGTGCCTTTTCATGTGGCTGCGACGGGAATCGAACCGCAGAACATCGGGAAAAATGGCATTTTCGGGGTGCAAAACTCAGAAAAATTCGTTTGAATTACAAATGATTATTCCTCTGTTTGCACCGGGGTGTAGCCGAGATCGAGCCAGTTCGGGTAAATGGAGAAGTGTTTTTCCTTCACCAATGAGAACAGCATACGCTTCAATTCGTCGATGTTTTCCTTTTCCTGGGCGGAAATGAAGACCACGTGGTCCGCTTTTTCGGCAATGTAGCTGCGTTTCAACTGCTCGATCAGCTCTTTTGTCGAAAGCTCCGTCGTCGTGGTTTCGTCGGTATCTTCTTCGTTGTAGCCCGGTTTATAAAGGTCTATCTTATTGAAAACCAATATGGATGGCTTGTTGGCGGCGCCGATCTCTTCGAGCGTTTTGTTCACCACATCCAGGTGCTCCTCGAACGATGCGTGCGAAATGTCGACCACGTGCATCAGAATGTCCGCTTCGCGCACCTCGTCCAGCGTCGATTTGAAGGACTCGATCAGCGTCGTGGGCAACTTGCGGATAAAACCGACCGTGTCCGTCAGCAGGAACGGGATGTTTTCCATATTCACCTTCCGCACGGTTGAATCAACGGTCGCGAAGAGTTTGTTTTCGGCGAAAACGTCGGCCTTCGAAAGATTGCGCATCAGGGTCGATTTCCCGACGTTGGTGTAGCCGACAATGGCCACGCGCACCAGGCGGTCGCGTTCCTTCCGGCGCGTTACGCTCTGTTTATCCACCTTTTCCAGCTTCTCTTTCAGGAACGCAATGCGGTCCTTCACGATCCGGCGGTCGGTTTCGAGCTCGGTTTCACCCGGTCCACGCATCCCTACGCCCGCACCCGACTGGCGGCTAAGGTGCGTCCACAGGCGGGTCAGTCGCGGATACATATATTGGTACTGAGCGAGTTCTACCTGCAATTTCGCCTGGGCCGTCTGGGCGCGCATCGCGAAAATGGCGAGAATGAGCAAGCTGCGGTCGATGACTTTGATGTCCTTAAAAACAGCTTCGAGGTTACGCACCTGCGAGGGCGTGAGGTCGTCGTCGTAAATGATCATGTCCACCGGGTTGGCGGTAACGTAGATCAGGATTTCTTCGAGTTTCCCTTTTCCGGTGTAAGTCCGGATATCGGTACGTTCGAGGTTTTGGGTAAATGTCTGAACCGTTTCCACGCCCAGCGTCGTCGCCAGAAACGCCAGTTCGTCGAGGTATTCCTTCGTTTTTTCGGCGTTTTGTTTTTGGGTACTTACAGCCACCAGTACGGCGGTTTCCTTTTTGGCGGCTGTGGAATATAATTTCTTCTTATCGATCATGCACTGGTGTTTTTATGGCTTGTCCCGGCTCAAAAATCCTGCAAAAGCATACCCGCATGCCGGAAAAGGGGCAGAGTTGCAACGGTTTGTCAACCGCAAAAGTTCACGGCAGGAATTTGTGAAATTACATTTACCATTTAACAAATCCATTTTTTTATTTGATTCTTCGAAAAAGTCTTTTGTATCTTTGCCGAAATTCTTAAAGCCTATGTTGGTGCTCATCTTCGGCTAATACTTAGCCATCTCTCATTCTCTGCCTATTCACAGGCAATCTTTTTACGGCCCTCGCTGGCTGTGCAATTTCGTATTTATTCATTATTGCAAATTTTTACTATCCATGAAAAAGTGGTTTCAACTGCTTCGTCAGGCTATTCGTGGCTCCGAAGAAAGTTTTACCGAAGGCAGCATCAACCGTGCAATTTTTCTTTTATCCGTTCCCATGATCCTAGAAATGGTCATGGAGTCGCTTTTTGCGGTCGTTGATATTTTCTTTGTTTCCAAAGTAAGCACCGAGGCCGTCGCGACGGTGGGCCTTACCGAATCCGTGATTACGCTTGTCTATTCCCTGGCCATTGGTTTGAGCACAGCGGCTACGGCCACCATTGCCCGCCGGACCGGGGAGGGAAATTTGGACAAGGCGCGGCATGCTGTGGGGCAGGTCATTTTCATTTCGCTGGCTATTTCGTCGGTCACGGCCGTGCTGGGTTTCTGGCTCGCGAGCGACATCCTCAGGGCTATGGGCGCCGATGCCAAAGTGATCGAAACGGGTACCGATTTTGCCCGTATCCAGTTCCTGAGCAGTCCCGTGGTGGTGCTGCTGTACTCGCTGAGCGGCGCATTGCGCGGTGCGGGCGCAGCGGCAACGGCCATGCGTTCGCTGATGATCGCCAATGGGTTCAATATGCTCCTGGGACCGATGCTGATATTCGGAGTCGGGCCTTTTCCTGAACTGGGTGTAACCGGCGCCGCATTGGCGACGGCCACCGGGCGGTCGATTGGCGTTGGTTATCAATTGTTTTCGCTGGCAAAAGGCAGCCGGGCATTAGGCCTTCACTGGACCGATCTCCGTCCTGATTTTGAAACGATCGCGGCCATTGTCAAGGTTGCTACCGGCGGTACCGTGCAGTTCCTGATCGGCTCGGCGAGCTGGATTTTCCTGACGCGCATCCTGTCCGAATTCGGCAGCGACGTCGTGGCCGGGTACACTATCGCTATCCGGGTGATCATGTTCACATTGCTTCCGGCGTGGGGCCTGGCGAATGCGGCAGCTACATTGGTAGGGCAAAATCTGGGTGCCGAAAAGCCCGACCGGGCGGAAGCTTCGGTATGGAAATGCGCCCGGTTCAACCTCATATTCCTGCTGGGACTGTCGGTGTTCATGTTCATCGGCGCCGGGGACATTATCAGCCTGTTCAGCGGGCAGCAGGACGTTGTCGAAACGGGCAAGCTGGCTCTGCGTGTGCTGTGCCTGGGGTACGGGTTCTATGCATACGGCATGGTGGTGATCCAGTCGCTGAATGGCGCGGGCGATACCAAAACGCCGATGGTGCTGAACCTGATCGGGTTCTGGGGAGTCCAGATTCCCGTTGCGTATGTACTGGCCGTTATCCTCGGGTTAGGGCCGGTCGGGGTGTTTGCAGCGGTACCCATCGCGGAGTCCGTACTGGCCATCATGGGCATATGGCGGTTCCGTCTCGGGGGATGGAAGGTCATAAAAGTCTAACTATGCCGGGATTTATTCGGGGAAGTCATGTTTTGATCGCATTGTTCCGGCACTGTCTGATTGCGGTACGCTATTGTGTTAAGGTGGCGCGCAGATAAGGGGCGGGAGTGGCCAGGTATTGTCAGGGATGGTCAGGAACTGTCAGAAATTTTTAAGGGTTGTCCATGTTAATGGTGTAATTTCATTTTCTTAACAAACCTGACTACACCTGACCATCCTTCACAAGAAACGCAAACACCATATGAAAATAGAACAGATATATACCGGATGCCTCGCGCAGGGCGCTTATTTCATTGTTTCAAACGGAGAAGCCGCCGTGATCGACCCGCTGCGGGAGGTAGCGCCTTACATTCAGAAAGCGGAGAAGGTCGGGGCGAAAATCCGGTATGTGTTCGAGACGCATTTTCATGCGGATTTTGTTTCCGGCCACATCGACCTGGCTGAAAAAACCGGCGCCGACATCGTGTACGGTCCGGGAGCGAAAACCGGTTTCAAAGCGCACATTGCCGAAGACGGCGAAGTGTTCCGGCTCGGAGAGGTCACCATTCGTGCATTGCACACGCCCGGTCACACATTGGAGTCTACCAGTTATTTGTTGTCCGACGAATCGGGCAAGCCGGTGGCATTGTTCAGCGGCGACACATTATTTATTGGCGACGTGGGGCGTCCCGACCTGGCGCAGAAGGGCGATCTTACCATGGACGACCTCGCCGGCATCCTCTACGACAGCCTTCGCGCGAAGATCATGCCGCTTCCCGACGACGTGATCGTGTACCCGGCGCACGGGGCCGGTTCGGCTTGCGGCAAGAACATGAGCAAAGAAACTTCCGACACGCTGGGCAACCAGAAACGCTTTAATTATGCATTGCGGGCCGACATGACGAAAGAGGAATTTATCAGCGAAGTGACGGCAGGCCTTGCCGAGCCGCCGCAATATTTTCCCGAGAATGTCAAAATGAACCGCGACGGCTACGAAAGCATCGACGATGTGCTCGAACGCGGCCATCAGGCATTGTCGCCGGAGGCATTCGAGGCCAAAGCCAACAATACCGGCGCGTTGATCCTCGATACCCGCAGTCCGGGCGATTTTGCCAAAGGTTTTATCCCCAACTCCATCAATATCGGTATCGACGGCAGCTTCGCCCCCTGGGTAGGCGCCTTGATCCCCGATTTGAAGCAGCAACTGCTGATCGTAACCGATCCCGGCAAGGAGGAAGAGGTCGTCACGCGCCTCGCGCGGGTAGGATACGATTACACGATCGGCTACCTGAATGGCGGTTTTGAAAGCTGGAAAGCGGCCGGCAAGGAAACCGACACCGTCGAATCCGTGAGCGCGCAGGAATTTGCCGGTCGGTATGAGGCGGGCAATGTAGAAGTAATCGATGTCCGAAAACCCGATGAATTCGCTTCCGGCCACATTGCAGGCGCCCGAAACCTGCCGTTGGATTACATCAACGACCTCATGCCCGAATTTCCAAAGGACCGCAAGCTGCACATCCATTGCGCCGGCGGTTACCGTTCCATGGTCGCCGCCTCGATCCTCAAATCCCGCGGCGTCGAGGACGTGGTCAATATCGACGGAGGTTACGGCGCGGTCACTAAAACCCACGTCCCCGTTTTAGCCGAGGCGTGATTATTTGGCTGATTATTTGTAGTTTAGGGAAAAACAATCAGTGATACATATGAGAGCCTGATCGGTCAGGTTTCATTTTGATCAACGATAATATATAAAACCTATATATTAAGATGAATATCATAGAAATACTCAAACACCCCTGGCCGTGGTATGTTGCCGGGCCGCTTATCGGCCTCACGGTGCCGGTTTTGTTGTTGATGGGGAATAAATCTTTCGGGATTTCTTCTTCGTTGCGGCATATCTGTGCGGCGGTGATACCGGCGGGGTTGCCGTTTTTTAAGTACAACTGGCGGAAGGAGGCCTGGAACCTGTTTTTTGTGGCAGGGATCGCGATTGGCGGGTTCGTGGGGAATTTTGCATTAGGTAACCCCGAGGCGGTCGTCGTTTCGGACGATACGCGGCAGACGCTGGCCGCATTGGGCGTTACCGATTTTTCGGGACTGATGCCGGCCAATATTTTTGCATTGAGTAATGTGCTGTCGCTGAAAGGATTGATATTTTTTGTGTTAGGGGGATTTCTCGTTGGCTTCGGGACACGTTATGCGGGCGGGTGCACGTCGGGGCATGCGATCATGGGGCTGTCGAACCTGCAATGGCCATCGCTGGTGGCGACGGTGAGTTTTATGGCCGGCGGATTTGCGTGCACGCATTTGCTGCTGCCGTTTTTGTTGGAACTGGTGAAATAGCCGTTCGGCCCATTACACGTTAATTGGAAGGAAATCATGGAAAATAGCTTTCAAAATACAGCATTGGCACAGGATGACGACGATGCCATCAAAATAGACGGCTGCGACGGTGCTAACAGGCAAAAAGCGACCGAAGGTTTTACCGGAAACCTGAAATACCTGCTCGTCGGCATCATTTTCGGTATTGTTTTCGTGAAGGCGGAAATCGTGTCGTGGTTCCGGATACAGGAAATGTTCCGGCTCGATTCGTTTCATATGTATGGCGTGATCGGCTCGGCGGTGGCCGTCGGGCTGCTTTCGATTTGGCTTATCAAGAAGTTCAATATCAAAACGTTATCCGGTGAGCAGGTAAGCATTGCCGATAAGGTTTTCGATAAGGGGCAGATTTACGGCGGCGTGCTGTTCGGCATCGGCTGGGCCATTACCGGGGCTTGTCCGGGGCCGCTGTTTGCCCAAATAGGAGCTGGCTACCTGGCCGTGGCCGTTACCTTGCTGAGCGCCATCGCGGGCACCTGGGTGTACGGCCTCGTCCGCGCCAGGCTCCCGCATTGATCATTGCTTGCGCGCCACGAGGTACAATTGCTCGTCGCCCAGCTGGAAAGGGTCGGCTTCGAGGTTGCTGAATGTGCCTACCACGAGCAATCCGGCCTGTTCAAACATGTACGTAAGTTCGCCTAATGTGTAAATGTGCTGGCGGACGTGATGGGTTACCTTTTCGGAGCCGGAAATGAAGGTTTGCTCCGCTTCGATGTAGCCGCCTTCCGCGCGGTATTCGTTTTCGGCGAGGTAAATAATATCGTCCTGCACGGGCATCCAGTTGCGCGCCTGGAAGTTGGGCAGAATGCTTTCGGCCAGGTTTTCCGTGTGAATGGCCGCGTGCGCGCCGGGTTTCAATGCCGATGCGATCTGGCTGATAAACTGCTGCATTTCCGTCCTCGGGAAGAAGCTGAAACTGTTTCCGAAGCAATATGCGGCATCGAACTGTCCCGCCGGTAACGCATAGTTCAGCACATCGGCACAGACCACTTCGATCGGCAATTGTCCGCGGCCGGCGGTAGTTTGCAATTCTTCACAATATTCCTGCGAAATGTCGATGCAGGTCAGCGCAGTCCCGTCGGTCGCGAGGGGAACTGCGTGCCGGCCATAGCCTGCCAGTACGTCTAAAACCTTGCTATCCGGCGTTATTTCAAGCACATCGCGCAGGAAATCGACTTCGTAATCTGTATATTCTTCGTCCTGGTTTAGTTTCCAGGCGCGTTGCGGAAGTCCTTTGAAATAGGTATGGTACCAGGCCACGGCGGTGATTTTTGGTTTGAATAGAAACCCAAAACTACTAAAAACCGCTCTTACATGCGCATGAGCCCGGGTGTGATGCGGAGGTAGACCTGTCCTGAAAGCGGTGTTTTTCCATACACATTGTCCAGCAGGCGGTCGGGTTTGTACAGGCTGAGCTGCGCGCCCGCCTGTAACAGCGTGTTGCTGAAAGTCGCTATCTGGCGGTTCAGCCCGAGGGAAAACATGGATATCGGCAGCCTCTCCCAATCCGGATCGTAGTCGTAGAGCGTCACGCCCAGCTCCCGGTAACTCTTCTGAACCCATTCGTACCGCCCGTAGACGGCCCATTTGTCCAATTGCACATTCGTTTCAGCCAGCACCGAGTTTTCCTTGTGGTGTTCTCCGGCGTCGTTCAGGCCCCATACGAACGTCGACGATATCCAGCGGTTTTTTCCACCCAGATTCCCCGAATGCTGCACAGAAGCCGTCGTGCGGTTCACATCTTCATCCGGTTCGCGTGGTTCGGGGCTGTTGATAAAACCCCTTGAAACCTGTAATGCCCAGTTGGCCGACGGATTGAAAAGCAGCCGGTAACTGTACGAATCGAAGCGCGGCTTGTCGAAATCGAAGCGGTTTTCGTCCGGCTCACGACCGGTGAACGAGGAGCCTTCCAGCTTGAATTTACCATAACGGACACCCGCCGTCACCACCCCGAAAGTAATGTGGGTCGCATCCTGCCAATGGTGGCCCAGCACGGCATCGGGGTTGTTAAAGGCCGACATCCGGTGCATGAATGCAGTTGGCCCCAGGGCGGGCTCGCCGGGGTAGCCCGCGTAAATAGTCAGGTCGAGCTTGTCGTTCATGCGCTGGGTATAGCCGATCGAAAGTTCGGAGATCAGATCGTGCGGATGCTGCCGGTTGACCAGCGGCTGGCCCTTCCAGCTTTCGCCCGATTGAAAAAGCAGCGGATAACCCGATCCGCCATCGACAATGCGGTCGAGCGAAATCATCGCCCGGAGATTCAGCAGGCCATTTTTGCCGACCTGCCGTTGCGCCATACCCATGAACCAGTTGGGCACGCTCACCTTCGAATCGGAACCTTTTTTGCCGTCGTTATTGAAATTTTGGGCCGTATACCGGAGGAATATGCTTCCGTGCAGCATGTAGTTCCATTTGTCGCCGTGCTTCATGTAGGCGTACATAGGCGTGGCGTCTGGCTGCCAGCCGGTACCCGAGCCGTTACGGGTCATGGGAAGACTCAACGAAAAGCTGTGGGTCATGTGCGCGGGCTTATCATGGCCCATTTGCCCATGATCCATGCTTTTCATCTCGTGCATTGCATGGCTGACAGTGTCTTTTGCAGCCTCCTGGTGGTGTTCGTGCTGCGCAAATGCGGGGAGAATGACGGCCGCCATTCCGACGGCCGTCATGAAAATAAGTTTGCTGAGAATCATGATGAAGTGATTTGGTAACTAATGCGCCGCGGCGGTTTTGCGGCAGCAGCTGGGCAGTTTATCGTGCGCCTTCTGGTTGGCAGGCAGCTCGTCGGCATCGTAGCCGGTCTTGTTGATCGTCGCTTTGATGGCGTCCGGGGTGGTTTTGTCCGGGTTATATTTCACGGTGATCACCTTATTGGAAAGGTCGAGATTGGATTCTTTCACCCCTTTCGAAAGGCCAAGATTGCGTTCGATGCGCGCTTTGCACATTTCGCAAATGGCGGAGGTTTTGATCTTAACCTCTTTGCTGCCATCGGCTACGGCGATATTAAGGCCCAGGAACAGGGCGGTAAACAGGCTTAAAATGGTCGTTTTCATAATATTATCTGTTTAAAAATCAATGTTGATGGCCTGCCGAATCGGTTTCGGCCAGGGCTACTTCCTGCAATTCCATTTTGCAAACGGGGCATTTGCCGGCTTCGGCGTAGGTTTTTTCGCCTTCGCACTGCATTGGACAGGCGTATTTTTTCTCGCTCACCGCGTGTGTTTCGGTGGTAGTAGTTTCCTTTTCGGATTTGTTGCCCGTACACGCGGCCGAAAGAAACAACAGGGAAGCAATAATGACTTTGTTCATACAGTTGAATTTTGATAAGTTCTTGATAATGTTTTTTTTATATGAAAATAATGGCTGATTCTACTGGCCAACCTGATCGAGCGCGGTCCGCTGCAATGCGCCTTTCTTGAACTCGCCGGGCGTCATGCCGGTCACTTTTTTGAACTGGTTGCTCAGATGCGCCGTGCTGCTGTACGAAAGCCGCCAGGCTATTTCACTTAATGTCAATTCATTATAGGAGAGCCATTCCTTCACTTTCTCCACTTTTTGAGCGATGATGTATTGCTCGATCGTCTGCCCGGTTTCGGAGGAAAACAGGTTGCTGAGGTATGAATACTCGTAACCGATTTTTTCCGACAAATAATCCGAAAAATTCATTTGCGCAGGCTTGTTGCCTTTCAGATTCTGCACTTCGTCGATCACCAGCGTTTTGACATGCTCTACCAGCGCAAGCCGGCGGTCGTCCAGCAGTTCGAATCCATTCGCTTCCAGCACCGTTTTGACTTCCTTCAATTTATCGGCATTCACTTCCGCCACTGTTTCCACCTCACCCAGCTCCACGAAGGTCAGGTCGATGCCCAGCCCGTTCAGTTCTTCGCGCACCACCCGCTTGCAGCGGTCACACACCATATTTTTGATATATAATTTCATAATTCAAATGTCTAGCTCTTCCCTTTGTCCCTCCTCCCATTCCTCCTTTTTTCCCTTTTACCGGATAATCTTATAACGCATTCCTGCATAAATCATTCGCCCTACCACCGGCCCCCAGGCCATTCCTGCGTCGAAATGCTGACCGAATGGCTCGTTTGCCCCCATGATCGGATCTTTCTGCCGGAAGTTGGCGAGGTTTTCACCGCCCAGGTAAATATCCCATTTCGGGAATGTGCGGGTAACCTGTGCATTAAAATTGTAGAATGCAGGCGCATTGGTCGACGTGAGGTTATCGGGCACGTGGTGGTCGGGGATGTGGCCCATGTAGGGCAGCCGCCGTTTGCCGTTCCATTGCACGGTGGCGTCGAACTTCCATTTATCGTACGGTAATGCATAGCCCGCATTGAAAAGTACCCTGTCGCGGCTTACCATCATCCGGGGCAGCAGCACATTTTCGTCGTACACATTGCGGATCGTCTGCTTCACGTCGAAGAGCCGGTAGGCCAGTTTCAGTTCAAAACGTTTCACGGGCGTGAGGTTTGCTTCGGCCTGGAAGCTGTTGGCGTAGGCTTTGCCTTCCAGGTTGTAGAAGCGGATGTAGCGCGGGTCCTCCATGTCGGCCACCAGCTGGTTTTGAAATTCGGTACGGTAAAAGTCCGCGATAAAATTACCACTCATTTCCCCGATTTTGAACTCCTGGGTCACGCTGGCGCCGTAGTTCCACGAGACTTCCGGCCGGATGGCTTCGCGGAACACCACATTGCGCGAGCTCACGAGGTTGCCGTAGTATTCGGCCAGCGGATTTGCCACCCTGAACCCACGGCCTGCCGAGGCACGCAGCGTCGTTTCGTCCGTGAGGTTATATTTCAAATGCAGGCGCGGGGTCCATTGCGTGCCGTAGAGATTGTGAAAATCGACGCGTCCGCCGGCCACCATCGTGAATTTGTCGAGGTGGTTGTAGGTGTATTCAAAGAATGCGCCGGGCACCGATTCGTTGCGTTTCAGGCGGATGTCTTTGTATTGCTCGTCGTAATTATCGAGCATATAGCTGATCCCGGCTTTGTAGGAATGGTTCGTATTGCCGATGATCGATTGATAGATCAGGTTTCCGTACAGCGTTTTTTGCGTACCATCATAATTGATCAGCCCGAAATACGACTTCGAATCGTGCAACGAGGCATTCAGGATCAGCCCCAGTCCTTTGTAAGGCTGTTCGGGGAACAGCCGGGCGATTTTGGAGAAAAACTCGTAACGGTTCACCTTCGCGCCGAAGCCGTATGCCTGCGTGGTGCCTTTCATTTCGCGTTCGAAATCCTTTTGTCCGCCGAGGCGGTCCTCATACAATGCCTTCACGCCAAACTGGGCCATCATCTTGTTGCTTTGGTATTTCCAGCGGTTAATGGCATTGTATTGCGTGTAAAGCGGGAGGTCGAGGAAGCCGTCGCCGTTTTTGTCGATGCGGTTGCGCAGCGTGCTCCCGTGTGTGAGCAGGCCGGTACTCCATTTGTCGTTCAGCTTGTGCGCGAGGTTCAGGTTCACTTCCGCGCGGCCGAAATTGTTGACATAGGTATTCAGGTAAAGCTTTTCATCCGTATCCGGCTTTTGCAATTCCACGTTGATCTGCCCCGTCATCGACTCGTATCCATTCACAACCGAGCCGGCACCTTTCCCGACGTCGATCGACTGGACCCATGTGCCGGGTACGAAATTGAGCCCGAAAGTGGAAGCGAGGCCGCGGATGGAAGGGATATTTTCGACGTTGGTTTGAATGTAGGTGCCGTTCAAACCGAGCATTTGGATTTGCTTGGAGCCGGTCACCGCATCGCTGTACGAAACGGACACGGAAGCATTGGTTTCGAAGCTCTCCGACAGGTTGCAGCAGGCGGCTTTGGCTAATGCGCGGGTGGTGATGATTTCGGTTTGATGGGGCGAAAGGCGGTCGATGGACGTGTTTCCCGCGCGTACCGTCACCTCGTCGAGCGTCTGGTCGCTCTGCAAAACTACCTGCAACTCACTTTCCTGCCCGATTTTGATGGTATCGTTCCGAAAGCCGACGAAGCTCACGACGAGCCATGCCGACTGCGCCGATCTCGGAATGCTGAACCGGCCGTTTTCGTCGGTTGCGGTAGCCTGCGTAGTGCCCGCCCAATACACGTTAGCACCTGTAATGGGTTTCAGGTTCTTCGTTTGCGGCTCCTGTTCGTTGACCGATCCGGTTATACGTTGGGCGTAAATGCAGGAGGAAATGAGTAGCAGCAGTCCTCCCAAAAGGTATTTGTTCATG
This sequence comes from Dyadobacter beijingensis DSM 21582, assembly GCF_000382205.1. Taxonomy (GTDB): domain Bacteria; phylum Bacteroidota; class Bacteroidia; order Cytophagales; family Spirosomataceae; genus Dyadobacter; species Dyadobacter beijingensis. The sequence continues at coordinate 210,811 of NZ_KB907786.1, forward strand.
ATTTCATGGATTCATTGGAATAAGAGATTGTTTGCCGAAATCGCCGCGTATGAAATGCGTGATTTTGCATTAAATGGCTGTTATTCAATGATTTCAGATCAGGAACGACTGGATAAATGCGAGCATAGTTCTCCCATGAAAGCGGGAGGAAAAGGATATGTCGGGCGAATCGGGCGAGGAAGGAAGGACCCATTCGGCGCGGATAAACTGGAAGCGGGTAGCGGTCCATATGACGCCCGTCGCCGTTGATTTCAGGAACTTGGCCAGCAAATGCGTGTTTGCAGAAGCAACATCGAGTTTTTCGAGTTTCTGGCTTTCCTTGCAGCAGGCAGTTTTTTTAATGGAAGAGCCTTTGGCCATTTTCATCGCCGCGCTTTTCGCACAGCAGGAGGCAACGACTTTCGGTTTGCAGGAATTGTCTTTGGCCTGGCCCACCAGCTGCATCGATTTGCTCGCCATCATTGCGCACTGGCGCTCTGTCAGCACGAATCCGGTGCTGCTCAGCAGGACCAGAAAGGCCATCAGGATGGTGATCGATCGATGCAATTGGTTTTTCATGTTGGGCAAAAATACTAATTATCAGGCGATTTCTTCGGCAACATACCCAGCCTTTTTGATCAGCTGCTCGATTTCCTCCGGCGAATGGCTCGTTTCCACTTTCAGCACGCGGTCCGCGCTTTCCAGGTCCACCGACCATTTTTCAACATGCTCATCGCCATTCAGAAATGGTGTAACAGTAGCGACACACCCGCCGCATTTGATATTGGTTTTGAATTGCAAGGTTTCCATGGTTACTAAAATACCCCGGCTTGGGGCGTACTATGTGTTAAATTGTTTTACAAATATCGGCCCCCGTGCCTTGCCAGGCGTTACAGAATTGTGGGGTGGCGTTACAGAGTTTTTGGGTGGGACGCAGTGCGTCGGGATTTCCGACATACTGAAATAGGATTAGAATTTGAAATTTCGACCAGGATCATAACGTACTGCTACATACTGTTACCAAATCGGTGATGCGGCGTATCAACGGTAGGTGAATCTATCAAACCAACCGCGCCTTATGGCTCCCGATACGATCATTTCTGTGGGTTAATGATCCTCTCCCTGAACTAGAATAGCATGAAATATCTATTGGACACACACGCTTTATTATGGTTTTTGGGAGAAGATAACCGGCTGTCAAAATTCGCAACGGCCGCCATTATGGACCCTGCGAACCAGATCTTCGTCTCCGACGTCAGCTTTATCGTGAGACGCATCTGGTGATTCACAACCCCGCCCGCTTCAACCGCAGGCTGTTCATCACTACCGATACCGAGCTCAGTGCCATGGCGCCACCGGCGATCATGGGGTCGAGGAGGAAGCCGTTGATAGGGTAGAGGACGCCTGCGGCGACAGGGATGCCGATAACGTTATAGATGAATGCCCAAAAAAGGTTTTGCCGGATAGTTAACACGGTTTTCCGGGATAATTTCAATGCTTTGGGTAATGCGAGCAGGTCGGAGGTGATGAGCGTCATTTTGGCGACGTCCATGGCGATGTCAGAGCCTTTGCCCATCGCTACGCTCACGTCCGCCTGGGCGAGGGCCTGGGAGTCGTTGATGCCGTCGCCGACCATCGCGACGGTTTTGCCTGCGGCCTGTAACGTTTTGACGAACTGCATTTTATCGTCGGGTTTCACTTCGGCCTGGTAGCTGTCGATGCCCACCTGCGCCGCCACGGCTGCGGCGGTTTGGGCATTGTCGCCGGTGAGCATGTGTACCTCAATGCCTTGTTCATGCAATTTTTGAACGGCCTCGCGGGAGGTCGGTTTCAGTTGATCGGCGATGGCTACCAGCCCGGTATGCCGGCCGTCGATGGCGATTCCGATGACCGTTTTGGCTTGGGCCGTGAGGACTTCGTAGGCTGGTTGGAGGTCAGTCGCCATGGAGATGCCTTCTTTTTCAAGGAAGCGCAATGTGCCGATCATATAGTTATGACCGTCTACGGAACCTTGTATGCCACTGCCGGTCAGTGATTTAAAGCCAGTTACCGTTTTTTTTGCATCATCTTCCACAAATTCCACGATTGCAGCCGCCAGCGGGTGCTCAGAACGGGCTTCCAACGCTTTTACAGCAGCCGAATGCGCAGCCGGATTTTCGAGCGACGCTATCCATTGCCAATCGGTCACTTTCGGACGGCCTTCGGTGAGCGTGCCGGTTTTGTCGAGGATTACCGCATCCACTTTGTAGGCTTTTTCAAGACTCTCGGCGTCGCGGATCAGGATATTGTTTTCAGCTCCTTTACCTACGCCTACCATCATGGCCGTGGGCGTTGCGAGCCCGAGCGCACACGGGCACGCGATCACGAGCACGGATACCGCCGCGAGCATAGCGTGGGTGAGGGCGTTTTCTGCGCCTAGTACCATCCACGCACCGAAGGTCAGAATGGCAATGCCGATCACCACGGGCACGAAAATGCCGGCAATGCGGTCGGCGAGGCGCTGTACCGTGGCTTTGCTGCCCTGCGCGGCCTGAACGGTTTTGATGATCTGCGCCAGGACCGTTTGTTTGCCCACTTTTTCGGCCGTGAAGGTGAAGCTACCCGTTTGGTTGATGGTGCCGGCAAATACCTGATCGCCGGCTTTCTTTTCTGCCGGGATGGGCTCTCCGGTCATGAGGCTTTCGTCGACGAACGAGCTGCCGCTCACCACCTTTCCATCAACGGGGATTTTTTCGCCGGAGCGGATCATGACCTCGTCGCCCAGCCGCACGTCCCGCGCCGGCACTTCGATTTCGGCGCCGTCGCGGTATATCCGCACCGTTTTAGGTTGCAGCCCGATCAGCTTCTTCAATGCGTCCGAAGTATTCGATTTGGCGCGCTCTTCCATCAATTTACCCAACAAAATGAAAAAGATAATTACGGCCGCGGCTTCGAAATAGACATGCGGATGCAGCCCCCGCTCGTGCCAGAATTGCGGATAGAATGTATTGAAAGTGCTGAAAAGGAATGCGACTCCGGTACTCAGCGCCACCAGCGTATCCATATTAGCCTTGCCGTGCTGCGCCTGCTTCCAGGCATTGACGAAGAAATCCCGCCCGAATACGAGCAAAACAGGTATCGTGAGCGCGAACATGATGTAATTCGAATAAGCCCAATCCATCAAAAACATGCCGAGTATCACTACCGGGACGGTGAGTATGCCGGTGTAAATGGCTTTTTTTCTGAGCTTTTGATAATGCTCCGACTGTATTTTTTCCTGCTCGGCAATGGCGTCTTCCTCGTTGTCTTCGATAATGAGGCCGTAACCTATGCTTTGCAGCACACGGTCCATTTCGGGGAGGTCTACCAGTTCGGGATCGTAGCTTACGGCCACAGACTGGTTGGCATAGTTCACGCCCGCATTCACGACGCCCTTCGTGTGGCCCAGCATGGATTCCACGCTCACCGCACAGGCCGCGCACGACATGCCGGTGACCGGGACTGTTATATTTTTGATATCTGTTGCAGTTTCCATGATTTTCAAAATTGGTATACAAAGATAAAATCCGGGCACACCGGCGTCGTTACACAATTCTGGCTGCGGTTTGCAACATTCAAGGAAAAGCACTCTTATTTACATTAAAAATGCCTGCGAACGCTCTTTCCCTTGCATTCACACGTTCCATTTCAAAATATTCACAATGAAAAAACTGCTCTTATCCGTCATATTGCTTTCCGCCGGATTGCACGCTTTTGCGCAGGACCGGAACATTACCTTTTACGTCGGCACGCAGGACAAAGGCGCCAATTCGTCCATTACCCGCTGCGAACTGAACCTGGCGTCGGGCGAGATCACACTCATCGATACCATCAACAAATCCGTAGCGCCGGGATATGTGGCCATCTCGCCGAACAAGCGGAATTTGTACGCGATTTCGTCCGATAACAAAGTATCGGCCTATGCCATCGAGCCCGACCGCAAGCTCAGGTTCCTGAACAGCGAGCCTTCGGAGGGCATGGGGCCCTGCCACGTTTCGGTGCACCCGACAGGTAAAATGGCCTATGTTTCCAATTATGGCGGCGGGAGTTTTTCGGCCTACAATATTTCCGACGACGGCAAGCTGAGTGCGCCGGTTTACAAGGAACAATATACCGGTAGCGGGCCGAATGCGAAGCGCCAGGAAAAAGCCCACGCGCATTTCGCGACGGCGAGCCCGGATGGCAAATATGTGTATGTGACGGACCTGGGAAGTGATAAAGTGATGAATTACGCCGTCGATGCCAACACGGGCAAGCTGACGCCCAATGCCGCGCAGCCATTCTTTTCGGGCAAAGCCGGCGCCGGCCCGCGCCATCTGATTATCCATCCGTCGGGCAAGCGGCTGTTTTTGCTGAACGAACTCGAAGCGACCGTAACGGCCTGCTCGATCGATAAAAAGGGTGTGATCACGGCCATCAAGACCTATCCGACCATTCCCGCGGACTATTCGGGCCCGACAAATACGAGCGCGGCGATCCACCTGCACCCGAACGGCAAGTTTGTTTACGTGTCAAACCGCGGACATAATTCCGTGAGCGCATTCAAAATCCTGGGCAACGGTGAGCTCGAAATGGTGGACCAGCAAACTAAATCGATCTCAACACCGCGTGATTTCAATATTGATCCCACCGGCAAATATATGATCGTGGCCAACCAGGGTTCTGATAACCTCGTGGTGTACGATGTAAATGCGGAAACGGGCAAGTTCACGTTCAAGCACGAAAGCATTGCCGTGAAATTGCCCATTTGCGTGGCGTTCCTCTGAGGGAACCGGTGAAGGAGATGTATGCGAAATGGTCAGAGTTTTCTGGCCATTTTGTTTTGGTAGTAGTTCAAAAAGTCTTCGATCTGTTCTACCGGCATTTTGCGGGCGATGATCTTCTTGTTTTTATCCAGAATATAGATCGTCGGCGTCGTCACGACATCGAACTTCCGGTTGAAATCGATCTGGTTCAAGGTGTCGAAGCCGTTGATGAGCCCTTCCAGGTGGTAGGTTTTCACGAATGTCTTCCATTCTTCCGGGTTATGCTCGGTTGAAATAGCCATGACCTTGATGCCGTCGGCCTTTTTCTTGTCGGCGAAGGCTTTCAGTATCGGCGAGGCTTCCTTGCAATGCCCGCAGGTAGGCGCGTAAAAGAAGAGCACGGTATAGTTGGCTTCGATGGCCTGGACGCTTACTTTCTTGCCCGCCGGGTCAGTGAGCGTGAGCGCAGGGAAAGTTTTATTGACCAGCAAGTCCTTCATGGTCGTCACCTTTTCGGCAATGCGTTTTTTCACCTCTTCCGAAACGCCCATTTCGCCGGAGAGGTAATATTTGTTGGCCATATATACCCACACGGCCTCCGTTCCTACCGTTTTCGGGTTTTCGTACTGGTTGGTGATGTAGTATACGGTCCAGGATTTCAGGTCTTTGTTGACGGATACTTTCTTCACCATCAGATCCGCGTCTTTGATAATCGAGTCGGGGACCTGCACGACGAGGTTTTTGAAATACCGCTCCATTTTAGGTTCCAGGAACGGCGTGTTCACGATGCGCGGGTCGGCGAAGTCGAATGCGTCCCAGTAGTGCGCCTTGTAATAATTGAACACCCACATGGAGTCGGTTTTGCCGTTGGCTAATTTTGGCGCCGCGGGGATTTCCGGGTCGGCGGACATTTTCAGCAGCTGGGCCGTGAAGGTCCCTTCATTGTCTGCCAGCAGTTTCTTGCGGTAGGTGCCGAATCCTTCCTGTATTTTCCGCAAACGGGCCTGCGCTTCCGGCGTGTTCTGCCTGCTCAGCGCTTCCATTTCCTTGCTGCCGTTGGCTAATTCCTTCCGGTAGTTGTAAAAAAGCTCGTTTTCTTTGGAACCGGTTATTTTCATGGAGCCGTTCATGTCCACGGTATCGACCTCGATCGCGAAGTTGGTTTCTTTGCCGGAGTAGATGAGCTCGATCATTTTCTGAGCCCCGGGGAAGAGGATCACGTACAACCCGCCGGGAAGCGGCGTTTTGCCTTCGAACACGATCTTGCCGTTGGCATCGGCCTTCGCCGTATCTTTCGGGACAAACTGGGTGGCATTGCGGTTATAATGCCCGATCACGAAAGCCGAGTCACGCATTCCTTTCACGGTGGCTTCAATGTGGTAACCTTGTGCCCCGGCTTTGGAAAAAAGGCTGAAAGCCATCAGCAGGATCAGCAAGGAAGTGCGGGTATAATCTCTCATCACGCTATGGAAAGTTTGCTTTAAAGCTGTTTATTGGATTATTTCAAATTTTGAAGTCCGTAAAATTAACTTCAAAACGCTAACATCAGCAGGGTTCTTATTCAAATGTTTTATTTTCTGTCCAAAGCCGTTGACTTCCTCATAATGCCGCTCAGCATTGTGTTTTTTATATTAATCTACGCCTGGACCATCAAAAGCGACCGGCGCAGGAAGCAGGCCGTTGGGCTGGTGATCGTGCTGCTTTTTCTCGGTTCGAACCCATACCTGGTTACCAAGGCGGTCAATGCCTGGGAGCACCGGTTTGTGAACCTGGCGGAGGTGAAAAAGACGTACGACGTAGGCATTATGCTTTCGGGAGGGCTTATTATGACGAGTACGCCACGGCAGGACCACCCCGCATTGGGCGACCACGGCGACCGGATATTGCAGACTTACCTGCTTTACAAACAGGGGAAAATTAAGAAAATACTCATCACCGGCATCAGCGGCGAGTTGCTCATGGCCCGAAGGCTGGGGGAAACGCGGCAGGCGGCGTCGCTGCTGGTGAGCTGGGGAGTGCCCGCGCAGGATATTCTCTTTGAAGAAAAGGCCCGCAATACGCACGAAAACGCATTGTACTCGGCGCAGATCCTGAATAAAATGTTTCCGGGAGGGAAATATCTGCTGGTTACCTCGGCATTCCACATGCGCCGGTCGGCCGGGTGCTTTGAAAAAGTGGGTGTCAAAACGGACCCTTTCCCGGCCGACTTTCATGGCGGGTACAACGAGTTTATCATCCATAAACTCGTACCCGATCCCGATGCCTTCGCACGCTTCTGCATGCTCTGGCATGAATTCGTAGGGCTTGTTGCCTACAAGTTGGTGGGCTACTGCTAGCCCGGTGTATTACACGCTCAGAATTTTCACCATTCTCAGCAGATCTTCGTTGATCGGCTTCGGCAGGCGGATCGTGTCTTCGAACGGGGTGTATACCAGCTCATTGTTGATGATACCGGCCATTACATTCTTTTGGCCTGCGATAAGACCTTCCAATGCGCCCAATCCGAGGCGGCTGGCGAGGATACGGTCGTATGCCGATGGCGTTCCGCCGCGCTGCGTGTGACCGAGTGTAGTTACGCGGATGTCCGCATTCTCGTCCACCTGCAATTTGATTTTATCTGCTACTTCCTGCGCGCTGCCTTCCTCGTCGCCTTCGGCTACGATGATGATCGAAGAAGATTTCGAGCGGCTCCATCCCTGTTTCAGAGTGTCGACCACCTGCGAAATCGGCGTGAGCACTTCGGGAACCATGACCAGCTCGGCGCCGCCTGCGATACCCGACTGGATAGCAATGTAACCAGAGTCGCGGCCCATTACTTCGATGAAGAAGATGCGGTCGTGCGAACTCGCGGTGTCGCGGATGCGGTCGATCGCATCCAATGCGGTATTTACAGCCGTGTCGAACCCGATGGTATAGTCGGTACCGTACAAGTCGTTGTCGATCGTTCCGGGGGCACCCACGGTAGGAATGCCGTATTCGTTTCCGAAGATCATCGCGCCGGTGAAAGTACCGTTACCGCCGATGGCGATCAATCCTTCGATACCGAGCGACTGCAAGTTATCATAAGCCTTCTTGCGGCCCTCGGGGGTCATAAACTCCTTGCTTCTGGCCGATTTGAGAATGGTACCTCCTCTTTGAACTATATTGCTAACCGAGTGAGACTCCATTTTGTAGACATCACCGGCAATCATTCCGCTATATCCTCTTCTGATTCCAAATACTTCAATACCATGGTAGCATGCTCCGCGTACTACCGCCCGGATGCAGGCGTTCATACCAGGGGCATCTCCTCCTGAGGTAAAAACTCCAATTCGTTTCATTTAATAATTTCGGGTTACTTCTAATCTTTCTATGTACAGCTCCATTTGAACCTTAAAGGCACAATTTCCGCAAATTTATCCGGTATTTTCTTAAAATATATGCCTTGATTCTTAATTATGTTAAAAAAATGCGCGACGAAGAATCATTTTGAACGTCTCAAACATATACCAATACTTATATATTTGCGCCGGTTAATAGAAATTTAATATCCTTTAACCGGCCTTCGTCGCTACTATTACTGTTTGAAAAGTCATATTTAGGGCGGGCCGCGCCGGCACCGCTTTCACCTGAAACCAACCCGTAGCTTAATATTATCAAAATGAAAAATCTGTTCTCCTGGCAACGTCTCTGGCCCCACCTGGTAGCTGTCATCGGCTTTATGATTTTGTCCATCGCTTACGTTTCGCCCGTGCTGCAAGGCAAGAAACTGAGCGCGACCGACGAAATCCAGGCCAAAGGTGCTGCACGGGAAGTGATGGATTACAACAAGCAAACGGGGGAATGGTCGTGGTGGACGAATGGCATGTTCGCCGGGATGCCTTCTTACCTCGTCGCGGCGGATTACCCGACCAGCGTTTCGACGAAAATCGGCCAGGGGGTGAACAGGATTTTGCCCGCACCTGCCAGCTATTTCCTCATCGGTATGGTGAGCGCTTATGTGCTTTTTATCGTGCTCGGCGCCGGCGGATGGCTTTCGGCCATTGGCGCGGTGGCCTTTGCATTCTCATGTTTTAACGTCATCAACCTCGAAGCCGGGCATATTTCGCAGGTGATCGCCATCATGTACGCGCCCGGCGTGCTGGCAGGGGTGATCCTCGCTTTCCGTCGCAGCTGGCTGGCCGGCGCGGCGTTGACGGCCTTCTTTATGTCGCTGGAATTATATGCCAACCACGTGCAAATCACTTATTATCTGGGGATTGGCATCGTGATCCTCGTGATCATGGAGAGTGTTTCGTATATCAAAAGCGGTAGGGTAAAAGAACTGACGCTCATCCTCGGCGGGCTGGTGCTGGCCGTGGTAGTGGCCGTTGGAACGCATACTACACGCCTTTGGAATGCTTATGATTATACCAAGGAAACGATCCGTGGGAAGTCGGAACTGAGGTCTGCCGCCAAGAACGGCGCGGAGAAACAGGGAAGCGGGCTGGACAAGGAATATGCATTTACATACAGTTTCGGCGTAGGCGAGCTGCTTACATTGGTGATCCCAAATGCCTATGGCGGCGCGTCATACGGCCCGGTTTCCAACACTTCGGAGACTTACAAAACACTGACAGGCCGCGGTGTGGACGCATCCACAGCCCAGAATATCGTGCAGCAGCTGCCGCTTTACTGGGGCGACCAGCCGATCATGGGCGGGCCGAACTACATCGGGGCTATCGTGTTTTTCCTCTTCGTGCTCGGATTATTTATTGTTAAAAATCCATTGAAATACTGGGCCGCGGGTGTGGTCTTACTATACATCATCTGGTCGCTCGGGAAGAGTCTTTCAGGCATCAACTACCTGTTTTTCGATTATTTCCCGATGTTCAACAAGTTCAGGGCGATGACGATGGTGGTTTCGCTGGCACAGCTGCTGATGGTGCTCGTGGGCATATTGGCATTGTCGACGCTCGCGCAGAAGAAGCTAACGGTCAAGGAGTTCCAGAAGCCGTTCCTGATCTCGGTCGGCATTACCGGCGGGCTCATGCTTATCATGGCATTGCTGCCTGGGGTGTTTTTCAGTTTCAAAGGGAACAACGACGCGCAATTTGCCCAGCAGTTTGCGCAAATGGCACAGGATCAGGCATTCGGTCAGCAGATGATGAATTCGGTCATTCAGGACCGCGAAGGCCTGATGAAAAGCGACGCCATCCGAAGCCTGATTTTCATCGCATTGGCCGCAGGGCTCATGTGGTTTTTTGTGCAGGATAAAATCAAACCCGTGCTGTTCTCCGGTGTCCTGCTCATACTGGTTATTTTCGACCTGTTTGGAATAGACAAACGCTATCTTAACAACGAGGATTTCGTAACCGCGTACGTGGCACAGGGCAATACCACGCCTTCGCCGGCCGACGAGCAGATCCTCCGCGATACCGATCCCGACTACCGGGTGTACGACCTGGCTTCTCAGGGCGGACCTTTCAATAGCGCGCAAGCATCGTATTTCCACAAATCGCTGGGCGGGTACCACGCCGCGAAAATGCGCCGCTACCAGGAACTGTTTGAAAACCAGCTGGCTAGCGATAAGCCGAACATGGAAATCCTGAACATGCTGAATGCGAAATATTTCATCACGCCGGACCAGCAGGGCAACAAAGTCGCCCAGCCCAACCCGCAGGCCTACGGCCACGCGTGGTTTGTGAAATCGTATAAACTGGTGCCTGACGCAGACGCCGAAATGGCCGCTTTGCGCTCGGTGAACCTCCGCGAGGAAGCCGTTGTAGATCAGCGTTTTGCCAAAGAACTGAACGGTTTGAAAATCGGTACGGATTCGACGGCCAGGATCAGCCTGATTTCCTACAAGCCAAACGAGCTGGTTTATGAAACGAGTGCGAATGGCGACGGCCTGGCCGTGTTCTCGGAAATTTACTACAACGTCCGGAACGAATGGCAGGTGACGATCGACGACAAGCCGGCCGACATGCTGCGTGCGAACTACGTCCTGCGTGCATTGCGCGTGCCAGCAGGCAAGCATACGATCAAATTCCGCTTCGAGCCGACGTCCGTGGATACTGGTAAAAAAGTGGATCTGGTAGCGTCATTGCTGCTCGTGGGCCTCGTGGCAGGCGCTGTATTTGTGGAATCAAAAAGAAAAAAATCTGCCTGACGATGACCGATCGCCGCTATCCCATTGGTCCCATTGCCTTGAAGGACACTTATTCCGACGGGGAGGTGCAGGATTTTATCCGCATTATCGCCGAAATCCCGGCGGAATACCGCAAGCGCGTCGCCCATCTTTCGGATGAGGACTTGCTCAAAACCTACCGTGAAGGCAGCTGGAACATCCGGCAGCTCATCCACCACGTGGCCGACCTGCAATTTGTGCATTACCTGCGCATGAAAAAGGCCATCACCGAGCCGGATTACGACGAAGTGACGATGATTGACATGAACGCCTGGGCCTTCACGCCCGACTCGCTGAATATACCTGTGGAGTCGTCGCTCGCCATTTTCGAGGGCACGCATGCGCGTTACGCGTACCTGGCAGGTACACTCACCGACGAGCAATTCGCGAGAAGATACTATCATCCGGCCCGCAAACTCTGGTTTGACCAGAAACAGGCGCTGGCGATGTCGGTATGGCACGTGCGGCACCATCTGGCACATATTGATCTGGCATTGGGGAATATTGATTAGTTCAATAGTCATCAAGACTGAGTTTGTCGTGATTGCCCTCCCTCGGATGAATCTGTCGGGAATGGATCGAGTTTCGTAAAATGATGGATGTTTTGCGGTAGTATTTGCGTTCGCGGTCTTTTTGAACGTGAAATGTCCTTCAAATCTCCATTCTGAATATGAAATCCAGCTTTCTTTCGACGGTACTTTTGCTCGTAGTATCCGTCAGTACATTTGCGCAGCATAAACTTGGCATTGTCTTTATCGGCAACAGCATTACCCAGGGTAAGGGCGGCGATGACGGTGTACCGCCGCCGACGCATGCCGTCGATTACCTGAAAGCGCAAAAGGGTGTGGAAGATGTGGCTTATGTCAATGTCGGCCGGAGCGGCTCTACGACCGTGGATTGGCTGCCGGGAACGGGCAAATACTTTACATTGGCTACGACCGCGGCGGATAGTTTGTTTCAGCAAAAGGACCACCAGCTGCTTTTCTCCATGAAGCTCGGCACGAACGACAGTGCCATTCAGGGCCCCAACGGCGCGCCGGTTTCGAAGGAAGATTACAAAAAGAACGTGCAGACGATCGTTTCCGAACTGCTGAAACGCTACCCCGGCAGCAAGGTGATTATTCACCACCCGATCTGGTATAGTACCAACACCTACAACCGTTCCAAGTACCTCGCCGAAGGCCTCGCCCGTCTGCAGACCTACGTCCCCGAGCTCGATGCATTGATTTCGGAATACCAATCCACCGATCCCGGTCGCGTTTTCAAAGGGGATACCAAGGCATTCAAATACTTCAAAAAGCATCACGTCGCATTATTTAAGCCTGAAAACGGCCAGCAGGGCGTGTTTTACCTGCATCCCAATGTGGAAGGCGTAAAGGTGCTCGGCGAGTTCTGGGGCAAGGCGATCAAGAAGAAATTGCTGTGAATGGAAAAGTTAAGGCATCGCCATTGCTTCACCATAGCAATTCGTAATGCGTACTGCGGCCGCCTGACTCCGATTTTTTCAATACGCCTTTCTCCACCAGGTCCTGGATGTCCCTGGTCGCCGTATCCTGCGATGATTTGACCATTTTTGCCCATTTGGAGGAAGACAGTTGGCCGAAAAACCCTTCCTGCATTTTATTGATCATGGTCCGCTGTCTTGCATTCAGCGCAGTAGAGGCATGTTTGTCCCAGAAATGCACCCGTTTCAGGACGGCATCGAGCGTTGTCGCAGTGATTTTCATGGAGGCTTGCAGGCACAGGAGAAACCATTCCAGCCATGCGGTGATGTCCAGGTCGCCTTTTTGGGTCTTTTCCAGGATCGCGTAATACTCGTTTCGCTGCCTGCGGATCTGCGATGACATGCTGTAATAGCGTTGCGTACTGTCGTCTGCCCGCGCCAGCTGCATATCGGCGATCGCACGCGCAATGCGGCCATTACCATCGTCGAACGGGTGGATCGTCACAAACCACAAATGCGCGATGCCCGATTTCAGGACGGCGTCCAGCCCCTGATCATCATTGAACCATTGTGTGAAAAGCGCCATTTCCGCTTCCAATCTCGATGCGTCAGGCGCTTCAAAATGCACAATTTCTTTGCCCATAGCGCCCGAGACGACCTGCATGGGGCCCTTTTCATGGTCGCGCCAGTTCCCGACCGTAATCTTGAACATCCCGCTGCGACCGCTGGGGAACAATGATGAATGCCATCCAAAAAGGCGGTCGGCCGTGAGCGGAGTTCCGTAACGCTGGGTCGCGTCGAGTATCATTTCCACCACGCCATCGACGTTCCTGTCGGATGGTATCAAACCGGCCAGTTCCAGGCCCAGCCGGCGCGCTACGGACGATCGCACCTGGTCTATATTGAGTATTTCACCCTCTATTTCAGACGATTTCAGCACATCCTCGGTCAGCGTTTGCAGGATAGCCTCTGTCTGCACGGAAAACCCGAGCGCTTCCATACGCCCCGATATTTTGCCTTGCATATAGCGCACCTGGCCCAGCACGGGCGATACAATCGTTTCGTCCCAGTAGAAATTGGGCCATTGAGGGCGTTGATGGATGTAGCGGGGCATAAGTGTCGGCTTTTGCGGTGAATATACGATTTATTCTCCGCAAATATGCGGTGAATATACGATTTATTCTCCGCATTGAATCATCAAAGCTGCTGAATCAGCGCTTAATCTTTCCGTACGGGCCGTAACCCTTTTATCGCCTGCGTGCCGATTGAAGGGCTTTTGGCGGGAATGGAAAGTAATTTTTCCGGCATTTCGGGTTCGATGTATTCCCGGTAGCCCGAGAGGTAGCGATTGATGATGAAATCCTCTTCGCGATCGAACCCAATGGATGGCTGGTTGATGAATGCGGAAATGTTATAGAGCTTTTTATGCCAGATCAGGGCGTTGAGATTGCCGTCGAAATGGTAGTGGTTTTCAAAACCGCGGTCGAATTTGAAGACGACAGGCTTACCGGCATTGGCGAGCAGGCTCTCGGGCGTACCCGTGAGCGTGATGGGAATGTAGGTTTTCTTGTCGTAAATAAATCCGCCGTGGGTGTTTTTGATATATTCCCGCATTTGTCGCGGGGCGTCGCCTACGAGCAGCACGTCCACCAGCAGGATCGCCTCGGCGGCGTAAAACTGTCCGGGATTCTGGATCAGCGGGAGTTGGGAGATTCGGATCATCATATTATTTTTTCACTTTCAGGATTGCAAAATCCTAATCAGGTCTTCATTTAAATAGTAAACTTCTTTGCCTTCTCTCCGCGGGGCCAATATCCTTGCTTTCACAAGTTCGTCCGTATACTTGGTAATGGTCGTGCGCGATGACTTTGAAATGATATCCGCAAGTACTTTTGGTTTGCTATACGGCTGACTGTAAAGCGCTTCATTGATCTCCTTGCTGTACCATTTAATTTGTTGTTTGGCGTAAGACAACGTTTCAGCCATCTGATTCAAAATAGCATTAATGAGCTCGCTTGTAACGATGGCGGTCTTTTCCACAGCATCCAGCATAAACAAAACCCAGGTTTTCCAGTCACCGCGCTGCGTTACGCTGGCCAGGTTGTAATAATAATCGTCTTTGTGCTGGATAATGTACTGCGAAAGGTACAACACAGGCTGCGTCAATAAGTTCTGGTTTACCAGGTATAGCAGGTTCAAAATTCGCCCTGTTCTTCCGTTCCCGTCTTGGAATGGGTAAATAGCTTCGAATTGATAATGCGTAATGCACATTTTAAGAAGCGGGTCTGTCGGGAATCTGACGTCGTCATTCAAATACCCGATCAGGTTATCCATTAAATTTTCAACCACATTACTGCTTCTCGGCGGCGTGTAAATGGTTTCGCCTGTCCGAAACTCGCTTTCTCCTCGTTTGATAACAACAATTGCCTGCGGCGGGCGAAAGGCGGCAGTTGTGTCCTTTATTTGTCGGAAAATGCTTACGACCAGTTCATTGTCGATGCGGCGTTTGTTTAAAAGCTCGTGATAGCCTGTCCACAACGCCTCCCGGTACCTGAGCACCTCTTTGGTAGCAACGTCGGTCCTGTCTGCTCGGGTAGTATCGGATACGGCCATGTAAAGTTCATCCTCGGTAGTGAAGATATTCTCGATTTCCGTGGAAGTACGTGCCTCTTGCAATGCAACGGTATTGATGAGCATCAGCGGATTGGGAATGCGAAGCACATTGTAATTGACGGAAGCCAATGCACGCGAAGCGGTCACCAGTTTTCGAAGTATGTCCGGATCGTGTTCCACATCGGGTGGTGGGAGCAATGGGAGTGTGTGTAGGGCTGGTTACGATCGTACGGCTGCATTACGTGTCCAGTTTTTGGTTAAATATTGAACATGATGAGAATATATGTCCATTTTCTGAACAAAAAAAGCATCATGTCCAGCTTTCGCCAAAAAACCGAACATGAATTTTTCCATCATACCCATGGCGGAGTTGTGGAATATCCTCTAACTTGGGGACTTTCAAGTACCCCTTAAAGTACATTTCAGTAATGGTAAAAACATACAGATTTATCGCCCTGCTCGGCGATGGGCGTGAGCGGTTCAGCGATAAGGAGCTGGATGCGGAATGGCCTACCGAACCGATCGTGATCGATGCGTTCGGGTTTTCAGACGTTTACAGGTATTCGGGCGTCGTTTTCCTCAGTGAAGAATGGTTTGCGAAGTACAGCAAAAATTGGAACAACGATACGGCGGATATTGACAAGCTGCTCGTGAATTTGATCAAATATTCGGCGAAAGATGCGCATTCGGAGAATTTGACGAAAATTAAGGATTACCTCGCTTCGCCGCCCGAAACGGTCGCGGAAGCTGTCGCGCTCTGGAAAACTTTCTACGACCCTGCTTTAAAAACGATTTAACGCATCTTTTTTCTTCCGGATTGAGACCCGGAGCGAGGGTTTCGGGCGCGCCGCTGGCGCTTGCTCGCGTTGCGCGCCCGTTCTTTCTTCATTGTTAGTGGTTTACCATTTTCATGGCGCCTTCGCTGTATCGTTCGCCGGTATCGGGGAAGCGGGCTACCAGTTCGTCGATCGTTTGAAGGTCTTCCGCCGAGAGGCTTACTTCGATGGCGCCGGCGTTTTCTTCGAGGTATTTGTGCTTTTTCGTGCCGGGGATCGGGATAATGTCGTCGCCCTGCGCGAGTACCCATGCGAGCGCGAGCTGCGCGGGTGTGCATTGCTTGCCCGCAGCGATCTCCGCGAAGCCTTTTACGAGCTGGGCGTTGTTGTCGGCCACATTGTCCTGGTAGCGCGGCAGCGTTTTGCGAAAATCGTCATCGGCCAGGCTTTGGGTGTTTAATGTGTTGGTAACGAGCCCTCTGGCGAGCGGGGAATAGGGTACCAGTGAAATGCCCAGCTCGCGAACGGTGCCGAGGATGCCATTCTCCACATCCCGTGTGATCACCGAATATTCGCTTTGCAATGCGGCAATGGGATGCACGGCGTGGGCCTTACGGATGGACGCCGCGGATGCCTCGCTCAGGCCGAGGTAACGCACTTTCCCTTCTTTCACGAGCTCCGCCATGGCGCCTACCATTTCTTCCACGGGCACATTCGGGTCCACGCGGTGAGCATAATAAAGGTCGATAGTGTCGATTTTGAGCCGTTTCAGGCTGTCTTCAACGGCTACTTTCATCCACGCGGGCGAGCCGTCGAACCACGCGCCGGCAGAATTGCGGGGTGCATTCACATTCTCGCCATACCGGAAGCCGAATTTCGTGGCGATGAATATCTTGCTGCGGTTGGGTACCAGTACCTGCGAGATCAGCTTTTCGTTCTCGCCGTTGGCATACATATCGGCAGTATCCCAGAAATTAATGCCCAGGTCGAGGGCGCGGTGCAGCGTGGCAATGCTCTCGGCGTCGTCGGTGGGGCCGTACGCGAAGCTCATGCCCATGCAGCCAAGCCCGATGGCCGATAGTTTTTCGTCTGTTGTTCCAAGGTTTCTGTATTTCATTTCTCTGTTGGCTGTCGGCCGCTTCCGGCCGGGTTGAACAATGGATTCATGCAGGTGATCCTGACAATACAAAGCTACCTTGCTGCGCGCGCAGTCATTTTATAGTATTCAAACAGATCTTTATAAAAATCACACAGCCCTCGCGCGCTGGCTGCCGGGTGTTAGTCCCGTCTGTTTTTTGAAGAATATATTGAAATAGGCCGGGTACTCGAAGCCGAGGCTGTAAGCGATTTCGGAAATGTTCCAGTTGGTATGATTGAGGAGTGCCTGCGCTTCTTTGGTAATGCGGGCCGAAATGTGCTCGGTAGTCGTTTTACCCGTGACTTCCTTCACCGAACGGTTCAAATGGTTGGCATGTACCGAAAGGCTTTGGGCGTAATCATTGGCCGTTTTGAGCCGCAATGCATTCTCCGGTGTGTCGATCGGAAACTGGCGTTCAAGTAGTTCCATGAATAATGTCGTGATCCGCGACGAGGCATTGATCTGTCGCTCGAACGTCTCCGCAGGCTGCATTTTCATCGCTTCGTGGATGATCAGATGCAGGTAATTACGCAGCATTCCATACTTATGCGGGTAGTCGGATTCGATTTCGGTCATCATTTTCCGGAATATCACCGAGAGTTCTTTCTGCTGTTGTTCATTGACAAAAAACACGGGATTAGCCCCGATTTTGAACAATGGCGAATCCTGCAAGAAGTCCTTACGCTCAGCCGGATGCACGAATGTTTCGGTAAATAGGGTAAACCAGCCCAGCTGCGTTTCCGAAATCGCCTCCCATGAATAGGGTACCATCGGATTCGAGAAAAGCAACGCCGGACGGTCTATTTCGATCCATTTATCGGCATAATGCAGCCTTCCCGTGCCGATGATGAAGGATACTTTGTAAAAATCGCGGCGGCTGTACGGCGTCTTTTTGTAGCACGAGTTTCTTTCAAAAACATTGAAATGCCCGATGCCGGCGTTGTTCAGCGGGAGGTGCGCAGGATTGGCGTGCGGTACGCGACGGTAAAATTCCTGGATTGATTCAGTCTGGCTCATAGCGCAATATTATAAAATTCAAATAGGAGATATATCCTGGAAAGTTTCCATCGGCCTGCATTTAATAGCTTTTTAATTTCGAAGTAAACCCTTTTGAGGAAAGATTGGACTATTGGGAAGATGGGGAAATGGATTACCATGCTGGGCCGCCGGAGCTTTAATTTTGAATCATCCACTCAATCAATCATTAGCTATGTCCACCCGTAAAAAAACCAGTGAATTGACCCCGAAGGCCATTGCGGCTGTGAGGGAGCTTGAAAAGTATGTCGCTTCCACCGGACTCGACAAGGTGCATTACAAACTGATCAAAATCCGGGCGTCGCAGCTGAATGGCTGCGGTTTCTGCCTCGATATGCACGCCCGTCAGGCCAAAGACCTCGGCGTGAGCGAGCAGCGCATTTATATGCTAAGCGCCTGGCGTGAGGCTGGTATCTACTCCGAGGAAGAAAAGGCCATACTTGCATCGACCGAGGAAGTGACGCTCATTGCGAATGGCGGAGTGAGCGATATAGTTTACAACCGCGCCGTGGAGCTGTTAGGCGAGGAGTATACCAAAGCGGTGGTGATGGGCGTGGTGGCCATCAGCGCCTGGAACCGCATCATGATCACCGATCAAATCATCGTTAATGCAGAGCCCAGCTATGTTTAACAGTCGTCCTATCCGCATGAGCACGCAGTCGGAGAAGGCTGATTTGCTCAAAAAACTGCATCATAGCGGTAAAATGCTCGTCTTGCCCAATATCTGGGACGCTGCCGGCGCATTGCTGCTCGAAAAGCTCGGTTACCCCGCCGTGGCGACGGCCAGTGCGGCCATTGCACGGGCACACGGGTACGAGGATGGCGAACGCATTCCGTTCGATTTCCTGCTCGCGATCGTGTCGCAGATCGTGAAATCGGTGGATCTGCCCGTGACGGTGGATATTGAAACCGGTTATGCGGGCGATCACGAAACGCTGAAATCCAATATCAAAAAGCTGATCGCCGCGGGCGTGGCGGGCATTAATATAGAAGATACCGACGTGCGCAGTCGTGAGCTCGTGCCGGTGAATGAGCAGGCGGAAAAGCTGAAACTCATCGGGCGGGTAGCCGAACGTGCCAATACGAGGCTTTTTATCAATGCGAGGACGGATATTTTCCTCGTCAAAACAGACCTGAGCGAGGAGCAAAAGCTCGCACACGCGATCGAGCGGGGGCGTGCGTATGTGGAGGCGGGTGCGGACGGCGTGTATCCGATCTTTGCCACCGACGAATCGACGATCAAGACCTTGGTAGGTGCATTGAAAGTACCCGTGAACGTGCTGGCGCGCGTGGGCGCGCCCGATCTGGACGTGCTGCAGCGCCTCGGCGTGGCGCGGGTAAGCTTCGGCCCGAATGTGCACCGTACCACCCTGCTCGCCCTGGAATCGATGCTGGGCAGCGTGAAAGAGGGGCTGAGTCATCGCCCCGTCACCGGCCCGCTTGCCTGACCGCAGAATTAATTTACGTTTACCTCTACGATCTCCCGGTGGCCGCAACCGGGAGATTTTCTATTTTTAGAGCAAAATTAGGAGTTACTTTGTAAATATATTAAAGCCCGGAACCGGTTACTACGCTCGTCATATGCAGGAGGACATTCTTTTTCAGATCAGCAATAAATTAAAGGAAGTAAGAAAAAGTAAGGGTGTAACTCTTCAGGAGATAGCCGACGAGGCCGGGGTGACGAAGAGCCTCGTGTCGCAGATCGAGAACAGCCGCACGATCCCTTCGCTGCCGGTGATGCTGGGGCTGATCAAGGCGCTGGACATCGACCTGAATGTGTTTTTCAAAGACATTATCTCTACTGCTCCCGGCGAAAACGTGCTGATCCGCCGTAAGGAGGAATATCAGCCTTTCACCAAGGAAAATGCCAAGGGTTACTTCTACCAGCGGATTTTTAGCAAGCAATTCAAGGATAACCACATCGATGTGGTGCTGCTGCGGCTCGAAAAGGATGCGAAGCGGCCTATGGTACGGACTAATGCGTTCGAATTCAAGTATGTGCTTTCGGGTGCGGTGGAATACACGGTGGGCAAGAATAAATATGTGCTGAACCAGGGCGATTCGATGTTTTTCGATGCCAATGAGCTCCATAACCTCAGATGCCAGGACTGCGATGAGGCGGTACTGCTTGTGATTTACTTCTTCAACGAGGCGCAATGAGGCGGCCTGGGAATTCTCCCTTGTTAAATATTAATTAACATTTACTTAACCTCCGTGGTCGGATAGTTCGCTACTTTTGCAGCGATCGAGGGTTTATTGTGATTAATTTTAAATATTAGTTAACTTTTATTTGCATATAAACCGATCTGGCAATATTTTTAGGCGGTTGATCATTCGGGAGGTTCTTGACGTCAAAAGTGACGGTTTAGTTTTACTTAACATTTCGGGCCTTTTCCTGCATAGCGCGGAAGTCCGCCGGCGATGATCGACGAGTTTAGTATTCGTTCACCAATTACACCAATCGGAATGTCGATAGAACTGGTAGTTTTCGATATGGCAGGCACGACTGTCAGGGATAAAAATTTTGTCGGGATCGCGTTTCAGCAGGCGATGCGTTCGCAGGGTTACGAGATCGCGATCGAAGACGTGAACCCGCTGATGGGTTACGAAAAGCCGCTGGCGATTAAAATGATGCTTGAAGCGCGGGAAGCGGATAAGTCGAAAATCACGGAAGCGCTGGTGGAGACGATTCACAGGCATTTTGTGGCCGGAATGATCGATTTTTATAGTACGACGACGGAAATAGCCCCGCTACCGCATGTGGAAGAGACGTTTGTGGCGTTGCGCAACGAAGGGATCAAAATTGCATTGAATACCGGCTTCTCGCGCGACATCGCGGATGTGATCGTGGGCCGCCTCGGTTGGGAAAGCCGGATCGATTGCCTCGTGGCCAGCGACGAAGTGCCGTTCGGCCGGCCATACCCCGACATGATCCGTAAAATCATGGGTATCCTCGGCGTAGAATCCGCCGACCGAGTGGCGAAGGTGGGCGACACCGAGGTGGATATCAACGAAGGTATCAATGCGGGCTGCCGCTATGCCATCGGCATCACCACCGGCGCATTCACACGCGAAGAGCTGCTGCCGTACAAGCCCACACACATTATCGACGACATTGCCGGGATCGTCGGCATTGTATCGCCAAGCCACGCACTGGAAGCGAAGGCGTAATCCATTTACTTTTTTTTGACTGAACAAGCATGAGCAAATCTGCGATAGTAATAGGGGCGGGGATTGTGGGCCTGGCAACGGCCAGGGCATTGGCAACGCGCGGCTACCGGGTAACGGTGATCGAACGATCATCGAAGGCCGTGGGTGCTTCGATACGGAATTTTGGCATGGTATGGCCCATCGGCCAGCCGGAAGGCACATTATATGAAAGGGCATTGCAGGCCAAAAGCATCTGGAAAGAGGTGCTGGCGGGTGCCAGATGCTGGTCGCAGGAGGCGGGCAGCCTGCATATGGCTTACCAGCAAGACGAGCTGGAAGTAATTCAGCAGTTTGTGGAAGTGAGCCCTTACCGGCCGGTGAGCTTTCTCGGCCCGGCCGAAACGCTGGCGAAGTCGCCCGCAGTGAACCCCGACGGCCTGCTCGGCTCGCTGTATTCGGCAGACGAAATGATCGTAGACCCGCGCGAGGCCATCGCGGCCATTCCGGGGTATCTGAGTGCGGCATTGGGAGTAACGTTCATTTGGGATACGGCCATTTCGAAAGTAACGTATCCGACGGTGCATTCGGGCAGTAAAAGCTGGTCGGCGGATGAGATTTTCGTGTGCAGCGGCCAGGATTTCGAAACGCTTTACCCCGAACATTTTTCTGCGGCGCCATTAACCAAATGCAAATTGCAGATGATGCGCCTCGAAGCGCAGCCCGGCAACTGGCGCATCGGCCCGGCATTGTGCGGCGGGCTGTCGTTTATCCACTACCACGGTTTCAAGGCGGCAGCGTCGCTGCCCGGCCTGAAAGCGCGGTACGAAAGCGAATATGCCGAATACCTGAAATGGGGCATTCACGTAATGGCCTCGCAGAATGGGCTGGGTGAGATCACGGTAGGTGATTCGCACGAGTATGCGCTTACGTTCGATCCGTTCGACCGGGAATTTATCAACACGATGATCCTCGATTACCTGGGCACATTCGCGCAGTTTAAATCGCCGAAAGTGTACCAGAGCTGGCACGGGATCTACCCGAAAATGACCAACGGGGCGACGGAGCTTGTGATGCGGCCCGAAAGCGGCGTGACGATCATCAACGGCCTCGGCGGCAATGGCATGACGCTGTCGTTCGGCCTTTGCGATCAGGTGATCGGCGGGACTTACCAGCCGTAAATGATTCTGAATCTGACAATTCCTAAACCTTGACTGATATGTTTGCGAAAGTTTCCTGCGTACTGGCGGCTGCATTTATGCTGTCGGCATTTGTTCCCCAACCGGACGACAAGCCGAAGGGTATCGAACATGTGATCGTGATCGGTGTCGACGGGCTGAGCCCGGATGGTATCAAAAAGGCGGAAACGCCGAATATCGATAAAATGGTGGCCAATGGCGCCGTAAAATGGAACGTGCGCACGGTACTCACCTCGGCCAGCAGCCAGAACTGGGCCTCGATGATCATGGGGGCGGGCCCGGAGCAGCACGGCATTATCGATAACGACTGGGAGCTGAACAAGCACACGCTCCCGCCTATTGCGCAGGAGGCCGACGGTCGCTTTCCGACCATTTTCAGTATTTTACACAAGGCCCGGCCCCAGGCGGAAATCGGTACGGTGTACCATTGGGGCGGTTTTGGGAGGCTATTCCAAAAGAATGCCGTGAATTACGACAAACATTTCTCGACGGAAGATTCTACGGCCACTGATTTTATCCAATACATCAAAAAGAAAAAACCGGTACTCGGCTTTGTGCATTTCGATCATGTCGACCACGCCGGTCACCATGACGGCCACGGGACGAAAGTATATTACGAGTCGGTCACCAAAGCGGATTCGCTTATCGGTAAAATCCTGGCGGCCGTTAATGACGCCGGTATAGCCGAAAAAACGCTGGTGATCCTCTGGGCGGATCATGGCGGGATCGGCAAAGGCCACGGTGGTGCCACACCCCAGGAGGCCGAGATCGCGGGTGTATTTTACGGAGCGGGGGTGAAGAAGGGTTATGCGATACAGCAGCAGGTTTACACCTACGACCTCGCCGCTACCATTGCATTTGCGCTGGGCGTGGAGCAGCCTTACGCGTGGACCGGCCGGCCGGTGAAGCCCGTTTTCAAAGGATTGGACGAGCCCAGGAACCTCTGGCTTGGCGAAAAGCCGTAAATTGGTTCAAAGCACTTAACCCCGAACCCTGCATATGGCAGTTGTACACAACCGAACGGAAGGCGACATTAATCTATCATCCGCGCGCCAGGATTGGTATGCGGTGATCAGCGACCCGGAAACTGCGGGTTGGCTGCATGAAGATTCGGAACATTTTCTGCACCAGTCGCTGTCCACGCCCTGCCTGGACGTGCTGGCGTCGTGCGAGGGCATTTACCTGACCGACGTCCAGGGTAAGCGCTACATGGATTTTCATGGCAATAATGTGCATCAGCTCGGTTACCGGCATCCTTATGTGATCGAAAAGCTGAAAGCGCAAATGGATATCCTGCCGTTTTCTCCCCGCAGGTATACCAATATTCCGGCCATCGAGCTGGCCAAAAAGCTGGGCGATCTTATGCCGGGCGACCTCAACCGCGTCCTTTTTGCGCCCGGCGGCACGTCGGCGATCAGTATGGCGCTCAAACTGGCGCGGATCGTGACGGGCCGCCATAAGGTGGTGTCCTTATGGGATTCATTCCACGGCGCGTCGCTGGATGCCATTTCCGCGGGCGGCGAGCTCGATTTCCGGAAAGATATGGGCCCACTGATGCCCGGCGTGGAGCGCATTCCGCCGCCGATGACCTACCGCGGGCCATTCGCGGCGGCAGGCAACGGCGACTTGCCTTATGCGGATTACCTCGAATATGTGATTGAAAAAGAAGGGGACATCGGGGCGTTCGTGATCGAAACGATCCGCAACACCGACGTGCAAATCCCTTCGCAGGCATACTGGAAGCGCGTACGTGAGATTTGTACCAAACATCAGGTATTGCTCATTCTCGACGAGATCCCCATCGCATTCGGCCGTACGGGTAAAATGTTCGCATTCGAGCATTACGGCTTCGAGCCCGATATCGTGTGCCTGGGCAAAGGATTAGGCGGCGGTGTGATGCCGATGGCGGCGATAGTGGCACGCGATAGTTACAATTTGGCTCAAAGCGTGTCTCTGGGCCATTTTACCCACGAAAAAAGTCCGCTCGGTAGCGTGGCTGCGCTGGCGATGCTGGAATTTATCGAGCAGAACGACATGATGGCCAAAGTGAATGCCGACGAAGCATTCATGCGCGAATCCCTGGAAAAGCTGAAAGCAAAGTATCCGCTCATCGGCGAGGTGCGCGGGATCGGCCTTTTGTGGGGCGTGGAATTGGTGAAGGACCGCGCGACGAAGGAAAAGGCCGTGCAGGAAGCGGAAACGGTGATGTACGAATGTCTCAAAAACGGGCTGAGTTTCAAAGTATCGCAGGGGAACGTGGTACAACTCTCCCCGCCGCTCATCATCACCCGGGAACAACTTACGGAAGCATTGCAGATTTTGGAAAAGGCCGTTGAAACGGCTTCGGTTTTGGTATAAAAAACTCAACAATGGAACATATGCGCCTGAAAGAAGCACTTACGCGATCGAATACTTTTTTTATCTGCTGGGCATTGATTGCTTCGTTCGGGGCTTATTTCTGTATGTATGCGTTCCGCAAGCCGTTCAATGCGGGGCTTTACCAGGGGCTGGAACTGGGCGAGGTGAGCTACAAGGCAGTCCTGATCATTGCGCAGGTGGCCGGTTATACGCTTTCCAAGTTTGCGGGTATCAAAGTGATTTCGGAGCTGCGGCATAGCGCCCGGGTAAAGCTGGTAATCGGACTCATCCTCGTGGCGGAACTGGCATTGCTCTTTTTCGGTCTTGTGCCTTACCCCTACAATTTCGTGTTCCTGTTCATGAACGGCCTCCCGCTTGGGATGGTGTGGGGCGTGGTGTTCAGCTTTCTGGAAGGCCGGCGTTTTACCGAAATGCTTTCAATGGGTCTCAATATCAGCGTGGTGGTGGCGTCGGGCATTCTCAAAACCATTTACATTGAAGTGCATGCCATATTTCCGGCGGTTTCCGAATTCTGGATGCCGTTTTTGATGGGACTGATTTTCCTGCCGCTTTTTCTGGTTTTCGTGTGGATGCTTTCCGTAATCCCGCAGCCGACCGCCGAAGACATTGCCTTACGCACGGAGCGCGTGCCCATGACGAGCGCGGACAAGCGGCTGGTCATGCGGCAATTCGGCCTCCCGATCGTTTGCCTGGTTGTTTTTTACGCCACGCTCGTCGTCGTGCGCGACTTCCGCGACAATTTCACCATCGAAATCTGGAACGAAATAGACGCGCACTGGGGCAGCGGCGTGCTTACGACGACGGAAATGATCACGGGCATTGTGGTGCTGGTCATCATCGGTGCGCTCGCATTCGTGCGGGATAACCTGACCGGTTTCCGGCTTGCGTACCTCATTCTGTTCGTCGGCATCACGCTCATCGGCGTCGGGACACTTTTGTTCGAGAAAGCGGTAATTAATGGTTTCTACTGGATGCTGCTGGTGGGGCTGGGCTTGTTTCTGGCTTACACCATTTTGCAAACGGTGGTTTTCGAGCGGATGATCGCACTGTATCGCATCAAGGCCAATGCGGGGTATTTTGTGTACATCTGCGAAAGTATCGGCTATATGGGCAGTGTGGGGCTGCTTCTGTACAAGGAATTTTTTATGAAAGACCTGAGCTGGTCGCGGGTGCTGATGCAGTTTTCGTACCTGCAATTTGTGCTCGGGCTGCTGCTGCTGGCTGCCAGCAATATCTATTTCGACAAATACCGCACCGGCCGCCCGGCCGAGAAAAGCGGTCCGCCGCTCGCTGCGGCCTGATTTTCGCTTCGTAAGGACATAAAAAAAGGAGGTGCAAATGCCCTCCTTTTTAACATCTCAATTTCACCTTTCAATTTTTGTTAAAATTTATTTCGTGGTTTTAAGCTCCACGATGGCCGCTTTCTGAGTAGGGGTATACGTGCTGTACGCGTTAACACTTTTCGCTTTCGGCGGTGCCGGCGTTTCTACCGCAGGGGTTGAAGCAGGCAATGTATTTTTGATATTGTTGGTCGATTTGTTGTCGTCTGCAAATGCAACTGAACTGGTCAATGCGATAACGCTAACGAAGGTTGTGATCAAAGTTTTCATAGCTGTATTTATTTTTTTGTTCTTGTCTTTGTCTTATTTGATGATGCAAATATAAATGGTATTTTATGAATGGCTATATATTTATTCAATGAGTGATCGAACGGTTATATGAGTGGTTTTTATTGGTGATGAGTGATTTAATGGCTCCCGAATATTATTTTGTTTTGAAATATTCAAATATGGTGCGACCTGTTAATGAGCTGGTTTTTGCTGTAAAAGTACAATTTCTGGCATTGAATGGAATTGCGATTGATTTGCTATATTGCCGGTATGGCTAAATTGATCAACCTGCGACCTTTCAAAGAATTTGTACAGTCCGAATCGCTCGGCGGCGTTATCCTGATCGTCTGCGTGATTATTTCCCTCATTATTGCCAATTCGCCCCTGGCCGGTGCATTCGAAAACCTGCTGGGAACGGAGCTGGGCTTCAACAGCGATGCCCTGCATTTGCGGTACCCGCTGCTGTTGTGGATCAACGACGGCCTGATGGCGATCTTCTTTCTGCTGGTGGGGCTGGAAATCAAGCGGGAACTGGTGGAGGGCGAGCTATCGTCGTTCAAAAAGGCTGCATTGCCTATTTTTGCGGCGCTCGGCGGTGTGCTGGCCCCGGCGGGAATTTACTTTATGCTGAACAGCGGCACGCACACCGCGGCCGGCTGGGGCATTCCGATGGCGACCGACATTGCATTTGCCATCGCGATCATTACCATGCTGGGGAGCAAAGCGCCGTCGTCGCTCAAAATTTTCCTCGCCGCATTAGCTATCGTCGACGACCTGATGGCCATTCTCGTGATCGCAATCTTTTATTCCTCAGAACTGCATTATACTTATCTCCTGTACGCCGGGGCGATCTTCGCAGCATTGCTGGCGATGAACAAAGCGGGCGTGAAGAACCTGGCCGCGTATCTGATTCCGGGCATGTTTATCTGGTATTTTATCCACCATTCGGGCGTGCACGCTACCATCGCGGGCGTGCTCACGGCATTCGCCATCCCTACCACGCCAGACGCGCAGGAGTCGCCGCTCGAAAAGCTGGAACACGTGCTGGTAAGGCCGGTGAACTTCCTCATTATGCCCGTTTTCGCCTTGTCCAATACCAATATCACTTTTGAAGCGGGTATGATCGACGGGCTCACTACCACGTTGGGCCTGGGTATTATCCTCGGGTTGGTGATAGGAAAGCCGCTGGGGATCAGTCTGCTTTCGTGGCTTACGGTGAAACTGGGTATCAGCAGCATGCCCAACCGGGCTGGCTGGGCGCACATTATCGGCGTCGGTATGCTGGGCGGGATCGGGTTTACGATGTCGGTATTCATCGCGTTGCTGTCATTCCCCGGCGAGCAACGGATCCTTTCCGAAGCCAAATTTGCCATTCTCACCGGTTCCGTCCTTTCGGGCATACTCGGCTATATGATGCTGAGTGCCGTGAGCAAACGGTCGGTACGGTAATGCCTATTCGGTTTTGGCTTTGATAAGAATGTAGTCGAGGTGGCCATCTTTGGAAAAAGCGGCGATCTGCGTGTATTTCTGATAATTGTCCCACTGCTTCAAACCGTCCTCGTCGACGTTGGGCGAGATATTCTCGGTGAGGTTGAGCAGGCCCAGGATGATGCGATTTTCGAAATCGTAATCTTTCAGCCCATTCAGCCGTATCTGATCGGCGATTTCATTGATATAGATGATCTCGACCTTGCCGTCGCGGTAGGAGGCTTTCGGGCAATGCTCGCAGCCCGCCTGCTTGTCTTCGTAATAACTTTCCAGCGTGCCTTTTCCCAGGATGGCGGCTACTTCTTTCTGATTTCGCAGGGCTACCTGCGGCAGGTCGAGGGCGACGGTTACGGGGGCGTTCTCGTCGTGCGGGTCCAGGACATAGAATTTGACGAAGACGGCAACGAGTATCACAATGAAGGAAATGAATTTCCAGTTGGCCCATTTGCGTTTGACAGAGGTTTGTTCCATGAATGTGGCGTGGTTTTTGAAGATCAGGGGGTAATTAACTTTGACACACAATCAGGAAATATCATGCCAGACGCTTTGAACCGCATGGTGGTCACACCGGAACTCAATTACGATCAGCTCACGCTCGGCGAAGCCACGCTCATCCAGCAGCAGCTCCGCGGCCATCTTCGCCTGGAACCCTTTCAGAAAGAGATCAAAACCATTGCCGGGGCCGACATTTCGCTGACGTTGTATAGTGAGACGGTCTTTGCCGGATTGGTAATCCTGAGTTACCCGGAACTCCAACCGATCGCCTGCTCGCTCGTGCAAAGCAGCACTATTTTCCCCTATGTGCCCGGCTATCTCGCATTTCGGGAAATACCGGCTATCCTGAAAGCCTACGAACAAATACCCGTCAAACCGGACCTGATCATGTTCGACGGCAACGGCATTCTCCACGCCCGGCGAATGGGCATTGCCTCCCATTTCGGCGTAGTGACGGGCGCCGTGACGATGGGCTGTGCCAAAAAGAAACTCGCCGGCCAGTACGCCGAACCTGGCGCATCGAAAGGCGAGTACGCCAATGTAACCGATAAGGGTGAAGTAATCGGCTATGCCGTGCGCACGAAAGAAAACGTGAAACCGGTATTTATCTCGCCGGGTCATCAGATGAGCCTTGAAGACAGCCTGGCGATCGCTTTGAAATGCACCGGCAAACACCGCCTGCCCGAGCCCACGCGCTACGCGCACGAGTACGTGAACAAGTTCCGCACCGGTGAAATCAAGGCCGGCTACCACGACCTTTCGAGCTGGAAACTATTTTAAGGAAACGGCCGTAAAGGGCACAAAAAAACGGGCAGTGCCAGCGGCACGCCCGGTTTCCTCCCCAGGGGTTTCAACCCCTGGCAGACAAGTAAGATGTTACTTTAACGATCTGTCGATTTCGTTCAAGAGGTACTTCTTGGGATCGGAATCGTATTCCCAGAACATCACCCCGCCCAACTTGTTGGCGAGCACATATTTGCATTTTTCCCGGACAGATTCCTCATCGTCGTAACTCAGCACGTCACCTGTATCGGCATTGAGCAGGTAAGGCGCCTTCGCAACCGTGTCGCGGTACTCCTTGTAACCTTTTTTGTTAACCAAACTATCCTTGATGTAGGTATAGCCGTCAATGTACTGCTGTTTGATCTGCTTCTGACCGAGTCCTTTATCCAGTTTCGCCACCGTGAACATCCGGCCGTAGAATGGCAATCCTACCACAAGTTTTTCCATCGGAACACCAGCCGCATGAAAGCCTTTCACGGCATTGTCAACCGATTTGGCGGTTTTGTAAATGTTGGAAGGGTATAAGCTCGCGTGGTGAACGGCCGTGTCGCCCTGGAATAGGTCATAGGTCATCAGGTTCACGTAATTCAGGTATTGCTGGGCTTTGCCCATATCGGTTGCTTTCAGGAATTCCACCCAACCGGCTACCGCGGTAGTCAGCAACTTTTTCTTGCCGGTTTCTTCTTCCAGTAAATCGAGCTCGTTGCGGATCGCGTGGAACATTTCGGTGTAGTTCTGCTTGTCTTCCGGGCGGAATACATTGCCTTCCTCGCCCGGCAGGCCGGGGTATTCCCAGTCGATATCCACGCCGTCGAGATGGTATTTTTTGATGATCTCGACACTGCTTTTCGCGAATATCTTTCTCGATGAATCAGTGAGTACGGCATCGGAGAAATTCTCGCTCCAAGCCCAGCCACCGATTGAAATAAGAATTTTCAAATCGGGATTATCGGCTTTCAAAAGGTTAAGTTGGCGGAAATTGGTCGTGTCGGTCTTCTCGTTGTCCAGGAATGCCTTGCCGTTTTTAATGTTAACAAATGCATAATTAATGTGCGTGAGCATTTTGGCGTCGATGTTGCTGGTGTTCAGCAAGCCATGAAAGCCGCCGACGTAACCGATCACGACGGGCCGTTTTGTGGAATCGGCATCAGATTCCGCCTTTTTATCAGAACTGCAACCGTTCAGGAAGAGCAGGGGGGCCAAAAGCGTCACGAGCAGCAATGCCGTGCCGAGCTTCATTTGAGTAGGGACTAGGCGCATGGTATTGGATTTGGTTTTGAAGGGCTAAAATAAATACACCTTCAAATCATCTCCTAATCCTCCCCGGCAAGCGACAATTTTTGCAGGATTTTATCCAGCTTGATACCCTTGCCGAGTGCGCCTTTGAAAAGGTCCCCTTTTTTATCGAGCCGGTCGAATATGTTCTTGATCGTAAAATCCTTCGGGCTCAGGCCGTGCTGCACTTCGGCCCATTCCAGCGGCGTAGACACCGTCGCGCCCGGCTTCGGGCGTGCGCTATACGCACACGCGAGCGTCTGCCCGATGCGGTTTTGCAGGTAATCGACGTAAATCTGGTCTTTCTTGCGTTTCGACAGCGATCGTTCCAAGGTGGTGAGCTTGGGAAGGCGCTCGGTGACCATATGCGCAAGCATTTCGGCGAAGTCCCGGGCCTGGTCGTAGTCGTATTTTTTGCCAAACGGAATGTAAACGTGCATGCCGCTCGCGCCGGACGTTTTGCAAAAGCCCTCGGCACCCATGTCATCGAGCAGCTCCTTGATCGTCAGCGCCACGTCGACCACGTCGTTGAATGTATTTTTATCGGAAGGGTCGATGTCCATCACCACATAGTCCGGGTTGTCTAGCTTGCTGATCGTCGAGTTCCAGGGGTTCATTTCAATGCAGCCCAGGTTGGCGATGTACAGCAGGCTTTCCACGTCGTTGGCAATGTAGTAATTCACCATTTTCCCAGTCGATTCGGCCAGTATTTCGTGCGTTTTGATCCAGTCGGGCCTGGAATCGCTCGCGTCTTTCTGGAAAAAACCTTCATCGGTAATGCCGTTGGGCTGCCGGCGGAGCGAGAGCGGCCGGTTTTTCATGTAAGGTAAAATGTAGGGCGCGATCTGGCGGTAGTAGTCGATCAGCTCGCCTTTGGTAATGTGCTCGTCGGGCCAGTAAATCTTTTCCGGGTGGGTAATTTCCGCATTCTTTTTCATGAGGCTTTCCGTTTAGGGGCGGAGAGGCTTTCTTTCAGCTGCGCCATCAGGTCGCGGCTTTTCGAGTGCACGACTTTCATTTTAGTAGCGGCCGGTTTTTTGCCTTTTGCCTTGGCCATGATCAGTTTGAGCAACTTCTCATTATAAGTATCCTTGTAATTGGAAATGTCGAAATCCGTCGTGAGCTGTTCGATCAGCTGTACCGCCATATTCATTTCGGCCGGTTTGATCTTCACGTCGGGGATATTCAGCTCATCGGTATCGCGGATTTCCTCCGCGAAGCGGATCTTGTTGAGGATCAGCAGGTCGTTTTGCGGTTTGATCAGCACCAGGCTCTCGCGGTTTCGCAGCACATAGGTGCCCAGGCCGCATTTGCCAGTCTTTTTTAATGCATCACGAAGCAATGCGTAAGGTTTCGCGCCCGATTTTTCGGGTTGGAGGTAATAAGGCGTTTCGTAATAAATGCTGTCGATATCCTTCTCGTCGACAAACTCGGCTATCTCGATGATCTTCGATTTTTCAGGACTGGCCTTTTCGAAATCCGAGTCTTCGAGGACCACGTAATTGTCGTCGACCTTGTAGCCTTTGACGATATTCTCCCACTTTACCTCGCGGCCGGTATTGGCGTTGACGCGCTGGAAATGGATGTTGGCGTGATCTTTCTTGTCCAGCATGTCGAGGTCGAGCTCGCTGGCTTGCGTCGCGCTGAACAGTTTTACAGGGATGTTAACGAGGCCAAAGCCGATCGCCCCGGACCATATTGCTCTCATAATCCTCTTTTTCGGTTGAAAATGAGAGGTAAGCAAAAGTCGTGCCTTTGGGTAGAAGCGCTATTGCCCCATCCAATCCTTGAATGCGCCCATTTTCTCGCGGCTGATGAGGATGTCGTTATCGCCGCAGTTGGCAAGGTGGATTTTCAACCGGCTGTTGGAATAGGTAAAAACGTCCTGAATGGCCGAGATGGCGCTGATATACTTCCGGTTGAGCCGGAAAAATGTGTCAGGCGAGACCATATCCTCGATCTCGTCGAGCGTGTAATCGACGATGAATTTCCTTCCGGCCGCCGTTTGCAGGAAAGTCACCTTGTCCTCACTGAAAAAGAACGCGATTTCCTGCACATCGATCGTCTGAATGCGCTCGCCGACCTTCACCAGAAAACGGTTTTTGAATGTTTTAGCCGCAGGCTGCATAAGGCTGCGAAGCTGGTCGAGCGAAATCATTGGTGTTTGAGAAACAGGTTCCTTCCGGCCCGTTTGGAATTTGTTCAAAGCCTGTCCCAATTCATCTGGATCGATAGGTTTGAGCAGATAATCAATGCTATTCAGCTTGAATGCGCGGATCGCGTACTGGTCATATGCCGTACAGAAAATGATGGGTGCAGTCACTTTCACCTGCTCGAAAATCTCGAAACTGATCCCGTCGGCCAGCTGAATATCAAGGAATATCAGGTCCGGCTCAGGGTACGTTCGCAGCCATTGCACCGCAGTGGTAATGGTATCGATATGCCCATTTATTTGCGCTCCGGGCAGTTTTTCATGAAGCAGCTGCGCCAGCCGCCGGGCCGCCGGGCCTTCGTCTTCGATTAGCAGGATGTTCAAGTCAGTGTATTTCACATCGGTTAAAATGTTCAATTCAGTATATTTTATGTAGCAATGGTCAAATCAACTAATGCGCGCTTCGGAGAAACCCCCTGTTTATAGCAAAAAATCGCAACACCATTCCCCGTTTCAATGCGGCTCATTCACTCAATTACTCATTCAATCATTCAAAACTTAAAACCGGCAGCCTCACCACAAATACCCCTCCCGTATCGGTTACGGCTATCCTCCGTTCGCTAAGCAGCTCGTATCGTTTGCCAATATTTTCCAGACCAATCCCGGCCGATTCCTCCGGCTGGCTGGTTTTGGGTTGCAGGTTGTTTTTCACGATCAATTCATTGTTTTCAAGGCTGATTTCAATGCGCAGCGGATTTTGTGCCGATGCCACATTGTGTTTGATCGCGTTTTCGAGCAGCAATTGCAGCGATAACGGTGGCAGGCTCCCGGGTGTGTTTTTGTTTAGATTAATCTGGTATTCCAAACCTTCCTCGAACCGGATTTGCTGTAATGCAAGGTAGTTTTCGGCGAATTCCAGTTCCTTTTCCAGGGGCACCAGCTCTTCCTGCTGCACGTCGAGCACGTAGCGGTAAATGCGCGACAGCTGCCGGATAAATTTCGCGGAGGCATCGGGACTTTCGTACACGAGATTGCTCAGCACATTGAGCGAATTAAAGAGAAAATGCGGGTTAAGCTGGTCTTTGAGCGATTGGTACTGGCGCGCGAACCGCTCCGTTTTCAGCTGCTCCGCTTCGATCGCCGCCTTCCGCCATTCCACGAGAAACGACCGGCTGATAAATATGAACGATATCACGAATGCAAGCCGCATCGGAAATTTGGTCGATTGGATGAGCGGTTTCCAAGGGACATTTTCCAGAGTAAACGACTGCCGCACGACGAATGCAAACAGGAACATGAGTAGGAAACTGATCGTGAATACATACAGGAAATAGCAGAGGCATTCCAGCACGAGCCGCTTCACAGGGTATTCGATCCACGAAATGCGCCGGTCGAAATAGTCTTCGACGAGGTAGCCGCCGTAGCTGAGGCTGGTCGAGAGCAGGAACGACAGCAGAAAATCATCGGCCAGCTCGCTGATGGCATTCGTGCGGGACAGGCACGACGGGCATATCGCCAGCGTGACCAGCAGCGCAACCACCGCGTTCCCCGCCAGAAACCCCGGTGAAAAATTCCAGAACTCACGAGACCCTTTCGAAGACTTGGCACACATCTGCGCGACTATTTACTGTTAAACTTATTTACATTTCCCTACCAGTCCCTCGGCCTGATTTTTGCCCCAGGTGGGCAGCAGGGCCGCTTTCAATGCTTCCTCGTCCTGTGCGCTAAATATAGCCAAACTTTGTTTCGCAAGCCCGCAAGCCTTCTCCGTGCCCGAGCCGAAAAACTGCGCCATGCCGAATTCCATTTGCGCCGTCAACACGAGCGTACGGGGGTTTTTGCTGTCGATCGCCATCGATTTGCCCAGTGTCTGCATCGCCACGCCCGACAGGCTTTGGCCGCGACCGGCCGGATCTGCGCTAAGTTTCGCGATGGTGACGAATGCCTGCATCGTGATGATTTCTGCATTGCCGGGCGAGAGGGCGTCGGCTTTTTTGATGAGCTCATCGGCCATGGCCAGCACTTCGTCTTTTTTATCGAGGGCCAATGTTTTGTTAAAACTCTGGAATGTGCAGGCCAGTGCCTGGTAGTAGGCCGGCTGCCATTCGGTAGGATTCAGCTCGGCAATGCGGGCAAATGCATTCGCCGATCGCTGCAACTGCGGCAGCGAATCGGTATGGAGAACTGCGGCGATTTCCTTCTTCATTGCCTTCTGGTAAGGCGAATCCTGGGCCGAAACTGGCAATGAAACGATGAACAGCAATGCGATAATGCGGGTGACGGTTTTCATGGTTTGGAGAATTTGATGGTTACAGATTGTTTAGCTGGTTGGCATTCTTGTCTTTGGAAAGGGTAATGAAAAGGCCGATAAAGGCAAACCGCCTCGCGCCCTGGCCCACAGGCAGGCTCGCGTACGAACCCGTTTCGTCGGGTTGTGCCGCGTACCGGTAGCCGAACACATTGCTGCGGCCGAGCACATTGGAACAGGCGGCGTGAATGATCACGTTCGGGCGGGGCAGGTAGCTCCAACTCAGGCTCAGGTCGCTGTAAATGCCGGTTTTGCGCTGCATTTCGCCCGGCAGGTTGGGGTCGTTGTATGGATAGCCGCTGTTCCACGACCACGACAGGCCCAGCTGCGATTTCATCCGGCCTACGAAATGCTTGGCTACCACCGAACCATTGTGTTTGGGTGCGAACGACGGCTGCACGCGCGAGGCGAAGGCTGCGAACTGCCGTTTGCTGTCCACGAAACTGTATGTGATCCAGAAGTCGATGGATTTGAAGGTTTTTTTGTCCCGGTAAAACAGGTCGAAACCGCTCGCATACCCGGAGCCGTTCCGGGCGATGTTCTCGGGCCTGATGGCGGTGCCTTGCCAGGTCACGAGGTGGTTATAATCTTTGTAAAATGCCTCGGCACGGAGCGTACGATTGTTGCTGACGATGAAGTAGTTGAGAATATAGTGCGTGGCCGAGGTGTTTTTCAGGCCGGGGTCGTGAATGCGCGTCTTCTCGTCGGCGAGCTGGTGAAACTGTCCGGCCGCGAACGATACCTGCCCTTCGTTTTCAAATTTATAGGCCATCGAAAACCGCGGATCGGCCCATGCCTGGCGCGCCAGCGAGCTGTAACCCGTGCGCAGCCCGCCTACCATCACCAGCCGGTTGCTGAAATAGTAGCTGCCTTCCACGAAATGGTTGAGCTGATGGTCGGTAAAGTCGCGGCGGAGGTTTTGGCCGGTCAATTCCTCGGAGTAGCCTTTGATATACCATTCAACTCCGTTTTTGAGGGAAAACCGCGGTGAAAAGTCCTTTACCGCCACCATTTTGGCATGTGCGAGCGTAGTAACCTGCCGCATGGGGTCGAGGTTGAGCTTCCACGCGTCCTTATTATGTGAGAATGCAGCGCCGCCGTAAAGTAACCAACCCTCACCATTGGATTGCCGAAACGATACATTTCCGTAGGCGTAATTGTTGCGCAGCTGCACGCGGTCGCCACGGCCGTCGTCGCCGGGAATCTTTTGCCAGATCGCCATCCGGTTGCCCTCCGTGTGGAAATACGCTTTGAGCATTCCGGCGCTGCTTTTGGCCGCGTTACCCCATTTCCGGCGCAAGGAAATTTCCGAATCCCAGCTCTCCGGCGCCTGTTCCCAATCGAAATGTTGTTTAATCATGGATTGGTAGGGCGCCAGGTTGTAGTAGTTGGCCGAAGCCGTCAATGCCTGCGTTTTTCCCGTGAGCGTCTGCGTGTAGCCGCCGCCCGGCGTCATCACACTCAGGTCGCCCTGGTTACGGAGCGGGAGGTCGAGCGTGTTCAATGCCAGCGCCGACGATAATGCCTGCCCATATTCCGCGGAATACCCGCCGGTGCTGAAAAACGAACCTTTAAATAGATTAGGACTGAACCGTGTGCGCGTAGGCACGTTGGAGGCTGTGCTGCCGAACGCGTTGCCCACCTGCATCCCGTCGATGAAAATGGCCGTTTCAGAAGCATCGCCCCCGCGCACGAACAGGCGGCCATCGTTGCCGACCGTGGAAGTGCCTGGTAATGTGAGTAATGCGGCGGTGATGTCGCCCATCGCTCCCGATGTGGTCACGATATCGAGCGGTTTCAGGACCACTGATTTCTTTTCGTCGCTCGCTTCCATCGCGCCGGCCGTAATGGTCACGGCGGTGAGGACGTTGATGCGCTCGGCCAGTTTCACATCCGCCGTCAACGCCTTGCCTTCGCATTGCAGGGCAAGGTCCTGGGTTTTGAAGCCCAATGCCTGCACGGTGAGCAGCTGGGCGCCTTTTTCCTCCGTTTCGAATGCATAAGCGCCCTGCGAATCGGTGGAAGTGCCGTCGTAGGTGCCTTTGAGATACACATTCACACCCGGCAGGCCGTTGCCTTTCGCGTCGGTGACTTTGCCGCTCACTTTTGTTTGGGCGAAAGTAAGGTTGCTGATCAGCAGTATGATAATGGTAAATGTCGCTTTCATGTGCCGTAGGACTTGATCCAAAATTGGCTACCACAGCACACGCACGGAAATGAAGTTCACCGAAAGGGAGAACGGGGCGGATGAAGTGCAGGACTTGTGGAGTGAAGCGTCGGCGGGCGACGATCAAAACGATAGGCCGTTCCTCAAAAACGGACAGTGCGCGGCGGGGAAGTGTGACTTTTTCAATAGTGCGTATAAATTTTTTATCAAATTATGCAAGGTGCTTGTAATCAACCATTTGAATTTCTATATTCCTGAATAGTTACCACGTAAGCCCGGCTGAAATATCCTTATACGTTAGTTGGATCGCGGAATCTGGCATGTTTATTTAAACTGTCCTTCCCGAAAACAATTTCACACGAAGACTAACTCTTAAATCGGATATAACTATGGTAGCGACATTTGGTAACAACCCAGCGAAAAGTTTGAAACCCGGCGCAGTGCTTAACGTGACAGGTGCCAGATCTGAATCGGAAGCACAGAGAGAAGTAGCGGATTTTCTGCAGATAAGTAACAGGACCGATCTTGGTTTCTTCCTGATTTCAAAGGATTATTTCCTGCTCTACCTGAAATCCGGGAATTCGATCAGTGGAATTGCATAGGATTACGTTTCATTCAAGAAGGACTAAGACAAGGACATGGTACAAAAGGGTACATTCAAATTATTTGGGCAGAAGCTCATCAATATTATTATTCACAGGGAAGACGTTTTGAAGATTACCCCCAACAAGAAAGGGCAGGGTTGCATTATCTACCTCAAAAACAAGGTTCCCTACGCGGTTAGCGAAAGCGAAAAGGAAGTCCAGAAAAAATTAAACTGGGTTGCAGCATGATCTTCGGTCTGTTGCCATGAAAATAAAAGCGGGCTCCGGTGCACTACCGGGGCCTTTTTTGTGCACTGGCCGAACCCTTGGCCGCCTAACAGTGTTACCCGGATACTCAAATCTCCACACCACAAAATTTCCATGTCCAGAAAGACATACTTTTTCCTGATCCTCATCCTGGGGAGCCTGACTGCGCTTGGCCCGTTTTCGATCGATATGTACCTGCCCGGTTTTCCGGCCATCGCGCGCGACCTCGACACCACTGCTGCCAAGGTTTCGCTGACATTGTCGGGCTATTTCGTCGGCATATCGCTCGGGCAGCTGCTGTACGGCCCATTGCTCGATCGATTCGGCCGCAAGAAACCGCTGTTTATCGGGCTGGTCGTCTACATTCTCGCGTCGGCGGGCTGCGCGGTGGCGACCTCGGTGGAGCAGCTGATCGTGCTGCGCATTATCCAGGCCATCGGCAGCTGCGCGGCTACGGTAGCGTCGGTAGCCATGGTACGCGACCTGTTTCCTGTCAGTGAAAATGCCAAAGTATTCTCCCTGCTGCTGCTCGTGGTCGGTTTTTCGCCGATGATCGCGCCTACGGCGGGCGGTTATGTGACCGACGCATTCGGCTGGCATGCCGTGTTTATGATACTGACGATCCTGGGCGTTGCCATTCTGGGCGCCACCGTGCTTTGGCTGCCGGATAGCTACAAACCCGATAAAACGCTCTCGCTGAAACCCCGGCCGATCATCAGGAACTTCCTGGAAGTGCTCCGCGAGCCGCAGTTTTACACCTACTCCATTACGGGCGCTATTGCATTCGCGGGGCTGTTTGCCTACGTGTCGGGCTCGCCGATCGTGTTTATGGAAGTGTTTCATATCGAAGGAAAAGTATACGGCTGGATTTTCGCATTCCTGTCGGTGGGCTTCATCGGTTCGGGGCAGGTCAATACCCTGATGCTCCGCCGCTTTACCAGCGAGCAGATCGTGAATGTGGCGCTGATTTGCCAGGCGGTGATCGGGCTCGTATTCCTCGCCGCGGCATTGAACGACGCGCTTACGCTGACTTCCACGCTCGTATTCCTCTTCCTTTTCCTGTGCTGCGTGGGTTACACCTTCCCGAATGCGGCCGCACTTTCGCTCGCGCCCTTCACGCGTAATGCGGGAAGCGCGTCGGCATTGATGGGCGCATTCCAGATGGGTGCGGGGACATTGATCTCCATCGCGATCAGCGTTTTTGAAGTACCTTCCATTATCCCGATGGTGACGGCTATGGCTGCCTCGGCTACGCTCGCATTGGTGGTGCTGGTGATAGGACGAAGGTTTATTACCAACAAGGTGGAGGTGCAGCAAGGCGCGGATGCGGGCGTGATGCATTAAGCGGCGTTTGCTTAGTTTTGTGCATGGATTATTTCAAGCGACTACTCGATTTACTGAAAATAGAAAGGGAGGAAGACCAGCAATCGTACCTGCGATTGATCGAACGGACTTCCGTTTCCGAACGCCGGGCCAACGGGCTGGCCTGGTACCCCATTGCCATACGCGGCCAGGAAATCGGCCGGGGCGATTACCTCACGGTGGAAGTCGAACGCACTACGCACCACGACCTGGCACACCAGATGCGTTTCGGCATGCCGGCGGTTTTGTTCAGCAACCACGAACCCAAAAAGGACCGCGTCGAAGGGGTGATCTCGCACCAGGGCGGTAACCGTTTGAAAATCACATTGCGGACGGACGAGCTACCGGAATGGTCGCGCGACGGCAAGCTGGGCATCGACCTGCTTTTCGACGACAACAGTTACGACGAAATGCAAGGCGCATTGAAAACCGCCGACGCACAAGGTTCGTCGGAGAAGGACGGGCATCTCATCAAAGTTTTAACGGGTGAGAAAAAGCCTTCGTTCGACCCTGACATTTACCCCATTACCATTCCCAAACTTAACCCCTCGCAGCAGCGGGCCGTACAGCAGATCCTTTCCGCGCAGGAGCTCGCGATCGTACATGGGCCTCCGGGGACGGGCAAGACGACCACGCTCGTGCAGGCGATCAAGGCATTGGTGAAAAAGGATAGCAGGCCGGTCCTCGTTGTCGCGCCGAGCAATACGGCGGTGGATTTGCTGAGTGAAAAACTGAGCGAAGAAGGGCTGAACGTGCTGCGGGTGGGAAACCCGGTACGCGTTTCGGAGCGGCTGTCGGCGCTGACTTTGGATAGTAAAATGTCGTCACATGCCGATGTGAAGGATATTAAGGCATTGAAAAAGCAGGCCAACGAATACAAGAACATGGCGCACAAGTACAAGCGCCATTTCGGAAAGTCGGAGCGCGACCAGCGGAAAGCGTTGTTCGAGGAGGCCCACCGCATTATGAAGGACGTCGCGAATATGGAGCAATACATTATCGATGACGTGCTGGGCAAAACGCAGGTAGTCACGGCGACTCTCGTCGGCTCGAACCATTTCACCGTCCGCCACATGAAGTACCGCACCGTGGTGATCGACGAGGCGGGCCAGGCCCTGGAACCTGCCTGCTGGATACCGATCCTGAAAGCGGAAAAAGTGGTGTTGGCCGGCGACCATTTGCAGCTGCCGCCGACCATCAAGTCGGACGTTGCGGGCAAAGGCGGCCTGAGCACGACGTTACTGGAAAAATGCGTGGCATTGCACCCCGAGTCGGTGGTGCTGCTTGAAGAGCAATACCGGATGAACAAGGCTATTATGGGCTATTCTTCGCGCGTTTTTTATAATGATCAATTAAAAGCGCACGAATCGGTGGCGAACCGCGTGCTGTTTCCCGGCGAGCCGCCGATGGCGTATATCGATACGGCGGGCTGTGGCTTTGATGAAAAACCGGAAGGCACCAGCTCCACGAACCCGGAAGAGGCGGCGTTTCTTTTCAAGCACTTGAACCAGCTGGCAGCGGAATTTGTGAAGGTTAATCCAAAAACGGAGGATTTTCCGAGCATTGCCATTATTTCTCCCTATAAAGAACAAATCAATATCCTCAAAGACCAGCTCGCGCACGCGCCGGACCTGGCGCCTTACCTGGACAAAATCGCCGTGAATACGATCGACAGCTTCCAGGGACAGGAACGGGACGTGGTGTACATCAGCATGACGCGCAGCAATGCCGAGGCGCAGATAGGCTTCCTGGCCGACATCCGCCGTATGAACGTGGCCATGACCCGTGCACGGAAAAAGCTCGTCGTGATCGGCGACAGCGCGACCCTTTCCGCATTGCCTTTTTATGAAAATTTCATCGCCTATGCCGAGGGGCTGAATGCCTACCAGAGTGCCTGGGAGTTTTCGGATTTGTAACTATGTGACGAGCGGATTTTGATTTCAAAGCAACCGGACTATCTTTAAAACCATCTAGCCTGAAAAGATATTCATCCGATTGCTGAAACCTTATGCGTATACGCTACCTCTTCGCATTTTGTCTGGTCCTTCTTTCCGCATGCCTAACCCTCGCACAAGCGCCTGCCAGCGGGATCAAAGGGGTGATCAAAACCAGGAAAGGCGAGCCATTGCCCTTCGCCGCGATCATCGTCAAAGGCGCGAGTGTCAGCACCATTTCCAATGAGGAAGGCCGCTACCAGCTCGATCTGAAACCGGGCTATTACGAGGTGATATTCCAATATCTCGGTTTCAAGACAGGGCAAAAAGGCTTTACCGTCGAGGACAAAATGCAAACTTTCGACCTCACTATGGAAGAGCAGGCGCTGAATCTCGGCGAAGTGCGCATCGGCAGTAAAGACGAGGACCCGGCGTATACGATTATGCGCAGTGCCATTGCCAAAAGCCGCTACCATTTCCTGCAAGTGGATGCCTACACGGCCAAGGTTTATTCCAAATCATCGGTAGTGGTGACGGACCTGCCGATGGAATTTTTGTATAAAAAGGAATTGAAGGAAATGGAGAAGGAAGCCAATTTCAAAAAGGGCGTCCCGATGCTGAACGAGACCGTTTCCGAAGTCACTTTCAGGCAGCCTAATGCCTATAAACAGCGCGTGATTGCCACGCGGAGCAGCATGGACAAGAACATGGCCGACCCGAACATGTACCTGCTCGCCAGTTTTTACCAGCCCGAAGTGGTGAAAGCGGTTTCGCCGCTGTCTCCACGCGCATTTGCCTATTACAAATTCGAATACCTGGGTGCATTCCGCGAAAATGGTATCGAGGTGAACAAAATCAAAGTCACGCCGCGCTCATGGGGCGAGGGCGTTTACCGCGGCACGATCCAGATTATCGACGGGGAATGGAGTATTTACAGCCTTGATTTGCAAACGGTTAACACAGGTTTCCGATTGGACATCAAGCAGGTGTATAGCCCGATACAGGGTGTATGGCTGCCGGTGAACCAGCAGTTTCATGTCGAAGGCGGCATTTACGGGTTCAAAGGCAAGGGCGATTTTGTGATCTCGCAATCCTTTACGAACGTGAAAGTTAACCCGACTTTCAAACCTGATATCGTCGTGATCGACGATAAAAAGTATGCCGAGGAAGCCAAAAAAGTGAAGCTTACCGGCCGGGAGATCAAGGCGCAGAAAATGGATGAAGTGGTGAGCAAACAGAAAGAATTCTCAGCCAAAAACCTGCGGAAAATGATGAAGGAGTACGAAAAGCAGGATTTGAAAGAAAAGGAAAAGAAAGGCCAGGACGTGGACCTGAACAACAGCCGCCAGGATTCGACGCAGGTGGATTCGATGGCCACGCAGCGAAACACGGCATTCTGGGACTCGCTGCGCACCGTGCCGCTCACCGTCGCGGAGGTAAAAAGTTATACGCGGCTGGATAGCCTGGTCATTATCAATGAAGGTACGGAACAGCAGCGGGATAGTCTGAAATCATCCAAAAGCGACACTACGAAGGCAAAAAAGGGAAGCAAATTCGGGCTGGGGGACTTGCTGGCGGGCCACCATTTCCGGCTTGGAAAAGAAAGCCCCTGGCGGTTGGACTACGTTGGTCCGCTGCCGGGCTTGCAGGTGAATACCGTGGAAGGACTGGTACTGGACGGCGCGGGCCTGAAATTGCGCCGCTCAGGTGGGCGAATGGAGAACAAGAAGCCCGGAAGCAGGCCGGAGTGGGTAGGTAACGGGCGGGAATGGTCGGTCAGCGGGCTGACGCGCTATGCATTCGGGCGGAAGCAGTTCATGGCTACTGGCGGCGTCGATTATGGCTGGAAACGCGGTAAGGTGCGTGTTTCGGGCGGCCGTGGGATCGCGCAGTTCAATGGAGAAAATCCGATGCATCCGCTTCTCAACACCTTCACGACGCTGTTTTTGGAACAAAACTTTATCAAAGAATACCAAAAGGATTTCGTCCGGGCCGAGTTCATAACCAGCGAACCGAACGGGCATTTCGAAGTGAAAGCCAACATCGAATATGCCGATCGCACGGCCCTGCCGAACCTTGAAAAAACATCGGCTTACCGCTGGATCGACTGGAAGCGGCGCGCATTTACCTCCAATATCCCCGACAATATCGAAAGCCGGACCGATGCTGCCGTGATGCCTTCGCCCATGCCACGGCACCAGGCGTTCATCCTCGGCATTGCGGCCACCTACAAACCCTGGCAGAAATACCGTACCCGTAGCGGCAAAACGACTTACTATGACGACGATTCGCCGAAATTTTCTGTCGGTTACCGAAAGGGGATCGCCAATGCATTCGGCAGCGATGTGGATTATGATCTCCTGCAAATCGGCGTTCAGCATGCTTTCGACATTGGTATCCGCAGCAAACTGCGCTACAAAGTCGCCGCCGGCAGCTTCCTCGGCCGCGACAGCCTGCAATTCCCCGACTACCAGCATTTCGCCGGCAACCGCTTCTTCTTCCAGCTCGGCGACCCGGTAGGTACATTCAGGGCATTGGATTATTACCGTTACAGCACCTCGCAAAAATTCTTCGAAGCCCACGTCCTTACCGAACTCCGCCAGTTCCTGCTGACCCAGATTCCCTGGTTCCGCATCCTGGGCGTGAAAGAGAATTTTCTCCTCCACTACCTCGCCACTCCCGACTCCGACAACTATACCGAACTCGGCTACGGCCTCGACATCGGTATCCGCTTCCCGCTCCGCGTGGAGGTGGTGAATACTTTTGAAGGGTTCAGGTATAAGCGTACGGTGTTCCGGGTGGGGACGACGATGAATATCGGGTGGGGGAAGGATTAGAAAATAAATTCATCATAATTGCCGGGATGGATGATCTTGAACTCGCTGCCCGGGTACGCGTTACTGAAAGTTTTGGATAACACAGCCCTGGCTTTTGAGCTCCATTTGAACTCGTAGGCATGTAGTTTTCCATCGATATCTTCCAGATAGTCGATTTCGTTTTGTTCCTTGGTTCGCCAGTAATATTGATGGGCCCAAATACCCTGGTAGCTGGTAAATTTCATCCGTTCGGAAATAATGAAGTTTTCCCACAATGCGCCGATGTCTGTCCGCAACTCAAGTCGATGTTTTTTAGGAATTCATTCCCAAAAAGTGGGGTTTTGAATAAAATCTATACGAACGGATTGGTAATTTCCTTCGGTTACTTACCTTTAAGCCATTAAAATCTCCTGATAAAAACACCGCATTACCACACAGAATCGAGCGGGGCTCTTCTGTGATGTTCCGGATACTTCGCCGGGACAGCTTGCTTATATCCAACATTTTATCAGAGAGAAATGAAAAGAATACAAAAAATCGCTGTGATTGGCGGCGGTGGGCGTACGGGCCAATATCTTGTCAATCAGCTTATCGAAAAAGGTTATCCGCTAAAATTGCTGCTCAGGCATCCTGAGAATTTTACCATTCAAAGTCCCTTAGTCAGCATCGTGCACGGGGATGTGCTGGACGCGCACGCCGTACATGAACTGGTAGAAGGCTGCGATGCCGTTTTAAGTACCGTAGGGCAGCGGAAAGGCGAGCCGCTCGTGGCTAGCGGGGCTATTCTAAATGTTCTGAATGCGGCTGGCGGCCGACCGGTGCGTTATGTGGTGCTGGCCGGTCTGAATGTCGATGCGCCGACGGATGTGAAAGGAGAGGAAACGCAAAAGGCGACGGAATGGATGCGGTCAACGTTTCCTGAAATTCATGCAGACAGGCAGAAGTCGTATGAGCTGC
Source organism: Dyadobacter beijingensis DSM 21582 (assembly GCF_000382205.1). Classification (GTDB taxonomy): domain Bacteria; phylum Bacteroidota; class Bacteroidia; order Cytophagales; family Spirosomataceae; genus Dyadobacter; species Dyadobacter beijingensis. The sequence continues at coordinate 255,630 of NZ_KB907786.1, forward strand.
TTGCGCAAAGTGACGCCGGATGGACGATGGTGCGCGTTCCGTACATTGAATTCAACGGGGACCGCTCGGAGGTGAAGGTAAGTGCCACCGATTCGCCGGGCACCAGGATCGACGCCGCGGACATTGCCGCATTCATGATCGCACAGCTGACGGACGACACCTGGCTGCGAAAGGCGCCATTTATTTCCAACTAGGCAGCGTTTGAACAGCAAGGGCCGGCAATGTTCAGTTGCCGGCCCTTTTGTTTTAAATACCTGTTTATCAAACTAATGCATCCCACAAAATCTCCGCCGGGTGCAGGGCTTTGCGGCCGGTACCGTCGTGGATCTGGTGGCGGCAGCTGGTGCCGGGTGCGGCGATGATCACTTCCTCTGGCTGCTGACGCACGGTCGGGAAGAGCACCAGCTCGCCGATCTGCATCGAAATGTCGAAATGCTCTTTTTCATAACCGAACGACCCTGCCATGCCGCAGCACCCCGACGGGATGAGCTGTACGGTGTAATTTTCGGGCAATGAAAGCATTTTTTTGGTCGGTACCACGCTGGAAATGGCTTTCTGCTGGCAATGGCCGTGCAGTTTGATGAGCCGTTTTTCCTTCGTGAACTGGTTTCTCGTGATATTTTTCAACTCAATTTCGCGTGCGATGAACTCATCGAATTGCAGGGCGTTCTGTGCTACCATTTTGGCGTCTTCGAGCAATTCGTCGCTGACGAGGTCGGGGTATTCGTCGCGGAAGGTCAGGATCGCCGAAGGCTCGATGCCAACGAGCGGCGTGTCGTGCGAAACCAGGTTTTTCAGCAACCGGATATTGCTCTCCGCAATTTTCTTCGCGTCCCGCAGCAAACCTTTGGAAAGCTGAGGCCGGCCGGACGGTCCATGGTCAGGGATAATGACTTCGTAGCCGAGCTTTTCGAGCGTCAGAATGGATTTTTTACCAATTTCCACATCATTATAATTGGTAAACTCGTCGCAGAACAAATACACCTTCCTGTCCGACTTCAGTGCATTGCTTTTCCGCTGGTCGTACCACTTTTTCAACGTCGTGCTGTGCAGCAGCGGCATGGTGCGCTCGGGGTGGAACCCTACCACCGTGTTGGCGATTTTCCGCAGCGGCGCATTCTTGAAAATCAGGTTGTAGGCCCAGGGAACATAGCTGGCCAGGCCGGTCATTTTGGAGAAATTACCGATCAGCCAGGAGCGTACCGGAATGCCGTTTACATCGTGATATTGTTGCAAAAACTCCATTTTCAGCTTTGCAACGTCGACATTGGACGGGCATTCGCCTTTGCAGCCCTTGCAGGCCAGGCAGAGGTCGTACACTTCCTTGATCTCCTTGTTATCGAAACGGTTTTCCTTGGGCGAGCGCGTAAGCATCTCGCGCAGGATGTTCGCACGGGCGCGGGTCGTATCCTTTTCGTTGCGCGTCGCCATGAAGCTCGGGCACATGGTACCGCCGCTCAAATGCGTTTTCCGGCAATCGCCCGAACCGTTGCATTGCTCGGCGTGTTGGAGAATGTCCTGGTCGTAAAAGCGGAAATTGGTTTTGAATTCCGGCGTTTTCTGGTCGGCTTCGTAGCGCAGGAACGTGTCCATCGGTGCCGTGTCGACGATTTTGCCCGGATTGAAAATATTATTCGGGTCCCAGGTTTTCTTAATGTCCTTGAAAAGCTGGTAGTTGTGTTTGCCCACCATTTTCGGGATAAACTCCCCGCGCAGGCGGCCATCGCCGTGCTCGCCGGATAGCGAGCCGTCATATTTCTTCACGAGGTCGGCAATTTCCTCGGCGATCATCCTGAACTGGCGGTGTCCTTCGCTCGTTTTCAGGTTGATGATCGGGCGCAAATGCAGCTCACCCGAGCCGGCGTGCGCATAATGCACGGCCGACATCCCGTTCTTTTTCAGGATTTCATTGAATTCGCGGATGTATTCAGGCTGGTCGTACACGTCGATCGCCGTGTCTTCAATCACCGCCACGGCCTTTTCATCGCCCGGAATATTGCCCAGCAAGCCTAGCCCGGCTTTGCGGAGCGTCCATATCTTTTTGGTATCATCCCCAAAAAGCAATGGATAATGGAAACCGATACCGGCTTCTTTAAATTCTTTTTCCAGATCCGCGGCCAGCTGCTCGACCTCCTCTTTCGTTTCCCTCGACAGGTCTACGACGAGGATCGCCGGGAATGTGCCATCGGGCTTATTCTTGACGAAAAATGCATTTTTCCGTTGTTCTACATTGGTCGCGGCGCATTCCAAAACGTATTCGTCGATCAGCTCCACGGCGTGCGGGCCGTATTTCAGTGTGAGAATAGTCGCCCGCAATGCTTCGTCGATCGTGTCGCAATGCACACACACGAGACCCTGCGTTTTGGGCGGCAATGGCACCAGGTTTACCTTGATCTCCGTCAGAAAGCACAAAGTTCCCTCCGAGCCGGCGATCAGGCTGCACATATTGAATGGCCTGTCGGCCTCGGTGCCCGTCGTGTAGGGCGCCATATTCAGGAGCATGTCCAGTGCATAACCGGTATTCCGTCGTTCTACCGAAGGTTTCGGGAAGTTTTTACGGATTTCCGCCTGGTTTTCGGCCGATGCCAGGATGGCGTCGGTTTTCAGGTATATTTTGTCCAAAAGCGATGCGCTGCCGTTTTTGCGGCGTGCGTCAGTCAGCAGTGACTGCAATTCCGCACTGCTCACATTTTTGAACTCGGCATCGGTACCGTCGGCCAGAATGGCCTTCACTTCGAGCAAATGCTCGCGCGTGCTCCCGTACACGATGGAATTGGAACCGCAGGAGTTGTTACCTACCATCCCGCCGATCATGGCACGGTTGGCGGTGGAAGTTTCAGGTCCGAAATAGAGCCCGTACGGTTTCAGGGCCATATTCAGCTCGTCGCGCACGACGCCCGGCTGCACGCGGACCCATCGTTCCTCCGCATTTATTTCGAGTATTTGATTGAAAGTTTTCGAAACGTCTACGACTATACCGTTACCCACGACCTGGCCCGCGAGGGACGTCCCGGCGGTGCGGGGAATCAGCGAAACCTTCTTTTCGGTAGCGTATGCGATGAGCGTTTTGAGATCGGCGATCGATTTGGGGATGGCAACGGCCAGCGGCATTTCACGATAGGCGGATGCGTCTGTCGCGTATAACGTCCGCATGGTATTGTCGTAAAACAGTTCACCTTCAAGGCGTTGTGCAAGCAAAGTCAGATCTGCATCTGATACTGGAGACAGGGATGTCATAAATGCAATGGACTGAAAAAATAACGGATTCAAAGTTACGCACAACGCGGATGGAATTCCAGCAAAAAGTTGGGTAAGTGGGACGGGTGATTAAATGTCCGTTAAAAATTCCTGTCGGCGGTGCTGCATTTGTACTTCTCAAATATGCGATTTGGACTTAAAGCAGATATGTAACCATTTATGGAAATAAATCCATTTTTCTGCCAATTCGGGGTGGAAGGGTTATTGTATTATCTAAATTTTTTATATTATTTTGTAGACGGTGTGGTGTAAAATTCACATTTTTTCGCATTAAAGTTCAGTAAAACGGCCTGTTTTGGATTCTAGGGGCATTTTTTGAGGAACCGGTGTGGGAAATGTCAAAATGATACAACGCATCGCGCTTACAGACCTAATTATATCTAACCTATGATGAATTTATCCTTTCATGTACTTCGTCAGCATGAGCTGCCCGACTTACGGGCCTTCTGCTCCAAGACAAAACCATTCTATCTGAAATCGGGAATTTTTGCCTTGCTGATCGCGCTCCTCGGTATGAGCGGACAGGTGCTGGCACAGGACATTAACGTGTCCGGAAAAGTTACAGACGCCAAAACCGGGGGTATTCCGGGCGTCACCATTACCGTAAAAGGTACTACCAAGGGAACAAACACAGACGTTGAAGGTAACTATCAGATCAGCGTTCCTTCCAATGCAACCCTCACTTTCAGCGCGATCGGTTACGAAACCAGGGACGTGGCCGTGGGCAATAAGTCGGTCGTCGACGTGGTGCTCTCAGAGGATATCAAGGCCCTGGAAGAGGTGGTGGTAGTCGGTTATGGTACCGTGAAGAAGAAAGATGCTACCGGTGCGGTATCGGCGCTGGGTTCGAAAGACTTTCAAAAGGGTATTGTAACCTCGCCTGAGCAACTCATGCAGGGCCGTGTGGCGGGGGTGCAGATCACCCAGTCGAGCGGTGAGCCTGGCGGGGGTATTAACGTGCGTATACGGGGTACATCATCCGTGCTTGGGGGTAACAACCCATTGTTCGTGATCGATGGTGTGCCTTTGAGCGGTGACAATACCTCATCCGGCGGTGATAACCAGGGTGTGGGACGCCAGCCGGCGAAAAACCCCCTCAACTTCCTCAACCCGGACGATATCGCCAGCATGGACATTTTGAAAGATGCGTCGGCAACGGCGATCTATGGTTCACGCGGTGCGAACGGGGTGGTAATTATCACTACTAAGAGAGGAAAAGGAAAAGGAACGCTGGACTACGGCTACTCGTTGGGTTTCAGTAAAATCACAAAAAAATACGACTTGCTGAATGCCGCGGAATACCGTGCAGCGGGCGGCCAGGATCAGGGCGCCAACACGGACTGGCAGGATCAGCTTTTCCGCACTGCATTGACCCACCAGCATAACCTTTCATACGGTGCCGGCGACGCGTCGGGTAACTACCGTTTTTCATTAGGTTATATGGATCAGGACGGTATCGTGAAAACTTCCAATGTGAAACGTTACAGTGTTGGTTTCGCCGGAACGAAGAAATTTATCAACGACAAACTGACGATCGGCAGCAACCTGAACTTCGCCAATACGCTCGATACAGGTGTGCCTATTTCTGAAAACATCGGTTTTGAAGGTGATTTGATGGGTAGCATTCTGAAAGCCAACCCGACACGCCCGGTTTACGCCGCGGACGGATCGTTGAACCAGATTTCTACTACCGAACCCAACCCGGTTGCTTTCATCAACCTGTCGCAGGATAAAAGTAACACGCTCCGTGCGCTCGGAAACATCAATGCCGAGCTGGAAATTTTCAAGGGTTTGAAATTTAAAACAGTGCTCGGTTTTGACAAGTCGTTGTCGACGCGCAAACAAGCCTATTCTCGTGACCTTGTCGTTTCCGGAATCCAGAACATCGGCCGCGTGTACATCCGCGATGTGGAAGCCAACAATCAGTTGTGGGAAAACTACTTTACCTATGATAAGGAGTTCGGTGGTGTAAGCCTGAACGCATTGCTTGGTTACTCTTACCAGAGCTTCGAGCAAGGCAGCAAAAATGTGGCGGCCGCCAACTTCCGTACCAACAACCTGGACCTGATGGTCAACAACCTCGGTATCGCGGGAACGACGGAGATCAAGGATGCGACAGCGCTGAAAAGCGTCGGTTCGGTAGTACAGAATTCGAGCTATACCAAAGATGAGCTGCAATCGTACTTCGGCCGTGTGAACCTGGGTTTTGGCAACAACAGCAAATACCTTTTCACAGGAACGTTGCGCGTCGATGGATCTTCCAAATTCGGGGGTAACAATAAATACGGATACTTCCCGTCGGGAGCATTCAAATGGAAGCTGGTGGAGGAAGAGTTTATTTCCAAAACCGCATTCACCGACCTCGCAATACGTGTGGGTTATGGTGTAACCGGAAACCAGGCGATCCCGCACAACGTGTACGACCGTCGCGACCGTTACAGCGATTACGTGATCAACCAGAATGGCGACGGCATCACCGGCGGTGGTCTGAATGCGGTGGCGTTCAACAACCCGGATTTGAAATGGGAATCAACGGCTGCATTTAACCTCGGTATCGACTTCTCCGTGCTGAAAGGCCGCCTGGGAGGTAGCATCGATTTGTATCAGAAAAACACCAAAGACCTGCTTTTCAAAGTGGTTGCAGCCCAGCCGGCGCCAAACCCGTTCGTTTATCGTAACCTCGACACAGACATTCAGAACCGTGGTATCGAGCTTTCATTGAACGCGGCGGTGATCGACGGCAAGCAGTTCTCATGGGAAGTGTTGCTCAATGCATCCTACAACAAAAACCTCGTGAAAAACCTGATCGGTACTTATGATACCGGTGAAATCAACGGTCAGGGTCTTTCGGGTGCATTCGCACAGCGCCTTTCGGAAGGGCAGCCATTGTTCGCTTACTTCCTGCGCCAATTCGGTGGATTTGACGAAAACGGCAACTCGATTTATCCAAATGGCGACTTCCAGCAATTCCTCGGAGGTAAAAGCCCGCTGCCGAAAGTTACAGCTGGTTTGACCAACAACCTTCGCTATGGCAATTTTGATCTGAACTTGTTTTTTAATGGCGTGTTTGGACACTATATTTACTCCAACACTGCCAACGCATTCTTTACACAAGGTTCTTTCGCAAACGGACGCAACGTGACCAAGGATGTGGTCGGTAACGGCGAGGGCGCATTGAATGCTCCCGACGTATCTACCCGCTTCCTGCAAAAAGGTGATTTTGTGAGATTGCAGAACCTGACATTGGGATACCGGCTGCCGATCAAAAGCAGCAAGGTTATTAGCAGCGCGAGGGTGTTCGTTACAGGCCAAAACCTGTTGACATTCACTAAATACGACGGACAGGATCCCGAGGTAAGCACCAACAAGTCGCTGAACGACATTCCATCGTTCGGGATCGACTACACGGCTTACCCAAGAGCACGCACCTGGACTGTCGGTGTTAATGTTTCCTTCTAATTCCTAACTAGTAACTCCAATGAAAAAGAGTAAATTATATAAAATCGTAGTCGCGGGGGTCAGCATAGCCATGCTGTCGGCCTGTACGGACCTTGTGAACGAGGAGAAAGATTCGGTAGTAAGCAAGCCGACAGAAGGTGGATTTGCGCCCGTAAACGTGACGGAAGCATTGGCTTCGGCCTATAAGGATTTGTCTACCTATTCCGATCAGGCAGGTATTTACGCGCTCGGCGAGCACGTAACGGCCGAAATGATCCCGCCTACCCGCGGTGTGGACTGGGGTGATAACGGGGTATGGCGTACTTTGGACCAGCACACCTGGGACGCATCGCACTCGTACATTCTCAGCGCATGGAATGCATTGAACCAACGTGCCTACAAAGCCACGGAGATCATCGCTTCCAACCCTAATGCCGCGCAGAAAGCACAGGCACAATTCCTCAGGGCGTATAATATGTACTGGGTAATGGATTACTGGGGCGTAGCGCCGTTCCGGGAAGTGACCCAGGGCGTGAACGACCTGCCGAAAGTGCTGACACGCTCGGAGGCATTCGACCTCATCCTGAAAGACCTCGAAGAAGCGCTGCCAAACCTGCCGAAAGCAGGACCGTCCATTTCAAACGGAACGGCTAACAAGGCCGCAGCGAACTTCATGCTCGCGAAAATGTACCTGAACAAAGCCGTGTACAAAAGCGCCAAGCCGGAAGGTCCTTACACATTCGATAAGGCGGATATGGACAAAGTGGCTGCTTATGTGGACGCGATTACCGCCGATGGATACGCGCTGGAAGCAGATTATTTCAATGCGTTCTCGTCATCCGCGAAGTCGGAAGTGATTTTCAACGTACAGGAAGGCACTGCGCAAAACCGCTGGTTCATGACCCTGCACTACGGCCAAAACCCGTCGGGCTGGAATGGATTTGCCACATTGGCTGACTTCTACGACACCTTTGAAGCGAAAGATTCCCGCATTGGTAAAGCCGCGAAAAAAGATGGTACCCAATATTCCGGTATCGGATTGGGCTTCCTCATCGGGCAGCAATATGACGACAAAGGTGCACAGGTAATCGACTCGCGTACACAGAAACCGCTGCAATTCACCCGCGATGTACCTTTGGCAGGTGCTGCAACGGACAAAGGTATCCGCGTGATCAAATACCACCCGGCTAACTCAGGTAAATACATCCTGATGCGTTACGCCGAAGCCTATCTGATGAAAGCGGAAGCACAGCTTCGGGGCGGAAATGCAGGCGGCGCGCTTACGCAGATCAACGCGTTGCGCGCAGCACGCGGCGCTTCGGCATTGGGTACGCTTAATGAGGCAAGCCTTTTCGCGGAAATCGGTCGCGAACTTTACTGGGAAGGTTTCAAAAGAACCACCGAAATCCGTTTCGGCAAGTTCATCGACGGTGCCGGCGTGTCCAAGAAGGATCCTACGACGGTACTATACCCAATCCCTTCTGCGGCACTTGTCTCCAACTCAAACCTGACTCAAAATCCCGGTTATTGATCATTTAATTGTGAAATACTGCCAAAAATGCTCGATTTGTTCGAGCATTTTTGTTTTTTAATAGCTGAATGAATATTGTAAAAAAATGGGCAGGCGTATTGCTCCTGCTTGCTGTCTGTGCGGGCTGTCGCGGGCGGAGTGAATCCGAAGGCGAGGCCGAAAAGTACCTGGAAAAACTCAATGATAATCAGGCGATCATACACGCCAGCATTGCCGGGAAGCCATTTTATGGAGCAGAAAACGTTTTTTCGGGACAAATTATCATGTCGGGCGATGTGATGAACCTGACTTTGACCGATCAGTTCGATGGCAGGACGATCATCAACGCTGCCGGCGACAAATGGTATGCCCAGCGGCCCGTTTCGGTTCAGATCGACCGGGATGGAGAGAGCGGCAGCAGTCTCAAAATGGGTAAGATCGTCGACCGGGAGAAGCTGATCGGCGAGGGCTACATGATGACGAAAGGGGAGATTAAAGCCATTGTATTTGAAAAGGACAAAATGGTTTTCGAACTGAAAGGCGAGGTGGCAAAGTACAGCGATTTTGAGAAGCCCGACCAATATTTACCCTTTGAAGCGCTTGTGGTATATAAAAAACCGGCGATCAGTTTCGGGGACATGAGTGAACAAGCAATTTTCGGTTCCACGTATTCAAAATAATGACCAGCAAATACGCCAAATTATGCAGGGCAATGCTCGTGTTTGCCCTGATATGCATCCAGGTTTCCTGCACGAAAGAGGAAGAGTTGCCCGAAGGACTTTTCCAGTCGCTCGACGCCTCCGAAACGGGGATCGACTTTGTTAACAAGGTCGAGGACCGGGAGGATATCAACATTTTCAACTACCGGAATTTCTACAACGGCGGCGGCGTGTCGGTCGGGGATGTTAATAACGATGGCCTGCCCGACATTTACTTCACCGCCAACATGGGTGAAAACAAGCTGTACCTGAATAAAGGCAACTGGAAATTCGAGGACATTACCGCCAAAGCCGGGGTAGCCGAGCCGGATAAATGGAGCACGGGCGTGGTCATGGCCGATGTGAACGGCGATAACCTGCTCGACATTTACGTCTGCAATGCAGGGTACCAGAAATTTGTGAACAAGCAGGGTAACTCGCTATATATCAATAATGGCGACCTGACTTTTACCGAATCATCCAAAAAATACGGGCTGGATGAGCCGGGCTATACCACGCACGCTGCCTTCCTCGATTACGACCTCGACGGCGACCTGGATTGCTACATTCTGAACAACAGTTTTATCCCCGTCAACACCCTCAACTATGCCAACGACCGCAACCTCCGCGCGAAAGACTGGCCGGTGAAGGACTTTCTGAAAGGCGGCGGCGCCAAACTGATGCGCAACGACGGCGGGCATTTCAGGGATGTGAGCGAAGAAGCGGGTATTTACGGAAGCCTGATCGGCTTCGGGCTGGGCGTGACGGTAGGCGACATCAACGGCGACTTGTACCCCGACATTTACATTTGCAACGATTTTTACGAAAAAGATTACCTCTATATCAATCAAAAAGACGGTACATTCTCCGAAGAACTCGAAAAGCGGATCAAGCACACGAGCCTGGCCTCGATGGGCGCCGATATGGCCGATATCAACAACGACGGCTACCCCGAGCTTTTTGTGACGGACATGCTGCCGCGCGATGAATACCGGTACAAAACGACGACTTCATTTGAAAACCATTACCTCTTCAACCTGAAAAAAGAGAAGGGTTTTTACAACCAATACATGCAGAACAGCCTGCAATTCAACAACCAGGACGGCACATTCTCGGAAATCGCGAATTACTCCGGCGTGGCGGCGAGCGATTGGAGCTGGGGCGCGCTGCTTTTCGACGCGGACAACGACTCGAAAACGGACATTTACGTCTGCAACGGTATTTATCACGACATTCTGGACCAGGATTTTATCGATTTTTTCGCGAACGAGGTCACGCAGAAAATGGTGATGTCGGGCGAGAAGGAAAATATGCAGAGCATCATCGACCGCATGCCGTCGACGCCGATCGCCAACAATTTCTTCCATAATGAAGGGAATTTGCAATTCCGCGAGAAGGCCAGGGAATTCGGTTTGGGCAAAACTTCATTTTCAAACGGCGCGGCCTATGCGGACCTGGATAACGACGGAGACCTCGACCTGGTCGTGAATAATGTGAACGAGCCGTGTTTTGTCTATAAAAACAAATCCGAGTCGCAGAAGGATAAGAACCATTTCATCAAATTCAATTTCAAGGGCCAGGGCATGAATACCCGCGCCATTGGATCGAAGGTGGAGGTTTATGCTGGCGGGCAGGTGTTCAGCAAGCAGGTGAACCCGTCGCGCGGCTTCCAGTCGAGCACGGAATACCCGCTCACGATCGGTTTGGGTAAAATCGCTCAAATCGATTCGGTACGCGTGCTGTGGCCGACGCGCAAGGTCACTGCACTGGGCCGGATGAAGCCGGATACCGTGCTGACGCTGGCGGTCGGCGATGCCAACGTGGATTACGTGGCACCCGCGCCCAGGCAGGGGCAAATGCTTACGAGCGTGCCCGCGAAAGGGCTCGGCACGCACGTGGAAAACAAATACGAGGACTTTTACAATGAGCGCAATATCCCGACCATGTTGTCGCAGGAAGGCCCGAAGGCGGCGATCGGCGATGTGAACGGGGACGGGCTGGACGATATGTATATTTGCGGCGGCAAGGAACAGGGCGGCCAACTGTATTTGCAGCGGAGCGGGCAGTTCGTGAAATCGCCGCAGAAGGCATTCAGTGACCTGGCCGGGTTTGAAGACACGGCCGCATTGTTTTTCGATGCGGATGGCGACGGCGACCGCGACCTGGTGGTGGGTAGCGGCGGTAACGAAAGCCTCGTGACGAGCCCCGATCTGCCCACGCGGCTTTACCTGAACGACGGGAGAGGCAATTTTACCCTCAATAACCGCGCATTGCCGCCGAATGCGATGAACACCGCGGTGATCGTGGCCGACGACTACGACGGCGACGGCGACCTTGATCTTTTCGTAGGTAGCCGCAGCGTGCCGCGTGAATATGGGTCGAGCCCGACGAGTTACATCTACCAGAACGACGGGAAAGGCGTATTCAAAGATGTTACCAAATCTTCCGCACCTGATTTGAGCAAAATAGGCATGGTAAGGGATGCGAGCTGGACGGATGTGGACGGCGACGGCCGCAAGGAACTCGTGATCGTAGGCGACTGGATGGCGCCGGCCATTTTCAGGTATGCTTCGGGTAGTTTCAAGCAAATGGAGACCGGCCTGGAAAGCTACGCGGGTTTCTGGGGCTCGCTGAAAACGGACGACTTCGACGGCGACGGCGACCAGGACCTGGTATTGGGAAATATCGGTGAGAATTTTTCGCTGAAAGCCGGCCCGAATGCCCCTTTGAAGATATGGATCAATGATTTTAACAAAAACGGGACGATTGAGAAGGTGATTTCCAAAACGGTGGATTCCAAAAACCTGCCGGTGCTTCTGAAGCGTGAAATGACGACCCAGTTTCCTTTCCTGAAAAAGAAAAGTATCAAGCATTCGGAATATGCAGTACTGACGGTGGAGGATTTGTTTCCCGAAGATTTACTCAAATCCGCCGTTGAAAAGTCGGTGACCTACCTGCAATCGGGCATTGCGGTGAACGACGGCAAAGGGCGGTTCAAGCTGGTGGCGCTGCCTTACCTGGCCCAGTTTTCGTGCCTGAACGCCATCCAGAGCAGCGACGTGAACCACGACGGCAAGCCTGACCTGATCGTCGGCGGTAACTTTACCCATTTCATCCCGCAGCTCGGGGCGCTCGATGCGTGCCGGGGTAATGTGCTCATTAATAAGGGTAATATGCAGTTCGATGTGCTGCTGGCCAACCGCAGCGGCTTCGCATTGGACGGCGAGGTGAAGCAGATCAGCCCGATTACGATCCAGGGCGGTAAATACCTGGTAAGCCTGGTGAACAATGCCGCGCCGGTCCTTTTTAAAATCAACTAATTGAAAATCTGCTTTTTATAGTTCAATGCGATTCAACAAGCTGTTTTACCGGGTTCTGACATTTGCCTTAGCGGCCCTGCTGGGTGCGTGCTCGAAGCAGGAGGAGGCGGAGGATTACCGTTTCGAGCTCCTGACGGCCGACCGTACGGGCATCGATTTTTCCAATACCCTCAAAGCGACGCCCGACCTGAACATCTTCTATTATATGTACTTCTATAATGGCGGCGGCGTGGGTGCCGGCGATCTCAACAACGACGGGCTTGTCGACCTGTGTTTCACCGCCAACCAGGAGGCTAACCGCATTTACCTGAACAAATCGGGGCTGCGGTTTGAGGATGTGACGGAAAAAGCGGGCTTCAAAGGAGCAAAGGGCTGGTCGAACGGCGTGTCGATCGTGGATATCAACCAGGACGGACTGCTCGATATTTACATTAGTCAGGTAGGTGATTTTGAGAATATGAAGGGTCATAACCTGCTCTTCGAATGCCAGCGCATTACGCCGGAAGGTATCCCGGTATACGAGGAAAAATCGAAGGAATATGGTCTGGACCTCGTGGTATTCGGGACGCAAGCGCTGTTTTTCGATTACGACCTGGATGGCGACCTCGATATGTTCCAGCTCAACCATTCGGTGCACCAGAACGGGACATTCGGTCGGCGCGATTTATTTGCAGATACATTTCACCCACTGGCTGGCGACAAGCTTTTCCGAAACGACGGCGGCAAATACGTGGAGGTGACCCGCGAGGCGGGTATCCACAGCTCTGCGCTTGGGTATGGCCTCGGGCTGGGCGTGGGTGACGTGAACCTGGATGGCTACCCCGATATGTACATCGGTAACGACTTCCATGAGAATGATTATTTGTATATCAACCAGCGTAATGGCCGTTTCAGTGATCAAACGGACTCGTCGCTGATGCATACCAGCCAGTTTTCGATGGGCGTGGATATTGGCGACCTTAACAATGATATTTTCCCGGAAATCGTGTCGCTGGACATGCTTCCTTTTGATTACGAGATACTTAAAAAGTCGGAAGGGGAGGATAGTTACAGTATTTTTAAATACAAGATCAGGCAGGGGTACAATTACCAGTTTGCCCGTAACAACCTCCAATTCAACAACGGAAATGGCACATTCAGCGAGATAGGCATGTATGCGGGCGTGCACGCGACGGACTGGTCGTGGGCGGCGCTGTTCACCGATTTTGATAACGACGGCCTGAAAGACCTTTTCATTTCCAACGGCATTCCGAAGCGGATGAACGATACGGATTACATCAAATTCGTGTCCGACGACGTGGTGCAGGAAAAGATCCGCAACAAGAATTTCGACGAAAACGACCCCGGGCTTACGGACAAGCTGCCGGAAATCAAATTGCCCAATCAATTTTTCCACAACAAGGGTGACCTCGCATTTACCGATCTGCATTCAAACATCAAAAACGACCAGATTTCCTACTCGAACGGCTCCGTTTACGCGGACCTCGACAACGATGGCGACCTGGACATTGTGACGAACAATATCAACGAGAAGGCATTTATTTACCAAAATCTGAGCGAGCAGAAGCCTGCCAAAAATGATTTCGTGCGGCTCTACCTCAAAGGAAAAAAGGGGAACCTGAATGCGATCGGAAGCAAATGCCTCGTGTTTCGCGATGGCGATGTGCTGAGCTACGAAAAATTCCCGGTGCGCGGTTTTCAGTCGAGCATGGAGGTGCCTTTGAATATCGGTTTGGGAAAAAAGAGCAATGTGGATTCACTCGTCGTGATCTGGCCGGACAACAGTTACCAGTCGTTAAAGCCGAACGAATGGAAAGATTCCCTCGCGCTTGCGTACCGCGAAGGGCTGCCGGCTTTCGATTATCAGAAACTGAAAGCAGCCAAACAAGGCGAAGCGATTGCATTCCAGGACATAGCGTCGCGGCTGGGCATTGCCGTGAAGCATGAGGAAAATAACTTTATTGAATTTGATCGCAACTCGCTGATCCCGTTCGAAGTAACGGCAGAGGGACCTGCCTTGGCGATTGCCGATATTAACCATGATGGTTTGGAGGACGTATTTGTCGGTTCTTCCAAAATGCTGAAAAGCCATTTGTTCCTGCAAACGAAAGAGGGGAAATTCCGCGAGTGGTTCCAGCCGGCGCTGGCACGCGACAGCACGTATGAAGAGGTGGACGCGGAATGGACGGATGTGAACCGGGACGGCCATCCCGACCTGGTAGTGGCTACGGGCGGCAATGAATTCAGCCATCATTCACCGTACCAGATGCCGCGGGTGTACCTCAATGACGGAAAGGGCAACCTGACGGCCAAAGAAGATGCATTTCAAAATATTTTCACCACCGCCTCTTGCGTGGTGCCTTTCGATTTCAGCGGCGACGGCATCCCAGACCTGTTCATCGGCGGCCGTGCCGTGCCTTTGAATTACGGCGAAATACCGCGCTCGTATTTGCTGCAAAATGACGGTACCGGTCGCTTTACGGACGTCACGAAGCAGTATGCGCCGGAGCTGGCCTCGATCGGGTATGTAAGAAGTGCCCGGCTGACCGACATGGACCGCAATGGCAGCCAGGATCTTGTGCTTGCATTGGAGTGGGACGGTATTTGCGTCATGCAGCGGACAGGAAAGGTATTCCAGAAGAGAATGCTGACGAAGGAAAAAAGCTGGTGGAATTTCGCGATGCCTTATGATTTCGACGGCGATGGCGATATCGACATACTGGCAGGTAACCTGGGCCTGAACAGCCGTTTGAAAGCCGACCGTGACCATCCGGTCAAGATGTATATCAATGATTTCGACGGAAACGGCCGGAAAGAGCCGGTACTCACGACGTTCCTGAACGGTAAGGAAGCATTATTCCCGACCAAAATGGAAATGGAGAAACAAATGCCGGCCATTCGCAAGAAGTACATTTATGCTGCCGATTTTGCCAAAGCGGACATCGCCGACATCCTGGGCAGGGACAAACTATCCGAGGCGCAGCTGCTCACGGCGGATTATTTCCAGAACGCCGTGCTCGTAAATGACGGGAAGGGCAATTTCACCCTCAAACCCCTGCCATTCCGGGCACAATGGGCGCCCTACTACGACGCCCAGATCATCGACGCCAACGGCGATAAGCTCCCCGACGTGCTGCTGATGGGTAACTTCTACGACTGCAACATTCAAATGGGCCGCTACGACGCCGATTACGGCATGCTGCTCATCAACAGGGGCAACTGCAATTTCGCACCGGAGCCATTGAACGGCTTGCAGGCACGCGGGCAGGTCAAGCGCTTGAAACGCATTCAGTTGAAAACGGGACCGGCTTTCGTGGCGGCGCGGAACGATGCGGCGCTGATGGTGATTAAGAGCGGGAAATAGGGCTACAATCTGAAATAGAGCCCTCCATTGATGCTGAAATTGCGCACATACTGATCATAGGTGCCCATTAAGTTATTGAATCGGAAGTTCCAGGTCTTATCTGGCATGGTGGTTCCGTTTTCAATCCTGGACGACACCTTTGTGTGTGAAATCTTCGGATAAATGCCGCCTACGAATTTTGCGGACAGTCGAAGCGTCCATCTTTTGTGCAGGTCATATTGGGCGCCCACACCGGCATTGAAACCGATCATGTGCGCGGGTCTGTCGATTTCGACATATCCCGTCACGTAGCTGAAAGGTGCATCTTTGGTTTCGCGATACCCGGTGGAAAGCCCCATTTCAGCGCTACGCAGTCTCATAATGGTAGGTCCCCCGAACAAGTAAGGCCTGATTTTACTTCTTTCGGGACGCATTAAGGAATAGCTCCCGGCAATGTCTATTTGAAATGTCTTGTAGGAAAGCTCGGATAAATTCAGACTGCGATCGTAGAGTTCCGGGTGAATCAGGTAGTTCGGGAATATAATTTCCGCCGCCCCGAAACCGCCGATGTTTAAGTTTTCAATGGAAGTGTTGTTTCCGTAAGCGTCCACGAGAATGCTCATTCTTTTGGCCATGGCAATGTCAATGCTCAATCCCAGCGGTAGGGTAGAGCCGGAAGCATAACCAGTTTTTTTATAAACAACATTGCCGACTCCATCGCCTTCCCCCACATCAAAAGCTGTCCTGTTATGCCCGAAGCCCGCATAAATTCCGATGCTCGCCCGTACTTTGAACTGATCGATCGTCTTTGTGTAGATGGTTTGAGGTGAATTACCTGCCGAGTTTGCGTAAGATGTAAGTCTTTTAAGATACTTCGCAGTGTACTCCGCACCGATGTTTGAGGTAACGTAGTAGGCGTCAGTCAGCTCTTTCCCGAAAATCAGTGGTAGTGCGCGTTTGTAATGTGCCTGTGAAATGACGAGCAACGAGTCATTCCTGCGTACGTAAAACAATTTGTCATTTTCATTGAATAGCAGGCTGAATTTACCTTCGACCAGCAGCAGCAATAAGTGCGATTCAGATTTCAGATTTTCATTTAAATAAACCGCGCCATTAGCCAGCCCTATTTTTCGGATTTCAGTAAATGGAAATGCAGCAGGGCTGCTATCTCGACCCTTTACATTCACTTTTCCTTTTTTGTAATTAATGAGAACCTTCCCCAAAATAGGTTCGGGGTTTTGATTCAGGAATACGGAGTCCGTCTGGCACAATGCATTTGTTGATAACCAAACAGTTAGAAATGCGAGGAGAAGTCGGGTCATAAAAGAGATTTAATATTTCAAATATATCAAAGTATACTTAAATACTAAATCTTCTTCAATTATTACAAACTCTCCGTTCGTCCGCCGTCCACAGGCACGTTCACGCCGCTGATGCTGCCCGCGGCGGGGCTGGCCAGGAATGCTACTGCTGCCGCTACCTCCTTCGCTTCGCTGAAACGACGGATGGGAATGCTGGCTCTGAGTTCATCGGCGACCTGTTCTTTTGTTTTGCCCTGGTTTTTGCTGCGCATGTCGAGCACGGCGTCGAGGCGGGCGGTTTCGGTGTAGCCTGGGAGTACATTATTGACGGTGATGCCAAACTGGCCCAGTTCGAGGGAGAGTGTTTTGGCCCAGCTGGCTACGGCGCCGCGGATGGTGTTGGAGACGCCGAGGCCGATGATCGGCTGCTTTACCGACGTGCTGATGATATTGATAATACGCCCGAAGCCTTCTTTTTTCATCGATGGCACCACCGCCTGGGCCAGAAACTGGTTGTTGACGATGTGCATTTGAAAGGTTTTCAGGAACTGGCCGGTTTCGGCTTCGATGATCGGGCCGCCCGACGGGCCACCGGTGTTGTTCACGAGTATATGCACCTCCGGGCAGAGGCGCAGGTAATTTTCGATGGCGGATTTCACATTTTCGTGGTCGGCGAAATCGGCTACGACGTACCGGTGAAGCTGCCCGAGCGATGTGTCGAGGTCCTCGATTACGTCGCGGAGTTTTTCTTCATTTCGCGCTACAAGCGTCACATTGGCACCCAGCAATGCGATTTCAACGGCGGCGGCGAGCCCGATGCCTTGCGTGCTTCCGCATACGATCGCTGTTTTTCCGGTCAGGTCGAGGTTCATGGTTTTGTTTTTAAACTTGGTTTCAGATTGATAACGTTTTGAAAATCGTTTGCCCCGCTTCCCGTTTCGTTGATTTTTCGGCTATCTTTGCGGTTTATTTTTCAACATGGGACCAGCCGAAATACCGAAAGTAAGCAAAATCCTGCATTTGTAATCTTAGAGCAACCGTTGCACAATGTCTAAAAAAATCCAATCCGCGCTTATTTCTGTTTATTACAAAGACGGACTTGAGCCTTTGGTTCGCCTCCTGCACAACAATGGCGTGAAGCTTTACTCGACCGGGGGAACGCAGACTTTCATCGAAAATCTCAATATTCCGGTGACCGCTGCTGAGGAGCTGACAGGTTATCCTTCGATTTTCGGAGGCCGTGTCAAAACATTGCACCCAGCCATTATGGGAGGCATTCTGTACCGCCGCGACGATGCCGGCGACGTAGCGCAGGCTGAGCAGTACAATATCCCGGCTATCGATATGGTGGTGGTGGACCTGTATCCTTTCGAGGAAACGGTTGCTTCCGGCGCTGGCGAAGCGGATATTATCGAAAAAATAGACATTGGCGGCATCTCCCTGATCCGCGCAACGGCCAAGAATTTCAAAGACACGCTCATCGTTTCTTCCCGCAGCCAGTATGCGGAAGTGGTGGAGCTGCTGAATGCGAAAGCGGGTGCTACCGATATCGAAGACCGCCGCTACTATGCCGGCCTGGCATTCGGCGTTTCTTCGCATTACGACGGGGCGATCAACAGCTTCTTCACGGCTGCGAAACCAGCGACCGACAAGGAGCTTTTCGATTTCACCAACCTGGCTTCGCAAATTTTGCGTTACGGCGAAAACCCGCACCAGAGCGCCACTTATTACGGTGACCTCGAAGGTATTTTCGATAAACTGCACGGAAAAGAGCTTTCCTACAACAACCTCGTGGACGTGGACGCGTGCGTGAGCCTGATCGACGAATTCGCCGACGCACAGCCGACATTCGCGATCATCAAGCATACCAATGCCTGCGGTATCGCTACGGCACCGACGGCGAAAGAGGCTTATGACAATGCATTGGCCTGTGATCCGGTTTCAGCATTCGGTGGTGTTGTAATCACCAATACAAAGGTTGACCTGGCGACGGCCGAGGAACTGAACAAGCTGTTCATGGAAATCCTCATCGCGCCTGCTTATGATGAAGATGCATTGCAGCTTTTGAAATCCAAGAAGAATCGCATTCTCCTGAAACGCAATGCCGTTGAACTGCCTCAAATCATGTTCAAAACCATCCTGAATGGTGTTTTGGTACAAGACAAAGATCTCGCTACGGAAGTGGCTGCGCAGTTCACGACCGTAACAGAAAAGGCACCGACCGCCGATGAGGTTTCCGCATTGGAGTTTGCATTGAAAGTCTGCAAGCATACCAAATCGAACACGATTGTCCTGGCCAGGGAAAACCAGTTGCTCGCAAGCGGAACCGGCCAGACTTCACGCGTGGACGCATTGCGCCAGGCAATCGAGAAAGCGAAAGCATTTGGCTTTGACCTGAATGGCGCTGTAATGGCTTCCGACGCGTTCTTCCCGTTTGCGGATTGCGTGGAAATCGCGCACCATGCAGGTATTACCGCGGTGGTTCAGCCGGGCGGTTCTATTCGTGACAAGGATTCGGTGGATTATTGCAATGCGAATGGGCTTGCAATGGTAACGACCGGCGTTCGTCACTTTAAGCATTAAAATTATAGATTGCCACCGTCGCGGTCCGCTGCTGCGGTGGCAAAAATAATTCCCCTTGAACCCACTCCGGAAAGTCACCCGATTCCTTCTGACCGGATTCATCATCCTGGTGGGCAGCCTCTTTTTTCTCTTCCCGCAAGTATTTTATTGCGAGCTCATCGCATTCTCCAATTTCAAGTCAACAGATAAAAAGGTCTATTTCAGTCCTGATATCAATCCCAATAAATACAAAAGCCTCAAAAACACCATCGCGCTCGCCGGGGCACGTGTCGATTCCTTTTATCAGGGCCAAAAATCCAGTCCGAAAATCATCATCTGCCATACGCCGCAGCAGTACCAGAAATATTGCAGCAGCACGGAAGGCGCCGGTTGCAGCATCGGGATGCCGTGGGGGAGCGCCTACGTGGTCCTGAATGCGCAGGGCATGAACACCGACGTGATTGCCCACGAAATGAGCCACATCGAACTCCTCGAAAGGATAGGGTGGTGGAAAACGACGAGCGACGTGCCGCAATGGTTCAACGAGGGCCTGGCGCTTATGCTCGACCAGCGCTTCGTGCGCCAGACCGATCCCCGCGAGAGGTATAAATCCTACCGTTACGAGTGGCGCTACTACACCCGCAACGGCAGCGACCTGCTTCTGCTCAAAGACATATCCACGATGCGCGCATTTTTCGGTGGCGACCAGCAACACGTGATGACCGCGTACATGACGGCCGGAATGGAAGTGTCGTACTGGCTGCTTTTGCGTAAGAATACTGGATTACAGCGCTTTATCGCTCAAATGCGGGACGGTGCGTCGTTTACGGACGCTTATGGCCCGGCAAATCCCCACCATTTTAAAGATTCGAAGAAAATATCAGAGTAAAGCATTACGAATAGGTGCTTACAGGCTATATTTATGGGCTAATAGCGCTGATGCCTCATTCATTCATCTATTTTATTATTTGAAATGCAACAATTACAAACCCTGGATTATGTCGTTTTCTTCTTTTACTTCATTGTAGTCTCCGGTTACGGTTATTGGATTTATCAGCGGAAAAAATCGAAAGTCGAGTCTACCAAGGACTTCTTCCTCGCGGAAGGTACCCTCACGTGGTGGGCGATCGGTGCGTCGCTGATCGCGTCCAATATTTCGGCGGAGCAGTTTATCGGGATGTCGGGGAATGGCTTTTCGATGGGTTTGGGGATTTCGACCTACGAATGGATGGCAGCAGCTACATTGGTGATCGTGGCTGTTTTTTTTATGCCTATCTATCTTAAAAACAAGATTTACACGATGCCCCAGTTCCTCAGTCAGCGGTATAATCAATCCGTGAGCTTGATTATGGCGGTGTTCTGGCTGGCGCTATACATTCTCGTGAACCTGACGTCGATCCTGTACCTCGGTGCATTGGCTGTTTCGGGTATTTCGGGGCTCGATTTTCAGTTCTGTATGATCGCCCTGGCAGTTTTCGCGATTGTGATTACCATCGGCGGTATGAAAGTGATCGGTTTTACGGATGTAATCCAGGTGTTCTTCCTCGTGATCGGCGGGTTGGCAACTACATACCTGGCGATCAACCTCGTGTCCGATAATGCCGGCGTGGAAGGCCTTGTGCAGGGTTTCAAGGTAATGCGCGAAAACCACGACGATCACTTCCACATGATTTTCCCCAAATCGAGCCCTTTCTACATGCAGCTGCCCGGCCTGACGGTGCTGCTCGGTGGTATGTGGATCGTGAACCTCAACTATTGGGGCTGTAACCAGTACATTACGCAACGCGCTTTGGGCGCCGATCTCAAAACGGCCCGTAACGGCATCCTTTTTGCGGCATTTTTGAAGTTGCTGATGCCCGTCATCGTCGTATTGCCCGGTATCGCGGCTTACTCATTGTATAGCAAAGGCATGTTCCAGGCCGAAATGCTCGGTGAAGACGGCGTCATCAATGCCGACCGCGCTTATCCGGTATTGCTCAACCTGCTACCGACCGGTTTGAAAGGTCTCTCCTTCGCCGCATTGACGGCCGCCGTAGTAGCCTCGCTGGCGGGCAAGGCTAACAGTATTTCGACCATTTTTACACTGGATATTTTCAAAAACTACATCGGTAAGAATGCCGACGAAAAAACGCTTGTACGCATCGGCCGCGCCGTAGTGGTGATCTCCATGATCCTCGCGATCATCGTTTCGCCTTACATGGGTATCGATAAAAAAGGTGGCTTCCAATTCATTCAGGAAATGACCGGTTTGTTGTCGCCGGGTATTTTTGCCTCATTCATCATGGGCTTTTTCTGGAAACGGACCAACTCGGCGGGCGCATTGTTCGCGATCGTGGGCGGCTTCCTGATCGCCCTCGCGATGCATAACAATTATTTTCCGTTCGCCGACTGGACGCAAGTGCCTTTTCTGGATCGTATGGGAATCGTATTCCTGATCTGCGTGGCAGTGATGTTTATCCTCGGGCTGGTAATGCCTGACGAGAAAAAGGGCCTCGCGATCGACGCTTCGATGTTTGTGCCGCACAAAACCTTCATTATCGGTGCGGTGATCGTCATCGCGATTATCTCTTACCTGTACGGCCATTTCTGGTGAGATCGCCGTCATAGTAAAACAAAAAAGGGCCGGAATCTTACATTCCGGCCCTTTTTTGTAAAAACTGAAAGCTTAAGCTTCTTCGATAATCGTGATCTTCTGGATCTTGTCGCCCTGGCGGATCGCGTCAACGGTTTCGACGCCTTCCACCACGCGGCCGAAGCAGGTATGGTTCCTGTCGAGGTGCGCGGTGTTATTGCGGCTGTGGCAGATAAAGAACTGTGAACCACCCGTGTTACGCCCCGCATGTGCCATCGAAAGCACGCCGCGGTCGTGGTATTGGTTACCGCCGGTCAGCTCGCAGTCGATGTGGTAGCCCGGGCCTCCACGACCTGTTCCGGTAGGGTCACCGCCCTGGATCACGAAATCAGGGATCACGCGGTGGAAAATCACACCGTCATAAAAGCCTTTTTTTGAAAGATCTACAAAGTTTTTCACCGTGTTTGGAGCATCCTCATCGTAAAACTCGATGAGCATCGTGCCCTTATCAGTGATCATTTCCGCTTTTGTCATGTCAAAAGTGAGTATTAAAGAGGTACGAAAAATAAGCCGGGCAGCCATGTGCCCTTGCCATAATAACACAAAGAAAAGGATAATGTATCCTTTTCTTCATATGAACTTTTAAATAAAATGACGGAGATTATGATCCGGACTCTGGCCTGGTCTCGGCCTTGGCCAGTGCCGCTGCCTTTTTCTGTTCGGTCTTGAATGCGGCCAGTCGTTCCACTACGTCGCCACTGCCCCATTCACGGCTTCTTTCGGGGTTGGAGAACCATTCTTTCACAGCGAGGATCTTGTAGAGGTATCTCGCCGTTTCCGAATTCAGTCGGAGTTTGAAATAATCGTCTTTGTTTTGCGAGTCCATCCGGTTCTGGATGTGCGTCGGGCCTGCATTGTATGCAGCAGCTACCAATGTCCAGGAACCCAGTTGTTTATACAGATCGCGCAGGTATTTTCCTGCCGCGTGGGTTGATTTGACCAAATGTTTGCGGTCGTCCCTGGTTTCATCTATTACCAGCCCGAGAGATTTGGCGGTGGAAGGCATCAGTTGCCAGTATCCGCCTGCGCCGCGACGGGATGTTACATCGTCGTTCATTGCGCTCTCTATCAATGGAATATACTTAAAATCGGCTGGTACTCCGTACTTCTTGAGAATCGGTTCGATGATCCGTATTCTCTTTTTTGTCGTGGTCATCAGCTTACGAAAAGTGGGGTTGTCGTAATTTCTGATCATGTTTTGATATCGCTCGGCGATTCGAAGCTCTGATAATGGGATAGCTTCGCCACAGAAGTCAATAGCAAGAAGATCTGAATCAATAATGGTTGTTTCTTTCAGCTCCTTCTTTTCCACCTCCACCTCGCTCACCGGGCTTTTGCCGAATATTGCGATTGAGAAGGCCATAAAGATAAGTCTAATCATGCATTTATTATTTCGTGAAACATCATTTCAGGCACAAGGCCGAGGTGCAAAGATAACGGGATTGAATTAATAAAATTTGAAAAAGGGGTAAAAAACTGATTTTTAGGGGTTTGGTAAAAGTAATTCTAGGATAAAAGTAAGAACACTGAATTTTGTGTTCCACGACGTAACAGGAATAAAAACCGCGCCAGGCCTGTGAGAGCTAAAATTTTAATTGGTAAAACACGCTTAGTACCAAATGCTTATCAATACAATGAATGTAATTATAGCAAGGGAGGCCTTTTTTGGGAGAATGTTTATTAATTTGAGCATCAATTGGTTACAAAATGAGTGGATGTGGTATTAATAGTATTATTGTGGAAAATGTCGGCAATTGCCGGCGAAAACCGTAAACCGGGCGACATTTTAGGTACTTATCATTTGAGTTGGCGAATGTATTAACTTGCACTTTCGCAAGACATTTTTTGAAATATGGTCACTGTCAACGAGGCAAAACAACGGATTATTGCCAACACGGAGGCGCGCACTGCGACCTGGTTACCACTAGCCGAAGCGGTAGGAAGCGTGCTGGCCGAAGATGTGATAGCGCCTATTGCGCTGCCGCCGTTCCGCCAGTCGTCGATGGACGGTTATGCGCTCATCCACTCCGACATTACGGAAAACGGCATCGCATTGCAGCTCGCCGGTGAATCCAGGGCAGGGCAGGCCGAGTTGCCCGACGTACGGCCGGGTACCTGCGTGCGCATCTTCACAGGCGCGCCCGTTCCCGATAGCGCAACAGCCGTGGTCATGCAGGAGCACACCTCGGTGACCGATGGCCGCGTTACGATCCTGGAATTTCCCGTGGGCGAAGGCAAAAATGTGCGCCGTGCCGGACAGCAGATCGCGAAAGGGGCCGTCGCATTACCGGCGGGTACGCCCGTATCCGCGGGCGCGGTAGGTTTTTTGAAAGGAATGGATATCACCGAGGTCGCTGTGCACTCCAAACCGCGCGTTGGCCTGCTGGTAACCGGCGACGAGCTCCTGAAAGCCGGCGAGCCGCTCGTTCCGGGGAAGATTTACGAATCCAACTCCGACATGCTCAAAGCCGCGTTAGGCCAGACCGGTATCGGTGAAGTGACGGTGAGCTACGCCTCCGACGAGCTGGAGGCGACCATTGAAGCATTGGGCAAATTGCTCGAAACGCACGACGTGGTGCTGGCTTCCGGGGGGATTTCTGTCGGGGATTATGACTTCGTCGGAAAGGCTCTGGAAGCGCTGGGAGCGGAGACGGTGTTTTATAAAGTGCGCCAAAAGCCCGGCAAGCCACTTTTGTTTGGTAAAAAGGGTGATAAACTAATTTTTGCATTGCCCGGTAACCCGGCGTCGTCGCTCGTTTGCTATTATGAATATGTGCTGCCGGCATTGCGAAAAACAATGGGCGCAAGAGAACCGTTTTTACGCTCGGTGAAACTGCCGATCCGCCATGCGTACCGTTTCGACGGTGAGCGCGACGAGTTCCTGAAAGCGCGGGTCGAAGGAAAGGAAGTCGTGTCGCTGGATGGGCAGGAGTCGTTTGTGATCGGCTCGTTTGCCGTTGCGAACGCGCTTATTTATTTGCCCGTTGGACAAAACCAGGTGGCAGCGGGCGATCTGGTGGAAGTACATTTGCTGCCCGTCTGAACCCGAAGTACATCCTGCGGGTTATTGGGATGAATTGACCATCAAATCAATGAGTTTTCAAGTTAAATATTTCGGAATGCTGGCCGAGATCGCCGGGCTGTCCGACGAGCTTTGGAATGCAGGCGGCAGCATGACCGTCGGCCAGTTTCGTGCGCAGGTGCTGGACAAATACCCGGCCATGCGTGATAAGAAGTTCAAAATAGCGGTGAACCAGCGCATTTTGGACGATTTTGTGTCCATTGAAACCCCGGCGGAAATTGCATTGCTGCCGCCATTTGCAGGAGGATAACCGGAGACCCATGGAAAAGGTACATAAACCCAAAAAAGTATTTGTGCAGGGACCTATCAGCCCTGATTTTGTTGCAAAATCGATTGCCAGCCATCAGTCCAAAACAGGCATCGGCGCGCACGCCATTTTCCTCGGCCAGATCCGCGCCGACCAGAAAGAAGGCGGCGTCGTCACGGGGATCGATTATACGGCCTACGAAGAAATGGCCGAACAGGCGTTCCATGACATCCGCGAAGCCGCTTTTGCCAGGTTCGAACTGACCTGCATGCACATTTACCACAGCCTGGGCCTCGTCCCGACAGGTGAAATCAGTCTGTTTGTATTCGTATCGTCCCCGCACCGCCGGGCCGCTTTCGAAGCATCGGAATATATTGTGGAGGAAATTAAAGCCAAAGTGCCCATTTTCGGCAAGGAGCTTACCGGCGATTCGGGGCATGTTTGGAAAGAAAATACTTAGTTTATTATAAATGGTTGATATCACGCATAAAACCAATACACTTCGTATTGCTACCGCGCAGGCTACCGTGCAGGTGAGCAAGCAGGAAACGGTGGAGGCGATACAAAACCGGACGGTGCCGAAAGGAGATGTCTTTGAAATGGCCAAGGCGGCGGGGTTTCTGGCGGTGAAAAAAACACCGGACCTGCTACCCGATTGCCACCCGATTCCGGTTGAATACACCGGCGTGCAGTACCGGATCGAGGATTTGACGATCGTGATTGAATTGACGGTCAAGACGATATACAAAACGGGTGTGGAGGTAGAAGCGATGCACGGCGCGTCGGTAGTGGCATTGACGATGTACGACATGCTGAAACCGATCGATAAGGGCGTCGAGATACGGAATATCCGTTTGCTGGAAAAGAAAGGCGGCAAAAGCGATCGCAAACCGGCTCCGGAAGGGTTGAAAGTAGGGGTTGTAGTCTGCTCCGACAGCATTTCAAAAGGCATCGGAGAAGATAAATCAGGTAAAAAGATCATAGAAAAACTGGCGGCTTTCAAGCTGGAAGTAAGCGATTACAGCATTGTTGCCGACGATAAGGCGGGTATCCAGGCCAAATTAAAGGCATTGGAAACAGCCGGTTTCAACATGGTACTGCTCACGGGAGGCACCGGATTGTCGCCGCGCGACGTTACGCCGGAAGCGGTATCCGGGCTGCTCGACCGCGAGATCCCGGGCATTGCCGAAACGGCCCGCCAGTACGGACAGGAGCGCATCCCTACGTCGATGCTGTCGAGATCGGCGGCTGGTTTTATCGGTGAAATGCTTGTGATCACGATGCCGGGCAGTACGGGGGGCGTTACCGAATACATCGATGCGCTGTTCCCGCATGTTTTACACGTTTTTAATGTTCTGGAAGGAAAGAGACACGATTAGCGACAAGCGATGGCATTACCGATAGTTGATACATTTGGCCGCAAGCATACTTATCTGCGCATTTCGCTGACAGATAAGTGCAATCTTCGCTGTACCTATTGTATGCCGCAGGAGGATATGCAGTTCATGCCGACCAAATGGCTCATGCAGGCCGATGAGATCGCTTACCTGGCCGGATTGTTCGTGGAAATGGGCGTCGAAAAGATCCGGCTGACCGGGGGAGAGCCGCTCGTACGTAAGGACGCGGGCGACATTATTTCCAGACTTGGCAAATTGGCTCCGTCCCTCACGCTTACCACGAATGCCGTCTACATCGACCAGTTTCTTCCGCAATTGAAAGAAGCCGGGGTTACTTCATTGAACGTCAGTCTCGATACGTTGAAAGAGGAGCGTTTTCAGGCCATTACCAAGCGCGATCATTTCACCAAAACATTGAACCACATCCGCCTGCTGCTGGACGAGGGTTTTGTGGTGAAGGTTAACATGGTGGTTATGCGCGGCACGAACGACGACGAAGTGAACGACTTCGTGCGAATGACACTCGCCGAGCCTAACCTGCACGTGCGGTTTATCGAATTCATGCCGTTTAAAGGCAATCAATGGGACCTTTCCAAAATTGTCTCCTACGCCGACCTGATCGCGAACGTAAGCCAGGAATTTGAATTCCAACCCGTAGCGGGGGAAGTGCACGACACGGCCCGGCGGTTCCGGGTCAATGGCGGCGCCGGGACGTTCGGCATCATCGGGACGGTCACCCACCCATTCTGCGAAGGCTGCAACCGCATTCGCCTCACCGCCGACGGCAAGCTGAAAAACTGCCTGTTCGACACCTCGGAAGTCGATTTGCTTACGCCACTCCGCAAAGGCGACGACATCCGTCCGCTCATTTACACCCATTTCCAAAAGAAACATTTCGCCCACGGCGGCCACGCGAGCTTCACCGAACGCCAGGCCAAAGCCGACTACGAACAAAACCGCGAAATGATCGCGATCGGGGGTTAGTAACCACTCAACCTCATTTTAAACCGTCTGAACTTTGTATGCAACAAAGGCTTTTACGGTTACCTCATTGGTGCAAAATCATTCGGAAACGAGTACCAATCAGCTAACCTTCAGAAGCCATGAGGAACATCTTAAAAACCGCCGCAGCTGCCGCATTCGCATTATTTACATTAGCCGCCCAGGCCGATCCGATCGTTTCGCCGAAAGCGGAATGCAAAAACAACACTTGTGAGAAATTCCGCGTAGGGATGTATCGCGTGCGCGATACGATGTCGATGAATGTGATGATGGAAAAGGAGAAAGGAGAGAAAGTTGCGATACGCCTGCTCGATAGCAAAGGGAATTTGCTGCATGAGGAATTCGTACCCAGGTACGTCACGAAAACGGGCCGTAAACTGAATTTCGAGGAAATGAGCGACGGCGTTTACACCATCGAGATTTCTGACGAATCCGAGAAAATCGTGAAAAGCGTATTCCTGTCAACCAAGGAAGTGCGGGAAGTTAACCGCACGCTCATCGGCTCGAATTGATATCGACCCAAATCATTGTTACGCGTTACAGGAGGCAGCCGCAGCATTCCTGTAACGCCTTCTTTATTGCCTAGCCTCCACTTCTACCGGGCGTGGTTGCAGGTCTGTCAGCAGGAGGTCGTAAATGATTTTACCCCAAATAAATATGCACGGCACTGCTTTCACGACATATGGCCAGAAATACTGGTTCCTGATAAATGGCGGAAAAAGGTCGGTGGGGGACAACGTCGTGAACACAAATGCGAGCACGAGCAGCACGTAGTTCAGCCTGTTCGGCGCCTGCATATAATACCAGACGGCCACGCCCGCAATGGCGATGATGAATGTCGGCGATTCGGCGCGATGGTTGAAAATCACTACCCACACCAGCACCGAGGCGAGTACCAATGCGCGGAAAACGAAGTTGCCATATTGTTTGACACGCAGCAGCGGAAGGCAAAAAAGTGCCATTCCGGCCAGGTTGACGTAGGTTTTATTCACATTGAGCGAAAACCAGATTTTAAGCCAGCCTATCACTGAAAGCCCGTCGGAAAAGTCGCGGTCGGCGGCGAGTAGCTTCCACCAGGTTTTATACAAAACGACAAACTGCGTCGGCGTGACGGCGACAATGGGCAGTATCGTGAGCAGGACCACCCAGGCGGCAGTCGTGTAGGCGAGTTTGAATTTGTTGGGATAAAGCAAGTACAATGCCAGCGCCACGATGCCGAACAGCTTGATGAAAATCGTACAGACAATGCAGAGTGTCCCTAGCCAGTATTTGTCCCTTTCGAGAAAGCCGAATGCAAATAGCAGCAAGCCGGCGATCAATGCGTTGCTTTGCTCGTTCTGTGTGGCGGTAAGTAGCTCCACGAGCATGAATGTGATCATCAGTCCCTTCGTGCGCAGGTCGATTCGGGGTAAAAAGTAAACCGAGAAAAAGAGCACCGCCACATTGAGCAAATTCCAGAAAAACAAGCCGACAAATGTGGGCATAATGGAAAATATGCCGAAAACGAGCGCGAAAGCCGGGCTATATTTGAACAAGTCCCAATGCTCGGTGACGTGCCACCGGTAGAGGTTTTTGCCTTCGATCAAATGGAAGAAGGACTGTTTGAAAATGACGTAGTTATTGTAGGTGGTGTAAAGCTGTTTCTGTCCAAAGTCTTTGGGATGGGAGAATACCGATTGCAGCGTAGCGAATGCCGCGATTCCCAAAACAATAAACAACAGTGATCTCTTATTGACCACAAGGCGGTTGAAAGCGTTCATGAACAGGTTTATCCCTAGCGTTGATTTTTTCTCAAAACTAGGGATAATTAGCCATTGGCGCTTTTAATTTTTCTGGTAACCCATCGCTTTCAGCCAGCCTTCCATCGCTGCGGGCCAGTTGGCGAGCGAACCTTTGCCTTCCGTGCGCATGCCGTAGCCGTGGCCGCCTTTAGGGTACAAATGCATTTCGGCCGGTATCTTCTTCTTTTTCAATGCGAGGTAATATTCAATGCTGTTTTCGACGGGTACGCCGGTGTCGTCCTGGGCATGCACGAGGAATGCGGGCGGCGTCTGGTCCGACACCTGCAATTCGTTGGAGTAATATTTCATCAGCTCTTCCGATTTTTCAGGCCCGAGCAGGTTGTCGCGCGAGCCGCCGTGCGAAATGGCAGGCTGGAAGGAGATCACGGGATAAATGAGGATCGAGAAATTGGGTTTGCCGTCGGCAGAAGCTTTGGCACCCATATTATGATGGGTGGAGAGCGTCGCCGCGAGGTGCCCCCCCGCCGAAAAGCCCATCACGCCGATCTTGTTCACATCGATATTCCATTTCGAAGCATTCTGGCGGATCAGTTTCATGCCTTGCATAGCGTCCATCAGCGGTACCTCGTGCTGGTGCGTCATCGCCTTTTCGTTGGGCAGACGGTATTTGAGCACAAATGCGGAAATGCCCCGTTCGTTGAACCATTTAGCAAAATCGCTGCCTTCGTGGGACGCCGCCAAAATGCCGTAGCCTCCACCCGGACAGATCATCACCGCCGCTCCGGTAGCCTTATCTTTCGGTGCAATGTAGGCCGTAATGGTCGGGACGGTGACGCCGCTGATCCGCAGAATGCCCTGCGCATCGGTGACCGACTTTTCTTCCACGTCGCTGGATTTGAAATTGGGGACTTTACCTTCGGGCCAGAGTTTTATTGTTTCTGTTTGTGCCATTGTGGGGACGGATAACGCGAGCAGGCTCAAAACGGTGAGGATACGTGCTGTTTTTTTCATTGATAGTGATCTTTTCCTCGAAAAGACGTCTCTGAATGCAATATACCCTCAAATGGCCGGTAACCATCTTTTTACTTCGAGATTGAGCTGTTCGGGATTGTCCGGCATCACTTTGCAGGTCGAAAGATACTTAAAAGACCTATTTCAAGGCTTCGGCGGGTTGATCATAATGTGCGCCCGGTGCGTGCCGGGGTCCATGATCCACGGCATGCCGGGGACGTCCGGTTTCAACGGCAGGCCGGTACTTTCGGCTGTCGCGAACGGAATGTATACCACATAGCGCAAGTAGCCGTTTTTGAGCGCGCCCGTTGCGGCGTCGTAGTTATCTTTTGAACCTGATAGTACGTACAATGTCGAGGATTGCTTCGGCATTTTGAGCGTGCCGCCCTTCACCTCTTTTTCACGGATATCGAATATTTCTTTCGCATTCCTGCCTTCTTTGGCAAGTACCCGGCCGCGCTCCATAAACGGGTCGAGCTCAGCGAGGTAGCACGATACGCCAATGTCCTCTTTCTTCGGGTCGTCGGCCAGGCAGACGAAGTCGTTGCTGCCTTCGCGTAACACCTTGAATGTGCCGTCGGAAGCATAACCGTAAACCTTCGCGCCGGCCTGCTTGTCGGAAGGGGCGGCCATCACGGCGGTCTTGATCTGGATGTCGGGTGAAGGGATCGTCTGCGCCGAAATTTCAGCAGCCATACAAAGCGCCAGGCAGGAAAAAAAAGTCTTTTTCATGATAGTAAATATAAGTCGGTGGTCTCTTATACACTTAATTAAATTTATTATTGTAAAAATGACACGTTTAGGGTTTTGGATCGTGTAACACTTTATGATTCAAGGCCTGAGAGCGCTCGATTTACCCTATGAACTTCAAAAAATCGCTCTTCCTCTTTCCCGCCGGATGCCTGCTGGCTGGTCTGATGGTCGCCTCTTACCAGCGTTCCAACCCGAGCACGCTCGACGCCGCAACGGCCGATACGCTCTACAAGGACCTCACCGACGCGCAGAAAAGGTCGTCGCGCTATGCCGTAGCCGGCCTTACCGTGACCAACGGCCTGGAAGCAAACCTGTTTGCTTCGGAGCCGACGATCACCAACCCGACGAATATCGACGTCGACCACCTGGGTCGGGTATGGGTTTGCGAAGCTTACAACTACCGGCCGAAAATTAATGGTAACCCGACGAAAGACGTGGGCGACCGCATTATGGTACTGGAAGATACCAACGGCGACGGCAAGTCCGATAAGTCGACCGTCTTTTATCAGGGGGCGGAAATCAATGCGCCGCTGGGCGTTTGGGTGATGGGCAACAAGGTGATCGTTTCGCAAAGCCCGTACGTGTGGCTTTTCACGGACGAGGACGGCGATTTGAAAGCAGATAAAAAGGAGGTCATCTTCGAAGGCATCGGCGGAGATCAGCACGACCACGGGATGCATGCATTCGTATTCGGGCCGGACGGAAAGTTGTATTTCAATTTCGGAAACGAAGGCGGGCAGCTGCTCGATGGTAAGGGTAACCCGGTCGCAGGTAAAGACGGCAAGCCTATCGATTTCAAGAAGTTAAAACAGGGAATGGTATTCCGCTGCGATCCTGATTTTACCAATATTGAAGTTTTGGGAAACAATTTCCGTAACAATTTCGAAGTGGCCGTCGACAGCTACGGCACCATGTGGCAGTCGGACAATGACGACGACGGAAACAAAGGCGTGCGGATCAACTACGTAATGCAATACGGCAACTACGGCTACACCGACGAAATGACCGGTGCCGGCTGGCGCGCGAACCGTACCAATATCGAGGATTCGATCCCGTACCGCCACTGGCATTTGAACGATCCGGGTGTAGTGCCGAACCTGCTGCAAACCGGCTCGGGCTCACCGACGGGAATGGTGGTATACGAAGGCAAACTGCTTCCGAAAGAGTTCTGGGGCCAGATGATCCATTGCGAGCCGGGCCACAATGTGGTGCGCTCGTATCCGGTTGAAAAGGCCGGCGCGGGTTACACGGCCAAAATCGTCAATATCGTCGACGGCAAGCGCGACCAATGGTTCCGGCCCTCGGATGTGTGTGTGGCGCCGGATGGCTCGCTGCTGGTATCCGACTGGTACGATCCGGGTGTGGGCGGTCACCAGGCCGGCGACCAGGGTAAGGGCCGCATTTACCGCGTAGCACCTGCCAACACGCCATACCGCATTCCCAAAGCCGATTTTACAACCGTAGCTGGTGCGGTAAATGCGTTACAAAGCCCGAATCTTTCCGTCCGCTACCACGCGTGGAATGCATTGAATGGCTTGGGCGCGAAAGCGGGACCATCGCTGGAAAAGCTTTTTACCAATAAAAATACAGAGCCCCGAATGCGGGCACGTGCGTTGTGGCTGCTTAGCAAATGGCCGTTTACGGCCAAAAAAGCGGTGGATCTGGCCGTGAAAGACGCTAATGCGGACATTCGCATTGCCGGGCTTCGCGCCGCGGGTGAGTCGAAGCATGTGGATTTGATACCTTACCTAAAAACTTTGTCCAAAGACGCCGACGCACAAGTCCGCCGGGAATGTGCATTGCTGCTCCATCACAATGCATCCCCGGAAGCACCGGCATTGTGGGCTACGCTCGCTCAGCAGTACGACGGCAAAGACCGCTGGTACCTCGAAGCGCTGGGTATCGGCGCCGACCGTCAATGGGAGACATTTTTCAAGGCGTGGCTCGACAAAGCGGGTACCAACCCCATCGCTACGCAGGCGGGCAAGGATATTGTGTGGCGGGCACGCGGAAAGGAATCCGTCGACCTGCTCGCCTCGCTTGCCGGTGACCCGACGGTTGACCTGAAAAGCCGTCTGCGCTATTTCCGCGCATTCGATTTCAATTCGGCAGGTCGCGAAAAATCGATGGCGTTGCTGAAACTCATGAATGGCTCGGGCGCGGACCAGGACAAAGTGAACGAACTCGCCATGCGCCACCTCGACCCGTCTTTCGTGAAACAAAGCCCGGAAGCGATGGCAGCATTGAAGAAGATGCTCGATAAAACGTACGGCACCCAGGCCTACCTCGAACTGGTTGCGAAGTATGAGCTGGCCTCTGAAAACCAGCGGCTTTTGGGGCTGGCTTTGGAGCAATCGTCGAGCCGTATCGGTGCCGGCGCGGCATCGCAGCTCATCAAGCAGGGCGGAACGCAGTTGGTCTGGAATGTGGTGAAAGGTGGTGACGAAAGCAAAACCGCAAATGTGCTGACGGTGCTGAAATCGGTCGGAAGCAAAGACGCGCTCGACCTGCTGAAAACCGTCGCTTCCACCGACAGCTACTCTGAAAACCTGCGAACCATTGCGGCAAAATCGCTGGGCGGTACCATGAGCGGGGAAGACCAGGTGCTGGCGTTATTGAAGGAAGGAAAATTGAAAGGTGAAGTGAAAACAGCCGCGGTACAAGGCCTGAGCGGCGCGTGGCGTAAATCGGTGAAGCTGGAAGCCGCCCAATACCTCGACGGGGCCGTAGCCGCCGCCAGCAAGCACCCGGAAGTGAAGCAACTCGTGGGGATGAAAGGGGATATTTCCAAAGGTAAACAGGTATTTACGTCCTATTGCTCGGTCTGCCACCAGGTGAACGGCGAGGGGATGGATTTCGGCCCGAAACTTTCCGAAATCGGCAGTAAGCTGCCGAAGGAAGCCCAGTATGCCGCCATTTTGGATCCTAGCGCGGGTATTGGCTTTGGCTATGAAGGTTTTGAAGTGACTTTCAAAGACGGTACCGCGGTATCGGGCATCGTTTCCAGCAAAACGGAAACCGACCTGATCCTCAAATTCCCCGGCGGCTCCACGCAGGAATACAAAATGTCGCAAGTGAAGTCGATGAAGCAGCTGAAAGATTCGATGATGCCCTCAGGCTTGCAGGACGCGATGAGTACGGAGGAACTGGTGAGTTTGGTGGATTACCTGAGTAATTTGAAGAAGCAATAAAAGTAAAAGAGGAGCCGTCAGGCTCCTCTTTTACTTTTATTGGTGCTGGGATTCTGCGAGTTTCATGGCCTCGAATTCAGCCAGGACTTTTTGTACCTCGAGGCTTGATAGTCTGGATCTTTCCAGCATATGTTCACCGTATTGATGGTACAGCGTTTTTGCACCGTATAATGCCTTTATTATTTGATGCTTCTCCATTCTTTTTAGGTTTATTCGTTCAACATCCTTAACGCCTTTTGAGATTTTCGATATCTTCCTCGAGAGCGTTTAGCCTGTCCAAGTAATGGTTTTGAAGTTGGTTAGTGAGCGCACCGTTTGTCGGGAGACTTTGTATCAAAAGCTTAATCTCTCCTTGCTCAATAATCTTCCCGGTAATCAAATGCCTGATTTTTACTTTCATGAATACTGATAGTGCATGTAAATCGTAACGTAATTTAACCCACCTTTTCCCTCGAAGTCAAGCCACTTCAAATCGCCGAAAGGTTACAATTTCCGGGAATTGCATTTCGTAATTCCCGAAACATCAGGTATTTTTATCACTTCTTTTGAAATTATCTGCATCGTCAAAAATTCGTTTTGAAACAATTTCGTATCGTGAGATCTGCGTGGTGTGCTGCGGTTCTTTTTGCCTCTTTTTCCTTTCAAGGTTTTAGTCAAGTTGCTGATTCATTGGTTGTTGTAAATCCGGATAGCGCCTATGCGGCGTTGTCGGAGACCGAGCGGCGCTTCTCGCGTAACGCCGTCGCGGGGGTGCAGACAGCCGACGGGCTCGAAGCGACGCTCTTCGCTTCGGAACCGAACGTGATCAACCCGATCAATATCGATGTCGACCACCGCGGCCGCGTGTGGGCCTGTGAGGCGTACAATTACCGCCCCAATGTGAACGGCAAATCCGAACTCGGGCAGGGCGACCGCATTGTGATCATGGAAGACAAGGACGGCGACGGCAAGGCCGATGTGACCAAGGTCTTTTACCAGGGCCCGGAACTCAATGCACCGCTGGGGATTTGGGTAATGGGCAACAAGGCGATCGTTTCGCAGAGCCCGTACGTGTGGCTTTTCACCGATACCAATGGCGACGATAAAGCGGATACGAAAGAAATCCTGTTCAAAGGCATCGGCGGTGCGCAGAACGACGCCGGTGTACACGCATTCGTGTTCGGGCCGGACGGAAAATTTTACTTCAACTTCGGTAATGCGGGCCGGCAGCTTGTGGATGGGCAGGACCGGCCGCTGCTCGATAAATACGAAAGGCCGATCGATTTCCGGCAATACAAACAAGGCGTGATCTTCCGCTGTGAGCAGGATTTTACCAAAGTCGAGATCATGGCCGAAAACTTCCGCAATGGCTGGGAAGTGGCTGTGGACAGTTATGGCACCATGTGGCAGTCGGACCAGGAGGAGCCGGGTAACGGGGGCGACCGGGTGTCGTATGTGATGGAAAATGGAAATTTCGGGTATATCGATGAAATGACCGGTGCGAGCTGGCGTCTCAACCGGACCAACCTGGAAGATGAAATCCCGCGCCGCCACTGGCACCAGAATGATCCGGGGGTAGTTCCTGATTTGCTGGAAACCGGTTCAGGTTTTCCAATGGGGATGACGATTTACGAAGGCGAACTGCTGCCGCGCCGCTACTGGGACCAGATATTGCTCGCCGACGCCGGCCAGGGCTACGTAAGCGCATTCCCGGTACAGAATGATGGCGCCGGCTACAAATCCACCGGCATTTTGCCCATTATCGAAGGCAAACGCGATAAATGGTTCCGGCCGACGGACGTTTGCGTGGCGCCCGACGGCTCACTCATCATTTCCGATTGGTACGATCCGGTAATGGGTTCTCATAAAATGAAAGACCGTAGCCGGGGCCGTATTTTCCGCGTCGCGCCGACGGGGGTTGCCTATAAAATCCCCGTTTACGATCTGTCGGTCCCCGAGCAGGCGGTGAAAGCATTGCAGAGCCCCAACTTGTCGCAGCGATACCTGGCCTGGAATGCCTGCGTGAAACATGGATGGGCCGCGGAGCCGTTTTTGGAAGAACTTTTCCGACTCTATAATGGTAACCCCAAGCTCCGTGCCCGGGCATTATGGGTGCTCAACCGGATCGAAGGGTTTAACTACCGGAACCTCGACATAGGCTTCCGCGAGTTGAATCCGAACCTGCGCATTACCGCATTGCGCGCCGTGCGCCAGCGCAACAGCGATCCTACCGAGTACATCAAGCGCCTCACATCCGACAAAGACCCGCAGGTGCGCCGCGAATGCGCATTGGCCATTAACCATAATCATACCTACGAAGCCCTGGACGTGTGGCTGCAACTGGCCAAACAATATAAAGGCAACGACCGCTGGACCGTGGAGGCACTGAGCATC
Source organism: Dyadobacter beijingensis DSM 21582 (assembly GCF_000382205.1). Classification (GTDB taxonomy): domain Bacteria; phylum Bacteroidota; class Bacteroidia; order Cytophagales; family Spirosomataceae; genus Dyadobacter; species Dyadobacter beijingensis. Next base: position 292,490 of record NZ_KB907786.1, read on the forward strand.
GGCGCTTACGACCAATGGGAGCGCCTTTTCCCGGCCTGGCTGGAAAGACAGGGCCCGAAACCATGGCTGAGCGACGCCGGCAAGGATATTATCTGGCTTGCACGTACGCGGAAGGCCATTCCGTATCTGAGCGAGCTGGCGGCCGATACGTCGGTGAGTTTCAAAAGCCGGCTCCGGTATTTCCGGTCGTTCGACTTTTTTCATGCCGGCTACGAGAAAACGCAAGCTTTGCTGAACGTGCTGAATGTGCCTTCCTCGGACCGTATCGAGGTGAGTAAGCTGGCACTTTTGCATTTGGATAAATCATTTGTCACCAACTCCCAGCAAGGCCTCACCGCCTTGAACAAGCTGCTCGACGAAACCTACGGTACCGAGCATTACATTGATCTCATGACCCGCTACGAACTCGAATCGGAGAACGACCGGCTGCTGAAACTCGCTTTGGACAAATCCGACGAGGTGATCGGCCGCGATGCCGGCGCGCTGCTGCTGGAACAAGGCGGCATTACTTACCTGACCCAGAAACTAGCCGGGATGAACGATGCGAAAAAGTCGGCATTGCTTGCCTCGATACAAACCGTCGGCAGCTCGGAGTCTGTTTACCTGCTGCGTTCGACTGTGCTGAACGGGGGAGAATCGGAGAATGTGCGCAAGAATGCGGCGCGTTACCTGGGTGCAAGCTGGCCGGGCGAGGAGGCTGTGGTAAAGCTGCTGACGGGCAATCAGATCGACGGGGAAGTGAAGGAAGCCGCATTGGAAGGGGTGAAGAACGCATTCCGCGAGGAGATCAAGGTGCAGCTGGCGCCATACCTGCCCAAACCGCCTGTGGAGGAGGTCGCTACCAAGCCCGCGGACGAGCCCAAAAGTGGTAAGAAGGAACGCCGGAAACGGAGAAAAAACCAGTAATACGAAGATTCCGGAGCGATTTTGAGGTATATTTCACGACTGTACATCTTTACATCTGAAACGAAAACATTAAAACATTTATGCTCCGCAGAAATTTTGTAAAATCTACCCTTGGTTTGGCTGGTGCCGCAATCGCAGCAGGAGATGCATTGGGCGCCGCTCCTGCGGCCAAGAACAAGTTTAAGCTCAAATACGCATCGCATTTCGGTATGTTCCAGAACAGCGCCGGAAAGGACGTGATCGACCAGCTTAAATTTATGGCGGATCAAGGGTTTATGGCTTTGGAAGACAATGGCATGATGGGCCGCCCCGTGGAGCAGCAGGAAGCCATTGCCAAGGAAATGACCCGCCTGGGTATGGAAATGGGCGTGTTTGTGGTGGATAAAGGCGGTAATGGCGCAAATACATTAGCAGCCGGTAAAAAAGAATATATCGACATTTTCCTCAATGGCTGTAAAAAAGCGGTAGAGGTCGCCAAGCGCGTGAATGCGAAATGGATGACCGTCGTGCCCGGCGATTTTGAAAGAAATATCCCGATCGGCGTGCAAACCGGGAATGTCATCGACGCATTGCGCCGTGGTGCCGAAATCCTCGAACCGCACGGCCTGGTCATGGTGCTGGAACCGCTCAGCGATTCGCCCAACCTGTTCCTTCGAACTTCCGATCAGACGTACGAAATCTGCCGCGGCGTGAACAGCAAGTCGTGCAAAATCCTGTACGATATTTACCACATGCAGAAAAACGAGGGGCGCCTGATCTACAACATCGATCAGACTTGGAGCGAAATCGACTATTTCCAGATCGGCGACGAACCAGGCCGGAAAGAGCCTACAACGGGTGAAATCAACTACAAAAACGTGTTCAAATACATCTACGACCGCAGCAAAAAAGAAGGCAAGTCGTTCATTATGGGTATGGAGCACGGCAATTCAAAACAAGGCAAAGAAGGAGAAGAGGCGCTGATCAAGGCGTATGTGGAGAGTGATAATTTTCAGATATAAAGGAGCTGTAAGGCCTGTAAGCGTTGGGCTATAAGCTTTAAGCTACATGCTTTTGGTATTAGATTTTAACACAAAAAACCGGGACCATACAGTTCCGGTTTTTTGCTTAAAGCCTAACGCTTACAGCTTAAAGCCTAATGCTTAAAGCCTAACGCGTACAGCTTAACGCCCTTAAAGTACCACTACTGAATTCTCAGTCGCATCTACGCCCGCAGGAACATATTTGTCTGCTGCCCAGTCGTTTTCCCATTTGTCCCCGTCGAGGATATAACGGAACTGGTATTCGCCCGCGCCCAATTCCAGGCTGGTTTTGAAAGAGCCGTCTTTTTGTTTTTTCAATGCAATGGCTTCTTCCGGGTTCCAGCCATTGAACTCACCTACGAGGGCAACTTTCTTCACTTCTGACGCCGCCTCAGCAGGAACGGTAAACGTTACTTTGTAAACAGATTTACTTTTTACAAACTGTTTTGTTAATGCCATAATGGGTAGTGTTAATTGGTTGATGGCTCAAAGATACAATCAAAAAATATTCAAATCAATGAATATCAATGCGCTAAATGCTATTGATCTTTGAAAAGTTATATAATAACCTATTAGGCGACATTTTTTGCATGTCGTCCCGCCACCTTATCGCAACGTGTAACGCATGCCTAAAAATGCCCTGATGCCCTGGTTGGGCGCAAAAACATACGACGGATCGAAGGTCAGCCGGTAGGGGTTATCAGGTGTCGCAATCACCTGTCCCTGATCGTCGAATTTTACGTTTTTGTCGAACGGATCGTTTGCGCGGGCGATCGAGTTCGCGGGTGGGGTGAAGTTGAGCAGGTTCTTGACACCCCCATAAATTTCCAGTCCATTATCAAATTTTTTGGTCATCTGGATGTTCTGCAAAGACCATACCGGCGAGTTAGCGGCACGGGGGTCGTCCTCGCTCAGGACCGGCAGGCGCATCGGGCCGTAAATGTTGCCCGTGTAGTCGAATGAAATGCCCGCTTTCTCGATTTCATACGATACCGACCACGTTCCGGTGAATTTTTCGGTCAGTACCGGCCTGAAACGCACACCGTTTTCTTTCTGGAAGTTGTCCATAAAAGTACCGCCGGCGATGATTTTCAGCGGGAATGCGAAGTTGAAATCGAGGTTGAGATTGATGCCCTTGGAAACGGCGTAACCGTCTAGGTTATCGTAAATGATCTGATTCGGATTGGTATCGTAGTCCGGCAGGATCCGGTTGGTGAAATGCGTATAGAAAGCCGACGCGTCGATGCCGATGAATGAATTGCCGGTCACGACCTTCTTCACGAAATTGATGTTCGCATTCCAGCTTTGCTCCGGTTTCAATGCCTCCTTCAAAATCACCTCGCGAGAGCCGGTCAATGCCGCGTGATCCTCGGTGAAGAGGTTCACGATCCGGAAGCCGCGACCGATGTTCAGCCGCACCACATCGGTTTGGTTGAATTTGTATTTGTAAGCGGCACGCGGCGTGAAAATGCTCCCGTGGCGGCTGTTATAGTCATACCTCGCGCCAAGCAATACCGAATGCCGTCCGCTTTTGATCTCGTCCTGAATGAATATGCCCGGCAAATAGATCTTATCGGCATGGTCCTGGCCATCGGCGTAGCGCGTGGCCGGGGTGTTGTCATTATAAAAAGTATAGCGGAACGGCGTCCCCATCAGCAGGCTGTGCTTGCCGATCTCCTTGTCCCACAAAAACTGCGCGAATGCGATTTTCTGGTCGGCATTGAACGGTACATGCCCGTAAGCCGAGTTCTGATTGTGCGAGCTGAAAGAGTATTGCAGGGTAACTTTTTCGCTCAGCGGCAGCTGGTAGTTACCCAGCAATTCGAAACGTTTGGTATAAATGCTCTCGCCATATACTTCGTCGCCGCCGCGGTAGGAGCGGTTCCACTGCATTTGCCCGCCCCAGCGGTCTTCGTAGTAGTAGCGCGCGGCAACGTTCGCCTGCCGGTCGTTTTTCAGGTTGAACGACCATTTGTTGAAAACCGAAATGCGCTTTTGCAGCGTCAGGTCGGTGAAGCCGTCCTTATTATTGTCGATGGGGTTCTGGTAATTGAAGTAATTGATCCCCAGTAATGAACTGCTTTTTTCGCCTGGCGTAAACTTCACGCCGAGGTCTACATTATAGTCCCGCCAGGTCGTGCTGAAAACGTCGGCCGACAGCAGCGGCGCCTTCGAAGGATTTTTGGTAATAATATTGATCAAACCGCCCACTGCCTCCGAACCGTACAGCGTAGACGCAGGCCCTTTCACGATCTCCACGCGTTCGATCAGGCTGTTGGGAATGCCCGAAAGACCGTATACCGTCGACAGTCCGCTCACCATCGGCATCCCGTCGATCAGTACCATCGTGTAGGGACCTTCGAGGCCATTAATGTGGATATCGCCCGTGTTGCAGACGTTGCAGTTCAGCTGGGGCCGCACGCCGTTGACGTAGCTGAGCCCTTCAAAAATGCTCGGTACGGGGTTTTTGTAAATGAATTTGGAAGTGATAATGTCCACCGGTACAGGGCTGTCGAGCTTGGAGACTTCCTTCATCGTGCCAGTTACCACGACCTCGTTCAGCGCATTGGCGCCTGATTTTAGTACAAAATCCTTCACGATGTTGCGTTCCACCTTCACATTCTTCTCGGTAATGGCCGGCATGGAAACGAAGCTCACCCTAACCGTATACGTACCTTTTGGGATGCCGGTAATGCGATAATTTCCGGCAGTGTCGGCAGTGGTGCCGGTTTTCAATTCATTGATATATATCGATGCCCCGAATGCGGGATCGGACTGATTTTCCAGCGCGATCTTTCCGGACAACGTAAACTGCGCAAATGCATGGTTAGTCAGAAAGCTGAGCAATAGGAGTATGCGTAGTTTCATAGTATGGCCGAATTATAAATTTCCTTTTATCTCAATATAAATTTAGACAAACCTAAAAATAAAACTTGATATATAAAAATTAAAAATTTGGTTACATGAAATCATTTTCAGTGGAAACTATCTTCGGCTTGGTACGGGTTATGCTACATTGAATGCAGATTTACCTATAAACCAATTCAACCCACTATGCTTAAAAGATTTTTGAAGCCCATGAAGCTGCCGGCATCGGTGGATTGGGCGGTGCTGATCCTGCGGGTCGGTGTCTCGTGCATGATGCTCACGCATGGGTACGCGAAACTAACGGGTTTTCTCAGCGGCGACCACTCCTTCGCCGATCCGATCGGGATAGGCGAGGAAGCGTCATATGTGCTCACCATTGCCGCGGAATTCGGTTGTTCCCTGCTGCTGATCCTGGGATTGGGCTCGCGTGCGGCACTGCTGGGACTGATTTTTACGATGCTCGTCGTCGTTTTCATCGTCCACGGCCCCGATCCGATCGATAAGAAAGAGCACGGGCTGTTGTTCCTTTTCGCCTACATCTCATTGTTGCTCACGGGCCCGGGCCGGTTTTCGGTCGATGCGAAACTTTATCGCTAGTATTTCTTGGTGATAAAAACAAAATGCCTTCCTGTTGTTCGGGAAGGCATTTTTGTTGCTACTGCTATTGCGACCATTTGGTCGGCTGGCGGTCCCAGCGATGGGCTTTCATGCGGTTGGCCACGGTGGCATCGAGCGCTGCGCCGTCGCTCACGGCCACATTCGCACGTACGTTCGCGAGCCTGCGCATGCCGGGGATCGTCGTGTGCACATCGGGATTGTTGAGGATGAAGCGCAATGCGAGTTCCGCCATCGTCATACCTGCCGGAATGTCGGCGCGCAATGCTTCGGCATGGTCTACGCTCGCATTCAGGTTTTCAGGCACGAAATAGGTCGAGCGCCAGTCGTCGGCGGGGAAAGTCGTTTCCTTCGTCAACGTGCCGGTGAGCGTACCTTCGTCGAACGGCACGCGGGCGATCACGCCGATGTCTAGCTTCCGGCAAAGGGGGAACAAATTATCTTCCGGCGCCTGGTCGAAAATATTGTAGATCACCTGCACGGCGTCGATCAGCCCTGTTTCGAGGGTTTTCAATGCATTATCCGGCTCCCATCGGTTGATACTGATGCCCCAGGCACCCACTTTCCCTTCTTTGCTGAGCTTCTGAATGGCTTCTTTCCATTCGTCTTCCTGTGCCCACGCATCTTCCCACACGTGGAATTGCAGCAGGTCGATTTGTTCCAGTCCTAGGTTTTGAAGGCTTTTTTCCGTGTATTCGATAATGTAATCGGCCGGGAACACGTCTTTCAACGCGAATTCCGGGCGCGACGGCCACTGGCGGTTTTTAGGCGGGATTTTGGTAGCTGCATAAATTTTCTTGTCGGGATTGCGCTTGATAAGTTCGCCGAGAATGCGCTCGCTCAGCCCTTCGCCGTAGCCCCAGGCCGTATCGAAGAAGTTGACACCCGATTCGACGGCCAGGTCGAGGGAGTCGTCCGTTTCCTTGCGGTCGGAGCCAGTCCAGCCCGCCAGTCCCCACATCCCGTAACCTATTTCGCTGATTTCCCAGCCGGTTCGTCCAAAACGACGTTTTTGCATTGTAATCTGAATTTAGTGTTAGACCATTAAAGAACTCTGCTGCATTTATTTAACCTAGAAAGAATACCTTTGCACGACTTTTTTATTAGTGAGTTTTGTGCCTACCATTCCTCCAAAACAGGGTTTCAGTGAAAGATAAGGGGTTGATTAATGCATTGTTGATGACATTCAAGAGAATTGCCGGGATTGTGTTGGTGATCTGTATTGCCGGTTTGACAAACCAGAGTGAATCTTCCGATAAAATTGCAGAATACTGCCGAACTTTTCATCAGATCCAGATAGATATCCGCGACGGTGCCATCTCGCCCGACTCCGCCCGCGCGGCGTTCGGGGCTGTGATGCGGAATCTCCGCGCCGAGTATAAAAGAGATACCTGCCGGGGCATCGACTCTTCCTATTTCGTTTACCCGGTGCGCGCCTACTCGCCGCGGGAATCCATCGGTTCGCGGGGCCGCGGGTACCGTCCCAACGGCTTCGACCTGTTCGATATGAATGTAACAGGCAGCCACCCGGCCCACGACCTGTTTGTGCGCGACAAGGACCAGGACGTGCTCGACGACCATACCTGGAAGCCGATAGACGTACTGGCATTCACCTCGGGCCTGGTGATAGCCACGGAAACGAGCTGGAAATACGATAGCGAGTACCGCGGCGGTAACTGGATATGGATCTACGACCCCTGCCTCGACGGGCTGTTCTACTATGCCCATAACAATATCGTGGAAGTGCAGCCGGGGCAATGGGTGAATGCCGGCGACAAGATTTCTGAAATGGGGAGGAGCGGCTACAATGCCTACCAGAAGCGCTCCCCCACGCATTTGCACCTGATGTACCTGCACCTGGACGCCGACGGCCTGCCGATGCCGGAAAATACCTACGAATGGCTTAAACAAGCCGCAGTGAAGGGTTCTTTGGAGGGCGAGTGATAGGGAATGAAGTAGATATTCAATATATTGTGCTTCACTCCATTACTATTCCTTAACAGAACTTTTATGAACAATCGCCGTTCCTTCTTCCGAAAGAGTGCCGCTTTGGGTATGGGCGCTTTCGGGATCAACAGCCTTTTCAACCAGCTCCACGCGGAGCATTTCCTGGAAGCGGAAGCCCGCTGGGACCCGTTCAGCGAAAGCAATGAAGAATACTGGTCGGTGATCCAGGATGCCTACACCGCCAGCAAAAGCGAGGTGATTATCCTCAACAATGGCGGCGTATCGCCATCACCGATCGTGGTGCAGGAAGCTTTGGACAAATACAACAAAGCCGCCGCACAGGGTCCTTCCTATTACATGTGGCGCATCATGGACAAAGGCCGCGAGCCGCTCCGCCAGCGCCTGGCCAAACTCGCCGGCGCCGATGCCGAAGAAATCGCGATCAACCGCAATGCGACCGAGGCGTTGAACACGATCATTTTCGGACTACCGCTGGAAAAAGGCGACGAGGTGATCGGTACCTTGCAGGATTACCCGAATATGGTACAGGCCTACAAACAGCGCCAGATGCGGGACGGTATCGTGTACAAGCAGCTTTCCTTCGATTTTCCCATCGAAAACAAGGAACAAATCGTAAAAGCATACGCCGACGCGATCACGCCGCGGACCAAAATCATCCACGTTACCCACATTATCAATTGGGTAGGGCAGATTATGCCGGTGAAAGAGATTTCGCAAATGGCACATGCCAAAGGCATCGAGGTCGTGTGCGACGGTGCGCATACATTCGGATTATTGGATTACAAAATCCCCGAACTTGAATGTGATTACTTTGGTACCAGCCTGCATAAGTTCCTCAGCGCGCCGGTGGGCAGCGGGATGATGTGGATCAAAAAGGATAAAATCGAAAAGATATGGCCGCTGCTTTGCAACAGCGAGCCGAAAAGCGGCAATATCCGTAAGTTTGAAACGCTCGGTACCCGCAGCTTCCCCATCGAGCAGGCCATTGGCGAGGCCATCAATTTCCAGGAGGGCATCGGTAACAAGCGCAAGCAGGACCGCATTCATTATCTGAAAAAATACTGGGCAGAAAAAGCCGCGCAAATCCCGGGCGTGAAAATCCATACTTCACTGAAACCGGAATTCTCGTGCGCGATCGCAGGCGTAAGCATCGAGGGCATGAAACCAGAGGAGCTCGATGGTAAACTGATGAAAGACTATCAGATCCATACCGTGGGTATCAATTGGGAAAACATCCATTGCGTACGCGTGACGCCGCATGTATACACCAAAACGAGCGATCTGGACAAGCTGGTGGGCGCGCTGGAAAAGATTGCCAAGAAAGCATGACCTGCTAAAATAGCAATATGCCACGGGCATGGTCGGGTGGGCAACCGGCCGTGCCCGATTTTTTTTACCGCCTGTAATTCCACACGTTTCGACATCCGGCCAGGCAACCTTTGGCACGATTCCATTCGTCATAGGAAAATTGATACATTACTTTTGATAAATCCTCAACAGAAAACCATTTATATGACACAGTTACGAAAGGGCTCTTTTATCAAAAAGGTAAAAGACATTGGCATGGGGGGCGCGCTGGCGCTGGCCTTGCTGTCCGGTACCGCGCTCGTTTCCTGCTCTTCGAACGAGGACGAATCCGATTACAGTTACGAAGAGACCAGTTACGGAAAGGGAATCCGGTCGTATATCAAGGAAGTGACCCCGGGCGAATTCAAGATCGTGAACGAGGAAAGTGTTCCTTCCGATAGTTCTATGGCGATCGTGTCTTACCTCGACGGCCACAAAGACACGCTGAACCCGATGGCGGCGAAAGCGCTCATCGACGACGAAATCCGCAGAAACCCGCACATGGGCTACCACAGCGGGCTTTCGAGCATGCTGCTGTACGGCGGCATCGGTTATATGCTCGGCCGCAATTCCGGCTATTCCTACATGAACTCCTACCGCGACCGCATGGGCGACGAGCGCAGCCGTTCGTTTTACTCCGGTTCGACGGCCTGGGCAAGCTCGCGTATGGCCGCGCAAAGCGTGGACGCATCCCGTTCGATGCGCACCGTGAAGGCAAGACCATCCGGTGGCCGTAAAGGATTTTTCAGCCGATTCTCAGGCCGCAGCAGCGGCTAAGTTTGAAGTCAGGAGTTCCAGGTTGAGGGTAACATTTAACTCATAGACTTTGAACTCATCAACTCCTCAACTCCTAAAAATGGTAACACTTAAATCACTCCCCAATCCGCCGCAGGCCGCATTGCAGCGGGCAGGCTGGGATTGGGCGCTGGGTACCGACACGACACCCTACGTGGTGAACGACATGGTGATCGTCACCGAGCAACAGGCCGAGAGCTATTACGAAGCGGCCGGTACATTATATGATATGCTGGTCGAAGCAGGCCAGTACGCAATCGATCATGACTTGTTCAGGGAAATGGGCATTCCCCAAAACCTGGTGGAGCTCATCAAGTTGTCCTGGAACGACGATCGCCATATTCATCTTTACGGCCGTTTCGACCTCGCGGGCGGCTTTGGCGACGAGCCTATTAAACTGATCGAATTCAATGCGGATACCGCTACCTGCATTCCCGAAACAGCCGTGGTGCAATGGGCCCATTTGCGGATCAACGGTATGGACGAATCGAGGCAGTTCAATACACTGTTTGAAACGCTCGTAGGCCAGTTTAGTTTCCTCAGGGAACAAAACAGCGATCTTACGCCTTCCATGCTCTTCTCTACCATGCACGACAGCCCGGAAGACGACACGAATGTGACCGTACTGATGGGCGCAGCCAAGGAGGCGGGCTTCGATGTGGAATTTGCTTACGTCGATGACGTGGAGTTTTCGAATGGCGAAGGGATATTTTACCAGGAGCCGGAGCACGGGGAGTTTGTACGGTTCGATTTCTGGTTTAAGCTGGTGCCCTGGGAGTACATCGGCGCCGACGAACCCGAATTGGCCGGCATGTTGACGGAAATCGTCAAAAATCGCAAGGCGGTGGTGCTCAACCCGGCGTATACCTTGTTATTCCAATCCAAATATATACTGAAAGTGCTGTGGGACCTTTATCCGTATCACCCGTTGCTGCTGCAAACGGAACGATACCTGCTGCCGCACAAGAAGTCGGTGAGCAAGGTGCTGCTGGGTCGTGAGGGCGCTAACGTCGCGATCCACGAGAAGGGCGGCGAGGTATTGGAAACCGCGGCCGGCGAGTACGGCGACCAGCCCCGTATTTACCAGGAGTACATCACTTTTCCGACCGACGCCGAGGGGCGGACTTACCAGGCCGGCGTGTTTTTTGCAGGTGAGGCTTGCGGGCTGGGTTTCCGGCGGGGCGGAAAGATCCTCGACAATACGGCACAGTTTGTAGGCCACGTCGTAGATTAGCGGAACGCGATAAGCGAAATGCGTAAATTTACCTGCTTATGAATCAATATGTTACCGATCAATCATTGATCGTGCCGTTCACTAATCGGATTGTTGATATTTACAGCCGACCTGGCATTTTTGTAAAAAGTCAAGCACATCATATTCATCGATCCTTAACACATAAAGAAGTCAGCCATGATTCACGAGAAAATTTTTCAACTAAAAAGCGGAAGGGAGGTCAAGGTAGTCGTTAAAAGTTATTTCCTGCACGACAATCCCCAGCGCGACACGGAATGCGAGATACTGATCCGGGAGCCCAAAGAAAAATACTTCCGCACCCCGATCGGGATCAACCACCCGCAATACTGGAAGATGAAGCGGTCCAGCGCGCAACAGGCCAGGGTACTTTTAATGGAATACAGCGGTATCACGCAGCGGCACATCAATCAAACCATATCAGAATTCAACCGGATCCTAAGCTATCCACCGGCACACATCGGGTTGCAATATGAAAGTGAATTAGTATAGAAGAGGTTAATGAAGACACACTAAACGAAAATTTTCACACACTTGAACCACCGGGCGGCAATGAACATCACAGTTCATTTGTCGCCCGATCCTTTTTCAGGCCATCTGCATATCCAAGGCGCGGGACACCGGATTATGCAATTATTGCTTACCTTTATATAAATGTTTTGGTTTACTAAATTTTGAATTCTTGTTTACATTGAAATGAAGGAAGACTCACTATCGAACAGGGCCTATACTGAATTGCGGAAAAAGATACTGTCGAACCAGCTCACTTCCGGTACGCGGTTGAAAGAGGATGAATGGTCTAAAAAGCTGGATGTGAACCGGATGGCGATCCGTGAGGCGTTGACGCGGCTGCTGGGCGAGCAATTGATCGTACAGGGCGAAAAAGGGGGCTTTTTTGTGAAAACACTTACCCTGGAAGATAGTCATAAAATCCGCGAACTGCGCGAAATACTGGAAGTAGGCGCATTACGGCTGCTGATCCAGAAAATTACTCCCGCGCAGATCACCGAGCTCGACCGCATTTGCGACGATTTCTCCTCCATGGTGGAGCGAGGTTACTTCGGCGGCGCATGTGAAGCAGATGTGAAATTTCACGAAACATTGATTGAATTTGCTGGTAATGAGAAGCTTGTTGACCTTTACCAGGCGAGCAATATCCCCCTATTTCACCAGAAACTGGGTAAAACACAGACCCATATGGATGATTACGAACTTACAGACCAGGAGCATCGCGAAATCGTCACGGGTATTAAAGAAAGTGATATCAAACGTGCCGAGGACGCGTTGCTCCGCCACCTCACCCGCGGGGAAGTAGCCTCGCTCGACCTGGCCTGATGGCCCCAAATTACATCATGCCGCTATTAAAGCCGGTTCTGATCCTACGGAGCCGGCTTTTTTTGTGCCCTTCGGAATTGGCTTCGATGGTCATAACGCCGACGAGTATTTGGCCTGTGCCGGATAGCGCGATAGAAGATTTGCTGAAAATCAGCATGAATAATTTTTTCTAAATTCTTTTTGTTGACAAAAAAATAATATATTTGTTAACATAATTTTTGCTATTCTTGCTTTGCTCGCCCAGCCGGGGGAGAGGTTTCGTTGCCCTTTGAACCCATTAACTGTTCCGAAATCTTTGTTTATGAAAAAATCTCTAAAATTCCTCAGACTCCTCTCAGCCGGAGATCCTTTGCCATCGCTCCGTTTACGTAACCGCTCCCGGATTTTGTTATTGGTAATGTGCCTGTTGGCCATTGCCGCGCTTTTCGGCCGGACCTATGCACAACAGACCAAAAAAATTACAGGAAAAGTCGTCGATTCGAAGAATGCCCCCGTTCCAGGCGCATCGATCGTCGCAAAGCAGTCTACGATGGGCGCCATTGCCGATAAGGATGGCGATTTCAGCATTTCGGTACCCGACAATGCTACGGTGTTGGTGATTTCCTATATAGGTATGAAAACGTTGGAAGTCGGGATCGGTAACCGCACCAGCCTCGGTACCATTACATTAGCGGAGGAAAGTGTGGGCTTGCAGGAAGTGGTGGTAACGGCGCTGGGGATCGAGCGGGCGGCCAAGACGCTGACCTACGCCACCCAGAAAATCGGCAGCGAGCAGATCAACGAGGTGCGGGATGCGAACTTTACCAATACCCTGTCGGGTAAGGTGGCGGGGCTTACCGTAACGCCTTCTGCGAGCGGGCCGGGAAGTGCTACACGCATTATTTTGCGCGGTAACCGGTCCATTCAGGGGACTAACAATGCATTGATCGTGGTCGACGGCGTGCCGATCGATAACTCTACCGTGTCGGGCCAGGTGCGCAACGACTCTGGCGACGATAACCGCGGAACGAGCGGCAGCGATGGGGTGGCGAACATCAACCCCGACGATATCGAGTCGATCAGCATTCTTAAAGGCGCGGCCGGTGCAGCGTTGTACGGTAGCCGCGCGGCGAACGGCGTCATGATGATCACGACCAAAAAAGGAAAAAGCGGCGGGTTGAGCGTGAATGTGAATTCCGGCGTCTCCTTTGAAAAAGCATTGACCACCCCCGCATTGCAGAATGAATACAGCCAGGGCGCCGGCGGTATCTATTCGGCGCTGGGGACCGGCAGTTGGGGCGCTAAAATTACCGGCCAGAGCGTAACCGACTGGGCCGGAAAGAATGTGCCCCTGCAAGCTTATCCTCACAATATCAGCGACTTCTACCGCACCGCCGTGTCGACCAATAATGCCATCGGTATCAGCGGCGGCACCGACCGGATGACCACTTACCTTTCCTACGCCAACAACAACGCCAACGGCATCGTGCCTACCAACAACCTCATGCGCCACACATTCAACGGCCGGATGGGCATCGACCTGACCAAGCGGCTTTCGGTGGATGCGAAGGTGACTTACACGCTGCAAAAGGTGAAAAACCGCCCCGGCGTAGGCGGTGACGGCTTTGTGGTGGCGAACTTGGCGCACATTCCGCGCTCGGTAAACCTGGAAGATTTGAAGGATTACAAAACGGTGAGTTCGACAGGTATCGAAACACAACGCTACTGGACCAACCCCGACCCGGTTTACATGAACCCTTACTGGACGATTTACAATACACGCCACGTCGAAAACCGCAGCAGGGTAACCGGCTTGCTGGCCGTCAAATACAAGCTGACCGACTGGCTCAACATCCAGGGCCGCGTGAGCTCCGACGTTTACAACGACTTCAATACCCACGCTTATGCCAACAATACCGCCAACTACGCCCGCCTGCCGGGAGGCTATTATGCCGAAGAGAATGCACAGGTCAGCGAACGCAACCTCGAAGTGTTGCTGAACGGTACCAACAGCATCACCCCGGATATCAAGATTACGTATAATGTAGGAGGTTCCATGCTGATGCGCAACCTGCGCCGCCGCGTTAACTACGCCGACGGCCTCGGTATCCCCAATAAATTCGACCTCGGCTTCGCGACGAACCTTGGCGTGACGTCCACCACCACGAAGCGCGACCTGCATTCGGTGTATGGAACGGCCCAGTTTTCATTCAAAGATTACCTTTTCCTGGACCTGACGGCGCGGAACGACTGGTCGAGCACATTGCCGGAGCCTTATTCGTACTTCTATCCGTCGGTCGGGCTGTCGGCTATCCTGTCGGACATGGTGCAGCTGCCCAACTGGGTGAGTTTGGCGAAGGTACGCGGCTCCTATACCAAGGTAGGTAACGACGCGGACCCCTACCTGATCAACCAGACGTATACCTATGCCCGTGGTTCTTTCGGCGGGTTTGTCACGAGCAGCATTACGAAGTCGATCGGCAATTTGAAGCCCGAGTTGACCCAGTCCATTGAATTCGGTACCGACTGGCGTTTCGTAAACAACCGCTTCGGGATTGATGTGACCTATTATAAGACCAATTCGAAAAACCAGCTGCTGACGGTGAGTGCGCCGGCATCTTCGGGCTATGCTTCCCGGTATTTCAATGCGGGTAATATTCAGAATACGGGTGTGGAACTCGTGCTGTCGGCCCGCGTGCTGGAAGGCAGTAACTTTTCCTGGAATATGGGCTTGAATTACGCGGTGAACCACAACAAGGTGGTGGAGCTCGACCCGCGAGTGCCGCGCGTGTACCTGGGCTCGACCACGAACGTACGCACGGCTACGCCGCTCGTGATCGAAGGCGAAAGCTACGGCGATTTGTACGGTTATAAATGGCTGCGGCAGAATGGACAGTTTGTCGTGGATGCCAACGGCGTGCCGGTAAAAACGGCGGCGATCGAGAAGGTAGGGAACTACAATCCGAAATTTACGGCGGGTTTCAGCAATAATTTCAATTACAAAAACTTTACGCTAGGCCTGCTCGTCGACGGTAAATTTGGCGGCGTAGTGACCTCGGGTACCGCCGCGCAGAATGCCTATTTCGGGAATGCGGACTACACGACCATGTACCGCGATGCCGGCTCGTGGACGCTACCGGGCGTGACGGCGGAAGGCGCCGCGAACAATGTGGCGATCAATGCGGAGAAATTCTGGCAGACCGTTTCGCAGAACAACTATTCGTGGGCCGAGTTTTTTACCTACCACGCCACGGCCGTGCGTATGCGCGAGCTCACGTTCGGGTACGAATTCAAATCCATGCCGAAGTTTATCAAAAGCGTGAAAATTTCTTTTGTAGCGCGTAACCTGTTCTTCATTTACCGCGGTAATGCCATTCTCGACATTCCCGGCATCGGCAAGCGCAAAATGGATTTCGATCCCGAGGTCAGCATCGGCAACAGCAACTACCAGGGCATCGAGTACAACAACCTGCCGTCCACCAGAAGTATGGGTGTCAATTTGAAACTTTCATTCTAAGCCAACCTATCACCATGCATTTCAATATCCAAAAATATAAGCTTTCGCTCGCGTGCCTGCTCCTGGGTGCAGGCCTGATGATCGGCTGTACCGACGATTTCGACGCCATCAACACGGATAATACCAAGCTGGGCTCGGTGGGCGCGGCCGAATATCCCTACATGTTCGCCAATGCATTAATGGCCTCCACGCTCGCGCCGAACGACTTCGAGATCGGCGAAGGCACTGTCGCCGGAGTGTACTCGCAGTTCTATTCACAAGCCGCCATGTCGTTCCCTACCGATCGTTACGTGATCAAGCAGGAATGGATGCCCGCGGCCTGGAACCCGGTGTACATTTCTTCGGCACCGCAGCTGAAAACGATCATGGAGAATACGGACGAAAAGCTGCCCGAGAATGCGATCGCGAAAGTGTGGTGGGTATGGATGTTCCACCGCGTGACCGACTATTTCGGGCCGGTACCATACTTCCAGGCTGCCAATGGCGGCGATGCCGTGGCCTACACGCCGCAGGACTCGATCTACTATGATTTTTTCAAAAAGCTGGAATCGGCCTCGAATACATTGAAAAGCGCGGGTGCCGCGACGCCTTACGACAAATTTGACCTGATTTACAATGCGAAAGGCAACCAATCTCCGGCCTACTGGGCGAAATTCGCCAACACATTGCGCCTCCGCCTCGCATTACGTATTTCAAAAGCTAACCCGACGCTCGCCAAACAGCAGGCGGAGGCGGCCGTGGCGGCGGGCGTGATGACAAGCACGGCGGACGATGCTTATATGCCGAAATCATCGTCCGTGTATGCAGAGCGCAACGGTTTGTCGCAGATAGTGGCGTGGGACGAGCTGCGCATGAGCTCCACCATGGAGTCCATTATGAAAGGGTATGACGATCCGCGGATGCCGATTTACTTCCAGCCGGCCAGTTTTACGGGTAAATACGATGGCGTTCGGAACGGCTTGCTGGTAGTGGAGAAGCAAATGGATATCAATTCGCGGAAATTCAACTCCAACCTCGGCTCGCGCTGGGCGGTGAATGTCGGGAACGGCAGCTTTACGGCGGTTTTCAATACCCCTCAAAATATCCTGCATGCTGCGGAAGCATATTTCCTGAGGGCGGAAGGCGCGCTCAACGGCTGGAATATGGGTGAGAGCGCCCAGAGCCTTTACGAAACGGGTATTAAAATGTCGATGGCGCAATGGGGCATTACCGACCAGGCCGTGATCGCGAAATACATTGCAAACCCGGCCACGCCGATCGCGCCGCAGGACGGACAGAACTCTCCGCCGGTAAACAATTATCCCGCCAAATGGGCAGCTTCCGCCGATATGAACCGCAAGCAGGTAGCCCAGCAAAAATGGCTCGCATTATTCCCCGACGGCATGGAAGGATGGTCGGAAGTGCGCCGCTCAGGCCTGCCGGAACTTTACCCGATCGTGCACAGCGAAAACACAGACCTGCCGGCCGGTAAATTCATCCGCCGCATTCCATTCCTGGACACCGAAAAGCAAACCAACGCCGCGGAAGTGGAGAAGGCCGTGAAAATGCTCAACGGCCCGGACAATGCCGCTACGCCGCTCTGGTGGGACAAGAACTAACATTCAGTCATTCATTCGATCATTCAGTTATTCAACATTGAACAATGCTCATCCGCATCTTACTGGCCTGCCTGCTCGTTACACCTGTTTTTGCACAAAATACGCCTGTACTTTTCCCTGAACCGGAAACAGTGCGCTACACGTCGGAAAGATTGCCGTTATCATCGCTCACCGTGGCGATTCCCGCCAAGGCGCCGAAAGAAGTGCAGTTTGCATTGCAGGAACTAAAAAAACTGGTCGGCGAGCGGGCGGGTGTGGGCATTAAAACGTCGAACTCTGCGTCTGCGGCCAGATTCCGGTACGCGGTCGCGAAGGAAGGCGGTGCATTGCCCGATGCGGGCGAAAAAAACGGAAAAAGCAGCCGGGAGCATTATAAACTGACCGTGTCGGGCGCGGGCGTGCGGGTGGAGGCGGAAACGTCGGCCGGATTGTACTATGCCGTGCAGACATTGCGCCAGCTGGTAAGTGGTGCAGGCAAAAATGCATTTATCCCCGGCGTGATCATCGAGGACCGTCCGAAACTGGCCTACCGCGGCGTGATGATGGATTTCGCACACGGCGGCTTGCTGACGGTCGACGAGATCAAGCGGCAGATCGATTTCCTGGCGATGTGGAAAACCAACCAGTACTACTTTTACAATGAGGTCAGTATCGAGCTGAAAGGTTACCCGACTGTCGCCTACCGCGCGGGCTACTCGAAGGCGCAAATCCGGGAGATTGTCGCATACGGAAAGGAGCGTCATATGGATGTGGTGCCGTTCCTGAATCTCTACGGGCATTTGCACGAGCTGCTGCGGAGCGAGCAATACGCCGATCTGGCTATCGGTCAATACGGCCACGAGCTCGACCCGCGCAAGCCGGCGATCAATGCAATGCTGCAAGACTGGATCAAACAATATACCGACCTCTTCCCAAGCCCTTTCATCCATGTCGGTTTCGATGAAACCTGGGAAACCAAGCGCATTGCCGACGACCGGGACGGCCGGATCAGCTCCGAAAACCTTTGGGTACAGCAGCTCACATTCGTCCAGAAAGAGCTCGAAAAGTACGGCAAAACCGTGCTGGCGTGGACGGATATGAACAACTACTATCCCGACATTATTAAGAAAATCCCGAAAGAGGTCATTCCCGTCATATGGGAGTATAAGCCTGATACGGTGGAGATTAACCGCTACCTGAACCCGGTGCTGAAAGAGAAAAAACCATTTTTTATCCAGCCGGCGGTGTCGGGCTGGGGCCATATTTACCCCGACGCGGATTACACCTATACCAACATCGACCTCTGCCTGCAGGCAGGCATGCGCAACAACACATTAGGGTTTATTCACTCAGTATGGACCGATCCCGTGGAGCCGTTTGTGCGGGCGTCGTGGCTGTTTATGGCTTATGGCTGCATTGGTGCCTGGCAGGGTAAAGTGCCTGATAAAAAGGATTTTACCGAACGTTATTCGCAAATCATGTACCCTTCGGTAGCGGCCGGCATGGGGAAGGCATTCGATTACCTGGCCGCGTCGAACGCGGCGCTCGATAAATGCCTCGGCCGCAATACCGCCGGCATGCCGCGGGGAACGATCATCGAAAGCTGGTCGAACCCGTTTTTGCCTTACTACCTGAAAAACACCACCGAACACGTTGCCGATTTCCGGAATGCCCGCAAACTGAGCGAGTTGGCCCAGGGCGAGCTGATCACCGCATTGCATACTGCAAGTCCGAAAGACACGGCGTTCATCCATTCGATGATCGTCACGGCGCGGCTTATGGCTTACTCGGCAACGCGTTTCCTGTGGGCAAAAACGATTAGCGACCGGTGGGACGAATCGATGCTGCAGCGGAAGAAGAACGACTTCGTGGTATACGACATTACCCATCTCTGCCACGGCCTGCTGATCGACGTAATGGACGAGAATGGAGAGCTGAAAACGGCCTATTCGGAAGCGTGGAAGTCGGAATACCTGCCTTACCGGATGAATACGATGCTGGGCCGCTTCGATGTCGAATATGCGCTGTGGCAGAAGCTGTTCCTCAAAGTGATCGACTACCGCATTGAAAATAAACCGGAACACGTAGCTGATCAGTCATTCGAGGCATTGTTCAAACCTGATTTTTAAAGATTGGCGAATTAGACCGCTGCCTTCACGGGCGCTGCCGGATATTTTAATGTTCCCGTGAAAAAGCAGGATTAAAACAGGTGAATTTATTTTTGTAAACTATTTTATATAAATTTTGTAAACAAAAAATTAAGTCATACATTTGAACAACAGCTCTTGTACGAACCCGCTATGCTATTTGCCGACCTGAACTATCCTGCAATCCGTGAACAAGCCGGCAGCGCCGTGGTGGTACTTCCGCTAGGTGCCATCGAGCAGCACGGGCCGCATATGGCCGTGGCAACGGATACGGATATCGTGACGCACCTGGCACGTGAGGCGGAGAAATCGCTGCCGGGCGAAGTGCTGCTTTGCCCGACGATGCCGTTCGGTTCGAGCCATCACCATTTGTCGTTCGGCGGTACGATCAGCATCAGCCCCGCATTATACACGCAGGTGGTGGTGGATATGGTCGGCAGTTTGCTGCAAAACGGCTTTCGCCGGATCGTGCTTTTGAACGGCCACGGCGGTAACATCACGCCGGTGAGGCAGGCGCTGGCGGTCCTGAGCAAGGATTACGATCACACTATGCCAGCCAACATTGCATTGGTGACCTACTGGGAGCTGGCCGGAAAGCCTTTCGCGGGCGAGTTGCCGATGGAAAGCCCGGCCCTGAGCCACGCCTGCGAATACGAAACGAGCATGATGCTGCACCTTTTTCCGGAAAAAGTATGGATGAATAGGGCAGAACGCGCATCAAGGCCCGCCAGCAACGGCTACATTCCCTGGGAGGACGACGAGCCCTACCGCGGCGTGACGCTATTCAAACAGACCGCTTTCATTTCCAGCAACGGCAGCAGCGGCGAACCCCAAAAAGCCACCCCCGAAAAAGGCGCACACCTGATCGCTAAGGCGACGCAAGCATTGGTAACGTTCCTGCGGGCGTTTGGGGCATGGGAGATTGGAGGAAGGCTGTAAGCGATAGGCTGTAAGCTGTAAGCGATAACCAAGGATCTGATTCTGTATGATGTTTCACTAAATATAGCCTAAGGCTTAAAGCTTATAGCTACTTCAACATGCCGAAACAAGAAATAAAGCACCCTGATAAAAGTGTCAGCACCGGCGCGTATTCTGCCGGTGTTTTGAAAAACGGACTGCTGTTCGTGAGTGGCCAGGGGCCGCTGGACCTTGCTACCGGCGAGGTGAAGCGCGGTACCATCGAGGAAGAGACGTTGCTCACGCTCGAACATGTGAAAAAGGTGGTGGAGGCGGCGGGCGGTACCGTGGACGATATTATGAAATGTACGGTCCATTTGCTGGATATCAACGATTTCGACCGCTACAATGCGGCTTACGCGTCTTTTTTCAAGGGCATTTTACCCGCCCGCACGACTGTACAATCGGTACTCGGCGACGGCATTAAAATCGAGATCGACGCCATCGCGCTGATCGGTTAGTGAACTGTTTTAGGATTGATACCATGAGTTTGAAACAACGCATCGGCACCGTGGGACTTGGATTGATGGGCAGCAGCATTGCTACCTGCATCCTCGCGGCCGGGCATGCGGTAACATCGCTTGTCAGGGACGCCAGCGAGGCCGAACCGGCCCGTAAACGTATTCTAGGCTTCCTGACGGAGCTTTCGGAAGAAGGCTTGCTGAATGAAACACCGGAAATAGTGGCACAGCGCATTACCGTTACAACCGATGTGAACGACCTGGCCGGCATTTCGGTCGTGATCGAATCCATTACCGAGGATGTGGAAGCCAAAAAGGCGGTGTACCATGCATTGGAAACCGTGCTTTCGCCCACGGCGATTATCGGCAGCAATACGTCGGCCATTCCCGTGTCGGTGTTGCAGGACGGCTTGCAGCATCCCGGCCGGCTGCTGGGCATTCACTGGGCTGAACCGGCGCATATTACCCGGTTTATGGAGGTGATTTGCGGGAAGGATTCGGAGCTGTTGTACGCGCAACAGATCGTGCAGCTGGCCGAAAGCTGGGGCAAGGAGCCGTCGCTGCTGCGGAAGGACATCCGGGGGTTTATCACCAACCGCATTATGTACGCCATGCTGCGGGAAGCGTTCAACCTGGTCGAGAATGGTTATGCGACGGTGGAGGACGTGGACCGCTCGCTGCGCAACGACCTGGGTTACTGGATCACATTCGCCGGACCGTTCCGGTTTATGGACCTCACGGGCATTCCGGCCTACCTCACCGTGATGAAAGACCTCTTCCCCGACCTCGATAACCGCCAGTCGACCCCTGAAATGATGGAAAAGCTGGTAGCCTCGGGCGCGAAGGGCGTGAGCAACGCGCAAGGATTTTACCCTTATACACACGAATCGGCGGAAGCCTGGGAAAAAGCATTTATCGATTTCAGCTACGACATCCGAAAGCTGGCTGAAAAGTACCCGCAGCATTCAGGAGCATGACAACTATTACAGCCATCCGCGCCACCGAGGTGATCGTGCCTGCCAAACCGGGTAGCCTCAATTCCGAGACGGTGCTCGACAAGGACAGCGCATTTGCCCAAAAGTTCCTGACCGGCGAAAGCTGGACGGAATTTGCCAATCAGCCGAAGTGGATCGTCGAAATGACGCTTTCGAACGGGCTCACGGGCATTGGCGAAACCTACCGCAGCGCATCCGGCGAGCAGATCCGCGAAGCGATGCAGGCATTTGCCGGACAGGATGTGCTGAAACTGAACTGGCGCCGCCTGCCGGTCATCGATCAGCGGATTTACGAGGCATTCGAAAGCGCCGTGCTCGACCTGGTAGGCAAGCTCCTGCACGTGCCCGTATACCAGCTGCTTGGCGGAGGTTACCGCGCTACCATCGATTGCATGGGCTGGACCGGCCGCCGTACCCCCGAAGATGCCGCGCAAAAGGCATTCGAAGCGATGCGGAAAGGGCATAAGGTGTTCAAATTCAAATGCTCCGACGAAGATCCTGTGCGGCTCTGGACGGAAGAAATTAAACGCAAATGCGGCGATGGCATCAAAGTCCTGCTCGACCCGAACCAGCGCTGGAACGACGTGGATACGACGATGAAACTGATGGAAGGCGTGGAAATGGACGTGATGCTGGGCCTCGAAGATCCTATTCTGCATGCGGATGTGGAAGGTTTTCAGTATTTGAAACAAAAACTGGGCATCCCGATATACCGCCACATTTCGCTGCCCTACACGCAGGATATCCGGGACATGATCACTTTCGTGCGTGCAGATGCCGCCGACGGCTACAATTTCAATGGCTCGGCTTACAATTGCGTGCTGCTGGCGGAGATCGCGCACCTGGAAGGCAAAGCATGCTGGCGGGGATCGGAGGTGGATCTGGGCATTTCGGAGACGATGGGCCTGCATATCGCCGCGGCGAGCATTAACTGTACGATTCCGTCGGACATTTTCGGCGAGCTGGTGCGCGTCGACGACCTCATCTCCGAACCCATTGCATTCGAAAACGGGGCGGCCAAAGTGCCGCAGGGCCACGGGCTGGGCATAACGCTCGACGAAGAAGCGATTAAAAAATTTCAAACCGGAAAAATCATCACCGCGCATTCATGAAGAAAGCCGTTTTCTCCTGGACGATCCTTTTCCTGTGCAACCTGATATGGTCGTTCCATTTTACGTGCATTAAGCTCACCCAGGACCAGGTGGGGCCGTATTTTACGGTGTGGCTGCCCATGCTGCTGGCCACGGTATTCCTGGCGCCGTTCGTATGGCGGGATTTCAAAAAAGGCGGTAAAAAACTGAAAGACGTACTCATTTTCGTACAACTCGCGGCCGTCGGGGCATTTCCCTCGCAGGTACTTATGACCTGGGGCACGCAGTATTCGCTTGCCAGCAATGCAGCCATCCTGATCCTCGCATTACCCGTCGTCACAGCCGTGTTTGCGTTTTTTATACTCAAAGAAAAAATGAACCGCATCCGCTGGATCAGCTTTGGGATCGCGATCGTGGGCGTACTCCTGTGCTCGACGGACGACATCCGGAATATGGACATGAGCTCGCAGTACGCGCTGGGTAATATCCTGATTTTCCTCGCGATCCTCGGCAATGGGTATTACAATGTCGGCTGCAAAAAAGTGGCCGAGCAATACACCGAAATGGAAATGGTTTTTTACACCTACCTCGTGATGGTGATCCTGCTGGCACCGCTGGTATGGTATTACGAGCCCGGCATGTTCGCCGTGATTCCGCATTACACCGCGCAGACGTGGACGGGTATGATCGCCCTTACGCTGTTCCACAACTTCCTGTCGATGCTGATGTTTTTTAAAGTGCTCAAATACCTCGATGCCACGCAGGTAGCATTGTCCAATTACCTCATCACCTTCATGGGACTGCCCATTGCGGCATTTGTATTGGGGGAAACCTTAAAAACGCAGGCCATTATCGGCGGCATCCTCGTGCTGGCCTCGACATTGATACTCACAATTGTAGATAGCAAAGCAGCCCGGCAAAAGGCTGCGGAAGAACTGGTTAATGTCAATCCATAAACCCTGACTAGTATGAATGAAGCAAATGAATTGTTCGGCGTGGTACCCATTATCCCGACGCCGTTCACGGAAGACGAGGAGATTGACGAGCCCGCACTCCGTAACCTGATCGACTTCGCCGTCTCGTGCGGCGTGGAGGCCGTGTGCCTGCCCGCGTATGCGAGCGAATTTTACAAACTGACGGACGACGAGAAGTTGCAGGTCGTACGGGTAGCGGTGGCCCATTCGGCGGGGCGCGTGAAAATCGTCGCGCAGTCCAACCACCCGTCTCTGAAACAGGCGATCCGGCTCGCGCAGGCCAATGTGGAGGCCGGTGCGGACGTGGTATCGCTCGCCGTGCCGCGCATATTCAGCCTGCCGGAAGAATCGCTGCGGGAGTATCTTTCCGGGTTTTTGCAGTCGGTACCGGATACGCCGGTGCTCGTGCAGGATTTCAACCCCGGCGGTGCGTCTATCAGCGTCGGGCTGATCAGCGAGCTGATGGCCCGGCACCCGAATTTCAAATACCTCAAACTGGAAGAGCCGCTTTGTGCCCCCAAGTTTGAAAACATTATCAAAGAAACCGGCGGGAAGATCGGCCTGTTCGAGGGCTGGGGTGGATTGTACATGCTGGAACTGATCCCGCTGGGCATTCGCGGCGTCATGCCAGGTCTGGCGGTGTCGGACATTTTGCAAAAGGTATTTACGCTCCGTAACCAGGGCGAACACCGCCGGGCGTTCGATTTGTTTGAAAAAGTGATGCCGCAGATATTCTTTTCCCTGCAAAACATGGAGCTATTCCACTACGCCGAAAAGGAGCTTTTGATCGCACGCGGCGTGCTCAGGAACAGCATTGCGCGCAAGGCTGCGTATATCCCGGACCCTTCTTCTATTTCTTATATTAAAGAATTGAACCAGAGGATTTTGGATATAGTAAATGACGAAACGTGGGAAATCAAGTCACTCGAAACAACCTTGTCAAAAGCGTGATACAGAACGGTAAAAAAAGTACATTTAGAACCAGCAATAAACCCACTAACAAAAAAGCTGGTAAGATGAACACTTTCGAGAATCAGGTCGCCGTGATCACCGGCGCCGCTTCCGGGCTAGGCCTCGTAATTGCCCATAAAATGCTGAATGAAGGAGCTCGGATAGGCCTGCTGGATTTAAACGAGAAAGCGTTGAACGAAGAATTTGTAGGAAATGCCGATCGCGAAGAGCTGATCGGCGTGGATGTTACCGACGAAGCGCTGGTTGCTCAGGCAGTGGGCCGCGTCGTGGAACGCTTCGGGAAGATCGATATCCTGATCAACTGCGCGGGCATCACCGGCGCGACGAACATCAAAAGTCACGAGGTAGATACCGCCAATTTACAGAAGGTATTCAATGTCAATTTTATGAGCAGCTTCTTTACGGCCAAAGCCGTGCTGCCCCATATGCTCAAAAACAATTACGGCCGCATATTGCATATCGCCTCCATTGCCGGTAAGGAAGGAAATGCCGGTATGCTCGCCTACTCGGCTTCGAAAGCGGCGGTGATCGGGATGGCCAAAGTGCAGGGCAAGGAATATGCCGAAACGGGCATTACGGTGAATGCGCTGGCCCCGGCCGTGATCCAAACGCCCCTCGTGGATGCCATGCCCGACGCACAGGTGAAATACATGACCGACAAAATCCCCATGAAACGCTGCGGCACCCTCGAAGAAGCCGCCAACATGGCAGCATTCATCGTCTCGCCGGACAACAGTTTTACGACAGGGTTCTGTTTCGATCTTTCAGGGGGCAGGGCCACGTATTAGGGCGGGGTTGCCCAGGAGGGGCTTCCTGCGGCACGTCACAGGACACCCCGCGGGGGTGAGGGTGGTAATCCGGCTGGTTGCTAGAAACAGAATGCCCCTCCGGAGCTACGCAGGTCCCGACAAAACCATTGTAAAAATCATCGGCGGTCAGCGGTCGGCCGTCGCCGGTCAAAAACGCATTACGATGAATATCAACTTCCTTTCTCCCCTCGAAGGAGACGTTTTTCATGCCTTTGACGGCCATTTGATGGACGGTAAATTGCAAATTGCCGTGCAGATCGCGGCGTCAACCGACGCTGAAATCGCGGTGAACGGAGCACCGGCCACCTGGCGGGGCGACCATTTCGAAGCAGAGGTGATTTTGGATGCGTATGCCAATACATTACGTGCCGAAAACCTCAAAACAGGGGAATCTGCGGAGGTCAGGGTGTTTTTGCTCCAAGATTTCGCCGGGCACTACCGGCTGTCGATCGACGATAATATCTGGTTCCTGCGCGACATTCAGCAGAACCGTTATGCGTCGCTTTTCGAGAATCCTTATTTGGGTTTTTTGAAAGAAATCAACGTCGGGTTCGGTACCAAAATCCACCTGAACCTCTTTTACCAGACCGACGGTTTCAACCTCTCCGATTTTACGGACCAATACAAAGCCGAATGGAAGGCCAATGCCGACTGGCTGCGGCTGAGCTTTCACGCCTACCAGGAATTCCCGGATATGCCTTATGTGAATGCGGGATATGACGAGGTAAAGCGTGATTGCGACCTCATTATGGGTGAAATCCGGCGGTTTGCGGGAGCAGAAGTAATGCATTCGGTGACGACCATTCACTGGGGCGAGGCCACCGTTGAAGGCTCGCGTGCGATGCGCGACGCGGGTTACGTGGGGCAGGTGGGGTATTTCAACGTGGATGATCACCTGCCGTCTGCTTCCTATTACCTCACTGCCGACCAGCGCAGGCACCTCAAAAAGCGCTTCGTATGGCACGACACGGCCGAGGACATCACGTTCGTGCGGGCCAGCATCGTGATCGACACAAAAAAGCTGGAAGACATCCGCCCGCACCTCGACGCACACGGGCAGAACGGCCACAAACCTCCCTACCTCGATCTGCTGGTGCATGAGCAATATTTCTATCCGTTCTATTTCAATTATCAGCCGGATTTTCGAGATAAAATCCGCACTGCCGTGCAATGGGCGAAGGACAACGGCTACACGCCCCAGTTTTTGACCGAATCGATTTCCCATTCCTAACCACGCTTTCAATGCATCACGACCGCAGAGATTTTATCAAAAAAGCAGGGTTTGGGGTGACAAGCCTCGGGATGGCCGGTATGGGCATAAATGGCTCTGGTACAGCTGATTTTTCGTCTGAAGTATTGTCGGACCGGGTGGGACAACATGCCGGGCACCGCGCCGGAGCGCAGCAGTTCAATATGTGCAATTATGCGGCGCCGAAGCTGGAAACGGTTCGCATTGGCTTTATCGGCGTGGGTAACAGGGGAATGGCGGCGGTGGAGCGGATGAACAAGATCGCCGGCGTGGAAATCAAGGCCGTTTGCGATTTGCGGGAAAGCAAAGTCAACGAGGCGATTCAATTGACGGCCCGCAACGGGCATAAACCGCAAGGTTACCACACCGACCCGAATGCCTGGAAAAAGCTGTGCGAAAGGACAGACCTCGACCTGATTTACATCGTGACGCCCTGGGCATTGCATACGCCGATGGCGGTTTTTGCGATGAACCACGGCAAGCACGTTTGCGTGGAAGTACCCGCCGCGAAGACGATCGACGAATGCTGGGAGCTCGTGGAAACGTCGGAAAAAACGCGCAGGCATTGTATGATGACCGAAAACTGCTGCTATGATTTCGCTGAGCTGCTTACCCTGAACCTGGCCCGGCAGGGTTTTTTCGGCGAGATTACCCACGCGGAAGGCGCTTACATCCACAATTTGCAGGAATATGTGTTTGATAAAGAGCGTTTTTATCAATTCTGGGAGCTGAAAGAGCTCTCGCAGCGGACCGGTAACCTTTACCCCACACACGGCCTGGGCCCGATATGCCAGGTGATGAACATCAACCGCGGCGACGCGATGGATTACCTCGTATCGATGTCTAACAACGATTTTGTGATGGCCGGCACCGCCCGGCGCCTGGCGTCCAGCGACGCGGATTTCAAACCGTTCGTCGGTAAGCCGTTCAATGGCATGATGAACACCTCGACGATCCGCACCAAAAAGGGCAAGACTATTATGGTGCAGTTCGACGTGGCGTCGCCGCGGCCTTACTCACGCATTCAGCTGGTAAGCGGCACGAAAGGCGCCGCATTGAAATACCCGGAGCCGGCCCGCATTGCCAAAGGGCATGAATGGCTATCGCCGGAGGAATATCAAACACTTGAAAGGCAGCACACACCGCCCATTGTGAAGAAAATAGGGGAGGCGGCCAAGCAGGTCGGTGGCCACGGCGGCATGGATTTCCTCATGGACTGGCGCACGATCGACTGCCTGCGCAACGGCCTCCCGCTGGATCAGGATGTGTATGATGCCGCTTTATGGAGTTCCGTCGGCCCGCTCAGCGAATGGTCGGTATCGCACCGTTCCAATTCGATCGACGTTCCCGACTTCACCCGCGGCGCCTGGAAAACCAACATGCCGATCGATATTTCCATGGAAAAAGGCGGTACTACCGGCGTGCGGCTCTAATAACAGGGCGCCCCCGGGTAGTAGAATGCAGACCTAAGACTGCTTTTCGAGCTCGATAAAATCCTGGCGGGCAGGCGTAAAGCAATCGATCACCTTGCATTGCGTATGCGCAACGGCCGAGTGCGGTACGTGCGGGGGAATATGAGCGGTCATCCCGGGCGTAAGCAGCATAGTCTCGCCATCGACGGTAAATTCTAGCTCGCCTTCGAGTATATGGCACCATTGTTCATGGAAATGGCTGTGTTCCGGCAGCACCGTTCCGGCATCGATAGTAAAATGCCCGAAAGTCTGCTGTTCCGAATGCCCCAGCGTCCCATAAATACCATCCCAGATTTTGACTACTTTATTGGTCTTGAAATTGACGAAAGGCATGGTGTTGGTTGGGTGTTTGGATGTTTGATGGGCAAAGGTAGCCAATCAACGAGCGCCGTCCTGATATTTTCTGGTGAACGGATGTCATTAACACTTTACAGGCTTGGACTTCCGTTTGTCCTCACCTGTATAAATGGCTGGGAATGTTTTAACACACTGTCTTTTTGGACGAAACCTTTCAGGCTGTCCAATAAGAGCTTCAAGCTGGCGAGTCGCTGAAGTTGTGCTGTACTCACATTCGTAACCTGTCCCGACCATCCGCTGCCGGGATCTGTGCAGTAGGTTAGCAACTCGCCGGTGGGGTAATAATTGAGAATAAACCTGCCATTTCTCTTCGCCAGTACTTCATAATACACTTTGGACTTGTCGGAAGTGGAATAAAACTGGTATAGCTCACGCAATGCCTGGCGTCGTTGTTCTTCGCGGGTACCATCGGGACGTAAATACTGAGAAGCAACAGTCGGTTCTACATCACCCGAACAAGATAGCAGCAGCGTCATTCCAAAGAGCGGCAAACGGACAAAGAGGTTCTTTTTCAAAATATTAGCGTCTGGTTTTAAGTTTATCAATTTGTTAAAAATACAATTTGGTGCCCAATAGTGATCATGCGGTGACTAACTTTTTTGCTTTGCAATGTCATTCCAGAAGCACCCGGATTTTCTCTTGGCTTTTGTTGACGATCCTTCCGTGAACGATGTGCAGGAAATAGATGCCTCTGGGCAATTTTATCTGCATTTATACCCATTTGAATCGACATGCTCCTACTTTACTGGGGCTGCAACCCGAAAAGCTCGCATCGGTTGCGACGTATTCGTGCTCCGTGCCATTAGGTAACGCTGCGTTGCAGCCAGATGTGCAGCCAATGGTTACCTGGGCTTTGGCAAATTGAAATGCCAGCAATAAAATGACGAGCGATGTACATACAATTTTTTTCATAAGTTAAAATGTTAAAAGTGATACACTACGCGAAGTGATTTGAATGGATTGAATCCCGCGCCAACTTTGCGGGAGTAGCCTTCACTCCGATTTTCAACATGATCCCAGGTTGATTGTTGACAGACCATACAAATCCATACTCACATCCCACGGACGGACTTGGGCGGTGCTATCCGCTCGCGATTTGGGTTTGGCCGCGCTTTTAACCTGTGCATCGGTTGTATGGCTGATTGTCAGCGCGAAAATGATGGCCAGAAAACGGATTAACAGGCGCGGATAGCTGTTTTTCATTGCATCGTTGTAAAATAGTGTGGCACAAAAGCATCTGCTATTTACAATCCCGTTTTCAATGTATTTCCATACAAAAACCCCTCAATGTCCAAGTGGTTGGAGCGGAATTATTCTGCGGCGGGAAACCCGGGACGAGCGGTTGGGTGGGTAACCATAATTAGTATACGTTAGATGTTAATGAGCAAGTGGATCAGGTTGTTGATCTATCGGAGTCGGGAGCAAAAAATTTGTCCGACCATTTCTCGCATTTCAGCTTCATTTCCATACATTTGTGTAAACTGCTTAAAATTTCAATATTTCAACATTGCGCAGGATCATTTCCATATTGCTGCTGGGGCTGCTGCTTTACAATATGGTAGGCTATTCGATAGTCTACTTGTCGGAGGAGCGTCGTAGCATCAGTGCTGCCGGGAAGGACCTTGTGGAGCAGTCTGCCGGCTCTGCCGATATCGTGATCAAAGTGCCTGTGGCGGTCCCTTATCAGAACAACTGGGATGCGCCGGAGCCGGTGCAGGGGCAGATTGAGCATGAAGGGCAGTTTTACCAAATGAAAAGCCAGCAGCTCATCAATGACACCCTGTACGTGCATTGCGAATTCGATCAGAATGCCCGTGACCGCTTTTCAGACCTGGTATCGAAGATCAACGACCAGGTGACGGGGCAATCGACCAACCCGCAAAATGATACGCATTCAAGTATTTTAAAACATTTTCTCAAAGAATACATGACCGCCGGGCGCCAGCATGTCTTTTATGTGCTGGAATGGGAGCCTTCCCTCGCGACCGTGCCGTTTCCCGTCAGATCTATCCTGCCAGAAAGATATTCTTCGATACCATCCCCGCCGCCAGACCTGGCCTAGTTAATCCTTTCCATTCTTCCTGATTTTTCCGGACGTTCCTACGTATGCGCCTTGCGTATCCGCGTTATGCGAATAGGCATGCAATGACGACTGCGAATGCCCGTATGCAGGAGGAAAGACCGATTTACTAACCAGAAATCTTCCCTTAGATGGCGCATATTGCCCTGCCTGACGAATCGCTTCCCGGCATTGTCGGCCTCTTCAACTTCCGGCCGGAAACGGCCGCACCGCTGCAATTGCTGGCGGAAACCCTGCTTCGTGGCGAATCGCCCCTTACCAGCGGCGAGCGCGAGCTGATCGCTTCCTATGTGTCGCTGCTCAACGACACGCATTTCTGCCACACCTCCCACGGTTCGGCCGCGATGGCACACCTGGGCTATGACCTGAGCCTGATCGACGACATTAAGAATGGCTTTCAGCAAATCGAAGTGTCGCCGAAGTTGCGCGCATTGCTGCATATTGCCGGCAAAGTGCAGAAAAGCGGCAAAGCGG
Source organism: Dyadobacter beijingensis DSM 21582 (assembly GCF_000382205.1). Classification (GTDB taxonomy): domain Bacteria; phylum Bacteroidota; class Bacteroidia; order Cytophagales; family Spirosomataceae; genus Dyadobacter; species Dyadobacter beijingensis. The sequence goes on from NZ_KB907786.1 coordinate 323,709, forward strand.
TGACCGATGAGGACGTTGCCGCCGCACGGGCCGAAGGCGCCGGCGACCGCGATATCCACGACACGGTACTGATCGCCGCGGCCTTCAGCATGTTCAACCGCTATGTAGACGGGCTGGGTACCTGGGCGCCGCAGGAAAACGAAGCATACCGCGAAATGGGCCAGCGCATGGCATTTACAGGTTATGTACGGTTTCCGGTGAAGGCCGATACCGCGGAAGTTTAGCAAAATCACTACCAAGCACCATGCCACATATCCCACTACCGGAGCATTTGCCCGGCATTACCGGCTTACTGGAATACAGCCGCGTAACTGCCGAGCCTATACGTCAGCTTACCCAGTTCATTCTGCGGGGCGAAAACTCGCTGTCGCCGGGTGAGCGCGAGCTGATCGCGACCGTCGTGTCGCATCACAACGAATGCCGCTTTTGTACGGCCGCGCATACCGCCGCCGCCGATTTGCTGCTGGGCGATACCGAAACCTGCCGGATCATGAAACAGGATATCGACGCCACACCGGTGAGCGACAAGATGAAAGCATTGCTCAAAATCGCGAAACTGGTGCAGGTGAGCGGTAAAGCCGTGACGCCCGAAGCCGTTGCATTCGCGAAGCAGCAGGGTGCTACGGATGTGGAAATCCACGATACCGTGCTCATCGCCGGACTTTTCTGCCTCTATAACCGCTATGTCGACGGGATGGCGACCGTCGCACCGGCCGATTCGCAATTTTACAGAGGCCTTGGCCAACGTTTAGTGGACAACGGTTATAACCGCCTTCCGAATGGTTACGACCATTTGAAAAAACAAAACCAGCCAGCCTGACCGCTCATTAAATCGAACCTATGAAGAAACTTATACCCATCCTCCTCCTGATGATCAACCTGTGCTTCTCGCTGGCAGCAGTCGCGCAGAGTACGATAATTTCCGGCCACATTTTTGACAACGACTCCCAAAAACCCGTTCCGGGCGTCTCGGTTTCTGTAAAGGGCAAGAACACCGGCACGATCACGAATACGGAAGGTTTTTTTGAATTAAAAACCAATACCCCTGCGACGCTGGTCATCTCTTTTGTAGGCTATGCGCGGCAGGAAAAAGAAGTGGCGTCGGCGGAAGCGCTGCGCATTAACCTGGCACCGGCCATCGAGGAACTGAACCAGGTGGTGGTAACGGCTTCCCGCGTGGAAGAGAACATTTTACGCTCGCCGGTGAGCATCGAAAAAATGGATTCGCGCGCGATCCAGCAGACACCTTCGGCGAATTTTTATGATGGTTTGGTCAATCTGAAATCGCTCGATATGGTGACGAGCAGCCTCACTTACAAGCAGATCAATACCCGCGGGTTCAACACGACGGGCAACAGCCGCTTTCTGCAACTGGTCGACGGCGTGGATAATCAGCCTTCGGGGCTTGGCTTCGCGATGGGTAACCTCTTCGGGCCGCACGATATCGACGTGGAAAGCGCGGAATTGATCCCCGGCGCTGCTTCTGCCCTGTACGGGCCGATCGCATTCAACGGAATGCTCAATACACGCACCAAAAATCCATTTGAATACCAGGGACTTAGCGCACAGACGAAGTTTGGCGTGAACCACATCGGCGACGGCACCGGCCTGGGAGCCAAGCCGATGTACGACCTCGCCGTTCGTTATGCGAAGGCATTCAATAACAAGTTTGCATTCAAGGTCAATGCTTCCTACCTGAAAGGCACCGACTGGTATGCCAACGACTACACGGACATTGACCCTAATACGAACCCCGAAAACCGCGGCCCCAACAATCCCGGCCGCAATGCCTTGAATATCTATGGCGACGAGGTGGCGCAGACATTGCCGAACATCGGCCGCGTGTCGCGCACGGGCTATGAGGAAAAAGACCTGGCGACGTACGGCGTGTACAGCCTGAAACTCAATGCAGCCCTGCATTATCGCATTACCGACAAGCTGGAAGCCATTTATCAGGGTAATTACAATCAGGGTACGGCGCAATACACCGGCTCCAACAGGTTTGTGATCAACGATTTCAAATTCGTACAGCACCGGCTCGAATTGCGCGGCAGCAATTTTTACGTGCGCGCTTATACCAATCACGAGTATTCGACCAATTCCTATAATACCCGTGCATTGGGCCAGCAGATCAACCGGACCTGGGTGAAAGACCTGGCAGGCAACACGGTAGCGCCGAACAAGGCCGATTCGGTTTGGTTTGCGCGCTATACAGCCGCCTACACCGGCGCGATCTCAGGCGTGACGCAGCAGAGCCACACGGCGGCGCGCTCATTCGCCGACCAGGGGCGCATTCTTCCCGGCTCGCAGGCGTTTGACTCCGCCCGCGACCAGCTGATCAAAACGCGGGGACTGGCGGGTGCGGGTATTCTGAGCCAATGCAGCCTGAACCACATCGAAGGCATGTACGATTTCAGCTCCGCATTGAAAGTGGTCAATTTCCAGGTGGGCGGCAATTACCGCAAATACTTCCTGAATACTGGCGGTACGCTATTTGACGATAAGGACAAGAACCTCGCCAACGAAGAATACGGCGTGTTCGCGCAAGCTTCGAAATCGGTATTCAAAGATCATTTGAAACTGACGGTATCGGGTCGTTACGACAAAAACGAGAACTTCGACGGCCGCTTTACGCCCCGTGCGTCGGCCGTTTTCTCACCCAATGAAAATCACCATTTCCGCGCTTCTTACCAAACGGGCTTCCGTAACCCGACGATCGGCGACCAGTATATCAAGCTGAATGTAGGGCCGATCATCATTCTCGGTGGTGCGCCGGTGAATTCCACGGAGCTGAATGCCTATTCCAATTCGGTGACGATCGCTTCGTTTTCGGCATTTGCCTCGGCATTTGGTGCGGATATGGCCAAAGGAATTCCTTTTCCGCAGGCGGTGGCGAACAACAAGGATAAACTCGTGAAATCGAATGTGCCTTATATCAAATCGGAAAAGGTAAAAAGCTACGAAGTGGGTTATAAGGGATTGATCGCCAAGAAATTATTGCTGGATGTCAATTACTATTACAGCCAATACACCGATTTTATCATCAACACCGTGGTAGCTGCGGCACCGTCCGGCATCCTGGCCGCCGATGGCTCGGTGAACCAGGCGGCGGCAATGGAATTGCTCGGCTCCGGCCGTCAGTTGTATCAGTTGTATACCAATGCCAAAGACAAAGTGTCGATCCAGGGTGTAAGCGCCGGTTTGACTTACGCTTTGCCTAAAAGCTATAAACTGTCTGCCAATGCGACCTGGATCGATTTCAACATGGGCGAAGCCGATCCGAACAACATCCCCGCATTTAACACCCCGAAATGGAAAACGAATGTGATGTTCGGTAATGGAAAACTGACCGACCGCCTCGGTTTCAACGTGGCGTGGCATTGGCAGGAAGCATTCGACTGGTACGGCACATTCACCGAAATGCGCCCCGGCCGTGTGAATGCCTACAATCTGCTCGACGCACAGGTGAGCTACCGCATCCCGAGCCTGAAAACGGTGGTGAAACTGGGAGGTTCCAACATCACCAACAAGTATATCGTGCAGGCCTACGGCTCGCCCGCTGTTGGGGGACTGTATTATGTGAGTCTGAATTTTGACGAAATTTTCCGCTAGACCGCTATGGAGACATTGGAAATACATCGCGTGGAAAGTATTAGCGTAAGCCGGAAATGGCTGGCGTTCGCGCTGTGCGTCGTGGCGTACACGCTGAGCGGCACGGTATCGACATTGATGTCGGTGTACCTGCCCGTGGCCATTCCGGAGCTGAAAGGCGCGGCGGTAAGCGAGGCGGAACTGGGTGAAATAGGGGCTTATGTGAATGCGATCTACCTCTACGGCTGGATGTGCGGCGGCCTGCTGTTCGGCGTGATCAGCGACCGTATCGGCCGCAAAATATCGCTCACGCTCGTGACGGCATTGTACGGTCTTTCTACCTGCCTCGTCACCATCGTGCCCGACTGGTACTCTTTGCTCGCCATCCGCTTCACGGCCGGTATGGGCGTAGGCGGCGTGCTGCTGATCACGACGGTGTACATTTCCGAAATCTGGCACGACCGCGGCCGGGCGGTAATCCTGGGCGTGCTGGCCGTCTGCTTCCCGATCGGGATTGTGACCACCGGCAGCCTCAACCTGCTGTTTTCCAACTGGCGTACCGCATTCGGTATCGGGCTTATCCCGGTCGTGGCGGCGCTGCTGATTTTCCTGCTGTTGCCGGAATCGGATCGATGGAAGGGTGTAAAACAAGCTCGCGGAAGCCAGGAAAGCATTTTTGACGCCCATAACCGACCTAATGTGCTCAAAGGCTCGCTGATTTTCGGCGCTGTGCTGATCGGCCTTTGGGGAATATTCTCGTGGCTGCCTACGTGGGCACAGACGTTGCTCGCGAGCGGGCAGGACGGCCAGAAAGAGCGCGGCCTGCTCATGATCCTGCTGGGTATGGGCGGCATTACGGGCGGCGTTTTCTCGGGTATTCTCATGAACCGTTTCGGGAAACGCAGCACATTAATGGGCACCTTCGCGACCTGCGTCGTGATGTGCGGTATCCTGTTCGTCACCAACCGTACCTTTTCGAACATCATTTATTTCGAGACGGCGGTGCTGGCATTTTGTTTCGGGATCAGCCAGGGCGCATTGTCCAGCTACATTCCCGAGCTGTTCCCGGTGGCGGTGCGCGGCACGGCTACCGGTTTTTGTTTCAACGTCGGGCGGTTCTTTACGGCCACGGCGGTGTTTTTCATTGGCTCCCTGGTGACGGTGCTGGGCGGGTTCGGGAATGCCTTGCTGGTATTCTCACTGCCGTTCGCAATTGCATTGATCGTCACGTTCAGAAGCAAATGAATTGGTTTTGCGTATTATCATAGGTTAATATATTAGGCAAACGGGTTCGCCGCTTGGTGAACCCATTTCTTTTTTTAACTTGAAATACGCTTCGCCTCCCTCTCCTGATTTCTTTCAAACCTACTTATGAAGAAGCTCTTCTATCTCGGAATCATCGGCATTATCCTTTACGAAATCGCGAAAGTATACTTTATTATGCCTATGCCCGGCAGCCAGCGGATGAACAGCATCGATGCCGCCTATTTCCTGCATACCTGGCGCTGGCCGCTGCGGATGTTGTTCTGGGTAATGGTCGTCGGCGGGGCATTTTCCGTGTTTTCGGGTAAAATGAAATGGCTGCCGGCTATTTTTCTGCTTTTGGCCGCCGGGATTACCTATGCTACCAACTACGAAATGGCGGCAGATACGATGTTTTACCAGCCCTCTCAGGTGGTCCATCATAATGCGGCTGCCAATAAGGTGGATATGGACCGCCTTGTGATCGGCGTGGAGGCGAACGGCGAGGCCAAAGCGTACCCGATTCAGTACATTGGTTACCATCACCAGGTCCGCGATGTACTCGGCGGCAAACCCATTATGGTTACCTACTGCACCGTTTGCCGCACCGGCCGGGTTTTTGAGCCGGTGGTGGATGGCAAGCCGGAGGTGTTCAGGCTTGTGGGAATGGACCATTTCAATGCAATGTTCGAAGACGGCGAAACGGGAAGCTGGTGGCGGCAGGCCAATGGCGAGGCGATTGCCGGTCCGTTGAAAGGCAAAATGCTCCCCGAGCTCGCCAGTACGCAAACGTCATTGAGCCAATGGCTGAAATTGCACCCTAACAGCAAAATCATGCAGCCCGACCCGGTATACCAGGCCAAATACGATTCCATGAGCCGTTACGAATCGGGCAGGGGCAAGTCGGCGCTTACCCGCACGGATACCTTGTCGTGGAAGGATAAATCGTGGGTAGTGGGTATTCAGTCCGGCAGCGCCGCGAAGGCATTCGACTGGAACCGGCTCAAAAAAGAGCGCATCATCAACGCGCAGGTCGGTGCTACACCCGTTGCATTGGCCATCAGCGCCGACAACAACAGCTTCTTCGCATTCGACAAAGGTGCCGACCAGCCGTTTACCATTAAAAACGACACCATTTTCACACCCAACGGTGCCTATGACCTGCTCGGCAAACGCCTTACCGGCGCGGGCAGTGACCTGAAACGCATCAATGCCTACCAGGAATTCTGGCATAGCTGGCGCACATTCCACCCGGGTACCGGGCAGTACTGACGGCGTGAACGCAGACGTTCGCGCAATTATTTTACTAAAAACCTTAACGAAAGCTGCATATTAGGCGACCTGACACTCCTGAACCCGCTATTCGACAGGCTCGATACGGGAACAATCACCGTCCACCCCACCTGAACCCGGTTATCCAGCAGCTGCGGCAAATGTAACAGCACACCCGCACGGAGGTTCCATTGCTGAGGACGAATGTAAGTTTTCAGCGACTCCTGCCCTTTCACCTCCAGATGCGACTCGTCGACGACGGTCCCGGTGGAATAGGAGGTCTCTCGGCGAAGCAATGCGGACGAGTACCGGGCGTAGGAAACGCCGCCGACGAGCGACACCCAGCGCAGGGCCTGGTACTGGTATTGCAGAGAGAAATTCAATCCGAATGATTTGATAAAATTGGTATTGTGGGTAATCGTGTGAAAAAGCGAATCCGTAACACGTACCGTATCCACGCGCTGCGCGACCTGCTCTTTTTTGCCGAAATACGAATGCAGCGGATTGAGAATCAATGTTACCGAATGCCGGTTCCAGCTTTGGGACACAAACAGGCCGGGTATCGCTATCCGCCACGGATGCTTCACGCTGTCGGCGCCGGCAAAGAGGTAGTCCGTAGAGGCAAATCCCCGCGTGAGGTTCCATTCCGGCCCGAAATGCAGGCTGCTCAATACGGGCCGGCGCGCTTTCGGCAGCGGCTTCGCCACGGGTATGGCAGGTTTCTGAATGTATGGACCAAAATCTTTGACCGCACTGCTGAAATGTCCCGGAAGCGGGCTCAGGCTGCTGAGGGATATGGATTTTGCTGCCGTTGCCGGCGTGTTTTCCTGGCTAAATGATGCATTTCGTGCCGCTGGCAGCGTGCTGGGATCGACGGGGTTTTGATCGGGTGAATTGGCTCGGCCGCCCGGATTGATCTTGCCCTCCGCATTACGCCCGTTACCAAGGTTGTTTCGGCTGCCGGGCGTGTTTTCGCTGCCCGGGTTACGAGGGACTACCGGAGGGTTTTGACTGTTATCATGGTCGGTAATGCGCTCGTTGACGGTACTGCGCGAGTTTTCAATGCTGCCGGAATTTGCCGGCGTCGGCTGGACATTCGTTGCGCGCCTGCGTGCAGGTACATAGGTGTCTCGTGCAGGCGTAGCGCGGGCGAGCGCACTGGCGCTACGCGGGTTCGTGCGATGATTTTCAGCCCGGCCGGTATTAGTCAAGCGGCTGTCGGCTGCCTGTTGATGGTTAGCATTGTTTTTAGCTGATTGATGGTCAGGGGTATGTGGGTTTGTGTTTTCATTTGAGGAATTACCTGCATCAGAAATATCCTGTACCTTGGAATCCCCCGCAAGCGAATGCGCATTGGCTGAATCCCCATTCATCAAATTTTCCTCCACAAAACTTTCCCCGACAGAATCTTTCGCAGTCGCCAGAGCCGATTGCTTTTGGACAGCCTTCCCAACCGGCGCTTCCTGCCGGACGAGGATCAATGCAATCATCACCGACGTAACAACAGCGGAAGCGGCGATCAGGAAACCTTTGAATTGGGCAATTATTTTCAGCGCCTGTGTCAATTGGCCGGGATTGGGTGCTGGTTGGCCCGGATCAGGTACCGCCTGGCCTGCTGCCGCGCCCAGCATATCGTTCATCTCCGCCCAGGCGTCGTCCGCCGGCACTTCCGGGTCGGGCAGCGGGGCTTGGAGATATTTGTTGATATGTTTGCCTTTCCTGTTCATCAGAGGGATTTTTCAAAAATGATTCTCAGCCGGTTGCGGCTTTCACTCAAATGCCATTTCACGGTGCCTTCGCTGATCGTCAGCGCGTCCGCGATTTCCTTTACCGAGAACCCGTCCATATAATACAAGCTGCAAATGCGGCGTGTGGCAATGGGCAGCTGCATGAGGTACACGTGAATGTCGGTCCCTGAAAGCTGTTCGAAGGGGTTTTCCTGTGAAACGAAGCCCATTTTGTCCTCGATTCCCACGTAATCGAATGCCTGCGTCTTGCGGTCGCGGAGCATGGTGAGCGCCGCGTTGCGGACGGTGGTGTACATCCAGTTGAAGAACTCGCCCTTGGACGCGTCGTACTGCCCGATGTTGGCGAACACTTTGAGCATCCCGTTGTTGACCGCCGTGACGATATCGTGCTTGTCGTCGAAGAAATTTTTGCAAAGCGCGAACAGGACAGGGTAAAATTGCCGGTACAATTTTTCCTGACTCTGGCGTTCCTGACGCCTGCAACCCGCCAATATATCCGTTAATGGATTCAAATAGTACGCATAAGAAGTGTGGCCGGCCAGCCCCGGCCACACGGATTTTACACTAAACGCTTACAACTCTTTTTTGGTAAACACCACGCCGGTTTGATAAGGCCATTCGAATGTGTAGCCGGATTTTCCTTTTCGTGTCATCGTGCCTGTATAGACCTGGTCGTTGAAATGGATTTCCACCGTGCCGCTGAAATCAGCCGGAATGTTGTAAATCGACTGAAAGCCGGTACCAGGCGATTTTTCAGGCGAGTAACATCGAGCCCCCGTCAGCGTTTTGCCGATTTTGATCTGATACGAATTCCCGATTTTGCTCCACACGGCCGAAAGATAGTTTTGCGAACACGGATAGCTTTGGACGGTGGCAAATTTGAGGCCGATCATGTTTTCGACCGTATCCCCGAATGCTACGGGCGCCACATTCAAAACGTCGTTGGCCGCGAGCGGTTTCTCGGATGCGGGCAGCTGATACACCTGGTCGCTCACCTGTACGTCGATGAATGTCGTGTCATTACTCAGGCTGTCGATCGCCAAAACGCGGTATTTGCCGGCTTTTTGGAAATAGATAGTGGTTTTGATGCCCTTGTTGTGAGTTACTTCCTGCGGTAATACCCGCCATTTTACGAATGGGCTTTTGCCGTTGATCAATGTAAAAACTGCGGGGAATTTTTGCTCGATACCGGTCGTTTTTTCCGTGTAAATACGTCTTGTCAGGGAATCGGGCACGGCGGTGCTGTCAGTACCGGTGCTGTCGGTATGCGTGCTGTCCGCCCCCAGCGAGTCCACCCCCGTCCGCGCCGAAACCGGTGCTGGCGCATTTTCTTCCATTTTACTCCGCTCGCAGGCAACCATTTGGATCAGTATCAGCACAATGCCCCATACCAGCCATTTTTCTTTTCTCATGACCATCATTTGTTTAAGATTTTGAAAGATGTAATCAGGAGGCCTCCCTGTCAATAAAATAAACTGCAAGGAATGGCCGGAAGGTTGGGTATAGGGGAAAAAAAATCGTTTTACATTTACAATGAGTGACCTGACTAACCGCCTCATGAAAAAAATACTTGTCTATTCCCTGATGTTGCTGCTGTCGCAGTCCGTGGCTTTTGCGCAGAATTACGATGAATCCAAAGTGCCGCGTTACGTGCTGCCCGACGTGCTGAAAACCGCCGGAGGAAAAGTGATCCGCAATGAAGATAAATGGGAGAAACTGCGCCGGCCGGAAGTTTTAAAACTTTTTGAAAATAATATCTATGGCCGCATGCCGACGGATTACGATAGCATCCGCTACTCGCTCACGCAGGACGACGTGCCTGAAATGAATGGTAAGGCGACGTTGAAGCAGGTGGCGGTGACGGTTTTCCGTAACAGGCAATCGGTGCAGATCAATGTGGTACTTTTTGTTCCTACCCAGGCACGCAAGCCGGTGCCGGTGTTTTTGCTGATCAACAACCGCGGAAAGGAAAATACCGATCCGACGCGCGTGAAAAAGAGCGAATTCTGGCCCGCCGAAATGGTGATCGACAGCGGTTTCGCCATTGCCGCATTCCAGGTGAGCGACCTAGCGCCGGACAACAAGGACACTTATGCGAGCGGCGTTTTGCAAAAACTTTATCCCGAACAATTGAAAATGGACAACGGCATGAAAGCGATCGGCGCCTGGGCGTGGGGCGCGAGCCGGGTGATGGATTATTTTGAAACGGACAGGGATATCGACTCGAAAAAGGTGATCGTGGTGGGGCATTCGAGAGGAGGTAAAACATCGCTGTGGGCGGCGGCCGAGGACCAGCGTTTCGCGGCATGCATTACCAATTGCTCGGGCAACACGGGGGCAGCATTGTCCCGCAGGCAGTTTGGCGAGCGGATCAGCCGCATTAACGCCACGTTTCCGCATTGGTTTAACAATACTTATAAAAAATACAACGACAAGGAAAATGCGCTGCCGGTGGATCAGCACATGCTCATCGCGCTCATCGCACCCCGGCCCGTATACGCAACCAATGCCTCGAAAGACCTCTGGGCTGATCCCAAGGGAACATTCCTGGCGATGAAGGCGGCCGAACCCGTGTATGCATTATATGGTGTCAGGCCCGAATTGCCTTCGGCGCAGCCGGGTATTAATATGCCGAGCATAGGCGCGCATTTCGGCTATCATAACCGCGAGGGCGAGCATAATATGACGGTTTACGATTGGGGCAATTTCGTCCGGTTCGCGAAGAAATTCACTTCGGACAAGTAGCAGGTACGAAATTTTGACATTTAGAATGAATGGGGCCCGACGCGGGGCGCAAGACTTTAACCGGTACAGCAATGAAAGATAGAAAACTCCCCGAAGACCAGTCGCTGGTTTTGTTTACGGATATGAACGGTGTGCCCCGGGAGGGGACTTACAAAAAGGCTTCAAAAGCATTTATCGAAGCCATCGGCGACGAGGGGCCGGAAGATACGGGCAATATTTACCCGGAAGAGGACATTGTATCCTGGGAATACCTCGAAAAGAAGGACCGTCCGAACCCGGACATTATGGTCATCCTTTAAATAGCGAGCAGCGAGTTTCCTTTCGAAGGCGATAGTGCCGATGGACGTGAAGACTTGCGGACGATCAGCACATTCCGCGGATCGGCCGGGTCGATATCGACGGTGATGACCTTGCCGACGACGAGCTCTCTTTGGGATTCGGGAAAGGAGGCATCGAAATCGAATTCGACTACGACGGGCGTTTCGGACAGGATCTGTACCTTGAGACGGATGTTTTCGGTATAAAAAACGGAAGGGTTAATGGGCCAGGCTTCGAGGATAATGGCCTCGTACTCCCGGCCGTTTTTCAGTACCCTTTTCAATTTGCGGCTTTCGCGCATTTGAAACCAGTTCCCTCCGCCAACCAGCATAACGGCAGCCAGTACAGGCAAGGCGATGATGTAAAGTGTGAGCATAAGTATCTTGCAAATAGTGTAAAGGAGATACGAAAATGCAGGCTTGCAGGTGTAATGCCAAGAAACAGTTAGCGAACGGATCAAATAGGCTTATCAATCGGCAGGGATTTACCTTTGTCCTTTTACTCCCCACTTTTTTAAACCGGTATTTCAAATAACTCCCTATTTCCATCGGTGAATAGCTGAGTCCTGCCGGTTACACATTACGTGACCGATACGGCATGGCAGCGCACGTTTTTATTGGGTTGGAAGGTAGTACCAACCAAACCAATAGTCCTATGAATACTGCTCAAAAATTAGCCGCTTTCGCAGCATTGTGCTTCATGCTGGTATTTTCATGCAAGGAGAAGGAATTTGATTCGCCATACATTTCGATCGAATCACCGATGAAAAAGCAGTCGGTTGCAGGGAGTGACAGCGTGCGGATCAGGGCCACCATTACGCCGTCGGATTCAAGTGTGGCGAATTGGCGCATTATGGTTCAGGATAAGAAGGGAAGCGATATTTACGCTGCCACCGGTTATTGTGAATGCAAGGGCAAGCAGCCGCTGGACATCGAGAGGGCATTTGCGTATCCGGTGAATAAAACAACGGACATGGTAATGACCATCTGTGCCAATTTTACGAACGGCACCGAAGCCTGCGAAACAGTGCGTTTCGAAGTCACAAAATGACAGAGATTTCATCCAATGCATCTCCCGCAAACGAAAAAAGCACCGGTGACGGTGCTTTTTTGTGGGCCTGCTGGTTAACCGAGGCCAGCTTAGAGGAAAGGATAAAAATTCGTTACGAGCTGGCAGATCAGATTAGAATGGCCGGCAAATCGGCAGTGAATTGGAAACAATTGGAAGGTGCGCTTTCATCGAGCGGAATTGCCCTCATCTACAAATTTCTGCATAACAGTTCCCAAATAAATTCCTTGCACTAGGAGTTAGTTATGGTGGCAATAAAAGGTCCGTCACATTAATGACAAAAAACCCCGGTGGCAACTATACGGTGATAGTTGCTACCAGGGTTGCAAATACTAACAATTTGCCTTATGGGATAATGAATGTCTTTTCATAAACTTGGCCATTCCTTGAAACTGTTCGGAGAACGTATTTGCCCGATGAAAGTCCTTTCACGTTCAGAACACGACCGCTTTGTTTGAAAGTTCTCACCTGCTGGCCCGAGAGATTAAAAATCTTCACTTCGAGCATACCGTTTTCCGGCAAATCTAGGTTAATGTTGCCATCCGTAACCGGGTTTGGATACAGCACCAGACTCGTCGTAGCCGTCGGAAAATCTACGACGACAATACGGCTGTATTGATAGCTGCCATCCCAATCCAGTTGTTTCAGGCGGTAGTAGTTCTTGCCTGCTTGTGGAGTCTCATCCGAAAATCTGTATTGCAGCAGTGCGTTGCTGTTACCATCTTCTGTCTGACCTCCCACGAAACCTACGGTCTGCCAGCCAATGTTCACGCCGCCGCGTTGGATTTCAAAACCTTTATTGGACGATTCTTCAGAAGTATCCCACGTTAACAATACAGAGTTGCCTCTTTTCGCCGCGTCGAATCGTATGAGTGTGACAGGTAGCGCCGTTTCATTCGTTGTTGAAATGTAGACGAATGAAGAAAATGAGGTAATGTTATCAAACTCAACGTATTTAATACCATCCTCTACACCAGTGCGACTTGGAACGAGCTCTATTGCATTTGCCGGGTTCAGGAGGCCGTCTGCATTGATGTCCGCACGGGCAGCGTTGGCATCGCCTTCAAACTTGAACCAGCCATTTCTTTTAGCTCCTCCAACAATGGTTGCATCCAATTCGCTCTGGCTGTAATACACCCGCACTTTTACGCCTGTGTACGTGCCAGTTCCCGCATCGACCACCGTGGCGACGCGAGGCATTAATCTGGTATGGATTGTACCATTAAACTCTGCACCTGCCGGGTCTATGATTACGTTGAGGTTGTTCAGCTGGGCAGGTGTCATACCTTGGACAGCAAGGTATTTGTCGGTGCCCGCTGTTTGTTTCGCATAGTACCAACTATTGGAAGCACAAGTCGAGAAGTCTGGCGCAGCAGTGACCGTGGCGGGAAGTTGTACCACGCCCGGGGCCCATCCGTTTACCTTACCAAAAGCGAAATAACTGACCCCTGCCGGGAATGTATGTCTCACCTCGTAATCGGTCCCGTTTTGTGTCAGCGCCACCACGTACTGGTTTGTAGTAAACCCGGCGTCATCGGCCAGAATCAAGACAAATTGACTGCATCCTTCGCTAGGGAAAGTTGTGCTACCTACCGACGCCTGCGGGAAGCGGATCAGCACTTCCTGCCCCATAGCGGTATTCTGGACTTTCCACGCCCGTTTCGTCATGCGGCCGTTGTCCGTGCTTCCATTGTACAGAAATGCGGAATAGCTGCTGCTACTGTTGGTCATCGCCTGCGTTTGGCCATTATCGCCCCAGATCAGGAATTGGCGGTTGGCGATTGTGCCAGGGTTTGCAGTGTTGGTGGCAGCAATTTGTCCCAATCCGATAGTAACCTGGTTGTTGGTATTGGCATGCTGGCTGCGGCTTTGTTTCTGGTGCAAATCCGAGATGTCGTCTCTACCTAAACCTGCCACGTTGTTGTAAAACGAAGCGCTCGAAGCGGCATACCATATTGTGTCTCCGGCAGATGTAATGTAGTTGTTGGTGTTGCTAAGCGTAACGCCATATTTAACCGCCAGGTAGGAATCCACTTTATTACGTTCGGCCGCGGTAATGATACCTGCACCGTAAATAATGGTTTCTCCTATGCTACCAATGAAGCCGCCATCGTCCCCCGAAGACCCCGCACCATTGTTGGCGCCGAAGATGTGGCCTCCAGTGACTTCGCCTATTGCACCATGGACGTAAGGGGTTCCGTTGTTCGCTCCGTTAAGTCCTTTACTTACACTGGTGTTGGTGAAAGTATGGTACATGATGCTTGGGGCGTTGGTAGCAAAATTTGGATTTCCGCCGCCAATGCCGCCGTTTACTACCAGATTACCGGTGTTAGTGCGTCTGGCAAATGCCCCACTTTCGTATAACCCGGGCTGATCCCAGTTGGTGCCGTTGAAAGTGGTGTTATCCATTCCTATATTGAAGAATCTTCCGCCTCCACCCATGCCTTCTTTGGTCAAGGTAAAGATGTCGAAATTCAGTGATGACAGCGTTTGAACACCGATGTTACCGATCTTTTGGTTAGTCGCCGTGAAGTTTGCTCCCGGATTGAAGTTGAAATAATCTGCTGCTCCCGTTTTGAATTTGGGAAGCGGAGAACCTGCGATTTGTGTTGAAATTACACCTGATGCATAGTCCGTCCAGGAAGTCAGATCCGTCGCGTCACCCGTATTTACCGCGTCTATATCGGCACGGTACCAATGAGAAAGTCCAGCGAATACGCCACCCGGCGCATGTTCAACAGCCGTCGCGAAAGTGAAATACTGGGCGTTTGACAAAGTGACATCCGCGTAGTTATAAGTTACCCCGTTGATCGTTTGACTATTAGAAGCCATTGGCGTAAAGGTATCCGAACCGTCGAATGTTTCGTCACCGCTTTGCACGAGTGTCAGGTTATTCAAGCCGGTGGGCCAGGCAATCCTGACAGTTCCAACACTGCTGGTATTCTGCACCTTCCAGATGGCTTTAAAAAGCAAATTAACGCCGTGGCCTAGTCCCGCACTGTAATTACCCGGAGCTTTGGCTAGGCCATTGTCGCCCCAGATCAAAAACTGGCCTTCGGTAAGGCCTGCTGTATTGCCTTCATTGGTATTGCCTAAGCCGGTAGTCCCGATGGTCACTTGCTGGCCTGCATTGGCGCTGAAAGATTGCTTCTGATGCAAGGCACTGTTCTCGTCCCTGGCGATACCGGCGATGTTGTTATTGTAACCCGCATTGGTCGCAGCATTCCAGATTACCGCAGATTTACTACTGAGGTAATTGGGCACACCCGTTTCCGCATCGTTGCTCAGCGTAATGCCGTACTTGATGGCCAGGTACGAATTAATCCGCTGCTTTTCATCACCTGCGGAGTTCTGATGATCTGTGCTGTACGCAAAGACCTCGGAAATTCCTCCTTGATACAATTCGTTACCGTTTCCGGTCAGGCTAATGCCTTCGGAACCAATTGCGAAATTATTGGCGTCGTTAATATTGCCGATATTCGTGTTGGTACTGCTGTAAATCTTGCCGTTCAGATTGAGGTACATGCCATTGTTCGCAGCGCCGCTGCCTTTCCATGCCATTCCCCCTATGTGGGCAGGGGTTGTATTCAAGCCTACATTCTCATTGATCGTCACTCCGTTGTCGCGGGCCACATAATAATTGTTATCGCCACGCACGAGGTTCGGGTCATCGTCGCCCCAGCCGTAAGCTGTCCGGAAACCGCCCGAAGCCGAGTTGTACATGACGCCATAAGTTGAGCCTGGACTGGTCTGCGACGGAAAATAGGCATCGTTGTCGCGATAGAGAAAGTCGTTGGAACCGTCGAAGTAATAGAATGGATTGAAATTGAATGAATAGGTTTTGCTGTCAGCAGCATGTGTTGCATCTGTTATCAGGCTTGGCTGGTAGGCTGCATTATTATTCTGGGAAACGTCCCTCCCATTAACGGACATGTCTTTCCATACATTTTTAGGACCGGCCGGGTTAGCACCGTCGTTGGCTTTATGCCACATCAGAAGGTTTGCTGCTACTCCGCCCGGAGCCTGTACGAAGGCTGCGAATGTGAAAAACTGCCCGTCTGCTAGGCTGACATCCGCATAATTGTAAGAGATACCGTTAACAGTCTGCGTTGCGCTCATGTCGGTCGAGGGATCGGAGCTATCGATAGTCTCATCAGAGCTCTGGATCAGTTTCAGATTTGTCAATCCTGCCGGCCACGCAATGCGGACCGTACCAACGCTTCCGGTCCGCTGAACTTTCCAGATCGCGGCAAACCGGAAATTGATGCCCGGACCAGAAAGGGCTACTGCTGGGGCTTTAGGCAGACCGTTATCACCCCATGCCAAAAACTGGCCCGGGGCGAGCTCCACAGAATTCACGGCATTCGCGTCGGCCAGGCCGGTTGTGGAAATCAGCACCTGTTTGCCGTCGTTGACACTTTTTGACTGCTTCTGGTTTTGCAGACTCCCCGCATCACGGGCTATACCTGCAATGTTATTGTTGTAGCCTGTGTTCGTGCCCTGGTTCCAGAAAATGGTCGTACCATCGCTGGCAATATAGTCATGGGGCAATGTGAGGCCGTACTTGATAGCAAGATAACTCCTTACGCGGATCTTTTCTGCTTCGGTCAGATCGCGCTCGTAGGCAATCACTTCGCCTATCAGACCGTTTCTGACCTCCGGCTGAGAGCCCAGCACAGCGCCATTGGCGTGATCTGCATTGCCGGCGGTGAACGTGTTGTTCACTGTGCCGTTCTGCCCGTTCTGCCCATATTTAATCCCCGCTGTACCCACGGTGAAGGAGACGTCATTCAGGTACATTTTCCCGACCTCTACCTGCGGTAATCCCGCATTGGTAATGTAAGGATAAATGACAACGTTAGAAGACAGATTAGTAAAAACCGGCGAATTTGCATTGATAAGCCCGGTGCCTGTTGTTGTTGCGCCAAAGCCGATGATGTCCGAATAACCCGAAACATTTCGATTGAGCGACATGGTAAAGAGTGTACTGCTAGTGCCATTTGCGCTATAAGGCCTCCCTGCCGGTACTACCATAAACCGGGCGTCGGAGCCGGTCGTACCAAAGTCAACGGCCGAATTGAAATTGTACAATTCTTGAGACGATGCCAGGAATGGCTGCCGGCTGGCATTGGATTGCGTGAAATCGTTGCCTGATCCTGACGCATCTGTCCAGGTGGACGGGGAGAAAGTCTCTGGTCTGAGCCAGATCTTCAAGTTGGCGGAGATGCCCCCGGGTGACTGTGCCTTGGTCCCGGAAAGGCCAAGCATCGTCAGTGCAAGAGCCGCCAAGCCACTTCGTAACTTTTTGTTCATATGTTGGTTGTTTAATTGAAAAAATCAATCCGTTGCGTTGGATGAGGGGGATTTTGAGCAGTAACTAAGTGTATATAGCGAAAAACTAGGGCAAAAAAGGCTCATGCATATGGCAAACGAATTGCTATATACGTAGGTGCGTTAAGATCGGTGTTTAGTAGAATCTTTTCGAATCCAACAAGGCAATCATGGCAAGGGACGTCGGATTGGGGCGTTTATAGTTATGTAGACATAGTTATATTTGAAACTTTGAAATTTGTTGATCGTAGTTGCAAATATTTCTGCATTGTTTGCAACTGGCGTGTGGTAATCTTGTCAATGATGTGCGTTTTTTTGTTCAAACTGACCTTCGAAGTTGGATGTTGCCCCCTAACCATCCGGCGGAGCTCATTTGTCGACCGAAATTTCCAGCGAAGTATCCTGGTTTTTGAGCGTTTCGGCAAGGTCTATGATATTATGCACTTTTGTCTTTCTGTAAATGTTCGATTTGACAGTGCTGATCGTTGAGCTTCTCCGATCCAATGTATGGGCTATTTCGGAGGTGGTCATTCCCCTTATCAGGCAGCCGGCAACCTTTCTTTCCAGCCCTGAGAGCGCCATTGTACGCGGTTGTTTATGACTGGAACGTTTTTGGGTAATAAGCCGGTAGGCTATTTCGCTGTTAACATAATGCAGCCCGGCCGCTAGTGAATTGATGCACATATCCAGGTCACGCTCATCGAAATCTTCGGGCAGGTATCCTCCGATACTGTCCTGAAAAAATGTAATAAGGAAGTCCAGGGACCTGCGGTTATCGTAAACGGCAATCCCCGCGAACTGGCTATATCGCCTCAGTCGGTTGGCCAGGTTAATGATTTCCAAGTCTGAGTGACCTGCCCCCGAGAAAAAAATGATTTCCGGTTCTTGTCCGGCGTACTTTTTTTCTAGCTCCTGACAACTGGACGCTTCGATTACAGTCAAGGATTTACGTGTTTTGGACAAAATATACCTGAAACCTTTTCTGAACAAAGGCCGGTAATCAACAACAGCAATTAAGTCTACGTTTACGTAGACGGGAGATGAGCTCATCATTCAAAATACATTTTATCTTGTATTAATTGGCATCGCAATATTTCTATTTCATTGGAAAGGGAATGATTGAAATGTTGTCAATTTTGTACGATTATATTATCGGCACTTTATCAGGAAATCTTCCGCTTTACTATAATATCCGTGTTGCACGGCGACAGCTAGTGAAACTTACCCCAATCACGCCTATTTGCTGGGCTATACCTTATTGAGTATTTTCTACTACCAGGTGAGTCTCATGTATCGATAAGGATGCCGCAAAAAAACGGATGGCTATAACGTTTTAGGACCCGTGTCTTGGCGCGTCGCGCTACATATCTTGGTCATTATCTTGTCAATTATGTGCATGTTTCTTGTATAAACTGGTTTGCACCATAAACCACTAAATGCAAATTGATTCGAGGTGTTTAAGTTTGCCCTACCTCAGTTGAATGAGAAAAAATTCGACACACCATCCGACTACCTGCATTGAAATCTGTCTATTTCATCGAATTGTTGCTATGCATCTTCTGCTTGCAATACGAGCAGGTTCCTATCGGAATTTTACGACAGGTTGTAGAAGGCGATAGCATACGATTTTTGAGAGCTCATTCCCCATGGTGGCAAGAGTGGTATTGGGTGTTTTGCTGCGTTGTGGTTTTGGGAGGCGTTATTCACTTGCACTTACGGTTACTTCGAGTGAAGGCAGCCCTAAAGGAAACGAGCGAGCGCTACGAAACCAAGGTAGACCATTTCGCAAAAATATCCCGGGATGCACGCACACATCTTTCACTCATCGACGCGCGTATCGAAAAGGCATTTCGTCTGGTGACAGATGATCAGATGGCAAGACATCATTTGGGGCAAGCCAGGAGTAACTCGCAGCAGCTCATCCAGCTTTTGAACGGGTTCCTCGCCTACGAAACGATGGAAAACGGGGGCCTGAACAATGATGGAGAATGGGATGGCCAAACTCTTTTCCCGCCGGGCGCCACAACGGGCAGCAGCCGTTTTTCTCGCAACGAACTCGCTATGGACGAAGCCGTTTTCAAAGATTCCCCGGGCTTTCACGACGACGAAATCAACGAGCCGGAGCCTTCGGCGCGGGCGGAGAAACGTTATAGCGTATTGCTCATTGAGGATAATGAGGAACTCAGAGCGTTTGAGTCTGAACTGCTTTCCCGAAAGTATCAGGTGATGGAAGCTTCGAACTGTCCCGACGGTTTAAAGTTGGCGCTTATCAATCTCCCTGACCTAATTTTATGTGATGTGGAACTGCCGCAACAGGGTGGGATACAAATTTGCAGCCAGTTAAAGGCGGATACGCGTACAGCTCATATTCCGATTATCCTTCTGACCGGACAAAATGCATTGGGCCAGGTAATTCAGGCACTTCGGGCTGGGGCGGATGACTACCTGGTTCAGCCTGTCGACATCAACATTTTGTTACTAAAAATACAAAATTTGATCAATGCCCGTACGGTAACCAAGGGTTTAAATGGAAATGGCCAGTCTGCTGGTTCAAATGAATGGATAACGTCCGGTGCCAACGAAGAATTTATTGAAAAGCTTCGTAGTTTGCTGATACAAAACATCTCTCAGCCCAATTTTGGTGTTAACGAATTGGCATTTCAAGTCGGCATGAGCGTGTCGGTTTTGTATCGCAAAGTACGATCGTTAACGGGTATGACCGTTAACGATTTTATGAAGACTGTTAAAATGGAGAGGGCCCTTCAGCTTTTAGAGTCAGGTGGTTACCAGGTAAATGAGGTCGCGTTGATGGTAGGTTACGAGAGTGTCCGCTATTTCAGCAACGAATTCAAAAGGATTCATGGGAAAAACCCTAGTAAAGTTCGAAATCAGTCCGGAGGTAATTGACTGCTGTCTTTCTCGCGACTAAGCTTCTTTCGACCATCTGCGAACTTAACATATATTTGCCACTATGAATTTGTGTGGTCTCTGCTTGCTCGTCCTAAGAAAGATCCCCTACAGCCGCCCTTTCAATATGCCGGTCTATCAGCGTGTAATGTCAATAATGGTCTGCTCGTTAGTGTTTTTTGCTAGTGCATACGGACAGGTTTTTAAGAATTTCCGGGAAGTAAACGGAGTTGCGTTGTCCACCACATTAGGGATTACGCAGGATGAACAGGGATTTATGTGGTTTGGTACCGAAGCGGGACTTTACAGGTACGATGGCCGAACGTTCAGCGTATACCGGTCCGACAAGCTGAACAATCCGAAGTTTATAAGAGACCTGCTGACTGATCCCGAGGGAAATCTCTGGATCGCTTCGACGACATCCGGTTTATTTCGCTATGACCCGAATACAGACAGTTTTAGGCAGTTTGAACATGATTCATCGAACATTAATTCCCTCTCGCACAGTTCTGTAAACTGCGTTTTGGTAGACCGGAAAAAGCAAATCTGGGCAGGTACCCAGCATGGCTTGTCACGAATTATAAACGACCACGGTAAGATAAAGATCACGCGGCATTTGCTAACTGAATTCTCCGGCCTAACCTTGCTGGTAAGATCACTTTCCGAAGATAACGCCGGCATGATCTGGATGGCAACTGCTGATGGACTGGTGAAGATGCGAAATGACGGGAGCAAGCCGAAGCTGTACCGAATTCCGACACAAAAGTCAGAAGTTCAGGTAAATGAACTCATTTTCGCCTACGCGGACAATAAGGGTACCATATGGGTGGGAACAAATGGGGGGGTATATCAATTTGACCCGAATTCTGAGGAGTTTAAATTCCTGGAAACCCTCCGGGCTCCCAACGGGGAATTTCCCCGTGCCTCCAAAATGGTGCCTGATGGCAGAGGCAAATACTGGATAGCGACGTATTCAGGTCTTGCGCATGTAGACCCCGTCACTTTGAAAGCCGATTGGTACACTAATCGACCCGGCGACCCCAATACCATAGCCAACACCTCGATTTTCTCCTTGTTCAGGGACCGGCAGGGTGGCGTGTGGAGTGGTTCCTTTTACACCGGTGTCAGCTATCTCCATTTTGACTCCCCCAGATTCACTACCTGGCCATTCGGCCCCGATGATTTGCGCATTCGTTCGTTCTCTAACGCTTGGCTGGGAAAAGGCAAATCCAAAAAAATTTGGGCTGTTTCTGCTAACCAGGATAAGCTTCTGGTCTTCGATATTTACGGTAAGAACCCCTCAGTATTCACATTAAAACTTCCCGTAGGCGCCGATTATTATTCATTCTATCTCGATGAAAATGATGTGTTTTGGGCCGCAGGCAATGCGGTATTGACAAGTTTTAACCTACGCACAGGAAATTACAAGCATTACTCGCTTACGATTGAAGGTGCCACTACCCCTGTAAATGCCAGGACTTTCACCATTTTAAAGGATAGCAACGGACGTTTCTGGATCGGGGGGTATTATGGCCTGCTTCTGTTTGATGAAAAGCGGGGAACATTTGTTAAGCAAACCCGGCCGGACATCAGCGTCCGTCATATTTTCGAAGATTCGCGGCGGAATATCTGGATCGGTTGTGCGAACGAAATTTATCGGATCAATCCAGGCAATGGTTCGGCACAAGCGCCACCGCTGGAGAAAATCTCTGTTGGGCAGGAGATAACCAACTACTTTTGGCGGATAGCCGAAGATCAGTATGGAGACATCTGGGCGGCGGGAACCTCCTCACTTTTTTTATATTTACCCAAAGGCAACCGGTTTGAACCAAACAAAGACGTTCCCGGAGGCAATATAAAGGACGTGGTACCGGATAATCAGGGTTACCTGTGGCTCAATTCTGCCCAACAGCTTCTGAGGTACAACCCCAAGAATAGGAGGGTTCAGTCTTATGGCTACGATGACGGTTTACCCCAAAATAGCCAGTTGATCCAAGCTACCGGCGTTCATGACGCGGATGGGCGCCTTTATTTTGAGACAAATCAGGAAATGTTCTCGTTTGACCCGGCGGCTATTGCTTTGAATGAAAATATTCCTCCCATCAGGCTGACTTCTCTAAAACTGTATAACAAGGAAGTTGTCACCGGCGACAGTACCGGGCTTTTGCCGGAACCTTTCTGGAAAACCAAGGAGGTTACATTCCGGCATGACCAGAGTATTTTTACGATCGATTTCGCGCTGCTGGATTATGTTCGCTCTGCTCATAACAACTATGCGTACAAAATCGACGGCATAGACCGAGATTGGAATTACGTCAGGATACCTTCCGCTACCTACACAAATTTGCCGTCGGGAACTTATACTTTTCAGGTCAAAGCTGCCAATGGAGATGGTTTCTGGGTAAAAGAACCATTGCAGTTGAGAATCACCATCCTGCCGCCCTGGTGGAAAACCTGGTATGCCTATCTTTTTTATTTCATTGCAGCAGCCGCGAGCATATATGCGGTCAACCGTTTCTTCTGGTTACGGTCTTCATTTAGGCAAGAAACGGCGATGAACCAGGCCAAACTGGACTTCTTTACGAACGTTTCGCACGAGATCCGGACTCACCTTTCGCTGATCAGCGGGCCATTGGAGCAGGCCCACCAGCAACTGAACGAAGGGGAAAATCCTGCTGATTACGTAAATTATGCCAGGGACAGCTCAGACCGGCTGATGTTGCTGGTCAACGAATTGCTAGATTTTCGTAAAATCCAGAGCGGCGGCGTCCAGCTCCGGGTGCAACAACACGACGTGATCAGGATTGTAAACAGTGTTATAGCTGCATTTGAGCATATCGCCAGGGAAAAGGGAATCAACACATCACTTGTTTGTCAGGATACCCCCGTCCTTCTTTGGTTGGACATCGCCCAAATGCAGAAGGTGTTCTATAATTTGCTGAGCAACGCCTACAAGTTTACGCCTGAGGGTGGGCAGGTGACGGTACGAATTGTTGAAATGTCCAATGAAGTAGCCATAACCATAGAAGATACCGGAAAAGGTATTTCAGAGGAGCATTTGAAGAAGCTGTTTACCTATTACTATCAGGCCGACTCTGGGAAGCCGGGTTACGGAATAGGGCTTGCCCTGTCTAAAAGTATTGTAGAGCAACATCACGGTTATCTTACCGCCGAAAGTCGGCTTGCCACTGATTCAAGGCCTGGAAGTACTTCGTTAACGATCCGTTTGCTGCGAGAAAACCGCCATTTCTCTCCAGATCAGATTGGGATGCAAGATACTGGCCTTCTGAGCGGTGAACTAATCAATGCCACGGGGGTACCTGCCAGAACCGACATTGTATCTGCGAAACGATCTAACACGATCCTGATCATTGAGGACAACGAGCAGCTGCGCGCATTTATCAGGGATCTTTTTCACGCAAATTACAACGTTCTGGAAGCAGAAAATGGGCTTCGGGGTCTGGAATTGGCCGAAGAACATCTTCCCGATATTATTTTATCCGATGTGATGATGCCCGAAATGAATGGTCTGGATTTGAGCATGCGGCTGAAAACCAATTTAGCGACCTCGCACATCCCGGTACTCTTGCTGACGGCCCGGATGCAAAGCGAGCAGGTCATCGAAGGTTTGCGGGCAGGTGCAGACGACTATCTGATCAAACCATTCGACTCACGGGTTTTACAATTAAAGGTCAACAATCTGATCCGCTTACGGGATGAGCAAAAAGAGCGGTATAGAAGTTCGATTTCTGCAGAAGATCCGGATCCCGGCCGCAGCATCGCACAGGATGTAAACGAAGCTTTCATTGTGAAGCTGAAATATATGGTCACGGAAAGTATATCCGATTCAGACTTTGGGGTCAACGAACTGGCGAAACAGGCTGGGATGAGTGTGTCAGTTCTGTACCGGAAGGTTCGTTCGCTGACAGGGATGACGGTCAACGATTTTGTGAAGACGATCCGGTTCAATGAGGCGAAAAAATTACTGGAATCGGGTGTTTACAACGTCAGTGAAGTAGCTTCAATAGTTGGATATGACAGCGCAAGGCATTTCAGCAACGAGTTTAAAAAGGTTTTTGGTCTAAATCCCAGCGAAGTTAGGAAGAGCAACTCCGTGTAAGCAGATCAATTTTCTTGGAGTTCGAAGACTTGCAAGCTTCGATATATTGCTTTGTATTACTTGTTCAGAAGAAGCTATCCTGGTTTACATTAATGATAAGCTCGGCAACAGTAGATTCAAATAGAAAATAACCCCAGAAAATACACATTTTCTGGGGTTACTCGATATGTTGGTTCTATTTGCTTTTGATCAATTTTTGTGACACCGAAGTGCCGTCCGGCATTCTAATATTGATCAGGTATGTTCCATTTGGAAGATGCCTGATGTCAAGTGTTTTTCTGACTTCTGCTTCGTTGTTAGAACTTTCTACCAATGTACGCCCGAAAATATCCAGGACCTTAACCGTCTCCGAGCCGGTTAAGCCGTCGATAGTCAACTCATCCATAGCCGGATTCGGAAAAGCATGGACGGACGCGCCATTTTCAGCGGTGATCACTCTTACTGAGCTGTGGGTGTATTTACCGTCAAAATCGATCATCTTCAGACGATAATAGCTCTTACGTTGCAGAGGGGCAAGATCTGTGAAGCGATAGTCAAGTTGATTCGTGCTGCCTGCTTCGGGAGAAATGGATTGTACAAACCCTATCCGGGCCCAGACGGATGCGTTGGTGCTCCGCTCGATCTCAAAACCTTTGCTGTTTTCTTCGCTGGATGTAATCCATGTCAAATTCACGGTGTTGCTCTCCAGACGGGCTTTGAAGCTGACCAGTGTTACCGGCATCGGGCTTTCCGTCTCAATGGAGTAGGCCGCGCTGGAACTTGTTGCTCCGGCGTTGTCTGTAAGGGAATAGGTGAAACCAATGAGGTTACCGCCTGTGCCACTTCCGGTTATTCCGTAGATCACTAGTTTCGCAACGTCGAAGTTTGAAATACTTACGGGGCCGCCAGAAACATCTATGGCTACTGGGCCTGCTCCAAAGTCGTAATACAATTCAGTAGATCCGTTGATGGTCTCGATATTGAAAGTGGTACCCGTCCCGGTGTTACAGGTGCCGGGGCCTGCACAGTCTTCCGGATCGGAACCCGAAAGTGCGCCGCCAGTGGGGTAGCCCGTCAAATTTGCCGAGGATGCCGGAATAGACTGGTAACCTGGTAAAGACGGATACCCGGCAATTGGGGTGGCGCTAAACGCCGCGTTGGGCACCAGATACGATTTGACATCGGCAACTGGGGGCTGCTGGATTCCGAAGTTAATGTCGGTACTATTTCCGCCTACCGTAAACACAGGGCTTATTCCATCTGCTGGGGCTGTGTTTCCTGTATTTTCAGGTCCGATAAATTCTCCCGTATTTGCCCAGCCTGCCGGAAGTTCAGGCAGTGGGGCAGGGGTTCCCGGCGTACCATTTGTTGTGCTTAGGACTACGTAGTAATTTCCGACAGGAATATTATTAAATCCGTAAAATCCGGATGAGTTTACAGGAGCGACAGCAACAACATTTCCGTCAGTGCCGATCAGATTGGCATAAAGCCCGGAGGGAACTGAATTGGCGTTCCCTGTGCTGTTGTTAACGTTTCCTCCATCCGGGTCATGCAATACCATACCCGAAATAGAGGTTACCAGGAGCGCATTAGGGCAGCTCGCCCCGTCATTATTGTTTGCTCCCCCGGTTAAAGCCGTTGAAATGAGTGTGGCGGTATTGGTTGTTACATCGACCCGGTAGAATCCTCCCAATGTATTGGCAAACACATAAAATGTATTGGGCGTCTGATCAATAAAAATTGAACCAAAAGCTACCTTTTCATTATTTTGTATCCCGCCTCCGGCGACGGTGGTTGGGGTGATTGTTACCTGCTGCGTTACCGGGTTGATGGTAAATCTGCGGTATGCGTTGGTTGCACTTTGGGCGTCGATAATACCATGTAACAGCCCGTTTGAAGCGTCATAGACAATATCTGATATATCCAGACTGCTTACGCCGGCAAAAGTATTTCCGAACGGAGCGGTATCCAATGCATAAGAAGCTGTGGGATCAACCAATTGCAGATAAGTCGATGTTCTGGCGGGATTAATATCGATTACGTAATATCTCGCTGCCAGCCTGCTGTATATGAATAGATAGCCGTCTCCAAAAACCTCTCCGACATTGTAGTATGGGGTGACCGTCGGAGCAGGTAAATTAGGAACTGAATACGTGGACAGGGCGGCATTCGCTCCGATCTTCACAACCTGATTAGTCAGGACATTGATACCCCAAATGTAATTGTCGAGCGTGTTGTAACCGATAGCATTAATTCTTGCCGGCAATGCACCTATTATCGTTTGAGTGCCCGTTGATACGTTGTAAGAGTAAAGCGTGGAGTTGCCGGTGTTTGGCCCGCTCACCTGATACGCGCTGCTGGTGCAGGTAAATGCCGTAGGTTCTTGTCCCCAGCTAACGGGAACGCCCATCAAATACGTACAAATTGCCAATGCACCTTTAAAAAATGGTTTAATACAATAGACTTTTTTCATTTAATTGAGAAGTTTAAAGTGGTGTGTAAATCAATAGCCTTGATTCATTTATAGAAGGGCTCAACATCAGAATTAAGTCAAGTCTGATGTTGATTTGATTCTGGATTTTAGCGGTAGTTTCGACTGCGTTACAGGGGTCAGGCAAAGCGGCCGTTTAAATTAAATCCTCCTCGCATTGCAAAATGCTTTTATTTCACATGCCGGCAGTTTTGTTATTCTCCAGGGCGCAGGGTGACTATTTTGAATCATTGTAATATTCAAAAAATGTTAGGACATGGATAGGCAGTGATCTTATCAAAGAACCGGCACAATCTTGTCAAAAAGTAAATTGAGACGGGCTGAATTTAGATTGACCGTGAAAATGATGAGGCCGCATTTAACCAGACGCAATGTTTTAACTTCATAAATAGAACTTGCCACCGAGCAGGTTCAAGCCAAAGAATATGAGGTGAAAGCATATAAGCCAGCAGGTTATTCTCACTTGACAGAATAACTACCGTTATGAGGCAAGATTTCAATACCACTCCTTTAATAGATTGATGGACTTTTATATCAAAAGTTTTCCGTTCCATCAACAGAGCATTCAGCAAATGAGATACAATTTACTTTTGGCATATGTTTTAGCGCTGACCACTTGTGCCGATAGATTGGGGCCAAAGTTTTATCCAGATCAGGAATAAGTCTTCTAAAGTGAAGTAATCATGGAGGATTGTTCGCAACTGCCAACACCAAAGATTCGTGATCAGTGAACCCATGCAATATTTACTACAAACCCTCAGGGGCCAGCCCTGGGGTCGAATACAGGAGTTCCGGCACAAAGCTCGAGCCACACAGGTACCCTTGTGATAGAATAGGGGACTACGTTGAGACTCAATGGATGATCCGAAAGTCTTAGCCGAGGCTTCGGGAAACGTTGAGTGAAGGTCAATCTCCCGGACTTTCCGGGAGATTTGATTTTTTATTGGGGCTGTTTGCACCTCTGGCATACCCCACACCTGTTAACGTTTTCAGGACAACAGAAGCTGGATTGTTTCTCTTGACTTGCTAAAAACTTCCCATCAAAATGTTTGCAAATAAAAAAGCACTTAGCGAGGTCTAACTCGTAAGTGCTTGATTTTCAAGTGGGCCCACCTGGGATCGAACCAGGCACCTACTGATTATGAGTCAGTTGCTCTAACCGAATGAGCTATAGGCCCTTTTCAATATTCAAATGAGGCGCTGGTACCTGCTGATTATGAGCGGCTGCCGTGCGGTCAGTCGCTGTTGCTGACTGGACAAACGCTTTGTGAGCTGCTGGCCCGTTTTTAACGCCCATTTGGAATGCAAAATTAGCGAAACGGTTCAAATCTCCAAACGAATACAATAAGAATAGCTTCTTTTGTCCGTTGGTTGTTTATTACTTTTGCCAAAAAACTGATTTTGAATAAAAGGAAAATCATTAACGATCCGGTTTACGGGTTTATTTCCATCGGGTCGGACCTGCTCTACGACCTGGTCGATCATCCTTACTTCCAGCGCTTGCGCCGGATCAGGCAGCTGGGATTGGCCGACATCGTTTACCCGGGGGCCTTGCACACACGTTTCCATCACGCATTGGGCGCCATGCACCTCATGAGCCAGGCTTTGCGGGTATTGCAGGAGAAAGGAAATCTGATCTGGGAACTGGAAATGGAAGCGGCCCAGGCGGCCATTCTGCTGCACGACCTCGGCCACGGGCCTTTTTCCCACGTACTCGAAAGCGTGGTGATCCCCGACGTGCCGCACGAAGCGATCACCCTCGCCATGATGAAGGACCTTAACCGCCAAATGAACGGCCGGCTCGATATTGCCATCCAGATGTTCGAAGGCACTTATCCCCGCAGGTTTTTCCATCAGATGATTTCCAGTCAGCTCGATATGGACCGGATGGACTACCTGAACCGCGACAGTTTCTACTCCGGCGTGGTGGAGGGTGCCATCGGCGCCGACAGGCTGATCAAAATGCTGGATGTGAGCCAGGACCAGCTGGTGGTGGAAGAAAAAGGGCTGTTAAGCATCGAAAATTTCCTGCATGCGCGCCGGCTCATGTACTGGCAGGTGTACCTGCACAAGACGCTCCTGAGCGCGCAGGCCATGCTCACGCAGATCATGCACCGCGCCCGCGAGCTCGCCGCAAATGGCGACCAGCTATTTGCCACGCCGGACTTCGCACGCTTTCTCTATAACCGTTTTACCCTCGCTGATTTCTACCAGCAGCCCGATTTGCTGGAAGCATTCAACGGATTGGACGATAACGACGTATGGGCATCTGTGAAAGGATGGAAAAATCACCCGGACCTTGTATTGTCGACCTTGTGCGAGATGCTGCTTAATCGTAACCTGTTTAAAATCAGTTTTTTCAATGAACCTCCGGGCGAGGAGGTGCTGGCGCCGTTGAGAGCACATCTTACGGCGGCCGGCGTGCCTGCGGAGCATATGGACTACTTCCTGATCACGGGCGAAACCACCAACTCCGCCTATGCCAAGGAGCAGGACCCTATCCGCGTGAAAATGAAAAGCGGGGCTTTGCTCGATACTGCCGATGCATCCGATCTTCCGACCATCGAGGCCCTGACTAAGATTGTACGCAAGTACTATGTATGTTGGGGTAAAAATGTATCTTTGCGTGGTTAATCAGGACGCTAAAAAGAAAAGCCGAATTAATAATTTTTACAACGTACTCGAATACCATTACCCGAAATTAGCCGATAAAATATGAAATTTACTGTCAGCGAGATTGCTCAGATGCTGAATGGAACTGTTGTTGGAAATGATCAGATTACAATTAATTCGGCTGCAAAAATTGAAGAAGGCCTGCCGGGTTGTATTTCTTTTCTGGCCAACAGCAAATATGAGCCTTATATCTACTCCACACTGTCTTCGGCTGTAATTGTCAATAAAGATTTTGTTCCCAAAAAAGATATTTCCGCGACGTTGATCTACGTCGATAATGCCTACACCGCTTTTACCATCCTGCTTGAAGAATACCAGAAACGGATCGCCGGCAGCAAGTCGGGCGTAGAACAGCCCAGCTTTATCGGAGAAAACAGCGAGACCGGGGAGAACTGCTACCGCGGTGCCTTTTCGTATATCGGCAAGAACTGCGTAATCGGTAAAAATGTAAAGATTTACCCTCAAGCCTGGCTGGGCGACGGCGTCGAGGTGGGCGACTATTCGGTGATCCATCCCGGTGTTAAAATTTACGATAACACCATCATCGGGAAGAATTGCACGATTTTTGCCAATACCGTCATCGGCAGCGACGGCTTCGGCTTCGCACCGCAGCCCGACGGAAGCTATAAAACCATCCCGCAGCTGGGAAATGTGATCATTGAAGATAATGTCAGCATCGGGTCGAACGCAACGATCGATTGCGCGACGATGGGCTCGACCATTATCCGCCAGGGAGCGAAAATTGATAACCTGGTTCAGATCGCACATAATGTAGAGATTGGAAAAAATACCGTAATTGCGGCCCAGTCCGGCGTATCCGGCTCCACCACCGTGGGCGAACAATGCGTGATCGCTGGCCAGGTAGGATTGGTAGGCCATATTACGGTGGCAAACAATACTAAAATCGGAGCACAAAGCGGCCTCGGCAAATCCATTAAAAAGGAAGGCCTGTCGCTGTCCGGCTCCCCGGCCAGGGACCTGAACGAACATTTGAGGTCCATGGCATTGGTGCGAAGGCTGCCCGAACTGGAAGAACGGTTGAAAGACCTGGAACGCAAGCAGGAAACGTCCGACTTTCAGTAACATCGTCCCGCATGCCCGAGCGCACCTTATTTAGAAAAGGAAATAGATATAATGAACGAAAAACAACAAACCATTTCTAAGTCTGTATCCGTAACTGGAGTGGGTTTACATACCGGTGTCGTGGCTACCATGACATTCGTGCCGGCGCCAGCCAACCACGGATACAAGTTTCAACGTGTTGATTTACCCGACCAGCCGATCGTCGATGCGGATGTCGACAACGTGGTGGACCTTTCCAGGGGCACGACCATCGAACAGAACGGCGCGCGCATTCATACCGTTGAGCACACACTCGCTGCATTGGTAGGATTGCAGATCGACAATGTGCTGATCCAGCTCGACGGTCCCGAACCGCCGATTATGGACGGCAGCTCGATCAAATTCGTGGATGCATTGCTCGATGCGGGCATCGAGGAGCAGAATGCCTACCGCAACTATTTCGAAGTACCGGAATACGTACATTATAAAAATAAGGACAAGGATACCGAGCTGGTGGCATTGCCGCTCTCGGACTACCGCCTTACCGTGATGGTGGACTACAACTCTACCGTCATCAGCAGCCAGCACGCTTCTTTGAATGATATTACACTCTTCAAAGACGATATCGCATCCTGCCGGACATTCGTGTTCCTGCACGAACTCGAAACGCTCTACAAGCAGAACCTGATCAAAGGCGGCGACCTGACCAATGCGATCGTGATCGTGGACCGTGAGGTGCAGGACGGTGAGCTCGACCATTTGTCGCAATTACTGAACAAGCCGAAAGTTAGCGTCGACAAATCGAAAGGCATTCTCAACAATGTAGACCTGCATTATTCCAATGAAATGGCGCGGCACAAGCTGCTCGACCTCATTGGCGATCTGGCGCTCGTAGGACGGCCTATCAAGGCGCAGATCCTGGCGGCACGTCCGGGGCACGCTGCAAACGTGGCGTTGGCTAAAAAGATCAAAAAACTGATCAAATCGGGCAAAGGCGACATTCCGCAATACGATCCGAACAAAGCGCCGGTATTCGATATCAACCAGATCGGCCAGCTGCTCGCGCACCGCTACCCGTTCCAGATGATCGACAAGATCATCGCCCTGGACGAAAACAGCGTCGTAGGGGTAAAGAATGTGACGATCAACGAACAATTTTTTCTGGGCCACTTTCCGGGTAACCCGGTAATGCCCGGCGTCTTGCAATTGGAAGCGATGGCACAGACGGGCGGTATCCTGGTATTGTCCAGCGTGCCCGATCCCGACAATTACTGGCCGTACCTGATCGGAATCGACGCATGCCGTTTCCGTCGTAACGTGTTCCCGGGGGACACCGTTATTTTCAAATGTGAGTTTACATCCCCGATGAAGAGAGGGATCGTCAAAATGAGTGGCCGGGGATACGTAGCCGGACAGCTGGTATGTGAAGCGGATATGATAGCAAGCCTGGTAAAGAAAAAATGACTCAATCATTAGCATATATCCATCCTGACGCCAAGATCGCTCAGAATGTAACCATTGAACCTTTCGCGATGATCCACGGCGATGTGGAGATCGGCGAAGGCTCGTGGATCGGTTCGCATGCCGTAATCAATTCGGGAGCGAGGATCGGTAAAAACTGTAAGATCTATCCCGGTGCGGTCGTTTCGGCTACCCCGCAGGATTTGAAATACAATAACGAATACACACTGACCATCATCGGCGACAATACGACCATCCGTGAGTACGCGACCATCAGCCGCGGTACCGAGGAGCATTGGAAAACCGTCGTCGGTTCCGACTGTCTGATTATGGCCTACGCACACGTAGCGCACGACTGCCGCGTGGGAAGCAACTGCATTATCGGGAACAATGTACAAATGGCTGGTCACGTCCACGTGGGCGACTGGGCTATTGTAAGTGCGTTAAGTGCTGTACATCAGTTTGTTAAGATTGGTATTCACGCATTTGTGTCCGGTGCTTCACTGGTGCGCAAGGATGTCCCGCCATTTACAAAAGCCGCGCGTGAGCCTATTTCCTATGTAGGGATCAACTCGGTGGGTTTGAGAAGAAGAGGGTATAGCAATGAGAAAATTGTGGATATCCAGAACATCTACCGGTACATCTATATGAGAGGCCTCAATAATGCGGAGGCGCTGCAAAAGATCGAACTGGAAATGCCGCCTTCGAATGAGCGCGACGAGATTATTAACTTTATACGCAACTCGGAAAGAGGGATCATGAAAAGTCCGTTTCAAACGAACGGCACTACGGATACCGAAGCCCAGTCGTGATCATTTAGATATTAATGCCTCCACTACGTTGCCCCCCAAAAGCTGAAATGCTTTGCGGGGGCATTTTTTTATGCCTGTACCTGAAGAATATCCCCCTCGCTGATCTCCCCGAAATCCTGCGCCGTCACATTCTGGCCGAACAAAATCTTGTTGCCCGCCCGGCGGTAGCTCGCCAGCGTTTTCAATGGTTCCGGGCCTTTTTCGGCAGTTTCAGGGTTAATGGTCGTCAGTACGCACCTGGCGCAGGGTTTCACCACCTCGAAGCGCAGGTTTCCGATGGTAATGTGCTTCCATTGATCTTCTGCAAAAGGCTCCGTGCCGCTGATGACAAGGTTGGGCCGGAAGCGCCTCATCGTGATCGGTTCGGCGAGGCGGCTATTCAGCTCGTCGAGCGATGCCTGTGAAATGACCAGGTAGGGAAAGCCGTCGGCGAAGCTCACATTTTCATTATGTTGGGCGTAGCGCGGATCGGCCTTTCTTTCGGTCGAATCGGGCATCATCACGAGGCGTAAATTCAGCCCCAGATGCCGGCTGAGCCATTCGTCGGCTTCCGCGGATACCGTCACGGCTTCTGCCACATCGTCCCAGACGGTCACCTTCACGGGCACTGCCGCAATGGGCTGGTAAGGCGCGATGACGAAGTCCGCCGGGTCATTACGGAGGAAGATTTTCAGGCCGCTGTCCTGCAATGCCACGTCGATAAGCGCCATTTGGTGATGGGCACGCTGGGTGATAAATACATTGTTTTCGTCGATGATCATCCACCGGCGGTCGTATTGCAGGCCCCTTTCTTCGGTCAATGCTTTGGGGAGACGAATCCCGCCCAGCGATTTGACGGGGTAGATCCAGATTTCAGACAGTTTCATGGCCATCATTCTTTGATTAAAATTCCATTCGGGCGAGCGGGCTCACGGTCTGGTCGCAGAACTCGCCCGCTTCAAACTTGTAATGCGCCGCAATGGCGATCATCGCCGCATTATCGGTACAATATTCAAATGCCGGGATATACACGTTCCAGCCCAGCTGCGCGCCCAGTTCTTTCAATGAAGCACGTAAACCCGAGTTGGCCGAAACGCCGCCGGCAATGGCGATTTCCTTAATCCCCGTTTCACGGGCCGCTTTTTTCAGCTTTTTCAGCAAAATATCGATGAGGGTATATTGAATGCTGGCGCAAATGTCGGCGGTATTTTCCCTGATGAAATCCGGGTTTTGACGGACTTGTTTTTGCAGAAAATACAGGAATGAGGTTTTGATACCACTGAAAGAAAAGTCTAGTCCGGGCATTTCCGGGAGCGGGAACGGATAGGCCTGTGGATTTCCCTCAGCCGCATATTTGTCGATCAGCGGACCGCCCGGGTAGGGCAGATCGAGCAGTTTGGCCGTCTTGTCAAATGCTTCCCCCACGGCGTCGTCGCGGGTTTCGCCGATGATTTCCATGTCGAGCGGGCCGGTTACCTTCACGATCTGCGTATGCCCGCCGCTCACCGTGAGGCAGAGGAACGGGAATGCAGGTTTCGGGTCATCGATGAAGTGCGCCAGCACGTGCGCCTGCATGTGATTGATCTCGATCAGCGGAATATCCAGGCCCAGCGCCATCGACTTCGCGAAGGAAGTGCCTACCAGCAATGCACCTAGCAAACCGGGTCCCTTGGTAAAAGCAATGGCATCCAGGTCTTTTTTTCCTATTTTTGCATCATTCAGTGCTTTGTCCACCACTGGCAGAATGTGTTGCTGGTGGGCTCTCGAAGCCAGCTCGGGCACGACGCCGCCATACTGGGTATGGATCAGTTGCGTGGCAACAACATTGGAGCGGATATGGCCGTTTGATATTATCGCTGCGGAGGTTTCGTCGCACGACGATTCGATGGCGAGGATGTTCATACACTGGAAAATATTCGCAAAATTAAGCATTAACAATAAGATAAGCAGTATGGCACTGCGAAGCTATATATGTTAAAATTCCTGAAGGCGCTTGGTAATGGTCTGATCGTAACGGTGATCTTCGTGCTCCTGGCGCTCGGGATTGCTACCACGGCTTTACAGCTCCCTTCGGTACAAACATGGGCCGTAGGCTACCTGACGGCCAATATCTCCGGCAAACTCGGCTATCCTATTACGATCGATAAGGTCAACATCAAATGGTTCGATGTGGTTTCGCTCGAAGGCGTTTCGGTGAAAGATTCGTCGGGCGCGGACATGATCGACGTCGGGCGAATCGACGTGAACCTGAATGTGAACAACATTATCCGCGATTCGGCCAAGGAGATTTTTCTCGATGAGGTGAATGTCTTCCAGCCGAATGTGCATCTGGTGATCGTTCCCCAATCGGGCGACCTCAATATCGACGGGTTCATTGCCCGCATCAACGAACTCACCGCCCCCGCCGTACCCCGGCCGCCCAATGCGCCGGAGAACAATACGCCATTCATTATCGGTAAAGCCAAGGTTATCGACGGCACTTTCGGTTACGACGATCCCCGCCGCCCCCGCGACCGGGGCGCGCGCGTGTTCGACTACTCGCATTTTCGGCTCGACCATCTGTATGGCGAGCTGAACGACTTTCTCGTCCGGGGCGATACCATTTCGTTTCTGGCCAAAAACCTGAAAACCGTCGATAAGCAGACGGGCCTCGAAATGCACGACCTCGATACGCGGTTCCTTTTTTGCCAAAAGAAAATGGAGCTGAAAGAGCTCGACGCGCATATCGGCAAATCGCATTTGAAGGACGAGGTAATATTCTACTATAACCGCTCCGGCGAGCTGGGCGACTTCAACCACAAAATCCGCATGAAAGGGCACCTCGTGGGCAGCCGCGTGGACTCGCGCGACCTTGGGCTGTTTTCGAGCTATATCGATGCATTGAATGAAACCTGGCTTATTTCGGGCGACTTCAATGGGAAAGTCGATGATTTTGTACTGTCCAACACGGATTTGCAATTTGGCAAAAACAGCCGCCTCGTCGGCGACATTGGTTTCAAAGGCCTGCCTACGATCGAGGGCGTGCTGATGGACATCCGGCTGTCGGCTTCGAAAATCGATCCGACGGACCTCGTGCAGTATTACCCCGAATGGGACATGCACCCCGATTTGCAAAAATTCGGCTATACCATTCTTGATGGTACATTCAAAGGTACTTTGGAGGATTTCGCGGTAAATGCTTCGTCCTCTTCCGAGCTCGGCGAGCTCTCCGGCGACCTTGTTTTCCACATTGCCGATGCCAAAACGACGACCTATTCAGGCGAGGTGAAAACGGCTGCATTCGGGCTGGGGACTTTGCTGGAAGACGAGGATAACTGGCAGGAGCTGGATTTCGAAGGAAAAGTGTACGGAAAAGGTTTCGAACTGGCCTCGGCATCCACGGATATGAATGCGATGGTGCACCGCATAGGCTTCCGGAATTACGATTACAAGAATATCCGGTTGAAAGGCAACCTGCAAAACCAGTATTTCAACGGCCTCGTGAGCGCGCGCGACAGCAACCTCGCGGTCACGCTCGACGGCGAGTTCGACCTTTCGAAGCAGCAGAATATGTTCGATGTGAAAGGGATCATCGAAAAGGCGAATCTGAAAGAGCTCGGTTTCAGCAAAGACCCCATTACGCTGCGTACGGAACTGAATGTGAATGTGGTCGGCAATACCGTGGACGAGCTGACAGGCGATGCGAAACTGCTCGATACCTACCTGGTCATGACCAGTAAGGAGCGGAATCTCGTGGTGGACACGCTCGTACTGTCTTCCCGGAACCATGCCGGCAAGCGCCGTTTGCAGCTCGATAGCGAATTCCTGACGGCGCGCGTCGACGGGAACTTCCTGCCCACGCAGGCCTGGAAGGACGTGAGCCAGGTGCTGGACGAGTACAAGCTCTATTTCTTCGAAAACGAAGCCGCGCGGAACGACTATTATGCCCGGAAGCCATTAAAGCAGCTGGCCCGACGGTACCAGATCGACTACACGGTGGAGACACACAACCTTTCGCGTTTCCTGGCATTTCTCAGCCCCGATATCTACATTTCAAAGGGTGCCAAGGCCGAGGGGATATTTAAAATGGATAATACCGCCGTGCTGACTTTCAATGCGGTGTCGGATACCGTGAGGTATGGTAAAAACCAGTTTATGAAGGCCGAGGTGGACGTTACCACCTCTAAATTCGTGAATAGCGCCGAGGTACTGGCTTCCATTCTGGTTACTTCGGACAAGCAGCAGATCAGCAAAATGGTGCCTTCCGAAAAGATGGAACTGGAAGGGACCTGGGACGTGGACCACATCGATTTCAACGGGGCGATCCACCAGGTGAAAAGCACCAACCGCGCCAATCTCGCGGGCGAGATCCGGTTCCTGCCGGCTGGCCTGGATATCGGGTTTAAAAATTCTAAAATGTACCTGCTCGACGAGGAATGGAACGTGCCGTCGGAGAGCCTGATTTCCATTGTGGGCGATGACATTACCATGTCGAACCTCGGGCTGGTAAGCGGCAAGCAACGCATTTTTCTCAGCGGAACAGCATCGGAAGATCCGGAGAAAAGCCTTTTGCTGGACATCAAGAACTTCAAACTGGCGAGTTTGAACCCGGTTTTCAGTACCAAGCTGTCGGGTATTATGGACGGCTCGGCCAAGGTGAAGGATATTTACAACAGCGTGATCCTCGACGCCGGTTTCGCGATCGAAGGGCTCGGCTACGGACAATACGAGTTTGGTAACCTCTCGGGAACGGGCGACTGGGACCAGACGACGAGCGAGTTGCAGATCGACGCGCAGCTCAACAAGAATGCGAGGCGCGTGTTCAACCTCGTGGGTTCCTACCGCCCGAAACTGGAAACGAATACCCTGAATTTGAAGGCGGTATTCAACCAGGCCGATTTCAAGGCGCTGGAACCGTTCGCGGAAGGGCTTATTTCGGGCGTGAGCGGCACGGCGCAAGGCGTGGTGTCGATTAAAGGCGTGGTGGATGCGCCGGTGCTGGAAGGCTCGCTCACGGTGGATAAGGGGCGCATGAAGTTCGATTACCTGCAATCGGTATTTACGTTCAGTGACAAGATCAATTTTACGGAAAGTGAGATCACCGTGAACAACATCCTCGTTACCGACTCGGACGGCAACACCGCCACCTTGCGCGGCGGGGTTTTCCACGATGGGTTCAAGTATTTCTCACTCGGGTTCAATGCCGACCTTCGCAATTTTAAAATACTGAATACCAATGCGAAGGATAACGATATGTTTTACGGAACGGCCTACGTGACGGGACCTGTGGCCGTGTTCGGGCCGATTAATAACCTCAATATCGAGGCCAATGTGACCAGTAACAAGGGCACGCGTATCTACATCCCGCTCGACGGCGCTACCGAGGTGGCAACGCAGGATTATATCCAGTTTGTAAGTAAAATGGTGGCCGTCGACAGCACTTCCGAAGCCCGCCCCGACTCCGTCGCCCGCAGCCAGATCGCCGGCGGGATTAAAATGGATTTCAATTTCAACCTCACCCCCGACGCGACCTGCGAAATTATTTTCGACCGCCAAACCGGCGACGTGCTCCGCGGAAACGGCAGCGGCCGTCTCAACCTGAATATTGACACTCAGGGCGATTTCACGATGGCCGGTACTTACGAAATCGAAAAAGGGGAGTATAATTTCACGCTGCAAAACGTGATCAACAAGAAGTTCAGCATTAAGCCCGGCAGCCGGATCGTATGGGCAGGCGACCCGTACGGCGCGCAGCTGGACATTAAGGCCGGGTACACGCAAATGGTATCCCTCGCAGGAGTGCTCCCGAACACGAGTAACCTGGGTACCAACAGCGGCGACGCATTGTCGAGAAGGTACCCCGTGGAGGTGACGATCGGGCTGTCGGAGCGATTGATGTCGCCGACCATCAAATACGACCTCAAAATCCTCGATAACCCCTCATTGAGTACCTACCGGGGCCAGTTGGAAGCATTTCAGAACAAATTGAAATCCGACGAACAGGAGCTGAGCCGGCAGGTGAGCAGCCTGCTCGTCGTGAACCAGCTGCTGCCCGAAAGCAGCCTCGCCGCCGTGGGCAGCCAGAACTTCCTCGGAAGCAGCATCAGCGAGCTCGTTTCGAACCAGATCAGCCGCTGGGCGTCAGGGATCAACGAGAACCTGGAAGTGGGGGTATCGGGCCTCTCGCTCGACCAGAATGCCTGGAACAACCTGCAACTCCGTTTCTCCTACCGGTTCCTGAACGACCGTTTCCGCGTCACCCGCGACGGCCGCTTTACTTCCGGTGCGCAATCGCAGACGGGCGCATCACAGTACGACGCGGCCAGCCTGCTCGGCGAATGGACATTGGAGTACTGGCTGAATGCCAAAGGTTCGGTTCGGGTGAAGGCCTACAACCGCAATATCCAGAACAACCTCATGTTCAACAGCGGTACATTTACGACGGGCGGTGTGAGCATGCAGTTTACCCACAGCTTCAACCGCTTCACCCGCGCGCCGAAGCCGGGTGTAAGGGTGCCGTTCCTGCCGGATTCGACCCGCCAGGACACGACCGGCAAACTCATTTCGGAGAAACAACCTACGCACTAGCGCCCTGCGCGAGCTCCTGCTTGATCGCGTGAATGCGATCGTTGAAATGCAAATGCTGGAAATCGACGCCCGGCACGCAGGTAGCGCCCAGGTAATCCATAATTTCCTGTACATGCGGCACGCGCTGGCCGGTGGTGACATTAATGTGCTTCGACGTTGTCCAAAGCACGGTTTTGAGCTCCGTACGGAGGTCGTTCGTCATGAAATACTCGGTCACCATCGTGTCCTCGTTATAATAAATCACGCGTGACGTAATGCGTACCCATTCGCTGATGCGCGCGGGCCGTACGTACGCGATCTGGTGCTGGTACACGACCCAGCTCGTCCGCAGCTCGCGGAACATCGCTTCAAAACTGAAACCGTACAATTTAGAAACCTGGTCCTCCCGCGCATTGAAGAAGTAATCGAAGTATTTGGAGTTATTCAAATGCATCAGCGGGTCGCAGTCCTGGAAACGGATGATCACCCGCGATTCCGCTTCGACGGGCATGTCGGATAGTTTGGCAGTAAAGAGCATGGTTTGAAGTTATGTTTTGTCAGAAGCGTATTATTCCCCGCGGTAGCGCACGGCCAGCCCACTCAGCATATAGCCTTCCTTGTTCACGCTTGTGTAGTATTTGTATTTGACATTGATAATGGCGTCGGCGCCGATCTTCTGGGCTTTCATGACGAGCTTGGCCGTCAGCAGTTCCTTGGTTTTGGCGTCGTTCCCGCGGAACATCATCCGCTTGTCCTGCGTCTGGCGCTCGGTCAGCGTGTCCTCGCTGCCGATTTCCACAATTCCGATCTCGGAATAGGGGCGTTCCAGCGGCTGGCTATCGTACAGGACCTCAATAGGATATTTGGTATTCGACGAAATGGGGATGCCGTTGCCGGCGCAGGCCGAGAGCATGGCGGCAACAAAAAAGCAATGCAGGTAGCGGGTACTCTTGATATTGATCATTTTCTTCCAACGAGGGATATGTTTGAAACTGCAACCATTACACCGCGGATGCGACATGATGTTGCAACGTATATTATTTTTCCATTTGTCACCAATCCATTGCTAAATGCGATATTCTGCATTATTTTCAAGGATTGAAAATCTAAACTAATTGATTTTAGCATGGTCATGAAATCTAAAAGAACAAATTTGTTCAGGCAGGGTTCGCTGGTCGGAATGGTGCTTGCTGCATTGCTGGCAGGGCCTTCGGAAGCGCAGCAACTGCCGAAAGGTGTTACCAAAATCACTTCGGTTGAAGGGATTACGGAATACAGCCTGGAAAACGGTTTGAAAGTACTCATGTTCCCCGATCCTTCGAAACCCACCATCACGGTGAACGTGACCTACCTCGTAGGGTCGCGCCACGAAGGCTACGGCGAAACCGGGATGGCCCACTTGCTCGAACACCTTGTATTCAAAGGATCGCCGAAGCATACCAATATTCCCCAGGAGCTCACCGAGCACGGCGCACGCCCGAACGGGACTACCTGGTACGACCGGACCAACTATTTCGAAACCTTCTCGGCCAGCGACGAGAACCTGAAATGGGCGCTCGACCTGGAATCGGACCGGATGGTGAACTCGTTCATTGCCAAAAAAGACCTCGACAGCGAATTCAGCGTCGTGCGGAACGAGTTTGAATCGGGTGAAAACAGCCCGTTCCGCGTGCTCATGCAGCGCGTGATTTCGGGCGGTTACCTGTGGCACAATTACGGCAAATCGACGATCGGGAACCGGTCGGACATCGAGCGGGTGCCCATTGAAAACCTGCAAGCATTTTACAAAAGATATTACCAGCCCGACAATGCGGTACTGACCGTGGCCGGGAAGATCGACGAGCCGAAAACATTGGCGCTTATCAATGATTATTTCGGCAAAATTCCGAAACCGACCCGCGTATTGCCGAAATCCTACACCGTGGAGCCTACCCAGGACGGCGAGCGCTTCGTGGAGCTGAAACGGACGGGCGATGTGCAGATGCTGATGGCCATGTACCATATTATGCCCGGCTCTCACGCCGATTACCCGGCCATGGAAGTGCTTACCGAAGTGCTGACCACCGAGCCGAACGGCCGTTTGTACAAGAATTTGGTGGATACCAAAAAAGCGTCTTCGCAGTTTGGATACACCTTCCAGCTGTACGATCCTGGGTTTGTATTGTTTGGGGCGGAGGTATTGAAGGAAAAATCGCTGGATGAAGCGAAAAAGGCATTTACCGCCACGCTCGATTCCACGGCCAGCTTCAAGCCCTCCAAAGAGGATGTGGAACGGGCAAAAACGACCATTCTCAAAAACTGGGACCTGGAATTCCGGAATTCCGAACGCGTAGGGCTCAGCATCAGCGAATCCATCGCGACGGGCGACTGGCGGCTCGCATTCCTTTTCCGCGACAATATCCGCAAGGTAACGCCGGAAGATGTGGCCAAAGTAGCCCAGTATTATTTCAAACCATCGAACCGGACGCTGGGAACGTTTGTACCGGAGTCTAACCCGCTGCGTGCGGAAATCCCGGATGCGCCCAATGTGGCCGACCTCGTGAAGAATTACAAGGGCGAGGCCGTGGTAGCGGAAGGCGAGGCATTCGACCCTTCACCGGCGAATGTGGAAAGCCGTACGGCCCGTGTGGAGAAAGCCAATGTGATCGAAACGGCTTTACTGCCTAAAAAGACCCGTGGAAACGTGGTGGCAGCACGCATTACCCTGCGTTACGGCGATGAAAAGAGCCTGCAAAATAAGGCGACGATCTCCGATCTGACGGGTTCGATGCTCGATAAGGGCACGAAAACGAAAACGCGCCAGCAGGTGAAAGACGAATTTGACCGCCTGAAAGCGCGCGTGAGCTTCTTCGGAGCAGCCAACCAGGCCGGCGCCAGCGTCGAAACGACGAAAGAAAACCTGCCCGCCGTGCTGAAACTCGTGGCCGAAGTTTTGAAAACACCTGCATTCGACGAAAACGAGTTCGACAAACTGAAACAGGAAGAACTGGCGGGCATCGAATCGCAGCGCAGCGAGCCGCAGGCGATCGCATTCAACCAGTACCGCCGCATTACGTCGCCTTATGCCAAGAGCGATATCCGCTATGTGGGGACGTTCGACGAGGATGTGGAAAGCATTAAAGCCACGACGATCGATCAGCTGCGCCAGTTCCACAAGGATTTTTATGGTGCGAACAATGCGTCGGCGACGGTGGTAGGTGATTTTGATAAAGAACAGGTCCAGAAAATCCTGACCGACGAATTCGGAAGCTGGAAAAGCGCGAAGCCGTTCACCCGCATTGCATCGCCCTACCAGGCAGTGAAGGCCGAAAACAAGGCCATTGAAACGCCGGATAAGGCCAATGCAATGTTCGTTGCCGGCCTGAATATGCCATTGCAGGATACGGACCCCGATTACCCGGCGCTCATTATGGGCAACTATATGCTCGGCGGCGGCTTCCTGAACTCCCGCCTCGCGACCCGCATTCGACAGAAAGAGGGGCTAAGCTATGGCGTAGGATCGCAATTCTCGGCCAGCCCGCTGGATAAGAACGGTACCTTCACGTCGTACGCTATTTATGCGCCGCAAAATGCCGAGAAGCTGGAAGCGGCATTCAAGGAGGAAATCGAGAAGGTGATGAAGGAAGGCTTCACGGCCGACGAGCTGAAAGCGGCGAAATCGGGTTACCTGCAATCGCGGCAGGTGGCGCGCTCGCAGGACGCTTCGCTCGCGACCACGCTCACAAGCAATCTTTACCTGAACCGGACGATGCAATGGGATGCCGATTTTGAGAAGAAAATCGAGGCGCTTACGCCCGATCAGATCAAGGCTGCATTCAACAAGCATATCGATTACAACAAGTTGGTGATCATCAAGGCAGGTGATTTCGAGAAGGCCAAAAAAGGCGCTCCGACCGCCGGCGCACCGGCCCAGCTTGGCGGAAGCGAGAAGAAATA
The DNA here is from genome assembly GCF_000382205.1 of Dyadobacter beijingensis DSM 21582. Lineage (GTDB taxonomy): Bacteria > Bacteroidota > Bacteroidia > Cytophagales > Spirosomataceae > Dyadobacter > Dyadobacter beijingensis. The sequence continues at coordinate 366,990 of NZ_KB907786.1, forward strand.
AGATTAAAATAACATTAAGATTCGGAAAGCCGGCCGCGAAAAGCGCGCCGGTTTTCTGCTTTTAACGGTAGTACATCTTTATCTTTGCCCCGTATTAACAACGAACTTCACTGCTGTCATTAGCTTCAACGATGAAATTGATATACCACCCGCTTCTCAGAGTTTTGTTCGCCGGACTGGTTCTTTCCCAGCCGGTTTTCAGTCAAACCAAATCCAAAACCGCAGCGCCTGCTACCAAGCTGGCCCGCCCGAAACTGGTGGTGGGCATGGTCGTGGACCAGATGCGCTACGATTACCTGTACCGCTATTACGACAAGTACAAGGAAGGCGGCCTGAAAAGACTGATCAACGACGGTTTCAACTGCCGCAATAACCATTACCACTACGCATTGACGGTCACGGCCGCGGGCCATTCGGCGGTGTACACCGGTTCCATGCCGGCCATTAACGGCATTGTGGGCAACGACTGGTACGACGTCGCGCAGGCCAAAAATGTGTATTGTACGGATGATAACACCGTGGCAACGGTGGGCAGCAGCAATGTAACGGTAGGCAAAATGTCGCCGAAAAACCTGCTCGTCAGTACGGTGACCGACCAGCTCCGCATTGCGACGAACTTTCGTTCGAAGACGATCGGTGTGGCGATCAAGGACCGCGCGTCCATCCTCCCTGCCGGCCATGCGGCGTCCGGCGCCTACTGGTTCGATTCCAAAACGGGCAATTTCGTAACGAGCACCTACTACCGCGATGCTTTGCCGCAATGGGTGACGGATTACAATACTTTGAAAAAACCGGCGGAATATATGGGCAAGGGCTGGAACACGCTGCTGCCGATTGACCAATATACCCAAAGCTCGCCCGACGACGTGGCCTGGGAAGGTAAATTGTCTTCCGCAACGAAACCCGTGTTCCCGCACGACCTCACAGGCAATGCAGGCGATGCCTACGGCCCGATGACGACTTCGCCCTGGGGTAACACCATCACGAAGGAAATGGCGATTGCCGCGATCAAGGGTGAAAACCTGGGAAAAGGCGCAGATACCGACTTTCTGGCGGTAAGTTTCTCTTCCCCGGACCGGATCGGACACATGTTCGGCCCGAACTCGGTAGAGCAGGAGGATGACTACCTGAAACTCGACATGGAATTTGCGGATTTCTTCAACTTCCTCGACAGCTGGGCCGGAAAAGGCAATTATACGGTATTCCTCACCGCCGACCACGGCGCGATGGACGTACCGGCATTCTGGCAGGAGCACAAACTGCCCGCGGGCCTCATGAGCGCGACCACGCTCACGCGCACGATCGTGAAGGCATTGAACGATGCCTACGGCGAAGCGGAATATGTAACTGCATTCGAAAACTATCAGATTTACCTGAACAAGGCCATTTTGAAGGATAAGAAAATCTCCGTCGCCGACGTACACCAGACTCTCCGCGACGCCTTGCTGGCCGTTGACGGCGTGGCCGACCTCATTAATCTCCGCGATATGGGCCGGGCGCCGCTGAACACCTACCAGTTGGAGCTTTTCAAAAACAATGTCAATGCCAAGCGCAGCGGCGATTTGCAGGTACTCGTGCAGCCGGGCTGGTTTGCCTCTACGATGAGCACTGGTACCGACCACGGCACGCCTTACAACTACGATACGCACGTGCCGTTCCTGCTGTACGGCTGGGGCATCAACAAGGGCGAAACGCTCCGCCGCACGACGATCGCCGACATTGCGCCTACCATTTCCGCATTGCTGCATATCCTGCCGCCAAGCGGTAACGTCGGCAATCCCGTGGAAGAGGCGTTGAAAAAGTAACCTGAATATCTTTAATCTTAAATCCTTTACCGTGAGAAAATTGACTTGCTGGGTGTTGGCTGCAATGGCGTCTACGGGCGTCTATGCGCAAACTCCCAAGAAAGCTCCCGCGAAAGCTGCTGCAAAGCCAGCTACGCAGACGATTGCCCGTCCAAAATTGGTAGTAGGCATTGTAGTGGACCAGATGCGCTACGACTACCTCTACCGCTATTACGACCAATACACGGAAGGTGGCTTTAAACGCATGATGAATGAGGGTTTCAACTGCCGCAACAACCATTACAGCTATGCATTGACGGTCACCGCAGCGGGCCACGCTTCGGCTTACACCGGCTCTATCCCGGCCATCAACGGCATTGTGGGCAATGAATGGTACGATCCCATTGCAAAGCAGGAAGTGTATTGCGTGGAAGACAGCACCGTGAAAACGGTAGGCAGCAATAATTTGGCGGTAGGTAAAATGTCGCCTAAAAACCTGCTGGTAAGCACCGTGACCGATCAGCTCCGCATTGCCACCAACTTCCGTTCCAAAACGATCGGCGTGGCGATCAAAGACCGCGGTTCGATCCTGCCTGCCGGCCATGCCGCCAATGCAGCCTACTGGTTCGATTCTAAAACGGGCAACTGGGTGACTAGTACCTATTATATGGACGACCTTCCCCAGTGGGCCAAGGATTATAACGCCAAAAAAATGCCTGCCGAATACCTGAAAAAAGGCTGGGAGTTGCTGCTGACGGCCGATGCCTACACGCAAAGCTCGCCGGACGACGTGGCGTGGGAAGGCAAATTGCCGGGTGCGAAAAAGCCTGTTTTTCCCTATGAACTGATGGGTATGTCGGGCGACGCATTCGGCGTGGTGACGGATACGCCCTGGGGCAATACGCTCACCAAGGAGATCGCTATTGAAGCCATTAAAGGCGAGCAGTTAGGCAAAGGCAAGGATACCGATTTTATCGCGATCAGCTTTTCATCGACGGACAAAATCGGTCACCGCGCGGGCCCGAACTCCATCGAGCAGCAGGACGACTTCCTGCGCCTCGACCGCGAATTCGCCGATTTATTCAACTTCCTCGACGGCTGGGTGGGCAAAGGTGAATATACCGTGTTCCTCACGGCCGACCATGGCGTAGTGGACGTCCCCGGCTTCGCGCTGGAACACAAGCTGCCGGCAGGCTTGGTAGACCGCAGATTGCTGACGGCTTCCGTGACCGAGGCATTGAACGGCGCATTCGGCAAAGACAAATATGTGGTAGCAACGGATAACAACCAGCTCTATTTCGACCATGCTTTGCTGAAAAAGAAAAACATCAACATCGCGGCCGTACATAGCGTGGTGCGCGAAGCGGCATTGACGGTACCCGGCATCGCCGATGTGATCGACCTGACGGATATGGGTAAGGCACCGCTGAATACCTATCAGCTGGAATTATACAAAAACAATGTGAATGCGAAGCGCAGCGGCGATTTGCAGGTGATTTCGCAGCCGGGCTGGTTCTATGGCACTTCCACCGGCACTTCGCACGGTACGCCTTACAATTATGACACCCAGGTGCCGTTCGTGATGTTCGGATGGGGCATTAAGCATGGCGAGACGGTGAAGAGAACGTCCGTTTGCGACATTGCGCCTACCATTGCCGCTCTGCTGCACATTTTGCCGGGCAGCGGAAATATCGGCCTTCCGGTAGAGGAAGCGCTGAAGAAATAGGATGCTATCATCAAAGAGAAAGCCGTGGGGATGCATTAACGTCACCCACGGCTTTTTTTGTTATACAGTATTTCAAAAATCAGGACTCTTCAACGATCAGCACAATGCCTTCTGTTTTCTTGATCACAACTTTGCTGCCGGCGGGAATATGCTGATGTGTTTCCGAAACGGCTTTCCATTCGGCGCCGCGGTAGTAAATGCGGCCTTCGCCGTTACCCGGAATATCCCTGATCACCATGGCGGTTTCGCCTGTGAATTCGCTGTATTCGGGGTGAGTACGGCGATTGAGTAGAATGCGGGCCTGTTTGCGCAGGATCAGCAGCGAAACCAATGAAATGGCCGAGAATGCGAGGATCTGGCTTTCGGTGGTGGGTAGCAGCCCGATGGAAGTGAGCAGGGATGTGAGCAATGCGCCTACCGCGAAGAATACAAATACGAGCAGGACACTGACCAGTTCTGCGAGCAGCATTACCAGCCCAACGATGAGCCAAATCTGTGGTAAGGTCAAATCCATGCTATTTCTTAGGTTCAGATTTGACGACGGTTAATGCGGTCGCGATGAGTGAGCCCATATCGGCGAGGTTGGCCGGGAGAATGAGTGTGTTGCCGGCTTTGGCCAGCTTTCCGAACTGCTCCACGTAGTTTTCAGCCACTTTCAATTGCACGGCCTCGGCGCCGCCTTCCTCGCGGATCGCCTGAGCTACCAAACGGATACTTTCGGCCGTCGCTTCTGCAACCGATTTCAATGCGGAAGCCTCCCCTTCGGCCTCATTGATCTGTCGTAAACGGATACCCTCCGATTCCAGCACGACCTTCTGTTTCTGACCTTCGGCCACGTTAATCGCCGCCTGTTTTTCACCATCCGATTGCAGGATCACGGCGCGGCGTTCGCGCTCGGCCTGCATTTGTTTTTCCATCGCATTCAATACGCTTTGCGGTGGGGTAATGTTCTTGATCTCGTAACGAAGCACTTTCACGCCCCAGCCCGTAGCGGCCTCGTCAATGGATTCCACCACGGCACGGTTGATGGTCATACGTTCCTCAAACGTCTTGTCCAGATCCAGCTTACCGATCTCGCTCCGCATGGTGGTCTGGGCCAGCTGGATCACGGCAAATGTATAGTCCGAAATACCATACGCCGCTTTCCGCGGATCGATGACCTGGATGAATATGACGCCGTCCATGCGTACCTGCACATTGTCGCGGGTGATACAAATCTGTTCGGGAATGTCGACGGCCGCTTCTTTAAGCGTGTATTTATATGCAATGCGGTCGAAAAACGGGATGATGAAGTTGACGCCCGGTTGCAGGACGGCGTAGAATTTTCCCAGACGTTCCAGAATGTAAGCACTTTGCTGCGGCACGACCTTCACGGTCATCAGAATGGTAAGGACTACCAGTACTAGCAGGACAATTAAAGGGGTCATAACAAGTCGTTTTAAGGTCTATGGCGAAAATAACAGGAAGCAACCTGCATTCCTACCGGTCTCGGATCAATGTAAGGTTACGGTGGCCGCCGGTCGATGTCCCGGATAAATGGTTACATGGTTAGGGGACCGCCAGCCGCCGGCTTCCATAGTCCTCTCCCGTGCGTGCCCGCAGCCGTGCAATGTACACGCCTGCGGGAAGGCCGCCGGTATGGAACGCGAGGCCCTGGCGCGACGTCGTTTTCCGCACCAGAACGCCTTGCAGGCTGTAAAGCCCAGCCCAGAGATGGTTACCGGACGGGTCCGCCGCACTTTTGATAAAAATCCTGTAAATCTGTGTATTAACCGGAGCGACGAACCATTCCAGCTGTTTGCAGGGGAGCATTACATGGCGTGTGGAAGAAAGCTCGGCTGTGCTATCCGCGTCGACGATGCGCAGCCGGTAGTAGTTGGCGGCTTGCGGGGAGACGTCTTCAAATGTGTAATGCCGTGCCGTACTGCTGGTGCCGGAGGCATTTACGCGGCCGATCTCAGAGAAAGCCCGGCCATCGCCGCTTCGCTGGATGCAAAAGTATGCGGCATTGATTTCTTCGGACGTAGTCCATCGCAGCCCTACCTGGCAGGCTGTTTCTTTTGCTTCAAAATATTGGAGGCGAACTGGTAACGGATCGGCGACAACGTTGCTGAAAAAAGCAAATACGGCAGCGGTGACGGCGATTTCCTGCACGGTGAATTCCGACATCTCTACTGCCTGCCGCGCATCGGTATAGCGTCGGAGCACCGGGTAGGGGTCTTCTTTGCGATAACCGGCGGGATACCGGTTTGACAAATCCTGGATCGCGAAACTGGAAGGCCGGTTCATAAGCAGGGAAGCCGCCGGCCCGAAAACCGGTACGCCCGGAACGGGTTGCTGAAACTTGCCGGGCACGGTGGACCAATGCAGCGGATATTGCGGGGAAATTTTGCCTACGCCAGTGATGAAACATTGTGAAAGCGGATTGTTGCCGAGCGGAATATCGAGCTGTATTTTGGCATAACCGAGCAATTCGGGCTTTTTGAGCAATGCGGCGAAAAGGATATAGTCGAATGCATAACTCTGCGCCATCCCGAATGAGCCGTAGCCGATATAACCTTTGAAATGATGGTAAGCGCCGTGATAAGCGTGAATGTTCATGGTCCGGTTGTAATAGTTGACCAGCACTTCGCTGTTCAGCTTGTTTTTAAACTCATCAACAAATAACTGACTGGTCGGAAAAGGGCAGGTCGCGTAGGCCCATGCGGCTTTAAATGTATGCTGTTGCCAGCTCATGGTGGCGTGGAACTGGTGCGGGATCTGGCCGTACCATTGGTTGAAATCAGCATTATACTGTGCTTCGCCGGTGGTTTTGTACAGTTCTGCGGCAGCCCATGCGCGGTTGTCCGCGTCGATCGGGTCGGGGTAGGGGCCGGCCGAGATGCCCGGTACGTTGACGGGTGGCGTGGGAGTAGTATGACTTTTCAGGAACAGCCACGCTTTTTTGGCCTTTTCAAGGCATGATGCGGCGTACGTGCCATTGAATTTTTTGAAATTCCGGGCAGCCATCGCCATTGCGGCAGCGAACAGCGCAGTGGATTGGGTGGTTTTTTCCGAAATATAAAACGTGCCGTGTTCCTCGCCGGGCAAGCCTTGCGACCATGTTGCGGGCGTAACGCGGAAATAAACGCCGCCATCGGGCGCCTGCATTTGCATGAGCCAGTCGGTTTCGTATCTGGCCTCGTCGAGCCAGTCGGGTATGCCGTTGCCGCTTTCAGGGAGGTTCAGGTGGTTGTCGGGGAATTTTTGAGGATATAGTTCAAAGGCCGTGAACAGGCTGAACAATGCACTGGCAGCGGTAGGTACATAGCGGCCGTAGTCGCCGGCGTCGAGCCATCCGCCTTGCATGGGAAGTTGGGTGCCTGGGGGATAGTCCGTCGCCCCATACAGCGCAGAAGCTGTATGGGATGCGTGGATGACCGCCGTTTGGGCAGGCAAGCCAGCGCGTGCCCAGTTACCGCCATGCGGGGAGTCGATGGCACCAGACCGCTGGTAGTATAATGCCCTCGCCGTTTGGAAATACAGATCGTTGTAAACTTCGGGACTGATCGTAAAAGTTTCGGAGCGTCCGTAACCCGGCACGTACACGTGATATTGCCCCGCCGTCTGGAGCGATGAAAAGACGATCTCGAATACACGCTCGCCGCTGAATGCGGGATCGGATTTCAGATATTGGCATTTTCCGGTCAGAACCGTCTTCCCAGCTATGTCGACAATCTGAAATGGTGGTGGTGCAACGGTATCGGCGGGCATATACCACGCATCGCCGAGAAACCGGCCGAGTTTCGCCAGCTTCGGACTATCCGGCAGGTAACCGACCTGATTGGCTTTTACATTTCCGCGAATCTCGTGGTCATCGAATGTAAATGTCGCATCCAATGCCGAGCCATTCCCTTCGGTGTCGCGGATAGCGTCGGTTTTCAGGTGATAGACTTTCCCGTTTTTAAGCGGTTTTGAAAAAATCAGGTACAATTCAAATCTGATCTCCGGTGTACCTGAAACGGAAATCCCTTTCACAAAACTGTGACGCCCGACGCGGGATGGATTGGTGGCCGACTGGTAGTCTGCATCATTCGTCGAAGAAATGGCGTAGTGCCCCGTGTTGTAGCATCCCGTCGTATCGAACCGCTCGCTGATTGTGAGCAGCACCACCTGCGCCGACAGGGGTGTGTGTGAAATGACGGGCTGGCCAGGTAATGACCCGGCTTGCTGTGCATGGGCGTAAGCTGGGGTGAGCAGGATCAGTAACAATGTGAATTTTCCCATAACAATTCTGTTTGTTTGGGAATGTTCACAGGATATGTGTGCCTTTTGCTGCGAATATCAATGACAAATGCCAACCGGCAAGGCTTATTTACTAGCCGGTTGGCATATCCGGTTACATTAGTCTGGCGGGTACAAAGGCTTTGTGAGAAACGGGAATTAATTCCTCAATATTTCTTTGGAAATCACCATTTTCTGAATTTCACTCGTGCCTTCGCCGATTGTGCAGAGCTTGCTGTCGCGGTAGAATTTTTCGGCCGGATAATCCTTCACAAAACCATACCCTCCGAATATCTGCACGGCTTCGTTGGCTACGCGCACGGCGGTTTCGGATGAATGGTATTTGGCTACCGAACTGGCCAGTGTCACTTTCTCGCCGGCGTCTTTCAATGAAGCAGCGTGGAAGGTGAGCAGGGAAGACGCCTGCACGTCGGTATACATGTCCGCGAGCTTGAATGCGATTGCCTGGAAGTCGCAAATGGCTTTCCCGAACTGCTTCCGCTCTTTGGAATAGGCCAATGCGGCCTCATATGCGCCCCAGGCCGTACCTACGCCCAGTGCGGCGATGGAAATGCGGCCGCCGTCGAGCACTTTTAATGACTGTATAAACCCGTCGCCGATCTCGCCGAGGCGCTGGCTGTCGGGAATGCGGCAGTCCTGGAAGAGCAATTCCACCGTTTCCGAAGCACGCATGCCGAGTTTGTCTTCCTTACGTCCCGCGCTGAAACCGGGCGTGTTGGCATCGATCACGAATGCGGTCGCGCCGTGCTTGTCGCCGGGTTCGCCGGTGCGCGTCATGATCACGAGTACGTCGGCGCTTTTGCCGTTGGTAATGAAGTTTTTAGAGCCGTTGATAACCCATTCATCACCGTCCCTGACAGCTACCGTGCGCATGTTGCCGGCATCGGAACCGGTATTCGGCTCGGTGAGGCCCCACGCGCCTACGAGCGAGCCCGCAGCGAGGCCGGGGAGGTATTTCGCTTGCTGGTCGTCGTTGCCGAACATGTATATATGATTGGTACAAAGCGAATTATGGGCCGCCATTGATAGTGCGACGGACGGGTCGACCTTAGCGAGTTCGATGATGGCGGTGACGTATTCCCGGTAGCCAAGACCGGCGCCGCCGAGACTTTCGGGAATGAGCATGCCCATCAGGCCGAGCTCGCCCATTTGTTCGAAAAGATCTTTCGGAAAATGCTGCTGTTCGTCCCAGGTGCGGATGTGCGGTTTGATGTGCAGCGTGGCGAAATCCCTGACGGTTTCTTTGATAAGGTTACAAATCTCGTCGGAAGGGTTCTTGGTCAGGTCTTTTTCTCGTGTGTCCATAGGTGTTGATGCTTATATTTGTGTGATTACCCAATGATAGTGAGAATGCGACAAAATCGCTAGCCACTAACGAACAAATCCAAATGGCGAAGGTGAAGATTCGCTTAAAAAAATTACTTTTGCAACCGTCCTTACGCACTGGACTTAGTTAAGTACAATTCCCGGATTTTATTAAACAAGTGCCGAAACAGCTATATAATAATTAACCGTTTATGAAAATTGCAGTAGTAGGAACAGGATACGTTGGTTTGGTGACAGGTACCTGCTTTGCCGAAACCGGCAACCAGGTGACTTGCGTCGACATCGACGTCAGAAAGGTGGAACGCCTTCAAAAAGGAGAAATACCCATTTACGAGCCTGGCCTCGACGTGCTGTTCGACCGCAATGTGGCCGAAGGACGCTTGTTGTTCACGACCAATCTCGCAGAAGGTATCAAGGATGCGCAGGTGATATTCCTCGCATTGCCAACGCCTCCCGGCGAAGACGGCTCTGCTGACCTTAAATATATTCTCAAAGTGGCCGACGACCTCGGCCCGATCCTCGATCAGTACGCGGTGATCATCGACAAGAGCACCGTGCCCGTTGGAACAGCCGAAAAAGTACGCGCAGCCGTTGCGAAAAACGCGAAAGTGGATTTCGATGTAGTGTCTAATCCCGAGTTCCTCCGCGAGGGCGTGGCGGTAGAGGATTTCATGAAACCCGATCGCGTGGTGGTAGGAACGACCTCGGAAAAAGCCAAAAAGGTCATGGAGAAGTTGTACGCTCCGCTCGTGCGCCAGGGCAACCCGGTTATCTTCATGGACGAGCGTTCGGCGGAAATGACGAAGTATGCGGCGAACTCGTTCCTGGCGATGAAAATCACTTTCATGAACGAAATCGCGAACCTTTGCGAGAAAGTAGGTGCGAACGTGGACGATATTCGTCGTGGTATCGGGACCGACAGCCGCATTGGCAAGCGCTTCCTTTTCGCAGGTATCGGTTACGGCGGCAGTTGTTTTCCAAAAGATGTGCAGGCATTGGCCAAAACATCGAAGGATTACGACTATGATTTCCGTATTCTGAAATCGGTCATGGACGTGAATTACGATCAGAAGAAGAAATTGCTGCCGATGGTAGAGAATTACTTCTCGGGCGACCTGAAAGGCAAGACGATCGCCGTTTGGGGATTGGCATTCAAGCCTTATACCGACGATATCCGCGAAGCGCCGGCATTGGAAAACATTGAAGCATTGCTCGCAGCCGGAGCGAAAGTGGTCGCTTACGACCCGGAAGCGATGACGAATGTAAAGGGCATTCTGGGAGATCAAATCACTTTCACCCACACGCCTTATGCAGCGCTGGACGACGCGGATGCGCTCATGATCTTTACAGAATGGCCGCAGTTCCGCACACCGGAATTCGAAAAAATGGGTAAACTGCTCAAAAACAAAGTCGTTTTCGACGGCAGAAACCTGTACGAACTCGAACAGATGCGCGAAATGGGGTATACCTATTACAGCATCGGTCGCGAAAAGGTGGTGCCGGCCTGATCTAAACTAGTAAATACTCTAACTTACTCATCTTAATGAAACGTGTTTTAATTACGGGAGCAGCAGGTTTCCTGGGTTCGCACCTCTGCGAGCGTTTTTTAAAGGAGGGAATGTATGTGATCGGGATGGACAACCTGATCACCGGTGATATGCGCAATATCGAGCACCTGATGCCAAACCCGAACTTCGAGTTTTACCATCACGATGTGACCAAATACGTGCACGTACCGGGCGAGCTCGACTACATTATGCACTTCGCATCACCCGCCAGTCCGATCGACTATCTGAAAATCCCTATCCAGACGCTCAAAGTAGGCGCGATGGGAACGCACAACCTGCTGGGATTGGCCCGTGCCAAAAAATCACGTTTCATTATCGCTTCCACTTCGGAAGTGTACGGTGACCCGCTGGTGCACCCGCAAACCGAAGATTACTGGGGCCACGTGAACCCGATCGGGCCGCGCGGCTGCTACGACGAAGCGAAACGTTACCAGGAGGCCATTACGATGGCTTATCACCGCTACCACGGCCTGGAAACCCGCATTGTACGTATTTTCAATACCTACGGACCGAGAATGCGCCTCAACGACGGACGGGTATTGCCTGCATTCATGGGCCAGGCGTTGCGCGGCGAGGACATTACCGTTTTTGGTGATGGTACGCAAACCCGCTCGTTCTGCTACGTGGACGACCTCGTGGAAGGTATCTACCGCCTGCTGATGAGCGACTACTCGTTGCCTGTCAACATCGGTAACCCGAAGGAAATCACGATCGGCCAGTTCGCCGAAGAGATTATCAAGCTGACGGGCACCGACCAGAAAGTGGTGTACAAGCCACTTCCGCAGGACGATCCGAAACAGCGTCAGCCGGATATTTCAAAAGCGAAGGAAGTGCTGGGCTGGGAACCGAAAGTTTCCCGCGAAGAGGGCCTCAGAATTACCTACGATTACTTCCGCAGCCTGCCGAAAGAGCGCCTGTACGAAGAGTCGAACCACAGAGGATTCGAAGGCTTCAGCGCCAACAAATAATTTAGTTTCCCCGAACTGAAGTCCGGGGCTATATGATCCTGTTGCCCCGGACTTCAGTCCGGGGACCTTAATCAAACAAAAAACCCGCTCGAAGGCGGGTTTTTGTTGGTTAAGGTAGGGAATCAGTCGTTATTATACTTCCATGATCTCCTTTTCCTTGACGGAGAATATTTGCTCGATTTTGGCCACGTAGCTGTCTGTCAGTTTCTGAACGCGTTCTTCGCTGCCTTTTACCAGATCTTCGGAAACGCCTTCTTTGGTCAGCTTACGCAGGGAGTTGTTCGCATCCTGACGGATGTTGCGCACATTGATTTTTGCTGTTTCAATCTCGTTCTTGGCACGCTTCACCAGTTCACGGCGGCGCTCTTCATTCAATGGGGGAACAGATATCCGGATCAATTCGCCGTCATTGGAAGGTGAAAAGCCGAGGTTGCTGTTGCGGATCGCTTTCTCGATGTCGTTAATGGTCTTTTTCTCGAAAGGCTTGATAGCCAGCGTCCGTGCGTCGGGTGTGTTGATCGTCGCGACGTTCTGGATCGGCGTCATGGAGCCGTAGTATTCGATCTGAAGACCTTCCAGCATTTGAGGGGATGCTTTTCCGGCGCGGATTTTACCCAATTCAATGATAAGGTGTTTGATCGCTCCGTCCATGGTATCCCTGGCGACGTCCAGATATAAGTCTATTTCTTCCATTGTTTTATAGTAAGCTGTATTTTTCTATTGATTCGAGATCAGTGTTCCGACATTGCCGCCCATCACCAGGTCATACAGGTTGCCGGGTTTGTTCATGTCGAATACGATGATCGGCAGGTCATTTTCCTTGCACAAGGTGAATGCGGTAAGGTCCATGATCTTAAGGTTTTTGGACAAAGCTTCATCAAATGAAAGCTGGTCGTATTTTGTAGCGGTAGGGTCTTTCTCAGGATCGGCCGTATAAACGCCGTCCACGCGGGTGCCTTTCAAAACCACTTCCGATTCCGACTCGATGGCACGAAGGCCTGCGGTAGTGTCGGTCGTGAAGTAAGGGTTACCGGTTCCCGCACCGAAAATAACGACACGGCCTTTTTCAAGGTGACGTACTGCGCGGCGGCGGATCAATGGCTCGCAAACCTGCTCCATTTTGATCGCCGACATCAGGCGGGTATTCATCCCGTGTTTTTCAAGCGAGCTCTGGATCGCCATCCCGTTGATCACGGTCGCGAGCATGCCCATATGATCGCCCTGAACCCGGTCGATCCCCGATTTTTCCACGGAAGCACCGCGGAAAATATTTCCACCACCAATTACGATTGCCACCTGCACGCCGACCTCGGTAATCCTTTTGATTTCCTTGGCATAATTGTCGAGAATGTTAAAGTCGATGACCTGGGCTTTATCGCCCCCGTTGAGTGCTTCTCCGCTGAGTTTCAGTAATAAACGTTTGTATTTTGGTTCCGGCATGGTTGTGATGTGGTGTTTTGATCCGTAAAAATAAGCGGACGAAGCTCAGAATAACAAGTTTTTAATGAAACTCCAATAATACCTGGTTTTTTTCCACAATCTGCCCCGGCACCACTTTCAGCGTTTTGATGACGCCGCTGCCGGAGGATTTGATCACGTTCTCCATTTTCATCGCCACCAGCACGAGCAGGTTGTCGCCCTTTTCAATGCTGTCGCCCTCCGCCACGGCGATGGATTGGATCAGGCCGGGCATGGGTGCTTTCACGTTGTTGATCTTCTGTGCGGCGCCGTTTTGCATACCCATTTTTTCCAGCAGCATATCCAGGTCGTCTTTCGCCGAGGTATGGTAATGCTGCCCGTTGATGAGCAAATGCACCGATTTGCCCGCCTGGTCGCGGTCGAGCACTTCGATGTTGTAGGATTTGTTTTTCCAGATCACGTGGAAGCGGTTGCCGCCGAGCGGCGCGATGTCGCCCCCGAACGCGTCGCCGTCGATAAACCAGCCTTCTTTCCGCTGGTCTAGGTCAAATGTCTGTTCAGGCTGCTCGCCCGGCTTGCTGCCCACGTTTATTTTCAGCATACCATTTCGCTGTAATCGTTCGAGATTTCTTTGAGGATGCTGTCGAGTTCGTCGAACGTAGGCGCTTCCACGAGACGCATTCTGTACGGTTTGAAGTGTTCCAGCCCTTTGAAATAATTGGTGTAATGCCTGCGCATTTCAAAAACACCTGCTACCGGCCCTTTCCAGCGGATCGAGAATTCGAGGTGCCTGCGGCAGACGTCCACACGCTGCTCCATGGTCGGAGGCGGCAGTTTTTCACCGGTTTTGAGATAATGCTTGATCTCGTTGAAGATCCACGGGTTACCGATCGTCGCACGGCCTATCATAATGCCGTCCACGCCGTAGGTATTTTTGTATTCCAAAGCCTTCTCGGGCGTATCGATATCGCCATTACCGAAAATGGGGATGGTAATGCGCGGGTTTTCCTTCACTTTGGCGATCAGCGACCAGTCGGCCGCGCCCTTGTACATCTGCACGCGGGTACGCCCGTGTATGGACAATGCTTTAATGCCGATGTCCTGCAAACGCTCCGCCACTTCCTGGATGTTTTTGGTATTGTCGTCCCAGCCGAGGCGGGTTTTGACCGTGACGGGCAAATGCGTCGATTTGATTACGGATTCGGTCATTTTGACCATTTTGGGCACGTCCTGCAACAATGCGGCCCCCGCGCCGCGGCAAGCGACATTCTTCACCGGGCAGCCGTAATTGATATCGATGAGGTCGGGGTTCACGCGTGACGCGATCTCCGCGCACGAGCCCATCGTTTCCACATCGCTGCCGAAAAGCTGGATACCGACCGGCCTTTCATATTCGAATATATCCAGTTTCTGAACGCTTTTGGCGGCATCCCGGATGAGACCTTCCGACGACACGAACTCCGTGTACATCAAATCGGCACCGTTTTCCTTGCATACGGCACGAAACGGCGGGTCGCTCACATCCTCCATGGGCGCAAGCAGCAGCGGGAATTCACTCAGCTCAATATTTCCAATCTTAACCATAATCCTTCGTCTGCACTTCGCAGTATTATAATAAACTGTAAATTTACACCAATTATGCAAAATAGTAACCCGAATCTGGTCGTATCCCGTGTACCCGGCACCTGGGGCAGCTTATTGGTATTGGTCGGTTTCATGCTCATCGGCATGGCCGTGGGCAATGTCCTGGCAGTGATGGCGCTCGCCATTTACCTCGGAGCCGACACCGAAAGCGTGACGGCCCTGCTCACGCAACTCTTCGCCGATCCCGGAAAAATACCGAATGGGTGGAATGCGCTGATGATCATGCAGGGTACCGTTCATTTCTTCTCCTACCTGCTTCCGACACTCATTTACTGGTTTTACATCGAACGCCGTACGATCGCCCAGTTCAGTACGGGCCGTGCGCCGGCCGCGCATGTCTGGGCATTGGCATTTGTGCTGGTACTCGCATTTATACCCGTGAACAGTAAGTTTATCGAATGGAATGCGGCAATGGACCTGCCGGATGCATTGTCGGGGTTGGAAAAATGGATGCGCGACAAGGAAGACCAGCTTTCGGTGATGACCGAATTTTTGACTAGTTACAAGAGTTTCGGCCAATTACTGATTGCATTATTCGTAGTGACGCTGCTGCCAGCGCTGGGGGAGGAATTCCTGTTCCGGGGCGTGATCCAAACGAAATTACACCAGGAATTGCGCAATATCCACGTGGCGATCTGGCTCGCGGCCGCCATTTTCAGCGCCATTCATTTCCAGTTTTATGGGTTTCTGCCGCGCATGATGCTTGGTGCATTGTTCGGCTATCTGTATTATTGGACCGGGAATTTATGGGTGCCCGTGCTCGCGCATTTCGTGAACAACGGTTTTGTGCTGGTAATGATGTATTTGCATAATGTGGGGATTGTGGAGATCAATATCGAGGAGTCGAAATCGATGCCGTTCCTGCTCATCCTGGCTTCGCTGGTGGTGTCCGCGGTAATACTCGGCATCATCCGAAAGAGCAGCGGACCGGACGCTTCCCGAAACTTTTAAGATAATTTAACATTTCAAAAATAATGGAGGATACCTGGGCGAAAGCCTACCAGAGCGGACAGGCGATACGGGCTGAAATAGCTCGTGAAATTTTGGAACAGAACGGCATTGCAGCGGTGATCGTGGACAAGAAGGATAGCAACTACCCGGTTTTCGGCAACTTTGAAGTGCATGTCCCCGCTGCCGACCTCGCGACGGCCCAAACGATACTGAAGAATGAAGAAGCGCTTAGAGACTCTGAATAATTTACAGCAAAGAACCATCACCGGACTTGCAGGCGTAGTTGTCATTATCAGTTGCATTGTTTACAGCGAATGGTCCTTCCTGCTGCTTTTTTGCGCGATCAGTTCCCTGACACAACTTGAATTTTACAAACTGCTGGGCCTGGACGGCAACCAGCCGCTGACGTATTATGGCACCTTCTGTGGCACAGTCATGATGCTTTTGGCGTATTTGATAGAACAGGACATTGTCGAGTTTGAAAATTACTTCATTATCAGCCCGTTGCTGTCGATGATCTTTTTTATCAAACTCTATAAAAAGAACGACCTGAAACCCTTTACGAACATTGGTTTTACGTTTCTGGGCATTATTTACGTGGCTTTGCCATTTGCCTTGATCATCGTGATGGCATTGCGCGGCGGGACGTACAATTACGAGATCGTACTGGGAAGCTTGCTGTTGTTGTGGGCGTCGGATATCGGGGGTTATTTTGCCGGTACCAAGTTCGGGAAACGGAAGTTGTTCGAGCGGATTTCACCGAAGAAGTCCTGGGAGGGATCGATGGGCAGTGCAGTTTTTGCGGGGATTATTGCATTTGCGCTGGGCCATTATTTCCGTACCTTCGAACCCTGGAAGTGGTATTGCATCGGTGCCATTATCGTGGTGGTGGGTACTTACGGCGACCTCGTCGAATCGTTGTTCAAGCGCAGCATTGCCATCAAGGATTCGGGGAGCAGCATTCCGGGGCACGGCGGTTTTCTTGATCGTTTCGACGGTCTTTTGTTGTCGGCACCATTTATTGTTACATTTTTGAAGTTATTTTCCTGACCAAAGCGGCTTTGTGTAAAATGCAGGGCAATGCCCGGTTACCCGGGTCGTTTGTAAATGAAGGAACGGAATTTTTACAAGTTTTCGGCAGACACTATCGGAAGGAAATTTATCATCGTGCAAATCAAAGCTTTCGGGAATGGGTTCCCGGGGCGTAATCTGGAAGGAATGAAACGGAGTTTTTTAATATTTTTCCTCGTGCTGGCGGGAATGTTGTGTGGCCGGGAGGCTTTTGCTCAGGGAGAACAAAAGGCGATCATCTTCTCGGGTGTCGTCGTAGGCGGTAAAACTACCGAACGGCTGCCCGGTGCAACCATATTCATCGTAAATGCAGGCCGTGGAACGCTGGCGAAAAGCGACGGTTCCTTCACGATCCCCGTTTTCCCGGGCGATAGCATCGTGTTCAGCTACGTGGGTTATAAGAAACAATACCACGTGGTGCCGAGAGGCTACAATTCCGACATTTACTCGGCGATTGTGGCCCTGCGCGAAGACGTGGTAACGCTCTCCGGCGTGACCATCTACCCATATTCTACCGAAGAAGAATTTAAAAAGGCTTTCCTTGCCTTGAAACTGCCCGATCAGGCCGAGCGCGACGCGTTGGCGAAAAGTACCGATCCGGATTATATCAACCGTTTGGCCGCTCAAATGCCGAACAATGCGCAAACCAATTACCGTTATTCGATGGACCAGCTTATGTTCGGGCGTGAATCGGCGGCTAACAAGGGCTTCGCGACCAGCTTCCCGTTCCTGAACCCGTTCGCATGGGCTAAGTTTATCAAATCCGTCAAGAACGGCGATTTGAAGCAGAAAGATTGGAGCAAGGAGCTGAATGCGACCCCGCGTGAGAATATCACCAAGCAGGACTTCATCGTCCCCAGCCAGAGCGAGATCGACGCCAGAAAGAAGAACAGCAACTAGCCGGCGGCCGGTTCGAATCTCCGCAATTGTAATTCATTCCCGTCAAAAACAGCGTAATGCTGCTGCGTGACCCATTCGCCGAGGTTAATGTACCGCGAGCGGGCGCTCACGTGCATGTCGAGTACGAGGTGGCGGTGTCCGAAAATGTAGAAGTCGTGGGGCAGCGATGCCTCCACTTCACGGCAGTATTGGAACAGCCATTCGTTGTCGGCACCTAAGAACCGCTCTTCCCCCTTGTTCACATTAGCCAGCCGGCTCCGTTTCGACCATTCCGAGGCGATCCACATGCCCACATCAGGGTGTACGATGCGGAACAGACCCTGAAAGAAGCTGTTTTCAAATACTCTTTTCAAGAACTTGTAGGTGTCGTCTCCCGGTCCCAGTCCGTCGCCGTGGCCTACTAGCAGCTTTTTCTCGCCCGACGGTGAGCGGACAGTAAAGCTCACCGGGTTGCGGTAAATGGGGGCGCCGAGCTCTTCGGTGAGGTAGCCCGACATCCACATATCGTGGTTGCCCGTGAAAATGATCAGTTCAATGCCTTCGTCGGCCAGTTCGGCCAGTTTCCCCAGTAACCTTACAAATCCTTTCGGGATGGCGCGGTGGTATTCAAACCAGAAATCGAAAATGTCGCCGACGAGGAAGATCGTCTGCGCATCGTGCCGTATGGAATCGAGCCAGGCTACAATGCGTTTTTCACGCTCCCGGCTGGCGGCGGCGGTGGGAACTCCGAGGTGAAAATCCGAGGCAAAATAAATGCGGCGACCGGGTGCGAGCGTAATGCTCTTTTGCTGGAATTGAAGGCTCATACAAATGGCAAATGCCCCGCAATTTACAACGTTCGCGCCAAATGCTTTGCATGAATGCGGCGGCAGACCACTAACTCAATTATTATCAGCTACTTCCACCAATTGTGTAAATTTAGTATAGTGTTCACCCCATACTAGTAACGCACATGAAGAATATCACGAACAAGGTTGCAGGCGGTATTTTGCTGCTGGCTGCGGTGTCGGAAATGTCGGCAGCGCAGGTGAGGATCAACGACCCCGGCCGGGTGGTGGAGAGAAATGCCGAGTACCGGGCCAACCGCAAGATCGATCAGGCGGTAGACAAGGGTTTCGATTCATTGGAGGAAGGGATCGGGAATATGTTTAAGAAAAAGGATAAGAAAGCTGCCGGGAAACCGGCTGAATCCGATAAGCCGAATAGTAATGCCGATGCCGGTCAACAGCCGGAAAATGGCGGAAATGAAGCTGCCGGGGCATCTGCGAAGACGGAAAAGCCCACATTGAAATCGTACAGCAAATTCGATTTTATTCCCGGGGAAAAAATTGTAGCCGTGGAGGATTTCGCACAGGATGCCGTAGGGGATTTTCCGGCCAAATGGAATACCAATTCGTCGGGGGAAGTGGTGACGATCGAAGGTACCGAGGGCAAATGGCTGATGCTCGGGCCGGAGGGTGTGTTTTATCCCGAATTCGTCACCGAGCTACCCGAAAATTTTACACTGGAATTTAACCTGGCTACCACCTCCGAATTCAGTTTTTATACGGGATTTCTGCGCACGGTCATTGCGGAAGTCGGTGTGCCTTCGAAGGAATTTACAAAGTGGCAATGGTATGACGGCGGGAAGAAAAACGGGGTGGAAATGGGCCTCCATCCCAAAGACGCCGGCGGCAGCCAGGGGCTGGCGGCATTCAACGTGTTCGGGGAGGACGGCGCTTCGATCATGCGCAACGAAAAGAGCTTTCCCGCTTTTCATGTGCCGGAGCATAATGTGGTCAAGGTGTCGGTATGGCGGCAGAAAGCCCGTTTGAGGTTGTATGTCGATGATTACAAGGTTTGGGATTTGCCTCGTGCATTCGATCCGGCGCGGAAGTACAATTTCATCGCCTTTTCCAACCACGGCTACCACGAGCAGGCCAACCGGTATTTTATCTCCAACCTGCGCCTCGCCGTAGGTGCGCCCGATACCCGCAGCAAGCTCATCACCGAAGGCAAGTTTTCGACGACGGGCATCCATTTCGATGTGAATTCGGCCACGATCAAGCCCGAATCCTACGGTACATTGAAAGATATCGCCACCGTTCTGACGGAGAATGCGACGGTGAAAGTGAATATCATCGGTCATACCGATTCCGACGGCGACGATGCGGCAAATCTGGCATTATCCAAAAAGCGGGCCGAAGCTGTTAGGGCGGCACTGTCGGGCGACTTCGGCGTGGATGGCTCACGCATGCAAACCGACGGCAAGGGCGAATCGGAGCCTACCACGCCGAACACAACTCCGGAAGGCAAAGCAGGTAACCGGCGGGTGGAATTCGTGAAAATGTAGCGGTGGTATGGTTTTTCAAAAGGCTCTTTCTAGCTTGCATTCATTTAAAGAACCTGTGAAATGAAACGATACCTATCCATTTTGATGCTGTCGGCAGCCCTGCTGGCCGTGTTTGCGCCTGCATTTGCCCAGGCCCCGAAGAAGATCCCCGCCGACAAGCAGCGCGCATTGCTCTGGAAGCCCGACAAGGGGCAGTATTATTTCAGTCACGCGCTCGTTTTCGATTATCAGAACAAATCCGACAAAACGAGCGGAACGCTTAAAATCCACGTCGACCCGGTGACGGGTGGCATGTGTTTCGTGAAAGAAACGAGCTTCGGCCAGGGCGGTAAGAGCTTCGATTTCGTGATCGGTTTTCCCGATGGGAAATACATTTTTTGCGGCACCGACGAAGACGGCAAAAAAGTGCGGGTGAACGAGGTTGTGAAAGAATTTAAGCCCGATGTCGATACCAAAAAGCAGCAGCAGGACGATTTCAAGACTTATGTAGTGCCGACCGGGAACAAACGGGACGACTTTGGCCTGGCCAGCACGGAATACGATCTCACGTATGCGACCTCGGGCACGCAGGAAAAGATCTGGCTCACCCAAACGCCATTCAGCGTATACCCGATCTACGGCCTGGAATTTGTGGAAAGTGCCGTCAGCCTGCCGGTTTCATTCGATTACATGAACCTGCTGCCATCTGACCTGCTGCTTTCGGAGATCAATTCGAAAGATGTGGTTTTGAAACTGAAAAGCTTTGGGAAAGACCCTTACACGGCTAATGCCAAAGGTTACGCGGTGGTGAAGGTCAACGATTAATCAAAAATGGGCGCCCATAGCGCCCATTTTTGATTTTATGCATTCTCGGCTGGTACCGCTTCGGCCGCATTCTCCGCCGCCGCACGTTCTGCCATTACTTCACTCAATGGCCGCATATTGGCCGGTATTTCAGGCTCCTTATCTTCATCTGCGGAGTATGGGAACACGTCGAGGATCGGCGTGAGGTTGATGTCCGTCACTTCGTAGGGAATCAGGAAGTTACGCATGCTCTCGTTAATACGGTCGAGCGCCTGCTGAATGCCCTCGCTGTTGACCAGCATATAATTCACGATCTTCTTCTCTTTACCGCTTTTTTCGTCCACGGAAAAGTAAATTACCTTGGCCTTGAACCATTGTTCGCCGTCTTCGTAGGCGAAAAGATCGGCCAGGCGCATTTTTGAAATGGCAGTTACGCTGAAATCGCTGGCATCGGTCACGATCTGCTTGTACAGCCGCGCTTCGGACTCCGTATACGAAACGGCATCAACGAGATATGTCTCGTTGATCGTTTTCAACCTTCCTGCTTCATCTTCTTTTTGATACCGAATTTTTCCTAAATACCAGCTGGCCATGTTTGTGTCGATTGGGTGAAAATTTAGAGTCTGCAAATGTAGAGGCTGGCCCGAAAGCACGCAAAAAATAACTCCACAAAGTAATAATCCCCGCCGCAGGCATGCGTTCTGATACCTACTGTTTAACTTGCGCAAAATATATTGTAATGAAAAAACACATTTGGATAGCCGCTATCGTGCTCGTTGCGGCTGTAATGACGGGTTGTGGAGTGAGCCGCCAGGTATCGGAGGCGAAGGTTTTCGGCGATTGCAAATACAATATCGCGTCGGTCGACAGCGTGTACCTGGCCGGTATCGATATCCGGGAATTCAGGAATGTAAAAAGTTTTGCCGACCTGGACCTGGCGCGGTACCCGCAGCTGGCGATGGGCCTGCTGCGCAAAAATGTCCCGCTTAACCTCCGCGTGAATGTCGATATTACCAATCCAACGCGCAAACGCGCGGCGATCAACCAGCTTGAATACAAGGTACTGCTGACGGAAAGCGAGATATTTAACGGTTACCTGAGCCAGCTCATCGA
This sequence comes from Dyadobacter beijingensis DSM 21582, assembly GCF_000382205.1. Taxonomy (GTDB): domain Bacteria; phylum Bacteroidota; class Bacteroidia; order Cytophagales; family Spirosomataceae; genus Dyadobacter; species Dyadobacter beijingensis. The sequence continues at coordinate 388,859 of NZ_KB907786.1, forward strand.
GGTAATGCCCGGCACCACACCCACACGCGTACCCGTGAGCCTGCAAACGAATGCATACCAGCTGATTTCCAACGACCAGACCCGCGACCAGTTCGTGAGCATGATCCTGTCGCTCACGGGCAAGTCCGATGCGAAACCGACGAAATTCGTTGTGAAAGTGCGGCCTACGTTGGATATTGCCGGCAAGCAGGTCAATTATCCCGGCTACATTACTTTCGAAAAAGAGATAACCAGCCAGATGCTCACCGGAGCGCGGTAGCAATTGATTTACACATAAGCATCCAACTGCCACACTGTTTTGAAGTCATTTCTAGAAAATCCTCATTTGTTTGAGTATTACAGCATTGTCGTCGCCCTGCTGTTGCTTTTTGGTACTACGTTTTTAATCAAAAAAATGCAGCCCTGGCGGCAATGGCTGGGAATCGGCCTCATTGCATTGCCCGTTGTCTATTTCTACGTCCTGCTCGACGCCCACGTCGTCAACATCCCTTACACCGACGATTTTAACCTGCTCGAAACCGTCCAGAAGCTGCGCAATGCGGGAGGCTTCGTGGAAATGCTGAAAGTACTTTTCGAACAGGTCAACCAGCACAGGTTCGCATTCGAGCGCATTGTGATGCTGATCATGTTCCTGCTCACGGGGACGGTCAATATCAAAACGCAGATCGTCATCGGTAACCTGTTCCTGCTGGGTATCGCCTGGCTGTTGTTTTTGGGGTTCAAAAAAGAGAAGATTTCGTGGTACCTCTTCATCCCGGTGCCCTACATTCTTTTTAACCTGATATACTTCGAAAACGCTTATTGGGGCATTGCCGCATTGCAGAATACACCCCTCATTTTTTTCGCTTTCCTGACGGCCCACGGCCTCGCGCGCCAGGACTCGAAGGGTTTGCAGATCGCATTGATCGCGGCATTGCTTACCACTTTCACGAGCGGAAGCGGAATGCTGGCATGGATGGTCGGGCTCGTGATACTGGCTTTTCAGAAGCGCATTAAAGAGGGGATCGGATGGCTTTTGTGCATGGCTACCGTGCTCGTTTTTTACTTCTTTTTCGATTACACATTCATTCCGTCCACCGGCGAAAAGGTCTGGAACCACCCCATTTTCAATACTTTATACGTGTTTGCATTCTGGGGTAATGCATTATTTATGGATGTCCGCCACCCGCTGGTGCCGGAATTTCACAAAGACCTCGTTGCGTGTGTGCTGCTGGGTGCATTTATCGCGCTGGTATTCGCCATATGGGCCATCCGCATGATCGTTTCGCACAAGCCCGGCTGGGCCGGATGGTTCCTGTGGGGCGCTCTGATGTTCGTCATGGGCACGGGCGCGATGTTCGTCATCAGCCGGCCGATTCCGGATTACGTCATGTATGGCGGCACTGTATTTTCGCGGCGCTACATGATTTTCGGTGTGGTATTGCTCGCGACCTGCTACGTGTGCCTCGTGGTTTTGTTGAAGGATCAGGGTAAATGGAAGAATGCATTGGGATTGGCCGGCGTGGCCGCATTTGTCGTGCTGAATTTCGTGAGCTACTTCATGTCGATCGTGCAGGTCCGCAAACTGCATGACGAGCTCGTGATCGACAGCTATTTCTGGAAAAATTACAAGACATTCCTCACGGTAGGGGAGCTCTTTACGGACATTCCTTTCTGGAACCACCCCACCCGCATGCGCGACCTCGTGATCGGCCTCGAGTCCGACGGGTTAACCGACTTTTACCATTATTACGATATGCCGGCGCAGGAAGAGCTTATTCAAAAAACCGGCTCCAAACGGCGCTTGTTCGCAGGGGCATTCGATGCACAGTTTCAATACCGCAATGGCGACTATAACCGCTATATGAAGTATTTCAAATTTTCGGCGACCCCGGAGACGGAGCAGCGGGAAACGTTTTACTTTGTATTACAATCACCGCAGCGTAGCATTGTGCTTCCCGCGGTGCCGGTGCCGAACACGTTCGGTGATTTTTTGCGAAAAGCCACTTATTATAGCAACAACTACCAGTACGCGCTTTATAAACCGAAGCTTCCCGAAGGCAGATACCAAGCGTGGATCATGTCCCGCGGCAAATCGGGGCAATGGGAGTCGGAGGACACCGGAAAGCAAGTGCTGTTTTACTAAGGCCTGAAACGGCCGACCCTCGTTTATGCAAATACTGACCTATAACCTGAACGGCATCCGCGCCGCATTGAAAAACGGCCTGCTGGAATGGCTCCAAACGACGCCCGCCGACATCCTTTGTTTCCAGGAAGTGAAAGCCACGCCCGACGTGGTCGATCTATCGGGCTTCAACACATTGGGTTACGAACTTGCCGGATGGCATGCGGCGGAGAAAAAGGGTTACAGCGGCGTGGCCATATTTTCCAAAACGAAGCCCGATCGCGTGATCGAGGGCTGCGGTATTCCGGCTTATGATTCGGAGGGCCGCGTACTCCGTGTAGATTTTGGCGACATTACCGTGCTCAACTGCTATTTTCCGTCGGGTACGAGCGGAGAAGTGCGCCAGGGTGTAAAGATGCGCTTTCTCGCCGATTTTTTGATTTGGGTAAATGAATTGAGAAAAGAACGCCCGAACCTGATCATCTGCGGCGACTATAATATCGCCCACACTGAAATCGACATCCACGACCCGGTAAGAAATCAGAAATCGTCCGGCTTCCTGCCCGAAGAGCGCGCCTGGATGACCGAATGGTTTGCAAACGGCTACACCGACGCATTCCGTTTCATGAACCCCACTCTCCGCCAATACTCCTGGTGGACCTACCGCGCCGGCGCCCGGGGCAATAACAAAGGCTGGCGTATCGACTACATTTCCGTCGCCGAATCTCTCAAATCCCGCATCACTGCCGCCCGGCAATACAACGACGCCATCCACTCGGACCACTGTCCGGTATGGTTAGAAATCGAGTAGGGAATTGGAACTTACCCGGTTTTCGATAGCGGTGATATTTGTTTAAATTTGGTAGAAGCAAAAACTCAATGACCCATGGATACCGAAATGTTGGTGACTTTTAGAACGGTTAGGCCGATGAGTGATGACGAATTCTTTGAGTTCTGCCAAATCAATGACACACTAGAGTTCGAAAGGGACTCGCATGGAAATATTATTGTTATGTCACCGACAGGAACCTTTACAGGTAATTTTCATCCCCACATTTTGGCAGCATTGTACAATTGGAACGCAGAATCCGATCTAGGTGAAGTGTTCGATTCTGCGGCCGGCTTCACATTGCCAAACAGTGCTGTAAGAGCTCCCGACATGGCCTGGATCGAAAAGGGGCGATGGGCAGAAATTGTAGCACGCAAAAAGAAAGATTGCTTTGTAGCAATATGTCCTGATTTTGTCGTGGAAGTTCGTTCCGATTCAGACGGATTGAAATATGTCATTGATAAAATGAAGGAGTACATCAGGAACGGCACCAAGCTTGGGTGGCTGATCGACCGACTTGAAAAGAATGTACGGATATTTCGTGCTGATGGGTCGGTGGACGTTGTGGCTATTACCACGGTCCTTTCCGGGGAGGGTGTATTACCCGGTTTTTCTCTTGATTTGAGCAGGTGGGTTGCTTAGATGCCTGCTCTTACTAACATTCTCTGCCTTGTTCCAATACTACCTCATCTACAAACCCTTCGGCATGCTCTCGCAATTCTCGCGCGAGGGGGATCATCAGACGCTGGCCGATCTGGATTTTACATTTGCCAAAGACATTTACCCCGTCGGGCGGCTCGATGCCGACAGCGAGGGGCTTTTGCTGCTGACGAACGATAATTTTCTGAAAACAAAATTGCTCGAACCGCGTAACCGGCATACGCGTACTTATTACGTGCAGGTAGAAGGCGAGGCGACGGACGAAGCTTGCCGGCAGCTTTCCGCCGGGGTCAACATTTCGATTAATGGGAAACAATACAGAACGCTCCCTGCGCAGATCGCGAAAATCGATGAACCGGAGCTCCCGGAGCGCAATCCGCCCATCCGGTTCCGGAAGAATATACCTACTTCGTGGCTGGCGGTTACATTGCATGAAGGCAAGAACAGGCAGGTGCGCAGGATGACGGCGGCGGTCGGTTTCCCGACCTTGCGGCTCGTGCGGTGGGCTATCGGAAAAATTTCATTAGCCCGGAAAGAAAATAATTTTCCTAACCCGGGGGACGTATGGGAAGTTACGCCAAAAGAGGCCAAACTTTTTTATGAAAGAACCTTTTAGCGAGGGGATAAAACATTTGCCCCGACTTGCCAAACCGGGGAGAAGGCTTAATTTTGTACAAATCCTTGTTCTTTAAATTAGGCTGATAATTGGCAAAGGCACACAAAGAAACTCCGCTTAATAAACAATACAATCAGATCAAAGCCAAGTACCCGGGCGCATTGCTGCTTTTCAGGGTTGGTGACTTTTATGAGACTTTCGGAGAGGATGCGGTAAGGGCTTCCAAAATCCTGGGCATCGTGCTGACGCGCCGCAACAATGGCGGGGCGCACGAGGAACTGGCCGGGTTTCCACATCATTCGCTGGATAATTACCTGCCCAAGCTCGTACGTGCCGGCGAGCGCGTGGCCATTTGCGACCAGCTCGAAGACCCCGCCGCAGCCAAGGGTATCGTCAAACGCGGCGTGACCGAACTGGTGACGCCCGGCGTGTCGTTTAACGACAATGTGCTCGATATCCGCAAAAACAACTACCTGGCGGCCGTGCACGTAGGCAACGACGGGCTGTACGGGATTTCATTCCTGGATATTTCTACGGGCGAGTTCATGGCCTCACAGGGCAATGCCGCCTATATCGATAAAATGTTGCAGGGCTTCGGCCCCGCGGAGGTGCTTTACTGCAAGAAGCACAAGCAGGAATTCAACGACCTCTTCGGAGGCAAATACCACACTTTTCATCTGGAAGATTGGTGCTTCGGCTACGACTACGGCTACGAGCAGCTCACCGGCCATTTCCAGACCACCACACTCAAAGGCTACGGCATCGAGGCATTGCCCCTGGGCATCATCGCCGCCGGCGTGATCCTGCATTACCTGCGCGAGACCGAGCATAAGGAGGTGGCGCACATCAGCCGCATCACGCGCCTGGAAGAGGAGAAATATGTGTGGCTCGACCGCTTTACCGTCAGAAATCTCGAACTCGTATACCCGCAGCAGGAAGGCGGCGTGCCGCTGATCGACATCCTGGATCATACTGTTACGCCCATGGGCGCCAGGCAGCTGCGCAAATGGATGGTGCTGCCGCTCAAAGACAAGGCGCCCATTCAGGAGCGCCTCGATACAGTGGAGTTCTTTCTGAAACAGGAGGATCTGCACGAGTCGCTGGTACAGTATTTCAAACAGATCGGCGATTTGGAACGCTTGATTTCCAAGGTAGCCGTGCGGCGGATCAGCCCGCGGGAACTGGTGCAGCTTAAAAAGTCGCTCAACCCGATTAAAGGCGTAAAAGCACTGCTGACGGGCGACATTCTGGGCAAATACGCCTCCCAGCTGGACGTGTGCGAAGAGTTGATCGAAAGAATCGAACGTGAGCTGCGCGACGATGCCCCGGTACTCTCTAACCAGGGCCGGATGATCAAGAGCGGGGTCGATAGCGAACTCGACGAGCTGCATGCGATTTCCTACGAAGGCAAGGATTACCTGATCAAACTTCAAAACCGGGAAATCGAGCGGACGGGCATTGGTTCACTCAAAATCGCCTATAACAAAGTATTCGGCTACTACCTCGAAGTCACCCACGCGCATCAGAACAAGGTACCTGCCGACTGGATTCGCAAGCAGACGCTCGTGAATGCGGAACGATATATTACCCCGGAACTCAAAGAGTACGAGGAAAAAATCATGAATGCCGAAGACCGCATCGCAACCATCGAATTCCGGATTTTTACGGAGCTGGTGCAGAAGGCGGCCGAATTCGTGGCTTGCATCCAGCAGAATGCATTGGTGATATCGGCATTGGACGTGCTGAGCTCTTTTGCACTGGCCGCCCGGAAGAATAAGTATTCCAAACCCGTCATCAGCGACGGGAATGAGCTGGATATCAAGGACGGCCGCCACCCGGTCATCGAGCAGCAGCTGCCTGTCGGCGAAAGCTACGTCCCCAACGACGTGTACCTCGACGATTCCAGCCAGCAGATCATCATCATCACCGGCCCGAACATGGCCGGTAAATCGGCGTTACTGCGGCAAACGGCATTGATCGTGCTCATGGCGCAAATGGGCTCGTTCGTACCTGCGAAAGCGGCCACGTTAGGCATTGTCGACAAGGTATTCACGAGGGTAGGAGCGAGCGACAACCTCAGCCGCGGAGAAAGTACATTCATGGTCGAGATGACGGAAACGGCCAGTATCCTGAACAACCTCAGCAGCAAGAGCCTCGTGTTGATGGACGAAATCGGCCGTGGAACGAGTACTTATGACGGTGTTTCCATTGCCTGGGCTATTACCGAATACCTGCACAACCAGTCGAATTGCCGGGCGAAAACGCTTTTTGCCACGCATTATCATGAGCTCAACCAGCTTGCCGAGGATTTTCCGCGCATCAAAAACTTCAACGTGGCCGTAAAGGAGGTAGATAACAAGGTCGTTTTCCTCCGTAAACTGAAACCGGGAGGCAGTGCGCACAGCTTCGGTATCCACGTGGCGCAGATCGCCGGTATGCCACAGCCGATCGTGCTGCGCGCGAGCGAGATCATGCAGCACCTGGAAAAAGACCATGTGGCGCACGATCATAAAAAACGCGTGAAGGAAATTCCGAAAAACAACTTCCAGCTCAGCATTTTCGAACCGGCCGATCCGAAACTGGAAGAGCTCAAAGAAAAGCTTGCGCTCGTGGACGTGAATACATTGTCGCCGATCGAGGCATTGTTAAAACTGAACGAGTTTCAGAAACTGATCAAGAAATAATACCATTTTTAACTTTTAATACCAATACAAAATCTCCTATAACCGATAACCTAGTTTATGAAAAACTCGACCCGTTTTCAGTTGATGGCCATGATGTTCCTGCTCTATTTTGTATGGGGCTCGTGGTATGGGCAAATGAGCAAGTATATGTTTACCGAACTGGGTGCGACGGGCGTCCAGGTGGGAAATGCCTACGCGGCGTTCTCCATTGCGATGATCATCGCGCCATTTTTTGTCGGAATGATCGCCGACCGCTATTTCGCCGCGCAGAAAGTGTTGGGCATATTAAGTCTCGCCGGCGCCGGCATTCTCTATGTCTTGTCGGAAGTGAAAGACCCCGACACGTTTTTCTGGGTGATATTGGCCTACTGTATCACATTTGCGCCTGCGATGTCGCTTACCACGTCGATCGCCATGCAGCAGGTTACCAACTCTGAAAAAGACTTCCCGGGCATCCGCGTGATGGGAACTGTCGCCTGGATCGCGGTAACGAACATTATCGGCTACTACGAGATAGGTGGTACGGCGTTGATCTTCAAAATCTCGATGTTCACGGCAGCGTTTTTGGGCGTTTACTCCTTCTTCTTGCCCAATACCCCACCAAAACCAAGCTCCCACACCTCTTTCTCGGACATTCTGGGTCTGGATGCGTTCAAATTGTTTAAAGACCGCTCCTTCGCCATCTTCTTCATTTCTTCCCTGCTGATCTGTATCCCGCTGTCGTTCTACTATGCGATGGCCAACCCGTCGCTGACCGACTCGGGTATGACGAACGTAGAAAACAAAATGTCGCTCGGTCAGGCTTCCGAAGTTGTTTTCATGCTGCTTATACCATTTGCATTCGCGCGTTTCGGGGTTAAGTGGATGCTGGTAGTCGGCCTGATCGCCTGGATCGTCCGTTTCGTCGGTTTCGGCTACGGCGACGCCTCCAGCGAATGGCTCCTTTACCTGGCGATCGTCCTGCACGGTGTTTGCTACGACTTCTTCTTCGTAACCGGCCAGATCTACACCGACAGCAAAGCCGGCGAGCAATACCGCTCATCTGCCCAGGGATTGATCTCCATCGCCACCTACGGGATCGGTATGGGTATCGGTTCGTGGATTTCGGGTGTAGTAGCTGATATGTACACCGTCGACAATGTGAAGAACTGGACGAGCATCTGGATGGTGCCGGCCGGCATTGCCGCCGTGGTACTCGTGCTTTTCGTGTTGTTCTTCCGGGATAACAAGGTTAAAGCCACCGCATGAAATCCTTCATAACCATCGGCCTTCTGATTTTGTCCAACGCCTTCATGACGATGGCGTGGTACGGGCATTTGAAATTCAAGGAGCTGGGCTGGTTTAGCAAACTGGGGCTGTTCTCCGTTATTCTCATTAGTTGGGGAATAGCCCTGTTTGAATATTGTTTCCAGGTGCCGGCCAACCGCATCGGCTTCAAGGAAAACGGCGGGCCATTCTCGCTCGTCGAGCTGAAAGTGATCCAGGAGGTGATTACCCTCGTCATTTTCACGGTTTTTACGTTGGTTTTTTTCAAAACGGAAACGTTCCGCTGGAACCATCTCGTCGGGTTCGTCTTCCTTGTCCTGGCGGTTTACTTCATATTCAGGAAATAAAAAAAGCCTGCAAGCGATGAAACTTGCAGGCTTTTTTGTGAAATATCAATACCAATCGTCGTCGTCCTCGTTGATGCGGCGGCTGTAATCTTTCGATCCGCCCCCGCCTTTTTTGCTGCTGTAACGGTCTTCGAATTTGGGCTTGCCACCTTGCTGGTGACGGTTATGGTCGTTATGGCCACGGTCGTGGTGGCCTTTGTCGCGCTGTTTATCCGGTTGCCGGAAGCCTGCTCCGCCTGCACTACCTCCGCCTGCAAAACCACGGTCGGTGAAACTGCGGTCCGGAGGGGTTGGTTTGCTGGGGGCATCGTCGTCGTCGTCCTGATCGTCGTCTGCCGACGCCGGTCGGATGTAACCTCTTCCGGTATTTCTATCATCGGTCGGGTATGGCCTGCCGCTGCCTGGTGCGGTGTTTCCGGCAGGTCTTGGCGGACGATTGTAGCCGCCTTCGCGATTGTAGCCACCTTCGCGGTTGTAACCACCCTCCCGATTGTAGCCCCCTTCGCGGCCGCGATTGTCAGGTCGGGTACCACCTCCTCCTTCGCCTCTGGGTTCTCTCTTTTGGGATTCATTCACAACGAGTGGCCTGCCATACATATCTGCCCCATTCAATGCGTTAATGGCGGCCCTGGCCTCCACTTCATCGGGCATTTCTACAAACCCGAAACCTTTGCTTTGACGCGTGATCTTGTCAATGATAATTTTCGCCGAGCTCACTTTGCCATACTTTTCGAAAGCTTCACGCAGCTCGCTTTCCCTTAACTTAAAGGAAAGACTCCCAACAAAAATGTCCATGAAACGCCTTGTTTATTAAATTGATTTAGATGTTATAAATATATTTATTTTAATCGATACGCCGCGAAACTTGTGCGCGCCGCCGGGTGCTGTTCATCTTCATATCAAGAGCTAAACCCGGCTTATTTACTTTTCCCGACCTTGATTTTCTGATCTTTATATCAAAGCTAAATAAAATTGCCCAATCTGATCCAACAGGGCATTTTTTAATTTTTTTCTATAATTTAAGCCGTACATCATGAACGAAATCCCGCACCGACGTGATCGAGTAGGTTGTAGCCTTTCGGAATAGCGGATTAAGCAGAAAGTTGCATTCGTCGCCTATGATGGCCGAAGGTATTCTGATAATGCCGTAGTCCCCCTTTTTCAGCAGATTGCTCCCGAAATCCCTGGTTGACGCCGGGGCAGGGGCCGTTCTCCAATCGCCCGGTAATGCGCTCACGGGCAGGTCCAGCAGGTAAGCCGGGTCGATTTCGAATGCGGTAATGCTCAGTGCCCGCGGAATGTCGTCGATGTTCACATTGGCAGTATATTCGAGTAATGCCAGCGCCCGGCTTTCGGAGGTGTAAATGCAGGGTACGAGCGGGTGGTTCCAGCGGCCGCCGTGCAGGCGCGCACCTTCCCCGTCGAGGTCGTGGGCGTAACGTGTACGCCCGATCCGGTAAACTGTCATGGGCTGAGGGCGCTTAGGAGTAAACGCCGTAGTCGATCCTTCCAATCAGATTTTTGACCTCTTCCCGGCCAAACTGATTGTCCAGAAAATCAAAAGGCCGCTGACCGCCCAGCGCCTTGTTCGGCCTGAAAACCCAGCTGTTGAAGCGCTCCACATCTTCAAACACCTCATAACCATAGGAGTAAATATCCGCAAGGCTGACGATCCGTTCGCTCAGTGACTGGTTGAACTTCTCATCACCCTTTTTGTTGATGAGCGTCGCACGGGCAACCGACAACGCATTGGCCAGCTGATCATAGTCAAGCCCGGTTTTGTTCTTGAAACCTTCAAAATCGTTCTTGCTGATTCCCCTCCGGATCATATCGATCTTCTGGAAACTCGTCATCTGGCTTTCGGGACGTTGCAACGGGGTTTTGAAGATTACGGCGGGATTGGCAGCGTAGTGAGCCGCATAGGGCTCTTGGAGCATATTGCCGGCATTTTCGTCCGGCTCGGGATAGGTCTTTGGTGTGTGTTTTTTCATGATAGTGTAAATTTAGACTATGGTCAGTCTATTTCTGCACTAATTTACTAAATAAAAATGCCCCGCCAAAACTCGGCGGGGCTTCTGGTATCACTTTTTCTTCTTCGTTTTTTTCTTGCTTGTTTCAACCGGTTCGGGTGCTGCTTTGGTCAGGTCCTTAATGCGGATGTTCCTGAATTTGAGCTCGGAACCGTGCCCGAGAAATCCGAGGTGCCCGCTGGTCCGTTTCAGGCCGGGATGTTCCTTATGGTCGACGGTACCGTTTTTGCTGGCTTCGGCCAGGTCGCCGTCCAGGATCACTGTCCCGTTCAGCGTCACCTTGATCTTGGAACCTTGCACGCGTACTTCTTCGTAGTTCCATTCGCCGAGCGGTTTCAAAAATCCTCTTTTCGCAGGGATAATGCCGTAGGCCGAGCCGTGGTACTGGTACTCGTGGAGGTCTTTGTAAATCTCCGCGTCGTTGTCCAGTATCTGGATTTCCGTTCCTACATACGCGGCGTCGCCTTCCATCGGCGTGCGGATACCGAGGCCGTTGTTAGCGCCCGGCGTCAGCTGGAACTCGAATCGGAAGTCGAAATCACTGTATTCGTCTTTCGTGTACAGGTTACCCTTGCCGCCTTTCTTAGGATCGACGACGAGTTCGCCGTTCTGAATGAAATAGTCAGTTTTGTTGCCTACCCATTCAAACATGTTGGTACCGTCGAACAGCACCTTGAAATTGTCTTTCTGCTCCGCTTCGGGCAATGCGAATTCGGGACGGGGGATTTCGCGAACGTAAATGTCACGGTAATGTATTTCGTTCCCGTGCGCCTGCAATTCGAGCTGTTCCTTGGCAAAAATCGGCAGGTTACGGTCCCAGTAGTTTTCCAGCACCACATTATCCACAACATTTTCTCCATTCAGATCCACCGACACCCGGTCGCCGATCATCGTGATATGGAAGGTGTTCCATTCGCCGATCGCATGGTCGGCTACTTTGGACGGCTTGCTCGGGTTTTTCTGATTGTTATACAAACCGCCGGAGCCTACCTGTGCGCCCACATTCACGCGCGCCGTGTCCCAGATCTGCACCTGGGGCGTTCCGCGGAGGTAAATACCCGCATCGCCGTCCTTCTGGATTTGCCAGTCGACATACATTTCGAAGTCGCCGTACTGTTTCACGGTACAAAGATTGTCGCCGTGGCCGGAGAATACGAGTTCGCCATTTTTGGCAAACCAATCCTTGAATGCCGCTTCATCGGCCTTTTTCTGCTTGTAAGCCAGTGAATCGGGGCTCATTCTAGCCCGCGCGATCGGGTTTTGTACCAATCCCTTCCAGCCCGAAAGGTCTTTCCCGTTGAAAAGCGGCACAAAACCTTCGCCAGTCGGCAACTCCGCCAGATGCTTGCGGATCGATTCACGCTGGTAATCGGCATCCTGGCCTTTCAGAAGCGGCCCCGCTTTGGCCAGCAGGTCGCGGATTTCTGCGCTGTACAGGTTTTTGTTAGCCAGTGCGATGCTCATGACCGCCTGCGCCGCCGCTTGCTGCGAACCGGCATTGTCGAGGTATTTTCCGGCTAGTAACAATGAATTAAAGGTCCTGTTTCTTCCCAGTTCTTTGATGATCGCTTCCTTTTGCGCGTCGGTTTTCGCAATGGCCAGTGCTTCGCGGAGCATAATCACCTTGCTAGCCGCCGTCTTGCCCGATTTGGCTGTCGCAGCTACATAGCCGGTCAATGCCGCATTGAAATCGTCGGAATCGGAAGTGCTGCGGGCGATGCTGAGCAATTCTTTGGCTGCGCTCGCGTCCGTCCACGCGGAAAGAGCCGCGATGGCCGCTTTTTTCTTGGCCGCGTCGCCGCTTCCGTAGGCCGATACCACCGATGCCAGCGCCTTTTTACCGCCAATGCCGGCCAGTACGGCAAGGTAATTGCCCTGCTTGTCGGCCGGAGAGGCGCTGATTTGTTTTAAAACGGCTTCCGTCTGGCTGCCGGCGTCGCCGGTTTCCTTCACCGCTGCGCTGATCGCCTGCTGGGTAGCAGTAATCTCCTCTGGCGCCGAGGCGCTGTTCAGCAATGCATAAAGCTGCGGCAGGTCATTGCCCGTAGCGAGCGATTTCAGGGCACCGAACGCCGATTTGCGCACCTCCGCATTGGTACTCTTCAATTGCGCCGACACAACCGGCAGTTTCGAACTCGCTCCACGCGCCGCCAGTACGTCGATCAATGCGGGCTGTGCCGCCGCCGGAACGGCAGGGATCGCCGCAGCCACCTGGTCTACGAGGGATGCGCCTTTGATTGTCAGTAAGCTGTTTTTTACTGCTGCCACTTCTTCCGCATTGGCTGTTTTCAAAACCGGGATCAGCTTGGCAATGCTGCTTTCTTTCCCGATTTTGCCCGCCGCCCAAATGGCCGCTGTTTTTACTTTACTGTCTTTGGAAGCAAGGGCTTTCAGCACCACCGGCAATGCGTCCGTCGATTCGGCGCGGCCGAGCATGGTAATGATTTCCGCTTGTACGGTGGGATTAGCCTTTTTATAAGCATTCAGCCAGGGCGTGGTACCGTCGGCCATCAGGTATTTTTGTCCCAATTTCAATGCAGCTGCGCGGTACTGGGCGTCGGTACTCTGCAATGCGCTCACCAGTACCGGTACGGATTCCCGTTTTTTGATATCCGAATAAATCTTCAATGCCGATGAGCGCGTCGCCGATTGCTTCACATCCGGCGTATTTTTGATCAACGCCAGCGCCGATTTTTCTGCCGCAGCCCCATTGCCGTTTGCTGCCAGCCGGGCCAGGTATTTCAGGTAAACGGCCGTTGCGTCGGCTTCGTCGTACCCGTATGAGGCTTTCTGCGCGGCGCCTGCCAGAATGCCCTCCGAAGATGGCGCGCCAATTTCCGAAAGGGCATAAAGACTTACTTTCCGGAGATTGAGCTCAGCACTCGCCGCTGTTTTTTCGATGGTACCTGCGGCCTCTTTGTAATGCGCACCGCCTAATGCCTCTGTAATGGCCAGCTGAGCCGGTCCATTGGCACTACCGAGCGCCTGGAACAATGCCTCCCCCGCAGCCGGTGAGCCGATTCGCGACAACGTGCGCGAAGCTGGCTGGGACAGTCGCTCGTCTTTGAGATAACCTTTCAAAACCTCCACCGATTCATCCTTACCCACTGTTTGGAGCTGGTAAATGAGGAAATTCTTGCTGTCGGGGTCGTTTACTTTGGATAATGCCTCGCCGTAGGCTTCGGCGGCATCTTTGCGCAATGCTTCCTTGCCGGGCTGCGACGCATAGTAGGTGAAGCCGCCCAATGCGTACTGGATTTTGGTGTTGTCGCCTTTGCCGAGCGGCGTGAGCATGGAAGCGATCTGTACCAGGCCGGGCTTACCGAGCTGGGCGAGCTCTTCCATGTTTTTCTTCAATGCCGCCTCGTTCTGAGAGGGGAATTTCGCCAGTACCGCCTTCACTTTGGCGTCGAGCGAATTATCGGTTTGGGCCATCAGCTGCGAGGAAGCCAGGCAGAGGGCTAGTATATGGGATAGTTGTTTTTTCATCGGAAATGCCATTGCTGCAACCTGCGGACGCAGCCAGCTTTTGAGTTCTTAAATGGTCCAGGGAGCGCGCATAGGCTGATTAATGAGCCGGTTGGCACCTTCATCGTCGATAAACTCCTGCTTATCGGGATCGAATTTCAGCGAGCGGCCGAGTCGCAGGGCGATCAGCCCCATATTGACGATCGTGCACGAGCGGTGACCGTTTTCTTCATTGAGCGCGAACTTTTTGCGGTTTTTCACGGCATCCACGAAGTCGGTAACCTGCGGCTCGGGATCGGGGAATGCGGCGAGCTTCTTTTCCAGGTCGGGGATATCCGATTTGAAATTGGGGTACAGTTTGCCTTTCGGTCCTTCGATGTAAGGGACTTTTTCGTCCTTGGCCTCACCGTCGAGCACGATCTGGCAGCCGTCGGCATAGGTGTAGGTTATGCGGCGCCAGGTGCCTACCGCTTCGGTATGCTGCTGAGGCGCGTCCACTTCCACGCTCACGGGGCTGGTATCGTCCTTGCCGAGGAAATATTGAATAGGGTCGATGTAGTGCTGCCCCATATCGCCCAGGCCGCCGCCGTCGTAATCCCAGTAGCCGCGGAATGTCTGGTGCACACGGTGCTCGCTATATGGTTTATAAGGTGCCGGGCCGAGCCACATATCGTAGTCCAGCTCCGCCGGTACCGGCTGAGGGGCATTATTTGTTTTACCTACCCAATAAAATTTCCAGTCGAAACCGGTATGCTTGCTTACGGTGACCTTCAATGGCCAGCCTAGCAATCCGCTCTGTACGAGTTTCTTAATCGGTTTTACCGTGGTATTCATGCCGTAGAAGTTGCTTTCGAAGCGAAACCAGGTATTGAGCCGGAACACGCGGCCATGCTGCTGCACGGCTTCCACGAGGCGCTTGCCCTCACCGATGGTACGTGTCATGGGTTTTTCGCACCACACGTCCTTGCCTGCCCGCGCGGCGTCGGCGGCGATGATACCGTGCCAATGGGGCGGCGTGGCCACGTGTACAATGTCCACTTCGGGAAGCTGGATCAGCTCGCGGTAGTCGGAGAAGGTTTTGACGCCCTTGTCCACCATGTTCACGGCGATGTCCAGGTGCTTTTTGTCAACGTCACATAGTGCGACCACTTTGGTACCTGCGTAGGGAATGTGGCCGCGGCCCATGGAGCCGGTGCCGACGATGGCTTTCGTGAGCGTGTCGCTCGGGGCGAGGTAACCTTTCCCCAGCACGTGGCGGGGAACGATCGAAAACGTCGCCAGCGTCGCCAGCGACCCCTTGATGAAGCTCCGGCGGGACGCGGAAGTTCCTTTCTCTTTCATTCGTTAAGGTTTTTAGGAAAAAGTAATAGTTAAGTCCTTGTGAAATTATGACAATATCAGGAATGCGCCAAAGCATTGCCCGGCATTACCGCACATTAATCGGGCAAGGCCCCGGAATGGCATTAAAAAACCCGAAAAAGTGACAATACGTGCTGCGTGCTCGTTACAACGGAATGTTACCGTGCTTCTTTCGAGGCAATACGTCCACCTTGTTTTCGAGCATTTCGAACGCCCGGATGAGCTTGGCACGCGTCTGGTCGGGGTGGATCACCTCGTCGATATAGCCGCGGTGGGCGGCGCGGTAGGGATTGGCAAATTTGTGGGTGTAATCGTCTATTTTCTCCTGCAATTTCTCCGCCGGATTTTCCGCCTGCGCGATCTCGCGTTTGAAAATAATCTCGGCCGCCCCGCTCGCACCCATAACGGCGATTTCGGCGGAAGGCCACGCGAAGTTCATATCTGCGCCGATGTGTTTGGAATTCATCACATCGTACGCGCCCCCGTACGCCTTGCGCGTGATCACGGTAATACGCGGGACCGTCGCTTCGCAGAATGCATACAGCAGCTTGGCGCCATTGGTAATGATCGCATTCCACTCCTGGTCGGTGCCGGGCAGGAAGCCGGGTACGTCTTCGAGTACCAGCAGAGGGATATTGAAACTATCGCAAAAACGGACAAACCGCGCGGCTTTCTGGCTTGCGTGAATGTCGAGCACGCCGGCGAGCACGGCTGGCTGGTTAGCCACGATGCCGATGCTGCGCCCGGCAATCCGGGAAAAGCCTACGACGATGTTTTCGGCGAAATTTTCGTGTACTTCAAAGAAGCTGTCGGGATCGGAGAGTTCCGTGATCACCTCACGCATGTCGTAAGGCTGGTTGGCACTTTCGGGGATGAGGTGGTTCAATGCGGGCCGGAGCTCGTCGCCGGGCGTGTAAGGCTGGCGCGGGGCATCGTCCTCGCAGTTTTGCGGCATATAACTCAGCAACTTCTTGATCGCCAGCAGGCATTCGACCTCATTGGCCGACACGAAATGCGTCACACCCGACTTGGTCGCGTGGGTCATCGCGCCGCCGAGTTCTTCGGACGTTACTTCCTCGTGGGTCACGGTTTTGACCACATTAGGCCCCGTCACGAACATGTAGCTTGTGTTCTCGACCATCAAAATGAAATCGGTGATAGCCGGGGAATAAACGGCGCCGCCCGCGCAAGGCCCCATGACAGCCGATATCTGCGGAATGACGCCGGAAGCCAGGGTGTTTTTGTAAAAAATATCGGCATAACCCGCCAGCGAAAGTACCCCTTCCTGAATGCGCGCACCGCCGGAGTCGTTCAATCCTACGAGCGGAGCGCCGTTTTTCATCGCGAGGTCCATGATCTTGCAGATTTTCTCGGCATGTGTTTCGGATAACGAGCCGCCGAAAACGGTGAAATCCTGCGCGAAAACATACACGAGCCGGCCATTCACCTTGCCGTAGCCGGTCACCACGCCGTCGCCCAGGTAATGCTCCTTATCCAGCCCGAAATCCTTGCTGCGGTGCATGACAAACCGGCCTATTTCTTCAAAAGAGCCCTTATCGAGCAGGATGGAAACGCGTTCGCGGGCGGTGAGTTTGCCCTTCGCGTGCTGTGCCTGAATCCGGCTTTCCCCGCCGCCCAGCTCTGCCTCCGCATTTTTTTGATCTAAAAGTTCTTTTTTTGAAGCGGCGGCCGATTGGTATTCCATGTAATACAGGCGATATGGTTACATTTGCTGGTGAACGGGTTATAAATATAGCGTCAATTTTTAATGATTCGGGAAAATATTGGATGTTTATGAGGTCGACAGGCTGCGGTTTGCTTTTCCTGATCACATGGCTTTGTTCACCATGGAATACCGCTTATGCACAATCTACCGGCGGCCGTACGCGCATGGATTTCCTGCAACTGCCCGCCCAGTCACGGAGCACGGCGCTCGGCTCCAACCACATTACCGCACAGGGTAACGACCCGCTGATCTTCCTCCAAAACCCCGCATTGCTGGATTCCGCGAAGATCAATAATGTATCGCTGAACCTGATGCCTTATCTGGCGGACACGAAATTCGTGAGCCTGGGTTATGCCAACCGTGTGCGCCGGACAGGCGGCACCTGGGCTGTGGGCCTGCAATATCTGAACTACGGCACGATGCCGGAAACCGACGACATCGGCAATGTAATCGGGGAGTTCCGGGCGGCGGACTATGGACTGTCTGCCGGTTACGGGCACACAATAGGTGCATTTACGCTCGGCGCGACGGCCAAATTCGTGGGCGCGTCCATTGAAAGTTATCGGACCTGGGGAATGGCATTCGACTGGGGCGCTACATTTCGGCACCCGCGCGAAGACCTTACGATTGGCTTTGCAGCGAGGAATTTTGGGTTTTTAAGGCAAAACTACCATGGCGCCACGTCGCCTGTTTTACCACTTGATCTGCGCGTAGGCGTCACCTTCAAACCAAAATATATGCCGGTGCGGGTGTCGCTCACGGCGCATCATCTGAACCGTTTCGATATGGTTTACAATGATCCCAACCTCTTTTTTACCTATGATATCAATGGTAA
Source organism: Dyadobacter beijingensis DSM 21582 (assembly GCF_000382205.1). Taxonomy (GTDB): domain Bacteria; phylum Bacteroidota; class Bacteroidia; order Cytophagales; family Spirosomataceae; genus Dyadobacter; species Dyadobacter beijingensis. The sequence continues at coordinate 406,783 of NZ_KB907786.1, forward strand.
TAAACTCGCTAAAAAGGTAGGGATAGCCGAAAAACTGGGCAGGCATCTGTCGCTCGGCGCGGAGATTCTGGCGCATTCCAACTTCCGCATACTACTCGGTTATGACCATTTGAAAAGGCAAGAGCTCCGCCTGAACAACCGCGGCGCATTGGCCGGTTTCTCGTTCGGGGCCTGGCTGCGCGTGAAGCGTTTCGAAATAGGCTACGGAAGGGCGCAATACGTGCCCGGCTTCGGAAGCAGCTCGCTGTCGGTGGTAATGAACCTGAAAAACGGGTTCGTGAAGGACTGTAAGTGACCGTATTGGTGGCCGGGCGGGAGCAGGGGTTGTCAGGTGTTGCCAATTCCTGACCAAATTTGACAACCCCCGACAATAACTCAACTACGCCTGACCATTTCGAAGAACTTTGCCTTTTTCCAGTTTCAAATAATGCGTCACGCAGCTCGGGATCTCGTTGGGGTAATGCGATACGTAAATCAGCGTCCGCTCGTCGGTGTCGCAAATCGCATTTACGACTGATTTGAAATAGTCGATCGCGTCGGCGTCCAGGCCCTGACAGGGCTCGTCGAGGATGAGCAGCGGCGGGTTTTTAACCAATGCGCGCGCCAGCAGCACCATTCTTTGCTGACCTTTCGATAATTGTGAAAAGTCCTTTTCGATCAGATCGTGTACGTGCAGGAGTTGGGCCACTTCATGGACCCGCTCGATCTGCGTTTCGGTCAGTTTTTTGAAGAAAACGCCCGTAGCATCGAAGAAGCCGGAGGCGATGGTTTTAAAAACCGTCGTATTTCTCGGAAAATACAAATGCAATTCCGGTGAAACGTGGCCGATTTTCTGTTTGATATCCCAGATCGATGCCCCTGCGCCGCCCCGTTTTTGATCGAACAAATCATAATCATTGGCAAAACGCTGCGGGTTGTCGGCGGTAATAATGCTGAGCAACGTTGATTTGCCGGAACCGTTCGGGCCGGATAATGCCCATTTTTCACCTTTTGCTATCTTCCAGCTGACATTGTCGAGGATCAGGTCTTCGCCGTACTTTACGCGGACATTTCTCAAATCCAGCGCGTATTGAAAACCGGTGAATTCGGGGTGGCCGAAATGCGCGAGCTTCTGCGGATCGGGCTGGGGAAAATGCCGTGCGTGGGTATCGGCGGTACGAAACTCCGCTGCCGGCGTCAAAGCGGCGATTTTGCCTCCTTCCAGTTCCAGTACATTTGTAATGCACGGAGGTATCTCGGTGGCGGTGGTCGCCATGATGACCGTCACGTCTTGTCTGGTCAGTTCGGTCAAGGCATTGCGCAGTACTTCGCGTGAATGCACGTCGAGACCGCTGAATGCATTGTCCAGCATGAGTACTTTCGGCTTTTTCAGGAGGGATTTGGCCAATAGCATGCGCCTTGTTTCGCCGTTGGACAATGTTACGAATGGGTGGTCGAGCAAATGGGTGAGGGAAAGCAACCCGGTCACGCGGGCGAGCTCGTCCTCAGATACTTTGGACGGTTCAAGCTTCACCGATTTGTCGTCGACGGTTCCTACCGGTCTGAGTTGGTCGGTCAGGATCGCGCGCAATGTGGGCGCACGCTCGGCTTCGTACGCGTGGAACCGCTGCTGGTAGTACTCGGCCCCGGCGCTCACAATGCGGTTGAACGAGTAGTCGTTGGACGCGAGTTCGATGTTTTCGCGTAAAGGCGTCGTCCACGGGTAGGCGATCTTACCGGACAGTACCGGCCATTTCCCGGCGATCACTTCCAGCAGCACCGATTTTCCCGAGCCATTCGGGCCTACGATGGCCCAGTTTTCTCCATGTTCGATATTCCAGTTGATTTCAGAAAGGACCGTCGATTCGTATTTGCGGACGGAGACGTTTTGAAGCGAAATGAGTGTCATGCGTAAGCCAAAGTAATGAAAGGGCAAATACCACATTTTTGGCCTTAAATGGAAACAAAAAGGCATCCGTTTCCGGATGCCTTTGCCAAGCGTTTGAATCAGTGTGTAGTGCGGTTAATGATGAAATTCCATATTAAATTCCTTGACCATCATGTCCACGAATGCCGAGAGATCGTCGGTAGTGCGGCTGGTGATGAGGCCATTGTTAGTCACTACCTCCTGGTCCACCCAGATCGCCCCGGCGTTTTCGAGGTCGTGGCGGATGGCTGAATAGGAGGTAAGCGTACGGCCGAGGACCACGTCGGCATCTATCAGAATTTGCGGGCCGTGGCAAATGGCTGCAACGGGTTTGCCGGCAAAAAAGAATGCGCGGACGAAGTCGACAGCTTTCTGGTTAATACGCAGGGCGTCCAGGCCCATGACGCCTCCGGGAAGCAACAAGGCATCGTAGTACTCGGGCCTTGCCATATCCAGCGGTACGTCCACCTTGTGCTTTTCACCCCAATCCATATGGCTCCATCCCCTTACGCTATCCTTGTTTGGGGAAATAACGTGGGTGGTCGCTCCGTGCTGGTTTAGGACTTTTCTGGGACAGGTCATCTCTACCTGCTCGAATCCATCGGCAACGAGCACAGCGACCTTGATCAAATTCAGCGATTGTTCCATGGATTCTGGTGTGGGATTACAGGGTTAGATTATTGCAACAATTAATTGTACAAAAATCATGCCTAAATAGAGAATTATATTTGGGTCGAGCACGCAGCGTATGGCCTGTGCGGGGCTTCCACAGGTGGGGAAACAGGAATGCGGCAGTTCACGGTTTGGGGAAAACAGAAAGAGCGGCATCGCTGCCGCCCTTTCTGTTAGTATTATTCCGGGATTATATCTCCACTCCACCGACGTTCTCGAAAATCAGATCGCCTTTAGAGTTCAGTTCCATCATAATCACCGCATCCTTCGCAACCTGTCCGCTCAGAATGCCTTTCGACAATTCGTTCAGGATTTTTCTTTGGAGCACCCGTTTCAACGGACGCGCACCGAATGCGGGATCAAAACCTTCTTCACCGAGTTTTGTCAGTGCTTCGTCGGTCGCGTCGAGCGTAATGCCTTGTTCTTTCAGCATACTTTGAATGCCTTTGAACTGGATATCCACGATTTTGCGGATGTTTTTCAGCGTCAACGGCTCGAACAGTACGATCTCGTCGATCCGGTTGAGGAACTCGGGCCTTACCGAAGCTTTCAGCAAGTCGAGTACTGCTTGTTTCGCTTCCTCGATGATCAACGTGTGGTTCCAGCCTTCATCCTCGGCGAATTTCTCCTGGATAATGTGACTGCCGATATTCGACGTCATGATAATGATCGTGTTCTTGAAGTTCGCGACACGGCCTTTATTATCGGTCAACCGGCCCTCATCGAGCACTTGCAGCAGGATGTTCCACACGTCTGGGTGCGCTTTTTCGATTTCGTCGAGCAGGATCACGCTGTATGGTTTACGGCGCACGGCCTCGGTCAGCTGGCCGCCTTCGTCGTAGCCCACATATCCCGGAGGCGCACCCACGAGGCGGCTTACGGCGTGACGTTCCTGGTATTCGCTCATATCGATGCGGACCATCGCATTCTCGTCGTTGAACAGGTATTCGGCCAATGTCTTGGCAAGCTCCGTTTTACCTACGCCCGTCGGGCCGAGGAACAAGAAGCTGCCGATCGGCCGTTTGGCATCCTGCAAACCGGCGCGGCTGCGGCGCACGGCGTCGGATACGACTTCGATCGCCTCGTCCTGACCGGCTACGCGGTGGTGCAGATGCTCTTCGAGCTGCAACAACTTCTCGCGGTCGCTCTGGAGCATTTTGCTCACCGGGATGCCCGTCCATTTGGCAACTACTTCGGCAATGTCTTCCGGCGTTATCTCTTCCTGCATCAGGCTTTCCGAATTTTCGGACTTTTGCAGCTCTTCCAGCTTTGCATTCACTTCCGGAATGCGTCCGTAGCGGATTTCGGCAACTTTTCCGAAATCACCGGAACGCTCGGCTTGTTCGGCTTCGAGGCGAAGCTGCTCGCTCTGTTCCTTCAATGCGCGAACCTCATTGACCTTGCCTTTTTCATTTTCCCATTGAGCCTTCAATGCGTTGCGCCGCTCTCCGAGGTCGGCGATTTCCTTGTTCAGGACGGTTTCCTTGTCCTTATTATTTTCCCGACGGATCGCCTCGCGCTCGATTTCGAGCTGCATAATGCGGCGGTTCAGTTCGTCGAGCTCTTCGGGTACGCTGTCCATCTCGAGGCGTAGTTTAGAAGCAGCCTCGTCCATCAGGTCAATGGCCTTGTCGGGCAGGAAACGGTCGCTGATGTAGCGGTTGGAAAGCTCCACGGCCGCGATTACCGCGTCGTCCTGAATCCGCACACCGTGGTGCAATTCGTATTTTTCCTTAATACCCCTAAGAATGCTGATGGCGTCGGGAATGTTTGGTTCATCCACCATAACAGCCTGGAAACGACGTTCCAGGGCCTTGTCTTTCTCGACGTATTTCTGGTATTCCTTCAAAGTCGTCGCGCCGATTGCATGCAGCTCCCCGCGGGCGAGGGCCGGTTTCAGCAGGTTAGCAGCGTCCATAGCGCTTTCGCCACCGCCGCCAGCGCCGATCAATGTGTGGATTTCGTCAATGAATAGGACGATTTCCCCTTCCGAATCGGTCACTTCCTTGATGACCGCTTTGAGCCTTTCTTCAAACTCACCCTTATATTTTGCGCCGGCGATGAGCAAGCCCATGTCCAGCGACACGATGGTTTTCGATTTCAGGTTTTCAGGAACGTCGCCCTGCACAATGCGTTGCGCCAAGCCTTCGACAATCGCCGTTTTACCCACGCCGGGCTCGCCGAGCAGGATCGGGTTATTCTTCGTGCGACGGCTCAGGATTTGTAACACCCGCCTGATTTCTTCGTCACGGCCGATCACCGGGTCAATTTTGCCGGCTTTGGCCAATTCGTTCAAATTTTTGCTGTACCGTTCCAGGGAGCGGTATTTGGCTTCCGCGTTTTGATCTTTCACAGGGTTATTCTTTCCTCTAAGTTCTTTGATGGCATTGATGAGTTCCTTTTCCTTGAATCCCAGCTCCTTCATGAGGGTGGCTGTGGAATCTTTTCCGCTGAGAATACCCAGCATCAACAGTTCGATACTGATAAATTCGTCTCCGAATTCTTTCAGATAATTCTGTGCCTTGCCGCTGGCAGCGGCCATATCGTTGCCCAGATAGGGCTGGCCTCCGCTCACGCGCGGATAGCCGTCCAATATCTTTTGCAACCGGCTGTCGAGCACGTCCGCGCTGATATTGAGTTTGTTCAATAGAAATAAAGACGTATTCGGGTCTTCTTCCAGAATGGATTTCAGCACATGACCGGTTTCGATGGCCTGCTGCTGGTTGCCCTGGGCCATCTGCGCCGCATGCTGGATCACCTCCTGCGCCTTGATAGTATATTGGTTAAAGTTCATGGCGTGAATCGCTTTGTTAATGATACAATGCGATGCAAAAAAGGCTGTGCCGATGGTTTGAATCGGAAATTTTGTCTTGAAAAAGCGCTGATAAGCGGGCGATTCGGACAAATTGGCAATAGATAACGACGGTTTGTGCACTGAAAAGCCAGAAGCTGCTCCGGGAGTCGGATGCAGCTTCTTTGCGTCTTTGTTCAATCTATCGCTCAAATGCCGGTTTGAGTCCGTAGCAAATCTTCCATCGTTTCGCGGCGCCTTACCAGCTTCGCTTCGGCGTTGTCGATTAGTATTTCGGCGGGGCGAAAGCGGGCATTGTAGTTGGAGCTCATGGTTAATCCGTACGCGCCTGCATTCAGGAATGCGAGTACGTCGCCCTGGCGCACTTCCGGGAGCTCGCGGTCGGAAGCGAAAGTGTCTGTTTCGCAAATGTAGCCTACCACATTGTAATGCTTCAATTCGCCTTTCGGGTTCGAAATGTTGAGAATGTGGTGGTAGGAGCCATACATCATCGGACGGATCAGGTGGTTGAGGCCCGAATCCACGTGTACGAAGTTGCGGGCCGGATCTTCCTTCACGACATTGGTCGTCACAAACAGAAAACCTGATTCGCTCACGAGGAACTTGCCCGGCTCGAACCAGAGTTGCAGCTCACGCCCGTATTCCTGGCAAAAGGTCTGGAAGCGTTTCGATATTTTTTTACCTAACAAATCCATGTCCGTAATGGCATCGCCGGGGAGGTAAGACACTTTGAAGCCACCGCCGAGGTCCACTACTTGCAGGTCCGGGAAATGTTTGGCGGTTTCAAAAAGAATGTCGGCTACCTTCAAAAACGGCTCGGCATCCTTGATGTCGGACCCGGTATGCTGGTGCAGGCCGATGACTTTGATGTCGTATTTTTTGATGACTGCGAGAATATCTTCCAGCAGCAATACCGAAATCCCGAACTTGGAATCCGCGTGCGCCGTCATGATTTTCGCGTGGCCACCTGCTGCCACATTGGGCTTAATGCGGATCATGCAGGGTTTTGTATTTCCATAAGTCTGCCCGAACCATTCAAGCAGCGGAATACTGTCCACATTCACGATCGACCCCGCTTCTACCGCTTCGCGTACTTCTTCGAAATCGACGCCGCTGGGTGTAAATGTGATCTGCGAACCTTCGTAGCCGGCCAGTTTGCCCATTTCCAGCTCACCGGGCGATACCACATCCAGCTCCACCCCGATCTCGCGCATCAGGCGCAGGATCGCCAGGTTGGTATTGGCCTTGCAGGCATATTTGATCTTCATATTCACACCTGCGAATGCGTGTTGCAGCTCCGCGGCCTTCCGGCGGATGGTCGCGCCGTCGTACACGTAAAGCGGGCTGCCGTACTGGTTGATCAACTGGATCGGGTCGATTCCCTGGATCGAATAGGGGTAATGGTCAGAGAGTTGCATTGCGAAATATGGGCGGCACGCGGGGTGCCGGAATGATTAATTACAATATTTATCCAGGTAGATGGCCATTTCCTGTTGCAGCGCCGCGGCTTCCTGCTTCGCTTTTTCTGCGAAATCGGTGCCGTTGCCGGCGTAGATTATGCTGCGCGAGGCGTTCACGAGCAGCCCGCAGCTTTTGTTCATACCAAATTTCGACACTTCTTCAAGGTTACCGCCTTGTGCGCCTACGCCGGGTACGAGCAGGAAATGATCGGGGATAATGCTGCGGATTTGCTGGAAATCGGAAGCTTGCGTAGCGCCCACGACGTACATCATACGCTCGGCGCCCGCCCATGTCTGCGACGTGCGCAGGACGTTTTCGTACAATGCGGCGCCCCCGGCATCCAGTCGCTGAAAATCTGCGCTGCCGGGGTTGGAGGTCAATGCAAGCAGGATCACCCATTTGCCTTCGAATGCCAGGAAAGGCGTCACCGAATCGCTGCCCATATAGGGGGCCACGGTAATGGAGTCGAATTCGAGGCCGGACGATGCTTTATCGAAAAACGCCCGGGCGTAGAGCCCCGACGTGTTGCCGATGTCGCCGCGTTTGGCATCGGCAATGGTGAAATGGCTTTTGGGAATGTATTCGACCGTTTTTTGAAGGCTCTCCCAACCTTTCGGTCCCAATGCTTCATAAAAAGCGATATTGGGTTTGTAGGAAACACAATAATCGGCGGTGGCGTCGATGATCTGTTTGTTGAATTCAAAAATAGGATCGGCGGTTTTCAACAAATGCGCCGGGATTTTCTGGATATCCGTGTCCAAACCCACACTCAAATAGGACCTTTTAGTCGAAATTTGCCGGAAGAGCTCTTGATAATTCATGATTTTGTAAATATTGCGACGAAATTACAACCTCTTCCAATAGATTCATAAATTTGCCTCAACATTAAACTTTGCTCCAACCAACACATAACGATATATGCAGATTCGAGAAACTTCCATTGCCGGTCTAGTTGAAATTTTTCCAAGGGTCTTCGGTGATGACCGTGGGATGTTCTTTGAATCGTATAATGAGGAGACTTTTGCCAAACTCGGATTGCCTGTCAACTTCGTTCAGGATAACCAGTCGTTCTCCAAAAAAGGCGTGGTAAGGGGCTTGCACTTCCAGAATGCGCCATTCGCGCAAGGCAAGCTGGTGCGTGTGATTACGGGAAGAGTGCTGGACGTGGCGGTGGATATCCGTCCTGATTCACCTACATTCGGAAAGCACGAGGTATTCGAACTAAGCGGCGAGCAGAACAATGTCGCGTACATCCCTGAGGGTTTCGCACACGGTTTCGTGGCTTTGGAAGATTCGATTTTCAGCTACAAATGCACTAATCTGTACAATAAGGCTTCCGAATCCGGTATTCTCTGGAACGATCCCGATTTGAATATCGACTGGGGCATCACCGATCCGATCGTGTCCGAGAAAGACCTCATCCTGCCGACTTTCCGTTCGTTGTTTGGGGAGTTGATCAGGTAAATTTTCAGAAATTATTTCTCAAAGAGCTCTTCCAGGGCTTTGGAAGCGACTTTTCGCGCCGAATGTGAATTCTGGCCGGTAATGAGGCGTTCGTCCATTTCGATGTGTTCCACGAAAGGGATCATCGCTTTGGTATAATGCGCGCCCTGTTCTTTGAGTTTGTCTTCCAGGTAAAACGGTACTTCGCTCACAAAGCTCACGAGCGCTTCTTCCACATTGGAGTAGCCTGTTACATACTTGTCCTGAATGAGCAGCGTATGATCGGAAAGGCGGATATTGAGCAGCCCGCACACACCGTGGCTCACGGCGGTTACCATTCCGTTGCGTTCATAAACGGTCCTGGTGAGCGTTTGCAGCTCGCTGTTTTCCGTAAGATCCCACATCGCGCCGTGCCCGCCGGCGAAGTAGATCAGCCGGTAGTCGTTCGCGTGGATTTCGGAAGGCTTCGATGAATTTGCCAGTTTTTGCCGGAATGCAGAATCTTCCCAGTAACGTGCATTGCATTCGTCTTTCAGGTCGAGGCTGCGTTCGTCCACGGGAATGGCCCCACCGAGCGGACTTACGAAATCCATGATAATGCGCCGTTTGGCCATGACATCGTAGAAATGCGTCAATTCGCTCAGCCACAAACCCGTTTTGGAGGTTTTGGCAGGGTAGGTATCGTGATTCGTGCAGACGATCAGGACTTTCATAGCAATGCGTGGAAATGGCCCTTAAAATGACCGCGATAGCACGGCCGCCGGGAAATATAGCACAAAGCCCGGAAGTTTCCAGCGAAAATCACGAAAGCATTGCGCTTAGCTCAGCAACTGGTTTTTGTAGGCGAATGCCACGGCTGCGGCGGTGCTTTTGGTGCCTGTTTTTTCCAAAACACGTAAACGGTGCCCTTCCACGGTACGCACGCTGATAAACAGCTTGTCGCCGATCTCGGTCGTCGAGAGGCCGTCGCAGATCAGTTGCAGTACTTCCTTCTCGCGTGACGAGAGCGCCACGTTGCACGCATTCGGGAAGAACGGGTGCTTGTTGACCTGCCGGTTCACCATTTTCCGGTGCATGGCCTTGGAAACGAAGTCGTTATAGTAAAATCCTTCCTCATGGACGCGGCGGATCGCTTTTTCTACCTCGTCGGGGCTGGTATCTTTCAGCAGATAACCCTGCACGCCTTTTTCGAGCATGTGGATCACGAAGCGGTCCTCATTATACATGGACACAACGATGATCTTGATGTTCGGGAAGCGCTCGAACGCGGCTTCCGTTGCCTGGATGCCGTCCATGACCGGCATTTGGAGATCCATGAAAACAATGTCGGGGGTATTGGCGGGCAGGCGGTCCAGGAGTTCCTGTCCGTTACCGGCTTCCAGTACAAATTCGAAATCGGGAATGCCGCTCAGCATGGAGATAAACCCCTTTCTGAACAATTCGTGATCGTCGGCGATTCCTAGTTTAAGGGTGCTCATAGCATTAAATATTCACCTTTTCCCGGCGGAATGGATGTAATGGTTCAGGTTTGTTACCGGACACCGGGTTCACCGGAATCCTCGCGATGGCGCTGGAACCCCCTTTGGCAGGTTGTTCGTACTGGACTGTTCCGTTAACGATAGCCAGCCGGCTTTCGATCCCCAGCAAGCCCAGGCCCGCCAGGTTGCTCTCCTTTATCTTTTCGGGGTCGAAACCGACGCCATTATCGGTAACCCGCAAACCTATCATTTCTTCGTCAATTTCCAGCACAATATCGATTTTTGAACAGCTCGCATGCTTGATCGCATTGTTCACGAGTTCCTGCATAATGCGGTAAAGCGTCAGTTCCAGCTTCTGGCCCTGACGCGGAAATTCTTCTGTATTCGACTGAAATGCAATGACGAGGTTGTTATCTTCCTCCAATTTATGAATAAACTCTTCGATCGCCTCCATGAGCCCGAACCTTTCGAGCGTTGTCGGCACGAGGTCCCGCGTGATGCGCCGCACATGCAGGATCGTTTCCTCCACCAGCGACTGCGATTTCTTCATAATACTTTCCTCCTTCTCATTTCCCGAGTTTGCCACCAGTTTACTTAATTGATTGAGACTAAGCTTCGTCAGCGAGAGCATCGTCCCGATGTCATCATGCAGGTCCTGTGCAATCCGCCGCCGCTCGGTTTCTTCGGAATTCAGCGCCGTGTCGAGCAGGAGGCGGTTATAATTTTTTTCGATGTCGCTGATTTTCTTTTCTTCTTCGAACCTGCGCTTTTGGTAATACATCACGAAGGCGATCATGCAAAACGCCATGGCCAGCATAGCCAGAGAGGCTATTAGTAGTGCCCATTTTAGTTCTTCACTGTTTTGCATAATCCTTCGGGGAATAGTGATAGATGCCTACGCTAAAAAACAAGGCACAAATAATTTCAAAAATACTGGGGATAAATTCGGTGATCCCCAGATCCATTGTATTGTTCCACGTGTATGCATAATGGATGACTGGTGCAATAAATATCAGACTCGAATAATAAAGCAGCAGTCCTGAACAAACCCAAAAGAATGGAAATGTCAGCAAGTTAGGTATTTGAAGCGATTTGATGATTTCATAAAAATACAGCAGGATCACCAGGATCATCAGAACGCCTTCAACCATTTTCGAGTAGAGGACAACCCGGTGCTCCCTCATATTTTGAAGGTCTTCATTCGAGTTGACTATATCCCAAGCGCAAAAAAAGAAAAGTCCGATAATGGAAATTATCAGGAACTGCCGCCGGGGCTTCTCTGCAAATTTAAAATAGAACATCCCGCCGAGTAATGCGTAAAAAAGCGGGATGCTCAGATTGTATAGGATGATGTTATTGGTCCTGTTGGATGCGTAATGAAGCATCGCGAGGTCAATAATCAATTTCACAGCAAGGTAACAGAAAAGCAGGCGGAGCGATTTGTCCAGAAATGCCCTTCTGGCGATAGTGAGTGTTAATGGTAATACTGTGATAAATACTGCAATACTTGAAATTGGATTATTTACAATATATGCAGAATAGGTATCGAACATACAAAGGTCGATTAACGAAAGCTTCTTAACATTGGCGTGGGCAGAGTGGGCCGCCTGTCATGGCTCCCCCTTGAACCGGCATATCCTTCAATCCGCCGGCAGCAGCTCTCATAATGTCTTTGCCGTCTTCATCAACAGGAACGAGAACCAGCCGAGGTGTTGGTTTTTTTGACTTTTCAGTTTTAGAATCGTCATCCTCTTCCTCATCTCTCAAACCGTAATATACTCTGAACCCAACACAGTTTTCGCCGTGAAGTTTAATCAACTCGTTAAAAGTGTGTATGCCAAAAAATTCGGCTTTCACATAATTTTCGCCGCGTGCCGTGAAGTCGCGCTCTTTCTTTTGATGCGGATGGGTAAGCTCCTGGGCTTCGGATACCGAGATCAATCGCCCCTCCCGACCTGTAAATCTTTTTGTTTCCATGGTTTTAGGTAAAGTATTAACAATTAAGCATTGTAAATGTAAAGAGCAGGGTAGGGAAGGTCAAGGTAACGAATTGCAATTGATTTAACGGTAAAATTGTAACTAGTTGTAAATCAATCAAATTTGTTCGGCGCGGCAGAAAATCGCGTAATTTTACGTATAGTCGCCGGGCAATACTACGAGGTGGCACTTGTAAGCCTACCCATATTGAAAATCAGGGTTTTTGACGCTAAAAAGCTTGTTCATAGCCCTGTACATTTGTAAAGCGTTAGGGAAGACTTGTAACAAAGCTTTCTCATCAAGATTAAAGGGTTAGGTTATAGCAGAAAGCCGCGAGGGATGTCCCTGGCGGCTTTTTTGATTGTTTCCGTTTCAATGCCGACTTTTGACCTTTCAGAAAATAACGCGATGAAACCGACAATCGAAATAGAATATTGCCCCAAATGCGGCTGGCTGCTGCGGGCGGCGTGGATGGCCCAGGAGCTTCTCACTACTTTTTCCGACGACCTGCATGCCGTGCAGCTACGCCCTTCCGAAGTGGCGGGGCGTTACACCATTACCTTGGGCGAAGAGCTGCTTTGGGACAGGAAACGCGAAGGCCATTTCCCTGAACCCAAGGAAATCAAACAGCGGGTGCGGGACATTATCGCGCCGGAACGCAGCCTTGGCCACAGCGACCGTTAAGGCGATGGTCTGCCCGATTTAATGCCATTATGGCTGGCGGGAATCTGTGATACTGCAATTTTGGCATTGAGATTTCGGCTTGTTCCGCAGCCCGGTTAAATGCTTTCCCAAATTGGCCTATTTCGACGCAATAGGTGATAATCAGTTCATAGGCGCACTTTTAGGGACGCTATTCACTGCACTTTTTTACCGAAATTCGATCTTTGGCACGCAGTTTTTCGTTAATAGGTAAAACTTGTGAACCTAAAACGCGATAGCTATGGAAAGCAAACTGAAAATACCACGGGAGATGTTGATGAACATAGATTTTATCAACACAGTGAACGGTGGAATGAGTGAGCCCTCTATCAAGCTTGACAAAGGATCGGACGGTTTTGAAGTTGTTGTGAAAATTCCAGGCATCGAAGTTGAGGATCTGCAATTGGAAGTTGTAAAAGGTAAGAGGAACTCGAATAATTTGAAGCTTTTCCACTTACTGCCGATTTTTTCACAGGAAAATTTGTCCGACGACGAGCAGTGGAAGACAATCCGTTTCATAAATACCTTCGTCATCCCCGACGGAGTGGATATAGATAATATCTCGGCAAGGTACGATGACAGCCATCGTCAGCTGGTGCTTTTCCTCCCTTTTGGGGACGAGCAGGGAGATTATCACCGAAAGGTAGATATCGAACGCTGGTAACGCATTACAGATTATCACTTTAAGCCTGGCCATCAGCCGGGCTTTTTTTGTGCCCTGAGCGTCCCAGAAGGCGATTTTGACAAATAATGCGGGAAATAATTGCGATGTTATAGTACTTATTCCAGCGCCGGTTGTATCCTTTTAATAGAATGCATTAAGATTGAGTAAAGATTCCACACTTTATCAAAAAAAGGAGTGACATATCTGTATCTTGCATGCATATACCTTATTGCTCCTCATTCTCAACGTTATGAAAAAGTCTAATATTTTCGCTTTTATTGAACTAACCAAGCTGGTCGATGAGCTTAAAGGCGACCAGTCCAAGATCAGGCAGAAACTGAAATCCCAGTCGGCCTACTTCAACATTATCGAACCCAGGTATTTTTCGGAAGGATTAATCGGGGAATGGGAAAGCATTCTTTCGATGATCAAGCAGAAAGGGGCCAAAGTCAATGAGGAAGGCCGAGTGGTTTCGAATGCTGTGAGTAACACGATCGATCACCTGAGCGACAACGAATGCCAGTCGCTCGTAGCGCGGGTGCACTCGATTTACGACTCGGTGCGGAAGGAGTTTCAATAAGAGAAGGCCCTGCACGGTACTCCGCCAATGCAGGGCCAGTACGTTTTAATTGACAGTCCCGCCGTTCCAGACATCCTTGCCCGGCTGCATAAATGCCAGGCTTCCGTCGCGGTCCTCGGCCATGAGGATCATTCCGTGACTTTCCATTCCCATCATTTTGCGGGGAGCCAGGTTGGCGAGGTACAATACTTTTTTTCCGATCACCTCTTCCGCTTTGAAATGCTCCGAAATACCGCTCAGTACCGTGCGCTGCTCGGAACCGATATCGATCAGCAGTTTCAGCAATTTCTTGCTCTTAGGCACATTTTCGGCTTCGAGGATGGTCGCGATACGGATATCCATTTTAGCGAAATCATCGAACTGGATTTCGGCTTTGACGGGCGCTACTGTTTTTCCTTCCAATTCATTGAGGCGTTTGGCGTCGTGCAGTTTCTGGACCTGCTTTTCAATGACGCTGTCTTCTATTTTTTCGAAAAGGAGTTTTCCTTCCAAAACCGGCTGTCCGACGGCCAGCAAATCCGCGTCGCCTGCGTCCTGCCAGTTTTTACCGGAGATGCTCAGCTGATCCTGGATTTTCGCCGCTGTAAATGGCAGTACCGGCTCTGAAACGATCGAAAGCGTTGCTGAAATCTGCAGTGCGATGTTCAGGATCGTATTCACGCGCCCGGGGTCGGTCTTGATCGCATGCCACGGCTGCGTGTCGGCCAGGTACTTGTTGCCCGTCCGCGCGAGGTCCATAATGAGGGATAATGCTTCGCGGAAACGGTAATTTTCCATCGACTCGGCGATTTTGCCGGGGAATGCCGCCAGGTCGGCCAAAGCAGCCTGATCGATTTCCTGCAATTCGCCGCGCTGCGGCACCTTACCGTCGCAGAATTTCTGCGTCAACACGACGGCGCGGTTGATGAAGTTGCCGTAAATGCCCACCAGTTCGCTGTTATTGCGGGTCTGGAAGTCTTTCCAGGTGAATTCGCTATCCTTCGTTTCGGGCGCATTCGCTGTGAGCACGTAGCGCAGCACGTCCTGTTTGTCGGGCAGTTCTTCGAGGTATTCGTGCAGCCACACGGCCCAGTTCCGGGAAGTGGATATCTTGTCGCCTTCGAGGTTCATGAATTCGTTGGCAGGCACATTATCGGCCAGAATATAGTTGCCTTCCGCCATCAGCATAGCCGGGAAGATAATGCAGTGGAAAACGATATTGTCTTTTCCGATGAAATGCACCAGCTTGGTTTCGCCTTCCGCGGCGTCTTTGCCCGGCTGCCACCATTTCTGCCAGCCTTCTTCGCTGCCGTTCTTCTGGATCAGCCAGTCTTTGGTCGCGGAAATGTAGCCGATCGGCGCTTCGAACCACACATACAGCACCTTGCCGTCGGTGTCTTCCACGGGCACTTTAATGCCCCAGTCGAGGTCGCGGGTCATGGCGCGGGGTTTCAGCCCGTCTTTCAGCCAGCTTTGGCATTGACCGAATACATTGGTCTTCCATTCGGAATGGCCGTTCACGTAGGCTTCGATGTCCGGCTGCATTTTATCCAGCGGCAGGTACCAGTTTTTTGTCGCTTTCAAAACCGGCTTCGAGCCCGAGAGCGTCGAACGCGGGTCTTTCAGTTCCAATGGACTTAATGTCGAGCCGCAGCGTTCGCATTGGTCGCCGTAGGCGTTGGGATTGGCACAAACGGGGCACGTACCGACAATGTAGCGGTCGGCCAGGAACTGTTGGGCGGTTTCGTCGTAGTATTGTTCGGTTGTTTCTTCCACGAACACCTTTTTATCATACAAATCCCTGAAAATTTCGCGGGAAGTTTCGTGATGGACAGGCTTGCTGGTGCGGGAATACACGTCGAACGAAACGCCTAATGCCTTGAACGACGCGTCGATCTGCTCGTAGTATTTATCGACCACCTGCTGGGGCGTCAAACCTTCTTTTTTGGCGCGGATGGTAATGGGTACGCCGTGCTCGTCGGTGCCGCTGATGAACGCCACCTCCTTGCCGGAGGAGCGCAAATAGCGAACGTATATATCAGCAGGTACATAGCAACCGGCCAGGTGTCCGATGTGGATCGGGCCGTTGGCGTAGATGAGCGCAGCTGTGACGGTATATCTTTTAGGATTTGAAATCGGCATTTGCAATCAGGGATTTTGAATATGGTTCAATCGTCGGGACGGAATAGCCCCCCGGTGCGACCGGAGTGTAAAATTAGTAAAAAGGCTTGCAATGGCGTGACAAACTGCTTTTTTACTACGAACTTTGACCCAAACAATTTGTTTCACTTACATGAAAGTTCTCATTACCGGCGCGACGGGCCTGGTGGGCAGCGCAGCGGCCCGGAAGTTCCTGTCGGAAAATCATGAAGTGTTTGCATTAACGCGCCCCGGTGCCGACAAGCGCCTGCTTGCGGACGCACACCCGCGCCTGACCTGGGTAGAAGGCGATATCCTCGATATTCTGTCCCTGGAAAAAGCCATAGAGCAGGTCGATTACGTCGTGCACACAGCCGCCGTGGTATCCTTTGTGCCGCGCGACCGCAAGTGGATGTACAAGGTAAATCAGGAAGGTACTGCCAACGTGGTGAATGTCTGTTTGAAATACAAAACACAAAAACTGGTACACGTAAGTAGTATTGCCGCCATAGGCCGTCCGGACAAGCGAAAGCAGGCTGCTGCACAGGCTGTGGTGCTCAATGAAGACCAGCGCTGGGAGGATTCGCCGGAAAATTCGGAATATGCAAAAACGAAACATCTGGCCGAGCTGGAAGTGTGGCGCGGTATTGCCGAAGGCTTGAATGCCGTGATCGTGAACCCGACGCTGATTCTTGGCGAAGGTGACTGGGAAAAGAGTAGTACGCAGATTTTCAGATACATATATAAAGAAAAGCCATTCTACACGGAAGGTATCGCCAATGTGGTGGATGTGAAAGACGTGGCCGAAGTGGTGTACCGGTTGGCGGGTTCGGACATTACCGGCGAACGCTTTTTGCTGAATGCGGGGAGCATTTCGTATCATAATTTGTTCAATATGATAGCGGATAAAATGCGCCGCAAACGGCCTTCTTTCAAGGTCGGGCCGGGACTGGCGGGGGTGATCTGGCGCGTGGAGGCGGTGCGGACGTGGTTGCTGGGTACGAAGCCTTTGATAACCAGGGAAACAGCGCAATCGGCCGCACGGAAAATCACTTACGACAACGCCAAGGTCCGGAAAGCATTAGATTTTCAATTTCAGTCTGTTGAGGAAACGGTGTCGCGCATTAGTGAAAGTTTGCTCGGGAGGATTTGAAATCCGGGGAATTATTTTATAACTTTCTTTCATTAATAGTGGTGCGTTTGCCCTCGATTCTAACCTAGCGGTTCGTATGATGGAGAAAAATTTCGGTGAAAGGAAGGATTATATGAAGGAGACACTGCTCAGGTTCGAAAGAATGCTGAAAACCGACGAGCCGGTCTTTTTTGATTTGGATACTTACGAAAAGGTTACAGTACATTACATTGAAAAGGGGGATTGGGAAAAGGCGTTCAAAGCCTGTGAGATGGGCCTCTCGGATTACCCTTATTCGCTCGACCTGCTGCTGAGCATGGTGCAGCTCCACGCCAACCGCGGCGAGCACGAACTGGCCCTCGAAATACTCGAACGCGCCTCGCTTTTCCACCCCGGTGATATCGAAATTTCTTTCATGCAGGTGGCTGTCGCCAATATGATGGGAGAATATGAGGAAGCGATTGAAATCCTCGAAAATTTGCTCGGCAGGGTCGAAGACCGTGACGAGATTTACTTCCAGATCGGGCAGACTTACCAGAACTGGGGTAAATATGAAGATGCGATCAAATACTACAAACGGTCGCTTCGCAACAATCTGAACAACGAGAATGCGCTTTACGAACTCGCCCATTGCCTCGATCTGGTAGGGCAGCTGGAGAGCCATTTGGGATATTATAACGACCTCGTCGACCGTGACCCGTTCTCGCACCATGCCTGGTATAACCTCGGGATCGCATTCAGCAAGCTGGAACGCCACGAGGATGCTGTGCACGCCTACGAGTACGCGACGCTGATCAAGGACGATTTCGCTTCGGCATTCTTCCAGCTGGGCAATTCCTATATGAACCTGGAAAAGTACGAGGATGCCAAAGTGCAATATCTCCGCGCCATCGAGCTCGAAGGCGACCAGCCCGAAACGTGCTGCTGCCTGGGTACCTGCTACGAGAAGTTAGGCGAATTTGAAACAGCCATTAAATACTACCGCCAAACCGTGAAACTGGACAGCCAGTGGGACGACGGCTGGTATGGCCTCGGCATTTGTTTCAGCGAACTGGGCCGGTGGTATGAAGCCGTTGGTTTCCTGAGAAAAGCGATCCAGATCACGGAGCTGAACCCGGACTACTGGCTGGCACTGGCAGAAACCGAATTCAAGGTAGGTAATGTCGTGTCGGCATTCGAAGCATTTGAAAAGGCGGCAGAAATAGAACCTTCCAACCCGGATATCTGGCTGAAATGGTCGTATGTGCTGTTCGAGCAAGGTAATTATGCCCGTGCTTGCGACCTGTTGCAGGCGGCGATCGATGAAATGTCCGAAGAGGCGGACCTATATTACAGAATGGCCGTTTATCAAATCCACGCAGGTCAGTACCGCGAGGCGTTGGTTAACCTGGAAATCGGCCTGACGCTCGATTACGACGGCCACGAGCAGCTTTTCGACTTTTTCCCCGATCTGGAAAAACAAAAAGCATTGTACCGTATTATCGAGCAGTATCGCGAGAAATAATCAGCGCAGGCTTTCGTAGAGCCCAACCATTTGCGCGGCGATCTTTTTACCCGCAAATTCTTTGACATGCGCCCTGCCTGCTTCCGATAACGCATTCCGAAGATGAACATCGGTGACCAGCTTTTGCAGCTGTTCGCTGATGTTTTCTGTTTGATAGGGGTCTGCATATAATCCGCCGGGACCGCCGGCTTCTTCCAGGCACGACCCTTTCGCCGCCAGCACCGCCGTGCCGCTGTGCAGTGCCTCTACAATGGGAATGCCGAATCCTTCGTAAATGGAAATGTAGGCGAATACTTCCGCCGATTGGTACAATGCGGGCAAATGCGGCGTGGATACGTTATGGAGCAGCTTAACACGGTTTTCGAGCTTCAAACGACTGATCGTTTCCTGTATCTTCTTCACATATCCGGTAGGTCTGCCGACGAGAACCAACGTGAAATCGTGGTTTTGCAACCGGGCAAATGATTCTACCAGCCGGTGCTGGTTCTTCCGCTCTTCCAACGTGCCGACGCACAGCACAAACGGCCCTGAAATGCCGTATTCAGCGCAAGTGCGGTCACGTTCGGCTAATGCAAGCCGATTTTGGAATACCGGATTGCAATCCTGGTAAATGACCCGGATTTTCGCGTCATCCACACCATACAGCTCGATCAGGTCCCGGCGCGTCTGGTCGCTTACGGCCACTACCGAGTCGGCACGCCGGCAGGCCGATTGGAATTTGTGGCGGTAAATGGCCCGGTCGACCGGTTTGAACAACTGCGGCAAGCGCTCGAAAATCAGGTCGTGGATCGTTACTACCGATCGTATCCCGGCCTGTTGCAGGCCCTGTGGGATTTCGTTGCTGAGGCCGTGGTAAAGATCCACTTTTTCCTCGCGCAGCTGGCGGGTAATGCGTGCATAACGCCAGTAGGCCGGGAGCTTGCGATCCATGAAGCCGATGGGATAATGGATTGACCCGCTGGGAAATTCGTCGAAGAGATTCCGGTTGTTTTTGGGTGTGAAAGCGAGGTATTCGTGGCCGGGTTGGTGCTCGGCCAATGCGCCGAGAATGAAGCGGCTGTAATTTCCGAGACCTGTTTTGTTGGCGAACGCTCTTTTGGCGTCAAATCCGATGCGCATCATGTGTAACTGCAAGGCTTTCCGGGCAAAAGTCCGTATTTTTGCGGATACCACCGAAAATTATTGGTGGCTATTTTGTGTTACAAAGGAATGAAGAGAAACAATGGCCGCAAACGGGCTAACCCCAAAGCAACGTCCCTTTCTACAACCGAAGAATATCAGATACACACGCTGGCCAACGGGATTCGCATTGCCCACAAGCAGGTTCCTTACACGCAAATAGCGCATTGCGGCATCATGCTCGACATCGGTAGCCGCGACGAACTCCCGCATCAGCAGGGGCTCGCGCACTTTTGGGAGCATATGGCTTTCAAAGGCACCGAGAAGAGGAGTTCCTACCACGTGATCAACCGCCTGGAAAACGTGGGCGGCGAATTGAATGCGTATACTACCAAAGAAAAAATCTGCTTCCACGCCTCTGTGCTCGATGATCATTTCGAGAAGGCGATGGATTTGCTGGCTGATATAACGTTCCATTCGGTGTTTCCCGACAAGCAGATCGAGCGGGAGCGGAATGTGATCCTGGAAGAAATGTCGATGTATGTCGATTCGCCCGAAGATGCTATCCAGGACGATTTCGATCAGCTGATTTTCCCCGATCATGCATTGGGAAGCAATATCCTGGGCACGGCGGAGACGGTCAATTCTTTCGGGCGCGAACAACTGTACGAGTTTATCAACCACAATATCGATACCGAGCGGATCGTCGTGTCGTCGGTGAGCCGGCTGCCGTTTTCGAAGGTGATCCGCATTGCCGAAAAGTACCTCGGCGGCGTGCCGCATTGCAAAACCAATCGTGAACGGGTGGCACCAACCATTTACACGCCCGTGCGCCAGGAACGCGAGCGCCCCATTCAGCAGGCGCAATGCGCGATGGGCCAGCCCGCCTACGCATTGCTCGACGAGCGCCGTCTGCCGTTTTTCATGCTCGTGAACCTGCTCGGCGGACCGGGGATGAACTCACGGTTCAACCTCTCGCTGCGGGAGAAATACGGGTTTGTGTACTCGATTGAAGCGAATTACACGCCTTACCTGGACACGGGTTTCATGGGCATTTTCTTTGGTACGGAGAAAAAACAGCTGAATAAGAGCATCGCATTGATCCACAAGGAATTGAAGCGCATTCGCGAAGTGCCGCTTTCGACATTGCAGCTGCACCAGACGAAAGTGCAGCTCATGGGCCAGCTCGCTATGTCGGAGGAAAGCAATATGAGTTTTATGCTGATGATGGCGAAAAGCATTCTCGATACCGGGAAGGTGGATTCGCTGCCCGAGATTTTTACGGAAATCGAGCAGATTACGTCCGGGCAGTTGCAGGAAATCGCCGTTGATTTGTTCAATGAGCAGAATTTCAGCTACCTCACATTCCTGCCGGAAGAGTAGGCTTATACTTTTGGCATCCTAAAAAACGCCCTGCCGGTACCATACCGGCAGGGCGTTTTTTAGGGATACGGGTCTTTATTTCGCCTCGGTTCGGTAATAGATCGTCGAGGAATTTTCCGGGCGAAGGATATTTTTGGCAGCCTTATTGATGTCTGCGGGCGTCAATGCGCGGATTATGTCGGCATCGGCATTGGCCCATTCCACATTACCTGCATTTGCGGCGAATGCGAGGTTCATGGCGCGGTTCAGCAGCTCTACTTCAGAGAATGCCAGCGAGGCTTCCGACTGGTTCTTGACCTTCGTCACTTCTTCTTCCGAAGCGCCGTTTGCCACGATTTCCTGCAAAATTTCGGTCACCGCCTGATCTGCCTCTTCCAATGTTACGCCGGGGTTCAGGTTACCTTTAATCATCAACAATCCCGGATCGAGCGAAGATATAATGCTGGCGCTGATACCGTTGAACAGGGCGCGTTCTTTGAGCAGTTTTTGGTACAACCGCGAGGACTTGCCGCGCCCCAGAATGTCGCTCAGCAGGTCGCTGGCGTAGAAATCATCGTCGTACCGGCCCGGCATATGGAATACCTTGATGAGCGAGTTGAGCGGCACCGCGGCGGAGGTTTCCAGATGCCTCGCTTCGGTTTGCTTCGGTTCCGCGGGCAGGTTGCGCACGTAAGCCGGGCCTGCCGGGATATTGCCGAACCACTTTTCGGCCAGTTCCTGCACTTTTTCGAAGGTCACGGCACCTGCCACGACCATTACCGCATTGTTCGGGCGGTAGAAGCGGAAGAAAAAGTCCTGCACGTCGTCCATCGTGGCACGTTCGATGTGGCCAATGTCCTTTCCGATGGTCGCCCAGCGGTACGGGTGCTTTTTGTAAGCCAGCGGGCGGAGTTTCAGCCACAGGTCGCCGTAGGGCTGATTGAGGTACCGCTGCTTGAACTCCTCGATCACCACTTTCCGCTGTACTTCCAGCACGTTCGGGTCGAACGACAGGCTTAGCATCCGGTCGGATTCGAGCCAGAATGCCGTTTCGACATTATCTGCCGGTAATGTGATGTAGTAATTGGTGATATCCGGCGAGGTGAATGCATTGTTTTCGCCACCTACATTCTGCACGGGAATATCGTAACTCGGTATGTTTTTGGAACCCCCGAACATCAAATGCTCAAACAAATGCGCGAAACCGGTGCGTTCTTCGTCCTCATCGCGCGAGCCGACATTGTACAGGATATTTACCGCAGCCATGGGTGTCGAAAAGTCTTCGTGGACATAAACCCGAAGGCCATTACCCAGTGTAAACTGCTTATAGCGGATCATATATTCGAAAAAAGGAAGTTGAGTGAGTACTTTTTGGCCAAAATAAAACCGGCGACCGAAACCACCGGATTCAAATATGGGTTATAAACAAAGCTACTGTTCAGCTGGGACACCACCAAACCAATTTCAGTTCAAAGCCATGCAAATTACACTTCGTCGCCTATGCATATGGGTACTGCTTGCACTCTGTTCCACGCAGGCCCATGCACAGCTGCTCAATGACCCTGCCTCTCTAAAAAACATTCAAAGCGGCCTCGACAAGATCTACAATTACGAGTTCGACGAGGCCGTTCAGATCATCGACCAGGTCGAGAAAAAGTATCCCAATCATCCCGTTTCCTA
Source organism: Dyadobacter beijingensis DSM 21582 (assembly GCF_000382205.1). GTDB lineage: Bacteria > Bacteroidota > Bacteroidia > Cytophagales > Spirosomataceae > Dyadobacter > Dyadobacter beijingensis. The sequence continues at coordinate 429,393 of NZ_KB907786.1, forward strand.
CATTCTCGATTCATTTATTTTGTATTGGAAATACCTGCCTATCAAGGATAACCCGGCGAAATCGAAGGAGTATATTCAGAAGCTCGACCAATGCCTGGAAGCGATCAATAAGCGTTACGGAAAGAATAGCCTCGACCCGGAAGCGGTATTTTACACGATGGTGGCGCGAGGCTACATGGCCATGATGTACAATTACCGGGGCGAAATGATGGCGGCGGCGGGAGAAGGGAAAAAGGCCTATAATGCATTCGTGGAAGGCTTCAAACTGATGAACAAGAATCCGGAGTTCTATTTTACCTCTGGGATGTATAACTATTATGTGGAAGTGTACCCGGAAGAACACCCGATCGTAAAACCGCTGCTGGTTTTCTTTAAAAATGGAGATAAGGCATTGGGTTTGAAACAAATAGATACGGCTACCAGAGTGGGTACGATTACGAAGGCGGAATCGTGCTTTTACATTTCACACATTTATCTCAAATACGAAGGTAAGCCTGAGAAGGCGGCTGTGTATATGGATAAACTCGTGGAAACCTATCCCCGGAACCCGATTTTCCTCATGAAACACGTGGAAGCGCAGCTGCTCTCGGGCAAATACGATGCGGCGCACGAAGGTGTGCAGTTGCTTCGCAGGCAAAATGCCGGCTTTTACCCGGTAGCATGGCGTACCTTCCAGGGAATTCTGGAAGAAAAAGACCGGAAAAATGACGCCGCAGCGCAGAAGGAATACCTGGCCGCGCTCAAAACGCCGCACGACGATCAGTACACGAAGGAATATCACGCATTCGCGTATGCGGGCCTGGCGCGCATTTCCGCACGCGCGGGCAACAAGGCCAAAGCCAAAGAGTATTATAAAAAATGCCTTGGCAAAGCCGAATACCGGTCGGTAGTACGGGAGGCCAAGGCATTCAAATGAGGCGATATTGATGAAAATCAGTTCGGGAAGAGGCTTTTGTCGAGTCCCGGGATGATTTTCAGGGCGTTTTTGTAATACAGCTTTTTCAGCACCTCGTCGGATAGCCCCATGCCGTACATGCGCCAGAATGCGTGGTATTTTTTGTGGTACGGGAAATATTCGTCTTCCGTTTCGAGGACGCGGAAGTAGGTCGCGTATTCGGCGGGCACCCAGCTGTCTTTTCCAAATAGCACGCGGTCCTGGTATTTGTCAAAAAACTTCTTCGCCGTACGCGGCTGGCGGCCGAGTTCTGCAATTACCGCACCGATTTCCACATACATATTCGGGAAAGCGATCATCAGGCTATCGAGCTTTTTGAGGTTGTTGGGGTACCAGCCCATGTGCGCATTAATGAACGTCGTTTTGGGGTTCATCTTAAAAATATGGTGTTGCTCGGCAATCAGCGAGTCGAACGGGATCGGGTCGTTTATGCCGCGCTTGCGTCCGGGGTGGGTTTTTAATTCCAGCCAGCGTTCGTTATAGCGGTCCATCGGGTCCCAGAAGGACGGCACATCGGCCGTGTGGATCAGCACCGGAATGCCCAGCTCGCCGCATTTCTGCCAAACGGGTTGCAAGCGCGGATCGCTCACCGGCACGCGGTTGCCTTTATCATCCTTAATGCCTGCAAAACCGAGGCTTTTGTAGATTTTCAGCCCTTTCGCTCCCATTTTCACATCTTCTTCCAACTGCTTTACCGCTTTGGCCGACCAGTCCTTTTCACCAAAACCTTTGAATTGCAAGTTGGTGAAAACGGCAATGCGCTTCGGCTCGTTCTTCGCCACATTTTCGAGCGAACCTTTCAATGTGGCCGTGCCCTCCGCCCATTCCTGCGACCAGCCGCGGCCGCTGAGGTTGACCATAATGCCCATATTCAGCGCGTCCATTTGTTGGACGAGCGCTTTCAGGTCCTGCGTCGGCATCTGGTACTGGTGGTTATGGACGTCGATAAAGGGGAATTTCGCCTTTTTCAGCGGGTGTTCTTCCACTTTCAGGGTCGAAATAGGGTCGTATTCTTCGAAACCGAGCGGCTGTTCGGTAAGCGGTGCCGACTGTTGCTGCGCGCAGGCGCTGAAATTGATACCTATGGAAACGGAGAGGAATAGTAATACTTTCTTCATTGCGGATCTATCATTTAGCAGGATCGTTGACTAGGCATTACCCGGAAATGCGCCGGGTTTATAGATCAAAGCCACACAATGCGCTGCAATGCCTTCCTCCCGTCCTACAAACCCGAGGTGCTCGGACGTGGTCGCTTTGATCGAAATATCTTCTTCTGAGATGTTGGTAACTTCTGCCAGGCAGGTTTTCATGGCCGGAATGTGCGGGTTCAGTTTCGGGTTTTGCAGGACGATCGTCACATCCACATTCCCGACTTCATACCCTTTTGCCCGGACCATTTCCAGCACTTTGGCTAACAGGATTTTGCTATCGACACCCTTCCATTGCGGGTCTTTGTCGGAAAAATGGTAGCCGATATTGCGCATATTGGCTGCGCCGAGCAATGCATCGCACATGACGTGGCAAACCACGTCGGCGTCGGAATGCCCTTTGGCACCATGTGTGTGGGGGATTAAAATGCCACCGAGCCAGAACGGCCGGTTTTCTACCAACTGATGAACATCGTAGCCTTGGCCTACGCGGAAAGGGGACATAATGATTGTACTCGGGGGGATTATTACAGGTTATCTAACTTTCTTTTAATGGCGTCGATACTGCGGTCCAGCTTGCTGGCTTTTCCTCTGTGCTTCGCCAATGCGGCTTCCAGCCGGCTGGTATGCTCCCTGGCCAGATCGAACTTTCTCATCATATATTCGTACAATAGCGAAAGATCATCCTTGGCGAGCGTGTTTCTTGCGTACTTCTCTATGTGCTCGGCGTTTTTGCGGGTTATGGCAAATACGTCGAGAAGTGTCCTGTGTAACTTGGCATGCCTCATTTCGTAGATCTGCTGTTGACGCTTCGTGCGCGCTGCCATGCTGGAAACGGACCGGATGTCGTTTGCCATGTTAATGTCAAGCAACCGTATCTTTTTAAGATCATTGTCAACCCGGTCAAGAATAAGATAGATGTCTGCTGCCATTTCTTCCAGATTACTGATTCTTTCGCTGTCTTTCATAAATCATACGTTAACAAATATAACAATTCTTTACTACCTATACGGAAGAATCGGTTTTTGGTAACGCTCTTGTTTGCCGCTATTTTTTAGGGGTTAAAAAAGTCATTAAAATCGCTGTTTTCGGCATTGCAGGGCAACTTTTTAGCGCTTAGCTTTGGTTACGTATATGAATCAGCACAATTAACTACATTAACCATTTTCAACGCATGAAAACTAACATCGGAATATCGGATGAGCATACCCAGGCTGTTGCATATCAGTTGAACAAGCTGCTGGCCAACGAGTTTGTACTTTACACCAAAACCCGCAACTACCACTGGAACATCGGCGGAATGAATTTCTTCGAACTTCACAAACTGTTTGAAGGCCAGTACGAGCAGTTGCAGGAGATCATGGACGAGATCGCAGAACGTATCCGCGCCATCGGCCACTACTCGGAAGCACGCCTGGTGGACATCCTGAAACTCACCGACCTGCTCGAACCGGAATACACCACCGACGAGAAAACCCAGCTGCAAAACCTGCTGAACGACCACGAAACGATCGTTCGTATCCTGCGTAACCTCATCACCGAATTTGCCGATTCTTACAAAGACCTCGGGTCGAGCGACTACGTGACCGGCCTGTTGAGAGAGCATGAGAAAATGGCGTGGATGCTGCGCGCATTTTTGAAATAAACGGCATTTGCCCCGAAATGAAAAAGCCGGTCGGATCGCTTGGTCCGCCGGCTTTCGTGTGTACAGGTCAATATTTTACTTGCCGTTCAGCTGCATTTCAGTTTTGATCTTTTCGATCTCTTCCTGCTGTGCCACCGATTTGAAATAGAAATACAGACCGGCGATGAGGAAGATCTTGGACAAAACGAACACCGCGATGAATGCAGGCCGCCAGAGCTTGTGCACTTTCATGTGGGTGTCGTTCACTTCTACGTTGAGGTACTGGGCAGTATCCGTAGTCTGGCCCGAGTCGTAGCTGCTGCGGCCTTTTTTCTCGCGAATGCTTCTCAGTAATATGATTTCGCGCACGGCTTCCGGCGGCGCCACGGCCCCTTCTGCAAAATAGCGCTTGATATCGTCTTCCAGCTCAGTCACATATTCGGACAGCTCTCGGTCCGATAGCATCATTTCTGCCACTTGCTCCTGTTCTTCCTCGCTGGTCAGACCCATTAAATGCGATTCGAGAATACCGCTTTCGATAAATTCCTGCTTGCTCAATGGTTTGAAGGTTAGACGTTTCGGTAAGACTTGAAAAACTCATGGAAAGACCGCAGAACTTCTGATTTGGATATATTCAGCTTTCCTGCCACTTCCTCGGGTGTGAAACCCTGGCGAAACGCCAGGTCGAAAATGCTTTGAGGCGATGCATCGCCGCTCGTGTGCTCTCCGATCGGCGCAAGGGCGGTCAGCTTGCGTTTTGCTTCCACGGCCTTGGCGCGAGCGAGCTTGATCACGCAGGCGGCAAATGTAAACGGATAGCTGTTACAGGACTGCAATTGAGGGGAGGAGAATACGCTTACCAGAACTTCCTGCGCCAAATGCACCTGAGGCAGGATTTGAAGGATGATGCCATAGGCCATCGAACCGTACAGATCATACACTTCGAGCGAGGTGAGTGTCTTGGGTTTGGATAATGCCTGGCCGTTAACGCCATTGCCGGCTCGTTCTAATTCATTCATACACTGCAATTAATTAATCGGATGTTGGTCGGGTAAGTTATCGGTCGTGCATTATAACGTTGAATTTAAGGAAGTTTCAGTCAATAGTGTGAGGCATTACGGGTAAATTTAATGTAATAAGATTAATAAAAGGTTAGGTGAGGTTAAAAACTTTGTAGTCGATCTTAGAACTATTTCTTGGTTTCCTGCTTTGTAAATCCCTGCATTTTTCACTTTCAGGATGGTTTTCGCTGGTTAACTTTGCGCTATGAGAGACAAGATAGCAGTCATTTTTGACATGGATGGCGTGATTTGCCATACCAATCCTTACCATTCCCGCGCATTTCGCGCGTTTTTCTCCAAAAGAAACCTTTCACCTACCGAAGAAGACTTTGCCCAACATATGTATGGCAAAAGCAACAGCTACATTCTGAGCCACTTTTTACAGCGGGTGATCGAAGGCGATGAGTTGCTGCAAATGGAGGACGAAAAGGAAAGCCTTTTCCGTGAATTGTATGAGCCGTACGTGGAGCCGATTACGGGAATCGTGGCATTCATGCAGGACCTGAAAGCCAATGGAGCGGCCCTTGGTGTAGCAACCTCGGCCCCGCGTGCCAACCTCGACCTCATTATGAGCAAAGTCCCTGTCCGTGAAATGCTGGGCTCGATCCTGGCGAGCGAAGATGTGAAAAAACATAAGCCGGACCCGGAAGTATACCTCACCTCCGCCCGGAACCTGGGTATGGAACCGGCACAATGCGTTGTGTTCGAAGATTCATTTTCTGGCGTTTCGGCGGCGCTGAATGCAGGGATGCGGGTGGTAGGCGTGCTGAGCTCGCACACGCGGGAAGAGCTGCCGCCGTGCAACCTGTATGTAAACGATTACAGCGACCTTTCCTACGAAAAGATCGCTGCACTGTTTTGAAACGCTATAATGTGACGGGATCGGTGACCTTAATGTCGAATGCGCCCGTCAGTACTTTGTCGTTCCGCTTGATTTGGAGGAATATCCGGTACTGGCCGCCTTGCGGGAAGGAATAGGGGAACGTGATGCGTGTGCCATGTTCCATGCCCGTCATGCCGCCCTCCGCCGGATTATACATACCCATTTCCTTCATGAGAAATATCTCCCGGTCTACCGTCGGCATGGCTTTGAGGTGGGCCAGGTGGCGGTCGATGCTGTCGCGGAAAGTGGCGGGTTTCGGCCATTTGGCTACGCGCGAAGTGTCGGAAATGCGGCTTTCGAACGATTGTTCCGCCGCCATCGAATAGGAGCCGCTCGGGTGCAGGTGAATGTACACGGAGCCGTCGGAGCGCATAACCACCGCGTGGCCGAGCATACCCAGGTATGGTTCGGGGAAGCAGGGGCTGTTATCCGGGTTGAATATTTCAAAATTAAGCTGATACGGTTTGCCGGCTTCGAGCGGCTTGTCGGGCTTGCCTTCCCAGATGGCGTAAGAGCCGTCCTTGAAAACCGTTTTCGTTCCCGGCTTGCCGCAAATGACTACATTCTCGCCCATCGGCACGCGGCCGGGCGTGTCGAGCGGATCGGTGATAATGTAGGTGTCTTCGCCGGATGATGCGGCACTGGTTTTCGCTTTCGGCGCACTGATTTCCAGGGTATCCACCATTGTTTCCGCGAAGCCGGAATACTGAACAATGTCGGAGTAGACGAGGTATTTTCCCGCCGGCAATTCGGGCAATGCGGCCTGGAAGGTGAGGCTATCCTTACGGTCGGGGTGGAAGTGGGCGAATGCATCCAGGCCCGGCATGCGGACGAGGAATGTATGCATCAGCTTTCCGTGATCGGGGATGAGCGTACTCAGCATGCTGCCTTTCGACCTCCGGTCCCATTTTGTCGTATCGATTTTTAATTGGAATATCCTTTGAGAATCTGCTTCGATGACAGCCGTTTTGGCATTAAGCGGTTTGTAAAGCCACTGCTTGTATTCCGCTGCCCAGCTATCCCACCAGCTGCTGCCGCCGTACAATATGAGTGAGCAAACGGCCGTGGCAATGCCCATATTGATCCACCGCTTCCGCTTTTGTGCTACGGTTAATGTCTGGCCGGGTTTCAGCAAGCCGTCGCTCACGCTGGCGCCGATGGTGGTGATCATGAGTAAAAACAGGAGCAATCCGAAAATGCTCAGCCCGATGCCGAGGCCCTTGGGCATATCGCGCTCGGCCGTGGAGACGGCTACGATCGGGATGACGAGCTGGGCATCGCCCTGAATACCTTCAATGCTGATCTGCGCGCTGGACGAGCCCCATTCCATGAGCCACACCGTACCCTGAAACTGGCCTTTCTGGCCCGGGACGGGCATCAGCGGGTCGGGGGATGGCGCGCCTTTGTCTCCCGAATAGAAATAAATGGGCCGTACCGACACTTTGCGGGCTTCCCCGTATTCGATATAGACGGTCACCTGGGCGGTCCCGGGGATCACGTCGGGCGGGGTGACGCTCACGAGCACCTTATATGCGCCGGCTTGCGCCTGCATTTGCACGCCTGCGCTGCCTACGTGTGCGTACGAGGCAATGCCTTGCAGCAATAAAATCAGGAGGATCAGATATTTTTTCATCGTTGAATCTTGTGCATCCAGTTGCCCCACGCCAGTCCGATGCGGGTGGATATTAATGTTGATACCAATGCAATACCGAGGCCTTTGAGCAGCGCAGGGATTTCCTCGACCATCCACGGCCCGAATTTGTAGCGGTATTGCCAGTTGGGGTCATTGCCAAAATACCAGTAGTGGCTGCCGAAAAACCAGTTGCGGGCATGGGGCGATTCCATCAGGAACCCGCCAAAGAACCATTGAACTACAAAAAAAGACACGAGAAATGCGGTGCCGAGCAGCGCGGTAAGTTTCCAGTCGTTCCAATGCGCGTAGCGGTGGCGGAGGATATCGACCACGATGGACGGCACGATCAGCAGCAGCGGGAAATGAAAGCCCTGGTAATGGGAAATGTGGTTCAAAATCGGGCCTAGCTTGGGTTCCGCGGGGAATAGCGGAATGATCCAGAGTGTGCCCAGCATCAATGCCGTGTACACGCCAGACACGGCGGTAATGGCCCATTTGTGCGAAACGGCTTTGCCGACAGCCATCAGCAGCAGCGGAAACGCCGCGCCCGCGAAAATGTAGAAGCTCGAACGGTGCATGCGCATCCGCCCCAATTCTTCGGAAATTAATGTAAACCAGATCGTCAGCAGGAAGCCTGCCGACAATGCAAATAGCCAGAAAAGGATTTTGTCCAAATGCCTGCTTTCGTCCAGCCCGGCGAAGAGCTTCATCTGGTTTTTTACGGCGATCACGCTGATCATCGCCCCGAACTGGATGCCGATAATGCCGAGAATGAGCACGGTATGCGGCGGTGAGAGGATCGTCACGTCGAGGCCGTAGGTGTTGTGCCACCAGTCGTCGAACGGTGCGGAGGTGAGCATCATCAATGCGCCCCAAACACAGAACAGCGAACCCAGCGAGCTGTAAAAAAAGCCCCAGATTTTGACGCTGCCCGCTTTTTCGACGGCCGTGCCTTTGAATGTTTTTCGTAAAATCTCAAAACCGGAAAACAGCCCGGCCACCACAGCGCCGAGGTAAATGACCAAATGCGGCGGTGAAAGCAGGCCGTCGCGGCCGATGCTCAAATGCCAGCATATATCCCAGATGAGCCCGGTAATCACACAGAACGAGGCAAATACGGTGGCGTAAATGTAAGCCGGGATACCCGGACTGGCCTGTAAGGTCAATGTCCGGTCGCCGGTAAACGGCGGTGGGGCAGTGGTGTTGGGCATATTGCGGAGGAATTGAGTGATGACTGCAAATTTCGAAAAGGACAATCACATTCCGCGCTACCCCTATGGCTTTCTGTATTTAAATCGGGCGGAGTTCGTAAACGGTCAGAATGGCCGCATGGCTTTCACGAAACGGCCTTTGAAATAGGTGGAAAAAAGATTGTCTTCCCGGACGCCCTTCGAAGTGGAAGCGTGGATGAATATGATTTCCTCGCGGCTGCGAACATCGGTGACGATGCCGGCGTGTGATACGTAGCCTTCCTTGCCTGCCTCGGGCACAAAAAACAGCCAGTCGCCGGGTTTGATTTCGGCCACGCTGCCGACCTCCTGCCCGAATTCGGATTGCTGCCACGAAATGCGGGGCACTTTCACGCCCATTTCGGAATATACCTGACAAATAAGGCCGGAGCAGTCGATCCCTTGCTTATCGTTGCCGCCGGAGCGGTAGGGGGTACCGGTGTATGTCCGGGCGATCTGTACCACTTCCGGCACATTGCCCGTATTGGCATCGCCGGGGCGGGAGTAGGTGGGGGTGGTAGTTCTGGCAGGAGTAGGTTTTCGGGTGGGGGCTTTGGCTACCGGTTTTCGGGCCGGCGATGTCCTTCCCCGCGATGCTGTATTTCTCGATGCAGGTGCGCGTGAGCTTCGGTACGACGAACTGCGCTCAGGCGTTTTGCGGAGCGTGTCGCAGGAAAACAGCCATGTCGTGATCAGGAGTGTGAAAATCGTGCAGGAAAGGGATGGGGAAAGGTACTTCTTCATGCGTAAGCGGAATTGGCCTGATTACTTTTTTCAAAAATAGCATTATTATTTTAACTGCATTAGTCCCGAAAAATTGTGACAGATATTGTAGGCTCCCTCCTTTGTAAGTAGCTTTGTCCCTGACGTTCATTCCTTTTAAATTAGCATTTGACCCCTGATGAAAATTATTTGTGTAGGCCGGAATTACGCAGAGCATATCGCCGAACTGAACAACCAGACGCCCGATTCCCCGGTTATATTCCTGAAACCTGAAACCTCACAGCTCCGCCCGGGAGAGGATTTTTACTATCCCGAATTTTCAAAAGACGTTCATTACGAAGTGGAACTGGTCGTGAAAATCAACCGGGCAGGAAAGAATATCGAAGAGAAATTTGCACCCAAATATTACAGCGAAATCGGCATAGGGATCGATTTTACGGCCCGCGACCTGCAATCGGAACTGAAAGCGAAAGGCCTGCCCTGGGAGCTGGCGAAGGCATTTAACGGGTCGGCGCCCGTTTCGGACTTTGTGCCGGTTGCGGACTTTGCCGATATCCAGGACATTAATTTCAGTCTCGACCTAAACGGCGAAACGCGGCAGAACGGCAACTCGTCGATGATGATCTACCGCATTAATTACCTGATCTCGTTCGTATCCAAATTCTTCATGCTCAAAACGGGCGATCTGATCTTTACAGGCACCCCGAAAGGCGTAGGTCCGGTGCAGATCGGTGACAAGCTGACGGCCTCGATCGAAGGCAAGAAGATGCTCGAACTGTTCGTTAAGTAAACCGTACTCTTCAAATCACCCGGTCGGTATACCGGCTATTCATGCACTTTTTCATGCGTCATTATTTCCGGGCATTTGTCCGTTCAGGGCTGTTTGTATTGGGGTTGGCAGGTGTTGCACAGGTTTCATTGGCCCAAAAACAATCATATCCCAAAGGCTATTACCAGTTTCCCATCCGCCCCGGACTACCCAATTCGCTGGCCGGCGGGTTGGGCGATCTGCGAAGCAACCATTTCCACGCCGGGCTGGATATCCGCACGCAGCAGCGCGAGGGCCTGCCCGTGTACGCGGCCGCGGAAGGTTATGTGTATAAAGTGGCCGTGCAGCGCACCGGTTACGGCAATGTGATCTATTTGCGGCATCCCAACGGGCAGACGACCGTTTACGGCCATTTGCTGAAATTCAGCGATCCGCTCGCGACATGGGTGCGGCAGGAGCAATATAAAAAACAGACATTCGAAATCGACCTGTTCCCGGAAGCCGGGCAGTTTACCTTCAAAAAAGGCGAGGTGATCGCATTATCGGGCAATACGGGTGGCTCCGCGGGGCCGCATTTGCACTTCGAGGTGCGTGATTCCAAGGATAATTACCTGAACCCGCTGTATTTCGGGTTTAATGAAATCCAGGATGTGACGCCGCCGAAATTCGTCAACCTGGCGATCAGGCCGCTGGATATAAATGGCCGGGTGAACGGGCAGTTCGAGCGGAAAGTTTATGCGCCTGTGAAACTGAAAGACGGCACCTGGCGGCTGAATGCGCCCGTTACGGCCACGGGCATTATCGGGCTGGATATGGTGGCGCACGACCAGATGACCGGCACCGGTTTCCGGTATGGTTTGCAATGCATTGAAATCCGGATGGACGGACAGGAGGTATTTTCCTACAACATCGAAGTGTTTCCCAATGCTTCTACCCGCGATTACAACAATCTCATCGACTACGAAACCGAGCAGGCGACCGGCCAGCGTTTCCTGAAATGCTACGTGCCCGACGGGAATAAATTCAATTTATATAAGACGAATGCGATCAACGGCAAGCTGAATATTACCGATACGCTGAGCCACGAGGTGAAAGTGCGCATTTCGGACTCTTTCGAGAATTTTTCGGAGCTGATATTCACCATCAAAGGTGAGCAGCAGAACCCTGAACTGCCCGTGTACAATACCGAAGTGAACCCCGAATACCTGCAAACGGAAGTTCAGGAGAACACGCTCATCGTCCGGGCGAAGTATTACCGCAGCCAGGAGCCATTTGCGACTTTTTATACAAAAGGAAAAGAAGAACAGAAAAAGCCCGATCTGTACGCCGGCGAGTCCGCTGTTTTCCTGACGGATTTACGCGAAAAAATGCCCGATTCGGTGAAAGTTGGCACGACGATCGTCAAAACTTTCCTGCGGAGCCAGGTGCTGCCGGGCATTGCGTCGTCATTCAAGGAGGCGAAATGGTCGGTGGATTTTGGCAATACCAGCTTGTTTGACACATTGTTCCTGATGGGCCAGCGGAATTTCAACGCATTAACGATCAATAACCGCGGTACGGCATTGAACGATTATATTCACGCGACATTCACGCCGGAGAAGTCGCCGGAGGACAAGTCGCGTACTTTCGTTTACCGTTACCTCAACGGCGATTATCGCTTCCTGGGCGGGAAATGGGATGGGGATATGATCCGCTTCGACACCCGTGAGCTGGGTACATTCGTGATCCAGCCGGACACGACACCGCCGCGCGTGCGGCTGGTCGAGCATAGCCAGCATCGCATCCGCGGGTTCGTGGGCGACGGCCTGTCGGGCGTGGCCGATTTCAAGGCATTGGTGAACGGCGAATGGGTATTGCTGAATTATGATTTCAAAAAAGGCTATATCTGGTCGGAAAAACTCGATGATAGCCAGCCATTTGAAGGAGAACTCGTGCTGGAAGTGACGGATAGGGCAGGAAATAGTACTATCTTGCGAACAGAATTGGTGGACCTGGTTGTTAAACCTAAGAAAACCAAAAAACGTAGAAGATAGATTATGGGACTACAAGTCGGTGACCCCGCACCCGCATTTTCAGCAAAAGACCAGGATGGAAAAGAAGTAAAACTGTCGGATTTCAAAGGAGAAAAAGTCGTTTTGTACTTTTATCCGAAAGATAGCACACCTACCTGTACGAATCAGGCCTGCAACCTTCGTGACAACCATGAACTGCTCCTGAAAAAAGGATATAAAGTATTGGGCGTGAGCCCGGATAGTGAAAAGTCGCATCAGCGGTTTATCAAAAAATACAGCCTTCCTTTCCCCTTACTGGCTGATACCGAGCATAAAATGATCGAAGCGTATGGAGTTTGGGGAGAAAAAACGACGTTCGGCCGCACTTATATGGGTGTACTCCGCACAACTTTCGTCATCAACAAAAAGGGGATCATTGAAGAGATCATTTCCAAAGTGGAATCGTCGAAACACACTGATCAAATTCTTGGAAAAACTGAATAATAATCAGTCATTTTAACATTCCGAATAGCAGGACATTTACGCCGCCTAAATCGTCCCAGCGTTCGGGTAACGGTATCAAGGACAGTCCAATAGAAAATAAACAAAAATGGAAATTGAACAATTAGAAAAAGTTGCTTCCCAGGTTCGCAGGGACATCGTACGCATGGTACATGCTTGTCAGTCGGGTCACCCGGGAGGTTCCCTGGGTTGTACCGATTTGTTGGTAGCACTGTATTTCGAGCGTATGAAGCTCAAAGAGCAGGATGGCAAGGTTGTATTCGATATGGACGGTAAGGACGAAGACCTTTTCTTCCTTTCGAACGGCCACATTTCTCCTGTATGGTACAGCGTACTGGCCCGCAAGGGTTACTTCCCGACCGCCGAACTGGGTACTTTCCGTAAACTGGATTCCCGCTTGCAGGGGCACCCCACCACGCACGAGCACCTCGAAGGCATCCGGATCGCTTCCGGTTCACTCGGACAGGGCATGTCGGTGGCGATCGGAGCGGCATTGTCGAAGAAGCTGAACAACGATAAATCAACGGTATATGTGCTCATGGGCGACGGCGAGCAGCAGGAAGGCCAGGTTTGGGAAGCGGCGATGTTCGCACCACACCACCAGGTCGACAACCTGATCGCGTTCATCGACCTGAACGGGCAGCAAATCGACGGCCCTACGCTGAAGGTAATGAACAACCGCGACCTGGGCGCGAAATACGAAGCATTTGGCTGGGAAGTAATCTCCATTGAAGAAGGTAACGATATGGCCTCGATCGTCAAAGGATTGTACGAAGCGAAAGGCCGCCTCGGACATGGCCGTCCGATCATGGTACTGCTCCACACCGGCATGGGCTACGGGGTGGATTTCATGATGGGAAGCCACAAATGGCACGGTGTAGCGCCTAACGACGAACAGTTGGCTGCTGCGCTTGCTCAATTGGAAGAAACTTTGGGAGATTATTAATTGAGAAACGACAATGAAAAAATACACCTTCACTGAGAAGAAAGATACACGTTCCGGATTTGGTGCCGGAATGCAGGTGCTGGGCCAGCAGAACCCCAATGTAGTAGCGCTTTGCGCCGACCTCGTGGGCTCTCTGAAACTGGAAGCATTCATCAAGGAAAACCCTGAGCGCTTTGTTCAATGCGGTATTTCCGAAGCCAATATGATCGGCGTTTCCGCAGGTCTGACCATCGGCGGTAAAATTCCTTTCGCTACCACTTTCGCAAACTTCGCGACGGGCCGCGTGTACGACCAGATCCGTCAGAGCGTAGCCTATTCAGGTAAAAATGTGAAAATCTGCGCTTCGCACGCGGGCTTGACTTTGGGTGAAGACGGTGCTACCCACCAGATCCTCGAAGACATCGGTATGATGAAAATGCTTCCGGGCATGACCGTCATCAACCCTTGCGATTACAACCAGACCAAGGCGGCTACCATCGCCATTGCCGAGCATGAAGGCCCGGTATACCTGCGTTTCGGTCGGCCGGTAATCCCGGTATTCACCGATGCCGACCAGAAATTCGAAATCGGCAAGGCTTGGATGGTAAACGAGGGAACGGACGTAAGCATTATCGCCACCGGCCACATGGTATGGGAAGCGATCCAGGCCGGCGAGATCCTGGAAGCGGAGGGTATCAATGCAGAAATCATCAATATCCACACCATTAAGCCGCTCGACGAAGAAGCGATCCTGAAATCGATCGGGAAAACAGGCTGCGTGGTAACTGCCGAAGAGCACAACCGCATCGGCGGCCTGGGCGACAGCGTGGCGCAGGTTTTGGTTAAAAATAAACTCGTTCCGCAGGAATACGTGGCTGTAAACGACAGCTTCGGGGAAAGCGGCACGCCGGCGCAATTGCTCCAAAAATACGGATTGGATGCGAAGCACATCGTAGAAGCCGCGAAACGCGCCATCGCGAGAAAATAACCGCCGGCCTAAGTCGACGGACATGGGAATAAAAAGAATTGAGCTCTGGGAATGCAAAATGCTGTTTTTGCTATCTCAGAGCTCTTTTTATTTGCCCTGCACAAAAAAATGAAGTATTATTGACCGGCGTTGACTTCGGGCTCAGGTACTATTATTGGTCACGCAGATTCCCTGTAATACAGATCAGGTTAATACTGATTAAATGTCCGACGAAGAATTATTATCCCTTTTTGAAAATCCCGAAACGCGGAGAAACGCTTTCAATCAGCTGGTGCGGAAGTACCAGCAAAAAGTATATTGGCTGGTGCGGAAGATGGTTGTGGACCACGACGACGCCAACGACATTACCCAGGATGTATTTATCAAGGCCTGGACCGCGCTGGAAAATTTCCGTGGCGACGCTAAATTGTATACCTGGCTTTACCGCATTGCGAGCAACGAAGCCATTAATTTTCTCAACAAAAAGCGCCGGAAATACTTCATCCCGATTTACGATGTCGAAAATGAGCTGAGCGAAAAACTGGAAGCCGATCCCGAAATGAGCGGTGACGCCATTCAGCTGAAATTGCAGAAGGCAATATTAAAATTACCAGAAAAACAAAGATTGGTATTTAACCTGAAATATTTTGAAGAATTACCCTACGAAGAGATCTCCGAGATCACCGGAACGTCGGTAGGGGCGCTAAAAGCCTCATATCATTGGGCTTCCAAAAAAATTGAGGATTTTTTGAACGACACGGATTAAACTATTTGCATTTACTTTGGTCAAACCGTCACAAGACAGGAAATATAAATAATCATGGACAAAAAACGTATACGGCTCGATGATCTGAAAAGGGAAACGCCCTTTAAGGTGCCGGAAGGTTATTTTGACAATTTGCCGCAAATGATCCAGTCACGGATTCCCGCGGAGCCTGAGCGCAAACCCCTCGTTAGCTGGTCGTGGCAGCGGTCTGTCGGCCTTGTGGCGGCATCGGCGCTGATCCTCGTGCTCGTGTGGGTGACCGTGCCGGAGCGCCAGGGATCGCTGGGCCAGGAGCCATTGAGCGGCATCAGCAACGCCTCTATCATCAGCTACCTGGAAGAACAGGACATCAGTTATTACGACCTAAGCGAACACAAGGTGGTCCAGAAGGCATTCGACGCCGACTCAACGGTGCTGAATTACCTGGATGGCCTGGACGACGATATTCTTCGCCAGCAGTTGGAGGAAAGTATGGTTGCCCCGGACAAGATTTGACCCTAACGAACAATCGAAATGAACTTACAATTTGAATTCAGACGGTATCGGAACACATTTGCTCTTTTGCTCCTATTCATCGGTGCTGCGTCGGCAGCCCAGGCTCAGCGTCGTTCCGAGGAAGAAATAAAACGCATTCAGGATGCCAAGGTGGCGATCATTACCAACCGCCTCAACCTGACGCCGGAGCAATCGACCGGTTTTTGGCCCATTTACAATGAATATGCGCAGAAACGACGCGAAATCCACCGCGCCCAACGCAAAATTATTAACGACAAAAAAGCCGAAGGCCAGAACGACGAGGCAGTGCTGAACAACTTGAAAGAAGTGCAGGACTTGCGCCAGAAAGAGCTGGACCTGGAAAAAGATTACCAGAATAAATTTTTAAAGGTCATTACCGCCAGCCAGGTGATCGAATTGTATAAGGCTGAGCGTACATTTAACGATATGCTTATCCAGCGGTTGAAGCAAAAGAATTAAGTTTTAACCTGCTTATCGACTTATTACAACCAAAAAAGGGCCCGCTTCCGTCATGGAGGCGGGCCTTTGTTTTTTGATGAAGCTGCATTAATGTGCGCCCACGGCCTCTACTTTGCCGATACCGCGTGTTTCCACACTGATATTACGCAATGGGGCCTGGTGCTTCCGGAAATCCTGAATGATTTCGAGCACGTCGTAATCGATATTCATCGACTTGCTGCCGTCGATGACTACCGTGGCGCCGTCGGGCAGGTTATCGAGCGTGGCGCTGATGCTGCCCTTGTTCAGGAAAGTCACCTCTTCGGACAGCAGCAGTGTGATCACGTCGCCATCGCGGTGCTGTTCCTTGATATAATGATAAGAATGCTTGTGGTTCTTTTTGAGGATAAAATAAATCGCCACGACCATTCCAATACCGATGCCTTTGAGCAAATCGGTGCTCAGGATCGCGATAATGGTGACTACGAAGGGAATGAACTGTTCGAGTCCCAGCTTGTACATTCCTTTGTAGAGCTCGAATTTGGACAATTTATAACCTACCATCAGCAGGATAGCCGCCAGCGATGCGAGCGGGATATAGTTGAGATATTTGGCGATAAATACGACCGAAATCAGCAGAATGGTGCCGTGGATGATCGTGCTCATCTTTGTACGGCCGCCGGAATCGACATTGGCCGAGCTGCGGACGATTACCTGGGTTACCGGCAAACCGCCGATCAGCCCGGATACGATATTGCCGACACCTTGCGCGACGAGCTCGCGGTTGGTAGGCGTGCTGCGTTTGAATGGGTCGAGGCGGTCGGTAGCTTCGACGGAAAGCAGCGTTTCAAGGCTCGCCACGATTGCCAGTGTGATGGCCACCGTGTAAACTTCCGGCTTGCTGAATGCAGAGAAATCCGGTGTTTTGAAAAAACTGAAAAATTCGGACGCACTAGAAGCCACGGGCAGCTGCACCATATGATCGCCCGACAATGCCCATTGCGGCGCGGCAGTCCCGAAAACGAGGTTCAGCACTACGCCGGTGACCACTACGAACAATGCGCCCGGCACGTACCGGAACAGCTGGATGCGTTTCATGAACGGCTTGTCGAACAGGATCAGCAATGCAAGTGAAATGGCGGAAATGATGATCGCGCCCGTGCTGTTGTAGCGAAGCGAATAATATACTTCCGTAAATGTATTGCGGCCGTCTTTCTGCTCGAACGCCTCGTCGCCCATAAAATCGGCGTCATACCCGAATGCGTGGGGGATTTCTTTTAAAATGAGTGTAATACCAATGGCGGCCAGCATTCCCTTGATCACCGACGAAGGGAAATAATAACCGATAATACCTGCTTTCAGGAAACCGGCGATCACCTGTAACAGCCCCGCTAGCACCACGGCAAGCAAAAACGCCTCAAAGGTGCCCAGGGTATCGAGCGCATTGAGTACAATCACAACCAGACCCGCTGCCGGACCTGCCACACCCAGGGAGGAGCCGCTCAGCGAGCCTACTACGATTCCACCTACGACACCGGCGATTACCCCAGAAAACAGCAGGTCGGAGCGCCCGGTCGAGGCCAGCGCGATGCCGAGGCATAACGGCAGCGCTACCAGGTATACGACAAGCCCGGAAGGAAAATCGTATTTAATGTTGGCGAACAAATTCTTATTATTCAATGACATACGATTGATTCAGTAAGGATCAAAAATTGGACTACTCAGAATGCAGAACCGCTGATTATACCAGGTGCGGTATGTCGAGACGGTACACGTCGTCGGCGTAGTTGCTCGCGTCGATGGTTACGTCCATGTCTTTCAGAATGCCATTGCCGATGTCGTACACGACGCCATGCACCTGCAACGGTTTGCCGTTAGCCCAGGCAGTTTGTACGATGGTGGTTTTGGCGAGGTCGCGTACCTGTTCCTGCACATTGATTTCGACGAAGCGGTCGGCGCGCAGTTTAAGGTCTTCGATCGCATTCAGTTCCTGTGCGTGCAGGCGATAAACGTCCTTGATATGACGCAACCAGTTGTCGATCAGGCCCACCTGTTTGTTGCCCATAGCGGTGATCACGCCACCGCATCCATAATGCCCGCATACGAGGATATGCTCTACACCGAGCACATTCACAGAGTAATCCAGTACGCTCAGCATGCTGATATCGGTGTGAATCACCATGTTGGCAATGTTCCTGTGAACGAAAATGTCGCCGGGCTGGGTGCCTGTGAGCTGGTTTGCCGGAACGCGGCTATCGGAACAGCCGATCCAGAGGAACTTGGGAGCCTGACCTTTGGCGAGGGTTGAGAAAAATTCGGGGTTTTCTTTGGTCGTCTCTTCCGCCCACTTCTTATTGTTTTCAAATAATTGATTATAAGCCCTTATCATGATTTCTTAAATAAATATTAGGATGAAAAATAGAGGAACATACCGGGTTAGACGCGGAAAGGCCACATCGGCGTTGCTACGACTCGGATGAATGCTTTAAGGAAGAAATCAGATAAACTCCGGGGGCGGAGATAACAGGTTCCGATAAATCTCGTTATCGAAATTGGCAGTGTAGAAGAATGCGCTTTTGACCGGGATCAGGGTAACGAAACGGCCAAATTGAACGCTATGTGAAATGAGAAGCTGGTCGTCATTGAGCTTTTCGACCTCCGTTTTTTCCTCGTTGTCACAGGTTCCCGTATCGCAAACCACAGATGCCTTTTCCTTGACCAGCAGCAGGCTGGCAACATCTGTGGCTTTACAGATGAGGAAGGCCGTAAGTAGTATGAGACACAGCGTCCTGAGCACGGAAAAACGGTTTTTAAAGAGCCAAAGTAACACTTAACGCGTCTAAAACGTTTGGCAAGTTACTTTTTAGTATGGTTTCGAAACGAATTTTGTGTTAAGCGGAAAACGAAAAGATACAAAAAAAGGGTTGAATCAACAACCCTTACTTATTCGCTTTCCATTGCTTTTCATTGTTCTCCAACCAACGCCCCACCAGGAACGCACTGGTTAACAGAACCACATAGAAGGCAATCATAATAATGGTCATTGTCATAGTTGTACTCGATTATAATGCAACGTAAGATGCGCAAAAATAGCTAAAAAAAAGCACATCGGACTGCGGTTAACGAAAAAATTAAAGCACTCCCTTCGTCGACGGCATGAAATCCAGCGCTTTAAGGTCGCGTTTCACAGCCATTTTGATCGCCTTCGCGAATGCCTTGAAAATCGATTCGATCTTGTGGTGCTCGTTGTCGCCTTCCACTTTAATGTTCAGGTTCGAAAGCGAAGTGTCTGAGAATGACTTGAAAAAGTGGAAAAACATTTCTGTCGGCATTTCCCCGATTTTCTCCCTTTTAAATGTAGCATCCCAGACGATCCACGGGCGGCCGGAGAAATCGATCGCCACCTGCGCCAATGCTTCGTCCATCGGCAGCAGGAAGCCGTAACGGCTGATACCGCGCTTATCGCCTATTGCCTGGCGGTACGCTTCGCCCAATGCGAGGGCCGTGTCTTCGATGGTATGATGCTCGTCGATATGCAGGTCGCCTTCGACGTGGATCGACAGGTCGGCGCCGGAATGCCGTGCGAGCTGGTCGAGCATGTGGTCGAAGAAACCGAGGCCGGTATGAATGTCGGAACGGCCGCTGCCATCGAGGTTCAGCTCCACTTTGATCTGCGTTTCCTTGGTGTTTCTCTCTACGGCCGCTTTGCGGGAAGGAAGCTTCAAATGCTCGTAAATCGCGTCCCAGTCGCTGCTAACCAGCGCGGTTGTTGCATGATGCTCATCTGACAGGCCTTCTTCGGGCAGATCGGAGCGGAACAGGATCGCTTTCGCGCCGAGGTTTACGGCCAGCTGCACGTCGGTCAGACGGTCGCCGATGACGTAGCTGTTAGCCAGGTCGTACTCATCGGAAAAGTAGGCCGTGAGCATGCCGATGCCCGGTTTGCGGGTAGGCAGGTTATCTTCGGGAAAGCTGCGGTCGATGTGAACATTGGCGAAACGGACGTCTTCTCCTTCCAGCGTTTTCACCATTTTGTTCTGGGCGGGCCAGAATGTGTCTTCGGGGAAAGAAGCGGTGCCGAGGCCGTCCTGGTTGGTCACCATAACCAGCTCATAATCGGTTTCGTCCGCGATTTTGCGCAATGCGGAAATGGCTTTGGGCAGGAATTCAAGTTTTTCCAGTGAATCAACCTGAAAATCGGTAGGGGGCTCAACGATGATCGTACCGTCGCGATCGATGAATAGTACTTTTTTCATTAACAGATTTTGGATTACAAGCACCTTACCAGAACTCCGCAGCGCTTATTTTGGTGCAAAGTTCGCAAAGAATGCCTAATTGAAAAGCAGTTGACCGCTAATAATGGTGAATGCGGGAATTTTACAGGATGGGAGAGCGGTTAGGAAATTGTAACTTCGCATTATAATCCCTAGTTGAAATGTTTACAGGAATCGTAGAATCCCTCGCAGAGGTAGTGCATATCGAAACGGAAGGTACCAACAAAACCTTCACATTCCGGTCGCCGATCGGTAATGAGTTCAAAATAGATCAGAGCGTAAGCCATAACGGCGTTTGCCTCACGGTAGTAGCCATCGACGGCGACGAATACAAGGTCACGGCCATTGAGGAAACCCTGTTGAAAACAAATCTCGGTGAACTGAGCGCCGGCAGCAAGGTAAACCTCGAACGCTGCATGCCTGCCAACGGCCGTTTCGACGGGCATATCGTGCAGGGCCACGTGGACCAGACCGCCACATGTACGCAGGTGCAGGAGCGGGACGGCAGCTGGCTGTTTGATTTTGCGTATGATGCGTCAAAGGGCAATATTACCGTCGAAAAAGGTTCGATTTGCATTAACGGGGTGAGCCTAACGGTTTTCAATTCCGGTGAAAACACGTTCCGGGTGGCAATTATCCCTTATACCTATAACTTTACGAACTTCCATTCGTTGAAAGCAGGGGATTCGGTGAACCTGGAATTCGATATCCTGGGCAAATACATCAAGAGAATTCTGGGTTCCTATACCGTTTAGGATATTGGCATCTTGGAATATTACGTTTATTTTTACCCGTTTATAATCCCAAAGCGCATCTAACACATTCATGGCCAAAATAAGTACACAGTCCAGAACTGATCTTTTCATACATATCGGAATCATTGTCTCGCTGCTTTTGGTCCTATTTCTGGGTTTTTTCTTCGTTTACCTTCCTTTTACAACCAATCATGGCGAGGCCATTACCGTGCCCGACCTGAAAAAGAAGAATGTGGAAGATCTCGAAGACTTTCTCGGTGATCGTGACCTGCGCTACGAGGTCGACTGTACTTTTGTGACCAATGTACCGGCATTGACGATCATTTCGCAATACCCATTGCCCGGCTCGAAAGTGAAAGAAGGGCGGAAAATTTACGTGACCGTCGTGTCGCGCACGGCCCCGCTGATCAAAATGCCGAAGCTGACCGATATGACGCACCGCAGCGCGCAGATGTTGCTGAAAAGTGTCGGGCTGGAAGAGGGTAACATTTCCTACGTGCCCGATATGGCGCAGAATGCGGTCTTGCGGCAGCTTTACAATGGGAAGGAAATCCTGCCCGGCCAGCCGGTAGCGAAAGGTACCAAAATTGACCTGGAACTGGGCGAAGGATTGGGTACGGCCCAGTTTGAAGCGCCTTCGGCGATCGGAATGCCGCTCGATGAAGCCAAAATCGCCATCGTGGGTGCAGGCCTGAAAGTTGGGCAGGTAATGGAAGTGCCGGCCGAAGAAGGACAGGCGCCGGGCTCTATCGTTCGCCAAAACCCCGATGCTGGAAATAAGGTAAGAATTGGAGACGTAATAGACCTGTGGGTTACCCCGCAGGCGCCTGAATCGACGGATAATGAAAATCAACCGGAGCAGTAAAGGATTTATCACACACAGGATTTTAATATGGATTTGTGCGCTCGTCTTGGCGCATAGCACCGCATTGCGCGCGCAGATAAGCATCGTGCCGATCGATCAGGCCCGGTTCCAGGTTACGGAAGACGACGAGGCCGGTCTCCGCACGCAGGCATCGCTCAACCTGCCGTTTTTCGACGATTTTTCCACGACCAAAACACTCGCTCCCAACACGAACTACTGGTTGCCGGGAAGCGGCGTATACATTAATAATACGCTCACCAGTTCACATCCGTCGATGAATATAGCCACATTCGACGGGCTGAATGCCGCCGGAGTTCCCTACAACCTCGTCAACCCACTGAACCAGGGCTATACCGACACGCTCACTTCGCAGCCGGTCAACCTGGCCGGAAAAGTCGCTGCGGATTCGGTGTACCTGAGCTTTTACTGGGCTGCGAAAGGCCTCGGCGAGCTGCCCGATTCGAGCGACTTCCTGCGGTTGGAATTTTTTAGTAAAACAAAGGAGTGGGTGCCGGTTTGGACGCAGCTCGGCTACCAGGTCGATACGCTGTTTCACCAGCAATTTGTCGTCATTAAGGATGCCAATTATTTCCATGATGCGTTTCAATTCCGGTTCAGGTCGTACGGCCGCAGTTCGGGACCGTATGACACCTGGCACCTGGATTACGTTTATCTGAATGCGAAACGGTCGGCTAAGCAGCCCTACCTGTTTGATGTAGCCATGCGGAAGCCGGTTTCAAGCGTTTTGAAGAAATATACGGCGATGCCGTTGCGTCAGTACCGCGTGAATCCGGCAGCGGTGACGGCCGATTCTGTTAAGACCGACATTGTCAACCATTTCAATAACTTCAACATCCTCACGAGCACATTCACGCTCACGGACGCGCAGCGCGGGACGGAATACCTGCGCAATGTGCAGCGCTCGATCTACGTGGAATCGCTGAAATCCCAGAGACTGGGGGTAAAAACGTCCGCATTGAATCCCGCCGCGCAGCTCGACAGCCTGAATCTGATCAGCAAGTTTTACATTACTACCACTGATACCATTCCCGGCGCCAATCTCAAAACAAACGATACCATTACCGCCCGCACCGCATTGTCGGACTACTTTGCATATGATGACGGAAGCGCCGAATACGGTGTGCAGGTAAACCAGAAGCTGGGCCGGGTTGCGATCCAATACGTGTTGACCAGGGCTGACACGATCGGAGGCATCCGCATGTCGATGGTGTCTTTTAACAAGGATATTTCAGGACAAGGGTTTACCATTCAGATATATGGCAACAAGGGCGGTAAGCCCGACCAGATGATCGCGCAGCGTTCGGTGGCGGTGCGGTACCCGGCTGTTCGTGATGGTTTTGTCGATTACGCATTCACGACCCCGGTGGCGGTATCCGATACTTTTTATGTGGGCTGGCTGCAAATCAACGATCAGCCGGTGACGGTCGGTTTCGACCGTAATTCTTTGCTCGGCAGGAATGCGGTATATTATAATCTGGGCACGGAATGGGCGAAGGAAACGACGCTGAAAGGATCGATCATGGTCCGTCCGTACCTCGGAAAGAGGGCGCAGGGTGTTGTTACCGGCAATGAACCGGCCGGTCAGATCAGTGCGATCTTTTACCCGAACCCTGCCAAAGGCGAAGTGCACTGGAATAACAAATCGCTCCGCCGGATCGACATTTATAGTTCGGGCGGCAAACTGATGCATTCGCTCACACCTGCCCGCGAGCAGCAATCGGCGCCGGTAGGGCATTTAAGTGAGGGCATTTACCTGTTTAAAGCCACCGACGGGAAACGTTCTTTTGTGCAAAAAATGTTAATCTCTAAATAGCTTATCTTCACAACTTTTTGAAATATGGATATTACAGTTGAAGAATTAAAGGAACGTCTGGAAAAGGGCGAAGATCTGCACTTTTACGATGTTCGTGAGGAACACGAATACGAAGAGGACAACCTCGGCGCGGTACTGATCCCGCTAGGCGAGCTTCCCGACCATTTGGATGAGTTGGAGCCGTTGAAAGACGAGGAAATTATCATTCACTGCCGTTCAGGCGCCCGCAGTGGAAAGGCAGCGCGCTACCTCGAATCGCAGGGCTTTTCAAACGTACGCAACGTGTTGGGCGGCATTCTGGCCTACCGCGAGCTGGAAGACTAATTCCGGCAGGCATTTGACGGGACCATTCCCGTCAAATGCCTTTATACAATCCTCCCTTTTCCCGCACGTATTGCAGAATGCGATCGTATTCGTCGGGATGAAACCATTCAAAATTTCCCTGGTGCCTGAACCACGTCAGTTGGCGTTTGGCATATCTGCGGGAGTTTTGCTTCAAAAGCCGCACCATTTCCACCTCGTCGTATTCGCCGTCGAAGCAGGCATATACCTCCCGGTAACCTACTGTTTTCAATGCGTGATGGTCTCTGTACGCGATCACGCTTTTGGCCTCTTCTACGAGCCCTTCTCGCAGCATAATGTCCATTCGCTGATCGATCCGATGGTACAGCTCTGGCCGGTCGCGGTCGAGGGCGATGTTAATGGCCGTAAACGGGCGGTTACCGGTATTTTTTAGCTTGAATTGACTGATGGGTGTCCCCGACGTGTAAAACACTTCCAGCGCCCGCACTACGCGCTGCGGATTGGCAAGCTCCGGTGTAGCCGCAAATTCAGGATCGATCTGCGTGATTTCTTCTTGCAATGCGGGCAGGCCCTGGTCGTTCAATTTCTCCATGAGCGACTCGCGCAGGCCCGGTAGGGGGGCGGGGAGCTCGTCGAGACCTTCGAGTACCGCTTTGACGTAGAATCCCGACCCGCCGGTCATGACAACGATATCATATTTTTGAAACAGCACTTCTAAGAGCGCCAATGCATCGCGTTCAAAATCTCCCGCGCTGTATGCTTCTGCAATGGAGTGGGAATCCACAAAATGGTGACGGGCCTGCGCCAGTTCGTCCGGCGTGGGTTTGGCGGTACCGATACTGAGTTCCCGAAAGAACTGGCGCGAATCGGCGGATATGATTTCGGTCCCCAAATCCTGCGCAAGCCTGATCGACAGGGCTGTTTTCCCGACGGCCGTTGGCCCGGCGATTGTAACCAGATATTTCTGTGGGCTATTTGGCATTGTGCCGTTTTTATTTGAATTTTAATCAGCACAAAAATAGAGATATGGAAGCCTCCACACTAGTTTTTTTGATGATCTCACTCGTTGCCGGCGGCTTGGCCGGCAGTACACTCACAGGGTGGCTGCAAAAGCGGAAGACAAAGAAATATGTATCGGCGCAGGAGGCGACCGTTTTGATCGAGCGGATCGAGAAGGTATTCAAAGTCGTGATGGCGGAGGGTTATTTCACCGAAATCTACAATTACCAGAACGACAAGAACATCTGGAACCTCATTAATGACAAAAAGAAGGCATTGATCATTGCGAAGGCCAAAGTGCTCGTCGGCTATGATTTTGGAAAAATGAAATTCCACCGCCCGGACGGTGAACGCAGGCTTGTTATCGACTTTTTCCCCGCTCCTGAAATTCTTTCGATCGATACCGATTATAAGTTTTATGATATCGAGCAGGGCTGGCTGAACCGTTTTCACAGCGAAGACTACACCGCGATTCTCAACGAGGCCAAGCAGACGATGAACGACAAGGCGATGGAGAGCGATTTGCCGCGCATTGCGGGGAACCAGGTGCAGTTGATGATATTCCAATTGGCGTCGTCGATGAACTGGGAGATTGAATTGAAGTTGCCGGACGGAAATGTGGCCATGCTGAAAGAATTTACACATTACCGCTCAGTGGAAGCACAGGTCGATTCTTTGGGGACCACAAAGGAATAGTTGTTTTTTTTATATAATTTATGCGTTAAACGGCTCTGTCCTCGTCAGAAGGGGAATGGTTTGCGTATTCAGTCGTGTAATTTCTTTTTATCACTTTCTAAACTTTAACAGTTATGTTCAAAAAATTATTACTATTCGCCTCGTTAGTGCTGATGATTGCCATGATAAGTTGCAAGGGAGACGACGGAGCGGTTGGCCCGGCAGGACCGGCGGGTGCCCAGGGGCCGGCAGGACCAGCGGGCCCGGCAGGACCTGCTGGTGAAGATGGTACAGGAGGTGGTGCCACACCAATCATCCTCTCGCTGGGTGAAGTAAGTACCGACACGACGGGTGGATTCGTTACCGGCCAGAGCAACCTTACACCGGACCTGGATACGCTTTTCAGCAATTCGGTGGTGTTGGTTTATTTGAAAGCACAAGGCGTGTACTGGGCTACACCGGGATTGATCAGCTTCGGCGGCGGAGAAGTAAGCTCATTCACATTCATTCACGGTGTTGATCAGAAAACATTCTTCGTTGAAGTATTCCAAACCGACTGGAATGGCACGGCCACAAAGCCGCCGATTCGTAAGTTCCAGGATGTACGCGTGGTGGTTCTTCCAGGTTCAGTGGTACCAGTCGGCGGCCGTTTGAGCTCGGAAATCGACTTCAAAGACTATAACAAAACCATTGCCGCATTCGGCTTGACAGAAGCGAATGTAACAACAATGAACAAGCTGAAATTGAAGATTAAAAACGGAAAGATCATCGGTAGATAATTTGAAATCAGGCATAAACAAAAAGCGCTTCCGATCGGAAGCGCTTTTTGCATTATAAGCTATTTCTTGATTAGTATTCCCAAAGTCCGTGTTCGAGTTCCATCAGCTCCTGTTCGTAGTTCAGGGATTTGATAAGGGCCTCTTTTTCGCCGTTGTAGATATCGAGGAATGCCTTATCGTTGGCGTTCGAGAACTTGGTGATCCGTCCGTAGAACAAGCGAAGGTCAAATGCATCCGCGAGGTTCTTGTTTTGAGCAGTATTATGGGTGTTGTACCAGATATACTTCTTAGGATCGCTTCTGAAAAGTCTTTCTACATCTTTCCAGCGGAACGAGGCTACCGGAAGTTCGAGACCTGTTGCAGTTTGCTCGGCAGGAAGCACGATCGTGATCGTCTGGATGTCGTTGTACAAACGTGATCTTTTCTTATCGAACACCCAGTCTTCCTTCACTTCGAGAATGCTCAGCTGATCCGGGAAGTATTCTTCTTCTGTTGCAGCCAAACTTTGCGTGTCGAAAGAAGTGGTGTCTGGTTTGGGCGCTTCTACCTTTGGTTCTTCTTTGGCGACCTCGGTTTTAGCACCTTTTTTCGAAGATTTCTTCTTGGGAGGACCCCATCCGTCATCTTCTACCACCGCTTCTTTCTTCGGATCTTTTTTGGCACCATTGCCCCATCCATCGTCGGCAGCTGCCTGCTTGCTAGGGTCGGTTTTGGCTTTGGCATCCCATCCATCGGCTTTGGCCGGTTCACCGAAACCTGCCGCAAGTTCCTCGGCAGAGAGGCCGGCGGTTTGGTTAGGGATCAGGACACGTTTATGAAGTTCGTCACCGGTGATTTTGGTAGCGCAGGAATCGTTGGTATAAGCATCGATCAACCCTGCTTTCGCCGCATCCAACAAGTAACGTGTGATCTCATTGTTTTTAGAGAACATGGAAATGTTCTGCTTTTCTTTCAAATCGACCCGTCTCCAGAGCGTTCTTTTCATCATCACATCGCCATCAGAAATGGGGCGTGATGAGAACTGATTCGCAGTCGAATCCTCCTTTTCCTGCGCGAATGCGGCAGTACTTGCAAGAGACAGCGACAGCAAAGACCATGCAATCGTTTTTCCGTTCATTCTTCTCATATCATACATAAAGTTGTATTGTCCAATCAACGACTATAAGTGCTGGATTAGTATAACGCTACGGTACGAGTTTGGTTACCCATTTCCACTTCGCTAACAGCACCTTTGAAATTTTGACGTTCCACTTTCAGGATTTGGATCACGTAGCGGTCGCCAGGCTGTGCTTGCTGTGCCAGCGAGGAAATAGAGCCGCCGCCGCCGCTAAGCGTCACGCCGTTTATCCGTCTTGTACCGCGGGCGAGCGACACTTCAACCTGTGACACGCGAAATTTTGCATCTTCCGGCGAGAAGTTTTTAAAGCTCTCGTCAGGAACCGCCACGATCTGAATGCTTCTTGTACCCGCAGCCGGTGCACCACGACGCTCATCGAATGCAGCACCGTTCACGCGAACTTCCAAAGATGGTTTCGGAACACGGTTTACCTTGAATGGCTCTGAACCAAGCACATTGCCTGCATTGCTTACCGTAATGTTCAGGCTCGCTTTGTTAGGTACAATCGTGAATTTGCCCTTCTGACCGCTGTTGATAATCTCACCGCCGTCTGTCGAGAAATTAGGTGCCCAAAGCGCTCCCAATGCCGGGCTTTGGATGCTCAGTTTGTTGGCGCAGCCAAAGTACAATGGAGGCAAAGTTCCTGTTTCGATCTGATAGGACGGCTTCACGACGAAGTATTCCTGGCTCATGGTGTAAGTAGTGTCTTTTCCCGATGGGGTAGGGATGGTGATCTGTCCGCGAAGCTCTCTTTTGGCAAGACCCTCCGCATTGTAACCACCGCCTTGCGCCGTGAATTCGATCAACCCTACGCCGTTTTCAACTTTCACCGGAGAACCGTTCAGGCTCATGCGGGGTGTGATACCCGAAGCAGAAGCGGCGATGAACATTTGTCCTTTGAATTTGGTACCGGCCACCACCGTTTTGGCATCGGCACTTACCATCGCCAGTACGCGGTCGAACTTAATGTCCGCGGCACCTACTTTGGTGGCAAGGTAGTTCAGTACTTCACCCTCCATCCGACGGATATCGGTTTGCTTCTGGCTCAAAACGGCCAATGCAGCCGCGACGGGCGTCGATTCGAAGTTCAGTTCGGCAAAATCCTTGTTACGCTGGTCTTTGTTGCCTTTTGCGAGCGGATCTTCACGACCATCGAGCGCGAGTGCCTGGAATTTGTTAGGCGATACCTTGTTGAGTTCGTTGGTAAATGCATTCAGCTTTTGTTTCAATGCATATGCCTTACCATTCTTGCGAACGCCGATCATCAACTCGGCTACTTTTGTTTCTTCCTGTGGATTTTTGATAGCTCCTTCCTCATTGTAGCCGGCCCCTGCATCTTTGATAATTTCATCTTTCAATGCATTCAGCTCGTTCGACATACTGGAAGACAGCTTGCGTACCTCCTCGGCTTCTTTGATTACGGCGACGTCGGCTGCCCGGTTACCTGATTTTTCAACTGCCGCTTTGATTTTCAACACAGTTTCTTGATTAATCCTGTCAGCGGCTCCCGAAGAAAGTTGCAATGAATTGTTCAGAAGGAGGAATTTCTCGATGATCGCTGAACTTACCTGCAATGCGAGCATTGCCGTAAGCACCAGATACATCATTCCAATCATCTTTTGACGGGGTGTTTCTTTTCCACCTGCCATATTGTTGTGTAATCAGTTTTCAGTGATTGAATTATTTAACTAACAACAATGACTCTGCAATCCCTTGAATTGCAGAGTCATTGCCAGAAGGCAGTTAGGCATTGCCACCGCGCATCGCCGTCAGCATGTTTCCGTAAATGCTGTTCAGCGAAGAAATGTTGGTAGTCAGGCGAGACATTTCGTTTTTGAACACCTGCGATTCCTTCGTAGCGTCGGCCATGTTTTCCATAGCGGCTGTCAGGTTACCGTAGAATGCGTTCATCGCCTTCAGGTGTTTTGTAGTGTCCTGCAATTCGAGTTCGTACACCGCGTTCAATGCACCCATGTTCTTGGTGATCTGCTGGAACTGGTCGCGGTACGACTGCGCGTCTTTCGTAGCGTCAGCCATGGAAGTCATTGCATTGATCGCCACACCGTACGACTTGTTCATGTCGCTGATCGCCGTCGATGCATTCTTCACATTCTTCGCGTAATCGTTGGTAGCAACGGTTGCGTCGGTAAGGTCAGTGATTCTGCCAACGGTATCCGACAGGTTTTTGAAGCCTTTGCCAAGGCTGTCGAAGATATCGGGAGTGATCTTCGCGCTGTCGAGCATCGTGTCGAGTTTGGCAGTGATATTGCTGCTAGGGGCTGCATTTCTGCTGATAGCCGGACCTGAATAGTCATCGGCCAGCTCAGGATATACGCGGGTCCAGTCTGGTTCTTTGTCTACGGATTGGGTGAGTGTCTGCAATGCATAAAGCAAGAATATCAGAACCTCGGTGCCCAGACCTGCTGTTAGCATAGGGCCGCCTCCATCCCAGTGCTGGATTTTAAAAAGAGCTCCTAAAATTACCACGGCAGCACCCGCACTATAAATTGTTGGTACTAGTTTATCCCAAAAAAAATTAGGTCCGCTACTCTTAGCCATACGAATTGAAATCGGTTACAGTGAAAAAATTATAGTTAGTAAGGTGTTAGATTGACTCGGTCTGATCGTAAAAAAGAAGCAGAGTATAAACGCTGCTTCTTTTAAAGTGAAAGTGTTTTTTAGCGACGACGGGCGCGAGCTCCTCCGCGGTCGTTGACATTATCCATCACGCAACGGAAGCCGATGAATGCGCGGGTTTCGGTTTCGAACTCGTAGGTACGGGTACCTGTCTGCAGGTAATATGCGATATCTTTCCATGAACCGCCTTTTACCACTTTACGCGGTTCATCCGGGTTGTCGTAGCGCGGGTTCATATCCCATACGATCGCCGTTGCATTGTCGGTGTAAGCGTCTGATGTCCACTCCGCCACGTTTCCGGCCATGTTGTACAAACCGAAGTCGTTAGGGTTGTACGCATTGGCGGGCCCGGTGTATGGGTAACCGTCGGCGTCATAATTTCCGCGCTGCGGTTTGAAATTTGCCAGGAAGCAACCTTTTGCGTTCATGGTGTATGGGTTACCCCAGGGGTATTTGGCAACGGCGCGGCCGCCTCTTGCTGCCCATTCCCATTCAGCCTCTGTCGGCAGGCGGAAGCCTGTCGAGTTGAACTGACCTTCCTTGTTCTGGAAGTCGTGGAGCAGGTTGGTACGCCATTTTGAGAAGTATTGTGCAGCGATCCAGCTTACGCCTACCACAGGATAGGTATCGAAGCCCGGGTGCTGGTAGTAGTATTCTACGAATGGATCGCCGTTGGAGTAGGCAAAGTCTTTTTTCCAAACGGTGGTGTCGGGATAGTATTTGGCCATGATCTCCTCCTCGCCCAATACGGATACAGAGTCAACCAGCAGCGCGTTCACGAACTGACGATATTCGTTGTTGGTGATTTCGGTATCATCCATGAAGAATGAACTGATGGTCACGCGGCGGTTCATGTTGTTCATGGAGGAAGCGATGTCTTCGTCTGCCTGGCCCATTACAAAAGAACCGGAGGGGATCACGACCATCCCGGCGGGTGTGGTCTGCTTGAATCCTTTACGGGCAGTCGCAGTAATCTCACCGTTTTGAATACCGCTTTCTTCTTTTCCTCCCTTGCCAAACTTGCTCTTAAGAAAACCGCAGCTTTGCAAGAGCATCAATGCGGCTACCAGAAGCAGGCTTTTGACTCCATCCCGATAGAACACTTTCACATTCATAGTGGTTTTGTAAATTTTGATAATAAAATGCTAGCCTAAAAACGTCAACGAATGATATCTAGTATACTTGAAATAAAAACAAAATGTAGACGCCTGTCAGATCGTATACCCCGGATTTCGAAGGTGAAATCGCTAAGGATCAGTTACTAAACCAGGTGTTTATCGACTTAACGTAAGAATAATGCAATTGGTATGGAAGCCGAACATTTTACAAATATAAATCAAAGTTTCGCAAACTGCTTCACACGACTTACCAAGAGGTTTGTAAAAAGCGTCGATTTGACATTCAAATCTTGGATTTTTAATAATTAGGTGATAAAATATTAATATTGCCCGACACGTTTGCGCCGGCCCGTCAGAAGCGGAAACGCGGCGTGCGGACGGGTGCCTTTTTGCCCAGTTTTGGCGAAGGCAGGGCATAGGAAAGCATCACTTCGAACGATGAAGGAGCCTTGGCCTTGTTGCCGCCTACAACCATATCATACGCGCCCGAGAGCCGCAGCGATTGATCGGACAGCAGATAAATTCCGCCCATGATGATGAAGTAGGTGTCCTGCTGCCGGTAAGTACCGCCAATCCAGTAACGTTTGTTGTAGGTAACGGTCGCGCCGCCCTCCACCGATACTGTGCTGATATCCGATTTTACGAGCACGATCGGCTGGATATCCAGCAGATAACCCAGTTCGAGATTCACGCCGGCATTGAAATATAATGTACGCGGCAGCGGGTTGGTACCGGTTTCCGAGCCGAGCTGGTATTTTGGTTTCAAAAAGTGGTTCAAGGAAACGCCTGCGTAGAAAGTCTCGTTCTCGAAGCGGGCGCCTACGGAGAAATCCGGGTTCATTTCCGCAATCGTTCCGGTCTGGATCAAAGGATCGTCCGGGTCACGGGCGCGCAGCTTGCCGTAATCGATGGCCTGGCGGAAAAGGCCTGCACTGACGCCCAGCCCAAGTTTACCACCCGCAATCGGGAGCTGGTAAGCGGCCGAAAGTTTGAAATCCTGATCGGTGCGGGGGCCGCTCTTGTCGTTTAATGCGTAAAAACCGATCCCGAAATTTTTGATCGGCATGCTGAATGAGAACAGCTGCGTCGAAAGTGCGCCGCCGGTGTCGTCGATATTAGTGCCCTGATAACCTGCATATTGTGTCCGGTGTGTGAGCTGGAACTTGGTCAGCCCGTCGGAACCGGCCGCGGCGGGGTTAAGGTAAAGCTGGTTGAGAGAGAATAAGCTGAACTGCGCGTCCTTCTGGGCAATGGCGCAGAGCGGCATAAAAAGCAGAAGTGCAAAGGGCCGGATATATCTGGTACTTCGAATAGTAAAAGTCAAAGTCATGCCGCAGGAATAGATTTAAGGAACAAGCTGATATGCTTTCGGATTTAGATTGATAACGCATATTGCTTAAAAAAATTGATATAAACATGAAAAAGCCCCGGATTTTTTCCGGGGCTTTTCGTGCCTCTAAAAAGCAATTTATACGTTGTTCGCCTTGCGGATATAAAGGTCGAGCGCGCCTGTCATCGAAGGGGCATTGGGCAGCGGTGCCTGGATGTCCAGGAACAATCCTGCGTCCTCGACCGCCTTCGCGGTGGTGGGCCCGAATGCCGCAATACGGGTGTTGTTCTGCTTGAAATCCGGGAAGTTTTCGAAAAGCGATTTGATCCCCGACGGACTGAAAAACGCGATGATGTCGTAATAAACATCTTCGAGGTCGGAAAGGTCGGACGATACGGTCTGGTACATCGTCGCTTCCGTGAAGTGGAATTCTTCGGTATCCGCGAATTCGGGGATGTCGTTCTTTCTGACGTCCGAGCAAGGATAAAGGAACTTCTCCTTTTTGTGTTTGCGCATGAGCTCGATCAGTTCTGCGGCGGTTTTGGTGCCTGTGAAGATCTTTCTCTTACGGATCACGATGTATTTCTGGAGGTAATTGGCCGTTTGCTCCGAAATGCAGAAATATTTCATCGTAGCGGGTACTTCCACCCGGCCTTCGTTACAAATACGGAAGAAATGGTCAATCGCGTTACGGCTGGTGAAAATGACGGCCGTGTGGTCCAGGATGTTGACTTTTTGCTTGCGAAAGTCTTTGTAGGAGACTCCGTCCACCTGTATGAACGGCCGGAAATCAACCTTGATATTATACTTTCTGGCTAATTCATAATAAGGTGAATTCTCGTCTGCTGGTCGGGATTGACTTACCAAAAGACTGGTTACTTTTTTAAGCCTGTCCTGATCAAAATTGATGGTATCACTCATGTATAATCCTCATTAGTTTATTCCCAAAACACCTTTCCTGACTATAAAGCAAACTTCATACTCACGATGAGCGGGATAATTTCGATGACACAAAGGTAAGAAAATAAATAGAGATTAATCAACGAGCCGGCCGGCTTGGCTACAACATATAGTCCGATGAACCGGGCCAGATAGAAAAAAAGAAACGGTAAAAGAACGTATGGCCTGCTTGCATCCAGCCAGTTGATGTGATTGGAATACAATGCGAATATGACAAGGAAAATCAATGCGTAAAAGAGGTACGAAGATTGGACGATCTTGATGAAAATAATGTCGACCTGCTTGTCCAGATTAAGCATATTGCCCGTCAGGACCATAAAAATGTACTTCGCGTAGATCAGCAGGAAGAAGATCAGCGAAAGAATAAAAAAGTCGCCCAGGATCTGTAACGTATTCACTTTTTCCGAAAGTATCGTGCTCACGGAGAAGAGGTTAAGCCTGTTGATCGATAGGTATATCACCGTAAAGCCCATCATCATCGAACTGATCACGACGAAGAAGATCACGGTGTTACTGTAAGGCTTGTTGATCTTCGAAAGCTGGTCGCGCGGGTCGTTGTTAAAAAATTCGATAGGATTTAGTAAACGGATAAATGAAAGCGGGTTCAGGTTAAAAATCCACGCATTCAATATCAGGATGATGATCAATGCGATGCCCGCAAATGTACCGAAGGGTGAGAACGAAATCGGTTTGATATTAATGAATCCCGAGCGGGCAGGCGTCGTGTTTTGAGAGTCGGCCTGCGTCTTTTTATTACAGATAATGACTGTTTTATCACCAATGCCGGCGCTTCCGTATAACGTGAGCAGCAGTTCGTCCTTGCGATAAAGCCGGTATAAACTGTCCAGATTGAGCTCCTGCCATTTGCCTCCGTCTATCCGGTTTTGCAATGCACCTTCGAGAAAAAGGTAGCTGTCGTTGTCCGAATATACCAGCAACGAATACCGCCGGTTTTTGACCAGATCAATATAAAGGCTTGCGAAGTGCGTGCCCTCATTTACGCCCTGTGAGAACGGGACGTAGTTCTTGTATTGCTCATTATAGACCAGCCAATCGTCCTGGTAGTTATATACGGGGAAGAACTGGCGGGGCGGGTTCACTTTCGCCGCGCTGTGCGCACTCGTCCCCAACAAGCTGAATGCCGTGAAAAAAGCCCAAAAAAAAGCGGTAAAGATGGACTTCATCGGTACAAAAAAGGCTGGGTTTCCCCAGCCCTTTGATCAAAGTCAGTTAGCAATGATTATTTCTTACCCAATGCGAGCAGCATGGTTTCGCCGATCAATGCCGGTGATTCTGCCACGAAAAGGCCTGATTCTTTCATGATACGGATTTTCGCTTCGGCGGTATCGTCGGCGCCGCCGATGATCGCACCCGCGTGGCCCATACGGCGTCCTTTCGGTGCAGTCTGGCCGGCGATGAAACCTACTACGGGTTTTTTGTTGCCCGTCGATTTAATGTATGCAGCAGCGTCCGCTTCCATGCTTCCGCCGATCTCACCGATCATCACGATCGCTTCGGTTTCGTCGTCGTTCATCAGGAGCTCAACGGCTTCCTTGGTAGTAGTACCGATGATCGGGTCACCGCCGATACCGATCGCCGTAGTCTGGCCCAATCCGGCGCGTGTCAGCTGGTCAACTGCTTCATAAGTAAGCGTACCTGATTTCGATACCAGACCGATCGTTCCTTTTTTGAAGATAAAGCCCGGCATAATGCCTACTTTACATTCTTCTGCGGTGATGATACCCGGACAGTTAGGGCCGATCAGGCGGCAGTTTTTGTTTTTGATATATTCTTTCGCCTGTACCATGTCCTTGGTAGGGATACCCTCGGTGATACAAACGATAACGCCGATACCAGCATCAGCAGCTTCCATGATCGCGTCGGCAGCGAAAGCCGGTGGAACAAAGATGATGGAAACGTCTGCCCCGGTAGCGCGTACGGCAAGGTCAACGGTATTAAAAACAGGTCTTTCCAAATGAGAAAGCCCACCTTTGCCAGGCGTAACACCACCTACTACATTCGTACCGTATTCAATCATTTGCTGGGCATGGAACGAGCCCTCCGAACCGGTAAATCCCTGAACTATAATCTTGGAGTTTTTATTAACTAAAACGCTCATGTTGGTAAATCAGTTTTTTCGGTAAAAGTAGGACGAAAAGCACGAAGTAGCAAAATGTAGGCATAATTTGTAAATTGCTTTTTTGACATCATGATGGCTGTTTATGAACATATTTCTGAATCCGCATATATTTTCTAATCTCGTTCTAACGATCACCAGTTTATTTGTCTTCTTGCGCTATTTCAGGCAACAGCCGGTTTTGATCCGCTGGCTCTGGGGTATTTTTTTCGGGAGCATTACGCTCGTTGCGCTCACCGACCTGCTGTTCTATGCCGGTGTCGACGGACTGGAAACCGTCCGCGGTATCCTTGTCGCGGGGGAAATGACGCTCGGCGCCCTGTGTCTTGTGACTGCCTCCTGGTGCCTCATCATGCGATACCAGAGCGGTACTTACCTCTTTTTTTCGACGATCGGCCTGGGCGCACTGCTCTTTTATTGCATTACCTGGTTCCGGGTGGAATACGTAGGCCTGATCATCAAGGCATTTTGCATTCTGGTAACATTGCTCATCTCCTGCGTGGGGCTCGCCAATCGCCAGAAGAGCGCCCTGTGGACGCTCTTTTCGATGATGCTGCTGGCGCTTTCGACGAAGTCGGGGAAGCTTCCCTTGCCGATGGACCCTGTGGATATCAACCACTATATGATGGTGTTATCGGTGATCTGCGTAGGCAGGGCGGTACGCGACCAGTACAAGATCCTCTTTTAAGTTCAAACAATTGTTAATGGATTGCATTTTTCAGAACGCGTGT
Source organism: Dyadobacter beijingensis DSM 21582 (assembly GCF_000382205.1). GTDB lineage: Bacteria > Bacteroidota > Bacteroidia > Cytophagales > Spirosomataceae > Dyadobacter > Dyadobacter beijingensis. The sequence goes on from NZ_KB907786.1 coordinate 466,057, forward strand.
CGTAAATTGCACCAGTTAATCTTTAACCAAACAAGTTTACTAATACTCATAATATGAAAACGACCAAGTATGGCGTAATGCTTCTTGCCTCAGTTCTGGCTTTCGGAGCAGTTACATTGAACCCTGTTTCGGCTAAAACATCTCCTGCAAAAGAAGTTACAAGCGATGTGAAGCAAGCTAAGGCGATCGTGATCAAAGGAAGTGATGCAATGCAGTTCGACCTGAAAGAGATCAAAGTAAAGGCCGGACAAAAAGTGAAATTGACGCTGACTCACTCAGGTAAACTTGCGAAAGCGGCAATGGGACACAACTGGGTGCTTTTGAAACCAGGTACCGATATCGCTGCATTCGGCTCGAAAGCCGCTGCTGCACGCGAAACCGAATATATCCCCGCATCAGAGAAAGCGAGCATCATCGCGCATACCAAGCTGGTAGGCGGTGGCGAAAGCGACACGGTTGAATTCACGGCTCCTGCCAAAGGAACTTACACATTCATTTGCAGCTTCCCAGGCCACTACGCATTGATGAAAGGTAGCTTCATCGTTGAATAGTCGATCCTGAGCTTACATATAAAAGGCGCCGCATTTGTGCGGCGCCTTTTCTGTTTTTATATCTCTGCCAACTGCTTCTCGATCAGTTCGATCACCTCGGGCCGGTCCCATTGTGATGCGCCGATTTCCTGGGTGAGGATCTTGCCTTTATATATAATGTACGTCCGGGGGATCGCATTGCCGTCGAGCGCGCCGGGGTAGGGGCCTGCGTATTGGTAAAATGGCAGGTTATAGCCTTTGCGAGCGATGAACGGGTTTACCGTCTCGGCGTCTTCGTCGGAGATAATGTAGAATGCGACTTTTGCGTGGTCTTTGTATTTGTCGTAAAGCGTCTGAATGCTCGGCATTTCCATATTGCAGGGCCCGCACCAGGTGGCCCACACGTTCACAAAAGCGATCTTGTTTTCGTCCATCGCTACCTCCTTGCCGGTAAGGTCGGTTAGCGGAAGATACACCGACTCCGGCGCTGCGGGCGCTTCCGTCAGCTGCGGGCTGTCCTGCACGGGCGATTTGAAAAACACAAAATAAACCGCCGCACCCGCCATAGCGAGCAACAAAAAGAGGGATATTTTCCGGGTGGTTGATGACATAATTGGTCAAGTTCTGGTGAATGGATGTGGATATGAGCCATTCCAAAAATAGGGCTTTTCTTTTTTTGATGCTGACTCGGAATTTGAATACTTTTATACACTATTTAAAAAACATCGATTTGAGGAAAAGGTTTACGTTCATGAGACTTCAATTTACTGGCATTTTATTTCTCCTTGCGCTTACACTCCATTGCCCCGCATTTGCCCAACGTTCTGCTGCCGAGTATTTCGAAGACGGTAATACCAAAGCCGGTACAGGCGATTTCAATGGCGCTATGCAGGCTTACACGACCGTCATCTCGATGAACCCGGAGCACGCGCCCAGCTATTTCAACCGCGGACTTGCCAAGGCCAACCTCAAAGATTACCGCGGCGCCATGCTCGATTACGACAAGGCGATCGAACTGAACCCCAAAGAAGCATTATACTACCAGAGCCGGGGCGTAAGCAAAAGCTTGCAGGAAGATTACCGATCGGCGATCGACGACTATTCCAAATCCATTGAAATCAACCCGGAAGAGCCCAAAGCCTACTATAACCGCGGTGTGAGTTATGCCAAACTAAAAAATCACCGTAATGCGCTCACAGATCTCGACCACGCATTGGCCCTGAACCCCGACGAGCTCGCCGCATTGTACGCACGGGGCAATTGCAAGCAGGACCTGGCCGAATATGCCGGCAGCCTGGCCGATTTCACGCGTGTGATCGAGCTGAGCCCCAAGCGAACGGGCGCTTACGCGGGAAGGGGCCTTGCCAAGCTCGAACTGGGCGATTACCAGGGCGCAGCAGCCGATTTTACCCGTGCCATTGAGCTGAGTCCGAATGAAAGTGAGTATTACAACAACAGAGGTTTGGCTAAAACCAAGCTGGAAGATTACCAGGGCGCCATCATTGATTTTGACAAAACCATTCAGCTCGATCCGGAAAACTACAATGCCTATTACGGACGTGGTTTTGCGAAAGGCAAGCTGAATGATCCGCGCGGCGCCATTGCCGATCTTTCCAAGGCTACCGAAGTGAAAAATCCATACACCGGCGATCCTAAAAAGAATGCGTACACCGGTAAAATCACTAAAGAGAAACTCGACGAGCTGCGCGACCAGGTGCAGACGAATATCAAAATCGATAACCTCACGAACGAGCGCGCGGAAGCGTATTACGTACGCGCGATCGCGAAATCGAAAGTGGGGGAATTCAAAGGAGCGCTTGCCGACCTGACCACCGCCGTGGAACTCAACCCGACTTATTCGAACGCCTATTTTTCACGCGCCATGATCCGCTCGGCATCGGGCGATCAAATGGGCGCCGTGCTGGATTTTACCAGCTCCATTAAGCTGCGCTCCGACTATCCGGAGGCGTATTATTTGAGAGGCATCGTAAAAAACAGCCTGGGTGAGATCAATGACGGCTGCCTGGATTTAAGTAAGGCCGGTGAGCTGGGGTATCAGCAGGCTTATAAGGTCATTGGGGCGTATTGTAACTAATGGAAGAAGGGGAGTAAAGGGAGGAAGGAATTGGAAGAATTGAGAAAAAACGAAATGTCAACCTGAGCGAAGTCGAAGGCAGTCCATAAGGTAAACGCATCGTACATGCGCTTCGACTGCGCTCAGCGTGACATTAAGCCTTTTTCAAATTCTCAGCCACTTTATCCCAGTTTATCACATCCCAGAATGCCTTGATGTAATCCGGACGTTTGTTTTGGTAGTGCAGGTAGTAGGCGTGCTCCCATACGTCGAGGGCAAGGATAGGCGTGCCTTTGAAATCGGAGACGTCCATTAATGGGTTATCCTGGTTGGGGGTAGAGCCTACCGCCAGTTTACCGCCTTTGGCAACCAGCCACGCCCAGCCCGAACCGAACCGCGTTGTAGCGGCCTTGCCAAACTCTTCTTTGAATTTTTCAAATGAACCGAACTGCCCATTGATGGCGTCTGCCACGGCGCCGGTGGGCGCTGCGCTTTTCTTCGGCCCCATTACTTCCCAAAAGAATGTATGGTTCCAATGCCCGCCGCCATTGTTACGGATGGCCGTCGGCGCCTTGCTGATTCCTTTGATAATATCTTCGAGGGATTTCTTTTCCCATTCTGTTCCTTTTACGGCGTCGTTGAGGTTTTTGACGTAGGTCGCGTGGTGTTTGCCGTAGTGGATTTCCATCGTCATTTTATCGATGCTGGGCTCCAGTGCGCCGAAGTCGTAAGGAAGGGGCGCCTGCTTGAATGGCGCCGTTTCTGCTAATATGGTCGTGGATGTACCTGCGGCCATTGATTGTTCCGCCAATGCGCTAACAGTCAATGCACTGCCTGCAAGTGTCTTTAAGAAATCAGTCCTATTCATGATAGTACAACAAGTGTTTAGTGTTAATCATAAGCCACCCGGCTTACGATGCTGCGGCCGAGCGTAATCTCGTCCGCATATTCGAGGTCTCCGCCGATGGGGATACCTCTTGCGATAGTGCTTATTTTAACGCCGGTGGCTTTCAACTTTTTTTGCAGGTAAAAAGCCGTGGTGTCACCTTCCATCGTAGGGCTCAATGCCAGTATCACTTCCTGGACCGCCTCTTCGGCCTCGCGTTCGCCGATACGGCCCATCAACGAATCGATTTCCAGGTCCGAAGGCCCGATGCCTTCCAGCGGTGAAATAATGCCGCCCAGCACATGGTACAACCCCCGGTACTGGTTCGTCGATTCGATCGCCAGTACGTCGCGCGTGTCTACCACGACGCAAATGGTCGTCTGGTCGCGCTTGTTATTGCTGCAAATGTTGCAAAGCACGTCGTCGGCGATGTTGTGGCAGCGGGTACAATAGGTGGTTTTGGTACGCATGTTCACCAATGCATCGGACAGCGAGCGCGTTTGCTCCTCGTCCCTTTTCAGCAAATGTAATGCCAGGCGTAATGCTGTTTTTTTGCCTATTCCCGGAAGGCGGGATATTTCGGCGACGGCTTCCTCAATAAGACGTGAGGGGTAGTTCATGGGAAGATGCTGAGTGATGGGCCCGGTGGTGCTTCGAGGCCCGTTTGTTGATGCGGCAATGCTGCCAAGCGGCGGAATATCAATGTACTTCCGCAGAAATGCCCCGGCGGCAGATCTCGTTGCGCATTCCGGCAAGCTCTTCGAAAGAACCTTCCTTCACCGAGCATTTGCCTTTATAATGGATGATGATCGTGCATTGTTCCGCCTGCTCGTTGGAATGACCGCAAACTTCGATCAGCGTATCGATCACCCAGTCGAATGTATTGACGTCGTCATTGTAGATTACCAGCTTTTTAATGTCCGTATCTACGGTTTCTTCCAGAATTTCAAGCTCTGTGTCTGTGAGCGCTTGCATAACAATCAAATTTCTGTTTGATTAGCAAATCTAATTAAAAACGGAGACTATCCGAAGCTTTTAAGCGCCTTTTAATCCACTCCTGAATCCCCAAATACCCACTTTAATGAACCCTTACATCTCCCTGCTGATACTGGTAGTTTACTTTGGAATGCTGATAACGGTGTCCATTTTTACGTCCAGGGGAGCGGATACGAATACCTTTTTTACCGCTAACCGGCAGTCTCCGTGGTACCTGGTGGCGTTCGGGATGATCGGTACTTCGCTGTCGGGCGTCACGTTCGTGTCGGTGCCGGGAGCGGTGGCGAATATCCAGTTTTCATACTTCCAGGTGGTCATCGGGTACATTCTGGGTTACCTCGTGATCGGTACGGTGCTGATGCCGCTTTACTACCGGCTGAACCTCATTTCCATCTATTCCTACCTCGAACAACGCTTTGGTTTTTGGTCGTACAAAACCGGCTCCGGCTTCTTCCTGCTCTCGCGCACGGTGGGCTCGGCCGTACGCCTGTACGTGGCCGCGCAGGTGTTGCAGCTCGCCTTGTTCAAGCCGCTGGGTATACCCTTCGAAGTAGCGGTGGCCATTACTATATTCCTGATCTGGATCTACACATTCAAAGGCGGGGTGAAGACGATCATCGTCACGGACACGCTGCAGACATTCTTCCTCATTACGGCCGTTGTGCTTACCATTATACTGGTTTCCAGTGAATTAAAGCTGGATGGTTTGGGTGGCATCTGGACTGCCGTGCAAAAAAGCGGCTATTCTCAGATCTTCTACTGGGATACCAACGATCCTAAAAACTTCTTCAAACAGTTTTTCGCCGGCGTGTTCATCGCCATTGTGATGACCGGCCTGGACCAGGATCTAATGCAGAAAAACCTTACCTGCAAGAACATCGGCGAAGCGCAGAAGAACATGTTCTGGTTTGTGGTGGTGCTCGTGATCGTGAACTTCCTGTTCCTGTCGCTCGGCGCATTGCTTTACGTATATGCGGAGGCGCAGGGGATCCCGACAACCCCTAAAACGGACGATTTCTACCCGATGCTCGCGCTCAACCACCTCGGTCTGGTGGTAGGCATTACCTTCCTGCTGGGCATTACGGCAGCCACTTACGCAAGCTCCGATTCGGCCCTTACGGCGTTGACGACCGCGTTTTGTATCGACTTCATGGAAATCGAAAAGCGGCCGGAGGAAAAGCGTTCTTCCATTAAATTCTGGGTGCACGTAGGTTTCTCCATCGTATTTTACCTGGTCATTCTCATTTTCAACCGGATGAACAATAAGGAAGTTATCACGGCCGTGTTCGATCTGGCGGGCTATACCTACGGGCCTTTGCTCGGACTATTCTCGTTCGGCGCATTCCTGAAACGGCCGGTGCTGGACCGCTACGTGCCTTTCGTCTGCATTCTCGCGCCGATTATTACCTACGTGATCAACGATCATTCGGCCGAGTGGTTCAATGGCTATAAATTCGGTTTTGAAAGGCTGATAATCAATGGTTTGATTACGTTTATAGGGCTTTGGCTCCTCCATGATCGCAACGGAAAACGGTATGTACCGCAGGCTTAGTGCGTCCGGATTTTCCCAAATTGCCCTAATATGCAAAGCCCCGGAAATGGTTACCTATTTCCGGGGCTTTTTCTTGTATATATCCAAAAAAATATTAACTTTCTGATAAAATCAGGCGTGCCCCGACATGCCACCTGATGGATGTTTTGTTGAAAGATTGAGTTCGGTTATTTATTTAACAAACTAAACTTTTGCCATATGAAAACACTGTCAGTCATTTTATTGGGCATTGTATTGTGTGTTTCGTGCAAGGACAAGGCCAAAGAAGAGGAGGCTGCCCGTCAGGCAAACCTCGAACAGGAAAAACAAGCCATTAAAGCAGTCATAGAGAATGAAACCAAGTCATTTTTCGCCCGGGATTATAATGCCTGGAAATCGAATTACGCGCAGACAGACTATGCCTTTCAGGCTTGGAGCAATGATGACGGTACATTCGATTCGAACGTAGGCTGGGCGGACATTAATAAGCAGATCAACAAATACATTGCTGCCAACCCCGAACCGGTATCCAGCCACCCGATTGTGGAAAGAAAAAATATGATTTTCAAGTTTTATGACGACGACGTGGCCTACCTTACCTGGGACCAGTTCAACAGCGATAAAACCGAAAAGAACTTTCACCACAGCAAGGAGGTAAGGCTGCTCGAAAAGATCGGCGGGCAATGGAAGATCGTTTGTGTTTCGGCATTCTGGGATTACCGGCACCCGATACCGGCCAGCAGACTGCCGATGATCCAGAAAATCGCGAATGAAAACAAAGGAAAAATCTAACCCCGTGCAACCGGCACGCCCGCGTTAAGGCGTTCGGTTTCAGGCACAAATGTTCGGTTCTGAACAACAGAACGCTCGCGGAAAAGAAGATGAAAGTTTTTTGAAAATATATGTAAACCATTCATTATCAGTAGTTTTTGACCAGGATGTGTCCACGATTGATTTATTACAATCAGTTTTGGCACATCCTTTTTTTATATAGAGTCAACTGTGCGATTGTACGGTACATCACTTTCAAAACATCATAGCCATGAAAATCTCCATTGTTTCAATCCTGTCTTGCGCTTTGGCGCTAACCTTGTCGTTCAATTCAGTTGCAGCCGACAAAAAGAAAAACAAAGAAGAAAAAGAGACTGCGAAAGTTCTCAGTTTCGACGCCGCGCTGTACAAAATCAGCGATACCAACAAAGTACGTTTGTCGGTGGATAAGAAAGAAAATGAAAGGCTGCGTGTAGTACTGAAAGACAAAGCCGGTAAGATCTATTACTCGGAAGTGTTCAACGACCGCGATACCAAGTACCGCCGCGTGTTCAATCTCGATGAAATGAACGACGGTAAATATTACTTCGAACTATCGCACAAAAAAGACAAACTTGTGAAGGAGGTCAATATCGAGAGCACCAATGCCAAGATGATCTCGCTGCAATAAAAATGCATTAACAAAAAATCCCGGTCTGTAGAAGGCCGGGATTTTTTGTTTTAATGTAATTCCTTTTCCGGGTCCCAGAAGCATTGCTCCCAGTTGACGATGCGGTTGTTTTCTACCTTTATGCCCTCACTTTCGAGCCTTTCCTGCATGGTGGTAGGGGTTTCAAAAAGCTGGCTTGCGCTTAGTTCACCGGCTTTGTTTACCACGCGATGGGCGGGAATGCCGTGCTCGTGATAGCTGCTGCCCATCGCCCAGCCGACCTGCCGCGCGCCGCGTTTGTTGCCCAGATAAGCGGCAATGGCTCCGTAGGAAGTGGCGCGCCCCGCGGGTATTTGCCTTACCACATCGTAAACGTCATTGAAAAAGTCATTTCCCTTCTTCATGTTCCCGAGTGCGTGCGGCTTGTCGTTCGTCGATTTCGTCTGAAAGCTGGCGGTACCAATCCTCGCCATAGGCGCGGATGAGCGGGTCTTTCAGGAATTTGTAAACGGGTACTTTCAGCTGCTGGCCGAGGCTGCATGCCGGGCTGCATATTTCCCAGCGGTCGTAGTTGAGCGCGTGGTATTGTTCGTATTTGGTGACGCGGATCGGGTAGAGGTGACAGGAAATCGGTTTTTTGTAGCTGATCTTGCCGTCGTTATACGCTTCCTCGATCCCGCATTTGAGAATGCCCTTCTGGTCGTAAATGGCGTAAGCGCATTCGCGGCCATTGATAATGGGCGTCACGTAGTCGCCGTCCCAGTCTTTGGTCCATGTACCTTCGGCAGCAATCACTTTTTTGCCGGCTTCGGTCAGGTAAGGTTCTACTTCGGGATAGATCTCATCGAGAATCGCGAGCTCGTCCTCGTCCAGCGGGGCGCCGGAATCTCCCTCCACACAACATGCGCCCTTGCATTTGTCTAGATTACAGACAAATTCCTGGTCTTCGATGTCGTCGCTAATACACGTATTTTCAATGAGGATCATAATGGAACAGCTTATTGCTGAGGTATTTTGAGTTTTTGTCCCACCATAACACTATTTCCGGACATATTGTTTAATTTCTTGATATCGTCCACATTGGTATGGTAGGTTTGCGCAATGCGGAACAATGTTTCGCCCGGTGCCACCGTGTGCGTTTGCACGCCGGATGACTGGTTTTCAGAAGCCGTTTCGCCTCCCTCTCCTTTTTTCACGCGCAGTTTCTGGCCCGATTTCAGGCGGTCGGATTCAGTCAGGTTATTGAGTTCGAACAATTCCCTGATCGTCAGCCCGTACGCCTTCGAAATGCTGTAATAAGTCTGACCGCTCTGAACAGTATGGAATTCGCTGCCCGGTGTGGCCGCGAGCCGCGTTTCTTCCTTGATCTCCTCCGGCGTTTTGAATGCCGCGGCCGGTGCTGTGCGTGTTACAGCTACTTTTGCCGGAGCCGCTTCATCCGCCGATCTTGAAACGAGCAACCGCTGGCCGGAAACAAGGCGGCTTTGTGCATTGCGGTTGTTCAATGTCAGCAATTCGCGTAGGGAGAGGCCGTATTTGTTAGCAATGCTGAAATACGTTTCGCCGGATTGTACGGTGTGGTAGCTTGTGGCGGCAGGAACGCTTGCGGCGGGAGCAGTGGCCACTTCTTTTTCTCCGGCGCTGCTCCAACTGCCCGGTTCGGCATCTTTCTTGGCAGGTACCTCGGTTTCTGCGGCTCTTTCGGCGCGCATACGGGTGTATACGGAGCCGGACGACTCCGTGGTGCGGGTGTTGTTCGGGGTTACTACTTTGCTTGGCGTGCCGGATTTCGGAGCCGGTTTCTCTTCTTCACCCGATTTGAATGCCGAGTTGGCATCGTCCTGGGTAATGATCACCACGCGGTCGTTGCCAGAATTGTTGGCTGCCGGGGCAGATGGCTTGTACAGGCCAGTGCCGGCTGGTTTGGAGACAGCTGCAGCTGGTGCAGTAACCGCCGGGGCGCCCGGCGCCTCGGAAGCTGGTGTATTAGCAGTTTCGGTTTCCCTCGTGCCGTTTTCGCTTTTTTCAACCAAAACAGGGGTGTATTTCTTGCGGCCGGATGCATTGGCTGGAATGTTGGCATTCGACGCGGCTGGCGAAGTAGTGGCCGCTGCCGGTGCTTTTCCCGGAACGACAGCGATCACGGAGTCTTTCTTCACCGGCGTAGCTGGCTGCGGTGGCGCGATGATTTCGATCGGCTGCTTACGCGGGCGTTTTTCGGTCAGGAACAATACCTGCCCGGTTTGAATGGGGTAATTGCGGCTCGTCGTGCGGTTATATTTCAAAAGGCTTACCAGACGGATACCATATTGCTGCGATACGCTCAGCCAGGTATCGCCGGGGCGTGCTGTGTGAAAGGGCGTGGAAGCCTTTTTGTGCTTGCGGGCCAGGTAGTAAACCTGCCCGGGAACGAGCTGCATATCGGCCAGCAGGTCATTGTAGCGCATAAAACGCGGCGCACGGACGCCTGCGGCTTTGGCCAATGTCTTCGGCTTGTCGCCGGCACGGGCTTCGATACCCGGCAGGCCGTTGATTTCGTACAAGGTAGGCGAATTCGGTTCCGATAGCTGCTCCGCCGATTTTTTCAGCACGGGATAGCCGGTATCTTCGTACACGGATGCTACGGCCGTCTGGCGTGGCGGCAATGACAGTTTTTCGCGTACCGAAGCCACCTGATCCACCGGGACGGGTAACGTAATGAGGTATTCGCGGTCGCCAGGGATTTTATCGTCGTTCAGCCATTTATTATGGTCTTTCAATTCGGCAGCCGGAACGCCCAGCTCACGGGCAACTTCGTCCAGCGACTTCCCTTTGCCATAATCCGACTCCATCAGCACGAATGCATTCGGCGATTTATAGCGTTCGATACCCGCTTCCAGCGCGATTTTGTGGGCAAAAAAGCGGAGCATATAGCGGTCGGTTTTGCTGTTCAGCGTTACCTCACGGGCGTAGGCCCAGCTCGCAGGAACCACTTTTTTCACACCTCCCGCGCCCTGGTAGTAGGAGTAGAGCGTGGTCACCCAGTTGTTGAACTGCTGGTTGTTCTTTTTCAGGTACCATGCAGCGGCATGGGTCGAGGAACTGATGTTTTTTCGTTCATCTACATCATTATCCACACGGAGGTTCAGTTCACGGGCGGTTTCAGGTTTGAACTGCCAGTAACCGACGGCATTGGAACTTGAAACCACGTCCGGGCGGAAGGAGCTTTCCTGAACAGCGAGGTATTTAAAATCGATAGGCACTTCTTCGTCCATCAAAATGCCCTCCACGATTGGGAAATGCAGGATGGCGCGGTTCATTTTTTCTTCCCAAAACTTCCGGTTCGACATCAGGCTTCTGACGTCCTCCTCGATAATGTCCTGCGCGCCCCGGTCGAACTTGACGGTGATACCGCCGAACGAAACACTGGACGGGATTTCGGGTGCCTGTGCAAAAACTGCATTGCCGGTCAACAGCAGGACTATAACAAAAGATAGGATGTTGTTAATGGAAGTTCTGGCCATAAAAAAGTAAATGCTCGCCTGACTATTGAGTACTATAATTTTTGAAGAATCATCAATCCATCGCGGATCGGTAGCAGGATATTGGAAACGCGCGGGTCTTCGTGGACCATGCGGTTGAAATCCAGTAATGCCTGCGTGTCTTTGTCAACCTTTTTGAGTTGCTGAACGACCTTGCCGCTCCAGAGCACATTATCCGCGATCAGGAAACCGCCCTGGCGTACTTTATCGAGACAGAGGTTAAAATAAGAAGAATAATTGATTTTATCCGCATCAATGAACACGATGTCGAACGTGTCTGTCAGCGTGGGGATAATATCCAGCGCATTGCCGATCCGGTAATCGATCTGGTCCTTGTACGGCGTCTGATCGAAATAGCGCCTCGTAAAGCTTTCCAGTTCCTCGTTGACATCGATGGTAATGAGCTTGCCGGTGGGGGTAAGGCCTTCGCAGAAGCAAATACCGGAGTAACCCGTATACGTGCCGATTTCCAGGATACGGTCCGGGCGGATCATCCTGGAAATCATCGAAAGGAACCTGCCCTGCATATGCCCGGAGAGCATACGGGGACTGAGAACGTTGGCATGGGTTTCCCTGTTGAGGGATTTCAGCAATGCATTCTCGTCTTCCGTGTGCGCGGCGGAATATTCTTCGATTTCCTCTACCAAAAACTTCATTCGAATATGATAATGTGCTAATCCCGAAGCAAAGGCCTGTCAGGCATTTGCTACAATGCGTTCCAGATAAGTGCCGTAGCCGCTTTTCAACAGCGGGCGGGCGATTTCACGCAATTGTTCTGCATTAATAAAGCCCATACGGTATGCGATCTCCTCAATGCAGCCCACTTTTAGGCCCTGGCGCTCTTCGATCACCTGTACAAACTGGCCCGCCTGCATGAGCGACTGGAATGTACCGGTATCGAGCCATGCCGTGCCGCGGTTCAGAACGCCTACTTTGAGTTTGCCCCTTTCGAGATAAACGCGGTTCACGTCCGTGATTTCCAGCTCGCCGCGTGGCGAGGGAGGGATGGTTTTCGCGATTTCCACCACGTCGTTGTCGTAGAAGTACAAACCCGGCACCGCGTAATTGGACTTCGGTTCAACCGGTTTTTCCTCGATGGAGATCACATTATTGGATTTATCAAATTCCACAACGCCGTAACGTTCGGGATCGTGTACCTGGTAGGCGAAGATCACGCCGCCGTCGGGGTCGTTGTTGGATTGAAGCAATGTCGAAAGGCCCGATCCGTAGAAAATATTGTCGCCGAGGATCAATGCCACCTTATCGTCGCCGATAAACTCTTCGCCGATAATGAATGCCTGCGCGAGACCGTCCGGGCTGGGCTGCACCGCGTAACTGAACTGGCAGCCAAGACGGCTGCCGTCGCCGAGCAGTTTTTCGAAATGCGGCAGGTCGTGGGGCGTCGAGATGATCAGGATCTCACGGATACCCGCCAGCATAAGGATCGACAGCGGGTAATATATCATCGGCTTGTCATACACAGGCATGAGCTGCTTGCTGACGGCCAATGTAAGCGGGTGTAATCTCGTACCGGAGCCTCCGGCCAGAATAATGCCTTTCATAGATGGAATGTCAATTGAGTAAAGAAATGGCAGGATTAACGATCCTGATACATTTCGTCATAATATTTCTGGTAATTGCCGGAAGTCACATTGTTCAGCCAGTCCTGGTTGGTCAGGTACCAGTCGACGGTTCTTTCCAGGCCTTCCGCGAATTGCAATGAAGGTTTCCAGCCCAGTTCTTCCGATAATTTCGTCGCATCGATCGCGTAACGCAGGTCATGGCCGGCACGGTCGGTTACGTAGGTGATCAGCTGCACGCTTTCGCCTTCGCCGCGGCCGAGCTTGCGGTCCATGATCTCGCAAAGCAAATGTACGAGGTCGATGTTTTTCCACTCGTTGTGGCCGCCGATATTATAGGTATCGCCATTGGCGCCCTTGTGGAAAATCACGTCGATCGCGATCGCGTGGTCCTCCACGAACAGCCAGTCGCGGATATTTTCGCCTTTTCCATATACCGGAAGTGGTTTTTGCTGGATGATATTGTGGATCATCAGCGGGATCAGCTTTTCGGGGAAATGGTTCGGGCCGTAGTTGTTCGAGCAGTTGGAGATCACCACCGGCAGTTTGTAAGTATTGTGATAAGCCCTTACAAAATGGTCGGACGACGCTTTCGAAGCCGAATAGGGCGACCGCGGGTCATAGCTGGTCGTTTCCACGAAGAATGTGCCCGGATCGTGCAGCTCACCATACACTTCGTCCGTCGAAACGTGATAGAAACGGCGGTCGCTGAAATCGTCTTTCCAAGCTTTTTTAGCCGCATTCAAGAGGTTTACCGTGCCCACTACGTTCGTCATGACGAATGACATCGGGTCGGTAATGGAACGGTCCACGTGGCTTTCCGCCGCGAGGTGTACCACGCCGTGGAAGTCGTTTTCGGTAAACAGCTTGTCAATAAATGCGGCGTCGACGATATCGCCTTTGACAAAAGTGTAGTTCGGCGCGTTTTCGATATCGCGCAGGTTTTCCAGGTTTCCTGCGTAAGTAAGCGCGTCGAGGTTATAAATATGATATTCCGGGTGAAAGTTGACGAACCGGCGCACAACGTGTGAGCCTATGAAACCCGCTCCGCCCGTAATCAGGATTTTTTTCATTTTTCAGCTGTTAGTTTTAGTTGCCAGTTCCATGCGTCGCGCAATGCGTCGGCCATGGACTTCTCGGCATGCCATTTCATTACATTATTTACTTTATCGGACTGCGCGTAGATCTGCTCGACGTCCCCTTCCCGGCGTGGCCCGATGGTGTAGTTAAGTTTTACGCCGTTTACCTCCTCAAAAGTATTAATCAATTGCAAAACGGTGTAACCTTCGCCCGTTCCTACATTAAATACATCATAATAGTTAGTATCCGTCTGCGATTCGAGCAGGTCTAGCGCCTTCACGTGCGCCTTCGCGAGGTCCACCACGTGGATGAAGTCGCGGATACAGGTGCCGTCGGGGGTGTTGTAGTCGTCACCGAACACGGTCAGCGACTTACGCAGCCCGGCCGCGGTTTGGGTGATAAACGGTACCAGGTTGCTCGGCACGCCATTGGGCAGCTCGCCGATGAGCGAGGTTTCATGTGCGCCGATGGGGTTGAAATAGCGGAGTGAGATCGCTTTCAGATCGGGTTTCGAATGCACATGGTCGCGGATAATGTCCTCGGCGATGGCTTTGGTGTTGCCGTACGGCGAGTTGGCCGGCAGGCGGGGCGTGCTTTCGGTCACGGGCAGCTTTTCGGGCTGGCCGTACACGGTACACGAGGAGGAGAAAACGAATTTATCGACATGGAATTCCCTCATCGCCCGAAGCAATACGAGCAGGGAAATCAGGTTATTTTCGTAGTAGTTCAAAGGCTTTTCAACCGACTCACCCACAGCCTTGTACGCAGCAAAATGAATGACGCCGTCGAACTTTTCCTTTTCGAACAAGGCCCTTACCTTGTCGGCATCATTGCAGTCGATTTCGTAGAATGGAAATTCTTTGCCGGTGATCTTTTTAATTCCTTCTAAAACGTTGAGATTGGAGTTGTACAGGTTATCGATAATGACCGGTTCGAACCCCGCGTTGTGCAACTCTACAACGGTATGGGAACCGATAAATCCGGCCCCTCCGGTTACGAGAATTTTCATGCGCTATGTGCTTTTTTTAAAAGAATATGGTGGTATAGATGGTATTGTAGCGGCAATTTTTTCCGGGCAAAAGTAGAAAATTTGACGTCCATAAAAAAAAAATGTTTTTATTTATCCGTTGGTTGTAAAACGCAGATTTGAGGAAAATGAACCAGAAAGAAATCAAGGCATTGATATCCTTGCTTGATGATGAAGATCATGAAGTAAGTCAGCATGTTGAAGGGAAGATATTGTCGTTGGGAGGGACTGTGATACCTTTTCTGGAAACTGAGTGGGAAGAAAGTTTTAACCCCATCGTGCAGCGCAAAATCGAGGAACTGATCCACGAATTGCAGCTCGGAATAATGATTGAACGGTTACAAGCGTGGAAAAACGGGGGCGGGCTCGACCTGCTCGAAGGCATGTGGATCATCGCGACTTACCATTACCCCGACCTGTCCATTGAAAAGCTCAGAACGACGATCGAGCAGCTGTATTACGACATTTGGATACAGTTTCAGGAGGAAATGAATGCGGTGGACCAGATCAAGCGGATCAACAGCATTTTCTTCGGTGTGATGAATTTCGCGGCCAATACCAAGAACTTCCATTCGCCTACGAACTCGATGATCAATTCGGTGCTCGAAAGCCGGCGCGGCAACCCCATTACATTGTGTGTAATCTACCTGTTGATCGCCCGGAAGCTGGGTATGCCCGTGTACGGCGTGAACCTGCCCAACCTTTTTGTACTGACATACAAAAGCGACAAAACGCAGTTTTATATTAATGTATTCAACCGCGGGATTATCTTTTCGAAAACCGATATCGACCACTACATTGCGCAGCTGAATATCAAATCCAAAGACATTTTTTACCAGCCCTGCACCAACCTCGAAATCGTGCAGCGGGTATTGCGCAACCTGATCCTCTCCTACGAAAAAACGAGCGAGCAGGACAAGATCCGCGAAATCGAAAAGATACTGAAGTCGACGCTCGACGACGCGCCGGAAAGCTGAGCTCAGAGCGCAATGGCCAGGCAATGGCCGTCGAACCAGCGGACGTGAATGTTGGACGGCACCACGATGTCTTCGTCGGTGAGCGTGCCTCTGAGGAAAATGTCCGGGTTATCGAAGGGACTAATGAAGATCGAATCCCTGAAACTGATCTTTTTCTTTCCGTACAATTTATATAATGCTTCTTTCGCGCACCAGTACATGCAAAGGCGGTCCATATCGTCCTGCGCATGGTCGTGTTCGGTCGGAGACAGGTACTTTTTGGACGTGCGCTGCAATTTCGCGTCGGTTTTCTCCATATCGATGCCTACCGCGGCGGCCGGATTAATGGCTACCGCTACAAACTCGGCGGTATGGGTGATGGAAATGTGCGAGTCGTTGTCGATCAGGAATGCCTTGCCGTGCTCGTCCTTGTGAATGCCCACGTAGTTAATGCCGAATTGCTCGGCGAGCGTTTTGATGAGCATCCGGCTGGCCAGCCATTCGCGTTTTTTTTGCGGATGGGATATTCTGTCCAGCTCCTCCTGGTTAAATCCATTACCCAGAGCACTTTGGAGCTGCTCTTCGGATTCCGTCAGCTTCCAGAGCAGTAATGTGCTGCTGTCTTCTATCTTTTCGGAATGAACGAGGGGCATGTTAATTGGTGTTTGCTACAAAATTGAACAGATGAATATTCGCAAAGTAGATACTTTTTCCGGTCATAGGGACAGTGTTTATACAATTATTTCTGACCAAACCGGGCACGGCTTTTACTCTGCCGGCGCCGACGGCTTTGTCATTCAGTGGGACCTGCAAAAACCGGATCTCGGAAAACTCGTCGCCCGCGCGGGCACTTCCGTATACGCGCTCGCATTGCACGAAAGCAGCGATACGCTCTGGATCGGCCAGAATTTCGAGGGCATCCAGCTATTGCATACGCAGGACAATGTGATTGAAAAAACCTCCAAGATTACGAGTACCAACATTTTCGATATCCGTTTCGCAGGCGACAAGGCATTGATCGCTTTGGGCGACGGCGTGGTGGTGATCTTGGACATTCCAAGCTTTTCCGTGCAGAAGCATATCAAGATCGCCGGCAAAAGTATCCGGAGCATCGCCGTGAATGTCGGGACGAACGAATTTGCGACCGGCGACAGCGATTGCAACGTCCATATCTTTGATCTGGATGGATTTAAATTAAAAAAGACGATCCAGGCGCATACAAACTCCGTCTTTTCCGTTAAGTATTCACCGGACGGTAAATACCTGTTCACCACCGGCCGGGACGCGCACCTGAAAATCTGGGACGTCAATGATGCATACGGCATCGTCTCCGACATCCCCGCGCACATGTACGCGATCAACGACATTACATTCAGTCCCGATCGCTCCCTCTTCGCTACTTGCAGCATGGACAAATCCATCAAATTATGGGATGCGGCCACATTTAAGCTGAAAAAAATCATCGACCGGTCGCGTCATGCGGGGCATGGAACGTCGGTCAACAAGCTGCTCTGGACGGGCTTTGAGAATCAATTGATTTCTTGCAGCGACGACCGGATGATCTCGGTTTGGGAGGTAGTATGAGCCAATACTTATAATATGGTAATGTTGGTAAATACTTTGAAAAATGAATCTTATATCTTTAACTTACACGACCGTTTTTTACCAGGCATCAAAGCATAGAATGCATCATGAAAATATCCGCTATTGAGATACGCAAGCACACTTTTGAAAAGATTTTCAGAGGTTATGACCCGGACGAAGTAGATGCTTTCCTGAATTCGTTGTCTCAGGAATGGGAGCGGTATTCAAGCGAAAACAACTTGCTGAAGATGCAGCTGGAATACGCGGAAAAGGAATTGGCGAAGTTGAAAGATATCGAATCAACCTTATTCAGAACCTTAAAAGCCGCAGAAGATACCAGTAAGTTAATCGAGAAAGAAGCGAACGAAAACGCGGAAAAAAGGATCGAAGAGTCGCGCGTTGCTGCCAACGACCTCGTGGCGGAAGCCGAGCAGCGTACGAGCCAGATCATTAAGCAAACCGAAGACCGGCTTTCCAAATTCAAAGAGGATTTTGCCCAGGAAGTGAAGGTGCAGGAACGCGATTTCCGGGCCATCGAAAACTTCCGCGACAATCTTATCGTGCAGCTGAGCTCGCTCGCGAACAGCGCATTGGAAACGGTGGAGCGCTTCGAACAGAAATACGACAAGGAATCGGTCCTCAACAAGATGGAGGACATTAAAAAGCATATCGCGGAAATAGAAATTCCGAAGAAAATCACTTTCCAGCAGCCGGTCAAAATCGAGGTGGAAGAGGAACCTGCGGAACCGACCGCCGAGGTGGTTTTGCAGGACGACAAGCCGGAAGTGGTGTTCGAAGTAGCCGAGCCGGAACCGGAGCAGGAACCTGAACCGGAACCCGTTTTCGAAGTCGATCCCGAATTGCCGGGGGAAGAGCCGGAAGAGGAAATCCAGGAAGTGGCGCCATTTGCGACGGCCGTTCCCGAACCAGAGCCGGCACCAGTACCCGAGCCGGAACCTGTGCGCGAAGAGCCGGTAGCTTACAACAGACCCCGGCAAACCCTGAAAACAGCCGCCGAGGAAGCCGAAGAGGTGCTCGCGGAAATGCACAAGGTGGCGGAGAAGGCCAGGGATTCTTCGGGAGGTATCAACCGGCCGAGAGAAAACAGCCAGCCGAAAAAATCAGGCGGCGGTTCATTTTTTGACCAAATCTAATCACCACCATTGGGAACGATCAGTCTCGAAGGACTCGAATTTTTTGCATACCACGGCTACTACCCCGAAGAGCAGCGCATCGGCAACAAATACGCCCTGGATATTACCATTACCACGGACTTTTTCCGTGCCGCCCAGCACGATAAGCTGAGCGAGACCGTCAATTACGAAACCATTTACCAGCTCACGGCCAAGGTCATGAAGGAGCCGGCCAAATTATTGGAACACATTGGTTTTAATGTCATCGAGAAAATCCGGGAGCATTACCCGACGGTCGAGAAGGTGACTGTGAAAGTCTCGAAATTCAACCCGCCGATAGGGGGTGTCTGCACCCGGGCGGTCATTACGATGGAAGGATAATGAAAAAGGCGGTTTTAAAACCGCCTTTTTCATGTATTAATATTCGTGGGGAAGCTCGATGTTCACCGCTTCGTGCCACGGCAAACCGTGAACGTTCAGCAGCTCCATGAACGGATCGGGATTCAGCTCTTCTACATTGTAAACGCCCGGCTTCATCCATTCGTCATTGGTCAGCATCAGCATGGCGCCGATCATCGCGGGAACGCCGGTGGTGTAGCTCACTGCCTGCGCGCGTACCTCGCGGTAGCATTCGGCGTGGTCGCAGTTGTTCCACACGTAGTAAGTTTTCTCCTCGCCGTCTTTGATTCCTTTGATCTGGCAGCCGATGGAAGTCTGTCCGGAATAGTTCTCGCCCAAAGTATCGGGAGCAGGCAATACCGCTTTCAGGAATTCCAATGGCACGATGTCGATGCCGTTGAATTTGATCGGCTTGATGCTCGTCATACCTACATTTTCCAGCACATTCAGGTGGGTGATGTAAGCCTGGCCGAACGTCATCCAGAAACGTGCGCGTTTCAGGGTAGGGAAGTTCTTAACCAATGATTCGAGTTCTTCGTGGTATAGCACGTAGCTCTCTTTGGGGCCGATGCCCGGGTAATCGATCGGTTTATGGATAGACATCGCGGGGATTTCGACCCATTCTCCGTTTTCCCAATAGCGGCCCGGCTGGGTGATCTCGCGGATGTTGATCTCAGGGTTAAAGTTCGTCGCGAATGCCTTTCCGTGGTCGCCTGCGTTACAGTCGATAATGTCCAGATAATGCATTTCGTCGAACTGGTGCTTCGCGGCGAATGCAGTAAACACCTGGGTAGCGCCGGGGTCGAAGCCGCAGCCGAGGACGGCCATCAGTCCTGCCTCCTTGAAGCGCTCCTGGTAAGCCCATTGCCAGCTATATTCAAATTTCGCAACGTCTTTTGGTTCGTAATTGGCGGTATCGAGGTAATGCACGCCGGTTTCGAGGCAGGCATCCATGATCGTCAGGTCCTGGTAAGGCAATGCCACGTTGATGAGCACTTTGGGTTGGAAACGTTTGATGAGCAGCACGGTTTCGGCCACGATATCGGCGTCTACCTGTGCAGTCTGGATCTCCACGCCGTGCATTTCCTTGATTTCGGCTGCTATTTTATCACATTTCGCCTTAGTACGGCTGGCGAGCATGATCTCGGTGAAAACATTGCTGTTCAATGCGCATTTGTGTGCCACAACACTACCGACACCGCCTGCGCCAATGATAAGAACCTTGGACATTTTAATAGGTTTAAATTTCCGGCAAAGATAGGACGACCCGTTAATTTTTCAATTTAAATTTCCGTTAACCACCTTCATCACTTTGCCCTCGCCGTAGTTCAGATAGTAGATTTCCCCCTTGATATCCTGGCCGAAAGATGAGATTGCGCCTTTGCCTTCCATGATCAGTGTGTTGCTTTTGCGGGTGTTGCCGTCTAGTTCGAGCGCCCAGATGCGGCCGCTGATGTAATCGCCGTAAATGTACTTGCCGGCCAGCTCGGGCAATGCCGTGCCGCGGTACACATAGCCGCCGGTAATGGAGCGGTCGCCATTGTCCTGGTTATAGTCGTGCACAGGGTCGATCAGGCCGTCGGCATTGCAGTTCGAGGAAGGGTTGTAGCAATCGATGCCCTCTTTCAGCCGCCAGCCATAGTTGCCGCCTTTGACGATAATATCGATCTCTTCCCGCTCGTTCTGGCCCACATCGCCCGCAAAGAGCTTGTCGCTGCCCGTATCGAAGCTGATCCGCCACGGATTACGAAGGCCATACGCATATATTTCGGGTAAATTTCCCGTGGTGCCGGTGGCGTAGGGGTTATCGGCCGGAATGCTGTAATTCCCTTTCGTCGTTCCATTCACGTCCACGCGCAGGATTTTGCCCAAATGGCTTTTCAGGTTTTGTGCATTGTTCTGCGGATCTCCGCCGCTGCCGCCGTCACCGGTGGCGATGTACAGCAAACCATCTTTCCCGAACTGCATCGAACCGCCGTTGTGGTTATCGTAAGGCTGGTTGAATGTCAGTAAAACCGCTTCGCTGCTCGCATCTGCTTGTGTTGCGCTCGTGGCTTTGTACCGTGCTATGACACTTTTCAGCGGTGTTCCGGCGGTGTAGTTGACAAAGAAATAGCCATTGGTTTTGAAATCGGGGTGAAATGCGACGCCCAGCAAGCCTCGCTCGCCGCCGGCGCGTACTTTGCTTTTAATGTCGAGGAAAGTGGCGCTTGTGGAGACATTCGCCGCATTGGAAAACACCTTAATCGCGCCGCCCTGCTCCACGACGAAGAAATGGCTGCTATCGCCGGGCGCCTGTACGAGGTCTACCGGCTGGCTGAATGTCAGTGCGGGGAAAACGTCTTTGGAATCGATGGTATTTTCCGGGAGCTCGGGATCTTCCGGTGTTTGCGGATCGTCGGATTTGCAGGCCAAAACGGCAATGGCGATCGCGATAGGGACGAGCGTCAGGCGAATGATAGCTTTCATGAGGTCGTAGTAGTAAGTTTCTAAGACAACGTCACGAAAGCCAATTTAATTTTGGAAATGATTTTAAATCAGGTGTTTCCAGATCACGTCGTATACATCTACCGCTTCCAGCTCGGGTTTTCCGGCGGCTTCGTCGGTGATGATGACCGGGTAATATTCTTTGGGAATGTTAATACCCCCGTGCGAGCCTTTGACGAGTGTGGCATCCAGTGGAATGACGTCCATCAAATATCTGAATCCAAGCAGCTTACGTGCCAGTTTATAACCTGCACGTAGTTTGATCAATGGATTTTTCGGGTCCATAAACATCTCCACGGGATCATAGCCCGGCTTGCGGTGAATGTCTACCAGATGCGCGTAATCCGGCGCTTTGGCGTCGTCGAGCCAGTAGTAGTAGGTAAACCAGCTATCCGGTTTCGCCACCACCACAATATCTCCCGAGCGTTCGTGATCGATATGGTATTCTTTCTGCGATTCTTTATCGAGCACCAGGTCGATGCCCGGTGTTTTTTTCAAAACCTGCATCACCCGCTCTTTCACGGAAGGGTCATTTAAATAAACGTGGGCGATCTGGTGATCGGAAACGGCGAATGCTTTGGAAACGCCCGCATCCAGCAGCTCGTACCAGCGCTCCACGCGCACGGAAATCAGGCCCTCGTTACGAAGAATGCGGTTGATATGGATCGGGTTGCTGACGGCATTGATACCGTATTCCGACAGCAGGATGATTTTCGCATTGCGCGCTTCATAAAACTGAATGAGGTCTTTCACGACTTCATCGATTTCATTCAGCTCCTTGCTGATCTTGGAAAAATCCGGCCCGAATTTCTGCAAGCAATAGTCCAAATGCGGCAGGTAGATGAGCGTAAGCGTGGGGTCATGCCGTTTTTCGACAGACATGGACGCATCGGCGATCCAGCGGGTCGATTTGATATTTGCGTTTGGCCCCCAAAAGTTAAACAGCGGGAATTGGCCTAACTCAGCTTGCAGTTCGTCACGCAGCTCGGGCGGGTAGGTGTAGCAATCGGGCGCTTTCACGCCGTCGGCATGGTATTGCGGGCGCGGCGTCACCGACCAGTCGGCGGTAGAGTACATATTATACCACCAGAACATCTTCGAAACGGTAAAATCCGGGTCTGCTTTACGTGCATTATCCCAAATCTTATCGCCCTGCACGAGCTTGTTCGATTGCTTCCAGAACTTTACTTCGGAATCATCCCGGTCGTACCAGCCATTGCCGACGATCCCGTTCTCCGCAGGCCATTTTCCCGTCACATAAGTACTTTGGGAAGAGGTCGTAACGGCCGGCAGCACCGGTTTAATGGGCGTCAAGTGCCGCTTTTTGACATAAGCGTCCAGAAACGGCGTATGCTCGCCGATCAGGTTGGCGCTCAGTCCTACAATATCGATAACTACGGTCTTATTCATAATTCAGTACTTTCTTCACCCATTCCAGTTCGCGGACGATGGATTCGCCGATGGGTTTCTGCATATCTTCGGGCAGTACGCCCCAGGTGTAGGTTTCCACTTCCAAGTAAGCGGAAAACGGTGCCTCTTTTTGCAATGCCAATGTTTGCACAATATCACCTTGAGTGGAATCGAGCACGCCGTAGGTGTTCACAAACAGCGGAACGTGGAAATGCACGCGCCATTCTTCGTGGGTTTCGTCCCAGTCGGTCAAGGCTTCTTTCAAATCGGGGTAGTGCGTAAAATGGCCGTCGTCGTGGCGGGCCACTACCTGGTGGAGGTACACGGGCTCGTCAAACGTTTCGATGGCCTTGCGTTTTACCTCTTTCTCACTGGTATAATTCACTTTCAAAGCCGAACTCACCTGAATGCGGCCGACCTGAATGCCATATTCGTTCAACGAATCGAGTATGTCTTCCGGTTTCTCGAAACCAACAGCTGCATGGCAAATGTCGTAGCATAGCTGAATGTGTTTCAGTATCAGCGCCTGCGCCGCATCTCCGTCGATCCCGTATTTTTCCACTAAATAAATAGTGCCTTTGGGCAGCAAAACGTTGGTGTACCAGGTTACAAAATCCCCGGTGTTGTCGAGAATGCCGTCCGGTTCGGGCTCGATGTCCAAATGCAGGAATTTGCCCGTTTCCTTTTCAATGCGGATCAGTTCATCGAGGAGTTCGAGAATATGACCGGTTGCTCTTTCGGTAGCGTGCTGCTTGTCGGCTTCGGTTTTCCACCACAATCTGTACGACAATGGCGGTGTGGAAACACCACCGTGCATATCGGCGGGCAGCAATGCAGCGAGGATATTGAAAAGACGTTTCGTGTAATCGAGGCGGTCCTGCGTCGTCCAGTCGGGCGTATGCACGTCGTCCTTCACGCGGGTGTTGTGAAAACCGCCGTAAGGAAAGCCGTTGATCACAAATACGTAAATGCCGTGTCCGGCCAGCCAGGTTTTGAATTCATCCAAAACCTCCGGCTTGCTCAGCTCGATCGATGCTTCGTTAGCGACGCGCAAGCCAAGCCCGAATGGCTTTCCGGGAGCCAGTTGCTCGCGGATGTAAGGAATACTTTCGCGCAGCGACCGGAAATGGTCTTCCCATTTTTCACCGGGATGGATATTGCTGCAATAGGTAAGGTGTCCGTAAGGCGTAATCATGCAGGGATAATTTTTGAACTTTCGAGGTAATCCACCGACTGGGCGATGATGTCGGCATCCAGTTCATGCACTTCCACTCCTTTTCCAATCTTTTCCAGCAGCATGATCGTCAACCGGCCGCCCAAATGCTCGCGGAATTCCTGCAAGCCGTTGCGGAGGTTGATTTTGTCGTTTTCAGCCAGTTTGGCATGGTATAATTCAAAACCGACTTTCGTCAACACATCTATAATGCGGTGGAGGTCGCTTTCCGCCAGCATGCCTGTTTTATGGGCATACACGCAGTCGAGCGCGATGCCGATCGCTACCGCTTCGCCGTGACGCACTTCGAAATTCGTCAGGAATTCGAGCTTATGCGCTGCCCAGTGACCGAAATCCAAAGGTCGGGAAGAACCGAATTCAAACGGATCGCCGCCGGCAATGTGGTCGGTATGCATTTCGGCGCAGCGGTGGATGAGGTAGGCCATCGCCTCCTCGTCGCGGGCTGCCAATGCCGTCGCGTGTTCTTCAATCCATTCGAAAAATGCCTGGTCTTTGATCAGTGCCACTTTTACGGCTTCGGCCAGGCCGCCGCGCCAGTCGCGGTCGTCGAGTGTGCGCAGGAAGGTAAGGTCGTTGAAAACAGCCACCGGCGGTGCGAATGTGCCTAGGAAGTTCTTTTTACCGTGAAAATTGATGCTGTTTTTCACCCCAACGCCCGAATCGTTTTGTGCCAAAACGGTCGTCGGAATGCGGATCAGCTTGATACCGCGGTGTGAAACGGCTGCGGCGTAACCCACAAGGTCGAGCACGGCGCCGCCACCGATCCCTATAACAAAAGAATGGCGGTCGATACCGAACACATCGACGGCTTCTACGAGCTTATCAAATTGCGACGGATCATTTTTGCAAGCCTCACCGCCCGGTACCGTGATGATTTCCGGCGAGAGCTGGATGTGCGCTACATTTTGTGCGAAATAGGCGCGGATATTGTTTTTCAAATCCGGCTGTGTCTGTTCAAATCCCTCGTCCACGATCACCAGCGCTTTGCGTTGAAAGCCCTGTTCGGTATATTCTTGAAAAAAATCTTTCAGTAACGGGTTCTGGGTGTCAAAGAGGTTTTGGGTGAAAAATACAGCATAGTTGTATTCCACCTGGAAACGTTGTTTTATAGTTTGCATTGAATTCTGCATTACACTAGCAAAAGTGGGTATTGAATATGAAGCTCAAAATCATTGATATAAAGACTAAAATTAACAGGTTTTCCCCGTCCCGTCATCGTCCAATTTAATTATTAGACCGAAACCACGGGCGATCCTC
Organism: Dyadobacter beijingensis DSM 21582; assembly: GCF_000382205.1. Classification (GTDB taxonomy): domain Bacteria; phylum Bacteroidota; class Bacteroidia; order Cytophagales; family Spirosomataceae; genus Dyadobacter; species Dyadobacter beijingensis. The sequence continues at coordinate 491,162 of NZ_KB907786.1, forward strand.
CCTTTCTTCCCTCCTCCATTCTTCTGTTAAGTAACGGCAAACGCCTTCGCCAGATACATCGAAAGCGGCAGCAATGCCAGCACCGCAAGGGCGATAGGGAGCAGCCCGAATGCCGCGCACCAGGAAGCATTCATGACGATCAGCGAGATCACGCCCGCTTTCACCGCCTTGCCGATCAGCGGACCGATCGGGTTCTGCACCGCATTCCACAGCGGCCGGAAAATAAACCAGGCATGCAGCATTACAAATGGGATGGTAAACAGCAGATTACCCTTTCCCTGCGCGATCGTGAGCTGCGCCGCAAGCACGGCCAGGTAAAGGAATGCGGCTATATATAAGGTACGTTTCTTCCCGCCATGCACCTCGTCCTGGCTGATGAGCGTGATCGCGCCGATGTACATGATCGGGAAAATGGCGATGAATGCCCATTGCTGGAACGATTCGGGCAATACGCTCATCCCGAGGATGAGGTTACCGCCCCGGCACATGCCCATCACGAGCGGGCCGAAGAATACATGGTGTTTGGCAAAACGGTTGTATAAAACGGTCAGCATCGCCACCACGATGGCGATCATGCCGCTCTGCAGGTTGAATGCACCGGCTGCGATAATGCCTAGTAACAGAAGCGAAATGCCCATCGTGGCCGCTTGCGCGAGTGGCACTTTACCGCTGGGAATAGGCCGCTCTGGTCGCTCGACGGCGTCGAGTCTGGCATCGAAAACGTCGTTCATCACCACACCGCCGCCGTAAAGGCCTAGCGTAGAAAGTACGAGCAATGCGGGTGAAAAATCCGAGAAGGTAAACTGCGCGATGGCCATACCGGCCAGAATGTCCGCAATGGCGGTAACGAGGTTGGCCGGGCGCGTCAGCTGCAAATAGGGTTTGAGAGCGCTCACTTTAATTGATCACTAAAAAGTCTTTCACCGGTGCAGGCTGCTGGCCGCCTCTGAGAATGCTGTTACCATGAAATTTCTCCGTCTGATCGACCGCATAACCGGATTCGAAATCGGTCACGTCGATCTGTCCGCTCTTACCGAATGCGTCGATCGCATTCTGGTAAGTCACGAGGCGGATGGTTTCGTCCGAAATGCCCCGCATTTTCATCAATGCAGCCGTTTTAGGGATCGCGAGCGGATCGGAAATACCCCAGTCGGCGGCGGAGTTGATCATGATGCGCTCGGGGCCGTATTGTTCCACCACTTTCACCATTCTCTCATTGCCCATTTTGGTGAAGGGATAGATGGTGAATGCCGCCCAGAAACCCTGGTCGAGCACGCTTTTCACGGTTTCTTCATTGTTATGGTCCACAATCACCCACGACGGGTCGATGCCATGCTCCAATGCAATCGCCATACTGCGCTCGGTACCTTTCTTTTTATCGCGGTGCGGGGTGTGGATCTGCACGGGCAACTTCGCCTCTTTGGCGAGTTCGAGTTGCAGGCGGTAATACTTTTCCTCGGCGGGCGTCTGGTCGTCAAAGCCGATCTCGCCGACGCCTACCACGCCTTCTTTATAAATATATAACGGTAAAATCTCCATCACCTGCTCGGCGAGCGGCTCGTTGTTGGCCTCGCGCGAATTCAGGCCCATGGTGCAGTAGTGTTTGATGCCAAACTGCGAGGAACGGAAGCGTTCCCACCCTACCAGGCTGCTGTAATAATCCTTGAATGTCGATAACCCCGTCCGCGGCTGGCCTACCCAGAACGCGGGCTCGATGAGTGCCACGATGCCGGCCTGGTTCATGGCCTGGTAATCGTCCGTCGTGCGGGAAACCATGTGGATATGCGGGTCGAAAAAACGCATTCCCTTGATCAGGTCTTTATAGTCGTTCCAGGCAATGTCGCGGTGAGCGGGCGCCTGGGTAGCCTCTTCGCTGTCTTCGAAATGCGAAGGGTTTTGGGCTAATTCGTTATGGTTAAGGCACATAATATCAGTGTTCGAGGTCGGCCCAGGTCAATGCGCCGGATTTTACGGATTTTTCCAGATCGGTGTATTTCGCCAACAGGTAGTTGGCGGCGGGGAGTGTCGCTTCGCCACAGGCCAATGCGGCTGCCTGGCGGTCTTCCTCTTTTTCCGAATCAAACAGATGCTGCATATCGGCGAGCAATGCGGGGTTCAGGTACTTGCCTGTGAGGCGCCACACCTGCGCCGGTACGCTGCGCCCGGCCGCCCAGCGCTCGTGCGCGAAGTCGGAGAGCGTTACGGCAAGTTTTTCATTCATACGGTTTTCCAGCCCTTCGATGAAATGGATGGGTTTATCGTTGAATATCGTTTTGAGCACCAGCTGGTTCCAGGCGAGCTCGCTGAAATATTGCTCAGGGAACGGGTTATGCAATGCAATGGCGTCGAACACGAAACCCATATTCGACCGCACGGCGTCCGTCGCGCGGAAAAGCCATTGATCGGGGTAGGACAGGAGCGGTAATGCCGAATACAGTGCCACCAGCTCATTCATTTCTGCCGTATCGAACAGCGTTTCAATGCTTTTAGTATAATCTTCCTTATCCGAAGGGTCAAGCTGGGTGAGCAGCCACACGCGGCTCAGGCGCACGAGCGACCATCCATTCACCGAAAATCCGGGGATTTCGAGGTTCAATGCAGCCTGTTCGGCTTCGGAGGTATTGATGATTTTTTTGGATAAGAACCTGGGGGCTGCCACGAAGGCGGTCATGAGTTCAATGGGGGCGGAAGATCCGCGCGTGGATGCGCCCGGCGTGGATACGCCCGGCGTGGATACGCCCGGCGTGGATACGCCCGGCGTGGATACGCTTTTTTGCTGCAACCATTCGACCTCGGCCGGGGATGTGTGCGATGCGATGATCTCCCAAATTTTCTGTTTAATGATGTCGGACATAACGGTTGTCTGTGCTCCTATTCACGCGGTGCATCACCACACAAATCTTTCTGAACGCTGGGTTATTGGTATAATGCCTGTTTAGCGGTATAAAGTTTCCGGCCGGCCATTTATAACGTTGAAAAGCGGCTTTTTGGCTCCCGAAGCCGCATGATTGATGTCAGTTTTAATGAAAAACTAATATCATTTGTAACTGATGGTTAAAAGTCAAGTTCGAGGATATCGGTATCGTTAAGCAGGTGATGGGTCAGTTTTTCGTGCATTTTTTCCGAGCCCTGCAAGGTCCAGTTACCGGTAATGTGCGTACCGATACGGCTTTGCTCGCCACGGAGGATTTTCAGGTCGAAGTCTTTGAACAGATTTTCGTAGGTTTTCAAGGTGCGCTTCTGGTACACGCACATGATCCGGTAATTGCGAATCTGGCTTTTGCGGCGGATAAACTTCTGGACGGGCGCGAGCACCACGAGCGTCATGCCGGAAATGACGAAGCACATGATCGTCACCTCGTAGAACCCGGCCCCGATACCCATTCCCACGGCCGCAGTCACCCATACGATCGCCGCGGTGGTAATCCCTACGACCCGGTTATTCTCCCGAAAAATGATCCCCGCGCCGATGAAACCGATCCCCGTCACGATATTCGCCGCGATACGCCCCGCATCGGAACTGATCTTAATAGAAAGGATCGTAAACAGGGTCGACCCCATCGCAATCAGTATCAGCGTCCGTAGCCCGGCCGATTTGCTCCGGTATTCGCGCTCCGCACCGATAATCGCACCGAGGGTGAAGGAAACGAGGAGTTTGAAAATATCTTCGGGAAGCAGTTCCATTCAATGTGGTTTGTATTCATCATAAAGCCGGGCAGAGGCTGAATCTCCCGGCTTTGTGGGTGGGGGTAAGCAAATGACTCAGGCGGCAGAGCGCAACTCCACCCAGTCTATGATGATCTCAGCCCGTTGAAATCCGACCTTTACGACGTCGGCATCTCCTACTCCGTCATAGGCCATCACGAGGTGCAGTAGTTCATAAACGGATACGAACGTTTGCAGCATTTTCCGATCCTGCTGCGCCAGATTCGACTTGTACCAGTCCACATCCTTCCGGCCCTTCGTTTTCTTGCCGAAATAGTGGTCCAGCGCAAAAAGCACGCCGGAATAAGCGGTATGCCCGGCCATTTTCACGTACTTGGAGTCCTGATAAAAGCCATCTTCCTTAGCGCCTTTGTCGCGCAGGATTTCCTTTGCGTTGTTCAGGTAGCGTTTCGCCTCAGTTACTGCTTCTTGCGCGGAGAGTTGTTTAGCCATATTTTAAGTGTGTATAATTTGTTGGATAATAATACTACCCAACAAATTTACAAAGAATCACTTACCATTCATCCACTCCTCGATCGCCTCCGCTTCCAGCGGAATACCGGCCATCAGGTCTGTATTTCCATTCTCCGTGATCAGGATATCGTTCTCCAGACGAATACCCAGGCCTTCTTCACGGATGTAAATCCCCGGCTCGCAGGTGAAGACCATGCCGGGTTCGAAGCGGCGGTATTTGTTGCCGACGTCGTGGATGTCCAGGCCGAGGAAATGGGAGGTGCCGTGGGGAAAGTATTTTTTGTAGGCGGGCCAGTCGGGGTCCTGCTTTTCAATATCTTCTTTTGTGATCAGGCCCAGGCCAATGAGCTCGCTTTCCATGATCCGGCCGATTTCCTGATGGTATTCGTCCCAGATGTTGCCGGGTACGAGCAGGCCTTTTGCCGCTTTGAAAACGCGGAGTACGGCGTCATATACCTCGCGCTGGCGCTTGGTGAAGCGGCCGTTCACGGGAATGCTTCGGGTGAGGTCGGCGCCATAGTTGGCGTATTCGGCGGCCACGTCGAGCAGGATGATGTCGCCGTCCTTGCAAACCTGGTCGTTCTGAATGTAATGCAGCACGCAGGCATTCGCGCCGGAGGCAATGATCGGCTGGTAGGAAAAGCCTTTCGAACGGTTGCGGACGAACTCGTGGAGCAGCTCGGCTTCGATCTCGAATTCGTGTACGCCTGGTTTGACGAATTTCAGCACGCGTTCGAAGCCGAGTTTGGTAATGTCGCAGGCTCTTTGCAGCAGTGCAATTTCCTCCGGTTGCTTCACGGCGCGCAGCTGGTGCATGAGCGGAGCCAGGCGCACGAGGGTATGGATCGGGTAGCGGTTCTTGAAATCCTGAATATACCGTGCGTCGCGCGATTGCACCTGCGAGTCGTTGCGGGTGTGTTCATTCGTATTGAGATACACATTTTCCGCCTCGAAAACGATGTTGCCGAACACCGTTTCGAACTGGTGCGTCCAGTAAATGCTCTGAATGCCGGTGAGGGCACGGGCTTGTTCCTTGCTCAGTTTTTCACCTTCCCAAACGGCGATCAGCTCATTGGTTTCGCGGAGGAAAAGCACCTCCCGGAACCTGGGATCGGGATGATCGGGGAAAATAAGCAGCACCGTTTCCTCCTGATCGACGCCCGTGAGGTAAAACAGGTCGCTGTTTTGCTTGAAGCCCATCGTGCCGTCCGCATTGGTCGGCATAATGTCGTTGGCATTAAGAATCACCAGCGATTTCGGTTTCAGTAGGGTCGTTAAACGGCGTCTGTTTTCAATAAAAAGCTTTTGGTCGATGGGGGAATATCGCATGTCTGTATTTTTTCGGATCAGGTAATTTAATTTGTAAAATTACGTTTATCTTGTTCAAAAATTCTAAACTTCCGCAGTGATGCAAAATGCGTAAATGGCGGCGGAAATGCAGGATTAATAGTTTCATTATACCAAATTGATTACAAATACCTAACTAATATCCTTGATGAGAAGGTTGCTTTTGCTTGCGTTTGCGTTGGTGCCGATGGTGTTGTCAGCAAGCCCGAAATATTGGATTTATCTGAAAAACAAAGATCTGACAGCCGGTCCGGCCGTATCCCCGCTGACGCTCGAAAACCGTCAGAAACTGGGTCTGGCAATTTCCGATGAAACCGATTTGCCCGTCAACAAAGCATATGAATCGGCATTGCAGGGGCAATCCGTTAAAATCATCAATCGTTCCAAATGGCTGAATGCCGTCTCCGCGAACCTCACGAGCGAGCAGGCGATGAAAGTGCGCGGGCTGGATTTCGTGGCGGACGTCGTGATGATCGATCCCGGTTTTTATGTAGCCAAAACACAGCCGATCGAAAAAGCGCAAATGGCGCCGGTGATGTCGCAGGTACAGGCTAATGCATTTTTGAAAGAAAATATCACCGCGAAGGACGTTACTATCGGCGTGATCGACGCCGGTTTCTACGGGGCGGATTCTTCGCTCTCGCTTTCACAGGTTTTTACCAATAAAAGAATACTCGGTATCCGCGATTATGTGAAGCCCGGCCGCGCCGGCGACCTGCTGTTCAGCACCGCCGAGTCATTCTCCGATATGCACGGCACCGAAGTGCTTGCCGCTATTTCGGGTATCGATTACCAGGACCAGATGCAGTATGGCATGGCTACCAATGCCAAGTTTTACCTCGCCCGCACCGACTATTCGATGCGCGAGTACCGGGGCGAGGAAGATAACTGGATTGCGGCGATGGAGTGGATGGACAGTCTGGGCGTGCGTCTGATCAATACTTCGCTGGGTTATGCCAAAGGTTTCTCCGATCCAAAAGAAAATTACACCCCGTCGCAAATGGACGGTAAAACGAGCGCTATTTCGAAGGCGGCACAGATCGCTTCCGATAAAAAAGGCATTATGATCATCGTTTCCGCAGGCAACGAGGGGGACGACAAGAGCTGGGGCATCGTGTCGGCACCGGCTGACGCGAAGGGCGTACTTTCGGTAGGCGCTACCAACGGCAAGCTTTGGAACCGCATTGGTTACAGCAGCGTAGGGCCGGAGTTTCTGTCTTACGTGAAGCCGAATGTTTCCTGCTTCTCACTATACGGAACGTCGCTTTCGGCACCGGTGATCACCGGTTTCGCGGCATGCCTGCTCCAAGCGAATCCCCAGCTTTCGAACAAAGAGCTGATCTCGCTCATTGAGAAATCATCGCACTTGTATCCTTACGGAAACAATTTTGTAGGCTACGGCGTACCGCAGGCGTCCCGTGCGCTGGCGCTCGCGAAGGCGCCTTATTTGCCCAACAATTCCAAACTCATTACCGCCAAAGGCCGCACCTGCGAAGTGGATGTGACGAGCCAGGATTCGATGGTGGCGATCTACCGCAAGAAAAACGAAAAGGACGTGATCGCGCAGCAGGTGGCAAAAGTGCAGAACGGCAAAGTGTCGCTCAAACGCCAGAATAACGAGAAATTTACCACCATCGACCTCCGTGATTATGTGGTGGAAGTTGAATGGGATTGAGGCATTCGGTGAATGCATTCCCGGTTATGGTGATCTTCGGAGCCTTGCTTCTTCCAGGTCCAGCTCATGTTCTTTGGCACGGATCAATGCGTCGGAGCAGGCTCTTTCCTGCCTTAGCTTAACAATCTCCTCTCTTTTTACTTCAATAATCTCCAGCAGCATCGCGCGGTATTTCCGCACATAGCCGATCGACGCATTATCTTCCGAATGCAGCAGTTTGTAGTCGGCCATTTCGATGATTTTCTCATAGCGGTCTTTTAATAGCCGGAATGGTTCGAAATCCTGTATTTCGCCGTCGTAGTTGGATTTCATGTAGTCCAGGCTCACGGTCGCGAGGCGGGAGTTGATCAGCGCATTCTCTTGGTCGGCATTGTTGCCGTCGTCTTCTATTTTCAGCCATTTGATCAAATATGGAAGGCTTAATCCCTGGAAAACGAGCGTAAAGAGTATCACGACGAATGTGATGAAGAGGAACAGGTCGCGGTGCGGGAATGGGCTGCCGTTGACCAGCAGCGGAATGGCCAATGCCGATGCCAGCGACACCACGCCGCGCATACCGGCCCAGGCGACGATGAATACGGGCTGCCATTTCGGCTGCTGCGGCTCCTTCCGTCGCACCGAAGCGAACATCCTGGGAATGTAGGTAGCAGGGTAAACCCAGATAATGCGGATAAGGATTGTGACGAGGCTGATAATGACCGCATAGGAGATCAGCTCTGCCACGGTGTAGTCGTTCAGGCCGGTGATCACTTCGGGCAGTTGGAGGCCGATGAGGATGAAAACAATGCCGTTGAGCAGGAAAACGACCGTTTGCCAAACGTAATTCGTCTGCATCCGCGACTGATAGGTAAAGAGCTCGTGCGCCCGGAAGCTCAGGAACAGCCCGCCGCTCACGACCGCCAGCACGCCCGAATAGTGGAAATGCTCGGCGGTAATGTACATCAAATAGGGCGAAATGAATGTCAGCGCAGTGTCGATGCTTGGCGTGGTCGGGAAAAAGCGGTGCACAACATACAGTACATGGGCAATCGCAAGGCCGATAATGACCCCCATGACAGCCACCATCAGAAAATCGACACCGGCCTTCCACAAAACAAAATTGCCCGTTTCGATGGTCGCCAGTGCCACGCGGAATACGATCAGCGACGAAGCGTCGTTTACCAGGCTCTCGCCTTCGAGGATGGTTACCACACGTTTCGGGACTTTGATCCCATGCAGTACGGAGGTCGCCGCAACGGCGTCGGGCGGGGAGATAATGCCGCCCAGGACAAAGCCCATCGCTAATGTGAAGCCGGGGATAATCGCGTGGGAAATGTAGGCGACGGCTGTTGCCGTGAACACTACCAGCCCGATGGAAAGCAACCCGATCGGCCTGCGCGCGGCCCAGAATTCTTTCCAGGAAGTGTTCCAGGCGGCTTCGTAGAGCAGGGGCGGCAGGAATATCAGGAATACCCAGTCGGGTTCGAGCTGGAAATGCGGCATGCCGGGAATAAAACTGATCAGCAGGCCCGCGATGACAAGGAAAATCGGGTAGGAGATGCCCACTTTTTCGCTCAGCATCGTTAGCATGGATACGACAAAAAGCAGCGAGATAATGAGCAGTATATTTTCAAGAACCATATTTAAAAATCCGTAGAAAGAAGATATAAAAGTATATAAATTGTAACTTTAACATGTAATAACTTTTGTGTGTGGTCGAGCACGCAAATGGAAATTTTGGTTTATATTAGCAGAAAAAATAGCGGTTTTGTTTATCTTTAATGCCTTTAAGAACCTGAATCACTGGTATTAGAAATCCAAAAATCGATAAAAACAGTCATTCCATCACCTAATCCTTTAATTGCAATGAGTACTTCTCGGAGAGATGTCTTGAAAATGGCGGGAGTAGCACTGGCGGGCAGCGCGCTGCCAACCTTCGCGATCCTGAACCCTAACCGCGCCTACGCAGGCGTGAACGCAGATACCCTGAAAGTAGGGTTGATCGGTTGCGGCGGCCGTGGTTCCGGTGCAGCCAACCAGGCTTTGAAAGCAGACCCTAACGTGGTGCTGTGGGCTATGGGCGACATTTTCAAAGACAAAATGGACGCGTCGCTCGAAAACCTGACCAAAGTGCACGGTCCAAAAGTGAAAGTGGATGAAGGACGCAAGTTCATTGGTTTCGACGCTTACAAGAAAGTGCTGGAATCAGGTGTGGATGTAGTGCTCCTGGCAACGCCTCCCCATTTCCGTCCCGAGCACCTGACTGCCGCTATCAATGCCGGCAAGCACGTTTTCTGCGAAAAACCCGTAGCGGTTGACGCCCCCGGCGTTCGCAAGGTACTGGACGCTGCCAAATTGGCCAAACAAAAGAATGTATCCCTGATGTCGGGCTTCTGCTGGCGCTACCACGAGCCGAAACGCGCGAGCTTCGCACGTATCCTCGACGGCGCGGTGGGCGACATCACGGCAATCTATAATACTTATGATACGGGTACATTGTGGTCGTTCCCACGGGTATCCGGCTGGACGGACGCGGAATACGTACTCCGCAACTGGACTTACTACACCTGGCTCGCCGGTGACCACATCGTGGAGCAGGCCGTGCACAGCATCGACATGATGGCCTGGGCAATGGGCGGTAAACTGCCGGTTTCGGTAGTAGGAACGGGCGGTCGCCAGGTGCGTACCGACTCATTGTTCGGTAACATTTTCGACCACTTCTCGGTCGTTTACGATTACGACAACGGCGTGAAAGGCTTCCACCACTCACGCCAGCAGGCCAACTGCGAAAACAGCTACCTCGTACAAACATTAGGTACCAAGGGCCAGGCAATGGTGAACTGTGCACGTAACGTACACGAAATCACCGGTGCTAATCCCTGGAAATACGATGGCCCGCAAAACGATATGTACCAGACAGAGCACAACGAACTGTTTGCGTCGATCCGGAGCGGCAAGCTCATCAACGACGGCGAGTTCATGGCGCACAGCACACTGACCGCCATCATGGGTAGAATGGCAGCCTATACCGGCAAGCGCGTCACCTGGAATGAGGCATTAAACTCCACCGAGAAGCTGGGGCCCGATACTTACAGTTTCGACATGAAGCCACCGGTTGTAGAGGTGGCCAAGCCAGGTATCACTGCATTCTCCTGATACCTCATGCAAAGAAGAGATTTTCTGAAAAACACCGCCATGGCAGCATCTGCCGTGGCGGTGGCTTCTTCGGTCATGCCGGCTGCTGCCGCAGGGACCGAAGCGACTGCTATGCCTGCGGCGGCACGCCCGATGGTGAAAAAAAGCTTGAAATGGGGTATGGTTAAAGAGGATTTGTCGATCATGGATAAATTCAAACTCCTGAAAGACCTCGGCTACGACGGCGTCGAACTCGACTCGCCCGACAAGCTGGATATGAAGGAAGTGCTGGCCGCCCGCGATAAAACCGGTCTCGAACTGCCCGGGACGGTCAACTCCATGCACTGGAAGCTCCCATTGTCGGACCCGGACCCAAAAAAGCGCGAAGAATGCGTCAAGTCCATCGAAAAGGCATTGTACGATACGAAACAGTACGGCGGGACGACCGTTCTCGTAGTGCCGGGCGTCGTGAATGCGAACGTCACCTACGCGGAAGCGTACGAGCGCTCGCAGGCGGAAATCCGGAAGCTGTTACCTGTGTGTGAAAAAACAGGCGTCAAAATCGCGTTCGAGAACGTTTGGAACCAGTTTTTGCTCAGCCCGCTGGAAGCAGCGCGCTACGTCGACGAGTTCAAGCACCCGATGGTAGGCTGGTATTTCGACGTGGGCAACGTGCTCCGTTACAGCTGGCCCGTTTCGTGGATCGAAGCATTGAACAAGCGCATTCTCAAACTGGATTTGAAGGAATTCAGCTTTAAAAAACAAAACGACCTGGGCCTCTGGAAAGGCTTCGATGTGGAATTCATGGAAGGCGACTGTAACTGGGCCGAAGTGAATAAGGCATTGCAGAAAATCGGCTATTCCGGCTGGGCATCCGCCGAAGTTTCAGGCGGCGACCGCAAACGTTTATTGACCATCCGTGAGAAGATGGATTTGGTTTTCAATGCGTAATTACGGTTGTTACAAATCGTCATAAAGCCCGGTTCTTCCGGGCTTTTTTTGTGCCTGTTTTGTAGCATAGAAATGTGGTTGGAAATTTTCAACTTGCGGTAACATCAGCACATTGTAACACACTATATCATATGTACCACGAAGTGATCGATTCGCTGAAAAGCGTCTTGCCCGTGCCCGAATGCGTACTCGCCGGTTTTTTGAAATACACGAAAATCATCCGCGTCCCGAAAGGTAAGTTGCTGCTATCGGAAGGCGATTGCTGCGATAAACTCTGGTTTCTGGGCAGCGGCCTGGTCAGGGGTTTTCATGCCATAGACGACGGTCACGGCGGCTTACTCGACTTTACGGAATGGTTTGCAGCCCCTAACGAATTCTTTATCAGCGCCGAAAGCTTCCTCCGGCAAACACCGGCCCGCGAGTGCATCGAAACCCTGGAAGCATCCGAGGTCATCTACATCTCCCGCACAGATCTCTACAGTCTTTACGAGCATTACCCTGAGACGAACAGCATCGGCCGGATGATCGCCGAACACTTCTGCCTGTCGCACATGCAGCAGCTCCGCGAACTCCGCACACTCTCCGCCCCGGAGCGGCTCGAAGCATTTCGCACCCGCTCCGGCGACCTATTCCGCCGCGTCCCGCAGAAGTACATCGCCTCCTACCTGGGCATTTCGGAGAACTACGTCAGCAAACTCAAAGCCCGGCGCTGAATTTCCTTCCTTTTTACAGGTCCGATCCTGGGTTTTCCCAGAATGGGTGTCGTAAAGAGTAGTTTTATTTGTATTCAAAAGCACACTTAGTTATGAAACAGATTATACACGCACTTACATGTGGGTTTTTCGCCCTGATTTTGGCTCGTGGAATGGCAAGAGGCCAGCCTGTCGCCGCCGTAGCGAAAGTGAAAGAATATATTGATCAGGATGTGAAAAGGCATCGTTGGGAGTTGAATGTCAATGTTCATTCAATCCTAGTCCAGAATGCGAACGGAAGGGCCACATATCCTTTTTTGTTGAAGCTGAATTACGGAACGCTGCCAAAAAACAGAGCATGGCGTTTTCTTGCAAGCCCCTATGTGAATCACATCCAACAGAGTACGATTCCCGATACCGTGAATAGCTCACACGGTAAGGTTGACAACGTTTTTTGGGAACCCATGTTTGCCCTTGGGCACGAATGGCAGTACACGAGCGGGCGAACGAGTCTGTTTACCGGCTGCGATCTCGCTACGCATTTTAGCCTAAGTAAGGTGACATTGCATGATCAACTTTTTGAAGACGAGAACGGTGTTTCCATGAGAGGGACTCAGGTTCTCAAATTAAGGCATGACTTGGTTTGGCTTGGTGCCTTCACAGGTGCCAGGCTTGCTTTAAATCATCGCATTAGCCTGTCTATCGAGAGTCACTTTCTGCTTACCTATTCCAAAGACATAGCTAGCAGCCATTTCAATGAAAGGCGAATCTCATATAGTGCAACCACTTCACTCGGGGTGGTTCCGATACCATTGTACACGATCAATTTAGGCTACAATTTCTAACATTATACAACCTATTATTATGAAACCTTTCAAAGTTATTGCGTGCTTCTTCCTGCTTTTCGCATCTCATTGTGCATTCGCGTTGGTTGACCCGATAGTTTACATTCAGGGGACAAAGGCGAGCTCTATTTTCGATGGGATTGATTTTTATGGGTTGGAACCGAGCGGAGGCACCTATCATAACGAGTACTACTACTTTCCAAAGATTGTTGTCGATCTTCAAAACAGTAGCGTACCGCAAAATGCTGCTGTAACTTACGAATGGATAATCGTGGGCGGGACTGCCGTGAGTTCAAAAACGGTGGAAAATTTTAGTGCAAGGTGGAACAACACCGTCAATTATAGCAGTGGAGTTCCGACAAAAACACTTCGTTTGAAGGTTACCTATACCTGGACGCCGATGGGTGGTTCAAAACAGACCAAAGTCATCACCAGCATCCGGTCAAACGGTGTGAACGAAGCGCAACCTATTGAGGTGAAATACATCAGCGACCCAACGACGATCACTTTTAATGGCTCGACCCTTAGCAATAACAACACGCTTCTCTATGCGTGCGGCGCGGCGCAGAAGACGATCTCCATCCCAGGGGTTGCAACCGATCCGAATGCACCAGTCACTTACTACTTCTTCTATCCCAACGGTTGGACCGGGCCAGCAACCTCTAATGTACCATCTGTAACGGTCACCACGCACGTTAACCAGGGAGGCACGATTAAAGTGGAGGCGAAACGGAATGATAGTAATAATTTCAGAACCAAAATTTCCATCACGATCACGAGGCCCCTGCCGACGAAGCCAGTGATTAATTCACCGGACATTTTGCTTTGCAACCCCCAAACAATCACCGCCAGTGCGAGCAATGCAACAAGCTACAACTGGACATCTACGGGGGGAATTACTGCAAATTCTCCTGGTAACACCAATTCCGCACAGATTACCGGTGTCTCGGATGGGACCGTAATGGTTTCGGCGACATCGTCTGTATGCGCGATGACGACAGCAAACAGCAACCCCATCAATGTCAAACGAAGCGCCCCGCAGCCCGCTTCGCTGCTCGTAACGGCCAACGGTGGTGGTTCGCCGGATTTTATGTGTAACGGCGCGGGCGTCTTGTTGAGCGCCTACACGGCCGAGCCGGGGACGCAGTTTGGGATATGGACGTCGAGCGACCCTGGTAACACGATCCTCAATGCAAATGGCGGGACTGCCTATTTCAATTCTTACGTCAACAACTGTTACGGCATCGACATTACCGTCAGCAACTGCTTCGGTTCTGTGCAAAAAGGAATCACCATTTGCGTGGATAACTGCGCGAAAGGAATGCCGATTTACAAGGTATTCCCCAACCCGGCGAAAGATCAGGTGAAAATTCAATTTGACAAAGGGCGGGCAACGGATCAATTGCCGCAGGTAGCCCGATTGCTAAGCGAGGTCGGCGCTAAGGAAGTGAGGGTTATCCAAATAGCCGAATTATACGGCACTGCGGCATTTGAACAGAATAGAACGATTGAAATACCCGTCAGCGATTTGCCACGGGGAACTTACTACCTGATGCTGTTGAATCGGGACGGTTCTTGGGATGAAGTTCGCGTAGTATTGGAGTGATTTTCAACCATTTAAACACACTATTTATGAAGCATTTAAAACGCTACGCATTGCTGTGCGCACTATTTCTGTGCGTTTTCGCCTGCTCGAAAGATAAAGACGTGAACGTCGGTTCCGACCAGTCGCGTCTTTCCAAAGACAAATTCCTGATCACCCAAAGCGAAGCCCTCGCATTGATAGGAAAATCGCAGCGCAACGCGCGGACGACGGAAGCCATTCCGAAGGAGGCTGAGGGCATGAAAACTTTCGCCGACAGGCAGGGCCGTCTGATATTTTTTGTGATTACCTGCAAAAACGACCTGGGGTTCCTGCTGCTTTCCGCCGACAAGCGCATGAAACCCGTTCTCGCCTTTTCCGAAAGCGGCACATTCGACCTGGGTACGGACAACCCCGGCATTCAGCTCTGGAAGGATTTGATCGCCGAAAATGCAGCCGGCGTGAGGCAGAACACAGAAGCACACATTAATATCATCAACGAATGGCGGCAATTTGAGGCGGGTGAAGGGGCAGGTTTCCATACGACAGACCAACCAGTGTGGACGCCGGAGGCGAGTTGCGAATACTTTGTAACGCATCCCATTCCACCGAATGTGACGGTGCAGCATTTGACGCATAATCTGGCACGGTGGGGGCAATGGGAAGCATATAATGCGCATTGCCCGGCCGGGATCACGGTCCCTAATTGTACCAAGTCAGGCACTTTTCCCTGTGGTGCGGCAATCTTGCACATCTGCTCCGTGACATAGGAAAAGCAACGGGTGCAACTTACAACACCATAATCCCGGCTTTTGGAATACCGATGTCAGGTTCAGGTTGTCAGACATGGATGGAGCCTGGCAAAACGGATGATATATAACAGCGGTAATATGAAAGCATATATTATTATCCCCAACTAGTATGGCAAAGCTTGGTTTATTCTTAACCTATTGGTTGTTCCTCAAAGGCTGCGTAGGGCCTCTTCATGATCACAACTTCGCTTTAAACAATGCAGACGGCCGCTACATCATGACTGCGCTGATAGATATAACGCAAGGAAGAGCTATACCCGTTGAACGAGCCGCGGAAAAAAGGTTGGTACGCATTACCTGGATACCGACAGATTCGATTAACAATTACGACAGCGTCTTTCTGGACCAATCTTATTTCTATCGGTTCAAGTTCTATGATGTGAACGAGAATGAAACGCTATCCTTTCAAGCGGCGCCTGGTGGTGTGGGGTACGATGAGAAACATTATCAGGAAAGTCAATGGTTAACTATCAGTGATAGTACAGGCATCCTGGTAGTGCTCGAAAGGGATTCAGGCCGGGGTGTTACAACGCGTTTGATGATTAGTAACATCATGAAAAGCACATCCTACCGGGAAGATCTGGACACAATCCGGTATATCTATCGCATGAAATTCAACTAGCGGCACATGGGCTATTTCCGGATGCCGCAGTGGATTGCTCGCGGCATCCGGAAATTTATTTACTCACCTTATACCGCGCCCGGGCGTAGTATTTTAAAGTTGAAATCTTCAACTGCTTGTCTTTCAATGCAATCAGCTTGTATTCCTTGAATTCCCCCTGCTTATCCAAAAAGCCGACCACGCAGGATTCCTTGGCCGGACCTTTGCGGACTTCCACTTTGGGCATAATGCCGAAGTTGGGGATCGTGAGCGTGTCTTCGGCTTCCTGTACCATGTATTCGATCTTCATCAGGAATTTGAAGGTCTCCTTTGTCTCGTAAATGTCCACGGCCAGGCGCCAGTCATTGAGGTCGTCTTTGACCTTTTCGCTGTAACTCGCGACGGGGCTGTTTTCGACTTTGTCGCGTGTGAGCGGGATCGTGTCGTTGATGGCTTTGCCGGAATCGTCGCTGCCCGACGTGGTTTCGCTGCTTTTTTCAGGTTTATTGCAGCACAATAATGCTAAAAGAAGTAAAAAGCTGTAATGCTTCATGGAAAATCGTTGAGGTTTGTTGATAGGGCTACCTGTTTGCAATATACCTTTGTTATTTGCATTAAAAGAAATATTTTACTCAATGTATGATCAAGAAATTATTACCAAACCTGCCTTTTGCACCCCTTAAACAGACATGGCTTTAAACTATATTTTCGTTTCCTTTTTTGTGATTGCCTTTCTGATTGCATTCGTGCAATTCATTTTTACAGGCGATGTGCAAACTTTCAAAGCCATTACGGAAGGGATGCTCAAAATGGCGGAAACGGCCGTGATGGACATCGCACTGCCGCTCACGGGCGTGATGACGTTCTTCCTGGGTATTCTCAATGTCGGTGAAAAAGCAGGCATTATCCACGTGATCGCCCGTTTTATCGGCCCGTTTTTCAACAAACTTTTTCCCGAAGTCCCGAAAGATCACCCGGCCAACGGCCAGATGATCATGAACTTTTCCGCCAACTTCCTGGGGCTTGATAATGCCGCGACGCCATTCGGCCTGAAGGCCATGCAAAGCCTGCAAGAGCTCAACCCCAACAAGGATACCGCCTCCAATGCCCAGATCATGTTCCTCGTCCTGCATACTTCCGGTTTGCAGATCATACCGCTGTCCATCATCGCCCAGCGCGCAATCCTGGGCGCGGAAAGCCCGTCGGACGTTTTCATCCCGTGCGTGGTGGGAACGTATGTGACCACCGTTGTAAGTATGATCATCACGGCTGCATGGCAAAAGATCAACCTGTTCAACCGCACCGTGATGCTTGGCCTCGGGAGCGTGACGGCAATGATCGCATTGATATTGTGGTATTTATCCGGCTTGCCGAAGGAGCAGATCGAAACGGTATCGATCCTGGCGGGCAACTCGGTGCTGTTGGGTGTGGTGGCGATGTTTTTGGGTTGGGGGATGTATAAAAAAGTCAATGTATTCGAAGCATTTATCGAAGGGGCAAAAGGCGGCTTCACTACTTCCGTGACCATTATACCTTATCTAGTGGGATTGCTCGTGGCGATCAGCGCATTCCGCAGCTGCGGCGCGATGGACTACCTGATCGACGGCTTGAAATGGCTTTTTGCGACCACCGGCTTCAATACCGACTTCACCGACGCATTGCCCGTTGCACTGATGAAACCACTGAGCGGCAGCGGCGCCCGGGCGCTCATGATCGACGCGATGAAGCAATTCGGGCCCGATTCATTCATCGGAAGGCTCGTTTGTATTTTCCAGGGCTCGGCCGATACCACCTTATATATCGTCGCACTCTACTTCGGTTCGGTCGGTATCAAGAACACGCGGTATGCCATTGTAGCAGGCCTGATCGCTGATTTGATCGGTGTCATCGCCGGAATATGGCTTGGCTACCTGTTTTTTCACTGATTAGAAGGCATATGCCGGAAATCGCCCTTTACCACGGAAATGCAACCGTCCGTACCAAATGGATGGTCGCATTTTGAGGTAACCACTAATATTGATCATCTAACTCTAAACCGCTTATGTTTCATTCTTTACGCTATTCCGCACTGGTTTTGGCTTTGTTTTGGGGTGTAACCGTGCCCGGAACCGTTTGCGCGCAAAAAAATGTAGACCAGCCGGCCAACACCTATTCGCTGGAAGACTGCATCCGGATCGCCCTTGAAACTAACCCGCAGGTCAAGCAATCGGAGATCACCGTTCAAACCAACGGCAACACTTACGAGCAGTCGAAATGGCAGCGGTGGCCGAGTATCAGTTTCAGCGCCAGCCAGGGTTTCCGGTCCGGCCGTAACATCGATCCCTTCACCAACCAGTTCGTTCAGCAGAATGTGAGCTCGAACAACTACCAGCTCGGTGGCCAGGTGACGCTTTTCAGCGGTTTTCAGATCAGTAATAATATCAAATTCAATAACGCCAATTATCAGGCGAGCGCGAAAGACCTGGAAGCGTCGCGCAATGACATTATGCTCAACGTCGCGCTATCCTATTTGCAGGTTGTGAGTAACGAAGAGCTGATTATCGTCGCCCAGCGTCAGGTGGATGCTTCCAATTTGCAGGTGGACCGTACCGCCAAGCTGGTGGAAGCAGGGACATTGGCAGAAAGCAATCTCCTCGATTTGAAATCGCAGCTGGCAAACGATGAACTGGCACTCGTAAATGCCCAGAATAACCTGGAAACGGCCAAGCTGAATTTAAAACAATACATGAACATGCCTGGCAGCGAGGTGATCAACGTCGTGAAGATCCCCGTGAAAGACCCGACCTTACAGGCATACGATGCGAGCATCCAGGAAATTTATGAAACCGCATTGAACAACCTGCCGCAAATGAAAGCGGCCAACCTGCGCATTGAAGCTTCGAAAATCAATGTCGATCTGGCGAAAGGAGCAGGAATGCCTACCTTGACACTGAACGGTGGCGTTTACACGGCCTATTCGAGCGCGGCACCGAAAGAACGATTCGTGGGCGACGGCTCCGGCAACACCACGATCGACGTCCCTTCCACGACCGAGTATGTGATTGTTGACAACAAACAGGTGCCCATTGTACAGCGCATTACCGCGCCGAACGGCTCCATACAGAGTTTCCGCTATTTTAACCAGCTCGATTTTAACCGTAACTCGGCCATCAACCTGAACCTCTCGATCCCGATCTTCAACAATTTCAGGACGAAATACAATGTGGCCAATGCCAAATTGCAGCAGAAAACCTACGAATACCAGGCCCAGCAAGTGCAGCTGACGATCCGCAAAAACGTGGAGCAAGCCTACATCGACATGACGAATGCCGCCAAACGCTACTCCGCCACCGTGAACCAGGTGCGCGCATTGACGGAAACATTCCGCGTATCGCAGGTACGTTTCGACGTCGGCGCGATCAACTCCGTGGAGTACAATATCGCGAAAGCAAACCTCGACAGGGCCAATGGTAACCTGGTGCAAACCAAGTACGATTATGTTTTCAGGACCAAAATCCTGGATTTCTATATGAACCGCCCACTTTCTGATTTCTAAAATTCTCCGTTTTATCAGCAACCAATCTTAAAAATCGTAATCAAAAAAATATGGCACGTAAATCTTCGAAGCAGATCTGGTGGATAACGGGAGGTGTGGTGGTGTTGCTCTTGGTTGGTTTGTTTGGGGCAAAACAGGCAGGCCTCATCGGTAAACCCAAGACAACGGAAGTGGAGTATGCGGTAGTCAAGAAATCGGACATTATCGAGCGCGTGAGCGCGTCGGGCAAGGTGCAGCCCGAAGTGGAAGTGAAGCTCAGCCCCGACGTTTCCGGGGAGATCATCGCATTGAACGTCGCCGAAGGCGATTCGGTGGTGAAGGGCCAGCTGCTGCTGAAAATCCGCCCGGACAACTATGAATCGCTCATGGCCCGTGCGCAGGCTTCGGTCAATTCGAGCAAGGCCAACTACGAGCAGACCAAGGCGATGGTGGCACAGGCCGAGGCGCGCCTCGTGCAGGCGAAAGCCAATTACGACCGAAACAAGAAACTTTTTGCCGATAAAGTCATTTCATCGGCCGATTTCGAATCGTTCGCGTCGAGCTTTGGCGTGGCGCAGCAGGACGTGGAATCGGCAAAAGCCAATGTGGCAGCGGCGCTTTTCAACATCAAAAGTGCAGAGGCAAGTATGCGGGATGCGGCGGAAAACCTGCGTAAAACCAATATCTACGCGCCGGTGAGCGGCATTGTTTCCCTGCTGAATGTAGAAGCCGGCGAACGCGTGGTAGGTACTTCGCAGATGGCCGGTACGGAAATGATGCGCATTGCCAACCTGGCCGACATGGAAGTGCGGGTGAATGTGAATGAAAACGACATTGTGCGGGTATCGATCGGCGATACGGCGGAGATCGACGTGGATGCTTACAGCTCGTCGGGCCGCAAGTTCAAAGGTGTGGTGAAGGAGATTGCCAACACCGCGGCGGGCCTTGCCTCGCTATCGTCCTCATCGACCGCGGCGGCGAGCACATCGGCGGATGCGGTGACGGAGTTTCAGGTCAAAGTGAAAATCCTGAACGAGTCATTCAAAGACCTCATGAGCGCGCGCTCCAAAAAGTCCTATCCGTTCAAACCCGGTATGACGGCCTCGGTGGAAGTCATTACGGAGCGTAAAAACGGCGTGGTATCCGTGCCGATCGCGGCGGTAACCACGCGCGGAGGCACGGCGCAGGTAATTCCCGGCTCGGGCGACGGCAGCAATAACAATGCACCGGCGAACGAGGACGACGATAAGAAGCCCAAAAAACAGGAAGTGATCAAGGAAGTGGTATTCATCGATGTGAACGGCAAAGCGGAAATGAAGGAAGTGAAGACCGGTATCAGCGACTTTGAAAACATTGAAATACTCTCCGGACTGAAAGCCGGTGACAAGATTATCTCAGGGCCGTATATAGCTGTATCCAAAAACCTGAACAACGGTGACCTGGTGGAAAAAAAGAAGGAAGAACCGAAAAAAGATTCGAAAAAATCAAATGAAAACCCGAACTGATGCGTTGTAAAAAAGTAATAAGTTCGATTTAGTTTAGGTTAAAAAGGAAAATCCTTGCGGCTTTGCTGCAAGGATTTTTTATTTTCATCGATTTTGGCCCCATATTTCCGCTAAATTCTGACATTACCTCCGAATGAGTTTATTCAATCATATCAAAATCGCTGTGATCGGCGGCGGCAGCTGGGCTACCGCGCTCATCAAGATCCTTTGCGAACAAAACAACGTCCAGATCCGTTGGTGGCTTCGTAACCAGAAGGATATCGACCACATCCGCAAGTTCAACCACAATCCGAGCTATCTCAGCGACGTCGTGCTTTCCCCGAAAAAGGTGAAGGTTTTTGAAAAAACGGCAGACGCCGTCAAAGGTGCCGATTATGTGATCCTGGCAGTGCCCGCCGCATTCATCCAGGAATCGTTGCAGCATCTTTCGGCGAAGCATTTGCAGGGAAAACGCATTGTATCGGCCATTAAAGGAATGGTACCCGAGAAAAACGCCCTCGTAACCGACTGGGCCGCCGAAGCATTCGGCATTGAAATGAAGGATACCTGCGTGATCGCGGGACCTTGCCACGCCGAGGAAGTGGCTTTGGAAAAACAATCCTACCTCACCATCGCGTCTACGGAATGCCCCGCGGCCGAAGATTTTGCCCAGCTGATGACCTGCCGTTACGTCACGGCCAATGCGCTCGACGACCTCTACGGCGTGGAGTATGCGGCGATCATGAAAAATATCGTCGCGCTCGCGTGCGGGATCACGCACGGGCTTGGGTATGGAGATAATTTTCAGGCGGTACTCGTATCCAACGCCATGCAGGAGATCGGCAGCCTCGTGACGGCCCTCGACCCGCGCGAACGAAACCTCAGTTCCTCCGCCTACCTGGGTGATTTGCTCGTAACAGCCTATTCGCAATTCAGCCGCAACCGGCTGTTCGGAAATATGGTCGGCCGCGGGTACAGCGTCAAGGCGGCCCAGCTCGAAATGAAGATGATCGCGGAGGGGTATTATGCCACGAAGAGTATCCACGAGCTCAACAAGACTTATCACGTCAATTTACCCATTACCAGCGCGGTGTACAGCATTCTGTACGAAGAGCAGGCACCTGCCGCGGTGATGAACGAGTTGAAGAAGTTGCTCAAATAGTAGCCCTTTTTCCGTTCCTGCGGGTATTTTGCAAAACGTTCAACCTTTTTTTAATCCATGTTAACAAACAGAAAGCAAACTATCCGGCTCGCGGCCTCACTACTGCTGGGGTCCATTGTGATGACGTCCTGCGGCTCTAAAAAGACGGAAACGGCTGAAAACAAGCAGGCCGACTCGCTCGCGAACGACAAGGAATTTGTGTTCGGCGACCAGCGCCCGTTCCCGCAATGTCACGCATCCACATTGGTAAAGCTCGACGACGGACAGTTTCTCGTAGCATGGTTTGGCGGTACCGAAGAAAAGAACCCCGACGTGGGCATCTGGCTCTCGAAAGGCAGGCCCGGCCATTGGAGCGCGCCTATTGAAGTAGCCAAAATCCGCGAGGATGCGCACTGGAACCCGGTTTTGCAAAAAACCGCCGATGGAAAGGTGATATTGTATTTCAAAGTAGGGAAAGAGATCGCGCAATGGGAAACCTGGGTGAAAACTTCTGCCGACAATGGTGAAACATGGTCGGAGGCTTATGAGCTCGTGAAGGGTGACAAGGGCGGCCGCGGACCGGTAAAAGATAAACTGATCGAGCTATCGAACGGCGACTGGCTCGCGGGGGCCTCCAACGAGGTGAACCGCTGGGAAGTGTTTGTAGACCGTAGTACCGATAAAGGTAAGACCTGGACGGCCAGCCCGTATTTCAAGATCGATACGATGGAGATCAAAGGGAAGGGCGCGATCCAGCCTACCTTGTGGGAATCCGAGCCGGGGCAGGTGCATATGCTCGTGCGCACGACGGGCGGCGTCATCGGGCGCAGCGACTCCAAAGACAACGGTAAAACATGGTCTGAAATTAAAAAGACTGCATTGCCCAACCCGAACAGCGGTATCGACCTGACCAGGCTGCCGGACGGCACATTGGTACTCGCCTACAACCCGGACGATCATAACTGGGGCTCCCGCTCGCCGCTGTCGCTGATCCTATCATACGACGACGGCCAGAACTGGACGGATAAAATCGATATTGCTACCGGCAAAAAAGAGGACGAATATTCTTACCCGGCCGTGATCAGCTGGGGCGATTCGGTGGCCGTTACCTACACATTTAACCGCCGCAAAATTGCATTCTGGACGGGTAGCAAGAAAGATATCGTCGATCTGGCGGCGAAAAACAAGAAATAACACTCAAAAGCCCCGCAGCTCGATATCGTAAGACTCCATCATTTCAACGCGTTTGCCCATCTTTTTCTGGATGATGTTGAAATGATGGACGTCTTCGGGGCAGATCAGCGAAATGGCCTCGCCCGGATTTTCGGCCCGGCCGGTGCGGCCAATGCGGTGCACGTAGTCTTTCGGAGACCTCGGTAATTCGAAATTGATCACAAACGGCAGAAACTGAATATCGATCCCGCGAGAGGCCAGGTCCGTCGCGACCATGACATTCAATTTTCCCGATTTGAACTTATTCAAAGCCTCGGTGCGCGCACCCTGGCTTTTTTTGCTATGCATGGCCGTGGCATCAATGCCGTTTTTTCGCAACTTTTCTACGAGGTTATCGGCCGTGCGCGTCGCCGAAACGAATACCAGCACTTGTTTCATTTCCCTACTTTTAATCAGATATCTCAACAACGGGCCCTTGCGATCAGGGTCAACATAGTACCCGGTTTGTTTAATGAGTTCAATGTCAAGCTCTTCTTCTTCAATTTCGATTCTGACCGGGTTTCGGAGCTGGTTTTTATTAATTTGGTCCACCTCATCACCTAAGGTAGCCGAGAACAGAATGCTCTGGCGGTTTTTGGGAAGCAGGTAAAATATGTCACGCATTTCGTCGGCGAAACCCATATTCAGCATCTTATCCGCCTCGTCGAGCACGAGAATGCGGGTTTCGGAAAGACTGAGCGCTTTGAAAGAAATGAGTTCGAGCAGTCGGCCGGGCGTCGCCACGAGGATTTCCACATTTTGCAGCGAGATCATCTGCGGATTAATGGACACCCCGCCGAATACCGCCAGGGTTTTGACCTTCCGCGGTAATTTTTCTCCAAATGTCTGAAAAACAGCGCCGATCTGCATTGCCAGCTCGCGCGTCGGCACGAGTACGAGCGCCGTGATATGCCGGTTTTTGGCATGCGCCCGGTTCTGGAACGATTCCAGGATCGGCAATACGAAGCCCGCCGTCTTGCCGGAGCCGGTTTTGGCAATGCCCAGCACGTCATTTCCTTTCAAAATGGCCGGAATGGCCGCTTGCTGAATGGGATAGGGTTGAGTATAATTCTGTTCAGCAATGGTTTTTAGTAATGGTTCGGACAGTCCGAGCGATTGAAAGGAAGTTACGGTCTCCGTCATGCGGTTTTTGGTTAATGATCGGTGCAAAGATAGGACTACCTGTGCAAAAGCTACTGTCGCGGCCGCGAGCGAGAAATTTTCAGTCACCAGCATTTCTATACAATCATGTCGTACAAACGCAGGGAATTCCTTCAACAATTAGGTTTGGGTGCCTTACAACTGGGTGTGATCAGCGCCATTCCGGCCTCGGTATGGGCGTCGTCGATCAGCTACGGGCAGTTGCCGCGCAGCTCGCCCGAGTCGCAGGGTATGTCGGCGAAAGGCATTCTCGACTTCGCGAATGCGATCGAAAACGACCGCCTGAACCTCCACAGCCTGATGGTCCTCCGCCAGGGAAAAGTGGTGGCGGAAGGTTGGTGGGCACCTTATGCGCCCGATTTGAAGCATACATTGTATTCACTGAGCAAAAGTTTCACATCGTCGGGCATCGGTTTCGCCGTGGCCGAAGGAAAGCTGAAAGTGGATGACAAAGTGGTGTCGTTTTTCCCGGAGGATAAACCTGCCACCATTAGTCCCAACCTCGCGGCGATGCGCGTGCGCGACCTGCTCAGCATGTCCACCGGCCACGACAAGGATACGACCGGCAAACTGCGCGAATCGGGTGCGGACAACTGGGTAAAAGCATTCCTGGCGCAGCCGGTAGAGCACGAACCGGGGACATTCTTCGTCTATAACAGCGGGGCTACCTACATGCTTTCGGCCATTATCCAGAAACTGACGGGCCAGACCCTGCTCGAATACCTGAAACCGCGCCTTTTCCAGCCATTGGCCATCGAAGATGTGGATTGGGAGGTCGATCCGAAAGGTATTAATACCGGCGGCTGGGGCTTGCGGGTCAAAACGGAGGACATTGCCAAATTCGGCCAGCTCTATTTGCAAAAAGGCGAGTATAACGGCAAACGTATCCTGCCTGCGGCGTGGGTAGAGGAGGCGACGCGCTCGCATATCATGTCCAAAGGCAGCAACCGCAAGCCGGAAGACGACGACTGGCAGCAAGGCTACGGTTACCAGTTCTGGCGGTGCCGCAACGGCGCCTATCGCGGCGACGGCGCTTTCGGGCAATACTGCATTGTGATGCCCAAAGAGGATATGGTGGTAGCCATTACGAGCGAAACCGGCGATATGCAGGCCATTCTCAACCACGTCTGGAACCACATTCTGCCGACTGTAAAGGCCACCGGCGTACCGGCCGATAAGGACGTGCAGGCGCAAATGCAGAAGAAACTCGGCTCGCTCGCATTGCCGCTCACACCCGGAAAGCCGGCCTCTGAGCTGGCGACCAAAATGAATGGTAAAAGCTTTAAACTTGCTGAAAATGAATTGAAGATCAATAAAGTATCTTTCGAGTTCGACAAAGGCTGGTGCCTCTTCCGCGTGACGGACGATAAGGGCGAACACCTCGTGGTAAATGGTTTGGGCAACTGGAAAATCGGTTTGACGGACCTCTCTACCATGCCGCTCAAACTGGTACTAACGCCTGTTCCCGGCGAAAAAAAGACTAAAATCGCCGCCAACGGCGCCTGGATCGACGATACGACATTCGAAATGACCTGGCGCTTCATCGAAACAGCGCATTATGAAACGGTACGGTGCAAATTCGAAGGGGACAATGTGCAGGTCGAATTCAAAAGAAGTCTCGCGATTATCGGCAACACGAAAGACCCGCGGCCGGTGCTGAGCGGGAAAGTGATTGCGTGATCGCAAAGTCTGTCAGCCGGGACTACGAATCGCGGCTGTTTTTTTATATCATTAGCATTCAAAACTCTAACAACGAACCACTTTTATGAAAAAAAACATCTTCCTGGCCCTTTTGATGACGGTCATCGCGTTTGGTACGTATGCACAGAAGTTCCGGGGACTGGATAAAAGCCCGCGCGACATCGCCTATTTCCCGGACCATTTCGCGCATGACCGCAAGGATGGCGAGAAAGCATTGGTTAAAGTTTCTTACAGCCGTCCGTTCCTGAACGGACGTGAGATCTTTGGCAAAAAAGAGCCTTTCGGCAAAGTATGGCGCCTCGGTGCGGATGAATCGACGGAGATCAAATTTTACCAGGATGCCACGTTCGGGGGCAAAAAGGTGAAAGCCGGTACTTACTCGCTGTTTGCTATTCCAAATGAAAAGGAATGGACGATCATTCTCAGCTCTGATGTGGATTACTGGGGTGCATTCAAATATAAGGAGGCGAATGACGTGCTGCGCGTAATGGCGCCGGTAAAAAAATCGGATGCGCCGATCGAGAATTTCTCAATTGTATTTGAAAAGGTCTCCGATACCGCTGCGAAAATGTTCCTGGGCTGGGAAACGACGGTCGTGGAAGTACCTGTTTCGTTCTAATACACCAAATTGGCACAGTTCTTTCCCACATGGCTGTCTGAACCAATGCGTTTATCACAATGGCAGATATCAATGATCAGATCGAACAGTTTTTTGAAGCATATGAAAAGCGCTTCACCGAAGGCCTTGCAGGCAATCCCGTAGCGGAGGAAACGGCGACAGCTTTTGCCGATTACTTTGTGGAAGCGAGTCCGACGGGCATTATAGGTGGTAAAAACGACCAGGGTTTTCTTGATAAGGTCCCGAAAGGCTACGATTTTTACCGGTCCATCGGGATTACCAAAATGGAGATCAGGCAGATCGATATCAGCGAGCTGAATGAGCTGCATTACATGGTTGAAGTTTACTGGGAGTCGTTTTATCAAAAGGATGGCGGGGAGGATTCCATCGAGTTCAGCGTGATCTATTTCTTGCAGCACCGCGATGGTGCCTTGAAGGTGTTCGCGTACGTCACGGGCGACGAGCAGGCGGTTTTGAAGGAACGGGGGCTCGTGTAACCGCCCCGGCATATTGGCATTATTATTGTGAAAGCTGGTCCGGAGTGTAGCGCTCCCGACCAGCTTTTTTACATTAATATTCATCAATATGAACAAACACCACCTGATCATCCTCAGCATGCTGGCCATCGGCTCCGGCTGCGATAGTAATAAGAAGGAAAAAGAAGAAGCGGCGCAAAGCGGTCCCGATTCCGTGGCTACTGCTACCGATAGCCTCACATTACCTGCTCCATTTGCCACTGAATCTGTGGAAAACAGGCCCGAGGAGGCCGGCTGGCCCGACGGCAAAATGCCCACGGCGCCGGAAGGATTCACCGTCAGCAAGTTTGCCGACAAGCTCGATAACCCCCGCTGGACGTACGTCGCTCCGAATGGCGACATTTTCGTGGCCGAATCGGCAACCAAAAAAAGTGCGGACAGGATCACGCTCCTGCGCGACGTGAACAAGGACGGCACGCCTGAAATGCGGGAGATTTTCATCGAAAAGCTCAACAAGCCGCTCGGGATGCTGATATTGAAAAACTACTTCTATGTGGCCAATACCGATGGCCTGTACCGTTATCCCTACAAAACCGGCGAAACCAAAATCACTTCCAAAGGCGCGAAAATCGTGGACTTGCCGGCGGGAGGGTATAACAACCACTGGACGCGCAACCTGCTGGCGAATGCGGATGGCAGCAAGATTTACATTTCCGTGGGTTCGGCAAGCAATGTGGCCGATCACGGGATCGATGAAGAGAAGCGCAGGGCCAATATACTGGAAATAAATCCCGACGGTTCGGGCGAGCGCGTGTTCGCGAGCGGGCTGCGCAACCCCGTCGGGATGGACTGGGCGCCGGGCTCCAATATGCTGTGGACGGCCGTTAATGAACGCGACAAACTCGGTGACGAGCTGGTACCCGATTACATTACCAGCGTGCAGGAAGGCGGTTTTTACGGCTGGCCTTATGCCTATTTCGGGAAAAATGAAGATCCGAGAAGAAAGGGCGAGCGCCCCGACCTGGTGGCGAAGACGATCGTACCCGATGTGCCGGTAGGCTCGCACACGGCGTCGCTGGGGCTGGCATTTTACGATAAAACCAAATTTCCCGCCAGGTACCGGAACGGTGCATTCATCGGGCAGCACGGCTCGTGGAACCGCTCGCAGCTTTCGGGCTATAAAGTGGTTTTCGTACCATTCCAAAACGGCAAGCCCTCGGGCAAGCCGGAGGATTTTTTGACCGGTTTCGTGGAAAGTGAAAAGAAAGTGTACGGCCGGCCCGTAGGCGTGACCGTGATGGAAGATGGCTCACTGCTCGTTAACGACGACTCAGGAAACACCATTTGGCGTGTCACAGCGAAGTAGAAATCGATTGGTATAGGGAATGAAATAGCGGCCTGGTGCGTATCCAGGCCGCTATTTAGCTTCCCGCTGCTCGTATTAGAAAAGTTTTTCAAATTTTATTAGGAAAAATATACCGATCAGTATATTTTTGCCGTGTGAATTTTAGCTCACAAACGGCGCCGGCAACCATCCGGTTTTAATTTGGAATAAAAATATACCAATTGGTATATTTATGAACTTGTGAAACAATGAAAACTACTGGAAATACAATTCTGATCACCGGCGGAAGTGCTGGTATCGGCCTCGAATTCGCCAAGGCATTTGATGCAAAAGGCAACCACGTGATCATTACCGGTCGGAACGGGGAAAGACTGCAAAAAGCGGCCGCACAGTTGAAAAATGTAACGCCGATCGTCTACGATGTGGTGGATAAAAAAGCGACCGACGAACTGGTAACACGTCTGCAAAACGAGTTTCCGCAACTGAATGTGGTGATCAACAATGCCGGTAAAGCGTCCTATTACAACCTGGATGGCGATAGCGATGCGGCCGAACTCGCCGAGGAAGAAATTACGACCAACTATCTGGCCATTATCCGACTCAACCAAAAACTGCTTCCATTGCTTCAAAAAGCCGATAGCGCGGCCATTGTAACGGTTTCCAGCATTGCCGGCCTCGTCCCGAACCACTTCCTGCCTACCTACGCAGCCAGTAAGGCGGCGCTGCATTCCTACACCCAGTCGCTGCGCATTACACTCGGCAAGTCTACGAATGTGAAAGTTTTCGAAATCCTGCCCCCGCTCGTGGATACGGAATTTTCGGCCGAAATCGGCGGCGCTACCAATGGCATCCCGCCAAAACAAGTGGCAGACGACCTCGTGGCCGCATTTGAAACCGATACATACGAAATCCTGACCGGCCGCACCGCCGACATTTTCAATCTCTTCCTGAGCTCGCCGGCGGCCGCATTGCAGGCAATGAATCCGGGCGTGGAATTGAACGTAGCGTAAAAATCGCAAGCATAATCAGTCACCGATAAGCACCTGAAATCAGTACGAACATGAGAGAACGAATCACTTTTGCCATGATCATGGGCATCATCACCACGGGGATAATTTCCTTTACTTTGATTTCTGTAAATATTGGATTTGTTGCCAATTTTTTGGTGATTTGGCTCAAATCTTGGAGCATGTCCTACCTGATCGTCATCCCGGCAATCCTGCTGATTGGCCCGCGTGTGCAGAAAGTGGTTGACGAGATGTTCAAAGATACACTGACTCAGGAGGTTGACTGAACGCTCCTGGCGTCTTGGATCAATTAACCAAATCGTATGAAAAGAGTAGTTGTTACCGGCCTGGGCGTCATCTCCCCGCTGGGGAACTCTGTGGAAGAGTTCTGGGAAAATATTGTAAATGGTAAAAGCGGTGCTGCTACCATTACGAAAATGGATGTTTCCAAATTCAAGACACAATTCGGCTGCGAGGTAAAAGACTTCCATCCCGAAGATTATATTGAGAAAAAGGAGATCAAAAAATACGACCTCCACACCCAATATGCCATTGCGGCATCGGACACGGCGATTAAGGATGCCGGACTGGATTTTGCGAATATCGGGCTGGAAGACCGCCATGATATGGGCGTGATCTGGGCTACCGGAAACGGCGGTATGGGTACTTTCGAAGACCAGCTGCTGGAATTCCACGCGTCAGGCGGGGTACCGCGCTTCAATCCTTTCTTTATTCCCAAAATGATCGTCGACATTGCGGCCGGTGTGATCTCGATCCGCCACAAGCTGCACGGTCCCAACTATTGTACCGTTTCGGCTTGTGCATCGTCCAACACGGCACTGATCAGCGCGTTCGACACCATTCGGATGGGCAAAGCGAAGTTGATGATCGCGGGCGGCTCCGAAGCGGCCATTATCTATTCCGCATTGGGCGGTTTCAGCGCGGCACAGGCATTGTCGAAACGCAATGACGATCCTGCTACCGCCTCCCGGCCATTCGATAAAGATCGCGACGGTTTCGTCATGGGTGAAGGCGCTGCAGCATTGATCCTCGAAGATCTGGAATATGCCAAAGCAAGAGGTGCTAAAATCTACGCCGAAATCGTCGGCGGCGGTATGGCGGCAGACGCGTACCATCTTACCGGCACGCCTCCCGACGGGATGGGCGCCGCATTGGGTATGCGTAAAGCATTGGCCGAAGCAGGCATTACGCCGGACAAGATCGACTACGTGAATGCGCATGCCACCTCGACGGGACTGGGCGATATGAGCGAATTACAGGGAATGAAAACGGTTTTCGGGGATCATCCGGTAGCGATCAGCGCCACCAAGTCGATGACCGGCCATTTGCTGGGCGCGGCAGGTGCCATTGAGAGTATCGTTTGCGCCCTGGCTGTGCAGAACGACATTGTTCCGGGTACGATCAACACCGAAAACCTCGACGAAGCGATCCCGGAAGGCATGAATATCGTGTTGGGCAAATCGCTGAACCAGCCCGTGAACTACGCGCTGAACAATACGTTCGGTTTCGGCGGCCACACCGCAACTTCCATTTTCAAAAAATACACGGAGTAGGGCATTGCCTTACTCCGTGATTTCCGAAAGGACTTCTACAACCCCGTTTTCATCGTTGCTTTTGGCGATGAAACGGGCTATTTTTTTGATATCCGGGTGTGCATTGGCCATTGCATATGAGTAATGCGCTTTTTGCAGCATTTCAAAATCATTGAGATAATCCCCGAAAACCATCGTCTGCTCTGCGCTCACCTGGAATTTTTCCTGCAAAACTTCCATAGCACGGCCTTTATTGGCCTTCTTGTGTGAAATATCGAGCCAGATCGGCCCCGAAACCTTCACTTGCAGGCTTTCCTCGTACTTTTTATAATGCGGATAGCTGTTCACCTCCGAGCCCGCGAGGTCGCATAGGGTGAATTTAAGGAACTGGTCGTCCTTGATTTCGAGCAGGTCTTCCACCACTTCATATCTCTCAAAATAGAGTTTGAGGTGGCTGATGAACTCCTCATCGTCGTTTTCGACATACGCCTTTTTCTTGCCGCAAATGATCGGATAGGTGTTTTTGATCTCCCGTGCAATCACAATCAGCTCGCGGGTAATGTCGGGATCGATGGCCTGGATATGGATTTCTTCGTCCTTAAAAACGACATAGCTGCCGTTTTCCGCCGCGAAGATCACTTCGTCCTTCACGGCGTCGAGGGTTTTGGCCAGATTAAAATACTGCCGGCCGCTGGCTGCCACGAAGATGATGCCGTGGTCTTTCAGCTTTCTGAAAACAGGGAAAAACGATTCGTGAATTTCATGTTTCGAATTCAAAAGCGTACCGTCCATATCGGTAGCCACCAGCCGGATGTCGGAAAATGTCATATTTGATTAAATATTGTCTTATTAACCAAGCCAAATAAGCCGGTTATGGTTCCGGTTTTACTGTAAGTTCGACAATTAAGCCATTCACGGAGAACCGCCTGCCCGATTTCGCTGTTAGCCGATCAAACACCGCAACGATAGAAGCCCGTTTGATGAAATTCTCCAAATACTACCTCACCGCATTTGTTTCATTTTTGATCTGGGGGTTTTTCAGCCTCGCATTGAAGCCGCTGAAAGGTTATCCCTCGCTCGACATCCTCTTTTACCGCGTCTTCATTTGTGCGGCGGTGATGGCGGTCGTAAGCCTGGTTGTGCGTGTGAAAGTATTGAAGGAAAGCATCGCGGCATTCAAAGCAATGCCCGCGGCACGGAAACGGCAGGTCGCATGTCTGACATTAGCCGGCGGCGTTTTGCTGACGGCCAACTGGTTTTTCTTCATTTACGTGATGAACCACATCAGCGTCAAAGCCGCATCGTTCGCCTACCTCGTTTGCCCGATCATGACAACCGTCATCGCGTTTTTCGTGCTCGACGAAAAGCTGAGCCGCTGGCAATGGACGGCCGTGCTGCTGAGTGTGGCGAGCTGTATTTTGTTGTCTTTCAATAATGTATCGGATATTCTGTACAGCCTCATCGTGGCAGCTTCCTACGCATTGTACCTGGTAAGCCAGCGCAAGAATACCGGTATCGACAAGTTCCTCGTGCTTACGGTCCAGATTATCTTTTCGGCATTGCTCCTGCTGCCGTTCTACCCCCAATACAGCGCGGAGCTACCCAGGGAAGTTTCGTTTTATGTGTTGATCACGCTGATCGCCGTCGTATTTACGATCATTCCGCTGTTTATGAACCTCTACGCATTGCAGGGCGTGACTTCTTCCACGATGGGTATTTTGTTGTATATCAATCCATTGATGAATTTCGCGATCGCATTGTTCTACTTTCACGAACCGATTAACAGTATTCAGGTCACCGCCTATTCGCTGATTATGCTATCGATTATCATATTCAACGAACGGTTTATTTTCCGGCGTAACCCTACTGCCCTCGTCTAGCACGCTTGTACACGGCCGAGCGGATAAAACGGGCGAACTGAAAATATTCAGCTTTGCATGTGTAGCCGTTTTGTGCAAAAAGGCGCTTCATATCGGGCAATTCGCGGGCTTCTACCTGGCTGATGGTCCGGAAGAAAACGTACATAGCACGGAGCAGCAGCTTTTGCCAGAATGCATGACCATTTTGTTCGATATTGAAATCGGCAAAAAGCCATTGTCCGCCGGGCAACAGCAGATCATCTAATTTTTGAAAAACAGCTTCCGCACGTACAGGAGCGAAGTTGTCGAAAAGAAAAGGTGTCACAACCGCGTCGTACCGGTGCGCGGGAACAAAGTCCTCGACGCCCGAATGCACAAAACGGACCTCATTGTCAGCCGTATTCCGCCGCCGCGAGCGTGCCAGCATGTTGCCGGAAATTTCCACGTAATCGATCACCAGCCCCGAGCCGTGCCGCCGGGCGATTTCTTCCAGTATCCAGCCCGTTCCACCGCCGACGATGAGCATACGTCCCGGCGGTCCGATATGGCCGAGCAAACTTTGCTGCGCCCGCACGATCGCTTTTCCAAAGATGAGCCGGCTCAGCCGGTCGTAGTACCGGGCGATGCGGTCGTAGTTGTTCACCATCGTTTAATGCAGGTTTGGATAAACAAAAAAGCTTCCCGCGATGCCGCATAATGCTTTCACAAGCAGTAGCCCGTCGATCACGATGAGGTAAAAGAGAATCCCCTGCCGTTTTTGGAGCGAAAACGCCACGGCCAGCAGGCAAACGAATGGCACCATATTAAACAGGATCGTGGGAAGGCCGAAGCCTCGGAAAAGCGCAAATGTGAGAAAAGAAACGAGGCCGATCAGCAGGAGCGGCACCAGGATGTAGTAGATCGTATTGCGCAGCCCGATCCGCACGGCAAAAGTTTTCAGCTCGATGTTCGCGTCGTCCTCATAATCCTTCATATCGAACATAATTGCATTCACGGTGCAGAACATCCAGTTTTTGACGAACAGCCAGAGCATTACCCAAGGCTCCGTAACGCTGATATTCTGCTCGATTTTCAATGCGGCAACAGGAAAAAGGTTCACGCAGCCCGCCCATACGAAACCGATCACGAATGCTTTCAGCCAGCCCGTCCGGCGCAGGTTGAGCGAGATAATGGATTTGGGAAGCAAACCATAATACAGCACGGCGGCCAGCGGCACGGTAGCCAGCGCCAGCCAGTAGAAAAGCGGTAAATGCAGGATCGCTTCCGCATTTTTTAACAGAAAATAACTGCCGAGCCCCACGCCGATACAGGGTAACACCACCTGGCTCACCCGCACGAACCGGTAATGCAGCCGGTACCACTCCGTCCGCGGATTGGCCGAAATGGCCGGGATCACCGGACCCGAGTAGGCAAATGTGTAGTAGAAGACAGTCGCACAAAAAACGAGCAGGTAATACACCACCGAATTGAGCGGGAGGTTCAGCTGAAAGGCCGTTTCCAGGGACAATGCCACCGCCAGCAGGCCGACGAAATAATTGGCAAAAAATACAAATGCAATAATCCTGTTTAACATATCTGCCTGTGAACCAGTGGTCGACGTACGCGCGGCGTTGGAATAATATAATAAGAATATCAATTTAGAATTTTTCAAGAGCCTGCGGAAAGCATCCTCGCTATTTCCTACATTCGAAAACGATATTTTCTTAAACCACCATCAATATGAAAAAAATCTATCTCATCCTGACCCTTTGTCTTTCTTACGGATTTGTCGTTGGACAAACCAAAGAACCGGTCCGGAAAGATCCCGTCCGGACGGACCCTGTCGTGGAAAACATTGTGAAGGAAGCGACGGAAAATTCACAATTGGAGAAACTCGCGCACGAACTGATGGACGTCATCGGCCCGCGGCTCGTGGGTTCTCCTCAAATGCAGCAGGCGCACGAATGGGCCGTTGCGAAGTACAAAGGCTGGAATATCACAGCCAAAAACGAGAAATGGGGCGAATGGCGCGGGTGGGAACGTGGCGTGTCGCATATCGACATGATCGCGCCGCGTGTGAAGTCGCTCGAAGGCATGCAGCTCGCGTGGAGCCCCGGTACCGGCGGCAAAACCGTGACGGGCGATGTGATGATCCTCCCCGACGTGGCCGATTCGGCCGCATTTCAGAAATGGCTGCCCTCGGCGAAGGGTAAATTCATCCTGATCAGCATGAACCAGCCCACCGGCCGCCCGGACTACAACTGGCAGGAATTCGCGACCAAAGAGTCGTTTGAAAAAATGAAGAAAGAGCGCGACGGTCAAACCGACGCCTGGGCCAACCGCATGAAAAAGACCGGCTACACGGCACGCACATTGCCTGTGGCTTTGGAAAAAGCAGGCGCGGCGGGTGTGGTCATGTCCTATTGGTCGAAGGGTTTTGGGGCTAATAAAATATTCGGCGCCTACACCAAAACAGTGCCGACCGTGGATATTTCGCTGGAAGATTACGGCTTGCTGTACCGCCTGACCGAATCGGGTCACACGCCGAAAATCAGCGTGCGGGCCGATGCGAAGGAAACCGGCGTGAGCCAGACGTTCAACACGGTAGGGGAGATCAAAGGCACAGAAAAACCGAACGAATACGTGATCCTTTCCGCGCATTTCGACTCGTGGGACGGTGGCAGCGGCGCTACCGACAATGGTACCGGCACGCTGGTGATGATGGAGGCGATGCGCATTTTGAAAAAGGTATATCCAAACCCCAAGCGCACCATTCTCGTGGGCCATTGGGGAAGCGAAGAGCAGGGCTTGAACGGCTCGCGGGCATTTGTGGAAGACCATCCCGAAATCGTGCAGAATATCCAGGCTGTATTTAACCAGGATAATGGAACCGGGCGGGTCGTTAACCTGTCGGGGCAGGGCTTCTTGAATTCCTATGAATACCTCACCCGCTGGCTTTCGAAGGTGCCCGAGCCAATCCGCACGCCGATCGAAACGCGCTTTCCAGGCGCTCCCGGCGCAGGTGGTTCCGACTTCGCCTCGTTCGTCGCGGCCGGCGCACCGGCGTTCTCGCTGAGCTCGCTCAACTGGTCGTACGGCACCTACACCTGGCATACCAACCGCGACACGTACGACAAGATCGTGTTCGACGACGTGCGCAGCAACGCGATACTGGCGGCGATCATGGCCTACCAGGCCAGCGAAGATCCTGCCAAAACGTCGCGCGAAAAGAGCATCCTGCCCATCGATGCGAAAGGCGCGCCGGGCGCATGGCCTGAACCACGCAAACCGACACGCCGCGGCGGGATGGATTAACAGCCCTATAACCCATTTTTGAAAGCAAAGGCATATATTGTCTTTGCTTTTTTTATGGAACAGAAATCCACGGATATGCAAATACAGATCATACAAGAGCCTGATGAAAACGTGCTGGTCATCCGTCCTTTCGAGCAGGGCTCGGAGCCGGGCAACCAGGAAATGTTCAGGGCCGAAAAAGGGGAGATATGGTGGTACTCTTCGAAAGAACTATGGCTGGGATTAGGCAAAACGCCGAAGTTGCCCGCGATTGCCCGCATTTTTCGTTCGCTTTTTTTCAAAAGAAAAGACCGCTGGCCCGCACACATCACGCTCGACGCGCGCGGGAGATCGGCCCAATGGGTAGGAAATGCCGTGAATGGGATGCTGCTGGGCGGCTACGACCTGCAATTGTACAAGACCGAGCCCAGGCCGGTGAGCGAGTTTTTTAAATCGGGTACATTATACATTGCGACGGAATTGGACGTGGCCGATGCAGCGGAACAAGCGCGCAAGACGGCCTTGGTACAAACCCGCATCATGGACCTCATGAATGCGCCGGGTAATTATAAAAAGCCCGCAACGCTGGCGGAATGGGCCGTTAGTTCGGGCGCGGAGAATGGCTATTCGGTACAAATACTGGAAAAGGCCTACCTGGAAGCGCAGGGAATGCATGCATTGCTGGCCGTGAGCAAAGGCAGCGCCGAGCCGCCGGTGATGATCGTTTCGGAATACCAACCGGCGCATTACACACACACGGTGGCGCTCGTGGGCAAAGGCGTCACCTTCGATACGGGCGGGATCTCGATCAAGCCTTCGGCGAACATGCATTTGATGAAAAGCGATATGGGGGGCGCTGCTGCCGTGCTGGGCACGGTGGAGCTGGCGGCGCAATTGCAGCTGCCTGTCCGCATTGTGGGCGTCATTCCTTCGACGGAGAATGCGGTCGACGGGGCGGCGATGAAACCCGGCGATGTGATCGGCTCGTATGCCGGTAAAACGATCGAGGTGATCGATACCGATGCGGAAGGGCGGCTGATTTTGGCCGACGGGCTGCATTATGCCGTGAAGCAATTCGTGCCGGACGTGCTGATCGACCTTGCGACGTTGACAGGCAGCGTGATACAGACGCTTGGTTATGAGGCCGCAGGCCTGTTTAGCCCGAACGACGAGCTCGCGGCGGCGCTCACGGAGGCAGGCGATGCAACCGGTGAGCGGCTTTGGAGGTTGCCGGTTTGGGATGAATACAGGGAAGAGATCAGTTCCGACATTGCAGATGTGAAAAACTACCACGGAAAACCGTTGGCGGGGGCCATTGTGGCGGCCAAGTTTCTGGAAGCGTTTACGGCGGAACATCCGGCCTGGGCGCATCTGGACATTGCCGGAATGGCGTTCGGCGACACCGAGTTTGCCCCCGGCCGGGCGGGAACGGCGTATGGCATCCGGTTGCTCATTGCGTACCTGTCGAAGCTGGGTTGACCGGTTTGCAAGCAGCGTTGTAACGGAAATTTAACCGTGGCTTTTCTTGCCTAAATGGTTCTTTTTGCTAGATTTGAGAATAATGCTTTGCGGTGATCCCATCGAAACCGCTACCGTTCACCAAATTTCATTTTATGACCCCAACTCTGACTTTTCTCTGCATTTCGACTTATTTCAAAGGCAACGACTTTTTGCTGGCGCTGAAAGATGCCGGTAACAAGGTGTTTTTGATCACCGCCAAAAAACTGGAACACAAACCGTGGGTCCGGGAGGCTGTGGATGAATTTTTTTATATAGAGGAAGGAGAAGACGGGACTTATAATATGAACGAGATCATCACGGGCCTCGCGTACGTGATGCGCACCCGCCCGATCGACCGGGTGGTGGCGCTCGACGATTTCGACGTGGAGAAAGCGGCGCACATCCGCGAATATTTCCGGATTCCGGGGATGGGCCAGACCACCGGCCGCTACTTCCGCGACAAGCTCGCCATGCGTACCAAGGCGCTGGAATCGGGTATTCTGGTACCAGGCTTCTCGGCACTCTTCAACGACGACCAGATCAATCGTTTTATCGAAAAATACCCCGGGCCGTGGATGATCAAGCCACGCTCCGAGGCGTCGGCAACCGGCATTCAAAAGCTGAGCACGGCGGAAGAACTTTGGAATACCATTCATGAGCTGGGCGACAAACGCCATGCGTACCTCGTAGAACAATACAAGCCAGGCGATGTGTATCACGTCGATTCGATCTCCTATAATGGAATTGTCATATTCTCCTGGAATAGCAAATACCTCGCGCCGCCGTTCGATGTGGCGCATGGGGGAGGCATATTCCGGTCGGTGACGGTCCCGCTGGACTCATCGGAAGAGCATGCATTGCAGACGCTCGCCGTGGATTTGCTCAAAGCATTCGGCTTGAAACACAGCGCCTCACACACCGAGGTGATCCGCTGCTACGACGATGGCAAATACTATTTTCTCGAAACATCGTCGCGGGTAGGCGGCGCACATTTGTCCGAAATGGTCGAAGCGGCGTCGGGTATCAATCTATGGAAAGAATGGGCCCGGATGGAAACCGCCGAGGCAAAGGGCGAGAATTACAAGCTGCCATCGGTGCGGAAAGAATATTCGGGGATCATTATTTCGCTCGCCCGCCAGGAATGGCCTGACCTATCGGTTTTTAATGACCCGGAAATAGTCTGGCGCATGGAAGAACCGCATCATGTAGGCCTGGTGGTCCGTTCCAAATCGCGCGACAAAGTGCTGGAACTGATGGACAAATACGCGGCTATCGTTCAAAAGAAGTACCACGCCTCCGCCCCGGCGCCGAAGAAGCCGACGCATTAGCGGCTACTGCTTGGTAAATAGCGAAGCATAGGCTGGCGCAGCATGATGTGGCATGAAAACAAAAACGGGTTCGCCATTGAAATGACAAACCCGTTTAAAATGCGTCAAGCTCCGATTACACCAGCTTGAATGCCTGGCGGCCGAGCAGTACCCAGTTGCCTTTCACTTTCTGAAAAACCATGAATACGCCCAGTTTCACCTGTGCGGGGTCTTTGCCCTTGTTGGCGGTGTCGCCATAAAGCTTATGACGGACGATCGCCACGTCGCCGGAAATGGAGATCGTTTGTTCACTCAGGTCGATTTTGGTGAATTTGGATTCCTCGCTCACGAGCGCACGGATGAATTCCTTCTGATCTTCGAGCAGGCCGTTCGAGTGTCCGTAAGACAGCGAAGGGGAAGTCAGTTTTTTCAGTTCGGCTTCGTTGGCGCTGATAATGGCTGTTTTTAGTTTTTCAACCGTGGCGGCTACGGCTTTTTCATCGGCGCCCTGGGCGAATACGAATGCATTGCCTATCAGCAGGAACGCGAGGAGCAAAAGTGTTTTTTTCATCGATTAATTGGGAATTAGGATTATGACTTCGGCTGTCAGCGGTCGGTGGTCATCAAATATCCACCCTTTCCATTTTCGGCGAAAACAGGTGCATCACGCCCCACGCAAGCAGGTATGCGAACCCGCAGATGATGAAGATCACATTGTAACCTCCGCCGATGTTTCCGGCCGCCTTGTAATTGTCCAGAATGATCCCTACCAAAAGAGGAAACAGGATGCCTCCTACTGATCCGGCCATTCCACCGATTCCGACGACCGAACTTACGGCCTTTTTAGGAAACATATCCGAAGCCGTTGTAAAAATATTTGCACTCCAGGCCTGGTGCGCCGCCGCGGCCAGACTGATCAGGACCACCGCCTGCCAGATATTGGTCGTGTATTGCGCTGCCATAATCGGCATGACGAGGAATGCGAAAATCAGCATCGAAGTCTTCCGTGCGCGGAAAACCGGCCAGCCTTTTTTGATAAAATACCCCGATAAATAGCCCCCGCCGATGCTGCCGATCGTAGTCGCTGTGTAAACGATCACCAGCTCCGGGCTGGGCTTCGAAAGGTTGAGTTTGAATGCCTCCGCGAAATAGGAGGGTAGCCAGTACAGGAAAAACCACCAGATCGGATCGGTGAGCATTTTGCCGAATACAAAAGCCCAAGTTTGCCGGATTTTGAACAATTGCAGCCATTTCACGGGCGCTTCCTTGCTCGTATCGGGCTCGTTGTCGCTGTGAATGTAGTCGTATTCTGCCTGGTTGACGCGCGGCTGCTTCGATGGAAGCTCGTACATGCGCCACCAGAAGATAAGCCAGACGAACCCCAGCGCGCCGGTGATCAGGAATGCCTCCTGCCAGCCATAAGCGCCCAAAATCCAGGGCACCATAATGGGAGCCACCACCGCACCGATGTTGGCGCCGGAGTTGAAAATGCCCGTTGCCAGGGCGCGTTCCTTTTTGGGGAACCACTCCGCAGTAGCCTTGATCGCCACCGGGAAGTTGCCTGCCTCGCCAAGCCCGAGAATGGCCCGCATGAACCCGAAGCTGAATGTGCCCGTCGCGACGGCATGCAGCATGGCGGCGATGCTCCACACGACCACCGAAATAACGTAGCCGATTTTGGTGCCGATCTTATCGATAATGGCCCCGAAACCGATCAGCGAAAATGCGTAGGCTGCCTGGAACGCCATCACGATATGGCTGAAATCCGACTCCGACCAGCCAAAGTCGGCTTCCAAAGTTGGTTTGAGCAGTCCCAGCACCTGCCGGTCGAGGTAGTTGATCGTTGTCGCGCAGAATAGCAGCGCCACCACGCGCCAGCGGTAACTGGTTTTGGGCGCGTCGGTTTGGACTTGCGCGGTTTCAGGGTTGGGAGAAAGCATATTCTGTTCGTTCTAAAAGCGTTTTGAGTGTTTCTTTAATGCCGTGCTGCGAAATCGATTGGAGGTATCGGACAATGGAGGCGTGCGCATCCGGGACTTTGTTGAGGTCGCGGCCCCAGATCGACTGGTCTTTCAGGATCGCCTGCACCATGTCGGGCAGCGAAGCCATTTGCCATTTTTGGTAAAAAAACGGCGCGCGCGGGTCCTGGATCGGGTATAACGAGCCGTCGAGCCGGCCAAAATACTGGTCGCCCTCTTTTTTGACAGCCTTCATGAAATACAGGAATGCGGCCAGGCCAAACGTCATATATTCGGGCAGATAGCCGTTTTTAGCCTCATAATTCAGGTAGGTAGGGATTACCCGCGAAAGTATCTTAGCTGAAAAATTCTGGTTGATATTGAACCACTTGTGCAGAATATGCGGATTGCGGAAGCGGTCGGCGACCTGCCGGCTGAATGCCAGCGCCACGTCCGGCCGAACCGCGTACGGAATGGCCCCGGCGATTTCGCTTTCCATCAAATGGGTGATGTAGGCGGAAAAAAAAGGGTCGTTCATTGCTTCCACCACTGTTTTGAAACCGCACAAATGCGCCAGGCCGCCGCCTAGCGTGTGTGCACCGTTCAGCAGCCGCAGTTTCAGTTCGCGGTATTGCTCGATGTCCGGCTCGATGATCAACCCCTCGTCGATGCCGTAAAACGGTATTTTTTTGCGGATACGCTCGTCGCCTTCGATAGCCCACAGGTGGTAATGCTCCGTCGTGATCAGCAGCTCGTCCTGGTAACCCAGCGCTTCTTCCAGTTCTTTTAACCGGGCATCCTCGGGTTTACCGGGCACGATGCGGTCGACGAGCGAGTTGCAGAAGAAATTACACTGCTCGATCCAGTCGATAAATGCACCTTCCAGGCCGTTGCGGTGCGCTAGTTCGAGCACGATCGATTCGAGTTTCTTGCCGTTTTCGGCGATCAGCTCGGTCGGGATGATCACTACTCCGAAATCGGGATTACCACCGAATGCGACGTAGCGTGCGTACAGGAACGCCAGCAGCTTGCCGGGAAACGACACGGGCGGCCATTGGTAAATATCGTCCTGCACCAGTTGAATGCCGTTTTCGGTCGTGTTTGAAATCACCAGGCCCACGGCCGGGTTCTTGGCGAGGTCGAGTACGAGCGACCATTGCGTTTTGGCCGAAAGCACGCGGCTAATGGCCGAGGAAATGATGTTTTCCTCTTTCAATTCACCATCCTGGATGCCCCGCGAGCAAATGGTGTAGAGGTTATCCTGCCGTTCGAATGCCTTGGTATCGCCCTGGTCGGTAGATTTCACGACCACGATGCGGCCATTGAAAACACCCTGGCGGTTGGCCTTGTCGATAAAATAGTCGGCCAGGCCGCGCAGGAATGCGCCCGTGCCGAATTGCAGCACTTTTTCGGGCAACTGGAAAACGGAATCATCGGCCACGACCACGTCGGACTGGTTCCTGAGCTGGCGGAGATTCTCCCGGAATAGATGGCCCATAGCGTCGAGATTTACTTATTTACAACCTGTTTCAACAACCAACCGGCCAGGTCCTTGCCCGCCTCGAAATTCTCGAAGCTGGTGTCGATCCTCCGACCGTCAACATATTCATTATAGAGCCACGGATCGCCCACGGCGAATACAGTTCCTTTCCCAACCTTTGAAATACCCAGAATCACATCGCCCTGATCGGTAATGAGCGCCCTGGCGGGTGCCTGCAATGCGAGCGGCGAAAGCTCTTTGATATAAATTTTGGATGTATGGGGAAAAACGGCTTTTGCGTCGGCCGGTATCATAATGCGGCCCTGCTCGAACTGCGTGCCCTGCACCATATTGCGGTTCTTGTTGGTAAACTGAATGCCGAACCGGCCCGCCAGTAGATTGAAATGCGGTATTTCGCAATTGGCCGTGTCGTTGGCCATCAATACGAGCACGCCGCCGGCTTTCACCCATTTTTCGATTTCCGTAATGGATTGGTCGTCGATGAAATGCGGCCCGGGCGTTTCTTTTTTCGTGTCGGGGTCGACGATGATGTAAACGTCTACACCTTTCAGGCTCGTGGCAGTCGGTGCAGCAGGTATTGAAACCGTTTTAGCGCCCAGCTCACGAAATGTATTTCCCCAAAGCCAGAATCCCGAATGCATACGGTCTTCCCAGGTGTAATGAAATTGTTCAGGAGCGCCGGTCAGGTCTTTGCGGGTTTCGTGATTGAAATAGTAATCCAAACCCACTGTCTTGCCTTTTCCTACGGCATTCTCGGCCGCAATTTCCATTTCAATACTCGCAAAAATGAACGGGCCGATGCCTTTCAGGTCATTTTTGCGGATGGGTTCGCTGAGGTAATATTCATAGGTGCCGTCGCGGTAGGGCGTGCCGCCAAGGCCACCCACGCTTACCGTTTTATTTAGGCTCAATGCACCGTTCGCTTCTTTTTCTACGAAATTTTGAAGGATTCCCTGGTAACCTTTCTTCGCATTAGCGGCGAATTTCCCGGGAATGTAACCGAGGCGCGCGCCTTTCGCGAGCGCATATACGAACATGCACGAGGCCGATGCTTCAAGGTAATTGCCGGCCCTGCTGCCCTGGTCGATCACCTGGTACCATGCGCCGGACTTCGGGTCCTGGTATTTCACCAAAACAGGGGCTAATCGTTGCAGATAGCCGATCAGCTGGGCCCGTCCGGGATGCTGCGCCGGCAGATAATCCAGCACGTCCACCAGCGCAATGGCGTACCAGCCAATCGCCCGCGCCCAGAAGCTCGGCGAGCGGCCTGTCTTTTTATCGGCCCATTTCTGCTCGCGTGCCTCGTCGTAGGCGTGGTAAACGAGCCCCGTCTTCTCATCGACCGCATATTTTTTGATCAATGCAAACTGTTTGACAATGTCGTCGAAATGCTCCTGATGATGGAAAATGGCGCTGTACTCGGCCGCGAACGGCTCGCCCATAAACAGGCCGTCGAGCCACATTTGATTGGGATAGCGTTTTTTGTGCCAGTAGCCGCCCTCTTTTGTGCGGGGCTGTTCTTCGAGCTGCTTC
This sequence comes from Dyadobacter beijingensis DSM 21582, assembly GCF_000382205.1. Lineage (GTDB taxonomy): Bacteria > Bacteroidota > Bacteroidia > Cytophagales > Spirosomataceae > Dyadobacter > Dyadobacter beijingensis. The sequence goes on from NZ_KB907786.1 coordinate 535,104, forward strand.
CAGAGCAGGTCGGCGGCTTTCTTGTATTTCTCCTTGTCGGGCTGCGACTGCTGGTACAATGTCAGCAAGGCGCGGCCGGGGGGGATGTTGTCGATATTGAACTCGTCGCCGCGATAGGTGCGGATGCTGCCGTCTGGCCGCACGTACTGGTCAATGTCTTTTCTAATGTATTCAAAATACTTGCCTTCACCCGTGCGGTACCACACTTTCTCGATCGCTTTGAGCATCAGGCCCTGCTCGTAGTCCCATTTGGTGGCCGTGTTTTTGCCTACGAGAATGGAATCCTTGTGGTTTGCGATGAACGAATCGGCCATTTGCCGCGAGATGGGCAGCTCCTGCGCGAACGAACAGCTCGCAGCGAAAGAGGCGATCCAGAGCGGTAACTGACGGAAACGGGGTAGAAAAAGCGCCATCGCGAACGGGTTATACATTGGAAATACTGACAAAATCCTCCCGCATCGGGGTGAAAATATCGACCAGCATTCCGGCCGACAGGCAGAGCGCGCCATGCACGACGTGCGGCGGGATGTAATACACGTCACCCTGCCGCAAAACCTGTTTCCGCCCGCCGATCGTTATCTCGAACTCGCCGCTTTCGACATAGCTCATTTGCGTGTGAAAATGGCTGTGCAGTGTCCCGATCCCGCCTTTTTCAAATGCTACTTTCACGAGCATCAGGTTGTCGTCGTAAGCCATAATCTTCCGTTTCAGGCCTCCTCCGAGGTCTTCCCACACGATTTCACCGTCTTCGACAAACTCTTTTCCTTTTAGTAGCTCCATCATCTCAGTTCGCCGATCTGTACCGGGTCCATGTCTGTATAATCCTTGTTTTCACCGGCCATTCCCCAAATGAACGCGTAGTTGGACGTCCCGCAGCCTGAATGCACCGACCACGGCGGCGAAATCACGGCCTGCCGGTTGGCTACCCATAGATGACGCGTTTCGGAAGGTTCTCCCATTAAATGCAGTACGCGTTGATTTTCAGGTACATCAAAATAACAGTAAGCTTCCATGCGGCGATCGTGGACGTGGGAAGGCATGGTATTCCAGACGCTGCCCGTTTGCAGTACCGTGAGGCCCATCACGAGCTGGCAGCTCTGGATGCCGTCGAGGTGAATGTATTTGTAAATCGTACGGTGGTTCGAGGTTTCCATGCTGCCCACGGTCGCCGGCGTGGCGTCTTCCTTGGTAAACAGCCGCGTCGGGTGCGTCTGGTGCGCGGGCGATGAGAGCAGGTAGTAGGCGGCCGGTTCTGCCGGGTTTTTACTGCTCAAAAGTACCTCTTTCGTGCCCTTGCCGATATACACGCAGCCTAACTTGGAAATCGGGTAGTGCGTGCCGTCGGCGATCACTTCGCCGTCGCCGCCGATATTGATAATGCCTATTTCACGTCTTTCGAGGAAATAGGACGCTTTCAGCGCGTCGAATGACGGTATCGTAAGCGGGGTGGCCAGCGGAATGGCACCGCCGATGATGACGCGGTCGTAATGACTGTACACGAAATGGATCTCGCCATCCCGGAAAATATCTTTTACCAGAAAATTGTCGCGCAGGGTCTGGGTGTCCATTTGCGAAACTTCTTTCCGGCTGCTTTCAAATCTGATCTGCATTTGCGGCTGCTATTAAAGGTCTTTTGGTTAAAAAAATGATTGACTACCGGCCCATCCATCCGCCGTCGACGGTGAGAATGGTCCCGTGCACGTACGAGGCCGCGTCCGAGGCGAGGAACAATGCAGGCCCTTTGAAATCCTCCGGCAAGCCCCAGCGCCCGGCCGGGATGCGGTCGAGGATGGACCTGCTGCGAACGGGGTCATTGCGCAACGCTTCGGTATTGTCGGTATTGATATATCCAGGCGCTATCGCGTTCACATTCACGCCTTTACCGGCCCATTCGTTGGCCAATGCTTTCACGAGGCCGCCGATAGCGCTTTTGGAAGCCGTGTAGCCAGGCACATTAATGCCCCCCTGAAATGTGAGCAGCGAAGCAGTGAAAATGATCTTGCCCGATCCGCGGGCGATCATGTCCCTGCCCAGCTCGCGGGCGAGGATGTAAGGTGCGTCGAGATTGATATTCAGTACTTTGTCCCAATATTCGTCCGGGTGTTCGGCGGCGGGCTGGCGCAGGATAATGCCCGCGTTATTAATCAGAATGTCGATGACGGGATGTGCCTTTTTGACCGCTGCTATAAATTGATACAGGCTTTCGCGGTTGCCGAGGTCGGCGCGGTAGGGGAAAAACTTCCTTCCTGCATTCAAAACGGCGCTTTCGGTTTCGTTTCCTTCCTGGAATTCGGACGATGCCACACCTATGATATCGGCACCCGCTTCTGCCAGCGCTTCGGCCATCGCCTTCCCGATGCCGCGGTTGCAGCCGGTCACTAATGCAGTTTTTCCGGTAAGGTCAAATAAATTAACGGTATTCATTAATGGGTTTTATGATTTGTCTTTTTCGGGGTATCCGATAAATTTAGCGTCGGGTGTTAATAGACCTCACCCGAACGATGTTAGACTGAATAATCAGAAAAATCAAATAACGAATTGTCTTTTTTTGTGCAATCGTTATCGGGAACGTTGTCAGTTGAGCCGGATAGATGTAACTTTTAAGATAAAATAGCAGTCCGGCGAGTTGTTGTCATGTGCGGTAAGATATTTTTATACAAATAATAAGTTGGAATAAACCAATTTTTCCATTGGAAACCATCACCATTAAGGATATTGCCAAGGCACTGAACCTGTCGACTTCGACGGTCTCACGTGCATTAAGGAATAGCTACGAGATTAACCCGGAGACTAAAAAACTGGTCATGGAGTACGCCGAGCGGATGAATTACCGGCCTAACCCCATCGCGCTCAGCCTGAAAGACAGTAAAAGCAAGTCGATAGGCGTCATCATCCCCGAAATCGCGAACCATTTCTTTTCCCAGCTCATCAACGGGATCGAATCCATTGCCTACAACCTGGGTTACCATGTCGTGATTTTCCAAAGTCACGATTCTTACGAACGCGAGGTGGCGAATACCAACTACTTGGTTTCCAGGCGTGTGGATGGTTTGCTCGTGTCGCTGGCGAGCCTCACGACCAATCTTGTACATTTTCAGGAACTGATGGAAAAAGGGCTCCCGATCGTGTTTCTCGACCGCGTACCAAACGATATTGAGACGCATAAGGTCGTAGCCGATAATTTTACGGGAAGCTACGAGGCCACCGAACATTTGATCCTTTCGGGACGGAAACGCATTGCGCATTTGACCAGCCCGATTTATTTGTCCATCACCACCGAGCGGTTGGCGGGCTATAAAAAGGCACTGGAAGATTATGGCATTCCATTTGACGAATCTTATGTCAAGTATTGTTTGTACGGGGGCAAAATAGAGGCGGAAAATGAAGCGGCGATCGAGGAAATGCTGAACCTGCCCGAGCCGCCCGATGCGATTTTCACCGCCAGCGACCGCCTTACAACGGGCTGTATGTCGGTGCTGCAACGGAAGGGTGTCCGGGTGCCCGACGAGATCGCGATCGTCGGGTTTACCAATATCAGCGTGGCGAACCTGCTCAATCCGCCGCTGACGACGGTGATGCAGCCTGCCATGGAAATGGGCCAGCAGGCGGTGGAATTGTTGATCAGGCTTATTGAACATCCGCAAAAAACCGACCAGTTTGAGACACGCTCGCTCAAAACGGCATTGACAATCCGGGAATCGTCTGTCGGAAAAACCGTAGTTTAGCGGAAAAACCGCATTACGGATGATCAGCCTGCGCATCGATGGAGCATTGTTCAATTACAGGGTAGCCGGGGTGGCTGTCCTGAATGGCAAAGTGCTGCTGCACAAAACACCTTCGGACAACTTCTGGACGCTTCCCGGCGGCCGCGCCGAGCTTTTTGAATTCTCCAAAGATACATTACAGCGCGAAATGCGCGAGGAAACCGGGCTGAATGCCGAGGCGGGCGAAATGCTTTGGGTTTCGGAGAATTTCTTTTCGTACGATGGCGACAAGTACCACGAGATTGGATTCTATTTTTCCATGCAGATCCACGACCTGCCGCATCAGGAGGATTTCCTGGGTTCGGAAGGGCAGGACGAGTTGCTTTTCCATTGGCACGATGTGGCCGATTTGCATTCCATAGCGGTTTATCCGGCATTCCTCACCGAAGCATTAGCCAAAAGTCCACTGGAAAAAGGGCATTACAACTCCGGCTATACCGATCTCGACGCAGGAAACCCTATTCCGTCATAAATCGCCACGTGACGTTGCCGACCGAGTTGGGTTTGCCGTTTTCGGGTGCGGAAATGCTGCCTTTCAGGCGGCCGCCTGCTCGCTCCACATGGATGGTACGCCATGCAAAAGCACCTTTCTCGTAGGCAAAAGTTTCGCCGTCGTCGTCGTAAAGCCGATAGCTGCCGTTCTTTTGACCATAATGCCGGATTTCAATGTCGGTTTTCTGCCCCGCGCGTGGCGCGTGCAGGCTGGCAGGCATCATGGGGATAATGCCCCCGTCTTTGACGAACACGGGAATGCGGTCCATACCGGGCGTAATCGTGATCACCTCGCCATCGCCTGCGAGCTTGCCGGTGTAGAAATCGTACCATTTTCCTTTCGGAAGAATGACTTTGCGGGTGGTTTGGCCGGTGAAAAGCGGCGCTACCAGCAGGTATTCGCCGGCCATATACTGGTCTTTCACTTCGCGTGTGACAGCTTCTTCGTAAGGATTGTCTTGCAGGTTGGTGGGCGTTTTTTCTTTCCGGACATTCATTCCAAAACCTTCTTCCAGGCTCATCCCGCGGAAAGGCGGCGTGCCGTTGTAATGGTATTTGGCAAATTCGGTGTACCAGTAGGGCATCATTTGCATGCGCAGCTCTGCTAATGCCTTGATTTGCGGCGCTACTTCGGGAAATGTCCACGGCTGCATGCTGCTCGACCAGGCGTTGATCATCGCCATCGGCGAGAAACATACCGTCTGGAATCGGCGGAGCCATTCTTCGGCGGTTTTGGAGGCGCGTACTTCGGGTGTCCAGAGCACGCCGGTGTAGCCGCTGTTGATAAGCGCGGTAATGAAGTCTTCGTGGCTGTAATTGTCGTTGTAAATCACGTAGGGGAACGGAGCCCCGCCCGCATTGGAGGCACGCACGAGGCCGTAGGTGCGCATGTTGTTGCGGCGGAACATGTCGAAGCTGTGTTTTTGGACCAGCAGGCCATAGGTCTGGCGGATCTGCTCGGACGAATGGCCGGACGGGAATGTCGCCACATCGGGCCAGAGGTAGGAGTCGAAGCCGTCCACCTCGTCGATCTTATAGCCGCTGACACCGATTCTGACATGCTCTTTTTCAAACTGGTCAAACAAAATTTTGCGCGCCTGGGGCATCGACAGGTCGGGTACAATGCCGTTCCAAACCGTGTGCGTGCCGGTATAGGGAGCTATGTTTTTGTAAATGGCGGCATCGGGCGATACATACGGGTTCGTCCAGAGGTTGATTTTGACGCCCATTTGGTCCATTTCCTTTACAAACCGCGCCGGATCGGGGAAGCGCGTGCGGTCCCATTCGAATGTACAGGGGTAGGATTTGCTTTGCCAGCCGGGTTCGAGGCCGATAAAATCCAGCGGGTAACCTTTCTCTTCGAATGCTTTGGCTTCCTGTTTGACCTGCTCGTCGGTGTAGAGCCTGTGGACGCGCTGCGTGAAGCCGAGCCCCCAGCGTGGCGGCAGGCAGCCCCCGCCGCTCATCAGATTGAAACGCTCGATCGCATTGACCGGTTTCGGGCCTGCAAAAACGTAGATTTCAATGCCTTCGGCCGGTATCAGCATTTCCACCGCGTCGGAATAGGGGTGCGCTTCCCAGTTCTTATCGGTGTTGCGGTCCATGACTTTGGGCGGATTTTTAGCATCTTTCCGCACACCTGAGCCTGCATACACATCAATGTATTTCGCAGAATTGACGAACACACCATAACCGAGCGATGACACGTAAAACGGCACCGGTGCGTGCGTGCGGCCATTGTCCGACTTGCCGTAATGGTCGGCGTGGAGCTGCATAATGCGGCCTCGCTGGTGGATCGTCTGGAAATTCAGTCCGAAGCCGTACAGCTGTTCATCGCGTTGCAGCGGCAGGCGTACATATGATTTCCCATTGTTCAACTGACATGTAATGGCGGTTTGATCCAGCGGAAAGTCCTGTTTGGGCAGCCTGGCGAGTGCCGGCGAGGCGGTCGCTTCCGCGGCTTTGAGCAAATCGTAGGCATCGGGCTTGCCTGCCGTACCCTTCCAAATGCCCGGGTGGATCTCTTTCCAGGTGATAATCTGCCCGAAAAGAAGGGCAGGTATGGAGCTTAAAATCAGGATTGAAAGAACGTGACAGAGGTAGCGCATGGCGGATAATAGCTCGTAAATCAATACTATAAGGCTGGAATGCGGTTTTATACTAAATGCAGATGGTGGTAAAATAAGTCTATTAAATTTGTAGGATAAATAGATTATGGCTAAATTCGTATTCCGAAATCAGAAGACCCCTGGCATTATGTACTACGAAATTGAAGACGAACTAGGCAACGTTTCCACTTTACAGCTCAAACAGCGCGTTGCGGAAGAGCAGATCGAACCGCCGAAAGAAGGCGAACTGGCGCCGTTGTTCTACCTCCGCAACGAGGAAGGGCTGCCCGTTACCTCGCTGACTGCCGCGGCATCCGACAATGAATCGCGCTCGGTCCTGGACCTCGTGCATTTCAAACCCCTTGTGCTCAGTTTCTATTGTAATTGCTGGGGCAGCTATGCGCCGAAGCACCTCGAAGCCCTGAAAGCACTCGCGCCGAAGGTGGACGCGCTGGGCGGTCAGCTGCTGATTTTGACGAACGAATCGCAGAAGGAGATCGGTCGGATCGCCAGAAAGCTGGAAACTGAGCTGCCGATTTACCATGATAAAAATTACAATGTAGCGCGCTCATACGGCGTGTTTTCGGAAACTTCGCCGATCTGGGACCGCATTGCCGGCATTTCCGACGAGGTTTTCACGCCTTCGCTGTTCGTGCTGGGCCGCGACCGCCGCATCGGATATGCATTTGTAGACGAAAATTTTGACAATGCGCCGGATGCGAAGACGATCCTGAAAGCGATTTACGACGGCCGCTAGCCGATTTTACATACTTTGGCATTCCTACCGTGTCAGCCTGGCAACCATGCATTATCTTTGGTTTTGCCGCTGACACGGTATTTGTTTAACAGGATTTTGGGATATGTTATTGAAAAGCAGTTTGCGGTCCAAGCTCCCGAATGTGGGGACTACGATTTTTACCAAAATGTCGGCCCTGGCCGAGGAACACCAGGCGCTCAACCTGGCGCAGGGTTTCCCGGAATTCGACTGCGCACCGGCATTGCAGCGACTGGCCGACAAGTATGTGAAATCGGGCAAGAACCAGTATGCTCCCATGCCGGGCGCATTGCCGCTGCGGGAGGCCATTGCACGGAAAACTTTTGAAAGTTCCGCAAGGGATTACCATCCTGTTACTGAAATCACGATTACCAGCGGTGCCACGGAGGCATTGTTTGTGGCCATCAGCACGGTGGTGCATCCCGGCGACGAGGTGATTGTATTCGAGCCTGCATATGACAGTTACGTACCTGCGATCGAGCTCAGTGGCGGTATTCCCGTGTTCGTCACCCTCGACCCGCAATACGAATCCATCGATTGGCAGGCTGTACGAGCCCGCGTGACGGAAAAAACCCGCGCGATCGTCATCAATACGCCGCATAATCCTACGGGAAAAGTCTGGACGGCCGCCGATTTGCAGCAACTGGCTGCATTGGCCGAGGAATCCGACCTGATCGTGATCAGCGACGAGGTGTATGAATACATCGTTTTCGACGGCCGCGAGCATATTTCGGCGGCGTCGCTGCCTTCGCTGGCCGGGCGCACATTTGTGTGTGGTTCATTTGGTAAGACATTTCATACGACCGGCTGGAAACTCGGTTTCTGCCTTGCGCCGGCGCATCTCACGGCGGAGTTCCGGAAAATACATCAGTTCCTCGTTTTCAGCGTGGTGACGCCCTTTCAGTTTGCCGTAGCAGAATACCTGTCCGAGCCGGAGCATTATCTGTCGCTTTCGGCATTCTACGAGCGCAAGCGAGACCTGTTCAACGACGCTATTCAGGACATTGGTTTTACACTGAAACCTTCGGAAGGCAGCTTCTTCCAAAACGTTTCTTACGCACACCTTTCCGACGAAAAGGATACTACATTGGCCGAGCGGCTGACCCGGGAAATCGGCGTCGCGTCTATCCCGGTTTCTGCGTTTTATGCAGGGGAAACCGACTACAAAACGTTGCGATTCTGCTTCGCAAAGCATGACAATACGCTGGAAAAAGCCGGCAAATTATTGAAACAAGCACGTTGGTAAAAAGAATTGGAGGGAGAGAAGGCGTTGCTCACTTTCGGAAAAAGTCGTATCCTAATCTGACAAATTTCGGAAGTTATGAAAACGATACAATATCGCAAGTACGAGAATAACACCCCGCTGCGGATTGCGGCGGAGCCGGAAGTGTTGTATGTTGCCCGCAAAACGGTGGATTTGTTTCCCATCGGCCGTTTTCAGGAACTATCGGGCAAGCTGTCTTTTACTCAAATCGAATGGGCTGATATTCTGCACATTAGTGACAGGACTTTGCAGCGGTATCTCAAAGAAGGTAAGCCATTTGAAGGGCTTTACGCGGAGCATTTATACCAGCTCGAAAACATGTGCGAGCTCGGCATGGAAGTGTTCGGAAGCGTGGCGGCGTTCGGGGAATGGCTGCGCAAGCCGCGCGAAGTATTAGGGGAAACGCAGGATTTCACCACGTTGCGCTCGTTCTGGGGCGTGAAGCTGATCTGCAATGAGTTGGGTCGTATGGAGCACGGCGTGTACATATGATCGCCTACCGTCTTGCAGCCAGGGCATATATCGATGATTTTACGGGTAATGGGGCGAAGCTGTACGGCGGTCGCTGGAATCAAAACTCCTCTCCTGAATTCTCCTATTTTTTGAAAAGCAACGCCTTGATCGGCTGAATACGCGTGATGATCAGCGTCGGGATCAGCAGGATGAGCGCGGTGATGATGACGGTTACAATGTTTACTGTGATAAAAATAGCCCAGTCGAATACGATGGGTACGGTGTCCATGTAATAGTTGACTGGGTCAAGCGGGATGAGTTTGAACTGGTATTGCAGCCAGCAGAGCAGTAAGCCGCCTATATTGCCGATGATGAGGCCCTTGCGCACCATGTCCAGGCCCACCCGGAAAAAAATCATACGGATCTGCCCGTTGGGGCTTCCGAGCGTCTTCAGCAGACCGATGAGCGGCGTCCGTTCCATGATCATGACGAGCAGGATCGAAATCATATTGAAACAGGCCACGAAAAGGATCAATGTCAGGAACACGGCTGTGTTACGGTCGAGCAGGATGAGCCAGTCGAATATCTGGGGAAAAATGCTCGTCACTTTTTGCAAATAAAGCCCCGGTGGCAGCTCGCGGCGGAGCTGGTGCGTGACGTAGTCGAGGTCACGGAAATCTTTGAGATAAATTTCATAAGTACCTACCGAATCCGGGCCCCAGCCATTGAGCCGCTGCACGAGTCCTATGTCACCGATAATGAGGTTGTTATCGAATTCCTCCATTTCGGTTTCATATATTCCCGCCACCACGAGCTTGCGCGGGCGCGGCGGATTTTGCAGCGAATACATGATCACGTCGTCGCCGGTTTTCAGGCGCATTTGCGAGGCGATTTTCCGGCTGATCAGGATTTGCGATGAATACCCGTATTTGATCGACGACGAGTCGTTGCGCTCGATCAGCTTGCCTTCTACGAGGCTTGGTTTGAAGGTATTCCAATCGTAATCTTTTCCTACTCCCTTTAAAATCACTCCTTTAATCTCGTCGGGCGTTTTCAGGATGCCCGATTTATGTGCTACCGCCTGCCAGCGGAGTACCTCGGGAATGGTCGGGAGCACTTCCGAAACGGCGTTCTTGATGGGTAATGGCCCTTCCTCGTAGGTATTGCCCTGCGAAAATGCATTTACATTGATATGCGCGCCGAAAAGGAATATTTTTTGCTGAATCGTCTGCTTGAAACCAAGCAGCACGGCGAATGCGATGATCCCCACGGCGATGCTGATCGCGATACTGGCCACGCCGATCCGTGAAACCGTCGCAGAGAATGACCCTGCTTCGTTATGGCGAATGCGTTTGGCGATGAATGAGGGGAACTGCAAGAGGAATCTGTTCTTTAAATTAGTTGTTGACAAAAATAGGAAAAAACCTTACCGGTTCTAAAAACGCATTTTTTTATTAAGTTGCCTGCTTGAAAACATACTGCTATCCATGCCATTGATCAAAGTTGCTTCCGGAGTTGTAAACCAGACACCCATGGCCTGGGAGGCCAATACCCGAAATATCGTCGACGCGATCCGCGCGGCCCGGAGCCAGGAAGTAAGCCTGCTATGCTTGCCGGAACTTTGCATTTCCGGGTATGGCTGCGACGATTATTTCTTCGCGCCCGACCTGGTGGAGCAGGCGCAGCGGTGTTTGCTGGAAATTGCGGAAGAAACTGCGGGGATGGTCGTGGCGGTGGGTTTGCCGCTGCGGCATAATGGCAGCCTGTACAACGCCGCCTGCCTGATTTCGAACAAACAGATCGCGGGTTTCTATTGCAAGCAAAACCTGGCCAACAATGGTATTCACTATGAAGCGCGGTGGTTCAAGCCGTGGCAGCCGGGCGTGGTGGAGAGCATCGAGGTGAACCAGATGTTTTACCCGATCGGAGACGTGATTTTCGATTTGGCTACCGGACCTATCCTGGGCGGCTCGCATGGCGTGAAGATCGCGTTTGAAATCTGTGAGGACGGCTGGGTAGCCAACCGTCCCGCACGCAGGCATTACGAGCGTGGGGTCGACATTATCCTGAACCCCAGCGCGAGCCACTTCGCATTCAACAAGTTTATGGTCCGGGAGAAGCTCGTTGTGGATGCATCGCGCTCATTTTCTTGTAGTTATATTTATACCAATCTCCTGGGTAATGAAGCCGGCCGGGCCGTTTACGACGGTGACGCCATGATCGCTTCCAATGGTGATCTGCTGGCTTCGAGCCCGCGGTTCAGCTATGAGGATTTTGTGATCACCACGGCTGTTATCGACACGGAGTATACCCGCCTGAGCCAGGTGCAGAGCAAGATCGCGGCTCCGTCCAAAGAGCGCACATGGCGTGTACCAGCGCGGTTCGACTTCCCGGATATTGAACCGGTGCTGCCGCAAATACCCGAAATAGAGCCATTTGAAAAAGGCGGTGCATTGAAGGAAGAGGAATTCGCGCGGGCCGAATGCCTCGCATTGTTTGATTATTTGCGCAAGAGCCGTTCGAACGGCTTCACAGTTTCGCTCTCGGGCGGCGCCGACTCATGTGCGTGCACGGCGTTGTGCGGGCTCATGATACGGCTGGCCGATGAGAGCATTGGTATGGAGCGTTTCAAGCAGAAACTCGTTTACATCAAGGACATTCAGTCCGCTAAAACAGAGGAGGATTTGGCCAAAGTGCTGATCCACAATATTTACCAGGGTACGGAAAACAGCTCGGCAGATACGCTGGAATCGGCGCAATCGCTGGCTGAGTCCATTGGTTCTACGTTTTATAATGTGAATATCAATGGATTGGTTGAAACCTACAAAGGCTTGATTGAAGACCAGATCGGGCGGAAATTGACCTGGGAACAGGATGATATCGCGTTGCAAAACATTCAGGCGCGCGTGCGTGCCCCGGGCGTGTGGTTGTTGACCAACCTGTCTAACCACCTTTTGCTCGCTACTTCCAACCGTTCGGAAGCCGCCGTTGGGTATGCTACGATGGATGGCGACACATCGGGCAGTATCAGCCCGCTGGCAGGCATCGACAAGCATTACCTGCGCCAATGGCTCCGCTGGCTTGAAACCGTGGGCTGTGAAGTGAAAGGCAAGCACATCCGCATTGAAGGTTTGAAAAAAGTAAACAGCCTGCAACCGACTGCCGAACTGCGCCCGCTGGCGCAAACGCAAACCGACGAAGCCGATCTGATGCCTTACGAGTTCCTGAACGACCTCGAAGGGCTGGCGATCCGCGATAAGAAGTCGCCGGTGGAATGCTACCGAAACCTGTATGTACGCTACAAAGGTGTTTATAACGTAGAGCAAATCCTCGGCTGGACCGAGCGTTTCTTCAAGCTTTGGAGCCGTAACCAATGGAAGCGTGAGCGCTACGCCCCGTCCTTCCACCTCGACGATCGCAATCTCGATCCCCGTTCCTGGTGCCGTTTCCCGATCCTTTCAGGCGGTTTTGAAAAGGAACTAGCTGAACTAAGGGCTTATGTAAATGGCGCCGCGGTACAGAACGGGCGGAAACGGATTGGGTTTTAACCTTATATTTTATTCAAAAACCGGATCCCGGCCTGGAACCCGATCCAGCCGTAGGCCCGGGTGGAGCCGTCGGGTTTTTCGCCCAGCCAGATCGGCGAGAGGCCCTTTCTTCCTTCGGGATTGATCAGGCCGGAGTGTTCGGCGAAAAAGGTGTTGAGTGACGGGCCGGCGAACAGGGCGAAGCGGGAGCCGAACTTCTTCTCAATTCCCAATGCGAATTTGACGATGCCCTGGTGGATACCGTCGGCATTTTGGTTGTCCAGGAACACGACGCTGCCGGTGAGATCGGCGTTGGTGCTCCAACCTTTGCCGAGGTTTTGGGCCGTTCCGAAGCCGTAGCCAATGGTGATAAGCGGCTTATCCTTCGCGAGGCCATTGAAGCCGAGGTTGAAGATGTTGTAAAACCAATGCACGCCCGTTTTAAAAGCCGTATTGAAATAATTGAACTCGTCGGTCGAGAACTCGTAGCGCCTGTAACCATTGCTGTGCACCCAGCTGAATAGCCCGAAAGGGACGGTAGCCGTGGAGTCGGAGTAGTTGACGAAGCCTATCTGGTGCCCTTTCTTAACGGTATGCGCGTAATTGTAGCCGGCTGAAAACTGGTAGCCGTTTAATTCCCCCACCACGACATTACCGACGCCTGCCACCTGGAATCCCCTGAAATTACGGCCGGTATAGTTGAGTAAATGCGTTCCCTGGAAGCCCGTGAAGTTACCCAGCGTCATATTCAGGACATTGGCATACTGAAAACCCGTTACATTGTTGCCCACCACATTGCTCACGCCGGCGAGCTGGAAACCCGTCACATTCCCGCGTACGACGTTGATCAGACTGCCGACCTCAAATTTGGATACGCCCAGCGAGTATCCCGCAATGAGGTTAATCGAGTACTCATTGACAATGTTACCGCTTAGCTCATGATTCGTACCCAAAAATGGCAGTACGGATGCCTGAAACGGGGCATAGAGCGTGTCTTCGATGTTGCGGGTATGCACCGCCTGCTTAGCCGACGCGAACGCGCTCACGAATTTGTTTTGAACCACGCGGGCTTTTTTTCGCAGGTTCTCATAGTCGGTCCAGGAAAGGCTGCGGGAACCGGTGGTACTGTCGAGGAACATCGTATCGCGCGGCAGATCCACTTTCGCTAATTCAAACTGTGGAATGGCGACTTTCGTATGCAGCGAATCCACCTGTACGGGCGTGTGTGTGGCGACTTTCCCGGCAATCGGTTTTAAGGTGTCGGGGTTGAGTGAAATCTGTAAATAGGTGTCTTTGCGCGTCGGAATGGGAATGGATTTGCCGATATAATCTTCCTTCCGCACTTCCAGCCTTAACCTGGGATGCGTCGCCGGAAGGCGGATTTTGTAATAACCGTATTGATTACTGACGGCCGAAGCCAGCGTTACCGACTCGAAAATACTGGCATTGGCCAGTTTTTTGCCGGTTTTGTTATCGATAATGTAGCCGTTCAGGTCGAAGTTTTCAGGTTCTTCGGGCTTGTCCACAGCCGTACTTTTTTGCAGGATAATGTATTTGCGGCGCTCTTTGAATGTGACTTTGTCTTTAAAAATGGCCGTCAGTATCTCGCGAATGCTCAGGTTTACGGCCTGAATGGACACCCGGCTTTTGATATCGATCATGTCCGGGCTGTACGAAAAGCTGAACCCGCCGAGATCGCCGATTTTTTGGAGCGTCTCGTCGAGCGGCTGGTTCGTTACTTTCAGTGTAATGCGCTTTTCCAGCAGTTCCTGCCCCATGGAATGGCCGGGGAGCAGGCAAATGCAGATACACCAGCATGCAAGTCTGTAAAGTAGTTTCAAAGCAGGATAACTTCAAGTTGTTTACTGGCAACCGTTTCCATCGAGCCAATACACTTTTCCTTCCTTGCGCAGGTTCAGGTCGAGCGTTTCGGCGATCACGGACAGCGTGGCGTCTACCGGTTCTTTTTCAAATCGGATCGTGAGCCTGCATTGCGCGATCTTGTCGTTGGAAAGCCGCACGTCCACGTGGTAGCCGTCGCGGATGGAGCTCACGACGTCTTGCAGATCGGCCGCGTTGAATTCATAAATCTGCGTGCGGTAACCCATCATATTGATATTCGCTTGCAGGCTGCGTATCGAGTCTTTCAGTACTTCCGCACTCTGCCCTTTGACCAGTTCCACACGGTGCGCATCTTTGCTCACACGTACTTTTCCGGTTGCAACATCCACACGTACAGGTGCTTCGTTATATGCTTTTACATTGAATGACGTGCCGAGTACGCGGATTTCCGTTCCATTGGCCTGGATCACAAACGGGTGGGCGGCATCCGGTTTCACATCGAAAAACGCCTCTCCCTGCAAGGAAACCGTGCGCAGGTCGCCATTGAAGTTTTCAGGGTAGGTCAATGTCGAATTGTAATTGAGAAATACCTTCGTGCCGTCGGGTAAAAGCTGTTCGGTGGTATTGTCGGTCGTCGCTACCTGACGCGATTCGGGCTTCTTCTCCGACATTAAGAAGAACCATCCGAATGCGGTCACGAGAATGGCGATCATCGCGGCCGCCCAAACGGTTACCGGCAACCGCCGCTGCCGCACCCCGGGCCGGAACTCGATCGTTTTGGTCTCCCGGACAACTTCTTCCGGTAAGATTGCCGGAGCCTTATTCTCCGACATTTTACCCTTCATTTTCTTCCAGGCTGCGTCCGTATCGACGGTCGTCCGGGACTTCTGCATAGACGCCGTGTGGTCCCAGATCAGCCGGTATGCCGCCAGTTCGCGGGCATTCGCTTCCGAGGCTGCGAGCCATGTTTCTACTTCATCTCTTTCGGACTCCGAAGCTGTATCGGCCAGGTAACGTGCCAACAGCTCCTCCGATATGTTTGCATGAGAATTCATGTTTACGATCTGATTAACTGTTCAACAATGCTACCAAACAACCAAAGCGTCACTGGCAGGTAATCCGCCAGTTCCGTGCGCAAGATCTTCAATGCCTTTCCTATCTGATTTTCCACCGTTTTAATGGATATTCCCAACTGATCTGCAATTTCCTGATATTTCAATTCCTCAAAACGGCTCAGTCTGAATGCCTTCTGGCATTGCTCCGGCAAGGTGCTCACCGCTCTTTCAATGCGTTCTTCGAGCTCGCTGGCGTGGATGACCTCCGTCACCGAGTCGTACGACTGGCTTGTAAAATGAAGCGTATAATCTTTGTGAGCTTCGCGTACCGTCGCGTGTTTGAAGCGGTTCAGACAATGGTTATGCACTGCGCGGTACAGATAAGATTTGAGCGAAAGGGTGATTTCGAGCTCTTCCCGTTTTTCCCAGATCGTCAGGAATACCGTTTGCACGACTTCCTCGGACTCTTCTTCATCTTTGAGCATCGAGCAGGCATAATTGCACAGCCGCGGATAATAGGTGCGGAATGTCTGCTCAAAAGCCTGTTCATCGCCCCGCCGTATCGCGCTGACTATTTCTGGGTCGGAAGAATGCACCGTTATCTGTTTTTGATTTTCGGTCAAAAATAGATAATCTCTTTCGATTAGCGGTTCCGGATATAGAAGAGCGGTCATTTTGGATGTCCTTTGGATTGAGACAACTTGCCCCGTGTTTCCCCCTATCAGAAATTTTATTTTTTTAAATAGGGGGAATCAGGGGGCCGCTTGTCATAGCTCCAAACATCTTTTAGCCATGAAACGAATTTTTCTAGCATTCACCATTGCCCTGGCCGGTGCGCCGTTTTTTCAGTCTTGTGTATATATTAACAAGGACGAGGACATCCCGCCGCGCGGCGAAACGACCCGCACTTACGATTTCCGAAACTTCGACGAGCTCGAAGTAGGCGATGCCATCCGCGTACATGTGGTCGCCGGCGCATCTTTCAGCGTGGAAGCGACGGGCGAGCGCAACGACCTCGACGACCTCAATTTGTTCGTCCAGGACGGAAAACTGACCGCGCGCTATAAAAACTCGTGGCGAAAACGCCAGCGGATGGATATCAATATCACCATGCCCGATCTGGCAGGAGTCGATTTTTCAGGCGCGGTGAATGCGACGATCGACGATTTCGAAAACCTGCCCAGCATTGAAATCGAGCTTTCCGGTGCTTCGCAATGTGATTTTGAGGGCTATGGTACCAATTTGAAATTCGATATCAATGGGGCTTCGCAACTGAACCTGTTTGGTAAAATGAAGTTCCTCGACGGCGAAGCATCCGGTGCGTCGCAGCTCAATGCATTCGACCTGCAGGTGGAAGAGTCGGACCTGGAAGCTTCGGGCGCGAGCAATGCGAACGTGTGGGTGACGCGCCTGCTGGACGTGAAGGCGTCGGGTGCGAGCACGGTCCGGTACCGCGGCAACCCGAAGGTCGAAAAGGAGGTTACTGGTGGGAGTAATGTCCGGGCCGATTAGGCGGTTCAGGGAATCATTCCGTATTTGGCACGGGCCTGCGCTTTCGACATGCCGTCGAAATGCCACCATTCCGTGGTATTGACCTTGAATCCCACCTGGGTCATCACTTTTCGTAAAAGCTGGCGGTTTTCGATCTGTTTCGCCGTCAGCTTTCCTTTTTGCAGCATTTCCTGCTCCGACCGCGGGTAGGCGAGCGGGCCGAAATAGTCAAATTTCGTGCCCATATCGAGCGGAATGCCTTTTTCATCGGCAATGGTGAGGTCTATCGCGCAGCCGAAATTGTGGTTCGAACCGATTTTGGGATCGGCTACATATTGCGTTTTGCTGCGGGCCGGGATTTTCAAATGGTCCAGTGCATTCCACAGATCGTACTGGGCAGCATTGGGGCGCGCTGCGTCATAGACCAGCAATTGGTAGCCGGGCTTCTGCTTTTTGAGCAATGCGCTGGCTTTGGCGAGGCGCCTGGCCATTTCGGGTTGCAGGTACGCACGCGTGAGCTCGCCGTACACGTCGCGCCCGATGAAGTTATCGGTAGTAGAATATTTCAATTCCACTAAAATATCCGGGTCGACTTTTTGAATATCCACCAGCCCGCGATCTACCATTTTCTGCTCGATAGCGGGAAGTGACCGAGGGGACTGGGCGATGCCAGGAACGGTCGCGAATGTGAGTAACAGCAGGTTTAGTGTGGTTTTAAGCATAAAAAAAGAATATCTCTGCAAGGCTGCAAAGATATTCTTTTTTAAATGGAATGGCGGGTTGCTTAGTAACGCTTGATGTTGATACTGGTCAGGCCGCCTTCGTAATGTACAATCACTTTTTTAGCGGCTGTATCGAAATTCGAAGAGCGGTAAACCCCGTTGCCGACGCTATTCATACCGTCCATGCTTTTGGCATTCAGCGCGCCGTCCATCCGCATTTCGCAGCCGACGGATTCCGGGATTTCCACGGTTACCGAGGCCACTCCCGCTTCGATTTCCACGACGGCCATCGGGAGCTTATCGCCCAGGCGTAAGTCCATATCGGCCACGCCGGTGCTTACTTTGAGTTTTTCAACCTTATAGTTGCTGAAATCGAAATCACCTTTGCCGGCGCCTATACCGAGGTCGATATTCCAGATCGGTTTTTCGTTCAGCTGGATTTTCGCCTGATTGGAAATCTCGCCGTTTTTGATCTTCACATTGCCTTCTTCCATTTTCAGCGAAACGGAGGCGGTGTTGTTCAGCTTGTTCACCGAAGTGCTTGATTTAAAGCCAACAACCGTGCTTTTTGTAGATGCTTCGAACAATTTGGCAGTATTGCCATTCAACGTGAACGACCCGGCGCCGCCTTCGAGGTTGAAGCTGGCTTTCTGGATAAAATCCTCCATTTCATAATTGTAAGAGCCGTTAACGGGCCGGTCGCCGCTTTTCCAGCGCTCTTTCCGGTAATCGTCGTCGCGGTCGTCGTCGTCACCTTCGTCGTCGTTGTCTTCGTCGTGATGATGGTCGTAATTGTCGTCATCGTCGTCGTGCCACCCGAAATTCCAGTTATCGCCGTGATTATCGATTGCCTGGTGGGTTTTATTGACAATCCCGCCGAAAACGGACAGCGTAATGAGCAGCGCCACAATGCCGCCCGATCCGCGTTCGCGGCCTGCTGCCATCAGGATGGCGCCCGCGAGGATGAGGAGCACCGGCCAGTAGGGCAGCACCGCGTCCCAATCGATATTCAGCAGGTTCATACTTCTGAGCAGCCAGATCACCCCGAGAATGATCAGCAAACCGCCCCAAACGATACCACGTGAGTTTCTCATGATTTTTAGATGTTTGAACGGTTAGCATTGTCGGCATTCAGGTAGTTGCGCAGGAGCAGCAATCCGCCGGTGACAATCAGCATAATGGGCCAGAAGAAGCGTCCGAAATCGAAGGCGGTCAGTTCTTCGATGAGGAACAGCGATCCGATTACGATAAGGATCACGCCCCAGAAAATGTTTTTGAAATTCATGGCTGTATGGTTTTAGGTAAATGCAGGAGGTAATGCCTAGTTGACTTTAATAATGTCGTCGTCGCCGTTGTCCGGTTTTTTCAGTTCCGGATCTTCCGGGAAATGCGTTCCGGAAGCGGGGCTGGGAGAAAACGGCGTGTAAGGCTGCGGATCGGGGCCGGGATCGACGGGTTCCACGGGCGGTGGCGTGGTCGGGTACACGGTCGAATTGGTTTCCTGCTGCTTGTCGCGCTGCCGAAGGATGAGGAATGCCCCTACGGCGATCAGCACGATCGGCCAAAAGTATTTTTTAAACTGGTACCAAACCGGCAGATCGTCCACTAACATCAATGCACCAAAGAAAATCAGCACCCCGCCGAGGATCAGCATGGTTTGATCAGACCGTTTCTTATCGAAAAGCGGGTCTGCGGGTTTGGAAGGCTCGGAACCGAACGCGGTGTGCGTCGTGTACACTTCACCTGCGGGGCCGGTAGGCAGCACTGCCCATAGGATAATGTATATCAGACCGGTCATTCCAAAACCCGGGGGCAGTATCGGCAGCGCCATTACAACGAAGATCACGCGTACGATCACGACGTCAATTGACAGATACTGAGCGACCCCCGCGCAAACTCCTCCAAAAACAGCCTGGTCAGGTATGCGATGCAATTTCTTTTCCATGATTAGCTTAGTGTTTATTTGTAATCAAAGGTAGTATGTAATGCAAGATACTGTAAACCGGAAAATTATTATCGGCGGGAGAGCGTGTTAAGCGGATATTTTTAGTGAGAATGTGTTTGAATGCGTGAAAAACGGCGCTTATTGCTCTTCCAGCGCTTCCAGAATGTCCATCATCGAGCCGAAATCCTTGTAACCGGGACGGATTTCATCGCTTCCGCGCAATGCGATACCGATGTTCGGCAGCAGCTCGGTCAGCGCGCTGACGGTAAATTCATTATCCAGCCCGAAGCCTACGAGCACGGGATACTCCGCTTCGATTTCCGTCAAAACCTGCATCCAGGCCTCGGAAAGCTCGGCTTCGTTGTCGCTTTCAAGCAGGAAGTGCGTCACCTCGCCCTCGTAGCGGCTCAGGATCGGGTTGATTTCGCCGGGATCGTACAGATCGACACTGATGCGCAGCAGTAACGGCAGGGCCAGCTCGGCGCGGAGGTAGTTGAGCAATCCGGGGTCGTTGACCTGCACCGCATGCACCGGATAGTCGGCCAATGCGCTCAGGATGCTGTCGGGATCGGTCTTGGCAGTCTCGGCGACGAGCGTCACGCCGGCCAGCCAGGAGCAAATGTCCTCGAATTTTTTGGGAGAAATATAATGGGGAGAATCTTCGTCAATAGAAAAACCAAGCATTTCAACGCCCATTCCCGCACAATAGCGTGCGTCGGAAAGGTTGGTTACATTGCTGATTTTTACGGTTTTAGTAAGCATTGGGTAAGTGCAAATGCGGCTATTCGCCCGGATGTTCAAAAATTACACCGCAAAATTAGGCAAAACCCGTAAAAGTCAGCTAATCTTTCCTGCATGGAGTTGGTCGATCGGGAAGATAAGGTCCCAGTCTTTTCCCCAGACGATGTTGCCGCTTTCGATTTTGAATTTTTTGAAATGGGCTGGGTTTTTGTACTTATCGTATTGCAGATGCGGATGCTCTGCAAGAAAGGGTCCGAAGTCAACGACCTGTTGGGTCAGGTCCGAAAAGCTGATCCGGATTTTGTAGTCCGATATGTATTGTGCGTCAACTACCCTGGTCATAGCCGCCTGGTTATTTTCAAACTTTTGACTTTCTTTTTCAACACAAAGAAATCAGTCCATTTATTCACAGTGTCCTGTGCATAATGCTCGACAACTTTCTGCGCTTCCTGAAGCTGCGCCGAAGGAAGAGATGCTTGTCCGGTCGTTTTGCGTATTCGAACCTCTTTTAAGGCGCCATTTTCAAAGTAGATCTCGAAACGCTCTCATATTCATCGTACGAAACGTGGATATGAATAGGAAGGTGCTCATTGGAATAAAAATAAAATATCATTCCGAAATATTCGAGGATTTCTGGCATAGTAGTGTATGTAACCGCGTTTCCAAAACTAGCCAATACCTGTTACAAAAAAACCGGGCGTTGCCGGCAATGAGCAGCCGGCAACGCCCGGGTAATCAAACGGTCAGCGAAAGTTACTTCGCGGAGAATTTGTACTTCGTAGTCGTCTTATACGTCTCGCCTGGTTTCAGTTCTGTTGTCGGGAACTGGGGCTGGTTGGGGGAGTCGGGGTAATGTTCGGTTTCGAGGCAGAGACCGAAACGTTTGACGTAAGTGGCGCCTTTGCCTTTGAGAGAGCCGTCGAGGAAGTTGCCGGTGTAGAACTGAACAGCCGGCTCGGTGGTGAACACTTCCATGACGCGGCCGCTTTCGGGCTCGTGTACGGTCGCGAATTGTACCAGGCCGTCGCCGCTGCGCTTCAACACCCAGCAGTGGTCGTAGCCGCCACCGGCTGCTATTTGCTCATCCTCGGTTTTGTTGATACCCGCCCCGATTTTCGTCGCTTTACGGAAATCGAACGGCGTTCCTTCCACGGCGCGGAGCTTGCCGGTAGGGATGAGCGTGGTGTCTACGGGCACGATACTGTCCGAGGCGAGCGTCACTTCATGGTCGAGAATGTCGCGTTTCAGGCCGGTGAGGTTGAAATACGAGTGGTTGGTCAGGTTTACGACGGTCGGTTTGTCGGTAGTAGCCGTGTAGTCGATCGTCAGCGCATTGTCGTTGTCCAATGTGTACACCACTTTTACCGTCAGGTTGCCGGGATAGCCTTCTTCCATATCCTTGCTGGTGTATTCGAGCTGCAATCCTACGATCGAATCCTGCTTGATCTCCGTCGCTTTCCAAAGCACCTTGTCGAAGCCTTTGGTACCGCCGTGCAATGCATTAGGACCGTTATTGATCGCCAGCGAGTACTCCTGACCATTCAGTTTAAACTTCCCTTTGGCAATGCGGTTGCCGTAACGGCCCACCAGCGCACCGAAGAACGGGTGCCCGCTCAAATAAGGCGGCAGCGAGTCGAAACCCAGCACCACGTCGGCCCATTCGCCTTTTTTGTCGGGCGCGGTCAGTTTGGTGATGATCCCGCCGTAGTTGGTAATGTTCACGGTCATGCCGTTGGCGTTGGTCAGTGTGTACAGGTCGGCCTGCTGGCCGTCGGGAAGCTGGCCGAAACCTTCTTTGGAAATAGTACTGATCATTTTTTCTTCATTCTTGGTTTTTGAGCAGCTGAAAATGGCCAGGCCAACCAGCGCGGTGAGTAAAAAAGGGATTCTTCTCATAGTCAAAGGTTAAGAGTTTGTGTAAATGGTCAGGTTATGCCAATGCAACTTCCTCGGTGCCGTCGGTGATTTTCACGCGGTAGCAAGGCAGGTCAATATTGTATTTTTCAAGATAAGCCTGCTTCATTTTAGCTTCGAATGCATCCACGGCATCCTTCTTCACGAGGTTGATCGTGCAGCCGCCGAAGCCGCCGCCCATCATCCGCGCACCGAGTACCGAGTCGTCGTCCAACGTCTGCACTACCAGGTAGTCGAGCTCGGGGCAGCTCACCTCGTATTCGTTCTGCAATCCGAAATGGGTTTCATACATTTTCTTACCAAAATCGGGGAGATTACCTTGTACCAGCAGGTCGCAGGCATCCTGCACACGCTGGATTTCCTCCGTCATGAACTTGGCGCGGCGGTATACGACGTCGCCCATTTCGTCCTTATGCGCTTCTACCAATGCAGGCGTGGCATCGCGGAGGCTGAGCACGTTTGCATCGTATTGCTGCAGAATGGCTGTCGCCTTTTCGCATTCCTGCCGGCGCGTGTTGTATTCGGAACTCGCCAGAGAATGCTTCACCATCGTGTCGCAAAGCACGATCAGGTAATCGTCCATCGGGAACGGGAAGTATTCGTATTCCAGTGAACGGCAGTCGAGGCGGATCACCGATTCTTCTTTCCCGAATGCCGAAGCAAACTGGTCCATAATGCCGCATTGGACGCCTACGTATTCATTTTCAGCCTTTTGTGACATTTTGACAATGCTGAAACGGTCGAGGTTCAATCCGTATATTTCGTTCAATGCAAAAAGCAGGCAGCATTCCAGTGCCGCCGACGACGACAGACCGGCGCCCACCGGTACATTACCACCGAATGCCGCCTGAAAACCGCCGATTTTCAAACCTTTCTTGTAAACCTGCTCGATAATGCCCAGCTGGTAATGCGGCCACGATTTCTCAGGTTTGGACAAATCGTCCAATGCAAAAGAATAGGTCTGGTCGAGGTCCGCGGCGTAGAGGATCACCTGATCGTCCTCGCGCGGCGCAATCACGAAATACACGGCCTTATCGACGCTGGCGGGTAGTACGAAGCCATTGTTGTAATCGGTATGCTCGCCGATGAGATTAATGCGGCCGGGGGAGCGAAAAACGCGCACCAACTCGCGGGTAGCGGTGCCGAACTTTAAAAAATATTTATCCTGGATACCTTCTGCGATATCGGTTTCTGTCAGTAGCATTTCAGTTTCGGTCGGTTTAATAGCCTTTTACAAGGTTCACTTCATTGGCGATGGCGACGCCATTTTGTATAGCCAAAATATTATTGAGAAATAAATCTACTTTCCCCATATGCTCATTTTTATGACCACCGCCCGTGTGCTGGGTGAGAATCACGTTTTCCATTTGCCATAATGGGCTATCAGCCGGTAACGGCTCGATCTCCGTCACATCGAGCACGGCGCCGTCGAGTTTGCCCGACCGCAGCGCGTCGATCAATGCATTTTCGTCCGTCGTACTGCCGCGTCCGACGCTCGCATATACGCTGCCGGTTTTCATGGCCGCGAGGAATTCTGCATTCACAAAATGCTGCGCAGTACCCGGTAGTGTATTTATAACCAGTTCTGCATGAGGTAGTTCTGCGAAAAGGTCTTCTTTGCTGCGCAGGTCGGCCTCGGGCGATGTGCGGGCCATCAGGTGGGTGGTGCAGCCCAATCCTTTCAAAATCGCATTGACGGACTGCCCGATCGTTCCCGCTCCGAGCACGATCACATTTTGTTTATACAAAATCTTCAATTCCGCACGCAGCGGCGTACCGATCCATTCTGTTTTTTGCTTTAAAAGCGTCAGCCGGTCGATTCCGCGGTACAATGCCAGTACGCCGCCGACGATCGACTCCGCGCACGGACGGGCAAACCAGTCGCCCATATTAGCCGTTTTAATGGCTTCGGGGATCGTAATCGATGCATATTGGTCAAATCCGGCCGAATCGAGCTGCCAGAATTTCAGGTTCGCAGGGACTTGTTCAAACCAGGCTACGGGCGGGTTGCCGAGGATGTAATCGGCGGTGGAAAACCAGGATTTCAGTTCTTCGGAACTGGCGGTTTCGCTGCGGAAATGGATCTGATGCTGCGGGCTGAGCGCTTCGCTCAGTTTGGCGTTAAGCGGGGCGTCGAGTAAGGAATGGCAGTATATGATCATTGACTGTTTTTGTTTTAAAGAAGCAATGTAAAATGATTTACCGGGGCATTATCAAATCCTTTTCAAAATCTTCCCGGCCCGCGACACAAACGCGGCCGACTCGAATTCGATCGATTCCTCGATCAATACCCGCAGCTCCTTGCGGATTTCGGGGTAAATTTTCGAAAGGTTAAAAAGAATGGTCAGGCAAAAAGTCCGTATCGCGATCGCCAGCTGGCGGTTACCGACGATCTCGAATGCGGCGTCCATCAGTTCACCGTGAAACTCGTCCGGAATGCGCACATCCTGCAAAATGCGCGCGCTGTTGCGGATAATGGCATCGTGGACGTCCGTCCGTTTCAGCTGGCCGATGAGCACGCCGATGTACGGTCTGATGAGCTCCGGGTGCATGTCCGTGGCCAGGCTTACGCTGTAAGCTGCGCGCTGCGCGAGGCGGTACTCGTCCGACTCGAAGCAATGCATGAGCTCCCTGAATGCCTCCGGCGAGGTGCAGGCATATTCGGCCACCTTCGTTGCCTTCCATTTGGATTGGTACGGATCGGCCAGCAGTTCGTGTCGGATATCCATCGGTACAAATGTTAAATGCAAATGCCCCACACTTCGGCAGGGCATTCGCAGGATTCTCCGTCAGGTCGATCTACAATTTGATCTCGCCGACCATATCTTCCGGTTTCACCCACGCATCGAACTCTTCCGGCGTGAGGTAACCCAGCGCAACAGCCGTTTCTTTCAGCGTAGAGCCATTTTTGTGGGCAGTCTGCGCAATTTCGGCCGCTTTGTAATAACCGATTTTGGTATTCAGGGCCGTCACGAGCATGAGCGAGTTGTTCACGTGCTTTTTGATGTTCTCGTGCAATGGCTCGATTCCCACGGCGCAGTTATCGTTGAACGAAACGCAGACATCGCCGATCAAACGGGCAGAATGCAGGAAGTTGTAGGCCATCAAAGGTTTGAACACGTTCAATTCGAAATGGCCGTTTGAGCCGCCGATGCCGATCGCCACGTCATTACCCATTACCTGTGCGGCCACCATCGTCATGGCTTCGCATTGGGTAGGGTTCACTTTGCCGGGCATAATAGAGCTTCCCGGCTCATTATCAGGGATATGGATCTCGCCGATACCCGAGCGAGGGCCCGACGACAGCATACGGATGTCGTTGCCGATTTTCATCAGGCTCACTGCCACGGTCTTCAATGCGCCGTGCGCTTCCACAATCGCGTCGTGTGCTGCGAGGGCTTCGAATTTGTTTTCAGCAGTGATAAACGGCAGGCCGGTCAATGCGGCAATATGGCGCGCTACGTTCTCGGAATAGCCGGGAGGGGTATTGATGCCCGTTCCTACCGCCGTACCGCCCAACGCGAGCTCGGAAAGGTGCGCCAATGTGTTGTGGATGGCTTTCAAACCGTGGTCCAGCTGCGAGGCATAGCCCGAAAACTCCTGGCCGAGCGTCAGTGGGGTAGCGTCCATAAAGTGCGTACGACCGATTTTAACGACATTCTTAAACGCTTCCGCCTTCGCTTTCAACGTGTCGCGCAGCTTCACAATGCCCGGGATTGTTACGTCCACGAGGATTTTGTATGCCGCAATGTGCATCGCGGTAGGGTAGGTGTCGTTCGACGACTGCGACTTGTTCACATCGTCGTTCGGGTGTAAAAACTTGGTTTTATCGGCCAGTTCGCCGCCTTGCAGCACGTGCCCGCGGTAGGCGATCACCTCGTTGCAGTTCATGTTCGACTGCGTTCCCGAGCCGGTCTGCCATACTACCAACGGGAACTGGTCGTCGAGCTGGTCGGTGAGGATTTCGTCACACACCTGGCCGATGAGGTCGCTTTTTTCCTGGGGCAGAATGCCCGCCTCGAAGTTGGTGATAGCGGCTGCTTTTTTCAGGAATGCGAAGGCTTTGATGATTTCCTTCGGCATTTTATTGATATCCTGGGCGATAGGAAAGTTCTGGATTGAGCGTTGGGTTTGGGCGCCCCAGTATACATGGGCAGGCACCTGCACTTCGCCCATCGTGTCTTTTTCTATACGGTATTCCATTTTTGAAGTAGAATGATAATGTAAAATGAACAATGCGCGGTAAAGTTAGGCCTGGCTTTGCAGTTTCCGGCGTTTTTTTTGGATAAATGTTCAGGCCTGTAAAAAGAATGTTTAGATTGGCGCGCCGACAACCTGAACCCCGCTTTTCATGACTCCCAAAATCAATATTTACCCCGATTACGCATTCATGAGTTCGGCCGCCGCCGGGCGCGTCATCGACCTGATGAACCACAAACCCGAGGCGGTCATCTGCTTCCCGTCGGGCAGCACGCCGAAGGGCATGTTCGATGCATTGGTGAAAGCCAACCAGAACGGCCGCGTCGATTTTTCGAAATGCATTTTCATCGGTCTCGACGAATGGATCGGCCTGGGCGCCGGGGACGATGGCAGCTGCCGTGACCTGCTGGACCGCGATTTCCTGAAACCGATCGGCCTCCGCGCAGACCAGATCGTCTTTTTCGACGGTAAAGCCTTCGACCCGCAAGCCGAATGCGACCGCGTGAATAAGATCGTCGATAGCCTCGGCGGCCTGGACCTGATTGTATTGGGTGTAGGCATGAACGGCCACCTTGCCCTTAACGAACCCGGCACGCCCTGGGACACCTACGCCCACATTTCGGAGCTAGACCCTATTACGGTTAAAGTCGGACAAAAATATTTCAGCCAACCGACCACCCTCACCCGCGGTATTACAGTTGGCATCCGTCACATCCTGGAAGCCCGGTCCGCGATTTTGCTGGCATCCGGCACCGCCAAAGCCCCCGTTATCGAGCGGGCGCTGGCATTTCCCGTCTCCCAGGATTTCCCGGCGACGGTTTTGCAGAACCATCTGAATGCGGAGCTGATATTGGACGCGGATGCAGCGGGGTTGATTTCGTAGCGGGTTGTAAATTGGAGGATGAATGTTAATCGGATTTGCAGATGGCAACTGCTAGTTCAAACAGAAAAGAAAGACTATTACTCGACGTTCTTGTTACCACGGTTCAAAAGCATGCTTTGATGAGTGTAATCAAAGCGCTTGATATTGATGTAACGGAGCGTGTCTCATCAGAAGAGGAGGAAGACATTGCCTTGATGGCGGCAATGGAAGAGGGTTAAAAAGTGGCATCGCGACGGAACAAGAAAAGAACGATTTCGAATCATTTCTTTCCGGCAAATAATGTATGAAGTATGATTTAACGAGTGCATTCATTCAAGACGTCAAAAAATCTCCCTCGGATATTCAGTCACAAGTCAAGGCTTTGATTGATAATATTAAGGCTGCGGACCGTTAGCCGAATTGCAGCATGTCAAAAAGATGAAGGGACATTCGGATACGGAATCACTTTTCAACCTCCCGTTACAACCCCAATTCAGATATTTTATCCTATTGGCACTTCTAATTTTTCCCTACTTCACTTAAATCGCCCCCCTGTTTCCCCCCGAATACCCCATACGCCTAAATTTGACGCAGTTCTTTGTGAACGCCCGTCAATCGGGATGGTGGTTTTTGCTTTTGGTGCCCTCAGCCAAAGTAGAGCAGAACAAAAAGGAACCGTGTGCAAATCACGGGCAGTCGTGCTACTGTAAGTGTCCGTTCCGGGATTTCCGGGACCAATTTTTACCCTCGCGACCCATTGCAGCGCCCCGGCGCGGCGAGAAGGGCGGTAAAAATGACGCAAGCCAGGAGACTTGCCACCATCCTCAATGGCTTTTCCCTCACGGGTGGGGAACCGTCAAGTATTGATTTACCACATTTTATGGCAGTAATGCAGGCTTCCCGGCCGGTTCGGGGGAACTGTGTTGGTTCGTTTCGCCGGGTAGCAGCGTGTTGCCGCGATAGGATGGAAGTACCGGCCAGCGTCCATAACAGGCGTTTGCAGGGATGGGAGGGTGTTTTCACAGGGTTTTTATTAACTCTTTAAACACAAAAAAACATGTTGTCACACAACCTCGGCTACCCGCGCGTGGGGAGCCTCCGCGAGCTCAAAAAGGCCAACGAGCAGTTCTGGGCCGGAACGATCGACCGCGATGCATTGCAGAAGGTCGCCCGGAAAATCCGCCACCAAAACTGGGAAACTCAGCGGAATGCGGGCATTAGTCTCATTCCTTCCAATGATTTTTCGCTTTACGACCACGTCCTGGATACCTCGCTGATGATCGGCGCCATTCCCGCGCGCTACCACCAGCTGCTCGACGGCAAGTCCAACAGGGAGCTCGATCTCTACTTCGCGATGGCGCGCGGATACCAGAAGAATGGTCTGGATATCAATGCGATGGAAATGACGAAGTGGTTCGATACCAACTACCATTACCTCGTGCCGGAGTTCATAAAAAACCAGAAGTTCAGGCGGTATTCGGACAAGGCGTTGCTGGAATTTGAAGATGCATTACAAAAAGGCATTACTACCAAACCCGTGTTGCTGGGGCCGGTTACCTATTTATTGTTGGGCAAAGAAAAAGAGGCCGAGTTTGATCGTATCGATCTGCTGGACAATCTCTTGCCTGTTTACATATCCATATTAAAGGAGCTGGCCGGAAGGGGCGCCGAATGGGTGCAGCTCGACGAGCCGGGTTTGGTGCTGGATTTGAACGAAAAGGAAAAACTGGCATTTCTGAGCGCGTATCACCAGATCAGGGAGGCACTTCCTAAGCTGCGTATCCTCGTAGCGACGTATTTCGGGCCGCTGGAAGATAACCTGGCCATTGCTACGGCATTACCAGTGGATGCATTGCACGTCGATTTGACGCGCGGTGCGGAGACGTTGCCGCAGATTTTGGCCGATGAATCATTTGTGTTATCCACTAAAAAACTCTCGGTGGGCGTAGTCGACGGACGCAATATCTGGAAAAACGACTACCAAAAGTCGCTGAAATGGATTCGGGAAGCGGTGAATGTGCTGGGAGATGACCGGGTGCTCGTAGCGCCCTCGTCGTCGTTGCTGCACAGCCCTTACGATCTGGATTTGGAGAAAAATGAAGCGGTTCTCACGCCGGAGATCAAGAACTGGCTCGCATTTGCCAAACAGAAACTGACCGAAGTAACGACTTTGACAAGGCTGGCGACCATCGATTATGCGGGTGACAGCGCATTTGTTGACAATCAGAAAGCCATCGAAAGCCGCCGTACTTCGGCATTGATCCACAAGCCTGCGGTCATTGCACGCGTGAGCAAGGTGAGAGAAGCAGATTTTGAACGGCAGCATCCATTTAGCACCCGGCAAGCCATTCAATTGGAAAAATTAAAGCTGCCATTGTTCCCGTCGACCACCATTGGTTCATTCCCGCAAACGGATGAGGTTCGCCAGCTGCGGGCGCAGTTTAAGAAAGGTGCGCTTACGTTGGAAGATTATGAGGCGCGCATCCGGGAGGAAATCGTGGACTCGCTGCGGTGGCAGGAGGAGCTCGGGATCGACGTACTGGTGCATGGCGAGTTCGAGCGGAACGATATGGTGGAGTATTTCGGCGAGCAGCTTTCCGGTTTTGTTTTTACCCAAAATGGCTGGGTGCAGAGCTACGGCAGCCGGTGCGTGAAGCCGCCGGTTATTTACGGCGACGTGGAGCGCAGGGAACCTATGACGGTGAAATGGTCGTCGTTTGCGCAGGCCAACTCTGAAAAGCTCGTCAAAGGTATGCTTACCGGCCCGGTGACGATCCTGCAATGGTCGTTCGTGCGGGATGACCAGCCGAGGAAGGACACGACTTTCCAGATTGCATGGGCGATCCGCGACGAGGTGGTGGACCTGGAAAAGGCGGGCATTAAGGTGATCCAGATCGACGAGCCCGCCATCCGCGAGGGGTTGCCGCTCCGCAAACATGCCTGGAAATCCTATTTGAAATGGGCCGTCGATGCCTTCCGTCTGAGCGCTGCGGGTGTGGCCGACCAGACGCAGATCCACACGCACATGTGCTACTCGGAGTTCAACGACATTATCGATTCCATTGCCGCCATGGACGCCGACGTGATCACGATCGAAACGTCGCGGTCGCAAATGGAGCTGCTCGATGCATTTGCGCAGTTCAACTACCCGAACGAAATCGGGCCGGGCGTGTACGATATTCACTCACCCCGCGTACCGACGGTGGACGAGATGGTCGTGCTGCTCGAAAAGGCATTAAAAGTTATCCCGGCCCGCAACCTATGGGTGAATCCCGACTGCGGATTGAAGACCCGGAAGTGGCCGGAGACCGAAGCCGCTTTGCGTAACATGATTTCTGCGGCTAACTTGCTGCGCGAATCGGTCGAAGTGGCGGGTTAAAGCCTGCGCTGCGCGGTTAGGCATAGTCAGGTGTTGTCATGTATGGTCGGAAGTATCTGACCACACATGACGGCACCTGATAATTACCTGACTATTTCAACAGATCTGCATTCATTCCTGTTACCATTAAAGTATTTGCATTTTGACCCTGGAAGAAAGAATTTCCGCTTCGGAGACGCATGTTTTCAAAACCGTTTTCCCCAATAACACCAATCACTACGACACGCTTTTCGGCGGTACGGCGCTGTCGATGATGGACGAGGTCGCATTCATTGCCGCGACGCGCTTTTGCAGGCTCCGGTGTGTGACGGTATCGTCGGACCGTATTGACTTTACCCATCCCATTCCTGCGGGTACCATTATCGAGCTCGTCGGGCGTGTGGAGACGGTCGGTAACACGAGCATGAAGGTGCGCGTGGATATTTTCGTCGAAAAAATGTATGAGGAAAGCCGCGAGAAGGCGGTGACGGGAATTTTTACTTTTGTGGCGCTGGACGAGCACCACAAACCGACGCGGATTTTGTAGACCTTTTACCACAGGCAAGGTTTTCCCGGCCGAAGGGTAATTTGATAACCAGAGATTTTTGAGGGATAGTATGTTCAAGTATTCTAAATACTTGCCACACGCTATCCGATGAAGTTACGTTACACCCTGTTTTCCGGCATTTTTGCGCTTACGTTGCTGTTAATTACCGAGTTGCTGCTAAGGATGGGGCTGACGTTTTTTGGTTATCCATTCCTGAGGCCGGCAGATTACTTGTTTACGCGCTTCTACGATAACATGCAGGAGCTCAGGACGAAAGAGGTACGACGCGGCGGTCCGGTTAAAAGTGTCCTGATCCTCGGCGGCTCCGTGGTAAGCGCGCCCTTTTCTCACATGGAAAGCCGGCTTGACACCATTTTACGAAAGCATTACGGGCCGGGAGCGGATTTCGCATTCTACAACATAGCCTGTCCGGGGCATACTTCACTGGATAATGCATTGAAATACAGCTTGCTCGAAGACCATCGCTTCGATCTGGTGATCTATTACGAGGCCATTAACGAGAACCGGGCGAACAATATTCCGCCGGCGTTATTCAGCGACGACTATACGCATATGCGCTGGTACCACGACATCCACCTGCTGCGTGCGCATCCGGAACTCAACTTTACCGTCATTCCTTACTTAATACACATAGCGGCCAGTCACTTGCGCGACCGGCTCATTCACCAAACGTATATCAGCATGGAACAGGTTGATCCGCAGTTTGAGCAGTATGGCGCTGATATCAAAACAGGCGCATCGTACCGGAAAAACATGGAGCAGATCATACAAATCGCGCGAAAACGAGGCGATAGATTGCTGCTTATGAGTTACGCCTCCTATTTTCCTCCGCACGTCATACTGACTGGCGAGCAGCAAGATATGGATCATTTTGCAGGTTGCCGATTCGCGTCGCCGACGCTGATTTGGGGCCGGCCTGAGAATGTCAAAAAGGGAATCGACGTGCACAATGCAATTTTGAGATCGCTGGTGCGGCAATACCGGCCGATGTTCCTGGACATGGAAGCCCGCATGCCGAAGGAACAAAATTTGTTCTGTGATGTCTGTCATTTGAGCGAACCCGGTGCCCAGCGATTTGCCCATGAAATTGTAGAATTTATCATACGGCACAAAATACTGGAATAGCGAAGCGGGTGTCGTTTCTTCAAAATGCTTATCTTGCACGCCTTTTGAACGGTGAAGTGAGGTAAACTAGACATGGTATTTTAAACACGCTTGAATGAAAATTTTAGGTATTTCGGCTTTCTATCACGACTCGGCCGCTGCGCTTATTGACAATGGTGAAATCGTGGCCGCAGCACAGGAAGAGCGCTTCACCCGTAAAAAACACGACCCCGGTTTCCCCTCTAATGCAGTTGCATTTTGCCTCGAATACGGCGGGCTGTCCATCAACGAACTGGACGCGATTGTTTTCTACGACAAGCCGCTTTTGAAATTTGAAAGATTGCTGGAAACCTACTACGCTTTCGCTCCGAAAGGGGTACGCTCGTTTTTGACGGCAATGCCTGTATGGATCAAGGAAAAGATGTTCCTGAAACGGCTGATCAACGAAGAGCTGGAAAAGCTGGGATACGATAAAAAGAAGAAAGTGAAAATGCTCTTCCCGGAGCACCACTTGTCGCACGCGGCCAGTGCCTATTACCCCTCGCCTTACGACAAATCCGCGATCCTGACCATCGATGGCGTGGGTGAATGGGCAACGGCGTCCATTTGCCTGGGTGAAGGGAAGGATATCAGCATTCTCAAAGAGCTGCGTTTCCCGCATTCGCTGGGCTTGCTTTACTCCGCATTTACCTATTTTCTGGGCTTCCGCGTGAACTCAGGGGAATATAAACTGATGGGTCTCGCACCGTACGGTAACCCGTCGTCGCCGGACATTAAACGATACGAAGAAATTATACTGAAAGACCTCATCGACCTGAAAGAGGACGGCTCGGTTTGGCTTAACCAGGAGTATTTCGACTATGCTACCGGCCTGAAAATGGTCAATGAGCACAAATGGGAGGCATTGTTCGGTTTCAAAACCCGCCGACCGGAGGATGCGCTCGAAGCGGTGCATTGTAACCTTGGGCTGGCGATCCAGAACATTACCGAAGAAGCCGTGGTAAGAATGGCGAAAGAGGCCAAACGCCTTACCGGCGCCGATTACCTTTGTATGGCGGGTGGTGTCGCACTAAACTGTGTATCAAACGGTAAGCTCCAAAAGGCGAATATTTTCAAAGACATATTCATCCAACCCGCTGCCGGTGACGCCGGGGGGGCGTTAGGTGCCGCGCAAGCTGCATATCATATTTATTTCGGTCAGGACAGGAAGGTAACCTGGCACGCGGACGCCATGCGTGGCTCCTACCTCGGACCTACGTTCTCCGACCTCGACGTGGCACTGACGGCCAAGAAATACAAGGCCGTTTACACCCATTACGAGAATTTCAAAGACCTCGCGCAGGAAACGGCCCGTGTACTGGCGGAAGGCAACGTGGTAGGCTGGGTGCAGGGCCGGATGGAGTTCGGGCCGCGCGCATTGGGCGGGCGGAGCATCCTCGGCGACCCGCGCAATGCCGAAATGCAGAAGAAGCTCAATCTGAAAATTAAATATCGGGAGTCGTTCCGGCCCTTTGCGCCATCGGTACTGGCCGAGGATTGTTCGGATTACTTCGATTACGACGGTATTTCACCTTATATGCTGCTGGTCCATCCCGTGGCTGAGAGCCGTCGCAAGCCGGTGCCGGCCAATTATGGCTCGCTGGACTTGCGTGAGAAGCTTTATTTCGAACGCTCTGACCTGCCTTCGATCACGCACATCGACTATTCGGCGCGCATTCAAACGGTACATAAGGATACCAACCCGCGCTACTACGACCTGATCGACACGTTTAAGGCTATGACGGGCTATGCGGTGATCGTGAATACGAGCTTCAACGTACGCGGGGAACCGATCGTTTGCACGCCTAACGACGCTTACCGCTGCTTTATGCGTACTGAAATGGACTACCTCGTGGTAGGAAACTATATTTTCGACAAAAAGAAGCAGCCCGAGTGGCTGGAAAAAGATAATTGGAAGGAAGAATTCGTTCTTGACTAATCCTCTATCATTGAGCACCCGAAATAATGGCATCTAAAATTGTTACCAGTATCATCCGCATTCTGTTCCTGGGATTGCTGTTTGTGTTCCTTTTTTATCCGGACAAGTTTCACATCAAATTCGACTATCCGGGCTATCCGCAAAGCGACAGCTGGCACGTACGGCTCGCCAAATTCGCATTCTGGTTCCTGCTGATCATCGAAATCCTGCGCATATTCTATTACGGCGTAGTGAAAAGTAAGGCCAAAGGGCTGGTAGCCAACATCGTGACGATCGTGACGCCGCTGATTGTCGTGCTTATTTTCCTGGAAATCATCTTCATGTACGTGCCGCAAAGCCACGAAGGAGTGCTTTCGAAAGCGTCACAGATATGGTGGGAAAAGTACTGGAAGCCTGTGAATTCACTCGGCTACCACGATAAGGAGGTCCAGAATGAGCCCGGCAAGAAAAAGATACTCGTCATCGGAGATTCATTTGCGGCGGGGCATGGCCTGAAAGACGTGAACGAGCGCTTTTCAAATATGCTTGAAGCGAAACTGGGAGCGGATAAATACACCATTTATAACCTCGGCATGTCGGGCGCGGACACGCGCGACGAGGTGAAGCGCTTGCAGGATTTCCCCGTCAAACCGGACATGATCATTCTCGAATACTTCCCGAACGACATCGAAAAAGTAGGCCGCGAAAAAGGACTCACACTCACCGGAGCGGAACCGTACGCCGACCTCACCGGGCCGATGGCAACAGTCGTGAAGCGTTTTTATCTGCCCAATTTCATTTACTGGCAGCTCCCGCACACAGGTTTCAGCACATTTGAAAAATTCGTGCAAACCGCCTACACCGACACCACGGTCCTGAATGCGCATTTACGCGACCTGTCGGGCATGCTCGCTTACCGCGACAGTACCAAGGCGGAGATGTATGCCGTTTTCATCCCGTTCCTGTTCCAGGTTGACAAGAGCGCGGGTTATACCAAGCCTGTGGAACAATACTTGCAGTCGAATAACGTGACGGTGGTCGGTATTAACGATGGCGTGGTAAAAATACCTGAAAAAGAACGTGTTGTGGGTAAAAATGACGGCCACGGAAGTGCGGCGCTCAAC
The DNA here is from genome assembly GCF_000382205.1 of Dyadobacter beijingensis DSM 21582. GTDB lineage: Bacteria > Bacteroidota > Bacteroidia > Cytophagales > Spirosomataceae > Dyadobacter > Dyadobacter beijingensis. Next base: position 570,370 of record NZ_KB907786.1, read on the forward strand.
CAGCTCATTGCGGACAGACTGTACCAGGCGATTAACAAACGGTAACTCATTATTAATGCACGCCGTGTGCATAAAAAGTATTTAAGTCTTACATTTGATTTTCTAAACACTATATTAAAATGGATTTTTTGACAGATTTGTTTGCATTTATGAAGGAGCGTAAAAAGTGGTGGCTCGCTCCGGTGATCATCGTCCTGCTCCTGATCGGCGTGTTGATTGTGATCGGTGGTGGTTCGGCCGTTGCGCCTTTCATCTACACCTTGTTCTGATCCTTTCAGTTCAAAAGCAGATCAATCCAGTTCCATTCGAAACCTTCGCTCGGTAGCATTGCAGCGTGCATTGCTACCGATTCCAATATTACCTTATCAAAATGAGTGAATCCGAAAAAGTCAAAGCGCAGCTCGTGATTGTGACCGGGCTGGTTGTTCTCTACTTTATTTTTAAATCCCAATATCCTTACTTCCTCATCGCCGCAGCAGCGGTGGGCATTCTGAGCATCGCGATCCCTGCAGCGGGCGATCTCATTGTGAAAGGCTGGTACAAGCTGGCGGAAGTGCTCGGGGCGATCAATGGTAAAATTCTCCTGTCGCTGGTGTTTTTCGTAGTCCTTTTCCCAGTGGCATTAATCGCGAGGCTGTCCAAAAAGAACCCGCTGCACCTGAAAAAGGAAGATTCAGATACCGTATTTACAGAGCGTAACCATAAATACTCCGCAAAAGACCTGGAACAGGTTTGGTAACATCCGTTCCGTCAGCGCGCTGGAAAATGTACTGATACGTAAACTTCGGAAGTTCAACATCCCATTCAATGAAAAAGGCCTGGTTTCAGGCCTTTTTTTTGCGGCACGCCCGCTCGTAAAGTAATTGCAGCATTCCGTCTTTCAGGCCCACGTCGGGAACGTGAATGACGCTTGCGCCTGCCCAGCGCATGGCCGAGGTATAAATGTCGCCCGCCGGCACGATCACGTCCGCGCGGTCGGGATTGAGTTGCAATTTGTTAATGCGGTCGGCGAGCGAGAACTGGTCGATATAGTTTCTCATTCGCACGATTTCATCCAGGCTCGTCGAGCTTTCCGTGAGTTTGGATGACAAATCGAAGAGCTTGTTGATATTACCGCCCGTACCCACCGCCTGGATAGGCTTGCCGTAATCGACATTCTGCTCGATCCATTCCTTGATCTTCATCCAGGCATTCTTGGATTCTTTACCTTCCAAAAGCCGAACAGAACCCAGTTTGAAAGATTTCGCATTGATTTTCTGCCTGTCCTGGTACAGGTTCAGCTCGGTACTTCCGCCGCCTACGTCGATGTGAATATACTGGCCTTCGCTCAGCGACTTTACGACCACATTGTTGACCAGTTCGGCTTCCTTCTGTCCGTCGATGATCTGGATGTGAATACCGGTACGCCGCTCGATATGGTCGCGGACGTCCTGGCCATTGGCCGCCTCGCGCATGGCGGACGTGGAGCAGGCCATAAAATCGTCGACCTCATGGAGTTCCATCAGCAGCTGATAGGCCAGCATGAGTTTCATCATCCGGTCTTCGCTCTGTGGCGTAATGCGTCCCTGTGTGAACACATCGTGTCCCAGGCGAAGCGGAAAACGTACGTATTCGACTTTCTTGAAGCGTGAAATGCCTTCGTCATGCAGAACGGAAGAGATCTGCATACGGGCACCATTGGATCCGATATCGATGGCTGCGAATTTCAAAAGCTCGTCAAATAGGGGAAGTTAATAAAGGCCAAAAATAGAGTTTCGCGGACAAGTTTCAATACCTGCCCGCGAAACTTCCTGCGTAAAAACTACATTTGACGGCCAATCTGGTACAATAGCTTCACTTTCAGGCCAGGTCCGGCGCTCTGTCTCAGCGGTGTACTCGCCTTGAAATAATTGAACCAGTAAGCCTCGGCCTGCACGACGATCGGGTGCCAGGTTTTCTCGACGCCCACTGCAAAATTCATGGAAGTAATCGCCGAAAGGTCCCCGCTTTTGGAGATCGTCTGGTTGAAGAATTCGTTTTTAGGGCCGCGGCAATCGAAAGAAATCGTTTCCCTGGACGAGAGCTTGATATTCGTTCCCATGCTCGCATAGTAGGCCCAATCGTCCTTCATTGTATTGCGGAAAGCCAGGGTAAGCGGCATTTGTACCACGCTCTGGTCGATTTTGATATTGTACAAGTTAAATATCAGCGGTACTTCGCCCGGGTGGGCCGTTTTAAAATCCCTGCGATTTTTCTCCCTGAAAACCGTTTCGTTGAAGAACTCGGCCGGTTTCACTTTCAGCCAGGTAATGCCCGCCGCAATAGAGAATTTCTTCTTGATAATGACTTCCCCGAGCACCGTTTTACCCGAACCATTCCCTTCTACCTGGTAGCCCGCACCGAAGCGATAAGGCGTTTTGAGCGGCAGTTTCGGGATGACACTCTCGGTTTGCGCCACCTGCTCGGCCTTCTTACCTGAAACAGGCGCTTTGGCGATCTGCATATGATTGGCAAGCAATGCTTTTTGGACCTGTCGGCTCGAAAGCTTGCCGGCGAGTTCATACTGCATTTTCCGTTTCAGGGAGGTGCCGGTATTCATTTCAATCGGGGCGTCGATGGATGCGATCTCGAAATGCGCATCGAACGTCCGCGCATTGCCTGGTGCTATCGGTGGATTGACCGCACTGCCGGAATGGGCATTCGCTCCGGTTGGCTGCCCTGCCCCGGCATATTGGCCTGAAAGCGTATTGCCTGCCAGGCCTTGCGCCGAAACCTGCGATGCACCGCCGGCATTGCCAGGAGAGACGGCCGATTTTTCGGCATTGACTATCCCGGCACCAGCTCCCGGTGCAGCAGCGCTGTTGTCAGCGAGCGGCAATGCAGGCCGGATCGTTCCACTTTCAGCAGGCCCTTCTGTGTAAGCTGCCGCGGAACCGGTTTCGGCGAGGTCCCCGCGCAATGGTTGCCGGAAGCGGCTCAGCTGTCTGTAAAGCTTGCTTGTACGGGCCGAGGCCTGCAAGCTCTGGCCGTCGGGCGCGGTTTGCAGCACATACACCGTATCCGTTTTCGCTACTTGTGCGGGCTGGTTGCGGATGACTTCGATCTGGCTTTGCAGGTTTTTCACATCCTGTACCAGATGGTCGTTTTGAGAGAGCTGGTTGACATACAAAAACGCCATCACCGACGTCACAGAAGCGGCGGCGGCGTACCCGATCCAGGAACCATACTGTTGCAGGAACGACGGCGGGGTGTGCGTTTGCATATGATTTTGCATGCGGGCCCAGTCCTGCTCTTGAAAGTCCGGTTCGATACTCTCTAATTTTCGACGTATAGTGTTCTCAAATTTATTAGTTTTCATTGCCTCTGAATGACTTAACGGCCCAATCACTTGGGAAGAGATGTGGGTAATATTGTTTGATCAAATGCTGCAAGCGGGCCCGGGCGCGAACATAATGCGATCGCACGGTCGCCTCATTGATTTGCAGCAGGTCTGCTATCTCACGATGATTGTAGCCATCCACCACGTATAACAAAAATACATTCTTATAAACTGGTTTGATCTGTTGGATCAGTTCCAGTATTTCCTCAGCAGTGATCTGGCTTATTACATCTTCATCGAATTTGGGATAAGGGGCGTCTTCCAGCGCGATCACATCTTCCGTATGCTTTTTGTGCTTCCGGTAATAGCTGATCGCCGTGTTCACCATGATCGTCCGCAGCCACGCCTTGAACGGGTGGTTGGGATCGTACTTTCCCAGGTTGTTGAATACTTTGAAAAATCCTTCATTCAAAACTTCCTCAGCTTCCTCGGTGGTGCCGGTGTAGCGCAGGCAAATGCTTTTAGAATAACCAAAATACTGCTTATATAAATGCCTCTGCGCCTGGTTATCCCCGGCAATACACGCCGCTACCACCGACTCAAAGTCGTTTTCGTTAAAAGATATTTTTCTTCTAAAAAGCAAGGTCAGGGTATCAAGTTGTCAGGGATAGAATTACTCTCATTGGATTACGTCCCTGCGCGCGTATCTGTTGCAAAAAATTACGAAAACTTTTCCGTGTTCGAAAACGCGGATAGTCACGAAAAAAATCGAAAAAAATGCATCAGCCATGCAACACGGGCTTTCCAGGGGGCGTAAAGGCAGATAACAGTTTGATACTTTCACAAAAACCCGTGAGTATATCATGAAAAAAGTTTCTCTTTTGCTGGTAGTGTTGGCAGGCATCTGGTTTACGGCCTGTCAGAAGAATAGCGAGTCGTTGGACCCTCAGACTGAGGCGGGTGATTTTGAAACGGTAGTGGAATCGGCAGCGAGGTATGCGGTATTGACCGACTCGGTGACCGTAGGTAAATGCAAAGGGAAACTGACGGAAGTGGCAACGGCCGACCTGCCCGCTGCGGTAACCGCTTACATCGACAGTGCTTACGCGGGTTCGGAGATTAAATATGCGGCAAAAGACCAGTCGGGCAAGATTGTTGTAGCGATCACGCTGGCCGACGGAACGGTAAAAGGGTTGTTCTTCGATGCGAACGGCGCTTTCAAAGCGGAGCTGAAACAGCATGTGCACAAGGCGAAACTGACCAAAATCGAAGCGAGCGCATTGCCGGCGAATGTGACGGGCTACATTACCTCCAACTACGCGGGAGCGGAAATCAAACTGGCCGGTACGAACGATACCGGGGAATATTATGTAGGAATATTGGTAGATGAGAAAGTGAAAGTGCTCCTATTCAATGCCGACGGATCGTTCAATAAGGAACTGGAAAAACCCGTGGGACGGGGCCATAAGAGACATTAACCGATCGTACTGATCAACAAGATATTTTGTTAGGGGTGAGTTGGAATACGGTGCTGGATTTTCCGGGGCCGTATTTATTTTTTAGAGGGCAGCATTTCCAGCGCTGACGAATTTTTGATCTCACCCATGACAAACAGGCTGTGCGTGCTGCCGATATTTTCCAGCGATCCGAGTTTTTGCATTAAAAACTGCTGGTACTGCGACATATCGTCTACCACCACTTTCAGCAAAAAATCATAATCTCCCGAAATATTGAAGCATTCCATTACCTCGGGCATGGCCAGAACGGCTTTTACAAACTTCTCGCCCATGCTTTTCGAATGCTCTTTCAATGCGATGTTGCAGAAAGCCATGAGCTTCTTGCCCACCTTTTCGCGGTCGATCAGCGCGACATACTTTTTGATGATCCCCTCTTTTTCCAGCCTGCGCACGCGTTCATACACAGGCGTGTAGGAGAGGTTCAACTTTTCCGATAATTCGCGTGTTTTCAAAGTAGCGTCCTGTTGCAGCAAATGCAGGATTTTGGCGTCGATATCGTCCAGATTATGCATAGATAGAATATCTTTATTCAACTCGAGATGGCCTCGAAGATAGATAAATAGTTTAGATGCGTCAGAAGTTCCAGACTTTTAATCTGAATTTTTTCATTTTATTGAATAAAACATCTATTGACTTAAATTTGCTGATTCAGAAAGCATGTGCTTTTCCGGCGAAACGATCATCAGTTATTTAAAACACATATGGTAGCAACTCAAAAAGCAGATATCCGCGAAATTCTCAAAAACCGTATTCTGGTACTGGATGGCGCTATGGGTACGATGATCCAACGGTACAAATTGGAGGATCACGACTACCGGGGAGAACGGTTCAAGGACTGGGCCCAGGATGTGAAGGGCAACAACGACTTGCTTTCACTGACGCGTCCTGACGTTATCAAGGAAATTCACGCCGCCTATTTCGCGGCAGGGGCGGATATCGCCGAAACCAATACATTTTCAGGTACAACCATCGCCATGGCCGACTATGGGATGGAAGCGCTCGTTTACGAATTCAACTACGAATCGGCGCGGCTGGCCCGCGAGGTGGCCGATGAATTTACGGCCCGTGAGCCGCATAAGCCGCGTTTCGTGGCCGGTTCCATTGGTCCTACCAACCGTACCGCATCGCTTTCGCCGGACGTGAACAACCCCGGTTTCCGGGCGATCAGCTTCGACCAGCTGGTAGAAGCCTATTACGAACAGGTAAAGGGCCTGACCGACGGCGGTAGCGACCTGCTGCTGGTGGAAACGATTTTTGATACACTTAATGCCAAAGCGGCCCTATTTGCGATCGACCAGTTCTTCGCCGATGCCAAAGCCGGTAAGGTGGAACATTTGCCATCCTGGAAAATCGAGCCGGGCCAGGCATTGCCGATCATGATTTCCGGAACGATCACCGATGCTTCGGGACGGACGCTCTCGGGACAAACTACCGAGGCATTCCTGACGTCGGTATCGCATTTGCCATTGCTTTCGGTGGGGCTTAATTGTGCGTTGGGGGCCGATCTGATGCGTCCTTACGTGCAGATTATGGCCAAAGAATCCCCTTTTTACACATCTGCACACCCCAATGCGGGTCTGCCGAACGAAATGGGCGAATACGACCAGACCCCGGAGCAGATGGGCGAAATTATCGACGGGTTTTTGAGGGATAACCTGATCAATATCATCGGAGGCTGCTGCGGTACCACGCCCGATCACATTCGCGTGATCGCCGACATTGCCGGCAAGCACAGCCCGCGTACATTGCCCGAATCGGAAACGGTGATGAAGCTTTCGGGGCTCGAACCGGTGAAAATCACTGCGCTGACCAACTTCGTGAACATCGGGGAACGCTGCAACGTGACCGGTTCCAAAAAATTCGCGCGCCTGATCCGCGAAAGCAAGTACGACGAAGCGCTCAGCATCGCGCGCGAGCAGGTGGAGAGTGGCGCACAGGTGATCGATGTCAACCTGGACGAGGGTATGATCGACGGCGTGGAAGCGATGAAGACATTTGTGAACCTGATCGCCTCCGAGCCCGATATTTCTAAAGTGCCTTTGATGATCGACTCTTCGAAATGGGAGGTGATCGAGTCGGGTTTGAAATGTGTGCAGGGAAAATCCATCGTGAACTCGATTTCGCTCAAAGAGGGGGAGGAGAAATTCAAAGAATCGGCACGTACGGTGCTGCGCTATGGTGCGGCTACCGTGGTGATGGCATTCGACGAGCGGGGCCAGGCCGATAACTACGAGCGCCGCATTGAAATATGCGAACGCGCCTACCGTATTCTCGTGGATGAAGTGGGTTTCCCGGCCGAGGACATCATTTTTGACCCAAATATCCTGACCGTCGCGACGGGAATGGAAGAGCATAACAACTATGCCGTCGACTTCATTCGAAGCGTGGCGTGGATCAAGGAAAATCTGCCGCATGCGAAGGTCTCGGGCGGGGTTTCCAACGTTTCATTTAGTTTCCGCGGTAATGAGCCCGTGCGTGAAGCCATCCACACGGCGTTCCTGTACCATGCGATCAAAGCGGGAATGGACATGGGTATCGTGAATGCCGGTCAGATCGGTATTTATGATGAAATACCGAAAGATGTTTTGGAACTGGTGGAAGATGTGTTGCTCAACCGCCGCCCTGATGCGACGGAACGCCTCGTAAGCTATGCGGAGACCGTAAAAGACAAGGGTAAAACCCAAAGCGGGCCGGACCTTTCGTGGCGCCAGCTTCCGATCAAGGAGCGCATTTCCCATGCATTGGTCAAAGGTATTTCCGACTATGTGGACGAAGATATCGAAGAGTGCCGTCACCTGTTCGCACGCCCTTTGGAAGTGATCGAAGGGCCGCTGATGGACGGCATGAGCATTGTCGGCGACTTGTTTGGAGAAGGTAAAATGTTCCTGCCGCAGGTCGTGAAATCGGCGCGGGTAATGAAGAAGGCCGTAGCGTATCTGCAACCATTTATCGAGGCCGAGAAGAGTGAAGGAGGTTCATCTGCCGGGAAAATACTGCTTGCGACCGTAAAAGGAGATGTGCACGACATTGGTAAAAACATTGTAGGCGTCGTACTCGGCTGTAACAACTACGAGATCATCGACCTCGGCGTAATGGTACCGACCGACAAGATCCTCGCAGCGGCGCAGGAGCACAATGTTGATATTATCGGTCTTTCGGGCCTTATCACGCCGTCGCTGGACGAAATGGTAGGCGTGGCGAAAGAAATGGAGCGCCGCAGCATGAAAATGCCGCTATTGATTGGCGGGGCTACCACTTCCCGCATTCACACGGCCGTGAAAATCGATCCGAATTACTCGGGACCGGTGATCCACGTGCTCGACGCGTCGCGCTCGGTGCCGGTAGCAGGTAAGCTCATTCAAAGCCAGCAAAGCCAGGCGGAAGTTTTGGCAGATATTAAAGCCGAATATGCGAAGCTGCGGGACGACCATTCGAAACGCGGTGGTGAAAAAGCGCATGTAGCCATCGGTAAGGCCAGGGACAATAAAGCGAAGATCGATTGGAGCACATTCAAGGCAGTGAAACCGCAGTTCCTGGGCACACGCGTCTACGACGAATATGATCTGGCGGAAATTGCGAAGTATATCGACTGGACGCCATTCTTCCAGACCTGGCAGCTGCACGGCAAATACCCGAAAATTTTCGAAGATAAGGTAGTAGGGCAGGAAGCGACGAAGTTGTTCGAGGACGCGGCAATTCTGCTGGGCGAAATCATTCGTGACAAAACCCTGAAAGCACGTGCGGTAATAGGTTTCTGGCCGGCCAACTCGATCGGGGACGACATTGTGCTGCACCATTTCGATGAAGAAACGAAAGAAGTGGCGTGCGAACGCCACGGCTCGCACCAGCATATTGAATACAAAATCAGCAAGCATGGCGTAGAAAACCTGAACGCGGGCGAGCTGGTAGCGGATACCGCCGCGGTACTGCACCATTTGCGTCAGCAAAGCCAGAAAGCGGCCAACTTGCCGAATTACTGCCTCTCCGATTTCGTCGCGCCCCTGGAATCCGGCCATGTCGATTACATTGGAGGCTTCGCGGTAACGGCCGGCGTGGGTATCGAGGCATTGCTGGAAAAATATGAAAAAGATCACGACGATTACAACAGCATCATGATCAAGGCATTAGCCGACCGTCTGGTGGAGGCACTCGCGGAATTGATGCACGAAAAAGTGCGTAAGGAGCTGTGGGGATATGCCAAAGACGAAAGGCTCACCAATGAAGAGCTCATTAAGGAGGATTACAAAGGGATCCGACCGGCGCCTGGCTATCCGGCCTGCCCGGACCACACCGAAAAGCGGCATTTGTTCGATTTGCTCGGTGCGGAGGAGCTGGGTATCACTCTCACAGAGAGCTTTGCGATGTATCCCGCAAGCAGCGTCAGCGGCTGGTATTTCTCGCATCCGGACAGCCGGTACTTCCCGGTGGGCAAGATTCACAAGGATCAGGTTGAGGATTACGCGCGGCGGAAAAATATGCCTTTGGAAGAGATCGAAAAATGGCTATCGCCGGTGCTCGCCTATTGATGCAGCATTATTTGAAAAATACAAAAGGAGAATAGTTGATTACTATTCTCCTTTTTTTGTGCCCAAAATATAATTTTTTTAACAGAAAGGCGTAATTAGGTGGTATGCCGCGGTTTAATCAGGTATTTATACGCTATTTTCTCAAAATTTTACAGCGGATATTTGCATTACTTAAGTGAGAACTTAATAGTTTATTAGCCATGAAAAGAAATATCTCTGTCTTCATTCTCCTTATCCTGCTGGCTTCGTCCTTTAAATACAGGACGAAAACCAGGGAAACATCCCAGCCAGTCATCACCGCAGGTTACGACAGCCCGGTTTCCCGTAAACATGCCTTAAAGCCCACGCTCGACGCGGCCATTGCCGATCTTCAAAAAGCAAACCAGGAAATGGCAAAAGGTAATCCGGCATTCCTCAAAACCCTATGGTCGCATGAAGATGACGTTACTATCTTCGGCGGGGTAGAAAATACGGATTCGAAGGGATGGAAGGCCGTCGAAGCCAGTCTGAATACCGCGGGCCAGACTTCTGTGCAGGATGTAGTCTACACTTATGAAAAAGTAGCCAGCCAGGAAGGCCCGATGCAGGGTTACCTGATCCAGAAGGAACATTACCGCTTCGCCGACGGTCGCAAAGCCGATTTGCATGTTACCGTCCTTTTCCGGAAAGAAAACAACGTCTGGAAAATCGCTCACCGCCAGGCCGATCCGATCACGCTGGTAGCAAAATCAGACAAAACGGTTAAATAATTGCCTCTCTTCCTGATATTTTGAGTTAGTTGCGACCATGCGACTAATTTGTTGTTATTTTGCACCTTTGGTTTAAAAGTGACAACAAACTACGCATGGAGAGATTTACAGGATTGCTGGGTATCGTATTGATCCTGGGCATTGCATTTGCGATGTCGAACAACAGAAAGGCCATCAACTATCGTACCGTCGCCGTCGGGCTCGGCCTGCAATTCGGGCTCGCAGTTTTCATCCTCCGAACCGACATCGGCCAGCGGGTTTTCCAATGGCTGGGCGAAAAAGTCCAGAAATTGCTCTCATTTTCTGATAAAGGCGCCGATTTCGTATTCGGCACATTGGTAAGGCCCGAACTGATGCAGCGGGCATTCGGGCCTGGCAACGACTTCGTTTTCTTCTTTAAAGTAATCCCCACCATCATTTTCGTCGCCGTTCTGGTAAATATGCTTTACCATTTGGGCATTATGCAGCGCATCGTGTCCGTCATCGCGCGCGGCGTATACTGGCTCATGGGCGTGAGCGGGGCCGAGGCGCTTTCGAATGTGGCCAGTACCTTTGTGGGGCAGGTCGAAGCGCAGATTATGATCAAGCCCTACCTGAAAAACATGACGAATTCGGAACTGATGGCGTCGATGACGGGGAGTTTCGCATGTATTGCCGGCGGGGTAATGGCAGTTTACATTTCACTCGGCGTACCCGCACCTTATCTGATCGCCGCCAGTTTGATGGCCGCACCCGGCGCATTGGTCATTTCAAAAATCGTTTTTCCCGAAACCACGCATTCCGATACGAAAGGAATGGTGAAACTAGAAATTCAGAAAACCCACGCGAACCTGCTCGACGCGATCGCCGCGGGTGCGGGCGAAGGGTTGAAAGTAGGCTTCAACGTGATCGCGATGCTGATCGGTTTCATCGCATTGGTAGCATTGCTGGATTATTTGTTGGGCTACATAGGCGGGATTTTCTCTTTCCCGCAATTGAGTTTCAATTTTATACTGGGTAAAATATTCTCGGTTTTCGCATGGGCAATGGGCGTTCCTGCCAAGGATATCGAAGCGGCTGGCTCATTAATGGGTACTAAAATGGTGATCAACGAGTTCGTGGCTTACCTCGACATGGTGAAGCTCAGAGACACGCTCGACCATAAGACGATTGTTATCACCAGCTTTGCATTGTGCGGTTTTGCCAATTTCAGTTCCATTGCCATTCAGGTAGGCGGGATCGGCGAACTGGCGCCGTCACGGCGGGCCGACCTGGCTCGTTTGGGTTTTAAAGCATTGATTTCCGGTACTTTGGCTTCCTATATGTCGGCTACGCTGGCGGGGTTGCTTTTGTAAGTATCCGGCATTGATTTTTGGGCAAAAAGGGCGCAGGATGTGCCCTTTTTGTCGTTTGGGCTGTTGCCTTTTCCACGCAAGTTTGTTTTTTTGGCACGAATCTTTCCAACAGCCCGCTAATCAACATCCGGAAACCGCATTCACACATTTACTATGAAACGCATCAAACTCTTCGGGTCTTTGCTAAAAGACAGTTTCAATGAATTTCTCAACGATAACGGCATGAAACTGAGCGCGGCGTTATCGTACTACACCATATTTTCGTTGGCTCCGATGCTGCTGGTCATCATTTCGGTTTTCAGCATTTTCTTTGGCCGCGACGCGATCCAGGGCGAGCTTTTCGGGCAGATCAGCGGGCTGGTAGGTGCCTCGGCGGCTTCTCAGTTGCAGGAAATCCTCAAAAACGCCGAGCTATCCAATAAATCCGGTATGGCCGCGGCGATCGGGATCGCTACGCTGCTGGTCGGTGCCACGGGAGTATTTGCGGAAATGCAGGATTCGATCAATTTCATATGGGCCATTAAGTCGAAACCTAAGAAGGGCTGGCTGCAATACCTGAAAAACCGGCTGATCTCCTTCTCGCTGATCCTCACGCTGGGCTTCCTGCTCGTCGTCTCGCTGGGAGCGAGCGCGGTGGTGGATTTGCTTAGTTCCCGTTTGGAATCGCTATTTTCGGAAGCATCTGTCGTTGTTTTTTACATTGTCAATCTCGCATTGGTATTGTCGATTATCACTGCGTTGTTCACGGTGATTTTCAAAGTACTGCCCGATGGCGATCTGCGCTGGAAAGAATGCATTGTAGGTGCCGCATTTACGGCGATACTGTTCCTGATAGGGAAATTTGTGATCAGTTTTTACCTCGGCCAGTCCGATCTCGGCGCCGCATACGGTACATCCGCGTCGATCGTGATACTGCTGACCTGGATCTATTATTCTTCCATTATCCTCTATTTCGGGGCGGAGTTTACCAAGTGTTACGCACGGCTGGACGGCGTAGCTATTGCGCCTAACAAACACGCGGTGCTCATCGTGCGCCAGGAGCTGGACCAGAAAACGGGCGTGGAAGTTACCGACTAAAAAAGGCCCGCACATTTGTGCAGGCCTTCAAAAGAGGTATTGGAATGAACTATTAGCGGATCACGAGCTCGAACGGCATTCTCGTTTGCATTCCGCCCATATTCATCAATTTCTTGTACATTTTCACGTAAGGAGCGAGGTCACCCATTGCTTTGTTGGTGGCCTTTTCTTCGTTGTCGCCCATCACTTTACCAATCAGCTCGTCAAGCGGTCGCTTTTTTTCCGGGTAGAAGCGTACGCGGTAGTCGCCTTCCTGCAATTTCGCCGCTTTGGCAGCGATTTTGATCGCATCGTCCACACCGCCGAGCACGTCTACCAGGCCGTTTTGCTTCGCTTCCACGCCCGACCATACACGCCCCTGCGCGAGGCTTTTCAATTTTTCGACCGGCATTTTGCGCCCTTCGGCAGCTTTGCGCGTGAAGGTTTCATAGCCTTCATTCACGCTCTTCTGGATCATCGATTTCTCGAATTCCGTCATTTCGCGGGTAGCGGTAGGCCAGTCTGCGTGCGGGCTGGTGCCTACGCCGTCGAAGGTAATACCAAGCTTGTTGTTCATAAAGTCGGTGACATTGAATATCAGTCCGAAAATGCCGATGGAACCGGTGATCGTATTGGGTTGAGCCACAATGGTATTGCAACCCATTGCCATATAATAGCCGCCGGAAGCCGCCACGTCGGACATGGACGCGATCACTGGTTTCTTCTTCGCGGTAAGCTGGATTTCACGCCACATGACATCCGAGGCTAGTGCGCTGCCGCCCGGGGAGTTAATGCGGATGACCACCGCTTTGATCTTATCGTTTTCACGGATTTCTTTCAGCTCTTTCACAAACTTGTCGGAACCGATGTTACCGTCGCCGCCATCGCCGCTGGTGATTTCACCTTCCGCCACGAGTACACCGATTCGTTTGTTGAAATCACCTTTTTCAACGGAGCTGGCCCCATCCAGGTATTTGCTCACGCCCACATAGGTAATCGATTTGTCCGTTTCGACTTTCAATTCTTTTTTCAACGCGGTTTCCAGTTCGTCCTGGTAGCCGAGGTGCGTTACAAATTTGTATTTCAATGCAGATTTCGGATTTTCGACGGCCAGGGAATCGGCGAGGTTTTTCAGTTCATCCACAGGGATGTGGCGGGATGCCGAAATGTTTTTGAGGAAATTGTTATTGATCGCGCTGATGAGTTCGATGGATTGCTTCTTGCTGGCCTCGCTCATATCCTGCCGGGAGAACATTTCGATGGCGCTTTTGAACTCGCCTACCCGGAATACCAGCGGCTTGATTTCCAGTTTATCAAATGTGCCTTTGAAGAAGCTGTACTCGGCCGAGAGCCCGTTCCATTCGATACCGCCGGCGGGATTGAGGTAAATTTTATCGGCTACCGAAGCGATGTAATAGCCTTTTTCGGAATAGCTTTCACCGTAAGTAACGATGAATTTCTTTGATTTTTTGAATTCCAGCAGCTGGTTGCGGATTTCTTCCAATGTGGCCCAGCCGGCGTCCGGCCCTTCCGTTTTGAGGTAAATACCTTTGATTTTATCATCATTCTGCGCGCTCTTCAATGCATCCAGAATGTCTTTCAAGCCTACCACCGTTTCTTCCCCGCTGAACGGAATGCCGAATTCTGATAACGGATTGTCGACACCCACTTCCTTGATCGGCTGATTGAGGTCCAGTCTCAGGACCGATTTTTCAGAAATTACAACTTTTTCATCCGAAGAAAATAGGGCACCGATGGCACCAATGATAAAAAAGGAGAGGAATACGAAGAGGATGAGGCCTACGAATGTCGCAAGGACATATTTAAGGAACTGTAACATAATCTATTGCTAATGGATTTCGTCTCTATAAGTTGATCAAGGAACAAAATTACGTATTAATTGTCGCGCTTTGTCGATGAAATAATGTCAAAAGGTCGTTTGCGCACATTAAGTGGTTGAAATAACCGCTCCAATTTTTCGGCGCAGACGAGCGGTTTTACAATAGCAGATTATTTACTTTTGGAGAAAAAACCAGCAAATGAAAAAGACCCTCATTTTAGTACGGCACGCGACCGCCGAAGACCAGAGTTTCAGGATTAAGGATTTCGACAGGAATCTTAACAGCAAAGGTTTGTCGGAGTCGCTGGCGATGGGGAAATGGCTGGTCCGGGAGGGGGTAAAGCCCGATATTTTTGTGTCGAGCCCGGCGTCGAGGGCGATCAAAACGGCGGAAATCATTGCAGGACAGTACAAGCTTTCGGTGGATGCAATCGAAACGCAGTCCGGCATTTACGACGGTGGACCGCGCGCGTATCTTCAAGCCGTCACAACGGTATCCGAAAATCATTCGGTATTGATGCTTTTCGGCCATAATCCCGACATTACCTATTTTGCGGAATACCTGTCGGGCGCCAGCCTCGGTTCCATGAAAAAGGGAAGCGTGGCAATTATTGAATTTAAAAACCAGAAATGGGAGGAAATATCTGCGAAAACGGGCGACCTCGTACTGTACAAAACGCCGAAGCAGGTAAGAGAAGAAGATGAGTGAAATGGAGCAGCCAAATCGTAACAGAAAGCTATTTATCGTTGTTTTTATCGCTTTTGTAGCCTTGTTCGCGTACATCTCGTACGACATGTCCAGCCGCACCACGGCGCCTTGGAACAAGCCGAAGCAACTCAAACGCGCCTTGCCCGGCGCCACGCCGGACGCCGACTCGCTGAAACTGGATTCTCTACTAAAAGATGTCGAGAAATAGCATCAGCTCCGGGGGTGGAATTCGGTGATGATCTGCCGAAGGTAATCCCTGTCCAGGTGCGTGTAAATCTCCGTCGTGGTAATGGATTCGTGCCCCAGCATTTCCTGCACGGCCCGTAGACTGGCGCCGCCTTCGATGAGGTGCGTGGCGAATGAATGCCGGAACGTATGCGGGCTGACGTTTTTGTGAATCCCCGCCTTTTCCGCCGTGTCCTTGATCATCAGGAAGATCATCACCCGCGAAAGCTGGCCGCCCCGGCGGTTCAGGAACACGATATCCTCGCTTCCCTTTTGCGGAGCGATCTCGCCGCGAATGTGGTCGAGGTAGATTTGCGTGTATTTAATGGCCTCTTTCCCGATCGGTACCAGGCGCATTTTGTCGCCTTTCCCGATAATCCTGAGAAAACCAATGTCGAAGTGGCAGTTGGTCAGCTGCAAGTCCGTGAGCTCCGAAACGCGCAGGCCGGAGCTGTACAAAACCTCCATAATGGCCCGGTTCCGCGTGCCCTCGGGCGTAGAATGGTCGATGGCGCTCAGCATGGTTTCGATTTCTTCATAGGAGAGCACATCGGGCAGTTTGCGCGGCAGGCGGGGGGATTCGAGCAGCTCGGTAGGGTCCTCGGTGATTTCGTTTTCCAATAACAAATATTTGAAAAACGCCTTGATGCCCGACAGCATCCGTGCCTGCGAATGTGCCGCAAGGCCCAGCTCTGCAATGTATTTCAGGAAGGCCGACAAATGCACTTCCTGTACGCGGGCAGGAGAGAGGTCGAGCTTTTGCAGTTCCAAAAATTCTTCCAGCTTTTCCACATCCCGCACGTAGGCTTCCACGGAATTGCCGGAAAGCGAGCGTTCGAGGCGGAGGTAATTTTTAAAATGTTTGATGTAGCTTTGCCACATTGCGTAAGAAGAAATGATTAATGCTACAAAGCAAATGAAAAAGATATTGATCCTGAACGGCCCTAACCTGAATCTTTTGGGCAAAAGAGAGCCCGGCGTATATGGTAACCAGTCTTTCGAAGATTATCTCGAAACGTTGAAAGGCACTTTCCCGGACCTGGAACTGCATTACTACCAATCGAACCACGAAGGCGCGCTGATCGACAAAATCCACGAAGTTGGGTTCTCGTTCGACGGGATCGTGATCAATGCCGGCGGCTATACGCACACTTCCATCGCCCTAGCCGACGCCCTTTCTTCGGTAACGACGCCCGCCGTAGAAGTCCATATCTCGAACATCCATGCACGGGAGTCGTTCCGCCACCACAGCTACCTCACGGCGCGGTGCAAGGGGATGATTTGCGGATTGGGGCTGAAAGGGTATGAATTGGCGATCCGATATTTTCAATGATTGAATGATTGAATAGTCTTTTAAGTTAAATTTTTACTCAGTCATTCACTCATTCAACATTACCGAAAGACCGCGTTCCCGAACAGTACCTTCCCCTTTTGCAGCATCGCGCGGAAAACGGGGTCGTCCATCAGGTATACCACCTGGCCGCGGCCGATTTCCTGGGCGCCGATGATAAGCGTGTTTTTTAGTTTGCCCGACATTTTCTTGCCTACAAATCCGGCTTTGTAGTTGTCTTCTTTCAGGTAACCTACATTCCAGCCGTCTTTGAGGTAATCCCGCTCATAGGCGTCGCGGACAATGGTAATGTAGTCGTTTGCGCAACCGAATGCGAGCGGATGCGTGGCATCCATACTGATCTCGAACATGCTGCCCGGTGACGAGTCGCTGGCGTCCTCGCGCTGCTGGTCGCCGTACTTTTTGAAAGTGTCGTCATCCTTTTTCTTGTCTGAAAATTTCTTGCTCAACCCAAAGCCGCTTTTGCTCACGAATGCGTCGGTTGCGCGTTCCATGGCGATGAGCTTGCCGCCATTGCGCACCCAGCCTTGAATGGCTTCCAGCTGCTTTTCGGAGATAATATCGCCATACCGCCCGTCCGGGAGGATCAGTACGTCCACCTCATTCCACGGAAGGCTGGCCAGTTTGGCCGCATTCACGATCGTGACAGGATATTTGATCTGTTGCTCAAAATAATGCCATACTGCCCCGAATGCCGTGGCTGAAACGCCGTCACCGGCTACTGCCACCACTTTCGGCGCGCGCAGCGCGATCACATTGTCATTCCCGAAATCCGGGCCCGAGTTCACGAAACCCGTGGCAACCGGCGTCAGTTTGACGAAATGCTTATTAGCCAGCGATGTTACCAGCTTATCGAACGGCAGACTTTCATTTCCTTTTTTGGTAATAATCAGCGTGCCGGCCGGGTAGGAGACGGTGCCCATTTCAAATGCAGCATTGGAAGTTTTGACGAGCAAACCATTTTTCAGCAATTCGGCCAGAAATGCCACGTCCCCGGCACTCGACCAGCTTGCCAGGTAAGCGTACGGAGATGTTGCCGGAACGGGATTATCGACAGCGGCTGGATTAGCGCTCGCCGGCGTGAGCTTTTCCTTCAAACCATAGGCCTTCAGGCCGAAAATGTAGGCCAGCCCCCAGCTCGTTACGTCATAGGTTACGGAATCCTCCAATGCGGGTTTTGGGTCAAACAGAATGCGGAGGAGATTGGATTTTGGTTGGTAGGCGCTGATCAGCAGGTCGTTCTGCTCGATTTTAAATGGCTGCTCCGTTTCCGTCGTCAGTTCCGTCCCCTTCGTTGACTGCGACTTGCCCGCTGTTCCGTACAGGAAACCCTGCTTGTCGAGCCAGCTGCTGAATGCGCGCGCATTGCTTCCCGCCTTCACCACATAAGTTTTGAAATTGCCCACAGGCGCGTTCGTCGCATCCTGGTGGAATTTGATAAACTCGGAAACGACCTTGTCCTTTTGTGAAAGCACCGCTTCTAAAGTAGCCAGCGTAGTAGCATAATGGTGGGCAATGCGGTTGTTGAGCGTAAGCGTATCGTGCTCATTCCCACGTTCGAGCGCGAGGCCTGCGCGCCCGCCCCCGCCTTGCTCGTACGTGACGCCGATGGCGCCATTTGCCGTGGGCCAGGTATCGCCGTAGCTCGGGTAAAAGAGGTCGTAATCGTTGCGGGTGAAGTAGGCCCAGTTGTTTTTATCGAAGTATTTGCGGCAATAGTCGCCGATAAGGTCATTAAACTGGCGCTGCCAGGCCGTTACGTCCTTGTTGTAAGGCCTGGCGGCCGGCGGGAAGTAATAGCTGCGTGAAGGGCCCATTTCGTGGAAATCGGCGTGGAAATGGGGCATCCATTGGTTGTATAGCGCAATGCGCTGCTGCGTTTCGATCTGCGTTTGCCATGCCCAGTCGCGGTTCAGGTCGAAAAGATAATGGTTGAAACGGCCGCCGGGCCAGGGTTCGTCGTGTTCGAGGCCGAAGGGCGTCACGTCCGGCACGACATTCTGCACGCGGTTGTACCATTGCGTGTAGCGCTCGTAGCCGTCGGGGTTAATGCACGGATCGACGAGGATCACCATATTTTTCAAAAAATCCTGCGTCAATGCATTCTGCTTGTTCAGCAGCTCGTAAATGACCTTCATACTCGTGTTCGACGATACCGATTCGTTGCCGTGCACATTATAACTCAGCCAGACGATCGGCGGCACCGACGCATCCGCCTTGCCGGGCAGCAGGCCTACGCTTTTCAAATGGTTGGTCCGTATGCTTTCGAGCTTCGCTATGTTTTCCGGCGACGACACGAACGCCAGCATCAGCGGGCGCCCCTCATTGGTTTTACCGTATTCGACAAGCTTCATCCGGTCGGCATTCTGCGCCTGCACGGATTTGAAGTAATCGACAATGAGGTGATGGTAGGCGAATCGCGACCCGAGCGGGAAGCCCAGGAACTGGTCGGGCGTGGGAGTTTGGGCAAATGCGGGTTGAACGGCAAGCAGGAAAAAGAGGTAGCGGATCAGTTTGGTCATAGGAAGTGAAACGTGTGAAACGGTTAAACCCAAATTTAGAAAGTTACCGGAATTTTAAGTTACCCGCAGAAAGGATAAAAATTTTTTCAAATTGAAACTTCTGAAAATGAGTTAACTAAAAATTAATTGATTTTTATTTCTGCCCGAGTGTTGCTTTTTAGAATTCAACCCTGCATCTTTGCACCACGTTTTCGGAACAGGGAAACGGAAAGTGAAAGAAAGTGAAACAAAAACGCACGAAGTAGGAGACCAGTCGGCCCATTCGTCTAGCGGTTAGGACACGACCCTTTCACGGTTGAAACAGGGGTTCGATTCCCCTATGGGTCACAAAACCGTGCGAAGTTAGCACTTTCAATCATTCAAAAACCGCTCAAAATTTTGGGCGGTTTTTTTGTTTCAGGTCACTTTCGGCTCGTGAATTTTCGCAATCCTTTGTAGCAAAAATTGCGTCAGGAAATGCATTGAAAGCATTTTTACAAACTTCTTTACCCGCGAGCGAGGCAATTCAACGATTTTGTGAGCAATATTATTCTACAAATATAAAAATTTTTCTAGGTCTTTGTAGTATATTTGAAACGGACGACGGGCTGATTCTAAATATATTAACCGGCCGGGCTCTTCCATATCGCCCACTAATTTTTACGCTCTATGAAATTTTTACTGAAACTTGTTCTTGCGGGAGGAGTGGTAAGCTCAGTGGCTGCTGCTCCGAACATCGACGTCGAAAACACGCTTGCGCGTGTGGACAGCGTAAATCTGGAAAACAGTATTGCGAGTGAACTGAATGGCTCGTACGAAATCACCAATCCTTACGCGGAGGCTGCGGAAAAACCTTACACGATTGCCGCCAAAACGGCCGCTCCGCTCGCTAATCGCGTTTCCTGCGGTGGCCGTACCTGGACACACGGCGAGTACCTGGGAAGAACAGGCGACGACCAGCCTGTATGGGTGCGCTTGCAGGACAACCGTATTTACCTCAACTGGAATGGCCGGGTCCCTGATAATATCTGGATACTTTTTCACCTGAAAGAAGGGACATTTCCCGTCAACGACGCCAACAGCCGGTTGATCGAGACCTGCGTAAACCCGGTCGATCCGAGTACTAATCCAGTTAACCTGCTGGGTACCAATGGGTCAGGTCAAATTACTTGTAACAATGTAGTCATGCCAAACGGTGAGCGCCTGGGGATTTTCAGGGGGCCGACCGGTAATACCTACCAGTTTATCAAATATGTGAACGGTCTCCTGCGCGTGATGATCAAGCAGGGCGAGAACGACGACCGCACGGAAAACTACCAAATGGGCCTTCTGATTGAAACCATTCAGGGAAAAGACGGCAGCGAGCTCGACCAGAAATGGAGAGGTGTGCTGACGCCCGACATGGTGAACGGCTGTTTCTGGCCAACCACACCGAAAGTAGCCACGCCGCTGCCTGACAACAACTGTGCATCCGGCCCGACGATCAGCAATATTACCAACATCAGCCAAACCGCATTGTCCCTTGCATTCTCCGCTTCGGGTGTAAGCAGCCTGAAATGGCGCATTAAGTCCAACGGAAACGAGGTAAGGTCGGGTACGACGAATGATCTGGGCGGCGCTACCAGCGTGAACCTGTCTTACCAGTCACTCGCCCCCGGCAACTACACGCTCGAAATCGAAGGGAATAATTGCAGCTCGGCGGTTAACAGCCGTGCATTCACGATCGAGCAGCCGGTCGTAACGGTTCCTGATTGCCAGAACGGCCCATCTGTGACGGGTATCAATGCTATTACACCGAGCAGTGCAACCGTGAACTTCGGGGGCGACAACCTGCGCGTATTCTCGTGGCGCATCCTGCAAGGCAGCTATGCTGTCGCAAGCGGCAAAACCGGTACGTTGACGTCGAATTCCGCTAACCTGACATTCAACTACCTGCAAAATGGTAATTATACATTCGAATTGAGAGCCGAGGACTGCAAGGCATCGGGGGCAGCTACACGGGATTTCACCGTATCGGCAACGGATACCCGCGCTACTTGTACCCGCGGACCGAATTTGCAATCGATCGTGTCGTCAGGTGAAACGACGCTTCAATTCCGTTTCGACGGAGAGAATGTTTTTGCGATCGACTGGAAAATCAAGCAGAATGGTAATGTGATCCGTCAAAATCGTGTTGCACCGCAGAACAATACGCCTGTTATCAACTATAACACACTTCCTACCGGTGCCTACACACTGGAAATTCAGGGCGGAAGCTGTAAATCAACGGCAAGTCTCGACGCATTCGGCGTAAACGTGGCACTTCCGATCTATATCTCGAACTTCGAAGGCAAAGCCGTTGAAAAGGGCGTGGAACTGACCTGGAATGTAGTAGCAGAGCAGGATGGCAAAGAATTTGAAATCCTCCGCTACGACGATCGCATGCAGAACGAAGCGGTTCTCGGCAAAGTATCCCTGACCGACCAGCGCACCGGCCGGTACAGTTTCCTCGATGAAAACCCATTGACGGGAACAAACTACTACCAGTTGAAGCAGATCGACATCGACGGCACTTTCACCAAAAGCAAGATCGTTGCCGTGAAAACCGACGTGCTTACAGGAACCGTGGTTTCGCCAAATCCTGCGTCAGATTACGTGAACGTACAGTTCTCGTCACGCAGCGCGAGTACTTCGGACGTGACCATCTACAACATCGCCGGGCAACCGGTAAGTACATCTACCATCCGCATTTCGGCAGGTAAAAACGCCCACCGCATCAATGTGAAAAAACTAGGCGGCGGTCATTATTTCATGAAGATCAATCATGGCGGCGAAGGCACGAAACTGCGTTTCATCAAAGCCGAGTGATTTTTTAAATAGGTTAGAGTGCAAAAACGGCCGGGCAATGAGCCCGGCCGTTTTTTTGTCAAGGCTATTTTAAATGAATGCTTTCAATGTGGTAACGTCATACTCAATTCTGAATTCATACGACTCTGGCGACAGGTCATGAAAATCCAGGAGGAGCATACGCATTTTAGCTTGCAGCTCGTCAATCGTTGCAGCTTCATCAACAATCAGATTATCGTCGTAAGTGACACGACCCCAAAGGGAAGACTCTCCATTTTCAACGATTAGTGTGATGATCTGCCTTTCTGTTTTACTATTCTCCATTTTCTTGCCTGTTTAATTTTTGAGGCCTGCCTGCTTCAAAATGCTGTTTAACGCGCCGGGGCTAAGATCTCCACTGTGCATCGGAACCGTCACTTTGCCGGGTTTCTCATCGTGTACTAACTGTAAGTGGCTACCCTTTTGGTTCTTTA
Source organism: Dyadobacter beijingensis DSM 21582 (assembly GCF_000382205.1). Classification (GTDB taxonomy): domain Bacteria; phylum Bacteroidota; class Bacteroidia; order Cytophagales; family Spirosomataceae; genus Dyadobacter; species Dyadobacter beijingensis. Next base: position 592,775 of record NZ_KB907786.1, read on the forward strand.
CGTACCAGCCGTCCTGTCTGAGCAATTTTAAAACTTCTCTTGAAGTCATGCATTAAAACAATAGCGTGTGAAGATAAATGTAACGAATTTGCTGGATATCGGCAAGTGCTCCTACCTCACCCCTCCGGCTGCAACTGCGCTTCTTTCCACCATTGCGTGAAAACCTGGTTGCCTTTTAATTCCACCTTCTGGCCGATGAGCGGGGTTACGAGCGGCATATGCTGCTTTTCGGCTTCGGCGCTGGCGCGGAGGATAGGCTCGTTCCAGTCGTGGATGGAGAGGGCGAATTTGGCCCAGTGAACAGGCATCAGCTTTTTCGCGCCGAGCTCACGGGCCGCCGTGACGGTCTCTTCCGGCATCATGTGAATGTATTTCCAGGCTTCGTTGTACTGGCCGCATTCGAGCAGCGCCAGGTCAAATGGCCCGAATTCCGCGCCGATCCGTTTGAAATGGTTATCATAACCCGAATCACCGCCGATAAAGATTTTCATCGAAGGCGTTTGCAGCACGAATGACACCCACAATGCACGGTTGCGGCTAAAACCGCGACCGGAGAAATGCCTGCCCGGCGTGATATTCACCTTAAAACCACCGCCCAGGTCGGCGCCTTCGTTCCAGTCCTTTTCAATGATATTGGCCGCATCGTAGCCCCAGTATTCGAGGTGTTCGGCCGTGCCCAGGCCGGTTACTACTTTTTTGACCTTCGATTTCAATTTCAGGATCGTTTCATAATCGAGGTGGTCCCAGTGGTCGTGCGAAATGAAGAGGTAGTCGATCGCCGGGAAATCCTCCACTTTGTACACGTCGGTGCCTTTGAAACTTGGCGTCGTGAATTTGATCGGGGAGGCGCTGCCGCTGAAAACCGGGTCTACGAGGAACGTTTTGCCGTCGAGCTGGATGAAATACGACGAATGCCCGAACCATACCAGCACGTCTTCGTCCGGCCGTAAATGCAGCAGATCGGTCTTTTGCGACGGGATCAGCGCGCCGGGGATGTTGTATTTGCTTTTTCCAAAGAAAAATTTCGTGATAACTTTTGCATAACTGCTGCCCTCGGCGAGGTCGGGTGTGAAGCTCTCGTTTTGAAACTGGCCGTCGCGGTAGTGCGGCGATTTTTTGATGCGTTCCAGGCGCGCGCCGGCGGGGTGTTTTCCAAATTGGGGTTGCTGCATAAATACAACCGCCGAAATGACGATCAGCGCCAGGATGATGAAGAATATCATGAAGGAAAATTTAATAGTCCGTTTAGCCATAGTATGTGGGAGGGATGTGAAGTTTATGATTGGACGAATGTACGGTTTCTTACGTATTTTTGAATTTACTTACACAAACAAAAACCGCTGGTTATGAAAAGAAATGTATTGCTGTATTTCCTGTGTTTTCTATCGTCGATGGCCGCCGCCCAGAACGCCGCGCCGGACACCAGTTGGGTAAAGGCAAACTACACAAAAACAGAGCAATACATTACGATGCGCGACGGTGTGAAGCTTTTTACGGCCATTTACACACCCAAAGACGATTCCCAAACGTACCCGATCATCATGCAGCGCACACCCTATTCGGTGAGGCCGTATGGCGAAAGCAACTACCGCCGCTCGCTCGGCCCCAATGCACATCTGATGCGGGAAAAGTACATTTTCGTGTACCAGGATGCCCGCGGACGGTACAAAAGCGAGGGCAATTTCCGCGAGATGACGCCCGCGATCGCGAACAAGAAGAGTAATAAGGACGTCGACGAGTCGAGCGACACCTACGATACGGTGGAGTGGCTGTTGAAAAACACTAAAAACAACGGCAAGGTGGGGCAATGGGGCATTTCGTTTCCGGGCTACTATTCTTCCGCGGGCCTCCCAAATGCACACCCGGCTATGGCCGCCGTTTCGCCCCAGGCGCCCATGTCCGACGAATTTATCGGCGACGATTGCTACCATAACGGCGCCTTCTTTCTGATGGATAATTTCGGTTTTTACAGCGGCTTCGACGGCCCTAAAACCAAGGATGGAACCGGTTATAAAAGCCATTTCAATGCGGAATACACCGATGCCTATAAGTATTTCCTCGATTTCGGTCCGCTGAAAAAGGCCAATGCGGCACCGTATTTCGCCGATCCGAACTCGATTTGGCGGCAGACGGTGGCGCATCCGGTATACGACGAGTTTTGGCAATCACGAAATATTAAGAAGCATTTGAAAAACATCAAACCGGCCGTGCTCGTCGTAGGCGGCTGGTTTGATGCCGAGGATTTGTACGGCGCATTGAAAACCTACGCGGCCATTGAGAAACAGAGTCCGGGCAACAACAATAGGCTCGTCATGGGCCCGTGGACGCACGGGGGCTGGGCTGCGCCCGCCTGGAAGGGTTTTGCGCAATACCAGTTCGGTACGGATGTGAACAAATATTACCAGCAGGAGATCGAAACGAAGTTTTTTAACCATTATCTCAAAGACAAAGGCACATTCGAACAGTCGGAGGTGACGGTTTTTGAAACCGGGACCAATGAGTGGAAGCATTACCAGGAATGGCCGCCGATCAATGTTCAGCCATTGACATACTATTTCGCAAATGGCGGAAAGATGGCTGCGGCGAGGCTCTTATCCGGACTAGAACCAAGTACTTACGAAAGCGATCCGGCGAATCCCGTGCCCTATACCGCCGTGACCAGCGGCCATCGCAACAACGAATACATGGCCGAAGACCAGCGTTTCGCATCGAAACGACCAGATGTGCTCAGCTTTCAAACGGATTCGTTGACGGAAGACCTTACATTGACGGGTGAAATCGTAGCAAACCTGATGGTGTCGATGACGGGATCGGATGCTGATTTTATCGTGAAAGTAATCGATGTATGGCCCGCCGGATCATCCGTACCGGCCGTTAAAGAAGGTGAAAAGGCCATTGACATGAGCGGTTACCAGCAAATGGTGCGTGCGGAAGTGCTGCGCGGGAAGTTCAGGAACAGTTTCTCCAAGCCGGAGCCGTTTGTAAAAGGCAGGATCGAAAAGGTAACGGTGAAACTGAACGAGGTGGCGCATACCTTCAAAAAAGGCCACCGCGTGATGGTACAGATCCAGAGCAGCTGGTTCCCGCTCGTCGATCGGAACCCGCAGAAGCTTATGAATATTTTCGAAGCGTCGGAATCCGATTTTCAAAAATCGCAGATTTCGATTCACCATAATGAAAAGAACCCCAGCAGCATTACCTTACCCGTCATGCGCTGACAACAAGACAATACCCTTTTATCCTAAATCCCTTTAATCCTAAATCCTATGAAAAATGCATTCGGGAAAATCCCGGTTTGTTTGGTCGCGCTGTGGCTTGCCGCCGGCGTGACAGATGCCTGGGCACAGGCCAGATCCACGTTCCATGTGCTCGCGATGGCCGAGCCCGGCGGTCACCACATTGCCTATTCCAAAGCCGCACGTCCCTGGCTCGACTCGCTGGCGGAGAAAGAGCATTTCACGATCGACTACGTCAGCAATACCGACCCGATCAATGAGTCGTATTTGTCTAAATATCAGCTTATTATTCAACTTGACTATGTGCCTTATACCTGGAAGCCCGAGGCCGCGGCCGCATTCGAAAAGTATATCGATGAAGGCAAAGGCGGCTGGATCGGTTTTCACCATGCCACATTGCTCGGGGAATTTGACGGCTATAAAATCTGGCCGTGGTTTCAGGATTTTATGGGCGGTATTCGATACAAAAACTACATCGCCGATTTTGCCGCCGCGACCGTAAAAATCGAGAAGGGCAAGCACCCGATCATGAAGGGTGTGCCGGCGTCATTTCCGGTGAAAAAGGAAGAATGGTACATCTACGATAAAAGCCCGCGGCCGAACGTGGAGGTGATCGCGAGTGTCGACGAAAGCAGTTATAGCCCCGATTCGAAGATCAAAATGGGTGACCACCCGGTCATTTGGTCGAATCCTAAAAAGAAGGCGAAGAATGTGTACATTTTCATGGGGCATTCGCCGGTGCTGTTCGAAAGCGCTGTTTACAAAACCATTTTCAAAAACGCCATTCTCTGGGCCGCCAAAAAATAACCGGATATGCTGACAAGAATTCTGATGGCTGTGCTGATCATATCGGTACAGCAGTTTTGCTTTGGGCAAAGAAAGAAGGGCGAAGTTTCGCAAACGCCTGAAAGTAAGTCGTTTTACCAAGCGCGGCTAAACGACGAAGACGCCGTTTATTTTACCCCGGAAAACTTCAAAATCACCGGCGACGGCAAAACCGACGTCTCCGACGAGTTGCAAAGGGCAATCAACGAGGTGAAAACCAACTTTAATTTCGGGATCGTGTTCATTCCGGAGGGGACCTACCAAATCAGCAAGACGATTTACATCCCTACGGCTGTCCGCGTGATCGGTTATGGCAAAAAGCGGCCGGTGATCGTGCTGGCCGACAATGCGCCGGGGTACCAGGAGGCATACCCGCAGGACAAGGGCCACGCGAAATATATGTTCTGGTTCACTTCGTCGATCCCGAAAGAGGGCCAGCCAGTGCCGGATGCGGGCGCGAGTACATTTTACAGCGCCATGTCGAATGTGGACCTGCGGATTGGTGCGGGTAACCCGTCGGCGGTGGCATTGCGGACGCATTTCGCCCAGCATAGCTTCATTTCGCACGTGGACATACACGCGGGGAGCGGGAAAGCCGGGATGTTCGATGTGGGGAATGAAATGGAAGATGTACGTTTTTTCGGGGGTGAATATGGCATTTATACGTTCAAACCGTCGCCGGGATGGCAGTTTATGATGGTGGACACCTATTTCGAAGGGCAGCGTAAAGCGGCAATCCGTTCGCAGGAGTCGGGACTTACCATTGTGCGAATGACCGTGAAGAATGTACCAACGGTATTGGAGATCAATCCCGATTTTTATGAAAAACTCTTTATCGAAGACAGCCGGTTCGAAAACGTCAGCGGGCCCGCATTGGTGATCAGCAATGAAAACAATGCGTATACGCAGGTCAGTTTGAGAAATGTGGATTGTAAAAAAGTGCCGGTACTGGCCCGTTTCAGGACTAGCGGCAGGCAAATCGAGGGGCAGGGCGACATTTATAAGGTCAGAACATTGACCCACGGCCTGCAAATGGCGTCCCTCGACGCCCGGCCGGCACATACTACCACACAGGAGATCGAACCATTGAAAACCGGGCCATTACCTGCGGCCAAGGACATTCCGGCATTTCCGGCCATCGCTACCTGGGCCAACCTGAAAGCGCTTGGCGCGAAAGGCGACGGCGTTACCGACGATACGAAGGCTATCCAGGCAGCCATCGATCAGCATGAGACCATTTACGTCCCGCAAGGCTGGTACCGTATTACCGAGACATTGAAGTTGAAAGCGAAAACTGCGCTCATTGGCCTCAATCCCGTTTCGACCCAGTTCATTCTGCACGATAACACCGAGGCATTCGGCAGCTTCGGCCCTCCGAAACCGATGATGGAGTCCCCACAGGGCGGTACCAATATCCTGTCGGGCATCGGGATTTCCACGGCCGCGAGCAACACACGGGCGGTGGGCCTGAAATGGATGGCAGGAGCCAATTCGTATGTGAATGATGTCAAATTCCTCGGCGGCCACGGCAACATTACCCGTAAAAGACCGGGGCAGGAGGCCGTGAATAATTCGTCGCACGTCGGGAACGAGCAGCACTGGGATACCCAATACTGGAGCCTTTGGATAACCAATGGCGGCGGTGGCACATTCAAGAATATCTGGACTGCGAATACCTTCGCATCCGCGGGCACGTACGTGTCGAACACGAGCACGCCCGGGCGCGTGTATGCGATGTCGGTGGAGCACCATGTGCGGAATGAGGTGCGGTTCAAAAATGTATCGAACTGGAAGGTTTATGCATTGCAATTGGAGGAGGAAAGTAAGGAAAGCTCGAATTGCCAGCCGTTGGAAATTGAGTCTTGCGACAATATGTTGTTCGCGAATTTGTACATGTTCCGCGTGATCCGCGTCAGTACGCCCTATCCGCATTCAATCCGCTCGTGGAACAACGGGAAGCTGGAATTTCTGAACGTGCATAATTATAGCCAGACCAAGTACCCGTCCACGATCCCGCTCTACGACGTCAATTCGGGGCTGGAAGTGCGGCCGTGGGAATTTGCCCGGTTGGTTATCGATAATCCCAAACCGCGTGCGGTGGATTTGCAGCCTGGCAAAGTGGTGCAGTTGGCGAAAGGTTTTGAGTTTGCGGACGGTATTTGCCGGGATAGCAAAGGCAATGTGTATTTCAGTGAGTCGCGGGCGCGGCGCATTTACAAATGGTGGGCGGAGACAAATGCATTGAACCTTGTGGCGGATTTCCCATGGGAGCCGCTTTCGCTGGGAATGGATACGAAGGATAATTTACTTGTAGTATTCAAATATATTCCCAAGCCCGGCTACCTCCTTGGCGGCAAGCCAGAAACGTTCCCTAACCCGCCCGACGCCTCGGGTACCTCGTTCAGTGGCTGGGGCAACAATGGTTTCGGTACCCTTGTGTATGCCATGAACCCCGAAAAGGCCGAAGAAACGATGCATTTGCTCCCGAAGTTGCCTTTGAATCAGGTCAAAGGCATTGCCCGAACGCTCAACCCATCCAACCGCCGCCGCGATTCGGGCGATTTTCTGAAAGTAAGTACCAATCAGTTTACCGAATGCTGGCTCGCACCCGACGGAGCGACTATCGTGCCGGTGGTGTACGACCTGGCGCGGTCGAATGCATTGGTAGAAGGTTATCCTGGTAAAGTCCTTTATGGTACCGATGAATATCTGAAAAGAACATTCCGTTTTAATGTCGGCCCGGAAGGACATTTGTCGGAACCGCAACTATTTGCCGAAAAAGGCGAGTTCAGCTCGGCGGTAGATAGCGAAGGCAATGTGTATATCGCCGACGGGCAGGTGTATGTGCTCGATCCTGCGGGCAATGAGATCAGGGTGATCGAAACACCAGAGCGGCCTTCGACGATCGTGGTAGGCGGCCTGCGCGGCGATACGCTTTTTATCACCGGTCGCAATGCATTGTATGCTGTGAAAATCAGATAGTAACGATCCAAACGGCTGGCAGTTCAATCAAGTGCCAGCCGTTTTTGTGCTTAATTAATGCCCTTGCGCTTCTTATATTCCTGATAACGCTGGTTATATTCTTTCAGCTCTTCCTCCTTGAATGTCTTCATATAATGCTCCGGCAGGTCGAGGCGCTCTTTCATCTTTAATGTATTCGAAAGTTCCACGAGCGTATTCACACCGTTTTTGTCTTTGTTCAAATCAAATGCATCATATAAATCGCCATTCACGGTAAAAGCCTTGAATGCCAGTTTGTTTTGATCAATGGTTATGGCCTGGTACAATTGCGTGTTGGAAGCCGCGCGGTCCATCCAGTTTTGCAAACCGATATCATACATTTTCGGGCCGCTCACGGAGACCACATAAATGGGGCCGTCGGGCTTTTTCCGGCTTTGTCCAACGGGAATGTTCAGTCCGCGGCCATAGGTATGGTCGTGGCCTTGGAGCACGATATCGACTTTGTGTTTTTTGTACAATGGCTCCATTTTCTGACGCCATTCGTCATTATCCCGGCCGTTTTTGGTGGAATAAATAGGGTGGTGGTGCACGACGACCGTCCAGCGGTGGGGATTGTTCGTCATCACCCGCTCGAACCAGGCCGCTTGTTTTTTCATCGTCGTCGAGTCGAGAATGGCGGCTTGCGAATCGAGGGAAATGAAGCGCACGCCCTGGTAATCTACGTAATAGGCTGTTTCTGACAGGCCTTCCGGGCCATTTTCCGGCAATGCAAACTGCGGTTTCCAGTGCCGGGACACGAAGAGGTTCCTTTTCTCGTCGCGAAAATATTCGTGGTTGCCCGGCGTGGCCAGGTTCGGCACCATGCCGTTGATCCAGCCGCCTGCTTCGAACCATTCGCCCCACTGGTAATCGGCATTCGAATTGTTGATCAGGTCACCGGCGTGGATCATGAGGTTCGCCTTCGGCATCGTGGCAAATGCCCCGCGCACGGCCCGTGACCACAGCGAGCGAATATCGTTCTGCGCATCCCCGAAATACAAAAACGAAACCGGGGCTGGCTTGTCCGAAGCTGTTTTGAAATGGAACCACTCGCTCCAGGACTTCCCGTCACCGACGCGGTACACATATTGCGTGGCCGGTTTGAGGTCGCCGAAATTGGCTTCGTGGTAATGCACCGTCTTGCCGTCGAGCACGACTTTGTGCGTCGCCGCCTGCACCGTGCGCGCTTTGGCCGGGAAATCGGGCGACGGATCAGCCTCGTGAATGGCCGCTATGGCATTGGAAACGGTGGAATCGGTGCGCCAGTTGACGGCCTGAGACGTAGCCGGGTCACCTTTGTAGCCGAGAATAACCCTGTCGGGGAACGCCGATGCCGGGTAGCTTTTGTTTTCCTGGGCGTGCGTCGCAGCCGCACCGGCAGCTAATAGTATTCCCGCGAAAATGAATCTGAAGTATAAATGACTGAAAGACTGCATAGGAGCTCGAAGCAAATTGTGGTCACAATATTACCCCTTTGCCATGCATTCGGACTAGTTGCGCGGTTCATTTTACAGTTTGATAATATTGAGGGTGGTGCAGCGATACTTGCTCAAGGGTGATAGTGACGAATGAAGTTTCAATGTCGGCAAGGAGATTTCCCACCTAAATGGTTTGGTGCTCCATTACCACCATTTCGCTCCGGCGGTATGTGCCGCGCCAGTGTGGCGGCAACAGATGCTCGGTTAGCACGCGGTGCGCTTGCAGGAAATGAGCTGGCGTAAGCCGGTTTTCCCTGGCATAAATGTAAGCTCGGAAGAGGTCGTTGGGCTTTTGCGTCAGTTCCGGCGGATATTCGATGTGCTGGATTTTATGTTTGACGTAGCTGTCGATTTCCATGGGTTCACCCTCGATTTTGGACGAAGTGATCTTTCAATTCCAAAACCCCTACCTTTGCACCGAAGAAAACGCGCATCCGTGAAAAAGAAGATACTCCTGGTTACCCCGCCATTTACCCAGCTCAACACGCCTTATCCCGCTACCGCTTACCTCAAAGGGTTTTTGAACACCCTGGGCCGCGAGTCGTACCAGGCCGATCTGGGCATTGACGTGATCCTGGAATTGTTTTCCGCGAAAGGTTTAAAAAAGCTTTTTGCCATGCTGGAAGCGTCGGATATCGAGCTCACGGACAATAGTTTCCGCATTTACGCCTTGCGTGACGAATACATTTCGACCATCGATCCGGTGATCCGTTTTCTCAAAAACGGCAACCCCACGCTCGCCCACAGCATCTGCGACCGCAGTTATCTGCCGGAGGCTAGCCGGTTTCAGCAACTGGAAGATCTCGACTGGGCGTTCGGTACCATGGGTATCCACGACAAAGCCCGCCATCTGGCGACATTATACCTGGAAGACCTCGGCGATTTGATCCAGGAGGCGGTTGATCCGCATTTCGGTTTCAGCCGGTATGCGGAGCGCCTGGGGCGTTCTGCAACGAGTTTCGATGAAATGGAAGACGCCCTCGAAGCGCCGGATACATGGCTCTCGCAGACGTTGAAAGATGTGCTGGAACGGAAAGTACGGCAGTATCAGCCCGATATCGTCTGCATTTCGGTGCCTTTTCCGGGTAATTTGTATGGCGGGTTCAAATGCGGGCAGTATTTGAAGGCGCATTATCCGCATATCAAAATCGTCATGGGCGGCGGGTTTGCGAATACGGAACTGCGCTCCCTGGAAGAGCCGCGGGTTTTCAATTATATCGATTTCGTGTGTCTCGACGACGGTGAGGCGCCGCTGCTGTCGCTTCTGGAATATCTGGACGGCGAACGGGAGCTGGCTAACCTGAAACGCGTGTATTCGCGGGTGGATGGCAATGTCGTTTACCATAACGGCGCCAAAGAAAGGGACGTGCCGCAGCGCGAAACCGGCACGCCGGATTACAGCGATTTGCCCTTGCACGACTATCTATCGGTCATTGAAATCGTGAACCCCATGCACCGGCTGTGGAGCGATGGCCGCTGGAATAAACTGACACTGGCACACGGCTGCTACTGGGGTAAATGTTCGTTTTGCGACATTTCCCTGGACTATATCCGCCGCTACGAGCCTATGACGGCCTCGCTGCTCTGCGACCGCATTGAAGAGATCATCGCCCAGACGCAGCAGAATGGGTTCCATTTCGTAGATGAAGCTGCGCCGCCTGCGTTGCTGCGCGACCTGGCATTGGAGATTATCCGCCGGAAGCTAACCGTCGTCTGGTGGACGAACATCCGTTTTGAAAAGAACTTTACCCACGACCTTTGCCTGCTGCTGAAAGCGTCCGGATGCATTGCTATTTCCGGTGGGCTCGAAGTGGCTTCCGACCGCTTGCTGGACCGGATGAAAAAAGGCGTGACCGTCGCGCAGGTGGCGCGTGTGGCAGATGCGTTCACCCAGGCGGGCATCATGGTGCATGCGTACCTGATGTACGGCTTCCCGACGCAGACCGCGCAGGAGACGATCGATTCGCTGGAAATGGTGCGGCAGATGTTCCAGCTCGGCATTGTGCAGTCGGGTTTCTGGCACCGGTTTGCCATGACCGCGCACAGTCCTGTGGGATTGCACCCGGAGGAATTCGATGTGATGCGCCTCGGGCCGGACACCGGCAAATTCGCGAACAACGATTTGGAACACCAAGACCCGCTGGGCGCCGATCATGACCGTTTTGCCGAAGGTTTGCGTAAATCGCTCTTCAATTATATGCACGGCGTATGCCTCGATTTCCCGCTTTCCAAATGGTTCGATTTCCGCGTACCGCCAACGTCCATTCCGCCTAATTACCTCGAAAAGGCCATTCATGAGCCGGCAGAACTCGCCGCGCGTCCGAATGCGATCGTCGTGTGGACGGGCAGCTTGCCGGAAATAGCCGTTTTTGAGGAGAAAAGAGGCAAAAAGGTAGTCGAAATGGCGGAACTCGTTTTTTATAACAAGAAAAAAGAATGGGCCGTAGAAGCCGAGGTGGAAACAGGCGAATGGCTGGCGGCAATGCTGCCTGACCTGCTGATTTCGAATGCGGAGCCTTACGCTTTTGAGCAGTTCAAAACCGGTTTCGAGGCCGCCGGGTTAGGCCCGTTTGAAACATTCCTCAATTCCCGCACGTGGCAGGAATTGAAGAATGGCGGCATGCTGGTGTTATAAAGACTAGTAACGAAGCACTTCGAAATTTTCGAGATTGTCATCGAAAGTGGTGAACACAGCCGGGTAATCCGGTGCGATGCTGCCGATTTTATCCTGCAAACCCAATGCTGTCGCCGGGCGGATCGTTGCCATTTCAATCGCTTCCTGAACCGGTATTCCGATGATTTCAATCGCGTTGCGTACGGCGTCACCCAGTGAAATAGTGGCGCCGGCGAGGTTGCCGTCCGAGTTGACGTACTTTCCGTCTTTCAGGTACGCATCAAATTCCCCCCATTTAAACTGGGTTACCTTTTGACCTAAAAACAATGCATCCGAGATCAGGAACAGTTTGTCGCGCTTGATTTTGTAAGCCACGCTGGCCGCGCCGAAATCGCAGTGGGTGCCGTCGATGATCACCGGCGCATAAACCGATTCCGTGTCGAAAGTGGCGCCCACGAGCCCCGGAGCGCGGTGGCCGAATGCCGACATGGCATTATACAAGTGTGTTACCAACTGAATTCCCTGGTCAAAAGCCGTCATCGCTTCGGCATAAGTAGCATTGGAATGGCCTGCGGAAACGGTAATACCCGATTCGAGGAGCATCGCGAGCTGGTCTTCGGTGAACATTTCCGGCGCGATCGTGATCAGGCGGATCACGTCCCTGCCATACTGAATGATTTCTTCCAACTCTGCATTGGTCGGCTTGCGCACGAATGCCGTCAAATGTGCGCCGCGCTTGACGGGGTTCAAAAACGGCCCTTCCAGGTGCATACCGAGCACGCCCGAATCCGGGTGCTTTTCCATGTAGCTGCGCGTGGCCTCGATGCCTTTCAGGATGTTATCGTGCGGGGAGGTAATGAGCGTAGGGAGCACGTAGGCGGTGCCGGTGCGCACGCTCGCCTGGTAAATGTCGTCGATCGTTTCCTCGTCGGCGCGTTCGGTGAAATAGAACTGCTCACCGCCATTGATATGGCTGTCGAAAAGCCCCGGCGCGAGGTTGGTTACCTGCGGCATGCCGGTTTTGGGCGTGCCGTGCTCGACGCTGCGGATACGGCCCTCTTCGACGACGATAATCTGGTTAAACAGTACTTCTTCTCCTGTAAAAACTTTCTCTGCAAAAAACTGGGTAGACATAATCAAAGGCTCGGTTTAGACGCGCCCAAGAAACAAAAAACGCCGAGCCGTTCAAAGTACTATTTGATAATTATGTCAAATTTGGTGAGGAGGCCGGCCAGGTCCGACGACAGGAATTTAGCCTTGCGGATACTGTTGGCCGTAGGGTCGATCGTGAAGTTTTTACTGGTAGAAAAATCCACGCCTGCGAGGTTGGTACCACTGAAAACCGCTTCCCAGAAGTCGCAGTTGTGCACTTTGCATTTCGAGAGGTCGGTTTGGGTAAAATCCGCATGATGGATTTTGCAGTTATTGAAAATGCTTTTGTTCAGCTTTTTACGCTCAAAAATCGCGTAGTCCAGAATGCAGTTTTCAAAAAAGGCTGCGAATGCGAAATCTTTACTCTCCGAAAAATTGACGCCGGTAAGCTTGCAGTTCACGAACGCTATGTCGGAAATTTTACAATTCTTGACCGACGCGTTGCTCAGGTTACACTCCTCGAAAACGCAGTCGATGAAGTCTATGCCCGCCAGATCGGTCAGCGAGCATTGTTTGAAATGCACCTGCTCGTAGCTGCTTTCCAGCAATGGCTCAATGCTAAAATCCTTGTTTTCAATAATGTCGAAATTGCGGGTATTGCGCATTGAGCCGGTGCGGTATTAAATAAATTGCTTGATAACGGATTTGAGTTGGTCGGCCTGCACCACGCCGGATTGCCGCCAAAGCGGTTTTCCGTTTTTGAAAACGATGAGCGTAGGCACGCCCTGGATCTGGTAGGCTTGCGCCGCCGACTGGTTCAGGTCTACGTCTACTTTAATGATCGTCGCCGCGTCGCCGACATCGGCCTTCACCTGTTCCAGGATCGGCTTCATCATTTTACAAGGGCCGCACCATTCGGCCGAAAAATCCACCAAAACTGGTTTATCGCTGTTGATCAATTCTGAGAATGTTGCCATGATGCCAAGTGTTTTGTCTGAAATGATAACCCATCCGGGCGCCGAAAGGTTTAATCCAAAACCCGGTTAGTGCGCGGCCGTAAAGATCATGCCATCATCCCCAGTTATTCCTCAGAAACTTACCGACGCGCATTTCAATGAATTCGTAGGTGAAATGCGAGTAAAAGATCGTGAGGCCGATCGAAGACGTGAGGGAAATGGCGAACATCATTTCTGTTTCGGGCAGTTTCAGCAGCCTGAACAAAATGATATTGACGAAAATCAATACGATGGCGTGGTTGAGGTAGATGGAGTACGAAATTTTGCCCAGGTATTGGAATGGCCCGCTGTTCAGTATTTGGGTGACAATACCCGTAGAGCTCGCGAAAATGATGATGCCGACGGAGAAAATGAACGGGAACATGAGTTTCCACAAATTGAGCTCCCAATGGTGTACAATGTACATCGCCGCCACCATCAGCAGGAGGAATGGGATTTCAAATGCGGATAATTGAAAATTCCTTTTGCGTAATATCCTTTCCGTGAAGATGCCCAATGCAAAACACAACAGCCCACGCACGTAGCCGTAATCGTAGGCGAGCAGATATTCGCCTCTCGAACAGATGAATAATGCAGAAGCCAGCCCGATGACGGCAAATGCGCCATATTTGAATTTAGCTAACAACAAAACCACAAGCCCGAAAACGATATAGGAAATCATTTCTGCCGAAATGGACCACGACGGGTAATTATTGCTGATCCATGCACCGAATACCGTGCTGGAACCCATGAATGTGAGTGTATCGAACGACGTGTAGAGGTAGTAGGTCAGCCCCAGGCCGCCTACGTTTTTCATCGGGCTGTGCTCGCCGAGCAGGTTGGCGATGACGAATACGACTTCCGTGTAAAACAGCAGCGGAAAAAGGCGTATGAACCGCTTTTTCAGAAAGGTGAAAAAATCGCCGGCGCTGTGGATGCGGTCGACATAGTTGAATGCGATCACGAAGCCGCTGAGCACGAAGAAAAAGTCCACGAACAGGCTCGCATTGATCACAAAAAAATTATTGTAAAGAATGGATTCCTTGAATGCGTTGTGGTGATGGGCGATCACCAGGACTGCAAAAATGCCCCTTAAACCGTCCAGTTGTTCAACTCTGTTCTTCATGCGTGCGATGCCGGGCCTCCGCGGAGGCTCCGCTGCTCGGGGGAGCGTGTCAGGTGGTGGTTACAGTACTTATAGGTTGCGGTACAGGCTTCTTCACCCTCTTGAATCGCGGGATGGCATCGAGGTACTTGATACCCAGGAAGCGGATCATCACCGAATACGGGAACCAGAACGCGATGTCGTACGGCCGCCCGCCGGTGAAAAGCAGCACCATCATCGACAGAAAGAAATAGGCCAGGAAGGTCGTCAGCGGGTTGGTATGCCGGCGCACTTCGCGGATTACGTACAGGAACAGGAAGAAATTGAAGCTCGTAAAGAAAATGAACCCGAAAATGCCGTGGTTCACCCACGATTCGAGCAGGGGAACGTCCAGGTAATCGTTTTTATAACCTCTTCCGAGGAAAATATCCCAGGAAAACAAAGTTTCCATAAACTCCCCGAAACCGCTCACGCGGCCCATTGCAGAGTAATCGACATCGGCTTCTTCGGAAAGCCGTACCCCGGTAGAGGTAAAGATCACGTTCATAATCCGGTCTTCGAAAATATCCCAGTAGCCCAAAAGCAGGTTCAGAATATCGCCGTAGCGAGCCAGGAAATAATTGACGACCAGTAGGATAGCTATGATAAAAATCATATTTCGGAACTTGAACGCACTGCCTACTGCCGAGGCAATGTCCGAAAATTTGAAATGGAACAGGAAATATGCCCCGAATGCAATGCCTAATCCCAGGTAGCTCGATTTCGCCAGCGACAGTACCACCACGCCCATGCCGAAAAGCACGGAAAAAAACAGGAACAGACGGGTGAGCAGATGCTTGGTGTTTCCGAGCAATATCAGGGCCGTGAGCAGGGTGATCACGCCGTTACGGGCCGTAATGTGCGGGTTACCGCCGGGTTGGGCGCCCTCGTTCGCGAAGTTTACCGCCGCACGCATCCCCGGCGTCCAGTTGGGATCGGTGATGAGGGAATAGACGAGGGTGATGTTGGTAAAAAACGAAAAGAGAAAAAGTACCTGTATCAGCGTGTCTTTCACGTCGTTAGGCACGTGCATGAGCAATGCGATGAACCCGAATGTAAACACGAAGTTACCGATGTCGGCGATCGATTTGCCCTGGTGGTTCATGAAAATGAAGTACCACAGCGTCAGCAGCAGGAAGCCAAGCCCGAGGTTGATCAGGATCGTATTCGGCTTGTAAAGGCGTTTGAAAAGCGTGGGAGGCACCATGAGTGTCAGCGCCAGCGAGAAGAAAATCGCGGTAAAAACGCTGCTCGCAGGTCCTACGCCGAGTGTGTCGCGTATAAAGAATATCAGCGGAAACCCGTTGAACATCATGGCGATGCCCATCGAATACCGGAGATAGTTGAAATTTTTGGCTACATTAAATAAGCTCCAATTCATCTGGAAAGCCTGAATCTGATGTACTGAATATCCAATCGCAGGATGAAATAGGCGATTTTACGAACACGGCACCAAAGATACTTGATTTTGTTGACTACGGGGGAAGTGTTCGTTGAAATGTACAATTTTTGTACTCTCGCATGCTCCTCCCGGCCGATGGTCGTCGCGATAGTCGAAGACTTTGCTTCGGCATGCACGCGCAGCGCGCCCCCGAGCCCGTCGATCTTTTTGGTCGTCGTCGTTTTGTGCGACGTATACCGGGTAATGAAGTCGTAATCGAAGGCGAAACGGAACGACTCGTCGAACAATCCATACTTTTCCACCAATGCGCGCTTGAAAAACAGCGACTGGTTGTGTATCTGCATCCCTTCCAGGATCTGGCAGTCGAAGTCGTAGGACGTGGTTTTAAGTATTTCGGTCACTTCGTCGTCGGTGGTGATCATGTACAGGTCGCCATAAAGAATATCGACCGGGTATTTCAAAGCTGCTTCTCCAAAACGCGCAAATGTGCCGGGAAAATATACATCGTCGGAATTTTGGAAGCTGATATACTCGCCCGTGGCTCGTTCCAGGGCTTTATTTATGGCATGTACCTGGCCGCGGTCTTTCTCGGAAACCCACCAGGAAAGGTGTTGCTCGTACTTTTTGATGATGTCGACGCTGCCGTCGTTCGAGCCGCCGTCGACGATGATATATTCGAGGTTCGGGTAACCCTGGTTGAGCACGCTCAGGATCGTGCGTTCAAGAAATGCGGCCTGGTTGTACGACGGCGTGATGATCGTCAGTTTCGGGTACCGTTGGGCATGGCCGGACTGGGTGGAGGCCGGTTTCAATGCCGATACGAAGTTCCGCAGGTCCTGTGTGGTATGTTCTAAAAAATGCATGGAATCCTGTTTCGCTGGTTAAAACTGATCGATATAAGTGGTCAATTGCTTCAATTTGGCGGCAATGCCTTTGCGCATCAGGCGGTTCGGCAGGATGTTGGCAAACTTGCCGAATGCCGGCTCCCCGTTGAGTTCCAGCTCATTCTTCTTTTTAATGACAATGCGCTGGTACTCGATAAATAAAGCCTGGTAAGCCTTGTTTTCGGTCACGAGCGGCGCGTGGTCCGACCAGATCGGGTCGAAATGGCCGAGGCCGGCAAATTCGAGGGAAACGAGTGGCTGCCCGTCGACCTGGTAGCTATTGCCGTTTGCCGTCAGGTTTTTGTTCAAAACTGCGTTCAAACCATAATGCCAGCCTGCATTGTGCAAAGTCGTCGTCGCGGGAACCCATACCGGCACATAGTTAAGCCACAGCTGGTCGGTGTTCATGCCGTTGCAAAGGTCAAAATTCGCCCGGTCGATCGTACGGTGCGCCCACCATTCGAGCATGGCGCGGGTTTTATCCGAGGGCCGTAGGGTCCAGCTTCCAGAGTGGTACATGCCGGCATTCAGTATGCGCTTGTCGTCCAGGATAGGCGATGTCCGCAAAGGCGCTGAGATATTGGGAGTCAAAAACATTTCGGACTCCGCGTTCAGCAGGCCATTGAATGCGCCTTTGAGCAAGGTCGTCGGACTCAAAAAAGTCAGCTGCCGGCATTCCGTATGTTTTTTCAACAATTCCAGTGCGAACCACGGACGGCAGGCGGGCAATAACTCGAAATCGTAATATGCGGCCGCCATCTGGTCCCATCCGGGAATGGAAAGTGCCGAAACCGGCAGCAGTTTCACGTGCCCCGGCAGGTTATCAACCGTAATCGAGTCCACCAGGCCGATGTAAAAAGTATCGCCCGGCTGGTGTTGTAACACAGAATCCGCCAGAGCCAGTGCGTGCGCCAGGTTGGTTCGGTTACAAACTGTGTATATAATATTCATGAACGATTATTCCGTTTCAGGCAAAGTTTTAAAGTAAGGTATTTCACGGATGTTAGCCCCTGAAATGCCCGTCAATGCAAATGGCAGTATGCCTTTATTTTCATATTGGACACCATATTGTACAAAATGGCTGCGTACAACATCCGTCGGCTTGCGCAAATGCGGCCACAGGCGGTTCGGTTCCAGTTCCCAGAATACCGAATCGGCATTCGGCAGCCCGGCGTCGTGGCGGTACGCGTGGGCGGGTTTTTTCTTGCTTTTCAGCACGCCCGTCATCCGCTCGATCCGGCAAAGGTATAGCCCGTTATCGGCATAACCCGACCCGAATACTCGTTTTTCCTCGTCCGAAAGCCCCGAAATGCGTTTCAGCATGCCCGGCGCATTGGCCACCGGGAGAAACGAAGGCGCTTTGATGTAATCA
The DNA here is from genome assembly GCF_000382205.1 of Dyadobacter beijingensis DSM 21582. Taxonomy (GTDB): domain Bacteria; phylum Bacteroidota; class Bacteroidia; order Cytophagales; family Spirosomataceae; genus Dyadobacter; species Dyadobacter beijingensis. The sequence continues at coordinate 610,817 of NZ_KB907786.1, forward strand.
TAGCCCTGCTTGCACCAGTAATGGAGCTCGTCTTTGATCACCCAGCTGTTCAGCTCATGAATCAGCAGGAAATCACACCAGTTGAACCGGTCGTAAAAATCGGCCATCAGGAAAAGCTGTCCCAAATGCTGACGGGATTCGAAGTACCGCTTCGGGAAATGCACGACGTCGATTTGCTCCGCATGTTCCCGCACCACCGACAGATCCGCGCCCTCGCCCGCTACGAAAATGATCGGGTATTCGGAAAGGACCTGCAATGCGTGATGCAGTATTTTTTCCTCCGTCGGCGTAATCTGCGTTTCGAGAATCGGGATAATGACGGTTACCAGCTCTTTCATCAGATCGTTTGCAGCTTGCCGATCAGATAATTAACCGGCATTTTCAAATACTTCCTCACGCGCTGGTACCTGCGTACGGGCGCGGGCTTGATGTACGAGCAGGGAAATTGGCGGTAATAGGCATTCCCGTTGCCGATCAGGCTGTCTTTATATAGTTTGAAAAGCGCTGTCAGGTCGGTGCGCCGGCTGAGTTCGAAACGGTCCTGGTATTTGGATAAAATATCCGGTTTTGCAGGGTCGTAGCCGCTGTAATGAAAGAATATCAAAGGATTCTCTTCATTTACATACCAATGCCCGTCGCGCTGCGTGAATGTGCGCTCGTGCAGGTTCCAGTAAGCCGCATTGTAGCCGGGATTTCGTTCGATATGGGTATTTGGCACAAAGACCGGCAGGAAATTCATCCAGTTCTGATCCACGAAAAGGCCGTTGCAAAGATCGATCAGGCATTCGTAGCGCAGTTTTTCCTCCCACCAGGAAATAAACCGGTCGTTTTCCTCCGAGCGGCTGAATGCCACAAAGCCGAGGTTGTACACACCGGTATTGAGGTGGTGCAGCTCGTTCGGCGTCAGCCGGTCGTTGATGGGGGTATTAATGTGCGGCGTAAGGACGGCATTGTGCTTTGCGAGCGACTTTTTAAGCTCGGTAATCGGCTGGAAAACAATGATATCGGGATCGAAATAAATGACGTTCCCGGCCTCTGGATAATGTTTGAAAAAATAGGTAAAGTAAAATGGCTTTACCGCCGTGTTCAGCTCGGTGATATTATAGCGCGCGCACATTTCCTGGAAATCCCGGATCTCGATCTTGTCGATCTCGATCATGGGGTAGGAAGGCGCATAGGCATCTTCAAATGCGACGCCCTGAAGGGTGTCCACCAGACCAATGAAAAACCGGACATCCGGGTTGGTCGCTTTGAGCGAGTCTCCTAATGTCCGGGCTTGCGCGAGGTAGTTGATGGAGCAAATGGTAAAGGCAATGGTCATTGATTGTGCTGTTCCGAAACCTGCAAAGGTAAATACTTCTGAATAATGGCTTCGACACTCGCGACGCTTTTGTCTGTATTATGCCTTTCCAAAACTTTTCTGCGGGCATTTTCACCCAGGGTATTCCGCAGCGACGGGTCGAGGATCAGCTGGATGATCGCGTCCGAAGCGGCCGAAATATCCATATACGGTACCACAAACCCGGCATCGCTTTCGATCAGTTCGGGCGCACCGCCGGCATCTTCGAAGCATACCACCGGAATTTCCTGCAATGCGGCTTCCATCACCACGAGCGGGTATGGATCTTCGCGCGAGCTCAGGAGCAATACGTCGAAGCGGTTGATGTAATCCAGCGCACGCGGAGTGGGCGGGATGAGGATAATCTTGTCGCTGAGGCCCATCAGGCGGATGTCGCTTTCGATGAGCTCGTAAATTTCATGCTGCGGCCCGGCGCCTACCCATACAAAATAGACGGGCAGCGGCTGGGTTTTGCGGATCACCCGGCTGGCGATCCAGTTGAATATGTCGTTACCCTTGCGCCATTCGGCGTTCCCGCATCCGCCGATGACGATCGCGTCTTCGGGAATTTTATAGGTTTTTTCAAGAATATCGTGCTGTACCGCCGCCAGTCGCTGGTCGATATGCTCATGGTCGATGAGCGTGAACGTGCTGACGCGCGTGGCGGGGAAATCGTATTTTTTGATATAATAATCGGCTACCGCATTCGACACCGCGATGAGGTGATCGGTCTTTTTGAGCAGGTAGGCGAGCTGTACTTCCTGGGTGTAAATCTTCACCGACATGGCCAGTTCGTGCACAAAAAGTACAAGCGGCAGATGATGATAGGATTTCAGGAAATCGTAGTAAACTTCCGCATTGGCGATGGAATTGATAAAAACCAGCCCGATATTCTGCTGTTCGAGTTCCGCGAGGACCTTTTCATTGCCCTTTTGCAGCGAACGTTCTTCGTATAATTTCAGCAGGTTGGTTTTGCGGAGAATCTTGCCTGTGAATGGCGGTGTGGTGATTTTCTTGCTGTGATAGAGCCGCGTTACCCCTACAACCTCTTCAAATTCGGCTTCCAGTTCCCCTCCGTTGCAGAGCAGCAAATGCATCGGAACGCCTCGCTCTTTCAATAGCCTTAATAACTGCAGCAACAGCAACTGACTTCCTGCCCTGTTAGCATCATGACTCACGAAAAGTATTTTCTTCTGCTCCATTACCGATATTAGCTAGCTCAGACTGTGGGTTGGCCGGACCCTTAATAGGCTTCGTAACTCAACTTTCCGGGTACTTTTTTCGCTGGATTGCCGACGTATACGCCCCATTCTTCGGTTTCCTTCATAATCGCCGAGGCCATTCCCACCAAAGTTCCCTGCGCGATGGTCGTATAATCGCGGATGGTGGCATTCACGCCGAAGAATGAGTACGATTCTACCACACAATGCCCCGAAAGCACCACATGCGACGTAAAGAAAACGTGGTCTTTGATCTGCCCGTGGTGGCCGATATGGTTGCCGCTCCAGAGCACCACATTGTTACCGATGGTCGTGAAGGGCTGGATGGTATTGTCTTCGAGGATAAAGCAGTTCTCGCCGATTTCGTTGTTGAAAAGCGTCGCACGGGAACTGATATAGGAAATGAACTGGTAGCCTTTCGCTTTGGCGTGGTTGTAAATCGCTTCCCGGTTCCGGTTCATATTGCGGCCGGTCATAGGGGCGAAGAACTTGTACTCCGAAGGCGGGAAAAGCGTTTCCACGTCTTCGAATGCCACTACGGGCAAGCCGTGAAAGTTGTCCTGTTCGATGTATTGGCGATTGACGGTGAAGGCAACAACCTCATGCTCAGAGTCATGGGTCAAATAATAGTGCGCTAGTTCTGCTGTGTCGAGTACTCCAAAAACGATAATCTTCGCCATTCTTAAATTAGTTCGTATGCCTCTAATTGTTTCCTGATTTCTTCGGGACCGTTAAACATCAGCACGTCTATAACAGACAACCAAGGTACGAAAGCATTTTTAAATTGGGGGTACGGGCTAGATATACTTTTTATGAAGTCCAGTCTGATTCCTTCGTTTTCAAATTTGCCTTTGTCGTACAATTCCACGCCGCCAATCGGATTGATGTAGTGGTTTGCCTGTTCCTGTTTACAGATGTCCAGGATGCGGTCCTGTCCTTTCAGGTGTTTATTGTTATATATCGTTGAAGAAGGAACAATCTCCGTGCCTATGCCCATGTACGCGCAGGTTTTTTGCAATGCGTATATAGTTAGTTCGTTAATTGTTTCAACTTCTAAATTTACGATTTCTTCTATGAGTTCAAAAACCTTTTGATAACCGGGAGCTTTCTGATATGATTGCTGGATGGTCTTCAATAACTTTTTCTGCCATTGCTCATGCCTGGCCAATTCCACTTCCAGGATCAGTTTGTTCTGGCTAGCGTCCTTCAACGGGATGGTAATCATGTGCGCTTTCCCGCCGATGAGGATGTTGTTCCGGTTGATCCAGCCCTTGTTGATGAAATTCACATCGTCGTAGATAATGAATTTGTCCACGGCGTTGATCAGCTGGAAATAGCCGATATATGGGAAAATATACGGCTGCATGATGGCGATCGTCATGGTGCGGGCTATTTGAGTTTTCTCAGATAATAATCCTCCCCTTTTTCACTCAAAAAGGTGCGGTGATACAATGTCGTATCGGAACCGAGCCGGATGTCGGTAGGTAATGCACGGATCTTGCTCGTGTCGTTGACGACGGAGCGTGCGTAAAAAAGGTAATCGGCGTCTTTCGGGATCGGGCGCAAACCTTCTTCGAACGGGTTGATCGAAATCAGTCTGCGGGTCAGGTCCTTACCATAGAGCGGGTATTCGAAGTCGCTGTTCACGGTCGCCAGCGCCACGGTAGCATTCTCCGGCACAATGGAATCGAAACGGACGTATGCTTTGGTAATGTCAGGCCGTGCGAAGGTCTGGTAAGGAATGCGGTCCATCGTCAGTGCCGATTCCATCCCGAACGAGGCGAACGGCAAACAACGGATATTCAGGTACACCGCCATGATGGCAGAAATGCAGGCCAGGCCTACTACCATCATAATGTAGCCCTTCCAGACATTGCGGCGAGGCTTGATGATCGACAACCGGTGGTGCGAGAACAGCAAAAGCAGGAAAAGCACGCCGAAAAGCCCGGCTTCCATAAAATAGCGGCCTTTGAACGGATCGTAAGCCGCCGAGTAGGAAATCGTAGCCAGGTTCAGGCAGAATGCGATCACGAGGAAGAAATGCACCCGTGACCGGAATACACGGATCAGGACCAGCAGCATGATCGGCAGGATCAATGCAAAGCCGAAAACGCCCCAGTACGGGTTCGCATTGTAATAATAAAATCCGCGCTGGAATGCGAAGGGCACGATGGTGAAATCCGTTTCCTCGTCCAGGCGCATGCGCAGTTTATCTTCCAGGAATACGAGTGGCTTGCGGATAGCTGTGTTAAGGTCATAGCCCCATTGCGCATTGCGGATCCCGTCGAGGTTGCAGAAATCGTAAGCGTAGCGGACCACGTTGCGGCTGCCCTGCTCGAAGAGGTTGCGCGGCCCGCCCGCCCGCTCGTACGATTGGTGATACCGTGCCGTCGGCGGCCCGATCGGGTGCCCGAAAACCTGGATATTGCGGATATAGCCCGTTGGAATAGTGTATATCAATGCAAACAGGGCGATGGCAAGGCCAAGCCGGAACGTCCTTTCGAAAAATACCTTGAAATTGGGCGCGAGAAAGACGGTGTAGATCATGATCACAAATACCGACGGCATCAGCAATGCAAACGTAGCTTTATGACCGGTCACCATCGCGAATACCAGCCCGGTAAGGTACAAATAGCGGTTGTCGCGGCTGGTGTAGAAGGTGAACAGAAAATAGAGCAGGCAGCTCAGGTAGGCCGTCAGTACGATATCCGTTTCCGTTGTTACGGCCTGCATCAGGAAGTCCAGCAGCATGCTGTACGCCAATGCGCAGAAGAAGCTCGCCGAAAGGTTCCGTCCGATCCTTTGTGCAATACCAAACACAGACACCAGCGTCACATAATACGCCATCTGGTGAATGAGTTTGAATGCATTCTCGATGTCGCCGCTGATCAGGTAGGTGTAAATGTGGATCGTCGTGAGGCTTTTCGGATAGGTATCCATATTCCAGTTGGCCCCGCCGAAATGCTCCATCGTGCCCCGCTGAATGTAACGGATAGCCCGGTTGAGGTGGCCCGTCATGCTATCCCATTCATTGGGAGCGGTGAAGAGTACCAATATCAGGTTGGTAATGCCGATGATCGCCAGTGTCAGGAACATCGCCCCGAAAATGACTTTCAGGTAGAGCGACAATTCCCTCGTCCAGAGCCGGAAAGTCGAAACCCGGTTCCCGAACAGTCCCCGAATGGTGTAATGCGGATTGTGCGGAACAAGCCTTGTCCAGAGCAGGTAATGCAATGCAAGCACGAGGTAGGTACCGCCGATCCAGGCAAAAACATTGGCCGTAAGGTCCAGCGCCGACAGTACAAAGCCGGCAGGGATAATGCTACCGGCGAAAAGTAGGAAAGATATGATGATCAGCTCCGTAAGAGAGGGTTGAGCAATCTTTTTTGCAACAAAACTGATCCCGTATAAAAACAGAAAGAAAGTTAGCCAATAAAAAATGACCATGCGACTATGGTGATAGATGACCGTTGATAATGCGGGAAATGCGTTCGATGTCCTCGTAAGGCAGCCCCACATATAATGGCAAACTTAACACTCTTACCGCGATATCCTCGGAAACAGGACATGCAATTTGCCTTGGCATGAAAGAAAGCGTATTCAACGACGGGTAGAAATACCGGCGCGGAATGATGTCATCGGCTTTTAATGCGTCCATCACCCGGAACATTACTTCTTCAGAAGGGAACACCACCGGGTAGTAGGCATAGTTATATTCGATGTCGGCGCTCAATGTGGGCTTGTAGAGAATGTCCCAGTTGAGCAGGCTGTCGTAAGCGGCAAAAACGTCTTTACGCGCCTGGATAATCGCGGGTACGTGGGGGAGATTGACCAGGCCCATCGCCGCGTGGAACTCGGAGTTCTTGCCGTTAATGCCGGCAAACTCGTAGTGTTCGTCGCCCTGGTGGCCGAATGCGCGCAGCAAATGCAGCTTGCGTTCGAACTCGGAATCGTTGTGGTTGTAAATTAATGCGCCGCCTTCGATGGTATGGAACACTTTCGTAGCGTGGAAGCTGCAAGTGCTCAGATCGCCGTAAGCCAGGAGCGATTTGCCTTTATAGGTAACGCCGAACGCATGCGCGGCGTCGTAAATGACTTTCAGGTTGTGTTTTTTCGCAATCGCTTCGATCGCCTCCACGTCGCAGGGGTTGCCGTATACGTGCGTCGCGAGAATGGCCGAAGTGTCCGGTGTGATGGATGCTTCGATCAGGCCCGCATTGATATTGAATGTTGCCGGATCGATGTCCACGAAAACCGGTGTGCAGTTTTCCCACAAAATCGCATTGGAAGTAGCGCAATAGGAGAAGGGCGTCGTGATGATCTCGCCTTTCAGCCCGAGTGCCTTGATCGCGATTTGCAGAACGATCGTTCCATTACCGCAGAAATACAGGTTGTCGACGTTCAGATATTCTTTAAGCTGTCCTTCAAGCTTTTGTAAAAGCGGTCCGTTGTTGGTCAGGTAACCACGTTCCCAGATGCCACGGACATATTGCAGATATTCTTCCTGGTCAGGTAGAAAGGTTTTAGTGACGTTAATCATTCACTACGTGTTCAGATTGGCGAATGGAAAAATTGAGTTGAGGGCGAATATATCCGGGCCATTTGCCATACCAGGTCACATTTTCACGGTAATCCTCAATATCAAATACAAGGGCTTCCTCCATATTATACAACACGGTGCTCGTGTCTTTCACGATCATCATCGATACCACGTACGAGCCGTCGTTGAGGAAGTTGCCGGGGATTTCGCAGGTCCCGCGCACGAGCCCCTTCGAGAAGCTTTCGGCGGCGGTGCCTACATTGAAAATACATTCTCCCGTAAACGTGTACAAGTGCATGCTCAGGTTGAGCGAGGCGCCTTCCACGAGGTTCCAGAATTCAAACTGGAAGTTGATCGGCGTACGGACGTCGATATGGTTGAGGTCGTCCTGGTATTCGGGGAAAAGTTTGAAACTCTTCACGCGTACCTGGTCGTTACCCGGTGCCGATTCGATATTGTCCCAATGCTTTTCCAGCGATTTGTGCGAGACCTTACTCAGGTAATTCGTCACGATATGGGTGGTTTCGCCCTGGTCGATCAGCCGCCCTTTTTCGAAATAGAATGATTTGTTGCAAAGCGCCTGGATGGCCGTCAGGTTATGGCTCACGAAAAGCAGCGTGCGGCCGCTTTCCGACACGTCGCGCATTTTACCGAGACATTTTTTCTGAAATTCGGTATCACCTACGGCAAGTACTTCGTCCACGATCAGGATTTCGGGGTTCAAATGCGCTGCAATAGCAAAGCCAAGACGAACGTACATCCCCGAAGAATACCTTTTAACAGGTGTATCCAGGAATTTTTCCACGCCTGCGAAATCGACGATGGCGTCGAACGACTGGCGGATCTCGCCTTTCGACATGCCCAGAATGGCACCGTTGAGGAAGATGTTCTCGCGGCCGGTTAGTTCCGGGTGGAAACCGGTACCTACTTCGAGCAAGCTGGCAATGCGGCCGTCGATCTTGATCTGACCGGTGGTGGGCTCGGTAATGCGGCTGAGGATTTTCAGCAGGGTCGATTTTCCTGCACCATTATGCCCCACAATGCCGATCCGGTCGCCCTTATCGATGCTGAAATTGATGTCCTGTAATGCCCAGAACTCCTCTTTCTCCGCAAATCCGTTATCCTGTTTCCGTGAAAAAACCTTGTTAACCGTATCGGAAACAATGTCACGTAAACCGGACGAGCCGTTTTTGCGCTGGTGGTCGATGATATATTTTTTGCTGATATTCTCAGCTACGATTACAGACATGCCCAAGAGTAAATGTTTCAGATATGATCAACGAAAGTATTCTCCTTTTTGCGGAAATAGATCAGCGACATGATCAGTATAATCAATGAAATGGCCGCGGTGGAATACAGGCTATCCGGATTGAAATATGCTTTATCTCCCAGGAGACACCAGCGGAAACCGTCGATGATCCCAACGAGCGGGTTCAGATTGTAATATTTCTCAAACCATGTGCCTTGTGCCAGCGTGCTGCTGTACGCAACCGGGCATGCATACATCCCTACTTGAACCATGAACGGAATTAACTGACCAATATCGCGGAAGCGCACATTCAGCACCGCAAAAAACAGGCCAAAACCCATTGATGTAATAAATGTAAGTAAAATGAAGCAAGGAAGAAACACGATTTGCCAGCTGATAGGGTGCTGGAAGAATGCCGTCAGGACGAGAAAGATGACAAAAGTGATCAAAAAGTCGACAAAACCCACGGCGATCGAGCTCAGCGGCATAAGCAGCCTCGGGAAGTAAACCTTTGAAACCAGGTTGGAATTGATCAGGATACTGTTGCTGATCTGGGTAAATGTGTTGGCAAAAAAGGTCCAGATCGTCAATCCGCTCAAAACCATCAGCGGGTAGGGAACGCCCGGGTCGCTTTTGATCTTGGCCAGGTAGCTGAACACGAATACCATGACGATCATCGTCATGAGCGGGCGCAATACGCTCCACGCCACGCCCAGGAGCGTTTGTTTATAACGAACGGAAATGTCCCGTTTCGAGAGTATCCAGAGTAATTGACGGTTCAGCCAGAGGTCTTTCCAGTAATCTTTTTCAGAACCACCGGCCTTGATCGTAATAGAGTGTTGAGTTGCCATGATTATGCCGTTACTACCTCCTTGCGTACAGTGGTGGTAGGGGTAGTGGGTGTCGAGAACACGGTTCTGAAATAAGTCAGGATCAGCGCGATCATCAAACCTGCCAGCGCACCGATTTTTGCATTCCGTTTGTCCTCATACTTCACGTCCAGCGGGACTTTGATACCTTCGATTTCCGTGAAAAGCGGGGCTTCCTTGACGAGGGAAACGCGCATTTTTTCGGCATTGGCCATTGCCTCGTAGTACAGCTGTTGCAGGAAGGACGATTTCCGTTCCATACTGGTAGCCGATACTTTGGCTTCCGGCATCATGATCTGGGCGCTGTAATCGAGCTGTCGGGCCAGTTTATGTTCTGCGATACCCAATACCGACGCCAGGGAATCGGCGCGGCTCTGGAGCAGGCGAAGCGTCTTGCGCGTTTTCTGTGTCTGGTTTTCGGTATACATTTCTTCCACCGTTTCCAGCAGCGTGGTTACCCACATACCTGCAAGGTGCTCGTTCTCCATTTTGGTGGAAATCTGCGTAAATGACGATTTCCGGTCGAGCGATGCAATCTCTGTTGCCTCGGCGGCACGCTTCACGATCGAGTTCAGGTTAATGCGTGCGTTGAGGTCCATTTTCTTCACGTCGTTGGTCTCGAAATGGAATTTCTGCAAATCCGGGTAATCGGCCCAGTCGGAAGTTTTGATACCGCTGGAATCGATATAGAAGTTGGCGAAGATCTGTTTTTTGCCGTTGATCTCCACTTCTTTCATGAGGTTACGCTCCAATACGGGGCGTGATTTCACGAAGTAGAAGAAGTTTTCTCCAGTAAAAATGTTTGCATCCGGCTGTGCCCCGAGACCCAGCAGGCCCGCCACGTCGCCAAAGCCCGAGCTGGCACCTGCCGCACCGAGGTTGAACACGACGGTCGCTTCGTAGGTAGGCGGCTTGTTCTGGTAAGTATCCATGCCGTAACCGATGCCGAAGCCGACCACCGGCAGCAGCAAAAGCCACGGCCAGTTGCGGATCAATGCATTTTTGACTACCAGTACTTTCTCTACGACATCCTGTGGGGATAGTTCGTCGTCCGGAATTTGATGTGTGTTCGCTGTCGCCATGATTATCTGATGGTTCGGAATGCCAATACTGTTACGATAAGTCCCATGATCGAGCTCAACAAGGTTGTAGCGGTCGAAATGGTTTGCTGCGTGTTAAGCGCAGGAGCGGCCCGTGTCGGAACGAAAATCTCCGATCCCGGCTGCACTTTCGGGTACACATTGAAGAACAGGAATCTGCGTGTGCGGTCGATATTTCCGTTTGGATATTTGATGTAAGAGCTCTTTCTGAGCGATTGCACGGTAAAGCCACCCGATTGTGAAATATAATCCGAGAAGTTCATGCCCTTACCGTATTTCACGGTTGTCGGATAAAGTACCGAACCGGTCACCTGAACTGTTTCGAGGCGTTTCGGAATGCGGATAATGTCTCCTTCCTGCACCACCAGGTCTTCGAATGAGCCCGGGTTTTTCAGGATGTTTTTCAGCACGATACCAATTTTTTCTTCCTTCACATTAGGCAGATCGCCGGTCAGCGTGCCTTGTTTAATGCTTTTCTCCGTCTGCTGAACTTGCTCGTAGTTCACGGCCTCGTCGAGGTTTTTCACGATTGTGCGGCGCAGTAGGGTTGCACCTTCCGGGTATGCCAGCTCCGTGAGGCCGCCGGATCTTTTGATAATGTCGCTGATCTTATCGTTTTTATTAATAATGGTGTACGGGCCGGTCACGAGCACTTCGCCTTCCACGAATACCGTTTGCTGCTCCACGTAATTAGGCGACTTACGAACGATCACCTGGTCGAACGGGAACAGTACGAAATTGGTCGCTTTCGCATTCAGTGACAGGTCGCGGCTTACATTGAATTTATAAACCTCCGAAATCTGCGCATTCGCCGCACCGGCTACCGAATTCCTTTTTCTTCTTACCACCTCGATTTCCGACGTATAAGCCGATTCTTTTAAACCGCCGGCTTGCACCAGCACGTCTTCCAGCGTCATGTCGGTCGTATAGGGGAATTTGCCTTCGTTCTGGCCGATTTTAGTATTGTTCACTTCACCTTCCACGCTCACGTACGCCGTTTCGGCCATTTCGAATTTCGAAGGCACGATAATCTGGTCGAGGCGGGTCAGCACGAGGTCCGGCGTAACGCCGTTCAGCACGTCGGTGTAGTTGATAGGGATCGTCTGGATCGTCAGGTCTTCGCGGGTGCGGAGTACGTTAATGCGGCCCACGAATGCATCTTCGCGCATTCCCTGCGCATTTTCGATGAGCACTTTCAGGGACGGGCTGTTGTCCAATGAATATTCGCCCGGACGCATTACGGCACCTTCGATGGTCACAATGTTTTCGTAGCGGTCCAGAACAGTCTCCACGTTGACCGAGTCGCCGGTTGCCATTTCGAAGCTGTCGTACTGGCTTTCGGCTACATCGAGGATCTTACGCTCTTTTGAAGTGATGCGTTGGATTTTCAAACGTGCACGGTAAGCTTTGTCGCTGAAACCGCCCGAATAACGGATCACATCGCCCAGTTTCTCTTCCGGTTTGAGTTCGTAGATACCCGGACGCTTCACCATACCGGCGATTTCCGCCCGTTTCAGGTAGTAACCTACTACGATATTATCGTTCTCCTGTACCCGGATATCGCCATCGATTTTACCATTGACGAGGTAGTCATAGATATCCATTTTGGAAACTACCTTGCCTTGGCGCACTACACGCACTTCGCGGAAAGATCCAATTTCATTAGGCCCTCCGGCCTGGTACAAGGCATTGAATGCCGACGACAGCGAGGATACCGTGTAAGTGCCGGGGTTGATCACTTCGCCCGTTACAAATACTTTCACGGAACGTACTTCGCCGAGGGTTACCATCAGCTTGGTGCGGGCCGTTTCGCCGCCGGTACCGATCATGCCCGGCACGAATTTGGCAAATTTGTCGATCAGGATTTTACGGATTTCGTCGATCGTGCGGCCGGCCACCATCACGTTCCCGACGCGCGGAATGCTGATGAACCCGTCCTTGTTGACGATCGTCTCGTAAGTGCTTTCCGCGTAGTTGTACAGGTAAATTTTTAGTTCATCGCCTGGGCCAACAATGTAGTTTGTAGGGGTAACTACTTGTAAGTCAGGTATTGGAGCGAGGTTTTTATCCGCGAAAATTGAGTAACCGTAGATCTTCTGGCGAAGCGCTTCCTTGGCCTGCTGCTCGGGCGTAAGCGTGGTGCTGGTGCTGGTGTTGATCTTGCTCTGTTCACCGCCTTCGCCGCTCTGGCCGTTTTGGTTCGCGGCGTTCTTCCCTTTATCGCCTCCCTGGCCGTCGTTTCCCTGCTGCTGATTGCCTTGCTGCTGGTTGCCGCCCTGCTGGTTTGCGCCTTGCTGCGAATTGCCTTGCTGGCCGCCGGGGCCGGATGTGGAATTGCCGGTTCCGGTATTGCCGGAGTTACCTCGCGGCGTACCTGACTGCGGCGTTCCCTGCGCACCGGTCGATGTAGGGGCTGCTGTGCCCGACGGCGCCGATGGAGCGGTAACCTGTGAAAAAGCGGGTAACGAAATGATTAAACTCAGGAAATAGGGAAGTACAGATTTATAACTTTTAGCCAACGTGGATCTGTTCATAAGAAGAATTATTGTACTATTGAAAGTCTGAAAATTCATTAAAACTATGTATAAGACTAGTATTTTTGAATTTGGGATTCGAGTACACGCAATATTGTGGTAGTGTATATCATGGCAAAGTAAATTAGATTTTTCCTATTTTTAAAGAATTTCTATTAATCGGGCCCGGTTCGCACAAAGCCCCGCAAAGGTATAACAGGGTAACGACAAAAGATTCAAATTATTAAAATACCGGTTCCAAAAGCAGGAATCTCCTAAAAGAATAGTTATAAATATGGAAAGTACAAATGTTCAATACGACGAGAGCAGTATCCGGTCGCTCGACTGGAAAGAACATATCCGCCTGAGGCCCGGGATGTATATCGGAAAGCTCGGCGACGGCTCGTCGGTGGACGATGGTATCTACGTGCTCGTGAAGGAGGTAGTCGACAATTCGATCGACGAACACATGATGGGCAATGGCAAAACGATCGAAATCAAAATCTCCGAGCACCGCGTGGAAGTGCGCGACTACGGCCGCGGCATTCCGCTGGGCAAAGTGGTGGATTGTGTCTCTAAAATCAATACCGGCGGTAAGTACGACTCCGGCGCGTTCCAAAAATCCGTCGGGCTGAACGGGGTCGGAACGAAAGCCGTGAATGCGCTTTCGAGCCACTTTAAGGTACAATCGTTCCGGGACGGCAAGACGAAGAGCGCGGAGTTTAACCAGGGCGCATTGCTGAGCGAATCGCCGGAAGGCCCTACCAGCCAGCGTAATGGTACCCACGTGGCGTTTGAGCCGGATGGCACCATTTTTAAAAATTTCCGGTACATCCCGCAATACCTGGATAATATGATCTGGAATTACTGCTACCTGAATGCGGGATTGACGATCAACTTCAACGGGCAGAAATACTTTTCGCAAAACGGCTTGCTCGACCTGCTGAAAAGCAAATCCGACGCGGAAACGCTCCGGTATCCGATCATCCATCTGAAGGGCGAGGACATTGAACTGGCGATGACTCATGGCAACCAATATGGTGAAGAATACTATTCTTTCGTGAATGGTCAGTATACGACACAGGGAGGTACCCATCTCGCTGCATTCAGGGAGGCGGTTGTGAAGGCGGTGCGTGAACATTTCGGTAAGGATTACGCGCCGGAAGACATTCGTTCGTCCATCATCGGCGCCATTGCGATCCGCGTGCAAGAGCCGGTTTTTGAATCCCAAACCAAAACCAAACTCGGTTCCAATACCATCACGCCCGATCCTAACAGCACGACTGTCAGGACTTTCGTGAACGATTTCGTGAAAGAGCGGCTCGATAACTTCCTGCATATGAACCCCGAATCGCGCGATGCGTTGAAGAAACGAATCGAGCAATCGGAGCGGGAGCGCAAGGAATTGGCGGGTATCAAAAAATTAGCGAACGACCGCGCGAAAAAGGCAAACCTGCATAATAAAAAACTCCGCGACTGCCGCCTGCACCTCACCGATTTGAAAAGCGACCAGCGCTACGAAACGACATTGTTCATTACCGAGGGCGACTCGGCGAGCGGCTCGATCACCAAATCGCGCGATATTCAGACGCAGGCGGTGTTCAGCTTGCGTGGTAAGCCGCTCAATTCGTTCGGGCTGACGAAGAAGATCGTTTACGAAAACGAAGAGTTTAACCTGCTGCAACACGCATTGGATGTGGAAAACGGCGTGGAAAACCTGCGTTTCAACCGCATTATCATTGCCACCGACGCCGATGTGGATGGCATGCACATCCGCCTGCTGCTGATGACGTTCTTCCTGCAATTCTTCCCGGACCTGGTGCGTAACGGCCATTTGTTCGTGCTCGAAACGCCATTGTTCCGCGTCCGCAACAAGAAGGAAACCATCTATTGTTACAGCGAGGAGGAAAAGCAGGCGGCGATCGCGAAGTTGGGCAACAAACCCGAAATTACCCGGTTCAAAGGACTCGGTGAGATTTCGCCGGAGGAATTCGGCCGGTTTATTGGCGAAGATATGCGTGTGGAACCGGTGATCCTGCAAAAGGAGACGTCCATTCAAAAACTCCTGAGTTATTTTATGGGTAAAAATACGCCTGAGAGACAGCGTTTTATCATTGATAACCTGAAAGTAGAGAAGAACGTCGAAGAACTCGCACTCGCAGGTTAGGCCCGGGGTGCATTATCTTTGGGCAGGTCAAGTAATATTGAAACCGGAAGTTCTTTAATGAACTGTGTAAACGCACCTCCCGGTTTTGATCATCATTATTAAAGTGTATTTGTGGAATTAACGGATTTAAGAGACAGGATCGACGGGCTGGACGATCAGTTGCTGAGCATTTTGAACGAGCGCATGGAGCTCGTGAAGAAGGTAGGTGAGCTGAAAAGGTCCTCGCAGTCGATCATCTACCGGCCCGAAAGAGAGAAGCAAATTCTCGACCGGCTGGCAAAACATAATAATGGGCTGCTGACCCGTCAGGCGATCGACGCCATTTTCTTTGAAATCTTCGCGGTGTCGCGCAACCTGGAACTGCCGGAGCGGGTGTCCTACCTGGGGCCCGAGGGAAGTTTTACGCACCAGGCAGCCGAAAGCCGTTTCGGAGCGATGAGCGAATACCTGGTACTGCCTACCATCCATTCCGTTTTTGAAAGTGTGGAAACCGGCCGCGCCAAGTTCGGCGTGGTGCCGATTGAAAACAACCAGGAAGGCATGGTGGTGGAAACGGCCGATTTTCTGCGTGAAAAGAACCTGTCCATCGTGGCGGAAATGCTGCTGAAAGTGCATTTTACCTTCGCGTCGCAATCGGACAACCTGAAATCGATCAAGCGGATCTATTCGAAAGACATTGCATTCCGGCAATGCGGGAAGTTCATCAGCGAATACCTGGAAGGTATGGGTATCGAACTCGTGGCCGTGGATTCCACTTCCAAAGCGGCCAAGCTCGCTTCCGAGGAACCGGAGGCAGCAGCCATTTGCTCGTCCATTTCCGCCCGGCTTTTCGGGGTGCCTATCCTGTTTGACAATATCGAAGACAGCGACCAGAACCAGACGCGCTTCCTGATTTTGGCGAAAGATTTTACCAATGTAAAAAGCAGCGACGACAAAACGACCGTCATCGCCAACCTGCCGAATACCAATCGTCCCGGTGTGCTGTACGAATTCCTGAAAGATTTCAACGACCGCGGCATTAACCTCACGAAGATCGAAAGCCGGCCGTTACGCGGCGAGGCGTCGTTCCGGGCATGGTTCCTGGTGGAGTTTCTCGGGCATATGGACGATCCGAAGGTGCAGGAGATCATGCACAAATACGGTACGCATTTGAAATGGCTGGGAAGCTATGTCAGAGTGGCGTAACAATTTCATATCGGCTATAATCATGCAGAAAAGCTCACCGTTCCAGTGAGCTTTTCTGCATGATAAGGCATTCCAAAAATTACTTCTTCAAAGTCCCGCGGTATAGCGACGGCCAGTTGCCGTACACCTCGATCTCGGTCTCGACGCCGTCGGGCAGCCGCACCTTCATTTTCCGCTGTGCCGAAGGCTGCTGGAACGAATCCACAGCCAAGACGACGATCTGGTTACCTTTCACGATAGAGGTGACAAATGGCTGCTTGCCGTCGATGGCCAGTAATACCTGCTCCTTTTTGGGCTGGACCCACTGACCGTTGAGCTGGAACGGCAGGTCCTGGTTCTGGCCGCCGGTGAGTACGTCTTCGACCTGCTTGGCCATCCAGTTACCCAATGCATAATATTCGGTCGGGAAATCCCAGTAGGTGGCTGCCGTGCCGCCGCTCGTGTTGCGGCCCACTTCGTTTTCGGGCGTTTTGCCGTCGGCCGGGTACCATTCGTAGCCCCATCCCCACATGTCTTTGGATAGTTTGTAGGCATTCGGGTTGCGGGCGCTCGGGGCGCCGTCGTGCCAGAGGTAGTAGCCGTCGAAAAGGATGAGGGAGAATAGCGAGAAACTCAATGCCTGGCTGGCGGGCATCATTTCGAGCTGGTTCATGATGAGCTCGCCTTTCGGATCGGTGAGCTGGTAGTTCCAGGGCACGATGGGGTCTTTGTACAGCGGCATGTACCGGTTCCAGCCGTAAAAGATGAACTTGTTGTTCTTCTGATAGGGCAGGAGCTTGTTGATGCGCAGCGAATGGATCGCCGAAAGCAGCACGAAGTTGTTTGGGGAGTTACCCGCATTGTCGATCGCGAACATCGGTTTCGGATATACATCGATCGGCGTGGTATTGAACACGTCGCGGAAGCTGTCGCCGTTCGGGAGCGGATCGAAGTTCGGGTTGTTGGACTTCGGATCGGCATACTCGCCCATGAATTTCTTCGGATCGGCGCCGCCTACCGTGTTGATGTGCGGGTTGGTATAAGCCCCACCGCCCCAGTAATCCATCAGGTGCATGTTTGGGTGGTTCTTTTTAACGACCCTCGAAAACCAGATGAGCCGCTGGATCACCTCTTTGGGATAATGCTGGTTCCAGAATTCGTAATCGTACGCATACACGCCGAAGCCGGGTACGCCCGCGAGGGCTTCCACCTGTTCTTTGGAAAGGCTGGCAAACCATTTTTCGTCCTTATCGCCGAAATAGTTGGGTGTAGCCGTATAATGCATCTTTTCGGCCGGGTATTCCCTGTCCGTATTGGCCATGTGTGTGATACCGCGCTTGTAGTAATTGTCGGCAGGCACGTAGTTGTTCAGCCGGTATTGCATCACCAGTTTGCCTTTGACAGGCTCGAATTCAGGGAATTTTGTGTCGAAATCTACATTAATGCCGCGTGAGGGGGCAAACCAGTCGGGGATATTAATGCGCGTCAATGCGTTGCCCGAAGCGGTTTCGGATTTGCCGGCGATCCAGATATTCTGCTGGCGTACCGTGCGGTTTTTGGCGGGGTTCCACCAGTCGTTGTACGGCGCATCGATCCAGCGGGCGATGACGGAGTACAGGTAGCCGGGTTTTACTTCGATACCGTTTTCCAGCCCATTCACGACAATGCCGTCGATCATGACGACTTTCGTGCGGCTGTCATTATAATTGGCAAAATCGCGGAGATAGAGCTTGCCATCCCGGCGGACCGGGCGCACGTCGAGCCAGTTGTCCTTGCTTCCCTGCCTGATCCATTCTTTGGCATCCGCCACTTCATTGCCCAGCGCGGCGTCGAAATTGAATGCGGCGGTGGTCTGGCAGCCTTGCTGGCCAAGGCTGGATATCTGAATCTGCGCCTCGCCGCCGGTGATTTTTACACCAGGGATTGTGAGCCACGTGCCGTAGCGGTGCGGTACGGCCTGGAAGGTTTGCGTTTGCCCGTTCTGGGTGATTTTGACGTCATAGGGAGAAAGTCCGCCCGCATTGGCTGCGAGCTCGAACTGCATTTCCCGGCCAATCTGCCGGTATCTCCTGATTTCGAGATCGCAGGCATTGGACGCCGAGTCGAGGGTCCGGGCCGTGGGGAAGCCCTCTGTAACCTGGACGTACGTTTTGTGGCTGCTGGGCCCAAAACGGTTCCAGGCCCAGAGCCCGGAACCGATCAGAAATGCGAGGATGCCACTGATCCAGATAAGCGATGTTTTGGTCAAAACCTTCTTTTTATGTGTCACGATGCGTTTTTTACCACCAACGATAGAACAGACCGATCGAGCCGCTCACCGATGAGATGCCTTTGTCGATGTAGTCGAACTTGTAAGCGGTGCCATCATACTTGACACGCACATCGACCCCGAACGTCCCGTCCTTTTTAAATAAAAAACGCGAACCGGCACCGACGCCGTATTTGAAACGCACTTTTTGGTCCTGCGCCGCCAGTGTTCCGTAGTAAATCGTATAGTCGAGAATGCTCGCGCCGCTGCTCACCTGCACGTAAGGCTGTACCTGCGAGTTGCGGGGCAGGAAAAGGTAATTGGCAAACAATTCCACCGGGTATTGCGACACGGTGCGCGTCTGTACGGCCGAAATCGTGCCGTCCTCGCTATCGTACAAAGCCCGCGGTACCCGTTTCTCAAAATAGGTGGAACCGATCTCGCCGCCGACGGAGAATGGCGTATTTCTCAGCACCCATTCAATGGAAATGGAAGCATTCTGAAATGAGGACTTGTCGATATAATTGTCTTTGAAGGAACCCATCGGCACGGCGCCCATGTAGCGGACGGTGGCCAGGTAATGGGTGTAGCGTTCAAACGGAGAGGCAATGGTATACAGCCGGGGTTTGTCCTGCGCGAGCGCGGGTATTACGCCCGCGAGAAAGAGGGCAATGATGATGATTCGTTTCATGGGTTACTTGATTTTGAGGTATTCGGATTGTCCGAAAATGGAATCCGCCATTTTGTCGATGAGGCTCTGGTCGCCGATCGCGGAGCCGCGGATCTGCGCGTCCCAGATCACATTGAAAGTTTTGCCGGAAGGCGTTGTCTGCGGGTTTTTAAAATCCAGCATCGACACGAGCCAGGAACTTTCGCTGGTTTCATAGTAGCTGTAATAGCTCGGGTAACCGTAGCCGTAACCGCCCCAATAACCGCCGTAGTACGACGAAAGCGGCTGCGAAACGACATTCAGGTAGGTATTGGTAATCCACGACACATTAATGCCCACGTCGGGGTTCTGTGTACGGCTTACGTATTTGTAACCCATATTCTGCATGTTGGTAATGAGCCGCTGGAGCATGGCCCGGTCGATGTCGTCCAGGGACGTGCCGGCGCGCTGGTTTTCGACGATCAGTACCGAATCCACGATGCTGAATGTCTTATACTGGCTGAAATTGGCGGATTGATCGTGGTTGGTGATGTATACCAATGACTCCTCATTGGAAAGGTCGCTGATCGGGTCCTTGGAGCACGACATCAACCCCAGGCCAACTATCAATAAGAGGAAAGAGGCTTTTCTGAACATTTGAGTATGTATTTTAAAATTTGTTAAATAAACGAAAATTGAAATGCTTAAAGTTTATGAGTCTATGAGTTCATGAGTTTAAAGTTTGTGAGTCTATGAGTCAATGAGTTTAAAAGTTCGGGAGTTCAGAGTTGATGAGTTTAAACGCTCCTTTGGGACGGCATGAAGTGGTATGGACTTATCAAGTTTAAACTCACGAACTTACAAAGGTGACGGTGTCGCTCCGTAAATGGTTGGAAGGCCCGCGCATCAGGAGAGTATGGAAACCTGAAATTTGTCTCTTTAATATTGGATACGCATTTGGATAATGTTCGTCCGAATCCGTGTAAATTTGCAGCTGTTTAATTTAAAGATATGGAATCAAAAGAAGAGATTTTAAGGATCATAGATGTACTCAACGACACCTACGAAAGCGAAGAAGCATGGTACGGGCCGTCGGTAGTGGAAGCCCTGCGCGATGTGACGCCGAAAATGGCCGAAACGCGCCTTAGCACCAACACCCATTCCATCGCTGAAATCGTGTACCACATGACCACGTGGCGCATTTTCGCCGTGCGCAAGTTGCAGGGCGATGCCGAGTTCGACATTAAAACGCAAGATAAGGACTGGAAGAAATTCCCGGTAGTGGACGAGTTCGAATGGGAAGCGATCCAAATGGAACTCAGCCTGTCACAGGAAGAACTTATTTCGGAACTCGAAAAGATCGAGGACGATACATTCCTGGAAGAATTCGTGCCCGGCCGCGACTACTCCTATTATACATTGATCCACGGCGTGATCCAGCACGACGTGTACCACGCAGGCCAGATCGGACTCATTAAAAAAGCAGCGAAATCCATGCGCCTGGAAGAAGATGACGATTATGGCGCTTACGGCGACCGTTCGGACTATGACAATTCCGCAGATTACTACTGATACTTGCATGAAATTTTGTAAAAATAGGCAACTACCTATTGTTTATAATTTAAATTTTATATTTTGCATTATAATGGAACGTGGGATGTTGAGAAATGCCAACGTTCTAATGGTGTGGATATAGACAAAAAGGCTGTCCGATATTTCGGGCAGCCTTTTTTTAAGCAAAAAATCTGTGCAACATTTGGCACTTTAAACCGCTTGCTCATCCTATGAAAATACTTATCGTAGAAGACGAACCGAAACTCGCCGGCTTTCTCAAAAGGGGGCTCGAAGAACAATCGTGGGAGGTAGAACTGGCTTACGACGGACAAGTCGGTAAGAAAATGGCTTCCAACTACCGGTTCGATGTGATCATTCTGGATGTAAACCTGCCGCTGCTCAACGGCTACGACCTCGCCAAACAGCTCCGTGCCGACGGCCTCTCCACCCCGATCCTCTTCCTGACCGCATTGGGCACCATCGACGACAAACTCGACGGTTTCGAAGCGGGCGGCGACGATTATTTGGTCAAACCCTTCGAATTCCGCGAACTGATTGCGCGTATTAAAGTGCTTTCGCAACGCAACAGCGCCCGCGAACAGTCCAGCCAGGTACTCACCATCGCCGACCTCGAACTGAACCTCGACGAGAAGGTAGCGCGCCGCGGCGGGAACCGCATTGATCTCACGGCCAAGGAATTTGCATTGCTCGAATACCTCATGCGTAACCGCGGGCGCGTGGTGTCGCGCGTGGACATTGCCGAGCAGGTGTGGGACATCCGGTTTGATACGGGCACGAATGTGATCGACGTGTACATTAATTTTCTCCGTAAAAAAGTCGATAAGGATTATCCTACGAAGCTCATCCACACCGTGGTGGGCATGGGTTATATTTTCAAGGAAGAATGAACATTAAAACGCGCCTGACGTTGCTGTTTACCTTGCTGGTAGGCTCCATTATGGCGCTGTTTTGCGTTGCCATTTACTTTTTCTACGATCAATACCGCGAAAAGCAGTTCCATTCTTTCCTCAACGAGCGCGGGCAGACGATCGCCCAGCTCGTGGAAGCGAGCCACGGCATCAGCAAGGCCGATATTGAGAAGATCGAAAAGGAGAACAAGACGATCCTGCTCGATGAAGAGATCACCATCTACGACGGCTCCGATTCCATTATTTTCGTGAGCGGCAAGGAGAATTTCACACTTTCCAGGGCTATGCTCACCGAGGCGCGGGCGGGTAAGGAAATCCATACAAAACATCAGAAGAAGGAGGTCATCATTATCCGGCATATTTTGCAGGACCACCGCAAGCCGTGGGTCGTGGCGGTGATCGCCAATGATTATCTGGGGATGAACCAGCTCAACCGCCTCCGCGAAATCCTGCTCATAGGCTGGCTTTTGTCGCTCGTTCTTGTGGGCGTGGCCGGCTGGCAGTTTTCCAACGATGCTATCAAGCCGGTATCCGACATTATCGACCAGGTGAACAATATTTCGGCCGGTAACCTGCATGAAAAAGTGCGGGTAGGGCGTGAGAAGGACGAGCTAGCATTGCTGGCCGAGACATTCAACCAGATGCTTACACGCCTCGAAATCGCATTTGTAGCACAGAAAAACTTCGTCTCGCACGCGTCGCACGAGCTGCGCACACCGCTGGCGCTCATTATGAGCGAGGCGGAGCTCAGTCTGATGAAAGAGCGGAATGCACCGGAGTATCAGGATGCATTGAAAGGAATCTGGTCGGAAGCGAAGGAAATGAACGAGCTCGTCAACCGCCTGCTCGAACTCGCCCGGACGGAGGAAAATGCATTCCGGGTAACCTTTTCGAAAATCCGCGTCGACGAGGTGCTATGGCAGGCCAAAACCTCCGTTCAGCAGAAAAATCCGGGTTACGAGGTCCATATCCATTACGACAAAATTCCCGAGGACGAAGAACAGCTGAAACGCTTCGGCGACGAGAGCCTGCTCCGCACGGCGTTCCTGAACCTCATGGACAATGCCTGCAAATACTCGCCCGACAAAACCTGCAACGTTTTCCTCGAAATCAAAAACAAGCTGATCGTTATCTACTTCCGCGATATGGGTATCGGCATCGCGCGGGACGAGCTGCCGTATATTTTCGACACCTTCTACCGCAGCCAGTCCACGATCAGCAAGGCCGGCTACGGCATCGGGCTCGCCCTTACCAAACGCATCATCAATATGCAGGGCGCCACGATCGAAGTGGAGTCAGCATTAGGCGCCGGCACGACGTTCATTTTGAAGTTCCCACCTTTTTAATTCCTTTTTAATTCAGCGTTAATGCCTCTTTAACAAGGAAAAAGCTCCTTTGTAATGTAGATCACGCGATTCGTGAGGCCAGCGTGCCGCTATATTTCAAAGCGCTTTTCATCCTTTCATTTCCACCGTTTTCACCAGCCATTATTTAGTATTTCAAAAAGCTGGACGCGGCGATGATCGGTTAAAATATCAAAGACAAACTGTATTGAGTTAAATTGAGTTAGGTGAGTAGTAAGAAAAGACTGGCCTTCGGACTTTCCGGAGGCCAATTTTTTTATATCCCCTGATCAGGCAGCTTGAACTTCATCTCACCAGCATCTTCCACACGGCTCGATGGCAATGCCTCGGGATGCTCGGCGGCAATATATTCGATCAGTTTCTCGCGTACAATGCACCGCAGGTCGAAAGTTTCGCTGGAATTTCTTGCAGACATAAGTGCGCGCACGACCATGAGCTGTCCCTGCGTATCGGTCACCTGCAAAGCCCAGGCACGGCCGTCCCACAGCGGGGTTCCGTCCAGGATTTCTTTCAGTTTCTCCCGCAGTTTTTGCACAGGGGTATGGTAGTTAAGGTAAAAAAACGCGGCGCCCGTCAATGCGCTTTCATTCCGGGTCCAGTTCTGGAAAGGCGTTTCGATGAAATAGGTAATGGGCAGGACCATGCGGCGCAAGTCCCAGATATTCACCACTACATAGGTAAGATTGATCTCCTCGATGCGGCCCCATTCGCCTTCCACGATCACCACGTCGTCGATTTTGATCGGCTGGGTAAATGCGATCTGAATGCCGGCCATGAGGTTGGCCAGCGACTTCTGCGCCGCAAAACCGATGATTACCGACGCGATACCGGCCGATGTGAGTATACCCACGCCGTACTGCCGCACGCTGTCGAAGCTGAGCAGCAATATCGACACGCCGATCGTGACGACCATGATCACGACAATGCGTTTGATGAATTTGATCTTCGTAAAAAGCCGCCTGGCCTGGTTGTTATCGGGCGAGTTGAAGTCCAGCTTGTCGATCAGGATCTTTTCGACGATGATCACGATCCGGGCCATCAGCCAGGTCGTAATGCCGATAAGCGCTGTTTTACTCAATGCGAAAACCCATTCGTACTGTGGATTGGCGTAGGAATAAGTTTTGGACGCCGCCGTGATAAATACGACCGGGAGAAAGAAATGTAGCACGCTCGTCAGGTTCTCACTAATGGACCGCAATGGCCGCCATTCGCTTTTGTTCGCTGTCACCCTGACGAGGCTGGTGACAACAATGCTGATAATCAATCCAATAGCTCCGCTGAGGAGCAGCAGGAGCCAGGGGGAATTCCGGTAATTAATGAGGTCGGTAAAATCCATTCACTTTCAGATATCGTTGAGCCGCGCCACGATCATACCCGTGTGTTTCGGCACGGACGCCACGTATTCGGCCAGGGGAACGTTGGTCATGATCACCTTTTTGCCCGTCAGCGACGCGTGGATCAGGTACGCCCGGCTGCCAACTTTGGAAATAATACCCATATGGTTCACGTCCAGACCTTCCACCGACGATGTAAATGCGACGATGTCGCCGTCGTGCAGCATCGGTTCGGCTTTCTGGATGGCGCTTTTGGGAATGTAGCTATGCTCGCGTGAGTTGATGACCGATTCCTGCTCCTTCAACTTCTCGTACACATCGCTCGGCGCGAGGGAAGGGTACAGGTTGGCATGGGTAGTCATAAAATTGATTTCTTTCGTGAAAGGCACGCCGCCAACCTTGGCGGTAATGTCTTCCAGTCGCCCGCGCTTCTGGTTTTCATACATCCAGTCGAGGATGTAATGCAGGCGCGAAGGGTAGCCGTCGATCACGCCCTCGCGGTAGCGCAGCCGGGTGAGTTCATTTTTATATTCTTCAAAAGAAGAATTCTCCCGTTTGGCAACCGCCAGCGCGATCACACTTTCTACCAATGTAGTACAGTCGAGGCCGTCGAACTTGCACACGAGGCGCTCGGACGGGTTGCCTTCCAGCGTACCAGCCACATAAGGCGTGCCCAGGAACGACTCGCTGATCCGTAACACCTGCGTGCCCATATCGGGCGTGGCAGGCAGTTCCATTTTCTGCACAAAGGTCTTTTGCAGGCCGGCTTGCCCGAACGAGGCCACAGAACTCAGCAACAAAATGGAAAGCACGACAAATCTGATCATACGGAAATCTTTTAGCACAGGGTACGTTACGGTCTTAAACATCGGGCGGCGAATGCGCCGGCCGGTGGGTATCATGTAAAATTAACGATCAAAAGCCCCTTTTGCAATTCAGCGCGGGGAGCAATGCCCTCACTTCGGCACGATCTCGAATGCGAAGGCCGAAATCGGCGGTAATTCAATGGGCACGCCGGTGGACGTGATCTCGGCCGTACGCAGCTGCACCTGCGGCACTTCCAGGGGAAAAACAGGTTTCAGTTTATACGAACCGGTATTGCCCAGTTTGAGAACGTTCGTCCAGGCATCCTGCGGTATTTTGATCGTCGTTTCTACGGTTCTCGACTCGTCAAAATTGTATACAAACAATAATTTTTGATTGTCGGTGTGACGTAAATAGCTGTAAATGATGGTTTTGTCGTAATTGACAGACTGCCCGTCCGCATTCACATATTGCAAATCATAGAAGCCACCGGCATATACCGCCTCGTTACCCAGCACGAATGCATTCATTTTTTGATAAAAATCGCGCAAGGTCTTTTGCTCCGTCGAAAGCAATTCATCGTTGAATTTCCCGCCGTTGACCCATTGCTGGAATTCCGGCACGCCCCAGTAGTCGAAAATGGTCGTGCGGCCGTCCTCGCCCTGGAAACCTTCCTGCTGGGTAGGGTCTACGCCCAGCTCCTGACCGAAATAGAGCATCAACGGGCCGGTATGCAGCGTCGCGCTCAGGACCATAGCCGGCAGGGCCGTCCACGGGTTACCGGCAAAGTACCGTGAAGCAATGCGCTGCTCGTCGTGGTTTTCGAGGAAACGGAGCATATGCTCGGCAAAATCGCCCGATTCGTGCTGCCAGATGCGGGTAATGTCCTCCGCCGTGCCATGTCCCTCGATAATGCGGCGCAGCGAATTGTACAGCCCCACCTTATCGTACAGGTAATCGAATTGGCCGATATTGATATAATTCCGGTATTCAAACGGGTTGTAAATCTCCGCAATGAAGATGATCGCCGGGTTGGCCTTCTTTACTTCCGGGATCACCCAGCCCCAGAATTCCACCGGCACCATTTCAGCCATATCGCATCGGAAACCGTCGACGCCCTTTTGCGCCCAGTACACGAGAATATCGCGCATTTTAACCCAGGTTGAAGGGATCGGGTCGAAGTACCGGGTGCGGCCGTCGAGGTAATCCACGCCGTAATTGAGTTTCACCGTCTCGTACCAGTCGTACTGGCTCGGCTGGGCCTGGAATACGTCGTTACCCGTCGCTTTGGCGGGCCGCTCGTGGTAAGGCGTTGTCACGGGCAGCGGCGGTGTGTGGCCTTCCGGCACGACGAAATCGTGGTTGGGAATGTAATAAAAGTTGTTGGAAGGGCTGAAAGCGATGGTATCGTCATCTCCCTCGCCGAAATCCTTGACACCTTCCGGCCGCATGTCGGAATGGTACTGCCGCGCCACGTGGTTAGGGATAAAATCGATAATGGCTTTCAGGCCGTGCGCATGCGTGCGGGCGATGAGGTTTTCAAATTCCGCCATGCGGTTCGGTACGTCGACGGCCAGGTCGGGGTCCACATCGTAATAATCCTTCACGGCGTAGGGCGAGCCGGCAATGCCTTTCACGATCAGCGGATGGTCCGGATTGATGCCGTATCGCGCGTAATCGGTGAGCGTCGCATGTTCGAGCACGCCCGTGTACCACAGGTGCGTCACCCCGAATTCCTTCAATGCGCCCAGCGCCGTATCGTCGATGTCGTTGAACTTCCCGCAGCCATTTTCGTCGATCGTTCCGTACAGTTTGTTGGTCTGGTTGCGGTTGCCGAAGAGGCGTGTAAAGATCTGGTATATAATGAATTTATCCTGGTTGACGGCAGTCATCTGGTTCCGGCTTTTGTGAGTTCTGAGAAAGTGCGCCCGGCGTTTTCGGGAGAGCATTAGGCCCTCTATTTTGCCCCTGGCGCGGCAAATTGCTATTTTTTACTATTTTGCAAGATATTAAATTTGATAAGTATGCCCTCAATACAAGCTTGCCTTTTTGATCTCGACGGCGTGATCGTCGACACCGCGCAGTTCCATTACATCGCCTGGCGGGAAATGGCGCAGGACCTCGGTTTCGATCTCACCCGCGAAGAAAACGAACGATTAAAAGGCATCAGCCGCATGGAATCGCTGGAAATCGTGCTGTCGATCGGCGGCGTGGAATTGTCGGAAGAGGAAAAAGCCCGCAGGGCAGCCGCGAAAAACACCCGGTACCTCGAATTATGTATGCAAATGACGCCTGACGACGCCTTACCCGGCGTCCGCCGCTTCCTGGACGAGCTGAAAGCGAACAACATAAGTACCGGCCTGGGCTCGGCGAGCAAGAATGCGCAGGTGATCCTCGAACGGATCGATATGCTGCATTATTTCGACACGATCGTCGATGGCAACCGCATTACCAAAGGCAAGCCCGACCCGCAGGTTTTCCTCATGGGCGCCGCCGACCTGAATGTGCCGCCGGCGCAATGCGCTGTATTTGAGGATGCAGTGGCAGGCATAGAGTCGGCCAAAGCGGCCGGAATGCTCGCCGTAGGCATAGGGGAAGCATCGGTACTCACGCAGGCCGATATCGTCATCCCCGGTTTTGAAAATTTTGGTTTGCCGCAATTGGAAAACATATGAAGAATTACATTACGCACGACGAATGGTGCATCGTAGAAGACGGTTTTCACCCTGAACACAATGAAATCACGGAAAGCCTGATGAGCCTCGGCAACGGCCGGATGGGCCAGCGGGGCAATTTCGAAGAAGGCTATTCGGGCAAAACGCTGCTCGGTAACTATGTGGCAGGCGTATATTTTCCCGATAAAACAAGGGTAGGCTGGTGGAAAAACGGCTATCCCAATTATTTCGCCAAAGTACTTAATGCCTGTAACTGGACCGGCATCCAGGTTCGCGTCGGTACCGAACTGCTCGATTTGAACACCTGTAAAATCGAGGAATTCCGGCGGGTGCTGAATATGAAGGAAGGCGTGCTGGAACGCACCGCCACCGTCACGCTTACGGGCGGGCGCAGGCTGCGCATTCACTCGAAGCGCTTTTGCAGCATGGCCGACGACGAGTCCGCGGCAATCAGTTACAGCATGGTACCGCTTAACTTCACCGACAATTTTACCATTACCCCATTCCTCGACGGCAACATCCGCAACCGCGATTCGAACTACGACGAGTCGTTCTGGGACGGCATCGCGCACGAAGCGTCGGGGCAGGAGGGTTACCTGGTACTCGAAACGAAAAGTAATCCTTACAAGGTAGAGCAGTTCCGCGTGGCTACCGGGATGAAGTTTGATGTTCAACTGAACGGCATGCCCGTGAATATGACGGTGCAGCATGCCTCCCAGGACAAGTATGTGGCCGGCAAAGTGCAGCTGGAAGTGCGGGAAGGGGAGCAGCTGACCATTTTTAAATATGCGGTAAACCTCTCGTCGGCCAACTACGCGCACGAGGAGCTGATCCCCCAAGCCAAAGCCTACCTGGCCCGCATTACCGAAAAGGGTTTCGATCGCATGTACGCCGAGCAAGTGCAGGCCTGGGCTGCCAAATGGGAGAAAAACGACATTACCATCGCCGGCGATGTGGCTGCCCAGCAAGGCATCCGCTTCAATATCTTCCATTTGGGACAAACCTACACAGGGGAGGACGAGCGCCTGAACATCGGTCCGAAAGGCTTCACCGGCGAGAAATACGGCGGCAGTACCTACTGGGACACCGAAGCCTATTGCATTCCGTTCTACCTTTCCACTGCCGACGGGAAGGTGGCGCGTAACCTGCTCGTGTACCGTTACAAGCATTTGCAGAAAGCGATCGAGAATGCCGCCAAGCTTGGTTTTACCGACGGCGCCGCGCTTTATCCGATGGTGACGATGAACGGCGAGGAATGCCATAACGAATGGGAGATTACCTTCGAGGAAATCCACCGGAACGGGGCCATCGCCTATGCCATTTACGATTATACCCGCTACACGGGCGACCACAGCTACGTCCACAACGAGGGGCTGGAAGTGCTGATCGGCATTTCGCGGTTCTGGAAACAGCGCGTCAACTGGTCGGAGGAGCAGGGGCAGTATGTCATGCTGGGCGTGACTGGCCCGAACGAATACGAAAACAATGTCAACAACAACTGGTACACCAACTACATTGCTTGCTGGACGCTGCGGTACACGCTGGAAGTGATCGATCAGCTGTGGAAAGAGGATTCGAAAAAGCTGAACGAGGTCATTTTCAAAACCAACCTCCAGCTCAACACCGAACTCGCCGACTGGAAGCACATTGTCGACAATATGCATTACCCGTTCGACGACAAACGGCAGGTGTATTTGCAGCAGCAGGGCTTTTTGGACAAGCAGCTGCTCACCGTGAACGATATTGCCGAACAGCGGCCGATCAACCAGCGGTGGTCGTGGGACCGTATCCTACGCTCATGCTTCATTAAGCAGGCCGATGTATTGCAGGGGCTCTACTTTTTCGAACACGAGTTCGATGCAGCCACCATTCGCCGGAATTTCGAATTTTACGAACCGATGACCGTGCATGAATCGTCTCTTTCGCCCTGCGTGCATTCCATACTCGCCGCCGGGCTGGGGCTGCGTGCAAAAGCCTATGAAATGTACCTTCGCACCGCCCGCCTGGACCTCGACGATTACAACAACGACACGGAGGACGGACTGCATATTACTTCGATGGCCGGTACCTGGATGAGCGTCGTGAAAGGCTTCGCAGGCCAGCGCGTGAAAGACGGGCTATTGTCGTTCAAACCATATCTTCCGGAGCAATGGGGCGGTTATTCGTTCCGGATCGGGCATCAGGGAAGTTTGTTGAAGATTACGGTCTCCAAACAGGTGGTAACGATCGAAAATACGTCAGAAACGGCTGTGCGTGTATGGATTAACGATCAGAAGGTGGAAGTGGGTGCTCTGGCTTCCGTACAACTCTAATTACCAAGGGTTACTTAAAATAATGTTATTTATTTAAAAAATTATATTTTACCTGAAATTTAGCAAACGGTTAAAGCAATAATTGTAAATCTCCCTCATTCCTTGTAGGTTAGTATTTTTTGAGCCATTCACCGCACCCATGGTACAGAAAATCTACTTACTTGTGATGACAGGTATGTTGCTGATGTTGAGGATGTTAGTTCCTCAGCAGGTTTCAGCGCAGGATTTTGGTGAATGCCAGCGGCTTGTAAAAGAACTTCTACCCGTCTTCAACCGCTCTTTCGAAGAAAACAATCCCGCATTACTCCGAACCGAAGCATACCAGCGCGGTGTAAGGAGCCTTCAGGCCGCCTATGCCGCGTACCACCGGCTCGCATTCCAGCCCTCGGATTCCGTGCAGCGGATGAATAATGAGGCGGTGGTCCTCGCCCTTTCGGGTAATTACCAGAAAGCATTGCATATCATGGAGGAACTGGACCTGGGCGAAAAAGACCCGCAGCTCCGGTATAACCGTGGCCTGTTTGCCCTGCTCTCGGGCAAGTTCGGGGCGGCCCGCAACGATTTCTCCGCCTCGCCGGGTGGCTCCGAAGCGACGCTGAACACCCTGGTGACGTTGGGCAAGCAGAAAAAATACCAGGAAGCGGCCAGCTTCGCGAGCGACAATTCCGCCAAAAACACGGGCGGCAAGTGGAACTTCAATGTGGGTATGGTGCACAAGTATAGCGGGCGGATGGAAGATGCCGTGGACGAGATCACCGCCGCGATCCGCCAGAAGGACGAAATGGCCTACCGCCTCCAACGAGGCGACATCTTCATGCGCACCGGCAACGAGAAGCGCGCTGTGAAAGATTTTGAGAAAGTGGCGCGCACGCACCCGAAGGCGCAGATCCGCTACGCAAATGCTTTGCTCTCGCTGAACCAGTTCGGCATGGCGAAAGCCGTTTTTGAAAAATACCTCGAAACCGACGACCGTACATTCCGCGGCGACGCATACCTCGGCATGGCGCATTCGTGCTACGGCCTGAAACAGACGAGCGAGGCACAGCGGTACTACAAGCTCGCATCGACATTGAAACGCGAAACGCCCGCATTGCAATCGGGCATTGCCAATACCCACCTTTCCAAGCACGAGTACCAGACCGCCTTCACGCTCTTCGACAGGGTCATTAAGAAAGACTCCACCTACCTGCCCGCATACCTGGGGCGCGCGGTAGCGCATTACGGGCAGAAGCGTTACGATCTCGCGCTCAAAGATTTCAAAAAGGGTGAAAAAGCCCTGAATGCCGACAACAAGTTCTTCGCCGACCTGTTTGTGACCAAAGCATTCTCCGAATATTATCTTAAGCAGGGCGCCCAGGCCCAGGAAGATTTCCAGACGGCGGTAAAGCTAGACCCGACGCGCTACGAGGCACTGGCCGGGCTGAGCGGGATCATGATCGATCAGAAACGGTACTCGGAGGCGGGCCAGTTTATGGCCAGGGCATTGCAGTACGAGCAGGGCTACGACCGCATGTGGAGCAACTATGGTAACCTGCTCCTGCATTTCGATATGTTTAAAAAGGGGTATCAGGTGTTCAAAAAAGCGGTGTCGCTGAACCCGGCGAATGTGAATGCACAGAACGGCTGGGGGGTTACCCTGCTTGAAAACGACCAGCTCGACAAGTCGATGGCGCTGTTCGACAGCCTCGTACGCGAGAAGCCGGAGCTCCCGTTCCTGCACAACAACCACGGCATCGTGCAAGCCTATATTGGTAACCGGCACGCCCAGAAACACCAGGTA
Organism: Dyadobacter beijingensis DSM 21582; assembly: GCF_000382205.1. GTDB lineage: Bacteria > Bacteroidota > Bacteroidia > Cytophagales > Spirosomataceae > Dyadobacter > Dyadobacter beijingensis. The sequence goes on from NZ_KB907786.1 coordinate 642,627, forward strand.
AATGAGGCGAATGCGCGATACGATGGTTCATTCGAAGATTTCAAACTGGCGATGGCCGCCGCGCCGGGCCGGAAGTTCTACAATGTCAACCAGGGTAATGTATACCGCTACATGGAGCGGTATGAAGATGCTAAACTGAGCTATCAGAACTACCAGGACAAAAGCGCACTGAACAATACCGCCGTCATGTACGCCGGCCAGGAGCGGCTGAAAGACGCGAAATATTACCTCGGCGTAGCCATCCAGATCGACTCGCTGCACCGGGTTTTTCAGTACAATATGACGGTGCTCGTGAAAGGCAAGCAGAAGGAAATGATGCGGCTGGTGGCGTCGTCGGACGAGAATAGCCCTTTTTCGGATATCGGTATCAAATACAGTCGCGACGGTTTTGTGACGATTTACCTTTACGACTACGAATACGACGTGCTGAGCTTCCCCGGCCGCCATTATATGCCGTTGCCGGTGAGCGAATACAAGGAAGATTACTTCATTCCGGAATATGATTTCAAATTGGTCGCTTACGAGAAGAAAAAGGCTGATAACAGCAAGAAGAAAAGGGTACGGTACCACAGCCAGAAGGTCAAGATGCCAGGCAGCCGCAACCGCTCAGGGACCAAGTGTCCGGTGCTTTTCTAGAAGTTTACCGCGACTTAACCCCTTCAATCGAATGTCTTGAGTAAAATTTTCCACGGACAATCGGGCTATATCCCCAATTGATGCAAGTTTTTCCACTATTTGGCAGCGTCCTTGGTTTAGCCGGATCAAACGTCGCTGGCTGGTCGTGTGAAGATATTCTTGACTTCCACGAAGCTGATCGGCTTGTCGAGGAAAAAATCCGCCCCGTTGCGGAATGCCTCTTCCTTCAAATTTGTCATGGCGCTCATCATGACCACTTTGGTAAGTTTATCGGGATGCACCTCACGGATTTGCCTGATCGCCTGCACGCCTTTTCCGTCGGGTAAGTTGTTGTCTATGAATATCCAATCCGGGCTCATATCCCTTACGCACTCAAGGCCTTCTGTCAATGAAGCCACCACCCGGACCGATCCCTCAGGTGTTTTAATATTCAGCTGTCTAATAAGAAAATTGCGCATCAACACTCCCAAATCCCTTTCATCTTCGATAATAACAATTTTCATAGCGCTGTGTGAGAAGTAAAAATTCTAGCCATCGGTTGTGGAGGTATTTTCCGGCGCTGTCAAATAAGCGTTTGGATTACTAACTAACCTTTCCTTCAAAATAGGCAATAACCCTGCCATTGTTCCACGCGAAATCAGTTTAAATCCAAATAAGCGCCATCATGGCAAGACCGGTAGCTTTTGTATCATTTTTACACCGTTTAGGGCGCAAATTTTACAGTTTTGAAGGTGAGGAAAATACGGGTCAATGTTGAAATGGGTCGTTAATCAACTCTATTTTAGGTCGTTAACCTGGATGGCGCGTGCGGCGGTGTGGTTGGTATAGGATTTTCGGCAATGGATGCAAACGAAATGATAACATTTAAACCAAACGTACTATGTCAGCGAACAAAATCATTTTAGGGATAGCAGTAGCCGCGGTAGCAGGGGCGGTAATCGGTTTGATCATCGCGCCGGAGGATAGCAAAAAGACAATCAAGAAATTGAGAAAGAAAACCAACAGTCTCGCAGGCGAACTGATAGCTGCTTTAGAGAAAAGCAAAGACCAGGCTGCCGACAAAGCTGCCGAATGGAAAAAAGAAGGCAAAGCCTACGCCGACGAAACATTGGGCAAGGCAGAAGCCTACGCAGAGTCTGCGCGCGAGCAGGTAGGAAACATTTAAATTCGGGATACCACGCACTATGGAAACGATAGCTCTTCAATCGAAACCGGAAAAGACCAAAGCGAATGTTACCGACGCGATCGGTTATGTGAAGGATCTGATGGCTTCCGGGCCATCCGGCGTCACGGGCCGTGGCATGGAGATCGGGCTGGGTGCTTTGCTCGGGCGGACGGCGTTGCGACGCTTGCCGGTCCCGTTTAATTTCATCGCGCCGCTGGTGATCGAAAAGGTCATCATGAAGCATGGCGTGGAAGAAGGCAGGGAATTGCTGCTGAAAGGTTTATACTGGGTCAAAAATGCGACCGAGGATAAGCCGTTGCGGCCAGCCTGATACTTACATACATTGCTTGCAAAACCCTCCCGAACGGAGGGTTTTGTCGTTTACAGCCGGGCAAGGGTTTTGTATTTCGTATAATGTACGTTCATACACGCGGACAACATCGCAAGCGCCGCCGTGCGATGTTCGGAATGAGGGGCAAGGATGTGGCAAATCCATGAAAAATAACAATAGCTTTTGATTTTCAATCAGATGAAACGGCGGCGGCCACGGGTTACGCCGGCAGGAACCTGACGCTCCGGGCGGAAATACTACCAGGGACACGCCGGTCAAATGCCGTCAGGGAGGAGCAGAAAGCGGTTTCGCAATGGGGATTCGCGCTACATTCTGAATTAAAATTCTCAGTATGTGGAAATAACTACGCAATCTTCGGTAACGCACCTCTTCGTTGAGTCAACATTGGATAAAGAGTCGTAAATTTAAAGCACCAAGAGAATTTAAATTATACCCTTAGTTGCTATATGCAAAGACAGACGCAGACGCAAAGACAGACTTTAAAATACTCTCCCTTGCAAATTCAGATGCTGAATTTACTGCACCTGACTACAATGGAGCTTGAACAAAGGATAAAGGAGGAGTTGGAGGAAAACCCTGTACTGGAAGAAGGGAAAGAGGAAAGTACGGCGGAGGATGCACCCGAAGAATTTGACGATGCTGACCTGTCCCCCGGCGGCGACGACAACTCCGTACAGGATTATTACGACTGGGACGAGTTCCGAGACGACGATATCCCGGACTACAAAACGTATGCAAATAACCAGTCGGCGGACAACGAGTTGTATACCCGTCCGATGGTAGAAGCCATCTCTTTCCGGGACGATCTTAAACAGCAGGTACACTTTCTGCAACTGGATGAACGTCAGCAACTCGTAGCGGACTTTATCCTCGATTCACTGGATGAGGACGGATTCCTCCGTCGGGAAAGCGATGTGATTGCGGACGATATTTCATTTGCGAACAGCATGTTTATCGATACCGACGAAGTGAACACAATGCTGAAAATTATCCAACAGCTTGATCCACCCGGCATTGCGGCCAGCGATTTGAGGGAATGCCTGATTATTCAGCTCAACCGCATGGAGGTCCAGAACGATACCTGGAAATGGGCCTACAAAATCGTGTGCGACGCATTCGACGAGCTGGGTTCGCGCAATTACGACAAGATCATGCGGATTACCGGCCTCGACGAAGAGTCGCTGAAAAAAGCCATTCAGCTGATCACGACGCTCAATCCCAAACCGGCGTCGGGCCTCCGTAATGACGCGATCGTAAACGAAAGCATCAAGCCCGACTTCATGCTCTGGTACACCGAAGACGGCGAAATTGAAGTGCAGCTGACCTGGGGGAACAGCCCGGCATTGAAGCTGAACAAGGTATTTACCCAAATGGCGGAAGAGAAGCGCGACAAGGCCACCAACCAGTTCCTGAAAAATAAAATGAACTCGGCCAAATGGTTTATCGACGCGATCAAGCAGCGTGAAAATACAATGCTGAATACGCTGAAAGCCATTGTGAAGCTGCAATACGACTATTTCCAGACAGGCGATATCAAGAAGCTGCGCCCGATGATCCTCAAAGACGTGGCGGAAATCATCGATATGGATATTTCAACCGTATCTAGGGTTACCACCAACAAATACGTGCAGACGCCCTTCGGCATTGTACTCCTGAAAGACCTGTTCACGGAAGGTGTGACGAACGAGGACGGAACGGAGGTTTCGAACCGTGAAATCCAGGAGGCGATCCGCGAAATTGTGAGCGACGAAGACAAGCGCCACCCTTACAATGACCAACAAATCACAGACATGCTCGCCGAGAAAGGATACTCCGTCGCCAGAAGGACGGTAGCGAAGTACCGCGAGCAATTGAACATACCCACCGCGAGGTTGAGAGTTACTATTTAAAACCAAAGTTAAGCCCTGATACCCGGCATGAAAAAAATAGTTGTTGTTGATGATGAAGCGGATATTTGCTTCCTTTTGAAGCGTTTTTTATCAAAGAATGATTTTATAGTTGAAACAGCGCAGAATGGTAAGGACGGTCTCGCATTGATAGAATCCATTTCACCGGACCTCGTAATGACCGATTTCAGGCTGGGCGATATTACCGGTACGGAGCTGCTCACGGCCATTAAATCCAAAAGACCCAATGTTCCGGTTTTGATCATTACCGGCTACTCGGATATCAAGGTAGCGGTGAATGTGATGAAGCTCGGAGCCTACGATTATATCACCAAACCGCTTTTCCCTGACGAGATCCTCGTGACGGTGAAAAAGGCGATCGCCGACGCGGAAGCTGCTCAGAACGAAGATCATCAGTACGTAGCGCCTGCATCGTCGGACGGAACGGCGGAAGCGCCGAAACCCGCCCGCAAAAGCCAGCTGCGTACGAAGGCGGGTTATGTGATGGGCAACAGCGATGTGTCGGACAATCTTTTCAAGCAGGTAGACCTTGTGGCGCCTACCAATTTCTCCGTGATCATTTACGGTGAAAGCGGCTCCGGCAAGGAAGCTATCGCACAGGAGATCCACAACCGGTCGAAACGCAAGGATATGCCTTTCGTGGCGATGGACTGCGGCGCGATTTCGAAGGAGCTGGCAGGCAGCGAGCTCTTCGGGCACGAAAAGGGCTCGTTCACCGGTGCATTGCAAACCAAAATAGGGCATTTCGAATTAGCCAACGGCGGTACACTGTTCCTCGATGAAGTGTCCAATTTGTCGTACGAGATACAGGTAGCATTGCTTCGCGTGGTGCAGGAACGCAAAATGCGACGGATCGGCGGGTCGAAAGAAATAGACCTCGACGTGCGGATCATCGTGGCGAGTAACGAGCGCTTGCTCGACTCGGCGCGGAACGGGAAGTTCCGGGAGGACCTATACTACCGCTTCAATGAATTTACGATCGAAGTACCTGCATTGCGCAACCGGAAAGACGATCTGATGCTTTTCGCGACTTCGTTCCTCGAAACGACGAATGTGGAGCTGGGCAAGAATGTGAGGGGATTTTCGGAAGAAGTGAAAAACGATTTCCTCAACTACTCGTGGCCGGGTAACCTGCGCGAGCTCAAAAACGTGATCAAGCGCTCGACATTGCTTTCCGACGGGGAGCTGATCGAAGAAAAAGCGCTTCCGTTCGAGATCGTCAATTACCGCCGGTTGAAAGACCTGGACGACGAGCCTGCACCGGCAAGCAGTGCCGCGGCGGCGTCGTTGCTGACCGACAATGCGGACGGCGAAGAAACCAAGCCAAGTCTGAAAACGGTGGCCAACGAGGCGGAATACGATATGATCATGCAGGTTTTGCGGGATGTGAATTTCAATAAAAGCAAGGCCGCGCGCCTGCTCAACATCGACCGTAAGACACTTTATAACAAAATGAAACAATTCGATATCTGATATCGCAACGGCTCGTGCGGAATGAACAATAAACAGATCCGGGTATTGCTGGTAGATGACGACGAGGACGATTACTTCCTGACCCGGGAGTATTTTCAGGACCTCGTCAACTGGAAGTTCGACATTACCTGGTGCGCGACTTTCAGGGAGGCGGAGACGCAGATCAAAGACAACAAATTTGACCTGTACCTCTTCGATTACCTGTTGGGCGAAAGTACGGGCATTGACCTGATCGAGCTCGCGTGCAGCTTCGAATGCGAAGAGCCGATTATCCTGCTAACCGGCAAGGGTGATACCAAAATCGCCGTCGAAGCATTGCGCCTCGGAGCGGCCGATTACCTGATCAAAAGCGAACTCGACGCCGAAAAGCTGGAACGGAGCATTCGTTACGCCCTGGAACGGACGTCGGTACTGAAAGCATTGCGCCACAGCGAACGCCGCTACCGGAGGGTTTTCGAAGAATCCAACGACTTCCTGTTCATCAGCGACCTCGAAGGCAACATTATCGATCTGAACGAAGCGGCCAGCCAGCTTACAGGCTACTCCGGCGAGCAGTTGAAGGAGAAAAAGATCACCGAACTCGTGGACGACCCGCAGTTCTCGGCCTTGTGGCAAGACATTGCCGAGCAGCCCATTCATGACCACGAGGTACGGCTGCTACCCAGGGAAGGCGACAAAAAATACTGCCTGTTTTCGGCCTCGGTGGAGGTCGACGACGACCATCCGTATATCCAGGGCCGACTACATGATATGACTGCCCGGAAACAATCCGAAAAAGAGCGGTTGTTTTCCGAAAAAATGGCCGTAACCGGCCGGCTCGTGCGCATGCTCGCCCACGAGGTGCGTAACCCACTTACGAACGTGAACCTCTCGGCCGAGCAGCTGGAAATGGAGCTCACCGACGAAGACCAGAAATTTTATACCCAGATTATCAAACGCAACTGCACGCGCATTAACGATCTCATTACGCAGCTGCTGCAACCGTCGAGCTCGGAAGATATCGAACTGGTCGAAAATTCGGTGCATTCGGTGCTCAGCCAGGCGATCAGCGCCGCACTGGACCGCGTTCAGTTGAAAAGAATACAGATCGTCAACGAGTTCTGCCAGGATGAACTGGCCATACCGCTCGACCGCGTTTCCCTTCAAATGGCTTTCCTGAACCTCATTACCAACGCCATCGAGGCGATGGAGGAGGATAAGGGCGTGCTGCGCATCGCGACGCGCGGGAATGCTGACGCCATACAGGTGATATTTACCGATAACGGCTCGGGCATCAGCGAGGAGCACATGGACAAGATCTTCGAACCATATTTTACGGGTAAAAACAATGGGATGGGTATTGGCCTGTCCACGACAATGAGCATCATCCACGCGCATCACGGGCGTATCGAAGTACAGTCGGCGCTGGGCGAGGGTACCACATTCACGATTAGTTTCCAAACCACCAAATAGTAGGAGGAACGGCGTTGATCGCCGTTTTTCGTGCAACGTCCGGGCATAGACGCGCGTAAGGTGAGAAAAAGCCGGAGCACTTCTATGAAACCCATTTTTACCATCCTCTTTTGCTGCCTGTTCCTCGCCGCCAGCGCGCAGGACGAAGACTACTACCGGAAAATCTACACGAAGCCGATCGGCGCGAAGCCTTACAATACCGAATCACTGCTCAAAAAATTCGGGGATATCAAAGTGCACGACCGCTGGTATGTGGGGGTGAATGGTTTTGTCAGAAAAGACAATAACACGATCGACAACGACTTCGACGGACTCATTGGTACGCAATCGCCCACGGTATCTTCCTGGGGCATTTCGACGGGCTGGGTTTATAAGGAGCAATGGAATATCGAGCTCGCTTACGACCGCTCGGCGATCCATAATGTGCTGATGATTTATGGCGATAACCCGCTGAGCTACCAGATGGAAAATGACAAGAACAACCTCATTCTGCGGGGTAAAATGCGGCTGCTGTTTGGAAAGCCATCCGTCCGCAAATCTGCATTCTGGGTTAGCGCCGGGGCGGGGCTCGTGCCTAACTCGGGCAGGGCGAAGGAATTTATGGAATTTTCGGGCTACCGTGAAAGAGGCCGGCGGCTGGGTGTGGATACATTGTATATGTCGAGCGACACGCGTATCAGCAAATCCATGACCGGGCTCGTGGAGGCTTCCGCCGAGTATGTGATTAAGGTTGCCAAATCCATCGACATGTCCATTTTTGCCCGGAAACAATGGGGGATAGGCAATTCCATCACCACCGATCTCGTCTATAAAGTGAATGGGGTAGAAACCGAGCGCGCGCGGATCGAAGGAGATGGCAGCGGGTGGAATTTTGGTATTTCATTGCGTTATGTGTTCCATATCGGGTATGATTTCTCTCCATTGAATCACGGAAAAATATAAATGGGCCACCGGTTGTGCAGGTGACCCATTCTTCATACAATCAACATTCCATCACGCGTATTTCGAAACCCGGATCTTCCTGTTGAAGAACCCGTAGATGATCGGGAAGATCAGGAGCGTCAGCACGGTGGCGGTGATGAGCCCGCCGATTACGACGATGGCCAGCGGTTTCTGCGTTTCGGAACCGATACCTGTCGATACCGCCGCAGGCAGCAAACCGATCGCCGCCATTAAGGCAGTCATAATAACCGGCCGGATGCGCGATTTCACACCTTCGCGGATCGCCTCGTCGAGCGACATTCTCGCAGCCAGGTTTTTGTTGAATACCGAAATCAATATTACCCCATTTTGCACGCAAAGCCCGAAAAGTGCAATAAAGCCCACACCCGCGGAAATGCCGAAGTTCATATGCGTAATGTGGAGCGCCAGGATACCGCCGATCAAAGCGAACGGCACGTTGATCAGCACCAGTCCGGCGTCTTTGGCATTACTGAACATGATAAACAGCAGAATGAATATCCCGATCAGGCTGATTGGGACCACCTGGCCCAACCGCGCCGTGGCCCGCACCTGGTTTTCAAATTCACCCGACCAGCTTACCGAATAACCTTTCGGCAAGGATGAAAGCAATGGCTTCACTTTCGACTGCGCTTCGGCGATGGTACTGCCCAGATCGCGCTCGCGGACGGAGAATTTCACGCCAATGAAGCGCTTGTTGTTATCGCGGTACACGAATGCCGGGCCGGTGACGGTGCGGATCGTGGAGATTTCTTTCAAAGGGATTTTGCCGCCGGTGAGGGTAGGTACCATCAGCTGCTGAATGTCGTCGACCGTGCGGCGGTATTGTTCTTCGTAGCGCAGGCGGATGTCGAACTTACGCTCCCCTTCGTACAGGATAGAGGCCGTTTTACCCCCGATCGCCATTTCGATCACGGCTTGCGCGTCGGCGGTACTGACGCCATACTGGGCCATTTTATGATCGTGGAGGATCACGCTGATCTCCGGCTGACCGATGTTTCGCAGGATACCCACGTCTTTGATACCGGGTACGTCCTTGATTTTTTCCAGCACCTGGTTTGCTTTTTCATTCAGTGTTTCCAGGTCGTCACCGTAGATTTTCACGGCATTGCTCGCATTCATCCCCGCCACGGCCTCGGCCACGTTGTCGATAATGGGCTGCGAATAGTTGTAGTTGATGCCCTGGAATTGTTTCAATTTCGTATCCATTTCCTCAATGAGGTCGTCCTGGCTGATCTTGCGCTTCCATTCCTCCTTGGGTTTCAGATTCACCTGCATCTGCACATAGTAAAAGCCCGACGGGTCGGTACCGTCGTTGGAGCGGCCTGTTTGAGAGAGTACACCGTTCACCTCGGGGAATTCGTTGAGCTTCGCGCGTAGCGTGGTCACCATTTTGGTGGTTTCGGCGAGCGAGCTGCTCATCGGCATTTTGGCTTCTACCCACAATGCGCCTTCGTTCAGGGTCGGAAGGAACTCGGTACCCAGGAATTTGGCAGAAAATAAACTGAGGCCCAGGAATGCCGTCGCCAGGATGATACTGAGCTTTTTACGGGCATAGCACCATTCAAAGCCTTTGGTGACGATGTTATCAAAGAAGCGGACAATAGGGTTGCTCTTTTCGCGCACGTTTTTCCGCAGCAATATCGAGCAAAGCACCGGTACCAGCGTGAGCGTGTACAGCAACGCGCCCAGCAATGCGAACCCGAGCGTGTAGGCCAGCGGCGTAAACATTTTACCCTCCACTTTCTGGAAGCTGAAAATGGGGATCAATGCCGTAATAATGATGAGTTTGGAAAAGAAAATGGCTTTGCCCAACTCGCCGCCGGTGCGCTTCACTAATCCTAATTTAGAAAGTTTGTTGAACCGCTCCATGCCGTTCTTGTGCGCCAGGTGGTCGAGCGCGACGAATATGCCTTCCACCATCACCACGGCGCCGTCGATGATGATCCCGAAGTCGATCGCGCCCATCGAGAGCAGGTTTGCCGACATGCCTTTGAGCCGTAGACACATGAATGCGAACAGCAATGCGAGCGGGATAATGATCGATACGATGACGGTCGTGCGCCAGTCGGCCATGAATACGAACACGATCACCGTCACGAGAATGATCCCGTCCACGAGATTATGCTTCACGGTATGCGCACAGAACTCGATGAGGTTGTCGCGGTCGTAGAATGTGACCATCTTGACGTCCGGCGGGAGGATTTTCGTGTTCAGCTCCTCGATCTTGTCCTTCACACGTGCCAATACCTCGCTTGGGTTCTCGCCTTTGCGCTGCACCACGATACCCTCCACGACGTCGTCATTACCGTCCAGCCCCACTTGTCCCACCCGTGGCATGTCCGATTCCCGTACATCGGCCACGTCTTTGACCAGCACGGGGTAATCTTTGACATATTCAACGATAATGTTCTGAATGTCGGGGATGGAGTTCAGCAGCCCGATCCCGCGCACCACGTACGCCTGCCCGTTTTTCTCGATCACGTCCCCGCCGACGTTCACATTGCTTTTCGTCACGGCCTGGTACACTTCCAGCGGGGTAATGTTGTATTTGACGAGCTTGGTAGGGTTCACCTGCACCTCGTAAATCTTGTCGCGGCCGCCGAATGCCACCACGTCGGCCACACCGGGCACACTGCGGAGCTGGCGGTCGATCACCCATTTATGCAGTGTGAGCAACTCGCGGCTGTCGCGGTCCTTGCTTTGTAATGTAAACCGGAAAATCTCTCCGGTGGGTCCGTAGGGTGGCTGTACGTCGGGCTCCACGCCCTCGGGCAGCGATACGGTCCGGAGCTGGTTGTTTACCTGCTGCCGGGCGAAAAAGTCCTCGACATTATCATCGAAAATGATTTTGACAATGCTCAAACCGAACATCGTTGTGCTGCGGACATTGGTTTTCTGCTGCACGGAGTTCATCGCCACCTCGATCGGCACGGTTACAAACCGCTCGATTTCTTCCGCGCTCCGGCCGTTCCATTGCGTTACGATGATGATCTGCGTGTTGGTCACGTCAGGAAATGCTTCCAGCGGCGTGTTTTGGTAGCTGACGATGCCCGAAATGATCAGCAGGCCTGTCATAAAGAATATGAAGAACCGGTTCTTGAGCGAAAAGCCCACGATGCCTCGGATGAATTTGTTCATGGGATATTAGTCGTTAAGCGCGTCGTAAACCAGCAGTTGATTTTTGGAGATGATCGTTTCGCCCGGTTTGAGGCCTTCGGCTATGTAGGTGCGGTTCGCGAGGGAGCGGTACACTTCCACGGGGCGCGTTTCGATTTTCGTGCGGCTGTGGTATACCATAACCCAGTTTTTGCTCCGGTCGAAAATCACGGCCTGTGACGGGATCGCCTGCATTTGTTCGCCTTCCTCGAAATTGAGGGTAACGGTAGCGTGCATTTCGGGTTTGAGTTTGAAACCGACATTCTGTAACTGAATGCGGATCTTCATCGCCTTCGTGTCCGGATCAAGGACATTGTATATTTTATCGACCTTCCCTTTAAATACCTCGTCCGAAAAGCTGATCGTGCGCACCTCTGCCGGCATGCCGAGCTTGATGCGCGGGATGTCGCTTTCGTTCACATTGGCCATAACCCACACGTCGGCGATCTGGCCCACAGTGAAAAGGCTTTCGGAATTGTCCGAACGCAGCTGCATGCCGCGGTTCACATTCTTGTCGATAATGAAACCGTTAATGGGCGATTTCACGGTGTAGTTGGTAGAATTGCCCAAGCCGTAAATGGTAAATACCTCCTTCACGCGGTTCAGCTCGGCCTGCGCCTTGTCCACGATCTGCCGCGCGGAAATCACGTCGCGCTCGGGTACGAGCTTGCTTTCGAACAAATCCTCGGTCGACGACAGGTTCTTCTGCGCAATGAGCAGGTCGGACTGTGCCTGTATCTTCTGCCGCTCAAAATCGGCCACTTCGCCGGAGCGGATCGTCGCCAGTTTCTGGCCCTTGCGCACATTGTCGCCGAGTTCCACATCCACTTCATCGACATTACCGCCCACGAGCGGGTACACTTTGATCACCTGGTTTTCGTCCGGCACCACCTTGCCCACGAGTGTGAGCTCGTTGCGCACAGGCTCGGTACGCACGGTGTCGAGTTTGATCCGGCTCATCATGGTGTCGGAAAGCATGAATGCCTTCGATTCGTCGTTTTCGACCTTCTTTTGCTCGCAGGACGTCAACCACACGCCCACGGTGGCCAGCACGACTGCATACAGGGAATTTTTCATGGGTAAATGAGTTAGTAGGTTAGTTAAACAGCTCCTCGCCGACGACGTAGTTCAGCTCCTCGTACACCTTGATGCGGTCGGCTTGCAGGCGGTTAAATTCCTTGATGCTTTCGTTGTAGGTTTCGATAAAGTCGATGAATTCGAGGAGGGTGATATTTTGTTTCTGGAAATTGTCGTAAATGCCCTTGCTCAGCAGCTGAAACTGGTCGGAAAACTGGCTTTCCACGCTCTGGAAGGCCTTGTCGGCAATGCCTACCTTTTGCACGGCGGCGTCTACCTCATTGGTTACCGAGTTCTGTTTGGCAGTCTCGGCCGTTTTATAGTAGCTGATGCTGCTTTTGGCAGCACGGATATTTCCCTGGTTCCGGTTGAAAAACGGCAGGTCGATGGTGGCATTGAGACCGAAATAGTTGTTCTGGTAGTTACTGGCCTGGTCGTAAATGGCGCCTACCTGCACATCGGGCTTAGCCAATGCTTTTTGTAAGGTGTAATTCAATTCCGCCTGTTTTGCTTCCGACTGCGCCACTTTCAGGTCCGCCCGGCTTTGCAATGCTTTCTCCCGCAACGCCGCCAGGTTGTACCGGTCGAGGTGGTACCGCTGGATTTCCGAGCTATCGACGATCGATTTCACGGGGCGTTCCGTGCTGAGCAGTGTGCGGAGGTCGCGCTGGTTTTCCTGTAATTCAAAAAGGATGTTAGCCCGTTCGTTCGTCAGCTCGAACAGGAGGGCTTTCAGACGTACCACTTCTTTCAGCGAGATATTCTTGCGGTTATATTCTTTGTCGAATGCATTGACGGTCGTCGTGAGCGTCGCGATCTGCGTGTCGTACAATGCCACGGTCTGTTCCAGGTAGTACGATTCGAAGAAGATCTGCCGCAGGTCGAATTTTAACGTGCGGATCAGGTCGTAGAACTGGTACTCGGCTTTGCGCGTCGATTCCACGTCCAGCGCCACCTGTTTGTTGCGCTTGCCGGCCCGGGTGATGAGCTGCTGGATGGTGAATGCTTTCTGGCCGTTTCTGCCCACGTCGAACGCGCCCCGCGACGGGTTGTATGCGCTGATTTCGACCCCGAAAGAAGGGTTGTTCCAAAGCTTGTCCTGGATCTCGATCGACTTCGCAATGTCGATCTGGTACTTTTCGGCCAGGATTTGCAGGTTGTGTTGTAAAAACAGGCTATCGGCCTGCCGGATGGAGAGCCGGAGCGTGTCCTGTGCGTGTAAGGCGGTTGTTAGGAGTACTAAAAGCCCGGTGAGATAGATTCGCATAATGTCCGTGTTAGAATGCTGCGATATTCCGACACCGGTATTACACCAGGCTTAAAAAAAGCTTAGAAAAAAATTAGAATGCCTGGGGCCGGGCCCGGAAGGCGTCAAACGTGGTGCAAACGGACCTGAAATTCGCTCCCGACACCTATTTCGCTGGTCACCGAAATGGTGCCTTGGTGCAGCTCCACGATCCGCTGGCAAATGGAAAGCCCGATCCCGAACCCCGGCAGCTCGGTCGCATTGGACGATCGGAAAAAGGGGTTGAAAATATGCGGCAAATCTTCCTCGCTGATCCCAATGCCGCGGTCGCGGACTTTGACAATGCACGATTTGTCGTCGGACGAGATCAGGATTTGTGCGCCGTGGTCGGCGGAGTATTTGCAGGCATTGTCGAGCAGGTTGGTAAAGACCCTTTTCAGCAATTCCTCATTGCCTTCGATCACCGTCTGGTTCTCGTTTTCGGGGATCGTTTCGTAGTCGATCACAATGGTGTAATCGGGGTGCGCGGACAGCAGCTCTTCCTTCGCCACGAATGCGAGGTCTTCGATGTGTATCTGCGTCATTTTGATATTGCCCATGCTCTCATACGAGCGCGCGAGGAAAAGCAGGTTGTTGGTAATGCTGATCAGCCGCTCGGTGTCGGAGAAAAGATTGGCAAATACCTCTTCGATTTCGGGGTTGTTTTTATTGAACCGCTGCCCCAGCTGGATCTCCGATTTCAATGCTGCCAGCGGCGTACGCAGCTCGTGGGAGGCATGGGACACGAAGCTTTTTTGCTGTTCGAACGCCTTGTTGAGACGGTATAGCACCGTATTGAAATTGATGGCCAGCTGGGCGATTTCATCCTTCCGGTTACCCTCGTCGAGTTTTTGGGACAAATTCTGCGCCGTAATGAGCGACACCTGCGCATTAATGCGGCTAATGGGCTTCAATGCATTGCCGGCGAAGTAAATCCCCAGCCCGACGGTGAGCGCAATCCCGGCCAGCAGTCCCCAGCCGAGCGTGCTGCGCAGGTTTTGCAGCTTGCTATGCCCGAATGTGTCATAAGCCGATGCCAACACTACCAGCGGGTCGTCGCCCTCCTGGTACAGCAGCCCGATCACCTCGTTTTCTCCCTGGTGGAACTCCATGTATTCGTTCACCCGGACTTCGTTCAGTAGTGTCGTATGGTAGGTCAGCAGCTTGTCATCCACGCTGGAATAGATGAGCTCGTTTTTTGAATCGAAAATGAGCACCTTTTCGTCGAGCATTTCCGAAAGCGTATTCTGATCGATGGCTTTGAGCAGGTCCTTGTCGATCCCTTTCACTTTCACGAGCAGGCGGCAGGTTGTGCGTGCGCGGCTGCGCAGGCGGTCGTAAAATTCCTCCTGCCGGTAATGCTCCGACACGCTGTAAATGGCAATGGAAAACACCAGCAGCACCCCCGCCACCAGGAGCGTGAATTGGAGGGCGATACGGTCTTTGATCTTCATAGGAGGCTATTCTTCTTTCATAATGTAACCCATCCCGGGGCGGGTGTGGATCAGCTTGGTGGGAAAGTCCTTATCGACTTTTTTGCGTAAATAATTGATATACACCTCTACCACATTGGTGCCGGGGTCAAAATTGAGGTGCCACACGTGCTCGGCCAGGTCCATCTTCGACACGACGCGCCCGCGGTGCAGCAGGAAGTATTCGAGCAGGGCAAACTCCTTCGCCGTGAGGTCGATCACATTACCGCCACGTTTCACCTGTTTGGTGCCAAGGTTCATTTCCAGGTCGGCAATGCGCAGGATTTTGTCCGAAATTTCGGGGTTTAATAATTCCGAAACCCGTAATGCGGCATTAATGCGTGCTAATAACTCCCTGAAATCGAACGGCTTGACAATGTAATCGTCGGCGCCGCTATTGAGCCCCTCTACCTTATCCTCGATCTCGCCGAATGCCGTGAGCATGATAATGGGCAGCGACGGCTTATAAATCCTGATCTGCTGGCAAACGTCGTAGCCCTTCATGCCCGGCAGGTTCACGTCCAGCAGCACGAGATCGAATTTCTTTTCCAACGCGATCTGCTTGCCCGTAATGCCGTCATAGGCAATTTCGGCCTCGAAATTCTCGGCGACCAACCCACGGAAAATGTTCTGGGCGATCCTGCGGTCGTCCTCTACGATCAGGATTTTTTTCATGTGTATGCTAAAAAGCGTCGGATCAAGTTACAAAAGTGCGGATACTTGCCAAAATCGGCCGACAGATAATCCACCCGGCAAAGTAAGTCAGGAAATGGCTTTCTGCACAATTTCCTTCACTTCGGGTTCTGCGGGCGTCTGGAACACGATGCCCTGTTCGAGCGAATGGATGATGGCCTTGTTGCTGTGCGCGAAGTAACATGTGTCGATGCCCATGTCCTGAATGTTTTTAAGCAAAAGCGTCGTAAGCGGCTTCGCGCGCCGGCGCGTCTGGCGCATGTACACGGCCCGGATGCTTTGCGGGAACGTCCGGCAGATTTCCTCGTAGATTTCGGGGTCCTTCTGCGAATCGTCGCCGAGTAATATAAACTGCAATTCGGGATAGAAATTGATGATATTGTGGATTTTCCGCAACTTATGCTCATGCGAACCGCTGCCCGTCATCACGAAATCGTCCAGCCCCGACTTGATTTTTTTGAGTTTCAAAACGGCCTTCGGCAGCCCGTTCAGCTCGGCGAAACGGACGATCATATCATACAAATTCCACTCGCTGCTCGATACGTAAAAGAAAATGTTGCTGTCCTTGTGCGGGTGCGTGCGGCTCGCGAACGATAGCAGCTGGTAATGCCTCACCACGTCGTCGAAAGGCTTGCGCGCCTGCACGTTTTTGGATAACAATACAAATAACTTCCTGAAAGAACGGCGGCTATGCGAGATGAGAAAAGTATCGTCGATGTCGGAAATGATCCCATACGAACTTTTGTAAGGCAGGAAAAATTCTTCCGAGCTTTCGGCGTGGTACTTTTTGCCGTTAAGCTCGTCGTCTAATGTTACCCGGTAGGTGTGCCATCCGCTGGGCATTTCTTCGTTGAGCGGAACCTGGAAACGGAAGTAACCGTCGGCTTCGGCGGTCGTTTCGAAGGTGTTTTCACCCACGTGCAGGGTAATTTTTAAAAAGGGAATGGTTTTAATGGAGAACAGCTCGATAATGGTCTTCGCGTACCGGAAACCCCGCCTGGTATATTTCCGGTCACCCGAGGGGTATTTTTTCACCACATGGCCAAACACGACAAGTTCTCTTTTGTTGGCGTAGCCACGGTATAGTTTTAAGTCACAACGTTTCATAACTATCTTTATCCTCTACGACTTCGAGTCCCTAATTTATTGAATATGTCTTCACAACCGAAAGTTTTGCTGGTCGTAAATCCCATTTCAGGGGACGTGAACAAGGATGTAATTTTTGAAAAGGTCATTGAAAAATCGGAGACGGAGGGCTGCGACCTGCGCATTTACTCCACCACCGGCGACGACGATCAGCAGACCATCCGGGAAATGGTTGAAAATATCAGGCCCGAGCGCGTGCTGGTGGCCGGCGGTGACGGAACCATTTCGATGGTCGCCCAGGCGATGCACGGTACCGACAGCATTTTATGCATTATCCCGGCCGGCTCGGCGAATGGCCTTTCCGTCGATTTCGGGCTTTCGGGTTCCATCGATCAGGCTTTGGAAGTGGCATTCGAAGGCGAAGTTTCGGCGATCGACGCGGTGTCTATCAATGGGGAGATCAGCCTGCACCTGGCGGATATCGGGCTGAATGCATTGCTGGTCAAAAACTACGAGGACAGCGATACGCGCGGCAAGCTCGGCTATGCCCGCGAAATGCTCCGTACGCTGAGCGAGCATGAAAATTTCGACGTAAAGATTACTGCCGGGGACGAAGTACTGGAAACCGAGGCATTGATCGTCATCATCGCCAATGCCAAAAAGTACGGTACGGGCGTGAGCATTAACCCGATCGGCGACATGTGCGACGGTTTTTTCGAACTGGTCATTGCCAAGAAGCTGGATTTCATCGAAACAGCCAAGATCCTCGCCGGCAGCACCGATTTCAATCCCGAAATCATGAAAGTAATCTCCGTGGAACATGCGAAGATCGAATGCGTGGAAAAATCCGCACATTTTCAGATTGACGGCGAATATAAGGGGCTGGTAACGGAGCTGGAAGCGGTGATATTGCCGGGCTACGTTCGCATTGCCATTCCGGTAGGGCTGCGGGATGAGGAGTAGGGGGGCGGTTGTTGACCGCCGACGGCCGACAGCGGTCGGTGGTCAAAATCCTCTGTCGTCAACAGTATCCAACGGAACTCCTGCGCTTTTCTCACCAAACTGCAATCTCTATGAAAATCGCATATACCATTCTTTTTGGCCTCCTGGGCCTGGCGTCGGTCGCGCAGGCGCAGCAGCCCGAACTTTGCCAGGGTGCTTATTTTACCGAAGAGCAGGGCCGGGTGTTCCTAACTAAACACGTCCCCGTTTCCAAAGTGGAATGGGAAGCCCGCGCGGCGCAAATCCGCCAGCAGATCCGCGACGGGATGGATTTGCAGACATTGCCCGAAAAGCCGATGTCCCAGCCGATCATCCATTCCAAAAAGGAAATGGATGGCTATTCCATCGAGAATGTGGCTTTCGAGAGTATGCCGGGTATTTATGTGACGGGAAATTTGTACAAGCCTCTGAAAAAACAGAAGTCCTATGCCGCTATCCTCGCACCGCACGGGCATGGCGAGAACCCGCACGGGCGGTTCCGGGAGCAGACGCAGAAGCGCTGCGCGACGCTCGCACGCATGGGCGCGATCGTATTTGTTTGGGATATGGTAGGGCAGGGTGATGCCAAACAATGCGAGCACAAAATGGCGAAAGCATTGAAGTTGCAGACGATCAACAGCATTCGTTCGCTCGACTTCCTGCTGACGATACCAGGCGTCGATCCGAACCGCGTCGCCTGTACGGGTGAATCGGGTGGCGGCACGCAGACATTCCTGCTCGCTGCATTGGATAACCGCGTAAAAGTGTCGGTGCCGGTGGTGATGGTATCGGCCTATTTCTTCGGCGGCTGCGTGTGCGAAAGCGGCCTGCCTATTCACAAAAAAGGCGATTACCAAACCAATAACGTGGAAATAGCCGCCCTGGCCGCTCCTCGCCCGATGATCATGATCTCCGACGGCGGCGACTGGACCAAGAACACGCCCGACGTGGAATACCCGTTCATGCAAAAGATTTATGCATTGTATAACAAGAAGGATAATCTCGAAGCGGTGCATCTGGCCAACGAAAAGCACGATTACGGCCCTTCAAAGCGGAAGGCAATGTATGCATTCATGGCGAAACACCTGAAACTGGACCTGAAAGCGGTGACCAGCAACGACGGGCAAATTGACGAGGAACCGGCCAAGGTGTTGGAACAAAAGGACCTGGCGGTTTTCGACAATGCGCACCCACGTCCCTCGAATGCGGTAATGGGCGACGACGCGGTGCTTAAACTTTTATAGTGCGCCCATGATATTCGTCATCGTACTGGCGGCCATTGCCTTTATCGTACTCAGTTCAACAGTTTTCAAAATGCACCCGCTTGTCGGCCTGCTGCTGGCGGCGCTATTTGTAGGTGTCTTTGCCGGCTTACCGATCGATAAGCTGGCGGAAACCATCGGAAAGGGTTTCGGTGAGCTGATGTCCAAAATCGGCCTGATGGTAATTCTCGGCTGCGTCATCGGCGCCATTCTCGACAAATCCGGCGCTGCGATCAAGGTGGCGGATGTCATTCTTAACCTGTTCGGCGAAAAGCGGCCCGCATTTGCCATGTCGGTGATCGGTGGCATTGTCGGCATCCCGGTTTTCTGCGATTCCGGGTTTATTATTTTGCATAAACTCAACCAGATCGTCGCGAAACGCACCGGTAAACCATTGGCTACTATCGCATTGTCGCTATCCGGCGGCCTTTTTGCCACGCATACGCTTGTGCCGCCCACGCCAGGACCACTATCTGCGGCCGGGAACCTCGGCATTCCCGACTCCATCGGGCTGGTAATCCTCATCGGCCTCGTTGTCTCGATTCCCAGCCTGTTCCTTTCGACCTGGTTTGCGGGCAAATATGCAAATAATGTGAAGCTCGTTGATGATGCTGCTGTGGAAGAGCCGGTGATGATCGATGAAAAGCTGCTGCCGCCTGCATGGAAGGCATTCATGCCCATTGTTTTGCCGATTCTGCTCATTACCCTCGCTTCATTTGCCAAAATCCTGCATTTTCCTGAGGAGCTCACGCGCTGGCTGAATTTCCTCGGCAGCCCGCTGGTATCATTCCTGCTCGCGATCTTTTTCAGTTATTCATTATTCCCGGAAAACGCTTCGCAGCGCATGATGGCTTGTTTCAAAAGCGGTATCGAGCATTGCGGCACCACGCTCGTGCTCGTAGGTGCGGGAGGGGCATTCGGCGCTATTTTAAAGGAAACCTCACTTAAAGAGATGGTCAGCGAATGGCTGCTGCACAATGAAATGTCGGGTGGCTACCTGCTCATTATCGCATTCCTGATCGCCATTTTCTTTAAAACAGCGCAGGGCTCGACGACGTCGGCGATGGTACTCACCACCAGCATCCTCGCCCCGCTGCTGGCATCCCTCGGTTTTGTAACGCCCGTTCAAATAACGCTGGTCGTCATGGCAGTAGGAAGCGGCGCAATGATCGTCTCACACACGAACGACGCCTGGTTCTGGGTCGTATCGCAATTCACCGGCATTTCGGCCAGGGATACCTACCGCACGCACACCATCCTGACGGGCTTGCAGGGCGTAGTGAGTTTCGCGGCGACAATGGTGTTGTATTGGATATTGGGGTAGGAGAAGTCAGGTTTACCGGACATTTTAAACGAAAAAAGGGTAGCCATCACGACTACCCTCTCTCTTATAAGCTTTTGCTTCTTACAATCCCAGCTGGGCCAAAACTTCTGAAACTTTTGCAGCTGCTTCTTTGAATTCGATTGCTGAATATACTTTCAAACCGGATTCGTTAATGATGCGCGCGCCTTCTTCTGCATTGGTTCCTTGCAGACGAACGATGATTGGCACCGGAATTTCGCCGATCGCTTTGTAAGCTTCCACGACACCGGCAGCAACACGGTCGCAACGAACGATACCGCCGAAGATGTTGATCAGGATCGCTTTTACGTTCGGGTCTTTGAGGATGATACGGAAACCCGCTTCTACCGTGCGTGCGTTCGCGCCACCGCCTACGTCGAGGAAGTTGGCAGGCTCACCGCCCGAAAGCTTGATCAAGTCCATGGTAGCCATCGCCAGACCGGCTCCGTTTACCATACAACCTACGTTTCCGTCCAGTTTCACGTAGTTCAGGTTGTTGGCGCCTGCTTCTACTTCCAAAGGATCTTCTTCGTTGGTGTCGCGCATTTCGGCCAGTTCCGGGTGACGGTACAATGCATTGTCGTCCAGGTCAACCTTGGCATCTACGGCGAGGATTTTGTTGTCGGATGTTTTCAAAACCGGGTTGATCTCGAACATCGACGAGTCGCTTTCCGCGTAGGCTCTGTATAGTGCAGAGATGAATTTCACCATTTCCTTGAACGCATCACCTTCCAGGCCCAGGGCAAATGCCACTTTACGTGCCTGGAACGGCTGCAATCCAACTTTCGGATCGATCCATTCTTTGATGATTTTTTCAGGAGTATGTTCTGCCACTTCTTCGATGTCCATACCGCCTTCGGTGCTGGCCATGATCACGTTGCAGTTTCTGCCGCGATCCAGCAGGATCGACAGGTAATATTCTTTCGGCTCGCTAGGGCCTGGGTAGTATACGTCTTCCGCAATCAGGACTTTGTTTACTCGCTTGCCTTCTGCACCGGTCTGGTGCGTTACCAATACTTTACCCAGGATATTATTGGAGATGGTCCTGACATCTTCAACGGATTTAGCCAATGCCACACCGCGCTGCTCGCTGCCGACGATACGGCCTTTTCCGCGGCCACCTGCGTGGATCTGGGATTTTACAACATACCATTTGGTGCCTGTCTGCTGGCTCAGCTCACGTGCAACCTCTACCGCCTTATCCGGAGTGTCGGCTACGAGGCCTTCCTGAATACGCACACCGTATTTTTTAAGAACGCTTTTGCCTTGATATTCGTGAATATTCATGAGTATAAAAGTAAATTGGTATTTTCACGGCAAATTAAGGAATTAATCAAAACGGGCGTGTTTTCGGCGCAATTATCTTTTCATTATGGAGCTACTTCGGGCGAGCGGGATCAGGCGTACTTACGGGTCATTGCAGGTTTTAAAAGGCATTGATCTCGAAGTAAAAAAGGGGGAAGTAGTAGCGATCGTCGGACCATCCGGCGCGGGGAAAAGTACCTTCCTGCACATCCTCGGAACCCTCGACCGGCCGGAACATGGCGAGGTATTTATCGAAGGTATCAATGTATTTACCCAGAAGGATAAGGAGCTCGCACGTTTCCGCAACGAAAAGATCGGCTTCATTTTTCAGTTCCATAACCTGCTAGCGGAATTCACGGCATTGGAAAACGTGTGTATGCCGGGATATATCAATGGGAATGTCAATGAAAAGGACATCCAGACCCGCGCGAAAGAGCTGCTGCAACTGCTGGGCCTTGGCTCCCGGATGGACCATTTGCCATCCCAGCTTTCCGGCGGCGAACAGCAACGTGTAGCCGTAGCCCGTGCCCTGGTGAACCGGCCGGCCATCGTATTAGCTGACGAACCGAGCGGCAATTTGGATTCGCATAACGCATTGGATTTGCATCAGTTGTTCTTCAAACTGCGGGACGAAACCGGGCAAACGTTCATTATTGTGACGCACAATGAAGAGCTGGCCGAAATGGCGGATCGCAGGCTGGTTATGCAGGACGGTTTAATGGTCCAGCATTTGGCATGATATTATTCCCGTCAACAGATAATTCAAAATAATTACCCAACAAAAAACCGGCTGCCAGTTTCCTGACAGCCGGTTTTTATATGTTCCGAAAAAACGGAGGCTGATTACATCATGCCGCCCATTCCGCCGCCGTGGCTGTGGCCACCGCCCGCAGGGGCTTCTTCCGGCTCGTCAGCGATCACGCATTCTGTTGTCAGCAACAGACCAGCGATAGATGCTGCGTTTTCAAGCGCCAGACGAGATACTTTCTTAGGATCGATAATACCTGCTTCAAGAAGATCTCCGTAGGTATTGTCTTTCGCGTTGTATCCGTAAGCACCGGTTCCTTCTTTTACTTTCTGAACCACAACCGACGGCTCCTGGCCAGAGTTGGAAACGATTGTTCTCAAAGGAGCTTCGAGCGCAACACGGATGATATTGATACCGGTGTTTTCGTCTTCGTTGTTGCCTTTCAAGTCGGCAAGAGCAGCAGTTGCGCGGATGAAAGCTACACCACCACCTGCAACGATACCTTCTTCTACCGCAGCGCGGGTTGCGTGAAGGGCGTCATCAACGCGGTCTTTTTTCTCTTTCATTTCAACCTCAGTCGCAGCACCGATGTACAGGATAGCTACGCCGCCTGACAGTTTCGCCAGACGCTCCTGCAATTTTTCGCGATCGTAGTCCGATGTAGTGTTTTCGATCTGCGCTTTGATCTGGTTAACACGGCTCTGGATGTCTTCCGATGCACCGCTTCCGTTCACCAATGTAGTGTTGTCTTTGTCGATAATCGCTTTTTCGCAAGTACCGAGGTATTCCAAAGTGGCGTTTTCGAGTTTGAAACCGCGCTCTTCGCTGATAACGGTACCGCCGGTAATGATAGCGATATCTTCCAGCATTGCTTTACGACGGTCACCGAAACCAGGAGCTTTTACAGCCGCTACTTTCAATGCACCGCGGATTTTGTTTACTACCAGTGTAGCAAGCGCCTCTCCGTCAACGTCTTCTGCCAGGATCAGCAATGGACGGCCGGTTTGTGCTACTGCTTCCAGCACAGGAAGAAGTTCTTTCATCGAAGAAACTTTCTTCTCAGAGATCAGGATGAACGGGCGTTCCAGTTCAGCTTCCATTTTCTCAGTGTTGGTCACGAAGTATGGAGACAGGTAACCACGGTCGAACTGCATACCTTCCACAGTTTTAACTTCTGTTTCAGTTCCGCGTGCTTCTTCTACGGTGATCACACCTTCTTTACCTACTTTGTCCATCGCTTCGGCGATCATGTTACCGATCTCCTCGTCATGGTTTGCAGAGATCGTTGCAACCTGAGCGATTTCTTTTGAAGTAGAGATATTTTTTTTCTGGCCTTCCAGGTCCTTGGTAATTACGGAAACCGCTTTGTCGATACCGCGTTTCAGGTCCATCGGGTTAGCGCCGGCCGCTACGTTTTTCACACCGATCGAGTAGATCGCCTGTGCGAGAACGGTTGCGGTAGTAGTACCATCACCCGCTGAATCAGCCGTTTTGGAAGCTACTTCTTTCACCAGCTGAGCTCCCATGTTTTCGATAGGATCTTTCAGGTCGATTTCTTTGGCAACAGTAACACCATCTTTGGTGATGCTTGGAGAACCGAATTTCTTGTCGATTACCACGTTGCGACCGCGAGGTCCCAATGTAACCTTAACGGCGTCAGCCAGGGTGTCCACGCCTTTCTTGATCTTATCGCGTGCTTCTGTGTCAAAAAATATTTTCTTAGACATAACTGTTTTTAATTTGAAAAACTTTAAGAGAAACTATTGAATCTGAGTGCGTTGGATTATCCGATGATCGCGTAGATATCCGACTCGCGCATAATCAGGACGTCTTTTCCTTCATATGCCAATTCAGTGCCTGAGTACTTTCCGTACAATACAGTATCGCCCACTTTTACTGTAAGAGGCTCGTCTTTTTTACCGGGGCCTACTGCCAATACGGTTCCACGTTGTGGCTTTTCCTTTGCAGTATCAGGGATAATGATACCAAATGCTGTTTTTTCTTCGGCTGGGGCAGGTTCGATCAGAACGCGGTCAGCTAGCGGTTGTACATTCACTTGTATTTCTGCTAAAGTTGACATAAATATTAAACGTTTATTTTTAATTGTCAGTAATGATTAGACTCCCATCGGGATAGCACAATCTGTGCCAGCGGCGTCGCTCTGACATTTTTTCCGGCTACTGTGACAAATTTGTACTCCGACATGTCGTTATAGCATTATAAAGTCATTTGCGTGTCAGGAATGCTGAAATTTTGTTTTCAGCGACGGAATTCACTAGATTTTATGGACACCAAATTGAAAACCCTATGTCAGAACTCGATAAAAACTGGCTTACCGAAGGAATTTTTGATTTTGAGTACAAAAAATATGTGCTGATGGCCTACTTCCAGCACGTCCGGGACCAGTTCACACGCAACCGCTTACATCCCTGCCTGCCAGAATTGAAGTCGCATCTCGACGCATGTGTCAGCATCCAGACCAATAAAAGCAGGATCAGGACAAGTTTACCCAAAAATCTGACAGGTATCGACGTCAAAAACTGGCAGTTACAGTACGAGGAAATGCACCAGGAGGATGCCTACATGTCGGACCTGAACTACCTGCTCGACTTCGCGATTCCCCGTTTTTCGCGATCCATCGAGGAGGGTACCGACCGTTTTTCGGAAGTGGAGGAGAATGTGAAGGTTTCGCCGGTGGGCATTGTGCCGCTGCACTTGCAGGAAGGTTATCTGCTGTTTTTGCACACGTTCCAGCCGATGGTAAGCATATTTTACTACCAACTGGCGCTGTATAATGCATTGAAGGAGCGCTATCTTAAAACGCATTTCATCGAAACGGTGCGCATCGGGTTGGGTAACACGGTGTCGCAGATCAAAGTGGACCTCACGAAGCGGAACCGCGAAATCCCCAATCCCGCAACTTACGTCGTGGAATCAAAGTACGAATATCCCCTGCATGAGACATTGCTGCCCGTGGCGGAGCGGCTGATGCTGCGGGAGATTAACGTGGCATAAAGTATTGCATTCTAAATGCCTGTAAAATGCAGATTAACGCATAAAAAAATCCTGCGATGTTCGTCGCAGGATTTTCTTTTTCGGCGGATGCCCGAATTATTTCTTCGCTGTATCGGCTGGTGTAGCAGCTGGTGTTGTTGTTCCAGCAGGTGCTGCGCCTTCGGTTGCAGCGGGTGCCGGGGCGATTTTGCCGCCTGGTACCACTGCGTTCTGAGCTCTGTCGACGTTTACGCTGTTGATGCCGGCGCCGGTATTGGCCCCGCCTACCATAATGTAAGATGCCAGTGAAATAACGATCACCGCGCATGCCAGGCCCCAAGTGATTTGTTCCAGCAAATCGGTTGTCTTTTTAACACCAAACATTTGGGTAGTTCCTGCGCCGCTAAACTCGCTTGAAAGCCCTCCACCTTTTGAATTTTGGACCAAAACGACCAAAATCAACAATACTGCAACAATGGCAACCAGAATAATTAAACCCAAATACATGTTTTAAACGAATTTTGAATGACTGAATGACTGAATTTTGAATGTGTGAATGTGTGAAGAAACTATACTTGACCAATGACCTCCTGACTTCTGAACTCCGTTACGGTCGCGCGTACAGTTCGCTCAATTTTTTCGCAAAGTAATTCCTTTTTTCCGGTTTTTTCAAAATCAATTTTTGATAAACGTCTATCGCCTTGTCGATTTTGCCCTGGCGGATGAGGATATTGGCAAATGCTTCGGTTTCAATACCGCCGTCCGGGCTGCCCCCGATCCGGCCGCTCAGGTCGAGACTGATCGGTTCGATGTTATTGTCCTGGCGAGCAATGCGCGGGTTCTTTTTCATAAAACCCTGGATAATCTGCTGCTGGCGACGCTGCTCTTCGCTGCGCTGCGATTCTGCGAACGCCTGCTGATCTACGGTACTGATTAATATGTCGTCGCTATCGAGCGGTTCGGGTGCTGGCTGCGGTTCGAGGATGTCGTCCACGTCAACGGTGGCGTCGTAGCGCTCGTTGTCGCTTTCTACGAGTTGCTGCAATGCCACGCGGCTGAGGGCGTATGCGGCTGCGCGCGGACGGGTTTCTTCCAGCTTTTCGGTACCGGCGAGGCTCGATGCCTTGGCCAGCATCGAATACGGGATCTGGCAGTAGGGAAATGCCTTAATGGTGGCCTCCAGCTGCGGGATCACATCTGCCGTGATCAGCGCCGGGTTTTTCACCAGCTGATCAAATGTTTCCTTATCGATGAGCGCCATATTACGGGTATTAATGAGAAAGTCGAGTGATTAAATGGAAAGTGCGGGCAGGACGGTTCCTACCAGTCGGCCGCCGATTTATTAAAAATCTGCTGTACGAGGTTCTCGCGGATCGTAGGCAGAAGCCGGGCTTCGTTCTGATTAAGCGTTTGATCCTGAGGGAAGTCGGCGTAGTAGGTGAACGACTGGTCGAAGTTTTTCGTCTCGTCTTTCGCATTGGTATAACGCACCTGCACGGTCACATTGAGGCGGTTCAAGCCGGCCTGGTCGTTTGCGGTAGGAGCTGCGGGCGTCACGTCATAGCCGGTAATGGAGCCTTCCAGGACCAGGTCGCCTCCGCCCGGCTGACTTACCAGGCTGGTGTTTCTTTGAAAATATTCTTTCAAATCTTCGGTAAGGCGTTGGGGCAGGTCGCTGGGGCCGCCGGCCGTACCCATTGTGAAGTTCAGCACGCTGAATGTCTTGATGTCTGGCGAGAGGTTGGTGCCTGTGAACGAATACACCCCGCAGCCCGACATAAAAACCGGGCAAACCAGCAGCACGAGCGCCCATACTTTCCAACCGGCCCGCCGGCCGGATGCAGGGACATGACTATTATTCTTCAATGTCGTATTGTTTAATCTTCCTGTATAACGTGCGCTCGGAAATGCCCAATGCATTGGCGGCGTATTTTCGCTTGTTGTTGTTTTTGCGGAGCGCCTTAATGATCATTTCCTTTTCCTTGTCTTCCAATGAAAGCGATTCTTCCTCGGCCGTCACGTGTGTTACGTCCTCAATCTCGTCGCGTTCGTCGGAATACCGGTCGAGGTCTACCGTGCGGGAAGGGGGCGGTGTGAGCAGACGGGACGGTTCGATGGTCGGTGTGGTGATGATCGGCTCCACATTATTAAGCGAACTGAACAGCTCCTGGTGGTCTTTCAATATATCGCCGCCGTATTTCTCGTTTTCAAGCACATTTCTGACCAGTTTTTTCAACTCCGTCATATCGCGCCGCATATCGAAAAGTACCTTATATAGTAGCTCCCGTTCCGAAAACGAGGTGCCATTATCGTCACCCGTGCGCAGCGGCACCAATGCCTTGCGGCTGGATGGCTGCACGGGGTTCAGGTAATGATTGAGCGTTTCGACGCTGATCGGCAGTTCTTTATCTGTTTCGAGAATGGTAATCTGCTCGGCGATATTTTTAAGCTGGCGGATGTTACCGGGGAATGCGTATTGAATCAAAAGATCGCGCGCTTCGCCGTCGAGCCTTACCGGCTTGGTGCGGTACCGTTCGGAGAAATCGTTGGTGAACTTTCTGAAAAGCAGCAGGATATCCTCGCCCCGGTCACGCAACGGTGGTACGTAAATGGGCACCGTATTCAACCGGTAGTACAAGTCCTCACGGAACTTACCATTATTCACCGCGTCGAGCAGGTTTACATTGGTGGCTGCAACAACACGGACATTTGTCTTTAAAACTTTGGACGAACCAACACGGATATATTCCCCGTTTTCCAGCACGCGCAGCAATCTCGCCTGCGTACCGAGCGGCATTTCGCCTACTTCATCGAGGAAAATGGTACCGCTGTTGGTCGTTTCGAAATATCCCTTGCGTGCATCCAATGCACCGGTAAATGCGCCTTTTTCATGCCCGAAAAGCTCCGAATCGATCGTTCCTTCCGGTATCGCGCCGCAGTTGATGGCGATGAACGGGCCGTGCTTGCGCGAGCTGAGGCTGTGAATGATCTTTGAAAATGATTCCTTACCGCTACCGCTTTCACCGGTGATCAAAACCGTCAGGTCGGTCGCTGCGACCTGCACGGCCACATTGATCGCGTGGTTCAGGCCCGACGAATTACCGATGATCCCGAAGCGGTTTTTTATTGCTTGTATTTCCGATGAATCCATAAAGTAGCTGAGGGCTTCCGGCTAACCGAAAGCCTTAGTTTATTAACAAAACGGGTTTAAAATGAACAGGCAATGGCCTATCCCAATATCGGCTCGGGCTGTACCACGTGCCCCAGCAGCGTCACGGTCGTGCATTCGGTAATGAGCACGTCGACGTACTGGCCTTTTTCAAAATTTTCGCGCGGGAACACCACCTTCTTATTTTGGTCGTTCCGGCCGCTGAGGTCTTCATCGGAACGTTTTGAAGTTCCTTCGATAAGCACTCTCTGCACCGTGCCGACCAGTTGCTGGTTGCGCGCAAGCGAAAGCTTCTGCTGTACTTCAATGATCTCCGCAAGCCTCCTTTTTTTCACTTCTTCCGGAATATCGTCCGCGAATTTTTTCGCCGCCAGCGTACCGGGGCGCTCCGAGTAGGCGAACATAAACCCGAAATCGAATTTCGCATATTCCATCAGCGAAAGCGTATCGCGGTGTTCTTCCTCCGTTTCCGTGCAGAAACCGGCGATCATATCCTGCGACACCCCGCATTCATCGCCCAGAATGCGACGGATCGCATCGATGCGCCCCATGTACCATTCCCGGGTGTAAGTCCGGTTCATCAGTTCCAGCACGCGGGTATTGCCGCTTTGTGCGGGGAGGTGAATGTATTTACAGATGTTGTCATACTTTTTCATCGTATACAACACCTCGTCGGTAATGTCTTTCGGGTGCGACGTACTGAAACGGATGCGTAGCTCGGGGCTTACCTTCGCCACCATTTCGAGCAGGTTTGCAAAGTTTACAACGGTCTCACCCGATGTTTCCGCACCCTCGCCTTTCCACTTGTAGCTGTCCACATTCTGGCCGAGCAGCGTCACTTCGCGGTAGCCGTCGCGGAAAAGGTCTTCCGCTTCTTTCAGGATCGAGTAAGGATCGCGGCTGCGCTCGCGTCCGCGTGTGAAAGGCACGACGCAGAAGCTGCACATATTGTCACAGCCGCGCATGATCGAAATGAATGCGGTTACGCCGTTGGAATTCAGTCTGATAGGGGAAATGTCGGCGTAGGTTTCTTCACGGGAAAGGAACACATTCACACCTTTCTGGCCGGTTTCCGCTTCTTCCACCAGGCGGGGAAGATCGCGGTAGGCATCGGGGCCCGTCACGATATCGACCATTTTTTCTTCTTCGAGAAACTTGGTTTTCAAGCGTTCCGCCATGCAGCCCAGCACGCCGATGAGCATGCCCGGTTTATTTTTTTTAATAAAATTTAACTGTTTCAAACGGTTCCTGACCTTCTGTTCGGCATTGTCGCGGATGGCACAGGTATTCAAAAATATCAGGTCGGCATCGTTCGCGTCGGATGTTGTCGCAAAACCCGCGTCGCGCATCACCGATGCCACGATTTCGCTGTCAGAAAAGTTCATCTGGCAGCCATAGCTTTCGATAAACAGTCTTTTCTTACCCGTAGCCGGCTCATTTTCCGAAACCCGCACGATTTCACAGGCTTCCTTGTCCGCCTCGGTCAGTATTTTTAATGAATTTGCAATTCGTTGCTCCATGAGAAGGAATTCTTAAACGCTCAAAGCGCAAAGATAGGAAAATTTGAATGAAAACTGACAAACTGTCATACAGCCCTAAGCGGCAAACGGGCTCAGAAAGGGTAGCCCACGCCGAGGTTGATATTCAATGAATTGGCTTCCGTACGCCTGAAAAGGTGTTTCAATTTCAATTCATCCAATACAAAACGCTGCAATGCCGGGTCGTACACCTTCACCCCGAAATCGAAGCGGAGAATGAAGAACGAAAGGTCGTAGCGAACCCCAAAACCAGTGCCGACAGCCAGGTCGCGCAGCAGCCTGTTCGCTTTGAAACGCTGGTCGTCCGGTGTCTCCTTGCCCAGCCGCCACACATTCCCGACGTCGACGAACAATGCATAATTAATATCCCCGAAGAACTTGGCCAGAAACCCGCGCCATTCCAGGTTACCTTCGAGCAACAGCTCGCCCGGCGCTTCAATGGACAGGTTGTTGTACGTTACCGGCACCGACGAGCCCGGCCCGAGCCGGCGCGGCAGCCACGCACGCAAGCTGTTCGAGCCGCCCGCGAAGAAGTATTTTTCGTATGGCGGTACTTTGGTACTGTCGCCGTAGCTGAAAACGGCACCTGCATTGACGCGCGCCACGAACGACGACCGCCGGCCGGTAGCCCAGTAGCGCCGGAAATCGGCATTCCAGCGGATGTATTTATAAAATTGCAGCGAATCGTTTCCGAACACATTCCGGATCGCTTCCTGCTGTCGCGGCAAAATATTCAGCGACGTCCCGCCCGATTCCAGCGCAACGCGGAAGTAGCGGGCGTTTTTCGGCGGACCGGCAATGGGATTGGTATTGTAGACAAAACTCAGGTTAATATCCGAAACGAACGACTGGTTGAAGCTGTAAATCAGGTTGTTGCCCTGTATCGCGAGGGAGTCCAGAAGTCTTTTGAAATCGTCCCGCTTGCGGGTGGTATTGAGAATGTTCAGGTCGACGAGGGAGACGTTGAAAAGCGTCGTGGTAGTGGGTTGCCAGGAATAGGTCGTATTGATTTTAATGTTCGTACGGGTGTATTCCGGCCGGTTTACATAGTTGTAACCCAGGTTAAGCTGCGTGCGCGGGTTCAGGTTTGCGGTCCGGCTCTTGAAAAGCCGCTGGGGCGTGAGCAGGCGCGGAAAGGTAAGCGACGTATTCACCGCTATTTCCTCGCTTTTGTAAATTTGCCGGTTACCGACAAAATTCGGCACGAGCTCGATACCGCCCCGCACGCTCGCTTCGAAGTTTTCCATGCCGTTGAACACGTTACGGATCTTGTAGGAAAGGTTCGCAAACGGGCCCGGCGTGCCTTGCAGCTGGATCACATTCAGACCAACGTCGGTGGAAATCTGGTACTTATCCAGCGGGATCGCCCTGAAATAGCTGTTAATTCCCCCACCGGTAGAGTCGAGGGTGTAGTTGTAATTGACAAAACGAAACTGGTCGGTGAGCGACAACTGCTGCTGGGTGTCGCGCTCTTTTTTCTGACTGTACCAGGTCTGCGGGCGCACCTGCATTTTGGTGTCCAGCACCTTCCGGGAGAATTTTTTATCCGAAAAAATGTACTTAATGCCCTGGAACGTGCTCGTGTCTTTCCTGAAAATGGAGTCAGGGACGCCGGCGGGCGGCAACACCTCGAAACTGACTGAATTAACCGTATATCGTTTGTTTGCATCCGCAGGCAAATCCACGCGGACTCTCACATCCACGGATTTGAAGAGGCTGTCGGTCGGCCGGTTAGTAATGGTGTCGTTGACGACGTAGCTTACATTCTGCCGCGAAAAGGTCATATAACCTTCGTTCCGAAGCAATGTTTCGATGCGGATACGCTCTTCTTCGAATGCATCGCCATCGTAGCGCTTCCGCGGCTGGAGGGCCGCATTCTTCACATCGGCTTTGATAAGGCTGTCGGCGAGGGCCGTACTCACCTGGTATTGCAGGTTGCGGATCATCGTCGCCCGGTTTTCGGTAACAAAATAGGTTACCCTGATCCTTTTAAAAATCGAGTCCGGCTTGAATGTCACTTTGGCGTCGAAAAAGCCGTTGTTATACAGGTACTTCTGCATTTTCTCGGCATTCTGCGTGGCATCTGCATGAACATAAAATACCGGTGCCTCTCCGAGTACGCGCATCCAGAAGTTGCCCTCCGTTGCCCTGGCTTGCGCTTTTTCGAGTTTTTTGGCGTAGCGGCGCTGGATTCTTTCGAGCTTTCGGGGCGAATTTGCGTGCTCCTGCGATTCTTTCTGGTAATTTTGCGTGACCTCGATCACCTTGCGCTGCTTTTCCTCGCGGTTGTAAAAAAGCTCGCCGAAACGGTAAAGGCCCAGGTAAGGAAAGACGGGAAGGCCCAGCAAACGACGATTGGGCCGCTGCGGGATCAGGTCCTCCAATTCCGAATCGCTCACGACGCGGTTGCCTTTAATGGAAGAGTTGCCGAGTAAATAGCCTTTGGAAGTGGGTTTGGGTGCGCAGGCAAATAGTCCCGTGAGCATCAGGAAAATCAACCAGCCGTATATAGTCCTACAATTAATATTCAATGTTGTCAAAAAATCGTATCAAGTATATCAACTCGTTGAAAATCAAGAAGTACCGGCAACTTCATGAGGCCTTTATCATAGAAGGGGCCAAGAGCGTGCTGGAACTGCTGGACTCTGACTTTGAGATTGAGTTTGTACTGGTAACACAGGAATTTCAGCAAAAATACTCAAGTATTTTATCCCGGCATAACGTGCCCGTCGAAACCGTGACGATCCAGGAGCTGGAAGGGCTGGGAGCATTCCAGACAAACGATTCCTGCCTGGCTGTCGCTAAAACGAAGGAAAACGCGTTTTTGTCTCCCCTGGACGCGGAATATATGCTCGTGCTCGACGATGTTCGTGACCCTGGCAACCTCGGTACCAT
Source organism: Dyadobacter beijingensis DSM 21582 (assembly GCF_000382205.1). Taxonomy (GTDB): domain Bacteria; phylum Bacteroidota; class Bacteroidia; order Cytophagales; family Spirosomataceae; genus Dyadobacter; species Dyadobacter beijingensis. The sequence continues at coordinate 675,578 of NZ_KB907786.1, forward strand.
TATCCGTGTGGCGGATTGGTACGGTATTCAAAAAATAGTCTGCTCCCGCGATACCACCGACGTTTACAATCCCAAAGTGATCGCCGCCGCCAAAGGCTCTTTTACCCGCGTGAAGCTCTACTACACCGATTTAGCCGCCTATTTTGAGCAGATAAAAGAAAAAGATTTCCCTGTCATCGGGGCATTCCTCGGCGGCGATTCCCTTTATGATTATGCATTTCCGCAAAAAGGAGGCATTATCATGATGGGTAACGAGTCGAACGGTATAAGCGACCGGGTCGCGGAATTTGTGACGAATAAAATCATGATCCCGCGATTTGGAGAAGCGGAGTCGCTGAATGTGGGCATTGCCACGGCGGTGATGCTCGATAATATGCGCAGGCAGGTACCGGTTTGATACTCGTTACTCGTGCGCGGCGTGGTGCGAGAGTTCCTCTGCATATTCCTTACCGAGATAGTTGTCGATAAAATAATGCGCGACGTACAGCAATGGCGTCAGCAGAATGGCTACCACGCCTTTATAGAGGTAATTGATCGTTCCTACGGAAAATACCAGTTTCAAATCCCAATTCCCGAACACATAAAAGGCGATTCCGATCACGACGAAGCTATCGACCAGCTGCGAAAACATCGTGGAGCCCGTTGCGCGGAGCCAGATGAACCGGCTGCCGGTTTTTCTGCGGAGCCATGAAAACACGAGAATATCCAATAGCTGTCCCAGCAAAAAGGCGGTGATCGAACCGATCATAATGCCCAATCCCTGGTTAAAAATCTTGGAAAAAGCGTCGTTGATATTGAAGGTGTTGCCGTTGCTGTCAGTGTTGTTGAGGTCGAGCCAGAATTGCGCGGGCGGGAGCTGGGTGGCGACGTAAATGATCAGGAACGTGTAGACGATCAGCGCGGATGTGAGGTAGGAAATTCTTTTTACGCCTTTTCGCCCGAAATACTCATTGATAATATCCGAAGTAATAAATACGACCGGCCAGCTGATCACCCCGGCGGTCATATTGAAATCCAGCTTCTGGCCTGCGATCGGCAACTGCGCCGGGGCGATGCCCAAAAGCGTCTCCACTGAAAATATTTTACCGCCTATGATTTCCGCGATGAGCGCGTTGGTGATGAAGATACCGCAAAGGAGGAGGAACAGGCGTTGTCTTTTGGCCTCCTGAATGGTTCTGTCGGGGATGGTCATCGGGAGATATGTACTTTCAGTGGAGGATAGGTGATGTTTTTCGACTATGCAATGAGGTCTTCAACAGTCCGCGTGGACATGACGCGGCGATTGGTCAGGAAAAATTCCAGCTTGTCCATTGCCTGGTTCAGCTCGTCGACGGTCGGCAGGAATACGATGCGGAAATGGGGGTCGAGGTGGTAATTAAAGCCCGTCCCGGCCACTACCAGCACTTTTTGCTCGGCGAGCAGCTCGTATACGAACTGGTCGTCCGCCTTAAAACCGAATTTTTTCAGGTCGATCTTAGGGAAAACGTACAATGAGCCCTTCGGTTTGACGCAGGTAATACCAGGAATGGCCGTCAGCCGATCGTACACGAGGTTCATCTGCTTATACAACCGTCCGGTCGGGACGATATGTTCTTTAATGCTCTGGTAACCACCCAATGCCGTCTGGATCGCGTATTGCGTAGGTACGTTCGCACAAAGGCGCATGCTGGCGAGCAGGAGCAGGCCTTCCGCATAGGACTTGGCTTTTTGCTTGGCGCCGCTAAGGATCATCCACCCGCCGCGGAAACCGGCAGAGCGGTAATTTTTCGAGAGGCCGCCGTAAGAAATGCAGAGTGTATCATTCACAAACGAGCCCATCGGATAATGCTCGGCTCCGTCGTAGAGGATTTTATCGTAAATCTCGTCGGAGAAAATGATCAGTCCGTGCTCTTCGGCAATGCGGGCAATGCGTGCGAGTACTTCTTTATCGTACACGGCGCCGGTCGGGTTATTGGGATTAATGATCACAATCCCTTTGGTGCGCGAGGTAATTTTCTTTTCCAGATCGTCGAGATCGGGGTTCCAATCCGCCTGTTCGTCGCATATATAATGTACGGGCGTGCCGCCGCTGAGCGATATCGCCGCCGTCCACAGCGGATAGTCGGGCGAAGGCACGAGGATTTCGTCGCCGGGGTTGAGCAATGCCTGCATGGATAGCAGGATAAGTTCGCTTACGCCGTTTCCAATAAAAATATCATTGATTTCAACGTCTTGAATACCAATTGTTTGCGTGTAGTGCATGATCGCCTTACGTGCCGCGAACAAACCACGTGAATCCGAGTAGCCTTGCGCATTGCGGATGTTCATGATAATGTCGTGGACGATCTCGTCGGGCGAATCGAAACCGAACGGTGCGGGGTTACCGATGTTCAGGTTATGGATTTTGTAGCCCTGGCTTTCAAGCTCTAACGCTTTCTGGTAGGTAGCCCCGCGGATCTCGTATTTCAGATGATTCAGGCGGTCGCTTTTTAGAAATTCCATTTTTTCAAGAGTTGGATAACTCTCAAAGTTAAATAAAATCAACGATCGAACGATACGGGGGCTGGATTTTAGGGTTTGTCCCACCAAACGCGGGTATAATGGTCGTCCTTGCCCTGCCTTGCGATCACCGCCTGATAGTTGTCGTGGTTCAGGGTGTTTTCGGTCACCGGGTAGGCAAGCCTTCGTGGGATTTCGCTACCGCCGTTGAGCGTAGTGGGTGCTGGTTTGAGGGTTGGGAAACCGGTCCTGCGCCATTCGGACCAAGCTTCCGTTCCCTGGAAAAAGAGGGTGATCCAGCGCTGGGTACTTATTTTTTCAACGGCGGTATTGGCTGAAAATGCAACTTCCGGTTGAGTTATGTAGGTTTTAAACGCTTCTTCGGTATAGCTGCTGCCCATCCACTGTTCGAGGGAAGCTTTCACGGCTGATTCGTACAACGCTTTTGCATCGCCATTGGTCCAGCCCAGTACGGCAGCTTCCGCCTGGGCGAATAGCAGCTGCGAGTAGGTCAGGATATTGACGGCCGCATTTTGTTGCGAAAGCAGGGGGCCGATCAGCGACACTTCCTGGGCTTTTTTGCCGCCGAGGCCATAGGGAACGCCCACATATTCACCGGAAATATTCTTGGCCGCCAGAAACGGCAGGCGCGGGTCGGCGGTCTTTTTGAGGTAGTTGACGAACACATCGCTCAATGCGAAGTCCTTCCGGTTACTGACGACGTAGTTACTGTATAGCGGGTTCTCGTTTGCCGATTCAGACAAGAATTTGTACTGAACGTTATCGGCAGCCGACGTGAAAACCCCGTCTTTCAAAGCCGCATTAAATTCCTGCTTCCCCAGTTCCGGCTTGACCTTCGAGAGCCTCAGCGCGGCAATGAGCCGGAGCGAGTTGGCAAACTTCTTCCACTTGCCGGTGTTTCCCGCCATCAGAATATCGCCCTGGAAGTTCTTGCCTTCATCGAACTGGGCGACGGCTTCTTTCCATTCTTTGAAAAGATCCTTGTAAATATCCTCCTGTTTGTCGAATGCGGGCGTAAAGTCTCCGTCGGCCTTCAATGCCTCGGAATAGGGGATGTCACCCCAGCGGTCGGTGAGCCATTGGTAGAAATAGGCTTTCAAAATGCGGGCCGTTGCAATCTGGTTGGCATTGGAACCGAATGCGGACGCGGCTACTTTGGTGCCTTCGTCTGTATTCAGCTGGATAATATGTTGCAGGTTAATGAGCGGTCCTGCGTACCAGCCATTATAATTGAAATTGATCGTTTTATATTTCGAATCTTCAATGTAAATCACGTCGCCTACCTGCTGCACATACAGCGCGGGGGCGATGTTGGCCCCAGCCGGACCAACTTGGGCACTGATCGTGCCAACATTGCGCAATGCACCCGTAAGCAACCCGGCCGTGCTGGGCGATGAGGGGTTGTTGGGATTCACGTTGATATCCTTGAAATCGCCGCAGCCGGGCAAAAGGATAATGATGGCGATTGCGACAATGGATAATTGCCAGCTTTTTTTCATGATCGAGGTGATTGGTGGTTAGGGTGTTCTTTAAAAACCGACTCTGAGCGTGGCGCCGATTGATCGTACCGGCGGCAACTGTCCGCCTTCATACCAAAGCGTTTCCGTTTCGGAAATGTCGATCCCGCCGCCGATGGCACTGTAAATCAGCAGCAGGTTCCGGCCGATCAGCGACACGGAGGCTGACTTAATGTGCTTGCCCAGGATCTTTTTGGGAATCTTGTAGCCGAGCGATACCTCGCGCAGCTTGACGTAGGTTTTGTCGTAAATCCACTGCTCATTGAGAGCAAACAGCCAGTTTTCATACAGGTTCTGTGTGTCGACGCGGTGTGTGTTAGGCTGGCCGTCTTCGGTCACGGCGTCCAGCAGAATGCCGCCGCCTTTTGCAGGATCGTCGCGTTTCGGGTTGCCGAGCTCATTATTGCCCGCTGTTTCCGCTGCCAGGCCTGAGCCTGCATTGAACATCCGGGTGACGGAAAAGAATTTGCCGCCCACCACGAAATCGGTGCTCGCCTGCAATGTCAGCCCTGTGTATTCGAATGCATTGATGATGCCGCCCTTGAACTTGGGTAGCACATTGCCGAGGTTGACATTATTTTCCTTTACATACAGGCCCGCGGTTCCCGCCTTGATGTTCTCAGGCGTTGGCGCATATACCACCTTTTTGCCGTTTGCATCTTTTTTAATACCCACACCTTCGAGCATTCCCCAGTCCTGTCCCACGCGTGCATTCAGGGTGAGCGCGCGCCATTGCGGGCCGTCCAGCCGGTAGTTGTTGCTCTGCTCGGTGAGCTCCACTACTTTGGACCGGTTTCGGTCTGCGTTGATATCGATTTCCCAGATAAAATCCGCGGTTTTTACTGGCTGGGCGAAAAGGTGTAATTCCATCCCGCTGGTGGTGATCAGGCCGGCATTGACGACGGCATTGTTATAGCCGCTTGTGGAAGCCACGGCCAGCGGGATGATCTGGTTGCTGTTTTCGTTTTTATATGCCGTGAACTCAAAGCCGAGACGCTTGTTGAAAAATTGGAGATCGATCCCTCCTTCGTAGGAGGAAGACATACCCGGTTTCAGGATTGAATTGGGCAAGATGCCGGGGAGCGTCATAGTCGGGTTCGGGCCGTACACCGAACCGGCATTGTAGCTCAATGCGGTCTGATAAGGCCCCAGGTCCGTTCCGACCTGCGCATAGCCGGCCCTCAGCTTACCGAACGACAAAACCTGATTAGCAGGAATAAATTCCGAAAACACAATGCTGGTCGAAATGGCGGGATACAGGTAAGAGTTGTTGGACGGCGGCAGCGATGACGACCAGTCGTTGCGTACCGAGCCTTCGACGAACAGGAAATCGCCGTAACCCAGGCTTGCATTCGCGAACAGGCTGATTATCTTCTTTTCAAAAAGATAGTTAGCGGTTACAGGCCGGTCTTTTGACCCGGCGATATTGTAGAAGCCGGGTGTCGTCAGTCCGCCTGCGGTGGCTTGGAGTGTTCCTTCTGTGCGGTTATAGCGCACATTGCCGCCTGCATTCACCAGCACCGAGATTTGCCGGAACGTCTTGTCGAAGCTGACAATGCTTTCGTAATTATTTTCAGAGGTCGCCCCGCTCAGGTACGCGTATGCGCCTAATCCGCCTGCATTCAACGTGCCCGATGCCACGCGCCCGTCCATGAAGTAAGTACCGTAGTCGCGTCGGAACTTGCCCGTTACTTTAAGGAAGTCGGTCATGCGGTAGGTCAGCCCGGCGTCGCCGAAAATGCGTTGCTGCCGGTTTACATTGGTATTCTCGTAAGCCTGCGTGTAAGGGCTGTCCCAGTATTTGGGGCGGGCGTCGGTCGGGCTGCCGATATTCCAGCTGCGAAAAGTGCCGTCCGGATTTTTGTAATTTTTCAGGTCTTCAATATCCAGTTGCCGCTGGAACCATTGATTAAATGAACCCGAGGTCTGGTTGTAGCCGTTCAATGTGGCATTGCCGGTGTTGAAAAGGGCAGTCCCGGCGCTGGTACCGCCCGAGCTGCCGTAGCGGTCGGCCGGGGTGTTATCGGTTTTTGTTCCGGTGTAGCTGAGGTTCAACTCGGCGACCAACTTTTTGGAAAAGGTCACGGATGTCTTGGCGCTGATATAGTCGCGAAGTTGCTTGCTGTTCGGTACAATGCCGTTGTTGACTATGTGGGTGTAGGAAATGCGGGCGGAATAGCTGTCGCCGGCTTTTGCAAATGCGATGTTGGAGTTAGAGCTGATGGGCCTTTCGAAGAAATCGCGAACGTTGTTTGGATGCGCTGCATACGGTGTTTCTTTTCCGAAACCTTCACCTGGCTGCCACGAGAATGCGGAGCGGTGCATGGATCCATCCAGTTTCGGCCCCCAGCTTTCGTCGGCGGAATAGTCGAGTATTCTCTGGCCGTTGTAGGCCGACCAGGCCGCGGGGTGGATTTTAGGGTCAAATGCAAATGTTTCCCATTCCTGTGAGTAGCCGCCGCCGTATTCGTTCTGGTATTTGGGAAGAAGCGAGACCTGATCGATGGTCATGCTGTGGTTCAAGTTCAAAGACGTTTCTCCGGATTTTCCACGCTTGGTGGTGACCACGATCACGCCGGCCGAAGCGCGGTTGCCATACAGTGCGGTAGCGGATGGTCCTTTCAGCACCGTCAGCGACTCCACATCATCCATATTGACCATGCTAATGTCGGTGGGCGTGCCATCGACCACATACAGCGGGTCGCTGCCGGCGAGGGAGTTGATTCCCCGGATTCGGATCGTGGGCGTACCAAACTTCGCGGCCGACTGCCCCAATACCTGTACGCCGGCAATTTTGCCTGCTAACGCGTTGCCGATACTGGCGTCGCGGGCAAGCGTCAGTTTGTCGGCTTTGATTTCCTGCACCGCATAGCCGAGCGCTTTCTTTTCCCGGGCGATGCCGAGGGACGTGACGACTATTTCCTGCAATTGCGTTTCGTCGCTGGTGAGCACGACGTCCAGCTTATTTTGGTTGGCTACCAGCACTTCCCTGGTTTTAAAACCAATAAAACTGAAAACAAGGACGGAGCCGGGCACAGCCGAAATGCTGTACCGGCCCTGGTCGTCTGTGGTGGACCCTTTTGTCGTGTTCTTTAATGTGATATTGACACCGGGCAGCGAGGAGCCGTCCTCGGCGGTCACCCTTCCTGTGACGTCCTGTGTCTGCGCGTAGGCGGGCCCGAAAAACAAAACAAGAATGCCGGCCCCGATCAAGAGTAGTAGTGATTTCATCCAAAGTCAGGTTAGTTAGGTGAAGGGTTTTCGAAAACCTTTGTGACTCCGAATTACAAGTATCGATCGGGTTTCAATCGTATTTTTTCAGCCTGCGGCGGGAATGGGTTTTTAATCGGTATACTACACGTCCGGGATTTGTAGTGGGTGTAAAACAATAAAGGCGGACCGAGGCCCGCCTTTATTGTTCAACCAATGCTGGTCTTAGAATTTATCCCACCACAATTTGGTCGTAGCAAGGTCACCGCCGATGGCGCCGGCCGCTGCTTCGCGGTTGGCACCGTTCAGGGTTTGCTCGATGATCGGGTAGATCATACGTACAGGGATCGCCAGACCGGCCGGAACGTTTCCGCCTGATGGAGGGGAAAGTTTCGGATAGTCGAGTCTTCTCCATTCAACCCACGATTCCCAGCCTCTGTTATAAAGGGCGATCCATTTCTGGAAGCCGATTTTTTCTTTCCAGTTGGCACCTGCAGTTGCGTAAGCCACTTTTGGCTGAGCCAGGTAAGCGGTTGCTTCTGCTGCCGTTCCGCCCCAGTAAGTGATGGATGCTGTTACGGCCTTGTTGTAGTGATCCGCAGCTGAACCGGTGATGAAACCTCTTTCAACAGCTTCTGCCAACAGGAATTCTACTTCCGAATAGTCTAGCAGCAACCCTTCGAACGCAGGATCGATGATCTTGTCGCTCACGTGGGAGAATGCAGAGTAGGTGTTCAGGAAGCCGTACTGGCCACCCACGTATTTACCGCCGATCGTTGTGAAGAAGAAAGGTCTTCTCGGGTCGTTCAGGTCGTTCATCGGGTTCACGATCGTTGCCGACGGGATGAAATCCTGACGGCTGGTGTACAGCGAGTTCAGGTTTTGTGCGATCGGGTTGTAGTTAGGCGGTGTGGAAATGAATGGGAAAGCCGCTTTGTCCGCATTGCTGGTGAACACTTTCGGAGCTGCTTCCGCTACCATTTTCTTCGCTTTTTCTACATCGCTGTCGGCGATGATCATCGCCATTTTCAGTTTCAGCGAGTTAGCGAATTTCACCCATTGCGCGATATTGCCTTTGTAAAGCAGGTCACCCGCACCGAATGCCGTTCCTTTTGCTTCCAGTTTAGGAAGTGCCGCGTCGAGGCGGGCGAGGAGCGCGTCGTAAACCGTTTTTGCGTCGTCGTATTTAGGCAGCGGGTTTTCAGGGTTCAATGCTTCCGAGTAAGGAATGTTACCGAAAGTATTTACAAGGGCAGCCCAGGTCATTACTTCTACGACTTCGATCTGTGCCAATTGCACATCCTTCGTCGCCTGTGTCAAAAGCGCATCCGCGTTGATCAGCCTTCTCGACTCGTTCAAATCGGAGATTACGCCCTTGTACAATCCGCGCCAGAACGATTCCGGGATGATACGGGCCGTCACGTTGTAACGAGGCTCATCCAGGTAAGTAGTGGTTGTCCATTGCTGCGTGTACAACCGGTAGTTGTTCACGTTTACGTTCGGCGTGGTGAGCGTATCGGCCAGGCCTTTCAATGCATTCGAAAATAAAGTAACTGGTGGTACCGTCGACGGGCGCTTGGTATCCACATTATAGTCGTCCAGACTGTCGACGCAGGACGTCAGCAGCAGGAACGGGAGGAAAAGAACGATTAATTTTTTCATATTGCTTAGAAACGGAATTTAACATTGAAACCATAGTTTCTTACAGCCGGGTAAGCACCGCTTTGGTATCCGCCCGCGCCATTCAGCAAGCCTGAGCCCAGGCCTTCTTCGGGATCCTGGAACTCCATGTTTTTGTGAATGATCCAAAGGTTACGACCGATTACCGAAATGTCGATTTCTTTGAATGCGCGCAGTTTGCTTACGATCGCCTGCGGAAGCGCGTAGGTAAGCGCTACTTCTCTCAGCTTGATGTAGCTCGCGTCGTAGATGTACATGGCTCTTGGCGGGTTGCCTGGGTAACCGTAGGCGGTAGCCCCGTTTCCGTCCACGTTTGCAGCGCGGATCGTGTTAGGCGTTCCGTCGGCTTGTACGCCCGGAAACAATACACCACCACCGTCAGCAACCGGAGAGCGCTTAGGCTTACCCTGCTCGTTCAGGCCGGCTGTGATCGGGTACAGACCGGTTCCTTCGCCATACCATTGGTCGAGTGACCAGATATCGCCGCCGTGACGTACATCGAGCAGGAAGCTCAGTGAGAGTGTTTTGTATCTCAATGTGTTGCTCAAACCTGCGATCCAGTCCGGGTTAGGGTTACCGATGATCTTGTCGGAAGCAGAAGTCGCCTGGTACAAACCGTTGGTTCTTACCACTTTCTGACCTGTTCCTTCATGATATACGAAGTCTGTACCGCGGATGATACCGAAAGGCTGGCCTTTTGCCGCGTTGATGGAAACGCCACCCTGCAATGAAGCGATGGTAACGTTGGTTACTTCCTGTGCACCTTCTCCGTACAGGCTGATCACCTTGTTACGGTTTCTTGAGAAGTTCAGGTTCAATGTCCATGAGAAATCCTGAACCTTGATCGGCGTTACGTAAGCGGAGATCTCGATACCCTTGTTCTGTACTTCACCCGAGTTTACATAACGGAATGCGTAACCGGTTGCAGCGGTGATCGATACCGGAAGGATCTGGTCGAGTGTTTGCGAGCGGTAGTAAGTGAAGTTGAAACCTACGCGATCGTTCAGGAATGCTGATTCCAAACCGAATTCGTAGTTTTTCGTTCTTTCCGGTTTCAGGTCCGGGTTGTTTTTGGTATTTCTCAGCGTGAAGTAAGGAATGCTTCCAAGGCCGGTAGGCTTGTCGTAAACATCCGCGGTGCTACCCCAGGGTGCGTCGTTACCTACTTCTGCGTAGTTGGCGCTCAGTTTCGCCATGGTCAGCCAGCTCATTCTCTTCATGCCTTCCAGGTTCGAAAGGTTGAAGTTCGCACCGATCGCAGGGTAGAAGTACGTGTTGTTGCCTTTGCTGAGCGTTGTTGATCTGTCGCGACGGCCGGTCAAATCCAGGTTCACGAGGTCTTTGTAACCAAAGGAAGCCTGTGCATAGATACCGTCCACACCGATTCTTCTGTAAGTTTCAGTAGGTGATTCGATCGGGTTGGCCGAGTTCGAGAGCGAGAAAAGGCCCGGAACGACCATACCGCCGTTGGTTTGTGCGCGGATCGAATTTTCATTCGAGCGGCGCATGCTTCCACCCGCCAAACCGGAGAAGTTGATGTCTTTGGTAATGGCTTTGCGGAAATTGAAGATCACGTCGAGGTTAGTCTCGTTGAAACCTCTGTTGTAGCGTTTGTATTGTGCCGGATCGGAGCTGCCGAATGCAATGCGCTCTTCCTGCATATCCTGCGTGCCGTTGTAAGCGAAACGGGTGGTCAGGTCAACCCACGGAGCGATTTTGTAAACTGCCGCAGCGTAGCCGAAGAAGTTGTCGCGCGTGTCGTTCGAGAAGTTCTCGTAACGTGAGAAGTATGGGTTTTCAGAGTAGATCGGGCCGTTATCGTCGAATGGCGCGGTAGGATCACCCCAGTTCCAGGTTACATCCTGGCGGTTTCTGAAATAAGCTGCTTTTTGGTCCAAAAGGTCCACGTTGGTCTGGAACCACTGTCTGAACTGCTGGTTAGGGTTTTTGCCGTCGTAACCTGTTCCGTAGCGGCCCAAGCCTTTCACCTGCGAGTAGTTCGCGTTGGCAGAGATCGTCAGTTTCTTGGTCAGGTCGAAAGAAGCCGAGAAGTTGAAGAGGTTTTTGCCAAGCTTGCTGTTCGGGAGCACACCTTTCTCGTCGCTGCGGGTATAACCCACTTTGAATGTCGTGTTTTCGCCGCCACCGAGGATGCTGATGCTTTGGTTAGAGGTTACAGCCGTTTCGAAGAATGCGTCCGGACCGTTTTTCGCAGCAACCCACGGGGTCATTTTGCCGAAAGTAGGTGAAGACGGGTCCAATGCATCCCATTGGTACACCATTCTGCTTGGATCGAATTTCGCTCCGAAAGATGCATCGGCATCAAAAACGGCGATATCGCCTTCTCCTGAACCGAGGTTACCACGGTAGAACTGGTCTTTCGCCCCGTCGCCGCCGTAGCCTGCGCCGTATTCTTTCTGGTATTTTACGTAAGTGCTTTTGTCGATTTTGCCCCAGGTAACGCCGCTGTTCACGGTTACGTCGAAGCTGTTTTTACGACCTTGCTTGGTGGTGACCAAAATCACACCGTTGGATGCGCGTGAACCGTACAATGCGGTTGCGGCAGCACCTTTCAGTACGTTGATGGAAGCGATGTTGTCCGGGTTGATATCCGAAGCGGCATTACCGTAGTCGGTACCGGCACGGCCTGTCTGCTGGTCGGATGAGTTGTTGTTCGCGTTGGTAACAGGTACCCCGTCGATTACCCACAAAGCCTGGTTGTTACCGGTGATGGATTTATAACCGCGGATGATGGCGCTCGTCGAACCACCCATGTTGTTGTTGGTCTTGATATCCAAACCTGCGATTTTACCGGCGAGGGCGTTCATTACGTTCGGGTTACGAGCCTGCACGATCTGTTCGTTGTTGATCTGCTGGGCTGCGTACACGAGCTCATTTCTTTTACGCTCTTGTCCAAGGGCGGTAACAACCACCTCCTGAAGCTGGCTTACATCGTTTTTTAGCGATACGTTGATGACTGACTGGTTTCCGACAACCACTTCCTGTGTTTGAAAACCGATAAAACTGAATACGAGCGTCGACCCCGTCGAGGAGGAGATCTGGTATTTGCCCTCGGTGTCGGTGGTGGTACCGCGAGTAGTACCTTTCAAAGAAATGTTGACGCCCGGAAGAGTCGAGCCGTCCTCGGCTGTGACCTTACCAGTCACTGCGAGATCCTGAGCGTGAAGCTGCGTGAGCAATAGCAGCAAACACCCCATGAAGGAGAATAAAGTCTTCCTCATAAATGAATTAATAAAGTTAGGTTTGTTATGTAAACATAATGTTGCAAAAATAACTATTAGTTTAACCATTACAACCTTTTCATTGCGAAATTTCAAAATTTAGTTTGGCATGACCCGCTTATTGGGCGAATTTTCTACGTATAAGTGACATTTTTTTGCAATTTTTTCAAATATGTGAAATTTTCGAAAATGCCGTCGATTTTGTCTAAATGTTAACGATATACCCCTTTTTTTGAGGTTTTTGCATAAATAAAGGGCAAAGGCGACAAGCTGTGCAAAAGTTGGCGGTAATGCGACGGTATCTGTATACGCAGCATTTTTTGAGAATGAATCTAAATTAAATACGGCGCCGGTCGTGCGGCGGATGCCAGATCCGGCATATGCAGTTATTTTAAATATTTATTTGTATTTTTCCAATATTGTTTGTAGCTTGACGTAAATTTTTTTACGACCATAACCGGGTATTTTGTCGCTAAAAAACTGCCCTTTTCTGAGTCGGCTGCATTTAGTAAATGTTTGAATTGTTTGAAAATCATCTAAGGAAAGGAGGGAAGGATTGCAATTTTGGCGGTAATTGCAGGGGAAAGTATCAAGTTCTAACAAATACGTTTATACATGTGTTTTCAGGTATCCGGCTAACAATCTGGCAATGGAATTGCAGTTGTGCCAAATTATCTTCTGGGCATTGATTGACAGGCCGTTGTAATTGATTTAAACAACACTTAGTTTTGTAACCGACGCATTTAATTGTCTATTTAAACAAACTTTAAATCCTTTGTATGAGAAAGACTCTACTGATTCTATTCTTAGGGTGCTTATTGATTCCTGGATGGCAGGCGTTTGCCCAGGATAAACAAGTATCGGGAACCGTTACCGCCGACGACGGCAGCGTACTTCCCGGTGTGAATATCGCCCTGAAAGGTACAACCAGAGGTATCACCACCGATATCGACGGCAAGTACACCATTTCAGCCCCCTCTTCCGGAACCCTCGTGTTCTCGTTCGTGGGTTACGTGAGCCAGAACGTCGTGGTCGGTTCGAAATCGACCATCAATGTGACGCTGGCGGCCGATGCCCAGCAGCTCGGCGAGGTGGTCGTGACCGCACTCGGTATCTCGCGGGAACGCAAGTCGCTCGGGTACAGTACCGCCACCATTTCCAATACCTCGATCACGGAAGCCAGGAATACCAGCCCGCTCGATGCGCTCAACGCACGCGTGCCCGGTCTTTCTGTCAATACCGCATCGGGTGCGCCGGGAGCGTCGACCGTCCTGAACATCCGCGGTTTCAACTCCGTGACCGGTAACAACCAGCCGCTGTTCGTCATCGACGGCGTGCCGATGAACAACCGGGGTAACACTTCATCAACCAACGCGCAAAACAGCAACGACGACTTTAACCGTTCGATGGACTTCGGTAACCAGATGAACGATATCAACCCTAACGAGATCGAAAGCATTACCGTACTGAAAGGTATTTCGGCATCCGCATTGTACGGTAGCCGCGCAGCCAACGGTGCGATCCTGATCACCACCAAGAGAGGGAAGTCGGGTAAAACCCAGGTAGATGTTTCGTCGTCGTTCGCAAGATCTCAGGTCCTGCGCGTTCCGCATTTGCAAAACAACTACGGACAAGGATGGAGCGGATTGTTCGATCGCATTGAAAACGGTTCATGGGGACCGAGGCTCGACGGCAAGACGCGCCTGTGGGGTAATGTGGTCGATAATTCGCAAATGCTGAAACCATTCTCCGCACAGGAAGACAACCTGAAAGACTTCTTCGACAAAGGGTATGAATGGAACAACAGCATCGCGGTATCGGGTGGTACGGAAACGGCCAACTACCGCGTGGCCTATTCCAATGCGACCGCGGATGGGGTAGTACCTACCAATGCCGACTCTTACAAGCGTAACACATTGAGCCTGAACGGCGGTTTGAAGCTGGATAAATTCTCCGTGAACTCGAACATCAACTATGTTCACAAAAACCAGAAAGCGGTAGCAACCGGCCAGGGCGACGATGCAGGCGGTGGCAAGGTGGTATGGCAGGAGATCATCCAGATCCCGCGCGACCATTCTATCGTGGATTCAAAAGCATTGCTGGACCCCAGCAGCCCGTATTACAAGTTCATGACATTGGATAACTATTTTACGCCATATGCGCAGAACCCCTACTGGACGCTGTACAACCAGGGCAACAACTACGACGAAGACCGTATTTTCGGTAACATCGAGTTCGGCTACCAATTGCTGAAAGACCTCGATGTGAAATTCCGGGTCGGTGGCGACTACTCCGATGCATTCCAGAAAGACTGGGGTAATGTCGGTAAAATCGCAGACAGCGCGCCTAACAGCACCGCTAACGACGTTTTCGGCGGCGTATCGCAGCTGGCCAGGCAAAACCGCCAGTTCAACAGCGACCTGATCCTGAATTTCAAACACAACTTCGGATCACGCTTCGATGTGCAGGCATTCCTTGGACATAACCTCAACGAGAGAACAGGCCAGACCCACTTCTCGAAAGTGACGAACCTCGACCTTCCCGGATTTTACAACCTGTCGAATAGCTCTGTAACGCCAACGACCTTCGCGACTACGACGAAACGTCGTCTTGTAGGTATTTACGGCCAGGCTACATTTGGGTTCGATAACTGGTTGTACCTCACCGTAGGTGCACGTAACGACTGGACGAGTACGCTGCCAAAAGGCAAAAACTCCTATTTCTATCCCAGCGCAAGCATCAGCGCCGTATTGTCGGACGTATTCAAATTGCCGGCTGAGATTCCTTTCGTGAAAGTGCGTTTCGCGGCGGCATCAGCGGGTAACGACGCCGATCCTTATCAGGTGTATTCGGTATATGTACCCGGTTCGATCCGTGCAGGCGGCTTCGGTAACATCAACTTCCCATTCGGCGGTCTGAATGCCTACGAAGTTTCCAACAACCTCGGAAACCAGAACCTGAAACCGGAAATTTCGACAGAATACGAGGGAGGTCTTGAACTCGGTTTCTTCGGACGCCGCATCGGCCTCGACCTGAGCTACTATAACAAGCTGACCAAAAACCAGATCATCAGCCTGAACCTCGAACCTGCTACCGGCGCCACCACGCAGACGGTTAACCTCGGTAGCGTGCGCAACAAAGGGGTGGAACTGGCATTGAACCTGATCCCCGTCCGTACCGATAAACTGGAATGGGGTGTGACAGTGAACTACAATAAAATCTGGAACGAGGTGGAATCGCTTGGCCTCGATGGTGGTTCAGGGAACATTCTCCTGAACAGCAGCTACAATGTGAAGCTGCGCGCCGTGGTAGGCAAGCCGCTGGGCGCGATTTACTCGCCCGACGTACAGCGCGATCCAAGCGGAAACATCATCGTGAACCCGACGAACGGTCTGCCGCTCGTAAGTTCCGAAGAAACCTACCGCGGATCGATCAACCCGAACTATACATTGGGTATCGCTACTTACCTCGATTACAAAGGCTTCAAATTCAGCGTGAATGGTGACTACCGTAACGGCGGCGTGTTCTACTCGTATACCGCCCGCCTGAATTACTTCAACGGTAATGCCTATATGTCTCAATACAATGACCGTGAGCCATTTGTAGTGCCGGGTTCTGTTGTGAAAGAAGGAGATTCCTATGTGACCAACACCACGCCGGTATCGCGCGCGGACGTGTTCACCTATTACGGCGGCGCCACTTCGGCCAACGAATACAACCACGTACTGCCGAAGACATTCTTTAAACTCAGAAACGTGTCGCTGACCTATTCGATCCCTAAAAAGGCGCTTGAAAAGCTGCCGGTAAGAGGTGCGTCCCTGGGTGTTTTCGGTCGTAACCTGGTATTGTGGACACCGAAAGCCAACCACGTCGTAGATCCCGAAGCCAATACGTTCGGAACCAGCCTGAAAAACCTTTACGGTGAATTCGCTGCCGGTCCTTCTACTGCAACGTATGGTGTTCAGTTAAATTTATCATTCTAATCAGGCTTCAAATGAAAGGTTTTATAAAAAATAGTGTCTTGCTGTTCGCAGCACTTTCACTAGGCTCTTGTAACGATTGGCTCGATGTAAACGAAGACCCGAACAACCCGACCAACGTGTCGCCGGAGTTTGTGTTGCCGGCTGCACAGGCATCCGTCGTAGGTGCCGTGGGAGGTGATTTTGCGATCATCGGCGGCCTTTGGTCGCAGCACTGGACACAATCCAATGCCAGCTCGCAATACCGCAACATCGATTCGTACGACCTCAATCCATCAGACTACAATATCGCGTGGACAGAATTGTACGCGGGCGGTCTGAACGACTTCGAGGACGTAAAAAACAAGGCGACCACGATAGGCAACAACAATATGGTGTTGCAGGCGGTAGCCGTGCAAAGCTACGGTTTCCAGATGCTGGCCGACTTTTTCGACAAAATCCCGCTGAGCGAGGCATTGCAGGTGGAATCGAACAAAGCCCCTAAGTACGACGATGGCCCGGCCGTTTACGCCGAATTGCTGAAAAGACTCGATGCCGCCCTGGCGCTCGACTTTAACAACGGCAAATCTACCGCCGTCGCTTCCGACCTCGTTTACGGCGGTCTGAGCGCTGCAAGCCAGATAGATCAGTGGAAACGCTTCGTGAACACGCTGAAACTGAAAATGTACCTGCGCCAGACGGCCAGTGCCAATTCAGCCCAGGCGATCGCGGCGATTAAGGCGATGCTGGATGCCAACACGGCATTCCTCGACGACGATGCAGCCGTGACCAAGTTCGTGGACGAGCCCAACCGCAGTAATCCTTTGTACGAAACGAACGTTCGCCAGCTGAATACCGGAACAAACCTCCGTTTGAGCCGCACCTTGCAGAGTTATCTGCAGGCAAACGGCGACGATGCCAGGCTTGCCGCCTATTTCACGCCGGGGGCAACCGGCCAGGCCGGCCTCGCGCAGGGTGACTACAACAGCACCGTGGCCCCCGCCACACCGAGCGTGGCGAAAATGACCGCAACGGATCCTTTCTATTTTTTCAGTATCGACGAAGTACACTTCCTGCTCGCCGAAGCCTACCTGCGTACCGGCAATGACGCCAAAGCGAAGGAGTTTTACGACAAAGCGGTTGCGGAAGCCTACGCGAAATTCAACATCGTATTCGATGCCAAGAAAATCGCTGCCGGAGGCGTTTATGCATATCCGACTGCCGGAACCGTAGAAGCCAAAGTCAAAGCGATCATCTATCAGAAATGGGTGGCGATGTTCCGTCAGGGGTACGAATCCTTCTGGGATCAGGCGCGAACCGGGTATCCGGAAGCTTCGCCTGTGGCCGTTACCGATGCCAAATATGTGCCGGGCCAATGGACATCGTCCGTAACCGCCGTGACACAAGGCCGGGCGCTGCCGAAACGCGTACCTTATGTAGCTGCATCCCGCGACGTGAACCCCAACACGCCTGCCGCAGTGCCTGTTACCGCCAAGGTTTGGTGGATGAAATAAACAAAGGTCATTGATAACAGAAATTATGAAAAGAGGAATAAAACTGATAATGATAGCCCTGACCTTGTTTGCCACATTCTCGTGCGAAGAAGATAAGGTCACGGAAGGAATCTCCACGATTACCTACTATCCCGTCATCACATTGAAAGGTGAGCAGTGGAACCAGGTGGCAGTGGGAGGTACATTCACCGATCCGGGCGCAACCGCCAAGGAAGGCGAAGCCGATATTACGGTGAAAGTGAGCGGCACGGTGGACACCAAAACGCCGGGCGTGTATGTCATCCAGTACGACGCGGTAAACAAGGACGGCTACTCGTCCACCGAATACCGCTACGTAGGGGTAATATCAGCCGCCGCGACGACGGACATCACCGGAAGCTACAAGCGGAATGCAGGTGCATTGGGCGTATCGAAAGTGACGAAAGTGAGCGGGAACCTGTACAAAGCCGATAACGTCGGCGGTGTGGCCGTTCCGGCGCCGGGCGACGCCGTTTTCTTTTATTATTACGATAAAGGCAAACTCGGCGTTCCTTACCAGCTGACCCCCGGTAACGCATTTGAATGTACCAATGCGACCATCAAGGAAGGGGTTTCTTACAGCTGGGTCGTGATCAACCCAGGCTACGGTACAGCGCTTCGTACTTTTGAAAAACAATAAAATTGACGTTATGAAATATATAAAGTATTCTCTGATATTATTGGTGTTCGCACTGGCATCCTGCGACCTTGGCGACGAGCCTGCCATTGAAGGTACAAAGCTGAAAGCGATGTGCGGCGAATGGTACGTACAGCTCTACTCGGGTG
Organism: Dyadobacter beijingensis DSM 21582; assembly: GCF_000382205.1. Taxonomy (GTDB): domain Bacteria; phylum Bacteroidota; class Bacteroidia; order Cytophagales; family Spirosomataceae; genus Dyadobacter; species Dyadobacter beijingensis. The sequence continues at coordinate 694,003 of NZ_KB907786.1, forward strand.
GCGAGGACCAGGGGATCGGCTACCACCTGATCACCACCGCCAATACGGCCGAAAACAATGAGACAGACCTCATTGTAGACGACCACGGATTGCTGACACCCTACGAGTATCCTCCGATCAAGGTGATTTCGAAGGTAACCCTGGGTGGTATGACGTTCAATGCAACACCCGACCTGCCGAACATGAATGCAGGAGAAAGCGCAGTGTCGATCCTCGAAGGTAAGATCCTGAAAGGCGGCGCTACGTCCACCGGAGGCAACAAAACAGACTCGATTTATGTAAAATTCGAGTTCAAAGCCGTGCCGGGTGAAATATACGAATACGCAGGTTACCGCCGGACAGGTTTCCTCGAAGACGAACATTAATACACGGTCCATCCCAGCGTCAAGGCCTTACCCCTAGTGGGTAGGGCCTTTTTATTGTAGAATATCTTTCCGATCTTGAAAAACCTGATCCTTTTATTACAACAGTAGAAAATGAAAACTCCTTTTACGAAAAGCATTGCCAATAACCTGCTCCGTGTTTCCGCAGCTGCATTACTAACCGGCCTTTGCACACCAATGGCCATCGCGCAATCCCCGCTCGCGAAGTCGATCGACCAGAAGGCGCCGGCTCTGGAAAAGAAGCTTGTGGAGTGGCGCCGCGATTTTCACCAGAACCCGGAGCTCGGCAACCGCGAGTTCAAAACTGCCGAAAAGGTCGCCAGCCATTTGAAGCAACTCGGCATTGAGGTACAAACCGGCGTGGCGCATACCGGCGTCGTCGGGATTCTGAAAGGAGGGAAACCAGGCCCGGTAGTAGCATTACGGGCCGATATGGACGGCTTGCCGGTGACCGAGCGGGTGGATGTGCCATTCAAATCGAAGGTGACTACGGAATACAATGGCCAGAACACGGGCGTCATGCATGCCTGCGGGCACGATACGCACGTCGCGATCCTGATGGGCGTCGCCGAGGTGCTGGCGCCGATGAAAAACGACCTGCCGGGGACGATCAAATTCATTTTCCAGCCTGCCGAAGAAGGCGCCCCGCAAGGCGAGGAAGGGGGAGCGGAGCTGATGGTGAAGGAAGGCGTGCTGGAAAATCCGAAAGTGGAAGCAGTTTTTGGCCTGCATATCGATTCCCAGATTGAAGTCGGCAAGATCGCCTACCGCCCCGGAGCGACGATGGCGGCGGTGGATTTTTTCAGTATCGATGTAAAGGGAAAACAGACGCACGGCGCGTATCCGTGGTCGGGCGTGGACCCGATCGTGACGTCGTCGCAGATCGTGAATGCATTACAAACGATCGTAAGCCGCAATCTGAACCTCACGCAGGCGCCCGCGGTGGTGACGATCGGCGCCATTCATGGAGGCGTAAGGCAGAACATCATCCCCGAATCCGTGAAAATGATCGGTACCATCCGCACGTTCGACGAGGGCATGCATACGTATGTGCACAAGCGTATCAAGGATATTTCAAGTCACATTGCGGAAAGCGCCGGGGCTACCGCGACGGTTGATATAGACATTATGTACCCCGTTACCTATAACGACGAGGCGTTGACGGCCAAAATGATCGGGACGCTGGAAAATGTGGCGGGAAAGGAGAATGTGAATGTGATCCCGGCCAAGACCGGTGCGGAAGATTTCTCGTATTACCAGCAGAAGGTACCGGGTTTCTTCTTCTTTCTGGGCGGTATGCCAAAAGGGAAAAGTGTCGCCGAGGCAGCGCCGCACCACACGCCTGATTTTTATGTAGATGAGGGCAGCCTCGTGCTCGGTGTGCGTTCGATCGCCCGCCTCGCAACGGATTACCTCGAAAAAAGTAAGGCGAAAGCCAGATAGCAGGCCATTGCGGCTACTCCGGAACGTTCTTCCTGACCTGGTCAAACAGCAGGTTCGGGAAGAACCTTTTGAGGTAAATGGCTGCCACTTCCTTGAAGCCCCCGATGTAAATTTCTTTTTTATCATTCCTGACTGCATTCAGGATTTTCTCTGCGCACACATCGGCTGGAATGCCCTGCGCCTGGTTGCTATCCATTTTGCCAAACTTGTCACCCGCAGCATTCAATGCATTCAGGGAAATATTGGTGCGGATGTAACCAGGGCAAATGGTAGTGACCTTGATATTGTGCCGGTAACCTTCCGCCCGCAGCGAGTCGTAAAAGCCCTGCAATGCGTGTTTGGCGGCATTATAGCCCGAGCGCATAATCGTCCCGATTTTCCCGGCGACACTGCTCATTACAATGAAATGCCCCGATTGCCGGGCGATCATATGCGGCAAAACGGCCTTGGTAAGCGCCACGGTGCTGAAAAAATTTACATTCATCAGGCTTTGGTACACTTCCAGGTCGGTGTCGTTGATGTATGAGCGCTGGCTCACGCCGGCATTGTGCACCATGATATCGATACGCCCGAAATGCGCGATCACCTCGTCGGTGGCGGGTTTTGCCTGGTCGAACTGCGTAACGTCCATCGGGAGTATAAGCACATCGCGGGCGGGTAATGCCGTTTGCTGTTTTACCCTTTCCAACTCTTCGCGGCGCCGGGCCGTCAGCACGAGCTTCGCACCCTCGCGGGCAAAAGCCATCGTCAACGCCTCGCCGATGCCGGACGATGCGCCGGTAATCCAGACCACCTTATCTTTGAAATTCGTCATATCTGTCGGCTATACCGCTGTCGAAACTGGTAGAAATTGTAAACGCGCCCCGTTTTCGGAAACGCTGAACGCGGCCGGCATGCCCACGCCCATCGCGCGGTTGTCGCCCACATGGCCTACGGGGAAATTGAAACAAACCGGGTAGTTGAACTCTGCGACATGTTCCGCAATGATCTCGTCGGAATCCTTACCGAATGTCGGGCTGTTGTTGTCCTTCATATCGGTAAACTGCCCGACGACCAGCCCCGCCAGCCGCGAAAGCTTGCCCGACCGTTTCAGCTGGATCATCATACGGTCGAGGTTATAGAGGTATTCGTTGATGTCTTCGATGAAAAGGATCTTTCCGTCCGTATCGATATCCGTCGCCGAGCCTATCATATGGGCCAGCAGACAGAGGTTGCCGCCCACGACTTGGGCGGTCGCCTGCCCGTGGCGGTTCAAGGCATGGCCTGCCACGGCATATTCGGGCATTTCGCCAAAAAGCATTTGCCGCAAAGATTCGGCTGCGGTTTCCGCGCCTACACACGTGATGGTTTTAGCCATCGGCGCGTGGATACTGGCGAAACCCAGCTGATAAGTTCTGGAAAGGAAGGCCGTCAGGTCGCTGAAACCGACGATCCATTTCGGATTTTCGAGGAATTGGTCAAAATTCAGCCCATCTACAATCCGGGAGCATCCATACCCGCCGCGTGCCGCGATGATCGCTTTAACAGAATGATCGTCCAGCATCTGCTGCACATCGTTCAGGCGGTCTTCGTCCGTTGCAGAAAACTGGTTGTAAGCACTTCGAAGCGTTGTTCCTTCAACCACTTCCAGGCCCCATTGCGCTGTAAAAAGCCTTATCCCGGCCACCAGATCTTCATACTTCACAATACTCGCCGGAGCCACCACCCCGATACGATCACCGGGTTTCAGAAATGCAGGAAATTGGATTGGGTTCATTCAAAATGCTTTCAGTACAACGCTTTGCAGCGCCGACAAATGTATTAAAATTCCTTCGAAATGGTCGATTACACAAAAATCACATCCTGCACGAGCGTGCTGCCCATTTCGCGGTTGATGAGCTCTATGATCTTGCCTTTGGCGCGGAAAAGTTCGTTGCGGAGAGGGGCGGATTCGATTTGCAGAAAGAGAATGCCGTCTTTGATATACACCTTCTTGGTGCGGGTGGCAATGGCCGAGCCCATGATCTTGTCCCAATGCGCCACCACGTACGACTGGTCGAAACGGCTGCGCAGCTTGTACCTATCCAGCATTTGATCGATCGCATCCTTCAACGGCGTAACGCCGGGCCGCCGGGAAGCTTTTTCTTTGTCAAACCGATAGTACATAGCGATAACCTTGTTCGTGAGTGTTACAAAGGTAGCAAGATCAGGGCTCGGTGCGAGTAACCGGGGTTACTTTTTTAATAACTGCTCGTATACCACATCCATGATCGACGTCCGGATGTTCAGCGTCGAAATCTTGTTGTTCTCGCGGGTCGGGTACACGCGGTTCGAAAGGAACACGTAGTTGAGGCCCCACGCCGGATCGGCCCACGTCATGATGCCCGTATAACCCGTATGCCCAAAGCTTGACGGGCTCGCGTAACGCGGTGCATTGCCTGTGTATTTGAATGTCGGCTTGTCGAAACCAATGCCCCGGCGGCTGCCTTCCTCGGGGTACTGGTAGCGCGTAAACTCGATCAAAGCGTCCTGGCTCAGTAGTTGCTCACCGCCGTAATAGCCGTCCTGCAAATACATTTGCCACACTTTCATCACGTCGTTGGACGTTCCGAAAAGCCCCGCGTGGCCGCTCAATCCGCCCAGCATCGCCGCGGCTTCGTCGTGTACCTGGCCGTGCAGCTGCGTCATGCGGAAGAAAGTATCGCGCTCGGTAGGCACGATCTCGTCCAGCTTGTAAAAGCGTTTCGGGTTGAAAGTCAATGTATTCGCGCCAAGCTTGTGGTAATAATGGTTTTTGACATAATCTTCAAAATTCTCTCCGCTCAGCCGCTTCACAATCTGCGGATAAAGGATAAACGAAAGGTCGCTGTACACATACCCTTCTTTTTCGTTCAGCGGTGAGTTACGGATAGCTTTGAAAATCGTTTTGTCATAATTCTTGAAAATGAACAGGCTGTCACCTACCACGGAAGTAGGGTAGCGCTTCGATTGTTTCGTGCTGAACGTCTTCTTTTTCCAGCTGCCGTCGGCGTTCTGCGCTTCTTTCCAGAGCACGATGAATGCTTTCAGGCGGGCGCTATGCGTGAGCACGCGGCGCCAGTGCAGATCCGCTTTGTTCGATCCTTCGAAATCGGGCAGGTAATCTTTCATTGTCGCATCCAGATCAAACTTTTTCGCATCCCAAAGGCTCATTAATGCCAATGTAGACGCTGTGATTTTGGTTACCGAGGCCAGGTCGTACAGATCGGTCACTTTGACAGGCTGATTGCCTTCATAGGTATGCTTGCCATAAGCCTTGCGGAAAAACACTTTGCCGTCCTTCGCCAGCTGCACGACGCAGCCTGGCGTTGCCTTCTGGGTCACTGCCGCATTGGCAATGGAATCGATTTTGAATGTAATGACCTGCGAATCCAGTCCCAGTTCTTCGGGAATGGTGTATTTCAAACGGCCGATGGCCGGCGTTTCGATACCCGCATTGTACGGAAACTGCGCATTCACCGTCACCGGCAGCTTGCCCTGCGCCGGAATAGCCCCGAAAATCAGCTGGGCCGACAAATCCTGCGTGTAAGGCGTGAGCTGGTAGGCCATCACCAATGCTTTTGCGTCGTCTGTTTTCGGCATTTTATTTAAGGCATAGGGATTGCCGAACACGGATACCACTGCCTTTTTGGTCGCAATGAGCTCCTGCAAAATGTTGCTCATCGGCTCGGTGAGGCCGTAGTTGGTGCGGGGCGAAATGCTGCCCAAATGCACGCCGACCAGCAGCAGGTTATATGCATTCAGCTTCGAACGCACCGCTTCGATCTGCTCGGCGGTTGCCTTCGCCGGGATCTGGAAATGGTCGACCGTCGTATAAAGTCCCAGCGTGTTCTGGAAAGTCGTGATCGTGTCTGCGCCGAGTGAAATGGAAGCGATCTTCAACGTATCCAGCGCACGCAGCGGCAGCAGGTTATGGTCGTTTTTAAGTACTGTCAATGCCTTTTCGGTGAGCAAACGGTTGGTCAGCTCGGCGGCTTTGGGGTTCAGGTCTTCGTAAAGGCGGTTGAGGTCCACCGGTTTGTATTGGTTCAAACCCGCCCAGGCTTTGGCCTCGAGTACTTTCCGGCAGCGGTAGTCGATCTCCGCTTGCGTGATTTTACCCTCGGCAATGCTTTTTTTGATCTCCGCAATGGATTTGTTCACATCCTCGGTGAATTCGAGCAGGTCCATTCCGGCTTCGAGGCCCATCGCGTCGGCCTTGCCGTCGGGGAAAAACTTGGTAACACCCTTCATATTCATCGCGTCGGAGAAGATCAATCCCCCGAATCCCAGCTGTTTCCGAAGCAAATCGGTGACGATCGGTTTGGAAAGGGTAGAGGGCAAATTCGGCGTTTTGTCCAATGCCGGGATGCTCAGGTGCGCGATCATCATGCCGCTCAAACCGTTTCGCACCAGCTCCCGGAAAGGGTAAAGTTCCAGTGAATCAATCCGTTCCAGGGAATGCGGGATCAATGGCAGGTCATAATGCGAGTCGGTACCCGTGTCGCCGTGGCCGGGGAAGTGTTTGGCGCTGGTCAGCAGGCCGTTATCCTGCATCCCGCGCATGTACGCGACGGCCTTTTCGGCCACTTTGTATTTGTTTTCCCCGAACGACCGGAAGCTGATTACCGGGTTGTTGGGGTTGTTGTTCACGTCCGCCACCGGCGCGAAATTGATATGCATACCCAATCGCCGCGCCTGCCTGGCCACCTGCGCGCCCATTTCGTAAATGAGGTCGTCGTTACCCTGAATGGCGCCTAATGTCATCTGGTAAGGATAGCGTACGGTGCTGTCGATCCGCATTGCGAGGCCGAATTCGGCATCCATTGCCACGAGGAGCGGTACTTTCGAAATGGATTGGTAGTAGTTGGTCAGCCTTGCCTGCGGTATGGGCCCGCCCTGGAAAAACACGATCCCGCCGACCTTATTTTCGCGGATCAGCTTCTCGACGGCCGCCGGGTTACTGGTTTTCGGGTCGATCAATGCCCGTTTGGTATCGGAAACCGCCGCGACCATGATCAGCTGGGCAATACGCTCATCGGGCGTAAGCGTCGCAAAAACGGAATCCACCCATTGTTTATGCTGATGCAAAAAGCGGGGAGGCGTGCTGATCTGGGCTTTTGTGGTAAATGCGCTTAGGAAAAGGAGTGTTAGAAAGGTAAGGTGGTGTCTGGTCATTGGGTTTGGGGAACTTATTCTTGGTACTGGTATTCGTTAATTGATTTTAAGTGTTGGTCTGCTTACCACGTGCAATAGCAAGCTTTTCAAGCGTTTCCAGATCTGCTTCCAAATCTTCAACATCAAAATGCGACGCAATTTTGCGTTTGCCCAACTCATGCTGGAACTTCACATGGCCTAATCCCGTCATCGTACCGCCTTGTCCGACAGTGATTTTACCGTCTTCATACGGGCGCACGGCCAGGTCGATCCGTAACTCCTGCTCGGAGAGACCGGTACTTTTGATCACATTGTCATTGAGCTCCAAAAGCATATACGCTGATATTAAGTTTTCGAAAGAACTCTAAGTAAATGTACACAACCTTTCCCGTTCTCCGGCTAAAACCCCTCAAAACACAAGCCCCAGCAGCAAACCGGCCAGGATGATCACATACGAAGGTACCTTGCCGAATGCAACGACGATGAGCGTGGCGATCACCGTGATGACGGGCTGTATGTCGGTCATCATCGGTTGAAAGAGGGAAATGGCGGCGGCAATGGTAAGCCCGCAGCTCGCGGCGTGGATGCCTTCTAATGAGGCGCGGATGCCGCGGTAGCGTTTCAGCTGGTCCCAGAACGGGTAGGCAAAGAATATGAAGAACGTACCAGGCAGGAATATGCCCGCCGTGGCAACAAACCCGCCGACAAACTGACCGAACCACCCCGCCGATTGCAGCGAAACGCTCCCGACGAATGTCGCAATGGAAAACACCGGCCCCGGCACCACCTGCGTGAGCGCCATGCCCGCAAGGAATTCCTGCTCGGTGAGGTAGTGCTTGAACGTCACGAACTCGTTGTAAAGGATCGGGATCAGCACCTGCCCGCCGCCGAAAACGAGGCTGCCGTTCCGGTAGAAGTTCTCGAAGAGCCGCACCGGCAGCGAATTGGTGATCTTACCGATTATGGCCGCTGCGATCAGCACCGAAATCCAGAAGATAATAGGCCGCCATTTGATGCGGATTTCGGCCTTCTCCATCTTTTCGTGCTTCTTGAAATTCAGCGAAGCCGCCACGCCCCCGCATATGATGAGCACGGGCGTCATGTAAGGCGAAGGGTAGAGGTAGGCCAGGATCGTGGAAATGAGCAGGAACGTCCAGCCCTGGGTGTTATGGATCACTTTCCGGGCAATGGACGAGGCGCCGTACATGAGGAACGCCACGGCCATCGGTCCTACAAACCGCGTGAAATTCAGCGAAATGGCATTCCGTTCGAGGTAATGGATGCCGATGGCGGCGAGCGTCATCAGCAGCATCGCGGGCAGCGACCATACCAGCAGTGTAAGATAGGCGAGCGGCTGCCCGCCGATTTTAAGACCAATGGCCGTGACGGTCTGCGTGGAACTTGGGCCGGGAAGGATCGAGCAGAGCGCCTGTAATTCAAGGAGCTCCTCTTCCGTGACATACCGCCGCTTGTGCACCAGCCGTTCGATCATCATCATCAAATGCACCTGCGGGCCTCCGAATGCCGTGAGCGACAGCAGGAGTATGTCCATCAGGTAAATGATGTAACGGAAACGACGGATAGGTGGGTAGGACAAGCTGAGGGTACTTTTATTTTTTCAAACCTAGCTCCCGCAGACGTTCATCGAGAAACTCGCCGGCTGTCATATCGGTGTACAGTTTGGGTTGTTCCGGCGTAATGCAGCTTTCGAGGCTGGTCAGGTTCATGTCTGCGCGAGGGTGCATGAAGAACGGGATCGAATACCGCGATGTCCCCATTTTCTCGCGCGGCGGGTTCACGACGCGGTGAATGGTCGATTTCAGCTTGTGGTTCGTAAGGCGGTCGAGCATGTCGCCCACATTCACGACGATCTGGTCGGGCAGTGCGGTAATGGCGATCCACTCGCCATCGCGGCGGAGCACTTCCAGGCCTTCGGCGCTGGCGCCCATGAGCAGGGTAATGAGGTTGATATCCCCGTGCGCCGCGGCCCTTACCGCGCCTTCCGGTACGAGTTCAGGGTTTGGAATAGGGAAATAATGCAATGCGCGGAGCAGGCTGTCGCCGTTTTTCACCTTGTCGTCGAAATAATCTTCCGGCAGGTCCAGGTAAATGGCAATGGCGCGGAGCAGCGTTTTGCCCGTATTTTCGAAGGTATGGTATACTTCGAGGGTATATTTCCTGAAATCGGGAAACTCGTCGGGGAACACGTTCGAAGGCATCTGGCCGATGGGCTCAGGCTGGCCTACATGGTAAAATTCTTTCAAATCGGCTACTTTGAAGCCTTTGGCCGTTTCTTTGCCCTTGCCAATGTAGCCGCGCTGACCGAAGAGCTCAGGGAACTCGTACTTTTTTTTGATCTCGTCGGGCTGCGAAAAGAATTTCTGTACACTTTCGTACAGATCGTTGCGCAGGGCATCGCTCAGGCCGTGGTTTTTAATGGCCACAAAACCGATATTGGTAAATGCGGCGCCCAGGTCCTGGACAAACTGCTGCTTTCGCCCGGCGTCCCCGGATGTGAAATCGGCCAAATCGAGCGACGGGACTTCATTCAATAGTGCTGGTTCCATGTTGATTGCTTTTTTGATGCAAAGTAAATAGTATCCGCACACCAGGCAAGTTTTGAAAATGCGCTGCTTTGCCGGTATAAAAATAGAAAGAAGAAACAGGAGATATTTGATAACTTTAATAGATACTCATTACTTTTAAACCCGTTTTGGGGAAATTATGCATCGAACATCGCATTATGGTACATTCTGAGCCGGATCACGACATCTGGCTGCGCTTCATTTCCGGTGACCCCGAGGCATTCAGCGGGCTCTACGACCAGTACGCCGGCGTGCTGTACGCATTCGGTATGCGGTACAGTACCGACCGTGACCTGGTGAAGGATTGTATCCATGACCTGTTCATCGATCTGCACGCATATCGGAAAAACCTGGCGCAGGACGTGAATGTGAAATTCTACCTCCTCAAATCCTTCCGCAGGAAGCTGCACGCCGCACACCGGAAAAGCTCGCTGCTGAGCTTCGACCGCTGGAATTCCGACGATAATATGGCAATTCACGCATTCGATTTTGGTATCGAGCAGGAAATGATCACCGACGAAAAGGAGCGGGAAGTATTGCAGCACCTCGCCGCCGAGATCAACCTGTTGCCCGACCGCCAGCGGGAGATCCTCTACCTGCGCTTCCATCAGGACCTCGACTACGAGGAAATCGCAGCGATTATGCAGATTTCCGTTCCTACCTGCCGCACCTTCATTTACCGGGCCCTCAAACAACTCCGCGGAAAGCTCGAATTCGGAGCTATCCTGCTGATTTTGTGCTGGTAATAAAATATTTTCTATTTTATATTAAAAAAGATCATTTCAGAAGTCTATATCTGCCGGTCGCGCTGCTCTTCTATTTCAAACAAGCGCTTCCATGAAAAGAAAAAGCAACAAACAGCAGCCGGACCCGGAACACCTGACCGACGAGGAAAGAGCGGCCGGAGAACGGGCAAAACTGTTGTTTACAACCCTCCGTAACGAAAAGTTTTCCGGTTCCGAAAAAGAAGTACTCTGGAACCAGGTCGAAGAGACCATTTCGCATAAAAAGCAAAGGTCGTTCAACACATTCTGGATTTCAGCCGCCGCATCGGTAACATTGCTGCTGCTGGCCGGGGTAGGTTACCTGGTGTTTTACAAGGATTCCGCCCGGGTGATGCAGGAGTTTGCGGCCCGCGGTGCGAATGGCCCGAAAGAAACGCAGCTGATCCTGGCCGACAAGCGTGTGGTAAGCTTGCAGAAAGAAAATTCGAGCGTGGAATATAAGGATAATGGCGCGCTCATTCAGGTTGACTCTTCATCGACGATAGGCCAGCAGGTGGCCGGGGATCAGCAATTCAATACGTTGATCGTGCCTTACGGCAAGCGATCGGTGCTCACGCTCGCGGACGGCACGCGTATCTGGCTGAACTCCGGCTCCAAGCTGGTATACCCTTCGCATTTCGACGACCGCCGGCGCGAAGTGTACCTCGAAGGCCAGGCATTTTTCTCGGTCAGGCATTCCGACGACGTGCCGTTCCACGTGTACACGCGTGACATGGAGGTGAAAGTGCTCGGTACGGAGTTCGATGTAAGTGCTTATGCGGACGATAGTTATACCTCAGCTGTGCTCGCTACCGGCAGCGTGGAGCTGACGACCCAGCCCAAATCGCTTTTTGGTTCGAAAACAACGAAGATCGTGCCGGGTACCCGCGCGGTGTACGATCAGCAGCAGGCGACATTGCAAACGGAACAGGTGGATGTGAAGGAATATGTGTCGTGGAAGGACGGCTACCTGGTGCTGAACAGCGCGCCGCTGACCGAGGTTTTGAAAAAGCTGTCGCGGTATTACCGGGTTGATATTATTCTAAAACAACCGAAACTCGCGGATGTGCGGTTTGGCGGCACGCTGGATTTGCAGGAAAACATCCGCGACATATTAGAAGCGCTCTCGCTGACGACGGGGCTCATTTATAAACAACAACCTAACGAAAGGAGGTACGTATTGGAGGAAAGCACTATCAAACCATAAAAAACGGGAAACGCGGCAACGTTTCCCGATCCTTCACACTTGCCGGCAAGCAAGTGATCATTTAAACTAATGTATTCACAAAAGTCGAATCAAATTTATGAAAAAATTTGACCAGAAAGGGTATTGCCCTTTGGGAGAATTGCACCCATCAAAACTGCTGAGAATCATGAAACTGACAGTGCTGCTGTTATGGATCGGGATGATGAGCGTGCATGCAACGGGGTATTCCCAGAAAAGCAGGATGGATGTCAAAATCCGGAACGGAAATCTGGGCACGCTGTTCAGGCAAATTCAGGAGCAGACCAGTTACCGCATATTTTACAGGGATGATCTATTTTCGGGCAAACAGGAGATTAATCTCAACCTTAACCTGAAAAACGAAACCGTGCCGGCTATCCTGAATGCCGCACTCAAAGGAACAGATCTGACGTATAGGGTAATAGGTAAGCAAATCGCGATTTACAAAAAGGAAGAGAACAGTGGGGCCGGCCCCGTGCAGCTCCCGGCCATGCCCGCAGTTCGGGAGGTGGTAATCCGTGAAATAACCGGGACCATTTCAGACGCAAAAGGCAATCCGCTGCCGGGGGCGACGGTGATTGTGAAAGGGACGGACAAGGGCACTTCCGCCGATGCCACGGGGAAATTTACCGTAGAAGCAGAGGCAGGCGATGTGCTGGTTATCTCTTTTATCGGTTATCTCAAAAAAGAACAGCCGGTGGGTGCCCAGACGACACTCAGCGTTCAGCTGGAAGAAGATCTGAACGGGCTGGAAGAGATCGTGATCGTGGGCTACGGCGCGCAGCGTAAGGCGACCATTACGGGCTCCATCGCGACCATTACGACCGAAGATTTGAAGCAAAGCCCGACGGCCAGTATTACCAATGCATTGGCGGGCCGTTTGCCCGGGTTGTTCGCCAACCAGTTTGGCGGTGGTGAGCCGGGTGTGGACCGCAGTGAAATTTTCATCCGGGGCGCTGCCACTTACGGCAACAAGGCGCCGATTGTCATCATCGACGGTCTGGAACGGAGCATGGATTACCTGGCGCCATCGGAAATCGAGACGTTTACGATTTTGAAAGATGCTTCGGCCACAGCGCCTTACGGTGTGCGTGGTGCCAACGGTGTAATCCTGATCACCACACGACGCGGGAAGGTGCAGGACAAGGCGACTGTAAATTTCAAAGCATCGGTGGGTATTAACAAGCCTGTAAAATTCCCTACTTACCTCGGTTCGGCGGATTATGCGATGCTGTATAACGAGGCCAGAAGAAACGATAACCCGGACGCCGATCCCACGACGCTCAATTTGTTTTCGGAGCAGGCTATTGCGGATTTCAGGAGGGCGAAGGGCGATAACTCCGATGGGCTGGGCTACAATTGGAATTATTTCGATTACGCATTCAAGCCGGGTGTGCAGCATGATTACAGTTTGTCTATTAGCGGTGGATCGTTAAGGGCCAGGTATTTCGTCCTGGCCAACTACTTCCAGCAGGATGGTAACTACCGCCATACCGATCTGGCGGCGAACAGCACGCAGGCCGTTTTCAAGCGTTACAACTTCCGCTCGAACATCGATATCGACATTACGGACAATTTTTACGCCAAGCTCGACCTTGGAGCGCGCATTACCGATCGCAATGCGCCGGGTACCTCAGCTGCCCGTATTGTGGAGCTGGCCAACACGCAGCCATCCTACCTGCCGATCGTCGTTGAGCCTAACGACGATCCTGCAAACAAGGTTTTCCAGGCCAACAACCCGCTTGGAATGCTTTACGGCGACCAGATTTATCGTTTCAACATCCTGGGAGAGCTTAGCCGCACGGGTTTTCTGAATGAGAAGAATACCTACCTCAATGGTTCGTTCTCGCTCGGGCACAAGCTGAATTTCATTACAAAAGGCTTGTCGATCGAGGGAATGTTCTCCTACGACGCCAACGACGGCGGCTGGATCGATCGGAAGGTGGGGACCTATTCGGAAGGTTACCGCGAGTATCCGGGTTATGCCACATTTGTACCGACAGCCGGCAGCGACATCTATCGCACGCCGGGGCATTATACGGGCGCGTACAAGTCGGGGAACAAGTATAATATCGACCAGACGATCGGGAACGGCTATGACGACAACGACAATGAGAGCCGCGCCTATTTGCAGGCCAAGCTCGACTACATGCGCAACTTCGGGCTGCACGACGTGACGGGAATGGTACTTTTCAACCGGTCGAAGCGTGTCATCAACAACCAGGTGCCATTCAGCTACCAGGGCATCACCGCGCGGGCGACATACGGCTACGACGACCGCTATCTGCTCGAAGTGAATGCGGCTTACAATGGCTCTGAAAACTTCGCGAAAGGTAAGCGGTACGGATTCTTCCCGTCGGTGGCGGCGGGCTGGGTGCTGACGAAGGAGCGGTTTATGACCAACACGCAAAGCTGGCTGAACAACCTGAAAATCCGCGGTTCATTCGGTTTGGTAGGAAGTGATAAAATTCCTGACGACAAGCGCTTTATCTACCTGCAGTATTTCGGACGTCGGGACGGCGACTACAATTTCGGGACCGACAACTTCGGCTCGGGAGCGGGCGGTTTCCTTTCGGAAGGCGACCTGGCCAACCCTAACCTGACGTGGGAAAAGGCGCGCAAGACCAATATCGGTATCGACGCTACCTTCCTGAAACACCTCACATTGACCCTGGACCTCTTCCGTGAGCACCGGTACGACATTATCACCAATATGGGCGGCGGCAACAAGCTCGGTTTCCCCGACATCGTGGGTAAAGACGCACCGTTCCTCAACTCGGGTATTGTCAACAACAAAGGCTTCGACTTCGAGATCGGGTGGACGGGCAGCGTGGGCAAGCATTTCACGTACTTCATTCGCCCGAATATGACTTTTGCCCGCAACAAGATCATTTTTATGAATGAAATCCCATATGCTTCACCGGGACGAGCCAATACCGGCAAGCGCATCGACGAGCATTTCGACTACATTTTCGACCGGTTTGTTGCCAACCAGGAGGAGGCTAATCAGCTCAACGCCATGAACAACGGCAGCGGGTTCCAGTCGTTCGGTACGCTGCGGCCGGGGGATGTCTTGTACAAGGATTTGAACAACGACGGTAAGATCGACGACCTGGGCGACCGTACGGCGGTAGGTAACCCGCGTAACCCCGAGCTGATGTTTGGTTTGCCGGTAGGCGGCCGCTTCCGCGACTTCGATTTCAGTGCCTTGTTCCAGGGTGCGTCGCGGGCTTCGGTGCAGCTGTCGGGCGCTGCGGTGTACGACTTTCCGCTGTTTAGCCAGGACAAATATGGTAAAGTGAAACCCATGCACCTGAACCGCTGGACGCCGGAGACTGCTGCTACCGCCACGTATCCGGCATTGCATTTCGGCGATCATAGCAACAACAAGAACGGTAACAGCAGCCTGTTTTTGTACAATTCGAAATACATCCGTCTGAAAACGGTAGAGGTAGGGTATAACCTTCCCAAAACGACGATCAAAAAGATCGGTATCGACAATTTCCGCATTTACGTGCAGGGTATGAACCTGCTCACGTGGGATGGGCTCAAAGATGTGGATATGGACCCCGAAACCCGCGAAGGTACGGGCGACTGGTACCCGATCCAGAAGGTGGTGAATTTTGGCGTCGACATTTCATTCTGATTTAACCTGACATTTATGAATAGCAGAAAAATATTTACGACCGTCGCATTAAGCCTCACAGTGCTTTCAGGCTGCCAGCAGGATTTCCTGGACCGCAAACCCGACGATCAGGTAGACGCCGAGCAGGTTTTTACCCGATACAACAAAATGAACCAGCTGATCACGGACCTGTACGACAATGCCAAAGGTTCCAACAGCCCGCTGGTATTCTTCTCGCACTTTTCATCGGCGCCTGTGACGGACGAGGCCGAAGGATCGACCGCCGAGGGAAGCCTTACCAACAAATTTAACACGGGCGACTGGAACCCGAACGCCATGCCCGACCGCAGCAGCCGCGGGCAATACTGGTGGGATTTGTACAGCCGCATCCGTAAGGCCAATGTGATTTTGGAAGGTGTAAGGAAATACAAGACGCCGGATAACCCCCTGCAAGCCGGCGACCTGGATAAACGCCTGGGGGAAACCTACTTCATGCGCGCCTACTTCCATTACCTGGCCGCACGTATGTACGGGGAGGTCGTTTACATGACGAATACCGTCCAGCCTACGGATCAGATGAACTTCAAACAGGAGTCTTTCCATACCATCGCTGCGAAAATCAAGCAGGATTGCGACTCGGCATTTGCATTGGTACCGGGCAGCTGGGGAGGAGCGGATTTCGGTCGGGTAGACAAGGGCGCCTGCCTGGGCCTGAAAGCGATGATTTCGTGGATGGCCGCCACGCCGATGTGGAACGGCGGCACTTTTCCGAACGATACGCGCCAGTTCGCGGCCGAATACACCTATAATGTGGACCGCTGGGTGAAAGCAAAGGAAGCTGCCAAAGCCGTGATCGATTTCAAAGTCGACGGACGCCAGCGGTACAGCCTCTACCAGGGCCACGACGCGGCGGATTTCCGGGATGACGCGGGTGTGAATAATAACAATTCGAAAGTGCCCGCCCGTTTGTGGGATTTGTATCACGATATGCAATCGTTTCAGAATGAGGCTGTTTTCTTCGTAACGCGGGATAAGGACAACAACTGGCAGGGCGACATTTACCCGCCAAGCTGGGGCGGAAGCTCGCGCCAGATGCCCGTTCAGGAGCAAGTGGATGAATATGAATACATTGCTGCCAATGGCTACGGTTATCCCGTCTACGGTTCCCGAGCCAAAACCGACGGCTACGACGACGGTAACCCTTACGAAAGTGTGAAGAGAGACCCGCGTTTCTACCGTGACATTGTTTACCACGGCTCTACATTCAAAGGAAAGGTGATCAATACGGCCACAGGCGCGGATAAGATCGGCGCTTCCAACTCTTCGACTACCGGTTATTTTCTGCGCAAAATCCTGCGGGAATCCTGGAACCGCGACAAGAGTTTTGCCATCAGCGGCCCGCCGATCTGGCGCCTGCCGGAGTTCATTTACATCTACGCCGAGGCAGTGAACGAGTCGGCCGGGCCTAATGCGGAGATTTATCAGATGCTGAACGACGTGAGAAAGCGTTCCTTCATGGCGCCGATTCCACCGGAAGCACAGAGCAGCAAGGCATTGATGGACGAATACATCAAACGCGAAAGAAGGGTGGAGCTGTTTTATGAAAACAACCGCATCTGGACTTCGCGGCTCTACCTCGAAGCCAGCTCGGCCAAAGAAGTTGCCCGCGAGCAGGCATGGCAGGCAGCCGGCGGAACCAACGAGCAGCGTTCGCAAGCCTACTGGCCTTATCCGAAAACGCAGCGGATGATCAACGGTATGAAGCCCGTGGAAGACGTGAATGGAAAGATCGTGGTGGACGGCAAGAAATACCGGATGCAGCGCTATTTCGTAGAAAGCCGCGTGTTCGTCACGCCAAGGCATTACCTATTCCCGATCATGCAGGACGAATTGCAGCGCACGCCGACTTTGAAGCAGAATCCGGGGTGGTAACCTGAAACCTCCTGACAACAAATGACAACACCTGACTACAAATGACGACGAAGTCATTCATGGTCAGGTGTTGTCATGTATTGTCAGAAGTTGTTAGGCTTATTCTTTGATACTCTTAATATAAGCAATCGTCACAGGAATCTGTTTCAGGTACGAAGGGCTTTCGTCTTCTATGAAATAATGCTTGATCCCTACCTTTTTCGCAGCCTTCAAAGTGGCGGGAATGTCGATCTGGCCGGTGCCTAGTGCTACGTCGTTGGTCGTA
The DNA here is from genome assembly GCF_000382205.1 of Dyadobacter beijingensis DSM 21582. Lineage (GTDB taxonomy): Bacteria > Bacteroidota > Bacteroidia > Cytophagales > Spirosomataceae > Dyadobacter > Dyadobacter beijingensis. The sequence continues at coordinate 711,379 of NZ_KB907786.1, forward strand.
GGCGTGCCGCCCGAGAGGTCACCTTTGACGCCTTTTTTCAGGTCTTTAAGGTGCATCAGCTTCCATCTGGTAGGATATTTCAAAAGCAGCTTAGCCGGGTCCTGGCCTGGGAATGCGGTCCAGAGAACGTCCATCTCGAAGTTGACGTATTCGGGATTGGTGTTTTTGACAATGTAGTCGAACAGGGTGCCGTCCTCGTAAGGTACAAACTCGTAGCCGTGGTTGTGGTACGTGAGCGAAATGCCTGCTTCTTTCAATTCCTTACCTGCCTTGTTGAAATCGGCGACGGCTTTTTTCGCAGTTTCAAGATTGAAGTTGCCTTTTTCGTGAGGAATCCAGGCGACCATCACGTATTTCGCGCCGAGGATTTTGGCATCCTTGATTGTCTGCGCAGTGCTTTCGCTGAGTTTTTTGTAATCCGCGCCGATCGAGCGCATGGCGATGCCGCGTTTGTCGAGCTGCTTGCGGAGTTCTTCGGTGGTCATGCCGGCAATGGGGCCGCCTTCCATTTCGGTAACCCCGAGCGATTTGATGGTATCGAGCGTCGCTTCGATGCCTTTGCCCCAGCTGCCGCGGAAAGTATATGCCTGCAAGCCGATGGGAGCGGTGTACACCTTGCCCTGCGCGAAAAGGTCGCTCTCGCCTACCAGCAATGCAGCCGCCAGACAGCCCAGACCGATTAGTTTTTTCATTGTCATTTTCTCGATTGTTTTAGATAGGTATTGCAAAAAGCATTGCCCGCGAATGATATACTAAAACCCGTCGGCCTTGATCTGCTTTTCGCTCAGCTCGCCGTACTTTTTGGCCTGCTCCTTAATCTCGGCAGCTTTGCCGACAAGCACGAATTGAAGCTTGTCTTTCGGAAAATAGGTGGCGATAATGTCCTTCGCCTGTGCGGTGGTCAGCCCATCGACCTTGCTTTGGAATGTATTGATAAAGCTTTCGTCGAAATTATAGATAAACATATCCGTCAGCAAACGCGCCAATGCGCCGGCCGACTCGTAATCCGGTGGGAAATCGCCTTTCACGTACGCCTTCGCGGATGCGAGGATTTCTTCATTGATGCCGTTTTTATGCAGGCTGTCGAGCACGCTCAGCGCCAGATCGATGGCCGGGAACGTGGTGGAGTTTTTGGTAAATGTGCTGATCCCGAATGTGCCCGCATATTTGTAACGCGTAAAACGGCTCGCTGCGCCGTAAGTAAGCCCGGAGTTGACGCGCAATGCGTCGTTGAGCCACGACGTGAACCGGCCGCCGAGAATGGTGTTGATGACGACTACCGGCACATAATCCGGAGAATTGTAATCGATGCCTTTACCGCCGATCATGAGTGTCGTCTCGCGGGCATCTTCCTTATTGACGAGCAGGACGCGGCTTTTTTCGAATTCCAGATTCGGGGCAACGCGCTTCACCATTCTGGCCGGCGCCGTTTTCCATTCTCCGAACAATGCGGTGACCTTTTTCTTCATATCTGCCGCCTTGAAATCGCCGACGATCGAGATCGCCCCTTTTCCGGTGGTGTAGTTGCTTTCATAAAATGCTTTTGCCGCCGCTGCATCGATCTTCTCGACGGTCGATTTACTGCCGGTCGTGGGCGTGGCATAAGGAAAGTTGTTGAACAGGAATGCATTATAATAGTTGCCTATGACCGAACGGGGACTTTCCTTGGCCTGCGCGAGTTCGAGCAGCGTGCGCTGCTTGTGCTTGTCGAATTCCGCCACGTCGAAAACGGGATGTATGAGCACTTGCTGGATCAGTTCGAAAAGCTTTTCCTGGTCTTTCACGGCAAACGAGGCCGCAAGGCCTGCATTGTCCTTGGTCGCATAGGTTGAAAGCGTCGCGCCGACGTAATCGGTCATTTCTTCAATCTGCCCTTTGGTATATTTCTGCGTGCCGAACAGTAATGCGTCGGCCGTCAGGCTGGCGAGGCCGTGCCGCTCGCCGTCGTTGATAGAACCGGCATCGAACACGGCCGAAACGTTGATCAGCGGCACCTCGTGCTGCTCCATGATGTACACTGTCAGCCCGTTTTTGAGTTTGAGCTTTTCGTAAGGCGGCACTTTGAAATTATTCTGGGCCATTGCCGAAAGCGAGCAGAAGGCTAGTACCAAAAGGATGATATTTTTCATGCTGAATGTCAAATTTGAATGCGGATCATTTCGAAGTTTCGGGAAGCAGGTATCCCACGGTGCGGTTGCGGTCGGTGAAGTATTTGGCGGCCACGCGCTTAATATCGTCCACAGTCACCTTTTTGTAGTTATCCGGCGCTTCGAACATCTTTTTGTAATCACCAAAAAACACGTCGTATGTTCCCAGGCTGTTTGCTTTTCCATTGATCGTTTCCAGCGTGTGGTAGAACTCCATTAGTTTCTGGTTCTTCACTTTCTGCAACTCCGCCTCCGTCACCCCATTCTGAATGACCATATCTATCTGTTTTTCAATGGCTTTTTCGAGATCGGGCGCCGATACATTGTCGCCCGCCACACCGAAAACGGCAAATAACGTCGGGTCGAAACCATTGTCGAGGCTGGTAGAGACGCTGGAAGCGATCGTCGTGTCCATCACGAGCGATTTCACGAGCCGCGAAGAATTGCCCGAGCTCAGCAGGCTGCTGAACAGATCGAGCGCATAATAGTCGGCGTGGGCAGTTTCGGGGACGTGGTATACGAGCAGGATATTCGGCGTAGTGATGTCCTTATAGGTCGTCACGCGGCGCTCGCCATTTTGCGGCGGCTCCACGGTACGGATTTTGGGCGGCAATCCGCGTGCGGGCAACGGGGCCATGTATTGATCCGCCAGTTTCCTGACATCATCGTATTTGATATCGCCCACCACTACCACCGTCACATTGTTAGGCGAGTAGTAAGTTTTGAAATAATTTTCCAGATCGCTCTGCGTCCAGCTTTTGATATCGGACTCGAAGCCGATCACCGGAAGCATATAAGGGTGTTCCTGGAATGCCACGGATTGCACCAGCTCGCCCAGCAGGTGGTAATTACTGTTTTCCAGGCCGGTACTGCGCTCGGAAAGCACCACGCCTCGCTCGCTTTCCACCATTTTTGGGTCGATGGTAAGATGGCCGATGCGGTCCGATTCGAGTTTGAAGATCGTTTCCAATGCGTCTTTCTGGAACCAGTCGGTGTATACGGTCACGTTTTCGTTCGTGTAGGCGTTGTTGGAGCCGCCGTTGGCTTCCATCACGCGGTCGAACTGCTTGGGACCGTAGTTTTTCGAGCCGTTGAACATCATGTGTTCGAAGAAGTGGGAGAGGCCGGTAATGCCGTGGACCTCGTTCCGCGAGCCGACCTTCCAGAAGAGGTACATGTTGGCCGTGGGGATCGAATGATCTTCCAGGACGAGGAATTTCATGCCGTTGTTCAATGTGAACGATTTCACATCCTCCGGCCTGGTTTGCGCATGAGCAACGCCGAAACCGGTCAATGCGGCCGCGGCGAGCAGTAATTTTCGGAGCTTCATGAAGCAGGGATTGTTAATGAATGTGTAATGATAGCTATTTTTGGAGCATTATTAATCTAAATCATTCGTACCACCGATGAAGAAGTTCCTTTTCCCTTTTATGGCCTTGCTGGCGCTCAACGGAGTAGCCGGAACGTCGCCCGACCAGCCTGCCAGGCGGCAGCGTTTCAAAGTAATGACCTACAACATCCACCATTGCAATCCGCCCTCGGCGGGGGACAAGATCGATGTAGAGGCGATCGCGAAGGTGATCAATGCCGCCAAACCCGATTTCGTGGCATTACAGGAGGTGGATGTAAATACCGAGCGCTCCGGCAAAGGCAAGAACCAGGCACAGCAGCTGGCGGCGCTCACGGGCATGAAATTCTATTTTTCCAAAGCGATCGACCACCAGGGCGGCGACTATGGCGTGGCCGTACTGACCAGATTTCCGATCGTGGATTCGGCGAAATATGCCCTGCCGATCCGCCCGGAACTGAAAGAAGAAGACCGTACCATTGCTGCCGTGACCGTGAAATTGCCCGACAACCGGAAACTGATTTTCGCCAGCACGCATTTGGGCCTCAAAGAGCCGAACCGCATTGACCAGGCGGAAACCATTATGGCGCATTTTGGTAAAACAGAACTGCCGATGATCCTCGCCGGCGACTTCAATGCCGTGCCCGAAAGCCCTGTGATTGCGTATTTCGACAAGTACTTCACGCGCTCGTGCACGGAATGCAAACCGACCATTCCCGTGGAAGTCCCGAAAAAGACGATCGATTTCATCATGCACAAGCAGGGCACCCAGCTCAAAAGCGCCAACACAACGGTAATCGACGAGAAATATGCCTCGGACCACTTGCCGGTCACTGCGGAGTTTACATTAGAGTAATATCCTCCTTGATCCAGTTCACCCGCACAATGCGGCTCTGCACGCCATGCTCGGCGAAGAAATGCTGCCAATGCAGCTGCCGCGACGAAAGGTGGTCGGTAGGGGACTTGATCTCGATGAATGCGTAATCGTGGTCGTTCCAGACGAGCAGGTCCGGGAAGCCCCGGGTGTTTTCGCGGAGGTTCAGCGCCATTTCGAGCATGATCTTGTGGATTTTCTCCGGGCTAAGCAGGGAGGTTAAGGTCAATACTTTCTCCAATGCGCCGTCATACCACGGCACGAGCACATTGGTAATGCCGTATTTGTCTGTAAATGTTTGCGTAACGAGCTCGTCGATGATCTCCCGTGAATGTGCGGCGGCGAGCCGTTCCTTCAATAGCTCCGACCGTTTGAAATAGAAATCGGGCAGGAAGAAGTCCGACGGAATGCGTTGGAGCGGGTTATGGATGGTTTGGACATTCGTATCGTAAATAATGTCCCAAAACAGCAACCCGAACAAGGCGCGCCAGGGCTCGTTTTCGCTGAAAAACGCATTGTATCCCTGCGATTGGTAATAGGTCAATGCACCGGATTCCACGCGGAACCGGTAAGAAATCGGCACTTCGATCGCTTCCGCGGCTTTCAGGGCCCGGGTTGTCCGTTTGACGGTCCGGGCCTTTTTGTTTTTGATCTTTTCATAAAAATCAAGACTGAAAAAGCGCTCGTCGGCATTTTGCGGGCTTTCGGAAATTTCCTCGCACAATGCGAGCGCCTCGTCGATTTCGCCGAGATTGTACAGCAGCCGCACGCGCCGCTCGCGGGCAGGGGCGTCGTTGGTGAGCTGGTAGATGGTCAGGGCCTGGGAAAGCATTTTCTTCCGTTCCAGCCACGCGCTGACCTTTAATATAAATGTATTGAACGAAGGTAATGCCTTATGGCTGAGCCCCGTGCCGCTGGCTACCTGCCAGTTCATGAACCAGTCGAAAATTTCCTCTGGCGGCAGGTCGTGTTTGATCACGTCGAAAGTTTCCTTCATGAGCGACACCATCAGCGTATCGTCGGCGTCTTTGCGCGTGTCGAACTGAATAGACAGGAACTGCTCGTCGAACGACTGGAACCGCACGTGACCGAGGTCCCGGACGACAAATTCGGTCATGTCGGCATAGCGGTTGCCGAAAAAGAGAAATTTCATCAGCATTACTTCCGCTTCGAACGACACTTTCACCACCGGTTCTATTTCGCCGATAACCTCGCATAGCACGGAAAAGTCGTACTCGTGGAGCAGCCAGCGGACGAGATCGGGTTTTTTAATGCTTTTCGACGGCATGATGTCCGGTGCGAGGAGCCTGGTTACGGCCAGCAGTTCAGGTTTGGTAAACAGATCTATCACTTCCGCGAAACGCGTTTCGTGCGCTTGGCAAAGGGTTTCAATGAAATCGCGGTCGAGCAGTTCGGTGAGTACCGCGGCCACATCCTCTATTTCGGAATAGGAGAGTGCATTGGTCCGGAAGAACGATTTACGGCGGTTGCTGAAACGGATGAAAAGGCATTGCGCGTCCTCCGAAAGCGATTCGTAATCGTCCAGAAACACCACCTCGCGCTCGTGCAGGATGTGCGCGTAGCGCTTGCGTACGAAGGCGAGCACGTAGTTGAAATAATCGAGGTAATACTTCGGCGGTAGATCCGTGGGAAACACCTGTTCCTGGGCAAACGGATCGGGCAATTCGGCAGACAAAACGGTTAATTTCTAAGTTGATGAAGAAATAAAGTTACCAAAAATATCCATTCGAAGATATTAAAATTATCAATAAAATGGCCTGCTGAGCAGCGAAAAGGCCCGCAAGCCGCCAGTGCAGGATGATTTGTATTAAAATTTGGTTAATTACTTATTTTATAGAAAAATGAAAGGTAAAAATAGGATTATGCCTATGATGGATGCCGCCTTTTCTGAAATGCATAGTATATAATTAAGAAATTGATTTACATTTGTTCTCTATGGATAACAATTTTACCTGCCCATGACTACATTAGATTCTTATGATTTTTCAGGGAAAAAAGCCCTGGTGCGCGTGGATTTCAATGTCCCGCTTAATGAAAAATTTGAGATCACGGACGACACCCGTATCCGTGCTACCATTCCTACAATCAGCAAGATTCTTAATGACGGCGGTTCCGTCATTTTAATGTCACACCTGGGACGCCCCAAAGACGGCCCGACGGAAAAATACTCCCTGAAACACCTGGTGAACCCATTGTCGCTGATCCTCGGCAAGACGGTGAAGTTTGCCGACGATTGCATTGGCGCAAGCGCTACGGAGCTGGCCTCCGCGTTGCAGCCGGGAGAAGTGTTGTTGCTCGAAAACCTGCGTTTTTATAAAGAAGAAGAAAAAGGTGACGAAGCGTTCGCCGAGAAACTCTCGAAACTGGGCGACGTGTGGGTAATGGACGCATTTGGTACCGCACACCGCGCACACGCTTCGACGGCCGTGATTGGTAAATTCTTCTCCGACAAGGTTTGCGGTTACGTAATGCAAGCAGAGCTGGATAACGCGGAACGTCTTCTGGAGCATTCGGAAAGACCGTTCACGGCGATCATGGGCGGTGCTAAAATCTCCGACAAAATCCTGATCATCGAACGCCTGCTCGACAAGGTGGATAACCTGATCATCGGCGGCGGTATGTCTTATACATTCTCCAAAGCACAAGGCGGAAGCATCGGCAAGTCCCTGCTCGAAGCCGACAAGCAGGACCTTACCCTGGAACTGATCGAAAAAGCGAAAGCCAAAGGGATTAACCTCGTGTTGCCCGTGGACACCGTGATCGCCGACAAATTCTCGAACGACGCGGAACGCAAAGTAGTACCTGCCGGCCAGATCCCCGACGAATGGGAAGGCCTGGACATCGGTCCTGAAACGGCGAAAATTTTCTCCGACATTATCAAAAACTCCAAAACCGTACTCTGGAATGGCCCGATGGGCGTATTCGAGTTCCCTAACTTCGCCCAAGGCACCAATGCCATCGCGGAGGCAGTGGTGGCGGTCACCGAAGAAAACGACGCATTCTCGCTCATCGGCGGTGGCGACTCGGCTTCGGCAATCAACAATGCAGGCTACGGCGACCGCGTAAGCTACGTTTCGACCGGCGGCGGCGCATTGCTGGAATACATGGAAGGCAAAGTGCTTCCGGGTGTTGCCGCATTGCAGGCATAAGCATTTCCTTTTTAGGTTTATTGCAAAAAAAGAAATCCATCCCGCACATCGCGGGATGGATTTTCTGCATAACAAACCTAACTAATTTATGAACACTGGCCTCGTTCGGCCGGAATTCCACTTTTAATTGCCGCCTGCGCGTTTCTGCAAATCGTCGGAGCCGGTATTGCGCTGGCGGGCACCCTTCACATTCTGGTTACCGAAGTTGTAGGTGAAGGTCAGTCTGAACTGGCGGCTAGGCCATTCGGAACGCACCCTGAAATCGATATCCTTATACATGGCCGTTCCGCGGAAACGGTTCATCCAGAAAATGTCGTTCACATTGAAACGGATCGTTCCTTTCTTGTTCAGGATATTTTTCTGCAACCCTGCATTGATCATCCCCATCGGCTTGGCATTATACAATCCGTAGAACTGCTTGCTATTATACCAGCCGGAGAGCTCAGCGGACCATCCCTTGCCGAGAGTAAATTGGTTGCTCGCGTACATATTCCACGATACCTGTTTGATTTCGAGCTGTTGTTCGAGGTAATATGATTTGTAATGGTTGTACACGCCCGTAAAGTTCGCTTGTACCTGCCACCATTTAGTGACCGGGATCGGGAAGGAGACCGTCAGGCTAACGTTGTCCTGGTTGTCCAGGTTATCGGATGTTACAAAAGTCTTATTCTCCGATGCGATCTGCTGAGGCAGTTCATCCGCGATCATATCCTTGATACGGCTGTACGCCAGCGTCGTATTAATGGCATTCTTGTATACGTGTACGATTTGAAACGAATGCGTGTATTGCGGTTTCAGGTTCGGGTTACCTTTCGCAAATGTGTACGGATCGAGGTAAAACTCGAAAGGGTTCAGCGACTGGTAATTCGGCCGGTCGATCCGGCGGCTGTACGACAGGTTCAGGACGTTGTTCGTATCGAGCTGGTTCGACAGGAAAATGCTTGGGAAAAAGTTAAGGTAATTCCGGTCGCGTTTCTGGTTCAGTGTGACCGAGTTGCCGATCGAATGTGTGTGTTCTGCACGGACGCCGATCCGGTATTTCACTTTTTTCGAGAATGCGCCGGCGTAATTGGCATAGGCAGCATTCACGTTTTCCGTGTATTTGAAACGGTTGGAACGTTTCGGGTCGATCTGCCAGCTGTCGGCGAAAGTTTCGAACACCATATCGTTATCCGAGGTCACGTAGCTCGTTTTCAAGCCTGTTTCAAACTTGCCTTTGCCGATGGGCTGGGTGTAGTCCAGTTTCGCCATCGCAATGTTGATGTCCGAAGGCATTTCGTTGCGCACGATTTCAGTAGCGGATTCGTCGGGCGTGCCGTTCGGATTGAAGTAGCGTGTATCCAGGTTGCTTTTCTTTTTGCCGCCGTAATGCACGTAATCCACATCGAAAGTCAGTTCCTTGCCTTTGTCGTTGAACTGGTGTTTCAGGTTGAGGTTAGAACTGATGTTATTCATTTTGCCGCCATTGAAAACGTTGGTCCGGAAGGTCCGTTGAAGGCTCATGTTCTCGTTCAGGATCCGGGTATTGGTTTGTCCGAATGGGTTGCTCCAATCGTTGTAGAACCCGGAAACCAGTACGCCCACTGTGGTTTTGTCCGTTGCATTGTAATCGATGCCTGCCCGCACATTATAGTATTCCGATTCGTTGATCCGCTCCGTTTTCTGGTCGAAGATCGTCACTTTGCCATCGTAGGGAATGGTCCGGTAAATGTCGTTGTTGTTAAAACCTTTGTTATAAAAAGCGCCTGCACTGATAAACGAGCTCACTTTTCCGGCCCGGTGGTTGAGCGTTCCGTTAAGGTTGGCGCGACCGTATTTCGCCCACGCGCCGCCGAGGTTGATATTCCCGTTGGTACCGTAGTTTTTGTTGCGCTTCATTTTGATATTGATGATCCCCGAGTTGCCCGCCGCGTCGTATTTGGCAGATGGGTTCGTGATCAGCTCAATCTTTTCGATATTGTCGCTCGGCGTGTTGCGGAGCAGGGTAATGAGTTCTTGCTGGGATAAAAAGGTTTGTTTTCCGTCGATCTGAACAATCACACCTTCCTTGCCGCGCAGTTTCAGTTGTTCGTTCTGCTGATCGACCGTCACGCCCGGCGCGCGTTCGAGCACTTCCAGTGCAGTAGCGCCGGCGGACACAATGCTGTTTTCGACATTCACCACCGTCCGGTCGATTTCCTGTTCGATAAACGGCTTTTTCGCCACGACGGTCACTTCGTTCAGTGATTTCGTATCCGATGTAAGCGTGATAGTAGGAAGGTTTACGGGAGCGTCTTTGACATTAAATGTTTCGCTGTATGCTTTCTGGTAGCCCACCATCGAGACCAGCGTCAGGTATTTGCCGGCGGCCACCTGGTCGAAGGCGAACTTGCCGTTGTCGTCGGCCGCAAGGCCTTTTACAAGCACCGAATCTTTGGCTTGCAGCAGGAGCACATTCACAAACGGGAACGGTTGTGACTTTTCATCGAGCACCGCGCCGGTGATCTTTCCTTTTCCGGGAAGAGGCTGGGGAGCTTGTGCGTGCACAAATCCACTGCCCAGCAGCAGCGCTGCAGTTAGGTTCATTAAGATTTTCATGGCTAATAGTTGAAAGTTCAGCGTACGCAGGGAAGCGTTGTTCCTTTTGGTACACTGTAAAGATAAGTACCTGGTATTGCATAGAACCTTAGATTACATAAATGGTTCAAAATGCTGTACAAGTGGTGTGTGGCTATCTTTCGGCTTATAGATACAAAGAGATAAAAGGAAGTTGCATATGGCGTAAAAAAAAGTTTAAACGGTTAAATGGCGGTTTGAGCGACATTAGCTGCCTCCCGATGCTCTTTTTTGGAATTCTTCGGCATTGCTGTTGGTGGGTTTTTCTTTTGACAGGTTTTGAGCGCCGAATTTGTAAGAAAGAGAAATAGTGAAAGTTTGACTAACACCAAGGGACTGAACGGTAAGATCCAAATCTGCAAAATGGGTCGATCCGACAAACTTGCTTGTCCAAAAAACGTCTTGACCGATAAATTTAACGCTCGCTTTCTTTTGAAAGAATGTCTTCTGTACACCCAAGTTCACAGCCCCGATAGGTGGACAGGTTAAAAGTCCATAAACGCGACGGCTCATGTAATTGCCTGAAATTTCTCCTGACCATTCCTTTCCAAAGCTCAGCGTATTGCTCATCATTAGTGATAGCGTAGGCTGCTTTACAAGAAATTGGTCTTGCTTATAGAATGTTCGATAACGACTCAGCCGGCCTGACAAACTGGCTTGAAGGTTCCACCAGGAAGTGAGCGCCAATGGTGCAGATATCGTAATACTGATATGACGTGAAAAGCTCATGTTCTCCGGCGAGAGGGACATTTTGCTATCATTTTTTGTAATGGAGGGAAATTCGTTGACGATTAAATTTCTGGTGATGGCATAGGCAATATTTGTATTTACCACACCCCGAAATAGGTGGGTGAATTGGAAATTGTTTGTGAACTGGGGCTGCAAATCAGGATTTCCACGAAGTGTTGTATAAGGGTCGAGATAACTTTCAAATGGGTTTAGGAGCTGATAGTTGGGACGGTCGATTCGATAGCCATAAGACCACGTCAGTGTATGCGCAGCATTCAGAACATGAGACAAAAATAATGTCGGGAAAGGGCGAATGTAATTTTGTTCATTTAATTTTTTAAGTGTTGTCGAATGCCCCGACAGCCTGGTGTGTTCAAGTCGCAAACCGAGCTGTAATGTTACACCAGGTGTAAGTGGCCGTCTGAATGAAAAGTAGGCAGCATTTATGTTTTCTTTATAAATAAAGCGGTTTGATCGAAGAGAGTCTACTATCCACTGGTTTTCAAAGTCCTCGTATACCATTTCGTTGTCGGCTTTGACAAAACTCGATTTTACTCCGCCTTCGAAATTGAATTTTCCAACCTTTTTATTAAAGTCGAGTTTAGCAACTCCGATCCTAATAGATAGTGGCATCGTATTTCTTACCACCTGCGGTGGGCCATCGAGGTTTTCGTCAGGTTTATAGAAGTGGGTTGTGAGAGAATTTACTTTTATCCCCGTGTAAGCCAGATAGTCGGCATCGAAGTTTATTCCCAAGCCGCTTTTTGACGAATGATCAAAGTTAACATTCGCATTGATATTATCTCTCCGATCATTGGTATGTGCGTTTGTGTAGTATTTCTGTTTAAGCGTAAAATCTGCGTTGTAAAGCTTGGTGTCGGAGTACCGCGACAATGTCTTGAGCTTATTAAGTGTTCCATAGATCTTGGCACCTATCCTTGTATTGTTGCCGAGATTGTAGTCCGCTCCGGCGCGATATCCATAGTTTTTAAGCCAATGCAGGTTACCATAAACCTGATCAAACCGAACTTGTGTAGGCCCATCAACAATTGTTCTGTCATAAATGGTTTTACTAAATCCTTTACCCTCCATTCCGTTCAATGAGGCGAACAAATTGAGTCTTCCTTCACTATGATTAATACTGGTAGCAATTGAACCCCTGCCATATCCGTGTGTGATGATACTGCCGGATATAGATGCACTGCCATTGGTTCCAGGCTTACTGCCTTTCTTAAATATTATGTTGATGATTCCCGAATTCCCTGCCGCGTCGTATCGGGACGAAGGATTTGTTATCAGTTCAATTTTTTCAATGTTTTCGCTTGGGGTGTTTTTCAGCAGATTGAAAAGATCTGCCTGTGACAGATAAGTAGGTTTCCCGTCGATCATTACCAGTGGATTGGATTTTCCTGCAAGTTCAATTTGCTCCTGGTGTGCGTTAACCGATACGCTAGGCGATTTTTCTAAGACCTGCAAGGCGGAACCGCCGGTGGAGCTGATACTGCTGGCAACATTAATGACAGTTTTGTCAACCAGCTGTTCTACGAATGGCCTCTTTGCCACCACGGCAACTTCCTGAAGATCGCGCGATGCATGCAACAGTTGCAGACTCGGAAGCTGGATTGTGTTATCATCGATTTGAAAAGCGGAGCTCGTAGACCTTTGGTACCCCACCATTGAAGCCGTTACCATGTAAAGGCCATTAGGAATTTTTTCGAAACTGAATTTGCCGTTTTCATCCGCCGTTTGACCCACCACCATCGATGAATCCTTTGCGCTGGATACAACAATGCTGGAAAATGGTAAGGCCGTCGAGTTTTCGTCCACAACTGAGCCTATAATCTTTCCCGATGCTTTTTGAGCATGGGCTGATGTGGCGAATGCGAAGAGAAGAAGCAGGAGTGGGGATAGGTAAAATTTCATTGTACGAGCGAAGGATGGTTTAAGGAAAGAATGTTTCATGGTTCACGCTGATCCGAACCAATCGGATTATCTAGCGAACTTAAGGCTCCCCGAAGCCACAGAACAATTAAATAAGCACGCGGCAGCGATCATTTAGCAGCTGGTTGTCGGTGCGGGCCTTTTCATTATCTCCCCTATCTTTCAACTTCGTTTTTTGGTTTTCCTCCAATCTCCCTACCTTTGCGTTTTAGATAGCATATATATGACTGAACAAATTCTTATTTTAGATTTTGGCTCACAGTACACCCAGTTGATTGCACGCAGAGTACGCGAACTGAATGTTTATTGTGAAATCCACCCATACAACAACTTCCCCGACCTCACTCCCAACGTCAAAGGCGTCATTCTTTCAGGTAGCCCCTGTTCGGTAAGGGATGAGGATTCTCCCCGCGTAGATCTTAACAAATTCCGCAAAACCTTGCCCCTGCTGGGCGTATGCTATGGTGCGCAACTCCTCGCACAGGAGCTCGGCGGCGATGTGAAACCCTCGCAGCACCGCGAATACGGCCGGGCACGCCTGGAAATCGACGATACGGATTCTTCATTGCTGGCCGGCCTGTCGGAATCTTCGCAGGTTTGGATGTCGCATGGCGATACCATCGTTCGCGCGCCGCAGAACTTCCACGTGATCGCGTCGACGGAATCGGTGAAGGTGGCTGCATTTAAAGTTGAAGACGAACTGACCTACGGTATCCAGTTCCACCCGGAGGTGACGCATACCACCGAGGGTAAAAAGCTGCTGCACAACTTCGTAGTGAATATCTGCGGCTGCAAGCAGGATTGGACTTCCGATTCATTTGTAGAACACACCGTGGAGCAGCTTCGCAAGAAGCTGGGCAACGATAAGGTCGTAATGGCATTGTCGGGCGGAGTGGATTCCACGGTGGCGGCAACGCTTGTACACCACGCGATCGGTCAGAATTTGTACTGTATTTTCGTAGATAACGGCCTGCTGCGGAAGGACGAGTTCGAGCAAGTGCTCCATTCTTACCAGGATATGGGCTTAAATATCAAAGGTGTGGATTCAAAATCACACTTTTACCAATCGCTCGACGGGCTGACGGACCCGGAAGCGAAACGCAAGGCGATCGGAAAGTCGTTTATCGACATCTTCGACCAGGAAGCGCACCTCATCGAGGACGTAAAATGGCTCGGACAAGGCACGATCTATCCCGATGTGATTGAATCAGTCTCTGTCAAAGGACCTTCGGCGACGATCAAATCGCACCATAACGTGGGCGGTTTGCCTGATTTCATGAAATTGAAAATCGTTGAGCCACTGAATACTTTGTTCAAGGACGAAGTGCGGGCGGTGGGACGTACACTGGGTATCGATGAGAAGATCCTGGGCCGTCACCCGTTCCCAGGTCCCGGCCTGGCGATCCGTATCCTGGGCGACATTACCCCGGAAAAAGTGGCAATTTTGCAGGAAGTGGATGCGATTTTCATCGGCGGATTGCGTAAATGGGATCTTTACAAGGACGTTTGGCAAGCAGGTGCGATGCTACTGCCCGTGCAAAGCGTAGGCGTAATGGGGGACGAGCGTACGTATGAGCGCGTAGTCGCGCTGCGTGCCGTGACGTCCGTGGACGGTATGACAGCCGACTGGGCGCATTTACCTTACGACTTCCTGGCGGAAGTTTCGAACGACATCATCAATAAGGTAAAAGGGGTGAACAGGGTCGTTTACGACATTTCTTCCAAGCCACCGGCTACCATCGAGTGGGAATAACGAATACGAAAAAAGCGGACCTTACGTCCGCTTTTTTCATTAGTAGTGTTTGCGTAAAACGTCAGGATCGCCCGACGCCACGGCTTAATAAGCTCAATACGAAGAGTACAAGGAATACGAAGAAAAGAATTTTAGCAATTCCGGCTGCGCCTGCTGCTATACCACCGAATCCGAGGATACCGGCCACAATAGCGATGATCAGAAATATTACGGTCCATCTAAGCATGATTGACAAGTATTTAGTTTTTAATTATTGATTTCTGATATAACAGCTACCAACATTATGCCAGAAGCGCAGAAGCGCACAATAGCGCCTGAATCGCTGGAATCGCCTAGAAATGAGGTTTTTTGTGGAGAATGATGCACAGTTTCCGGATAAAACCAGACAATTCCCGTAATTTGCGGTTTAACCAAAATACCTGATTACGAATGAAGTTTAAATTGTCTGTGTTGATGCTCCTGGCGGTTACATTCCGGGTTTCAGCACAAAACGACCGTTGGCAGCAGCGTGCGAAGTATCAGATGGAGATCGATTTTGATGCTGTCAAACACCAGTACAAAGGGACCCAAAAGCTGGCTTACACCAATAATTCCCCCGATACGCTTCAGAAGGTTTTTTATCACTTATACCTGAATGCATTCCAGCCCGGCAGCCAGATGGACGTTCGCTCGCGCACCATCAGCGACCCCGATGCACGCGTGAAGGACCGCATTTCCAGATTGTCGCCTTCGGAAATCGGTTACGAAAAAGTGCTTTCACTCAAACAGAATGGCAAGGCATTGAAATACGAGGTCGTGGGCACGATCCTCGAGGTAACTTTGAACGAGAAAATCCTCCCCAAGTCACAGCATACTTTCGACCTGGAATTTGAAGCACAAGTGCCGGTACAAATCCGCCGCACGGGCCGCAACAACAGCGAGGGCATCGACTATTCGATGGCACAATGGTATCCCAAAATGTGCGAATACGATTATGAGGGCTGGCATGCCAATCCCTACATCGGTCGCGAGTTCTACGGAATATGGGGTGATTTTGATGTAAAAATCACGATGGACGCAGCCTATACCATTGCCGGAACAGGCTACCTGCAGAATCCCGACAAGATTGGTCACGGTTATTCCGCCAAAAACATTACCCACAAACCCGGCGACCGCCTTACCTGGCATTTCGTCGCGCCCGAAGTGCACGACTTCATGTGGGCCGCCGACCGCGATTACAAGCATGATATTGTAAAGGTGGATGATAACCTGGACCTGCATTTCTTTTACCAAACCGATACGCTGGCTAATTCATGGAAGGAAATGGAGCCGCTGGCGGTGCGCTCATTCAAGATCATGAACGAGCAGTTCGGGCGTTATCCTTATAAACAATATTCGGTCATCCAGGGTGGTGACGGTGGTATGGAGTACCCGATGGCGACACTCATCACAGGTCGCTTGAACCTGAATGCATTGACGAGCGTAACGGTCCACGAATCGATCCACAGCTGGTTCCAGGGCGTTCTGGCGACGAACGAATCGAAATACTCGTGGATGGACGAAGGATTTACCACTTACGCGCAGAATATGGTTATGGCCGAGCTGTTCCCGTCCCGCGGTGACGCCCAGCGCAGCGCGACCACCAGTTACCGCAGTCTTGTCAAGTCGGGGCTGGAAGAGCCGCTGACCACCCATGCGGACCACTACAATACCAACCGCGCGTACAGCATTGCGAGCTATTCCAAAGGCGCCGTGTTTTTGAACCAACTGAACTACATTATTGGCAAGGACGTGTTCCAGCGGGGTATGAAGCGGTATTACAATGAATGGAAGTTCAAACACCCGAACCCGACCGATTTGAAGCGCATTATGGAAAAGGAATCGGGGCTGGAACTGGATTGGTACTGGGAAAATTTCGTAGGGACGACGAAAACGATCGACTACGGCATTCGTGAAGTGGTAGCTAACGCCGGGAAAGCCGATGTGGTGCTCGAAAGGATCGGGCAGATGCCGATGCCGCTTGATGTGGTGGTGAGCTACAAAGACGGCACGCAGGAGAATTTTTATATTCCGCTGGAAATCATGCGGGGCGAAAAGAAGGAGAATTGGTATTCTAAAACGACGCAAATGGCCGATTGGGGTTGGACTTACCCGGAATATACCTTCACGATAGACCGCAATATCGCCGAAATTCAAGCCATTGTGATCGATCCAAGCCAGCGAATGGCCGATATCGACCCTGATAATAACGTGTGGCCGGTGGTAACGAGGACCATCCCGCGTTTCAAGGCTGCCAAAGCAAAATAACTATCGTCCGAACCGAAAGGAGGCACCGATGCGCCATCCCATGCCGTTGAAATGCGAGCCGTGGAATTGCGCTACGGCCTCCAACCGAACGATCCGCATGATATTGTCGATTCCATACACGACTTCCGAGTAGTTTCTGATCGTTGGGACGCGCAGGTAATGCAGCTGCAACGTCTCAGAAAGGCCCGTCACGCGCAGCGACTGAATGCGTGTAAGCGCAAAATGCTGCATGCTCCACGTGAGGTGTGCCTGGAAAAACCATTGCGAAGTGCTGTAACGGTAATAGGGCAGCATGCGGAACTGGTCGGGCGGGTACACGTATTGGAAGAAAAACTCATTCCCCATAAAATGCTGGTAATCGGGGAAATACATTTTGGCGGTATTCAAAAATCCGCCGCCATTCACCAGGTATTCGAGGTTGCTTCTCGGGCCGAGGCTCAGGTCCTGCCGGATCGTGCCTTGCAACAGGGAATAATCGACGTCGCCCAGAAAACCCAGTCCGCTTTTGTAATTCACACTGAAAGATGGCCCCTTGCTTCGCAGATAACGCTTTTCTCCATTTCGGATCAGGTACCTTCTCCACGGCCGCAAGGTGGCCGTAACATCGAAAAGCCAAGCGTCGTGGTCTTCAAAACCGGTATTGGCGAGCTCGCGGTTGGGCGGCCTGTTGGGGGTAAAGCCAAACTGGCTCCAGAAAATGATCGGCCGCGCGCTTTCCTGGTTGAAAAGCTCTTTCCGCCGCTCGAAATCGAAGCTGGCATTAACGCTCAGCACGTCACCGATGTTTCTTAATGTATATTGAATATGCCCGAATTGCTTTTGGTACAACTTCATCAGGCTGCGGTCGAAAAAGCGCGCGGCGACGCTGTTCGGTAATGGTGGAATCGGCTCGCGGCTATTGATCTGAGAGGCCATTTCGCCGCCGGCCAGCGCCAGGTTCCAATTTTTACCGCCGACATTGGTTTCAAGGTTCCCATACCATTTCTTGCGCCCGAACGAGTAGCGCATGAGCGGTCGTACGCTCAGGTACGAGGCTTTACCCCAGCGTTTCTGCCATTCGGTGATGAGATTGATCGCATTACCTTCCACGGAATTGTAGCTGATCGATAGCAGCGGACTTTTGAAATAGAAAGTGTTCCGGTTGCCGAGCGAATAGGTATTCCCCGTGATAATGTGGATTGGTTTGAAATGCGTGGAATCCGGCTTGGTTTTGACCCGGATCGAATCTTTCACGACCTTGATGCTATCCTGCGTGACATAGCTCGAAACCTCCGATTTAGTCAGCGGAATGGGCCGCAATGCCTGCCAATAGGTGGTGTCGCGCTTGTTGGCCATAGAATCGATCACGATGGAATCCTGGCGCACGAGCCGGTCGTTGCCGAGCTGCTCCTTTTGCTCCTTCTTCTGCTGCTTTTCGTATTGTTTGGTGAGTTTCCTGAAATTTTTCGTGGAAAATTCTTTCTGGGCCTGGATCAGGTTTTCGAGGTCTTTGCCGCCTTTCACTTTGGCGGTTTCTTCTTTTTTGTGGTCGGCGATGCTAATATCCTCGCGCAGGCCCGGATCGACGTCCAGTTTTTCATAGGTCAGCGAAACGAGGTAACGGAATTCCCCCGCGAACCCGAGGTAGCTGCCGTTGAGCCTGAACTGCTGGTTCACCGGAATCCATACACCTTGTACCGGACTGAAAATCTGCTTGGCCGAAATGTTCAAACCGCTGGTCGTAGTTTGCAAATCGTAGCTATGAATGGCCCAACGGTCTTCGAGTATAAACAAGCTCCCCCTGAAAACCCCTTCGCCGTATGCTTTTGGGATTACCTTAATCTTATTGACTATTTCCCCCCTTTCTTCGAAATACCCCTCATATTCAAACTTATAATAGGCAAAAGACTTGGGCGACAGGGGAGAAATGGTACCCGCGATCTCGGGGCTGTACAAACTCGCGAGAATGTATTCGTTGGGGGATGGAATGCTGTTGTCGAGGCTGTTACGGGTAGAGATGATGCGCTGACTGTAATTGTTCGGGCGGCGGTATTTGATTTCCGCTACGCTCTCGTTCAAAATGGCCTTTCCTTGCTGGACGCCTTCTTTTTTCAGTCTTTTTTGTAATAAAAAGGGAATTTTGGTGGCTACGCCGGTACTCCTGGAATACACTTTCGCGGTGTAGCCCCGCACCTGTAACTGGTGAAAACGTGCCTTCGCGATCGCGCGGCGCATGATGCTGTACGCGGGGTCTTCCTTCGCTCTGCCGATCGTGGCTTCCTGCAAGCTGAGCGCCTGCTCTTCCATCATCACATTGATTTCCGTGAAGTCGCTGCCGACGGTAATGGCTCTGGAAACGCTCTTGAAGCCGAGGTATTGGAAGATGATTTCGTAGTTGCCCGGCGCAAGGCTGAACTCGTACTCCCCCTCGTCGTTGGCCATCGTGCCGTTACTCGTGCCCTTTACGGCAATGCCCGCGTAGGGTAGGGCTTCGCCATTTTTTGTGGTAATGCGTCCCCGGATTCCCCCGGCGCGGGAGAGTTGTTGCATGGTCAGAAAGAGCAGCAATAGGGCCAGAAAACGCATATAGTAAAGTGTAAAGTGCTGTCAGTGATAGTTGGAAGGCGGTATTTTGTGCAACAAATTAGCGCAATTAGCACAAATTACATGACATTCCGGACTACCGACGTGGACTTTACTTATAGAACCGTACCAGTGATGCGGGCGGCAACAAAAAGCGGCGTACCGATCAGTCGGTACGCCGCGTGGCAAGGGGTGTTATATCGTTAATCGCATTCGCCGTCGACGGTGCAGTTCGCACCATCGGCCAGGTTTACGAGGGGTTTTGGATTCGCCTTTTCCCATTCACCGAACGACTGTTGCAATGCATTCAGGAAAGTTTCGGTATGCTGGGCGCCAGAAACGGCATATTTACGGTCGAGGACGAAGAACGGCACACCGCGTGCGCCTACCTGCTGCGCTTCGTAGATATCCCGGCGCACATCCTCGCTGAACCGCGTGCCTTCCAGTACGGCTTTCAACTCGGCCGCATCAAGACCAATGGCCGTTCCGAGGTCGATCAGCGTTTCGTGATCGGCGGTATTTTTGCCATCGGTAAAATAAGCTTTAAACAATTGCTCTTCCGCCGCGTCGCCGAGGCCTTTTGTTTTGGCAAACTGCAAAAACCGGTGCGCATCGAACGAATTGGCCAGTACGGCCTTATCCATATTATATTCCAGACCTGCTTCTGCGGCCATATTGGTCACATGGTCGTTCATTTGCTGGGCATATTCAGGCGTCCAGCCTTTGGTTTCGGCGAGATATTCGTTAATGCTTTTTCCGGGCTGGGTCTTCATCTGAGGATTCAACTGAAAACTCTTCCACTCGACCTGTATCTGGTCGGCCTGCGGAAATTCCGCCAGCGCACGCTCAAAGCGCCGCTTGCCGATATAGCAAAACGGGCACATTACATCACTCCATATTTCGACTTTCATGGTATCGTTTGTTCGTAGTTTTAACTCTGGGGGAGAGTCATTTTTGGTCAGGCGTAGTCATTTGTTGTCAGGGATTGTCATTTTTGGTCAGGTGTAGTCATTTGTTGTCAGGGATTGTCATTTTTGGTCAGGCGTAGTCATTTGTCGTCAGGGATTGTCATTTTTGGTCAGGTGTAGTCCTGACTACATTTGACCACTTTACTACATCCTGACGTCCAACCTCCCTTTACCCGTTAAGGAGAATGTCAGATCGAAATAAAAAGTTCGTCATGCGCACGGCGCACCTTCTTCGCATTCACCAAAGGGTCTTTCTCGTGATCGCGGTAGCCCAGGGTAAGGATCACGACGCTGCGAAGCCCTTTCTCACGAAGTCCCAGGATTTCATCGAGTTTTGCCGCATCGAAGCCCTCCATCGGCGTAGCGTCCACTTCTTCGGTAGCGGCGGCAACGAGCCCGTGGCCCAAAGCAATGTACGCCTGGCGGGCAGCCCAGTCGAAATTCACATCCTCGCCCCGGCTGAGGATACCGCCGTTAATGCTGCTGTGAAAACCGGCCAGCGACTCGATGCTCACATTACGGGTGGAAGCGATGAGTTTGATATAATCCTCTACATGCTGCGAAGTCAGTTTTTCCCATGCTGCGAAAATCAGCAAATGCGAAGCGTCCGGGATCTGCGCCTGGCGGCTCGCTGCTTCATGGAAGATTTTGTCTTTCAGTTCTTTATCTTCAACAACTACAACATTATATGGTTGCAAACCAACGGAAGAAGGCGCCAGTTTGATCGCTTCGAGGATATTGTCCAGTTTCTCCTGGGGAACGGTTTGGCCGTTCATGCGTTTGGTGGCATAGCGCCAGTTCAATTTTTTTATTAACTCGCTCATTTTTATCTAAGTTTGGTGTGCCAATGATTAACCGGCATGCAAACTTAATTAAATAAGCTATACATTTGTAAGTAGTATACAAAAGGATAGTGAAAAAAATGGCTATGGAAAAGACAAAGGAAACGCACCCCCACACGCTCGGCGAATGCACGAAAAGCATACTTCCGGTCCGCGACGCATTGGAAGTACTGAGCGGGAAGTGGAAGCTGCCCATCATTATATCCCTCATGTTCGGCAACAAGCGCTTTTCGCAGATCGCGAAAGAAGTGCCCGGCATTACCGACAAAATGCTATCGAAAGAACTCCGTGAGCTGGAATCCAACGACCTCGTCAAACGAACGGTGTACGATTCCATACCCGTCGTGGTCGAATATTCACTGACGGAATATGGCCATTCGCTGGAAATCGTGATCAAGACGCTGCGTGACTGGGGCGTAGCGCACCGGAAGCGGATGATGGTGGCGGAGTAAAGCTAGTTGCGCATGGCTACGATGTTCTGGAATGCGAAAATCTCGTAGGTGAAAACGTAGTAGGCGCCCATGGGACGTAACCCGTCGGGCAGGAGGCGGTAGAATGTATAGCCGGGCAACAGATCCACGATATCTTTCATGAACGTGCGTGAAACTACGTTCATTTCGTTGAATTCGATCTGGATGGTGTCGATAATGCCCTTTTCGATCGTCTGCGAAGCGCCTTTGAGCACATTGTATTCGTTTCCTTCCGTGTCGATTTTCAGCAGGGCTATTTTGGAAATGCCATTTTCTTCCACAAACGAATCGACCGTCGTCAGTTCGATTTCCGTGCCCCGTGCCTGGCTGTGATGGATGGTTTCGATCACGTCTTTGAAAATACTGGCATGTTCCGACCCGTCGTTCGACTGATAATCGTAGATCATCAGACTTTCGGCTTTCTGCCCCATACCTTTATTGACGGGGTTGAAGGCGTATTTTTCGCTTTGCGTAATAAGTTTGGAGAACGTAACAGGATGCGGCTCGAACGAAAAGATCGGAATGCGGACATTATTCTGGCGGAGCATGGTGGAATAGTCACCGACATTGGCCCCGACATCCATCACCACGCCGCCGGTGAGCTTGCTATTGGCGATCATATAATCAATAAAAGCCTTTTCCCCGCTGACGGCATCCGTTTCATAATTCAGAACGCCCATTCCTTTTAACCCTAATTTGTAAACAAAGCAATTGAGGGCATACAAACTTTTTCTTGCAAAAAGTGCCACATAGATTTTTTCGATCAATTTCAGCATTGTGTTTCGATGTGTAGTGATTAGTGTGCTGAAAGTTAATGATAATTTGGAATTTAAACGATGGGATATACGCAGATGATAATTTAAACGGTTATCCAAAAAACACGACGGAATCAAATAAAATTTGCTCACTCAATTCGTACTAATCGCCGTTTTTGGTCAATAGTGAGCTTGTATTTTTTAAGAAATCCCATTCCAACATTGACAAATTGCGCCTGCTCGGAGTAGTCGACAACCAAATCCTTAATTTCAACCGAACTTACTTTCAGTGTGGCATGCAGGACTGTCTCTTGTATAAAATATTCAGAGTTTGCTCTTCTGGCGATAGTCTTCTTCTCCGTATTGGTGTGCGGAAGCTTATCTATCAATATTTTGGGAAAATGCATGGTCAGGGTGGATCCGGTATCCAGGTGCAACGTTACCGCGGTGTCACCCACGATCGCGCTAATTTGAAAATCGCCTTGGTAGGGAATTACACCTGGGTCGCCGGTCGTCAATGAATCCATTGAATATGTGATTTTTTCATCTTTTGGATCGATTGTGAGAAGGTATTTCCGGAAGAATTCCCGCCCGATGATACCATCGATCAACATTCTGCCATTTTTCCTATTTCCATTATAGTTTCTGGAAAGTAACCGGACATTTTTCTCTTCGAGTGCAGAAACCCGTAGGCCTGCCACGCTAAAAACCGGGACGACATTGTATTTGCCGCTTCCATCGTAATTCCTGACTGAGTCGGATGCGGTCAGGCCAAGTTCCTTTACAATCCGTTCGTCAATACGGCCCATTCCTGATGCGCCGGTATCCACCAGAAAATTGTATGGACCTTTTCCATTCACGAAAGCTTCCACGAATAGGTCGTTGTTTATTGTTTTTGCCGGTATGCTTCCGGTTGTCTTTTGCGCGTTGGCATAATTCACGAGAATAAGGAAGGTAGCGGTAAGAGCGTGTGTTCGCATCGGAGTGAAAGGTTTTGTTTTTCGAAAAATAGGCCTTCCAGCCAATCAGAAGAATATAGATAATTAAGAGGCGGGGATAAATGTGTGAACGGTCCGCTGTGGACATTGAACGTGAAGCGCACATTCATAAGCAGCTTTTAAGACTCCCTTTTGCTCTGCGGGCTATTCAATAATTGAAATAGGCCCGTTGCACATTGGATTTCATTTGTCACTGCTGGGTGGTTAAAATGTGGGTGATTGTCGGTTGCGGGGATTGCATTCATTTTAACCTCTGTCGGAAATGATCAAACTGTTTTCAATCATTGTAATGCTTTGTTTTTGCACACAAGCATTCAGCCTTTCTGTAATGGGAAGCTATTTGGAATGGCAAACCGTGCCGGGTTCGAATGATCGATACAAAGTGAGGTTGATCCTCTACCTCGATGCGACCAGTGCAGAGTTGGAGCAGCAGCAGCAACCTGTTTATCTTTTTAAGAATAACCGACATTGGGAAACCGGTAATAGAAAATGGCTCCATTTTGAGTCAATCATGCTTGAACGACTATCCTCCCGCGAAGTTGGACAGGATACACTTGCCTGTGCAGGAACGGGCTCGTGGGAAGACTTCGATGGCCAGCGGCATGTATTTGTGAACATCTATGAAAAAACGGTAAATCTTCCCGACTTACAGAGATTGTCTTCGAATAACGGATTCATAATCGGATGGCATTCGATCGGGACGCGTGATGGTAAGGATAGTAATTCCGTCAATTCGGGAAATGCGTTTGAATGGGTAACAACATTCATTCCACCTATGACAATGACTGGCGCGCGTATTCGCAATTCAAGTCCGGTCATTGGAAATCTGAATACTTTCTTCGTATGTAAGGATGATCTCGAAACCATTCAATTCTCGGCAGTCGATAGCGATGGTGATCAGCTTAAATATAAATTGTCGAAACCTGGTATCGTAATGAGCGGTGGCGGGCTCATGCACGGTGAAATATTTGCTCGCGATTTGATTTGGGCAAACGGCTATAATGACCAAAATCAAGTCCATGGAAACCCAGGACTTACCATCAATGAGAACACTGGTGAAATGACCGTTAAAGCAGATGAGGCAGGTCAATATTTTATTGGACTCTCTGTCGAAGAGTATCGAAACGGACAAAAGATCGGCGCCGTCAGCTTTTATTACACCCTCGTGGTTGTAGACTGCAACCAGCAGCAGGTTTTTGACAAAAAGCTTTACCACGACACCACCGCAGTTCAAACCCTCACCATCTGCCAGGGCTCGGAAGCAACGTTAACCTCCAGACAAACCTTCCCCGGCCCGCAACCCGAATTCCAGTGGACCAAAGACGGCAAGCCGATCTGGGGAGCTACTTCGCAAAGCATCACGGTAAAGGAAAATGGCAATTATCAACTACTGACAACCCGCATTAATGGCTGTCCCGATTCTTTCGATTCGGAAACCGTAAACGTAATCGTTGCATCGTCGGCCGGGGCAGCGTTGGACAGTATTCCGCCGATTTGCGACATCTCGGCGCCACCCGTAGCATTGAACGCGACACCATTCGGCGGGACGTTTGCGGGTCCGGGGGTAGCGGGAAATACATTCGATCCTGGCATTGCCGGGGTAGGCAGGCATGAAGTGGAGTACACGTTTCAGGGCTCGGCGGATTGCCCCGGATCGGTAGCGAAGCGCGAAGTGATTGTCAGCGAAACGCCGGTGCTGGATTTGGAGGACGTGCTGTATGGTTCCCGAGGCAAACCTATTCAAATCGTGGTGAAAGATTCGCTAGACGTAACCTATCAATGGACGCCTCCTAACAACCTGAACAGCGATTTTTACGCGAATCCTACATCTACACCATCCGGGGGCATTACCTACACCGTCACCGCCACGAATGCATACGGCTGTGCAGCCAGCCGTAATGTTCAGATTAAAATCATCGAAAGTATTCTCATCCCCGATGCATTCACGCCCAACAACGACGGTATCAACGAAACCTGGGAATTGAAAGGTATCGAAGGTTACCCAAACTGCCGGGTGACGATCTACAACCGATGGGGAACGGTGGTATTCAACTCGGTCGGCTATCAGAATGCATTTGATGGAACGGTCGCGGGCGCATTGCAAATGCCGGGCGTGTATGCATACAAGATCCGGTTGACTGAAAATAGCCCTGAGCTGGCGGGGTCGGTGACGTTGATCCGCTGAAATGCCGAACGCGAATGTAACAAAAAAGCAACCCTCTCAGGTTGCTTTTCCATTCCTTTAAAATCCGAAACCGATTAGCCCAGTTGGTTAATGCAGTTCAAATCTTCGAACGCCACTTTCAGGCGGGAGATCATGCTCTCTTCGCCTTTGCGCAGCCATACGCGTGGGTCGTAGTATTTTTTGTTCGGCGAATCTGCGCCTTCGGGGTTGCCGAGTTGTGATTGCAGATAGCCTTCCTTTGCTTTGTAGTAGTTGAGAACACCTTCCCAGGTCGACCATTGCATGTCGGTGTCGATGTTCATTTTGATCGCGCCGTACTCGATCGCTTCGCGGATTTCTTCGCGGGATGAGCCTGATCCTCCGTGGAATACGAAGTTAACAGGCAGGTCGCCGGTACCGAATTTCTGCTTGATGTAGTCTTGTGAGTTGCGGAGGATTTTCGGCTCCAACTTCACATTACCCGGCTTGTATACCCCGTGAACATTACCGAATGCCGCTGCAATGGTGAAGTTAGGGGAGATTTTAGAAAGTTCTTCGTAAGCGAATGCCACTTCCTCAGGCTGCGTGTACAATTTCGAGCTGTCAACGTCCGAGTTGTCAACACCATCTTCTTCGCCGCCGGTTACACCGAGTTCGATTTCAAGCGTCATGCCCAATTTCGCCATACGCTCGAAATATTTAGCGCAGATCTCGATGTTCTCCTCGATAGGCTCTTCCGAAAGGTCGAGCATGTGCGAGCTGTACAAAGGCTTGCCGTATTGATCGAAATAACGCTCGCCCGCATCCAGCAAACCGTCGATCCACGGCAGGAGTTTTTTCGCGCAGTGGTCGGTGTGGAGGATTACCGGAACTTCGTACAATGCCGCCATCTGGTGTACGTGCTGCGCACCCGAGATACCGCCGGCGATAGCCGCCTGCTGGTTGGCATTGGAAAGGCTTTTTCCTGCGTAAAATATAGCGCCGCCGTTTGAAAACTGAATGATAACAGGGCTGTTAACCGCTTTGGCTGTTTCCAGGACCGCATTTACCGAGTTGGTACCTACCACGTTAACTGCCGGAAGGGCGTAGTTGTTTTCGTTGGCATGGCGGAAAATTTCACTAACTCCATCGCCGGTTACAACACCGGGTGCAAAGCGTTTTGTCGTTTCGCTCATAGTAATAAAGGATATTTTTTCAAGAATTAATTTTACAATTCAAGTGTAGGCCCTGAATTGTACGGCAATCCCTGCAAGTTAGCTATTTTAGGGAAAATGGCCGAGCTATGTATGGTTTATTATGCGTTCCAGCGAAGATTAATACAGCCGTGATCGTTTTGGCGCAATCTGTGGTATCTTTGAAAATCAATGAGAAAATGGGAGCGCCGCTCCCGATGTTTAAGAAGATCCTTCATTAATGAATTCCAAACTGATCCGGACGATTTTCCTGGCCCTCGCATTCGGTTTTCTGGCCTTGTGGGTGCTCGAATTCCGGCGTGCCGGCCTTTTCGAAAGCTACTGGCTGCTACTCCTGTGCGTCATTTGTTTTTTGCTATTCCAATTCAGCCGCTTGAAAGCCGCTTCGCTTGCGAAACAGGCAGCGGAAACCGGGGCTGCATCCAAAAAACCGGGTAAGGCATCAGCGGTCGGCGGTCAGCCGTCAGCGGTCAGCGGTCAGCCTTCGTCGGTCAGCGGTCAGCCGTCAGCAGCCTCACCGGCTCGTTCCAAACCCGGTAAAAATCCGAAAAAATGAACCTGATACTCCTCGTTACCACGATCATATTCTTCATGCTGGCGGGCTATTACGGCGCGGTACGATCGGTGTTGCTCGATGTGTGGATCGACCGGTATTCGCTGCGGCATGAGAAGAACGAGCAGGTGGAGCAGACGCTCTACTGGCGTCGTATCCTGCGCATGATCCGTCTCGCCGCCGTCGCATTGGGCTGCTTTATGGCCGTGATCACGGTTTTTCCACTATTCGCATTGGACTCCGGCGCAGGCAACTGGCTGCTGGTCATTGCGCTTTTTGCGGCGTTGGCCGTGCTTTGGATGGGCAGCTATTCAACCTGGGTGAAAGTAGGGCGCAGTTTTCCTAAAATACTCGACCTGAAAGCGTTCCCGGTACGCTTCGGCGAATGGCTCATGACGCCGCTTTACTGGGTCATCGAGCCGTTTGTGAAGGAAAATATCCTGTCGCCTTCCTTGCGTGACGACATTATCTCGGCCGACGATCCTGATTTCGACGATCACAGCATCGAGGAGCGGATGTTTATCAATGCATTGGATTTCAAAGATTTACGAATCCGCGACTGTATGATCCCGCGCACGGAAATCTCGGCCGTGAATGTGAATGCAAGCATCGAGGACCTGCGGACGGCGTTTCTGACCAGCGGGCATTCGAAAATCATCGTACACAAAGAATCCGTCGACGAGGTGCTCGGCTACTGCCACGCATTGTCGTTATTTAAAAAACCCAAAGACATCAGCAGCATCGTCACACCGATCCTGATTGTGCCCGAAGCCATGCCCGCCCGCGACCTGATGCTCCGCTTTCTCGAAGAGCGCCGCAGCATTGCCCTGGTGGTGGACGAATTCGGCGGAACTTCCGGTCTGGTGAGCGTAGAGGACGTGGTAGAGCAGATTTTCGGTGAAATCCAGGACGAATACGATACCACTGAGGACTGGACGGAGCGGCAAGTCGACGATCATACTTACATGCTCAGCGCCCGCCACGAGCTCGATTACCTCAATGATAAATATGGCTGGGAATTACCCGAAGGCGATTACGACACGATTGCCGGTATGCTTATCCATTTTTACGGCGACCTGCCCGACGAGAACGAGGTCGTGGATATGCCGCCGTACTCATTCCAGATCGTTTCCGTCCAGGACACGCGTATCGAGCTCGTCAAGCTGACGATCGAGGAAAAAGAGCGCAAGACGGAACGGAACGGCCACAATTAACAGACATTACAGGACCAGTGCGGATTACAGCAGAGCAAATAGGTAAAAAGTTTATCAGGGAATGGATCGTACGGAATGCGAGCTTCGAACTCGCAGCCGGCGAGAAATATGTTTTTGTAGGGCCCAACGGAAGCGGTAAATCGACGTTGCTGCAACTATTGACGGGCATGCTACCCGTTTCCGAAGGCAAGATCATTTACACCGGTTCCGGTAACAAGGAAGTGGAAACCGACCATTGGTACAAGCACCTCGTGATCGCCGCTCCCTACCTCGAACTGATCGAAGAATTCACATTGCGCGAGCAGATCGAATTTCACGCGAAGTTCAAACCTTTCAAAAACGGTATGTCGGCGAAAGATTTTGAAGATTTTATTCAACTTCCCCACGCCAGTAACAAGATTATCCGGCATTTTTCCTCCGGTATGAAGCAGCGGGTCAAGCTGGGCCTCGCGTTTCTCTCGGACGTGCCGGTGGTTTTTCTCGATGAGCCAACAACAAACCTGGATGTGCAAGGCATCAATTGGTACCTCGATCACGTCATAGATCATACACAGAATCAGCTTGTTTTGCTCGGTTCGAACGTGCAGCAGGAATACGAATTTTGCAAAAATATCATCTCGGTTTCTGCGTTCAAATAGAAAAACCCGCCGATACGGACTATGCAGAAAACTCTACGGCTTCTTTTCATATCGTTTCTGATCATCGTCCGTGCTGCCGGCCACGCGCATGCCGCTACCGGCCTGTTTGTTGAAAACAGGGGGCAATGGGACAAGGATATCCGCTTCCGTGCCGCTATTCCCGGTGGGTTCCTGTTTTTGAAAGATCAATCCTTGCTCTATGTACTTTACGATGGCGCCAAAGTCTCGGCTTTGCATGCCAAAAGTCACGGTGGCATGCCCGCTGCACGTGAGGACATGAGCGCGCCCGGCGTACGTGCGCACGGAGTGGAAGTGATGGTGGGAAATGGAGCGGGCAATGTGCGGTTCAAAACGGCGAAGGCGGGAAAATCGGCATTCAACTATTTTCTTGGAAGCAATGCGGATAACTGGGCGGCGGGCGTGAAGGGGTTTGAAGAAGTGATTTATGAAAATATTTATCCCAATATCGACCTGCGTGTTTACCTGAACCAGGCACGGCTGAAATACGAATTCATCGTCAAACCCGGCGCGGATGCCTCGCAGATCGCCCTGCAATACAAGGGAGCCGAGAAGGTTTCGCTGAATGAATCGGGGCAAATCGTCATCAAAACTTCGGTAGGGGAATTTAAAGAAGCGCAGCCCTACTCGTATCAGCCTGCCGCCAACGCCCGCACCTCCGAAGTAGCCTCCGCATTCCGCCTGTCACCCGATAACATCGCCCATTTCGAGCTGCCCGATGGTTATAACCAATCATTGCCGCTCACCATCGATCCGGAGCTGATCTTCTCGACCTATTCCGGCTCGGCTGCCGACAACTGGGGCCATACCGCCACGTACGACGGCGAGGGTAACCTGTACTCCGGCGGCACCGTTTTCGGTACCGATTTTCCGGCTACTACCGGCGCTTTTCAGGTCAAATTTGAAGGAATGGTGGATGTCGCGATCATGAAATTCAACCCCGACGGTACCGACCTGCTCTATGCGACATTCCTTGGCGGCGACAATACCGATGTGCCCACAAGCATGATCGTCAACAGCCAAAAGGAGCTGCTCATTCTCGGCACCACTTCTTCCAAAGATTTTCCGGTGCGCACCAATGCATTTCAAAAGACGTTCGGCGGCGGGACCGGCATTCAGCCTATTTCCGGCCTTATTCTGGCCTATGGCGGGGATCTTTTTGTGTCCAAGTTAAATGCGGCGGGGAACCAGCTCACCGGCTCGACGTTCCTTGGCGGCAGCGGTAACGACGGCGTGAGCATCACCGACAGTATTACCATCCGGAACTATGGCGACGCCTTCCGCGGCGAAATTGGGGTGGATCAAAACGACCAGGTTTATGTGGTGTCGTCTACCAATTCAGCTAATTTTCCATTGAAAAACCCGTCGCAGAATAAGCTGGCAGGCGGCCAGGATGCGGTGGTATGCAGGCTTTCGGCAGGGCTCGATCAGCTGTTATGGTCGACTTATGTGGGCGGCAGCAAGTGGGACGCGGCCTATTCGCTGAAAGTAGCGGGTAATAGCGGCATTTATATTGCGGGCATTTCGCGGAGCGCCAATCTGCCCTCCAAAACCGGTGCCTACCAGGCGGCATTGAAGGGCGTCGAGGACGGTTTTGTAGCTCGTTTTGTGAACGACCAGCTTTCTGCACTAACCTACCTGGGTACGGACAAGGAGGACGGCGCTTACCTGCTCGATCTCGATCAGGCGGGGCAGGTGTATGTGTACGGGCTCACGATGGGCACATATCCCGTGAGCCAGGGTGTGTATCAGAATGCAAAAAGCGGTCAATTTGTGCATGCATTGAATGCTGCATTGTCCCAAAGCGTCTTTTCGACCGTGATCGGTTCCGGCCGCGGCACGCCGGATATTTCGCCGACCGCATTCCTGGTAAGCGAATGCGGGAACATTTACCTGGCAGGCTGGGGCGGTAATGTCAACAGCGGGACGGACAACAATGCAGCCAGCAGCACGACCGGCCTCCACGTCACCGAAGACGCCATTCAACCGACGACCAACGGCAATAATTTTTACATCGCCATTCTCGAAGAAGGTGCTAAATCAATGCTGTACGCGACATTTTTCGGCAGCCTCGCCCGCGATACCCGCCTGCAAGGCGACCACGTCGATGGCGGTACGAGCCGGTTCGATAAAAACGGCATGATCTACCACGCTACCTGTGCCTGCGGCGGCAGCCATTTCCCGGCCACGCCAGACGCATGGTCGGAAACCAACAACAGCGACAACTGCAACAACGCCGCATTCAAGATCGATATCGACCGTTTGAAAGCGGATTTCGACGTGTACGCGGGCCAGACGAAAGACGTGCTCAAAGGCTGCGCACCGCTGGACCTGACGTTCGTAAACACAAGCGAAGGCGGGGTCGATTACATTTGGGAGGTTAATGGCGCTACAATTTCGCGGGAAGAGGGGCAGTCGGAGTACAGGTTTACCAAACCTGGTGAATACACGGTGACGCTCAAAGCCTACAACCGTCTGAGCTGTAAGCGAATGGACGTCGCGCAAAAGAAAGTGATTGTCGAAACATTGGCGACCAGGGTAACCGGCGACACCACTGTTTGTGAAAATACGGCCGTAAAACTCAGCGCGAGCGGAGGTACGCAATACAAATGGTCGCCCGCAACGGGCCTCGACAATGCGAATATCGCCACGCCCGTCGCCACGGTGAAAGAAAATGCGGAATATACTGTCGAAATCAGCAACGGGGCAGGGTGTAAGGTTTCTGAAACCGTGAAAGTGACCGTCGCGAAAAAGACTGATTTCGTGGATATGCCCGATACGGAAGTATGCCAGGGCGCGACGGTGACGCTCACGGTGGCCGGCAACGCGCCCCGGTACAAATGGCACGCGACGAGCGGGCTCGAAGAAACCATCGGCAAGTCGGTGACGGTCAAACCGACGCAAACGACCACCTATATCATCGAAGGCATGTACGAAGACGGCTGCCGCCCGTTACGCGAGATTACCGTGAAAGTCGATAACGCCTACGCCCCGGATTTCGACGTCGTGCAATCGGGCGGGGCTTGTAACGAGCCATTTACCTATTCGCTTACAAACAAAACCCGCAATGCGCAGCGCTACGAATGGCATATGGGCACCGGCAACCCGGTGACCGACCCGGAAGTGAAAAATTACATTTACGAAGTCCCCGGGGAATACACGATCACGCTCACGGCCTACAATGCCGCGGGTTGCTCGCTGACGGCCTCTAAAAAAGTCAGTGCCGAGCCGGCATTTGTGCTAAGCAATGTGATCACCCCCAACGGAGACGGCAAAAACGACTTCTTTATCGTGCCAGTCGCCTCTTCGACACTGGAAATCTTCAACCGCTGGGGAAAATCCATCTTCAAAAGTGCTGATTACCAAAACGATTGGGGTAAAGGGATCGCCAACGGCACTTACCTGTACGTCGTCGACACACCGCAGGGTAATCACTGCAAAGGCTGGGTGGAGGTGCTGGAATAGAAGGGTTTTGATTGTTTCGGCAGAGGTGTTAACTTTAAGTTGATCAAATTGAAACACACTTTTAAATACAAAAACACATGAAAAACATCTTTTCCATACTACTAGTCATCTTAACCGGCTCATTTGCGCAGGCGCAGGGGAATTTTGGGAAGCAAATCGATGAACAACAGGCCATTGCGGCGACGGCGCTTCCGGCGAAGATGGGCGATAAAAGCGAAATGCAGGTGAAAGTGACGGGTACGGTAGAATCGGTGTGCCAGGTGAAAGGCTGCTGGATGATGGTAAACCTCAATAACGGCGAAACAATGCGCGTGATGTTCAAGGACTACGCATTCTTCGTGCCGAAGGATATTACCGGTAAAACGGTCGTTTTTGAAGGAGAAGCGAAGAAAACGACAGTGCCGGTGGAGCATTTGAAACATTATGCGCAGGATGCCGGCAAGAGCAGGGAAGAAATAGCGAAAATCACCGGGCCGAAGGACGAGCTGACGTTTATCGCCGACGGCGTGATCGTGAAATAATCGGCCCGTTTACGGGAGAAATGGCCAAACGGGCACTTTTGTAGCGATACACCGGTGTCCGTTTTCTTTTTATGCTTTCCAGATCTTTCTCCATTTTGTGGCTGGGCCTGCTGCTCGGCATTCAGGTTTTTGCCCAAAACAACCAGTATGTCTGGTGGAATCCGCAGTCGGCGACCTTTCCCGTTGTGGAAGGGCAGGCGTGGCCGAAGGAGCTCAAAAGTCCCTATGACCGCCTCCCGGCGCGTGCGGAAAAGCAGGTAAGGGATGTGGTATGGGGGCTGTCCACCCAGTCGGCCGGGTTAATGATCCGGTTTCGGGCCAATTCATCGGAAATTAAAATCCGCTATACCGTCGGAGGCAAGCACGCGCTCCCTCATATGCCCGCAACGGGCGTGAGCGGGGTCGACCTGTATGCGGTCAGCAACGACGGCGAAACGCGCTGGTGTGCCGGGAAATATGCATTTGGTGACACCATTACCTATGATTTTAAAAACCTCGCGCCTAACGACAACTACCATAAGCATGGCCGTGAATACCGTTTGTTCCTACCGCTTTACAATAGCGTGAAATGGCTGGAAATCGGGACGCCCGCGGGGGCGGAATTTGCGCCGCTTGCCGTGCGGCCCGACAAGCCCATTGTTATTTATGGCACCTCCATTGCCCAGGGAGCATGTGCATCCCGGCCGGGAATGGCCTGGACGTCGATTTTAGGGCGTAAAATGGACCGGCCGCTCATTAATCTCGGGTTTTCGGGTAACGGGCGGCTGGAAACCGAGGTCGTAGATCTGGTAAGTGAAATCGATGCGAAAGTGTACGTGCTCGATTGCCTGCCCAATCTCACGATCCGCCCCGATTCGAAAATGCCCCTGACTACCGAAGAGATCAAAAACCGTGTAATGCGCACCGTAAAGGCGTTACGGCAGAAGCGCGCAGACGCACCGATTGTGCTCGCGGAACATGCCGGCTACACCGACGAGGCGATTAATCCGCAAAGCAAGCACTTTTATACGGAAGTGAATGAGGTACTGCGGGATGCATTTGCCGCACTGAAATCGCAAGGCGTCCAAAATATTTATATCATACCCAAAGCGGATTTCGGGCAAACCTACGAATCGACCGTCGATGGTACGCACCCGACGGACCTGGGCATGCTGCAAATGGCC
Organism: Dyadobacter beijingensis DSM 21582; assembly: GCF_000382205.1. Classification (GTDB taxonomy): domain Bacteria; phylum Bacteroidota; class Bacteroidia; order Cytophagales; family Spirosomataceae; genus Dyadobacter; species Dyadobacter beijingensis. Next base: position 745,746 of record NZ_KB907786.1, read on the forward strand.
GACGGTTATGAAAAGCATTTGAGAAACATCCTGCATGAGCCTGCGGGCGACGTTTCTACGACCCGCCCAATAACTCAAATGCGCGAGTTGCACAATTATGATTGGGAAAAACGCCACGCGGAAGTGCTCGAATACAACAGCAAGACTTCGCCTTCGACGGTGGTTATCGGCAATTCCATAACCCACTTCTGGGGCGGCTTACCGAAAGGTCCGAGAGCTGCGGGTGAGTCTTCATGGAGCAATACATTCGGGAAGAATGCCGTGAATATGGGTTACGGCTGGGACCGCATCGAGAATGTGCTTTGGCGCATTTACCACGGCGAGCTCGACGGCTTCAAGGCGAAGCAGCTATTTGTGAATATCGGTACGAACAACCTGGGTTTTAACAGTGACGAGGAAATCGCCGAAGGCTGGAAACTGCTGATCGGGGCATTGAAATACCGCCAGCCACAGGCGCAGATCATCATGATGGGCATCTACCCGCGCCGCCAGCAGGAGCCGCGCGTGGCTGCATTGAATGACAAATTACTGCAAATCACAGGCGAAGCGAATGTCACATTCCTCAACCCGGGAAAAGTGTTTTTGAAAACGGACGGAAAGATCGACGAGACATTGTTTTCCGACGGCCTGCATCCGAATGAGAAAGGATACAGCCTGCTGGGTAACGCGATTAAACCACTTGTGAAATAGGCACTAAAGCACAATCCCAATCCCGAACAATATCACAAACAGCAGCGTCGAAAGCGCCATCTGTTTCAGGTAGGGATCGAGTTCGCTGGCTTTGGTAAGGCGTGAAATGGCCAGGCCGTTTTTGACGAAAAGGGGGAAACTGAGAAAGAAAATCAGGCTCGTGTAGCTCGAAAAATGCTGGGCGGTGTAAACCGTCACGCATAGCATCCCGACGAGCAGAATGCACCAATGGTACACGATCGCCATTTCGCGGCCGATCCGCACGGGGATGGAGTTTTTACCGGTAGCGCGATCGGATTCAATGTCGCGTATGTTGTTGATATTCAATACTCCGACGGCGAAAAGTCCGCAGCTGCTGGCGGGCAGAAGCAGGCCCCAATCCCATACGTGCGTATGCAGGAAGTTGCTGCCCAGCACGCCTACCCAGCCGAAAAAGATCAGTACGGAAAGGTCGCCCAGGCCCACATAGCCATACGGACGCTTGCCCGCCGTGTAGGTAATGGCCGCGATGATGCAGGCAACGCCGATGCCGAGAAATACCCAGAATGTATTGGCAGGAGCGTTCTTTAGTGCAATAGTCAGGAGCGAAATGCCGGAAATCAACGCGAGGACTGAAAAGATGATAATCGCGCGAAGCATTTTCTCCGCCGTAATGTGCCCCGAATGCACGGCCCGGCGGGGGCCCTCGCGTAGTTCCGTATCCTTGCCGTTCACCGCATCGCCGTAGTCATTGGCGAAGTTGGACAATACTTGCAGGATAATGGTCGTCAGCACGCTCAATGCGGCTACCGGCCAGCTAAACTGCCCTGTTCCCGCCGCCAGAAAGCAGCCCATTAATATACAAGACAATGCAAGAGGTAATGTGCGGGGACGCGCGGCTTCAATCCAGGGATTCATTTCGGTATTGTTAATTCGGGTAATGTCAGGCGGCAGTTTTCTGCTCGGCCCAGTTTATAATTTTTTCGGCGATGTCAAGGCCTCCGTTTGAAACTGGCACAAGACGGTTTCCATCGTAGCTCATGGCAAGGTGAAGCGTATTATAGGCTTCAATGAATAATGAAAGCATCTTTTTGTCTACGGCTGATAATTCATCCCGGTACCAGTCGACGCTTTTTCTGCCTTTTTTCTTCGTTACAAACACAACATCCAGCGCTTCCAATACACCGATGTATGCGGTGTGCCCCGCCATTTTTACATACTTCTTGTCTTTGTACAACTCATCTTCCTTAACTGCTTTTTCGAGAAGAATTTGTTTGGCATTGGAGAGGTAGCGGCGTGCTTCGTCAATGGTGCTGATGTTTTTCATAGTTGCGTATAGTTAATGTGTTAAAAAAACAGCCGAAAGCGCCCCCGGAAGAACCGAAGACGCTTCCGACTGCAAATCTAATTAAATCCCAACCGCCTGCGTAAACTCCGCGTCGGTAGGCAATACTTTCGAGGCGAAGAAATGTGTCAGCTCGCCTTTTTCGTTGATTACATATTTGCAGAAATTCCAGGTAGGAACTTTGTCGTTCCAGCCGTTCAGGTCTTTGCTGCTCAGCCATTTGTAGATCGGAGCCTGGTCGTCGCCGAGTACGGATACTTTCTCGAACATCGGGAAGGTTACGCCGTAGGTCGCCGAGCAGAATGTCGCGATTTCTTCACTGGTGCCTGGCTCCTGGCCGCCGAAGTTGTTGGCTGGAAAGCCGAGTACCACCACTTTGTCGCCGTGGTCTTTGTAAAATTTCTCCCAGTCGGCATATTGCTTGGTGTAGCCGCATTTGGAAGCCACATTCAGGATCACCACTTTTTTGCCTTTGTATTTGCTCAAATCGACGGTTTTCCCACCCACGAGCGATTTTACCTTGAAATCATAAAGCGATTGCTTGGCAACAGGAGCATTCTCCGGGCGACTTGCGATTTCGGATTTATCAGCAAAAAGCCCTGTAATCAATGAAGTAATCATAATAAAAAGTGTCTTAATGAAGCTCATAATCGGTTTTGGTTACGGTTAGTACATATGTTAGAAAGTGATATTGCATGCACGGATCGGGTTATTGCCATTTCCAAAACACTATACGGCCCGATTTTGAGAAAAGTTGCTTACATCCTTTCGGGGACGTCTATGCCCAATAACCCCAAAGACTTGCGAATCGTTTCCGCAACGGCGCCCGACAACGCGACCCGCAATTTCACCGCCTCGGGATCGGGATCGGAGAAGATCGAAACCTCGGCGTAGAACTGGTTATAGACCTTCGCCAGGTCGAATGCGTACTGCGAAATGAGCGAAGGCGCAAACTCGTTGGCAGCCGCCAGAACCTTCACCGGATATTGCGACAAGGCAAATACCAGCTCGCGCTCGGCCTGGTGCATGACGTAGCTTTCGCCCGGAATTTCGGCGGCGACGCCTGCCTGCTCCGCCTTGCGCATGATCGAACGGATGCGGGCGTAGGTATATTGGATGAATGGCCCTGTATGACCTTGGAAATCAATGGATTCTTCCGGATTGAAGAGCATTCGTTTTTTCGGGTCTACTTTCAGCAGAAAGTATTTCAATGCGCCCAATGCCAGCTGGCTGTAAAGCTGTTTGGCCTCTTCGCTGTTGAAATCGTCGATTTTGCCGAGATCCTGCGTACGGTCGGAAGCGGTTTGTATCATTTGGGCCACCAGGTCATCCGCATCCACGACGGTTCCTTCGCGGGACTTCATTTTTCCGGAAGGCAAATCCACCATGCCGTAGCTGATATGGTGGCAGTCGTCGGCGTAGGTTCTTCCCAAACGTTTCAGGATGGCGAACAACACTTTGAAATGATAGTCCTGTTCATTGCCTACCACCCACAGGTAACGATCGTTTCCGAAGTCGTTGTTTTTCAGCTCGGTAGTGCCCAAATCCTGTGTAATGTATACGGATGTGCCGTCGCCGCGGAGCACCAGTTTTTCATCCAGCCCTTCTTCGGTAAGGTCGATCCACACCGAGTTGTCGGCTTTTTTGAAAAATACCCCTCTTTGAAGGCCTTCTTCGATAATGTCTTTGCCTAGCAGGTAAGTGTTTGACTCATAATATGTTTTATCGAAGCTCACGCCGATCTTCCTGTAAGTTTCAGCGAAGCCCGCGTACACCCAGTTATTCATTTTTTGCCAGAGCGCCACCGTTTCGGGGTCGTTATTTTCCCAAAGCAACAGCAATTTTTGCGCTTCCAGAATCCAGGGCGCCTTTTTCGCCGCTTCTTCCTCGCTTAGTCCTTCCGCTACCAGCGCTTTAATCTGCTTTTTGTATTCGACATCGAAGAGTACATAATATTTACCCGCCAAATGGTCGCCCTTGATGCCGCTCGTTTCCGGTGTTTCGCCATTGCCCAGCTCGCGGTAGGCCAGCATGGATTTGCAAATGTGGATACCGCGGTCGTTGACCAGGCACGTTTTGATCACCTCATAGCCGCTCGCTTTCAGGACTTTCGCCAGCGAATCGCCGAGGAAGTTGTTGCGCAAATGGCCGAGGTGAAGCGGTTTGTTGGTATTGGGCGAAGAAAATTCCACCATCACCGATTTTCCGTTCGAAGGCAATGTGCCGAATGCCTCGTCGGTCGCGATTTTTCCGAAAAGTTCGAGCCAGGTGCTGTCTTTGAGGCTGATATTCAGAAAGCCCTGTACGACATTGAAGCCCGCAACCACGGATGAAGACGCAACAAGTTCTTCACCGATCAACTGACCGATTTCTGCCGGCGCCTTACGCGCGGCTTTGGTCAGCGAAAAGGTCACAAACGTGTAAAATCCCTCGAATTCCTTTTTGGTGGGTTGCAGGATAATGTCCTGGTTGTCCAGCTGAAAGTGTTTTTGGACTGCTTTTTGAATATCCGCTTTGAGTATTGCTTCAATGGTCATGAAAAATCGGGGATTACCTCCCGCAAGTTTTTATTTAAGTGAAATTATTTCTAATATTAATAGCAATGTGAGCCTTGCAGCATGCAAAATTAGGCTAATTATTGATGTGAGTTACACCCCAGAAGGAAGAAGTTATGCATAACCGTTTTATAAATTATTCCGGGTTGCTATTAATGCTGTTACTGGTCTTCGTGCCCTTGTGCGGTGCGTGGGCGCAGTTGCAGCAATCCGACCGCCTCGAAATCCCGACCAGCTCTTCTTCTTCCGAGGAATTCGAGGTTTTCAGCCTGGGGGAGCAGGGTATATTGTCGGTGATCAGGGGTAACGAGTTTTCCAACCGCAACGAGCAATGGGAGTTTGTGAAATACGATACCACGCTGAAAGCAGTCTGGCGCACATCCTTCAAGCTCGACTTCCGGTACATTCCTGTAATGGCCTACAAGGCCGAGGAGAGCGGTTACTGGCTTTTCGCCGAACCGGATACCGATAAATTTCTCTTCCTGCAACTGAATTTTCAGGACGGCTCCATCGATACGTATAAAGGGAACCTCCTTTCGGGTGTGGACGTGCAGCATTTCAAAGTTATCGGTAGCAAGGCATTGGTGTCGGGCTATTACCGTTCGCGGCCCATCGTGATCGTCCATTCGTTTTTCGACCATACCACGCGCGTGCTGCCCGGCCTGTTTGAGAAGAATACCGAGCTGAATAACGTGGACATCAATGAGATCGACGGATATATCAATGTGATCACTTATGCTTACCGCAAAAAAAATTGTGTTTTTGAAATAAAAACTTATAACTACGACGGAAAGCTGCTCAAACGGACGACCCTGAGCGACCCGCGTTACAGTTTTATTTCCGGGCAGATTGTGCCGCTCAACCCGGACGATTCCTATCTGATCGGCAACTATTCGGTAGGATGCACGCAGTATTCGCAGGGCCTCTACGTCACGCATATTTCGGACGATACGCCGGAGGAGCCGCAGTTTATCGAATTTTCCGAGTTGCAGAACTTCTTCAATTATATGAAACCCAAGCGGCGCGCCCGCGTACTCGAAAAGATCGGTAAGCGGAAAAGCCTCGGTAAGGAAAACCGGTTCCGGTACCGGCTGCTCGTTCACCAGCTGATACAGACGGAGAAGGAGATCGTGCTGGTGGCCGAGGTATATTATCCCAACCAGCGTTCTTCGAGCCCCATTATTTCCGGCGGCATCTCACGCCCGTACGTAGCGCGCGCGCTCGAAGGCTACCGGTATACGCATGCGATCGTTTGCGGCTTCGACCGCAGCGGAAAGTTCATTTGGGATAACACCATTACCATTAAAGACCTCACGAGCTTCGATTTACAGGAAATGGTGCAGGTGACGCCGGTGGATGATTATTTTGTCCTCGCATATCCTCAGGAAGGGGAAATCCATACCGAGGTGATCAGCCGCAACAAAGTGGTGGTAGAAACCGAGAAATTCAAAATCAACCCTAAATCGGAGAAGGAAAAGGTGCTGAACAATGAGGACGGCTACCTGTCGCCGTGGTACGGGCAGTATTTCCTTGCGTACGGCATGCAGCGGCTCGGCACATCGGCGATCGGGCAGGGACGCGAGGTGTTTTACGTGAACAAGCTTACATACAAAACGGACGAAATCGGCAAAGCCGAGAAGGAAGAAGCATCGCGGCCGCGCCAGCAGCCATAAAATGCGTTAATCTACCAGCCAGATGTGATCGGCTTCGAAGCCCTGTTCCTTCCATTCCACCTGCACGCGCTGTGATTCGACGGTGCTGACCTGCATGCCCACATAGTCGGGGTCGATGGGCAGCTCGCGGTTGTAGCGGCGGTCGATCAGGACAAGCAATTCCACCACTTTCGGGCGTCCGAAGGCTGTCATGGCGTCGAGCGCGGCGCGTACCATGCGGCCGCTGGCGAGGACGTCGTCGATCAGGATCACTTTCTTACCCTCGATGATGAAGGGTACATTGGTTTTGTTGGGAACGAGCGGGGTTTCGCGGCGGCGAAAATCGTCGCGGTAAAACGTAGCATCCAGATGCCCCAGCAGGATGTTCTGGCCGGTTATCTCGCGAAGTTCTTTCACAATGCGTTCGGCAAAGTGGATTCCCCTGGGCTGCAAGCCCATGACGACCGTGTTCGAGAAATCCTGGTGATTTTCAATCAGTTGCTGACAAAGCCGGCTGATCATTATTTCCAGAAGGGGGCTGCTGAGTACTAATCGTTTTTGGGGTATCATGAAATTTCCCTGAATTTTAGCCTAAATTAAAGTGCTCTTAGACGAAATTAAAACTTTTATTCAATGAAATATCTGATTGCCGGGCTGGGAAATATTGGTCCGGAGTACGCTTTTACCCGACATAATGCAGGCTTCATGGTGCTCGACCGCCTGGCTGCGCAGCACGATTTCAAGTTCTCTTTTGAAAAACTGGCATTCGTGGCAGAGTGGAAGTATAAAGGCAGGCACATTTATTTTATCAAACCTACTACCTATATGAACCTGAGCGGTAAGGCGATACGGTATTATATGGACCAGTACAAAGTGACGGCCGAAAATACGCTTGTGATTGTTGACGAACTGCAATTGCCTTTCGGAGCGCTGCGGATCAAGCCGAAAGGCAGCCACGGCGGTCACAACGGTTTGAAGAATATTGAGGAATTACTTGGCACGTCGGAATACCCCAGATTGCGTTTCGGGATCGGAAATAATTTTCCGCGGGGCAGGCAAGTAGATTATGTCCTAAAACCTTTTTCCAATGAGGAAATGACGGAGCTGCCGATCATTTTGGACAAAGCGGGGGATATGGTTACATCGTTTTGTACTTTGGGAATACAATCGACAATGAACAATTATAACCAATGATTGTACTTTTTAAAGAAAATATAAATATTTCAAGAATTGTATTTATTTGGCTTTGTGCTTAATTCTTGAAATTTAATAAAAGCTATTTGCTGATTACTAATAGAAAATAAGTTTTAAACTGCCGTTTTTGCCATAAAATTCCAAAGAATATTTTGAAGTCGCGTTTTTGAACAATTTGTAATTTCAAAATTAATTCAGACATTTGTAGTGTCATAAGGCGGAAGAAAAATTGAATAAATCCATGACGCAAAATTGAAATACTGTTATCTTTGTATTGAAACAGGATTTCAAGGCGAAAAGGGGCTAACACTAACAGTCCGAAATCGTTAAAATGGATGAGTTGATCAGGATTTCGTCAGATCTGGAGAATAAATAACAGCGTATATTGATTAAGTTCTCCGAGTTTTGTAAAGAAGAAAAATTAAAGTATTATTGATAGTATTCTTACTTTACAATTGAATGAACCGATCAGACCGCCTGAAACGTTAATAGAAAAAGAGAAAACAGCTGAAAAGCTTAAAGATATAAAAGATAAGAAAAGGTTAAGGGTTTAGGAATAGTCAGTATAAAGCCATCTCCATGAGATGGCTTTATCTTTTTACCGGCTCCGCCCAAACTTCCACTCTTCTGTTCGACTTCTTCATCGCTTCCGACTGGTTCATGCGCCTTGGCTGCGCCGAGCCGTACCCCGAACCCTCGATACGGTCCGCGATAATGCCCTTGCCAATCAGGTAGGCCTTGATTGTTTCCACCCGTTTATTAGATAATTCCAGGTTTTTCTCGAAGCTACCCGTGTTGTCGGTGTGGCCTTTGAGCACAATCCGCAAATCCTGCCGTTTCTGGAAATAACTGACGATCGAATCGAGGTCGGTGAGGGCGCTGTCTTCCAATACTTCTGTTCCCTGGCTGAAATACAGCGTCGACAGCGGCGTAGAATGCGTTTCCGGCGACATGTTCATCAGCGCTTTGATTTCTTCGAATCGGTTATTTGTCCGCACAGTGACATTCCGGGATTGAAAACCGTCGGCCTGGGCGGTAATGCGGTAGGTTTCGTGGGGCGGAAGTTCTACGTTGTACACGCCGTCGACCGTCTTCGTATGCGCCACGAGCGAGTCGTTGGCCGATTTGCGGACATGGACTTCCGCGTCGTTGACGGGTCTGAGGTTGCGGCCATCGTACACACGGCCGGTTACCATAGCCAGGTTTTTGTTCCGTGCCGGTTCCAGGCTTTCCTCCGCGGGTTTGGGTGCTTCTGCCGGTTCTTCTTTTTTAGCGACAGGTTCCTTGAAGGTCCTGGCGATCGTCTGGTAGCTGCGCCGGACGAAAACGGGCGTCATCACGCGGTCGTAGAGGCGGATCAGCGCCACCGTTCCCCCGCTGGATTCGTTGCCGGCAATGAGATCGTCCTGGAATATGTTCAATACCTGGTCTACATCAAGGATACCTTCCGTCCCCGGATCTTTGAACTCCACTTTGGAGAGCCCATTGATATACATTTTAATGGTTTTCGTCTCGTGGTCGCGCGAGTACACGTAATGCACGTACTGGTTGGCGCGCACGGGTGCCTTCTCGCTCACCGCAAAGTCGTAGAAATTGAGTTTGCCGTTGTAAATGTAGGTCCCGTAGTCGCTTTTGCGGTTTTTGAAATCGAGCACACGCTTCCAGCTATCGAGCTCCGTCATTTTAAAGTATATCTCGACCGTGAAGGATTTGCTGAGGAAACCTTTCGTTTCTGCATTGTTGAATTGCAGTCCGCTGTTTTTTTCAAACACGTAAATGGAGCGCGAAAGGTAATCTGAACCGGGAATTTGTTCCTTGATAATCTCTCCGGGTTGCCCGAGTGGTTTCAACGAGGGACCGCCGCTTTCGATCGGGGCGAAACCATTGTTGAAATCGTAGGTCCACTGGTTCTGGGCATGCAGCGCAGGGGTTGCAAGGAGCATGCTCAGCATCGCCCGCAGCGCATTTTTTTTGTTAATCATACCCAAAAATATAAAAAGTGGGGGCGGAAGCCGAGGTACAACTTGTAATTTTGGATCGTTATTCTTTTTGCGTGTGAAAAACATCGGTATCGGTCTTCTCTTTTCCATTCTCTGGTCGTCGGCATCTGTCGCCACCAAATTCGGGGTACAATCTGTGGCCCCGCTGATTCTGGCAAATGTTCGTTTTTTTATTGCCGGTATTTTACTGTTATCATTTTCATACCTGTTCGCCAAAGATAAGTCGTATCGGCTGCCCACGAAAAAGGAATGGCGGCAGCTGGCGCTGTTCGGTTTCCTGAATACAACGCTCTACCTGGGCCTGTACGTGTATGCGATGAAGTATACCGCGGCCGGGATCGGAAGCCTCGCGGTGTCGACCAACCCGCTGATTATCGTGCTGCTGTCGTCGTGGTGGCTGAAACGGAAGCCCAAAGCGGAAGAATGGACGGGCATTATCCTGGGTATGGGCGGTGTAGGCCTGGCCACGTATCCGTTGCTGGCCGATAGCTATACGACAATTGGCGGCATTACATTGCTGCTGATCAGCATGATCGCCGTTTCGGCGGCGAGCGTGTACTACGCCACGGTGAAATGGGAATTGCCCAATCTGCTCATCAATGGCTGGCAGGTATTTCTGGGCGGCGTTTTTTTGCTGCCTTTCACATTGTCGCTGGCCGATTTCAGTACCAGCAAATGGGACCCGGTTTTCTGGGGTTCGGTGCTGTGGCTGAGCCTGGCAGTGTCCATTGCCGGGTTGATCTGCTGGTTTTACCTGCTCAGGATCGATACCGTGAAAGCATCGCTCTGGCTTTTTCTTTGCCCGCTTTTCGGATTCTTCTTCGCATGGTGGCTCATGGGCGAGCCCGTGACGATGTACACCATTTTGGGCACGCTGTTCGTCGTGGCCGGGCTGTACGCCGGGCAACGGACCAAGTTTTCAGGAAGTAAAAATGGTTAGTCTACCAGGATCTCTCCTTTGAGATATAATTTGGCTTGTCCGCCGATGAATACCCGCTCTCCGTCCAGTTCGCATTTCAGGTAGCCGCCGCGGCGCGAGAGCTGGCGGGCCGTGAGCTTGGTTTTCTCGAACCTTTCGGCCCAGTAGGGGATCAGCGTGGTGTGCGCGGAGCCGGTTACGGGATCTTCGTCTACGCCGGATTGCGGTGCAAAAAAGCGGGACACAAAATCTACATCATCGCCGGCAGCCGTGACGATCACGCCGCGTGCGGGAATAGTAGAAAGGATGATAATATCGAAATCGAGGTTTTTGACGACATCTTCGGATTCCAGCACAACCATATAATCCGTTTTGCCTTTGTACACTTCCAGCAGCGTCGTGTTTTTCAAGCTTTCCACGAGGCCCGGAGGCGGTACGGCAATGTGGTATTGATCAACGGGGAAATTCAGTGTCAGCCAGTCTTCCTTGCAATCCACGGTCAGTACACCGCTTCTCGACTCGAAGCTGATCGACTGGCCCTCGTAGTTCTGGATATTGAAAATCACATAGGCTGCTGCGAGCGTAGCATGCCCGCACAGGTCAACCTCGACCGATGGTGTGAACCAGCGGATATGGAAGCCGTTGTCAGTCGGAACGTAGAATGCGGTTTCTGCCAGGTTGTTTTCGGCGGCCACGGCGAGCATGGTTTCCTCGGGGAGCCATTGTTCCAACGGCACTACCGCAGCAGGGTTTCCACCAAACAGCTTGTTCGTAAAAGCGTCGATCTGGTATATGGGAAGTTTCATGAAGTCAAATGGGCTTGGTGATGGCAAGGTATCAAAAATATCCGCTTAGGGAAGATTTTCTTATTAATTTTTAATATAATTTATTGGAAATAGATAATAAATCAAACGGACGGCTGCCGGAAATTGTCAGCGTTTCCGGTTCTTCATACGAAGATAAACGCCATTGGTCCAGCCGAAGCCTTCCTGGATTTCATATTCCCCGCCACCGGCGATGAGGTTGGTGTCCGACACATTGTATTTTTCGAGCATTTTACCCGAATGCCGGTACTCCTTCTCGATCAGCCCCAGCCATTCGTCGCTCAGCTCGTTGGCCGTGCGGTGGAAATTGTAGTTACGCAATCCTTTGTAGACAATCCATTGCAGCGGTGCCCAGCCGTTGGGCGCATCCCATTGCTGACCGGTCCGCACCATGGTCGTCAGCAGCCCGCCCGATTTCAGAAAGTTCAGGCGGATATAGGCACGTACATAATGCGAATGCGGCTTGGGCGCCAGCTTGAAAAATAGCGGAAAAGCACCCGCAATGGTAACGGCCTTCGTAAAATCCTGCTTCCGGAAATCGTAGTCCATATAATAATGCTTCGATTCGTCCCAGAAGTAGGTCTGAATGGCCCTGTTCCGCTGCCGCGCCTTTTCTTCGTATAATAAATGCATGCGCCGGTTATCGCAGAGCAGATATGCCTCGGCCAATGTCTTTTCCAGGTGATGCATGAGGCAATTGAGGTCGATCGGCAGGATGTCCGTCGTGTGGATCGATGCGAAATCGGTTTCTTCGCCGAACCACCTGCTGCTGAAATCCCAGCCCGATTCCGCCGCCGCGCGGATATGGCGGTAAAGCTCGTCGGGCGCCGTGCCGTATTTCTCGGAAACCTCCTTTGCCAGTTCGGTATCCTCGCTGTACGATTCGGGGCGTGGCGTGGCCTTATCGTCCCAAAAGCGGTTCAGCATAGCGCCGTCGGGCAGGTATACCAGGCGGCGGTGGGCCGTGAAAGGCGCACGGGGTTCCAGGCAGCCGTCCATCCAGTAATCGTATTCCTTCTGCATCTGGGGCAGGTATTTTTTCAAAACCTTTTTCCCTTCCATTTCGCTGAACAGCCGCACCATGAGCGAAAAGAAAGGCGGCTGTGAGCGGCTCAGGTAGTAGGTACGGTTGGCGGTAGGAATAAAACCCAATGTGTCAATCAGGTAGGCGAAGTTATTGAGCATATGCTCGATGAGCTCCGCACGCCCCGACTCTTTCAGGCCCAACATGGTAAAATAGCTGTCCCAATAGTAAATCTCCCGGAAACGCCCGCCTGGCACCACGTAAGGATGAGGGAGCGGGATCAGCGAACCGCCGCGCTCCTGGTTTTCGGGCTGGCGGGTGAGCACCGACCATAGCTTACCTACATATTCCGAAACGGTGTCGGGTTTGTCGGATTGAAATTCGGAGGCTATCTGCGCGGGTATCCTGAAATGCCCGCGCACAAATGCTTCCATATCAAAGCCTTCGTCGTCTTTCTCGCGGTGGTACCTTTCGATGATCAGCACCGGGTCTTCCAGCGGAATGGCGTCGGCAAATGTTTTGGAATCGGAAAAAATGTGGCTGCATTGCACATCACGGAATAATGATCCGTACAACTCCTCGGGAGAGATGTGAGGCTGGCCGTAAGTAAAGGATGGAGCAACAAAACCGTACAAAACAAACTGACTTTAAAGGGTTTTCCGAATGAACGTTAAGCTATTTGACTTCTGTAAATTTAAGTTTAGGCAATGACATCGCATTTTCGATCAACCGGATCTGAATGCCGAGAATACCTGCCTCTGCATTCGCATCGATTTTTTCCGCATCGTCGGTGGGCTTGTGGTAATCGTCATGCCCGCCGGTATGGAAAAACAGTACAGGTATCTGCCTGGCGTAAAACGAACCGTGGTCCGAGCCGCCGCTTCCTGCATGATCGGTAAAAAACTTCGTATCGCTTTTTACATCCTTGAAAATGAGCGGCCATTCCGCGCTGGTACCATACCCGCCAATGCCTACGCCCCGGTTGGGATCATAGCGGCCGATCATATCCATATTCGACATGAAGTTGATATCGGCGAGCGGCAATGTCGGGTTGTTAACAAAATAACGCGAGCCGACGAGCCCCAGTTCTTCCGCGCCGAAAGCGATGAAAAGGAAATTATAGTGCTCCTTTTTGTCATTTCCGCTAAAATACCGCGCCAGTTCGAGCAACCCGGCCACGCCGGAGGCATTGTCGTCGGCGCCGTTGTGGATCTGGCCTTCGGGCTTATCGGCTTTCGAACTGCCCTGGCGGCCGAGGCCAAGGTGGTCGAAATGAGCGCCTATGACGATGGTATACTGCGCCCCGTTGTCGAGAAAACCGATCACGTTCCGCGCCTCGCGAATACTGTCGGGGACTACTATCCGTCTGATTTTCGCCGTAAAAGGCTGGTAGTAGCCGTCGGTTCCTTTGGGTAAAAGGTGGTACTTTTTGAATTGTTTCACCACATATTTCGCGGCTTTTTCATTTTCCTTGCTGCCCGTGCCGCGGCCTTTCATTTTGTCGGACGCGAGGTAGGCGATGTGTTTGCGGATGTTTTCCGGAGAAGGCGTGACGGATTGTCCAAATGCCTGCACAGCGCCCAAAACGAGCAGCAGACTGTGAAAAAAGATTCTCATTACATTAAAAATAGTTAAGAGGCAAAGATACGCCCCAGCATTCCGGCAGGGCCCGGCAGCGGACAGAATTTTTGCATTTATTTGTATTTTCAGGCATCCCGGCTTAATATTGCACCATCAATCAATTGCTTCCCTGAACGGCGGTTGATTTATAAAGAAGAGGCGAGAGAATGGGCTCAATGAACCTCTGGCAACCTGCTACCGCGACGGAGAAAGGTGCTAATTCCCACCTAAGTTATTAGGAGATATAAAATCAATTCGTGTGCTCTTACAGTTAGAAATTTCCGTAAGCCGATTGGCTTTAGTCTCGCAGCTGCAACCGAAAATTTCGGTCGCCGACTTTACCATGTGTTGAATTTAACCACCTGCTGTGGCTCTATGCAAGCGGAACAGAAGACATTTAAGTACCCTTATCCCTATGCGCTCGAAATGGGCGGCGAATTACCGGGATTTGAACTCGCATACACTACTTACGGAGAACGGAATGCCAGCGATACGAACATCGTATGGATTTGCCACGCACTCACCGGTAGCTCTAATGCCCACGACTGGTGGGACGGCCTCGTAGGCGATGACAAGTATTTCAACCCTTCGCAGCATTTCATTATCTGCGTGAATGTACTGGGGTCGGCGTATGGCTCTACCGGGCCGCTTTCCGTAAATCCCAGGACCAACAAGCCCTATTACCATACTTTCCCGACCCTCACCGTCCGGGATGTGGTAGGGACGCTGGACCTGCTGCGGCAGGAGCTGGCGATCAGCCGGATCAAAATCTGCATCGGCGGTTCGCTCGGCGGGCAGCAGGCGCTGGAATGGGCCGTGGAAAAGCCCGATCTGTTCGAAGAGCTGATCCTGATCGCTTCCAACGCACTGCATTCTCCGTGGGGCATTGCATTCAACGAATCGCAGCGGATGTCTATCGAAGCAGACCCTACTTACAAGGATGCGCATGATGAAGCGGGAGCCATGGGTATGCGTGCGGCGAGGTCGATTGCATTGCTTTCTTACCGGAATTACGATACTTACAACTTTACCCAGGCCCGCGACAATCCCGATCAGATCGACGATTTCCGCGCCTCTTCATACCAGCAGTACCAGGGCGACAAGTTTGTAAAACGCTTCAATGCATTCTCTTACTGGGCGTTATCGAAGATTATGGACTCGCACAATGTCGGCCGTAACCGCGGCGGTATCGTGCATGCGCTCGGGCTCGTGAAGGCAAAAACGCTGGTGCTGGGCATTAAATCCGACCTGCTGTTCCCGCTGTCGGAGCAGCAGTTCCTGGCTCGCCATATTCCCGACGCCGCATTCCAGGAAATCGATTCGCTGTACGGTCATGACGGGTTTTTGATTGAATATAAGCAGCTTACGCAGGTCATCCGCGCGTGGCAGGAAACGAACGGGCAGCTGCAAATGGCGCGTATTCGATAGCGCATTCAGGATTTCAGTACATGATATATTCGTGCAAAAAAGCGAAACTCCCGACCGGCAACCGATCGGGAGTTTCGCTTTTTATAGGTATTACGAAAATCACTTTGAAAGGCTCAGCAGCAGTTCAGGCTCGTTGGTAGTGATGTAATCCGCATCCTTTTCGAGAAAGTATTTCAAATCGGCTTCGGTGTTCACCGTCCACACATTGGTAGTCAGTTTTTTCTGGCGCATGGCGGGAATGTAATCCTCATGTTTCTTCAAAACACTGAAATGGTAGTCGATACCGTCGAGGCCGGCTGCCTGGATCTCGTCGGGCGTTTTATCGCCGTTCAGGTATTCCACGTGTGCCTTTGGAGCAAGTTCTTTCACTTTCAGGCAAACGTCCCAGCTGAATGCGATGTAGTCCGTGATTTTTTCCACCTTCATTTTCTTCACCAGTTCCACGCATTTGGTTGCCAATGCCAATGAGCGCTCCTTGCTGATTTTCGAAGTTTTGATTTCGAGGATCAGACGGGTTTTCTTCTGTTTCGAACCCGCTTTCAGGTAAGCCTCCAAAGTCGGCAGCGACTCGCCGTTAGCGAGTTTAATCTTCGAAAGCTCGGCCGAATTGGTCGTTTCGATATCCGTTCCCTGGATCGAATGGTCGTGCAAAACATACAACACCGAGTCGGCCGACATATGCACGTCGAACTCGCTGCCATAGCAACCCAGCTTGATCGCGTGTTCCAATGCGCCGATCGAGTTTTCGGTAGCACCGGTATTTTTCCAGGCGCCGCGGTGCGCGATCACCTTGTTTTTCTTTTGAGACATACCATCCATCGACACCAGGCTCATCAGCCCGATTGCAAGCATTAAAAATCCTTTTTTCATTGTATTCAATTTAAACTTCCTCTAAAAAGACCGTTTTCGACATATTTTACCCCTTTCCGGCAAAACTGGGGCGAAATTACGGCAAGTTCGTGCGGCGTTTGTTAGGTCAATATTAAGTTATCCTAAAATTCCTCATGCCGCTTCACGGTCAGGATCACCATTTTCGATGTGGGCGTGTTGCTCTTCTCTGCCACGCTCGTAATGGGTACCAGCACGTTGGTTTCTGGGAAATAGGTGGCTGTACACTGCTCGGGGATCGGGTATTCCACTACGACAAATTTGTGCGCAACCCGCTCCACGCCTCCGTGATGGTTGTGCAGATCCACAAGGTCGCCGTTTTGAAGGCCGCGGTCGCGGATGTCCTTTTTATTCATCAAAATCACCCGCCGTTCGTTATAAATACCCCGGTAGCGGTCGTTCAGGCCGTACACGGTGGTATTGAACTGGTCGTGGCTACGGATGGTCATCATCATCAGCTCATCTGCGCGCAATACCGGCATTTCGGGCGAGTCAATGTGAAAATGCGCCTTCCGGCTAGGCGTATCGAAGTTGCCGGCGCGGTTGCAATTGGGCAAATAGAAGCCGCCCGGCTGCCTGACCCGCTCATTGTAGTCGGCAAAACCGGGAATGGTGCGCTCAATATCGCTTCTGATCAGGTCATAGTCCGCGGCATATCGGTCCCAGTAAACCTTGCTGCGCGTGCCTAATGTCGCTTGGGCGAGCCTGCAAACGATCTCCGGCTCGCTCAGTAAATGTTCCGACACTGGTTCCAGCACGCCACGGGATAACTGTACCACGCCCATAGAATTCTCACACGACACAAAGCGGTTTTCACCATCGCGCATGTCCTGGTCGCTGCGGCCGAGGCAGGGAAGTATCAACGCTTCTTCGCCATGCACGAGGTGGCTGCGATTGAGTTTCGTCGACACGTGGACGGTAAGGCGGCATTTCTGCAAAGCTTCGGCGGTAAAGCGGGTGTCCGGCGTGGCCGAAAGAAAGTTACCGCCCATCGCGAAGAAAACCTTCGCTTCGCCCGCGTGCATCGCCTTGATGCATTCTACCACATCATAACCGTGCTCCCGCGGCGGCGCGAAATGGAAGTTCTTTTCAATCGCATCGAGCAGCTTGTCCGTCGGGCGTTCGAAAATGCCCATCGTGCGGTCGCCCTGCACATTGCTATGCCCGCGCACGGGACAGGTGCCCGCGCCGGGCTTGCCGATACTGCCTTTGAGCAGGAGCAAATTCACGATTTCCTTGATCGTCGCCACGGCATTTTTGTGCTGCGTAAGTCCCATGGCCCAGCAGGCGATGATTTTGGTCTTACCCGCCAGTACGCGCGCCACTTCCTGCACCTGGGCGTACGGAACCCCAGCCTGCGCGGCGAGCTGTCCGGCATCGTAAGGTCTGAGGTCTTGGATAAAATCGGTGTAGCCCTGGGTGTTCCCGGCGATGAATTTTTGGTCAAAAACAGTACCGGGGTGCTTTTCTTCCTCCTGCAACAGCAGCAGCTCGATCGCTTTCAGCAATGCCATGTCGCCGTTGATCTTCACGGGCAGGAAAATATCGGTCAATGCGGGTTTATAGCCCAGCACACCCGCCACGGTCTGCGGGTTATTGAAGCCCATCAGGCCGGTTTCGGGCAATGGGTTAATGGAAATGATCGTTGCGCCATTGGCCTTGGCTTTTTGCAATGCCGTGAGCATACGCGGGTGGTTCGTGCCGGGGTTTTGCCCAAGGATCATGATCACTTCGGCCTGGTAGAAATCATTCAGCGTCACCGAGCCCTTGCCGATCCCCAGCGATTCGCCAAGTGCCGTCCCGCTGCTCTCGTGGCACATATTGCTGCAATCGGGCAGGTTATTCGTGCCGAATTCGCGTACAAAAAGCTGGTAGAGGAACGCCGCCTCGTTGCTTGTTCGGCCCGAAGTGTAAAATACCGCCTCATGGGGCGAGCCAAGCCTGTTCAGCTCCGTTCCGATTTTATCGAATGCGGCTTCCCAGGTAATGGGCTGGTAATGCGTGCCGCCCGCCGGCAGGAACATCGGCTGCGCAATGCGGCCCTTTCCACCGATTTCGTAGTCGCTGAGCAGGCCTAGCTCCTGTACGGAGTTTTCGGAGAAAAAATCAGGGGTCAGTTTTTTGGCGGTCGCTTCTTCGGCTACGGCCCTTGCGCCGTTTTCGCAGTATTCGGCAATGCCCGAGCGTTCGTCGTCCGGATCGGGCCAGGCGCAGCTGGGGCAGTCGAAGCCGCCTTTTTTGTTGAGGTTGAAAAGCGCCTTCATACCGCGCTGGAAACCCGCCTCGCCGATGGCCATTTCCAATGCGGATACCACCGCAGGAATGCCGGCGGCGGCTTTTTTGATGTCGCCCTTTTTCAGGCCGGTCAGCTTTTCCGGGTTTTCGGCGCCGGGTATCGGAAGCGGGTTCTCGGACATGGCTCAGCAGGTTTGGTTAGGGTTATCGTAGTTGTCGGACTGGTCCTCGTGGGTGTTGTCCAGGCATTTGAAATCCTTTTCAATCAACAGGTATAACGAACTGCCGTTGCCGAGCGGCATATTTTCTTCAAAACCGACAGTACTATTCTCCGTCCAGCCGGTAAGCAGGCTTTCCGGCACATGCAGGGTGATTTTACTTTGCTCAAACACGGCATTCAATGCGTTGTTAACCGTTTTTCGGACCGCATAGTCAAATTGCGATGCTCCGAAATCGGTCGTTTCTTCCAGGTAACCTTCCTGTTCGAGTTTCGCCACCTCGGGCTTCGAAAGACGGAACCGTACGGAGTTCCCGTGAATGCGGATTTTCATATGGATCGTATCCGGTGTTGACCGGTGTATATGTTGAATTTGTCCTTTTTTACAAAACCTGCCAGCGTAATGCCGCTTTCTCCGGCCAGCTGTACCGCCAGGCTCGACGGTGCGCCAATGGCAGCCACGATCCGGATTCCGGCCATCGCCGCCTTCTGGATCAACTCAAAACTGGCCCTACCGCTAAGCAGCAGGACATGCTGGCTGAGCGGTAGGTTATCCGCGAGCAGTGCGGCGCCGATCAGCTTGTCCAAAGCATTATGCCTGCCTACGTCCTCCCGGAGCATGAGGAAATGCCCGTTCAGGTCGAAAAGCGCTGACGCATGCAAGCCTCCGGTGCTTTCAAATACCTGCTGATGCCGGCCGATCTGGTCTGCGAGTTGTTGTACAATGCTTTTTTCAACAACCAATTGATCTTCCCCGGCCGTAAATGCAGAGCGCGTCCGGATTGCGTCGATACTCGCTTTTCCACAAACGCCGCAGCTGGAAGTGGTATAAAAATTCCTTTCCAGCGAGCCGAGCAAAGGCTCGAAACCGTCGGCGCAGGTTACCAATACCCGGTTTTCGTCCAAAACCGAATGCCGGATGCCCGCGATCTCGCTTTTGGAACGGATAATGCCTTCGGTAAACAGAAAGCCGGCGGCCAGTTCGGGATCGTTGCCCGGCGTGCGCATCGTCACCGAAATGCTCTTGCCTTGCCGCTTGCCGGAAGCCATGAATGCCAGTTGTATTTCGAGCGGTTCTTCAATCGCCAGGCAGTCTTCAACCTCCTTGGCACCATCGGCACCGACGCGGATGATTTTGTGGTATGTAATCGAACTGGTTTCCATTTCAAATATCGTTATGCAGGTCCAGCGCCCGTTTTGCTGCCCTGAAAGCCTCCGGTGTATCTACGCTGGTCATCGTTTCGGCAGATGCCGGCTGGTATTTTCCGGCATTTTCAGTTTGCAGAAAACGCTGTAATGCCCGCTGGCCGGTCTTAAATCCCTCTTTCAATACCGTGCCCGCCGATTTGGAATACCATCCGAGCAGCGGCTCGTAAAAACCTTCCGCATTATAAAAGGCCGCGGCCGTCGAATCCTTCTCAACGGAATGCAGAAAATTGGCCAGCTCGCCGGTCGTGAGGTTGGGGTAATCGCAGCCTGCCACGAGGAAATCGTTGCCGGGATGGGTTGCAAATGCGGTGAGTAATGCCGTCATCGGGCCGGCACCGGCGAATGCAGGCAGGTCGGTGAGTTTTTCGTAGGTGGTATGGAACGTTTGTGCCTGCTGCGCATTGCATCCCAGGATCACGCGCTCGCACAGGGGCGCGAGCAGGTCGCCAACGTGCTCGTACTGTGGTTTTTGATGGTAAACGAGTAAGCTTTTGTCCGTTCCCATTCGCGTGCTTTCGCCGCCGCAGATCACCAGTCCGTATAAGCTCATAATGCAAGGTCGATGGTTTTAATCGGTCAAATATGCGTAACTTCCTTGTATGGAAATGGGGGATGTAACAATATTAAAGAAAAAGCCGATCTATCCGGTGAGCCCGGAGCTGCGGAAATACCTGCGTTTTTACCAGCGCGACGCGCGCCTCCCGGTGGCTTACCACGATCTGCTGAATTTCTACGAGTCGTTTCCGCTGAGTGACAAGAACGGGAAGGACACGCTGTGGGAGAGCCCGCTTTACCCGCCGCACGAACTGGACAGGCTGCACGCCGGCCTCAAAAAGGTGTATGCCATGCTCAAAGCGAATGGTAACCTGCGCATTGTGGAGCATAAATACATCGATCGCATCGACTATTGCAAATTCGGCAACTCCAACCCCTTTCGCATCCGGATCGTGAACCGGCTGAACGATATTTACGATTATTTCTACGTCAAGAAAGCTGACGCCTCGCGCATTTACGGGCTCGAACTGGAAGAAATTTTCTCGCCTAACCAGGTTAACTACATTGTTGACGGCGAAACGCTGATAGAGGAACACATTGCCGGCATTCCCGGAGACGAGTTCGCACGCACCCGCATGCGCGACCCCGATTATAACCCGACACGCATTGCCAAGGAGTTCGTGAAATTCAACGAGCGCTGCAAAATCACGTTGCTCGGGGACATGCGGTCCTACAACTTCGTGATGCAGATCACCCCGGATTTCGACGATTTCCAGTTCCGCCTCCGCGCGATCGACTTCGACCAGCAGTTTTATGAGGGGAATGTGAAAGTATATATGCCCCAGTTTTTCAAGGAAAACCTCCCATACGTCCAGCTCGCGATGGAGCATTTGACCGATAAAACCGTCGTGCAATACCAGCAGGAGGAGCAATCTTCGATCATGTACCAGGCCAAAGCCGAGCGCTACCGCCTGCGCGACATGCGGGATGTTTGTATTAAAGACAAAATTTCGACGGAGGAAAACATCCACCAGCTCCGCGAAGGCCTCGCCGCGCATTACGGCGATTCACATTACTACAAATGCGAAACCATGACTGAGCTGATCGAGCTGAATATCAAGAATGTGATCCGGCAGATTATCGCGTAGTGAAAAGATTGGAAGTTGCGTAGCCGTTGGATAAATGCATAATATGAAATAACCGATATTGTATTGGGATATTTGAGTATACTGAGTAGATTGTAACTGTGTGAGACGCTAACAGTCAAATAGTTAACTATCCCTTATGAAAGCATTACTACTCATCATTCTGATTTATGTTTCGTCTCATTCGATCGTGCGCGCGCAGTACTGCGGGTCAAACGGCATCCCGCTGACCAGCCAGGCGAATATCGATAATTTCGCGGCTAATTATCCGGGGTGCATTGTTGTCCAAGGCTACGTTTTTATCGCTGGAAACGACATTACGAACCTGAATGGGCTGTCGCAGGTGACGGACATTATGGGCGACCTTCAGATTTGGCAGAACCCCAATCTGACCAGTCTGACCGGCCTAAGCTCGTTGAAATACGTTGATAAGAATATCTCATTGATAATAACGCGGCCCTGACAAATCTGACCGGGCTGCCGAAACTGGATAAAGTCCGCCTGTTGGAAATCATCAATAACCCCAATTTTGCCAATCTAACGGGTATGACGGGCATATCAGGCTATTCTATCGATGAGATCTACCTATCC
Organism: Dyadobacter beijingensis DSM 21582; assembly: GCF_000382205.1. Taxonomy (GTDB): domain Bacteria; phylum Bacteroidota; class Bacteroidia; order Cytophagales; family Spirosomataceae; genus Dyadobacter; species Dyadobacter beijingensis. The sequence continues at coordinate 767,756 of NZ_KB907786.1, forward strand.
GAAAATCCTTCACTTACTTCTTTGAACGGACTAGGCGCACTGACTTCCGTAAACAGACTCTATGTTTCAGACAACCCGGCTTTGAGCGATATTTCGGCACTTTCAAATCTGACTAATGTCAATGGAACCCTGCTTATTGCCTATAACAATGTACTCAACTCGTTGAACGGGCTCAACAATGTCACCAGTGTTGGCGGCACGTTGTACCTGGCCAATTTCAAAGGCGCAAACTTCGCAGGACTAGGTTCACTTACCCAGGTAGGGAGCGATTTTTACTGCTGGGGTAACGCGGTAACCAATTTGACGGGATTAGAAAAACTGTCGTCGGTGGGGCGGGATGTAACGATCTCCAATCACGCTAATTTGCAAAATCTAAGCGCCCTGAGCGGGCTCAAATCGGTGGGAAGGAATCTGGACGTTCGTCAAAATGCAAAGTTGGAAAGCCTGTCGGGTCTCGACAATATTAACACGTCTACCATGACACAGGTAATGATACTGGATTCGCCGTTGTTGTCGGATTGTTCAGTCAAAAGCATTTGCTCGTACCTGCGGAGCACTAATATCAGAAACGTTCAGGGCTTTTCGGTCATGGAATCGTCTGTCTTGCCATCCAGGCCACTGGACACAAGTTCGCTTCGGAATGGGACCTATCTGATTACGGTCGGAAAGGAAGTCTTTAAGGTAGCCGTGCAAAACTGACGGCCTTTATCCGTACCTTTGCGGAACTGTGGCGCGGTTTTACGCTGTTACAGCTATTCAAATCAACCCAAAATCGGAAGGCATTCAACCTTCGGCAGATTATTACCATGAGTAAACACGGACGCATTCTGGTCGCCATGAGCGGCGGCATCGACAGCTCGCTCGCGGCTGTCCTTCTCCACGAACAAGGTTACGAGGTCATCGGGATGACGATGAAAACCTGGGACTACGCCAGCAGCGGCGGCACTAAGAAAGAAACGGGCTGCTGCTCGCTCGACTCCATTAACGACGCGCGCAATATCGCCGTCGAACTCGGTTTTCCGCATTATATACTGGACATCCGGGCCGAATTCGGCGATTACGTGATCGACCATTTCACCGGCGAATACCTGGAAGGCCGCACGCCGAACCCGTGCGTGCTCTGCAATACCCACATCAAATGGGACGCGCTCCTGCGTCGCGCCGACCGCCTGGATTGCGAATTCATCGCTACCGGGCACTATGCGAATATGCAGTTCAACAACGGCCGGCATTATGTTTCCAAAGGCATTGACGCCTGGAAGGACCAAAGTTATGTGCTGTGGGGTGTTTCGCAGGAAAGCCTCGCGCGCACGAAGCTGCCGCTGGGTTATTTGCACAAAACGGAAATCCGTGAAATGGCGCGGCAAAGAGGTTTTATCGATCTCGTAAACAAATCGGAAAGCTACGAAATATGCTTTGTGCCGGACAACGACTACCGGGGCTTCCTGAAACGCCGCATTCCGGGCCTGGAAGCGGAAGTGGCAGGCGGGAACTTTATCTACGCCGATGGAACGGTTGTCGGCACCCATGAAGGTTATCCGTTCTACACAGTCGGTCAGCGTAAAGGACTGGGGATTGCATTAGGCCGCCCCGTTTTCGTGACGGAAATCCGGAAGGACACCAACGAAGTAGTGCTCGGCGACATGCCCGATCTCTTCCGCGACGGCATGAATGTCAGCAAGCTGAACCTGCAAAAATACGCATCCATCGACCAACCGCTCGAAACCGTCACCAAAGTGCGTTACAAGCACGACGGCACCCCGGCGATCATCGAACAAACCGGCCCTGACCAGATCGTGGCCCGTTTCCACGACGGCGTCAACGGTATCGCTCCGGGACAGGCTGCGGTGTTCTATGAAGGTGACGACGTAGTAGGCGGCGGCTGGATCATGAAGAGCTTCCGGCAGGAACCATAAAAGAAAAACACCCGAGGTGCTTAGAGGAGTTGCAATCCAATGCCGGTTCGGGTGTTTTTTAAATTTAAGAAGATTCTCCTAAATTCCTATTCTATTTAATCCGCTGCCGCACAGCCTCGTACAGCACAATCGAGCTCGCTACGGATACGTTCAGTGATTCCACTTGCCCGTTCAGCGGGATTCTGGCGCCGCTGTCGGAGAGGTCGATGAATTCTTTGGAAATACCGTCTTCTTCCGAACCCATAATGATGACCGTCGGGATAGTGAAGTCGATGTCGTAGAGGGATTTATCGGTTTTTTCGGTACAGGCGATGATTTGCAGGCCGCTGTTTCTAAGGTACATGAGTGTTTCCCAGAGGTTCGGCTCGCGGCATACGGGCAGGAAGTTCAATGCGCCGGATGAGGTTTTCATCGCATCTGCATTGATCTGCGCGCCGCCTTTCGTAGGCACGATGATGGCTTGCACCCCTGCGCATTCGGCCGTACGTGCGATCGCGCCGAAGTTGCGCACGTCCGTCACGCGGTCGAGCAGGAGCAGGAGCGGGGTTTTGCCGTCTTCGTACACCTGCGTGAGCACGTTGTGCAGCGGCATATACTGGATCTGCGATACAAATGCGATGACGCCCTGGTGGTTTTTGCGGGTCACCCGGTTCAGTTTTTCAACCGGTACGCGCTGGTAGGGGACGCCCAATTCCTTGGCGAGTTTTTCAATTTCCGCAAGCCCGAGCTCGCGCTGAATGAACAGACGTTCGATTTCTTTCCCCGAACGAAGGGTTTCGAGTACCGACTGCGTACCAAAAACCATATCGGCCTGGGACTGTCTGGGGGCTGGTTTTCTTACCGTATACTTCCGTTTCTCCATGCTTCTACTACTGGATACCAAATCGGCTGGTATTCGGCATAGCGAACCAGTTCATAATGATCATCCACAAATTGATTGTTTCTTCTGTTAAATGTAAAATTGACGTTTTGAGCGTTGCCTTTATGATCGTACGTCCATACCTCGCGGTCTTTGCTGCGCTGCACCTTGTCGGGTGGGCCTAATACGATGTAAATCATTCCTTTATCCGTTTTCCAGCCTTCTTTGTAGGTCGTGAAAAGCTGGTTGGCCTCTTCGACCCGGCCGTAGAACGAGCGGATCGATTGCTGAGCGAGCGGCGCATTGCCGTTCATGAGCGTCAGCCAGTATTTGTCCAAAGCCTTTTTATAATCTTCGGCCTTCTTGATTTCGTTGATCTCGTTATTCGTGCTCATGTAAAGCAGCGGGCCGAGCAGCAATTGCGGGCGCGTCACTTTCGGGAAACGCTCGTTTACCACCAATATCCCCAGTCCTTCCGACTGCGTGGTGTCCGCGAATACGTTGTAAAGCCCTTCTTTGGTAAACTGCATCGGCTGATTGGCGCTGATCATAAATGTGCTGTCCACTTCCAGGGATTTGCTCACATTCTTCGGCGCGATGTTCATCGGCGAGCCGGCAGGTTCGAAATCGTGGTTATAGTAGTACACATGCAGCTGATCGGTATTGTCGCCCGCCTTTTTGATTGTCACCTGCTCGTTGGTAGTCACATAATGCCGCTGCAGAGGCTGGGTGGAATTCCCCGTATAAACGCCGTACATCTGGTTGACGGCCAGTTTCTTGAACCGGATCGTGAGGTCGTTCAATACCTTTTTGAGGGTGCCGGTCTGACTGATTTCACTCAGCAAAACACCGTAATCCTTATTCGGGCTTTTCAGGTCGTAGGAAATGACGATTTTGTCGCCCATGCGGGTCACGTTCGTCGAGTCGAGTTTCACGTTGCCGTAGCCGAGGCGCTCGCGGGTGCCGTAGTCGGAGTAGATGACGTAGTTGAGATTATACAATTTGACAAAATCCGCTGCTTCGATCGGGTTTTTGCCTTTGAATGCATCTACATATAAGAACACCTGCGTTTGCGTCGTGTCTTTCAGCAGGTATTTGCTCTGAATGGCGACGAGAGAAAGTTCCTCGTTCACCGGTGCCGCCGACATTTGCTGCTGCTGCTGCTCCGTAGGCCGCACCTGCGCCTCGGGAATCTGCTTCATGGGTTTATTGGATGAGGCACACCCGGCCATCACCAAAACAGACATTATATAGATGCAAGCGCGAAAATTTGTTCTCATGTACGTGTCGTCATCGTTTGTCAAATAACGAAGTAACGGGCAAAATTACCCAATAAAACGGTAATAAAATTTTTATTCAGGACTCTTGCCGCCGCGCGTCGCGGATTTGATCTGCTCTTCGATGGCATCCCATTGACCGTCAGTTACTTCACTCAGGAAATTGAATTGCCCGCCGGCCAGTACTTCACCGCCGTCGAGGGTGATCACTTCGCCCGTCATGTAGGCCGAAAAGTCGGAGATCAGGTAGGCGGCCAGGTTGGCCAGCTCCTGATGATCGCCGGTGCGATGGAGGGGAATGCGGTTTTCAAACGAGAATTTCTGCGCCAGTTCTGCGGGAAACAGCCGGTCCCAGGCGCCTTTGGTCGGGAATGGCCCCGGCGCGATCGCATTGAGCCGTATCCCGTGCCGCGCCCACTCGAATGCGAGGGATTTGGTCATCGTCAGCACGCCCGATTTGGCCATCGCAGACGGTACCACCCAGCCGGAGCCCGTTGTGGCATAGGTAGTTACGATGTTCAATACCGTGCCCCGGATGTCGTGTTCAATCCAGTATTTACCCAAAGCCAATGTAAAATAGTAGGTGCCGCGGAGCACAATGTCGACCACGGTGTCCACGGCTTTATAGGAAAGCCGCTCGGTAGGGCTGATGAAATTGCCCGCGGAATTATTTACCAGGCCATCGACCCGGCCGAATGTTTCAATGGTTTTGGCGATGACATTTTCGATTTGATCGGTTTTCCGTACATCGCATTCCACGTAGATGATTTTCCCGCCGGTGCTGGTGGCGAGTTCTGTCGCAGTTTGTTCCAGTACTTCGGCTTTGCGGCTGCAAATGACCACATTGGCACCGAGCCGGAGAAAGTAGGCGGCCATGGATTTGCCGAGCCCGGTGCCGCCGCCGGTTACGATGATCGTTTTGTTTTCCAGTGCGCCGTCGCGGAGCATTCCTTCGGTGTAGGTCATGACGGAAGTGTTTTAGCGTGGATGAAAGATGAATTTTACCTCAAAAACATTATATTTTCAATGTAAAACAAATCATCCGGAAATGGAGCAGGTGAAGGATATTATGAACCAGCTGGCGGCGCTGGGTACTGAGCAAACGCTGAAAACCATGCGGCGGCATGGCGCGGTGGAACCCATTTACGGCGTGAAGATCGGGGACATGAAGCCGATCCTCAAAAAGCATAAAAACGACCACCAGCTGGCATTGGAACTGTTCAAAACCGGTAATTCGGATGCGATGTACCTGGCAGGGCTAATGTCGGAACCTGCATTGATGACGCCGGAGGTGCTCGATGAATGGCTGAAAGGCGCATCGTGGCATATGATCAGCGAATATACCGTTGCCTGGAATGCTGCCGAAAGTCCGTATAAGTTTGAAATGGCCCGTAAATGGATCGAATCGGATGATGAACTGACGGCCGACGCGGGCTGGGCGACATGGAGCGGCATCCTCGCATTGACGCCCGACGACCAGCTCGATAAAGCGGAGATCGATCAGCTGCTCGACCGCGTGGAGCGCGAAATACACGGGGCGCCCAATCAGGTACGCTATGTCATGAACGGCTTCGTGATCGCCGTAGGCTCGTATTACCCGCCATTGGCAGAAAAAGCGATGGAAGTTGGCAAAAGGATCGGGAAAGTCCGGGTGTATATGGGCGATACCGATTGCAAAGTGCCTTACCCGCCCGACTACATCCAAAAAGTATGGGATAAAGCCCTTTTAGGAAGAAAGCGCAAAGAAGTAAGGTGTTGATCGGCAGCCTATTGCTGTGCAAGCAGGTACAATACGGCCATCCGCACCGCCACCCCGTTTTCGACCTGGTTGAGGATAATGGAGTGCTGCGAATCCGCCGCGTCCGATGACAATTCGACCCCGCGATTGATCGGTCCCGGGTGCATCAGCACGATTTCCTTATCCAGCTCGTCGAGCATGGCCTTGTTGATACCGTAATACAACGAGTACTCCCGCAGCGAAGGGAAATACTTGATCTGCTGCCGTTCCAGCTGTATACGCAGTACGTTGGCGACGTCGCACCATTGCAGCGCTTCCTTGACATTATGCCCGATTTTTACGCCGAGCTCGCCCAAATGTTTGGGAATGAGTGTGGACGGCCCGCATACCATCACTTCGGCGCCGAGTTTTTGCAGACAAAATATATTGGACAATGCTACGCGTGAATGCGTAATGTCGCCGATGATCGCGATTTTTTTACCGGCGAGGTCGCCCAGCTTTTCACGCATGGAAAACGCGTCGAGCAATGCCTGGGTAGGGTGTTCGTGCGTGCCGTCGCCTGCATTTACCACATTCGCGGGGATGCGTGTGGAGAGGTAATGCGGGGCGCCGGGGCTGCTGTGGCGCATCACGATCATATCCACTTTCATGGCGAGGATATTGTTGACCGTGTCGAGCAGTGTCTCCCCCTTTTTTACCGAACTGCCGGAAGCCGAAAAGTTAACTACATCGGCCGAAAGGCGCTTTTCCGCGAGTTCGAAGGATAACCTGGTGCGGGTGGAATTTTCGAAGAAAACGTTGGCAATGGTAATGTCCCGAAGGGAAGGAACTTTCTTGATAGGGCGGTTGATGACTTCCTTGAACTGGGTCGCCGTATCTAAGATCGTTTGAATGTCATTCTCGTTCAGGTTTTTGATTCCAAGTAAGTGCCGGACCGAAAGTTGTGTCATTGCTGGTATTCAAGAAAGTTTGGCAAAGATAAGAAGGAACCCGTCAATGAGAAAATCCCGGCGCGATTTTCAGCCATCCCATTTCACGACATTTTGAGGCCGATAGCATTCTGCCGCTCATTCTCACCGGGTTTCCCGCTCCGATGCGGATGCCAAGCCCATCCCATTTTTGTAGAGATAAACTTTGAATATATTTCAATTAATACCGTAGAATAAGTTTATTTCTACTCGAATAATTTATTTGAATATTTCCACATATTTCTTCTTTTCTGTTTGCTATTTTTGTTAACGGCCGACTTGTAATATCCTGCTTCAAGAAGGTTTATTCCTCCCTATTTCTTGAATATCAACACATTACAACAAGTTTCAATTCAAAAAGGACTGATGGTCCTATGACATTACTATGTCGTACGGGCTTCATGGGAAAGGTATGGTCGAGGCTGAAAGCAAACCTTTTGATTGTAGTTATATCCGCGCCGCAGGGCTGGATGGAAGAGCACCCCCGTTTGAGAGCATCTACACTCGTTCGTTTTCAGTTTTTCATCATTTAACCATCTTCCTATGCGCGTAAAGCTTTATTTATTTTTCGTTTGCCTGTTCAGCTTCCCGATGGTCCGGGCGCAGGTCAACGTCAATTTTCCATCCGCCAGGATCGTTTTTCAGAGAGACCAATCGGGGAATTCAAAGGTGTTTGTGACGGGTACCTACACGGGCAATCAGATCAACCACATCGAGGCGCGGTTGAAGACCCGTGCCGGCGAGCCGGGCAATGCGGTGGGCTGGACTACGATCGCGTCGGGACTTACCGGCGGTAATTTCGGCGGATTTCTTAACGCAACGGGCGGGCGTTTCGACCTCGAAGTACGCGGGATGAACCCCGGAAATCAGCAGGTCGGTAATGTGACCACGATCGAGAAAGTAGGTGTAGGGGAGGTGTTTCTAATTGTAGGGCATTCCAATGCGGCCGCTGCGGAGGGCCCGATGACCGGCTCGGCAAGCGATCTCGTCAACTCCATTAACCCGAACGCCAATCCGGGACTGCGTAACCTGTACCTTCAAACGGGCAGCGCGGATAACCTCCCGCCGCTCGAACCGACGCATTTATGCCAAAGCTGCGGCATTGCGCCGATGGCCGACCAGCCGTGGTTCTGGTCGAAGCTGGGCGATTCGCTCGTGAAAGCGCTGAATGTGCCCATTTTGTTTTACAGTGCGGCATTTGGCGGGAGTAATATGGGGCATTTCTACAAAGCCGCATATAACATTCCATTCAGCCACGGATTTATCAATTACAATATCCGCATGCCTTATGTAAACATCAGGAATACACTCACGAAGTATGCGCCCCGCACCGGGCTGCGGGCGATTTTGTCGGCGCATGGGATCAACGACGGCGATACGACGGGTGCCGGTTTCTATTTCAGGAGCCAGAAAGTGGTGGAGAAAAGCCGGAACGATGCCAATTACCAGGACCTGGCGTGGCTCGTGGCGACATCCTGCTATAATAACGGCATCCGGCAGGAGATCACCGATGCGCAAAATGCATTGATCAACGACGATCCTAACACTTTCCGCGGTGCGAACCTGAATGCGATCGGCAACGAGGGGCGCTATGATAACCTGCATTTTAATGAATTAGGTCAAAAAATGGCGGCCGGGTTCTGGCGCGACGCCATCATGAACCCCGCTGAGAATGTGCTGGGTAATGCGAAATCGTGGATGGCCACGATGCCGGCCCTTCCGCCGCCGCCCCTGCCGGTTACGCTCGTGAGTTTCAACGGCCGGAAAGCCGCCGGCGGTTTTAACGAACTGGAATGGGTGACGACCTCCGAAACGAACAACGACTTCTTCGAAATCCAGAAAAGTACCGATGCCGTGCGCTTTACGACGGTAGGCAACGTGAAGGGCGTGGGCGACAGCCGCGAGACGAACCGCTACCATTTCACGGACGAATCGCCCGCAACGAATACGACCTATTACCGCCTCAACCAGGTCGATTATGACGGAACAGCCACATTGTCGCGCATTATTGCCGTAAGAAGCACCCAGGTCGCGCGGGAAACGGCCGTTTATCCCAACCCGTCGCAGCACGTGATCGAAGTGGCTACCAGCGACGGCTCTGTCGTGAGTGGCCTGAAAGTGCTGGATCTGAATGGCAAAACCATGATGGAGAAGCCTGCGGGCAGCGAGCTCGATGTATCGGGGCTGCACCGCGGGGAATACATCATCGAGTTCAAAGCGGGCGGCGAGGTAGTCCGCAAGCGCATTACCAAGCTCTGACCTCGCCGGTTATCCGGCAAGGCCAAAGCGGACGGGGCATTTACTGCTTGATAAATTTCAGGGAAGTGAATGTCCCGTCATTGTGTTGAATCCGGATCACGTACAGACCCGTGGTAAGATTGCCAACCGGAATGGACGATCTCCCCTGCGGGACGTAGTTCCGCTGCCGGATGTTGCCCGCAGCATCGGAAATGATGTAGCTGAAACGGTCCTTCTGTCCGGGGAGTTTGATATACAAAATATGGTCAGCCGGACTCGGGAACACGCTCGCCACAAAACCCGGCCGCTGCACCGTCGCAATGTGCGAGTACGTGAAAGACTGGTCGGTGTCCACCTGCCGCAGGCGGTAGTAGCTCGTTCCGGCAAATGGGTCGGCATCTTCCAGGCGGTACTCGGTGAATGTGTGGGTAGTTCCTTTTGCGCTCAGGCGGCCGACGGCGGCCCAGGAGCGGGCGTCGCGGGAGCGTTCCACATCGAAATACTCGCTGTTGCGTTCCTCGGCCGTGGCCCAGGTGAGCACCACTTTTTCTTCTGCTGCTCTTGCATTGAAACTCAGCAATGTTACCGGCAGCGGGTTGGAGCAGGTTTGTACCGAAATGTCGTCCAGTCGCAGCTCGTCGCGGGCACCGGCGGATGCGGGATCGGTGCAGTAATAGCGCCATAGCAGCTGCACGTAGGGCTGGTTCAATGCCTCTGGCGGCAGCGCTACCCAATCCATCAGCTGTTCGTGGCCCGCCATGGCCGACCGTACATATTCTACCGGCTGTTTGGCCGTATTGAGCACATCCGTGAACGGGCCGCTCTCCGACAGGCGGTATTGGAGGCGTATCGCGTAAGGCCGTGGATTAGGCGTAACCGTGCCGCCCGTCCATTTCACGCTCACGATCGTTTTTCCCTCGGTATTCAAAGCCAGAATGGCGCCGCCAAGCTTCATGCCGGGGTAGCCGGGGTTGCCAGCCGCATTGCCGGTATTGATAAACGAAATGCCGGCGTCGCCCATTCCGTTGATACGTGTGCGGCTGGTGAGGTTGTAAACGCCGCTTGTGAAGCCCACGACGTTCGATGTGAGGCCGGGGTCGTCGTTTTCCATGTACACGAACCGCATATTGTCCGGGAATGTGCCGGAAGCCGCGGTAGCAAGCCATGCATTGAAGTTGTACACGCAAGCGCCCGCGTCCAGGGGCGCTGGCACCTGCACGGGGGCGACGTCGGTGGCGAATACCGCCCGATAGTTGGAGAGCGACGAGGGGGCGAATTCAATGGTTGGCGTGTTCAGAACGGCGCCATTCGACAGATTTTCCCATTGCAGGAATTTGAAACCCGGTTTCGGAACGGCCGTCAATGTGATATTGACATCCTTATAATAGGTACCCACCCACGGATACGGATTGGCCGAAACGCCGAGGGTCGTCGGGATAATGTCGATCGTATTCACCCGGACGTAACCGTGTGCGGCGTTCGAAACATTGACTGTGATTTGCCGTGTGCCCTGGCTCAGATTGAACTGGCTTTGAATATGGCTACGTGCGACACCGGGCCTGTTATTCGCAAAATTGACCATCAGGTTCACATTCGATTCCCAGGTAGCGAAGCTCGAAGGCCGGTTCCAGCGTTTGATATTCTCCGACATTTCGTTGTAAATCAGATTTTTACAAACATTAATTTGATCCAGCAACCGCTGCGGCTGGAAATGGGTATTGATCAGGTCGGCGTAGCGGTTGATGAATTTATTGCGGAACGTCGTATTAGGCAGCAGGTAACTTAGCAGGAAATCGGGTGCACCCAATGCCTTGGCAAACTGGTTGGCGTCCACTTCTTCGAAACTCAAATCCACATCGAACAACGCCCAGCGCCACCGGCCGTCCTTGCCCTTTCCGGCCGACGGATTGTAAGGCACCTTATGGCGCCAGTAGGTGATGTTCCCGTACGGCCAGTCCCAATTGGCCGCGTAGAGTTCCAGAATGCAGTAATCGATGAAATTGTCCATGTCCATGCGCTGCAATGCATAGTTGTAATTGCCGGCGTCGGCCATGTTGTGGGATTTGATATAATTGGACAGATCGGCATAATGCCCCGAATTGTTCTCGATTTGCGGATCGGCGAAAAACTCGATGTTTTCGGGTTCCAGGGCGTAATGGCTTGCATAGTAATACTCGTCCTGGCGCTCGCGGAGGTCGTGAATGCCCCAGTATTCTCCATTCAGGTAAGTGGTGACGGGGCGGTAATCCTGCAACTCCATGTTCAGCCCCTTTGCGATCTGGTGAATGTAGGAATCCTTCATCAGTGTGCGTTCGTAGTCGTTGCCCGAATTGCGGAGGATCACCCTTTTGAATGTATGGAATGGCAATGCCGGAAACAGCGGGTAATCGATCTCGCTCTGGGAGGCGTTCGGGCCGGTGGAGTAGAGCCTGAAACTTTTTTTGTCGTGCGTGCGCGAGCCCTGCCCGTGGATGCGCAGGCCCAGCTCCTGGTTCGCAACGGCAGCACCATTGATCAGGATTTCCACATTCGCAGGAATTTCGGTGCCTCGGTGGTAGTTGCCGACAGGCGTCCCGAACGACCCGGCGCCCGGATTTGCATTGCGCCAGTCCACGAAATCCTTTCCCGCGACGCCGATACCGTCCTCGTAATCAAACATATCGTCCGGGTCCACCTTGACGGAGAACACGGCCAGTTGCGATTTAGGCTGCCCGTCGGCCGTGAACCAGTACGAGCGCGACACGGTTTCGCTCGGCAGTTTGCCCGTTTCGTACACCTTCGCGCGGACCACCGTGCCTTTGTATACCGGCTTCACGGGAACCGCATTATAGGTAGGTACAAAATCATTGGTGGCGGAAATGGACGCGTACACATCCGGCTGCAACGATTTGTCGGTGATCGGGATATCTACCGGCGAGTTCTGTTTGAGTGTCAGGAAATAGTTGGTAAATGTCGGCCCGGCCGTTTGTCCCGGATCTTTCGGGTACTGGTTTTTGTATTGGTATGCCTTGCCCGGCGCGGTGATATTGTTTTTGTCGGGCTCGGAGCCGTCGGTCGTGTAAAAGATCTCTGCACCCGGCGAGGCCGCGGAGATTGTCAATGTAAAATTGCTTTGGAAGAAACCGCTTTCCGTGCTCATCACCGGCGGAGAGGAGAAACCCGCGTAAGCATTCGCCGCTGCGTTGTTCGCATTGGGTGAGGAGGGCGAAAAGTACACCCAGTCGGCAGCGCCATTGGTGAGGCGGCCGTATGACACGTCCGTTCGCTGTTTGGTAAAACTCACCTGGTCGATAATGGCCTCGTTAGGGGCCGTGAGAATAAACTGCTCGCCGTCACCGCTCAGCCCGAAACCGATGTGCCGCGGGCCGCGCGAGGGCAGGCCGCTTGCCCAGAGAATCAGAAAAGAGCCGGGCTGGATCGTCAGGCGGCCGGCGTTCGATGGCAGCTGAAATTTTTTCAGTTCGCCCGCGTCGTCGGAAACGTAGTACCCGCTCAGGTCGACGGCCGTTACGCCGGCATTGTACAACTCGATCCAATCCTCATCCGAGCCGGTTTCATCCAGGTAGGAAGTCGAGTTAGATGCCATCAATTCATTGATCTTGATGGACTGGCCTTGGCAGATCATGCACGGGAGGCATGCTGCCACCGATAGTATGTAGTATAAATATTTCATGATGATAGAGGGGGATATTTCTGATATAAAGTAAATTTTTTGCAGCTTAAATGCTAATAATTCGTAACCTATTTTCGGCTAATTTGACGTATAGTGTACTAGTTTTCAGGAAGTTGACTTCCGGTTAAATGAAGTGCGGGGGCGCCCCTGAAATAGTTCTGAAACCATTGCATTATTTCTGTTTTTCAATGCGAAACCGTAAGAAATACTTGGTATAGCCATGTAGGTAAGATTAATGCCCCTCGTAGAAGCGGGGTGCGCGTACGTCGCTCCCTTGAAATGGATCGCGTTGCTTATATTTGCTACCTTTTAATAAACCAGACCGACCATAATCCTGACCATGGACAAACAAACGCTGATCACCCATTTGAAATCACTGCTCGACGAACGGATGCAGGTGGCGTGGGACGCCATGGAAGCCGCGCAGGAATCGGCTAACGATCAGGGGAAAAGTTCGATGGGGGATAAGTACGAAACGTCGCGCTCGATGGGCCAGCTCGACCGCAATATGCACGCGCGCCAGTACGAGCAGGCGCGTCAGGAACGGCTGATCCTGGAAAAAATCGGGGAAGGCGATACCCCGGCCCGCAGCGCGGTAGGGTCGCTGATCGAAACCACGGCGGGCTGGTTCTTCATCGCCGTGAGCCTGGGGGCCATTAAAATAGAAAATGAGACCGTGATAGCAGTCTCATCTTCGTCGCCCGTGGGTGCCTCGCTGTTAGGAAAGGAGCCCGGGACTTTTTTTGAGTTTATGAAAAAACAACACCGGATCGTGGCGCTGCATTAAGCCATGTTGTGGAACACGCGTACCACATCGTCGTCTTCCTCGATTTTCTCGATCAGCTTTTCCACTTCCGCGATCTGTTCGTCGCTCAAAGTCTTCGTGTCGTTCGGAATGCGTTCGAAATCTGCTTCCACGATTTCGTAGCCGTTCTCTTCGAAGAAATGCTGCAACGCACCGAATGCCGGGAACTCCCCGTAAATGTTGATCAGGTTCGTTTCTTCATCGAGGAATACCTCTTCGCCGCCTGCGTCGATCAGTTCGAATTCGAGTTCTTCGAGGTCCTTACCCGTGTTTTTGACCTTGAAAATGCATTTGCGGTCGAAAATAAAGTCGAGCATGCCCATGGTGCCCAGGCTGCCGCCCAGTTTGTTGAAGTAGCTCCTTACGTTAGCCACCGTGCGGGTTGGGTTATCCGTCGTACTTTCGACGAGGATCGCGATGCCGTGCGGGCCGTAGCCTTCGTACACCATTTCCTTATAATCTTCCTGATCCTTGGACGTAGCGCGTTTGATCGCCCTTTCCACGGTTTCCTTCGGCATGTTCACTGCCTTTGCGTTTTGCAGGAGAACCCGGAGTTTGGAGTTGGTGGCGGGGTCGGCTGTACCGCTTTTCACGGCGAGCACAATCTCTTTCCCGATCCGGGTGAATGTCTTCGCCATTTTGTCCCACCGTTTGAACATCCGCGCCTTTCTGTATTCAAAAGCCCTTCCCATACTTATAATGTATAATTGGTTATTTTAATATTGGTACCTTAATATTGTCAATTGTGCCGCAAATTTATAAAAACGGTCAATATCAGGTTAAAATAAATTCTTTCGCTTAACACTTTCATGAATCATCAGCTCGACTGGCAATTTCAGTCTTTCGAAGAACTTACTAATGCGGAGCTTTACGGCATCCTCCGGCTGCGCAGCGAAATTTTCGTTTTGGAGCAAAAATGCTGCTTTCTGGATATGGATAACAAGGACCAGCGATGCCTGCACGCGGCTGGGTACCGCGACGGGCAGCTGATGGCATACGCACGCATCGTACCGCCGGGCCTGTCGTACGAATACCCGTCCATCGGGCGGATCGTCGTGTCCGGGCTGGGGCGCGGTTCCGGCTACGGGATCGAACTGCTCAACGTGTCGATCGCGAAACTCGAAGAAATGTATGGCAAAGTCGCGATCCGTATCGGGGCGCAGCTGTATTTGAAAAGGTTTTATGAATCGTTTGGTTTCAGGCAATCGGGCGACATTTACCTTGAAGATGGCATCGAACATATCGAAATGACCCGCCCAAATTAGCGGATACTACAAAATGTGTAACCTTTTGGGGAATCGATTCCCAAAAGTGTTGAAATAATAAACACTGTATGTAACCGCAAATGTGCTAAAACGGGGATGAAACGGTACTCAAACAGGCCGAAAACTGGATCTTAGGAGAAAAACGTAGTAATTAATCTACATTTCGATAAAAAAAGTTTGATATAAATTGCTCGCGAACTCTTTCTTTCCTAATTTGGCACAGAATTTTAGTTATTAGTATTCAGTCAAGCAAATTGTTGCTTTGGGACTGACGCCCTGTCAGCAACCCAATTAACATTTTTGACGAACACTGATAGAGGAGGGTTTACGTGGAATGGCCTACTGTAATGCGGTAGGCCATTTTTTTGTGCCCGCCGATTGGTTAGCAGGTCGAAATCGTGTTCATTTGTACTGTTTTAGAACACACCAGCGCATTTTTACATGACCAAAGTAACCGAGTACATTCGCCGCGCCGAAGGCAAAACCCTATTTTCGATCGAGATCATCCCCCCACTGAAAGGACAGAACATCAACGAATTGCTGAATTCCATCGAGCCTTTGATGGAGTTCAGGCCCCCGTTTGTGGACGTAACTTACCATCGGGAGGAGCTGATCGACCGAGTCGGGCCGGATGGCACCATCGAACGCATTCCCATTCGGAAGCGTCCGGGTACGGTGGGCATTTGCGCGCGATTGATGGAGCGTTTCAAGGTGGACGCGGTGCCGCACGTGATCTGCGGTGGTTTTACCAAAGACGAAACCGAGGATGTGCTCATCGACCTGCATTACCTGGGTATCGACAACGTGCTTGTGCTGCGCGGTGATGCCGAAAGGTCGGCCGGTGTTTTCCAGCCGAAGCCGGGCGGGCATTCCTACGCCTCCGAGCTGGTGACGCAGGTGGATAATATGAATAAGGGAATCCTGCTCAATGCGGAAACCGAAATGTCGCCCACCAACTTCTGCATCGGTGTGGCCGGCTACCCCGAAAAGCATTTCGACGCGCCTTCGTTCGATTCCGATTATGCCGCGTTAAAAAAGAAAATAGAACTTGGCGCCAATTACATCGTGACGCAGATGTTTTTCGATAATGAGAAATATTTCAGCTTTGTGGAGCGCTGCCGCGCGGAAGGCATTACCGTACCCATTATCCCCGGCCTGAAACCGCTTTCAACCAAAAAGCAGCTGACCGTCCTGGCGGATATTTTTCACCTCGAATTCCCGGAGGAACTCGTGAAAGAGGTACAGAAATGCGCGACGGACAAGGAAGTGCGGCAGGTGGGCATCGAATGGGGTATTCAGCAAAGCAAGGGGTTGATGGCCTATGGCGTGCCGGTGCTGCACTTTTACACGATGGGCAAGTCCGACAATGTGTCGCAGATCGCCCGCGGCGTGTTTTAATGTAAAGACTTTAATGCAAGACAGCGCTGCTATTCGTAGCAGACCGCCGTTCCGTTGGCACTAACCATGAGCATGGAGCTGCCGTTTCCGATCGTTTCCAGGTCGATATCGACGCCGATGACTGCATTGGCGCCGAGGCGTTGCGCCTGTTCCATCATTTCGCGAATGGCGATGCTCTTGGCTTCGCGGAGGCCCTGCTCGTAGGAGCCTGAGCGGCCGCCTACCACGTCGCGGATGCCGGCGAGGAAGTCCTTTACAAAATTGGCGCCGATAATGGCCTCACCGTTCACCAGTCCGATATACTTAATGATTCTTTTACCTTCGATGTTCGGGGTAGTAGTAACAAGCATGCGATTTCAGGTTTGATTGGTGTTGATTTTGACGGGCCAAATTAAGGGATTTGCCAAAGAGGACGCTGAAAATAATGGTTTAGTGGCAAAGTAGCATAAGTTCGAGGTAAATTTTAGGTATGATTTGAAAATTGCCCCGTACTTCGCCGCGTTTGACGGAAAACGGGCTAATAATCGTTAGTTTTGCCCTTTGAGTAATTTTGAATGCGTAATTTTTTTGAAATGGAACAAACAGTAGACGTCATCAACCATATTATCCGGACCCGCCGGAGCATTTTCCCACCCAGCTATATCGAGAAGGAAATCCCCCAGGAAATCATTGAAAATATCCTTGAAAACGCCAACTACGCGCCTACACACAAGCGTACGGAGCCGTGGCGGTTCATGGTGTTCCGGGGCGAGGAAAAGCTGCAACACCTGGCGAACTTCTTCATGGAGCGCTACCGCAACAACACGCCG
This sequence comes from Dyadobacter beijingensis DSM 21582, assembly GCF_000382205.1. Classification (GTDB taxonomy): domain Bacteria; phylum Bacteroidota; class Bacteroidia; order Cytophagales; family Spirosomataceae; genus Dyadobacter; species Dyadobacter beijingensis. The sequence goes on from NZ_KB907786.1 coordinate 784,702, forward strand.
GCGGAGTCGTTCTCGCAGGCGCGCTACGAGGCTGCGGGCGAGAAAATCCTGAAATCGGCTGTCGTAATCGCGATCAACGCCGAGCTTCACCCCAACGACCTGCCTGAATGGGAGGAAACGGCGGCGGTAGCCTGTGCGGTACAAAATATGTGGCTTACGGCCACCGCTTACGGCATCGGCTCCTATTGGAGCAGCCCGGCGGTACTGAAAGAACTGGCCGAATACCTGGGCCTGCCCGAAAGCCAGAAATGCCTCGGCCTGTATTACCTGGGCTACCACAATGCGCCGGAAATGCCTGCGCGCCGCAATAGCACCATTCAGGAAAAAATCACCTGGGCCTGAGCATGAAACAGTCCCGCCCGACCCTCCGCGCACAGCAGCTTACCAAAACATTCGGTAACGACACCGTCCTTTCCGCCATAGACCTCGACCTCGCGCCGGGCGAATGGCTGGGTATCCTGGGCGAAAGCGGATCGGGCAAAAGCACCTTGCTGCGCATTCTGGGGCGTTTCCTGGATGCGGAGCAAGGTGATGTTTTTTTTAAAGGGCAGCTGCTCAAACCCGTCGCGGGCGAACTGATGCCCGGCCACGAGGGCATCAGGCTCATTCACCAGGAGTTCGAACTGTTCCCGAACCAGACGGTGGAAGAAAATATCGCCTATTCGCTACGCTTCTATGAGCCCGATTATCGTGCCGAAAAAGTAGCGGAGCTGCTGGAAACCACCGCTTTGAAAAGCGTGAAAGACCGCAAGGCTAAATTGCTTTCCGGTGGTGAAAAACAGCGTACCGCCATTGCCAAGGCCATTGCCGAGCTACCCGATGTGCTGCTGCTCGACGAACCGTTCGCCCATCTGGACAACCATAACCGCCGCGTACTCGCGGACGCGATCGAGCGCCTGCGCAAGCGCGAGAAAATGGCCTGCATATTCGTCACCCACGAGGCTGCGGACGCGTTGGCGTGGTCGGACCGGATCGCTGTGCTGCGTGACGGGCAAATTATCCAGATCGGAACACCGCAGGAAGTTTACAATAACCCCGTGAATGCCTACGTTGCCGAACTGACGGGCGATATCAACTGGATCGCCGGCGACCACGACAAGCAGCAATTTTACATTCGTCCCGAGAAGATCAAACCGACGCGCAATCCCGACAAGAGCCGTTGGGTAGGCAACGTGGAAGCCGTGCGCTTTCATGGCAACCATTGGGAAATCCGTTGTGTAAAGGGGAAGGAACATTTATCCTTTTACCGCAACAAGCCCGACCTCGCAATCGGGCAGGAGGTGCATTTAACTTATGCGTCCAAAGACCTCAAAAGCATTTGATTTTCCCTACAATTTAAACCAGAAGGAAATCTTCACCGCGAACGGCGTCACACTCGGGTTATCGAGATAGGTGAGCCGGTGGATGAAATCGACGCGGCCCGTCCTGAAAATGTTGTCGATGCCGTAACCGAGTTCGATATAGGGCTTGCCGTTCAGTGGGCTGAATGTGAGTATCTTTTGTCCCGATTCATCGGTGGTCGTCGTGAGCGACTGGTTGCTGTCGCGGAGGCTGCCGTAAAACAACCTGCCTGTGGCCAGCATGCGTAATTTCAGCCGTTTGATAGCCGGAATGCGGTTCAGGATAAATCCTTCGAAATTGTGTTCCATCCGCAAAGAGAAATAACGGTCGCTCACAAACTCGAAGTAGCGCATGAGGTTATACGCGTTCTCCACATAAAACAGCGATTCGTTACCTAGTGGGGTATACAGGAGTGGGTAGGGCAGTGTCGACGGGATATAGCCGAGCGTTACATAATAATAGGTACGCCCGATGACGCCTGCGCGGAAGCTCTGGCGGATATTGAACGAAAACTTGTTGTAATCGAAATCACCGCCCAGCAAATGCTTGAAACCGTGCGTGTACCGCAGGGTAAAGGCGGGGAAATTTCCGTTACCCATGCTAATGCGCTCATTATCATTGAGCAGGAACGTTTCCCGCTGGGCAAGCCGCGCCTCGAAGTTTACCTCTGTAATGTCGAATGCGCTTTTCACCGGTGAACGCTCACCGGCACGCGGGTCGGTGCGGTAGGTGAAGGGAAACAGCGGATCGAACGTCCGGTGGCGAACCTGCACGCTGCCCGTCAGCCCTTTAACCACTTCCCTTTTGAAATACCCCGAAAAATCCTGCTGCCAATACGGCCGCCTGAATGCCCCGAAGCGCGATAATGCCCCGAAAATGGTGCTTGGGCCAATGGTTTCGGCGGTCAGGCCGAGGCGTTCCAGGTCTTTGGCATAGGCAATGCCCGCCATCGTCCACGGCTTGCGGCTGATAATGTAATCTACCCCGCCGCCGTACTTAAAAGCACGGTCACGCGTGCCATAGGCGGCATAACCGCTGAAAATCCACTTTTTACTGAATCCCGGATCGGTGCGGAAACCGAGCCGGAAGCGATTGCCTTCCACTTTGTTGTTGGCATACAGAAAAAGGTATGGCCCGACGTCGATGTTCCATTTGTCGATCCGTTTGTAGCCATTCACAAAAATGTTGAGCAGCTCCGTGTATGTTTTCACGACCGGCAATGCTTTCAGCGAATCGATGAGCTCGAATGTCAGTTTCTCCGTCGGGCTGAGGTCTTCGGGGCGGCTTTTGATCCAGAATGTCGAATCGTGGTCGCGGTAGTCGTCTTTGAGCTCTATGGCCGTGTCGTAGAACCGGGGCTCGCGCGGCTGGCCGGTTTTGTATCTGGATTGGGCTGAATAAAATTTCAGGAGCATTCCGGCCGCTTGGGGCGTTGGCTCGTCGATGTCGATCAGGACGCGCGTTTTGCGCGGCAGCCAGGTTTTTCCGTCTTCGGAGGGCTCGTAGGATTGCTGGATTTTGATGCGGTCGATGTAGTTCAGGTTCGCTTGCCTGGTTACCGAGGCGTCGATCTGCGTCAATGCGAAGGTATGCCCATCGATCCACATCGAGCCGGTAAACGCCAGATCCTGCTTTTGCCGCGGCTCGAAATCGATCTGGTAGTCGTAACGAGTGCCATTCGCAACGCTGTCGGCGAGAAAATACTCGTAGTACAGCCGCCAATTGTCGGAAATGGGAGAGACGAAATCTTTTTGCAGGACATTCAGCCAGTTATTGTAAAAATTATATTGCTGAAACGTAGACCCGATCAGTTGCGACACGACGCTGCCGTCCGTCAACCCCACGCCCGATACCTTCGTTTTGTTGATCACCTCCTTTTTCTTTAATGGATCGCGGCGGTAAAAAACATCCGAAACCGATTCGGAAATGAATATCGGGATAATGGTTTCGCCGTTCTCTCCCTTCACTTCATCGAATTGGTCGAGAATATGGGTCATCTTCTTCACCGGCTTCCGGTCCCGGAACCCTTTCGAAAGGTTATCGATGTCGATCTGGATTTTGTTATACGCCTCGTATTCGTATGCCGGGAGCTCGTCGGCATTATTGGCCTTTTTCCGGGCGACAATTTTACGCAGAATAGCATAGGCAGGGTTTTCGCCTGCCGATATCCGCACTTCGCGCAGCTGCGTGGTGCCCGGTGCGAGCTGAAAATCGATCACCTGCTCGACCAAATTCGGCAGGATGGCCTTGCTGCGCGTCGCATAACCCACGTAGGTCACCGCGATGGAGTCGGCGGGCTGCGCGAAAGAAATGGTGTAAATGCCGTCGAAATTGGTGGTAGTACCGCCAGGCTGGCCACGAATGCCGACGTTGGCGAACGGAATGGGATCGCCCGTGCTGGCATCGGTTACCCGGCCTTTAATGGTAGTTTGCGAAAAGGCATTCGGGCGGATGGCCGCGGAGAGGATGAGGATGGCTATGTACAGGCCCGGCCTCATTCGTCATGCTCATTTTTCCCGATCCGGATATTGGAAGTCACGTCCGCTGCCGGGCGTAAGATGTGAACGTCGAGCACGGCTTTCGGACGCGCGAGATACTCGCGTATGAGCGTGCGGAGTGAATAGCCGTCGGGTACGTCCTGAGCGGCGAAAGATATGGCATTAATGCCTTCGTTATGAGCAATATATAGTGCCCTGGCGTTGTGAAAATTCTGCGAAATGATCGTGAAATTATCCTGGTTGAACACCTGCTTGCACCGCACGATCGAATCGAATGTGCGGAAACCGGCGTAGTCGAGGGTCATCACGTTTTCGGGAATGCCCAGGTTCAGCAGGGCGCGCTGCATGTCCTGCGGCTCATTGTAGTATTGGGAGTCGTTGTTGCCGCTCAGGATAATATACTTGATTTTTCCCTCCTTGAAAAGCCGTGCGGTAGCTTCCATGCGGTATTTGAAAAAAAGGTTTTCAGCCCCTTTTTCCGACTTTTTACTCGTTCCGAGCACGAGCGCCACGTCGTTCGGCGGGAGGTTTTCAATGGAAAAATAAGAGTATTGGCGCGTACAGTAGACCACCCAGAAATTGCACAGCAGGATGAAAACCATGCTGGCAAATAATAAGGCTAGTATGATCTTGATCAATTTTTTCACCTGTACACGCGTTGCCTTGTGATATTCGATCCCGCCGGACGGCGGACATCCGTATTGATGTACGCCGTCGGTGGTCGTTTTGTTATCGGTATGTCGGATTTGGCGTTATCCGGGGCCTATTCAAACAATCCCAGCTGACTTTTCGGATCCGAGCCTTTTTTGGAATCCTTTTTGGGCTTCGCATCCCCTTTGGACTCGCCTTCTTCCGCGTCCTCGTCCGCTGCTGTTTCTTCAGTATCTCCGCCTTCGGGAACAACAGTATTTTCCTCCAAAGCATTCGTCGCCTCCTCCGCTGTTTCGTCGCCGCCATTGTCTTCGTCGGGAACCTCTTCGGTTACAGGCTCTTCCACAGGCACGGCCAGCGGTTCAAGCCAGCGGATTTCCTTGAACTTGTCATTGGGAATGCGGTTACCCTGCGCCCGCCACCCGCGGATGTCCACCATGTCTTCGACGAGGTATTCTTCGGTGGTTTGCTCCTTCTGGGCCGTTTTGGGGTACACGATTTCCAGGCGCGGGCGCGTATCCGTGCTCGCGAGGATCAGCTTGCTGTTTTTGGCATCGCTGATAAAGAGGAATTTCTTGTCGAGCGACGAGGTCTCGATATTGAACCTTTTAATAAAGTGCTGCTTCTGCCCGGCATCGAAATAAATGGCTGTGATCGGCAGCTTGGAATCGAATTTCTTGACGAGCAATACCTCGTGCGGCTCGTAATGGTTGGTCAGGTCGAAGTTGGTGAGCTCGTAGGAGCCATCTTTATAAATGACCGCAATGGTGTCGGTAGGTCCGAAATTACCAAGGTATTCGCCGCGTTCGTCGCGGTTCAGGCGGCCGATGATCGGATCGAACCACATGTCCACACCGCCGAGTGTCGAGCGGCCGGCCTGCTTCAATGTGAGCTTTCTAACCGGGTATTTAGTCAGAATGTTGCCCATTGCGCTGCGGTTTTTGATCAGCAATTCGGCAAAGTTGTAGTCAAACTGCTTGACTTTCGCTTTGCTCTGCGCCGTAAGGTTCACGGTAATGATCTCGGCCTCGCCGTTGTCGTTCGCCGTGAAATAGGTAATTTTCGATTTCGGTGTCCCCTGCGTGAGCTCGTACTCGCGGTCGCGCGTGATGGCCGTCACCTGGAAGCGTTTCGCGTAAGAAACACCGGTTTTACCATCCACGTATACCAGGTTGTAAACCTTGCGCTCGTCGTTTTTGAGGAACACGGCGCAGTGGATAATATCTTTGCCCACAAATACCTTTTCCTGCACTTTGGTCACCACGCAGCGGCCGTCGCCCCGGAACACGATAATGTCGTCGATATCCGAGCAATCCATCACGTATTCGTCTTTTTTGAGGCCATAACCGATAAAACCCTCCGCCCGGTTGACGTACAGTTTCTGGTTGTTAGCCGCCACGATATTGGCCGAGATCTGGTTAAATGCGCGGATTTCGGTTTTGCGGCCCCGGCCTTTACCATATTTTTTCAGCAATTCCCGGAAATACTCGATCGCGAAGCGGGTAATGTGTGCGAGGTTGTCTTCGGTTTCGGCCAAATCCTCCTGCCATTTCCGCATCAGTTCGTCGGCCTTGAAGCCGTCGTATTTGGAGATACGTTTGATGCGGATTTCGGTCAGTTCTACGATATCGTCGTCGGTAATCTCCCGGTAGAATTGCGCTTTGTAGGGCTCCAATCCTTTATCGATCGTCCGGATCACCGCCTCGAACGTTTCGCATTCCTCGATATCGCGGTAAATGCGGTTTTCGATAAATATCTTTTCGAGCGAGCCGTAGAGGATTTTTTCCAGCAAAGCCAGCCGTTTGATTTCCAGCTCGCGCTGCAACAGATGGACGGTTTGCTGGGTGTTGTATTTTAAAATTTCGGTTACGCCGACGAAATGCGGTTTTTCTGCAATAATGATACAGGCATTCGGTGAAATGGATACCTCGCATTCGGTGAATGCGTAGAGCGCGTCCATGGTAATGTCCGGCGACACGCCCGGCGCCAGATGCACCTGGATTTCGACGTCGGCAGCCGTATTGTCCACCACTTTTTTGATCTTGATCTTACCCGCGTCGTTCGCTTTGATGATCGATTCGATGAGGGAAGTAGTAGTGGTGCCAAAAGGAATGTCGCGGATGACGAGCATCTTTTTGTCCTCCTCCTCGATTTTGGCACGTACCCGGACTTTGCCGCCGCGCTGGCCGTCGTTGTAGTTGGAAACATCCACAAGGCCGCCCGTGAGGAAATCGGGGTAAATGCTCACTTCCTTGCCTTGCAGCACGCTGATGGACGCTTCGATGAGCTCGCAGAAATTGTGCGGAAGGATTTTGGTCGACAAACCCACCGCGATCCCCTCCACGCCCAGCGAAAGCAGCAGCGGGAATTTGACCGGCAAAGTGATCGGTTCGCGTTTACGGCCGTCGTACGAAAGCTGCCATTCGGTGGTATCGTCGTTGAAAACGATCTCCTTGCCGAAGCGCGACAGGCGTACCTCGATATACCGCGCCGCCGCCGCGCCGTCGCCGGTACGGATATCGCCCCAGTTGCCCTGCGTATCGAAAAGCAGCTCTTTCTGACCGATATTGACAATGGCGTCGTAGATGGACGCGTCGCCGTGCGGGTGGTACTGCATCGATGAGCCGACAACGTTGGCCACCTTGTTGAAGCGGCCGTCGTCCATTTCGTTGAGCGCATGTAAGATCCTTCTCTGAACGGGTTTCAGCCCGTCCTCGACCGCCGGAACGGCGCGTTCCAGAATTACATAAGAGGCATAGTCGAGAAACCAGTTTTCGTATAAGCCCGAAATGGGCAGTTTATCATGCAATCCGCTATCTTCTACTTCGGGCGCAGGTCCGTTTTCGTCCATAAATGCAGGAGGAACCAGGTTTTAAGAATTCAGAAAAAATTTAATCAGCCTTGCTATTCCCGGACTTCATTGGGGGGCTGGCTCAATCCAAAAAGATAGAAACAGGGCGAAGTTTACCGGAAGATGGGGTTGAATTAACTGCTAATATAGCAAAATAAGCGATAAAAGTCAGCTTTCGGCGCCGGGCCCGGATGCATTCAGGACGGCCAGCAGTTCGCTGATCATCATCGCGGTAGCGCCCCAGATTTTATAACCCTGTACCATATAATGCGGCGCATGTACCTGTTCGCCACGCACTTGGATATCACTCGAACCGATAATATCAACATCAGAAATCTCTTCGAGTTTGATCTCGAAAATATCTTCGACCTCGCGGGGATCCGGGTAGAAGTCGGGCCGGTAGGGCATCGCCGCTACAACCGGCAGGACGTGAAAATTGCTCGCGGGAATGAAGAGCTCGGTCAACGCGCCCAGGATTTTGACGTCCGTCAACCGCAGCCCGATCTCCTCCTGGGCCTCGCGTAGTGCGGTGCGGATGAGGTTTTCGTCGGTCAGCTCGTAACGCCCGCCCGGAAATGCGACCTGCCCGCTGTGCACGCCGTCGTAGGCAGGCCGCAGGATGAGCGGGAAGTAAATGTGATTCTGGTAGGGGTAAAAAAGGATGAGCACCGCGCTCTTGCGCGTGCGGGCATTGGGTTTGAAAGTAAGTCGCAGCTTGCTGGTCGACTGCATGACCCGGTGGGCCGTTTCACCGGGTAGCGGGGATTTTAATTGATTGGTCAGCTGTTCGGTAAAAGCGGAAAACGATTCCAGTGCGGCCATTTGGCGGGATGAGTAAGATAGTTAGGTGTCGGACATGGGCAGGTGTTCGAGGCTGTAAAAGAAAAACTTCATCCCGAACATTCTATTATCTCAGGCATAATACGCAAATATAACAATTACGCACGACCATTTTAGCCGTCCACTAAGCGTGGGAATACAGCCTCACCAGCTGCTCCGCGCACCTTTCGCCATCCATCGCCGCCGACATGATGCCTCCTGCGTAGCCGGCGCCTTCGCCGCAGGGGAACAGCCCTTTGACTTCCGGGTGTTCACAGCTTTCGCGTTCACGGGGGATGCGGATGGGCGATGACGTGCGGCTTTCGACGCCGATCAGCTGCGCGTCGCCGGAGAGGTAACCCCGCATTTTACGACCAAAATCCGACAATGCATCGCGCAGGGGGAATGCAATGTGGCCGGGAAGCACGTCATAGAGGTCTACCGATTGCAGGCCGGGCTGATAGGACGTGTCGCGCAGGTGTGCGGAGGTTTTGCCTTTGACAAAATCCGTCGCCAGCTGCGCCGGTGCGGTTTGCGTGGCGCCTGCTAGCTTGCAGGCGGCCTGTTCCAGTTCACGCTGGAGTTGGAGGCCGGCCATGGGGCCGTAATCTTTATATGGTGCCAGATCGGCTTCTTCGATGGTGACCACCATGCCGGAGTTGGCATAGGGCGAGTCGCGGCGCGAGGGCGACATGCCGTTTACCACCACTTCGCCGGAGGCCGTCGCTGCCGGTACGATAAATCCGCCGGGGCACATGCAGAACGAGAAAACACCGCGCTGTACGCCTTTGTAGCGGGTTTGCGTCACCAGGCTGTACGATGCGGCGGGCAAATAGGGGCCGCGGTCGACCTCACAGTGGTATTGGATTTTATCGATCGTGTTCTGCGGATGTTCGATGCGTACGCCCATCGCGAACGACTTGCTTTCGATCAGCACGTTTTTTGCGTGCAGGAGCTCGTAAATGTCCCGCGCCGAATGGCCGGTAGCGAGGATCACGCCGATTCCGGTATGCTCGTCCTTCTCGTTGGTGACCACACCCGTCATGCGGTTACCGCTGATGATGAAGTCGGTCACCTTGGTGTCGAAATGGATCTCTCCCCCTGCTTTGAGGATCGTTTCGCGCATTTCGGATACCACCACGGGCAGTTTGTTGGTACCGATGTGCGGATGGGTGTCGATCAGGATCTGCTCGCTGGCGCTGTGGGCGACGAAGATTTCGAGCACCCGGCGAATGTCGCCGCGCTTGTTGGAACGGGTGTAAAGTTTGCCATCCGAGTAAGTCCCGGCACCGCCTTCGCCGAAGCAGTAGTTGGATTCGGGATTGACCTGGTGTTCTTTGTTAATGGCAGCGAGATCGCGCCGGCGCGTGCGTACGTCTTTACCCCGCTCGAACAAGACAGGTTTAATGCCGAGCTCGATCAGGCGCAATGCAGCGAACATGCCTGCGGGGCCGCAGCCTACAATGAGCGCCTGCGGCTTTTTGCTTACATCGGGGTATACAATGCGGGCCCCCGCCAAAGCTGGCGGCGTTTCACCTGCATAAATTTCTGCCTGTACATTAATTTTTACCTGCCGGCTGCGGGCATCTATTGACTGGCGCGTTTTGCGGATAATCGGGTTGTCGCTTTCGCGTAGCCGGAGCTTCTGAATGATGAAGCGGCGAAAATTATCTTCATCCAGCGCGATTTCGGGCGCCAGGGTCAATTGGAGCGTTTGGTGCATGATATTGGAAAGGGATTTATCCTTTAATGCGGCAAAGGTACGCAGACTTTCGAAGTCTTCAAGGACCAGGGCGCATACGCCGCGTTGGGTAGCAAATGCGCCGCGGTTTCTTTTGAATACAATACCGACCCATCAAAACCACCTTAAAAGCCTGGCAAAATGTCCTCAAACCGACGCCAATTCCTGAACACGCTGGCTGTTTCAGCCGGAGCTGCTGTGCTGTCCGAAGCCGCCCGCGCCGGGCAAAATGCCGCGCCGTACCCATTATCGTGCAACCAGTATTCCTGGATTACATTCTACGCCCGCGACGGCAAGGAGTGGGGGAAAGACGCCGACGCATCGCTGGCCGAGTTTGTTTCTACCGGTTTGAAAGCCTACGAACCGGCATTCAACACCGCCGACGAGGTTTCCAAGTTGCTGCCCGTGCTGAAAAAATACCGGCTCGCCATGCCTTCGGTTTATGTGAATACATCCCTGCACGAGGCCGGCGAGGCTTCTCATTCCATTGCCTCGGTGCTCGCCATCGCCGACGCCCTCAAACCGGCGGATACGAAAATCATCGTCACCAATCCGAACCCGATCCAATGGGGCAGCGACAAAAATAAATCGGACGAACAGCTGGCTGAGCAGGCCCAAAATCTCGACAAACTGGGTGCTGAACTCAGAAAACGGGGCATGGCCCTCGCGTACCACACGCACGACGTGGAGCTGCGCGCCGCCGCGCGGGAGTTTCACCATATGCTGCTCGCCACCGACCCGAAAAACGTGTCGCTTTGCCTGGATGTGCATTGGGTATACCGCGGTTCCGGCAACTCGCAGGTCGCGTTGTTCGACATTGTCAAATTGTACGGAAAGCGCATTGCCGAGCTGCATTTGCGGCAATCGAAGGGTGGTATCTGGCAGGAGACATTTACGGAAGGCGATATTGATTACGCACGGCTTGCCCGGACGCTCGAAGGCCTGGGCGTAAAGCCGCATTTGGTTCTGGAACAATGCCTTGAAAAAACCTCCCCGAAAACGATGGACGCCATCAAGGCGCATAAGGAGGATCAGGTGTATGTGAAGAAGGTTTTTGGGGTTTGAGTAGATCATTTTTACTAAATACTGACACACTGTTTAAATGGGAAGATTTGAAAAACTGGTTATGCGATTGCTGTCGGGTTCTGCGGATAGCAATTTCAGTTTTGAAGAGCTGAGGCTGATTTTGCTGAATCCAGGCTTTCATGAGAGAACGGGCGGCGGGAGCCACAGAATTTTTTATCAATAGAATATTTCAGAAATTGTGAGTATTCAGCCTCTCGGTAGCAAAGCGAAGCCTTATCAGGTGAAACAGGTCAGAGCTATTATCTTAAAATACAAACTATTCGGCTATGAACAGTAAATACGAGTTGATCATGTATTGGAGCGACGAGGATCAATCCTTTATTGTTGAAGTCTCTGAATTACCGGGCTGCATGGCCGACGGGGCAACACAAAGCGAGGCGTTGGCTAATGTGCAGAAAGTGATCGATGAATGGATTGCGACGGCCGAAGAATTGGGGCGCGAGATCCCGAAAGCCAAAGGCAAACTCATGTTCGCATAATCCTGCAATGACCCAAACTGACTTTTTCAATATTTCCGACTTGCTGACCGACGAGCAGCGCCTCGTTCAGCAATCTGTACGTGATTTTTCGGATCGGGAAATCAGGCCAGTGATCGAAGACCTCGCGCAGAAAGCGGAATTCCCGCGGTACCTTATTTCAAAATTTGGTGAACTGGGCGTTTTCGGTCCGACTATTCCGGTGGAATATGGCGGCGGCGGGCTGGATTATACCAGTTACGGGCTGATGTGCCAGGAGATCGAGCGGGGCGATTCGGGGATGCGGTCGACGGTGTCGGTGCAGAGCTCGCTCGTGATGTGGCCGATTTACGCATTCGGTTCCGAGGAACAGAAACGCAAATATCTGCCCAAACTCGCTACCGGCGAATGGCTGGGCTGCTTCGGGCTCACCGAGCCGGACCACGGCTCCAATCCGGGGGGTATGAAGACGCATTTGATGAAAACAGCAGGCGGTTACCTGCTCAATGGCTCCAAAATGTGGATTTCCAATGCGCCGTTCGCGGATGTGGCCGTCGTATGGGCGCGCAACGAAGAGGGCAGGGTGCAGGGTGTGCTCGTGGAACGTGGGATGGATGGGTTTACGACGCCTGAGATCCACAACAAATGGTCGCTGCGTGCCAGCGCGACGGGCGAACTGGTCTTTGACAATGTATACATTCCGGCGGGAAATCTCCTGTGGGGCGACGTAGGGCTCAAAGCCGCATTGCAATGCCTCGACAAAGCGCGGTATGGCATCGCCTGGGGTGCTATCGGTGCGGCGATCGATTGTTACGAAACGGCCGTGAAATATGCAGCGGAACGCATTCAGTTCGATAAACCGATCGGCGCATTTCAATTAACACAGAAAAAACTGGCCGAAATGCTCACGGAAATTACCAAGGCACAACTGCTCGCCTGGCGCCTGGGCCAGCTGATGGACGCCGGCAAGGCTACCACCGTGCAGATTTCAATGGCCAAAAGAAATAATGTAGATATGGCGCTGCACACCGCCCGCGAGGCGCGGCAAATCCTCGGCGCCATGGGCATTACCGGCGAATATCCCATCATGCGCCACATGATGAACCTCGAATCGGTGGTTACCTACGAGGGCACGCATGACATTCACTTGCTTATTCTCGGAGCGGAAATTACGGGGATCTCTGCGTTTAAGTAGGGTTTGCTGACCGCCGGTGGCTGACGCCCCACCGCCGATTCGTTCCTAACTTGTAAACTCCCTGTCGACTGCTTGTCCGAAGTCGGCTGTCGACGGTCCGTGGTCGGCGGTTGGCGGCGACGCAACCGCCAGCTTCCGCTGCAAATCCTTACTCGTTTCCCGCGAGCCATCGGGTGACCAGCCTGGTGCTTTGAAAAGGTATTTCAGCTTGGTTTTAAAATCGACGGGCTGTTTGAAATCATCGCCAATGGCTTTCCATTCGTGGAAAACGGTGTCGGTCAGGCCCTGTTGCCCCATTGGTTTGGTGAGGCCATAGCGCGGCGGCTCGGCGGGCAGTTCTTCCTGGAACGTGCCGAAAAGACGGTCCCAGACGATAAGGCACATGCCCATATTCTTATCGAGGTATTGCACATTGCTCGCGTGGTGCACGCGGTGGTGCGAGGGTGTCACGAAAATGTATTCGAGCCAGCCGAGTTTACCCACGTACTCGGTATGGACGATGATACCGTAAATTTGTGTAATTGAATACATTACAATAATATCGGCCGGGTTGAAGCCTACCAGCGCCAGCGGGATGAAGTACACAAAACGGTACAGCGGCTGGAATACCGACGAGCGGAAGCCCGTCGTGAGATTGAAATGCTCCGACGAATGATGCGTCACGTGCACAGCCCAGAACAGCCGGGAATGGTGGTCCACATAATGCAGGGTGTAGAATGCCAGGTCTTCGGCAAGGAAAAGCGCCAGCCAGTAGAGGTAAGGATTGGTGATTGGTCCGACGAGCGAAAAATTGTAGAACCAGATCAGTACGCCCACGTAGGCAGCCCGGAAAAGCAGGTCGACACCGCCGTTCAGCAGCATCAGGGCCGCATTCATCAAGGTATCTTTCAAGGAATAAGCCGGGCGTTCGGCCAGGTCCTCGCGGTGTGTCTTGTGTGTCAGGAAAATCTCAAGACCGATCAGACAGATATAAAATGGCGTCGACAGTTTTAGAATGAGATCCTCAAAATCATAAGTGCCGGGCATAGCAATTAAATCAAATAAAAAACAAAGATAGCTGAGAAGCGAACTGTAAGTTTTGACCTGCTTATTTCTAATATCTTTTTAATGGAAACCGCCGGGGTTACTGATCAGACATTCGTGTTACAGGATACCCCTATCGAAGGGTCAAAATTTCGCTGGTTTACGATTTCAGGTATTATAAGTATCTGAAAATGTTTAGTTAATCATTTTTCTCAGCGCTTTTCTCAATTCTTCATTCTTATGCTTTTTTTGCAGGATCACCGGCGCCGCGATGCGCTCCCGGCAATCGAACAGCGAGCAGCGCTCACAGGTCTGGTTTACCTCGCGCGAAGTGAGTGCGGGATCTTCCAGAAATGCCAGTTTTTCACGCGTTTGCTCGTCGAGGTAAATGCCCATCGAGACGCTCACGTTCAGGTTGGGCGTGGGCGACATCGGTTGTGCGAAACTCACGACGAGGTATTGGTCCCGGGTATCGATATAGGTCGATTTTTGCGCTTTGCAGAGGATGCGCGGCGGTTGTTTGGCTTGAATAATCTCGCCGAGGTCGTTCAGGATCGTGAGCGCCACCCAGCGGCGGCAGTAATGCTCGTCGCGCACGGTGTGCGGGTAATGCTTCCTGGAAATGTGCATTTCCTTCGTCATATGGAAGATATTCTGGCCGACGAAGTTGTTGAAACGCGAGAAAAATATCTGGTTAATGCCGAAATACCGCGGCAGGATATTGCTGAGCCGGTAGCAGAACGATTCCGGCGTGGTGTTGAAATCGTGAATGAGCTGGATCAGCTTTTCGGGCTGCCAGGTTTTTTGTGCAAAAAAATCGGCGACCGCCGGTACCAGCAGGCTGCGCTTGATAATAACCGCACTGCCGAAATACGACGCCTTGAAGTTGTTCAGCAGCTGCTCGAACGACTCGGCCTCCACGAGTGCCGTCGTATGCAGCCGGTTTTTCAGATTTAAATACAAATACCCGATCTCCCGCCCGTAGATGAATGCGCGCTGTACGGACGACAAATGCGCATTGATAAGCAACCGGGTACCGGAGGCATTCGTAATGGTAAGTGAGCGAACGGTAGCAAATTCGGGATTATTGCGCTCGTTGATCGGCTCGATCGTGTAATGGTACTGTTCTTTGAGTATTGTTTCCAGGGAAGCTTCGTCGAGCAGGCTGGTGGCGTGCACGTTTTGCTCGGTGAGAAAACGTTCGGCTTCCAGCTCGATATCCTCGAAATAATTGTCGTGCATTTCCTGGTAGGTCCGCAATGCCGAGAAATAGAATTTCTCGATCGACATATTATAGTTGCGGGCGATCTCGATGAGCGTACCCACGAACGCACTGATTTTCGTGGGCGCGTCGGAAAGGATTTCGAGGAGATTGGCGGGGTCGATGCCGAACAGTTCGAGCGGGAGCTCGGTAAGTACGTTCGAGCTGAGCAGATCGGAAATCGGTTCGAGCCGTTTGCTCAGTTTCAACGACACCAGCGTGTCATAATCGACTTCGATAGCACCGGCCAATGCAAGGATTTTGTCCGATTTCGGGTACTTTTTCCCTTTCTCGATCTCATTGATATAGGAAATCGATAAGCCCGATTTTTGGGAAAGTTCGCTGAGCGACATTCCCTTGTCGAGCCGGAGCTGTTTGAGTTTGAGTCCGAATACGAGCCTTACATTATCCTGGTTGATTGCCACTGCGCTGGGGTATGGGCCTGATTTTGTGCGATTTCGCTTACAGGCAATTTAACAATTGAAACACAAAAGTAGAAATAAGCCTTGCATTCGGCGTTCATGGACGGTAAAAAAACGACCGCCGGCGACTGACGGCCGACCGCCGATCATCGACGGCTTAGCGCCGTCTGACCATGGGCGATGGGCGATCGTCGGCCGAAGGCCTCTGGCCGGCGGTCGGTCGGCCGTCAGCCTATACCACGTAATAATGAAACGGACAACCCGAATGCGACCAAAAAGCGCTATTTTTGCGGTTTATTTGGAATAACAGAAAACGAACAAAAGCTTTACCTTCTGATAATCAGGACTCCGGGCGAATGTGCACACCGCTTGTCCGGGGAAAAGCATAACAACTAACACGATATGAGTGAGTACAGTCACCGGGAAATAGAAAAGAAATGGCAGGACTTCTGGCAAAGCAACGGCACGTTCAGCGTGTCGAACGCGTCGGAGCAGCCGAAATATTATGTGTTGGACATGTTTCCCTACCCCTCGGGCGCGGGCCTGCACGTGGGGCACCCGCTGGGCTACATCGCCTCGGACATCTACTCCCGCTACAAAAGGCTGAAAGGCTTTAACGTACTGCACCCGATGGGCTTCGACAGCTTCGGGCTGCCGGCCGAGCAATATGCGATCCAGACCGGCCAACACCCTGCCATTACCACCGAGCAGAACATTACCCGCTATATCGAGCAGCTGAAAAACCTCGGCCTGAGCTACGACTGGACCCGCGAAGTGCGGACCTCGGACCCCAGCTATTATAAATGGACGCAATGGATTTTCACCGAACTCTTCAACAGCTGGTACAACAACGATACCGACCAGGCGGAGCCCATTGAAACGCTGACGGCAAAGTTTGCACAGGAGGGTAATGCCCATGTAAATGCCCCTGCCGATGAGGATACCCCCGCATTTACCGCGGAAGAATGGAACTCCTGGTCGGAAGAGGCGCAATATAAACTGACACTGAAATACCGCCTGACCTACGTGGCCGACGCGACCGTAAACTGGTGCCCCGGCCTGGGATCGGTATTGTCGAACGACGAAGTGAAAGACGGCGTGTCGGAGCGCGGTGGCTTCCCCGTAATACAGAAACTGATGCGCCAGTGGATGATGCGCATCACCGCCTACGCACAGCGTTTGATCGACGGCCTGGATACGGTGGACTGGACGGAGTCGCTGAAAGAGCAGCAGCGCAACTGGATCGGACGGTCGGTGGGTGCTTTGGTGAAATTTGCAGTGGATGGTAAAGATGCTAATATAGAGGTATTTACCACCCGTGTGGATACTATTTACGGCGTAACCTTCATGGTGATCGCGCCGGAGCATGAGTTGGTGGACGTGATCACGACGCCGGAGCAGCGCGGGGAAATCGACGCGTACATTGCGATGACGCAAAAGAAATCGGAACGCGACCGGATGTCGGATGTGAAAACCGTTTCGGGCGCATTCACGGGTGCGTACGTGGTCAATCCGTTCAGCGGCGAGAAAGTGCCCGTTTACATTGCGGATTACGTGCTGTCGGGTTACGGGACGGGCGCGGTCATGGCCGTACCATCCGGCGACCAGCGCGACTGGAACTTCGCTACGCATTTCAATCTGCCCATTATCCCGATCCTGGACGCACAGAAGGAGACTGAAACACAAGCCGACGCGACCAAGGAAGGAAAATATATCAACTCCGGCATGATCAACGGATTGGGCTACAAAGAGGCTACCGAGAAGCTGATTAATGTGCTGGAAGAAAAAGGTTTAGGTAAAGGCAAGATCAACTACCGCCTGCGCGATGCGGTGTTCAGCCGCCAGCGTTACTGGGGCGAGCCGGTGCCTGTTTATTACAAAAATGACAGCGAAGGCCAGCCTGTACCTTATTTGCTGGACTTGAACGAGCTGCCGTTGAACCTGCCGGAGGTGGATAAATACCTGCCGACGGAAAACGGAGAACCGCCGCTGGGTCGTGCGCAGGACTGGGCGCATGGCTCGGGCAATGGCTACGAGCTGAGCACCATGCCCGGCTGGGCCGGCAGCAGCTGGTACTGGTACCGTTATATGGACCCGAAAAACAATGACGAATTCGCATCCAAAGAAGCGATCGACTATTGGAAAGACGTCGATCTGTACATAGGCGGAACAGAGCACGCGACGGGCCATTTGCTGTACAGCCGTTTCTGGAACAAATTCATGAAGGACCGCGGCTACGTGCCTGAGGAAGAGCCTTTCAAAAAGCTGATCAACCAGGGTATGATCCAGGGGCGCAGCAACTTTGTGTACCGGGTCAAAGGCGAGGATTATAGCAAGCCGGTATTCGTAAGCGCCGGTTTGAAATCGGATTACGAGGTTTCGGCATTGCATGTCGATGTGAATATTGTCGAGAACGACGTGCTGGATGTAGAGAGGTTCAAAGCGACGCGCCCGGACATCGCCGGCGAAAATGCGACATTTATCCTCGAAGACGGCAAATACGTTTGCGGCGTGGAAGTGGAGAAAATGTCGAAATCGAAGTTCAACGTCGTGAACCCGGACGATATCGTGGAGCGCTACGGGGCCGATACCCTGCGTCTGTACGAAATGTTCCTCGGTCCGCTGGACCAGGCAAAGCCTTGGAATACGAACGGTATCGACGGTACTTACCGCTTCATCCGCAAGCTTTGGCGCCTGTTTTACACCGAAACGGGTCAGTGGCAGGTGAAAGACGTTCCCGCGAAACCGGAAGAACTGAAAACTTTGCACAAAACGATCAAAAAGATCGGCGAGGATATCGAGAACTTCTCATTCAACACGGCCGTGAGCGCATTTATGGTGTGTGTCAATGAGTTGGGCAGCCAGAAATGCCAGAGCAAAGAGATTTTGGAACAGTTGGTGATCCTGCTGTCGCCGTACGCGCCGCACATTTCGGAAGAACTCTGGGATGCGCTGGGCCACGAAAAAGGAACTGTTTCCAAAGCGGCATTCCCGGTATTTGAAGCAAAATATGTCCAGGAATCAGTATTCGAATATCCCGTGCAGATCAATGGCAAAGTGCGTGCTTCGCTGACATTCGCTTTGGATACGCCGCCGGCGGAAATCGAGAAGGAAGTGCTGGCGGACGCTACCGTTCAGAAATGGATGGAAGGCAAGCCGGCCAAGAAAGTCGTGGTCGTCCCGAAACGCATTGTCAACGTCGTGATCTGACCCGACGGTTGAAATACAAAAACAAAACGGCCAGGTCGGTAATCCGATCTGGCCGTTTTGTTCTGGTAGGGCAGGTTACTTGATGGCAATCTGGCGCTCGGTTTTGACTTCGCTCACTTCGAAATTTTTCGAGGTTTTCTGTCCGTTGGCGGAAACTTCGATGCTGTAAGTTCCGGCAGGTAACTCGTTCACGTTGAAAGCTCTTCTGAACTTGTCGGTGCCACGCCCGATCGTTTCGCGGTACATGGTTTCACCGCTTTTGTTGGTGATCAAAACTACCGCCTTGTCGCTGGTGTACTTGTCGACGTTCACGTGGATCTTGCCGGTGTTGGAAGCGAAAATACCGGTTCCGAATGCGGCTGCTTTTTTGCTTTCCTTATCGTCTGCGAAAGAGTTGAAAGCGACGGTAGCAGCGATTACCATTGTCATTGCGATGGATTTAATTGAAGGTTTCATGGCTATGTTCTTTTAAAGATGGCTAATAATTCCGTTTTGTTGATTCAAATATATGTGCAATACTAGGTACTATGTAATGCAAAGTACATGAATGGTAGCTATGGAAAATGAATGGCTGTATGCCGGGAATAATGATCTTTTTTAATTTTGCACGGTATGGCAAAAAAGAAACCCCGCTCCTCAGGAATTAAAGCAAAATATCTGAAACCGCTCCCGGCGAAGGGTTGGGCCATTATCGGGGCCATTGTCGTGGTGATCGGCGGGCTCATCTGGTGGAACGACAAGACGGACGAGAACCAGTGGGAATTCATCAGCAAGTTCGGTATCAAGCTGCCGCTGCGGTATGCCGTGCACGGGATCGATGTTTCCCATCATAATGCGAAAATCAATTGGGATAAGCTCAAAAGTGCCCGCTCGGAGAATGTCGGGATCGATTTCGTGTATATCAAAGCGACCGAAGGTGCCACCCACCTCGACCGGCAGTTCAAACGCAACTGGGCCGAAGCGAAAAGGGTGGGGATGAAGCGCGGCGCTTACCATTTCTACAATCCGAGGGTCATGTCCGATCGCCAGGTCGATAACTTCATCGGCCAGGTGCGCATGGAAGCGGGTGACCTTCCGCCCGTGCTCGACCTGGAAGTGAATGGCGGCAAGCCCGATGACATCATTATCAAAGGTGTCCGTAACTGGCTCACGCTTATCGAAGCGCATTACGGTGTGAAGCCCATTATTTACGTCAATGAGCATTATTACAAAAAATACATTGCCGGTAATTTCGACGATTACCCGCTCTGGCTCGCGGGCTACTCGCGCACGCACCTGAACGACCTCGCTTCCGACGCGCACGTGCTTTTCTGGCAGCACAGCGAAAAGGGTTGGGTGGACGGCATCCGCGGGTTTGTGGATTATAATGTCTTCCTGCACGAGCGCACCGATTGGGAAAATTTAGCTGATGCGAAGTAATTTCACCTGTTGATGCGTAGTAAAAACCGGATAATCAGGCAGGTATAACTACGCTGAAAGCCAGATGAGAGAGGTGTTACTTTTGGTTTACACCAAACTCAATGCACCTATGAAAACCTTTCGATTGCTCCTGTTCGCAATGTTGCCGGTCTCTTTGTTTACCTCCTGCAAAACAACGGCTATCCTTACTGCGAAGTTTGAAAGTGAAACCGTCGGCTCGCTGCCGGCAAAAAATATCCCCGGCGATCCGGCAGACGACGCCATTGAATACAGCACCGAACTGCAACCGCGTATCAAAGTGACCAATTCGGCTACTGCTGGCCAGAAAGCGGTTACGTTTAGTGAAATCAATACGCCGGGACTAACCGCCCACAATCAGTTCCTTTCATTTAAGGGGATCTCGACCGATTTTACCCAACCCATGTGGTTTATATTCGTGGCCACGCACTCGGGTTCGGGTGAGCGGTTAACGATCGACATTACCGACGGCTCGGCGGCGATGATCACGCGGATGTTTATCACCGATTCGGGGCAGTTGAGCATGATGACGAATTTTACGGGCGGCGAACAGGTGCTGGGCAACATCCCCGCCGGCGTCCAGCATACCATTTTCGTAACGCTCAATCTGAGCGAAAGGAAATTCAATCTGACGGTGTTGAAATCGGGCGGGAATATTACCGTTTCGGATCGCCCGGTGTTATTGGACAACATCCTTGCATACGCGAATCCCGCGCGACCGATGCTGAGTTTCAGATGGGACGATGGCGCTTCCGATACGAGAAAGTATGTGCTGGAAGAGGTGATGATTACCCGGAAGAAGCCGGAGATGTAGAAAAAAGCCGGAAAGCGCCGTCATGAAGCTTCCCGGCTTTTCAATTTAAACCAGCGGCTCCTGCTGGCTCAGGCAGTGAAAGCTGCCTTGCCCCCAGATGATTTCCGTAGCCAAAAGCGGAATGATCTTCCTTCCATTAAAAGCTTTTTCCAGTATATCGATGGCAACCTGGTCGTGCGGATTGTTGAATACCGGTACAATCACCCCTGCATTGCAGATCAGGAAGTTGGCGTAGGAGCCCGGGGTGCGGAAACCGTCTATGATGACGGCCTTCGGCATCGGGAGCTCGATAATGTCGGGCTGCTTGCCGTTGAGCAGGCGCATGGCTTTCAGCATTTGCAGGTTGGTATTCAAAACGGCGAAGTTCTCGTCGGAACGGTCGCTTTCTACACAGGCCACGATGGTATTTTCATTTACAAAACGGGTCGTATCGTCGATATGCCCGTCGGTATCGTCGCCTACGATGCCGTCTTCCACCCACAGCACCTGCTCTACGCCATAGTAATCGTATAATTTCTGTTCGATTTGTGCCTGGTTTAAATGCGGGTTGCGGTTCGGATTCAGCAGGCACGATTTGCTGGTCAGCAGGCTGCCTGCACCATTGAATTCCACCGAGCCGCCTTCCATAATGATGCCCGGGTTCACGACCGGCAGGTTCAGGTATTCGGCCACGGCGCGCGGGGTACGGTTGTCGTCGTCGTAAGGCGGATATTTGCCGCCCCAGGCATTGTGCCCCCAGTCGACGATCATCCGCTCGCCGGTTGCAGGATTGACGACAAAAGAAGGCCCGTGGTCGCGGCACCAGGCGTCGTTGGTGGGTTTTACAATCAATTCAATTTTACTCAAATCCACACCTGTCCTCACCAGCTCGCCGGTAATAAATGTCTTCAATGCATCGTCGTTGGCGATAATGCCTACATTTTCTCCCTCGCTGATCGCCTTGATGAATGCCAGGTATTGCGGCCGCATCCGGGCAAGCTTATCGCCCTGCCAGGACGCATCATTGTGCGGGAAAGTAAGCCAGGTGGCGCGGTGAGGTGCCCATTCGGCGGGAAACGTGAAGCCCAGCTCGCGGGGGGTCGATGAAGCGGTATTTGCTGTCAAAGTATATTAAATGTATTGGTCCTGCTCAAAAATGAAGTGCAAAGGTCGTAAAAGGTTTCGAAGCAGACCAAAAAAATAAAGCCCCGCGAGCGGGGCTTTACCGGAAGTTGAGCAAATAGAAAATCAGTTGTTGGCAACCATCACATTGTCGACCAGATAGGTGCCATCCACCGTTTCAATGTTGTAAGCCTTGCTGACGCGCCGTGCATTCTGCTGCACCGCGCCTACTTTCCACGACGACACAATGCCCGTTGAAGGTTCGTAATGGTACAGAATATCGTTTTTCGAAAGCCTCTTCATACGCTTCCGGCCGCGGTTGGTCTGCACTTTGTGGTGCGGAGTGGCTTCGAGCAGCAATGCGGGTACCATCGGTGAGTCTGCCGAAGCTTCGTCTACGACCGGCCGCAGGTACACGGCCGTCAGCAGCGACGTCGGCTGGTTGAACACGTCGATCTGCCTTACTTGCGTGGTCGCCGTTTTGCCGTCCTTGCACGTCTTTACGTGCTCGCCCACCCGTACGTCCGCGATGGATTTGACGGTGCCGTCGGCCATGGTAACCGGCGCGCTGGCTGAAAAGTACTTGCACCGTTTGGTACTTTTCGCCATCCGGATCGTCGCCTGCGACTGAATGCTGCTGACGGCGGCGATCTCGGCTTGGGCAAAAACTGTCAGTGAAAGGAGTGAAAAAATACTGGTGGTCAGGACCTTCATAAAAAGTTAGGTTACGACGATGCCTTGGACATTTTTACAAATACTTTGCTCAATGCATTGGGCACCGCGCCGAGGCAGATCAGGACGAGCCCGGCCGTGATGAGCGTGGAAGTATGTGCGAAGAATGTACCGGAAGACAGGATTGCTAAAATTAATATCGTTGAGAATGGTAATGAGAATGCCAATAGCAACACGGCCAGTTCGAGGTCGAAAGTCCGCTTCTCTTTCGGCATGGCCTTCGCGTCTTCGCGCAGGTTGAATGCCGAAATGTGGGCGAGTGGCCAGAAGCTGGCGGCACTCAGCGGGATCACGATCGACAGCAATACCATGTTCAGGTCGGTAATGTTCAGGACGTAGATCATACCCGCGCTGATGAGCATCGTAATGCCGGCGCGGAAGAACAGGATACTGGCAACGATACGCTTTTTGCCCTCTTTCAGTTGCACGGCCAGGCCGATGAAGAGCAGCACGAGGGGCGTCATCATAGCGCTCGTTTTATCAAAAATATCCACCACCAGCGGCGGCAACGAATTGTAGTTGATACCGAGGCTGAGCAGGATGATTGCGATGAAAATGAGCAGGTTAATGGGCTCCTGGAACATGCTCGCGAAGAGGCTTTTGAGCTTGCCGCCCATTTTAGTCTCCTTGTCGTCGCTGTTTTTCAAAAACATGTTCATCGCCAGGATGTAGAGCGAGATCAGTACGAAAAACTTGTTACCGACGTCGGCCAGCGCCGCGATAGCAAGGCTTTTTTCACCCAAAAACTCGGCGATAAACGGGAAACACGACAAGCCCGGCGCCAGCGAGGGAATGAGCATCATCAATGTGCGGCCGGTAGGACTATTCTTTTCAATGCCGAACAATGCGAATGCGAGCGGCGCCGAAAAGAACATCAGGAAGTTGAAGATGAGCGTAACGAGCGGAATGATGAACATCGAGGAATCGATGTCTATTTTCATTAAAGAGATAAATATCGTCGAAGGCAGCGCCACCGAGAGAATAATTTCCTTGATGCCGTTGGTTTGGTCCTTGTTCTTGAATTTGCTTTTGAGCAACAAACCCAAAGCAATTAACAGTAATAGCGTAATGGTTTTTTGCAATGCGTCACTCATAGTCCGGAATATTTAAGATGTAATAGGAGTGTATCGAAGATTAATGAGGGTGTTGCTTTCGCGGAAGGTTGTAACGAGGTTGTAGTAAAGTAACGGGAGTGAAAATCTTTGTTGTCAGGTGTTGTCAGGTGTTGTCAGGTGATGGTCAGGTATTGTCAGGAATGGTCATGAAAAGGGTTTTCTCCTCTCAATAATTGACTATTCGTGACAACGCCTGACTACAAATTACTATTTTGGGCAAATATTTGACCGTAACATTACACCACCTTAGCTGAGTGTCCCCAGCGCCCCTACGAACGCCTTCATTTCATCCATCGTACCGATGCTGACGCGGCACCAGGGTTTGTTCTGGACGTCGAACGAGCGGACGGCGATGCCTTTGGCGGTCATTTTGGTGAGCAGTTCCTTGCCCGAAATGCTGATCGGGAAGAGCACGAAGTTGGTGTATGACGGGATGTACTTGTAACCCATCTTGTCGAGGTTCTCGTACAGGTAAGTTTTCGCTTCGTGGTTCAGTTTGCGGGTATTGCCCTGGAAATCCTTGTCGTCGAGGCTGGCGGATGCCGCGAAGATCGACGTGTAGGAAATGCCCATTCCACCGCGGGTGATCTTGTTGATACCGGCCAGGAACTCAGGCTGCGCGGCAATGTAACCCACGCGGATACCGGCCATACCCATGATTTTCGAGAAGGTACGGGCGATGATTACGTTTTTCTTTTGTGCCAGTAGCGAAACCATGCTTTGCGTATCGGCACCTACTGCGAGTTCGATGTAAGCTTCGTCGACGAATACCGGTACTTTTTCGGAAACACGCGAGCAGAAGTCGAGCAGGTCCTGGCCTTTGGTGATGGCGCCGGTAGGATTGTTGGGGTTACAAACATAAACGAGTTTGGTATCCTTGTCGATCGCCGCTTCCATCGCTTTCAGGTCGTGCGACCAGTCGGCTGTACATGGAACGGGCTTCCAGGTAGCGCCTACGGATTTCGCCACGCTCACGAGCGACATGTAGCAAGGATCGGCTGAAACGATGTTGCCGCCTTTCATGAAGGTTACCAATGCCACTTTTTCCAGCAGATCGGACGAGCCCGGGCCCATCATGATGTGGTCGGCGGTAACGCCTTCTTTTTTGGCAATCTTATCGATGAGGTCGTACATTTCTTTCCAGGCGTAGCGGTTACCATTTTTCACAGATTCCGCCACCGCTTTCTGGGCCGACATCGGCGGTCCGTAAGGGTTCTCGTTAGAGCTTAATTTCGCAATGATCTTGGGCGCTTTGAAGTCGTTCGGCAGGAAATGCTCTCTCACCATCGGACTGCGGAAAATGCGGTTCTCAGGGTCCAGTGACAATGGTGTGTTCTCGAATGCGCCGGCAGTAAGGTGTGGGGCTACGGCCATGCCGCCTAATGCCATTAAACCGGATTTTAACAGGTTCCGACGGTCAATTTTTTGGTTCATTGGTCAATTGTTTAAGTACGTGACGATTAATATTCAGGAGTAAAAATCTTGATTCAATATACAAATAAACCAGCCGACTTTTAAGTCTATATGGCTTGTTTTTCAATTAGTTAGCCTGTACTTGCGAGAATCGCGTGAATGCGATGCCCTTGTGCGAGCCCGACCAGGATATCTTCGTGATCGTTCCTGCTTTCGGTGCGGCCACACCCAGGTCGGCCCAGGTTTTTTCGAGTTTCACCACACCTTGGGCATCCGAAGTAACCTCGCCAAGCACGGCGCCGGTACGTAGGGTTATCTTGATCGACAGATTCGGTACGGGAATGGAGTCGATGCCTTTGGTATGGTCGAGAATGTTGGTCTTGTCGAGTTCCAGGAGCCGGGCCGAAAGCGTCAGTTTCTGCGCGGTGGCCGAGTAGGTG
Organism: Dyadobacter beijingensis DSM 21582; assembly: GCF_000382205.1. GTDB lineage: Bacteria > Bacteroidota > Bacteroidia > Cytophagales > Spirosomataceae > Dyadobacter > Dyadobacter beijingensis. The sequence continues at coordinate 810,307 of NZ_KB907786.1, forward strand.
ACGGTCGGCTCGCTGGCAATGGGAGCCCCGAAAGGCGCGCCCACGATGTCTACGAGCACTGGTGCCACGTCGCGGTCGAGGAATGGATCTTCCTCTTTACAGGACACAAACCCGAATGTGAGTGCCAGCATCACCAGCGCGGAAGGGAAAAGCGATTGGATATTTTTCATCATCTTCAAAGTCTTGGAGTTGGGATTAAACCGTTATTTCTCTGCCCACCACAGTTTGGTCTTCATGTCGTCGGCACCGCCGTTCAGCTTCGTTCCTTCGCCTACCGCCGTCGCATTCAGCGAATATTCGGAAGCCGGGTAGTTGAAGCGTGTCGGAAGGATACCGCCGTTGTTCAGTACCGCACGCGGGTCTGGTGCGGGGAACACCGGGAAGCCCGTTCTGCGCCATTCGATCCAGGCTTCTACGCCTTGCCCGAAGAGCGAGATCCATTTCTGTTCGAGTACTTTCTCCTTGCTTACCGGGCCGGCTTTGGTCATGTAGTCGGCAGGGGGCGTGAGGCCATACTGCGCAAACGAGGCGGTAATGCCCGCTTCGAAGTACTTTTTCGCATCGCCGGTAATGTCACCGTCGACGGCGGCTTCGGCCAGCACGAAATTCAGGTCGGCAAAGGTCATGATCACTTCGGGCGCTGCCGCATCGGTGAATGCCTTACCGATCGTGGAGCTGGTAGCGAGGTACCCTGTCGCGATCGCGTCGGGGAGGCCGTTGGCGTGTCCCTGGTAGAGGCCGTCCTTATTAGGGTTGGCGTACACGGTAATGCGGGTGTCGCCCAGCGCATTCATTTTATCTGCCAGCGTTTTGCTGATGTTCCAGTCGGTACGGCCGCCCTGGATCAGGATCTGGTTCCACTCGTTGTTGCTCGGAAGCACCGTCGTGCATTTCAGGGATGCATTGTCGGCGTTGCTTGTGAAAATCGGGAATTTCGCCGCATCTCCGAGAATTTCGGTGAATATGGCTTTCGACTCGGCCGGCTTTTTGGCGGCCTGGCGGTTAGCAAGGCGCAGACGGAGCGAGTTGGCGAACTTTTTCCATTTCAAAATATCACCCGAATACAGAATGTCGCCCGCAATGGCCGGGCCGCCCACCGTCAGTTTTTCGTTGGCTGTTTTCAGGTCGTTCAGCAAGCCTGCGTAAATGGTCTCCATCGAGTCGTACTTCGGCGTGTACACCGGCTCGCCTGCCGTGCCTTTGATGGCATCGGTGTAGGGGATCGAGCCGTACATGTCAGTGAGCAGCGAGAATACCCAGGTGCGCATCACCAATGCAACGCCCTCGTAGTTTGCATTAGGGGTGGCCGAGCCGGCGCCGGTCTGGTTGATGATCCGCTGGAAATTCAGGAGGCCGTCGTTGAAAAAGCCTTTCCAGTTATTCGCCAGCAGGGCAGGGGATACCGTATAGTCGTCGCCCTCGTTGCTGTAAATATTGCGGGTCAAATGCTGCACGTACAGTTCCGCGGCGTCGATATTAATGCGCTCGAAGCGGTCGCGGTGGCCCCAGTAGCGGTCAATGGAAGTTTCGATGCCGGTAGGGAGCAGGTATTGCGGTCCGATGGCCGTGGGGCTGTTCGGGCTCACGTTCATGCTGTCGAAATCCTTGGTGCAGCTGGTGATGCTCAATGCGCCGGCCAGGGCTGTCATCCAAACGGTTTTATGGGTCAATATGCTTTTCATTTCGTAATGCTTTTAGGTCTTCAAATAGTTTTGACAGGATCAGAATGACAGCGAGAGGTTTGCACCGATGCTGCGGGAGCTTGGCAGCTCGCCGTAACCGAATCCTTGCTGGTTGCCGCCTTTCGCGTCGATCTCCGGATCGATGTGCGGCGTGTTTTTGAAGATCATCCAGACGTTCCGACCTACGAGCGAGATCTTGGCAGACTGGATTTTTACCTTTTTCAAAAGCGATGGGCTGAAAGAATAGCCCAATGAAAGTTCGCGCAGTTTCACATAACTCGCATCGAAAATCGCCGACTCGTGGTAGTTACGCGGGTTGGAATAGCCGTAAAGCTGGTTGGCCGTTACGATAATGTCGTTGGGAACGTAGGATTTGGAACCATCCGCAGCTGTTACCTCGCGTACCCCCTGGCCGATCACCCCTTCCTCGCGGCCCAATGCCGTTTCTGCATACTGGCCGGTCCAGCGGGCGGTACCGGTACCTTCATCATAAATGTCGCCACCCATGCGAACGTCCACCAAAGCGCTCAGCGACCATCCTTTGTAGTTGAATGTGTTGAGCATACCGCCGATCCAGTCGGGCTGGATATTGCCCAGCTTTTGTCCGGCGGCCGTCAGCGGCAAGCCATTCGGGCCGTATACTACCTGGCCGTTGTATTTCTGGAAACCTACGCCGTAGAATGTGCCGTAAGGCTGGCCTACCCGCGCTTCGGACGACATACCGCGCTGCGTTGCGAGCGTGTAGGTGGTGAGGCCTTCTGCGAGTTCAACCACCTTGTTGCGGTTACGCGCCCAGTTCAGCGATACATCCCAGCTGAATCCGCCCGGAAGTTTCACGGGCGTTCCCGAGATCGCGATTTCAACCCCTTTGTTGGTGATCTTTCCGGCATTGAGGATGCGGGTATTGTAGCCGCTCGCTTTGGAAATCTCCACACCCAGGATCTGGTCTTTGGTCGTCTGGTCGTAGTAAGTCACATCGAGGCCGATTTTTCCTTTCAGGAAGCGCAGGTCGGCGCCGAGTTCGAGGCCGGTTGTGATCTCCGGTTTCAGGCCAGAGTTCGCGATCTGCGTGTTTTCGGAGAATTTAGGCACTGCACCATTCCAGGAGCCGCTGGCCAGGTAGGTTTGTGCCAATTGGTATGGTGTCGCATCGTTGCCCACCTGTGCATAGCTGGCGCGAACCTTGCCGAATGTGAAGACGTTGCCTTTGATATCGAAGAGTTCCGTCAATACCGCACTCAATGAGGCCGACGGGTAGAAATACGAACGCGCATTCGAAGGCAGCGTGCTCGACCAGTCGTTACGGGCGGTCAGGTCGAGGAACAAGGCGTCTTTCCAGGAGAAATTAGCCGTTCCGAACAAGCTTTGTGTTTCCGACTTGCGGATCTCCGATTCGATCGTGTTCTGGCTCGGCACCGAGTTTCCGGCGTTGTAAAGGCCGTCTACCACGAGTTCGCCTACATAGAAGTAGTTTCTTTTGTAATAATTCGTCCGTTTGATACCGCCCAGCTGCACATTCAATCCGAAATCAGGAGAGATGTTCTTGTTGTAGGTCAGCATGAAATCGGAATTCGTTTCCTGGCTGCGGAGCACTTCTTCGGAGTAGCGTCCCGGCGTGCGTACGCCGTTGCGGACACGGAGGAAGTTGGACACGTTAATGCGCGTATCGGACCAGTAATCGGTGCCCGAGCGGATCATCAGGCTCAGTGAAGGCAGGATTTTATAGTTCAATGCGATGTTGCCCATCAACCGGTCCTTCTCGTTGCTCGAAGGCAATCTTTTTTGCGAAAAATACGGGTTGGTAAAGAAGGTATGCTGCCAGTTAGGCGGGTCGGTGTCGTTGCCGCGCTGGTTGTGCACATCGATGTAGCTCTCGTAGTCGCGCAGCTGTGCCCACGACACGTGGCGGTGCGACCAGATGAATTCCTGTCCGCTGCCGTAGCTCTTGTTGTCCGAGCCCGATTTGATATACTCTCCCGAAAGCGTAATGCTCAGGTTTTTGGTCAGGTTATAGCCCGAGTTGATGCGGAAGTTGTTCCGATGAAAATCATTGTAGTACATAATGCCCGTCTGGTCCACGCGGCTCAGGCCGAGGCGGAAGTAGCCTTTGTCATTACCGCCGTTCAACGCCACGCTGTTGGTGATCGTGCGGCCGGTATTCCAGTACTCTTCCCAGTTGTTGGGCTGAGGAGTCAGTGGTGCAACATCGTCACCAGTCCACCACTGTCTCACCAGACGCCCGTCCATTGGAGCTCCCCAGCTTTCATCTGTACCTTCTGATCCTACGAGAGGATATCTTGCGTCGTAGACGGCGCGGTATTGCGCAATTTCTGTCGGATCGGTGATGTTGCCGCTCCACCCGTCGTTGTACCAGGTGCGGTAGCCATTACCACCTCCGTAAGTGTTTTGGAATTTCGGTTTGATCCACGGACGTTCGAAAGTGATGTTGGAGTTGATGTCCACACCGAGGCCTTTCGTGCCCTGTCCGTTTTTAGTGGTAATGAGGATAACGCCGTTGGCAGCGCGCGAGCCGTACAATGCAGCCGCGTTCGGGCCTTTCAGCACGGACATTTCCTTGATATTGTCGGGGTTGATTTCTGAAATACCACCGCCCCAGGTTTTGCTTGCGGTTTGTTCCATCGGCACGCCGTCGATGACGATCAGGGGCTGGTTGTTGCCGGAAACCGACGAAGAACCGCGGATCTGAATGGTGGAGCCGCTGCCCGGCCCGCCGTTCGATTGTACGCGCACCCCTGCAATTTTACCCGAAAGTGCATTCGCCACGTTGGTAGAACGCGACTCCGTCAATGCGCTTCCTTTTACTTCCTGTACTGTATATCCCAACGCCTTTTTCTCGCGCTCGATACCGAATGCGGTCACGACCACCTCGGCGAGCTGTCGCGTGTCGGCGTCCAGCTTAATGTCGAATTTGGATTGGTTTCCGATCGGCATTTCTTTGATCAGAAAACCCACATATGAAATCACAAGAGTGCCATCACCCGGAACCGAAAAGCTGAAATTACCGTCAGCATCGGCGTTTGTACCCACATTGGTGCCTTTGTAAATGATTGATGCACCAGCCAGTCCGAGACCATCTTCGGCTGCCGTTACCTTGCCGGCCAGTTGACGCACTTGTGCGTAAGCGACCGGAGAACACAGACAAGCCCATATAAAAAAGAGTAGAACTTTACGCATGGGGAATCAGGGTTAAATTGTTAGGTATTCGGTGGTAGTAGGAGTAGAAAAAAGTTATGGCTGTGTGGAGTCCACACTGCCGTGCGCCGCACACACTTTCGCGTGGACAAAACAACACAGCCATAAGCTTGCAACACTGCTTTTCCGGAAAGCAATACCCTCTTTAATCGAGGACAAACAGGGTGAACAGTTTCTGTGAGGCTGTAAAAAGCCAGACGTCGACAGGGTGTTTGTCCACGGTGTCAAAGAAATCCTGTATTAAAAAAATCATATTGTGTTGGAGCGTAACTTACCCGGCGACCGTGCTGCGGTCCGTCCGGATCTCAGTAAGTCCCTCTCAACACGGTCAGATATATTCATGTGCGGCTGGAATATATCTTCGGTTTAGAAGTTCTGTCATTCGTTTAATGACTTTTCAAATATACTGACAATGTCAAATAATGCAAGAGATTAAATTTAAAAATTGAAGTTTTTTGCAATAAAAATTGGCTGTTTGAAATGAATACAGACTATTATTGTAATAATTTGATAAATAATTTTACTAATCCGATTTTTAGTGTCTCCTATCGGTTTTGTAGATTAATTATGTAATTTTCTGCCTGTAATTGTCTAAAATATAGCTGTTTACGAATTTTTAAATCTTATAAAATTGTAACATTGGGTTACTAGGCCGATTCGGACGGGCAGAAGCATCTTTCGGGCAGCTGAAATAAAAAAGAGCGCCACTGGTATGTGGCGCTCTTTTTTGGTATATTAAAATAGTTATATTTTAAAACTAGTGTTAGTCGATAAACCGCTTCAAAATGGGCCGGTAGGAATCCACGCGGCGATCGCGTAAAAACGGCCAGGTAGTACGGTAGAAATCGAGCTTTTCGAGGTCCAGCTCTTCCACATGCGTCACTTCGCCTTCGTGCGGGGCGAGGTAAAGCAGCCTTCCCTGCGGGTTGGCGATGAACGACCCGCCCCAGAACTGCTGGTCGGCCTCGCGGCCCACCCGGTTCACGGATACGACGTACACGCCGTTCGCTACGGCATGGCCGCGCTGCACGGTTTGCCACGCGCCATATTGCTCTTCATTAATAATCGGATCGGTTTCATTCACATCCCAGCCGATGGCGGTCGGGTAGAAGAGGATCTCCGCACCCATGAGGCTGGTAATGCGTGCCGCTTCCGGGTACCACTGGTCCCAGCAGATGAGCACACCGATTTTGGCGAATCTGGTATTGAAAATCCGGTAGCCGTCGGTACCCTGCTCACTTACGGGCGAAGCGTCGACCGGCGCGTCGCCTGGCGTAAAATAGAATTTTTCGTAGTAACCCGGATCGTCGGGAATGTGCATTTTGCGGTATTTGCCCAGGTAGGCACCATCGGCATCGAGCACGGCGGTGGTATTATGGTACAAGCCATGCGCCCGTTTTTCGAACAGCGAAGCGATGATCACCACGCCCAGTTCCTTCGCCAATGCACCCAGCGATTCGGTAGACGGGCCGGGAATGGCCTCGGCGAGGCTGAAATTGGAATGGTCTTCGACGTCGCAGAAATAGAGCGATTTGAACAGCTCTTGCAGGCAGATAATATTCGCGCCTTGTTGCGCGGCTTCGCGGATTTTTTCGGTAGCCTTCTGAAAGTTAGCATCAACGTCCGAAGTGCAGCTCATCTGCACCAGACCAATGTTTACTTTTTTTGCCATTTGGGATGTTTGTGTGGATGAATAATGGTCGGAAATGCAACACTAATTATGCTGCGGGAGTTCGGGGATCGGGAAATCGAACGAAATATCATTCATACATTTAAAATGGCCTTTCGGACATTTGCTATGGCCGATCTTCGAGCATGGCCGACAACCCAGCCCCTTCACTTCCAGCTTTTCAAATGCGGTCTGGTAAGGATACATGCCGAATTCGGGAATGGTGTTGCCCCAGATCGAGTACGTTTTCTTGCGGAAAGCCGCGGCCACGTGCATGAGCCCTGTGTCGTGCGAGAAAACGATCAATGCCTTTTGGATCAGTGACGCGGATTGGTTGAAATTGTATTTCCCGCACGCATTCAAAACCAGATCGTCGCCTAATGCCGTGCGGATCGCTTCGCCGGCTTCGGCATCCTCGGGGCCGCCCAGCAAAATGACGGGATGGTTGATCTTCCGGCATAGCTCGATCATGCGGGGTACCGGCATTTTTTTCGTGAAATGCTGCCCGCCGATCGCGTATGCGACGTAGCTGTGCCGGTGCGTTCCGGGCAGCCATTCGAGTTCTACCTGGTCTTTGCCGGGAATGAAATAATCGAGGCCGCAGCCGTCATTCTCAATGTTGAATGTTTTTAAGGTATCCAAACACCTGTCCACAATGTGCACGCGGGGCAGTTGGTCGATCTTGAACTGCGTCATGAGCCATTTCTGCACATTCAATTTCTCGAAACTGAATGCCGGCACGCCAAGCGTCCATTTGATGCGGAGCGTGCGGATGTTGCGGTGGAGATCGACGACATAGTCGAACTTTTCCTTTTTCAGCAATGCGTGCAGTTCCTTTGCGTTGCTTTTTTCGAGCAGCCACACCTTGTCGATGTAGGGATTGTCCCGAAGCAGGAATTCGAATTTGCTTTTGGTAAAGTAATGGATTTCGGCCTCCGGCATCTGCTTTTTCAGGCAGCGCACCACGGGCGTCGTGAGTACGATATCGCCGATGGAGGAAAAGCGCAGAATGAGGAATTTGACCGGTTTATTCACTTTGGATCTCCTGTAAAAGTTGTAGCGGGTTCAAATGTGCCGGGCGCGGATGCTTCCAGCGCTTGTGCGTCCAAAGCCAGTTATCGGGCTGATGGACGATATCCTGTTCCAAAAAGTCAATCTGGGCCTGTAAAATGCTGTTATTAGGTGCCTGTTTTGGCGTTTCGGTGATCAGCTTGAAATATCCCCTGTAAAATCCTCTTTTTGCTTCATTCTTCAAGATTGCCATATAGAGGACCGGAGAATTAAGCCGCCGTGCGATCAGCTCCACACCGCGAAATACACCGGTGTCCTGGTTCAGGAATCTGGTCCAGAATGCCTTTTCCGGTACGGGTGATTGGTCGTTGATGAGTATGAATACAAATGGCCTGTCGCGTGGTTGCATGGCTTTGGAAATGGCTTCCTTCATGGTTACCATTTCGGTCCCGAACCGCGTCCTCACATTTTTAAACCAATCTTCAAACGCATCGTTTTGAAGCTCGTGATAGACCACCACCATCTGGTGCGACAGCCTGGCCGAGCCAAAAAGGTTCAGCATTTCCCAGTTTCCAAGGTGCCCCGCAACTACGACCAGGTTTTGGTTTTTCTGATAATAATCGTCGAGAATGGACACGTCAAGATCGATCCGGTCCAACAGATCTTCTCTGGAAATGGATTTGAGTTTGATGGTTTCGAAAATGATATCGGTGAAGTTGCGGTAAAATTTCGCGGCGATCTCGTGGATTTTCGTATCGCTGAGCTCGGGGAAGCTGTTCCGCATATTTTGGAGCACCACCTTTTTGCGGTACTGGCCAATGTCGAAAATCAGGAAGCGAACGATGTCGGAAAGCTTGTAGAGCACTCCCCAGGACAGCTTCGAGACCGCATTAAGCAGCATCAAAAACAAATGGGTAGAGAACGCTTTCATGTAAGGAACGTATTGTACTAAAACGGTAATTAAGCCGCAAAGTTAACACTTTGATTGTATTTTCGTTTTGTTTATATTCACTGGTTCAAACAGTAGAATTAATGCTATGCTGGAAGGGTTATTTGATATCAAGAATGATCGCAGACTAGGCGTTTATCTATACCGCGCCGGCTTCGGCATGTGGCTGATGTACCTCGTCCTGGGCGCGCCCGCATTGCACGCGTACAAGCATTACCGGCAGGATTGCGGCATGCTCTGTTTTGCGCTGATGATATTTGGGTTCAGCGCATCGATGGTGTACGACTATTTTCACCACCGCGATCAGTTTGAAATAAAAAAGAAGTGGCTTTTTATCAGCTATGTAATCCTGGCCGGGCTGATTTATTTCCTCGAATTCAGGGGACACGAAAGGAGTATTAATCTCGACTGGCTGCTGGGCCTGCTCTAATCTGCCAGCGGCTGCGATTGCTGCATCATCTCACGAACTTTGTCATAGGAGAGGTCGGGCAATGCCGCCACTTTCCCGATCACGATGATCGCCGGCGACGCCATTTCCGCAATTTGCGACAGGGGTACGATATTGCCTATTTTGCCGGTTACCACCTTTTGCGCTTCCAATGTGCCATTCTGAATGATCGAGATCGCCTCGTCGGTTTTGCCCAGTTCGGAGTAAATGGCGACGATCTCCTGCAATTTGTGCAAACCCATGAGAATGACCACGGTTGCCGTGGATTGGGCGGCCAGGCGCACGTCATTTGAAAGCGCATGTGCTTTGGTAGTGCCGGTAACGACCCAGAAGCTTTCGCTCACACCGCGCGACGTGAGCGGGATGCCCGCCAGCGCAGGCGCCGCGTAGCTGCTCGAAATGCCGGGGACCACTTCGGATTCAATGCCGTGCTCGGAAGCGAAAAGGATTTCTTCATAACCGCGTCCGAATATGAAAGAGTCGCCGCCTTTCAAGCGCACCACTTCGCCATATTGACGGGCTTTGTCGACAATCAGCTCATTGATTTCGTCCTGGCCGCAGCTGGTTTTGCCAAAGCGCTTGCCGACGAGGATTTTGACGCAATCTTCGGGACAGTAATCCAGTAATGAGGGATGGGCAAGGGAATCGTATAACACGACCCGTGCTTTTTGCAGGGCCTTGATCCCTTTGAGGGTGATCAGGTCGGGATCGCCCGGACCTGCACCGATCAGTGTCAGTTTCATGGTGAATAAGACTTCGGCGGCCAGCGGTCAACGGTCAATAATCGACCACGGACCGCTGACCGCCGAATGCCGTTTATTAACTATCTTTTCCGAATGAAAGCTCTTGCAATGCAGGCTCTCCGGTTTCGATCAATTGGGATTCGCGGGTTTCGCGGACGAAATTCAGGAAGCTTTCGGCGGTATGGATGAAATACGTTGCGAACGCTTCGCTTGGTTCGAACTTATTAATGCTGAACACCAATGCTTTGAATGGTGTTTCGGCTTGATTTTCCACCGCGAATTCAGCAGGAACGTCATATTTGAAATCCTGCCCGAAATGCGTTTCGAAATCGTTGATAATGCCGTATTGCGTGTTGGTAGTCACGTCTTTCGACATCAGCAAACCTTTCGCGCCGGTGATGAACACGTTGTAAGCGTGGTAAATCGAATCCGCCCAAACGCCCGAAGCGAATGTTTCTTTCGCCAGGTTCAATTTTTCCTGTCCTTCAATAATGGTAGTCGCCACAAGGTCCACGAGTACCGAAGCACATTCACCGACCCCGATTTCCGTTTTGAACAACTCATCGTGGTCCCAGTCGCGGTAATCGTCGTCCTGTACGGTGGTCAGGTCCGCGAGTGGTTTCAGGAGTTGGAAGAAGTAATTTTTCGTCTGGCGGAGGTAGTATTGGTTGAAATACTCGCCGTCCAATGCATTGGCTTCATAATCATTGAAAAGCAGGCGCAATGCTTCCGGTCCGCGTTTGGTAGGGACTTTAATCACTTTGTCGCCTATCAGGCCGATGCCGTCACCGGAGAATCCACCGCCGAGCAATACCTGCAATGCGGGCAATACCAGCTTGCCGTTCTTGATCGAGCTGCCGTGGAAGCCGATATTGGCCGCATTGTGCTGGCCGCAACCGTTCATACAGCCGCTGATCTTGATTTTAATGTCCTGATTATAAATCATTTCCGGATACTCGTCACGCATTACGTCTTCGAGCACGCGGGTAATGCCGTAGCTGCTCGAAATCGCGAGGTTACAGGTATCGGTGCCGGGGCAGGTAGTAATGTCCATCGTGCTGTCGAAGCCGGGGTTAACCAATCCCAGTTTCGCGAGTTCGTGGTAAATGGCCACGAGGTCTTCGCCTTTCACGAAACGCAGGATATAGCCCTGGTTTACGGTAACGCGGATATCGTCGGCAGCATATTGACGCACCACATCGGCCAGACTACGGGCCGTGTCGGAGCTCATGTCGCCCAACAACACGCGCAGCTGCACGGCATACCAGCCTTTTTGTTTTTGTTCAAATGTATTGGTTCGGAGCCAGCGGGTGAAAATGTCGAGCTTGTCGGCATCGATACTTTCCGCTGCTATTTTCAGGATTTCCGCTTCGGACAATGACGGGCGCGGTGCGTGGTTGACCGCCTCGTATTCTTTTGTTCCAAACAAATCTTCCGGGATCTGGAAAATCTTGTTTTTAACTGCCCTGCGCTCTTCCTCCACTTTCTCCATCATGCCTTCGAGGCCGAGGTCGTTGAGCAGGAACTTCATACGCGCCTTGTGGCGACGAACGCGCTCGCCGTAGCGGTCGAACACGCGGAGCAATGCTTCAATAAACGGAATGACTTTGTCTTCTTCGAGGAATTCGAATGCAGTCTGCGCCGAGAATGGCTGTGCGCCAAGTCCGCCGCCGATGAGCACTTTGAAACCCCGGACGGTTTCGCCTGCCTCGTTCTGGCCCATTTTCGCAATCAGGCCCACGTCGTGGATGAATGCCAATGCGCTGTCCTTTTCAGAAGAAGAGACGGCGATTTTAAACTTCCGGCCCATATCCTGATTGATCGGGTTGCGCAGGAAATAGGAGAAGATCGAATGGGTGATCGGCGTCACGTCGAACGGCTCATCCGGATCGATACCCGCGACAGACGATGCCGTAACGTTACGGATGGTGTTACCACAAGCTTCTTTCAGCGTGATGCCCGCGTCTTCCAGGTCGGCCCATAATTGGGGCGAATCCGAAAGCTTAACAAAGTGCAGCTGGATATCCTGGCGCGTCGTCGCGTGCAGGTTACCGGTTGCAAATTTGTCGGAAGTATCTGCAATACGAACCAGCTGATCGGCTGTGACGCGGCCGTACGGCAATTTGATACGAATCATCTGCACGCCGGGCTGACGCTGCCCATACACCCCGCGTGTGAGGCGGAATTTACGGAATGCCTCTTCCGGGGTTTCGCCGGAGTTGAATGCACCGATTTTTTGTTGCAGGTCAACGATATCGCGCTTCGCAACGGCGGATACTTTGTCAGAAATGATTAATTCGCTCATGATGATATTCTAATCGTCTATCGGGATAGTATATTTTTATTCAATAGTGCGGTTACGTTTGGGGATGATAAGTTGCGATGATACATATTAGTACCGTTATCGCCTCGGGCTTCGACTTCGCTCAGCCTGACAAACGAAATGTCACCCTGAGCGAAGTCGAAGGGTCATGCCCCTAACGTTACTCGATCATACAAGCCCCAACCGTCACGTTGGACGTTTCGTCGATCAGGATCGCTGCGCCGTTTGCGCGGTTTTTCTGATAGGGGTCGTATGCGATGGGCTGGGCGGTCCGCAGAACGATTCTTGCGACGTCGTTCAGTTTCAGGGCCTCTACCTCATCCAGTTTTTCATAAGAGTTGATGTCGATCTGGTATTCGATGCCACGGATCGAGCAGCGTGAACGTGCCGTGCCGTGTTGAAGTACATATTTATTACCTGGTTTCAACGTCTTTTTATCGTCCATCCAGCATACTAGCGCCTCGATGTCCTGACTCACGATCGGGGAGTTGTTGACTGAAACAATCGTGTCACCCCGGCTAATGTCGATATCGTCTTCCAGCAATATCGTTACAGATTCAAGAACAGATGCCTCCGGTATTTCGTTTCCGCCAAATTCGATTTTAGCGATTTTAGACTCTCTATCCGAAGGCAATACTTTAATGGCGTCGCCTTTTTTGAAGCTTCCGCTCTGCACCCGGCCGGCATAGCCACGGTAATCGTGCAGTTCGTCCGTCTGAGGGCGGATTACGTATTGTACGGCAAAACGGCCGTCTTCCAGGTTCTGGTCTTTTAATACATTGACTGTTTCCAGGACAGAAAGCAATGTTTCGCCGGTGTACCAGGGCATGCTTTCCGAACGGTCCACGATGTTGTCGCCATTCAAAGCGCTTACCGGGATAATGGTCAGGTCTCTGATGGACAATTTTTCAGCCAGTTCCTTGTAGGATTTGGCAATTTCGAGGAATGCATCTTCGGAATTGCCTACCAAATCCATTTTGTTCACCGCCACGATCACGTGCGGTATTCCCAGCATGGAAGCGATGAGTGAATGGCGGCGGGTTTGTTCCACTACGCCGTGACGCGCGTCCACGAGGATAATGGCCAGGTCCGCATTGGAAGCACCGGTCACCATGTTACGGGTGTACTGAATGTGCCCCGGCGCATCGATGCTGATAAACTTGCGGTTCGGCGTCTGGAAGTATTTGTAGGCCACGTCGATGGTAATGCCCTGCTCGCGCTCTGAACGAAGGCCGTCCGTCAGCAATGCGAGGTCGATTTCCCCGGCATTACGCGTTTTGCTGGCGCGCTCGATGGCCTCCATCTGATCGGCCAGGATATTTTTTGTATCGTAAAGCAAGCGCCCGATCAATGTGCTTTTGCCGTCATCGACGGAGCCTGCTGTTATAAATCTTAGTAAATCCACTGGTAATAATTTAAGTCTGTGAGTTTAGAGTTTATGAGTTCAGTTTATGAGCTGTCTTAATGGAACTCATAAACTCATGAACTTTAAACTCCTTAAAAATAACCTCCCTTTTTACGGTCTTCCATCGCCGCCTCAGTCTGCTGGTCGTCGATGCGGGTTTCGCCGCGTTCGCTGATGCGGGAGATCGTGATTTCAGCGATTACTTCGTCCAGGGTAGCTGCTGCGGATTCCACTGCTGCCGTACAGGTCATATCGCCCACGGTGCGGAAACGCACCTGACGGGTTACGATCTGGTCTTCCGGATCGGGCTCGATGACCGGCGTGTTGTTCAGCAGTTTGCCGTCGCGCAGGATGAGCTCGCGTTCATGTGCGAAGTAGATCGAAGGCAATGCGATACCTTCTCTTTTCAGGTAAGCCCAAACATCCAACTCGGTCCAGTTCGAGATCGGGAACACGCGCACGTTTTCCCCTTTCTGAATGCGGCCGTTGAACAAATTCCAAAGCTCGGGGCGCTGGCGTTTCGGGTCCCATTGACCAAACTCGTCGCGGAAAGAGAAGATACGCTCTTTTGCGCGTGCTTTTTCCTCGTCGCGGCGTGCGCCACCAATACATGCGTCAAATTCAAATTCTTCGATGGTATCCAGCAACGTGAAAGTTTGCAGCCAGTTACGGCTTGCATTTTTGCCCGTTTGCTCCTTCAACCCTTTCGCTTTGATAGTATCTTCCACGTAGCGAACGATCAGTTTCGCATTGAGCTTTTCAGCCAGCTCATCGCGGTACTCGATTGCCTCGATGAAGTTATGACCGGTATCGACGTGCACCAGCGGGAAGGGGATTTTGCCGGGTGCAAATGCTTTTTTCGCCAAATGAACCAATGTGATCGAATCCTTACCTCCTGAAAACAACAGGGCAGGGCGCTCAAACTGGCCGGCTACTTCACGCATAATGTAAATGGCCTCTGCTTCCAGCTGGTCCAGGTAATCCGGAGCGCTGCGTTCACTAATCTCCCGTTGGATGTCGGAGGCCTCGTTCACTGAAATTGACATATTATTGGTTATTGATTTAAATGTTAATGGGTTACGCACTTTGAAATCGGCGGTCATCCGTCAGTGGTCATTTTTGATAGCCGACGACTGACCGCTGACCGCCGATTTCACTACTTCGCATGTAACCCGCATTCTTTCTTCGACTCGTCTTCCCACCACCATCTTCCGGCGCGGAAATCCTCGCCTTCCTGGATCGCACGGGTGCAAGGCGCGCAGCCGATGCTGACAAAGCCTTTGTCGTGCAACGGGTTATAGGGAATGCCGTTCGATTTGACATATTGTTTTACCTCTTCAAAAGTCCAGTCCAGGATGGGGTGGAACTTGAAAAGCTGGTGCGCCTCGTCCCATTCCAGCCTCGGCATATCATGACGGTTCCCCGACTGTTCTGCCCGGATACCCGTCACCCATATTTTCGCACCTTTCAATGCGCGGTTCAGCGGCTCCACCTTGCGGATAAAGCAGCATTCCTTGCGGTTTTCAATGGATTCGTAGAAACTGAGCGGCCCTTTCGTGCTCACCATGTTCTCTACGGCTTCCGTTTGGGGATAATACACCTTTATCTTGGTGTCGTAGCGGTTGTTGGTTTTTTGCAGGGTCATATAGGTCTCTGCGAAAAGCCTTCCGGTATCGAGCGTGAAGATGCCTATATTGATATTGTTCTTTAAAATGAGGTCGCTGATCACCTGGTCCTCATACCCAAGGCTCGTCGAAAACACGACTTCACCAGGGAAAAGGTCCGCCAGAATCGAGAGTGATTCGATTTCACTTTTGCCCTCGATGGCAGCGTTTAAAGATGCTAATGTTTCGTTCATGGTTGTTCTCCGGCTAGTTTTATAGCCTCATTTAATATGCGGTCGCTGATCCGAAAATCAGTTTCCAGTATTTTTTCAAAAACCGCAGTGGCCGATGGTATCTTGTTTTCCGTTTTGGCTTTCACAATCACCCCGATCGTACCGGTTACTTTAATATTCAATTTAGCCGCTGTTTTCCGGGCTTTCAGATCGTCGAGGATTACAGTGCAGTCCTGCATTTCAAATGCAAGGCTCAATGCCGATGCTTCTCCCCAATCCAGTATTTCTTCAAATAGCGATTGCAGGGTCTTGTTTTCAATTTCTTTGACTTCGATCCACTCAGGAAGTTCGCCGCCGAATTCTCCTGCAATTTCTTTTGTGATAAAAATTCGCTTGTAAACACTTCTCAGGATTTCCAGTTCTTCGATTTTTGCTAACAAAATGAGGCAACTGGAATCTGCGATAACAAGCGCATCACGCATTGGCAAGATCGTTTTTCAAATCTTCGACTGAATCACCAAAAAGGGAAAATCCGAACCTTCCCATAATCTCGATAAAAGACCGCTTACTAATACCGACAATCTCAGCCGCCTGACCAATACTTACCTTGCCACGCTCATAAAGCTGACCGGCCAGAAGCATTTTAATTTCGAATTCTTCTGAATCCAGTGATTCCGGCAAATTGATGGTCAGCGCTTTCATATCGAAATTAGTTTGTACTTATTCTACTATTCCAATATATCACTTTTCACCGACACTTCCACCGCGTGGGTGAAATCCTCGATGAGGTCTTCAATGTCTTCCAAACCGACGGAAATGCGGATCAAACCTTCGGTAATGCCGAGTGCGGCCTTTTCTTCCGGCTTCAATTTCGCGTGGGTCGTCGTGTTCGGGTTGGTGACGATCGTGCGGGTGTCTCCCAGGTTGGATGACAGCGATGCAATCTCCAATGCATCCATAAATGCCGCTACGCGTTCGAAACCGCCTTCGAGCTCAATCGTCACGATGGCGCCGCCGGCTTTCATTTGCTGTTTGGCCAAATGGTACTGCGGATGCGATTCCAGGAACGGGTATTTCACCGATTTGACATCCGGGTGCTTGTCCAAAGCATTCGCCAGCGCCAATGCGTTGGATGAATGCTTCTCCATTCTCAGGTTCAGCGTTTCAAGACTTTTGCTCAAAACCCACGCATTGAAGGGCGACATCGACGGTCCCGTCTGGCGGCAGAAAAAGCGCAACTCCTTGATGTATTCCTTTTTACCCACAACCACACCACCGAGGACGCGGCCTTGTCCGTCCATAAACTTCGTCGCGGAATGCAGGACGAGGTCGGCGCCGAAGTCGGCCGGGGTTTGCAATGCAGGCGAGGCAAAGCAGTTATCTACGTTGAAAATGATCTTGTGTTTCCTGGCTATGCGGCCGATCATCGCGAGGTCTACCAGGTCGAGGCCTGGGTTGGACGGCGTTTCGAGGTAGATCATCCGGGTGTTGGGCTGCACGGCAGCTTCCCAATCCGCTTCGCTCGCGTCAGCGTCCAGGTAAGTGTGGGTAATGCCCCATTTGCTCAAAATCTGCGTAATGACCTGGTGTGCCGAGCCGAACAACGCGCGGCAAGCCAGAATGTGGTCGCCGGTTTTCAGCAATGCCGCCATGCTAGCGAATACGGCCGCCATACCGGTAGCGGTGGCCACGCCGTCTTCCAGGCCTTCGAGAATACATACTTTATCCACAAACTCCTGTACGCTGGGGTTCGAGAAACGGCTGTAAATGTTGCCTTCTTCGGTTTCCTCAAAAAGCGCTTTTCCCTGCTCGGCGCTCTCGAATGTGAAGCTGCTCGTCAGGAAGAGGGGAGTCGAATGCTCGCGATACTTGGTTTTGGCGGTTTGCGTACGTATCGCTTTGGTCTGTTTTTTCATGTGAAGCTATATGCTTTAGGCTGTAAGCGTTAGGCTTTAAGCCTTTTATATAATGAATTGTAAGTCAACTTCTATAAGCTTTAGGCTATATGCTTTAAGCTATATGTATTTGATGTAATGTATTGTAAATCAATTTTTTTGTTATCAAATTTTCGATGGCCTTCGCATACGGCCTGCTGCTTATAGCTCAAAGCCTGTTGCTTAAAGCGAACTCAAAACCATATAGATAATCCGCAGGCTGACGATGATGACGATCGTGCCGACCATGATCATCATGGTTTTGATCGGCAGGCGCCGGGATAGTGTGGCGGCGATGGGTGCGGAAACCATACCACCGAGGATCAGGCCGAGCACCACTTGCCAGTGTGAAAATCCGATAATGCTGATGAATGTAACCGAGCTTGCCAGCGACACGAAAAACTCCGCCAGGTTTACGGAACCGATGGTGTACTTGGGATGCCTTCCCCGCGCAATGAGCGTGGATGTAACGATCGGCCCCCAGCCGCCTCCACCGATGGAATCCAGGGTTCCGCCTGCCATCGCCAGCCAGCCGATCTTCTTGATCGGCCTCTTTTCAACTCGTTTCTTTAACGCTTTCTGGATAATAAGGATTCCCAGGATGAGCGTATATATTGCCACCAGCGGCTTGATAATGTAAATGTATTTTTCGAGGGAAGACAGGGCGTATGCGCCTACAATCGCGCCGAGTACGCCGGGGAAAAGGATCTTTTTGAACAACTTGCTGTTCACATTACCGAATTTCAGGTGCATATACCCCGAAACCCCGCTCGTGAAAATCTCCGAGGTGTGCACGCTCGCGCTCACAGCCGATGGCGGCACGCCTACCGTAAGCAGGAATGTCGACGCGGTGACGCCGTATGCCATACCCAATGCGCCGTCGATCATCTGGGCTACGAACCCGCCGAGCACATAGTAGAAAAACCCTTCGCTCACTTCCAGCTCATTCCAGAGCAGCGTAAGGCGATCGTAGGTGAAAAAGGTGAAAATCAAATGTCCGACAACCATTAAAGCGATCGCGGAGAAGATGTTAACGGCCACTTCGGTGCGGCTACGCTTGCGGACGGTTGCGGCCCAGAGCTTTTGCTGGATAGTCTCCCAGGTGAGCGGCGTTTTTGTACTATTTCTGGAAACCGGCTGTTCCGGTCCGGCGTTTCCGGACGTTGCGGGACCCGACTGAAAGATCGCATCAGACTCTTCGGGCAGATCGCGGAGAAAAACGGCTTTCCCCTGCTCGCGGGCGAGCGCAGCCAAACGCCGATCTTCCTCAGGATCACCACTTGCGATATAAGCCACTTGTAGGGATTCCCAATTCTTTTCGCTGCTTTCAGTTGAGGGTGTTAAATCCGCCGCTTCCTTCAAAGTCTATGTAGTATACTATAATTATAGAGTAAACTTTCAAGAAAATAGCAAACAAACGTTTGCTATTTCAGGACGGCAAATTTACGATCAATTTATTAGTTTTCAAAGAATAAAAACGGAAGCCGCGTTAATAAACACGGACTTCCATCAGCGATACCGGCACGTGCGAATGGCTGTTTTGCAGCCTGATTTTCAGCGACTGCGTGTTCACAGGTTTGCTGAAAACCAATGATCGTTTGGTCAGGTGGTTGTCATTGATTGTCCCGATGACAGTGCCCGCGTCGTCCAGTACTTCGATATCCTGTGCGCAGAAAGGCATTACCGTCTCGGGATGCACGTAAATCACGTTCTCCATCGGGTGGTCGAAATCCGTGTCGAATACGAAATCGATTTGGGAAACGGATTGATTTTCACTCCATCGAATGCCGATTTCGGGGGTGCGGTCTTCGGGTGCGGCTACCCAGGCATTGGGCCCGGCAATGGGGCGGTGGAGCCCGTTCCGCAGATTTTCCGTGCCAAATAGACGGATCGGTTCGCTCAATGTAAATGCCAGATTCAAACCGGCCGGGCGGCGCTGCGGGCACCAGAATTCGAAGGTATCCACGCCGAGGTCTTCCGTCGGTTCCTGTTTGCCATAGTTCGAAACGGCGGGGTTGGTCGCATTGAAAACGGTGACCAATCCGGTTACGCGCTGCTCGCTGTACCGGATTTTGACCGACTCATTTTTCAGGAAGCACACAAATGCATAGCATTCCTCCGGGAAATAACTGTCCCAATCGAGCGTTAACGCATGCTTACCGGCTATCAAACGGTAGCTTTTGTTTTCCAAAGTGACGTCCGGCGTGTGGTTGAACGCCTTGCTGCTTTTCCGGAGTTCAACAAACAGTTCGGTGTCCCGCGCAGCTTCCACCCAAACAGTTACCGAAGGCATTTCGCCGTTAACCGGCAGCATTTGCGCTACGGAATGCCCGATCGTGTTCCATTGATCGGAGCCTGCCAATTCTTTCAGTTCCAGCGTTGAAGAAGCCGTGATCTGCGCATCGTTTACCCGATTTTCCGGGTCGGAAATGGCGGTGTGCGGTAAATATTGGCCCGAACGCCACAGTTCCAGCTGCAATTCTTCCAGGTGCTTTTCGCCCACTTCTCTTGGAGAGCAATGATGCCTTTTGGCCACCGCCGCCGCTATCGCGACAGCCTGCCCGCCCGTTGCGCTCGTGGCCATCACACGCGTGGATGCGAATGCGACGTGCGTAGCGCTGATAATGCGGCCCGCAATGAAGAGGTTTTCAATGTTTTTGCTGTAAAAGCAGCGGTAGGGAATGCTGTAAACGCCTTTGCTATGCCACTGGTTGCAGCCCGCCTGGTCGGAATAAACGCCGTCGGCCGGATGCAGGTCGAGGCTCCAGCCGCCGAATGCAACGGTGTCGGGGAAGGTTTTTTGTTCCACCACATCCTGCTGCCGGAGCAGGTAGTCGCCTTCAAAACGGCGGCTTTCGCGCTTGCCGGGGATAGCACCCACCCATTCGAGCGTCATGTTTTCCGCTTCGGGGAACTCGCCGGAGTTTTTAATATAATTCCAGGCCCCGTACACGACCTTCCAAAGCTCCCATTTGATCTTTTCCGTGTCATGCACGGTATCCATCCGGCCGCCATATTCAAGCCACCACAGCCGGCACCCGAAATCCTTGGGATTGAATGTTTTATAACGCGGAATATCGGTAATATCCTGCAATGCGAACGACGGCGGTACAAACTTTACCGGCCGACCGATGTCTTTGGAATAGAAATACATAGAATGTCCCAAAAGCTCACCGTAAGCCTTGTCCGGCGCGAATTTTTCACCGAATTCCTCCATCGATTCCGCCCCCATCCTGAATGCCGCCCCGGCCAGAAAGCCCACGATGCCGTCCCCGGAAGCATCGCAAAACAGTGGTGCGGATAGGGTATATCTGGTACTATTCTGGCTGCAAAATGCGTGTACAGCTTCAATTTTCTCCCCATTTTGCGCCTTGTCGAGATCATACACGGCCGTGTTGAGCAGCAAAGTAATGTTCCCTTCCTGCGTCACTTTTTCCAGCAGCACGGTATCAAAAATCAACGGGTTGCCATCGGGATTGCGATAGGCGTTTTCAAGCATGATCTCGTCGATCACGCCGCCCTCGCGGGCCCAGCGGTTGTTGTTGCCCATATGCGAGGTCGCGCCCAGTATCCACAGCCGCACCTCGCTCGAACAGTTGCCGCCCAGCACCGGGCGGTCTTGTACCAATATCACTTTCAGGCCGGCCCGCGCCGCCGTAATCGCCGCGCAGGTACCCGTCAATCCGCCGCCTACAATCACCAGGTCCGCCGGCAGCGCTATGGTTTTTGGTTCTCTTTTGTGTGTCGATTCTCCGATTATCATTTTTGTCAGGTCTTAATATGTCATGGTTGCCGGCACGCTGGCGCAGCATTATTTTAGGTCGATGTCGGCTTGGATGGTGGTAAAACCGGTCGGTTTGAGAATGGTAATGTGGATTTGTTTGTCAAAACCACGCACAGGAATGGTAATATCCTTCGTTTCGCCGGGGTTGATCTCGGGCAATGCGATGCTGGTGTCACCCGCTTTCAGTACATACCCTTTCAAAGGCCGGGCCGGAAAATCGCCGCGGGCCGTCACTTTCAGCACCAGCTGGTGAATGCCCTGTTCGCCGGTCGTATAGGTGCCTTTTTCGATCGTTACGGGCGAAAGTTCGTTTTGATGCACGGGGTAGGCGAGCCGCGGCGACCGGTCCGGCCCCACAATGCCCCACGGGCGGAAGCCATTCACATTCGTGCCGAACAGCTTGCTGCGGTAGTCGTTGTAAGTCCACCACGAAGCGCCCGCCACAAATGGCCGCTTGCGGATTTCAGCCATTACATCGCTCAAATGCTGCGCTTGCCCGGCCTCGCCGCCCTTGCCATCCGACCGGGTCCCCCATTCGCTGATGAACACCGGCTTGTCGGGGTACAGCTTATGAATGTGGTCCAGCGATTTCGCGTGGCCGCCGTAGGTATTGGTCGAAACAAAATCGACGTACTGGCTGGCCTCGTCCTCCGGTTTGGCGGGTAACTGGTTCAGGAGCATGCTCGCGAATGTGTACAGGCGCGTGGGATCGAGCTCGCGGGCGTAAGCGATCATGTCCTTGGTCCAACGCTGGCCGCCGGGTGTCGTCGACCCGTATTCGTTGCCGACGCTGTACGCGATCACGCTCGGGTGGTTCCAGTCGCGTTCGGCCATTTCGCGGAACTGTGCGCGGAATTTCGTGCGCATCGAGTCGTTGTCCATTTGCTTCGGCGTGAGCTGCCAGTTACCGGCTTCGGTGATGATGAGCATGCCGTAGCGGTCGGCGAGGTCGTAGAAGTATTCGGAAGGCGTGTAATGCGTCAGACGCTGGAATTCCATGCCCGCTTCTTTCATCAACCTGAAATCCTGTTCGATCAGCCAGTCGGGTTCCACAGAGCCCAGGCCGGGGTAGTCGATCACGCGGTTGCCGCCGCCGACCTTCACCGGTTTGCCATTCAAAAGCAGCTGCGCATTACCGACCTCGATTTTCCTGATCCCGAAATTCGATACGAGCGTATCTGCCCCGACAATCGTTTTCATTTCATACAAATTCGGCTGGTCCAGGTCCCAAAGTTTCACCTGCGCGGGCGTCAAAGCCGCTTCGGTTTCCAGGATCGCCGTTGTCCCGGCCGGGATACTGGCCGTTTTGGTTTTCCATTTTAATACCAATGGTTTTTTGTCCTGCACAACGGCGAAATCCAGTTTCGGCGACATCGCATTAGCAGAAGCATTCCGCACCCGTACTTTGGCTCTCACTACCGCCGAGCCCTTCGCCAGGTCCGGTATTGTTTCGATTTTAACATTTTCCGTGTAAACCTCCGGCTCGATCGTCAGGTAAACCGGCCGGATAAGACCGCCATAGTTGACCCAACCCACAAAACCGTCGTTCACATTGCCGCCGTCCTTAATGCCGGGGATCGTATTCGTTTTCCAGGTATCGTTATTGACGGCCACTACCAAGAGGTTGTTCCCATCTTTCAGCTGGTCGGTCACGTCGAAGCTGAACGGCGTATAACCCCCTTCATGTTCGCCGACAGCCTGTCCGTTCAGCCACACGTTGGTTTTGTAATAGGCCGCATCGAAATGCAGGATGACGCGCTTGCCGGTCGTGCGTTTCCAGGCGAAAGTCTTGCGGTACCAGGCTGTGCCCGTATAAAATTCATAGCGCGGATCGGTCGAGAAGCAATGCGGGACGGTCACCTTGTCCTGGCGGCTTTCCTGCGCAATACCATCGCGGTACCACTGGTTGGCTATGCCCAACCCGGCCGGATCGAGCAGGAACCACCACTCGCCATGCAGCGGGATCGCGTCAGGCTGCCGGATATGGTAACGGGCCGCGTTCGGTTGGGCCGCTACCCATGCGGTGGTTAAAGAAACTAAAATCGAGAAGGTTAACAGGCTTAATCGTTTCATTATGTGATGTCTTTCAGTTGTGCTTTGTTTTTGTTTGCGGTTGATTTTTGTTGTGCCCCTAACGGGACTGGCTGCTGTCATGTGATCCGTGGGCATATCGAACTTTCCCAGTAAAATCCCGTCGCCAGCGCAAACCTACGCGACGACCCGCGTTTCATCTTCCTGCACCAGTACCACCTTCCGCGCCGCCGAAAACGGTATCGCCGCCGAAATCAAAACCACTACCGCCACGCCGGCCGTTACCAGCGTCCCGTCGGTTGTTAAAAAGCTTAGGATGAACAGCATCACAGCCGTAAACAGCAACGCCCCCGCGATTACCTGTAATCCGAACCGGTTTTGTTTTTTAATTTCAAATGCCTCCTGCGCGTCCATTTTTGTCGCTTCCTGCCTGCGCTGGTCTTTGGAAAGCATATAAATGGTATACTCATCCGCTACGAGGCTCTTCGACCGTGCCCATAGCTCGTAGGCGAGCAGTAGTAACAGCGGCAGGCCCACGCCCACGATCGTTTCCATTCCGCGTGAGAGTTTGAAATCCAGCAGCAATGGGGCGAGCGTTTTGAAAAACAAATTGACAACCAGTCCGATACAGGTAATCCACAGCGTAGCGCGGCCATTCAATCTTTTGGAAAACAATGCCCAGAGCGGCGGCGCCAGCAGCGGGCCACCGGAAATGGCCGAAATGCTCAGCACCACCTCCACAATCCCCCCCGCGGCAGGTACCAGCAATGCGATGCCGATCATCCCCAACCCGAAAAACCACGACGAGCCCCGCGCGACGCGGATCAGCTGCCGGTCGGACGCTGCCGGGTTGATCATGCCTTTGTAAATGTCGTTGGTGAAAACCGCCGACACGACGTTCAATGCCGTATTCGCGCTGGCGGAGGTGGAGAAATACATGCCCGTGAGCATCAGGCCGAGCAGCCCGGGCGGGAGCACCAGCTTACAGATCATCAGGTAGGCATTCTCGGTGTCCAGGCCCGTCAACGCCGGGTTAATGGCCTTGTAGATCATCGGCGGAAACATCCAGATCACCGGGCTGATCAGGTACAATCCGGCAAAGAGGAATGCCACTTTTTTGGCGGATTTCTCGCTATCGACGCTCGTGTAGCGCTGTACCATCGTCCAGTTGCCGCCGATGTAGCAAATGTGGTAAATCACAAATGCCGCCACGAAGCCGAGCGTATATTCGCCATTAAGCAGGTTGAAAAAATCGTCGGGGATGTTGCTCGTAAACCCTTCCCAGCCGCCCACTTTATCAAACGATAGCGGCAGCAGGATGAACACGGCGGCGGATAGGACGACGAATTGCAAAATATCCGTCACCATCACGGCCCACAACCCCCCTACGGCCGTGTAGGCGATCATGAAAAGTCCGAGACCGATCGTACACGGCACGAGCGGCAGGTCCAGCGAAGCGCTTACCAGTTTCGCCACCGGGTACAGCACGGAGCCTTTGATGAACACCGAAACGAGCGTGAAAATGAATATGTAGGTCTTTTGCACAGGCAGTCCGAGACGTTCGCGGATGAATTCGGCGGCGGTGAGCGCGCCCGTGCGTTTCCAGCGCGGTGCCAGATAGAGGGCCGTCACCAACGCCCCGATGCACATCGTCCATTGAATGGTAACAGCCACCCAGCCGTGTTTGTAGGCGATCGAGCCCCAGGCCACGAAGGTGCCGGCCGAGAAAAAGCTCATAAAAAGCGACAGCCCTCCGATAAACCACGGCACTGCCTCGCCCCCGGCAAAAAATGACTTCAAATTGCGCCCCGTCCGGGCAAAAAGCATCCCAATGCCCATCACGAACGCGGAGAATACGAGAATGACAATGGTGTCGGTGGTGTTGTTCATAAAATGCCAGATGCTATATGCTGTAAGCTGTAAGCTGTATGCTTGGTTGTTGTTTGGTTGCTTAAAGCTTACTGCCTACGGCTTATAGCTTATAACCAACGTCCTGCTTCCGAATGCGGGCAGTTTGATATTGTTGATGGCTGCTTTCTGGCCCGTTTCGGCCCATGTCATCGCCGCGGCGGTGGCTTGCGACACTTTGCTGCCGTCGATTTTGAGGTTGAATGCCGTCGGCTGCGCGCTGTTGTTCAGCAGCGTGACGTAGTAAATGTTTTTGGTTTCAGATTTGGAAATAATAGGGTCGATGGACGGGCTGTCGGCTGCTATGAAGCCTTCGGTGATGACCAGTTTTGCCTTATCCCCGAACACGTCGCCCGGCGCGAAGCCGTAAGTCTGGTGCGGGCCTACTTTGGGCGTCACAAACCCGCGCGGGAACACCACTTTGCCGTTCGAGCGCAATGCCGCTTCGGAAAGCAGGTAGTCGGTGATCCAGCCGATCTGCCACCAGGCGTGGTGCGGGTAGGGGCCGGCGCCGCGGTTCATCGCATTCCAGTAGTAGGATGCCACGCTCGTTTTGCTGTCTACAAACGCATCCCGGCCGATCGCCGCCGCCCGTGCCATATCGGCGAAAAGCTGTTCGCCCGTCAGCTGGTAAATGCGGATAAACAGCCCCGCATGGCTCGCCAGCTGAATAGGCCCATGCCGGGTGGCTGACCCGAAAATACCGCCATGCTCGAAGCTGAGGCCGGTTTGGCTGATCTCCCAATCCTCTCTCGCTACGCCATTCACGGTTTTAGAACGGTGATCGGCAATAGGGTGGGTGTAAATGGAAGAGGTGTAAATTTTCGCGCAGGTGACGGCGGCCTCCTGGTATTTTTTGTTTTGGGTTAAATCAAACAAATCCAGCAATGCCTGTGCCGACTGGCCCGTAGCGAAGTCGGGGGCGTAACGCGCGTCTCCGCACACGCCGAGGAAGGCACCGGTTTGCACGGCGTTTTGGATAAACCATTCAGCGCCTTTTTCGGCAGCTTTCAAATATTTATCGTCTTTCAGCATGCGGTGCGCGACGATCAATCCGTAGAATGTCGGCCGTACGTCCTGAATGTCCTTGAATGTCTCCTGCTCTGTTTTACGGTCGTAAGCCACGGCGAAGCTGCCGTCTTCGCGCTGCCAGCTGAGCAGCCGTTCGGCGCCCAGTTGCAGCCGTTCTTTCAATTCCGCATTATCCGGCTCGAAAAGCAGCATATTGCCCACGTCGAGCATTACATAGTAGGTCAATGCGATCGGTTCCACCACCTCGCCCCATTCTTCCACGAACTTTTTCTTCTTGGCTAAATAATACTGGCCTTCCACGGCACCTTTAAAGAAACCGGGCTCCGTTTGCTGCTGCACGAGCTTGAAGTTTTCGGCCGGAGGCAGCACTTTTCGGGTCAGCTCGGGGTCCTGCGTGGCATTGGCGAGCATCCACATTGCGCCGTAATCCGAGTTTTTCATCGCATCCTTATCCGAGCCCACCACGCCGCCGAGGTACGACTGTGCCCCGATCTGCTTGCCCTTGAACTCCTCGATATTCCACAACGAAGTCTTCGGATCGGTGAGGTAATGGTGCATTTTTTCAATGCGATCGGTCAATGCCTGCTTGCTCTGACGCAATGCGAGTGTTTCGCGGAATTTGTAGATGTCTACGGCCGCGTGTTTGGTGGCCTGGAACCAATCGCCGTCGATTATGCTGTACCGGAACGACCAGGAAACCGACTGCCCGGCCTCCATTTCAGATTTATCTTCCCCCAAAACCGGGTAATATAAGGTAGGCGAAAGCTGTGCCTTACGGTTCATATGCGACAGGCCCAGGTGCCAGTCGATCTGCGTGATCTGGTCCTTCGCCCACGGGTCGCGCGCAAGGCCGGGCTCAGGCACAACAGACAGGGTGAAGCCATCCTTGTTGCTCACCAGCGGGCTCAGCGTGGATGCGCACCGCTCGCGGTACACCACCGGGCGGGTGGGGACGCCGTGCCCGTACGCGTAGGCGAGCGCGAAATTTTTTTGCATAAAATTTCCCTGAAAATAGCCCGGCACCGACACCCAGCTCATCTGCTCCACCGGCAATGCGGCCAGGGTAGGCGAAGCGAGGGAGAAAAAGCCCTTCTTTTTCGCATTCAGGGTCATCGTGACGAGGATATCGTTCGGGAAGCGCGGGTCCATTTTCCAATGCGCGGTCACCGTGGCTACGTCCGTTTCCGACTGGAATTCCAGCCCGTTATCCTTCGCGGTGCCGGTTTTCGGGAAGAAATAAAATGCCTGTCCCGCCGTGTTCAGCGCCACGCCAGTAGTACTTTCCTTCCATTGGGTTTGCTGGTAATGGTAGGCGTCTTCGGGGAATTTGCCGCCGGTTATCTTTTCGAACTGTTCGGCCGCTTCCGTTGAAGGTTTGGTTTCGGAATAGAGCAATGTGTATTCGCCGGAGGGAGCCGCCATTTTGGCCCATTGGCCTTTTCTGTTCACGGAAACCTCTTCGAGTTTCAATGCACCATCCTTTTCGCGCCATTGGACGCGGATGGCATTGTTGGCTAATGATTTTACAACGGTCCGCTGGGCAGTGGCCTGCGCAACGATGAGAACGCTGAGTAAAATAGGTAGTAACAGGGTTATTCGCTTCATTTTTCCTGGATTAGGTCTTTGATACCGTCGGTCATGAAGGAGGCGAGTCCGCCCTCCTCATTGGTGTAAAGCAGGTACACGTCGATATCTTTCCGGTTTTTCAAAAAGGTTTTGGTCG
Source organism: Dyadobacter beijingensis DSM 21582 (assembly GCF_000382205.1). Classification (GTDB taxonomy): domain Bacteria; phylum Bacteroidota; class Bacteroidia; order Cytophagales; family Spirosomataceae; genus Dyadobacter; species Dyadobacter beijingensis. Next base: position 837,999 of record NZ_KB907786.1, read on the forward strand.
CTTCGGGACCCATTACAAAGAATGCGGTGTCGTATCCGTCGGCCGTGATGGCGTCCTTCGCGAACACGGTAACGCTGAGCAATGGCGTCTGTTCCATCGCCCCCGTGCGCGGGTCGATAATGTGGTTATAGGTAATGCCGTTGCGGACAATGCGGTTATGGTAATTTCCCGCGGTGGTCATGGCGCGGCCGGTAAGGCGCACGGTGGCTGCGAGTGCATTCGGTTTTAGTGGATTTTCAATGCCCGTTATCCAGTCGCTACCGCCGTTTTTCCTGCCCGCGCAAAGTACTTCCCCGCCGATCTCCACCATAAACCGGTCGATGTTCTGCGTTTTCAAAAACGCACCGATGATATCTACCGAGTAACCTTGCGCGATGCCGTTGAAGTCGAGCCGGACGCCGGGCCTGGCCGTGATTTGTTCGGGATTATATTCAACCTGATTAAAACCAATGAATTGCAGCAGTGAATCCGCGTTCACGCGTTCCGGGTCGATGTTCTTTTTATTCCCAAAACCATAGGCCTCCGAAAGCGGCATAATGGTCGGGTCGAACGCGCCGCCGGTAGCCGCATATATTTCCTTTGATTTACCTAAAACCTCGTAAAACCACGGCGAACGGAAGGTATGGCGCCCGGTTGCATTGAATACCGTCAGCTCGGAATCGGGGCGGTAAAGCGAAAGGCATCGGTCGAAGTCGGTCAGGATGGAGTCGATTTCATGCTTCAAATGGCGATTTTGCACATCGAAATAGCGGATATGATAAGTGGTGCCCTGCGCCTCGCCGTCGATGGAAACCAGGGCCGTATCCGCCGGGACAACGGCCTCCCCGTGCGCCGCCATTGTCGCCAACGGCAGCACGATCAGGAAGAGGGGGGATATTACTCCGGCAATGCTTATCATATGGTATGTTATTGTAAGTCAGGGTTGTGGCGCGAGCGTTTCGCCTTTCAGAATGCCTGTCAGCTCCGGTAAATGGTCTTGGTACACCCCGCGCGGGCTCGTTTTGTATTTGGCCGCGAGGTACGACGCGAAGCCGACGACCTCGCCCATCATCCCGCAGGTACGCATCACCCGCGTGCTTCCGAACGCGACGTGCGTAGTGCTGATATTCCGGCCGGCCATAAACAGGTTACGGATGTTTTTGGAATACAGGCAGCGGTAGGGGATTGTGTAGGGCGCTACCTTGATGTGCTTCGTGCCGGCAAAAAACTCCTGTCCTTCAAAATACTGGCTGTTTTTGGCATCGGGGAAATGCAGGTCGATCGTCCATGTGGCGGTGACAGAGCCGTCGGGGTAAAATTTGCCTTCCTGGATATCCATCTGGTTCAGCACATAATCGCCGATGAGCCGGCGCGACTCGCGTTTACCGCCAATGTAGGCCACCCACGCCAGCTCCTTTTTGCCGTATTTAGCGGCTTTGTTCTTTTTGAGATAGGACCAGTTGCCATAAATCGCCCGCAGGTTATGGTCGCGGATCTGCTCGGCCTGGGTAATGGTGTTGAAATTCCCGAACCCGGTTTCCCATTGCCAGTCGGACTTCGGCTCGTCGATATGGTACTCGTCCGAAAACTGCATGGCCCAGGGCGTTTCGGGGAACGACGAAACGGTATCCCGGTCCACCGAAGCCCACAAATTGGAAGTACCCAATGTAAAATCGTCGCTCTTTTCCGCCGCCAGCGATTCACCGGTTTCGGCTTTGCTTTCCCGGCCCATCCGGAACTCCGCGCCGGCCAGGAAGCCAACGGTACCATCGCCCGTACAATCCGAGAAGAACGAGCCCGAAAAGCGCCGTTCCTGGTTGGTAGCAATGTCGCGGCCGACCACGGCAGTGATAATGTCGTTCTCTTTTTCTACCTTAAAAACGTGGGTATTGAGGAAGAGCGAAAGGTTTTTCTCGGCTTTCACGATGGAGATTTTGCGTGCATCGCCGTACTCTTTGGCGTCGGGGTTACCATTGCCGGGGTCGCCGTTGTCCATTTCGCGGACAATGCGGCCGAGTTTCGGATAGTGGTTTTTGTCCACGTCGCCCATCAAATGCACGCGTACTTCGGAGCTATTGTTGCCGCCCAGCACTGGCCGGTCCTGGATGAGCGCGACGGTGAGGCCCATGCGTGCCGCGGAAATGGCTGCGCAGGTGCCCGCAATGCCTCCGCCTACCACCACGAGGTCGTAGCGGCCGGCATCCTGCGGCTTGTCGGTGAGGTTGAGCAGTTTCCTGCGGAATGCCGTCAGTGCTTCCAGCTCGTTCGGGGGGGTGAATTTCAGGTCGTCGGTGAAAAGTAAGGCATCGCAGCGGCCGTTGAAGCCGGTGAGGTCTTTCAGGGCCAGTTTGGTGGTGGCATTTTTAATGTCGACCACCCCGCCATCGTACCATTTCCATCCATCGGCCCCGCTTTCGCCGAATGTCTGGCCGGTAGACTTGCCATCGATGATCACCTGGAACTTGCCAGGCCCTTTCGGGAACGGCGCCCAGTCTTTGGTACGCACCCACAAATGGTACTTGCCGGTTTTCGGGAATTGTACCGAAGTGGCGGCATTCTTCACCGGCCGCCCCATTCCATGTGCCATGATATAAGCCGAGTTCATGACCACAAAAGACTGCTGATCGATCACCCAGCCGCCTTTGTCTTCAAATGATTCTGTCTCCACCAAAACATGATTCTGGCCCAGAACAGGAAACATCAAAATCATCAAAACAACAATCCCCAACAACTTCTGATAGTCCCCTGAATTAGGTCCGGGGCAAGGGGATTTTTTGTCATGCTTAGTTGCCAGAGGCATCTGAGCGCTTATTGCCCCGGAATGAAGTCCGGGGATTTGGGGAATGTTCATTGTTTTTGCAGGATTTTTTGAATTAATAATGTCTGTTCTTCATTGGCATGGGGCAGGCTTGCTTGCAGGTTGGCTGTCAGGGATTTTAAAAGGGGGATGCCGTTCAGTTTTTTCAAAATCGCGACTTGCATCGCATAGCCTGTTTTCAGATAAGTTTCCCAGAGCCAGCTTTGCCTTTCCTGTGTTTTGAAAAAATCATTACCCGTATGCTGTAAGGCATATTTGGCAATGAAGAGGTTTTTCCCCCCGATAATGGCCTCGATGTCTTTCTCGAATGGCTTTTTAACCGTGCCGCCCGCATCCATCACCCTGGCCATCGCCCAGTACTGGTAATGGTGGTTTTTGCTTTCGAGAAAGGTGTGCAGCAACCCATCGTTCGAGTAGGCTTCGATAATCTTCTGCATTTCGGGCACGGCCTTTCCATATGCGATGTGCCACAGCGTGTAGCAGGTGTACACGGCGCCGTCGATGACCTGGTTTTTAATGGTTTTCAAAGTCGCGCCGGCCTTCGCGTCCACGGAATCGGTGAGCTTATCGGTGCCTTTGGTAATGAGGTCTTCCATTTTGAGGTCTGCAAAAATGGAATTGGGCTGAATGAGGATGTCCTGCAACTTCTGGTAGTCGGCTTCCTTGAACTCGTCGTGATCGACTTTGGTGAGGACTTTGCCTTCGGGCAGGTCGTAGCGCTCGTAGTTGCCCAGCAGATCCCAGTAAAAATTGACATACACCGGTTTGCATTCATTGGTATAGCAAACCGGCGTGAATATGTTCCTGAAAAAATACTGCGGCCGGCCTTTGTCGTCCAGCGCGAGTTTCAGGGTGTAGGTCAATGTGTCGTTTTCGGTGATTTTGAACTCGCGGACGCGCTCCCTCGTGGTGTAAGGGGTGCAGCATAGCGAGTACAAAAGCAGTAATTGGATCATTGTATAATTTTTTCAGCGGTCATTATGGAAGCCCTCCGGGGCTCGTTGCGTCTGAATGCTGCGATTGCTGGAAACAGGTGGCCTCTCCGGGGCGGGGCGAAAATTGAAAGGTCGCCGGGACATTGCACGCTGCGATCGTCCCGGAGGGACTTCCTGTTTCTGGCAAAGCATTGGTTTCAATCACATTTCGGCTCCGGAGGAGCCTCCTGTTGCCCCTTTTATTTCCAATCCGGGTTCTGTTCCAGTTTCGTATTCGCGTTGATCTCGTCGAGCGGGATCGGGAAATACTTGTTTTTGGCCGTGACGTTGCGGGTAGGGTACACTTCGTTCACCGCTTTCGGGATCACGGTCAGGAACTTGCCCGTGCGGGTGAGGTCGTACCAGCGGTCGCCTTCCGCGAAAAATTCCCATGCGCGTTCCTGCAAAACGGCTTCAATGAATGCATCCTTCGTAAGGCCGGTTTTCAGGTTGGCGAGTCCCGCCCGTTTCCGCACCGGGTTTACGAAGTCATAGGCAGCGGCCGAGGCACCATTCAACCGCGCTTCCGCTTCGGCGGCGATCAGGTAGACGTCGGGCAGGCGGAAAATCGGGATGTTGGGGATCATACCTACCGTCGAAACCGGGTCCTGGTACTTTTTGATCAGCACGCCTTTCGTGGTAATGGGCGTAATGCTCCGTTGCGGGACGGTTTTGCCGCTTTTGTCTATATAAGTCGTATCGAGCAGCAGGCGGCGCTTGTCGGTCGGGTCGAATGAACTGAAAAACGCCTGGTAGGCGAACATCGAACCGTAAGAAGTGCGGGCATATTCAGGTCCCGCGCTTCCCGGAGGGCCGCAGAGGCCGGTGAGCTGGTGCCCAAGTCCCGGAGATACCGGGTCTACCTCGAATGCCCACATATTTTCGATGCGCGCAGCGTCTTCCTTGTCATATTTGTACACATCGCGGACGTCTTCCATGAGCGCGTATTTGCCCGAAGCGATCACGACTTTGGCTTGTTCGAGCGCTTTGGCCCAATCTTCGTTGTACAATGCGGCTTTGGCATACAACGCATTCACCACCTCTTTCGCCACCCGTCCTTTTTCCACGGCCGGGTAGGAAACCAGCCCGGAGGCCAGCGCCTGGTCGAGGTCGGCGTAGATTTGCTTGTAAACGTCTGCTTTCGGGCTTTTGGCCGTTACCGCATCTTCTTCCGAATAGCTCGGCGAGATTTTTACGGGAATATCCCCAAAATTTTTACTCAAAAACCAGTGATAGAATGCCCGCAGGAAGTATGCTTCGCCGAGGATCTGCTTACGGCGCGTTTCGTCCATATTCGCTCCCGGTACTTTGGCAATCACCCAGTTGGCCTTCTCGATGCCGGCGTAGCACGACTGCCAGATCTGCTGCGGCGATTCGTTAAGCCGCGAGTTGCTTTTCTGCGTCGTGTAGTTGACGTCATAGGTAAACTGCGTGAGCGTGTTCCGGCCCACCACGCCGCGCGGGTAGGTCTGGTCGTCGCTGAAATCGGCGATGAGCGTCAATGCGGGCCCGCCGCCCAGGCCGCCCAGCGCGCCGTAGACAGAAATAAGCCCTTTTTCCGCGTCTGCCGCGGTTTTGTAAAAATCTTCTGTATAAATAGACGAATAGATCGTCTCGTCGAGCTGGCAGGAAGGTGCGATCAGCGCCGTGCCGGCCATGCCCAGGTATGTCGTGATTTTCAGTAGTTTTTTCATAAGAGGATTCAGGGAAAATTAGAAGGTAACCTGGATTCCGCCCAGGAACGACTTGGCTTGCGGATACACGAAGTTGTCGATACCGATGGCCGTGTTGGAACCTGCATAGGTATTCACTTCGGGATCAAAACCGCTGTAATTCGTGATTGTGAACAGATTGTTCGCGCTTACGTACACGCGGATGCCCTGCACGCCTTTGAAGCGGGGGACCGTGTAGCCGAGCGTGATGTTCTTGCAGCGCAGGTAGGAGCCATCTTCCACGACGTAATCGGTAATGGGCAGGCGGCCGCCCTGGAACCCGCTCACATACTGGTTGCTGGGGTTGGTCGGCGACCAGCGGTCTACGACGCCTTTCAGCAGGTTACGCTGGCCGAGGGGGTTTTCAAAAGAGAGGCGGCTGGCATTGTAAATGTCGTTGCCCTGGGAGCCCGAGAGGAATGCCGCCAGGTCAAATCCCTTGTACGACAGGTTGGTAGAGAACCCGTAAATGAATTTCGGATTGGGGTTGCCCGTGATCACCTGGTCGGCGGAGGTGATCTGGCCGTCGCCGTTGACGTCCTTCACCTTGTGGCCGCCCACACGTCCGTCGTAGCCGGGCAAGATCGTTTCGCCCGTCTGGTTAATGCCGTCGAAAACATAGGATTTGAATATTCCGAGCGGCTCGCCCACTTTCAGGACGGTGTAGGTCGTGATAAAACGTTCCTGCGTCACGCCGCCGTCCAGGCCGAGGACCTTATTGCGGTTGATGGTGGTATTAGCCGAGACATCCCATTTAAACGTGCCGTCGAGAATGCGTGCATTCACGGCGAGTTCGAGCCCTTTGTTCTGCAACCCGGCGTAGTTGCCCGTGATGGTGCTATACCCCGAGCTGAGCGGCAATGTTTTTACGTACAGCAGGTCGTTGGTTTTCTTGTGGTACACATCGGCGATGACGCTGATCCGGTTGTTGAGCAGGCTCAGATCGATCCCGAAGTTGGTCTGCTGCGAACGCTCCCAGCGCAGGTCGGGGTTCGCGATGCGCGTCGGGTCTATGCCCGTCACGTAGCCGTGGTTGAGCATGTAGTTGCTGCCATTGGCGGCCACGACGGCCAGCGATTGATACGGATCGATACCGCCTGCATTACCCGTAATCCCGTAGCTTCCGCGCAGTTTCAGGTCGGAAAGCCAGGTGATGTCCTTCATGAATGGTTCCTCGATGAGGCGGTAAGCCGCCGACACCGCGGGGAACACGCCATATTTGTGGTTCGCCCCGAATTTGCTCGATCCGTCCACGCGGGCCGTCAGGTCGAGGAAGAATTTATCCTTGAAACCGTAATTGACACGCGCCAGGTAGGAGTCGAGGCGCTGACTGCTGCGGAAGCTGCTCACATTGCGCGTCAATGCAAGCTGCATCGCTTCGTTGCGGGTAGCGTCGTTCGGGAAGCCCGCAGCGCTCAATGTATTATCGTTGTACTGATCGAGCTGGGTACCGAATACCGCTGTGGCTTTGAATGAATGGTTTTTACCAAAATTGGTTGCGTAGGTCAGGATGCTTTCGTGCAGCAATGCGAGGCCGTTGACATTCTGCTTGGTACCGCTGCCGGAGGCGTCGGTCAGGTCGCTTTTGTTGACGATCGAGCGCGGCGAATAGAAATCGTACAGCTCGCCTTTCTGGTCAATATTGAAAGATGCCCGGTAAGTAAGCCCTTTGAACAAACTGAAATCGCCGTAGACGTTGGCCAGCGTCCGCTTGATGGCTCTTTTGTTAAGTATATCGATGAAATTAAGCGGGTTCACGACCTCGCGGTACTGGCCGCCGGCCTGCTCGCCAAAGGGGAAAATGGTACCGTCCGGGCGGTAGGGTTGCAGGGTAGGCGGGGCGCCTATGGCCGCGCCGAGGACTGTGGCCGTTACCACGCCGGCGTTGCCGATATCGGTGCTGCCCGTTTGAATACCGTCGGCCACTGAATAGCTGCTCAGGATGCTCGTGCCCACTTTGATACGCTTGCTGATCTGATGGTCGAGGTTGAGGCGGAAAGAATACCTGGTAAATGCCGAGCCCCGCAGCGTACCATCCTGGTCAAAATAGTTGAGCGAAAGCGCCAGCTGCGTCTTTTCATTCCCCCCATTGATCGAAAGCTGGTGGTTCTGGATCGGCGCTTTGCGGAAGATCACCTTCTGCCAGTTCACGCCCTCGCCGAGCGAGGCAGGATCGGGGTAGTAGTTATTTTTAAAAACCTCGTTCTCCACCTGCGCAAATTCGGCGGCATTCAGCACGGGCAGCATTCTATTCACTTTCTGGGAACCGTAGTAGCCATCGTACGTCACGCGGGTAGCGCCGCTTTTACCGCGTTTGGTCGTGATGAGCACTACCCCGTTCGCGGCGCGCGCACCGTAAATGGCCGATGCGGACGCATCTTTCAGTACTTCCACCGACTCAATGTCATTCGGATTGATGGTCGAAAGCGGGCTCACGTCGTTGATGCCGCCGCCATTCGAAATCTGGATGCCGTCCACGACATAAAGCGGTTCCGACGAGCCGTTGATCGAGTTGGTACCCCTGATCCGGACGCTCACGTTACCCCCCGGCGAACCGGTATTCTGGTTGATCTGCACCCCCGCAATGCGCGATTGCAGGCCCTGCGCCACGTTCGCGACGGGTGTTTGCACGAGGTCGGCCGCCTTCACGGAGGCGATGGAGCCGGTGGTTTCGATCTTGCGCTGCGTTCCGTAACCTACCACTACTACTTCTTCGAGCGCCTTGGTGTCCGTTTTCAGGGAAACATTAATGCTTGACCGGTTGCCGATCGCCACCTCTTCTTTCAGGTAACCCAAAAACGAAAACACGAGTGTGGCGTTGCCGGCCGCTTCGATGGAATACAGGCCTTCCGCGTCGGTGAGGGTGCCGGTTTGGGTGCCCTGCACGGTAATGCTGACACCCGGGATCGCCTCATTTTTATCGTCGGTCACTTTGCCTTTCACAGTCACATTTTGTGCGAGTAGCGACTGCGTGATGCCCAGGCACAGGAAGCCGAGCAGGAACAAGTCACGTATTTTTTTCTTCATGCGGGTAAAATATTAGGGTTTGATCAAAAAGGGTAAAATTGAAATAGTACAATTTTAATTTGTTGAAATGGTACATGTCGGGGCTGTCTGACTAACCGGCCAGCCGTCGCGAAATGCGGTATTAACCTAAATATAGCTGCGTTTAGAGGCGGCATCAATGTAGTTTTAAGCCAGAAATTTCCGGAAATCGAACAAAAAGTATCGGTAACGTTTGCGGAGACGTTACCGATATATGGTTTTGCTGATGATTAATTGGAAATTTCTATATTTTTGTGAGTGGGGATGTTTGCCTAGGAGGAATTGCGGTTTGGAATGCTATATATTTAAAAAGTACAAGGATTATGATTCAATGTGTGAAATGCGCGCAGGTGGATGGTATCATGAAGGCCGGCTATGTGCGGAACAAGCAGCGGTACCTGTGCAAATGGTGCAACTACTATTTCACGCACGCCGAACGCGATGATACCGTCGAATCGCTCGTGAAGCGCAAGCGGCACCAGACGACGATCATCGACATCGCCAAATCGCTCGGCGTGTCCAACTCTACCGTCTCGCGCGCACTGCATGGGCACGCGGACATCAGTCCCGAAACGCGCCAGGCTGTGCTCGATAAGGCCGCTCAGCTCGATTACCAGCCAAATCAGCTTGCTTACAGTCTCGTCAAAAGCAGGACCAACACAATTGGAATGATCGTTCCGGAATTCCAGAACCAGTTTTTCCCGAGCGTGATCATCGGCGCGCACGAGGTACTTACCGAGGCCGGCTACAACCTCACGATCATGCAAAGCAACGAGTCGTACCAGGTAGAAATATCGAATACGAAGGCCATGCTGGCCAACCGCATCGACGGCCTGCTTATTTCTCTCACGCAGGAAACGAATAACTTCGACCACCTGAGCCTGTTTGCCAAGCGTGGCATTCCGCTCATCCAGTTCAACCGCGTCTGCGACCAGATCGACGTGCCGAAAGTGGTCGTGAACGACTTCGAAGCCTCGTTCCAGGCCGTGGAACATCTGATATTGAATGGTTACGAACGCATTGCCCACCTCGGGGGCCCGCTCACGTTGCAGGTAAGCCAGGAGCGCTTGCGGGGGTACAAGGCAGCGATGGAGAAGTACGGCAAGTCCATCGACGACCATATGATCATCCAGGGCATGCTCACTCAGCAAAAGGCCCGTATTTACGGCCAGTACCTGCTCGACCTCGCCAATCGCCCCGACGCCATTTTTGCCGTTAACGACTCGTCGGCGATCGAAATCATGCTCATGGCGCGTGAAAAGGGCATCTCGGTCCCCGACGAACTCGGCGTGGTCGGTTTCAGCGATAATGCCGAATCAGCCTACATCGGCCCCGGCCTCACGACCGTCCGCCAGCCCACCAACCAGATCGGGCGTACTACGGCCGAGTGGGTATTGCAGCTTGTGGATGCGGAGGAGATTATCGTGAACGAGAAGCAGGTTTTGAGTACGGAGTTGGTCGTGCGCGGGTCGTCTCGGCGGTGTAGGTAGGTTTGGATAACAGGTATTTAAGGCTTAATTTTAAACGAAGTTTTACCCATACACACCTAAACAAAAAAGTAATGAAACTTGCTCTCCCATTGAAAAAGCGGCAATCCATTCTAAATATCTTCAAATTCCTGAACCGCCATCATGCTTCGAATGCGGATCAGGAAATGGATACGACTGCATATCTGATGAAAAGCCCGGCAAACAGAGCACGTTTGCTGAAAGCAATGCAGGACATCGAATCCGGAACCAACATTTTTCCCCGCGACCTTACTGATCTGTGATGCTCTCATGGCATCCTGATGCGTGGGAGGATTACGTCGAATGGCAGCGGGTCGACCGGAACATTGCAAAACGAATCAACGAATTGATCAGGGAATGTTTGCGGACCCCGTTCGAAGGAAAGGGAAAGCCGGAATTGCTACGCTCGAATTATTCAGGCTTCTGGTCTCGGAGGATCACCGAGGAACATCGGTTGGTTTACAAAGTTGCCGATGGCTGCATTATCATCGCTCAATGTAAATACCATTATTGAAATTTTAAAGCCACGAAGCCACGAATTATCACGAAGAATTTATTCGTGCTTATTCGTGTATTCGTGGCTAATAAAAACAAAAAGTGCGGCCCCAAAGAAGCTGCACTTTATTAACTACAGAATATAATTATGAAACTCTTATGAGGGGTTAGCTCAGTGCTTCCCTCAATACTTTCAGGCTTTTCGGCACCGCTGTGGCCGGGTCTTCTTTGCCTTCCATTTCCAGCGAGACGTAGCCTTTGAAATTCGCTTTTCTTAAAATGCCCGCGATCCGTTTGTAGTCGAGATCGAGGTCGTAATAGTGACCGCCGCCGTAATAAGTCTTGGCCTGCACGATGGTCGCGTAGGGTGCCAGACGTTCGAACTGCGGGTAGGGGTCGCCCACGAAATTACCTGTATCCACATTCATGCCCATAGCGGGCGACGAGGCCAGCGGTTTGTAGATTTCAAGCAGGTAATCGATGTTCGACGACAGCCCCCAATGGTTTTCGATCGCCAGCACAACGCCCGCCTTTTCGGCTGCCGCCAGACATTCCTGCATCGATTCGATACACCATTTAATGGCGTCCTGGTCGGTGAAGCCCTGGATCGGCGGCTCTTTGCCATCCTTGTAATAGTTGGCGTCGCGCTTCACCGTACGCCAGCTCCCGGTGTTCATACGGATCGCCGGAATGCCCATTTGGGTCGCAAGGTTAATACATTTTAGGGTATGTTCAATGTCCTTTTTGCGATCTTCCGGCTTGGGCTGCACAAAGCTCTGATGAATAGAGAGTAGCGGAAGCGACAGCCCGTTGTCGAATGCAAGCCTTTTCAGCTTGTTCATGTAGGGGACAGTCTCATTGTCCATTTGGCGGTGCAAAATTTCTACGCCGTCGAAGCCGAGCCGGGCTGCGTCTTCGATCACATTCTCGATCGGGTATTTCTTCTCCTGGAAATGCCAGTAGGAATAGGTCGAAACGGCGATGGGAATCCTGCGGGCCGCTGGTGCCGGAGCCGTAGGCGCTGCCTGTGCTACGTGGCTGGTCATGGCGGCCGCCCCGCCGAGTGCGATGGTTTTCAGCCAGTCGCGCCGTGAAGTATGATCCTGTTCGTGAGGTACCATTGCGTGAAATTTTGGATAATAATATTAAAAATTTGTCACTTTTATGGATTTTGTTTCAAAACGGCAGCGCCCATGATATCGATCTGCGCCTGTGGGATCGGGAAGTACTCGCTTTTGCCCTTCACAAAGGTTGCCCCGGCAAGGTATGTACGCTTTTTGCTTTCCTTGGAAAGGTAGGCATTCAGGATCACGTCGGCATTGCCCCAGCGCACGAGGTCGAAATGGCGGTGGCCCTCCATGGCGAGTTCCAGGCGGCGTTCGAAGCGGACCGCTTTGCGTGCATATTCCTGGCTGGCGAATGCAGGATACGTTTTCACGAGGTAGTTGGCGGCCGGTTTTCCGGCGGCATCCATCACTACTACATTGCCCGCGCGGGTACGCACCTGGTTCACGAGCTTCAATGCGGTGGCAAGGTCGTTGTCTTCGGCGGCCACTTCGGCGCGCATCAGGAGCACGTCGGCGAAGCGGATGGCGCGGTAGTTGTTTGCATTGGCGCGGGGCGATTCGGCTCCGGCATTTTCACCGCTGTATGCGAAGAATTTTTTGAAGGTATACGGGCCTCCGAAGCTCTGGTCGCGGATCCAGTTTTTACCCGGGTGAATGCCCCAGTTCAGGAACGGTAGTCCGCGGCGTCCTACTGTCCAGTCGAGACGGGGATCGAGCGTGCCCTCATAAGGGGTAAATGCATCCGACGAAGAAAGGCCTTCATCATTTTTCACATCCACATCATTGAACGTATCGAGCAGCGGCAGGCCGTTCGCGTCGGTTTTGAATGCGTTCACGAGGTTTTGGGTCGGCTGGTAAAAACCGCAGCATCCGCCCGGTGCCGAGCCGTAAGGGAAGTTATAGTTATCTCCCCAGCTGCCGTTCTGTCCGGCACCACCATCGGCTACCGACATTTGCACTTCAAAAACCGATTCCGCATTGTTTTCGGTCGTGATGCGGAAGTTGTCGTGAAAGCTGTTCACGAGCGAGAACGGGCCGTTGTTGATCACGTCGTCGAGGAGCGGCTTGGCGGCCTGGTAATCCTGCTGGTACATATGCACTTTGGCGAGGAATGCTTTCGCTGTCCATTTGCTGGCGCGGCCCACCTGCGCCTTGGTCGCGGAAATGTTGTCGATCGCGAACTGGATATCGGCTTCGATGTTCGGCCAGATATCCTTATCGTTGGGCAGGTTAATGAAATCGGTCACCTTTTCGTCCACGTAAGGCACCATATTCCAGAGTTTTTTCGCCTCGAAATGGTACCAGGCGCGGAGGAAACGTGCTTCGCCCAATGCCTGCGCCTTTTCGGCCTCGGTCATGTCGGTGGCTTTGGCAATGAGGTTGATCACGTTGTTGGAGCGCGAAACACCGTCGTAAACGGCCACCCATTTATCATTGTAAGCACCGATATCCGCCTGCGGAATATACCGTTCGATGGTCGTGATCTGCGCCTGGTCGCCCACGTCGCTGCCTTTGTAGGCATCGTCGGAAGCGACGGAACCGTAGATCCAGTTACTGACCGACGAGGTGTTCACCGGCCCGGACCCCACGCCGTCGAGCAAGCTGTATGCGCCGATGAGTACGGCATTGATCCCGGTTTTGTTGGCAAGCATGGCTTCGTTACCCACGCCGAGCGGTGTCGTTTCGAGAAAACTGTCCCCGCAGGAGGTGAGCACACCCACGCAGACCATTGCTGTTAATGCTAATACGCTCTTTTTCATATCGATAATGCTATGATACCGTGTTTAAGATGTTAGTTAAATCAATCAGAACCCGAAGTTGATACCGATCTGGTACATCTTCGAATTGGGATAATTACCCTGATCCACACCGAACACGGTGCTGCCCGGCGTCGAACCCACCGAAGTTACCTCGGGATCGATACCGCTGTATTTGGTGATGGTGAACAGGTTTTGCGCCTGCAAATACACGCGTGCGCTCTCGAAACCGATTTTCGACAGGATGCCGGATGGCAGTGTGTAGCCGAGGGTCAGGTTTTTCATGCGGAAATACGAACCGTCTTCGATGAAATAGCTGGACGGCTGCTGGCTGCGGCTGTCGTTCGCGTCGAGGATCGGGAGTACGGCGTCGGGGTTTTGCGGCGTCCACGAGTCGTTGAGCATGCGGAGGCTGCGGTTACCCGCCTGGTTGTTGAAGTCGATCCAGCGTTTCACCATGTTCAGGATCTGGTTGCCCTGCACGCCCTGGAAGAATGCCGAGAGGTCGAAATTCTTGTAACCTACATTCAGGTTGATACCGTATGTGAAATCCGGGTGGGGGTTGCCGATAAACTTGCGGTCGTTGTCGGTAATGGTGCCGTCGCCGTCGGTATCGTGGTATTTGTATTTACCAACCGCGGCATAGCCGGGGTATTTCGGGCCGTTATCCACTTCACCCTGGTTTTGGTAAATACCGTCGATCTGCAAGCCGTAGAATGAGTAGAGTGGCATGCCGGCCACCGAGCGCGTCCAGGTATAGCTGCGGATCGCCGGGCCGAGGAGTACGGCGGTAGGGCTGCTGTTCAGCTTTTTTACCTCGTTTTTGTAGGTAGAGAAATTCACGCCCACGGAGTAGGTAAGGTCGCCGTTCAATGCTTTGTTATTGAAGTCGATGCCGAGGTCGATACCCTTGTTGTTCATTTCGCCCACATTCACAAATGGGATCGTAGCCACACCCTGGGTAGCAGGCAATGCCACCTGGTAAAGCATGTCGGACGTGGTACGGTTGTACAAATCGAGGTTGAGGCCGAACATCCCTTTCAGGAATGTCGCGTCGATACCGACGTTGGTCTGCGTCGTCGTTTCCCATTTCGCGTTCTGGTTACCGAATGCCTCGGTGTCGAAGCCCGGCTGCACGGCGTTGTTCGAACCGTCGATCGCGTAAGAAGACTGGCTCAGGCTCGACCGGTAGGTGCTGAAACCGTTGTAGTTACCGATTTCCTGGTTGCCCGTTTGTCCCCAGCCTACACGCAGTTTCATATCGTCCAGCCAGGGAATGCTTTTCATGAAGCTTTCTTCCGACAGGCGCCACCCCGCACTGAACGCCGGGAATGTACCGTAGCGGTTGTTCTGGCCGAAGCGCGACGAGCCATCGCGGCGTACGGTCGCTTCGAGCAGGTAGCGGTCCTTCAATGCGTAGTTGATTTTTCCAAATACGGAGAACAATGCCCATTCGTAACCCGCGCCGGTGTTGGCGATACCTGCCGTACCGGAGTTGAGGTACATATATAAAGGATCTTCCGAGAAGAACGTGGTCCGGGTCGCCGAGAAATCGCGGCCGGTGCCTTTAATGGCCTCTGTACCGGCGAGTACGCTCAATTTGTGGGCTGTACCGAAGTTTTTGGTGTAGTTCAGCGTGTTAGACCACGTCCAGTTCACGTCGTAGGCATTGCCGTTGGTCATGGCGTTGGCCGCTTCGATCTCCGCTTCTTCGAGGTCGAGCAGGGTGTAACCTACCCGGTTGGCATTGGTGAAGTCGATACCGATGCTCGATTTTGCCGTGAGGTCTTTCAGAATATCCACTTCCAGGTACGCGTTACCGAATGCGCGGAGCGTGTTGGTCTGGTTGTTGCGTGAGCGCCAGAGCTGCGCCACAGGGTTGGTAGCAGGGCCGAGGCCCGCCGCGCGGGTGGCCGCGAAGTTGCCCGCGATGTCGTAGACCGGGATGATCGACGGGATGCGGTACCCGTTACCGATCGGGTTGCCGTCCTGGTTGTTGGTGCTGCTGGCGGTTCCGTTGGCATTGTAGTACCCCTTGTTTTCGGTGTAACTCACTTCGAGGTTCTCGCCGAGACGAATGCGTTTTTTGAACGAGAATTCCGTATTCGAACGGATGGAATAGCGGTCGAATGAAGTATGGATCAATACCCCGTCCTGTTTGAAATAGTTTAATGCAATGGCATAGCGGCCGTTTTCAGTCCCGCCGTTTGCGCCGATATTATACTCCTGAATGGCAGCCGGGCGAAGGATCTCCTGGTGCCAGTCGGTACCGGCCTTGTTGGCCTTTACGATCTGATAGAAGCCGGTGCGGTTGTAGTTATACAGCGAAGGATTTGTCTTTGGATCGCCTTCAAAAAGGCCATAGCTGGATCCCGCCAGAATGTAGTCGGGCACGACGGCGTTGGCGCCATTGCCATATTGCTGGTGCGACGGGTTACCGTTCGTGAGCACGCCCGCATTCTTTCGCTGCGTCCAGAGCAGGTCGCCGAATTGCTGCGGGTCTTTGATCAGACCCAGGTCGACTTTACCCGTTTGCAAACCTGCGCGCGAGTTGAATGTAAATCTCGGAGCGCCCACTTTTCCTTTTTTAGTCGTAATGATGATTACCCCGTTCGCCGCGCGTGAACCGTAAATGGAAGCCGAGGAGGCATCTTTCAGTACCTGCATCGACTCGATGTTGTTCGGGTTAATGCTGTTCAAGCCGCCCTTGGTAGGCACGCCGTCGATAATGTAGAGCGGATCGTTGTTGTTGATCGTGCCGAAGCCGCGGATACGGACGGTGGCTTCACCGCCGGGGGTGTTGTTGGACGTCACCGTCACACCCGCTACGCGTCCCTGCAACTGCTGCGCCACATTGGGAGCGGCCACTTTGGTCAATTCGGCAGCGTCAACGGTCGACACCGCGCCGGTAATGTCGCGCTTTGATTGGGACGAATAGCCCGTTACCACCACCTCGGTCAGCGATTTAATGTCCGATTGCAGCGTCACTTCCACCATCGTTTTGTTGGCAATATCCACTTCCTGCGTCAGAAAGCCGATTGTGGATACCACGAGCGTGGCGCTGCCGTCGGGCACGTTCAGGGAGAAGCCGCCGTCGGCATCCGTGGTGGTACCGATGGAAGAGCTGCCTTTGAGGACGATCGTCGCGCCCGGAATGGCACCGCCGGTTGCATCTTTTACTTTTCCTTTGATCTGAAAATCAATGGACTGGATTGTTTTGATGGACGTTCCGGTACCCTCCGGCAATGCCGGTTTGGAAGCGGCTCTTTTCAGTAATATCTGTTTACCGGAAACTTCGTACGACACTTGCAGGGGTGTCAGGAAGTTGTCGAGGATCGCTTCCAGCTTTTCTTCCTTGGCGCTGAAAGTAACCTTGCGTTGCGAGCGGATGAGCTCGGGACTGTACATGAAATGCACGCCGGAGATTTTGCCGATCTGTTCCAACGCCGCGCCGATTTTCTGCTCACGGATATTGATCGTCAACCGGCGGTTGAGCACCTCCTGCCCGAAGCCGTCAAACGCGACGGCGAGCCCGGAGAACTGTATGATGATGAACAATTGTATGAGGCTGATTCTCATAATTTTGAGCAGGTAACTCTGCCGGTAAAAGGTTTTTTTCATACTTTTGTCTGTTTTGTAGGTTTAAAAAAAATCGGCAAAATAATTCCCGTGTCCCGCAGACTTCTCGTCGGTGGACCTTCTTAGCGCCAGCACAGAAAGAGGGGATTTCAATTGGGTGAATGATGTTGGTAGCATCGTTCACCTTTTGTTGTTTTTACTCAAATGGTCAGGTTTTAGGGTGGATAATCAGTTACATGGGTTTCCGGTAATGGTAATGCTGTCCTGTGCGATGGTATACCTGGCTTCCAGGATGGTACAAAGCCATTTCAACTTGTTTTCGAGCGGCTCGTCGCCCAGCGTGGCGGTAATGCTGCAATGCGCCAGGCTGGGCCGGTCGAACGCGATATTGACGCCATACGCCTTTCCCAGCGCCTCGAAAACTTCCGCAGCCGGGGTTTCGGAATAAGTGAATTCTTGATTTTCAATAGGGATATTCAGCAATACAGGGCTTTTGAGCGCCGAGCGTACAAGCTTCGCGTGTGCGCGCTCGAAGGTGGCCTGCTGATTGCAGGTAAGCAGGAGGGCAGGGGAGGCTTTTTCGGTAAAAACGGAGACTTTCCCGGTTTTGACGGCGACGGTAATCTCTTTTTCGTCGGCAATGGCCTTGATACTGAAACTGGTACCATGCACTTTTGCCGTGACCTCACCCGCGTACACAAAGAACGGCTGATCCGGATTCTTGGTCACTTCAAAAAATGCTTCGCCGGTCAGGTATACCTCGCGTTTGGTGCCGTTGAAGGCCTGCGGGTATTTCAATGTGCCGCTCCGGTGCAGCACCACTGAGCTGCCGTCGGGCAGCTGCACATATTTGAACGCCCGTTCCATATTGGAAACTTCGATGAATGGCGAACGGGAGTTTTCCATGCCCGGTGCCGTGGCGAGGGGTTTGGTATGGTGGTAAATGCGAAAAATGGCAAAGCACAGGCCGGCGACGATGAGCAGACTGGCCGCCACATTCCAGCGGGAAAGAAACATGGGGAAGAATGCGTCCCGCTTCCGGTTTTCGTGCCGCTGTTCCTGCCGCCGGGCGATTTGCAATGCGTCGCTGATGCGTTGGTTGATGTATTCGTCCGTCAAATGGGCGTCGCGTACCGGTACCGCACGGGCAATCCCGGCTGCCTCCCGGAGGATTTCGCTGCCATTTTCGTGCGCTAGTGCCCACTGTTTCCATACCGCATCATCCGCCGGACATTGTCCCTGCGCCCAGCTTCTGAAAGCAGGGTTTTCCAGCAGCGATTGCAGTAAATGATCGGATCTTTCGGGCAACATGCGGAATGAATGTGTTTTTTATACATTATCCCTTTATTCGGCCGGAATACTCAGTGTTGCCTGAAAATTTTTTGTTTTTATTGAAATCTAAGAGAAGATTTGGCAAAAGGAGTACAGCATAATAGAAATGGAAGGTGGCGTTTGCCACAGCCCGCGCAGGTTAGCCAATGCCCGCTGGATAATATTGCTTACCGACTGCGCATTGATCGAGAGCAGGTTACCGATCTCTTCGGGCATGAGATTCTGGAAAAAACGAAGATAAATCACCTCCTGCTGCCGCTCCGAAAGCCGCGCGAGGGCCGTCCTGACCTGCTGTTTGAGCATCAGATCGTTTTCCTGGCTGATCCAGCTCTCTTCCCGCGGGAAATCGGCATACAGGTCGTCGCATTCGCCGGTCAGTTCCGTTTCGTCCGCAAGCGGCCTGATCGCTTTGAGCATCCGGTGCCGGAATGCTTTGATGAGGTAAAATTTGACGGACGCGGTGTCGTTGATCGTCGCGCGGTGCAGCCAGAGGTGTACGAGCAGGTCCTGGATCACATCTTCGGTCAGCTGTACGTTCTGGGTGAACCTTTGGCCGTATTGAAAGAGCGTCCGGTAGTGCCGCCGGGCGAGTTCGGTGTATGCGTGCTCGTCCCCACCACGGAACGCATTCCAAAGCACGGCATCGTCGGTATGTTGGCCAAATGCAGTCAAGAAGGTTAGTCAGGTTAACGGGGGGATTAATCAAAAATAGGCAATGCGATTTGGATATAAAATACTCTATTGTATATTATTGGAATAACCAAATTTTATTACTCTATTTTACCAGAAAGCCGTTGTTTCGGATTTGGAAGCGGCAATTTTGAAGAGGATCCTGCAAGTAGAGAATCTGCCGGACCGCGCTTCTACTCAAAAAAATCGAAACTATTTTATGAAAAGAATGTACACAACGGCGCTGCTCCTGCTCGGCATTTCGGGCCTGCATACGGCCGTAGCCCAATCTCCGCCCGACTATAAATCGCGCCGGGGACAGATCCTGCACAACATCGAAGGCGTGTTTTATGAATCGTCCACCGGCCTGTTTATCGAAACGAACGGCAAGAACGAGAAGCCGCATTCTTACCTCTGGCCGCTGTGCGCATTGCTCCAAGCCGCCACGGAATCGGAAGCGGTGAGCCCCGGCAAGCAATACATGAAGCCCGTCCTCGGCGCGATCCGTCAATACTACAATACCAGCGCTCCTGCTCCGGGTTATCAGGCGTACGTAACGAATGAGCAAAAGGATTCACGTTTTTACGACGACAACCAATGGATCGCCATCGCGTGCCTGGATGCCTACAACCGTACGGGCGAGAAGGATTACCTGGTGGTGGCCGAAGAAATTTACAAGTTCATGATGACCGGCTACGACGACAAGGCCGGCGGCGGGCTATATTGGAAAGAAGACGAAAAGAACACGAAAAATACCTGCTCGAACGGCCCCGGTATCCTCGTCGCATTGCAATTGTACCAGATCAAGAAAGATCCTGAATACCTGAAAACGGCCGTCAGCTTGTACGACTGGACGAAAAAGAACCTGCGCTCGGCCGATGGTACCTACTATGACGCCATCAAGATACCGTCCCTGAAAATCGATTCGGCCAAATACAGCTATAACACCGGCACGATGTTGCAATCGGCTGTGCTGCTGCATAACGCTACCGGCAAGAAGGAGTACCTCGATGAAGCCAAAGCACTGGCCGAGGGTTCCAAAAGGTATTTTTACCGCAACAACAGGCTGCCCGACAACTACTGGTTCAACGTGGTGCTGCTTCGCGGCTTTGAAGAACTTCACAAAATCGATCCCCAAGCCGGCGATTTCCGCATTTTCATCGCCGACGCCGAGCGCATATGGAAGGATGAACGCGACGAAAAGGGCCTCCTCGGCCGCAAACCCGTCAAAACCCTGATAGACCAGGGTGCCATGCTGGAAATGTACGCCCGGCTGGAAAGGCTTGGGGCGAAGTAGTGATATAAATGCTATTATAATGCAAAAGCACCGACTGATAATTCAGCCGGTGCTTTTTGATGATCTATACTTTCCTATTCCGTATCCTTATAAACCCCAAATTCGCTGATGGCAATGCTTACAGGCGACTTGGTGATGCGGAGGCGGACTTTTTGCGAGGTAATGGGTACATCCAGCTTCGCGAGACGTTTTGCACCTACGCTGGTGCCTTTGTAGATTTCCTTCCATTCGTTGCCGATCCAGGCGTCTACCGCGAATTCTTCGATGCGCTGTCCGAGCTTGATGTACTCCTGCAAGCTGATCACATCGAAAATAACCGGCTGGTTCATCTCGATCACCACTTCCGGCGTTTTGAAATCGTCGTCGGTGGCCCAGTAGGTGTCTGGCTTGCCGTCGAGCAGGTTTTTGGCGCTGTAAATGGAGTTATAACCACGCACGTTCACGGCCTTCGACGAGGCGCGGGCAATGAGGTTGGTCGCGAAGGTGTTCCTGACGTGGTCGCCGAATGTTTTGAGGGCCGCCACGTCGTCGCTATGGAGCTGTCCGCGTGTGTCGGGCGCCAGGCCAAGGTCGAGGGCTGCGCCGCGTCCTACGCTTTTGAGGTAAAGGTCAAACAGCTTTTCAGGCGTTTTGGGCTTCTCGTTGGCATGGTAAAACCAGCCTTTGCGCAACGGAACGTCGCATTCGGCCGGAATCCAGAACTTCCCGCCGCGGGTACCGCCCGGGTTCTCGGTCGCATTGGCCTGGCCCGGCACTGCTACATTCTGTCCCTCCGAAGGTTTCGGCGTGAGCGTGGCCCATGATGTCGGGTTTACGCTGCCGTCTTCGTTGCCTGCCCAGCGCACATCCCAGCCGATGTCGCTGAAAATGTTAGCATTCGGTTGCAGTTTGCGGGTGTAGTTGGTCCAGGTCGAATCCCATTGGTAATAGGTCGTGTTGTCGATCGAGCGTTTTTCGCGGGCGCCGCCGTAGTAGCCGTCGCCGCCATTCGCGCCATCGTGCCACGACATGAACAGGTCGCCGTAATTGGTATACAACTCCCGCAGCTGTTCACGATAGATCTTAATGTATTCAGGCGTGCCGTATTTCGCATTGTTGCGGTCCCAGGGCGAGCAATACACCCCGAATTTGAGTCCATGCTTGCGCGCGGCGTCCGCCACCTCGCGTACGAGATCGCCTTTTCCTTCCCGGAAGGGGCTTTTGGTGATGTTATAGTCGGTGGTTTTGGTCGGCCAGAGGCAAAAGCCGTCGTGGTGCTTCGCTACGAGTACGATACCGCGTAATCCGCCGGCTTTGGCGGCCTGCACGATCTGGTCGGCATTGAAATCGGACGGGTTGAAAGTCTTCGGATCGGCGTCTCCGTAGCCCCATTCCTTGTTTTCGAAGGTGGTCGGGGTGAAGTGCATGATACCGTAAACTTCGGTTTCATGCCAGGCGATCTGGCGGGGTGCGGGCAGGGCTCCGTATGGTTTGGGAGGTGTTTGTGCAAAAGCGATCGACGCCGTCAGGCAGAGGAGACCGGTTATTTGTTTGATCATTTTGAAAAGGTGTTTCTGATGATACAGTCAGGGGTTATCGCGGTAGTGAGCAAATGAAAAGTGAAGATCGTTCTTTTAACAGAGTTCACAAATTTTTTGGCGATGTTCCTCACGTGTCACCATTGAATCGGTTGAATGTACTAGTGCCGAAAGCTTAATTAATCACAAACAAATAAGCCGGCTGCGTGCCTGTTTCTGCTACTGTTTTGGCCGGGAGCTCGATGGCGCCGTTCTTCACTTTCAATGCCTTTTTATTGCCTGCGAATGTAATTTTGGCTTTCGGAGCCAGGTCAAGGCCTTCCGGTTTTAAACTTGCGGGCAGCTTTTCGCCGTTTTCTGCGAGGTAGAAGGCATAGGTGGTATTGCCCTTTTTGGTGTAAGCCCATTTGCCTGCGCGGTAGGGCGCCTGCGGTTTGGTATCGTAAATGCCGATGCCATTGACATTCATCCACTTACCCATTTCTTCCAGCCGCGTGTAGGCCTCTTCGTGCCATTCGCCGTCGGGGCCGGGAGCTACGTTCAGGAGCAGGTTACCGCCTTTGGCAACGATATCCACCAAAGTATGCACCAGTTTCTGGGTCGATTTGAAGTTCTCTTTCGGGATATACGACCACGAGTCGCCCATCGTCATGCAGGATTCCCAGGGGATCGACATATAATGATCCGGGATCGATTGCTCCGGCGTTACGTAGTTCTCAAACTCGCCGGTAACGGTGCGGTCCACCACGAGCAGGCCCGGCTGGTGCGAGCGGGCCATTTTGGCAATGCGCGCCATGTCGATATCCTGGTCGTACGGTATTGTTTTCTGCCAGCTGATCGTCGTATCGATCGTGCTGGCGGGGCGTACCCAGCCGCCGTCGAGCCAGAGAATGTCCACCGAGCCATAGTCCGACATCAGTTCCTCGATCTGGTTGTAAGTGAAGTCTTTAAATTTGTTCCAAAGCTCCGGGCGCTTTTTGGGGTCATACGACACGTTGCGGTCCTTCGGCGGGAAGTACGGCCACCAGTAGGATTCCGTATGCCAGTCGGGTTTCGAGAAATAGGTGCCGGTCATGAAGCCCTGGTTGCGGAATGCGGCCAGCACTTCCTTGGTCACGTTCGCCTTCGGATTGCTTTTGAATGGCGTGTTGGTGATCTTGTAATCAGTGTATTTCGAGTCGAACATCGAGAACCCATCGTGGTGCTTCGTCGTGAAAACGACATATTTCATACCCGCACCTTTCGCCGCCGCTGCCCAGCGCTCGGGGTTGAATTTGACAGGATTAAATTCCTTCGCAATATCCTCGTACGCCTTTTTGTACTCGTACCAGTCGTGCGAATGCGGGCCGCGGCGTTCGCACCAGCCCTCGTCTTCCGGGCAGAGCGACCATGATTCCACGATTCCCCATTGGCTGTACGTGCCCCAGTGCATCAGTAACCCGAATTTGATATCCTGCCACTTGGCCAGCTTTTGCTGCACCAGCGGGTCGGTGGGTGCTACATATTTGGAATGGTTTTGCTCCGAATGCTGCTGCGCATATGCCCCGGATGCAAAGAGCAGCCCGGCGAGCAGCATAGCTGTCGATCTGAGATTCATTGGATAGGTTAAGTGGTTAATTAAATACTGTTTCGAAACGGGTTATGCAAAATGGCTTTTGGAATCGATCACCTTGCCTTTACCGTCTTTGGAAGTAATGGTGTACATAAAGCCGGGCTGCACCGAATAAGCGCCTACCTCGCCCTGCTTGTTGATGGCCAGGAAGCCGACCTGAAACGTCCTGGCACGTTCGGGATCACGCTTCACAATGCGCTCGACGGCCTTTTTACAGGCTTCTTCCGGCGTGGCGCCATTCCGCATGAATTCGACAACGAGGTGCGTTCCGTTCACGCGGATCACCTCTTCGCCCTGGCCCGAAGATGTGGCTGCCCCGACCTCATTGTCGACGAACAACCCGGCCCCGATAATGGGCGAGTCGCCGACGCGGCCGCGCATTTTGAACCCCATTCCGCTCGTGGTGCACATGCCCGAAAGGTCGCCTTTGGCGTCCAGTGCGAGGGTCCCCATCGTGTCGTGGTTGAACGAGCCGTCGTCGAGGCGGGCAGGGGCGAATGGCCCGTGGCCTTTGGATTGCTTATGTTCTATGTTGATAACAGGCTTGTATTCGGCCTTTTTCAGCCATTTTTTATATTCTTTCTCCGCATCGGGCGACAGTTTTTCTGATTCCAGTTTGAAGCCGTTCGCTAATGCAAACTGCTGTGCACCGGCGCCTGCCAGGAATACGTGCGGGGTTTCTTCCATGATTTTCCGGGCTACCGACACCGGGTGTTTGATCCTTTCGAGAAACGCCACGGCGCCGCAATTGGACTTTTCATCCATAATGCAGGCATCGAGCGTGACATGGCCGTCGCGGTCGGGATTGCCGCCCAGGCCTACGCAGCAGTTGATGTCGTTTTCAATGGCAATCGCCGCCTGCTCAACGGCGTCGAGCGCCCTGCCGCCTTTTTCCAGCACCGGCCATGCTGCCGCATTGGAAATCTGCCCACTATCCCAGGTCGAAATCACGATGGGGCCCTGGGCGACTTTCGGCTTGGCGAATAGCTGGTTGACGCGCGTGAATGGGAGGGCGAAGGCCGACAGGCGCAGGAAGGAACGGCGGTTGGTGTTCATGGTGTCCGGGTGAGTGGTGGGCGAAAGGAATAGATCTTTTGTAAAATTTTGAAAATATCTCCGTGGGTTATTTAAAATTTTTTCAAATATACATTCCTCGGAATTTGTGATCAATGAAAATATGAAATTTCGTACGATGTGTTCGGTGAAGTGCCTAGTTTTGAAATATTTGTAAAAAGATAAGGGCAATAGCGGGGCGCATTTACCTTTGTGACACTTACTAATTTTTTCATTCTGATAACGCGTCGTTTCTGATTAAATGGCAACCTTTGGCTACTTGTTTCAGAAAAACGAAGAACATACACCATGACGATACCTCCCAAGGCTTGTGTGGATGTGGCGATCAATGCTTATGGCAAGCCGTACCAGACGGCCATGACGCTGCTGACGCTCATGAAGCATTCGCACCAATGGATCAACAAGATCTATTTCGTAGAAGAGGCCAAACAGCCGGAGCCGCCCAATTTCCAGTTTATTTTCGACCATTTCGGGGACAAGATCGTATACTACAAGCCCAATGTGTGGTTGTGGACTAAAAATGTCAAGTTCGATTTCCTGCTGAATTTCAAGCGGTACCGCCACGCGGTGCGCTATCAATATGCGTGGGAGAAGTCCGACCAGCGCTACCTGCTCGTGATCCATAACGATGTGTATTTCAAAGGCGACCTCGTGGGAGAGTATGTCAATGGCATCGGGTCGGCGTCGGGCATCGGGCGGATCGGGCAATGCTGGGTATGCCCCGCGATGACAGCCGGCCTGTGCGGCCCCGAGAAATATACCGAATACAAGCCGGGCTACGAAGAGGTGATGCAGCTCGCGGCCACCTACCCGCAGGCGCGTACGGGCGAGTACAAGCTCGTCGTCGATCCGGCGGCGCCCTGGCCGTTGCCGGAATGCCGTTTGAATGAATATGTGGCCATGATCGACCTCGAAAAGACCCGCAATGACACCACGCCGGTGGGCAAAGGCACGGCGTTCGGTTCGTACGACCGGCTCGATGTGGGCGTAAAATGGTTTGCCGATATGAACAACATGGGCCATACCTTCAAGCATTTCGATTACGATCCTTATGCGATCCACAGCTGGATCAGCTTGCAGAATGCGGGGCATAATGCATTGTTCAACAAGGATTTATACCGGTATGAAGAGTCGGTTGCCTTGCAGCAGCTGAAAGACGAGTTCGGCGTTCAACCCTGATATTGCCTGTCATATGGTGCTGGAAATCAGTCAGCTCAGTCAGCGTTACGGCGACCGCGAGATCCTGTCGATCCCCTCTTTCGCCATTGAGAAAGGCATTTACTGGGTCCAGGGTGAAAACGGGGCCGGTAAGTCGACGCTTTTCCGCACATTGGCAGGCATGCTGCCTTTTGAAGGAACGGTGCTGCTCGACGGCCAATATGATCTGAAAAAACACCCCGTCGAGTACCGGCTGCGCCTGAACCTGGGCGAAGCGGAACCGCTCTATCCTTCCTTCCTGACACCGGCCGACCTGATCGCCTTCGTAGCGGAAGCGCAGCAAGCACCCGCGGCGCAAGCCGAAATGCTGATCCAGGCGTTCGGCATTAACTATTTGGAAAACCCGTTCGGCAGCTGTTCGAGCGGGATGGTGAAGAAAGTATCGCTGCTGCTGGCGTTTTTGGGAAACCCTTCGCTCATTATCCTTGACGAGCCGCTCATTACCATCGACCGCGGGGCGCGTGAGGTGCTTTTTGGACTAATCAAAGATTATCACCGGAAGGGCGTCACGTTTCTGTTGTCGTCACACCAGCTTTTCGAACAGGAAGGGCTGCACGTTTCGCAAAGTTTCCGCTTGAAGGATAAGACCCTCATTGCCGCCGATGCACTATGAAAATGCTGCTGATTTCCACCGTTTCGGCATTTTTCCGGCAACGTGCCGGTACATTTCTCGTTTTGCTCGGACTGCTTTTTGGGTTTCTGAGCGCCAATGAGCACCATGCATTCGCCGTCTTTTTCCTGACGGGCACCTACGGAATGCTTACGCTGTTCGGCCTCTGGCTCATTTATACCGTGGTATGCGTCCAGTTTCTGATCAATACCTGGAAACTGCCGGAATACACCTTCATCTTTCATGCACGCACCTGGGGCACGGGTACGCGCCTGAGGCGCTTTGCAGGCCAGGCGACCGGGTTTTTACAGCCGATACTTTATTATGGCGCTTACCTGCTCATTGTAGCCATCCAGGATAAGCTGTTGGGCAGGTTGTGGCCGGTCATTCCTTTTTACCTGATACTAATTTTTCTATTGACCGCAATGGCCGAATGGCGCATCCGAACGCCGGTTTTGTATGTGCCCGTCAAGGGAAACAGCGTCGTCCGCTGGCCATTCAGGCGACCGCATTCGTGGCTTTTCTGGTCGGTGGAATGGCTGCTCCGCGAGCGGGGCATTACATTGCTGGTGGGAAAACTGGGTACCATGCTCGCCGCTGCCGGGACGATGCTTTATTATAGCACGGGTGAATACGACATCCGGATGCCCGCCGTGGGCATGTCGCTGGCCTATCTGCTGAATGTGGGCCTGTCTTACGAATTGTACCGGTGGGAAGCCGAGGTGTGGCTCTGGGGCCGATCGCTGCCGGTACCGGTGATCATCCGGTGGGGCAGAATGGTGGCAGTGCATATGCTGCTGCTCCTGCCCGAAACGCTCGTCGTTTTGCGAAGCGGCGCATTGAGCATAATAGAAATAGTCCAGCTGTACACGCTCGGGCTGGCGTGCCTTATCATGACGCACCTGTATTTTTACAAAAAAGCGGGATTGCCGGAAAATGCCATGCAGGTGCTGCTATTCGGGTTTGTAGGGCTTACCTTATTGATTTTATACAAGATACCCATTCTCCTGATCGCGATTGCGGGACTGCTGTTTTCGGCGTATGCATTTCAGAAATGGTGCAAAATATGAAGCCGGGCTGCGATTCCCGGCTTCATGGCCGGTTGACTAGCGGGGCGTCGTAGGCCGCACCTCGATTTTGCTCGGCAATGTCCGGGCAGGCATTTTAATCAGGTCCGATACGATCTGGCCGATATCTTCCGGCTGGATTTTCCAGGCATCTTTTTCAGACGGCTGATGGTCGTTGAATTCCGTCGCAACGGAACCCGGCATGATCGTAGTCACTTTCACACCTGCATTGCGCACATCGAGCATCATAGCCTGTGAAAAGCCCACCAAACCGAATTTGCTGGCATTGTAGGCTGTACCGCCTGCGAAGAAATTGGTGCCGGCGAGGCTCGCGATATTGATAAAGTAGCCCTGCGTTTCGGTCAGCGCCGCGATAGAAGCCTTGGCACTGAAAAACACGCCGGTCAGGTTAATGTCGATCGTTTCTTTCCAGATTTCGGGCGTCAGCTCCTGGATCGGTGCGAAATGTCCTACGCCTGCGTTGGCGATGAAATAATCGAGGCGTCCCCATTGGTCGAGCACGGTTTGCACCGCTTTTTCCTGGGAAGCGAGGTCGCGCACATCGGAGGCGATACCGAGGGCGTAACCGTCTTTGATCTTGTTCAGGGCCGCGGCGGCCTGGCTTGCATTACTTTCGGAGCGGCTGGTGATCGCCACGCGGATGCCGTCGCGGATGAGCGCTTCGGCGATACCGTAGCCGATGCCTTTGGAACCGCCGGTGATCAGGGCCGTTTTTGTGATTTCTGCCATTACTTGTTATTTGGTTTCAAAAAACATTCGTAACGGCTTAACAGCGTCAATGATCAGAAGGTTTGGAAAATGAGCTGCCGGTTTCGAAAATCTGCATGTCGCGGGTGTTTTTCTGCACCGCTATCGCACCGAAAATGCCTAGCAGATAGGCGAATGCGTAAAATCCTTTTTCGCTTGGTAATAATGTCGCATTCCACAGCCCGACCACGAGCAGCACAATGGCCAGTATCGTCGAAAACCAGCTGATACCGTAATAAATGGCGGTTACCGGAATGCCTTCCAGCCGGTCGCGGACGCTCTTTTGCACGGATACCGCGGCGAAGAGGCCGTACATTAATACCGTAAAGTAGTAGCCCTTTTCGCTCAGCAGCATTTCCGACCGCCACAAGCCGATGATGAAGCCGGCCATTCCCACACCC
Organism: Dyadobacter beijingensis DSM 21582; assembly: GCF_000382205.1. Taxonomy (GTDB): domain Bacteria; phylum Bacteroidota; class Bacteroidia; order Cytophagales; family Spirosomataceae; genus Dyadobacter; species Dyadobacter beijingensis. Next base: position 866,498 of record NZ_KB907786.1, read on the forward strand.
AATGCGATCCACGACGCGGCAATGAAGGCTCCCGAGGTTTTCTGGGCATTTGCAGTACTCATGATAGTGTTTGTTTAATGTTGGAGAAAGGTATTTTTACCTGAATATTACATCATTTTAAGGTAAAGTACCATACTCCGTTTATTTGCCGGTCTCTGCCCAATATCCTATTTTTGCCGGCAGTATACATTTTGACAGATTCTAATCCTATTTATGAAGTTAGTAGCAAATAAAGTTGCATTGGTAACAGGGGCTTCGCGGGGTATCGGACGTTCGATCGCGTTGCGCCTGGCTCAGGAAGGTGCTGATGTCGCATTTACATACCTGTCCAGCGTTGAAAAAGGCGAAGCACTGGCCAAAGAACTGGAATCCTACGGCGTTAAAGCCAAAGGTTACCGTTCGGATGCTTCTGATTTTCAGGCCGCGGACCAGCTCGTGACCGACGTGATCGCCGATTTCGGCAAGCTCGACGTGCTCATTAACAATGCCGGCGTCACCCGCGACGGCCTGCTCATGCGTATGAGCGAGGAGCAATGGGACACGGTGATCAATATCAACCTGAAATCGGTTTTCAACCTGACCAAAGCCGCTACGAAATCCATGATCCGCGCCAAAAGCGGGTCGATCATCAATATTACATCGGTAGTGGGTATACGCGGTAATGCGGGGCAATCGAATTACGCTGCTTCGAAATCCGGTATTATCGGCTTTACCAAATCTATCGCTTTGGAACTGGGTTCGAGAAATATCCGCTCCAATGCCGTTGCCCCCGGTTTTATCGAAACTGAAATGACCGACGCGGTAGACGCCAAAGCGGTGGAAGACTGGAAACAATCTATCCCGATGAAGCGAGGCGGACAGCCTGAGGACGTGGCAAATGCCTGCGTATTCCTCGCTTCGGATATGTCGAGCTACATCACCGGCCAGGTAATCCAGGTGGACGGTGGTATGTTAACATAGCGTCTTTCTTCGTTAGTGAATAGCTGGCGGTTTCGTTGTATATTGTAACGTCGCCAGCTATTGCATCCCAACTCATGCGGTCAGAACTCATATTCCAAACCCCTTACTGGTTCCTCATATTCTGTGTGCTTGCAGGCGTTGGCTATGCATGGCTGCTGTATCAGCCGCAACCGTCGTGGGGAAAAAAATTGAATTATCTGCTCGCTGCCGCGCGGGGAATTGTCGTTGCGATCATCTGTTTTCTCCTCCTGAGTCCGCTCGTGCGGCGTACGCAAACGTCGGTCGACAAGGCCAAGATCGTTTTCGCGATCGACAACTCCGAATCGGTGGGTAAATACGGCCAGGCGGCGATGGCGCAGGTGAATGCGGCCGTCCGCGACCTGAACGACGCCGGTTTCGAGGTGGGTGTAGAGACGCTCGAAGGCACCGAAACGAATACCGATTCCCTTGCATTTAATCAAAACAAAACCAACCTGGCCGGACTGCTCCAAAATGTCCGCAGCAACTTCGAAGGAAGGAATGTGACGGACGTGGTGCTGCTTTCGGACGGGATCGTGAACCAGGGTGTTTCGCCGGCCTATAACCGTTACCCTTTCAGGGTGAATGCGTTGGCGGTGGGTGATTCGGTGCCCAAGCTGGATATCCGGGTGAAGGATGTCGTCAGCAACCGCATTGCTTACCTGGGTAATGAGTTTCCGATCAGGGCCGAAATCGCGGCGAATGGCTTGCAGGGCAAAAGCACGACGGTGACGCTCAAACAGAATGGCCGTGTGATCCAGAGCCAGCCGGTGATCATCGACCGCCGCGACTTTTTCAAGGCATTTGATTTCAAAACGACTTCCGAGCAGAAAGGCGTTCAGCATTATACCATTGAGCTGGGGGCGGTTTCGGGCGAAACTTCGGGCCGCAACAACCGCAAGGATGTGTATATCGACATTATCGACGGCCGCCAGAAGATACTGCTGATGGCGCTCGCGCCGCATCCCGATATCAAAAGCATCCGGAGCGTGATCGAAGCGAACGATAATTATGAGCTGGATATCAATATTTTATCCATAGCCAACAACCCGCCGGCCAGTACCAAGCCTTATGATCTTGTGATCCTGCACCAGATTCCCAATGTACTGGGGCTTGGCAATGCGCAGGTGCGGAAGTTCCTCGATGCGAAAATGCCGCTGTTCTTTATCTTGGGAAACCAGTCGGCCGTGCCGCTGGCGAGCTCGCTGAACCGGTCGCTATTTATTAACGCGGCTGCCAATAACCAGGTGGACAAGGTGACGGCGCGTTTCAATCCTGCGTTTCAGCAGCTGAACCTCGATGCCGAAAGCCTGAAACTGCTCGAAAGGCTGCCGCCATTATCGGTGCCATTCGGGGAATACAACATTTCGGCGGGTACCGAAACGATCCTTTACCAGAAGGTGGGCACGCTCAATACGAGCAAGCCGCTGCTCGTGCTGAATACCAATGGCGACCAGAAAACGGCGGTTTTGGCCGGAGAGGGGATCTGGCAATGGCGGCAGGAAGAATTTGCGCAAACCAGCAAGCAGGAAGTGGTGGACAACCTGTTCCAAAAACTTATTCAGCTGCTGTCTGTGAAGGAAGATCGCCGGAAGTTCCGCGTTTACCCGATCAGCAACGAGTTTGAGGCCGGGGAGCAGGTGTCATTTCAAACGGAGATTTACAACGACATTTACGAGCCGATCTTCGGGCAGGAAGTGAAGCTGGAACTGGTGGACGAGAAAGGTAAAAGCAAGCAATTTACGTACACACACACGAAAGAGACGCCGCGTTTCAATGTAAGCGGGCTGGGCGACGGGGTGTACCGTTATGCGGCCTCGACCACTTTGAAAGGCAATCAGGAAAGGGTATCGGGCCAGTTTGTGATCCGCAATGCCGACCTCGAACTGAGCAATACCACGGCGGATTTCGGCATGCTCCGCGACTTGGCAGGCAGGTCGGGCGGGACGTTCCTGGTGCCCGCGTCGCTGCAACAATTTATTCAAAAACTAAAAACTGACCGCCCGGCCGACCGGCTGGACAGCTCCGAGGAAATGGTTGAACTGATCTATCTGAAATGGCTGTTTTTCCTGATCGTGTTGTTGCTGGGGGCGGAATGGGGACTTCGGAAATACCATGGCGGTTATTAATGGGTCCCGGTATGATCGAATGCGTTTTACTCTTCATTGCTTACTGATTTTTCTCCTGGCCGGAAGCCTGCGCGGTGCCTATGCGCAGGGTGCCATTGTCCCGGCCGATACGCTGGCTGCCGATTCGGCGGCGGTCAGACCTAACTACAAGCTTTTGCGCGGCATTTTCGCGGCGCAGTCGGCCATTTACCTGGGTAGCCTGTATGGACTCAGCAGATCCTGGTATAAAAACCCGCTGACCAATTTTACCATCCAGGACGATACCTACGAGTGGTTACAAATGGACAAAATGGGGCACCTTTACACATCGTACCAGATCGCGCGCCACACCGCGGCTTTGTACAAAAAAACAGGAATTTCGAAGCGGCAAATGCTCGTGTACGGGGCGATTTCAGGGGTTATTTTTCAAACACCGATTGAAATCCTCGACGGCTTTTCCCCTGACTATGGTTTTTCGCCGGGAGATATGATCGCGAATATCGCGGGCTCGGCCATTTATCTCGGGCAGGTGGCATTGTGGGACGAGGTGCGTATACAGCCCAAGTTCTCGTTCCATTTTACGTCGCTTGCACGGGTGCGGCCGGAGTTGCTGGGCAGTAGCTGGTCGGAGCGGTGGCTGAAAGATTATAACGGACAGACTTATTGGTTTTCGGCCAGTCCTAAATCGTTTTTTAAAGGTTCCAGATGGCCAGCGTGGCTTTGTTTCTCAGTAGGTTATGGCATCCAGAATATGGTGTCGGCCGATCCTGAAAAAAGTATTGAAATGGGTTACCGGCCTTACCGGCAGTTTTATTTATCGCTGGATATCGATCTGACGAAGATCAAAACGAAGAGCAAGTTTGTTAAGACGCTGGGTTTCCTGGCCAACTCGGTAAAAATCCCGGCGCCGGCATTGCAAATCAGCAAGCACGGCGTCGATTTCAAGCCGTTTTATTTTTGAAAGAGTATAACCCGCAACGGGTCAAAGACAGTTTAGCAGTATTTGATATGAATATAGGAGATAGAGTACGATTGGTACATGGCCGCGAGGAAGGCGTTATTTATGCATTCCTGTCGGGCAATGTCGTTGAAATCGAGATTGAGGACGGGTTTCGGATTCCGGTCCTGAAAAATGAAATCGTGACCATTTCGCCGGTGGAATCGCAGCGGATGGTGAAGCCGGAGGAGCCCAAAGCAGCGGCTGCACGGGCGGATGTGATCTTACCGCGCAATGCCCCGTTTGCGGAGAAAGGCATTTACCTCGCATTCATCTCGGTGAACGACCGCGCGCTGACCGTGCATGTGATCAACAACACCGACTGGACGTTGCCGTTTACGGCCGCAGCCGCTTCGGAATCAGTGACTACGGGTTTGGCCGCGGGCGTATTGCAGCCGCGCACGTCGCACAAGCTGACGGAAGTGTTGATGAAGGATTTCGAATCGTGGCCGCTGTTCGATGTGCAGGCGTTGTACTTCCGCGAGGGGAACCACCAGTTGCCGGTGGCATTGCACAAGCGCATTCGCTGCCGGGCGCAATCGTTTTATAAAAACAAAGGCAAAGTACCGGTGCTGGCAAAGGATGGCTTTGTATATCAGCTCGATGAAGAAAACCTGAAACGCGAGACGCCCGGTATTTCGGAAGATGTAGCCGGTGAAATCAAGGCCCGCATGCTGGGCCAGTCGGTGCCGGAGCAGAACTCGCTTCCCAAGCCGGAGCAGGTGATCGACCTGCACATTGAAAAGCTGGTGAACAACCATAAAAGCCTGTCGAGCGACGCCATTTTGAAAAAGCAGCTGGACGTTTTCGAGAGCAACCTCGAATCGGCGATTGCCAATGGAATGGAGGAAATTACGTTCATCCATGGCGCGGGCAGCGGTGTTTTGAAAAACGAGCTGCACCGTCGGCTCGGCAAGAACCAGCATGTGCATTTTTTTAAAGACGCATTAAAAGAGAAATTCGGATACGGTGCTACCCTCGTCAAAATCAAGTAAAGTATACGTCAGGCGCGGTTATTTTGGAATAATCGTTCTGGCAGCATTCGTTTTTTGGAGCTGCGGTTCTAAAAAAACCTCCCCTAAGGCCCCTATGGAAGAATATAAATATTCGGATAAGGAGATCCAGAATGAGAAACATTTGTCGGTGCTGAATGTGCCGGTGGAAATACCGATCGCAGAAATCGAATCGCAGATCAATAACCAGATCAAGGGGTTGATTTACGAGGACAACAGCTACGAGGACGAAAACAACGATAACCTGAAAGCGAAGGTCTGGAAGATCAGCCCCATTAAAGTGGTGGCGATCGATTCTTCCTTTCTGTTTGAAGTGCCGCTGAAAATCTGGGTGAGCGCAGGGTACAAGATCAGCCCGCTGGGTATGACGATGTCGGGCTACAAGGACACCGAGTTTTCGATCCGCATCCGGCTGATCTCCAAAATCGGCCTTACGCCGTCGTGGCAGGTGAAATCGGAGACTTATGTGGACAGTTACGACTGGATCAGCGAGCCGAATATCCGGGTGGCGGGTATCAATATTCCCATCAAAGGCATGGTAAGCCGGATGCTGAATAAGAATTTCGACAAAATCACGGACGCCATCGACCAGCAGGTCGCGGCTAACCTTGCCCTGAAAAAGAATGCGGAGCTGGCGTGGAACATAGCCCGGCAGCCGGTGCTGCTGGCGAAGGAATACGATACCTGGCTCGTGATCGTGCCGACGGGCATCGAGATGACGCCGTTACTTTCAAAAAGTAATATACTCCGTTCGGTAATTGGAATTAAAGGTTACACTCAAACGGTTACGTCGGCCGCGAAGCCTGCTCCGGCGCCTGCGCAGAAGCTTCCGGACCTGCGTATTGTGGATAAGGTCAGGGACGATTTCAAGATCGGGCTCATCAGTCTGGTGTCGTACGAGGATGCTGCGCGGCTGGCTACCAAACAGTTTGCGGGCGAGAAATTTTCGTTTTTGGGCGGTAAGTACAATGTGGAAGTAACGTCCATTGAAATGTACGGGCAGAACGACCGGCTGGTGATCAAGGCGGGTTTGAAAGGGAGCATCAGCGGGGATATTTATCTCAAAGGCGTGCCGTATTACGATCCCGCCACGCAGCAGTTGTCACTGAAAGGCCTTGATTATGACCTGGACACGAAGAATTCCATCGTGCGCACGGCGGGCTGGCTCTTGCAGGGGCAGTTCAGCCGGATGATGGAAAAGCGGATGGTATTCCCGGTCGGCGGACAGATCGCCGATGCCAAAAACACGATTCAGAAGACGCTCGCCAATTATAAAGTCACCGAAGGTGTAGTTGTAAAAGGAATACTTTCCGATATTGTGCCCGACAAGGTTTACCTCACTCCGAAACATCTTTATTCTGTTGTATTTGCGACTGGAAAAGTGAATTTGAAAGTCGACGGATTGAAAGGAATCTGAAAGAAAATTTGTACAATAATCAGCGTAAGTGCCATAATTTTTTACTTTTTATGGTATATTGACTGCTGATGGAAAGAAAGTATTTGTTAGCTTTGTGGTCAGAGGAAAGGTCTAAGCTGTCCTGCCGCTGCGGTTTTTTAACCGGGGAGGAAAGTCCGGGCAGCACAGAGTGCCGTACTTCCTAACGGGAAGGCGACGGATCGGAGACGGCCCGTTGACAGCAAGTGCCACAGAGAAAATACCGCCCTGGCATATTTTTTGTATGCCTCGGTAAGGGTGAAAAGGTGGAGTAAGAGCCCACCGGTTCCCTGGTGACAGGGAATGCATGGTAAACCTTACGGGCTGAAAGATCAAATAGGTATTGGTTCACGGGGCTGCTCGTCCCTGCTCTTCGGGGCGCCGATACGGGTAGATCGTTAGAGGTTCCGGGTGACCGGAATCCTGGATAAATGGCAGGAGCGGAGATCGGGTTTCCTGATCGACGTTACAGAATCCGGCTTACAGGCTTGCCTTTTTTCTGATTTTTGAATTTATGTATAATGCTATATTGAATTGAATCACATAACGCGTGTTTCCCATGAAGAAAAAGAATCTTTACGTTGCTTTACTTTGTTCTACCCTCCTGAGTTACAATACGCACGCTCAAAATCGTACGTATGAAGGACCAAATAAAATGAACACCTGGTCGATCACAGGTTACGGAGGTATTACAAAATTCTTCGGAGATTTGACCCAGTACAATGGCTTCAAGCGTGGAGACCGGGAAGAATTGACAGGCGCGTGGGGGCTTTCAGTTAACAAGCAGCTTTCGCCGCTTTTTGGTATCCAACTGACAGGCGTTAACGGCCGTTTGCAAGGGGCCAAAGACAATCATTACAGCTCCCTGACCGGCGAGACTTACAGCGCTACTTTCAACAGCCCGTCTTTCGTACAGTTGACATTGGACGGAACCTTGAACGTGAACCGCCTGCTGTTCGGCTTTAACAAGCTCCGCCGCTGGAAGGTTGATGCGCACCTTGGAGGTGGTATCATTTATTATCACACAGACATCGATTACACCAACCTGAGAACAGGCGTTTCGAAGAGCTTCTCGACGAACACCGACGCCAGCTCGAAAACGGCTGGTAAATGGGAACGCAACGGATCCACTTACACACGCGAATGGGTTGTTCCAACTGGTTTGACAGTTCATTATGAACTATCGTCACGCTTCGACCTCGGTATCGATTACACGCATAACTTCGTGAATACCGAGAAGCTGGATGCAACCGTTGGCGACCTGAGCGATTACGATTCACAACAGGGAATCTGGACGTTCGCGAAAGGAGATTCAAGAAAAGATGCTTACGGATTCGTTTCACTTGCATTGACCTACAAACTGGGCAAAAACGCAGTGAGAGCGAAAGACGGCAAATACGATGCAGCATCAGGACGTTACCACCTGCGTTGGGCTAACCCACAGCAGCTGATCCCCGTACCTTACAACCCGACGATGAACGATGCGGATTCAATCGCGAAAGCAAACATGCCTAAGCCCGTTGACCCACGTCTTTACACTGACTCCGACGGTGACGGCGTAGCCGACCTGTTCGATAAAGAGGCAAACACACCGGCAGGTAGCATTGTTTCCGGTGGTGGTGTGGCGTTGGATATCGACAAGATCATCCGCGACGCAATCAAAAACAACCTGCCGAAAGACGAATGTGAAGCGTTGTTCAGCAACATCGAATTCGATACCGACAAAGCGATCATCCGCAATGCTTCGAAAGAAACACTCAGCAAAGTGGTTGAACTTCTGAACATGCGTACCAACTGCCGCATCGTACTCGTAGGTCACACGGATGCCCGTGCTTCGGATTCTTACAACGTAGCGCTGTCACGCCGCCGTGTTGATGCAGCGAAACGCTTCCTGGTTCGCGCCGGTCTGACAGATCCTAGCCGTATCATCGCTGAATACTACGGTGAATATCGCCCAATCGCGGAAAACACTACGGTAGAAGGTCTGCAATCCAACCGTCGTGTTGAGATCAAGATCCTGCCTAACAACACAATCCGCTCTACTTACCCGGCTGGTTTCCGCCGCTAGTAGTTTCGGGAAATACACGGAGAAGGGAGACAAGCAATTGTCTCCCTTTTTTATTGACACATGTCAAAAAACAGGAAAGTTTTGCGTACCTTTGCACCCTGTTTAATTACTGGGACGAGTTCCCAACCATAACAAATTCTAAAATGGCAGTTAAAATCAGATTAGCGCGTCGGGGACGCAAAAAGAAAGCGATCTATGATATCGTAGTCGCAGATGCCAGAGCACCACGTGATGGTCGCTTCATCGAAAAATTGGGTCTTTATAACCCAGGTACCAACCCTGCTTCCATCGTGTTGGAATCAGACAAAGCAGTTGACTGGCTTTTGAAAGGTGCTCAGCCAACTGACACAGCCCGTTCAATCCTGCAACATGAAGGTGTATTGCTCCGCAAGCACTTGCAAGTAGGTGTTTTGAAAGGTGCGATCACGCAGGAAGTTGCTGACGCGCGTTTCGAAGAGTGGAAAGGTTCGAAAACAGACCGTAAAACTACTGCTGCCGATACTTTGGCTCAGAAGAAAGACGCTGACAAAAAAGCGAAACTGGACGCAGAACGTAAAGTTAACGAAGCTCGTGCTGAGGCAATCGCTAAGAAAAACACTCCTCCTGCGGAAGAGGTTGCAACTGAGGAAGTGGTTGACGAAGCCGCTGACGCAACAGATGCAGCAGCAGAAGCTCCGGCAGCCGACGCTCCTGCGGAAGAGTCAGCAGAATAATTTGATGTTACATACATCCTTTATGGGTCTGTCGGTTCTCCGCACAGACTCATATTGTTTTATATAGAACCTAAATTTTAAATCCCGCAAATGACACAGGATAACTGTTATTTATTGGGCTATATCGTGCGGACCCACGGGACCGCCGGCAATGTGGTAATTTACCTGGATGTGGATTATCCGGATGATTACGAAGACCTGGAAACGGTTTATATCGAAATCAAAGGCGAACTCGTGCCTTATTTTATCGAAGACATCAACTTGCAGAAGCAAAGCAATGCAATCGTGACTTTTGAGGATGTCGACACTATTGTGAAAGCACAGGCGCTCGTAGGAAGTTCGCTGTACCTGCCGCTGGAAGATTTGCAGGAGCTGGAAGAAGGTGAGTTTTATTACCACGAAATCAAAGGCTTCACGGTAGTGGACGAAACAAAAGGGGAGCTGGGCATCGTGCGGGAGGTATATTCGCTGAATGGCCAGGATCTGATCGCGATGGATTACCAGGGCTCCGAAGTCCTCATTCCGACTGCGAACGACATTGTGATCAAAGCGGATAAGGAAGCAAAATCGCTTTTGGTCAATCTTCCCGAGGGCCTGCTCGAAGTTTACCTCGACAATTCATCCGAAAACATTCCCGACGATGATGCGGATTGATATTTTGAGCTGTGTTCCCAGCCTGCTCGACAGCTTTTTTGCGCATTCGATATTGAAGCGGGCGCAGCAGGCCAATCACGTCCAGGTGGTGATCCATGATATCCGCGATTATTCCACCAACAAACATCGCACGATCGACGACTACGCGTTCGGCGGCGGTGCAGGGATGGTATTGCAAATCGAGCCGATCGCGCGGTGCATTCGTGCATTACAAAGCGAGCGCACGTACGACGAGATCATTTACCTCACGCCCGACGGTGCGCAAATGCAGCAACGGATGGTGAACCAGCTTTCGCTCAAAGGCAACCTGATGATGCTCTGCGGGCATTACAAGGGCGTGGACCAGCGTGTGCGCGATATGTTCGTGACGAAGGAACTCAGTATCGGCGACTACGTACTTTCGGGAGGCGAACTGGCCGCGGCGGTACTGGCCGACGCCATTATCCGCCTCATTCCCGGCGTGCTGAACGACGAAACTTCCGCATTGACCGATTCATTCCAGGATAACCTGCTGGCGCCGCCGGTATATTCCCGCCCGGCCGATTTCGAAGGCCATAAGGTGCCGGAAATCCTGATGTCGGGGCACGAGGCAAAGATCGAGGAGTGGCGTTATGAACAGTCGTTGAAACGTACCAAAGAAAGAAGGCCGGACCTGTTGCAATAACAGCGGTCCGGCCTTTGTTCGCCGGAAGTTGTACTTCCGACGAATATTGTTGCCTGTAATCCTAAAAATCCAGGTTGCAGTTGATCCATTCGTTATCGAAGTTGGTGCCGTATTTGCGGTAAAAATTCACCGCCGACGTATTCCAGTCGAGCACCTGCCACATCATCCCTGTACATCCTACCTGCTTGGCGGCCGTTACCGTGGCGTCGAACAGGATCTTTCCGATGCCATTGCCGCGCATCGATTCGGTGACGATAATGTCTTCCATATAAAGCCGCTTTCCCTTCCAGGTGGAGTAGCGGTAATAGTATAAGCAAAGCCCGATGATTTTAGCATCCACTTCTGCCACGAAGAAGTCGAACAGCTTTTCATTGTAATCGCGGGTCATTTTATCGACATTATTGGTAACCTGGTTCAAAGCCCTCTCGTAGATCGCAAGCTCTTTTACCAACTCAAAAATTGCGGGTATATCCTCTGCTGTCCCCTGCCTGGTCGAAATATTCATGATAACGGTTTATTAATTAGAAAGGTTAAGAATCGAGAATATACTATTTCCTACTGATAGTTCACATAGTTTTCCCACTTTTCGAGGATGGCCTGGAAATTTTCGGGTAAATCGGTATCGAACTGCACCCATTGGCGGGTAGTAGGATGTATGAAACCGAGTGATTTGGCGTGCAATGCCTGCCCGGGAATGAAGCCGAACAGATTCTCCACCATAGCCTTGTAGCTCCCGGCCGATCCGCCGCGAAGGATCTTATCGCCGCCATACATCGGATCGTTGAAGATCGGGTGCCCGATGTGCTTCATATGCGCCCGTATCTGGTGCGTGCGTCCGGTTTCGAGGTTGCATTTGATGAGCGACACATAGCGCAGCGACTTGATTACCTCATAATGCGTAACGGCGTGCTTTCCCTGGCTGCCGTCGACAAACACATCCATTACCCGCCTGTCACGGGCGCTGCGTCCGATGTGGCCAGTAACGGTGCCTTTTTCGGCCTTGGGTTCGCCCCATATCAATGCGTGATAGGTTCGTTCTATTGAATGATCGGCAAACTGGTTCGCGAGGAAAGTCATCGCAAACTCGGTTTTGGCGATGACCAGCAATCCGGAAGTATCCTTATCAATGCGGTGCACCAGTCCCGGCCGGCCTTCGCCGTTGCGGCCGGTGGGCAGCTGCTGGAAATGGTACACGAGGCCGTTGATCAATGTGCCCGTCCAGTTGCCATATGCCGGGTGGACGACCATTCCGGCGGCTTTGTTGACGATCATCAGCACATCGTCCTCATAAATGATATTGAGCGGAAGATCTTCCGGAATGATCTCGGTATCGCGTGGCGGCTGGGGCAATGAAAGGGTAACGACGTCGAACGGTTTCACTTTGTAGCTGGCCTTCGTAGGCTGCCCGTTCACCCGTACTGCTTCGGCTTCGATGCCGTTTTGTATTTTTGTCCTGGAAGCGTTCGCGACGTGAAGATTCAGGTATTTATCGAGCCGCATCAGAGTCTGGCCTTTGTCGGCCACAATGCGGTAATGTTCAAATAAATCGTCCTCGTCAGAGGCAATATCAACTAGTTCTTCGGACATTCTGTTTTCATTTACAATCGGCAAAATTACCAAAATAAGTGGATTTACTAAGTCCGGCCCCGCCCACGCCCCTGCAACGCCTCTCGAATGCGGACACTGATCGCGCGGGGATACAGCTCCATATCAAGCGCGACGACCTCATTCACCCGACCGTTTCGGGCAACAAATGGCGGAAGCTGAAATACAGTTTGCGCGACGCGCTGGAACAAGGTGCGACAACGATCCTGACATTCGGCGGAGCTTATTCCAACCATTTGTACGCCACCGCGGCGGCCGGAAATGCATTGGGGTTAAAAACGATCGGCATTGTGCGCGGGCTTGAACTCGAAGGTCAGGAGAATTCGACGCTGCACTTCTGTCGGACAAATGGGATGATGCTGCATTATGTGTCGCGGGAGGAATACCGGCAGCGCCATTCGGAAACGTATCTGGAACAGATCGCGGCGCAGTTTGGGCATCCCTATATGATTCCGGAAGGCGGCAGCACGGAACTTGCGTTAAAAGGCGTTGCCGAAATGGCGGCCGAGGTGACGGGCCAGCTGGGTTACCGACCCGACTATTTTGCCACGGCAGCCGGCACGGGCGGCACCGCGGCGGGCATACTTTCCGCCGGAGCCGCTGTATTGGCTTTTTCCGCATTAAAAGGCGGCGATTTCCTGCGCGAGGACATTGCCGCATTGCTGCATGAAAACAACGGGCCCGGAAACCTTACATTGTTCACAGATTATCATTTTGGCGGCTATGCCAAATGGAATGATGAACTGCTGACATTCATGCAAGATTTCCGGGCTGAATTTGATATCCCATTGGAGCAGGTTTATACTGCCAAAATGTTCTACGGCCTGCTCGATTTGATCAAAAAAGGTTATTTCCAGCCCGGAGCCAGCATTGTGGCCGTACATACGGGCGGGTTGCAAGGGTTAGTCAAGGCGTAACTTCCTCCACTTCCTCCTCGCTATTCGCGGGTTTGTTGGCAAAAAACTCCTTGATGAGCTCTTTGTCGCCCGCAATCCAGAGTACATCGTGGTTTTCGATGATCATCGAGGAGTCGGGGTTGAGGATGCGCTCGCCATTGCGTTCCAGCCCGACGATCATCCCGTGCGTCATTTCGCGGATCTGGCTGTTGCGGATCGTTTTGCCGCGGATATTGTGCTGCGGTTTGATCTCGACGCGTTCCAGCACGACGTAGTCCTCGTGCGCCATGTAAACATCTCCATTGGTACTGATTTCGATATGGCTGCGGAAGACGTCCAGCTGGTCGTCGGTACCGATTACCTCGATGCGGTCACAGGGGTAAAGCACTTCCGTGGGCCGGGGAAGATGGATGGTTTTACTGCCGCGCTCGATCAGCACGACATTTATCCCGAAATTCTCCCGGATTTTCAGTTCCTGCAAGGTTTTGCCGATCAGGTTCGAGTCGGCGCTTACTTCCAGGAATGCGAAATGCGCATCCCACGGCAGGAGGATCTTCCTGGATTTGCCGCTGCCTTCCAGCTGGCGTGCATTGAGGTTTTGCAGAAAACGGTCCTCGATTTTGTGATAAAACCTTTGGAGCATTTGATAAAAAATAGCGAGGCCCAGCACCATGATCCCGCCTGCTATCATGAATGCGGTTTGCGTCGAGAAGAACGAGTTGAGCAGGAATGCCATGAGTAAAATGGCGATCACTACCCTCGAAAATTCAAGCAGCAGCAGTGGGCCACGGCTGTATTTCCGGCTGAGCCAGATGGCCGAATATGCTTTTCGATTCCCTCTTTTGAAAACCAATGCCCAGAGGAAAGGCGAAATGAGCAGGAATGTGATGCCGAAAATGACCGAATTGGTCACGAATGTCTCGGGTACGCGCGTATGCAGCTGGTCTGCGAGCCAGCGCGAGGACGCGAGGATGATGCCCACCACCACGACGGAGTTCAGAATGACCGTTTGCGCGTACGATTTCAGGATTTCGTTCCACTGGGTAGTCTGCACGATGGTTTCGGTGCTGGTACTGTACCGATTGAGGTAATTCCGCCATTTTTCGGGCAGGTTTCTGTCAAACCAATCGTACAGCGGCTCGGAGGCCTTCATCATGTACGGCGTAGCGAAGGTCGTGATGACCGAAACACCCACCGCGATCGGGTAGAGGAAGCCGCTGGTAACTTTTAATGAAAGTCCCAGGTTGGCTATAATGAATGAGAATTCCCCGATTTGCGACAAACTCATCCCCGATTGCAGCGATTTTTTCAAAGGCTGACCGGAAATGACGGCGCCGAGCGTGACGAAGGTGGTTTTACCCAAAATGACAACCAGCACGAGAATGGCCGTCGGTACGGCGTATTCCAGCAGCAGGCTTGGATTAATCAGCATCCCTACCGAGATGAAGAAAACGGCTCCGAAAAGGTCTTTCACCGGTTTGAGCAAATGCTCGATCTTCTCTGCGTGCGTGGTTTCGGCCAGGATAGATCCCATGATAAACGCTCCCAATGCTGCCGAAAACCCGGCCTGGGTTACGAGGAATACCATTCCGAAACACAATGCGACGGAAGTGATGAGCACGCTTTCGTCGTTCATCAGGTGTCGGTAGCGGCGCAGCAGGGTAGGGAAGAGGAAAATCCCGCCCAGGAACCAGAGCGTGAGGAAAAAGAAGAGCTTCAAACTCGACTGAATGAGCTCGTAACCGGCAAACTGCTGGCTCAGAGACAACGTCGAGAGCAAAACCATCAGCAAGACGGCCGTCAAATCCTCGATCACGAGAATGCCCATCACGACGCGGGTGAACTTTTGCGTTTTCAGTCCCAGTTCGTCGAACGCCCGGAAAATGATGGTGGTGGAGGAAATGGCGATGATACCGCCGAGAAAAAGGCTGTCGGTTTTGCTCCAACCCAGGAGCTGCCCCGTCACAAAACCCGTGACGAGCATCATAAATACTTCAAAAAGACCCGTTATGGCGGCGGTATTACCGACTTTGACCAGTTTTTTGAAACTGAATTCCAGACCGAGGTTGAACAGGAGGAAGATTACCCCTATTTCACCCCAGATCTCGATCGTTTTAATGTCGGTAATGGTAGGGAACAAATGGAAATTTGGACCCACAAGTAACCCGGCCAATATGTAGCCCAGCACAATGGGCTGCTTCAATTTCTTGACGATAAGGGTAATTACACCCGCCATCGCAAGGATTAAAGATAGGTCGACAATTAATTGTGGAACGTGAGTCATGAAGGGTGGGTGTTGATGGAAAAAATTTACTTAGATCAATAAAATACAAAAAGCCTTCGACGAATCAAAGGCTTTCTGTGTTTTATCTAATCGGAAACTTTAACCTACACTTCCTTCCAGGCTGATTTCCAGTAATTTCTGCGCTTCCACGGCAAACTCCATCGGAAGCTGGTTTAATACTTCTTTAGCATAGCCATTCACGATCAAAGCAACCGCTTGTTCCGTTGGGATACCGCGCTGGTTGCAATAAAAAAGAATGTCCTCGCCGATCTTCGAAGTAGTCGCTTCGTGCTCTACCGTGGCCGACGGGTTGTTCACTTCAATATAAGGGAAAGTGTGCGCGCCGCATTTGTCGCCGAGCAACAGGGAGTCGCACTGCGAGAAGTTACGCGCCTTTTCAGCCTTTTTGAACACCTGCACAAGCCCGCGGTAAGAGTTTTGGCTCTTGCCGGCAGAAATACCTTTCGAAACGATCCGGCTTTTCGTGTTTTTACCGATGTGGATCATTTTGGTGCCGGTATCGGCCTGCTGCATATTATTGGTCACTGCCACGGAGTAAAACTCACCGATAGAATTGTCGCCTTTCAAGATCACCGAAGGGTATTTCCAGGTGATTGCCGAACCGGTTTCCACCTGTGTCCACGAGATTTTCGAGTTAGGGCCGTCGCAAAGGCCGCGTTTCGTTACGAAGTTGTAAATACCGCCTTTCCCGTCCTTATCACCTGGATACCAGTTTTGTACGGTCGAATATTTGACATTTGCATTATCGTGTGCGAAGATTTCCACCACGGCAGCGTGCAGCTGGTTTTCATCGCGCATCGGGGCTGTACAACCTTCGAGGTAACTCACGTGGCTGTCTTCGTCGCCGATGATCAGCGTTCTTTCGAACTGGCCTGTTCCTGCCGCATTGATACGGAAGTAGGTCGAGAGTTCCATCGGGCAACGCACGCCTTTCGGGATGTATACAAATGACCCGTCGGAAAATACCGCGGAGTTCAGGGCAGCATAATAGTTATCTTTCGGCGGTACCACCGAGCCGAGGTACTTCTTCACCAGGTCGGGATGCTCGCGGATCGCCTCGCTGATGGAACAGAAAATAATGCCTTTTTCTTTGAGCGTATCCTTGAAGGTAGTGAACACGGATTCGGAGTCCATTACCGCGTCGACCGCGATGCCGGAGATCCTTTTTTGTTCGTTCAGCGAAATACCCAGTCTTTCGAAGGTGTTGCGCAGCTCGGGATCGATGTCGTCGATGCTTTCAACAGCTTTCTTCTTTTTGGGCGCCGAGTAATATTTGATAGCCTGGAAGTCGATGGGCGGATAATGCACATTCGGCCATTTCGGCTCCTCCATGGTAAGCCACAGATGGTACGCTTTGAGGCGCCATTGCAGCATCCATTCGGGCTCGTTCTTTTTGGCTGAAATGAACCTGACAATATCGTCATTAAGGCCCGCGGGAGCCTCATCTGCCTCAATATCAGTCACAAAGCCATACTTGTATTCCGAACTGGTGATTTCCTCCAACAATTCTTCTTCTTTGCTCATAGTCGTAATAAAGTCACACTGTGGTTGGTAATATCCTAACACAGAGAAGTGGGATTGAGTTTAATCAGAGGGTCAAAATTACGGAAAAATGTGGAGAATCCGGCAGCTGGCGGCTAAAATGGGCTTTTGTCCGGTAAAAAGCGAAAAGACCCGCCGGGGCAGGTCTTTCAACGCGTTTATGCACAAAAACTTTACAGGTAAGCCTTTGCGGAAAGGTAATTTTTGACATAATCATCAATACCCTCTTCCAGCGTGCTGAACGGACGGGTATATCCGATGGCGCGTAACTTGCTCATATTGGCCTGGGTAAAGTATTGGTATTTGTCGCGAATGTCCTCCGGCGTGTCGATGAACGAAATGTCCGGCGTTTTGCCCATCGCATGGAACGTGTTCGTTACCAGGTCTTTGAATGTGCGCGCTTTACCGCTGCCAAGATTGTAGATGCCCGAGTTCTTGCGGTGGTGCATGAAGTAAATGCAAACGTCGATCAGGTCTTTGACATAAATGAAGTCGCGCATTTGCTCGCCGTCCTTGAAGTCGGGGTTATGTGAGCGGAAAAGCTTCATTTTTTCCGTCGCTTTGATCTGGTTATAGGCATGGAAAATTACCGATGCCATGCGGCCTTTGTGGTATTCGTTGGGGCCATACACATTGAAAAACTTCAATCCGGCCCAGAAAAACGGCTTTTTCTCCTGCGCCAATGCCCATTTATCGAATTCGTTTTTGGAATCGCCGTAAGGATTGAGCGGTTTCAGCTGGCCGAGGGTGCTCTCATTGTCGTCGTACCCGTACTCGCCCAGCCCGTACGTTGCCGCGGACGACGCGTACACGAGGGGAATCTGGTATGCCACGCATTTCTCCCAGATCGCTTTGGAATAATTTACATTCAGTTCATCGAAAATTTCCTTATCGAACTCCGTCGTGTCGGTGCGCGCGCCGATGTGAAAAATGAATTCGACATCGCGGCTGTTGGCGTCCAGCCATTCAAAAAGTGCATTCCTTTCTACTTTTTCCTTGATGGTCTTTCCTTCGAGGTTTTCAGCCTTCTCGATTTTGGAAAAATCATCTACTGCGATAATGTTTTTAAAGCCGTCCTGATTGAGCCGGCCAATGAGCCCGCTGCCGATGAAGCCGGCTGCTCCTGTTACGATAATCATGGAGATTATATGTTTAACTGTAAAAAGAATGCCAGATAAGAGCAGCGGACTGTGCCGATCTACTCTTAAATTTAAAGGGCGAAATAGGATTTTTTTTAGTTATCCTCTTGTTGTAAAGCAAAACTACGGATACAAGGTGTAATTTTGCACCAGAATTATCAAGTGGCAGGAAGTTTTATGATTTACGTAACAAGAAAAGAGCATTTCAATGCGGCGCACCGGCTTTACAACCCGGCGTGGAGTGACGAGAAAAACCAGGAGGTGTTTGGCCCGTGCGCCAACAACAACTGGCATGGGCATAATTTTGAGCTGATTGTTACGGTAAAAGGCAAGCCGGACCCCGACACCGGTTTCGTGATCGATCTGAAAGTGCTGGGGGATATTGTGAAAAAAGAGGTGGTGGATAAGGTCGATCATAAAAACCTGAACCTTGACGTGGATTTCATGCAAGGCAAAATGGCTTCCTGCGAGATATTCGTGATGGAAATCTGGAACATTCTGGCGCCGGCCATCGCCCATGCCGCTCCGCACGCAAAACTGCATTATATCAAGCTGATAGAAACGCCCAAGAACTTCGTGGAGTATTATGGGGAATAGGTTGACCGCCGACGGCCGACCGCTGACCGCCGGATTGCCGGCCACCGATTGCTTATGAAATACTACTTGATCGCGGGCGAACGCTCGGGGGATTTGCATGGCTCTAATCTGATTAAGGGGATTCGGGCGAATGATCCGGACGCGGAGTTTCGTGGCTGGGGCGGCGATATGATGGAGGCGGAAGGAATGCAGCTCGTGACGCACTACAAGGACACGGCTTTTATGGGCTTCCTGGAAGTAGTGATGAACCTGCGCACCATCACTGGCTTTCTCAAAAAATGCAAGGCCGACATCACACATTATCAGCCGGATGCATTGATCCTCATCGATTATCCGGGTTTCAACCTCCGCATGGCCTCGTTTGCGAAGGCCAAAGGCTTGAAAGTGTTCTACTACATTTCACCGAAAGTGTGGGCCTGGAACCAGAAGCGCGCCTGGAAGATCAAGGCCAACGTCGATCACATGTTCGTGATCTTCCCATTTGAAGTAGATTTTTACAAAAAATACGACTACCCCGTCGATTACGTGGGCAACCCGCTCATGGACGCCATCGCCGCATTCCGCCCCGATCCGGGTTTCCGCGCCAAACACAGCCTCGACGACCGCCCGATTATCGCATTACTTCCCGGCAGCCGCAAGCAGGAAATCATCGGCATGCTCGATACGATGCTCACTACCCAAAAGCATTTCCCCGATCATCAATATGTGATTGCAGGCGTGAAGAATCTACCTGCCGCACTGTACGAACAGTATTTATCCAGCGGCCAGGCTAAAATAGTGTACGAGAGCACCTACGACCTGCTCTCCGTCGCCGAAGCCGCGCTCGTTACTTCGGGTACGGCCACCCTGGAAACGGCGTTACTGAAAGTTCCTGAGGTGGTGTGCTACCGCACGAGCGCGATTTCCTATGCATTGGCCAGGCGGCTCATCCGTATTCCCTTCATTTCGCTTGTGAACTTAATTTTGGAAAAAGAAGCGGTGCGGGAGCTGATCCAGCATGAATTGAATGAGGGTAACCTGGTCGCCGAATTGAAGCAAATCCTTCCCGGCGGTACCAAGCACGATCGGCAAATGCAGGACTACAACCACCTCGCAGAGCTGGTGGGCGGCGCGGGAGCTTCTGAAAGGACGGGGGGCTTGATAGTTAAGTATTTACGCTGATTCACCAAAACCGTTTCTGATTGCTGACAGACAGGTATGCATCGAACTGGTCTTCACAATTGAGCAAATCGAGGCTTTCACAAACTGCCTGAGATACAATCATGCGATCGAGCGGGTCTTTGTGGTAATGGGGGAGCTTCTTCACAAATGCGGTTTGATAAACTTAATGGGAATCATTTCCATGCGAAGTCTTGCCAAATCGTTGCGTACGGAATCGTAGGGTATTGACATTTACAAAAAACAAAAAAGTTTAGCTAAATACCCCGTTCTCTGAAAAATATATGTAGTCATCTACGTATATTTGAACTTAAATACAATATGAAAGCGCTATGAACATTTTCAACGACGTAGGTGCCCTTGCGATTTCGACGCGGTTGCAGCGGCTGAGCGACCAATTCAGGAAGGATGGCGTGCTCATTTACCAGCACAACGGGATCAGTTTCGAGCCAAAATGGTTTCCGGTGATTTATGCTTTGCATTTGAAGCAGGCGCTGGGCATCATGGAACTCTCGGAAGAAATCGGATATGCGCATCCTTCGACGATCAGCCTGTTGAAGGAGCTGGAAAAGGAAGGGCTCGTGGAGTCGTTCAAGGACCAGCGCGACGAGCGGAAACGGATGGTGCGGCTTTCGCCCAAAGCGACGGAGCTGGTAGCGCAAATGCAGCCCGTATGGGAGAAGATCCGGAAAACAGCCGAGGACATTATCGATAACGCCAATAACCTGCTGCAAGCTATGGACGAGACGGAATATCAATTGAAAAAAGAAGGTTTTTTTGAACGCTACAAAAGAATGGAGCAAGAAGAAACAAATGCTGCGATCCGCATTGTGGATTACCAGCCGGCTTATGCAAAAGCATTTTACGACCTGAACTACGCCTGGATTTCCGAGACTTACGAGGTCGAGCCCGAAGACGAAAAGACATTGTCCGATCCCGAGACCTATTATCTCAAA
Source organism: Dyadobacter beijingensis DSM 21582 (assembly GCF_000382205.1). Taxonomy (GTDB): domain Bacteria; phylum Bacteroidota; class Bacteroidia; order Cytophagales; family Spirosomataceae; genus Dyadobacter; species Dyadobacter beijingensis. Next base: position 887,326 of record NZ_KB907786.1, read on the forward strand.
GACGGCGGCGCGATCCTCATCGCATTGTATGGCGACGAGCCCGTGGGTACCTGCGCATTGAAACGCGACGGCGACATTGTAGAAATGAGCAAAATGACCGTTTCAAAAAGCATGCGGGGCAAGAGGATCGGCGATTTGCTGGGGAATGCGGTCATCGAAAAGGCACGGGAACTCGGCGCATCAAAAGTCATCCTCTATTCCAACCGGAAAGGCTCGGCTGCGGGCATTAACCTGTATAAGAAGCTAGGCTTTGAAGAAGTACCCTTGACGGGACATAACTTCAAGCGGGCTGATATCAAGATGGAATTGGGATTGAGCTAGGTGAATACCTTTTCCAAATGTATGGTCAATTCAGGAAATATGTTGGATTGCAGCGTCTTTACAGCCGGTTGTAATCCGACATATTTGCCGGTATCATTCAAGACATAAGGGAAAACAGCATCGCGATCTGAATCTACAAGCCAATATTCGCGAACTCCGCATTCTTGATACAACAAAAATTTATTGTACATCTCTTTCTGGGAATTTCCAGGCGAAAGAATTTCAATCACAAGATCGGGAGCTCCAAGACAACCTTTTTCGTCGAGCTTGTTTCTGTCGCATATGACACAAAGGTCGGGTTGGACCACAGTATAAATATCACGATTCGCAATGGCAGATCTTTTGCTGTCAAACAATCTTACGTCAAATGGTGCGCTGAACAATTTGCAGGGATGGTCCATTAAATAAATAAAAAGGTTGCCTTGCAAATTCGTTGAAATGAGTTGATGCCGCGTATTTGGTGCCGGCGACATCTTAAAAATCTTTCCCTTAATCAGTTCAAGACGTTCCTCAAATTGCCAAAGTAAATAATCGGCATAAGTGTATGTGCCGTTTGGGTCCAGGTCGTTGATGTCGGTGATAATTGCGGACATGGCTTTCAGTTTTGAGTAAATCTACCCAAAATCCTGCCGCAAGTCAACGACTTGCTTTGCAATGCAGTGCAAAACGAATAGGGGCAACCCGGTTTGAGCTAATCAAGTCTTCCGCTTCTTCTTACGCGCTGAAGGAAACAGCACATTGTTTAAAATCAGCCTGTATCCCGGCGAATTGGGGTAGAGGTTCAGGTCGGTGGGCATGCGGCGGCCGCCTCCGCCGCGACCTTCGGGGTCGTGGCCGCCGTAGAAGGTCCATTGCCCGCGGCCGAGTTCGCCGTAAATGTAACGGTCGGAGCTGGCGCTGGTACCCATGATGAGCGAGCTGGGTTTGACGGTGTATTTGGAGAAAGCCGTCGTCTGCCCGAAAAATTCGCGGATCAGGTTTTCATGGTTTTGTACGAGCATGGCCGGGATGACGTCCCATTTGGCCGAAAAGTCGAAAAGGGAGAAGTAGGCATCGTTCTCGCCCCAGCCGCGGTACCGGCCGGCAGAAGAATTGATGTCCGAGAAATTCATCCCGTCGTATTCGTCGAGTTGCAGTTTGAAATTGTAAAATGCGAATGTCTTGTCGAAATCGAGCTTCGACTGCGCTTCCGGGTCGATGCCGTCGCCGTCGAGGTTATCGACAATGTCCACACCCTCGGCGGCCAATGCAATGTCGAATGTTTCCGCGCCCGAGCACATCGCAAACAGAAAGCCGCCGCCGGCACAAAATTCCTTGATCGCCTTCGCCACGGCCAGTTTCAGCTGCGGCACCTTGGCGAATCCAAACCGGCTGGCAATGGCCTCCTGGGCCTTGATATCGGCTTCGCTGGTTCGCCGCAGGTTTTTGCCGAATTGCCCCGTGAAATCCTCGTGGTGCAAATGCAGCCAGTCGTATTTCGGCAGGTCGCCGCGCATGATTTCTTCGTCGTAAATCACTTCGAAAGGGATTTCGGCATATTTCAACACCAGCAGCACGGCGTCGGTATTCTCGAATTCGGCCGGACTGATCTTGATCGGCGAATAAACGGCGATTTTGGCCGCTTTAAACAGCTTCACCACGTCCATATTCACATTCGGATTGCTGATTTCGGCGACGATCTGGGCCGAGGCCGCTTCCGACAGTACCTCATAGGAAACCGCCCGGAGCTTGCATTCATTTTCGATGGATTTGGAATACTGTACCTTGAAACTCCCGCCCCGGTAATTGAGCAGCCATTCCACTTCAATATCCCCTTTCAGCAGCATATAGGCCAGTCCGTAAGCCTTCAAATGGTTCGTCTGGGTGTTGTCCATCGGGATCAGGATCTGGTTTGCGAGGCAGATTTGGCACAGGAAAACCATCAGGAGCGGTAGAATCTTTCTCGGCATAGTAAGATACGTTTGAGGTCCGAAGCTGCATCGTCAGGGGAGGTGTATCAAATTTAAATAAATAACATCAATTTAGATAGCTGGAAATGAGGTTTTTGTGGGGTCACTGCCTATTTTTGGAACATACCTCTACTCACTGCTTCCCATGACCGAAACACAAATCCTGAACTACGCCCTGAACCAGTTCGCGGGGATCGATGCCGACGCGTTCGAATTATCGTCGTCGTACTGGCAGCGGAAAACCTACGGCAAAGGCGAGTTTTATAACGAATACAAGAATGTATGCAAATACCTGGGCTTTATCATCGACGGCGTGTTCCGCACGTATTACATCGACGACGTGTCGGCCGAGGAAAAGAATGTCTTTTTCTTTTCCAAAAACCAGGTCGTGGTGGCTTACAAAAGTTTTGTGACGCAAACGCCGTGCAGCTATTACACCGAATCCATGACGGAATCGACGGTGTTATACATCCATGTCAATCATTTGAACGAATTATATGCCAAATCGCATCATTGGGAGCGCTTCGGGCGGCTGGTGGCGGAGACGGCATTTAACCTCGCGATGAACCGTGCCGAAGAGTTCATGTTCCGCACGCCCGAGCAGCGCTACCTGGAACTGATCCAGAACCATCCCGACATTTTTAACAATGTCCCGTTGTACCATATCGCCTCATATTTAGGCATTCAGGCACCTTCTTTGAGCCGGATCAGAAAAAGAATGGTGGGTAAATGACGATCTTAACCTGAGTTAAGAATATAGTCGGCTAACGTGCTGAATTTTGTCATGTTCAAAGATTGAACGAGACCAAAAATCAACTTTTAACCGATAGAAATCATGAAAGCCAATAACACCAAAACCGTCGTATTTGTAACAGGTGCATTCGTAAGCCACAATGGCTGGGACCAATGGAAAACCTATTTCGAAAATAAGGGCTACACCACTTACGCACCTGCCTGGCCCCACAAGGACGCCCCTGCGGCAGAGCTGAGAGACAGGCAACCCAACGATACCGCCCTGGCCGGCCTGACGTTCAAAGAGCTGATCGACCATTATGCCGATTTTGTCAAATCATTACCTGAAAAACCGATCATCATCGGCCACTCGCTGGGTGGATTGATCACCCAGATTTTGATTAACCGCGACCTGGGCGTTGCCGGTATCGCTATCCACCCCGTACCACCGCAAGGCGTGATCCCTTACGAATTCTCGTTCCTGAAAGCGGGTTACAAAGTGTTCGGGTTGTTTACTTCATTGAAAAAAACTTACCTGATGTCGCTCGCCGACTGGCAGTACGCCTTCACCAACGGCATGACGCTGGAAGAACAGATGAAGACCTGGGAAGAAAACGTGATTCCCGAATCCAAAACCGTAGCACGCGGCGGTATCACATCCGCGGCAGCCGTGGATTTCAAAAAAGCACATGCGCCATTGCTGATCACTTCGGGCGAGTTCGATAACATTATCCCCGCCTCGCTGAACCTGCGCAATTTCAAAGCCTACAAACAAAACGGCTCCGTGACGGACTATAAAGAGTTTCCAGGTCGCAACCACTTCGTGCTGGGCCAGCCGACCTGGAAAGAAGACGCCGATTACATTCTCGAATGGATCAGCAAACACTAAAAGGCGCCGTTACGAAAAGCGGATCACATGCCTGAATGGCGTGAAGCCCGTCAGGAACACAGTAGGCGCTTCCATCGCCGGCAAGGCGCCCCGCAATGCAATGTTCTTGTGCAGCGCAAGCCCCGGACCGAACGTGATCGTATCTCCGCCCAATTCATAAGAGCCCGTGGCCTCTTTCAACAGCCACGCATCTTTGGTGTTTTCAATTTTGGAAACACCTTTGAGCGTTCCGCCCGGCCTGAAGATCAGTTCCATTGCGGCTGGTACCCGTTCGGTACCGTTCGTTACCACTTCGATTTCCATGCCGCCGGAGGTTTCGCGGATCATGACTTTGGTTTCCAATAGCTGCACTTCGCTCTGCGGGCGGAAAGTGCGCGGCATTTTCTCCCAATCGCCGTCCGGCGCGATGGATTCTTTGGGATAAGGCTGAAAATAGGGGCCGTCGAGCTTTTGCGTGAGCACCCATTCCTTTCCGTTCTCGCCGATCTTCTCTGATTGAAATTGTCCTTTTCCAAAAAAAGAAGAAGCAAACCGCACACCTTGCAGCACCGCGTTGCCCTTCATGAATGTAAACCAGACCGGGTTATTGGCGATCAGTGTGCTATCCCGGCGGTCCCTGCGAATGCGCACGAGGCCCGAGTTCGGGAAGGTTTTTACATAATCGACCGGAACCGGCTTCTCCGTCGGCAACTCCACCCATAGCGAAGGATCGGTGAGGAAGTAATCCAGGAATCCCGCCGTTTTCAGGCCGGCGGTCTTTTCGATCAGCTTGCATATGGCGGCATACTGCCCGTTCCCGTCCTTGATCGCGAAATATCGGTAGGGATAATAGTAGTTTTCCAGCGTGCCGACAATGGCCTTGTCCTGCCTGCCCGACGCGTCGGTGACGATTTCGCCGTTCGGGTGCACGTAGTACATCGTCATGTCGAGGTTTTTGCGGACGGCGTCGAAAAGCTCGGGTTTGTTGAGCCCCTTGCCGATGGTAATGAGCAGGCGGTCGGTGAGGGAGGAGTAAATGAACGTACTTTTTTCGTTGAACTGACCGTCGCGGTCTATGTCGATGTGCTCGCCCAACCATTGTTCGGCGCGGGCCATGTATTTGGGGTTAGGCCAAAGTTCGTTCAGTTTGGTCAACGCGGCCGATACCACCCACCGGTGGTTCGGGGTATGAATGCCTCCCACGCTCAGCGCGTCGCCCGCGCGCAGGAGGAAAGTTTTCAGGTTCGCGAGCATTTTCTCGGTACCTTCTGTGCCCGATTGCCGGATCAGTTTGTACGACATGGTCAGCCTTTTGACCAAAAAGCCCGTGTCCGGCGTGGAATGGAAATTCGTCGAAAGGAGGTCGATCGTGCCATCCGGGTGCTGGGTTTTTACCAGGTATAATGCCGCCAGGTCCATGTCCGCGAGCAGGTCCTTCGATTTGTAAAACTTCGACGACGGCGAGGCCAGCCCGCAGGCGCCGTACTGGATCAATGCCGCCGTACTGTGCGGGTTGAGCAGATCGAAACCGTCACGTACGCCGCCCAGATCGGGGCTTTTCGCGTCCTTTACCTGGAAAGTCCGCAATGATTCGATGCCTTTGTCGGCCTGGCCCACCATCGCTCTGAGCCATTCGGGCATTTGATCGGCGGATTGGCGAACGAGGCCGAGGCCTGCCGCCGGCATTACGGGCGCGGCACACAATGCAAGCGCGCCAGTTTTGACGAAATGTCTTCTGTCCATGAAGGTCGGGTTAGGTACTTTGGGCAAAAAAGGAGCAAACCGCCGCGGGTTACTTGCAGGGACCCGAATGTTGCCTAGGCATTCATATCCGTTTGTACAATGCATTGCGCGTCATTTTGGGGATTTTCGTATATTCAATCATAAAATGACACCAGGTTTGCAACGGTTACATCCGAGTGATTGTCCGGTAATAAGAGGCGAAATATTTCTGCTATTTTTGTCGGATTTTTGGGGAACACGTTTTGAGAGGAGATTAACGGAATGCCGGTTATTGAATGAAAACAACTGTACTTCGTAATTTAAGTCTGGGTTATTTGCTGCTGCCAAACCTGATTTTCTCGATCAGCTGGTTCAGAATGCCTATTTCATTGTGTCTGGTGATCGGGCTGCTGTTTATGTACGGCATCAGTTACCAGCGCGAAAAAACGCTTCGCACCGACCTCGCGACGCGTCATATGGTTGAAATCGCATTCATTTCACTGGCTATCATCGCATTTTCGGGTATCGGAGGGTTCTGCTTCCAGGCCTTCGATTTCTGGGCGCATAACTCTAAATATTACACGCTGTACAACCAGTCGTGGCCGGTGCTTTTCAAGGAAAATGGCCGCTATGCCTGCCATTACTTCGGTTTTTTCCTCGTTCCTGCGTTGATTTCGAAGGGATTGGGGCAGCCGTCGGGCATTGCGTTGTATTTGTGGGCTTCGGTGGGGCTGTTCATCGGCATTTGCTGGATATTTATTTTTACCCAAAAAAGTTACCTGTCGCTGATCTTCTTCCTGTCGCTGGGCGGGATCGGCCACGTTACCAAAGTGCTGTTCCTGAGGGCGATCGGGCTGAATTACCACGTCCCGCCGTTCTTCACGGAAATATGGCCGGTGCTGTACCAGACACAATGGGCGCCCAACCAGCTCATTCCGATCATCATCGTCTCCTGTATTCTTTTCAATGACTATGTGTACATCAAAAAGCCAGAAAAGAGCTTTCTGGCAGTCATTTCGATATTCATCTGGGGCATTTTTCCGTCCATTGTCTTCGTAGTCATTTTCGGATTGCTCATTATCCTGCGGTATTACAGGGAGCCGCAATACTTTCTCAAACCCCGGCCGATGCTCGACCTTTTCGTGCCCGGGTTGCTGTTTATTCCGACGTTTTTCTTCTTCTTACAGGGGAAAAATTCGGTGGTATCCGGCTTTATCTGGCAGTTTAACCCGCTGAACGAGATCGCCTTCCATTACTTTTTCGGCGTCGTGATCGACCTCGCGGTGCTTTACGGCATTGTACTCATTCTCAAATTGCACAGAAGCCAGTATTCGGGCGTCATTCATAGCCTGTTTCTGCTCCTGATCGCCATTTCGCTTTTTCGCATGGGCAAATGGAACGACTGGTTCCTGCGCGGGAGCACGCCCGTACTCACGCTGCTGTCGCTGTTTATTCTGCACCGCTTCGCCGCATGGGTGAAGGAGCATCCCGGCTGGTACAAAATGCGCGTGGCGTACCCGATCGTCATTTTTCTCCTGCTTGGCCTCGTCGTCCCGATCTCGCACATCAAACGTGCATTGAGCGAAAACGTGGTCACGCACAGCCTGTTTCCCGACAAGGTGAAGTTTACGCCGTATCCATACGATCAGTACGAGGATTTTTACCAACTGGGTAAAGCCATTTACTCCCAGCAGGAAGCCAACCAATTTGTCGGCCAGAAAGGATCGTTCTACGAGCTCTACCTCGCACGCCCGACCGACAACGACGGCTCGGCAATGGCAGGAAGCAAGGCTACGGTGGGGAGCCAGCCGTAAGGGGGGGGCGACGACCGCCGACTGCCGACGGGTGACCGCCGAATCATCTATGACGTTCGGCGGTCATCGGTCGGCGGTCAGCCATCAAATCCCCACACTCTTAATAAACTTCGGTGCTGTCCGGTTCTTGGATACCTGCTCGTATGCGTAGGCAATGCGTATGAGCCCGGGTTCCTGAAATGCTTTTCCCAGAAACGAAATGCCGATCGGGAGGCCGTTTTGCAAGCCCATCGGCATGGTAATCGACGGGAAGCCCGACAATGCGGCCGGGCCGTAGGAGCCGTAACCCGTCCAGAAATCCCCGTTTACGAGGTCAATGCACCAGGATGGGCCCGTGGATGGGCCGCATAATGCGTCGAGGTTGTGCTTTTCGAACAGGTCGTTCAGCGAACCGGCCACGCCGGTGATTTTTTCCAATGCCTCCTTATATTCCTTCGAATCCAGATCGCCTTTCGCCTGCGAGGTTTCGAAAAGCTCCTGCCCGAAGTAGGGCATCGTTTTCTCCTTGTTCGCCTTATTGAATGCAATGAGCCCTTCCAGCGACTTGATTTTCGCATTGGAAGTGCCCAGGTAGCGGTTCAGGCCATCTTTGAACTCATATTGCAGCACGAGCGATTCCGCGCCCGGCAGCCGCTGCGTTTTCATATATTCCACTTCGACGATCTCCGCACCGGCCGCTTTGAGCTGTTCCAGTGCCTTGCCCAACAGCTGGTCAATGCCTTCATGCACTTTCAACAGGCTCTTTTCCACGCCGATGCGTTTGCCTTTCAAGCCATTGGCATCCAGGAACCGGGTATAATCGGCCGGAAGCTGCGGCGCTTTATGGTAGGGCGGATCGGCCGGGTCCGGGCTGGCAATCGCGCCGAGTAATGCGGCGGCATCGGCCACGGTGCGGCCGAAAGGGCCGGCGGTATCCTGCGTTTTGGAAATGGGTATGACGCCGCTCCGGCTCACGAGCCCGACCGTCGGCTTAATGCCCACAATGCCGTTCATCGACGCCGGGCAGGCAATGGAGCCATTCGTTTCGGTGCCCACGGCTACGGCGCACAGGTTGGCCGCGACGGCCACCGCCGAGCCGGAGCTCGACCCGCACGGAGAGCGATCCAGTACGTAGGGGTTGCGCGTTTGCCCGCCCCGGCTGCTCCACCCACTCGACGACCTGGTCGACCGGAAATTCGCCCATTCGCTCAGGTTGGTTTTGCCGAGGATCACCGCGCCGGCCTCGCGCAGACGTTCCACGAGAAATGCATCTTTGGAAGCCACATTATCGGCCAGTGCCAACGAGCCTGCGGTGGTTTTCATTTTGTCGCCGGTGTCGATATTATCTTTGAGCAGGACCGGAATGCCGTGCATCGGCCCGCGTACCCTGCCGGCTTTGCGCTCTTTATCGAGCGCTGCGGCAATGCGGAGCGCGTCGGGATTGAGTTCGATGACGGACGAGAGCTTAGGCCCGGCCTTGTCGATCCGGGCGATTTCGTTGAGGTAATATTGGGTGAGTGCCGTGGAAGTGAGGCGGCCCGCTTTCATGCGCTGCTGCATTTCGGCGACCGTCATTTCCGCGTATTCGCCGACGACCGTACGGCGGCGGGTTTCGCCGAATGCAGGCAGTACGGTAAACAGCCCGCCGGCTGCATTCAGGCGGATGAAGGTTCTGCGGTTCATGGGAGTGAATGTACAGGTTGGGATTACCTGCAATATAAAAACTCCGCTGTTACTTCCGGGGCGGCGGACCGCTGAGTTTTTTCCAGATCCACATCAGCAAGAGCAGCGGCGACATGATCAGCGTGGTAAGTACGGTCGCGATCCCGAGAATGCCGGCAAAGACAATTCGTAAAAAAGAGGTAAAAAAATTATTCATGAAAACGGAGAGGAGAGGTCGTGTAAAATAATTTTTACTAAGGGTTACAAATAGTGGAAAAAGATTCTAGGTTTTGTAGAACCGATGCTACTATCTGATTTCGGTTGTGTCGATAAATGTCTATAAATCATTGAATTGCATCCAAAAGTAAGCACATTTTATTGGAGTGGCACGGTTATTTGCCTAACTTTAATAGTGAAATTTATTATATAAATAATTGCATTAGTATGAACTTCTTATCGAACGTAGTTGGATATTCCGGGAAGTTATTTTTTGCAACTATTATGTTTTTCGCAATGATTATTTCGACTGTCGTTTCCCTGCCGTTTATAGGTGCAGGAATGATCAAAGATGTTATTAATGCACATCATCATCACGCTGAGGACAATAGTTTGATAGACGAGTATAGCGAATACTAAATATATGACTTCCGGAAGCGGCGAGGGTATGGACGGGATGTCCGTACCCTCGTTGTGTTTATAATTATCATCACAAATAATGTCGGAAACGCTGCCTCTCGTTTGCCGGCAATCGCGTAATTTGCCGCCCGATTACCCATGTAATTTTGCAATGACCTCATTTTCAAATACCGCCCGAACTTTCCTTTGCTGCTGCCTCGCTTTATCATTCCTGCCTGTCCGCGCACAGGACAAGCGCTACACGTACGAGAAAGGCATGATGGGCTCGCCGTTCAAGCTGGTGCTGTACGCCCCGAACGATTCGGTGGCCAAAGTGGCCGCCGACAATGCATTCAAAAGGGTGGAGCAACTGAACGAGATCATGAGCGACTACCGCGACGGCAGTGAAATCAACCGCCTCTCGGCGACGTCGGGGAGCGGGCAATGGGTGAAAGTGAGCAAGGATTTGTTCGATATACTGGCCGTTTCGCAGGATATCAGCGCCAAAACCGGCGGCGTTTTCGATGCTACCCTGGGCCCGGTCGTGCAAATGTGGCGCCATGCCACGCGCAAAGGCATATTTCCGCCCGAAGAAGAAATCCGGGAAACGCTGGCCCGCACGGGTTACGCGAAGCTGAAAATGAATGCCAAAACACAAAGCATACTGCTCACGCAAAAAGGAATGCGGCTGGACATCGGCGGTTTGGGCAAGGGCTATGCGGCCGAAGAGGCCATTAAGGAGGTCAGGAAGCTCGGCATTACTTCGGCGATGATGGACGCGGGTGGTAAAATCGTGCTTACCAACCCGCCTCCGGGTACCGCAGGCTGGAATATCAATGTCTCCAACGGCAGCGATTCGCTCAAGGCGATGCAGCTCTCGAACGTATCGCTGGCGACCTCCGGGCCCACCTACCGCTACATGGAGCACAATGGCGTGCGGTATTCGCACATCGTCGACCCGAAAACCGGCATCGGCCTGCTTTTTCACGTGCGCACGACGGTCATTTCGCCGGACGGCACGGTAGCAGATGCCTTAGCCACTGCATTTAGCGTGGCCGGGATCGAAAAGAGTAAAAAGTACCTGAAAAGCTTCAAGGGAAGCCGTGTGTGGCTCGTCGAAAAGCAGGGCGACCGCGTGGCGGAGTGGAATATGCTGAAATAGGACCGCAGCTCCGAATTTGCACAAATCCGATAAATATTAGTTTCAAATGTATATTTTAAATGCTTGTTTAAATTTATCATTTAAAACATTTGGCATTGTTATTTCAATTGTTCAACTTTGAACCGTTGATTCAACAGGCAGCTGCAATCATTAACAAAACCTAACACACCGTGAAGTGCGTTTCAGAAAAAAGTGAGGATAAGATAAGGGAAGCGGCGAAGCGTGTTTTTCTGAAAAAGGGGTTTGACGGCACTACCTCGCGTGATATCGCCAAGGAGGCCGATATGAATATTGCGTTGACCAACTACTATTTCAGAAGCAAGGAGAAGTTGTTTCTTGAAATTTTCAAAGATGTGCTGGAAGAGTATTTCCAGAACATGCTCGCCATCCTGAACAAGGATATTGATATAAAAGCCAAGATCTCGGAGCTCATCGATCATGACTTCGAGATGATGAAAAGAGAGCCGGATCTCATCATTTTCATCATGAACGAAATCCACAAGTCGCCGCAGCGGTTGTTTCCGGATATGTCGATTTTCCGGCAGGTTCGCGAGACCTACCTCAAAAAGCAGCTGGAAGAAGGCGTAGCGAACGGCACATTGCGGCCGATGCAGCTCGAAAACATCCTTCCGTTGATCAAATGCGGGGTGGAATTCATTTTCATGGGCAGAGAAATTCACAAGGAACTGTTCCAGATGAGCGACGCGGAGTTTGCAAACTACGCACAGGAGCAGAAAGAGCACATTAAGGCAATGGTGTGCAACTACCTCGTGATCGGATAGTCATTTTTTTTTGCCGCTTCATTAAACAAACATTTAAAATAAACATTTGTTCAAGCCATGAAACACCTGTTCCATGTCACGGGATTGCTATGCCTCATGCTTTTTCAGCGAGCACAGGCGCAGGAATACGACCTTAATCAATTGCTCGATCTGGCCATGAAAAACGATTTCAGCGTGCAGGCGGCACGGCTCGACGAGGCCCGGGTGAATGCGCAGCTCAGCGAGGTGAAAGCAGGCATGCTGCCGACGCTGAATGTGTCGGGCGATTATAAGCGGTATTTCAAAATTCCCGGCCAGGTAGTGCCTGCAAGCGCGTTCGGCGGGCCGGAGGGACAGTTTACCACACTCGCATTCGGGTTGCCGTATAATTTGTCCACGACAGCGCAGGTGACGCAGGCACTGTACAATCCGTCGCTGAAATATGCCTTGAAAGCCGCCGGCCTGAACCGCGAGCTGACCTCGCTCAGCACGACGAAAACAAAGGAGGATGTTGCATACAGCGTGACCGACGCCTATTACAGCCTCGTGACGGTGTCGCAGCAAATGGCGTTTCTGGATAGTAACCTCATTTCCCTGGATAGGCTTTACAAGGTTTCGGACCTCCTTTACCAGAACAAACTGGGCCAGCGCGTGGATGTGGACAGGATATTGATCAACAAAACGAGCACCGAAACGCAGCAGGCTACTTTGAAAGACAATTATAATCAGTTGGTTAACCTGTTGAAATACTACGCGGGCATTCCGCAAACCGATTCGGTACGTATATCATTAAGCGTTAGAGATGTGGCGCTGCCTGTCTACGCCGATTGGGACAAAACGCGGCGCACGGATGTGGCATTGCTGCAAAAGCAAAAGGATCTTAACGAATTGCAGGACAGGAATATACGGTCGGGAGTTATTCCTACGGTAAATGCCTACGGGGTGGCGAATATGGCCTTCTATGCGCAAGGCGGCGAGAACTCCACGTTTCAGGATGTGCCGGGTTACTGGGCGGGTTTGCAGCTCAACTGGAATGTCTTCGACGGCCTGGCGCGAAGGGCGAAACGCAGTCAGAATATGATCGACAAGCAGAAGCTCGATGTCCAGCTGAAACAGGTGAAGGAAGCCATTCAAATGGAAGAAAACAATGCGCGGAACAAGTTTGGCGTGGAGCAGAAGAACATTAGTGCGCGGAAGGACCAGGTAGCATTGGCCGAAAAGGTTTACAAGCAGATCCAGCTGCAATTCAAGGAAGGTACCGTCTCGCTTACGGACGTGATCCAGGCAGAAAACAGCCTCCTCGACGCCCAGAGCAACTACCTCACCTCGCTCGTCCAACTCCTGAAAGCCGAGCTGGAATGGAAAAAAGCAACCGGGCAACTGGTTCAGAAATAACGTTATACTTCATCAATCTTGCCATATTCATCAACAACTAAAAACAAGTAAGTCAGGTATTGTCAGGTGTAGTCATTCGTGGTCCGGTGTAGTTACTTATCGTTTTCACTCCAATACCTGACCGCATATGACAATGCCTGACCACACTTGACAATGCCTGACGACACTTGACAATGCCTGACCACACTTGACAATGCCTGACAACACTTGACAATGCCTGACCACTCCTGACAACCAATGACCACCCCTGACCATTTCCGACAACACTTTTCAACACCATAACCATTATGAAACGACTATTCATCTTCCTGGGAATCATTGCCGCGCTGGGGCTTACGGCGGCGAAGTTGCTGAGCAACAAGGAAAAAACGGAGCAGAAAGTATACATCCCCGATCCTGACCCGAAAGTGGGGGTGAAGGTAGCGGTAGCGGAAGTGCGCGATTTGTCGCAGGAATCGGGCTTCCTGGGATCTTTTAATCCAAATCGCAAAGTGGAAATCCGCCCGCAGGCCGGCGGCGAGATCGTGAAACTGAATGTGGAAGTAGGCCAGTACGTAGCGGCCGGGCAGCTGATCGCGAAGATCGACGACGAGCAACTGCATTACCAGGTGGAAGCATTACAAGTAACATTGGAAGGTTACCAAAACGACTTGAAACGTTACGAAGCATTGGTCAAAGGCGACGCGGTACCGGCAGTGAATGTCGAGCGTACGCAGCTGAGCATTCGCAGCACGCAGGCCCAGATCAAACAATTGAACAAACAGATTAAAACTACGAGCATTATCGCGCCATTCGGCGGCATTATCACGGCCAAAATGGTGGAAAAAGGCTCGGTAGTAAGTCAGGGAACGCCGATCGCCGAGATTACCGATATTTCTTCGCTGAAACTCGTGGTCAATATCCCTGAGAAATCGGTGAACGAGTTTAAAAACGGGAAAAGCATTCCCGTGCATACGGATGTGTACCCGCACGCGAATTTCAGCGGCCGTGTGACGATGGTGGCCGCGCAGGGCGACGAGGCGCATAACTACCCGGTGGAAATTACCGTGCAGAATTCAACTGCCAACCCATTGAAAGCAGGCATGTACGGCTCCATTGCAAGCGCTTCGAAAGTGAAAGGCGAGGCACTGGCGGTACCGCGCCAGGCCATCATGGGTTCAGCGAAGCAGCCGCAATTGTATGTCGTCGAAAATGGCAAGGCCGCATTGCGCGACGTGGCCATCGGCTCGACGACCAACGAATATTACGAGATCACGAAAGGCCTCAAAGCCGGCGACCGCGTCGTGACCAGCGGGCAGATCAATTTGCAGGACGGCACATCGGTAGTAGCGCAGTAACACTTCATCAACAAACTCATGAAATTCATTGAAACCATATTGAAGCGCCCTTCGATGATCATCGTGCTGTTCGCGATCCTGTTCATCGGCGGTTTGGCTTCCTATAACCAGCTCAGCTATGTGCTGCTGCCGGAGTTTTCGGTTCCCACCATTACCATTACAACATTATATCCAGGCGCGGCGCCCACGGAGGTAGAGGCGGAGGTCAGCAAGAAGATCGAGGATGCGGTGTCCGGCCTGGATAATATTGAAGACGTGACTTCCAAGTCGATGGAGAGCGCGTCGCTCGTGATCGTGCAGTTTAAAGCCGGTACCGACATTGACAAGGCATTGGAAGACGCGCAGCGCGATGTGAACAATATGCTGAGCGACCTGCCCGACGATGCGGAAACGCCGTCGTTGTCCAAGATTTCGCCGAGTGACCAGCCTATTATGCAGCTCCTGGCGACTTCGAGCCTGCCTAATGAAGTTTTTTACCAGCAGGTGGAAGACAAGTACCTGCCCATGTTGCAGCAGATCGAAGGCGTGGCCGAGATTACGATGACCGGCGGCGACCAGCGCGAGATCCGTATTAATGTCAATAATGATAAACTCCGGTTCTACGGTTTGTCGCTTTTGCAGGTAACCCAGGCTATCAACCAGGCGAACCTCGATTTCCCGACCGGGAAAGTGAAAAACACGTCCGAAAACATGACGCTGCGGCTGGCGGGTAAATTTGCCTCGCTGGACGATATCCGTAACCTGGTGATCGCCTCGCCGGTCACCGGCAGCTCCATCCGCGTGGGGGATGTGGCCGAAATCACCGACGGCCTGACCGACGCCGAGAGCATCAGCCGGTACAACGGCGTGAATGGTATTGGTTTGTTTATCAAAAAACAGTCCGACGCGAATGCCGTCGAGATCAGTAAGATCGTCCAGCAGAAACTGGCTTCGATTGAGAAAGCCAATGCAAAGGACCATATCAAATTTGCGATCGCGTACGACAGTTCGATATTCACGCTGGAATCTGTGGAAGCGGTGACGCACGATTTGGTGATTGCGGTAATCCTCGTGGCCGTGGTAATGCTGCTCTTCCTGCACAGCTTCCGGAATGCATTCATCGTCATGGTGTCGGTACCGGCGTCGCTCATTGCCGCATTCCTGTTTATGTACGTTATGGGCTATTCGCTCAACCTGATGACACTCCTCGCGCTCTCGCTCGTGATTGGTATCCTTGTCGACGACTCCATTGTGATCCTGGAAAACATCCAGCGGCATTTGGAAATGGGTAAGGACCGCTGGCGCGCGACGGTGGACGGTGTCACAGAAATCGGTTTCGCCGCATTGGCCATTACGCTCGTGATCGTGGTCGTTTTCGTGCCTATTACGATGGTGAACTCGGTGATTGCCGACTTGCTGCGACAGTTTTCGCTCACGGTCGCATTTGCCACGATGGTCAGTTTGCTCGTGAGTTTTACATTAACTCCCTGGATGACGTCCAAAATGGCGAAGGTCGAACACCTTGACCCTAAAAGTCCGGCGCAGGCATTCCTGATCTGGTTTGAAAAAGGTTTGACGGCAATCACAAAATGGTACCACGGCTCCCTGGAATGGGTGCTGGGGCACAAACTGGCATTCTCGGGGATACTGGTGGCGATCGTCGTCATGACGGGCTGGGTAATGGGCCTGGGCATTATCGGATCGGAGTTTGTAGCCGAGGGGGATCAGGGTAAATTCCTGCTCACCATGAAGCTCGACAAAAGTGCCTCGTTGCAGCAGAACAACCTGACGGCGCGGAGCATCGAAGACTATTTACGTAAAAAACCGGAAGTGAAAACGATTTTCGCGAACGTGGGCGGCGCCAGCACGGGCCTGAACAGCTCGGGCCGGGGCGAAACCAACCGTACCGAATTGACCGTAGAACTCATTCCCGTGGAAGAACGGAAGAATGCACAGCCGACGGAAGATTATATGCTTTCGGTACGCAAGGAGCTGGAACAAAAATTCGCAGGCGTCGAATTCAACTCGGCAGCTATCGGGATGGTGAACTCGGGCACGGCGCCCATCGAGGTATTCCTTAGCGGCGACAATCTCGACAAAATCCTCGCAGCCGCCAACGACCTCGCGAACCGCCTCCGGAAGACACCCGGCGCGAATGACGTGAATGTGTCCGTAGAAGCAGGTAACCCCGAAGTGCGCGTGGATATCGACCGTGAAAAAATGGCAAAACTCGGCCTGGACATTCAAACGGTGGGCGCGACGATGCAGAACGCATTTGCCGGGAACGACGACTCCAAATTCCGCGACGGGGGAGAAGATTACGATATCCGCATTATGCTGGATGCATTCGACCGCAAAAACCCTGAAGACGTAAAGGCGATCACATTTTACAGCCCGCTGGCCAAGCAGCCCGTGCAGCTGGCACAATTTGCCGATGTAACACTGAGCAATGGCCCAAGTATTGTAGAGCGCAAGAACCGTCGTTCATCCGTCACAGTCACCGCCAATACATTAGGGATTGGATCGGGAACTTTGGTGAGTAATATTCAGGCCGGTTTAAAGGAAAATCCGCTCCCGGACGACATTATACTCACCTGGGGCGGCGACGCGAAGAACCAGAGCGAAGGCTTCGGTTCACTCGGGCTGGCGATGCTGGCGGGGCTCATGCTGGTGTATTTCATCATGGTATTGCTCTACGACAGCTTTGTGTATCCGTTCGTGGTGCTTTTCTCGATCCCGGTAGCGGTGATCGGGGCGTTGCTCGCGCTGGCATTATCCTCGTCGAACATCGGGATATTCGCGATGCTCGGGATGCTGATGCTGATCGGCCTGGTGGTCAAGAATGCGATCCTGATCGTCGACTTCGCCAACCAGCAAAAAGCCGACGGGGTACCGTTCCGCAAGGCGATCCTTATTGCCGGCGAAGAGCGTCTCCGGCCGATCCTGATGACGACCATCGCGATGGTGATCGGGATGGTGCCGATCGCTACGGCGACGGGTGCCGGGGCTGAATGGAAGAACTCGCTGGCCTGGGTGCTGATCGGCGGTTTGACGAGCTCGATGCTCCTCACGATCTACCTCGTGCCGATGGCATACTATTTGGTAGACCGCCTCGGTGAAAAATGGAATACCTGGCGCACGAAGTCCGGCAGGGTGCAGGAAAGCGTTGTAGCGGAAGAATTTTAAGGAAACTGAGTCTGGTAACATGAAAAAATTAATGTTTTGTCCGGCTACTTTAAATTCGTCCTGCAAACGCAAAGTCGGTCAGAGCTTGGTGGTTACAGGTCCGGGCACGGAAACGGGACAAAACATTTTTTTTCTTTTTACCCGAAAAATACAAAATGAACGGGTATTTTAATGAACTAGTCCGCCCGGTATTGGGTTTACCTCTTAACCCGAATTATTGCCGAATCAAAATAGTAGTTTCTCAATGGTAGAAACTGATTATTCAAAGGCAATAGATGACGGGTCAACAAGCGAAAAAATCAATATCCAGACTCACGATCTAATTGTACGAAACATGGGAAATAAAAGCTACAATACCAACTGACTTGCCTGATGTCTCTATCAGGCCGCAGCCTGATGCCGGTAGGCACCCCACTAAAACAAGCTGTTGATTCTGACACAAATTATCTATGGGTAAAATCTTAAATAATCGCATCGCTGAATTCAAAGACCCGGCGATTGCAAGAGCAAAAGGTGTATATCCTTTTTTCAGACCGATCGAGTCCGGACAGGACACAGAGGTTATCATTAACGGGAAGCCGGTCCTGATGTTCGGGTCCAACTCCTATCTGGGTTTAACATCCCATCCTTACATCATCGAAGCGTCGCAGAAAGCAGCGCAGAAATATGGAACAGGCTGCGCCGGTTCGCGCTTCCTGAACGGGACCCTCGACATCCACGAAGAACTGGAACGCCGCCTGGCCAAATATGTAGGCAAAGAAGGCGCGGTGCTGTTCAGCACCGGTTACCAGGCCAACCTCGGCGCATTGTCGTGCCTCACAGGTCGTAACGACTACCTGATCCTCGACGAAAGCGATCACGCTTCCATTATAGACGGAAGCCGCCTGTCGTTCTCGAAAGTGATCAAGTACAAGCACAACGACATGGAGGACCTGCGCAAAAAGCTGGCCCTGCTGCCTGAGGAAGCCGTGAAACTGATCGCGACCGACGGTATTTTTAGTATGGAAGGGGATATTGTCAAACTCCCTGAACTGAATGCCATCGCACAGGAATTTGATGCGACCGTGCTCGTGGACGACGCGCACAGTCTTGGGGTGATTGGTGATAAAGGAGCGGGAACTGCTTCCTATTTCGGCCTGACCGAAACGACCGATCTCATTATGGGAACATTCAGCAAATCGCTGGCTTCCCTGGGCGGGTTCATCGCCGGCGATGCCGCCACGATCGATTACCTGAAACACCGCGCGCGTTCGCTCATGTTCAGCGCGAGCATGACGCCCGCATCCGTAGGAAGTACATTGGCCGCTTTGGATATCATCGAAACCGAGCCGCACCACATGGAGCGTCTTTGGGCCAATACAAGATACGCCAAAGAGTTGCTGCTCGTAAACGGTTTCGACCTGGGCGCAACGGAAAGCCCGATCCTGCCGCTGTATATCCGCGACAACGAGAAGACTTTCATCATGACACGCAGATTGCAGGACGAGGGGATTTTCGTGAACCCGGTGGTTTCACCAGGTGTACGCCCGGAACAATCGCTGATCCGTTTCTCGCTGATGGCTACGCATACATTCAGCCAGATCGAGGAGGCAGTGGATAAAATGTCCCGCATTTACCGTGAGGTTTGTCCTGACGCAATTATCGAAAGACAAAGACTATGACCCGCATAGCCCCCGTAAGCTCTCCGAAGGAATTGGGCAAGTTCATTGATTTTCCGCATGATCTGTATCAGCACGATCCGAATTATGTACCGGAATTGTTCATTGCTCAAAAAGACATGCTCTCACCGGGTAAGCACCCGTTTCACGAGCATTCGGAGGTGAAATTGTTTCTTTCCTACGATGGGGAGAAAGTGAACGGAAGGATAGCGGCGATTTATAATACGAACCATAACGAATTTACCAATCGGAAGGACGGCTTTTTCGGCTTTTTCGATACGGTAAATGACCAGCAGGTGGTGGATGCGCTTTTGAAGGAAGCCACTGCCTGGGTAAAGCAAAAAGGGGCAGACACGCTCGTAGGGCCGGTCAATTTGTCGACCAACGAAACCTGCGGGCTGCTGATCGAAGGGTATGACCGCCCGCCGATGGCCATGATGCCCTACAATGCGCCGTACTATCTGCCATTGCTGGAAAAGGCCGGTTTGACGAAGAAAACCGATTTGCTGGCCTACGAAATCAATGTGGCGGATTCGAATGACAAATCGGTACGGATGATCGACGCATTGGAAGGGAGGCTTCAGCGGAGCGGTATCACCATCCGGCAGGTGAATCTGAAAGACTTCAAAAACGAGGTTGTGAAGATCCGGGAAGTGTACAACAAGGCCTGGGACAAGAACCTGGGTTTTGTACCGACAACCGAGGCGGAATTTGAATACCTGGCCAAAGACCTGAAAATGATCCTTGATCCGAGGTACTGCCTGGTCGCTGAAAAAGATAACGAACTGGTCGGATTTATACTCGGTATTCCGGATATCAACCAGATTCTGATCAAAATCAAGCGCGGACGTTTGTTGCCTACCGGGATTTTCAAATTGCTGTTTGGCAAAAAGAACATCACACGCATCCGCGTGCTCACGCTCGGGGTGATCGACGGGTACCGGAAAATGGGTATCGAAGCCTGTTTATATGGCCGTATTATCAAGAACACCTACGGCACCAAAGTGACCGGCGGGGAATGCTCGTGGATGCTCGAAGATAATTATCTGATGAACCACGCCATCGAGCAGATCAACGGGAAGCTGTACAAACGGTACAGATTGTTTGAGAAACCGATATGAAGGAAAAAGTATTCATCACCGGGGCCAGCGGATTTATAGGTTACCACCTGGTAGCGGCGGCACTCGAAGCAGGCATGGAGATCCATGCGGCGGTGAGGCCGAGCAGCGACCTGGGGTTCCTTAAAAAGCTGAATGCCGACCCAAAGGACCTGGTGTATGTGAATGCGGATTTTACTTCAAAAGATAAATTGACGAAGCTGCTGGAAGATGGGGGATATTCCTATATCATCCACGCGGCGGGAGTGACCAAAGCCAAAACCGCCGCCGCCTATAATACGGTGAATGCGGAATACGCGCTGAACCTGGCGCAGGCCGCGATAGCCGCGGATATTCCGTTGAAGCGGTTCGTGTTTTTGAGTAGCCTCGCGGCATTAGGCCCCGCGGCGTACCATGCGGCCCAGCCGATTACGGAAGAAACCTTGCCTGTTCCGGTGACGGATTACGGAAGAAGCAAGCTGCTGGCCGAGCAATACCTGAAACAAGTAAATGGCCTGCCGCTGAGCATTATCCGCCCGACAGCAGTGTATGGCCCCGGCGAAAAGGACTTGTTCGTCCTTTTTAAGACACTCAGCAAAGGCCTCGATGCCTACATTGGCAAAGGACCGCAACGGTTGAGTTTCGTATATGTAACAGACCTCGTGACGGCTACCATGGCCGCATTGAGGGAAACGGAGAAGGAAATGACGGTTTACAATATCTCGGACGGACAGGCATACGACCGTTACGCATTGGCAGACCAGTTCAGGGAGATCAGCGGGAAGCACATTTTCCGCACGCATCTGCCGCTGGTGCTCGTCGAAACGATTGCCCGGTTCCTGGATCTTGTTTATGCAAATTCATCAACAACACCGGTTTTAAACCAAGAAAAACTAAAAGAACTCACCGCCCCTAACTGGATCTGTAGCATAGATGCGGCCCGAAGTCGCCTGCACTACCAACCGCAATATAATCTGCACCGAGGCCTGGCAGAAACATTGACCTGGTATAAGGAGAATAAGTGGCTTTAACTATCTAACCCGCTTGATCATGCGCTGTCGCCGGCTTCACATCCGGCGGTAAGTATGCAGCGTACATGACTGAACACAAGCAGAGGGCAGCCAAAACACGTTCGAACGTTCCAACATGAAAGCAATCAGCAAGTCGATATGGTTACAATTACTCCTGGTGATCAGCCTTGTGCAGATCGGCGCGGGTCTGGCCATAGCGCAGAATACTACCACGATAAAAGGTACCGTTACCGACGCCCGGACAGGTGAAACCCTGCCGTTCGTGTCGATCCTGATCCCGGGAACAACGATGGGGACCGCTTCCGACGCGGAAGGCCGCTACGCGCTTACTTTGCGCGAGGACCACGCCACGATCAAATTTACCTACGTAGGGTATATGGCCATTGAAAAGCCGATCAAGCCGGGCGTGAGCCAGACGATCGACGTGAAAATGGCCGTGGACGCCTCGATGCTGAAAGAGGTGACCGTGAAAACGAAGGCGCGTTACCGCAACAAGGACAATCCTGCTGTGCAGCTGATCCGCGAGGTGATCGCGCACAAAGACGAAAACAAGCCTTCCAGCAACGACTACCTGGAATACGAGCAATACGAGAAGATCTCGCTCGCATTGAGCAATCTTTCCGACCAGTTCAAGGAGAAGCGTATTTTCAGGAATTACCAGTTTTTGTTTAAAAGCCAGGATTCGGCTTCGATGGGCGGCAAGAATATGCTGCCGGCCTACATTCAGGAAAAACTCTCGAAAGTATATTTCCGCAAAAGCCCCTACAACAAGAAACAATACGTACTGGCGAACCGCCGCGCGGAATTCGACGCGAAGTTTGTCGATAACGATGGTTTGAGCGCCTATTTCAACCGGTTGTATGAAGATATCAACATTTATGACAACGATATTTCCATTGCCACCAACCTGCTGCTAAGCCCGATCGCGAACGCCGCACCGACATTCTATAAATTCTTCATCCGGGACACCGTGAAGACGAGCACGCCGTGGCTGATAGAGCTGGGCTTCGTTCCGCGGAACAAAACGGATATGCTTTTTGAAGGGAAACTCTTCGTTACCCTCGACGGTAAATACGGTGTGCAGAACGCCTACCTGACCGTCAACAAGGACATTAACCTCAACTTCATGCGTGACCTCGAAGCACGCCTGGAATTTGAGAAAGGCGCCGACGGCCGCTATTTCATGAACAAATCGACCCTCGCCATGGAGTTCGCATTAGGCGAAAAGAACGGTGGGTTGTATGGTCAGCGGACGGTGAATTTTAAGGATTATACCATTAATAAGGCCCAGCCAGACAGCACTTACCGCGGTCCGGGAGAAGAGATCGTGTATAATCCGGAGGTCAAAACCGGGGAGTCGTTCTGGGCCAGTGCGCGGCATATCCCCCTGGAACGCACCGAGCAGGACATTTACCATAATATCGACACGCTGCAAACGATCCCGTCTTTCAAGCGGACGATGGACATTGCGACGCTCTTCCTCTCGGGCTACAAATCGTTCGGCGCCGTAGAAGTAGGCCCGGTGAATACATTTTACAGCTTCAACCCCGTCGAAGGTTTCCGCCTCCGGTTCGGCGGCCGTACTACGACCGATTTGAGCAAGCGGGTGTATTTCGAAACCTACGCGGCTTATGGTTTCAAAGACCGGAAATGGAAGTACTTTTTGAGCGGTACCTATTCATTTAATAACAAATCGGTGTACCACTTCCCGCTGCATTACATCCGGGCGAGTTTCCAGCGCGACACCAAGATCCCGGGCCAGGAATTGCAATTTGTACAGGAGGATAACTTCCTGTTGTCGTTCAAGCGTGGGGATAACAACCGCTGGCTGTACAACGACATTTACAAGCTGGAATACGTCCGCGAGTTCGAAAGCCGCTTTTCCTACAAAATCGGGTTTACCCAATGGAAGCAAACCCCTGCGGGCGTGCTCCGTTACGAGCGCCTGAACGAAGGGGGCGAACTCGAAAACGCGTTCACATTGAATAACACCGAAGCAAACATCGAGCTGCGTTATGCACCGCACGAGCAGTATTACCAGGGCAAATTGTACCGTACGCCGATCATCAACAAGTACCCGATTTTCACGCTGCGCTACAATGCAGGTCTGAAAGGCGTGTTCGAAGGCGAGAACAACTACCATAACCTGGCGCTGAACATTCAGAAACGCTTTTACCTGTCGCAATTCGGCTTTGCGGACATAACGGCGGAAGGCGGTTATATTTTTGGTAAACAAATCGTGTTTCCGCTGCTGACGATTCACCGCGCCAACCAGACCTACGCTTACCAGCTGAATTCATACAACCTCATGAACTTCCTGGAATTCGCGAGCGACCACTACGCGAGCCTGGACGTGCAGTATTATCTCAATGGGTTTATTTTCAATAAGATACCATTGCTGAAACGCCTGAAACTTCGTGAAGTTTTGAGTTTCAAAGGCTTAATGGGCGGCTTGCGCGATGAGAACAACCCGGCATTCAACCCGTCGCTGTACCGCTTCGCGACCGACGACCAGGGCCGGCCGATCACGTACACGTTGTCGCGCGAGCCTTATATCGAAGGTTCGGTTGGGATCGCCAATATTTTCAAACTGTTGCGCGTAGACCTGGTAAAACGTTTCACTTACCTCGACAATCCGAATGTGGCCGAATGGGGCATCCGGGCGCGGTTCAGACTGGATTTTTAGTTTAACACAGACATTGACATGAATTACGCAATCATAGCAGCAGGAGAGGGTTCACGACTGGCTAAGGAAGGTTTTACACTTCCCAAACCAATGGTAAGCCTGCATGGCGAAATGCTGATCGACCGGCTGATCGGGATTTTCATTCGGAATAATGCGGAGAAGATCCTGGTGATCATCAACGAAGAATCACCATTGCTGGAAATGCATTTGATGGGCCTGAGCGAAAACCTGCCCATTCAGATCGTGAAGAAATCGACGCCGAGCTCGCTGCACAGCGTGTACGAGCTGTTCAAAAGCGAACCGGGGTTAAGCGAAGTTTGCCTTACCACGACCGATACCGTTTTCCGGGAAGAGGAATTCAGCGCATTCATTTCCGAATTCGCCGAAAGCAAGGATTTGGAAGGGCAAATGGCCGTGACGGCATTCATTGACGACGAAAGTCCTCTTTACGTGGCAGTTGACGACGACGATCGCATTACCGCATTCACCGATGAGAATAGCACCGACACCCCGTTTGTTTCAGGCGGGATTTATTGTCTCAGGAGGAAAGCGATCGACATCGTGAATGTGGCGGTGGAAAACGGCGTGAGCCGGATGCGGAACTTCCAGCGGCAGCTCGTGACGGATGGCTTGCATTTGAAAGCATATCCATTTACCAAGATCGTGGACGTGGACCATGTGAGCGATATCCAGACGGCGGAGCTGTTTTTGAGCGGCGAGGCGGTCTGCTAGCACAAGCACACACTGAACTGACACCAATTTTTTACTAACAGACCGGGGCGTTTTGCCGGTCAACACCATAGATGAACGAATTGAAAATTCTGGGCGTGCACCGAAACAAAAAGTTTTCGCCCAACCATATCGGGAACGACGATGCTATTTTTTCCCAGACGGCCAAAGAGCTGGAAAAACTGGGATGCCGCATTACCATCTGTTGCGAAGATGAGTTCCTGGCGATGGAAACAGTGGATTACGACAAGATTTTTACCATGGCACGCCAAAAGCAGGTCGTGGCCCGGTTACAGGAACTGGAAAGGAACGGCACGCAGGTTTTGAACTCTGCATTCGGCATCGAAAACTGCTTCCGCACCAACCTGACCAATGCATTGAACAATGCCCATATCCCGGTCGCGGATAGCTACATCGTACCGACCGATTACCAGGGAGATGAAGTTTTTGACAAAATAAAAGGAAAGGGTTACTGGATCAAACGCGGCGATTTCCACGCCATCCATAAGGAAGATGTGTCTTTTGCCGCATCGCGCGAGGAAGCCAAGGAGATTTTGCGGGAGTACGCATTGCGCGAGATTCCCGACGCGGTGATCTCGCAGCATTTGGTAGGTGATCTGGTGAAGTTTTACGGGGTAAGGGGCACGGATTTCTTTTTCTGGTTCTACCCGTACGATGCTAATCACCACAAATATGCGGAATACCAGCAGATCAACGGCAACTCGGTGTATTACCCGTTCAGCGCGGAAGGTTTGCAGAACACGGCGAATGAAGCGGCAGGGGTAGTGGGGATCGATATTTACGGGGGCGATGCCATTATCGGGAAGGACGGCGATTTCCGCATCATCGACCTGAACGACTGGCCCAGTTTCGCACCGTGCCGTGACCAGGCGGCCGGGCACATTGCCGGCCGGCTTTACGAAAGATTTTTGAACAACAATTAATGGAGACAACCACCACACCCCGCCCATTGGCAGAAGAACCTGAAAAGACCTCGGCATTCGAAAACTCGTTGAAATCGAACGATACCGAGGAAAAGATCGATATCTGGTTTTACCGGCCGATCGGCTACCAAATCGCATTGTTTTGCGCCAAAGTAGGCCTTCGCCCGAACCCGGTGACGATCATCAGCATTTTCTTCGGGGTGGCCGCGGGGATATTGTTCTACCCGCAGCAGCTCTGGATTAATGTGCTCGGAATGCTGTCGCTCATGTTCGCCAACTCGCTCGACAGCGCCGACGGCCAGCTCGCGCGCATGACGAACGACAAAAGCCGCTTCGGCCGCATTCTCGACGGTGTCGCCGGTGACTTCTGGTTCATCGCCATTCACATCGCGATCTGTTTGCGCAGTATGGAAGAGGGCTGGACGGCGTGGATTTGGGTGCCGGGCGTGGTAGCGGGCGTGTCGCATATGATCCAGTCGGCGATGGCGGATTACTACCGCAACGTGCATTTGTTTTTCATCAAAGGCACCAACGGCAGCGAGCTCGACAACAGCCGCGATTTGCAAAAGGAATACGATGAAATGAGCTGGACGCGGCAGTTTGGCATGAAAATCGTGGCGCGGCTCTATTTGAATTATACCAAAGAGCAGGAATTCTTTTCGCCTAAGCTGCAAAAACTGCTGGCCGTGGTGAAGGAAAAGTATCAGAACGGCCTGCCTGCGAGGCTCATTACCGACTTCCGCGCGCAGAATAAGCCTTTGATGAAGTATACCAATATCGTGCAGTTCAACACACGGGTGATATTCCTCTTCCTCTGGCTGTTCCTCGACCAGTCGTGGATCTATTTCTTTTTCGACATTTTCGTTCTCAACCCGATCCTGATCTACATGATCGTGAAGCAGGAGCAGGTGAGCAATCATTTTTACAAGGAGATAACCTCCGGCAAATACAATGGGTAGCAAGTTGTACAAGGCCCTTTTCATGGCAATCGGCATTTTTTCGCTGGGCTATATGATCTATGGCACAGGGCTGCTTGTGATTTGGGAGAATATCAACCGTACGGGCATCTGGTTCGCGCCGGTGATCGGGAGCTGGCTGGTGATTTACATCCTGAATGCCCTTGCATTCCGTGCGATCATCCGCGAGCCGCAATTGCCGGAAACGAACATGTCGTTCTGGGCCGTCCTGCGGTTGACGATCTCGGGCTATGCGATCAACTACATTACCCCATTCGTGGCGCTGGGCGGAGAGCCATACCGCATTATGGAGCTGAAACCCACGCTCGGCATCCAGAAGGCCACTTCCTCGGTGCTGCTGTACAGTCTGATGCACATGTTTTCGCACGTGCTGTTCTGGCTGGCGTCCATTGTACTCATTGTTGCGGTGGTTCCATTGAGCGATGTCATGCTGGCTGGTTGCGGGATATTGCTGGTAGTCGGGCTGGTGCTGGGATATTGGTTTATCAATGTATATAAAAAAGGATTTACGGTAAGCACGTTCCGCTTGCTGGAAAAAGTGCCTTTTATCAAACATAAAGCCCGCGAGTTCGCATTGAAGAATGCCGAAACGCTGTATGAGGTAGACGATCAGATCCGCGTCCTGTATTCCGACCGCCGGAATGCATTCTATGCCTCGCTGTTCTATGAATTTGCGGGCAGGGTGATCGGCTGCCTGGAAATCTATTTCACGGCCCACGCCATCGGCATGGAAATGACATTGGCGGAGTCGCTGATCGTGAGCTCCGGCTCGTCGCTTTTCGCGAACCTGATCTTCTTCTTCCCGATGCAGCTCGGTACCCGCGAAGGCGGCCTCGCGCTGGCTTTAAGAAGTGTAGGATTGCCCGCCGCGCAGGGGATTTTTATAGGAGTGGTTTTGAGGATCAGGGAGATAGTCTGGATTATCATTGGATTGGCCTTGATTAACAGAAAAACAAAAGACAATCAAATAGACAATACAGATCCAAAACTGGAACCAGTTCCTGTCAGATCAAACTAATTAATTGATCCTTCCTTCCCTGGATTAAAATCCGGGGCGATGGGACGGACGTGCCTCCGGCACTGGAAGATCTAAGCGTACCGGAGGCACGGAGCATTGTCAAACAGCCAGGGATTTCAATCCCTGGAAACAGATATAGAAAAATGATTAAAGGAATATTATTTGATTATGGCGGTACAATCGACACCAATGGCTTGCATTGGGCCAATGTGCTGTGGGATGCTTATCAAAATAATCAGGTAAAGGTTGACAAAGAAGCATTTGCGAGTGCATACAAGTTTGGCGAGAGGGCATTGGCCATCCATCCGATCATCCAGCCGCATCATGTGTTTTATGATGTGCTGTTTCTCAAAGCAGAGCAGCAGTTTGGCTACCTGAAAGAAAACGGATACGAGCTGGACGGCCAGGCCATCGAGGCCATCGCCCGCGAATGTGACCGCGTCGCACGCACTAGTGTTGAAAAGGCCGCGCCCGTTCTCGAAAAACTGGCCGCCGAATACCCCCTCGTGATGGTATCCAACTTTTACGGAAACCTGAACAGCGTTTTAAAGGAATTTGGCATAGCGCATTATTTCCAGTCTGTCGTCGAATCGGCAGTGGTCGGCGTCCGGAAGCCCGACCCCGCCATATGGCAGCTGGGCGTAGAGGCGCAGGGCTTTCTTCCCCATGAATGCGTGGCGGTAGGCGATTCGTATTCCAAAGACATTCTGCCTGCAAAGGCGACAGGCGCGAAGGCGATCTGGCTGAATGTGGCGGGATTCGAAGAGGAAGCCAAAACGCACGCGTCGGTAGCCGACGCGGAAATTACAGATTTCGCCCAGGTGGCTGACACCATTAAAAACCTGGGCTAATATTAACTTTTGGCCAGGCATTTAAATGCCGGGTGAAAATAAATGAAAAGTACCATGTACGACATTTGTACCATCGGGCATATCACTTTGGATAAAGTAGTTACTGCCCAGTCTGTCAAGTATATGCCCGGAGGCACTTCGTTCTATTTTTCGAAGGCGCTGCGGCAGTTCGACGTCCGCTATATGCTCGTAACGGCATTGGCTGAAAAGGAGGCCCATATCGTTGCCGGCCTGCGGGAAGAGAACATCGAAGTATTTTCCCAGAACAGTCCCTACACAGTCTATTTCGAAAACATTTACAGCGCCAACCAGGACCACCGCGAGCAGAATGTGCTGCATAAGGCAGCGCCGTTCACCGTATCGCAAATGCCCGCCATCGAAGCCAGGTATTTCCACCTGGGACCTTTGCTATCGGACGACATTACCGTAGACCTGATCAAGTCGCTGGCCGCGAAAGGCAAAGTTTCCCTCGATATCCAGGGTTACCTGCGTTACGTGAAAGACCAGAAAGTGCTGTACAAGGATTGGGAAGACAAGAAAGAGGCATTGCCTTACATCGACATTCTCAAAGCCAACGAATTCGAAATGGAAGTGGTGGCAGGTACGAGCGACATCATCGAAGGTGCGAAATATCTCGCCAATCTGGGTGTAAAAGAAGTCATCATTACCCTGGGCAGCAAAGGCTCACTGATTTATAAGGATGATCATTTTTACCAGATCCCGGCCTACCGCCCCACCGACGTCGTGGACGCTACCGGCTGCGGGGATACATACATGGCCGGCTACCTGAGCCAGCGCGTCAAAGGCGCAGGCGTGCAGGAAGCAGGGGAGTTCGGGGCAGCGATGGCCACCCTGAAAATCCAGTCTTCCGGACCGTTCTCGGGCAAAGCCGACAACGTGCAGGAAGTGTTGCAGTACGGCGAATGCGACCGCGAAGTGATCGCACAGGCCATTTTGTTATAGTACCTTTTTTACCAAAGTCATGAAATACATACTCAGCATTCTGATGGCGATCAGCCTGACGCTTGTTTCGTATGCAGCAGGATTAACCGGCAAAAAGGCCGGCACGAC
Source organism: Dyadobacter beijingensis DSM 21582 (assembly GCF_000382205.1). Lineage (GTDB taxonomy): Bacteria > Bacteroidota > Bacteroidia > Cytophagales > Spirosomataceae > Dyadobacter > Dyadobacter beijingensis. Next base: position 916,870 of record NZ_KB907786.1, read on the forward strand.
CGCCACGGACCCCGACGATTTCCCGGTCCCCAACGAGGTGCCCGATCTGCTTTTTTACATTCAGCGTGATCCGAATACGAATACAATTTGTTATCAGCTTAACGTCGACAAACAGGGAAGACTTAGTGAGAAAAATCCCGTTAACACATTCTGGATCAGGTATCCGGAAGGCGGGGTGAAGAAAGATTTAAATTATTTGCAGCGTAAATTTGCATACGGTATCAATTCAAAGGCGATCGGTAATGCAAGCTATGAACTGCGGTCGGTAGCGTACTCCAAATTACCGCTCTACCTTCGCAGGGACAACCGCAACGAATACCATGTGTACACGAGCATAGACCGGCGCGAGTGCATTCTCAAAAGAGTGTTCATCCGCATCGACGGCGGCACGTTCTGGTCGCCGAATGTGCTCTATATCGAGTTGAAAGGCACCGAGATCGCCACCGGTAAAACGATTATTCAGCGAATAAAACCATCCTGACATGCCTAAGAACTATGTCTCCAATTCCACGGAATCATCAAGGATGTTTAAAAGCAGCTTCCTTGAAGCATTCTCGAAGGTACATTACTCAGTGCCCCTTTTTATTTTCGTACCGGTTATCACCTATTTCTCCTGGAAAGCGCTTGGTCCGGGGGCGATGGCCTGGTATACTTTTGTTGGCGTAGTATTCGCGGGACTGTTCTTCTGGACATTCACCGAATACTTTATGCACCGGTTTGTGTTTCATTTTACACCCCGCGGCAAGTTGATGGAGCGTATCCATTTTATCTTCCACGGCGTGCATCATGACTACCCCAACGACGCCAAAAGACTGGTGATGCCACCCTCGGTGAGCATTCCGCTGGCGACGGGCTTCTACTTCCTGTTCACCGTTTTTTTAAGTGAATACTATGTGGCAGCCTTCTATTCGGGGTTTATGGCGGGGTATCTTTTTTATGATATGAGCCATTACGCGTTGCATCATGCTAATTTCAAATCCGCATTCTGGAAGAAATTAAAAAAGCATCATATGCAACATCATTATTCAGATGCTAGTAAAGGTTACGGTGTAAGTTCAGATATTTGGGACAGGGTTTTTGACTCGAACGCAAATCGCGCCCCAAAATCTAACTCAATCTAACTGTAACTTTAACTTATGAAGAACCTTGGAAATGAGAATTCAGACCAGGTCTTCAAGGATGAAATCACGAAGGTATCCGACTTCAAATTCGGGACGAAGGTGGTCAGCGTCTTTGACGACATGGTCAGCAGGTCAGTACCCTATTACAATGAAATGCAGCGGATGCTCGCCGAGATCGCTGCCGACCATGTGAAAGAAGGGGGATTCGTGTACGACCTGGGGTGTTCAACCGGTACTACCATGATTGGTCTGGACCAGCTCATTCCCTCGGACATCCGGTTTATCGGCATCGACGAGTCGCAGGAAATGCTCGACAAATGCGACTTGAAGCTGAAAGAGGCGGGTTTTGTAAGGCCTTATGACCTCGTCGCCGGGGACCTGCACCAGCAGCTTCCCATTACCAACGGTTCTGTCGTGATACTTTGCCTGACGCTGCAATTCGTGAGGCCATTGTACCGCGAGCGGCTTCTGAAAAACATATATGACGGATTGAACCCCGGCGGCGTGCTGCTGCTGGTGGAGAAAGTGCTGGCGGAAAGCAGCGTATTCAATCGTGATTTTATCAAATACTATTACAACTACAAGCGGCGCAACCATTACAGCGAGCTCGAAATTTCCCAGAAACGGGAAGCGCTCGAAAATGTGCTGATCCCTTACAAGTTGTCTGAAAACATGCTTCTGCTGAAAGAGGCCGGTTTCGCGGACTGCGAAATTTTCTTCAAGTGGTACAATTTTTCAGGAATGATAGCTTATAAAAAATCATGATCGCGATCGGTAACTTCTTTTTCAAATACAGAAATAACCTGTTTATCGTCCTGTACCTGCTGCTGTTTTTGCCGTCGCCGCAGCTGTTTTCACCGGAGCGGTTCGGGCCGGACTATTACCTGTACCCTGTCATACTCGGCCTGCTGATCACGTTCTCGGGCGAGATCATCCGGGGCATTACCATCGGGCTTGCGTACATTATCCGCGGCGGCCGCGACAAGAAGGTGTACGCCGAACAGCTGGTGACGGAAGGCATATTCCGGCATTGCCGCAACCCGCTGTATGTAGGCAATATCCTGATGTTGCTCGGTGTGGGCGTACTGGCCAATTCGCTGATCTATGTCGGAATCGTAATGCCCGCATTTTTGTTTATATATCAGGCGATCGTGCTGGCAGAAGAGAATTTTTTAAGGAACAAATTCGGCGCACAGTTCGATGCGTATTGCAGCAGGGTTAGCCGCTGGCTGATCAATCCGGCCGGCATTTCGGAAACCCTGAGCGGCATGCGTTTCAACTACAAGCGCTGGCTTTTGAAAGAATATAACACATTGCTGGTGTGGCTGATAGGCATCGTAGCCATACTGATTTTCAGATACCCGCAAATCGTACCGCAGCCCGACAGCCGCATTGTCGTCTTCGCGGTGATCGTGCTGATCCTCGGCGCATTGTACGCCTACGTGAGGTACCTGAAAAAATCCGGCAAGATGACGGACAGCATGGCTTAATACCGCTGCCGACCCGTTTTGGCATGCTATTGGTTGCACCCTCCTGAACCGGATCACACATTTAATAACCCCCTAATAATAGCACCATGAACATTGTAATCGTAGGAGGAGGATTTGCCGGGGTAAACCTGGCGCTGGACCTTGCAAAAAGTAAGACATTCGAGGTAACGCTGGTCGATAAGAACAACTATAACTTCTTTCCGCCGCTGATCTACCAGGTGGCTACGGCCTTTCTGGAACCATCCAGCATCAGTTACCCGTTCAGAAAGCTTTTTTCGGGAAAAGGAAACCTTCACTTCCGGTTAGGGGAGTTACAAAAAGTGGTGCCCGGTGAAAATAAGATCATCCTGCATAACGGAGAGCTTTCTTACGATTTCCTCGTGTTCGCGACGGGCGCGGAAACCAATTTCTTCGGCATGGAGAATGTGAAGCGCAACTCGACGCCCATGAAGACCCTCGAAGATGCGATCAGTATGCGCAACAAGCTGCTCATGCAAATGGAACAGGCCACGCTCAGCAACGACCCGGCGGAGATCAAGAAGCTACTGACGGTCGTGATCGCCGGCGGCGGCCCTACGGGCGTGGAGATCTCCGGGATGTTCGCCGAAATGCGCAACGGCATCCTCCGAAAGGAATACCCCGAACTGGCCGGCAAAGGCAGCGAAATTTACCTTGTCGACGGCAGCGAGGCACTGCTCTCGCCCATGAGCAAGGATTCGCAGCAGGATACTTACGACGCATTGAGCAAGCTCGGCGTGAAAATTCGCCTGAATACCCACGTCTCCGATTTCGTCGACGACAAGGTTTACTTCTCGGAAGGGGATAGCATTGAAGCCAAAACGCTCATCTGGGCGGCCGGCGTGACGGGACGCGTGTTCGACGGCATACCCGCGGAAGCTTACGGGCGCGGGCGCCGGATGCTCGTGGACGCCTACAACAAAGTCAACAGTACCTACAATATCTACGCCATCGGCGACTGCTGCCTGCAAACCGCCGATGAGCATTTCCCGAACGGCCACCCGCAGGTAGCGCAGGTGGCGATCCAGCAAGGCAAGAACCTGGCCCGCAATTTCGGGCTCATTGCCGAGCACCAGCCGCCGCACGCATTCAAATACAACGACAAAGGCTCTATGGCGATCATCGGCCGGGCCAAGGCAGTGGTGGACCTGCCGTCTCCGAAAGTGCATTTCAAAGGCGTCATCGCCTGGCTGGCGTGGCTTTTCATCCACCTTATCTCTTTGATCAACCATCGTAACCGCATGAAAACGCTTTACAACTGGATGATCGCTTATTTCACCAAAGATCAGTCCCTGCGAATGATCATTAAGCCCTCGGTAACGCAGGAAAAGGTCGAATCGGTCTGATGGAACCGTAATTCAACGTTTATCGTTGGCAGTTTGACAAAAAACACTGAATTTTAGTACAGAAAGCCGATAGAGCATTCATTCAGTGTGCAAAAAACCGAATAATGGAACCGATCACGATTGATGTAACTCAAAACACACCATACGGTCTCCAGAAACTTGACTCTTCCATTTCTTTCCGAGGCTTCATCAGCTTTTTGGAAAGTAAGATCGATCAGGAAGAAACGGTCAAAAAGACATTTTTCTCGCTGGTTCTTGACAAGTTGAAAGCCAATCCCGGTTTCAGCCAGGATATTCCGCTCTCGGAAGTCACCAACTACAAGGAGGAACTGAGTTTGATCTATGGCATGCTCATGCCACCTATCGCCAACGAAAAGGAAGTTTTCTGGGCGTTGAGTGCCCCCGTCAGTCCCGTGGTATTCTACGGCACATCGGGATTTTACAGTTTGCTATTCCAGCAGGACGGCAACATCCGCTGCGAACTCATAGAGGACCGGGGCGTGAATTACAAGCAGAAAATGCAGATGCTTTATTCCTTCATTCTGGAAAAGCTCTACAATTTCCCGCCCCTGCACCATCCGGATATGATCATTACGTTGAAAGACGATAAATCCGGCCTGCAAAAATATTACCGTGCCCATATCGACAACCGCTTCTGCGAGGTGTATGCCAAAGGCAGCCTGCCCGAGCTCGACCTGGATTCGCTGCGGTCCGACTTGCAGGAGAATTTCGATATCAACACTTTTTCCACCCTGCTCCCGCATAGCCTCTTCCATTTCGAAGGCTTTTCGGTAATCACGCTGAACGACGTAACGGCCGAGCATGCGGTGGAAAATATCAAGAATACCATTCTCGACCGGGCTTCCTACGATCACAAAACGTATTTCAACTACGTGGCAGGTGCATTGAAAATGCTCGTGGAAAACCCGCGGATCGATTTCGGTCTCATGGCCGTGCTGCGCGTGAACAACAAGCTCGTGTTCGACCGCAGCTCGATCCTGTTCAGCAAGCTCATGACCGCCGCGACGGAAAACGACCTCGCCGAGCAGACATACCTCGATATGGCGACCCAGTATTTCGAGTCGCCGAAAACGCTGCTGCTCCGTAACCTGGGCGTGGAAGATCCCAATAAGCAGGATTTTATCCGCATTCTGCAAAACGACGGCGTGGAAGCTTATGCATTGCTGCCCGTGTACCACGACAACAAGGTGGTAGGCGTGCTGGAAGTGTATTCCAAAGAGCAGAAATCGATCGATGAGCGGCTGCTGGCCAAGCTGGATATCGCATTGCCGTGGATCGCGCAGATGATGACCAACTACATCGATGAATTCAATGTGCAGATCGACAATGTGATACGCGACAAGTTTACGTCGTTGCAGCCCGCCGTTCAATGGCGTTTTCGCGAAACGGCCTGGCATTACATCCGCGACAAGGCACTCAATCCGCAAACGGCCGAAATCGAAGGCATTCAGTTCAGGAACGTGTACCCGCTCTACGGCGCGGTCGACATCCGGAATTCGACCATCGAAAGGAATGCAGCACTCCGGGAAGACCTTCGCCTCCAATTCAATGTATTGATAGAAACCTTTACTGTTCTTAAACAAAAGCTCGGGTTCGGCCTGGCCGACGAGATGATTTTCAAATGCCGGAAATGGATCGCGGAAATCTCCGACGAAAGCACGGATAACGACGAAATGAAAATCCGCGATTTCCTCGAAAACGAAGCGCACCCATTTCTGCTGCATTTCAAGGAGGAAAGCCTGAAACAGTTCGGATCGGGCGCGATGGACCCGGGCGAGCTCGTGCTGCGCAACCGGATCGACCAGTATTTCGCGATGATCGACGAGGACCACGGCTCGGCTTACGCCAACCGCCGGGAACTCGAAGCTTCGATGCAGGCCATCAACTCGTCGGTGAATTTGTACCTGGATTTGTTCCGCAACGAAATCCAGGAAGCCTATCCCTGCTATTTCGAAAAATTCAGAACGGACGGCATTGAGTACGACATTTACATTGGTCAGTCCATTGAACCGCAAAAGCGTTTTAGTGAACTTTACCTCAAAAACATCCGTCTGTGGCAGCTGACGACCATGGCGGCTATCGCCAGGATCACGCATTCGCTGATCCCGCAGCTGGAAAAGCCGCTCGACACGACCCAACTGATCTTTATCAATTCGGGCAGTATCGATATCAGTTTCCGCGACGACGAGCGGCGGTTCGATGTGGAAGGCGCGTACAACATCCGGTACCAGGTGATCAAGAAGCGGATCGACAAGGTGCACGTGAAAGGTACCGGCGAACGGCTTACCCAGCCGGGCAAAATCGCATTGGTATATTTCAATGGCAAGTCGGCCGAAGAATATGTAGGGTATATCCGGTATTTGCAGGAAAAAAATACTTTATTGGATGACCTGGAATTCTTCGATCTCGAAGACCTGCAAGGAGTTACGGGCCTGAAAGCGCTGCGTGTCGGCGTGAATCTGGATTCGGACTGGAATTAACGAAGCGCATTATTTATAACTGAAAGTTCTATGAACTATAACCATCGGCTCGACAAGGTTAAGCATCACGTCCATCACTTTTTTGGCACGAAAGCCCTGACGCAGCTCAGTTACCACAACCTCGCTCACACGGAGTCGGTGGTGGCCAATGCCGTGAAGATCGCCAACCATTACCGGTTGGAGGACAGGGAGACCTTCATTGTCGTAGCGGCCGCATGGTTTCATGATACCGGTTACAGTACTGGCGAAGCCGCCGGCCACGAAAAGCGCGGGGCCGGAATGGCCGCGGAATTTCTGCGGTCGGAAGAGGTGGAGGAAGATGTGATCGCGGAAGTGGAAGGCTGCGTGCTGGCGACGATCTGGCCGCAGAATCCCGCCAATTTCCTTCAACAGATCGTTTGCGACGCCGATTTGTACCACCTCGGTACGCCGGAGTTCAGCGACTGGAACAAGCTCGTGCGCAAGGAAGCCGAACAGCGCCTGGGGCACAAGATCGATAAAACGGAATGGCGCAAAAGCACGATCAAGCTGCTTGAAACCCATGAGTACCATACAGATTACTGCCGGGACCTTTTGGATAAACAAAAGAAAAAGAACCTCGAAAAGCTGAAACAGAAGCTGCTGGAAGACGAGCTCGAAGCATCGGCCCAAAGCGTGGCGGCGGAACCAGCCAGCCCGCAGACGGCGAATGCGGAAACCGTGGCCGACGAGGCGCCGAGATCGATACCGGTGGCCGTGGCTGCCGGGAAGCATCACAAGGAAGAGCGGCTGCTGATCCCCGAAATCGCCGAAGGCAAAAAGAAGAAGGACGACCGGCCGGACAAGGGCATTGAAACGATGTTCCGCATCAGTTCCAACAACCACCAGCGGCTGAGCGACATGGCCGACAACAAGGCGCATATCATGATCACGACGACGTCGATCATCATTTCGGTGCTACTGAGCGTGCTCGTGCGCAAGCTGGAAGACAATGCCTACCTGATTCTGCCCACGATGATGCTCCTCACGGTGTGTATGGTCACGATGGTATTCTCGATCCTTTCCACCCGCCCGACCATCCCGCGCGGCACATTCACGGACGAGGATATCGACGCCAAAAGCGTGAACCTGCTGTTTTTCGGGAATTTTTACCGGATGTCTTTTGAAGAGTATTCCAAAGGCATGCAGACGATGATGAACGACCGGGAATTTCTCTACGGCAGCCTTACCAAGGACGTGTATTCGCAGGGCGTTGTGCTGGGGCGGAAGTACCGGCTGCTGCGCGTGGCTTACAATGTGTTCATGTTTGGTATTGTGGTGTCGGTAGTCGCATTCGTGATCGCGTCCATATTCTTCGAACACTGATTTTACAGATATGGAAGCATTCCGCTATTTCAACCGGGATATCAGCTGGCTCACCTTCAATGAAAGGGTGCTGGGGGAGGCTGCCAACGAGGCCGTGCCGCTGATGGAACGGATCCGGTTTTTGTCGATCTATTCTTCGAACCTCGACGAATTTTACCGCGTACGGATGCCGTACCTGCAAAAAAATGCCATGCGGGATACCGCCGGCAATGCCTACCTCGAAGCCGAGGCGATGATAAACCGGCAGCTGGAAGCATTTGGTGCTATTTTGTCCAAATCCATCATCCCCGCATTAGCGCAGCTGGGGATTCATTTTTCCTATAAAGAAGAAATTTCAGCGCAGATCGCCGCGTTCGCGAAACGCTACTTTTATACCCAGATAGCAGGTTTTATCCAGCACGTTTACCTGAACGACAAAACCTCATTTTTCCCCGAAAACAATCAAATTTACATTGTCGTCATCCTGCAACTGCCGCATGACCGCGAAAAAATCGCGCTCGTGAACATCCCGGTGCCGCAGCTCGACCGCTTCGTGAAAATCAGGCAGTCCGACGGCGAATACATTCTGTTTCTGGAAGACCTGATCCGCTGCAACCTGGATGTCATATTCCCGGATGCCGTCGATATCAAAGCATTCAATATCAAAGTCACCCGCGACGCCGAGCTGGACCTGCTCGACGAGGACGGCGAGGACATGGCCGAGCAGGTGGAAAAGCAGCTGAGCAAGCGGGATTTCGGCCTTGCTACGAGGCTGCTGTATGAGCCCGGCCTGTCGCTGCGGCATTTGCAATACATTGTGAATGTGTTCGACCTGAAAAAAGCATCGCTCGTGGGAGGCGGACGTTACCATAACCTGAAAGACCTTTCGTCGCTCCCCGTGGCATCGCCGGCGATTTCCTACCCGCCGTGGCCCGCTGCGCAGCATCTGGAAGGCTTCGAAGAGCCGGAGACGCTGTTTGAGGCGCTTACCCGCCGGGATCTGATGGTGCACGCGCCGTACCAGACCTACGATACCATTCTGCGGTTTTTCAACGAAGCGGCGATTGATCGCTCTGTGCAGGAGATTTACACGACCATGTACCGCGTCGCGCACGATTCGAAAATCGCACATGCATTGATCTCCGCCGCTAAAAACGGCAAGAAAGTAACAGTACTCGTGGAGCTCAAAGCGCGGTTCGACGAGGCGAATAATATCCGCTGGGCCAAAAAAATGAAAGCCGCAGGCGTGAAAATCATCCATAGCGTGAATGCATTGAAAGTGCATGCCAAGCTGGCGCTGGTCAAACGCAAACATGAAACGCATTCCTACCTGGGCCTGCTCGCGACGGGTAACCTCAACGAAGGCACCGCGCGTTTTTATACGGACCATATTCTGCTCACGGCCCACCCGTTCATGTTGAAGGAAACGGAAATGCTCTTCGGTTTTTTGAGCAAGAAGAAGAAACCCGAGAAGATCGACGCCATGCGTTTCGAGCATTTGCTGGTGGCGCAGTTTAACCTGCAAAACCGGTTTATCGAGCTGATAGACAGGGAGATTGACAATGCCGGAAACGGCTTGCCCGCAGGTATTACCATTAAACTCAACAACCTCGAAGAAGAGGTGCTGATCAACAAACTGTACGAAGCGTCGAATGCGGGCATTACCGTGAACCTGATCGTGCGGAGCATTTGCCGGCTCGTACCGGGCGTTCCGGGGCAGAGCGAGAATATCCGCATCAAACGCATTGTGGACCGCTACCTCGAACACGGGCGCGTATTTGTATTCCATAACAACGGCCTGCCGGAAGTATTCATGGGCTCGGCCGATTGGATGAACCGTAACATTTACCGGCGCATCGAGGTGTGTTTCCCGATTTACCACGAAGACCTGAAAAAGCAGCTTATCGACATCCTCGCATTGCAATGGGAAGATTCCGTGCAGGCCGTATGGATCGACGATCACCTGCATAATGTGCCCGTAACCAACCTGCCCGGGGGCGTGCGCTCGCAGGAGGCCATTTACCAATACCTGACCGGGGCTGTCGAGCAGTTTAAAAAAGCATTTTAATGAAAAACCAATATACACGGATCGGGACGGTGATGTCCTGGTTGCTAGCGGGTTTGCTGATATTCGGCTGCAACTCCACGCAGAAGGAGGCGGAGCTTTTCCGCGGGTACGATCTCAACAAGCCGGAGAAGTTCAACCTGCCCGAAAGCCTGTTCGAAGTGTCGGGCATCACATTCGACAAGGGCCGGAACGATACCATTTACGCCATTCAGGATGAGGACGGCAAACTATTCAGGCTGGCGTGGGATGTCCCCAAGCAGCTGCATACCAAGTTTGCGAAGAAAGGGGATTACGAAGACCTGGCCATCGTGCGCGATCGCGCGTATGTGCTGAAAAGTAATGGTACCATTTTCACATTCCCGATGTCGGAAGTGTACTATGAGGAGCCGCAGGGGATTTCCGAAATGAAAGGCCTTTTACCCAAAGGAGAATACGAAGGAATGTATGGCGACGAGACGACCGGCGAACTGTTTGTGATCTGCAAAAACTGTGCGGGCGACAATTCGAAAAACAGCGTGTCGGGCTATGTGCTGAAAGCCGGGCCGGATTCGGTGATCACGCAAACGGGTGGTTTTGCGATCAATGTCGATCAGATCAAGGCGATTACGGGCAAGGTAGCGCGCGGTTTCAGGCCGTCGGGCATTGCCAAAAATCCTGTGACGAGGGAGTGGTACATTATCTCGGCGGTAAACCAGATGGTGGTGGTGGTGGACCAGCAGTGGAATGTGAAAGACGCGCATCACCTGAACGGCAACATGTTCATCCAGCCGGAGGGCGTCGCTTTCGACAAGGCGGGCAACCTTTATATTTCCAACGAGGGCGACGACCTTTTCAGCGGGAATGTGCTCAAATTCAGAAAATCCGGCCGCTAGGCCATTCATGACATCCTATGAATAAATATTTACTCCGTTTACTCGCATTGGGAACAGTTTTGGCAGGCATATCCTCCTGCGCAAGCTACAAAACCCGCTTCTCCAAAGAAGGTGCGCAATGGCAGTCGGCCTCGCCCGACCCGGCCCTGGAACTGAAACATACGATGTACCTCATCGGCGATGCGGGCAATGACGCCCCCGAAAACCGCGCCCCTGTTTTGGAATACCTCAAAACGAAACTGGCGACCGAGCCGGCCAACAGCTCGGCATTGTTTTTGGGCGATAACATTTACGAATACGGCATGCCGCCGTCGGAGGACTCCGCCGCCCGCAAGGTAGCGGAGTTCCGCATCGGCTCGCAGCTGGAAACGCTGGAAAATTTCAAAGGCAGGCCCATTTTCATACCCGGTAACCACGATTGGCGCGGCTGGGGCGTGAAAGGTTTGAAAAGACAGGAGAAATACATTCAGAAACACATCAACGAAAGCCGCGGGAAGAAAGATAAGGACGATTACGAAGACTATTTCCTCCCGCTGAACGGTTGCTCCGGCCCCGAGGTGGTGGAACTGAACGACAATGTCGTGATCATCATCGCCGACTCGCAATGGTGGCTCACCGACTGGGACCGCGACGAGAAGATCAACGACGGCTGCGAGATCCGTAACCGCGAGCAGTTCCGGTTTGTGTGGGAAAATGTGGTCCGTAAATACCGCAGCAAAAACGTCGTGATCGCCATGCACCATCCGCCGTACACCTACGGGCCGCATGGCGGGCGCTTCACCATCAAGCAGCATATTTTCCCTTTGACCGAGCTTAATCCGAACCTGTACATCCCGCTTCCCGTGCTGGGGAGCCTGAGCGCACTTTTCCGCGGGACGATCGGCTCGCGGCAGGATGCGGCCAACAAGCATTACAAGGATCTGCGCACGGCCGTACTCGCGGGGGCGCGGAAGAATGGCAAGTTCATTTTTGCGAGCGGGCATGAGCATGCATTGCAATTCATCGAAAACGACGGCCAGGAGTTCATCGTGAGCGGAAGCGGCTCGAAAACCAGTCCGGTAAGCCTGGGTAAGGGCTCATTGTTCTCTTCTTCCAAACTGGGCTTCTCGACGCTGAGCTTTTACGCCGGCGGCGAAACCTGGGCGAAATTCTGGGAAGTAACACCCGACGGCAAAGATGCAAAACTGGTCTTTCAGCACAAGGTCAAAGGCCGGCAGCAGGTAGCAGCGCCCGATTCAGCTGCGGCATTCACCGAATACAGCCAGCACGCCGATTCGACAACGAAATTCGTGACCAGCAACGAGGTGAAACCGATCGGCAAATTTCATAAGGCCATGCTCGGCGAGCATTACCGCCCGCTTTACCTGGAACAATATCGGTTCCCGGTGCTCGACATGGCGACCTATAAAGGCGGCGTTGTGGCTACCAAGCAGGGTGGGGGCAACCAGACCAACTCGCTCCGCCTGCGCGACAACGAGGGCAGGGAGTATGCCATGCGCGGGCTGACCAAAGATGTAAGCCGCTTCCTGCCGTTTCCGTTCAACCAGATGGTGGCAGCAAAGTACCTCGTAGAGGATAACTTCCTGTCGACCAATCCGTTCGCGCCGCTGAATATGCCGGCACTCGCGGGGGCGATCAATGTGTACCACACCAATCCAAGAATGTACTACGTACCGGCGCAGCCTGCATTAGGCAGTTTCAACAACGTATTCGGCGGTACGATGAACCTCGTGGAAGAGCGGGCAGACGGCAAACGCTGGAAAAACGCCGACTTTTTCGGTAATCCCGACAAGATCGTGAGCACGCCCGACCTCGTGGAAGCATTATTGGAAAGCAGTAAAAACAAGGTGGACGAGCCGTGGGCGATCCGCACGCGCCTGCTCGACTTCATCATCGGCGACTGGGACCGCCACGACGATCAGTGGGCATGGGCATCCATCAAACAGAAAGACGGAACCATTCTCTACCGCCCTATTCCCCGCGACCGCGACCAGGCATTTTCGCGCTATGACGGCTTTTTGACGAACATTGCACGGCTTACGCTGCCATTCTTGCGACAGCTGCAAACCTACGGCCCTGAAATCCAGAGCATGAAATGGACGACATGGAGCGCCCGCCATTTCGACCGGTCTTTCCTGAACGAACTGAGCTGGGAGCAATGGGAGGAGCAGGTGAAATTTATCCAGAAAAACCTGACCGACGAAGCCATTGCAGCGTCGTTCAACGACTGGCCGGCCAAGGCGCGCGAGATAGCCTCCCCGAAAATGATCGAAGGCCTGAAAGCCCGGCGCGCAGATTTGTTGAAAATTGCACGTGCGCATTATGAATTCGTGAGCCAGTCGGTGAATGTGATCGGGACGGAAGAAGAAGAACGCTTCCTGATCGAAAGGATCGACGACGCGCATACCCGCGTGACCGTGTACGAGACGGGTAAGGAAGGTCGTATCAAGCACCAGAACTACCAGCGCGTGTTCGAAAATGCCGTGACGCATGCCATTAATGTATATGGCAATGGCGACAAGGACGAGTTTATCGTGAAGGGCGATGTGCACAAGGGCATTAAGCTGCGGCTGATCGGTGGGCTGGGCAAGGACTTATTTGCCGACAGCGCCCGTGTGAGCGGCGGCGGCAAAAAGACGCTCGTGTATGACGATTTGAAAAACAATACCCTCGTTGCGGGCCCCGACACCAAAGACAAGCGCACGAGCCTCTACCGCTTCAACGTGTACGACCGCCGGAGCGGCGACAGCAACTATGACATTGCGCTACCGATCCCGATCCTGGGTGCGAACCCGGACGACGGTTTCTTCCTGGGCGGCGCGGTCAACATCACGAAATATGGTTTCAAAAAAGAACCCTACGCTTCGGTACAGACGATCGGCGGCAGCTTTGCGGCTAAAACACAGGGTTTCAAAGTAAATTATACCGGCGATTTTATCAATGCATTCAAAAAATTCGATTTCTACCTGGATACCTATTACCGCGGGCCGAGGTATGCTTTCAACTACGCCGGGCTGGGTAACGAAACCGGGCGGCCTGTGCAGAATCCGGATTTCTACCGGGTCCGGCAGAGCGCATTTTATGTGAATCCGGCCATTAAAAAGCGTTTTGCGGGCGTCAACGGCTTTGTCACATTAGGTCCCGTATTCGAGGTGAACGACATTCAGGCAACGGGCGGCAGGTTCATCACCAGTACCGAAAACGGCTTGCCCGAAGATATTTTCAAAACCAAATATTACAGCGGCGCGAAGTTTACCTTCAATTTCAGCAGCATCGACAACATTTTCTCGCCGCATACCGGCATTCGTTTCAATGCTGCCCTGAACTGGACATCCGACCTGAAAAGCGACGATAATTTCACGGGCCTGCGGGCACAATTCGCCTACTATGCCTCACTCGATCAAAAGGAAAGACTTATCCTGGCCACGCAGGTGGGCACCGGCCTGAACTTCGGGGAGGGGTACCAGTTTTTCCAAAGACCGCAAATCGGCGGGAAACTCGGCTTGCGCGGCTACCGCACGGAGCGTTTTTACGGAAAAAGCTCTTTCTGGCACGATACCGACCTGCGCCTGAAACTAGGCAGCAGCTATAACCCGGTACTACCCCTCACTTTCGGTATTTTCGGCGGATTTGACTACGGTCGCGTATGGCTCGAAAACGAGTCGTCGGACCAGTGGCATTATGATTACGGCGGCGGCATCTGGCTTTCGCCGGTCGACGCCCTGACCATTGCAGCCGGCGCGTTCATTCCCAAAGAAAAGAAAGAAGAGAAGCCGCGGATCGCGATCCAGCTCGGATTCTGGTTTTAGGTGGACCAAACCCTTATTTTTTCTCCAAAACGCTGAGGTTACCGCTCCCTTCGAGGTAGCAGGCCTTCACATTGCGGATATCTTCTACCCCTTTTTCGCGCAGATAAGCCATCAGGTCGGCTTCGGAAATGAATTCCCTGCGCATATTACGTTGCTGGAACTCCCCGTCGACGATGAGTAGTTTCGGGTCAGCCTGGAAAAACCGCCAGAGCGAGGCGGACTTGTAACCCATCCAGTCGATGGCCACGTCCCAGAATACCAGCGTCGCGATGAGGAGGATGCCTTCGGTGATGCTGTTGTACTGGCCGGCCATGGCGTTTTGGGCAGCGTCGCCGATGAGGATAATGAGCAGGATATCGCTCACGCTGAACTGGCCGGTGCCGCGGCGGAAGAACCGGAGCAATAGGAATATGGTCCAGTAGGTGACGGTCCCGCGGATAAAGATTTCCAATACAGATGTGGTTGGAACCCACATTTCATGCCAGTTGAGGCCAATAAGCTTTTCCATTGTATGCTGCCGGGATTGTTTGATTGTTAGTGAAAAATAGCATTAATTAGCGATTTACAAGGCACCTACACCCGCCAGGGCTGGAATTGAATGAGTACTGAGAAGCAGGAAGGATCTGAAAACGGAAATCCGCCCGCCAGGGAGGTGATGTACCATGCAATTTTCGACAACACCACCGACGCCATCGTGCTCTGCGACGACGATGGCCGCTGCCTCGACGTCAATGCCGCTACGCTCCGTATGATCGGGTGCGACCGGGACGACCTGCAAGGCGTTTCCATCGACCAGGTGCTGGTGCTACCACCGGAAACACCGTTTGCATGGCTATGGAAGAACTTCCTCAATGGTGAAATTCTCAACGGTCTGATGAAAATAAGGCGCAAGGACGGCACCTTCGTGACCGGCAGTTTCAACGCCAAACCAAATATTCTGCCGGGCCTGCACATGTGCGTAATCACCGACGTAACCGAGCGCCTGGAAAAAAAACGCGAGCTCATGGAGAGCGAACGGCGCTTCAAAGCATTGGTCCAGGAGGGCGCAGACCTCATTGCGATCCTCGACGAGCAGGGTAACTACCTGTTCGTAAGCGAAAGCAGCGAACCCATCCTCGGCATTCATCCCGACGAATTTATCGGCAAAAACGCATTCGACTGGATACATCCCGACGACCGGCAGGCCGTACTGGCATTATTTTTAAAAATGAGCGAATACCGGCAGATCAAAACGGAGCCTTTTCGCTTCATGGACGGCGCCGGGCAATATCGGTGGATCGTGACCACCGCCACCAACCTGACCGACGACCCGGCAGTAGGCGGCATCGTCGCGAATTCCAGGGATATTACCGAGGCCGTCGAGAAAGCGACAGCCCTTTTGATCAGCAATGAGCGCTACCGGCAGCAGAACGAGCGGTTACGGGAAATCGCCTGGACGCAGTCGCACAAGGTACGCGCGCCGCTCACACGCC
Organism: Dyadobacter beijingensis DSM 21582; assembly: GCF_000382205.1. Taxonomy (GTDB): domain Bacteria; phylum Bacteroidota; class Bacteroidia; order Cytophagales; family Spirosomataceae; genus Dyadobacter; species Dyadobacter beijingensis. Next base: position 932,890 of record NZ_KB907786.1, read on the forward strand.
TGATGGGACTGGTGGACCTGCTTCGGTCGGGTGATCTCGGAACGATGCCCTTCGAAACGGTCCTGGAACACGTCAGGTCGTCGGCCGATGAGCTGGACGAAGTGATCCGGGAGATTGTACGCAAAGCAGATAAAGTCCAAAACAATGAATGACGGGTTGAAAATCCTCCTGGTAGACGACGACAAGATCATGTTGTTCCTGCATCAGACCTTTCTCAAACGCAGCGGGGTTTCGTATGACACGGTGCTATGCTACAACGGGCAGGAAGCTTTGGATTACCTGGATATGAACGAGGCGATGGCTACGACGTTCCTTATCCTGCTGGATATCAATATGCCCGTGATGAACGGTTGGGAATTTCTGCGGGCGATCCGCGACCGGCCTTATTTGTCCCGGGTCCAGATCGTGATGGTCAGCTCGGCCACCGAAGAAACGGAAAAAGCGCGCGCATTCGCTTTCGGACAGGTGATCGACTACCAGCAGAAGCCGCTGACCATCGAGTCGTGCCGTCGCATTATCAGTTCCGATAAATTGCGCGGGTTCTTCGACGACCCGCTCTCCCAATAGCGCCCGGCAAGTGATAAAAGCATTCAACTTGTCACCAAAATACACGTGATTTGCCATTTTTAGGCGTATTTTTGAAATTCAACGTTCAAAAAGGCTCCTATTTGAAAGATATTCAATATTCCGAATCTTTTGAGCAGCTTTGGAAGGAGGAGGCGGAAGTCAGGACGAGGATACCCAACCGGCTGTTCTGTGTTACATTTCTGATATGTAACCCATTATCGTCCATCGCCTTCTTTTTATCGGGAGACCCGTTTTTCTACACTTTATTGCCTACGCACCTGCTTTCGGGCGCCGTGATTCTCGGGTATTTTTTCCTGCATTCCAGGAAGGTGATTTCCGGGCAGCAAATGAGCTTTTACACGTTTGCTACACTCATTTGTTTTTACGCATTTCTGCTGTCGAGGCCGCATCTTTCCTACGTACAATCCTGCCTGAATCTCACGCTCGCCGTCATATTTGCTGCGCTCGTGCTGCGCTGGCCGCTGCGGTATGCGCTCGTCGTGTCGGCGCTGGGGCTGGTCCTCTACCCGCTGGCGATCCATTTTGTGAGTGATACCACATTGATTTCCTTCTTCGAGCAGGGAGGCGTGTTCGTCATGGCCGGGCATTTTCTCTTTCCATTTGTTGTAAAACTCAGTTACAACGAAGGCAAACGCAACTTTTACTTCCGTTATACCCTGCAACAGCAGAACGAGGCCCTCGAACGCCAGAAAACCATTGCCGAACAAGCCACGCGTGCCAAAACCGATTTCCTCTCCATGATGAGCCACGAAATCCGCACGCCGCTGAATGGCATCGTAGGGATGGTGCATTTGATGATGCAGGAAGAGGAAAACCGCGATAAGCCGAATGATCTGCTCAAAACCCTGAAATTCTCGGCCGATCACCTCATGGCGGTTGTCAACGACGTGCTGGATTTCAACAAAATCAATTCCAACCACGTCGTACTCGACCCGCAGCCATTCAATCCGTTTGATTTTTTCGATATTCTCAAAAAAACCTTCGACCCGAAAGCTGATGAAAAGGGTATCTCGCTCGTGTTCGCCATTGATCCGAGCCTGCCCCCGCAGCTCATTGGCGACCGCCTGCGGCTAAGCCAGGTCATTACCAACCTCGTCCATAATGCAATCAAATTCACGGCCAGGGGGTCGGTGGCGCTGCACGTGCGCGAGGTCGCACGGACGCCCGGGGCCATTACCCTGAATTTCGAGGTGGCCGACACCGGTATAGGCATTCCAAAGTCCGAACAGGCCGGCATTTTCGGGATTTTTACGCAGGTCAGAGTGCGGACACATTCGGATAGTATTACGGGCACAGGCCTCGGTTTGGCCATTTCAAAAGAACTGATACGATTGTTCAACAGCGAAATACACCTGGAAAGCGAGGAAGGCAAAGGCTCGAAATTCTCGTTCCGGCTGTCGCTGCCATACTCCACCGAACCGATCGCCGGCCGTCAGCCGTTGCAGGAAATCGCGCCGGAAACCATCCCGGACGTGCGCATACTCGTGGCCGACGACAATAAGACCAACCTCGTAGTAGCCACGCAGCTCCTGAAACGCAAGAATATACCCTACGATACGGCCGCGAACGGTCAGGAAGCGTACGATCTGTTCAAACAGAACCGGTACGATCTCGTGCTGATGGACCTTCGAATGCCTGTCATGGACGGTTTCGAAAGCACCACCCTCATCCGCCAGCTCGATCCCGCCGTTCCGATCATCGCCCTCACGGCCTCTGCATTCGAGAACGAAAAGGAGCGGGCGATGGCGAGCGGCTTCTCCGGATACTTTATCAAGCCATTCATACCGCAGGATTTTTATGCCTACATCTTTCCATTTCTGGGTATCACTTTAAAATAATATTTATTAGGGTTATAGTGAAGCGCGCTTCATGCGGGCGCTGGCCTATCGTTTCCTCGTAATGAACTGGGGAGCGGTGCCTGTGATCGAGAACAACCTCACATTGCTTTGCGATACCACCGTGCAGCGGAACACGCCCAAGAGCGGAAATCACGCAGACGATCCCGGGCGGCAGCCAGAAACTGATCGTTCGCGGGGACTTTTTCTATCCGCCGCTGACCGTCACCTTCTCAGGCGGGAAGGTGGGTAGGCTGGTAGGGGTGAAAGACCAGGAAATACAGGTGACGGTACCCGAAGGTGCGCAGCCGGGTCCTGCGACGATCAAGACGAAGTTCGGAGAAACGAAATCCGACCTCTGGTTCCGCGACAACCGGAATATCTTCCTCAGCAGCGACCCGTTCACCGGCTGGTGGAATGCCGCGTTTGTTGTTACCAAGCCGGCGGCAGGTGACCCGCCCGCGATCAACGGCAATTATATCCGGGTCAAAAAGGCGATCGGAGGCTGGCAATGGACGGAAGTGGCCGGCGGACCGCCCGATGCCGTAGGGGCAATCAGCAAAAACATTCCCGACTCGGCCATTTTGAAACCCGACAAATACTTCCTCAAATTCGAAGTCAATACCGTTAAGCCCTACAACAACAATGTGCTGAAAATATCGGCAGGACTAGCAAGCGGTTTTAACGATAGTCAATACACGTGGCTGCCGCCGTACGACACCAAAGGTCAATGGCAAACGGTAGTTATCCCATTCGAAGAAATTGCGACGGCCTATGAAAAAGCCGGGTCTAAAATGGTCGTAAGTGCGAAAGGATATTATACGAGGTTACTATTTCATGGCGGCGGCGACCTGGATTGCGATATGTCGTTCGATAATTTCAGGGTTGTGCCGAAGGTTAGTGAATGAGGCAGTGAGTCAATGAGTCAATGAGTGAATGAGTGAATGAGTTAATGAGTGAATGAGTCAATGAGTGAACAGGTCAGATATCGGCAGGTGTTGTGACTAATTTCATGACTAGACCTGGCCCGATGACTCCCTGACTGACTCCATTTGTGTATCTTGTGGTTTTACCAATACCTAAACCCATGAAACGCAGAAAAGTTATTCAAGGCCTTTCCACATTACCATTAATCGGCTCGCTGCCGTTGTCCGGAGCGCGGGTTGCTCCGAAGAAAAAGCGCGATTTGATCGCTGAGCTGGGCATCCGGTCGTTTATCAATGCGGCGGGAACGCTCACCTACATGTCGGGATGTATTATGCACGAAGAGGTCGTCGATACGATCGAAAACACTTCCAGGCATTTTTGCATGATCGACGAGGTGCAGGATAAAGTAGGAGAGAAGATTGCGAAGCTGGTCCATTCCGAAGCGGCTATGGTGACCTGCGGTGCATTTTCTGCCATGACGCTGGGTCTCGCAGGCGTGCTTACGGGGCTGGATGTACGCAAGGTGGAGCAGCTGCCGCATCTGGAAGACACAGGCATGAAATCGGAAGTGATTTGCCAGAAATCACATAACGAACGATACAATCATGCATTCCTCAATACCGGCTGCAAGGTGATCGAGGTGGAAACGGCCGAGGATGTAGAGCGGGCGATCAGTGAGCGGACGGCATTGCTGCACTTTCTCAACATCACCACCAATGCCGGGCAGATCAAGCATGAGGAGTGGGTCGCGTTGGGTAAAAAGCACAATATCCCGACGTCTATCGACATTGCCGCGGATGTGCCGCCGGTATCCAACCTCTGGAAATTCAATGATATGGGGTTTGATATGGTGTTCATATCAGGCGGGAAAGCAATGCGCGGGCCCCAGAGCGCGGGTATTCTCATGGGCCGGAAGGATATCGTCGCAGCCGCGCGCCTGAATGCGCCTCCGCGCGGGTTCACGGTCGCACGCGGGCACAAGGTGAACAAAGAGGAGATTTTGGGCATGTATGTGGCGCTCGAAAAATTCATTTCCGGCGATCATGACCGCGAATGGAAAGAATGGGAAGCGCAGATCGCACGCATTGAAAATGCCGTGAAAGACTTGCCCGGCGTTACCACCAAAGTGACCATCCCCGAACTGGGGAACATTACGCCTACGCTTACGATCAGCTGGGACGACAGCATTGTAAAACTCACCGGGCGCCAACTCCGCGACAAACTGCGGTTCGGCAGCCCGTCCATAGAAGCCGGTTTTTCGGGACTGCCGTTGTACTACTATCAGGCTGGCTCGGATTCCATCGACCCGGCAACGGAGGGTACGCTGAAAGGGGCCAATCTCATCCGCGTAACCGCCTGGATGTTACAGCCCGGCGAGGACAAAGTGGTGGCACGGCGCATCCGCGAGGAATTGACCGGCGCAAGCGGCGCCTAGCCACTTGCTTAACGGTCGGCTACTCCATATCACGAAGTTCCGAAACCCGCTGGTACAATTCCAGCACCGTGCTGACGCCGAGTTTTTCAAAAATCCGTGTTTTGTAGGTGCTTACCGAGCTGCCCGTGATGTTCAGGAAGGTTGCGATTTCTTTCGTCCATTTGCCCTGAACGAGCAGGTCCATGACTTCCAGCTCGCGTTGGGAAAGCATGACGAGCGGGTTACCATTCCGACCGGGTCGTGCGAACGGGCCACGGAGAAGCGCTTCTGCCACGTCGGGGCTCATGTAGCGGCCTATGTCAAACATGGCCGTGATGGCTGCCCGTACCTCTTCGGTGGAAGAAGTTTTTGAAACGAAGCCATTTGCGCCGACCCGCAGGTAATGCGCGGCATAAATTTCCTCATCTACTCCCGAAAACATCATGATCAGGACTTCCGGCTGAATGCGCCGGATTTTCTCGATCATCTGGAATCCTTCGCCGTCGGGTAGATTAATGTCGAGGACAATGAGGTCGAGTTTTTGGGAAGATACGATGCGGAGCGCCTCCGGAAAGGTGTCGGCTTCCCATGATGTAACCGCGGGTAGCACCTCGCGTAAAATAAAGATGGTTGCAAGCCTTACAATCGAATGGTTTTCAACGAGTAGTATGTGTTTCATTCACCGGCCGTGTCAGAATATTAATCTTAGAAAAGGGAGACAAACTGCTTCCTGGCCGTAAATGTAAGTTACCGATAAGCGTGCTATTGTAGCGTTAGCGCAAATGGATTATAGAATCATTTCTATCGCTATTTAAGAAAAGCTACACGTAATATGTTGTTTATCAAATAGTTGTATGTAAATATAGAATTAGTTTTTTATGCATGCAAACTGTTTTTAAGTTTATTTAGCAACGTAGTTTGCATGCGGTGACACATCGCTGTAACGACGGCGATGACAAGGGCATCCGATGCAATCCGAGTTGAAATTCTGTTAATTAGAACTGTTTGAGCAGAGACACTTTTTTAGAAAGCTCGATCGAATCCACGACATCGAGCTTGTTGAAAATCCGCCGTTTATAGGTACTCACGGTATTTTCTTTCACATTCATGATCGCAGCGATTTCCTTCGTCCACTTGCCTTCGGTGAGCAGCTGCATAACCCGCATTTCATTGGGCGAAAGGCTGGTAATAGGGTTCATTACTTTCCCGAAATTGTTGTCTTTGATCGTGTTAAGCAGGATTTGCTGTACCTGGTAGCTCACATATTTGCCTTTGGTCATCACGGCTTTGAGTGCTGTCTTGAACTCGTCGTGGCTGGCCTGCTTGGACAGAAACCCATTCGCGCCGGCTTTAATGTAGGGTAATGCATATACCTGCTCATCGTAGCCGGAGTGTATGAGGATGATGATGTCGGGCTGTTTGCTCCGTATCATATTCATCATTTTAATATTCTCGCCGCCGGGGATATCGATATCGAGGATAAGAAGATCGAACTTTTCCTGGTCGAGGAGTACCAGGCCTTCCGGGAAGGTATCGCATTGTGTGACAGAGGCTTTGGATTCAGATTCGGAGATGAGCAGTTTAAGCCCCATCCGTATAAGCGGATGATCTTCAACGATCAGTATCTTCATAATCTTTGATCAAGAGGTTTGTGGTTTCACCGGAAACGCACAAATCTAAATATTTATCAAAGTCTCGGCTTGTAGAAATGTATCTACGGCTGCAACGTTTTAACTCTATATGTGCACTCTATTGTACAAAGTAAATTTGTGCATTAATTAACGTTGAGTATCGTAAATATCCTTCCGGCGGTTGTTGGAGGGATATTTTTTGTAGGGTACAAATGATTGAATGACTGAATGACGAGTAGCATATCATTCAATCATTCAAAATTCAACTATCTAACGCCCCAACCCTTATTAGGCAGCGGCCCCATTTCCAGTTCCAGCGTCCCGCCATTCGCGAGTTCTTCGTGGGTGAAGGTCGGTACGTTGAGGGGTTTGCCGTTCATTTTGGCGCTTTGGATGTATTTGTTGGTAACCGAGCAATCTTTGGCAATCACCTTGAACTGCTTGCCGTTCGGCAGGTCGATCGTTACTTTTTCAAACACTGGGCTGCCGATGGTGTACACGGGCAGGCCTGGCGTGATCGGGTAGAAGCCCATCGATGAGAAGACCACGAATGCCGTCATCCCGCCGCCGTCCTCGTCGCCCGGAATGCCGAAAATATTGTCCTTGAACCACACGTCGAGCAGGAACCGCACACGTTTTTGTGTTTTCCAGGGCGCGTCCGTGAAATTATAGAGGTACGGAATGTGGAAGCTAGGTTCGTTACCCATTGAATATTGTCCCACAAGGCCCGTCGCATCGGGAAATTTGCTCCAAAATTCGTATTTACTGCGGCTTAGGCCCTCGCGGTAAAGCTGATCAAGGCTGCTCTCGAACTGCTTTTTGCCGCCTATGAGGCTGATCAGGCCATTAATATCGTGCTGAACCTGCCATTTGTAAGTCCAGCCATTGTTTTCGTCGTAAAATTCGCGTCCGCCCATGCCGCCGTCGAATTTGGGATCGATGGCGATCCATTTGCCCTGGCGGTCTTTCGGGATGAACATCTGTTTTTCGTCGTTCCAAAGGTTTTTGTAGTTCGTCGCCCGCGCATTGAACTTTTGGAAGTCGCTTTCTTTTCCAAGGTCTTTGGCCAGCTGGCCCACGGCCCAGTCGTCGTAGCTGCCGCCAAGGGTGACCGCCACGGCCTGCCGTTTTTCAAAATTGTCCACCAGTTTCACCGTTTCCTTTTCGCCCGGATGCAATGCCGGGAAGAAGCCTTTGGTATGGTAAATGTCGTCGAGCTCGCACTTCGGGCCGTTGCGCCAGGGGAGCATGGTAGCTTGCTCGGCATTCTTTTTCATGCCTTCATATGCCTTGGCTATATCAAAGTTTTTCAGGCCTTTGCGGTAGCCGTCGAGCATCGTAACCGACGAGTGGAAGCCGTTCATACACGCATGATCACCAAAAAGCACGGGGAAAGTCGGTAGCCAGCCGCTTTGTTCATACATATTCACGAACGATTGCAGCATATCCTCTTCCTGCGCCGGGTTCAGGATCACGCGCAACGGGTGATGGGCGAGGTAAGTGTCCCACGTCCAGTCGTCTACATAAAACGGCCTGTTGCTGGTGTGGATCTTTTTGTCATACCCGCTGTAATATTGGTTGTCCTCCGAGATGTTCACCATCCGCTCGTAGGTACGGTAAAGCGACGAGTAAAAACTGCGTTTCTGGCCCTCGGTACCGCCTTCGACGCGAATTTGACCGATGGTTTTTGACCATATTTGCTCGCCGGCCTTCTTCAAATCCTCGAATCCAGCCGTTTTGACCTCTTTTTCAAAATTCTTCCGGGCCTGCTCCGGGCTCACGTACGAGATTGCATATCGGAATTCGATATTAGTCGCATCGTCCGGAAAAGTAACGTACGCTTGCGCCCTTTTACCTTTCACTTCGTCGCCGGCTACCACATTATCGCCATTCACCGAGCCGGTTTTCCCGGGCTGGCTAAACGTGCCGTAGAGGTACACGGGAATGTCGTCATGGTAAATCTCTTTCGCCGTCACTTCTTTTCCACCATTGAATTTCCAGCTGCCTTCGCCATTGTTATACAGGTCGAACAGGATACTTTTGTGGCCGTTTTTGGGAAATTCAAAGCGATAAATGCCCGCCTTGTTGCCCGGAACGAACTCTACTTTCACTTCATCGTCGATCAGATAGGTCGAATAATAGTAAGGCCGAAGTACTTCCAGGTCGTGGTCGTAGGCCATTTTGTGCGTCCAGGCCGCGGCGGTTACGGGCCGGATGCTCGGGCGCAACGCGAAAGCCTGGCCGAGGCGGTGCGATACGACGATGGCGGGAAAACTCGAAATCTGGTCGTCGAGGTAATCCTGGCGGACGGGGAACATTCGCATCATCTGGTTGGGCAGCTGCACGGTAGGACGGGTTGGTTCCAGCAGCTGGCCCACATTCCCGACGCGCAGGTCCACGTATTGCAGGTTATCTTTTTCCGGGGAATGCTGTGCGGGAGTGGTTACTGAATGTAAGCAAAAGGCAAGTATGAATGAGGATGTGGTTAGGTTTTTGAAAGGTTGGATCATGCTTAATTAAATTTTAATGACGGTTTCGGCGCTTATATTTTCCATGAAATCGGTTTTAGAAAGTATAGTTAACAGTTTGTACCGGGCTTTCCTGAAAATACAAGGATGTGTTCAACGGGTTATTAAAAACCCTGGTTATTGTTTAACTTTAAATTGATATCGTCCAAGAGCGGTGTGTGGACGAGAACACGAAATAAACGCGCGCTACTTAAGAAAAGCTTAACAATCGATTAACGTAACCCTTAAATGCATTGCCGGAGGAAAACTTTTTGGGTTTTCCTGCCTCCCCACTCTTATGAAATTCAGGTCTATTTTTCTCTTGTTTTGGTTAACACTGTTGTCGGGCCGCCTGCGCGAAGCGTCAGCGCAGTCGTACGGACTTGGTTTTGAGAGTTTTGAAGCGGTGCAGGATAAACGGACGGGCCTCGACCTGAGCCCCGATGGTACCATTTGCTTCGATAAGGACTTCGAACTGTCTTTTGAACTGTCATTTCTGCGCAATAAAAAGACCTATTTCGGCTACATCGTGCGCGTCATCGGTGACGATCAGCAAAATATCGACCTGATTTACGACAACAGTTCGGTCAACCAGGACCATTTCAAACTCATCATCGGCGAGCAATTTGCCCCCGTCGCATTCGATTTTCACGGCGATGACCTTTTCGCAAAATGGAACCGCATTATCCTGCGGTTTCAGAAGCAAAAACAGCAGATTACGGTCGTGTACGGAAACAAGAGCTTTTCGCAGCCGGTGAAGTACATTACAAAGGGCTGTTACAAAATCCTTTTCGGGGCCAATCAATACAAGGAATTCCGGACGACCGACGTCCCGCCGATGAAAATCCGGCATATAGAACTGCGCGAGGCCGGCCGGCTGGCGTACAACTGGCCGCTGAATGAAACGGATGGGTTAAAGGCAACCGAGGAAATCAGCCACAAACCGGCAGCCGCGGCCAATCCGATCTGGATTAAAAAGCTGCATTACGAGTGGAAATTGCTGCAAACGGTGACGATGAAGGGTTACGTACGGGTGGGTTTCGATGAAAAAGGCAGCCACGTTTTCGTGGTGGGAGAAGACTCGCTCGTGCGGTTCAGCCTCGCCGGCAACCGGCTGGTAACGATGCCCTACCAAACCGGCCGCCAGCCTGTTTATGTCGATAACCAGGTCCTTTTCGACACCGGCCGGAACCGGTTGTATAATGTGTTCTTGAATGAAAAACAGGTTTCCGTATTCGATACCGCTACCCGAAGCTGGGACAAAAGCGGGATAGTGCCGCAGGCAAAGACTTACTACCTGCACGCCAACAAATTCCTGTCGCCCGCCGATTCTTCCATTTATATGCTGGGCGGTTACGGGCATCTGGCTTACAAGAAGGAGGTGCAGCGTTACCACATACCGTCGGGCACCTGGCAGCAGGTCCCGCTCCGTGACTCGGCGTTCACGCCCAGGTACCTGGCCGCGCTAGGCGCTACACACGGGGGCGCGTATGTGATGGGCGGGTATGGCAGCTCCACAGGCCAGCAAATGCTCAACCCGCGCAACTGGTACGACCTGCTGTATTTCGACCGGGCAAAGCGGACATTCCGGAAGATTTATGAGCTGAAAGTGCCGAAAGAGGATTTTGTTTTTGGTAACTCAATGATTATCAATGAACAGGATAGCTCGTACTATGCATTAATATTCCCGAAACATCAGTTTAGTTCGGAGCTGCAACTCATCAAAGGCTCGCTGACGCGGCCGGAATTCAAGGCGGTCGGTTCCAAAGTACCTTATCAGTTTATTGACATCGAGTCGTTTGCCGACCTTTTTTACGATAAAGCCAATGGCCGTTTCGTAGCGGTGACGCTCTATCGCGATGCCAATTTGCAGACCAAAGTGGCCATTTACTCACTCTATGCGCCGCCGCTGGAAACGGTGGCCCCGCAAATGGCGTCGTCTGATGACGATCTGGGGCGAACGCTATGGGGCATCGGCGCGCTGGTGTGTGCTGCGCTGCTGGGATATTGGCTGTACCGTTACATGCCGGGCCAGTTGGGCAAGCAAAAAGCGACCAAAGCGCCGATTGTGGGCCCGGTGGTACCTGCCGCAACGGCGACCGTTGCCGAAATTGAAGCCGTCGGGCCGGAGGAAGAGGAGATCGGGAAGGCTGTTCCGTACCATAGCTGCATCCTGCTGTTTGGTAACCTGCAATTGTACGATGAGGAAGGGAACGAGATCACGAAACAGTTCAGCCCGCTCGTGAAGGAGCTGTTTTTAGTGATATTGCTGTATTCGATCCGTTGGGATGGGATCAGTTCGGAGAAATTGAAGGAGTTATTGTGGTTTGACAAGCCTTCCGAAAGTGCGCGCAACAACCGCTCGGTGAATATCGCCAAACTGAAAGCGATCCTCGACAAAATGAAGCACTGCCAGGTGTCGAAAGAGACGGGTTACTGGAAGATCAAGATCGATTTCGAGAAGATAGAGGTCGATTATATGCATTATCTCAACCTCGTGGGCAACCGCAAGCTGCTCAGCAAGCAAAGCATTATCGAACTGGCAAGCATTACCAAGCGCGGCAATTTCCTTTCGAATGTAGAGTACGAATGGCTCGATAGTTTCAAATCCGAGATATCGAACGAGATTGTCGATGCCTACCTGCGTTATGCAGGCTCCGTAAAAATTGCCGACGACGCGGAATTCCTCGTGAAACTCGCCAACTATGTATTCTACTTCGACCCGGTGAACGAAGAAGCGATGATCCTCAAATGCAAGGCGTTAGCCCACTTGGGTAAGCATTCCCTCGCAAAAACCACCTTCGAAAACTTCGCCCGCGAGTACAACCGCATTTACGGCGAAGATTTCCGGAAAGACATGCCGGAAGTGCTGCATTCTTAAAAACAAAACAGAGACCGCTAAGATAGCGGCCTCTGTAAAAACCCCAGTTAACCCTCAGTGAAAATTCAGCCTTGTTGTTTTGCTTCCCACCGGCGTATCGATTTGCAGCAGGTAGGAACCGGTATTGGGCAAAGTAATGGTACGTTCCGTCGCGGGTGCGTCGAACTGGCCGAGTTTCCGGCCGAGCTGGTCGAATAGGAGCAGCTTTTGAGTTCTTTCCGGCATTTGGACCCTAACCTTGTTTTCGTGTGACGGATTCGGGTAAACGTAGAACCGGTCGAGGCTTTCCTTTTGCGGGATCACGCATACGATCTTGCTGTACGTGTACGAATCGTCGAAATCGACTTGCCTCAGGCGGTAGTAGCTCGTCGTCACGAAATCCTGATCGATATAATGGTAGCTATGCTCCGTTTTGGAATTGGCCGCACCGTCTACCCATCCGAGCAGTTCCCATTTTTTACCATCCGGCGACTTCTGTATCTCGAACCCGAGGTTGTTGACTTCTTCGGCCGTTTTCCAATGCAGCTCGGCAAGGCCGGCAGCGTTCAGCCGTCCCTCGAAGCTGATGAGTTTCACCGGCAGTACGGATAAATCTGAAAACGTATTGAGGCTGCCCAACACCCAGTTGACGCTCACGCCATTGGCCGATCCGGAGCCAGTGGCGGCGTAGATGGCCCCGGGAGAAATTTGCTGTGCCCGCGTATGATATGCGCATAGAACGATAGCGGTGATAGTGAATAATCTTTTCATTTGCCGGTCTGCGTTGAAGTTTCATGTTGGCCTTGCATCAAGCTCTTCAAGCTGGCTTCCAATGCATTGAGCTTTCGATTCATTTCCTGCAACGAGGCCAGTTCCTTTTTCAAAGCGGTTATTTCCTCCGTCTTTTTGTCGAGCTCTTTGACGGCTTCGATCAGGTGGGGGATGAGGCCGATGTAGTTGACGGCTTTGAAGCCGTTGCCAGCTAGGGAGACCAGCTCTGGAAATACCTTTTCGACTTCCTGGGCAATTACACCGGTTTGTAGTGTTTGGGCGCTCTTTGTGTCCTTCCAGTGGTAAGAGTAGCCTTGCATGTTACGAAGTCCTGATAAGCTATTTTGTAATGGATGAATATCGGTTTTTAACGCCCGATCAGAAAAATTTGAATAGTGTTGTGCATAAACGTTGCCGCCGCTATGTACGATGAAACGCCATAAATTGTTGATATAGAAACCGACTTCATCGTCTGACTTCATTCCAACAAAGCCTTCTGTTATATTTTGGGAATTGTTAAAATAAATACCCGCGGTGTTGCTTCCGCCGTTGTTTTTTATCCGAGCACGGCCTCCAATGTCCAAGACATATTCAGGATTTACACAATTATTACCAAATCCGACATTGCCATTTCTTAGCACCGTAATTACATTTGAACGAGATGCGCTAGTTCCGTTTCCGATCTGAAATAATCGGTCAGTGGCCGCTTGCTGCGCCCCAGGGAAGTCTCCGGAATTATTGTACGTGCCGATAGTAACCCCGTCAATCGCTTTTGCAAGTGCACCTTCTCCCATTGCAACAGAACGAAGTCCGGATGCGATGGAGTTACCAAAAGAAACAGCGTTTATTCCAGTGGCTTCCGAGCCGTTACCAAAAGCAAGCGAATTGGTATTAGTCGCTTTCGAGTTATACCCGAGTGCGACCGCGTCCTGCCCCGACGATTCGGCAGCATTCCCTATTGCTACGGATCTAAAATCGGTTGCTTTGCTATTTAAACCCACTGCTATCGCTCCACTCGCGGATGCTGCCGCGTTCTCGCCAATTGCCGCCGAGATAATACCTGACGCGTTTGCGTTCGATCCTGTTGCGAACGAGTTCGTACCTGACGCCTTGGACCCATATCCAATGGCAAATGAGTTGATGCCCGTTGCTTCCGTATTAGTACCAAAGGATGCCGACTGGTCTCCAGAAGCAAGAGTACCCTCCCCTGTTGCAAATGAGTTAATGCCCATAGTCGCCCGATTCCATTTGTTCCCCGTATTTTTTCCTGCCCTGAAGGCAGCATTTTTAGGATACCAAATAAGCAGGTTTCCGGTTGAAACATCTGGTAAAGAACCTGCTCCGCTGGTTCCAGTTTGGACTATTGGTTCGTCATCTACCCATTTTTTTGCCACGACAGCTGTATCTGATTTTAGGGAACTAGTTGCTTGGATGGCTTTCAAGGTTTGCAGAGCATACGGAACGCTTAGCAGCTGTGTCGTTCCTAAATCGACTACGGCTGGCAATCCATCGTAATACATCGCCGTTTGCAAAAAATAGGAATTTGCCTCCCAGTTGATGTTGCTGAGATCTGTTATTGCCCCGATCTGCAAGTTGAAAATTCCGTTAGCATTTGTAATCGTATTATGAGCCTCGCTGAATACGACAGGTCCATTAGCGCTTCCCTGGTGAATATCGAATCCCACCGTAATATTCTTACTAACCAAAACCTTCCCATCCACCCCTCTCGCAACCCCCTGAAAACTAAACTGCTGCGGCGCTTGCGCTATCGCCTGCGAAAAACAGCCAACCAGCAGACAAAGCAGAACAACCACCCGCGTTTTGACCTTCCGCGTACGTCTGTATTCGAATTTGATTCGCAGCAGGCCCGACAAGGTGGCCGGGGTGATTTGCCGCATAGAGAGGATCAATAGATTTTTCATGTGTGTAAATGTTTGGGCTTTAATAGAATGTGGGCGGTAATATGGGCAGGTTTCCCGTTAGGTGGGGGACGGGATGATTTATCGGCGTTCGGGGAAATAGCCTGCGGTAAAATGTGGCGGGACGGAGAGTTGGGGAGGCGTCGGTGAAAACCAGTCGAACCTGCGGCGAAATGACACTAAGTAATCGCTTGGTAAGTTTCCCCTGCCGGGCAATAAGTGGATTTCCGGGATCGCACGGGTTGTCGACAACTTGGGGCACCGGACGTAGCTTCCGGTTTTACCTAATACCCGCAGCTATGAGAAAAGAAGTGAAATCACCCGTCTGGGCGATTGTCTTGTTGGCCATTTGTTTGATTTTAAGATTCTGCGACCCCTGGCTATTTCATGAAAAACGTACCGTAAAAAGGCATCCCTACCTGCTGCGCTGGTCGCCGGGAGCGTTTGGGAACGGAGCGGTCCAAATGGAAGAAATACGCTCCGGCAGGCATTCGCCGTCGCTGGATTCGCTGGCGAAAAGAGGTTACTTCTTGCGATAAGAGGCTATTTTGGCGTACAGTTCCGCCGGGCTGAACGGTTTGCTGATATAATCATTCATACCTACCGTAAATGCAATGTCCTTGATGTCCATCATCGCCGAGGCCGTGAGCGCAATGATCGGCAGGCGCTTGTACTTCTCGTCGGGCAGGCGGCGGATGTGGCGCGTGGCTTCGTAACCGTCCATTTCAGGCATTTGCAAATCCATCAATACCAAATCATAATCGTTCGCTCGTACCTTTTCGAGGGCCACGAGGCCATTTTCGGCGAGGTCGTACTCCACGTTCCAGTGCTTCATGAAGTTCTTCATCAGCAGCACATTAATATTGTTGTCTTCCACAATCAGCAGCCGCATCCCTTCCAGGTCGAAATGGTTCGCCGGAGCGCCGTTGGCCTGTTCGGCGAGGTGTTTGGCGCTGATCGGGAAGGTGAGGCTGAAATAGAATGCCGAGCCCTCACCGGGCGTGCTGTCGACGCGGATCGTGCTGTGCTGCAATTCGAGCAGCCGTCTGGTGATCGTCAGTCCGAGGCCGGAACCGCCGTATTTGCGGGTCGTGTCGGAGGTCGCCTGGGTGAAACTGTCGAATATGTTCCCGAGCTTTTCGGGCGGGATGCCGATGCCCGTGTCTTCCACACGGAAATCGATCGTGACGCGGTCGCCCTCCCTTGCCGACACGGCCGCGGAGATGGTCACCTTACCGCTTTCCGTGAATTTGACGGCGTTGCTCACAAGGTTTGTCAGGATCTGCCCAAGCCGCACCGGGTCGCCTGCCACGGTCACATTCACATCGTTGCTCACTTTCAGTTTCAGCAAAATACCCTTTTCATTGGCCTTTTGCAGCACGCCGGAGCGGATATTCTCCATGAGCGACAATACATTGAAATCCACCTCCTCGAATTCGATCTTCCCGGCTTCTATCTTGCTGAAATCCAGGATGTCGTTGATCAGTACGAGCAGGTTTTCAGCAGAAAATTTCAGGATATTGAGGTATTCCATCTGCTCCGGCTTGGGGTCCTGTTGCAGGAGCAGATGCGTGAAGCCGATCACCGCGTTCATCGGCGTGCGGATCTCGTGGCTCATCGTCGACAGGAATTGGGACTTGGCGATGGCCGCCATTTCGGCTTGTTCCTTCGCTTTGATCAGCTCCTGCTCGGTCTTCTTCTGCTCGTCGATGTCCATAATGGCCCCGTAAAGCTTGGTAACCTTGCCAGTCGTGTCGACAAACGGCTTGCCGATGGCGTGGATGAACTTGACGCGCCCGCCCGGCAGTACGATCCGGAGATCGAAGCTGGCGGGTTTCCGCTCATTGACCGCGTCGCGGATATGGGTGCGATAGAGTGGCATATCCTCCGGGTGGATCATGGCCGAAAAAAGCTCGGTGTCGGGGCCGGTGCTGCCCGGTTCGAGGCCGAAAATGCGGAATGCCTCGTCCGACCAATAGTTCTGGCCCGTCACAAGGTTGGCCTCCCAGCTGCCGCTGTGCGTGAGCTGCTGCGATTCGGCGAGCATGGCTTCGTTGCGGCGGATGAGTTCCTCGGCCCGCTTGCGGTGGGTAATGTCGTGCCACACGACGAGCAGCACCTTTTTATTGCTGATCATCACGGGGTTTAGCGTCACCTCCACGGGAAATTCCTCGCCGTCCATGCGCTTGTGTACCCATTCGAAGCGGTTGTAGCCGTTTTCGTAAGCCAGCCGGTCCATTTCAACCGATTTTTCAGAAGAGCGGCGGCCGTCGGGCTGGAATTCGGGCGAAAACCGCGCCGGGTGTATCGATAGCAGCTCGCTTTTGTTCCTGCAGCGCAGCATTTTCACCGCTGCTTCATTGCAATCGGTGATTCCGCCCTCGTCGAGCAGTAAATGTGCGTCTGTTGAATATTGAAAGATCACGCTCAGCTTTTCTTCGACGAGCTTGCGCTGGGTCAGGTCCTGCAAAACCCCGTCCAGCTTGCCCGGATGCTCTTTTTGTATCACATTCTCGTGGATGTCGCTCACAGAACCTACCATGCGTTCGGGCTTGCCGTTTTCGAACCGGACATTACCACGGCATTCGAAATAGCGGTAGCCATTGCTTTTGGTTTTGAGTCTTACATGAACGAGGTAGGGAATGTTGTTTTCGAGCTGTTTGCGAATGGCGTCGGCGACAATCTGCTTGTCGTCGGGGTGGACGAGTATTTCGGTAAATGGCTCGTAGCCAGTTGGTATTTCACCTGGTTGATACCCCAGCAGTTCAAAAAAGCGGTCAGACCAGACCTGCTTGCCCGTGCTGAAAACCCAGTCCCAAATGCCGGCGTTGACACCAGCAATAACCATATCGAGAGATTCGGCGGAGAACTTGGATTGCATCGCGGACATATAGAATTAGTTCGTATAAATTTAAAACAATTTCTCCATCTCAAAACCCTCAAAAGATCTTTGCCTACTCTTTTACGAAATCTTGCCTGCCGAAAACTTTTTTAACGGATACAAACAGCCGTTACTGCCTTTTTTCTAAATGCTTGTGCGCCTTTAAATTAATCAAATAACCTTTTGATTTTTAGCGCCCGCCAGTCGATAAGTCGTTGACAGGCCATTGTCAGGGAAACGTAATATTTGCTTATAGCCGAAAAGTTTCCGGTTTGCAAACGGCAAAACCAGGTCTATGCGGCGACCTAACCCATGGCAACTTCAAAATCAATCAATGTACTCTATGTGGACGATGAGATCCATAATCTGAATTCGTTCAAAGCGACATTCAGGAAAGAGTTTAATGTTTTGACGGCCAGTTCCGTCACCGAAGGATTAGAAGTTCTGAAAAACACCAAAGACATCCAGATAGTTATCACTGATCAACGCATGCCGATGACGACGGGCGTGGAGTTTTTGACAGAAGTATTACGCAAATATCCAGACATCTTGCGGGTGCTGCTAACGGGGTTCACGGATGCTACCGCCATTTCTGATGCGTTGGGCACAGGATTGGCACATTACCGCATGGAAAAACCCTGGGACGAGGAACAAATCCGCGTCGTGATCAATGCGGCTTACGAGATTTCGCTTTTGCGTAAAACGGGTTTGCGGGCACAGTACATCGACGTGGCTATCGAGCTGGATTTTATATTAAGGCAAAACCTGCTGTCGTAACAATTCTTTTTCTGCAAAACGGCGTGGTTTGCCGTTGCTATTGTGGCATACCCCGCGTAAATTGGTGGGAATGAAAATGGCGAAGACCTCCACAAGACCTCCATATGAATGCAGAAACGGATGCGTTGCTGAAACGCATTGAAGCGCTCGAAGCCGAGCTGGATAAGGCGAAGCTCGGACAGGCCGCCGCCGATGGTGGCGATACGCTCGCATATTTACAGGAAATGAAGGGACGTTTCACGGCGATCGCCGATACGGCACCAGTGCTCATATGGCTTTCAGGTCCCGATAAACGCTGTTATTTCTTCAACAAAGGCTGGCTGAACTTTACCGGCCGCACCATGCAGGAAGAACTGGGCGACGGCTGGGCCGAAGGCGTTCATCCCGACGATTTCGACCGCTGCCTCGCCATTTACATCTCGCATTTCGACGCCCGCAAGGAGTTCAGCATGGATTACCGCCTGCGCCGGCACGACGGGGAATACCGCTGGATTTCCGACAAAGGCGTGCCCCGCTACACGGCCACAGGTGTGTTTGTCGGCTATGTGGGCGGCTGCATGGACATTCATGACCAGATCATGTTTTCCGAGCAATTGGAAAAAAAGGTGGAAGAACGGACGCAGCGGTTGCGGCATTCCGAGCAATTCCTCCAATCGGTGCTGAATACGGCCGGAAACAGCATTGCGTCCTACGAGGCGATCCGCAACGAGGCCGGCAAGATCATGGATTTCCGGATTGCTTATACCAATGAAGATACTTTTTCAAAAATTGGCCGGGACGGCGGGAGTATTGTCGGGCGGACATGCCGGGAGGTGTATCCGGGCATTTTCCGGAACGGGGTTTTCGAAAAGCTCGTGAAATGCATTGAAACCGGCCGGCCGGACAACTACCAGATCGACGTCCGGCTCGAAGGCGAGCTGCATTGGTTCGACGCGAGCATCGAGCGGCTGGGGGATAGTGTCACCGTGACGGCCCGGAATATTTCGGAGGAACTCAAATCGGACCTGAAACTGAAAGATCTGAACCGTCAGCTTGCCATTCAGAACTCTATTTTCAAACATTCGGAAGAGAATGCCAACATCGGCAGCTACGCCTGGAATGTGGCAACCAACGAGCTCGAATGCTCCGATAACCTGTACCGGCTCATCGGGCACCAGCCGCAGGAGTTTACGCCCTCATTCGAACAATTTCTCTCGTTTCTCCATCCCGACGACCGCCATCAGGCCATTCGTGACGGTATCCGGGCTTACGAAACGAGGGTGATCGTACAGAATACCTACCGCGTGATCACGAAAAGCGGCGAGGTGAAGCATTTCAGACTGAGCGGGAATTTTATCCGCGAAGGTGAAAACCACCTGATGATCGGCGCATTGCAGGATGTGACGAAGGACATCGAACTCAACGATACCCTGCACAAGAAGAACATGGAGCTGCGGCGGAACAATGAGGAACTGGCGTCGTTCAGCTACGTGGCGTCGCACGATTTGCAGGAGCCGCTGCGGAAGATCCGGGCGTTCAGCAGCCGCATTATGGAGAAGGAATCGCAGCATTTTTCCGATAACACGAGGGATTATTTCGCACGCATTATCGCTGCGTCCGCGCGGATGCAAAAGCTGATCGAGGCATTGCTGAGCTATTCCGGCACCAGCGGGATTAATTTCAAATTTGTCGAAACCGACCTGAACGGCATTGTGGACGAGGTAAAAAGCGATCTGGAAGAACTCATTACCGAGAAACAGGCCGTTGTGGAAGTGCAGCAGCTGCCCGTATTGCCGGTAATTCCCGTGCAATTTCACCAGCTCATGCAGAACCTCATCGGCAACGGTATCAAATACAGCAGCCCCGATCGCAGGCCCGAAGTGTGCGTCACCTACGCGTTCACGCAAGATGAGCCCGGGCAAGGCCCTTTCTGCCGGATCAGCGTCACCGACAACGGTATCGGCTTCGACCAGCGTTATGAAAACCGCATTTTTGACCTTTTCCAAAGACTTCACGGGAAAAACGAATACGAAGGCACAGGCATAGGACTGGCCATTTGTAAAAAAATTGCCCAAAATCACCACGGCTACATTATCGCCGAAGGCTCGCCGGGCATCGGTTCCGTTTTCCACGTTTTCATCCCTGCCACCACGCAGCATTGAAAAGACCCTGAAATTGGATAAGTCGGTTTATCGATTGTAAAAATCCGGTAGTTTGATGCCTTATTACCGGTTTTCAAAAGTTTCTGCCTGGAAAACCTTGCGTTTTAATTTTCAATAAGTTTACTTTGTCTATCATATTTATAGACTATATAAAAATGAGGTTGCCTGATTAACCACCAGTCGGGCAAAAGCACTTATCTAAAATTCTATCGTACCTATGAAAGCGAAAGATTTACTTCTCGTCCAGCCCCTACGGACCCGTATGCAGGCCCCCGGATGGATGGTGGTTTCCGAACGTCCCCGTTTCACAGCCATGTGCTGTTCCTGTTGTTGACTCCTGACAAAATCCTGACTCATTCATATTGAAATGACTGGTCGGCATATGAGGCATATGCGGATCAGCAACTTCGTCGCATAACTGTTCCGTCCGGCACACGCCGTTCGTGTTTACGTATATGCATGAAGGTGAGCCTTCTTGTGCCTCGATTATCCATTTTATTCACCACAAATAATGACGAAACATTTATTTCGCCTGTTCCTGCTGACGGGCTTGCTATTCACAGGTTTTTACCGCGCCGTGGCCCAGGATGCCATTACAGGCGTCGTGAAAGACGAATCAGGGCAGGGATTGCCCGGCGCGACGGTGGTCGAGAAGGGCTCCGCCAAATATGCATTGACGGACATCGACGGGAAGTTCAGCATTCCGCCCGCCAAGGAGTTTCCCTTCACATTGCAAATCAGCATTACGGGCTTTCAGCAACAGGAAATCGAGATTTACGAGCAGCCGGCCGAACCCATTGAAGTGGTCCTGAAAACGGCGAACCTGCTCGACGAAGTGGTGGTCGTAGGGTATGGGGAACAAAAGCGGAAGGACATTACCGGTTCTGTCGCATCGGTACCTATTGAGATCAAAAGTCAGCCGGTAGCATCGGTAGAGCGCCTTTTGCAAGGTTCTGTGGCAGGTGCGGTGGTAACGCAAACTTCCGGGCAGCCGGGTGGGGGCGTGAGCGTGCAGATCCGCGGGAACAACTCTATTACAGCCGGCAGCGATCCATTGTACGTGATCGACGGCTTCCCGATCAACAACGATTACGGCCTGACCGACGCCGGTGTGACCGACGGTTCGAAAATCAACCCATTGTCGTCCATCAATACGGCCGACATCGAGAATATCGATGTTTTGAAAGATGCTTCTGCCACAGCCATTTACGGCTCACGCGGCGCGAACGGCGTAGTGATTATCACAACCAAAAGCGGTTCAAAAAACAAGTCCTCCATTAATTACGATGCCTATTACGGTCAGCAAAAAGTGCTCCGCACCATTCCCTTGCTGAATGCTGCGCAGTGGTGGCAGCTTCGGAAAGACGCGGCGGTCAACTCGGGTAAAACAGCCTCTATCCCTTCTATTTCGGGCTATTCACTGGATACGACGGGCGCTGGTACCGACTGGCAGGACGCCGCATTCCGCAGTGCCTCTATCCAGAGCCATAACCTGTCCATTCTTTCGGGCTCGGACAAGACCAAGCTCGCGATTTCAGGTAACTACTTCAAACAGAACGGTATCCTGCAAAATACCGACTTTCGCCGCTTCTCGGCCCGCATTAATCTGGACCACCAGTACAGCGACCGTCTCCGCATTTTCGCCAGCCTGAATGCCAGCAATACCAAGGCCAACGTAGCGCCTACCGCCATTGTGGGTAACCTGCTGCAAACGCCCCCTTCGCTGCCTATTTATCAGGACAACGGTACATTTGTCGTGAACAGTCCGTTCGAATCGGCATTACAGAACCCCATTAACTCGTTGTACAACCAGCTGAACGAGACGATTACCAATCGTTTCCTGGGTAATGTTTCGGCCGAGTACACGATTGCGGATGGCTTGAAAGCCAAGGTGCTTGTGGGGGCCGACATCGTGGGCAACAAGCAGAACCGCTATTTGCCGAGTACTACTTCCGAAGGCCAGTCGCTGAGCGGCGATGCGATCGTTGGATCGATATTTACCAGCAACTGGCTGAACGAGAACACGATCAGCTACGACAAAGAGTTCAATGAAAAGAACAAGATCAATGCGGTAGCCGGTTTCACGGCACAGGTATCGGAAAGCAAAGGAGCGATCGCCGAAGCGGCCGGTTTTGCCACAGACGCATTTGAATACAACAACCTGGCAACCGGTATTACCAACATCGCGCCCCGCTCCCTGGCCAACAAATGGTCGCTGGCTTCCTACCTTGGCCGTGTAAATTACATTTTCGACGAGCGTTATCTGTTCACGTTTACATTGCGCGCGGATGGTTCGTCCAAATTCGGTAGCGGCAACAAATGGGGCTACTTCCCGTCGGCAGCGATCGGCTGGAATGTGAACGAGGAAAAATTCTTCCAGCGTTTCAAAAAGATCAGCCTGCTGAAACTGCGTTTGAGCGCCGGGCAGACGGGTAATCAGAACATTCCTTCCTACCAGTCGTTGTCGCAGCTGAGCTATTTCCGCTACAACTTCTCGAACACGACCGTTTCCGGTTTTGCGCCTAACACCGTGCCTAACCCGAACCTCGGCTGGGAGAAAACGTTCCAGACAGATTTCGGGGTGGATTTGGGTTTGTTCAAAAACCGCATTAACATCATTGCTGACTACTATTACAAGAAAACCACCGATTTGCTCCTGACGCGCACGGTCCCCGGAACTTCCGGTCTGTCCGATTTCTATAATGGACAAGCTTCCGTAGTGTACCAGAACATTGGGGCGGTGTCCAACCAGGGTATCGAGTTGTACATCAATTCAAGAAACCTCGAAGGCGCTTTCAAATGGAACACAATCTTCATTGTTTCGAAAAATACCAACAAAATCCTCAGCCTGGGCGACGGCGTAGACCAGATCATTCCGGTGATTTCCAACCCTTCCATCGCGAAAGTAGGCTATCCGCTCGGTTCGTTCATCGTGTACCAGACCGACGGCATTATCCAGGAAGGTGACGCGCCGTTGACCCCGCAACAGAACAAAAGCCCGGGCGGCCAGAAGTATAAGGATATCAACGGCGACGGCGTGATCACACAGGCAGGCGACCGGGTGGTGATTAAAAACCAGCCGGCATTGACGGGCGGTATCACCAACACATTTAATTATAAAGGTTTTGACCTGACGATCTTCTTCCAGGCATCGCTTGGCGGCAAATTGTACAATGCCAACCGCGCAAACCTCGAATTGGGAACAGGTTATGTGAACGGCTCGACCCTGCTGCTCGACCGCTGGACGCCTACCAACACGAATACCGATGTGAAAGCGGCTTACCAGGACCCGGCGATCACGATTTCGGACCGGTTTATCGAAGACGCGACTTACTACCGTTTGAAAAACCTCTCATTGGGCTACACTTTCCCGAAAGAGCTGCTTTCGAAGCTGCGCATTGAGAACCTGCGCCTGTATGTTTCGGCCCAAAACCCGAAAACCTGGACGAAATACACCGGTTTCGATCCCGAGGTGAGCTTGAATGGCCAGTCGCTGATCAACAAGGGCGTCGACCAGGGCGTGTATCCCAACAACAAATCTTACCAGGTAGGTCTGTCCCTCACATTCTGATAACCACCATTCCAAAATCATTGAAATGAAAGCATTTAAATATATCCTGTTGGGTTTCACGGCATTCGCGTCGCTCTCGTGCGAGGAATTCCTGAAAGAAGAACCCGAAGCATTCCTGTCGGAAGACCAGTACTACAAAACGCAGGCGGACGCGATCAATGCCGTGAACGCCGTGTATTTTTTCCTTAATTCGGGCGGTTCGTCGATCCAGACGCCTTACAACACGCTCTTCAACACCGGTATGAACATGGCCGGCGACGACGAAGATCCGGGACCGGGCGCCACCAACCCCGACGTGCGCTCACTGTCGGTATTGGCGCATTCCTCGACCAACCTGCGGATTTACGAACTCTGGCAGCAGCATTATGCCGCCATCAAAAAGGCGAATGTGGTGCTGGAAAAGGTACCCGCCATTCAGTTCGACGAGGCATTGAAAACGCGTTTGCTGGGTGAGACCAAGTTCCTCCGCGCATTGTATTATTTCAACCTCGTGCGCTTGTATGGCGATGTCCCGCTGATCCTCGAATACCAGAAATACGTGAACGCAGCGGATTATGCCATCGCGAAATCGCCTTCGGCCGACGTGTATGCGCAGATTGAGAAAGACCTCACCGAAGCCGCATCGGTGCTCCCGGCCACGTATGCGTCGCCCAACGTAGGGCGCGCGACTGCGGGAGCGGCCAAAGCATTGCTGGCGAAAGTGTACCTCACCCAGGCTTCCTTACCATTGAAAGTGAGCGCGAAATACCAGTCGGCGGTGAATAAGGCGGAGGAGGCATTGTCGTCGGCGGACGGCGGTACAGGCACCTACGGCTACGACCTGGTGACGAATTATGCGGAAGTTTTCCTGCCGGCATTCAAGAATAATAAAGAGCACATTTTCTCGGCGCAGTTCAAATCCAACTCACTGGCGCAGGGTAACAACGAGTGGCCGCGCTCGATTCTGTCGGGTGTGCCGGGGTTGAATGGCAACTACGCGCATATGGTGCGGTTCTACACGCAGGGCAACGACAAGTTTTTCAGCATTTACAAGCTGTACCAAAAAGGCGATAAGCGCCGCGATGTAACGTTCGTACGCAGCTTCACCAGCCCGACAAACGGCCGCAAGTATGCACTAACCATTGCCAACACGGCGGTACCGAACGATTCGACGCCATTCTGGAACAAATGGGCCGACCCGGCTTCGACGGCAGTTACTAACCAGTCGGCCGCCAACGTACCCATTATCCGCTACGCCGAGCTCCTGCTGATCCATGCGGAGGCCGAGAACGAAGCAAACGGTCCGACCGCGAAAGCCTACAAATCGCTGAACCGCGTCCGCAAACGTGCCGGCCTGCCTGACCTCACCGCAGGCCTGACGAAAGACCAGTTCCGCGACTCGGTATACCTCGACCGCCGCTTGGAGTTCACCTACGAGTACCAGCGCTGGTTTGACCTGATCCGTCAGCGCGATGCGGCTTACAACAGCACGTTTGTGACCAACCAGAAAAAAGTGGGCAAAACCAATGCCGCGCCGAAGCACGTCTACTATCCGATCCCGCAATCGGAGATCGACAACAACGCATCGCTGAAACAGAACCCGCTGTGGGAGTAATGCACACTAGTTTGTAATCTGTGTTATTGAATGAATAAGAATACTTCCTTCCGGATTAGCCTCATCGGGGCGTTAGCGATAATTTCGCTGGTGCCCGGATGGGCACAGAAGCCTTCCGAAAAGCCCAACATCGTGCTGATACTGGCCGATGACATGGGTTTTTCGGACCTGGGAAGTTTTGGTTCCGAGATCCGCACCCCGCATTTGGACAAGCTGGCGCAGGAAGGCCTGCGCATTACCCAGTTTTACAACAGCGGTCGCTGCTGCCCCTCGCGTGCCGCGCTGCTCACCGGCCTGTATCCGCATCAGGCGGGCGTAGGCGACATGGTGCAGGACAAAGGTACACCCGCCTACCAGGGATATTTAAGTAAAAACAGCGCAACCATTGCCCAACTGCTCAAAACGGGCGGTTATAACACAATCGTTTCCGGCAAATGGCATGTGGGCCTTGTTCCGTCGGCCTGGGCCGTGAACCGCGGGTTCGACCAGTCGTTCACGATGCAGAACAACGGCAGCAGCTATTTCAACTCCGAGCCGCTCTACAATGACGGCCGCACGGTAACTTTCCAGCTGAACGGCCGGGAAATCCAGCGGTACGACACCTCACGCTATCTCACACAAGCCATCACCGATTTCGCAATCGAGTCCATCGATCATATAAAGGACCAGCAAAACCCCTTCTTTTTATACCTCGCCTATAACGCGCCGCATTGGCCGATCCAGGCATTGCCGGAGGATATTGCCCGTTACAAAGGCCAATACCTGCAAGGCTGGGACGCATTGCGCGAAGCCCGGTACCGGAAACTCGTTTCGCTCGGCATCATTCAAAAGGAGTGGAAGCTGTCGCCGCGCTACGAAAAAGCGAAAGCGTGGAATGCACTGTCCGTCGCTGAAAAAGAACAGTGGGACACGCGCATGGCCATTTACGCCGCCATGATCGACCGGATGGACCAATGCATCGGACAGGTGCTCGCGAAGCTGAAAGCCATCGGCCGCGACCGGAACACGCTCGTCATTTTCGTCTCCGACAATGGCGGCAGCAGCGACACCGTACGGGAATGGAGTTATGTAACCCCAAAAACAGGCGAACCGGGTTCGGTACATTCGATAGATAGCTATGATCCGCCGTGGGGTAATGCGAGCAATACGCCATTTAAATTATTCAAAAAGAATACGCACGAGGGCGGCATTGCCTCGCCGTTCATCGCCTGGTTTCCCGGCAGGATCAAAGCCAACGCATTGAGCACACAGGTAAGTCACATTACCGATATTACGCCGACGATCCTTGAACTGGCCGGCGTGCATTACCCCGCAACGTTCGGCAACGAAAAGCTGACGCCGCTCGCGGGCAGTTCACTAACATCCTTGTTCCAAAACCCGCAAGCCACCCACGTTAAAACTATTTTTTGGGAGCATGAAGGCAGCCGCGCGGTGCGCAAAGGCGACTGGAAACTGGTGGCGGAAATAAACCAGCCCTGGGAACTCTATGACCTGAAAAACGACCGCAGCGAAAACGACAACCTCGCAGCGCGTTTCCCTCAAAAAGTGAAGGAACTGGAAAGTGAATACCTGGAATGGGCCGCGAAGGTGGGCGTCGTCGATTGGAATACTATTAAATAGTTTTGATATAAATTATTCAAAAACAGTTTGTTATGAAAAATATTTATCGTCCGTGGAATAAGTTGTCGCTCAGCGCGCTGGCTGTGCTGGCGGCAAGCGGGGTTCATGCGCAATATGCACCGACACCGGCTTATCAGGGTAAAATAGGGAAGACGGTTGCGGAAACGCAGCAGGCCTGGCCGGAAAAGAAGAAGGCCGCCAAAGGCTCGCCGAATGTCGTCTGGATCTTGCTGGATGATATCGGGTATGGTGCCATCAGCACTTTCGGAGGATTGATCAACACGCCCACGCTCGATAGCCTGGCGAACAACGGTTTGCGCTATACCAATTTTCACACCACCGCCATTTGCGCACCGACACGCGCGTCCCTGCTCACGGGCCGCAATTCGCATTCTGCGCATATGGGACTTTTCCCCGAAACCGCTATCGGCACACCGGGCTACGACGCGCTCATTCCGTTTGAAAAGGGTACCATTGCCGAAATCCTGAAAGATAACGGGTACAACACGTTTGCATTGGGCAAATGGCACATTACCCCGCTCGCCGACCTTACCCCGGCCGGGCCCTTCAACCGATGGCCGACGGGCCGCGGTTTCGAACAGTTTTACGGCTTCCCGTCCCGCGGCAGCATCGACCAATGGCATCCCGAACTGTGGGAGGGAACCCACCGCGAGGCCGACCGCCAGGATGGCAAGCATTTCAACGAACTCATCGCCGACCGGGCGATCAGCTACCTCGCGAGCCAGAAATCCGGTAACCCCGACAAGCCGTTCTTCCTATATCTAGCCACGGGCGCGGGCCATGCGCCGCATCAGGTGGCCCCAAAATGGTCGGATAAGTACAAAGGGAAATTCGATGCCGGCTGGGATGCGTACCGCGAGCAGGTGCTGGCGAATCAGATCCGGCTCGGCGTAGTGCCGAAAACGGCCAAAGTGCCGCCGCGTAACCCCGGTGTGAAAGCATGGGATGCATTAGGTGCCGACGAGAAGAAATTATATGCGCGGTTTATGGAAACCTACGCGGGTTTTCTGGAACAAACCGACTACGAGATCGGCCGGGTGATCAACCACATCCGCGAGACGGGCGAGCTCGATAATACCATCGTGATCGTGTCGGTAGGCGACAATGGGGCGAGCAAGGAAGGTACGTTCGTGGGGACGGTGAACAACTTCGGTACCGGCATTTCGGAAGAAGAACGTTTGAAGAAGAATATCGAACAGATCGACCTGATCGGCACCGAGTTTTCGAAAGTGAACTATCCGCTCGGCTGGGCCGCTGCGACCAACGTGCCATTCCGCCACTGGAAACAGGACGCCAATTCGGAAGGCGGTACCCACAACCCGCTCATCGTTTTTTATCCCAAAGGCATTAGGGAGAAAGGCGGCATCCGCAACCAGTATGGTCACGTGTCGGACATTTTGCCGACGACCCTGGAGCTCCTGAATATCAAGGCACCGGCCGTTTTAAATGGTATCAAGCAAGACCCGATCGAAGGAACGAGCCTCGCTTACAGCCTCAATGAAGGCGGTGCGAAAAGCCGCCATACGGTTCAGTATTATGAAATCCGCGGCTCGCGCTCTATTTATAAGGATGGCTGGAAGGCAGGCTCTCTGCATGTCAAAGGGCAGGATTTCGAGAAGGATCAATGGGAGTTGTACAATTTGAATGAGGATTTCAACGAGACGAACGACCTGGCCGCTTCCAATCCGGCGAAGCTGAAAGAATTGAAAGCACTATTCGACAGCGAGGCTTTGAAATACAATGTCTACCCGTTGAAAGATGGTACGGAGCCGTTTACACTGCCGACCGCTTATAATCATGTGGATAAAGTGGTGCTATATCCCGGCCAGTCTACGATTATCGATGTGGCGAGCCCGTTTGCATTGAAACGCTCGTTCTCCATCGTGGCCGATGCGGTATTGTCGGGCGTGGGAACGGAAGGAGTGCTGCTCTCGCGCGGTGGCGCGGCAGGGGGGCTCAGCCTTTTTATCCAAAATCAGAAACTGCAATTCGCCTATGCCGTGGGTGACGGGAATAAATATGTGATTGCATCCTCTAATGCGACATTGCCTGCCGGAAAAGCAGAGCTGAAAGCCAGTGTGCAATACGATTCCAATGGCGGCGGCGTGGTGAGTTTGTATGTCAATAATGCAAAGGTAGGCGAGGGGACGCTGGCCAAAACCTCGGATGCATTGTACCTGCACGAAGGGGTCAACGTCGGTTTCGACGACCTCACGCCGGTAGGGGACACGTATAAAGTGCCTTTTGCATTCACAGGCAAAATCAATAAAGTCACCATCGATCTCGCCCCGGCGCAACAGGCGGTTTTAGCGAAGTAATAACCAGGAATTGAAATGAATCTGATCCGTAAAATTCTTCTGGCGATACTCGCGATCGCATTACATCCGGGCGTAAGGGCGCAGGACCGTCCGAACATTCTCTGGATCGTGAGCGAGGACAATACCGTCCTGCTCGGCAGCTATGGAGATAAATTTGCGACGACGCCCAATCTGGACCAGTTCGCGAAGGAAAGTATCCGCTACCAGAATGCATTTTCCACGGCCCCCGTGTGTGCACCCTCGCGTAACACCCTCATCACGGGCATGTACCCGCCCTCGCTCGGCACCGAGCATATGCGCAGCACGTACCCGTCGCCGTCGTTCGTGAAGTTCTTTCCAAAATACCTGCGCGAGGCCGGTTACTACACGACCAACAATGCCAAGAAAGACTACAACACGACCGATCAGCCAGATGCCTGGGACGAATCGAGCAACAAGGCGACTTATAAAAACCGGAAGCCGGGCCAGCCGTTTTTTGCCGTTTTTAACCTCAATGTATCGCACGAAAGCTCCCTGCACGAGCCGTTACCCGCCTTGAAACATGACCCTGAAAAGGTGCCGCTGCCGCCCTACCATCCGGCTACGGCCGAGTTGAAACACGACTGGGCGCAGTATTACGACAAGCTCGAAGAAATGGACCGGCAGTTTGGAAAGCTGTTGCAGGAATTGAAGGACGAAGGGCTGGCGGAGAATACCATCGTGTTCTACTATGCCGATAATGGCGGTGTGCTTGCCCGCAGCAAGCGGTTTATGTACGAATCGGGCCTGCATGTGCCGCTGATCGTCCATTTGCCGCCTAAATACGCGCACCTGGCCAGTCAGAAGCAGGGAAGCGTGTCCGATCGCCTGGTGACGTTCCTGGATTTTGCGCCTACGGTCCTAAGCCTGGTGGACGTTAAGGTGCCCGACTATATGCAGGGCGGGGCATTCCTGGGCAGGCAACAGAAGCCGGAGCCGCCTTATGCATTCGGTTTTCGCGGCCGGATGGACGAGCGGATCGACATGTCGCGGTCGGTGCGGGACAAGAAGTATCGCTACATCCGTAACTATTTGCCCAATAAAATTTATGGCCAGTACCTGGAATACCTCTGGCGGGCACCGTCGGTGAAATCGTGGGAGGATTTGTATAAAGCAGGTAAGCTGAATGCTGTGCAGTCGAAATTCTGGGAGCCGAAGCCGGCGGAGGAGCTTTTCGACGTCGAAGCCGATCCGCACAACATCCACAACCTGGCCGGCGATCCGAAACATAAAAAGGAGCTGGAAAGGCTGCGGAAAGCGAATGCACAATGGCTCAGGAGCTATCGGGATGTCGGTTTCATTCCCGAAGCCATTATTTATGAAATCGCCAAAACGACGCCATTGTTCGATTACGCCCGGAGCGGCAAGTATGACCTTGAAAAAGTCATCGCGACGGCGGATATCGCCACTTCCCGCAATGCATCGCATGCGCCGGCGCTCATCACGGCACTGGGCGATAACGATCCGGTAATCCGCTACTGGGCAGCTACCGGGCTGACGGTTCTCAAAGCAACGTCCGGCAAAGCCGCATTGCAAAAGGCATTGAAAGACCAGGAAGTAGCGGTCCGAATTGCCGCTGCGGAGGCATTATACGTGACCGGGACCGACAAGCCGGGCGCCATCGCGTCATTGACCGATGCATTAAAAAGCGACAATCCCTACGCCCGCCTGCAAGCGCTGAACGTCCTGGACCTGACGGGAAAAGACGCCGCGCCTGCCATTGCCGATGCGGAAAGAATCGCTGCGCAAAAGGCCGAAATGTTTGACTATGACATCCGCGCCGCCAAAGTGCTGCTGAGTAATTACAAGAATTCACAGTAAAGTCGATAGCCGAGGCCAACCACCGAAAGCAGAAAGTCACTTTAAACTCAATTGTAATGAGAACATTCAGACCATTGTTTGTATGGGTATGGCTCCTGGCAGCGCATACCGTCGTTTTCGCGCAAACCGCACCCCGGCGCGACCTCGTTTCGTTCGAGGAATTCGAAAGCCGCCTGGCGAAAGCGGGCAAGAACGCCCAGATCCTCGACGCCCGCCTGCCGGAGGAATATGCGCAGAACCATCTGGAAGGCGCCGTCAGTTTCAGCGTAGCCAACGAGGCCGATTTTACCAAAGCCATTGCCAAACTCGACAAAAACAAGCCGACATTCATTTACTCCATCGCCAACGGCCGCAGCGGCAAACTTGCCAGGGACCTCCGCGACAACGGCTTCACAGAAGTTACCGAATTGCCCGGAGGACTGAGCAAATGGATCGGCCTCGGCAAGCCCGTCGTTTCCACCGTAGGGCCCGGCCTCTCGCTCGCCGACTACCAGGCGTCCCTGAAATCGGACAAGCTGGTACTCGTCGACTTCGGCTCGCGCTACTGCGGGTCGTGCAAAAAACTGGCCCCCACGGTCGATTCCATCAAACACGAGCAAGCCAGCTCTGTAAAAGTGATCACGATCGAAGCCTACGAAAACAAATCTTTGACCAAAGAAGTAGGCGTAACGGCATTACCCACGCTGATCCTCTACCGCGGCAACCAGGTCGTCTGGAAAAAAAGCGGCGTCACGCCGAAAGCAGAAATAGAAAGGGCACTCGCAGAAGCGAATTTGTGATTGGACTAGGTGGACATTCGGCCCGGTATCATACCGGGCCGAATGTTTTGCAGGGAAATCTTATTGCTCATCCTTGCCTTGGGAATCATTTTCCAACGGAACCGTCTGCTTCTGCTTTGCCCGTGCTCTTGCTGCTTTTTCCCTTCTTCTTTTCAGCGCAGGAGAATTTTTGAGCGCTTCGTAAGTTTTTTCCTTGTCTTTAAGAAGTTCTGCGATCCACTCTTCGCGGTCAATTGGTTCAAGGTTTCTCATCCTGTTTTCATGTGTTTATAGTGTTACATTAATTTAAACAATGTTACCCAAATGCCTATCCGTCGTCAAAAACACCGATTATCCTGCGGTAAATAAAAAACCCGTTCAGGATGTGAACGGGTTTTTGAATATGCATTCTGTGTGTGGTTATCATGGTGTTTTTGAATACTAATGCATTGCGAGCCTAACTGACATTCTGCTTTGAACAATCGTCAATCCAAGGGAAAGGCGGTTTGAGTTTGGATAATTGTTCAATGGCTTCCCGGTTTTTTTTTATGACGGCGGGTGAGTTTTTGATCCCTTCAATGAATTTTTCTTTGTCTTTGAGAAGATCTTCAATCCACGCATCCTGATCCACATTTTCCTGCTTTTCCATAAAAGTCTTCATACTGTGATGATGTTAAGTTAAAGATTTATTTGCGATTTGCCAATATCCGGTCATATGTGCTTCCTCGCGTATAGCTCTCGAATTTTCCTGCTTTTACGCCCCAAAATCGTAGCTTAGCCGACAATTCTTCCCAGTTTGAATTGATTCCCCGTTGATAGAGTATGTTCCGTTGATTTTTGCCTAAAAATGCTGATTTCGGATCCATGTATCCCTGAAACGACAGTGTGCTGTGCGGATGTTTTTCCAGGAAAGCTATGGCAATGGCAGCTACCGTTGCAATCACTTTGGGCATGTCCCCATTTCCTGTCCTGATGCTATCATCGAGTACCCAGCTATCCTTCAAGCGAACGATATCGCCAAACGCCAGATTGAAAAGTGGATCGAAATGGGCATTAAGCTCATCGATAAGCGGGCTCATGAGAACCACTTTATGGATTTTTCCGTGAATACCCTCACTTGTAAATGTGTATAGCGATGAATCTTCAATACTTTGGAAGTGGTAAATGTCTTTATTCATATGGATAGTGTGCTCGAAACACTTACCAAAGCGCCCCAACCCCATTCCCTATCCGCCCCGCCCGCCACCACTTATCCTCCGGCAAGAAAAAGCCCGTCCAGGTTGCTGAACGTGCTTTTTGGCATTGAGGGAACGGTTTATCTTCTGGTTTGCGGCCGGGAAATGAGTGGCTAGAAGATGAACTTCGTGCTCAGAAAGTTCGACGTGTCCTCGTGTACGATCTCGTTGATCAGCTGCTTGTTGGCGTCATTCATTTTGAAGGCGACCAGGGAGCGGATCGAAAATGCGCGAATGGCGTCGGGGACGGAAAGGGTACCCTCGGCGCTGTCCTTACGGCCCGTGAACGGGAAGACATCCGGGCCGCGCTGGCATTGGGTGTTAATGTTCACACGGCTTACCTGGTTTACCAGAGGGTCGATGAGCGAGGCTACTTCGTCGGCATTGTTGCTGAAAATGCTCACTTGCTGGCCGTGCGTCGATTCGATGAGGAATTCGATGGTTTCTTCCAGGTCGTCGAACGGTACCACGGGCACGATCGGGCCGAATTGCTCTTCGTGGTAAAGCTTCATATCGCTGTTTACCGGGTATACGACGGCCGGGTAGAAGAATGAGCCTTCGGATTTGCCCCCGTTTTCATTCACCACTTTCGCGCCGTGCGCTTCGGCGTCGGCAATGCAGCCGGTGAGGTATTCGATTTTATTGGTTTCGGGCAGCGGGGTAAGTGATACGCCTTTTTCCCACGGCATGCCGAATTTCAGTTCCGCTACCGCCGCGCTGAATTTTTCGAGGAACGCGTCGGCGACGCTGCGGTGTACCCACACGATTTTCAATGCCGTACAACGCTGACCATTAAACGATAGCGAGCCGGTGATGATTTCCTTCACCGCAAGGCCAAGGTCGGCGTCGGGCGTGACGATAGCTGCATTCTTCGCATCCAGGCCGAGTACCGCGCGCAGGCGGTTCACTTTCGGGTGGGATTTCTTCAACTCATTGGCCACTTTGCTCGAACCGATGAGCGTCAGGACGTTGATTTTGCCGGATTGCATCAGGCCAGGGACGACGGTGTTGCCGCGCCCGTAGATCACGTTCACGACGCCTTTTGGGAAACAGTCGCGGAAAGCCTCCTGCAATGGGTAATGCAGCAGCGTACCGAATTTCGGCGGTTTGAAAAGCAGCGTGTTGCCCATGATCAGTGCGGGGATCAGGGTAGTGAAAGTTTCGTTGAGCGGGTAGTTGAACGGGCCCATACACAGTACCACGCCCAGGGGCGAGCGGCGTACCTGTGCGGCAATGCCGTCGACGATATCGAAGCCGGACGAGTCGCGGTCGAGGTTTTTCAGCGAGTCGATCGTGGCATAAATGTATTCTACCGTACGATCGAATTCCTTCACCGAGTCGGCAAACGACTTGCCGATTTCCCACATGATAAGCTTGACGATGATGTCCTTTTTCTCGATCATGCGCCCGGTAAACTGCTCCACGCAATGGATGCGTTCGGCGACGCCCATGGTAGGCCATTCGCCGCGGCCGTTGTTGTAAGCGGCCACGGCGGCGTCCAGCGCTTCGGCGGCTTCTACGGCAGTTCCCAAAGGGTAGCTTCCAATGAGCTTGCGTTCGAGGCCGTTTTCAGTTTTAATGCAAATCGGAGAATACACCTCGTGGACGGGGCCGTCCCAGGTTTTCATTTCGCCATTGGACAGGTACTCGCGCTGGTGGATCAGCGCAGGCAGGCTGAACTCCGCAGGAATGTCTTTTTCTTCAACAAAGATGTTCTTTAACGTGGAATTGAAATCCATTGAACCAGATTTTTGTGGATAAGAATTGATTTAAAAAAAGCGCACTGGGATAATGACGAAGTTTCGCATTTTTATCCTTATCAACAAGTCTGATTTTGATCAACTTTTGTCTAAATCCGATTTCTTCTTGTCATTTTGAAGAATCGCGTCATGAGGAATATCGACGCCATCGTCAAACCGAGGATCAGCCCGAGCCACATGCCCGAAGCGCCCATCCCGAAATGGAACGCGAGCGTGTAGCCTACCGGGATACCGATTACCCAATAGGCGATACCGATCAGGATCGTGGGCGTTTTTACGTCTTTGATACCTCTCAATAATCCCGCGCCGATGGCCTGGGTGCTATCCGAAATCTGGAAAACGGCAGCGAAAAGGAGCAGTAATGCGGCCAATGCCACTACCTCGGTGTTGTCGTTGAATGCCTTGGGCAGCAGGTTGCGGAATGCCCCGAAGATGATCGCGCAGAGGGTGCCGTAAATCAGCGCGGTAATGAGCGTGCTCTTGCCGATGACGAAAATTTTCTTCCAGTCGCTGCGGCCGAGCGCATTGCTTACGCGGATGGAACCCGCCTGCGCCAGGCCCATCGATACCATGAATGTAAACGACGCGCAGCTGAGCGCGATCTGGTGCGACGCCTGTGCCACGGCGCCCAATGTGCCGATGATAATGCCCGATACGGCGAATGCGCCCGCTTCCATGCCGATTTGCAAGCTGCTCGGCACGCCGATAT
Organism: Dyadobacter beijingensis DSM 21582; assembly: GCF_000382205.1. GTDB lineage: Bacteria > Bacteroidota > Bacteroidia > Cytophagales > Spirosomataceae > Dyadobacter > Dyadobacter beijingensis. The sequence goes on from NZ_KB907786.1 coordinate 968,566, forward strand.
GCAGCAGCTCGCGCCAGGTTTGCGCTTTGAAATACCATTGGTTACGGCTTACGGCAATGTATTTTTCAAAAGTTTTGTGCTTCAAAATCACGAAAAGCAATGCGAGGAACATCATCGTGCGGGTAATGAGTGTGGCCCAGCCTGCGCCTTCCAGTTCCAGGCGCGGAAAACCCCAGTTGCCGTAAATGAGCAGCCAGTTGAGCAGGATATTGACCGGCATACCGGCCAGCGAGAAGATCATCGCCGTGCGCGTGTGTTCCAAACCGTCGGCAAACTGCTTCAATGTCATGAAAAGGAGCATCGGAATAATGGAAAGGCCCATCAGCCGCATGAACGGGATCGCCAGCTCCGCTACTTCGGGGTCCTGGCCGAGGTTGCGCAGGTAATCTTTGCCGAACAGCAATGTGCAGGAAATAACAAGCGCCGTGAGCGTACAGAGGCAGAAGCCATTGAATAAATAATGCGAAACCTGCTGGGCGTCGCGCCGGCCGTTGGCCAGCGATACCATTTGCGAGACGGAGATCGTCATCCCGATCCCGATCACGAACGGAATGTTCATCGCATTGATTACCAGTGCCGCCGCAGCCAGTTGCTTATAGCTGATGGCGCCTACCATGGCGCTGTCGATCAGGTGGAGGGCCATTTGGGCCAGTTCTCCGATGATAATAGGGAATGCGAGTCGTAGAGTTTGTGATGCTTCGTTCTTCATGGCGTTGTGCGGATGTGCAAAAAGAATGCAAAGGTATGGAAATCCGGTACAGGGTCGGAATGCCGGGCGGAAAGTTCATTTTAATATATCATTAAGGTAGAGTAAAACGGCGGGCCAAAAGGGTTTGTAATGGTAGCAACTTTTTAAAGCATTTGAGAAAATATTACAACGGGATAATGGCTATCAGGAGCAGTTTGAAGCAGGGCTTTCGTCAGGGAAAGTCGCGTGGTTTTGTAAGGGTTATGTGGGTATTGGGAATGCTGGCGGCAATGCCGGCGGTGGCGCAGAATAATGGGAAATTGAAGGTTACCGGCAAGATTATCGACGGTGCGAGCAACGCGCCCCTGGGCTACGCGAGCATCCGGCTGTTCAAAACCACGGATAGCTCGTTCGTGTCGGGCGCGATTACCGACGAGACGGGCGGGTTCATTGTCGACATTGCGGCAGGTACTTATTATGCATTGTCGGAGTTCATCGGTTACAAGCCGAATTATACTACTAATATAAAAGTGAGTGCCGCCAATTCACCGCTCGATCTGGGCGCGATCAAGGTGGCGGCGTCGGCCCGGACGCTCGACGAGGTGACCGTGCAGGCCGAGAAGAGTTCGATGGAGCTTTCGCTGGACAAGAAAGTTTTTAATGTTGGCAAAGACCTGGCTAATGCGGGCGGTACGGCCGTAGACATTCTCACGAACGTGCCTTCTGTGGCCGTGGATGTGGAAGGCAATGTAAGCCTGCGCGGCAGCGGCAATGTGCGCATCCTGATCGATGGAAAGCCATCCGGGCTTGTGAGCATCAAAGGTGCGAGCGGGCTGGCGCAGTTGCAGGGGAGTATGATCGAGCGGGTGGAGATCATTACTAACCCGTCGGCGCGGTATGAGGCTGAGGGGATGGGCGGCGTGATCAATATTGTGCTGAAAAAAGAGCGGAAAGAGGGTGTCAACGGCTCGTTCGACATTATTACCGGGCACCCTACCAACTTTGGCGGCGCAGCCAATATCAATTACAGAAAGAAAAACCTCAATTTCTTCATCAACTACACGATGTCGTACCGGAACACGCCGGGCAAGAATTTCGTCTACCAGGAGCTCTACCGCAACGATTCCACGTTCATCATGGAGCGTGATATGAAGAGTAATCTCAAAGGCATGGCCAACAGCGCCCGCGGTGGTCTGGATTATTATTTCAATACCAAAAACGTCCTCACGGCCGCTTACACCTGGCGCACGAGCAAGGGCAAGCGCTTTTCGACCCTCGATTACCGCGATTACCTCTCCAACCTGGGTAATATGACGAGCTACACGCGCCGTACACAGGACGAAACGGAGACGGAACCGAATGCAGAATATGCATTGACCTACAAAAAAACATTCAACAGGAAAGGGCAGGAGTTTACCGCCGATGTACGCTACCTGGATAACTGGGAGGATTCGGACCAGTATTATCATGAAAACGTGTACAAACCAGATGGCGGCCCGTCGGGCATTCCGCCGCTGCTGCAGCGGGCCGTGAACTATGAAACCGAGAAGCAGCTGCTTTTCCAGGTCGATTATGTGCACCCGTTCGGCAAGGATGGTAAAATCGAGGCGGGCGGGCGCAGCAGTTCGCGGGATATGACGAACGACTACACCGTGACGCAGCAAACGAGCGACGGCGGATGGGTCACGCTGCCGGGGCTGACCAACGACTTTTTGTATGAAGAGAATATCAATGCATTGTACGGCATGATCGGCAACAAAACCGGCAAATTCTCCTACCAGGGCGGTGTGCGGGCCGAATGGACGGGTGTTACAACGACATTGAGAACGACCAGCGAGGTCAACGACCGCAAGTATGCGAACCTCTTTCCGAGCGTGCACGTCACCTACGACTTTGCGAAGCAGAATGCATTTCAGCTTAGTTACAGCCGTCGCGTCCGCAGGCCGCAGTACAACGACCTGACGCCGTTTGCGACTTACAGCGATAACCGTAATTATTGGAGCGGTAACCCTGATTTGAACCCCGAATTCACGAATGCATTCGAGTTCGGGCACGTGAAATATATGAATAAGGGTTCGCTCACGTCATCTGTTTACTACCGCCATACCAACGGCAAAATCATTAGCATCCGCACCGTGCAGGACGACGGCAGCTCTTATACACGCCCCGAAAACCTGGGGACGGAAGATGCCTACGGTGCCGAATTTACGGGCTCTTTCAATCCCTATCCGTGGTGGAAGCTCGATGGCAGCGCCAACTTTTTCCGCTCGATTATCGACGGAACGGGCGTAGACGAGGAATTTCAGAGCGATACTTACAGCTGGTTTGTGCGGGCCATGTCGCGGTTTACGCTTTGGAAAAATACGGATGTGCAGCTGAGGGGCAACTACGAGGCGCCGCAGCAAACGCCGCAGGGCCGCCGCAAAGCATTGGCTACACTCGATCTGGCGGCCACGCGTGACATTTTGCGTGGGAATGGCACGCTGACGCTCACGGTGGTGGACGTTTTCAATTCGCGGAAATTCCGGTCCATCACCGAGGGGGCTAATTTTTATGCACGTAACAGTTCGCAGGGGCGTTTGAGACAAATAAACCTGACGCTGAACTACCGTCTGCACCAGGCCAAGAAGAAGCCGAAAGAGAGCCTGGAAGGTGAATTTTAATGTAAAATAAATTTAGTTAACGGTTTTATTGCCTAACTTGTATCTTCTAACACAGGGATTGATCGCTACTGCACCTCGATTAGGTTGAATGTATTGAGCAACGTTTATGTTATTTCAAGAATACTTAATGTAGGTTATGAGCACAAAACCAAATAAATCTATCTACCTGGCGGACGACGACGAGGATGACTGCATGCTCTTCGAAGATGCGCTGAGAGAGGTGAGCCTTTCGGCAGAACTGCTTACGGCTAATGACGGGGTCGAGCTGATTGATCTGATGGAAAAAACAGTGCCGCCTCCGCCGGATGTAATTTTCCTGGACCTGAATATGCCCCGTAAAAACGGCTTCGAGTGCCTCGACCATATTCGCAAAACCAAAGCCTGGGAGGACATCCCCGTGGTGATCTTCTCTACGACCGGGCAGGAAGAAATGGTCAGGAAAGTGCACGAAAAAGGAGCCAATTTCTTCATCCGCAAACCAGGATCGTTCCCGAAACTGAAACAGGCGATCAAACAAATCCTGGATATCGACTGGACGAAGCACAATTGGACGCCGGCTCCCGAAAACTTTTATTATCAATATTGACTTCTCCCGACTTGTCCGCTTATTTTTGAAAGTATCTTCTTCTTGAAACAGGTGGACAAGTCGAAAAATTTGCATCAGCATTCTTCTGAAAACAGCACACCGCCCGCAGAACGGGTGAATTCCGCGCAGGACAACGAAAGCAAGTTTCGTAATACCGTCAAGCAGGCGCCCGTGGGCATGGCGATCCTCCGAGGGGAGGATTTTGTCGTGGAAATGGCAAACGACGCCTACCTGAGCATTGTCGACCGAACAGAAGACGAGCTCGTGGGGAAATCGCTGTTTACCGGTCTGCCCGAGGTTCGCACCTATGTGGAACCTATCCTGCTCAATGTCCTGCACACCGGCATTGCCTACCACGGTAACGAATTCGAGGTGACGCTCCGGCGCTTCGGGACGCCCCAGCAATGCTTTTTCAACTTTGTATACCAGCCGCTTTTTGAAGAATCGGAGCACGCGTCGGGCGTGATGGTGGTGGCTACGGAAGTAACGCAGCAGGTTTTGTCCAAACAGGCATTGCAAAGCAGTGAAAACCAGTTCAGGAACCTCGTTACACAATCCCAGTTTGCCAAGGCGATCCTGAAAGGCCGTGATTTTGTGATCAGTATTGCCAATGAAAGTATGCTGAACATCTGGCGGCGGCGCCTCGATGCCGTCGTGGGAAAGCGACTGATAGACGTGTTCCCCGAGCTGGAAGGGCAAAAGTTCATCGATCTGCTGCACGATGTGTACGATCATGCTAAAATATATCGTGAGAATGAAGCGATTGCCTACGTGGACGGTCCCGGCGGCCTGAAAAAACATTACCTCGACTTTCAATATGCACCGATCCTGGAACTGGACGGCAGCGTGTCGGGTATTATGGCTTCGGTGAATGATGTGACCGACAAAGTCACCCTTCGCCAGCAGTTCGCCGAAACGGCCGACCGCCTTTCACTCGCTACCGACGGAACACGGCTCGCTACATGGGACCTGAATCTCCAGACCCGTGAAATTATCCATTCGGGAAGACTGGCCGTAATTTTCGGATATGATGAAAATACCGTGCTTACCCACGCTCAGATGCGCGACCAGGTGATGCCGGAGGACCGTACGGCGATCATTGAAAAGGCTTTCCACGCCGCGCTGCAAACAGGCACTTATTACTACGAAGCACGCATTATCCACCAGGACAAATCCATTCACTGGGTAAGGACTCAGGGCAAGGTGTTTTTTGACGAAAATCAGGTGCCGCTGCGCATGCTGGGTACGATGATGGACATTACCGACCGCAAGGAGTCGGAACTCGCCTTGAAGACAAGCGAAGGTAAATTCCGCACCCTGGCCGACTCCATGCCGCAGTTTGTGTGGACGAGCGACACCCAGGGTACGCTGAATTATTTCAACCGCTCGATGATCGACTATTTCGGCCTGGCGCCGGAGGAGCTGGAAATGAATGGCTGGATACAGGCCGTACACCCCGACGACCGGGCCGAGAACCAGCGGCTGTGGATGTATTCCGTCGAGCATGGTACCGATTTCATGTTCGAGCACCGGTTAAAACGTTTTGACGGTGAGTACCGCTGGTACCAATGCAGAGCCATCCCGCAGAACGACGCCGACGGAACGATCCGGATGTGGGTAGGGACCAGTTCGGACATTCACGATAACCGCCTCTTTATCGACCAGCTCGAAACGAAGGTGCAGGAGCGGACACAGCAGCTGATCGTAGCGAATAGCGAACTGGTGCGCACCAATATGGAACTGGCGCAGTTTGCCTACGTGGCCAGCCACGATTTGCAGGAGCCGTTGCGGAAAATCCAGACGTTTGCGACGCGGATACTGGAAACGGAAACCGGGAATTTGTCGGAGCGGGGTAAAGATTATTTTCAAAGGATGCAGGCATCGTCCACACGTATGCAGCAGCTGATTGTGGATCTGCTGGCATTCTCGCGCGCCAACGTGGCCGAGAAGCATCTCGAGAGTACCGACCTGAACCAGGTTTTGCAGAATGTGAAAGATCAGCTGAGCGATGTGATCCAGGCTGAGAATGCGACTATTACCAGCGATGAGTTGCCGGTACGCTATGTGATCGCGTACCAGTTTGAGCAGTTGTTTATGAACCTTGTTGCCAATGCGTTGAAGTTTGTAAGTCCGGGCAGGGCACCGATGATCGAGATACGCTCGGGAGAGGTGGAAGGCGCGGCCATCGCATTGGCGGAAGCCGACCCGACGACGAATTACCAGTATATTTCCTTCTCCGACAACGGCATTGGCTTCGATCCGCAGTTCAAGGACCGCATTTTCCAGGTATTTCAAAGGCTGCACAACCGTTCGGCCTACGAAGGTACAGGCATTGGTCTGGCTATTTGCAAAAAAATCGTGGAGAACCACAAAGGCCTGATCGACGCCGTCGGAAAGCCGGGAGCGGGATCTACATTTATCATTTATTTGCCTGCGGAGGGCTGATCACGCATTGCTTTTTGAACGCCCGGAATAGGTAACTGCGATCCCGAGCAAGATCACTACGCCGCCGGCGATCATTTGCAGGGTGATCTTTTCACCAATAAAAATCCACGCGAAAAGCCCCGTCACCACCGCCTGGCTCAAAAGGCTGAGCGAAACGCTTTTGGCGTCCAGTTGCTTCACCGCCGAGCTGATCGTAAGCCAGCCGATCAATTGGCAGATCAATCCCTGCACGACGAAAACACCCCATATTACCGGTTCGAAATGCCGGACCGGATGATCGAAGATGAGGCAGATCGCAAACAAGTAGACACTGGAAACGGCCATACTGACCGTCATAAAGCTCACAATGTCGATTTTGTTCAAAACCGTTTTGCTAATGAGCATATACGAGGCGTACAATATGCCGGATAGGACGGCCAATCCGAAACCGAGATCGAACCGCATGGTCGCAAATGTTTCAAAACCAATCAATATCACCATTCCGGCGAGCGCGACCAGGGTGCCGAGCCAGAAGCGCGGGCCGGGTTTGTCGGGCAAGAAGAGGAATGTGCCTATGCCCACCCACACGGGCGAAAGATTGGTAAGCAACGTGGCCTGGGTTGCATTGGAATAGTGAATGGAGAGGTTCCAGACGGCAATATCGGTAGCGAAAATGATGCCGCAGAGCACGATAGGCAGCCACAGCGCCGCGCACGGCACGGTGAACTTTCTCCGAAAAACCACGTAAGGCAGCAAGAACACCAGCCCGAAAAACATGCGGTAAAATGCGGAGGTAACGCCTGAAACGGGCGCCCATTTAACCAGGACAGGAAAAATGCTGATGCTGATAATCCCGATAATCAGGTTAACGCGGGGATTTGACATAAATCGGATAAATTGTGGGCAAAGATAAGCGATCCTTAATCTTCGGCACCAATCACTTTCACTCTTCCGATCTCGCCTGATTCGAGCCGTACCTTAATGCCATGGGTGTGTACGGGTGCTTTTGTGAGAATGTCCTTTACAATGCCCTGGGTGAGCTTGCCGGAACGCTGGTCTTTTTTGAGCACGATGGAGACGGAAAGTCCCGGTGCGATATTCTTTCTTTCTGTGCCTGACAGTGAAGACATGCCTATGCCGCTTTCGCGGGTTTTATTTTTTGTAAAATCTTGATTTCATCGATCGAAATGGTGCTGATCAGCTCGAAAAGGCCATTGATCGTTTTTAAATCCGACAGCATTTTGCGCGCCGGGGATTGGTCGGCGACCTCGATACCGAGCTCTTTGATCTCCTTTTTCCGCTTTGCGAGCAGCTCGATCAGGCGCTGGTTCTGCGGCAACGATTCCCGCACGATTTCCAGGCTGTTGCCGGTTTTACCATCGATGATGTCCGTCGCGGCCTGCAACTGGCGGTCGATCTGCCGGATCATCAGTTCGAATTCGACGGAAAATTCGGAATATTCCAGCATTTGCGCATAGGTCGACAGCGACGCGATGTAGGAAGTGAGCATATGGCTCGTCGCCACAAACTGGTGGTATTCCTCCATATTCAGCTGCTGGCGCTTGGGTTCGGAAAGCATTTTCTGAAAGTTGTCCGAGAGGTTGGCCATCGCAATGATCGCGTTCTTGCGCAATACTTTCAATTCGTTGATATCCAGCTGTTTTCCTGTAAATTTAGCGGCTACGAGGTCAAAATACCGCCGGTTTGCTTCGAGGGCTTCCTTCATATATTGCTTGATCTGCGAATGCTCCCAGACGGGCAGCACGTAGGAAGAAATAACGTAGGCGATCAGCGAACCGATGACCGTATCCACGACGCGGTCTTGCAGCACGGCCGTCACATGCTGCGGGTTCAGGAAATGGAAGGACAGGATCACATACAGCGTGATGCTCGTAGAAGCGACGAAATAATTGATTTTCAGGAAACTGTATGCCAAAATCATGGCTATCATCATGAAAATGAACAGCGGCGTGCTCTCATCGATGAGGTAAAGCATGAGAAAACCGATCACCACGCCCAGCATGGTGCCGCCGATGCGGTGGATGTTGCGCTGCTTGGTAATGCTGAATGCGGGTTTAAGGATCACGGCGATCGTCAGCAAAATCCAGTAACCGTGCCCCACTGCAAAGAAGAGCGACGCGGTATAACCCGCCAGCAAACCCAGCGTAACGCGCACCGCATGCCGGAAATGGCTGGATTTCAGCGAAAGGTTATCGAGCAGGATGCGCGGATGGTAGTCCTGTTTGGGTGTAAAATCCTCCGCTTCGACGGTCAGTTTGTAGTCGGTACTCACGTCGGCTTCGTATTTCGTGGCCCTGTGCAGCTTTTTCACCCGCTCGGTCACGTCCTGCAAGCTGTTCAGGATCTGGCGTAGCATGATGAAATCCTCCATATTATCGTGGTTCATCTTATGCTCGCGCATCCGCTCGAAGGCACGCTGGCATTTGTTGAACGCTTCGTCGAGGTCGTGGCGCGGATGGGATGCATACCCGCTCTGTACGGCCAGCCCGATCTGCTGAATTTCCGCCGCCAGCCAGGTAATGTACGTACCGAACAGCCGCAGCACCTTCGTGTGGTCGAATGCGCGGTGAAGGTTGGCGTAATTCTGCTGCGAATTCAGGATGCGTTCGAAAAGGTCGATGCTGTCCAGGAACATCAGCATCAGAATACGGCTCTTGGTGGTCGATTCGGTTACGATCTCCCGGGTCTTGAACAGGATTTCGCGCAGGTTTTCATGGTTTTCGCGGAGGATCACCTGCTGGTGCACCATCCGGTTGAACAGCTCGTCGTAGTTGGGATTGGCAAAATAGTAGTCAGCCTTAATGGAAAGCAATTTGCCCAGTTCTACAAAATTTTCTCCCAAAAGCTGTTGTATGAGCTTGTAGGGCAATAGTTTTTGTAAAACCATGAACAATATGAAGTACCAGATCCCGCCGGCGGAAAAGATCGCCGCGGTACGGAACACCATGTCGCCGCTGAGGTGGTCATCAATGTTAAATACAAAAACGAGCAGCGAAATAAGCCCGATGCTGTTCACGCGGTTGCCATATACGCCTGCGAGCGAGAAAAACATCCCGAAGACGATGATTTCCAGGAAAATGATCAATGGGAAATGCCGCAGGTAGCCCGTCACGCACGCGACGACAAAACAGGTGGCAATGGCAACCAGCAATGCATTGCGCCTTCTGTGGTAGGGGCCGGGATTGTCCGTTCCGCCGATGAGCAGCGTGCCGAGCGGAAATGCAATCATCTCGCTCAGAATCCCGTAGTGCTGAAAAATAAGGCTTGGGATGACCGTTCCCAGGGTTAGGCGTACACCGGTCGACAGGTAATGGCTGGAAATAAATTTTTTGAACTCGTCGAGGTAATTCATAGAGTCAGGACACGGTGTACTATTGCAATACTACTATTTTAAATCTCACAACCAACAAAAGCTGTACCAAATTTTGAGGCTACGCCAAGTGGGATAACATTTCGGCATGGGCCGTTTTTAGTATCTTTGAAAGGGAATAGGATGGGCGTCCGGCAGAAAATTCTGATTGCCCGGCTAATTCCCGAACCATTGCCATCCCGTTATAGTTCTATTTTGAGCGACTTCAACAAAAAAGTTTTCGAGTTTTGAGAAAAAGGATCAGACGTAACGCCAGATTGGTCCGTTACGTAGTTTACAAAGAGACATTAATCGATTTTAAGGACCATTTCTGGACTTTTATCGGTTCATTTCTCGGTATCGGCCTTATCGGATTGCTCAACGAGCGACAGTTCACCGATTCCGACTCGTTGTTCCTCATCGGCTCTTTCGGGGCCTCGTCGGTGCTCATCTACGGCATCGTGAACAGCCCGCTCGCGCAGCCGCGTAACCTCATAGGCGGGCACGTGCTATGTGCGCTAGTGGGTGTGACGGTGCATAAGATCATTCCCGATCAGATCTGGGTGGCCTCCGCATTCGCCGTTTCGATATCCATTGTATTAATGCAGGTGACCAAAACACTACATCCGCCGGGCGGCGCTACGGCGCTCATTGCCAATATCGGTTCCGAGAAAATCAAGGCGCTGGGTTATATGTATGTGCTGAGCCCGGTACTGAGCGGTGTACTGATCCTGCTTTTCGTGGCCGTGGCGGTGAACCGTTTTGCCGCCCACCGCAAATACCCCGCCAACAAAAACTGGTACAAAGTATGGGAGCGGAAGTATTTCACCAGGGTTTAAAACAAAAATAGCTGCTCTTTCGGGCAGCTATTTTTGCAAGGTCAAATCTTGCTATTATTCGTCGTGACCGATTTTGCTGATCGCTTTGTCGATTTCGTACAATCCGGTGCCATCTTCGCCGATCACGTCGAACAGCTCGATCGCGCGGCGTGCGTTGTCTTCTTCTTCGATCTGCTCGCTTACGAACCATTGCAGGAAGTTTTCGGTGCCGTAATCTTCTTCTCTGCGGGCGGCAGTCACAATGCGGTTAATCGATTGTGTTACTGCGATTTCGCTTTGCAATGCAGTCTCGAAAACGCTTCTGAATGTAGGATATTCCTGTTTCACGCCTGATACTTCCGGAGAAATCGCTGTTCCGCCTACTGTCATCAGGTAGTTGAAGATTTTCAGCATGTGGCCGCGTTCTTCGTCAGATTGTTTCAGGAAATAGTGGGCGCTGCGCTTGAAACCGTTGCGGTCACACCATGACGCCATGGCCAGATATTTGGCGGAAGCTTCGGCTTCCATCTTCACCTGGTTGTTCAAAAGTATCTCTATCTCCTCTTTGAGGGAAGTACGTGCTCTGAGTAAGTCTTTCATGATTTTGCTTGTTTATTCGTGTCTTAACAAGTGCAAATATCATGCGAAAGTTCATGATTCCAAATCGTTTTAGAAATTTGGAAACGGTCTAATATAGTCTGAATGAGTAATTTAGACTAATTCTCGCTCCATGAAGAGCACCTGGTGAAGCATGGAATTGAGCTCGATCGCGAAGTGCGTACCGTTCACAAGCTCGCGCAACTGGATCACTTCGCAGAGCGTCATTTTGTGGCCCGTGTTCAATCGGGGAACCTCAACGAACTCATAGTCAGACTCGTCGGATAGGTCGAAGATTTTGCTGTGGATGTCGATGCTGTTAATGAAACGACGGAAATTCAGAAAATCCAGAATTTTGAAAGAGGCCTGGAGTTCGCCAAAGTGAAGAACAATTCGGGAAGTTAAATCACACTGTACGCTGTAACCTTTCGCGGTACTGAACAATTCATTCTGGGTATTCACTGACAGCAAGGAATTTGAATCGTGGAAATTGTACCACAAAGATAGACCCAAAGTTTTTGCGAAGCAAGTTTATTTGTAAGCAATCTAATTAAATGAAATGGAGATTATGCGGATTGCCGGTTAGGGTCGTTCCAGAAATGAGTAATTACCGTGCGGTCGACGTTTTGCTCGGCATGCCAGATATCGAAATTAGTCTGCAAGTTGATCCAAAATTGCGAAGAGTTACCGAATGCCTCGGAAAGCTTCACGGCCATTTCCGCCGTAATGCCCGATTGCTCATTGACGATGGCTGAAAGGCTGCTCCGGCTGATGCCGAGTCCTTTGGCTACCTGGGTAATTGTGAGGCCGCGTTCGGCAATATATTCTTCTTTCAATATCTCGCCGGGATGAACGGGCGGTAAATTTCTCTTGATCATAGCTGTTAATGGTAATCGAGGTAATCTATATCATGAACGTCACCATTCTCAAACCGGAAAATGATCTGGAAATTCGGAGAAATCTTAATGGACCAAAAATCGGTCAGTTCTCCCGTCAATTTATGAACTCCCGAGCCCAACTGCAAAATATCGTCCACACCTGTAACAGCATCCAGCTGGTCGAGTATCCGATTGATTTTCCGTACATACGCTGCCGGCAATTTAGCACTGTTACCATCGCGGTAAAATGCCAGCAATGCTTTGTGCCGGATAGAAACAATCATAATGTGTGTGTAAATCAAAAGTCAAAATCCTCAGCCGTCGATATAAGTCGACGGGAAGAAAGTTAGTTGGCCGCTTTCGCCCAGTTATCGCGCAATGTCGATGTTCTGTTGAAAATCAGTTGGCCTTCGGTGCTGTCGGGGTCTTTTGCGAAATAGCCTTTTCTAAGGAACTGGAACGATTCGCCTTCCTGTGCTTCGAGCAATGCAGGTTCTGCATAGCCGGTGATCACATGCAGGGAATCGGGGTTGAGGTAATCTTTGAAATCACCCTCTGCGGCAGATGGATCTTCGACAGAGAACAGGCGGTCGTACAGGCGTACTTCCACTTCCAGCGCGTGCTGCGCCGAAACCCAATGCAGCGTTCCTTTTACATTAATACCCGTCGTATCCTGTCCGCTTTTGCTGTTTTCAACATAGGTACAGCGCACTTCGGTGATCTCGCCGTTTTCGTCCTTCACAAAATCGTCGCACTGGATAATGTACGCACCTTTCAGGCGCACCATTTTACCTGGCGCAAGACGGAAGTATTTCTTCGAAGGAATTTCCATGAAATCCTCTTTCTCGATCAAGATTTCCCTGGTGAAAGGGATTTCGCGGTTGCCGGTTGAAATATCTTCCGGGTTATTTTCGCTGTGGCACATTTCGGTAACGCCTTCCGGGAAATTGGTAATGACCACTTTCAGCGGATCGAGCACCACCATGCGACGCAATGCTTTCTTGTTCAGGTCTTCCCGAACGCAGAATTCCAGCAGCCCTACGTCCACCATATTTTCGCGTTTCGCTACACCGATGCGATCGCAGAAATCACGGATCGCGAATGCGGAATAGCCCCTGCGACGCATACCACTGATAGTCGGCATACGCGGGTCGTCCCAGCCGCTTACATGGCCTTCCTGCACCAGTTGGAGCAATTTGCGTTTGCTGGTTACGGTGTAGTTCAGGTTGCGGCGGGCAAATTCATATTGGTGCGAAGTATAAATACCCAGTTTTTCAATCAGCCAGTCGTACAGCTCACGGTGCGGCGCGAATTCCAGCGTACAGATCGAATGCGTTACCGTTTCGATCGCGTCGCTTTGGCCGTGGGCGAAATCGTACATCGGGTAAATGCACCATTTGTTGCCGGTACGGTGATGGTGCGCATGCTTGATCCGGTACAAGATCGGGTCGCGCATGAGCATATTGATGTGCGCCATATCGATTTTAGCACGCAGGGTGCGGCTGCCATCGGGGAATGCGCCGCTCTTCATTTGTTCGAAAAGTGCAAGATTCTCCTCTACGCTGCGGCTGCGGTAGGGACTGTCTTTGCCTGGCTCCGTAGGCGTGCCTTTCAATGCGGCGATTTCTTCGGAAGTGGAATCGTCGACGTAGGCCAGCCCTTCGTTGATGAGCTTCACCGCATAGCCGTAAAGGGTATCGAAATAGTCAGAAGCGTAGTTCTCGTTCTCCCATTCGAAACCCAGCCAGCGGATGTCATTCTTGATATTTTCAACGTATTCGGTGTCTTCGGTCACCGGATTGGTATCGTCAAATCGCAGATTGGTATAACCCGGAAACTTCTTGGTCAGCCCGAAATTGAGGTAAATGCTGGTAGCATGCCCAATGTGCAGATAGCCATTCGGTTCGGGTGGAAAGCGCGTAATAATCCGGGTATATTTTCCTGATTGAAGGTCAGCGTCAATAATCTCCTCGATAAAATTCAGGCTTTTCTCTTCTTTTTTCTCTTCCGTAATCATACTAAAATGAAATTTTCCAATTTTCAAAGTTAACCTTCTTCCTGCAAATTCCGCAATCGGCCCCGCGAAATCGTAAATCCGGAGGTTTGGCTTAATTTTGCGGCATGCGTTATTTTATAGAATTCAGTTACCGCGGCACAGGGTATGCAGGCTGGCAAAAGCAGAACAATGCCTTGGGCATTCAGGAAGTGCTGGAAGAAGCCCTGGCAAAAGTCCTGCGTATGCCCGTGGAGCTTACCGGCAGCAGCCGCACCGACGCGGGTGTCCATGCAGAACAACAATTCGCCCATTTTGATTTGCCCGAAGCGGTGAAAGACGCCGATTTGCTCGTATATAAACTGAATGCGCTCATTCCGAAGGACATTGCCGTGACAAGGCTCATCCCCGTTGGCGACGAGGTGCATTCCCGCTTTGCGGCCACGCACCGAAAATACGAGTACCGCATTACCTTTCGGAAAAACCCGTTTCTGACCGATCTCGCTACGCCTATGCGCCGTAACCTGGATGTGCTGCGGATGAACGAAGCCGCCGCATTGCTGCTCGTTCATACCGATTTCGAGAGTTTCAGCAAGATCCACACGAACGTCAACAACTTCCGCTGCACCATTACCGAATCCCGCTGGGTAGAATCGGGCGATATGCTCGTGTTCCATGTCAAGGCCAACCGCTTTCTGCGCGGGATGGTACGTGCGCTGGTAGGCACAATGCTCGAAGTGGGCCGCGGGAAAATGAGTACCGCGGAATTTGAGCAGGTCATCATTTCGCGTAACAGAAAAAATGCCGGAGCGCAGGCCCCGGCAGAAGGTTTGTTTCTCGTGGAAGTAGGCTATCCCGATTCGCTTTTAGGATAAATCAAATCGCGTCGCGGGTTTGGACATTGTTCACCAGCCTGTAAATGCCGAGCGGATTGGCATTCTTCAATTCATCGGGCAGGAGCGTATCAGGCCAGTTCTGGAACGATTGCGGCCGTACGAAACGCAAAATCGAATGCCGGCCGACCGACGTGAATTTGGAATCCGCCGTTGCCGGGAATGGGCCGCCATGATGAATGGAAGGGCAAACTTCCACACCGGTAGGTACGCCGTTCAGGATAAAGCGGCCGGAGATTTTGGCCAGCTGCCGCACGATTTTCGGATATGCCGTTACCTCGACCTCCTCGGCGATCAAGGTCGCCGTCAGCTGTCCTTTCAAATGCAAAACCGCATCATACAGTTCGTCGGTATCTTCACAAACGATCAGCAGCGAAAATGGTCCGAAAACTTCCTCGTGTAACTTAGGATTGGCAATAAAGTCTTTGCCCGAAACCAATGCTATGGATGCTTCCGCCTGGTTTTTACCTTCGGAATGCTGCTCCGAAATGGCCAGCGCCGACACATTCGGCTGTGCTAATGCTTGCCCGCGCAGTTTATAGTAATTTTTACAAATTCCCGCCGTGAGCATCGTAGCCGAGGAAGTTTGGAGGATTTCGGTTTTATAAGAGTCCTGAAATGCATCCAATCCCTCAGATTTCGTGATAAACACCAGGCCCGGATTGGTACAAAACTGCCCTGCGCCGAGGCTTACCGAACCCGCCAGCGTTTTGCCCAGCTCCACGGCATTCTTTTGCAGGTAGCCGGGCAGTACGACGATCGGGTTCACACTACCCATTTCCGCGAACACCGGGATCGGCTCCTCACGCTCCTGCGCCAGCCGGTACAATGCCATTCCGCCTTTGTAGGAACCGGTAAAACCGACCGCCTTGCTGGCCGGATGTTTGACCAGCGCCGCCCCCACCTCAAATCCATCGTCATACAGCATCGAGAACGTGCCCTCGGGCATGCCCGTGCGTTGCGCCGCGCGTGCGATCGCCTGCGCGGTGAGGTCGCTCACACCCGGGTGAGCAGGGTGTGCTTTCACGATCAACGGGTTTCCGGCAGCCAATGCAGGCCCGGAATCCACGCCGGCTACCGAATAGGCGAATGGAAAGTTGCTCGAACCAAACATAATCACCGGCCCGATCGGTACCAGCATTTTGCGGATATCGGGTTTAGGTGCAGGCGCGCGGTCGGGCTGGGCGGTATCGATGGACGCTTCCACCCACGAACCTTCGCGCAGCAAATCAGCAAATTGCGTTAGCTGATTGATCGTCCGGGCGCGTTCGCCTTGCAGGCGGGCAATGGGAAGCCCTGTTTCCTGGTTGGCGCGTTCGAGCAGCTGGTCGCCCAATGCGAGTATTTCCTCGGTAATGGCGATCAGAAAATCAGCACGTCTGGCGGCCGGAACTTGCGAATATTCGTCGAACGCTTTTTCGGCAAGCGCCATGGTCTTGTTCACTTCGTCCGGCGTGGCACAATGGAATGCTTCCGGTAGAAATGTGTCGGTGGCGGGCGCGTATGCCTGGAACTTGCGGCCGCCTTCGGCCGACAATGCGTATCCTATGAAGTTTTTGCCTTGAATGGTCGTCATTGCGATGATGTGGAATGTGTGGTTTTGCGTAAAAAACAAAAGTTTGTGCCATTCGGGAACGACACAAACTTAGACGATGGAAATAGTAAATTCTACTGCTCTGATGTCCGGTTTAAAGCAAACGTCCGACGATATCATCGACCGATATACCTTCCGCTTCCGCCTTGAAATTGCGGATAATGCGGTGGCGCAGTACCGGCAGCGCCACAGCTTGCACGTCCTCGATATCCGGTGAATACTTGCCCGAAAGCAAAGCATTACATTTCGCGGCCAGGATAAGCGACTGCGAGGCCCGCGGCCCGGCTCCCCATTCGAGGTAGTCGTTGGTATCCTTAATGGCCAGACTTCCGTTCGGGCGCGTTTTATGGACGAGTTTCACGGCATACTCGATCACGTGATCAGTTACCGGCACGCGGCGCACCAGATGCTGGAAATCCGTGATCTCTTCTGCGCTGATCACCTTTTGTACCTGGTAGCGGACGTCCGTCGTCGTATTTTTTACAATGCTCACTTCCTCTGCATAGGAAGGGTAATCGAGCTGGATCATGAACATAAAGCGGTCGAGCTGCGCCTCGGGCAGGGGATAGGTCCCTTCCTGCTCGATCGGGTTCTGCGTGGCGAGTACGAAGAAAGGCCTGTCGAGCGAATGCTTGGCACCGGCAATCGTCACCGAATACTCCTGCATCGCTTCGAGCAATGCCGATTGCGTTTTAGGGGGCGTCCGGTTGATCTCGTCGGCCAGGATAATGTTGGCGAAGATCGGGCCTTTGATGAATTTGAAATTGCGGTTCTGATCGAGCGTTTCCGAACCGAGAATGTCGGAAGGCATCAAATCGGGCGTGAACTGTATCCGGTTGAAATTCAGGTCGAGCGAGGAAGCGATGGTCTGGATCAGGAGCGTTTTCGCGAGCCCCGGTACGCCTACCAGCAGGCAGTGCCCCTGGCAAAAAATGGCGGTGAGCAATCGTTTTACAACTTCGTCCTGTCCGATAATCACATTCCCGATCTCACTCCGGATTTTATCATAAGCTACTTTCATAGCTTCGGCAGCTTCTACGTCCGATGAATACTTCACGTTATGGTTTGGTTTAGATTTTCAACTCGTTAAAAAGCGATGATTGCCGCCGGGAATTGCTACAAATCGTCCCCCTTGGCGACCAGCCCCAGCACTTTGCAATTCCGGTATTCGGGTTCGATGCTGATGTACACATCGCCCTGCGCTTTTTTGAACCACTCTTCCAGCGCATTGTTCCGCTTGTTGCTGAGTACGATCTGCGACAGCTTTTCATAGTCGTCATGCAGGTTGGCCGTATGCGGTTCCGACTTGCTTTTGTACCAGAGGATGCGCATCGCGCTGCTGCCGTCTTCGAGGCGGTAGGATACCGGCATGCTCAGGTCGCCGACTTTCATGGTATCGATGGCAAAATACAGCGCCGGGTCCATGGAAGCATCCAGTGTCAATTTTGACTGGCCGGTACTTCTGTCCTGGATGAGGCCGCCGGATTCTGCGGTTTCTTTGTCGTCGGAGTTATCCAATGCCGCTTTCGCGAATTTCAATGTGTCGCTTTTGATGAGCACGCGGAGGCTGTCGAGCGCGCGGGTGGCGGCGGTCATGTCCGTGCCTTTGTTGTAATCCGGGCGAAGCAGGATGTGCCGTGCATGGTATTCCGCACCGCGTGTTTCCACGAGCTTGATAAGGTGAAAGCCGAACTGCGATTCGATGATGCTGGACATTTCTCCTGGTTTCAATCCCAGCGCAGCTCCCTCAAATTCGGGCACCATTTGTCCGCGTTTGGCGAAGCCCAGGTCGCCGCCTACTTTGGCGGAGCCAAGGTCTTCGGAGTAAATCTGGGCCAGCATGGCGAAATCCTCACCTTTTTCCGCCCTCGATTTCAGGTCCTGCAACTGCTGCCGGAGCTTGTCCTTCTGCTCGCGCGTAACCGTACCTTTCTTTACAATGTGTCCCACCTCCACTTCGGAAGGAATGTATGGCAAGCTGTCTTTCGGAATAGAGTTGAAGAATTTGCGTACTTCCGCCGGCGTGATTTTCACATTGCCGGAAATCGTACGCTGCATTTTCTCGACGATTTTTTGTTCTTTAACCTGCTGACGGAGCTCGCCTTTGAGGTTTTCGATGCTTTTGCCGTACGCTTCGACGATGTTCTTTTCCGACCCGAAACGCTGGACCATATAGTTCATTTTTGCGTTCAGTTCACCGTCCACTTCCTTGTCCTCCACCGTCACCGAGTCGATTTCCGCTTTGGCAAGCAGCATTTTGTTGATGATCAGGGATTCCAGCAGCTGGCATTTCTCGGGCGCCGAGCGGCCCTCGGCTTTGTACTGGTTGTACATTTCTTCCAGCTCCGAATTCAGGATGTAATGGTTATCGACCCTCGCGATAATCTTGTCCAGGCTCACTCCCTGCTGCCCTTGTCCGTAGCTTATCACGCTGAAAGCCAGCATGAAAATGGCTACCAAATGAGCCCCGATCCATTTATTTACTTTCATATTCTTCCTTGTATGCTGATTTGGATTATTGCGGGTTTTTATCAATTAAACTCCTAAAAATGAATTGTAAACGCTAAAATACGGCTAACGCTTAATTTTTTCTAATTCCTGTGCATTGACTTTCACGGGGAATTTTTCCTGCAAGCGGCTCACCCATTGCTTTTCGAGCTCTTTCTGATAATCGTTGATCACGCTTCCACGGGCTTCCGAAAATGTTTTCGGGCGCGGCGGCTCGATTTTCGCCACATTCACCCAAAGGAAACTTCCGTTCGCCGCGATCGTCTGCTCTCCGGACTGCCATTTGACGCCGCTCAAAAGCGGATCGGTTTTCGGGAAATAGCCCTCGCGGATCGTTACGGCACCGGGTGTAATCGTGTTGTACACCTTCTCCACATCGTTTTTCGACTGGCTGAAAAACTGGAAGGCCACCCGCCGGTTACGCTCCGGCTCCGCCGATTGCCGGAAAGAACCGTAGTCTTTTTCTATGATACGCAGAATCGGGATGTTTCGTGCATTTAAATATTTGACAACATTGCGGACACGGGTCGAAGAAATGATTTCGGGCTCGTCGGCGGACCGGTAACCGGCTATCTCCACAACATAATCCGCATTTTTTTCCATAATGATGTACAGATCGTTCAGCGCGTCGAGCTGTTCGTTGCCTATTTCGGCGGAGTTGATGGGGAATAGCAACTCTTTCGACTTCCTTTCGAGCTTGTACGGGCTGGTCGCCAGCGTTTTCTTTATGCTGTTCAGCGTCTGCGTGTCTTTTGCAGCCACCAGCGTCGCCAGTGCACGTTCGGGCTGGTTATAACGCGCTTTGTTCCTTTCGTAGAAACTCCGCTGGCCGGTAGAGTCGGAAAGGGAGCGCTGCCATACCTGCTCTTCCATGATCTGTGAAAACAGCACACCTTCGCGGATTTCGTTCATCAGGCTGCGGAATTCGGGATTATTTTCTTCCAGATGCTCCTTTTCGTATTCCGTCAGGGCCTCGGTGAGGTAGTCGGTGTAATATTTCCTGAAAACGACTTCCGGTGAAGCATCTTTGGCGCGCGGCGTCTGTTTGCGTTTTACATAGTTGAGGAACGACAATGCGTCATAAGGCTGCTGTTGGATGCGAAACAGGGTAATGTTAGACCAATCGGCCGAAACCGCACGCTGATAGTCCCATTTGCCGGTCCGCAGCGTGCTATCCGCCAACGCGGCCACGAGTTTCCATTGATCGGCGGCTTCCTGCACGGCGTATTTGTCCCGCAAACGCTTCGCATTGGCCTGTTCGATTACCTTGCCGCGCGAGTCGGTTACCACTTTTTTGCGCAGCATCGGCGCCATGTTCGTCAATGTCTCGATCGGCCGTTTTTCGACGAGCCGGATAATGTGCCAGCCATACATCGTCAGCACGGGCTTCGAATAGGATTGGGGGCGGGTCAATGCAAATGCGGCTTCCTCGATCTCCGGTACCATCTGGCCGGTTCCGAACAGGGGAAGCAGGCCGCCGTTTTTGCGCGATTCGCGGTCGTCGGAATATTTGTCGGTAACCATATTCCATTCGGCGCCGCTTTGCAATTGTGCATAAGCCTCGTCGATCCGCGCCTTGGCCGATTCTTTCTGCGCAGCGGTACCGGCGGTGTCCACTTTTACCATGATATGCGCAATGCGGACCATGCCGCGGTTCGCGCGGCGGTCGTTTACCTTAATGAGGTGGTAACCGGCCTTCGTGCGCACAGGCTGCGAGATTTTACCGACGGGTAATGCGTAGGCAGCTGTTTCAATGGGGTATAATGTCTGGAATGCTGTGAAGTAGCCCAGATCGCCCTTTGTCGTTTTAGCGGCGGGATCTTTCGAGAAGCGTGCGGCCATATCCCCGAAATCGGTACCTTCTTCCAGCCTGCCGCGCAGGGCGATTGCCGCGCGGTGCGCTTCGAGTGTGTCGGCAGGAGAGGCGTCTTCCGAAACGCCTACGAGGATATGCGACGCGCGCACTTCCTGTTTCAACCGGTTGTAGGCCTCATTGGTGAGCTTTTCAACGAGGTCCTTGTCAATAAGCTGGTTTTTGGCGAGCTGGTCGCGGTAGGAGGCTATCTCCTCCCGGTAATCGAGCGTGGTGTCTTTCCCTTCTGATTTGGCTTGTAATACTTTCATTTTCAAATCAGTATACACCGGAAGGTATTCTTCGGGCGTCAGGGCCCTGGTCGAATCGGACGCGAACTTGTTCTTATTATAGGAATCCTGGTAATCGTCGATGGAAAACTGCTCATTGCCGATGGCTAGCAGGGGTTGGGTTTCGGTCACCGTTTGCTGTGGTGGGGCCGAGGTTTTACACGCGCTGACGAGGGTAATGGTAATGAGACCAATATGGAACTGGATTTTGGACATATTCAGAAATTGTATTAGGCTATCGCAGGTTGCTTAGTTTAAACCCTTGAAGTGCTCAAATATTGTAAAGCCAGCAAAGTTAGCCGCTTTCTGCTCAGTACAAAAAAATGGGGCGGGCGATGTGGATTTCCCCATTCTACATTTCCCCATTTTTCCACGAACCGTTATGGCAAGATTTTCCCACTTCATGCAGTGATTTTTGTAACCGATATTTTTAAAAAAGTTTATTGAATGGTTTCTATGACTTAACGAGGAATTAGTATTTAAATAACATTAAAACAGTTATTTAGCGTCCGTTCAGGTACAGTTTTTTAAGAACTTATTCTACAAACGCTTTAACAGTTACAGTATATGGAGGAGAGCAAGGGAAACGAGTTCATTCAGATGATCCGGGCGTTATGGAATGAGCAGAAGAAAAGGGAAATCCTGTATTTGGAGGCATTGAAAAAAGACGGTATGGGCCCATTCAGGCGGGTGCTGAGCCAGGGGCACGTGAGCGCCGTACTTTTTCAGAAAGAGATAAGGTCGGTGTATGATTACTTTAAATGCTTCCTGACAGACAAAGAACTGACCGACCATAACCAGTTGGCGGCGAGGACGTCACTTGAAATGCTGGAAAATGTCAATGGCAAGGAAGAAGTTGCTTCCTGCCTGAAAAAGATAGAAGCGGCTGTTATTCAGATGTATGAATCAGTCCGGAATTACCTCGAAAAAGAACCGGAAGCACAGCGACTGATGGACGAACACCTCGTTCGTACTTCGGAATTCTACGATATGCTGTGCAAATACGAATCGGGCGGCCGCCGCAACTACGGGCTTACAGCCGCCGCCTGATCTCACTATCCATTATATTTCGTACAACTCAACCGGCAGATCGTCGGGATCGGCAAAGAATGTGAATTTTTTGCCGGTAAACTCGTCTACCCTGATCGGTTCTGGGAAGATGCCTTGTGCATTTAACGCGGTGATCGCTGCTTCAACATCCGCTACTTTAAATGCAATGTGCCTCAGCCCGCACGCCTCCGGCCTCGATACGCGCGCAGGCGGGGATGGGAAGGAGAATAGCTCGATAACGTACTGTCCGTTGAGCGACAGGTCCAGTTTGTACGAATCCCGTGCCTCTCTGCATACTTCCCGGTCTACCGTAAATCCAAGGACTTCCGTATAAAACCGTTTAGACTTTTCGTAATCGGAGCAAATGATCGCGATATGGTGTACGGCTTGAAGTTGCAGCATTGTAATGGCGTTTGAATGTGGCGCAAAGATAGCGGCGGCGGTCAGATCTTGATAAAAATCTTCTTTTTATACATCCAGCGAAGGATCAGCCACATCACGAGCAGGATCAGCGCGCCACTCACGAGCGAGGCATATCCATCGCCGAAAACGGCGTCGTAACGCTGTCCCAAATGTATTTTGAAGGACTGCCGTATAAAACTGCCAAAGCCGTCTGCAATCAAGTACGCAGCGATGGAATTGGTGCCGATCACGATCAACCAGAAAAACGACGATTTGCGGTCTTTTACGTCCACTACAAAATAGAATGCGGAAAGCAGGAGAAAAGCGCAGCCGCCGCTGAAAAGCGTCCACGCGGGTGTCCAGATGCGCTTCACGATCGGGTTCAGGCCGGTGAAATGGAGGATCAATGCCAATGCAAACAGAATCCCCGCGGTCATGGCGAAGCGTTTGAGCAGCCATTCCGAAGATGGTGCCGATTTGAGCCATTTCCCTGCAATTAACCCAAGTATCATCGTTCCCAATGTGGGAATGAAACTCAGTGTGCTGTAACCGCCGCCGTTGAATTCGAATGGTTTCTCACGGGGGAAGAGGTTCAAAAACCAACGGTCGAATGCCCAGGCGGCGTTGGTGTTTTTGTTCCAATGCGCAGCGAAGCCTGTAAGGTTGTGTTCCCAATCGGCCGTAGTGCCCGTTTGCGACCAATCGAAATCGGGGCCGGGGAGCGGGTATAACGCAAATAGTGCGGCGTAGCCTACGAGAATAACTGCCAATACGCCCCAGATTAACGCGTCCCGCCGGATTTTTTCGGTAGCAAAACCTAATGCAAAAAGGATCGGGTACCCGAGACCAATCTGCGTCAACGTATCTTCAAATGTGAAATTGGTCTGTTCCGAATGCATCGACCGCAGGAAAATGCCCAGCAGAATGAGGATCAGCGACCGCCGGATGGTATGGAACCACATCATCGGTACGGTTTGATTCTTGCTCGCGCGGCTGGCCATCGAGTAGGGAAGCGCTACCCCCACCAGAAACGAAAACGACGGCTGGATGAGGTCATGCAGCGAGCATCCTACCCACGGGACATGGCTCTGGTGAAAATCGAGGAATGCCCAGAATGCGCTGTCGGGATATGCTTCGGCTACCCGGCTCAGGCGCAGCACCTCGGCCATCATCAGGAACATTACAAATCCGCGGTAAGCATCGACGGAGGAAACACGTTGAGGAGGCAGGGTAGCGGTGTCTTTCAAGGTCAGGTAGGTTAGCAAGATTTTAAGGAATACTGACAAACAGGGCGAACGGGTTACATCCAAAAAGAAAAAACCTCGCAGGATTTACCCTGCGAGGTTTTTATGGTTTCTGCGAACGGGAAATCCGTCCTAGACATTCATCTTTTTCAGCTCTTTCACGGCATGGTCGGCCGCGCGGGCGGTCATGGCCATGTAGGTGAGCGACGGGTTCACGCACGAAGCCGAGGTCATGAATGATCCGTCGGTAACATACACGTTCTCAGCGCCCCAAACCTGGTTGTGCTTGTTGAGAACGGATGTTTTCGGATCGTTACCCATCCGCGCCGTTCCCATTTCGTGGATACCGATGCCCGGGTGTTTCGATTCGTCGTTGTAAGGCGTCACGTTTTTGAGACCGGCCGCTTCGAGCATTTCCGCTGCGTCGTTCATCATATCCTGACGCATTTTCTTCTCGTTCTCGCCATAAGCGGCATCGAAAACGACGATCGGCAAGCCCCATTTGTCTTTTTCGGTGGCGTGCAGGGTGAAGCGGTTCTTCTCGTCAGGGATCATTTCCCCGAAGCCGCCGATGTTCATTGTCCATCCGCCCGGTTCGGAGAGTGATTTTTTGAAATCTGCCCCGAAGCCGTCGGTGCCTACGCCGCGTCCCCAGCTCTCACGGCTGGCACCACCCTGGTAGCCGAACCCGCGCACGTAATCGCGCTTGTCGTCGCCCCAGTTGCGGTAACGTGGAATATAGATACCATTCGCACGGCGTCCGAAGTAGTATTTGTCTTCGAAACCGGGCATTTCACCTCTTGCGCCTACCGCCAGGTGGTGGTCCATGATGTTACGGCCCAGCTGGTCGCTGTCGTTGCCCAATCCGTTCGGGAAGCGTTTCGACTTCGAGTTCATCAGGATGGAAGATGACGCAATGGCCGACGCATTCAGGAAGATGATTTTGGCAAAATATTCCTTCGTTTCAAGGGTATTCTGGTTGATCACGCGCACGCCTGTCGCCTTGTTGGCTTTGTCATCAAAAATCACTTCCGATACGATTGAATCGGGAAGAAGCGTGAGGTTGCCTGTTTTCTGCGCTGCGGGCAATGTAGCTGCCTGGGTGCTGAAATAGCCCCCGTATGGGCATCCGCGCATACACATGTTACGGAACTGGCACGCGGCGCGGCCGAGTTCGGTATGGATTGCCTGCGGCTGGGTAAGGTGTGCGGCGCGGCCCATGATCACATGGCGGCCTGCGAACTTCTTCTCTACTTCTCCTTTCACGTGTTTTTCCACGCAGTTCATCTGCATCGGCGGCAGGTAATTGCCGTCGGGGAGCACGTCGAGGCCGTCTTTGGCACCGCTGATACCCGCAAATTTCTCCACGTAGTCGTACCACGGCGCGATGTCCGCATAGCGGATCGGCCAGTCTACGCCGATGCCTTCTTTTCCATTTGCTTCAAAATCGGCTGCATTGAGGCGGTAGCTTTGGCGGCCCCACAGCAATGAACGGCCGCCCACGTGGTAAGCGCGAATCCAGTCGAACTTGCGTGTTTCCAGGTAAGGGTTTTGCTTGTCGTTTTCGAAGAGGTAACGGTGCTCTTCGTTGGCGGTATAGCCGGTGCGCATCCCTGCCCAGTATTCTTCTTTCGCAACGGTGGTCACGCGGCCGCGGTGTTCGAGCTCCCAGGGGGCGAGCGTAGCGGTTTTGTAATCCACGATGTGCTTGATATCTCTTCCTCTTTCCAGCATCAGGACTTTCAATCCCTTCTCTGTCAGTTCTTTGGCGGCCCATCCGCCGCTGATTCCCGAACCAACCACTATCGCGTCATAAGTGGCTTGTTTTGTTGCTTTTATGTTCAGATTCATGATGAATATGCTTCAAAAATTAATGAATGTTTTGGGATTACATTGCCCAGTTTTTCTGACCTGGTTTCAGGTCGATGCAGCCGTCGTAACGACCGGGAACGGCCACGTATTCCAGCGCCTGGGTAGCACCCGGCTCGGATGTGAAGTAGCCCAGCAAGGTCAGTTCCTTTACAAGGCGGAAGAATGGCACACCGGCGTCGGAGTATTCCTTGCCCGCCTCGGTATATTTTTTCTTCTCTTCGCCTGCTTTGGTCATTTCATCCTTCGCGGAAGCTTCCATTTCCTTCAATATCTTCGTTTGCTCTTCCGGCGTCGCTTTGAGGAAGTCTTTTTTCTCCAACTCCGCCAATCCCTTATTGAAGCTTTCCTGGTCTTTTGCCTCGTAGCAGTCTTTCAGCATCATTTCGATAAACTCGCCAACTTTGGCATCTTTCGCGCCCGGCGTGTCGGTTTTAGGAATGATTATTTCAGCCACTTCCGAGACAAGTGCCTTGCGGTCCGCGGTGAACGGAAAGGTGAGCGCTGACGAGGTTTCGGTGGAAGATTTACAACCTTCCAGAAAAGCCAGCATGGTGGGTGCAGAGAGTGTGCCACCCATTAACAGTGCCACACGACCAAGGGCATCACGTCTTTTCATCTGATATACTTAATATAGGTTAACAATCCAAAGTGTAATTCTACATTCGATAAATGCAATTTTCAAAAGCCTGCTAATTTATGAAATATTCTTAGTAGTTAGTTGGTTAGAATGATTCTATATATGCTTTCCGGCCCTATAAAGCTATGTCTGAGGCCGCTCAGAGGAATTAAAATTGCATTAAAGTGTAACCGGCAGGGGTTGTTTCGCCGGCAGTTCACAGCCTCACGAACGATTTACAGAACCATTAAATTGCAGCCGCGGATGTCCGAATTGTCGAACCGCCCCATGACGTAGAACGTGCCCGGCTTGTCGCCGAAGCGGCCCAGGTCCTGGGTTTCGATGAATGAACAGGTATCGAGGTTGGCAAGGTCGATCACATTGATGCCGCCGGTTTTGGACGAGCCCAGGTTATGGTCGCTGATCGCGAACGGGTCGTTGATGTCGCGCAGGAGAATGCGCATGGAATGGCCGGGCGCAAAGAGTCCGTTGCCGTGCGAGTAGCCCTGCGAAAGGAGCTCCGTCATGCCGTATTCGGAATGGATGACGGGCACGCCGAGGCTGCCGGTGAGAATGTCGTGCACTTCCTCGCGCAGCAGTTCCGTACGCCGGCCTTTCATGCCGCCCGTGTCCATGACGGTCAGATGCCGAATGTCTTTCAGGAACGACAGGTCGAAGTTGCTCTCCGCCAGGTCCAGCAGTGCGAAGGTTACCCCCAGCAACAGCACAGTCTTTCCATCCTGGCTATCAGCGATCTGGCGGAGGCGATGCAGCATTTCACCTGTATTGTTCAGGTAAAACCCCGAGTATTCGGAGCCGCTTTCCTCAATAAAGTGCTGCATCATATACACAAGCGAAGAATTGGTTCGTTCAAGGTATGACGGTAGCAGGGCGAGGATGTGAAAATGGTTCAGGTCGCCATAGTTTTGCTGGAATATGCGGTAGGATATGGCTTTATACAGCGGTTCGTCGTACAAATGGTGGCTGCTGGTAATCTGGCCGGTGGTGCCGCTGCTCCGGAACACAACAGAAGCGTCGGAAGAATGCCCCGTAGCGACGCGATGATTCTTAAAAAACTGGATTGGAAGAAAAGGGATTTCGGTTAACGCGCTAATCCGCGCAGGATCGACGCCCAGGTGCCGGATGTACTCCCTGTAAATAGGATTATACCCGGCCTGGTAACGAAAAACCCGGAGCGCCAGCGGTTCAAAATCGGCGGGTTCGACCGTCACGATCTGCTCCCGCAGCCCGGCCCTTATTTCGGCAATGGTTTTATTGTTTTGAAGTTCCAATCCTCTTACTTTCGTAGGTACTAAAAAAGCAAAGTTAAAAATAGAAGTTATATGAAACTGAAAGTTTCCCTCTTCATATTACTGGCCGCCGGGGCAGCGGCTTGTGTGGATATTCCCGATTTCAGCGACACGCCAGTGATTTATTACAATGGTATCTCGCAGGAAACCCGGACCGACACGGTACTGGGCGTTCCCCAGGATGCCGAGGTGGTGACCGTGACGATCAATTTCGAGGACGGCGACGGCGACCTGGGCGCTACCAATGCGGAAGTGCAGGATACTCTGTCGTTCACACAGCGCTATAAGAATGTTCCGGGATGGAATATTCAAGCGAATTATGAACTGATTACCATGATCCAGCAAAAGGACAGCAGCTGGACGGAGTCGATCCTGGAAGGCGACCGGTTCAAGTTTTTCCCATTGCTGAAAACCGATGGCAAAGCGGGGCCGATCAAAGGAAAGCTGGATTTGAATGCCCGTTTCCGCAAGTCGCGCAGCACGGTTCCTACCAAGATCAAATTTAAGGTTCGGATCATCGACCGCGCCTTCCACATCAGCAACCAGATCATGACCGATCCGGTGATCGTGCCGTTGTTGCAATAAGATCTAAGATTCTTCTACGATTTCGGCATTCAGGGTAATCCTGAATGTCGTTCCTTTTCCCACCTCCGAGTGTTTCACGAACAGCTTGCCGGAGTGGTAATTTTCGATAATCCTTTTCGCGAGTGTTAATCCCAGCCCCCAGCCGCGTTTCTTCGTGCTGAAACCGGGGTTGAATATCTTGCTGATCTGCGCCTTGTTCATCCCTTTGCCGGTATCGGTAATGTCAATCCAGATTTCCTTCGCACGTGGGGGCGCCTGCAGTGTCACGTGGATTTCGCCCACGCCGCTCATCGCGTCCACGGCATTTTTGCAGATGTTTTCGATCACCCATTCAAACAGGTTCTTGTTCAGCAATGCCGTTTGTTCAATGGCAAGCTGGTCATGCACTTCAAATTTGACTTTTGAAGAAACCCGTTTTTCCAGATAATTCACAAAGTTCGTGACGATCAATGCAATCGGTTCCTGTCGAAGCGTGGGGACAGAGCCGATGTTCGAGAACCGCGTCGTGATCATTTCCAGCCGGATCACGTCTTTTTCAATTTCCTCGGCAATGGACGAATCGATCGTCGGGTCGCTGCGGAAATATTCCACCCAGGCCATCAGCGACGATAGCGGCGTACCGAGCTGGTGGGCCGTCTCTTTGGCCAAACCTACCCACACGCGGTTCTGTTCCGCCTTCCTCGCCGAGCTGAATGCCAGGTAGGCCAGGTAGCCGATCAAAAGCATGACCGAAAGCTGCAAAAACGGGTAGTAGCGCAGCTGGGTGAGCAGGAACGAGTTGCTGTAATAAATCTTGCCTGCACGTCCTTTACCGAGCTCCACGGGAATGGGCGGGTGTTCGAGCTTCATTTCTTCCAGCTTCGACTGGATGATGCGTTCCCGTTCCTGGCGGCTCGCTTTCGCGGGGAATTTGATGTTTTTGTTAGGATTGGGCAGGTTGTTTTCGTCGACGTAAATGGCGGGAATCTGGTAAAAATTCACGGCATCCTCGATGACCTGGTAAATGACGTTGAAGTTCTCGTCGAGCGGGCTGTTCACCACGTACCGCAAGCCCTCGGCGTACAGCTGCACCTCTCTTTCCTCGCGTTCTTCGAGCTCTTCCACCAGCTTGTCGGTGTAGAAAAGCGAGCCGATGCTGAGGATGAGCAGAATGATCCCGATGACATATTTATAAAAGCTTTTCTGGTCGTAAGTGTCCATGAGTGACCGGCGCAGGCGCTGGCTGTTCAGGATGGCTACGGGGTGCAGTTTGAAGCGGGGTTTTTCTTTGGGGCTTTCGCTGATCATTCCGGGCCGGGCACATTCTGCCCGATGTTAATGTTATAGTCTACAAATAACGTAAAATATTTAAGCTTAGTGGCTTCATGTCCGTTTTTCATACCCCGCGCCGATCATTTTCTGACATGATAAAAGTCATGTTTTTAAGCCTTTGGCGCGGCAAAATTTGTATGACTTACGACAGTTTTATTTAAATGCTTTCTAAATAAGTGAACGGCTATTGTTCCGCTTTCCATAATCGTTTTTTGTGCCGTATTTTTGTGAATCGAATTAGACAAAGTGATGTATAACCAGTTCAAATCAGTCAGTTTATCACATCGGAATGCTCCTCTTGCTATCAGGGAACAGCTTGCATTGAATGAGGCGGAAGCAAAGAGCATGATGCTTCGTCTGAAAGATTTTTTCGATATCTCCGACGTTCTTGCCGTCTCTACCTGTAACCGCACTGAAATCTATTATTCCTCCTCCAACGACATCAACGAAGACATTATCAAGCTTTTGCTGATCGAAAAGGGCATTGAGGACGTTGATAATTTCAAAGCATATTTCGAGCAGTTCTCCGAAGGCGACGAGGCGGTGAAGCACCTGTTTCACGTCGCTACCGGCTTGCAATCGCAGGTGGTAGGGGATATGCAAATTCCGAACCAGATCAAACACGCGTACCAGTGGTCGGCCGACCTGAATATGGCCGGGCCATTCCTGCACCGCCTGCTTCACACGATATTTTTTGCCAACAAGCGCGTTGCGCAGGAGACATTCTTCCGCGATGGCGCCGCTTCCGTTTCCTATGCGGCCGTAGAATTGCTCGAAGGCCTCATGCCGAACCCCAAAATCCTCGTGGTAGGATTGGGCGAGATCGGAACGGACGTTTGCCGTAACCTCGCACAAAATACTTCCGCCGAAGTGACACTCGTGAACAGGACGCGAAGCAAAGCCGAAGTGCTGGGCGCGGAACTGGGATTCCGGGTGGCGGATTTCGCAGACATTGAATCCGAAATTTCCCGTGCCGACATTATCGTATCATCCATCCAGCGCGAAGAGCCTTTCTTCACAAAGGAAATGATGGTACGCCTCCGCGGCATGTCATTCAAATATTTCATCGACCTTTCGGTACCGCGCAGCGTATCGCCGGAAGTGGAAGAAGTGCCGGGCGTGATGCTCTACACCATCGATTCGATCCGCTCCAAAGCCGACGAGGCATTGCAGCGCCGCCTGGACGCCGTGCCGCACGTGGAGGAAATCATCGGCGAAGCTGTGGTGGAATTCAACGACTGGTCACGCGAGATGATCGTTTCGCCGACCATCCAGAAACTGAAAGGCGCATTGGAAACGATCCGCAAGGAGGAACTGACCCGTTTCACCAAAAGCCTGACCGAATCGGAAATGGAAAAGGTGGAGCGCATTACCACGAGCATGATGCAGAAAATACTGAAACTGCCGGTACTTCAACTCAAAGCCGCGTGTAAGAGAGGTGAGGCCGAAACGCTGATCGACGTGCTGAACGATTTGTTCAACCTCGAAAAAGAGAAAGAAAGCCATTAATATCACATAGACCTCTTCCAATATCACGCTCCCGGAATGCATTCCGGGAGTTTTTTTATGCCAAAACAGGGTGCAAAAAAGAGAGGGCGTCATACGGCGCCCTCTCTATGTATTACCTTACCCTCCACAATAATTAATTGTATCTTGAATCCGCCTCGCTTGCGCGATTTTGGATGTGTCGTTCATTCCCTGCAACGACATACGATGGCGAGATTTCTTTAGATCGATCACCCGAAAAAAAAATTAAATTTTTTTAGTCCTGGTCGCGGCTCATCAGGTCGAGCATCTTGCCGAGGTTCAGGCTGCGGGCGGAAGCATCGAAAATCTGCCTGTAAACACCGTTTTTCTCATACAATTCCTCATGACGTCCCGATTCGGCGATCTGTCCTTTTTTCATGACGTAAATCTGGTCTGAGTCGAGAATTTGTGCGAGGCTGTGTGAAATGATGACCACAGTCCGGTTTTTCTTGATCGCGTCCAGACTATTTTTGATCTGTTCGGTGGCAATGGCGTCGAGGCTGGCGGTAGGCTCGTCGAGAAAAATGATGGGCGGATTTTTGAGGAAGAGGCGTGCGATGGCAATGCGCTGCTGCTGGCCGCCGGAAAGCAGTTGTGCATCCGTTTCGTAGCCGTTCGGCAGCTCCATGATCTGCTCGTGCAGGTATGCACTTTTGGAAGCCTCTACGAGCTCCTCCCAGCTCGCATCGGTCTTACCGTACCGGATATTCTCGGCGATCGACCCTCTGAAAATGTGGTTCTTTTGGAGCACCATCCCGATCGCTTTGCGCAGCGAGGGCAGGTCGTAGGAGCTGAGCGGCTTCCCATCGAGTAAAATCCCGCCAGAATCCTGCGCGTAGAAGCCTACGAGCAGGTTAATGAGCGTGCTCTTGCCCGCGCCCGATAACCCCACAAGGGCCGTCGTTTGCCCGGATGGAATGTCCATATCGATGCCGGAAAGCGCTTTGGTACCATTGGGATAGGAGAATGACACATTCCGAAGCTGGTAATTGCCCCGAAACTGCTCTCTCACGATATCCCCGTTCTTTTCCACCGAATCCTTCGCGTCGAGAATCTCGAAGAAGCCTTCGGAATAGGTGAGGGCGTCGTTCATCTCGTCGTAAATGCGGTGCAGCTGGCGAATGGGCGCGGATACGTTGTTGAACAGCAGGATATGGAACATGATCGCGCCGATTGACATTTGCTGGTCGAGTACGAGGTAGGCGGTAAGGATGATGATCAGTACGACGCCGATCTGCTCGATAAAACTCTTGATCCCGTCGTAGGCAAAGTTGGTTTTCCGTGTTTTGAGCTGCGAATCCATTAGCTCCATTTGCAGGCCATATTGCTTCTCGCCTTCCAGTTTTTCCCGTACGAACGACTTGATCACGATCACCGATTCGATGAGGTTAATCAGACCGTTGCTCTTGTTCTCCCGCTGCCGTTTCAGCTTCCGGCGTACGCCTTGCAGCTCGCCCGCCTGCTTGTAACTCACCCAAAAATATACCGGCAGGGTAGCAAGGGCGATGCCGCCCACATACGCATTGGCAGAGAACATAATGCCCAGCGCCACCAACGCATTCGCGAAGAGTGGTAAAATGTCGATAAAAAAGTTCTGGATCAGCTTGGTAAGGCTCTCCACGCCACGGTCGATGCGGGTTTGCAGCTTTCCTTTCTGGTTCTCATTATCACTGAAAAAGGCGAGATTGTAAGTGAGAATGCGATTAATGGCATTCTGCGCCAGGTCGCTGGATACTTTGATGCGGATTTTTTCACCAAAATACCTTTGGCCGAAGATAATCAGCGAGTTGACGATCTCTTTGATGAAAAGAATGGCAGTAATGTTGATCAGCAGCTCTTTGCCCTGGAAGGTATTCCAATGCTTGTCGAGCATGGATTGTACCGTATCGACGGTGTAGCGCAGCACCCAGGGGTTTACCTGTGCCGTGACGGCGCCGAGCAGGGTTAGGAATAATGCAAATGCGATTTGCCGGTGGTACGGCTTAACGAACGGCCGGAGCCTTTGGAAGATTTGCCAGATATTCATGCAGGGTCAACACGAAATCTGGCAAAATGATTTGAATATCTGCTGCTTAACTGTTTCGCTTGGGTTTGTTGCCAGAACGCTTGATAGGGCGCCCGTATTTGGCCATTTTTTCCTTCGCATGATCGCGGCGTACATTAACCTTCTGATTTTTAGCTTTCTTTTCATGGAATGCCGGGCCTACATCCTCGCGTTTCGGGCGTTTCAGCTCGATGTTTTTCATGAAAAACTTTGGCTCCTCGTCCGGCGTGAGTATTTCCGAAATCTTCAAACCCTCGGGCAACGGCAGCATGGGTATTTTAAAATCCATCAGCTCCTCGATTTGCTCCTGAAATGGCTTTTCACGCTCGGTAACGAAGGAAATCGCGATGCCTTTGCGGTCGGCGCGACCGGTGCGGCCAATGCGGTGAATGTAGTTTTCAGGAACTTCGGGAATGTCGAAATTGAACACGTGCGACACTTCCGCCACGTCGAGCCCGCGCGCGATGATATCCGTTGCGATCAGGAGCCTGTAATTGCCGGCGTGAAACTGGCGGATGGTGTTAAACCGGTGATTCTGGTCCTTATTCGAATGAATGACGCCGATTTTGTTCATGTAGCCCAGTTCCAGCTGGCCATACAGCTGATCCGCCAGCTTTTTGGTAGCGACAAAGATGAGTACCTTGTTCATTTCCTCGTGGCGGTCGAGCAAAAGGTCGAGCAGGTTTACCTTGGTATAAAAATTAGGCACATCGTAGGCCTGCTGCTCGATATTGTCCAGCGGTGTTCCTACCGGGGCCGCTTCAATGCGCACGGGATCATTGAAATAGGTTTTCATCAATGTTTCCACATCCTGGGTAATGGTCGCGGAGAAAAGCAGGTTTTGACGCTTTTGCGGAAGCGTGTCGAGGATATTCTTCAACTGGGTACGGAAGCCAAGGTTCAGCATTTCGTCGACCTCGTCGATCACCAGCTTTTTAATGTTTTTGGTTTTGAGGGAGCCGTTCAATGCGAGGTCGTACAGCCGGCCGGGAGTAGCTACCACCACATCGGCGCCTTCGTGCAATTCCGCCATCTGCACTTTGATATTCCCTCCGCCGTACACGCCTACGGCTTGCAGGGTGGTATATGCCGCCAGTTTGCGCACTTCTTCCACTACCTGCACCACGAGCTCGCGCGTGGGTACGAGCACGAGCAGCTGGGGTAGGCGGTCTTTGGCATACTCGATCTGGCGTAATGTCGGCAGCAGGTAAGCGAATGTCTTGCCGGTACCGGTCTGCGCGATGCCGCAAACATCCTTGCCGGACATCATCACCGAAAAAACCTTGTGCTGGATAGTTGTAGGCGTCGTATATCCCGCTTCCGAAAGCGCTTTCAGCAGCGGCTTGGTGAGGTTTAAATCTTCAAAAGTCATCATTGTATTTCCTAAAAGAACCACAAAGTTACCCTTTATTCTCTTAGCATCGGCGATTATCCTCCGGGAGGGCTGGGTTTACAATTGGATCAGGACCTTGGAGGTAGTGTAGGACGCCCGTGTGGCCGGGTCCAGAAAGCGGAAATCGAGGATTCTGCGCGGGTATTCCTCGGAACTGCCTATGATTTTCAGATCCGGCCGTATAGCCCGGAACTCACCGATCAGGTTCTGGTGCGTGTACACGAGGCAGTTTTTCATCTCTACCAGTTTTCCAAAGTCATCGACCTCCGTCACCTGAACGCCGGAGTAAAATCGCAGGCTGTAAGGCGTACCCGCCTGGTAACTGAACAGTTTTTCCTGCTTTGCACCATTTGCGCGGGCCAGGATGCCCAGCTTGGCAGCCGCCTGGTATTCGTAAATGTTGGGGTAGAAATAGGTGGTAAGCACGAGGTTAGCCCCGATCGCGAACACGACGCAGCCGACGATCAGCTTATTGCGCACCGCGGAGAAGAAGATCAGCCAGGTAAGTACGCTCAGCAACGCCATAAAATGGATTAACCCATAATAATTATCGGCAGGGAATGAGAACCATACAAGGCAAAAAAGCAGCGCCAGCGCCCCGTACGCAGCCACCGCGTGCACATACGCGACGAGGCCTGAAAAGGTGTCGGGATCACCGGAGAGCCGGCGGATCATGAACGAGGACGTCACCACGGCCGCTACCGGATAGGCCATGTAGACATCGAAAGTCGCCCTGAACGGGTTCAGATAGCTGAATATGAATGGCATGACAATGGCGATCAGGCAGGTAAGCTCATGCCGTGGTGTGTTGTCGTGGTTGGGAAATGTGAGACGCTGGACGAGGTCGACGAGCGCGAGAATCAGGAAAATGGTCCAGGGCGAAAAAGTGATGAGCAGCGTCAGCAGCGGGTCGGTGGGCCATTGGCTGGCGCTGTCGGGAAAGGTGTTTTTGACGAATATCACCCCCGCAATGCCTGCCATTCCGAACAGCAGGTGGATAAAACGCTTGTTTTCAATGTAGACATTGACCTGCCACATCGTGAAAATATAGCAGGCTGCCAGGTAACTCGCGTCGCCCAATTCATTGTTAACCAGGAATGTGGCCTGCGCGGTAGCCAATATGAGCACCGAAAGCACCGCCGATTCCGGTCCGGCCAGGTTTCGGGTTAACCGGTAGGTGCAGAAAAGGCTGAACAGCAGCGCAATGAATCCGGGAATGTGAAGTGAAAGCTGGTTGATCCCGAATATCCGCATGGAGCCCACCGAAAGCGAAAGGATCGGTGCCGAAATGCCCGTGTCCTCGGTAACGCCCCCGCCCTTGACCGTTTCAGCCGCCAGCGCAGCTATCTGGGCCGATAAATCCTCCGGAATGAGCATTAGCCAACCCACCATCCATATCAGAATGGCTGTTCCGAAGCCCCATTTGGTAATTTTCAACAAATCCTTTCGAAGCATAGGTAGAATACGTTAAAAATCCACCGAAGCAAAAATAAAGAAGGGCACTCAAAATTGGATGCCCTTCTGCTCATGAATTATAGTGTGTCAGCGCGTACGTAGTCTACCAGTGTGTTTGTTATAAGTACCCAGCGGGAAGCTCAACCCCACGTTGATGCCCCAGTTGTTGTTTTTGATATTGGAATTGTCAATGCGTGTAACGTCCAGCAGCCCCACGCCATAACGGGCGTCGAAGTTGAGCCAGATTTTGGAAGTCAGTTCGTAGTTGAGTCCCGCCCCAAAGGTCAGGCCCAGGTCAAACGGGCTGTAAATGCGGTTGTTTGAATCTCCATTGATATTGTTGCCGTTCTTGTCCCTGGCACCCACGAGGAAATTCAGGTTCGGGCCGAGGAAAATTTTCGGCCGTACGCGGCTACCATACCGTCCGAAATAAAAGGTGGCCAAAAGCGGGGCCTGGATGTAGTTCAGGTTGATCTCGTTCCTTTTGTTCTCGATCTGTGCGCCTAGTTGTGTGAATAGCAGCTGACCGCTGAAACCGAAGCCCGACTCGGAGCTATAATTATAAAAGCCTCCAATGGTCAATCCGGGTTTCCAGTCATTGTTAGAGATGTCCCCGCGCAGGTTGGCGATCGACAGTCCCACCATCGGGCCGATCGAAACGTTTTCCTGTGCTTGTGCCCGTGAGCTACAAAGTGCAACCGCGAGCAGCAGAATAATACAATTTTTCATTTAAATACAAGTTTGGGTGTGCTATGGGTATCAAACATAAATGATATGCCAATTATGGGTGATCTGCCTGATTTGGCATAACAACCTTATCAGTAGCGTAATCCGCACCTGTATTTATATAGTTATATTTAAATGAATGGAGGATTTCGTGGAAAAACCTCTACGTATTGTATACGTTTCCCGCAAGATCGTGGCCTATTCTTCCGGGTCTTCGGCCGGCTGGCCGGGGATCTGGAACGGTTTGAGATAAGCTTTCAACTGGGAAGGCACGAGCCAATGCTTATAGACCTTTTTGATATTCTTGATTTCCGCTTTCAACTCATTGATGTTGGCATTGAAACGCGCAATAACAGTCACCAGCGAATTTGCGTGCTGGTAGGGCAACCCGCAAATAGCGGAAATGCGCTGCTGCAAGGCGGTTTTCTGCTGGTCCAGCTCTTCGATCTGCTGCCGGAGAAGCTTATTATAATAGCTAAGCTGATTTTTATTGAGGTTTTCGAGTTCGGCGCGATGGATATTGAGCAGCTCCATTTGCATTTTCAGCAAGCCCAGCAGATTATTTTCCTGATATGCTTTGGTAATGCGCTGCATGGTTTCCGTCTTACGCGTCCGTTCGGATTCGTCCGTTTCCAGGTCGGGGTGGAAGGTTTTCACGAGCTCCATATAAACGCTGCGCACCGATTTCGTCGTTTTGGCCTGCTGTGCTTCACGAATGCGCTCGTCCAGGCGCTGTTCCCGCCGCTCAGCCTTGATGCGCTGCTGATCCGCCACCGATAGTTCATGGAAAGCTACCTCCGGCTCAGTTTCGTTGACGCTTTCCAACAGGAATGCAGGGTCCTTGATGCGGGTCATTTCGCGGTTGCGCGCCTCTTCCAGCAGCACATCGATGTTAACGGGACTGTACTTGTTGAAAACCGGTTTGAGGTCCGCCAATCCGTGGTTTTTAATAAGGTCGAATGCATTTTCCGTGATCAGGTGCGCTAGTTTGTCCTGGTAAATCTTTCTGAAATGCTCCGCCTCATACGTCCGGTCCCAAAGGTTCACGATATCCGCCCGGTGACCCTGGTACTCGCGCACGAGCGGGTCGAGCTCGGCGGGCATGCGCCGCAGCATTTCGTCGTAGGCGTGTTGCAGTTCGGCGAGCTGGCGGTCGAGCGCCTCGATCGTTTCGGACAGCAGGTTAAACTCCTTTTGTTTTTTGTTGAGCGGTTTTTCGCTTTCGGGGATATGGAGGATGGCGGTGTCGGTCATGATAAGTTAACCTCCCTGGCGGGATCACAAGTTCAATTCCTGGTAGGAAATCAGTACGATGGCGACGACGGCGAGCAGCAGTCCCCATTTGTTCAGGGTATTGAGCCGCTCTTTGTACAAGACCCAGGCCGCGAGTGCCGATACCAGCATGGTGAGGATATTGTAGATCGGGAAAACATAGGCCGCGCTATTCCCGAATGATGCCAGTGCGAGCAGCAGGAAGTACAGCGACAGAAAATTCGGAACGCCCAGTAGCAACCCGCCGAGTACGCTCCGGGTTTTTAGCCGGTGGCCGTGGGCTATTATCCGGTACACCAGGATCGCCGTGCCGATGACCACCGCGCCGAAACAGGCGATGATCATAAAAACGGTAATCTGCCCGGCCGGGTAGTAGGTCGACGACAGGTAGTTGATCAGGGTATTGTTGGTGCCGGAAGCGAAAAAGGTCAGTACCGGGAAAATCCATAGTGATTGACCGGCAATTTTGGATGTACCACCGGCAACGGCGTTAGCTGCTGATTTGGGCGATCGCTGGATCGCCCCTAATGCGAGCGCGATCAACGCGAGCACGAGACCGAGGTAGTTGAGTGCCGTAAAATCTTTGTTATTATTCCTGAAAACAAACAGCCCGAACAGCACCGGTATCACCAGCGACATATTGCCTGCCAGCGATGTCGCGGTTACGCTCACTTTTTGCGCGGTAAGCCCGATGAGCATGAACGCCGTCACGAACATCGCACCCAGCGCCATGGTCAGCACTGTGCCTTCCGACGTCCATTCCACCTGCCGGAACACGTCGAAGTTTGGCGTGAGCACCAGGCCGGTGAGCACGCAGGAATAATAGTTGAACACGACTGCATGGAAGGAATCTACCTGATAACGCGGGTAAGCGCGCATGATCAGGTAGAGCATCACGGTGAAAATGACGGCTAGCAGGAAGAACAGCATAGCCTACCGCCGGGTCAGGATTTCGTCGATCACGCGGGGATAATGGTCGTATTCCAGCGCGTGCACCTTGCGCGCCACGTCCTCGGCCGTGTCGGCGGGTGTCACTTCGCATTTCGCCTGGAAAATAATGTCGCCCTCGTCGTAATGCTCGTTCACGTAATGGATCGTAATGCCCGATTCCGTTTCGCCGGAATTCACCACGGCCTCGTGCACGTGATGCCCGTACATGCCTTTCCCGCCGTATTTAGGAAGCAATGCAGGGTGGATATTGATCATTTTGTCCGGAAATGCATTCACCAGCACCGGGGGCACGAGCATCATAAATCCGGCCAGTACCACGAGGTCAATGCCTTCGTTTTGCAGTATCTGAGGGATTTTACCGGTGTGGTAAAAGGTTTTCCTGTCGAAAAAAACGACGGGTACCTGTAATTTGAGCGCCCTTTTGATCACTCCGGCCATGGGATTATTGGTGAATATGAGCGAAACATCCACGTCCTCGCGGTCGGCAAAATGTTCGCAAATTTTTTCGGCATTGGTCCCCGAGCCGGAGGCAAAAATGGCAATTCGTTTCATTAGTAAGCGTAGTTGATATGATAGATAAGGAGTATCGTTGAGAAAATACCCGGACAAAACTAAAAAAAGAACGGCTTGCCGACGAACCGCAAGCCGTTCTTTACGGAAATGTTAACATTAGCCGGCCCGGAATCAGTAAATTTTAGCCAGCTCGCTATATCCCATGAGCTTGCCTTTGCGATAGGTTTCCGTTTTCAGGTCCCAGATCACGCCGGGCGCACGGTATGAAATGCTCTGCATCTCCATTTTCACGGGAAAACCCATCACCATTTCCATATTCAGGTCTGAGTTGACCTTGTACACGTCGTAGCTGCCGGCCGGGATCGTCAGTTTTTCCTGGCTCGTCACCGTCCTGTTTTTGATCAGCATATTGAACGTCACGCCCATCGGCCCCGATTTGCCCTCGCCGCGCACGGAGGCGTCTTTCAGTTTGTCGCCTACATTGAGTTTTCCCGGGATTTCGATATTGTCGTAGGTAAACTTCATTTCCATGCTCTGGAAGGACTTCATTTGTTCCTGATTGATGAGCGAAGCCGCGTCGAGTATGAGCACATTGCCGTCGCATTTCATCTGGTAAGTGTTTTTTAACTCGGATTTGCCTTTGCTGTTGAACGATTCCATGTCGATCGTTACCACGGTGCTGCCGCCTTCCTTCGCCACTTTGGCGATTTTATAGACCAGCTTGCCGATCGCCTTGCCTTTGCCGTCATAATTGTTCATTTCAAAACCGCCTCCTTCCTTGAAGGTAAAACCGGCGCATTCCTGGGCGTAGGCCCTCAGACTGAGCATCATCACGCATGCGATGCTCCATAAAATCCACTTTTTCATGTTCGTAACAGCGATTTAGTATTGGGGTAGTCAAATATAACTTTTCAGGCGGGTTATATGAATGTGTCTTTGGTTAAATAAATCCGTGCGTCAGGCCCAGATCATCGTCACCAGCCCGAGCAGCATGATGATCTTGCACAGGCTGCTGATCGCCTTGAAATCGCGGCGGGTATCGGCCTGGTAAAGCCGCAACACGAGCAATGCGATGGGGAGAAGGAGGAGCAGGAAAAGCAATGTGAGCAGGTTGTTCTGCAACGCCTGCGCCATGATGAAAAGCGCGAGCACAAAAACGACAGTTACCGAATAGAGGAACGTTTTCGTACGCCGGATTCCCCAGATGATCGGCAGCGTGCGGCAGCCATGCGCCTCGTCGCCGCGAATGTCCTCCATGTCTTTCACCACCTCGCGGATCAGTGAAATAAAGAACGAGAAAACGGCGTAAATGAACACCAGATGCCGGTTTTCGGGGTAATGCACCGTGAGAATGAGCAAGGTGAGGCCCGTCAGCAGCGATACGATGAAGTTGCCGATAAAAGGCAGCCGCTTGTAACGCTCCGAATAAAACCAGAGCAGCGTAATGGAAAACACATTGACAATGAAGATATAAGGACTCACGATCAGCCCCAGTACCGCTCCGAGCACATTCAGCACCTGGTGCGCGCCCATGGCCCACCGGCGTTTCAGGTAGCGGCCTACGACCACGCGTTCGGGCTTGTTGACGATGTCGATCTTGACATCGAAATAGTCGTTGATAATATAGCCGGCGGCAGCGATGCAGACGGTGGAAAGCGCGAGTACGAACATGTCCGGGTCGGACACGATCGCTTTCCATTCGTGCCTGGGGCCGATGAGCAGAATACGTGTAAGATATTGGGTGAGGGCCACAATGATCAGGTTGGTCATGCGCACAAGACGCGCACTACCGGTGACATAATCCCACGTTGTAATCTTGGGCCGGGCCGACACATTCATGAAGTTTGACGCTGGAAAAAGAAGGTTTAGGCAATAAAATTATTCAATTTATCCCATTAACGACAATTCTGCACTTCTTTATCCATTTGTGGGATAAAAAACGCGCATTTGTTGTTAGGTAGTGAAAGCCGCCAACCGGGCGGTTGTTCAGACCGGACATTCAACCATTTGCTGACTTATTATGAAAATTGGTATCGTATGCTATCCTACCTTCGGAGGAAGCGGTGTGGTAGCTACCGAACTTGGAAAGGCCCTGGCAAAGGCTGGCCACCAGGTTCATTTCATTACCTATTCCCAGCCCCAACGGCTGGATTTTTTTAATGAAAACCTCTATTACCATGAAGTAAATATACCCGCCTATCCGCTGTTTCAGTACCCGCCGTATGAATCGGCGCTATCGAGTGAAATGGTGCACGTGGTAGCCAATGCGGGGCTCGATTTGCTTCACGTACATTACGCGATCCCGCACGCGTCTTCGGCCTACCTGGCCAAACAGATCCTGGCCGCACAAGGCATTCATATTCCCGTGATCACGACATTGCACGGTACGGACATTACCCTGGTAGGCAAAGATCCGTCGTACGAGCCGGTGGTAACGTTCAGTATCAACCAGTCGGACGGCATTACCACCGTTTCCGATTCCCTGAGAAAAGACACCTACGATCATTTCAAGATCACCAAAGACATTGAGGTGATCCCAAACTTCATCGATCTCGACCGTTTCAATCGCCAGAAGAAGGATCATTTCAAACTCGCCATTTGCCCTAATAATGAAAAGCTCGTCGTACATACGTCCAATTTCCGGAAGGTGAAGCGTATCGACGACGTGATCATGATCTTTGAAAAACTGCGCAAGCTGCTGCCCGCGAAATTGCTTCTCGTAGGCGATGGCCCCGAACGTTTGCGGATCGAGCGTTTGTGTAAAGACCTCGATATGCTGTCGGATGTGCGTTTCCTGGGTAAGCTCGACGCGATCGAAGAGGTGCTGTCCGTGGCGGACCTCTTCCTGATGCCCTCCGAAACCGAAAGCTTCGGGCTTGCGGCGTTGGAAGCATTGGCGTGCGAAGTGCCGATCATTACATCGAATGCCGGCGGTCTGCCCGAGCTGAACGTGCACGGCGTAACCGGCTTCCTGAGCGACGTCGGCGATGTGGAGGATATGGTGAAACACGCCGCTTACATTCTCGACGATGCCAATTTGCCGACGTTCAAGGCGAATGCGCTGGCGAGGGCCAAGGAATTTGATGTAGCGAAGATTTTGCCTCATTATGAAGCGTATTACGAGCGCGTCGTGGAAAACAGCAAGGCGGTTGATATAGCATAGGAAACCGCCGGTACGCCGATAGCGCCGCTCAGTTTCCGGTTTCGTCTTTCATGCGGTTTTCCTTATATTCGTGTGCTAATTATGTTAGGTTTACGTTATTGATTGAGGTAAAAAACATTGTTAAAAGATGAAAGTGCTATTTAATATATTATTCATATTCCTGCTCCTGATCGCATTTGTACCGTTTTTCCGCCGTTTTCTTTTCCATTTGCTGGTGGGCAGGCAGCTGATCAAGCAGCAGGAAAAAGCATATCGCGCGCAGCAGCAGGCCGAGCGGGCCCGCACGAAGCCAGGCGGCATCCGGGTGGACACAGCGCCGCCGAATGCCAACGAATCTTCCCGGTTCAAAGGCGGCGAATATGTGGATTATGAGGAAGTAAAGTAGTTTTTTGAAATGCTATAAAACAGAAAGGGCCCGGAGTTGATCCGGGCCCTTTCTGTTTTTGCGGCCATATATTTTATTGCTTGATAACCTTGAACGCGGCTATTCTGCCTTTTGCATTCACTTGGAGCACGTAAATGCCGGACGGAAGGTTGCCGACATCCAGCCGATCCTCGCGTCGCCGGGTTGTAATCGTACGCCACACCGTGCCGTTTTGCGAGATCAGCCGGATCGTTTTCTCATCGCCATGCTCCGACTTCACCGTCAGGACGTCCTGCACCGGGTTCGGGGCAACGATCACCTTGAAGCCGGGTGCATTCGGCTCCGTGCCCGTGATGATTTCCACTTTCAAGGTCGAAGGAGATTCGATAACCCCATTGCCGCAACCATTGGAAACGCTGAACAGGCGGTAGTACTGGCTGGGAGACGCCTGGTATAGCTCGAATACGTCCGTCGGGGTGGATGAATGGCGATCCATTACAAGGCCATCCGTGCCGAACCGGTATGTCCACGGGCCGCCGCCACCCAGCAGTACCGTGATCTTGGGGTTGATTTTACCATCGTAATTAATGTACTCCGTTGCAAAGCGGGCAGAGGCCTTTTTGGAGGGAACCAGGGCGTACTCATACGCACCGCTTGCGGTATTCGCATCCGAGGCGGCAACCCGTATCCGGTATGATTTTCCCACAAAAAGATCAGCCGGCAGGACGGCCCGGATCACATTGTCGCTCGCCTGAAAGCTTACGATCGCTTTGAAATTACGCCCGGTGGTATCCGAAATCTGAGCGGTCATGACATTCGACGCAGAGAAGGTCCCGGCGGATTTGTAGGTAATAAGAACGGAATCGCCGATGCAGGCGCCAGCACCACCCCCAGGCAGTGACAACCTTACCACCGAAACTGACCTGGCCGATGGCGGATTTACTTCGACGGTCGCGGACCCGTTGAAAGTTCCTGCGCCGCAGCCATTGGTGGCCGATACAATGGTGTAGGTAGTAGTTTGTTTGGGCGAAACTTTTATCGTGCCGCCCGTGCCCGGAGATGAATAAAGCTCGCCAGTAGTGCCGTCGGACAGCTTGAATAAGGTGCGGTCGAGGA
Organism: Dyadobacter beijingensis DSM 21582; assembly: GCF_000382205.1. Taxonomy (GTDB): domain Bacteria; phylum Bacteroidota; class Bacteroidia; order Cytophagales; family Spirosomataceae; genus Dyadobacter; species Dyadobacter beijingensis. The sequence continues at coordinate 1,012,634 of NZ_KB907786.1, forward strand.
TGGACTTGTTGGCGTTGAGTACGAGATAAGTACTTTCACCGCTATTGATCACCGTGTTGCCGGACAAGGTCAGGTCGGGTTTGGCTGCGACGTACACCGGATAGCTGCGTGACTCGTTATATTTCCTTACCGTCACGCGGATCCAGTAGTAGCTGCCGGGCAATGTCTGAGGTATTTTCAGGTTGATCGTGCCGACGGGGGTTTTTGTAGAATCCAGCGGTATTTCCGTGTTGTCGGCATAGTTGAACAAAGAAAACCGGATGTAATCATCGGAAAGGTCAACGTCGCCTAGCAGCGAATAGGCAGCACGGAAAGTGGTCCCTTCGCAAACGGGACCGGATACGTTCGGCAGTTCAAGTACGGGCTTCACTTTTACATCCACACTTCCCGAGCTTGTTCCGTAGCCGCAAATGTTGGACACGGCCCGGATCGCATATCGCTTACTTTGGGTAGGATAAACAAGCCAGGTTTCCGACAGGCTCGAAAGAGTGAGCACGGAGTTGTCCTCCATGATCGTACGGAATGGCGGTGTGCCCGAATAGCTCAGTTTAAGCCTGACCTGCTGGCCGGCCACTACCTCGCCCTGGCCAGCTTCCGATTCATAGGAAAGGGTAGCGGTCGCAGGTGATGAAATTTCAACGGCAAGGAAATCCGATACGGCACCGTCGGACGATAAAATGCGGAGGTTGTAGCTGCCCGGCGTCATGGTTTCCGGAATGGAGGTCTTGAAAACCCTGTCCTTTACGCCACTTTGCAGGTCTGTATATTCCGAAGCGCCGGCGCGGGCGATCTGAAGGGTATAGCTGGCTCCCGTGTCATTCCCCTCCGTCAACCCGAATGGCACCACCACGGGGCTGCCGCTGCAATACGTCCGATTGCCAACCGGTGGAGAAAACAGGATGCGGTACGGCATCAGCTGAATGTAGGTTGTCAGGTCGACAGGCGCGGTACCGCAGGCATTGGTCGCGGTTTTAATGGTATAATTTGTCAATTCTCCGGTTTTGGGTGCGATAGGAATGTAGGGGCCGTAGTTTTCGGGGTTAATAAATGTTTTCCCGACCCCGTTTTCAGTGTAGGTTACCGAGGTGAGCAAGCTGCTCGAATTCACCGTCATCGATAACGGAACGCTGGTCGGCATAAATCGCGCCGGAGCGGCAGATGTGCCCGGAGGGTAGAGGAAAAACTGGCCCGGAGCGTTTTGCAGGCTGAATTCTTCGACATTACTAAATAGGACAGGATTGGATGAGCTGATCCTGAGGTACGAATTCGTGCTGCCATCGTTACTGCCCGAAATTTTTACTTTGTATTTACCTCCTTCTTCCATCACCGCGACGGGGCGGTAATCACAGCAGCCCGCATAGAGTTGAACGCTGAACTTATTACCTGCCCCGAATTTTCCCACTGTCCCGAAGACGACTTCCAGGCTGTCGTTGTTGCAGACAGCCCGTTTCACGGGTTCCAGGTAAATTCCGGGCACTTCCGTGGGAACAACGGACAGCCTGACGGTGCCTGTATTTTCATTCTTAAAACATGCATTGGAGACCGACTTAACCTTGAAATCGGTGGTTTGTCTCAGGAAGAATTGCTGAGCGGCAAAAGCGTCTCCGGAAAATTCCCTGATCGTTCCGTCTGTTTCCTCCACTTTATAAGGGGCTCCTCCTGTCATTGAATAGCTGAGCGAGACGCGGCCCGGGATTTTGTAAGAATAATTTGTGGCAGTATAACGGATCGTGGGCGTGGTTTGCGTCTGGATGGCGGTGGCGGCCCTGGACACCATTGTCGGATTGGTCGTAAGGATTTCGTAAGTGGCCCAATCGTAACCGGAGGCACGTTGCGGTAGGGTAACTTCCAGGTAATCCCCCGACCTGACCGCATCGTATACGAACGTTTCGGATGGATTGTTCGCCTTGACCCTGATTTTGAATGTGGTGGCAGCCGTGAGCTGGGCGCTCGTGACGAATTTGATACGTGCTTTGGAGCCTGCACAAATTACCTGCCCGTTACCGGACTCATCGACTTCAATGCCCTGTTTCACTTTCAGTTGCAGCGTTTCCGGAGAAGGCAATTCGAGTTTGCCGCATCCCGAAGAAACCGACTTGATGGTGTACGATTGATCTTTTAGCGGAAACACGGTGAAGTACTGATAGTTTTCGTAAGAAGTAGCGCTTGAACCGTCCGTCAACTCTACCGTAAATGGCGGCAGGCCGGTCGTATTGACCCGGAACGTAAATATGCCGAAATCGGTGAGCGTCTGGCTTTGCGTGTCAAACCTTGCCGACGGCGCAGGAGCCGCGAAAATGCGGATATCCGTTCCCGAACTGATGCTGTTAGGGCTTTCGGTGATCAACTGGACAAAAAACTCCTTGAAGCTGGCAACCTTGAATGCTGTGGGAAACCTGGCGGTGATGACATTGCCGGCAGCCGTTGCGGGAGATTCGGCCGTGGCCGGTACGCTGCCCGATGGGTTCACCTCGGTAAAGCGTAGCCTGAATTTGGTTTGGGGCGTAAATGCGGTTTCCATCGTCGAAACGCGTAGCTGCACCTCGCCGTTTTCACAAACGCCGGCCGGCGAAGCATTAATTACTTTGACGAATGCCTGGTTAACAGTGGGCTGGTAGGAGCCGCTGGTCTGCATCGCCCCGCAAAAGTTTTCCGCATGGGCAATGGTGTAGGTCCCGTTGTTGACGGCGAGTATCTGGCTCGACGTAAAATCCAGGGGGCTGGCATAAAAGCTGTACCGGGTACTGTCGCTGAGGGTAACCTTCACTTCCCCAGGCTGTACCCCGAAAAGCGGATCCACACGTCGTCGAAGACATTGACGGCGTCCGACGTGATATTGGGATTGAGTACAATGCGGCCTTTACTGAATACAGTCATGCTGGATGACCAGTCGCTTAACGTAGCAGGCGACGAGGCGGCCACGCGCAGCTGCACGGAATTGTTGGCATAGTTAAGCGAGTCGCTGATCACGAATTCGAGCTTGCCTTCGATCATCGTGGCGGGAACTTCCGTGAAATTTCCAGACGTCTCATTTTTGCGGATTTGAATGGAAAACCTGTTATCCGTATTCAGGAAACCGTTGACGATGATGCCAAGGCGAACCTTCTTGTTCAGGCAGGTGGTACGGTCGAAATTACCATCGTCGATGGAGATGGATGGTGCCTGCGCCAGTGCGGTGAAATGTGCGCACAGCCACATTGCAAGAATGCAAGCGTAATTTTTGAACATGTAGGGGAAGAGTTACAAATATTCCTCTAAAATACTGCATTGTGCAAATGTCTCAATCGGTGTCACCACTATTTTATTTCAGTTTACACGCATGAAAAAAGCCCCGAAGCAATGCTCCGGGGCTGATATTAAGTTTGCATCAGATGCCTAACGGCTCAGATACAGATTCCGCTCACCGTAAATTTTCTGGAAGAACTCGTCTTCCAGATCCTTGATGAAGTAGATCGCTTCACCTGTCGATTTCATTTCGGGGCCGAGTTCCTTGTTCACGTTCGGGAATTTGTTGAATGAGAACACGGGGATTTTAATCGCCCAGCCGTTTTTAACCGGGTTGAAATTGAAATCCTTCACTTTTTTATCGCCGAGCATCAGCTTGGTCGCATAGTTTACGTATGGTTCCTGGTAAGCTTTGCAAATGAATGGTACCGTGCGGGAAGCACGCGGGTTGGCCTCGATCACGAACACGACGCCGTCTTTCACTGCGAATTGTACGTTGATCAACCCTTTCACGTTCATCGCCAGGGCGATTTTGCGGGTATGCTCTTCGATCTGCCGGATTTCGTCGGCTGTGAGGTCGAATGGCGGCAATGCGGCATGCGAGTCGCCGGAGTGGATACCTGCCGGCTCGATATGTTCCATCACACCGATGATGTAAGCGTCTTCGCCGTCGCAGATGGCGTCGGCTTCTGCTTCCAATGCACCTTCGAGGAAGTGGTCGAGGAGGATGTTGTTATCCGGAATGTCGTGCAGGATTTTCACCACGTGCTGTTCCAGTTCCTTCTCGTTGATCACGATTTTCATGCTCTGTCCACCCAAAACGTAGCTTGGACGAACGAGCAGCGGGAAGCCCAGCGTACGGGAAAGTTCCACCGCGGTATCGGAATCTCTGACAGTGCCGAATTTCGGATAAGGAATGCCCAGTTCTTCAAGCAATGAAGAGAACCGTCCGCGATCCTCCGCCCAGTCGAGCGAGTGGAAGTCGGTACCGATGATTTTAACACCGTATTTTTCGAGCTTCTCAGCCATTTTAAGGGCGGTCTGACCGCCGAGCTGAACGATTACGCCCTCAGGCTTTTCGTGCTCGATAATGTCGAAAACGTGCTCCCAGAAGACGGGTTCGAAGTACAGTTTGTCGGAAATATCCGGGTCGGTCGAAACGGTTTCAGGGTTACAGTTCACCATAATCGTTTCGTAACCAGCCTCTTTGGCGGCCAATACGCCATGTACGCAGGAGTAGTCGAATTCGATACCCTGGCCGATGCGGTTCGGGCCTGAACCGAGTACCATTACTTTCTTGCGGTCGCTTACCACCGACTCGTTGTCGGGGAATTCCTGCGATGTATTGAAAGTAGAGTAGTAGTAAGGTGTCTTTGCTTCAAATTCCGCTGCGCAAGTGTCAACGCATTTGTACACACGCTTGATACCCAATGCCTTCCGGCGATCGTACACCTTGCTTTCCTTGGTGCCGATCAAATGCGCGATCTGGCGGTCGGCGTAACCTTTTTGTTTTGCTGTCAAAAGGAGTTCTTTCGGCAGGTCTTCGAGGTCGTATTTCTCGATTTCGTGTTCCAGTTCGATCAGTTCTTCGATCTGTTTGAGGAACCACGCATCGATTTTGGTCAGGTTCTGGATCGTTTTGAACGACAGGCCTATTTTGAATGCATCATAAATGTGGAACAGACGGTCCCAGCTCGGGTGTTGCAGGCTGTATTTGATCGCCTCCTGGTCGCGGAGCTCGCGTCCGTCGGCACCGAGGCCGTTGCGGCGGATTTCCAGCGACTGACATGCTTTCTGCAATGCCTCCTGGAAGTTACGTCCGATACCCATCGCTTCACCCACGGATTTCATCTGAAGACCCAGTGAGCGATCGGCGCCTTTGAATTTATCGAAGTTCCAGCGCGGAACTTTCACGATCACGTAGTCGATCGAAGGTTCGAAGAATGCCGAAGTGCTGCCGGTGATCGGGTTGATGAGCTCGTCGAGGTCGTAGCCGATCGCCATTTTCGCGGCGATTTTTGCGATAGGGTAGCCTGTCGCTTTCGAAGCCAATGCCGATGAACGGGATACGCGCGGGTTGATTTCGATCGCGATGATCTTGTCGTCCGCCGGGTTTACCGAGAATTGCACGTTACAGCCACCTGCAAACTTGCCGATACCATTCATCATTTTGATGGACAGGTCGCGCATTTGCTGATACAATGTGTCGGGAAGCGTCATCGCCGGTGCTACCGTGATACTGTCGCCGGTATGCACGCCCATCGGGTCGAAGTTTTCGATCGAACAGATGATGATGAAGTTACCCTTGCTGTCGCGGAGCAATTCGAGCTCGTATTCTTTCCAGCCCATGACACTTTGCTCCACCAGTACCTCGTGTACGGGCGAGGCGTGCAGGCCGTAGTTGAGCGCTTTGTCGAAATCTTCTTCTTTTTCCACAAATCCACCTCCCGTACCGCCAAGGGTAAATGAAGGACGGATTACCAATGGGAAGCCGATTTCCTGTGCGATCTCTTTTCCTTCCAGGAAAGAGCGGGCTGTGCGCCCTTTACACACATTTACACCCAATTCGAGCATTTTCAGACGGAATTTCTCCCGGTCTTCGGTGGTTTCGATCGCTTTGATATCTACCCCGATGATTTCGACATTATACTTTTTCCAGATACCTGCCTTGTCGCAATCAATTGCCAGGTTCAGCGCCGTTTGGCCTCCCATGGTAGGGAGTACCGCGTCGATGGGCCTGCCCATCTCCTTGTGTTTTTCCAGGATCTCAACGATGTACTTCTTTTCCAGCGGCAACAGGTACACATGATCTGCACTGATAGGGTCAGTCATGATTGTTGCAGGATTGGAGTTGATCAGAACTACCTCAATCCCCTCTTCGCGTAGTGAACGGGCTGCCTGAGAGCCGGAATAGTCAAACTCGCACGCCTGACCGATAACGATGGGACCTGAACCGATAATCAGAACGGATTTGATACTCGTATTTTTGGGCACAGTAAATGGTAATTTGTAGAAATGAAGGAAATACTTGAACAACTTTTGGCAGTTGCCTGACGATTTTGAGCAGGGGTACGTCCAAAAATTCCACAAAGTTAATCCTCATATCCGAAAATGAAGGGGTTACCCGTTGAAATAACTATAAAATTTTGAAAATTTTAGTTTAAATAAATGAAAATCAATGTATTGTAAAGTTAATATTCGTGCTATTGGAAGGGTGCAATGGCCGGTGCCGAGATGTCGAAGTCGCGTAAGCGGAGTGGCACATTGCCGGAAGTGGCAAATCGGGTAGGAGATGAAAGTTCGGGGATGTTTACATAATAACCGAAGCGCAATTGCAGGGTATTGAATGTCAGGTTTTCGTTTCGAAGCCGTAATCCCAGCCCGTAGCCCTGGTAAAGCGGGCTTTCCCAAATGTGCCGTTCGCCATTGACCAAACCCAGGTCCGCAAATACGAAATAGGCGATCCGGAAACCCAAAAGGCTTTTGTCGGAAAAGAAAACCGTTTCCGTGCCGATCGTCAGTTTCTTCGTGCCGATGAGCCGGTCGTTATTAATGCCCCTGATGCCGCGGTCGCCGCTGATATTCAGGTAGTCGAGCGGGTCGCGGTTAATGCCTTTGGCGAATTTGATATTGACGAACTGCCGGAAGAAGCTGTAACGGAACGGGATGAGGTTACTGATGTAGTTGATCTCGCCATTGATGACGCCCTGCTGCGCCCGCCCGTTTTTGGAATACGACCCCACATTGGCCAATCCGTAGAGATAGCCGAGGTTGTGCGGCAGGTATTTGCCTGTTGCGAACTGGATGCCGCCGTACCCCCGCGCGCCGAATTCCGTATTCTCCCGGCCGATCGTGAGCGCGAACAGGCTGCCCACGGGCACGTCCTCCGTACGCCCGAAGCCGTAAATCAATACGTCGCGTTTATAGTTCCGGTTGGAAAAACCGAGACTGACAAGCGTTGCCGTGCGGTTCCAGTAGTTTTTGTTCAGATTCGGCGCGACTTCCGGGCGTTCGTCGTAGTTGTATTTGTTATGCCTGAATGCGGTTACGATCCGAGAATTTTCGGCAAGCTTGCTGTTGGGAAAAGGGAATTTGAATGCTCGCCCGATCCAGAAATCGTAGTATTTGTAATCAGTGAGGAGCAGGGTCAACGAATCTTTCGTCTCGACCACCCGCCGGTACTGCCGGGTATTGTAATGCCCCAGCTCCACGGCGCCCGCGTACTTGGTTTCAGTCGTGATAAACCGCCGGAACATCCGTACCGATTGCTCCTTCAATTCCCGTTCGAATATGAAGCTCGCCTGGGCGGTAATGAAGGTTTTACCGATATAAGGGATCGTGTAAATGGCCCTGAACTGGAACTTGCCGTTTTTCGTCGTATCCTTCGAATCCCAGCGGATCGCCGTTCGCTGGGAATGCGTCGTTCCGCGGACGTTGATGTTTTCGAGCCCGACATTGAATTTATTGAAAGAACTGAACCCGCCCGAGAAGTTGAGCGACCAGGAGTCCTGGATGAGCACCATAATGTCGGCCATCCAGGTTACATCTTTCCGCGGGATCACGATGATACGCGCATCGACGAACATCCGGTTCGAACGCAGCAGCCGCTCGGTGTCCTTCAACACATGCGCCTGAATGTCGTCGCCTTCGGAAAATAGGAGGAAGGAGCGCCGGATAATGCCCTCCCTCGTGTTGGTATGCACGCTTTTGCTTAAAAACCGTTCAAGCTGGTTGCCTTTGCGCGTCGTGTCGTAAACCGATTCGCCGAGGATGTTGAGCTGCCGGATGTAAATTTTCCGGATCACCATGCCTTCGTACGGCGTGAACGGGTTCGTTTCGATTTCCTTCACCTCCGTGACTTTGCCCTGGTTGTACACATCCCTGAAAAGCAGGCGGTATACGGCCCGCGAGAATTTGGTTTTGGACATCCGGGCTTTGAGGTTGGTGTACCGGATACTGTCGCGGCTGTGCACCTCTACGCTGTCGGGGTTTTGGGCCGACGCGAAGCAGGAGAGCATCAGAAACAACAGTAAATATTTCCACATGGGCTTATCCGGGTTCCAAATCAACTGTCTCTTAACGCAAACGCACCCGGGGTAGGTATGCAACCAATACCGGAGTTAACTATCGCCCGGCTTCGATGAGCGCCTGGGCTGTCTTCTCGGTGTCTCTCGGCGCCGGGGCATTTTTTGCCGCGAACTTGCCATTCGGCCGTACAATGGCGAAGGAAGCAAATTCCAGCGGGTTGAGGCGGAAAAGCAGGTCCATCGCCTGCGAGTCGTTCATCGACATATGAATGCCTTTCAGCCGGTGCCTCACGATATATTGTCTTAACAGCGCATCCGAGCCGGTATAGTCGTAGTCTTCCGCTGCGAGGTGCAGGTAAAGGAACACGACATTTTCGGGTAACCGTGCCTGCAATGCGGGAATGTAATCCAATTCCTCGCGGCTTTTTGCATCCTGCATGTTCCATTTGACGATGTACACGGTTTTTCCCTTCAAGCCGTCGAGGACGGTATTGAGCCAAGAATTGCCGCGATCGTTGGATGCTGTGAGGTAATAGCCGGGCAATGCCTGCACGGGCGTCGTGCGTACATCCTTGAACGCGACCAGTTTACGGATATCGGCGCTATCTTTCACTTCCAGGTTTACGATTTCTTCCAGCGACTGCCGGAACTGCGGAATGCCTGTCCGCGACTGAATGTGCTTGCTCAGCAGCAGTTGCTGCGGATAGGTGTATTTGAACAGATTTTTGGCCAGGTACCGCACTTTCAGAAACTCCGTGGCCGTGCTATCGTAAAGGTCGGTGTAAATGCGGCTTTCGCGCTCGTAGTTAAACAGCAGGTTGAGCACCAATTCATTACGGGCAAAAAGCTTGTTCATGAAATCCAGCTCGCCCTTTTCGGCCAGGCCGTTCTCGTGGATCTGGTTCAGGTGCTGGCGGTCTTCTGCTGACAGGTTTTTGGCATTGTCGCGGATCAGTGCGGCCATGAGTTTCACGGGCAGGGAATTGGTCCGGCTGGGGTTATCGAATTTTTTGCCTTCCACCATCATATCGGCATAATTGCCGAACCGGTTGGCCCAAATCACCCGCTGGCCCGTCAAGGGCGCTTTGTCCAGGCGTTTCAGGCTGTCGAGCAGGGCCTTACCGACTTCATATTGGTTGCTCATCGCGTGTTCGTAAAGAATCTGCAATTGTTCCTCGTCCGTAATGGCTTTTACCCATTGATACAGCACCGGCGAAGCCACCGTATTTTGTGTAGCGGCCTGCACCGATCCCAACCGCAGCTCCCCGCGCCCTTCTGCACTGAACCGTGCATCGGAGCGGCTCTTGTCCCAGAATGTTTTGAAAAATTCCGTACCCAGCGTCCGGCTGGCAGTTAGCCGCTGGCTTTCGGCGGCCAGGTATAACGGGTACTGATTATTGGCGTCGGCATTGATGCCCGCAAAATAGAACAGCTTTTTAGCACGGCCGATGGAATCTCCGTTAAAGGTAATTTCGACCGTACCGGGCGAGCCGAGGAATGTAGTGAATGCCTTTCCGCCGTAATCCAGGTAGATTTCTTCCTGTGGGAACAAGATCGGCAGCGACACGCGGAAGGTGCCGTCGGCCTGCAAATCGGCCTGCTTGGTCAGTTCCGACTGTGGTTGCAGGATGTTATTGCGTGAAAAAGTAATGAACGGGGCCTGGCGGTAAAGCCTGCCGCTGAGGTTATTGATCCGCCCCTTGATGATAAGCGAGTCGGTAACTGCAAACGACGGAAGCAGGGTACCGAAAAAGAGGGCCGTCAGTATGATGAAGCGCATGCGGGTGAACATTATATTATTGGTAACGAAAAATAACGAGGCTTTTTCATGCTACCAAATATGTATGTTATTTACCCGGATGCACTAGGCCCTGTCGGGGTCGTCGGAAGGTTCGAGCGCGGGGCCGTCCTGGTAGCGTACGTAAATGCCGTGGTACCTTTCCTGCGCATCGTAATCCTTGCGGAGTGGGTGTCCTTCCCAGTCTTCGGGCAGCAGAATGCGGCGCAGATCAGGGTGGCCTTCGAAGGTAATGCCCATCAGGTCGTACGCCTCGCGCTCGTGCCAGTCGGCCGTGCGCCAGATGTGGCTCACCGTCGGTACCGAGGGCAATGTGCCGCTGGCAGTATTTCGTGGGAAAATGGTTTTAAGGGTCAAATCCACACCATAGGGAATGGAAGTGAGGTTATAGATGAGCTCCATCGTGTCGGCGGCGGTACCATTATCGATGGCCGTAATGCAGGCCAGGTAATCGAAATACAGCCTTTCGTCTTCATACAAAAACCGGCAAACAGCCGCTATTTCGCCCGCCGGGACGATCAATGCGGGCTGCGGGTTTTTAGTATCCGGCTGAATGGCCAATGCGGCAAACTGGCCCGTAACGATATCGGTAATTTCCTGGAACGTCATAAGAATTAGGATAAAACGGCTTTCTGGTCTGCGGCTTCCATTTCGAGGAACAGCTCAGGCACCGCTTCCTGCTTGCCGCGGATTTTTTCCTGCAATTTCATAAAGCCGCCGATCAGCGCCTCTGGCCGGGGCGGGCAGCCGGGCACATACACATCCACGGGAATAATGCGGTCGACGCCCTTCACCACGTGGTAACCATGCTCCCAGTAAGGCCCGCCGCAGTTGGAGCAGCTGCCCATCGAGATCACGTAGCGAGGTTCCGGCATTTGTTCGTACAGGCGGCGGATGCGGTCGGCCATTTTAAATGTCACCGTGCCGGCTACGATCATCACGTCCGACTGCCTTGGCGAAGGCCGGGGCATGATCCCGAAGCGTTCGAGATCGTAGTTGGCCGCGTAGGTCGCCATCATTTCAATGGCACAGCAGGCAAGCCCGAAGCCCATCGGCCACAACGACGACAGCCGGGCCCAGTTCATCAGGTCCTCCGCATTGGTCAGGATAATGCCGCCGTCGCCGGTTTTGATACGTTCACTCATGAATATTTTCTGGAAGCCTCAATTTGGTACGGATATTGCTTAGTAATGCAAGATCCTGCTGCAAAACTAACCATATTTGGCAAGAAACGGTTTCAGGGGGCGTTACAAAACAAACACAGCAAACTTCAACTATATGAGACACAAATTACTCCTCAGTTTCCTCTTTTCGGCCTTTTGCATCGGAGCTGCATCCGCCCAGAGCGATTCTACGGTCCGCATTTTCAAAACCGGAATGGCCATTTACGCCGAATTCGGCCTGCTGCCCAACAACAAGGCCCTGCGCGATGAGCTTTCGCGCCTTCAGGTGAAGCCGTTCACGTCATTTATGGGCAACCTCGTACTCGCCCGCCGCACCGAGTCCGATAAATGGTTCTCCGAAGCCCGGCTCATCCTGATGAACAGCACCAATTACACTTCCGATCGCAATGAAAGAAAGGCGTATCTCAACGGGTTCGGGGTTGGCACCGATGGCGGCCCGAAACTTGTCAACAATGCACGATGGAATGTGACGATCCCGATCGGCGCCGATTTTATGCTCTATCGCATGAATATCAAAAGCAACAGTTCCGTGACGGCGCAGCAATTGCTCAATAACCCGTCGGCATACCAGGCCGTGAAACTTTACACGGCCAATATCAACCTGCACGGCGGTATCGGCGTGGATTACAAGATGGATTTTTTACCCAAAATACACGAAAAGGTGTACCTGAGCGGCAAGCTGACTTATCACCAGCCCATTTTGGGAAGAAGAAAATGGAAGGGCGACAATGTGACCGTCGACGATCTTTCACGCCTGAAAGTCAATCAGATATATGCACAGATCGGATTCGTGTTTTTCCCGCGCCCGCATATGAAAAAGTGGACGGGAATGCATTAAGGTTACGAGCCTCTTTTCTCGGCGAGCAGCACGCGCAGCTGGTTTTCAAGGATTTTGATGTACGTGTCCTTGTCCATTTCGTTGAGCGATTCGGGCGAGAACTGACCTGCCGGGACGGCTAGCTCATGAACCGGCCGGTTGGCCATCAGGCCCGGAACGGTGCTGCCCAGCACGAGGGAGATTTGTTTCAGCAAATCGGCAGTAGGGTCTGTCCGGCCGGTTTCAATGTCAGAATATAGTTCTTCACTGATGCCGAGCGAGGATGCCATGTAAGCAACTGAAAAGCCTTTGCTTTCCCGTTTCGCGCGCAGTTTTTTTGCGAGAGCCTCCATATGTTGTTGTTGATGATGAAAGAATCAGCAGTTAACCCGAAAGTCGACAATTTTCTATTAACTATCAATATAATTCGATAAAACAAATCTGCCAATTGGTAATTTATACTTCTGGTTATCAGAATGTTGTACAAATGGTGAGTAGAAATACTATGGGTGCGGTAGCATAGGTACGGCCAGGAAAAGTAGTTGGAATGCTACTTTTTGTAGCGTTCGTTGACCTTGGCATACAGGTCTGCGGGGACCGGGGATTTAACTTCGGGTATTTGTGGCTTGGGCAGTACCCAATCGAGGTAGCCCTTCGCCCAGGCGTAGGCGAGGCCGAAAATAAGGATGCCGATGAACACGGTCATTTCGCCCATCGCGAACCAGCCCCATTGCCCGTTGGTTTGCTCGATCAGCTCTTCGTTCCCGAATACTACCGACCAGGGAAAAAGGAAGAGCAACTCCACTTCGAAAAGTACGAAAATGAGTGCCACGACGTAAAAACGGACGTTGAACTGAATGTTCGCATTGCCCAGCGGCTCCTCACCCGACTCGTAGGTTGTCAGTTTTTCCTCGTTCGGTTTGTGCGGGCGAAGGAACTTCGCAATGGTCAGCATCAGGCCGAGCAGGATGAGCGCGGCAATAATGAAGAGCAGGATATAACCGAAGTCGGTAAGCATGGGTAAGGTGCCAGTTTTATGCAAAACTAGGTAAAATGCGCAGGAAATATGCAGAAAGGGCGATTAAATGCTCAGCAGGATGGTACGGATGCTCAGGCCGATCACCAGCACACCCACGATCAGCATCAGCGGTTTACGTTTGATCTTACCGACGAGCATCGCGCCGAAAGGGGCAGCCATTACTCCGCCTACAATGAGGCCCAGCACGACTTTCCAGCTATCTACGCCCGTAAAAAGCATGAATGTGATCCCGCTCGCGAACGCCACCGCAAACTCCGCCGCATTCACAGAACCGATGGTGTAGCGCGGGTCGCGGCCCTGGCCGAGCAGGGTGGAAGTGACGATAGGCCCCCAGCCGCCGCCCCCGATCGAATCGAGGAAGCCGCCCGCCGCGGCGAGGATGCTGATGCGTTTCGTTTTATTCTTCACGAAGGTTTTCTGCAATGCCTTGCGGATGATGATCACGCCAAGTACCAGCATGTAAAATGCGATGAATGGCTTGATAAAGTTGCCGTCGATGACGTCGGAAAGCAGATAAGCGCCTGTAATGGAGCCCAGTACGCCGGGTATCAGCAGGCTCTTAAAGAGTTTTTTATTGATATTTTTGAAACGGAAATGCGAGATGGCGGAAGCGCCGGTCGTAAACATTTCGGCAAAATGCACGCTGGCACTGCTTACCGCCGGCGTAACGCCCAGGCTCAGCAGAAATGAATTGGAAGTGACGCCGTAAGCCATTCCCAAAGCCCCGTCCACAAGCTGCGCCGCCAATCCTACCAGCACGTATAATGCGAACTCGCCCGTCAGGAAGCCGGTCACTTCCTCGGTGGAAATCGTAATGACCCCGTTGGTGATAAGCAATCCGAGCAGCAGCAAAATGGCCGCAGCCGGAACGATATACCAGGTCGGCGACGAGGGCAGTTTGAGGGAAAGCACTTTGGCGAGCATTACGGCGAATTTTAGAATTTTGGAATATCAGGTTACAAAAATAGCAAAACTATTTAATCTACGTAATTGATAGATTATTAAATTTTGCTTAAAGCCTGCTGGTTGCCGCGATGTTCATGGCTCATTTACCCCTCAAATCGTCACGTGGAATGTTGCATTCAACGAATTTGGCTAAATACGTTGCATGCATTCAACCAATTTAGCCCTTACAACCAAACCACTTTCTGTTCCGAGACATGCCCCTGTCCGATAATATCCCGATACAGTTCCGGCCGTCGGGCCTGGATGTAGCGGTGACCGCCGGCGCGTTCCAGTTTTTCTGGGGTGAGGGTGGCGATGGTGAAGTCGTTGCCGAGTCGGCGGCATTCGGCGATGATGTCTCCGTAGGGATCGAGGATCATCGAGCAGCCGTTTTTGAGCTGGTCGTGGTCCATGCCGATGGGATTGGAGAAAATGGCGTAAACGGCATTGTCGTAGGCGCGGGCCGGCAGCCATTTCATGAGCCATGCGCGGCCTTTGAGCCCGTCGAATTCCTGGCGCAGGGAAGTTGGGTCGGCTTCGCGGTTGTGCCAGAGCTCCGGATCCACGAAACCGGCGCCGGGGCGCGTGGAGGGCGTACACATGGTCACGTGCGGCATGAAAATGATGTCGGCGCCGAGTAGTTTCGTGGCGCGCACATTTTCGATGATATTGTTGTCGTAGCAGATCAGCATGCTGCATTTCCAGCCGAAGAGGTCGAAAATTACGTATTGATCTCCGGGCGTGAGGTGCGGATTGATGAAAGGGTGCAGCTTACGGTATTTGGCTATGAGGCCGTTTTTGTCGACGCAAACGTATGCTTTGTACATTTTGTCGTCTGCATCTTTTTCAAAGAGTCCGGCCAGCACCACGATGTTGTGCCCGGCGGCGATGTCCTGCAATGTGCGGATACTCGGACCATCGGGAATGAGTTCGGCGACTTCGAGCAGTTGTTCTTCGGACAACTGCCGGGCGAATGTGTAGCCCGTCACAGAGCATTCGTGAAATGCGATGACCTGCGCGCCTTCCCGGGACGCGTCGCCGGCCATCCGGCGCATCACGCCCAGGTTATACTCTTTGTCGCCGCTTCTGTTTTCGAATTGGGCAGTAGCAATTTTGATCGGTTCCATAGCTGATTTTTTTAATCAAAACTACATCCTGGAATATAAGATGTATTGTACAAACCCGACGAAGGGAAAAAACTACCGGCTGATTTGGATCAGGTTGGCAGCCAGGAGGTCGTGGGGACCGAGGTATTGTCCGGGCGTAAGGCCCGAAAGATTTTTCATCTCGCGGATGAGATGTGCCTGATCGAAGAAACCCGATTCGCACGCCACGCCCGCGAGGGACAGGCCGGCGGGTTTTCGGCGCAGCATTTTCAGCGCGTACTGCATGCGCGCAATGCCTGCGTAGCGCTTGGGCGAAATCCCGATGTGTGCTTCAAATTTGCGCTGCAACTGCCGCTCGGTAACCCCTGAAAGCCGGGCCAGACGCGCCACGGGCATCAGGCCATGCTCCTTGTGAATGAGCGAAATAGCATTCGCGATCAGCGCGTCGGCGGAGCCCGAACCCTGCATTTGGGACAACAAAAAGCGCTCTGCGGCGTGTATTTTATCAAAAATTGTGACGGAATTCGCGATTTCATCGGTTATCGAACCCGCATTGTAACGAAACAGCTCGTCGCAGCCGATGATCCGGTTCCGCAGCTCGGAAGCGGGCATCTGGCACAATGCGGCGGCGCCAAACGGGTAGAGTACCGCAATGAGCAGGCGGATCCGGCCATTCGCCCGGACATTCCGGAAGGTATCCAGCTGGCCGTAGAGGAAGCCGGCGGGCAGCAATGCGGTACCGGGGCCGGTTTCATATTGGTAGGAAAGCGCGTCGCCGTAGTTAAAGACAATGCCGGTATTCCCGTCCGAGAAAATGCGCATCATGGCATGCCGGTCGCTTTCGATGACCAGGAAATGTCGGACGATGCCGGAGAGCGGGAATGCCGGGTTGATTTGCATGATTTACCAATGCTGCGCCCAGAAACTACGGCCTTCGTAGCCGCTTTGGGCGAGGAGCCGCGCGGCCTGCATGCTTCGTTTACCGCTGTTGCAATAAAATACGATCGTTTTACCCGCGGGAAAATTGGCGATGTTTTCGGGAATATCGGAAAGCGGGATATTCTCTCCCCCGAAGCTATCCGCTTCAAATTCATAATATTCCCGCACATCCACGAGCAAGACCGCATCCGGTGCCGATTCTAGCAAAAATTCATATTCCTCGTATGACATTTCCGGCAGGTTTTCTTCGGTTGGCGGGATTAATGCGGGCCTGGCGGACGCCGCGGATTGTCCGGCCGTTTCCGAGCGGGAGAACTGGAATATCGAATGACTGTTTGTCAATGTATTAATAACCAATAGCTTGCCGGATAGCGGTTCGCCGATCCCTGCGATCACCTTGATGGCCTCATTGGCCATATAGGTGCCGATAATGCCTGGCAACACGCCCATTACGCCCGCTTCGGCACAGTTATCGCCTTCTTCGGCGTCTGGGAAAAGGCAACGGTAGGTAGGCCCGCCGTGGTAGTTGAAAACCGAAACCTGCCCTTCAAACCGCAAAATCGATCCGAAAATAAAGGGTTTACCCAATGCGACGCAGAAGTCGTTGACAAGGTAACGCGTTTCGAAATTGTCGGAACCATCGATAACCAGGTCGTAGCCGCTGAGCAAATCGGCGGCATTTTCGGCATTCAGCCGGTCGGGATACGCCACGAGCTGCACAAACGGGTTCAGTACCGAAAGTTTCTCGACGGCCGTAATGGCTTTGTTTTGTCCCACATCATGCGCCGAATAGAGGATCTGGCGGTGCAGGTTGGTCAGGTCCACGGTATCATCGTCGATAATGCCGATCTGGCCCACGCCGGCAGCCACGAGGTATTGCAGCACCGGGCAGCCCAAACCGCCCGCGCCCACCACGGCGACTTTCCCCGCGCGTAGCTTTTCCTGCCCCGCAAGGCCCATTTCCGGCATGATAATCTGCCGCGCGTAGCGTTTTCGTTCGACTGTTGTGAACATAGAATTTTGAATGACCGAATGATTGAATGACCGAATATTTTCTATTCAGTCATTCAATCATTCAAAATTAAACTAGCGTCCCAGTCCTTCCATACCGGCTCGTAGCCGGCGTTTCGGATCATGGCGGCTATTTCTGCCGGACTTCTTTCGTCGGAAATCTCGAATTGTTCCAGCGAGGCCGGCTCTACGGCGTAACCGCCGGGGTTGGTTTTGGAACCCGCGCTGATGGATGTTACACCGAGTTGAATGCAATGGTTCCTGAACTTTTCGGATTCGCGCGTCGAAAGCGACAATTCCACCTCGCCGTTGAATATCCGGTAGGCGCATATGAGCTGGACGAGTTCGCGGTCGCTCATTTCCACTTTCGGTTCCAGACCTCCCGAAAATGGCCTCAGGCGGGGAAACGACAGGCTGTAACGCGTTTGCCAATAGGTTTTTTCGAGGTAATTCAAATGCATTGCGGTGAAAAAACTATCGGTGCGCCAGTCTTCCAATCCGATCAATACGCCGAGCCCCATTTTGTGAACGCCCGCTTTGCCGAGCCGGTCGGGTGTTTCGATGCGGTAATTGAAATTAGCCTTTTTGCCTTTGGGATGGTGTTTGCGGTAATCGTCCCGGTGATAGGTTTCCTGGTAAACCAGCACCGAATGCAATCCGAGCGGGATCAGCTCTTCGTATTCGTCCTGGTCGAGCGGCTGCACTTCCATCGATATCTGTGCAAAATGCGGCCTGATCAGTTCTAATACCCTCTTAAAATAGGGCACATGCACCGTCTGAACTGCCTCGCCGGTAACGAGCAGCACGTGCTCGTAGCCCATCGCTTTGATTACTTCCACTTCCCGTAAAATCTCCGCATCAGTAAGTGTACGCCTGCGGACCTTGTTATCGAGACTGAACCCGCAATAGGTGCAAATGTTCGTGCATTCATTGGACAAATACAGCGGCACATACATTTGAACGGTTTTCCCAAAGCGTTTTTGGGTTAGCTGTCGGCTGAGTGCTGCCATAGGTTCCAGGTACGAAGCCGCGGCGGGAGAGATCAATGCCTTGAAGTCTTCCAAAGTCTTTCTGGACGAGCCTAATGCCCTTTCCACATCCGCCGCAGTTTTGGAATAGATAGATTCCTTCACCTCGTCCCAGCCGTAGCGATCGAATTCTTCCTTAAAGCTCATCCAGAAATGCCGTTAACGGGCTGCTGGCCGCCGCCAGATTACCCTGTGCCCCCAATTTCGCCTCATACGCCATCCGCCCGGCCTGTACCGCCATTCTGAAAGCATCCGCCATCGCCACCGGGTCGCCGGCCACGGCGATGGCCGTATTCACCAGCACCGCATCCGCGCCGATTTCCATTGCTTTGGCGGCGTCGGAAGGCGCGCCGATGCCGGCGTCCACCACCACAGGTACTTTACTTTGTTCGATGATGATTTCAAGGAAATCGATGGTTTTCAGACCTTTGTTACTCCCGATCGGGGAGCCGAGCGGCATGACGGCCGCGGCACCGGCTTCTTCGAGGCGCTTGCACAATACCGGGTCGGCGTGGATGTAGGGGAGGATGACAAAGCCCATTTTGGCGAGTCCCTCCGTTGCCTTCAACGTTTCGATCGGGTCGGGGAGCAGGTATTTGGGATCGGGGTGGATTTCCAGTTTCAGCCAGTTTGTTTCCAACGCCTCACGGGCCAGCTGCGCCGCGAAAATCGCCTCTTTGGCCGTTCGGACGCCGGAAGTATTGGGTAAAAGATGGATATGCTTGTGAGCCAAATGCCTGAGGATATCGTCGGCCTCGTCGCGCACATCCACACGGCGCAGCGCAACGGTCACGAGCTCGGAGCCGGACGCCAGCAGCGCTTCCTCCATCACCCGCGCCGAGCTGAATTTGCCCGTGCCGGTAAAGAGCCTCGATTGAAATATTTGATCTGCGATAGTCAGCATAATGCGTTCTGGATTTGGTAAAAAGTTTCTTGCGGATCGGGTGAGCCGGCCAATGCGGCGGAGACGGCCACACCGTAAATGCCTGCCGAGCGGATCCCGGGAATGTCGGCGGGTGTAATGCCCCCGATGGCGATAATGGGTATTTCAAGCCCTTGAGCAGCCATTTGCCGCATTAGCGCACGATAGCCTTCGATGCCGAGAATGGGGCTCAGGTTCTGTTTGGTATTTGTAAACCGGAAGGGCCCCAGGCCAATGTAATCGGCGCCTTCCGCCACCCGCAGCGCGATGTCTGCCCAGGTATTGGCTGTTCCGCCGATGACCATTTGCTCGCCCACGAGCGCACGCGCTTCGGGCACGGGCATGTCCGTCAGGCCCAGGTGCAGCCCATAGGCGCCCACGGCCAGCGCCACGCGGGGGAAGTCGTTGATAATGAGCTTTGCGCCGTAGCTGTCACACAAATTGGTAGCAGCCCATGCAATCGGCAGCACTTCTTGCTCCGCCCGGTTCTTTACCCGAAGCTGTATCCACCGGCACCCGACTTCCAGCGCGATGCGGATGCTGTCGATATGCGACATGCCTTCATTTTCCCGGGAAATAAAATGCAGCCTGTCAATAGCTTTGCTTTTTAAATTTTTAAAATTCAAATCGTCATCCATATCTCCATCCCCGGGTTTCAACCCGGGAATGCCGGATGATTGCTGAACTGATGATGATTGAAAAGATGATAATTTCAATCCCGGTGAATTCAAAGAAAGAATCAGCTGACATTGCTCCAAAGCCTTTTCAGGATTTTGCCAGATACTTCCCAGCACTGCGGCACCGTCAAACCCCATTTCAAATACCGATTTGAAATTCTCAGCATTGATACCCCCAAGCGCTATCACTTCATTGGGAAAGCCCTGTTTATCCAGTTTAAAATGAACCGGAAGTTTCGATACATAACTTTCTTTTGAAATACTGTCAAATACCGGCCCGAGAAAAGCATAGTCAAAACAATGCGATAGCGTAGCCAGATCAACGGGATCATGCAGGGAGGTGCTGACGGTATATCCGCTGTTTTTCAAATCATTTAATGCCTCCCGACTGGTTGCCAGCCTGCTCTGCTCCGTAAAATGCAGTCCGGCAATGCCGAATGCGCCGGCCAGCTCATGATGCTGATGTAATGCGATACGATGTCGAAACCGCAGATCGATTCCTTCCAGCCAAGCCCGCAGTGCTGCTAGCGTGGCTGCGGGCTTGCGTATGTGCAGGCGCGCGAGCCCCTGTGCGAAGAGCTCGTTAATAATATCGGCCTCGCCGGGGAGCATTTCCGGGTGGGTTATGACAATCAGATTTTCCATTACAAATAAATTTCACTACCCTTCTCCGCAAACTCCCTGGCCTTTTGCCGCATTCCTTCGGTCACGGCTTCCTGAGTGGCGAGCCCATTTTCCTCGGCATAGTCGCGGACGTCCTGGGTGATTTTCATCGAGCAGAAGTTGGGACCGCACATCGAGCAGAAGTGCGCCACTTTGGCACCTTCGGCCGGTAATGTCTCGTCGTGGAACTCGCGGGCCGTGTCGGGATCTAGCGAAAGGTTGAACTGATCTTCCCAGCGGAACTCGAAACGGGCTTTGCTCAATGCATTGTCGCGGTACTGGGCGCCGGGGTGGCCTTTGGCGAGGTCGGCGGCGTGAGCAGCTATTTTGTAGGTGATCACGCCGTCTTTCACATCCTTTTTGTTAGGTAAGCCCAAATGCTCCTTGGGCGTTACGTAACATAGCATGGCGGTGCCGAACCAGCCGATCATGGCGGCGCCGATGGCGGAGGTAATGTGGTCGTAACCAGGTGCAATGTCGGTCGTAAGCGGGCCTAATGTGTAAAATGGCGCTTCGTGGCAATGCTGCAACTGTTTTTCCATATTCTCCTTGATCAGGTGCATCGGCACGTGGCCGGGGCCCTCGATGATCGTCTGCACATCGTGTTTCCAGGCGATTTTGGTCAGCTCGCCCAGCGTTTCGAGCTCGGCGAATTGGGCTGCGTCGTTGGCATCGGCAATGCTGCCGGGGCGCAGGCCGTCGCCGAGGGAGAATGCTACGTCGTACGCCTTCATGATCTCGCAGATTTCCTCGAAATGCGTGTACAGGAAGTTCTCCTTGTGATGCGCCAGGCACCATTTCGCCATGATGGAGCCGCCACGGGAAACGATGCCCGTAATGCGCCTGGCCGTCAGCGGAATATAGCGGAGCAGTACGCCGGCATGGATCGTGAAATAGTCCACTCCCTGCTCGGCCTGTTCGATCAATGTGTCGCGGAAAAGCTCCCAGGTCAGGTCTTCGGCCTTGCCGTTCACTTTTTCCAAAGCCTGGTAAATGGGGACGGTGCCGATGGGTACGGGCGAGTTGCGGATAATCCACTCGCGGGTTTCATGGATGTTCTTGCCGGTCGACAGGTCCATGATCGTGTCAGCGCCCCAGCGGCAGGCCCAGACGGCTTTTTCGACCTCTTCTTCAATGCTCGACGATACGGCCGAGTTACCGATGTTCGCATTGATTTTCACAAGGAAATTCCGCCCGATGATCATCGGTTCGCTTTCCGGGTGATTGATATTGGATGGAATCACAGCCCTGCCCGCCGCCACTTCCGCCCTTACAAACTCGGCGGTAATATGGCTTTTAGGGGTGTTAGCGCCGAAGCTGTGCCCGGCGTGCTGGTGTGCCAGCGCGCCCGCCTTCCCGTTCAGCGAGGCCAGGTGGGCGTCGATGCGCTGGTTCTCGCGGATGGCGATATACTCCATTTCCGGCGTGATCATGCCCTTTTTGGCATAATGCAGCTGCGAAACGTTCTGTCCGGCTTTGGCGCGGAGGGGCTTCGCATTGTGGGCAAACCGCAGATGGTCCAATTTCGTGTCCGCCAGGCGCATCCGGCCGTATTCGGAGGTGATCGTTTCGAGTTCTTCCACATCGCCGCGCCCGCGTACCCATTCCGCACGCAATGCGGGAAGGCCCTGTTTAACGTCGATTTCAATGTTAGGGTCTGTGTACGGACCGCTGGTATCGTAGACGGTTACGGGTTCATTGGGCTCACTTGCTCCTAACCGACCGTGGATGCGTGTATCATTAAGCGAAATCTCGCGCATGGCCACGGAAATGTCGTGGATTTCGCCTTTTACATAGACTTTCGTTGAATTGGGGAATGGGGCGCGGGTGATTGTTTCCGGCGTTTTTTCTGTCTTCATGATGATGTTTTCTGGTTAAATGGTGGGATAAAGCGTGCCTAGCCGCCTTGCGTGGCGGTAATGAGCGTAATCTGATCGTTGGGGGAGAGCCGGCGCGTGGGCCAGTCGGATTTCGGGACTACCGATTGATTGATGGCTACGGCGATGCCTTTGCCGGACGGAAACAGCTCGGACACGAGTTGTCCTACCGTGTGAGTGGCGGTAATTAGCCTTGCCTGACCGTTTAGGATGATTTCCATTCCTGATTCAGTTTTTAAATACAAAAAACCTTAGGAATGGACCTATGAAGAAAAGAATAGACGGAGCTACGTGCACGGTAACTCCTGCTTTTCCCTTCGGCAGTACTAGCTGCATCAGGTTCAAAGGGTATGATCTCAGTCCGCATGTCGGGACACCCCTAAAGTTGAGGCAAAGCTATTCGAAATTCAGGATTTTCAAAAGAATTAGAAAAAAACGTAACGCTAAACGCGGTTAGGAGGTGAAAATTTTTAAAATTATAAGGTATTTTTGACCCTAATAATAAACCTGTATAACGACCTGCTTTATTTTGATGGATTTGATCATCAGAAGTGCGGCTCCTAAGGATCTGCCTTCGCTGTTGGAGATTATTAACCACGCTATCCTGAACACCACGGCTATTTATGACTACGAACCCCGGACCCTGGAACAACAAAAGGCCTGGTTTGAGCAGATGTTCTATGACGGTATGCCAGTGATTGTGGCGGAGTTGGAAGGCGAAGTGATCGGTTATGGTTCCTACAACATTTTCCGTCCGAAAATCGGGTATAAATTCAGTGTGGAGCATTCCATTTACCTCGACGAAAAATCCCGCGGAATGGGCGTGGGCGGTAAATTACTTGGAAGCCTTATTCAGCGCGCGAAGGAATCCGGCCTGCACACGATGATCGGGTGTATCGATGCTTCCAACCGTGCAAGTATTGAATTTCACAAGAAGTACGGGTTTGTGGAGAAGGGATATCTGAAGGAAGTTGCCTACAAATTCGACCAGTGGCTCGACCTCGTTTATATGCAGTTGTTGTTGGAAGAGGATTAAAGTCAGTAGGTCAGGAATGGTCAAGAGTAGTCAGGAATAGTTCAAAAAGTCATCCGACAAAATTGACAATGCATGACAATGCCTGACAACACATAACTACACTTAACAACACCTGACAAAACGAAACGAGGCGCAGTGATTAGCTGCGCCTCGTTTCGTTTTAATGGGCTCTGCCCGTTTCTACGTAAGTATCTTCATCACCAGTAGGCTTGCCTTGCCACCAGGAGGCGAGGATGGAGCCGGTGATGTTCATCAGCGGGCCGAAAATCGCCGGTGCGAGGCCGACCGTGGCCATCTTGCCCATTTCCTTCGCGATACCGGACGCTAGTCCGCCATTTTGCATACCTACTTCAATCGCTATCGTGCGGCAGTCGCGCTCACTCATGCGGAACAGGCGTCCCGACCAGTAGCCGAGCGTGTAGCCCGACAGGTTATGGATCAATACGAGCAATAGCAATGCGGGCCCGATCGACAGGAGGCTGTCTCGGCCGGCGGCGGTGATGATCACGATAATGAATGCGATCCCGCCCATCGAAACAAGCGGCATGGCGGCATCGAGCCATTTCACTTTTCCGCTGAACAGCTTATTGAACACCAATCCGGCGCCGATCGGGATGATCACCATTTTAATAATATCCCACATCATATGCAGTGTGTCGATCTTCACGAACGCGCCTGCGAGCATGCTCATGAGGATGGGCGTCACGAGCGGCGCGAGCATCGTGGAAATGGCGGTAATGGTAATGGACAATGCGAGGTTCGCTTTCGCGAGGTAGGAGATCACGTTGGAAGCCATTCCATTCGGCGAGCAGCCGATGAGGATAATACCTGCCGCGATTTCAGGCGGGAAACCGCTGATGTTTGCCAGCGTGTACCCGATGGTTGGCATAATGATAAAGTGGCTCACAACGCCAATGAGTACGCCTTTCGGCATTTTAACCACGCCCACAAAATCCCCGAAGCTCATGGAAGTGCCCATTCCGAACATGATGATCTGAATGAGTGGAGTGATCAGAGTTGAAAGTTTAAAGTCACCCACAGTCAGGAAATGCTGCGGGTAGTACAATGCCGTGGTTACCGCCGCGAAGATGACGGTGGTGTAGGTGAATCCTTTCAGTTTTTCATAACCACGGAAACTGATGGCCAGCGACAAAAAGAATGCGATAAAGAAAGGGCCGGCCGAGGGGAGGCTTCCGGTAAAGGCCAGGTACAGCGCTATCAGCAGGCAGACCGCGGCGATACCGGATGTGAGCTTGTAAATATTCATATAAATGTATTTAAAATGCAATTTTGAAAATGCGAAAGAAAAATCCTGTCTGTTTTACCAAACAGGAAATGCTGAAAACCAGGACGGATTACTCGCTTACCAGGTTCTTTTTTTCATGTATTCATCGAGTTCCGAACGTTTCATGGGGATTTCGTTCGGGTTTTTGTCGAGCCATTTCAAGAAGTCGTTTTTCAGGGTATCGGTCCACTGGCTGTCGATCTGGCCCGGGGTATATTTGCCTTCTTTCAGCATCTGAATACCGAATTTGTCGCGCAATGCGATGAACTCGGCCGTTTGCACGACTTTCTCGACCATGTGCGCCGGCACGAAGATCACGCCTTCTTTTTTGGCCAGAACCAGGTCACCCGGAAGTACCACCGCACGTCCGATGCGGATAGGGGTATTAATGCCCGTTACTACGGCGTCTTTCAAATAGGAAGGATCAAAATCGCGGACGAACGCATTGAAGCCGGGGATTTTGGAAAGGCCGTCGAGGTCGCGCACGGAGGCATCGAATACGACGCCGTTGCCTGTTTTGGCATAAATAGAATTGGCAAGGTTATCACCGATCAGTGTTCCTTCGACGATCTTGCCCATACCGTCGGCTACATATACGTCGCCTTTGGAAAGCATATCGATCGGCCAGGAGTTGGTGTTGCCGATGCGGCCTTGCTTGGCACCGCGGTCTTTGATATTCTTTTCCAGGTCGGGGCGGGAGGGCGTGAACTGGGCCGTCAATGCGCGACCGGCGATCACCACGTCGTCATGGACGATTTTCCAGTTGCCTTCAAACTGGCAGTTATAGCCCTCGTTTTTGAGTACTACCCATGCTTCTTCGATATTGATTTCTTTGGCGCGGCGCACGAGGTCGTCGGAGATTTTCGGACGGCCGTCGGGGAAGCGCTCACCTTTCCATTCGGAAGTGAGGAAGATCAGTTCTTCTTTCGGGATGGTCTGCGATTGGGCAGTTTGCAATGTTCCCAGGGTGAGGGTCAGGATCGTCGTTAAAGAGAGAATCGGTAATTTCATGAGATAAGAAAAAAGAGTTCGGCAGGATTGTGATCGGTAAAATTAGGCAAAATAACAATGGAAGCCCCGTTGAGTGCGGCCGCGGGGGCTTCCAGCCCGGGAGTGGACGTCCGGCAAACTACCTTCTCGAAACGACGATCGGGTTGGTGAGGCCGTTGAGGTCGTACACCACTTTGCCGGCGCGAATGGTCACTTCGGCTTCCAGTTTCTGCTTGCCCTGCACTTTGGCGCCGGTATAATCGAAGAAACCGAATGTACCCGTGTCGTTCATCTGGAACTTGCCGTCGAGCACGCGCAGTACGGATACGTCCGCACGCGAGCCTGCCGAAAGGTTACCCAGCTCTTCGCGGTGAATGGCCTGTGCGGGGGCCCAGGTGCTGGCTTTGATGACCGCCGGCAGGTCCATACCCATCGCAAGGAATTTGGACATGACATTGAGCATATCCTTCATCGCATTGTTCATGCTGCCGGTGTGGATGTCGGTACTGATGGTGTTGGGATAAAAACCGGTTTTGATGGCCGGGATCGCCTGCGAGAATGCAAAGCTGATACCACCATAACCCACGTCGAAAATGATGCCTTTTTTGCGGGCTTCGTAGACGAACGGCTTCACTTTACCTGCCTTCACGTCCACGATCGGTTCGCGGCTGGCGAGCTGGCCGAAGCAGTGGGTGAAAATGTCGCCGGGGCGAAGGTGCTTCATAAACAGCTCTTCGATGGGCAACACGGGCTGGCTGCCGCCGAAATCGATCATGACCGGGATATTGGCGAGCTTGCCTGCTTCCACAGCGCGATCGGTAGGTGCCCAATTGTAACCGTTGAAGTGGGCCAGTTTAATGCCTACGATGTATTCCGGATATTCCTTCGCGACTTTGGCGGTAGCGGCAGCATCCATGTCTTCGACATTCTGCTCGTAAGTGCCGCCGCGCATGCCTTCACCCACGATGTTCAGGAACGAGAGCACGCGGGTGCGCGAGGCGTCGATGGTTTGTTTTTTAAAATCCGGGAACGACTTCCAGCCGGCACAGCCCGCGTCTACCACGGTGGTAACGCCGGTACGGAACGTGAAGCCGTCGGGTGGGAGGGCATTAGGGCCGTTGCTGTACGTCTGGTCCATTTTGGTACCGAAGAAGTTGTGCGAGTGCATGTCGATCAGGCCGGGCGTGACGAAAAGGCCTTTCGCATTCACCACCTGCACGCCTTCCCTGGCGTCGATGTTTTTCGCAACGAGCATGACCGTGTCGCCTTTCAGGGCCACGTCCATCACGCTGTTGATATTGTTTTTGGGGTCGATCACGTGACCGCCTTTGATGACGATCGAGTACTTCTGCGCCTGCGCGGCGACACCGGCAGAGCAAAAGAGGGCGGCGGCAATGAATACTTTTTTGATCATGGGTTTTGGTTTAGGAAAGCACTATTATAGTTAAGACAAAAAACACATTGAAATTCCTCATTCACAGATCGAAAATTTTTAGGCTTTAAAATGCGATACGGATCGCCGATTTTGGTCAGCAATCCGTATCGGTCATTTACTTCATTATCAGGCAGCCCAACGGGCATCCTTATTTATCCCACCAAACCTTGCTGGAAAGCGTGTTGGTACCGCCCTGGCGGGTACGTGCTTCGTAGAAGTTGGTCTTGTTGTACTGCTCTTCCGAATCCGGGATCACGAAGCGGGTCGGGATCTGACCGCCTGTGAGGTTACCCGGATAGTTGGTCGGCGTCAGGTTCGGATAACCTGTACGGCGCCAGTTCGAGAAGATTTCATATTCGTCTTCCAGGAAGAGCGTCACCCATTTCTGGGTAGCGATCTGCTCCATTTTCTGTGCTACCGTTCCGGCTGCGTTGAAGGCGTTCGCTTTCAGGTAAGCGGCGATTTTCGCATCGGAAATGATACCGGCCGTGCCGAACAACGCCCATTGCTTCAAACCGGACGTTACGGCTGCATTGTAGGATGCTTCGGCGGTAGCTCCGGCATACCATCCTCTGAGGTTGGCCTCTGCCAGCAACAGGTGCATTTCGGCGGGTGTCATGACGAGCAGCGGTGCGCTGTATTTCAGGATCGTCGCCGGGTTAGGCTCCGAGTAGCTGTTGAAATCGCCCGGCAGGCTGTTGAATGCCGCATTGGGCATCCCTTTCTGCAATGCGGTGGTGGTATCGGCTGTGAACGTCTTGCCGTCCGCAGAAGGTACCCACACGATGGAGATCACGTTCAGACGCGGGTCTTTGGTAGTTTTCAAATGGTCGATCAGCGTCTTGGCGAATTTGCCGCCTTCCACATTGTCACCGCCCGGATTCACATAATCCGTGCTCATGAGCCCGGCCGAGATGAAGTTACGGCTGGCGGTAACGGAGCCGTCCACGTAGTCGATCTTAGCCAGATCAGCATCCGAGGTGATCACGCCGCCGGCGATCGCTTTCTTCACCCATGATTCCGACGCCGCAGGATCTACATTCGTGAGGCGCATACCGAGGCGCAGCATGAGCGAGTAGGCGAATTTTTTCCATTTGGTCACATCGCCGCCGTACACGAGGTCGGAGTTGCCGAATGTCGCTTTCGAAGCGTCGAATGCAGCCGTAGCCTCGTCGAGCTCTTTCAGCAGATCGGCGTAGATCGCCTGCTGGGTGTCGTATTTGGGCGTGTAATTCTTGTCGCTCAATCCGCGGCCTGCTTCCGAGTAAGGAATGTCGCCATACATGTCGGTGAGGCGGTGGAAGAGATAAGCCTTCCAGATACGCGCTGCCGAGAGTTTGTTGATATCCTCGGGAGATGTTTTCACCGCGTCGATCACCTGCAAAACGTCGATTACCGCGCCCGCAGTAGCAGGATCGCCGCCGAACAGCGCCCAGCTTCCCTGCGAGTAGGAGAAGTTGAAATACTTGTCACCCGCGCCGGGAACTTCCTTGTAAGTGGCAAAATGCTGCATCGAACCGCCGATGGTCAGGTAAGCCGCGCCGGTGAAGTTGTTGCTTACCGTCGTCAGCTGGGTTCTCGTGAAGAGGAAGCCTGGTACCGCTTCCGTCGACGCATTCGGGTTCACATTCATTTCCTCGAAATTGTTGTCGCAGGAGGAGATGAAGGCGGCCATTGCGGCCATATATGATAGTTTCAGGAATTTGTTCATCGTCACAAAAATTTTGAATGATTAAAACTTCACAGTCAGGTTCACACCCACGTTTCTGGTTCTCGGTACACCGAATGCTTCCAGACCTTGCGCGTTACCATTGGTGTAGCTCGACTCGGGATCGAAGTATTTGTTGCGCTTGTCTTTGTAAAGCAGCGCAAGGTTACGTCCCACGATCGATACGGAAGCGCCTTGCAGCTTGGTACCGAACACCGAGATCACCGGCAGGTTGTAGCTCAAAATCACCTGCCGAAGCTTGATGAAGTCGTTGTTGAACACAAACATGCCTGTGTAGTTCTTGTCATTGTCATAGTAAGTATCGATATCCTCTTTCTTCCAGTTTTTGCTGAATGCAGCGCCTTCCGGGGTTACACCGGTAACGGTAAGGCCTGTTTCGCGACCAGGAAGTGTTTCTTTCGGCAAACCGAAGCGGTATGCATATTGGTACAGGTTGGAGTAAACCACGCTTCCGAACTTACCGTCGATGAGGATATTGAGGGAGAAGTTTTTGTATTTGAAATTGTTGGTGATACCCATCGTCCACGGTGGCGTACCGTTACCCAGTTTTTCGAGGTTACCGCGTACTGCGTAGCCGCTGGCCGTGTTGTACACGATGTTGCCGTTCGCGTCTTTCAGTTTGTTATAACCCCACACCTCGCCGTAAGTACCGCCTACTACGTTGTTGATCAACCCACCGCCTACACCGGTTCCAATGCTCAACTGGTTCAGGTTAGGAGCCAGTTTTACGATTTCGGACTTGTTGTAAGCCATGTTGTAGCTGATGTCCCAGGTAAAGTTGTTTTGCTTAAGAGCAGTGGCAGTCAGCAATAATTCGATACCCTTGTTGCTTAGCTCGCCCACGTTCAGCAATGCAGCCGTGTAGCCTGATGACGATGCGATGTTGCTTTGAACGATATCGTTCGTCGTTTTACGGTTGTAAAGCGTCACGTCGATGCCCAGGCGGTTGTTCAGGAATTTCGCTTCCAAACCGGCCTCGTAAGTCGTGGAGGTCAATGGTTTCAAATCCGGGTTAGGTACCACGGAAGATGACAGCTGCTGTACCGGACGACCGTTGTGGCCACCTACTGCCATCGCATAGCTTTGGTAGATCTGGTAAGGAACGACGTTTGCGCCACCCACTTGCGCCCATGAACCGCGCAATTTCGCGAAGCTCACTACCTCCGGCAATTTGAATGCTTCCGAGAGGATCAATGAACCACCCACGGCAGGGTAGAAGATGCTGTTGCTTTTGCTGTTCAACACCGAGAACCAGTCCTGACGGCCCGAGAGGGTCAGGTAAGCGAAGCCTTTGTAACCCAAATCCGCCGAACCGAACACGGAGTTGATACCGCTTTTGTTGTAAGTAGGGACAACGGCCGAAGTTGCGAGATTGGTGAAGCTGTAAAAACCAGGGATGGTAAATTCAGAACCGTTGAATGCCGTCTGGTCGTAGATGCTGCGCTGCATGTTACCACCCACCAGTGCCGAGAAGTTCAGGTCTTCGGAGAAATCTTTGGAATAGTTCAAAGTCAGCATTCCGTTGGTTTCCGACGACGAGATCTTTTTCGCCTCGTAAGTACCCAGCGGCTGGTATGCGTTATTGGTCGGTACCACAAACTCGTAGTTGAAGTTGTAGTAATCGCGGCTCACGCTTCCTTTGATGAACAGGTTGTCCAAAATGTCGTATTTAATGTTGGCCTGGCCAAGGAAACGGTTTTTCTGGTCTTCGTTGACAAACTTGTTCACCACGAAATAAGGGTTCGGAGCGGCTGGTACCGGGTTCCATTCCACTTCTTTTCCGGTTACCGCGTCGTAGCCCGGTGAAAGGCTTCTGATATCGACGGTGTTCGCTACGAGGTAAGTCGCCCAGTGCGGGTTGTAGTCGGCGTAGCCCACTTTCGGACGGTTGTGGCCGCTTTCGAGGTTGTATTGAACGACGGTTTCAATGCTCAGTTTTTTACCCAAAAACGCATTCATGTTCAGGTTGGCGATTCTTCTCGTGAAAGAAGAGTTCGGCACGATGCTGTTAGAGCTTGTGTTGTTCAAGCCGAAACGGAAGTTCACGGTTTCGTTACCGCCTGTGAAAGACAGTGAGTTAATGTAGTTGGTACCTGTGCGGTAGAAGTTTTTCAGGTTGTCTTTTTGCGGGGAATAAGGCCGCGCCACACCGTCGAACTGAACAACCGGCGTACCATCCATTCTGGCACCATATGACAAGCGGCCTGAGCTTTTCGCCTGCGTTTGCGTCGTTGGTTTCACACCATCCACCCCTTGTCCGTACTCATATTGCCAGTCAGGGATGATAGAAAGGTTATCCACGGAGAAGTTGCCATTGTATTCCACGCCGATGCCTTTTTGCGCGCGGCCTTTTTTGGTAGTAATCAAAATCACGCCATTGGAGGCACGAGCACCGTAAAGGGCCGCGGCAGGGCCGCCTTTCAAAACGGAGATCGACTCGATATCGTCCGGGTTGATACCACCGATACCGTCACCGCGGTCGGTGTTGTTACCGTTACCATCCGAAGCATTGCCGCCGCCCGGAACGCTGTTGTCCATCGGCATACCGTTGATTACATACAAAGGCTGGTTGTTACCGCTCAAAGAACCGTTACCACGGATAATAATGCGGCTCGATCCGCCGGGGCCGGTCGACATACCGGTTGCGTTCACACCCGCGATCTTACCGGTCAGTGCATTCGCCACGTTGTTTTCGCGTGCCTGCGTAAACTCGCTGCCTTTCACCTCGGTCACGGCGTACGCCAGCGCTTTTTTCTCTTTGGAAATACCCAAAGCCGTTACAACGACTTCGTTCAATGCTTTCGCCTCAGGCGCCAGCTGCACATCGATATTGCTTTGGCTGCCCACGGTGATTTCCTGTGAGGTATATCCTACAAAGCTGAAAACCAGTACGGAAGTAGCCACCTCGCCATCGGGAATATCGAGAAAAAACTTACCTTCCGCGTCGGAAGAAGTACCACGCTGGGTACCTTTCACGAGCACGCTTACGCCCGGCAGCGCCGAACCGGTTTCGTCTTTCACGGTTCCCGTTACATTGCGTTTCGGAGCCGTTTTAGTTGCATTTTCTTCAACGGGTGCCTGTTCGCGGCGCAGGATAATGCGGTCCTGTACCACTTCGTAAGTTACTTTATGTGGGGTCAGAATTTTATTAAGTACCTCAGACAACGATTCGTCCTGAAACTTGTAGGATGTTTTCTGATTATTGAAGATCTGAGGGTTGTACATGAACTTAACCTTCGTCGTACTCTCAATCTTCTCCAATGCCTTGTCAACCTCGGAATTGGCTAAACGCAAAGTCACTTTTTGTTCTAACACTCTTTGTCCGCGCACATCGTTCGCATGAACGAAGGTGCTGAACGCAAGAGAGAGCAGGGCTTGATACAGAGTAATGCGCATGATTTTCTGTAAAGCATGGTGAAATTGTACTCTTTTTGACATAATTTTGATTTTTGTCGGGTTAAAATTCGGCATAATGGTTCCCACAGCAGCCTCATTCAGATGCTGTTAAGCGTACACAAGCATGGGGATTGATCGGGTCGGTGGTGTTGCAGCATCATCGACCTTTTTGGTAAGTAGTAATCAGTAGTCGTTTCTGGTCATAGGCATCGGCGAATTAGTCATAAAGTATGGAGAGAGAGTTGTTTCGTTAACATCCTTTGCTATTGATAATGATGCTGGCATCGAGCTGCTCATATTGTGCGCCGATCGTCTTGCAGATCAGGTTGATCTTCTCGAAAAGCGGTTCGTCCGACAGCGAGGCGGTGAGGTAGCAATTCTGCATTACTTCCGCATCGAATACGATCTTCACACCATATGATTTTTCCAGTGCCGCAAAAACTTCGGTGATTGGCGTTCCCTTGAATTCAAATGACTGTCTCTGTATCGGCAATTCCAACAATTTGGGGTCCGGAATAAGGCTTCTTGTCAGGCGTAACTCGTTGGGAGCGAATGTGATCTGCTGATTCGGCGTCAATACCATTCCGCCCAGTTTGTCGTCGGCATGCTGGCTGGCAATGGCCTCCTTCGTCATCGGGAATACCGATACCTTGCCGGTTTTTACCACTACTTTCACTTCCTGATCGTCGAAAGCACTCACTTTGAAGCTGGTACCCAGTACTTTGGTTGCCAGCGTATGTGCATACACGTAAAACGGTTTGTCGGGATTCTTGGCCACCTCGAAAAACGCCTCGCCTTTCAGGAACACCTCCCGCTTGCGGCCCTCGAACCGGCGCGGGTAGGTAATGCGGCTGGCGGGCTGCAAAAGCACCGAGCTGCCGTCTTCGAGCGTCACCAGCTTCGCTTCGTCGCTGTTGTTCACCGCCTCGATGAGCGGTTCCTTGATCTGGCTGAGAATCACCTTATATTGGTCCGACTGCTGCTGCGAAAGCGTCTGTTTGTTGTACCACCAGCCGGCGAACATGAGGATAAGCACCGAGGCCGCCATATGGTACCAGTTAGGCCTGAAATGCAGCCAGATCGATGATTTTTTAGCCCGGTTTTCCCCGATGGAATGCGATAGCCGGTAAATTTCGTTCGCCACCTCCTCATCCGAAATCTGATCGAATGCCGCTTCCGTCATCGCCAGGAAATTCTTGGCGCGATTGACGAGATCCTGCTTGTCCGGGTGGTGTTCAAGCCATTCGGTCCACACCGCTTCGTCGGCAGGGTCGTTGTACAACACCCAGCGTCTGAAAGATGGATCGGCGGCTAGTTCCTCCGGAAGAAAATTGCGGTAATGGAGCATATTGGGCAAATAATAGTATGGCTAATTTTAATAAGGATGCGAGATCATTGCGCCGATACTCTCTTTTTGGAAATATTTTTTCGAAAAATTTAGAATGCGCGAGGAAAAAGTGGGGTGGCAGGCAAAATGTCCCGGTCAAGCTACCGGTAATTAACTAAAACTAGCCGTAGATCGGCAGCTTGGCGTCGACAAGCTGCGAACATGGGCTGGACTTTACAGATACCGTTTGACGAATGCTGATTTTCTTAGCAATGCAGCCAGTAACCAGCTTCCGGCAATGGATATCAGGCATGTAATAAGAAATTTAAAAAACGCTGGAAGCGGCAGATCGAGGAGGGTGTATTGTGTCCAGATCACAAACGGGTAATGCAGCAGATAAATCAGGTAGGCATTTTCGGACAGCGAATCCTGGAATGCGTTCGGCTGTCTGACCAGCACGCGGAACGTTGTCAGGAATGCAAGGCAGCTGAATGTGCAGGACAGGACGTAAATGCTAAAATAAATGAGGTAGCCGATGATTTCGGGAAGCGTGCCGTTTTTGACTAGTTCGGTAAGGTATGGCGGCAGAAGTGTGAGCAACGTATATGCACCAGCGCACAGTGCAAGCCAGAGGCGCCAGCAGTTGACAAGCGGCGAGGTGATCCCGAAAATCCCTTCGTTGAAATGCACGGTGCCGAGCCACGCGCCGAGTAGGAAATAACCGAAGTACCAGGCTGCGCGGCTGATCTGGAAATCGAATGGCCCGAAGCCCGTCCATGTGCCTGGGCCGAGCCAGAATGCGAATGGAACGTACAGTATGAATGTGAAAAGAAACAAATTGGTTGCTGCGCGGACAGGTTTGCCTGGTTGTTCCGCGTGCGCTGCGAAATTCGGCTGCGCGGGGATTAATGGCTTCCCTGGAAATGGACTCCCGGGGAATAGCTTCCCGAGAAGTGGCTTCCTGAGCGAATAGATGAAAGCAAATGCGAGGTTGAAAACAAACAACACCCAGATGAACCACGGCGGGCCGACGGGCCATTGCTCGGTCGTGAAGAAGTCGGCAATGTATGCGTAGATGTCCCCGTTCCCGTGGGCGACGAGGTAAGCCGGGTAATGGGCGATCAGGTTTGTGGCCGTCCCGAGCAGCAGGAACGGGAGGAACAGCCTGTAAAACCGGTCGCGTATGAATGCGGCGACGCCCTTCCGCTCGATGCTTTTGACGACGAAAAGCCCGGCGATCAGGAACATGAGCGACATGAAGAATACGTCGTTAAAGTTTTCGAAAATGTCGAGGCCTACCCACCGCTGGTGGTCCACGATCGGGTGGGTGGAGCGGATGTAAGCTGATTGATCAAAACTGGCGAACGTCGTATATGCAAGCGACGAATGGTGTGCTACGACAAGGATGGTCAGGAATGAACGGAGGTAATCGATCCAGAGGGTTCGGCTGGGAGCTTGCGGCATAAGGTTCGGTTTGGTACCCAAAGGATGCAGTTAATGAACGACCGGTTGCATTGGACGTGAATTTAATGGATAGTCTGTTTTTTTGGGTAGGGCCGTGTGCGATCAGCAGGCGGGGTGTCACGCCTGTAATGCCAGGCAGAGCAGCAACAGGTTGCTGATTGGGTGAATGTGCTGTTTCAGCGAAGTAATGGCTTTGAAAAGCAGGTTAGCGACCGACTGGCGGTTTACCTGCATGAGGTCGGCGATTTGTTCATTATCCATTCCTTCGAAGTATTTGAGGAATACAGCCTCTTTCTGGCGGCGGGGAAGTTCCTCAATGGCAGTCCGTACCTTAACCTGATTTTCGTTCAGTGCTTCGTTCTGCTCGATCTGCGTTTCCACGGTCTGGTAGTCCGAGATCTGGCCTGCTTCGTCGATGTCCAGGAATGGGTGGGAGCCGTTGCTGCGGCGGAACTCCTGCATCAGCTGGTTGCGTAACGCACGCAGGAAGTAAATGGTAACGAATTGGATCTGAATGTTTTGGCGCTTCTCCCAGATATGGATCATCAGGTCCTGGATGGCGTCTTTGATGAACTCGCGATCAGCGGTGAAGTTACAGGCGTAGTTGAAGAGTGTGCGGTACTGCTTGTCGGCGAGCTGGCAAAATGCCAGACTATCCCCGGCCTGGCTTTGGTGCCAGAGATTTAAAAGAACTTCATTCTCCTCAGCGATGCGTTGTCTCTTATTCAAATCTTGTCGGGTCAGTTAAACAAATTAACTGTTATTTAATCATAATCTAAAATATAAGTCCGACTTTATTTTTCGTGAGCGAATTTAATGTGGGGGAATTGTATTATTCCGAAATAAAAATTTGGAAAAATGGGTGTAAGTGGCTGAGGGGGTGGGATTGGTTACTTTTGGGAATAGGAGGAAAGGGAGGAAGGAGGGATGGAAGGAGAGGATAAAAAGCCCTTTCCTCCCTTCCTCCCTTTTCTCCCCTCTTACACGTAAGCGATGCAGTCGATTTCGACGAGGGAGTCGCCTGGGACGCCGCCGTAGACCGCTACCGTAGTGCGGCAAGGGGGCTTGCTGCCGAAACGGCCTTTGTAGGCTTCGTTCATAGCTTTGTAGTCGTTCAGGTCGTGGAGGAATACGGAGCATTTCAGTACCTTTTCCATGGAAGAACCTGCTTTGATGAGCTCTTTTTCCAGCTCGTCGAGCACGTGCTTGGTGTGTGCGGTAATGTCGCCGTCGAAGTGGGCACCCTTACCTGCCACGAACACGAGGTTGTTGTATTTGGTATGACCCGAGAAAAGCGGTACGTCCTGGTACATTTCTACGTCACCTACTTCCTTTTGAGGCGCCGGTGCAGCAGCTGCTTCCGCTTGGACCTTGGACGCCGCACCGATACCCGCGATGCCGGCAACGGATGCAAACAACTTTTTGATTAGAGATCTTCTTTCAGATTTCATAACAGATTAATTAAAGTTATATGTAGAACGAGATGTAATTACGAGGTTTTCTTTTTGGTCTTTTTAGCCAGCTTGTCGTTGGCGGGCAATGTAATTTTCCAAAGACTGCCGCCCGCTTTGTTACCGCCCTGCTTGCCGCCGTACTCGATAATGTAAAGCGTATTGCCGATGAGCAGCGCGTCGGTAGGAGCGGT
This sequence comes from Dyadobacter beijingensis DSM 21582, assembly GCF_000382205.1. Classification (GTDB taxonomy): domain Bacteria; phylum Bacteroidota; class Bacteroidia; order Cytophagales; family Spirosomataceae; genus Dyadobacter; species Dyadobacter beijingensis. The sequence continues at coordinate 1,049,199 of NZ_KB907786.1, forward strand.
GAAGTTGTTGATAATGCTGGTGGTTTTGGTCTTGTAGTTGTCGGTCTTCTTGTCGTACGTCATTTCCATGTGCAGCAGGTCCTTGCCGTACCGGCGCAATGGGTTCGGGTTGACCACGCCGTTACGCGGGCCGCCCGTGTAGCGAATCACGAATCCGTCGCCGGTGAGGTCCTTACCCAATGCATTGTGGGTGTCGAAGAAAATCCCGAGCGGAGAAGAATGCGCGTTGAAGGTGCCGACCGTAGCGCCCGTGGTGTCGCCGTCCATCACGACGCCGGTTTTACGGTCGCGGTACTCGTTGGCATCCGGGCCCATGTTTTGCACCGAAGGCGAGAATGTCACACCGGCCGGTCTTTTCGGGAAGTCGGGGTCGTTGTGGAAGTACTTCATGAGGAATGCGAAGGCAAATTTGCTCAGGAAGGGATCTTTCTCAGGATCGGGGTTGAAATCGGGGAATTGCTGCGGGTTCTCGATGCCGCCCATTACCCATGGGAAGCCGTAATGATGTCCTTTGCGCACCCAGAACATGTCTTCGGGGTGATCGTAATCGCCGGAGTTGGATACGGCGAAGAGGTTGCCCTTCGCATCGAAAGCCATGTCGTAGGCATTACGGATGCCCTCCGCGAAGATGTAACCGTCGGCTTTCAGCTTGGCCAGGTCGGTGGATAGCAGCAGGTCTTTGGAGTTGATCGGAAAGCGGAAAATGTTGGCAGTAAGGGCATTGTCGCGGGCATTGGGGTATTCGCCGCCGTTGTCCTGCACCTCGCCGTGGTCGGTGCGTGCGCCCGTGTTCACGTAGATGTACTTACCGTCCGGGCTGATTTCCAGGGCATTCCAGCCGTGGTCGAAAGTAGTTTTGTTGGCGCCGTATTCGACTGTATTGAATACGACGGTCATTTCCGGCTTTTCCACGCCCTTTTTCATTTCGTAGCGCACCATCCGGCCTTTATTGCCTTTGTTGTTGTTCACGCTCACGTTACCGGCGAGGAATAGCGTGTTGCCATGAAAAGCGGCGCCTTGCAGGCGGGGAATGCCGTGGTCTTCGACGGAAAGGAGCTTTTTGCTCACGGGCTTGCCGTCTTCAACGACAATTTTGACCACATCCCCGAAGAATGTGGTATAATAAATTTCACCCGTAACAGGGTGCTGGATGAGGCGGACCGCTTCCGGTTCCACTTTCATGTACTCTTCGATGGTAATGTCGTCGCGAAGTGCTTTGGGTACGGAAGTCGTGACCTCCCGCTGTTGTCCGAAAGCATGAAACGCCATACCCAGGGCGAGCATGGACGTGAATCCGGACTTCATGATGCGGCTGTAATGTAACATAGTGTTTTTTATGGGTTTAGGTAATTCTTGCATTCATGTGCGGCCCTTCGGCAGGCAAGGCGCGTCAGCCGACTTCCAGGGATTGGCATTCACCAGCTGGCTGTCTGCGGTCAGCCGTCGGCGGTCAATTTACTCTGTTTTGCCCAAATGCCTGATGTACGCCACCAGCTGCCAGCGTTGCTCGGCCGTGAACACATCCTGGAACGGCGGCATATTGCCCCGGCCGTTGGACATTTTCCAGAACAGCGAGCCGTCGCTTTGCGCCTTCACGAGCGTGTCGTGGAAGTTGGCGGGCTTCTGGCCCAGCGCGCCACCCGCGGCACCGTCGCCGTAGCCGCCTTCACCGTGGCAGGACGAGCAATATAAAGTAAAAAGCTCCTCGCCTTGTGCGAGCGTGAGCGGTTCTTCGTGGTAGGGGCTTTTCAGGGTGTCGGCCCAGGCCGGCGCCTTCCAGGGCTCCTGGGTATGGTGTGAAAACGTATTCTTTTCGGAAGAAAAACCGGCCAGGCCGATCCCCGAGAGAATGATAAAGCTTGCGGCTAAACTTTTATTTTTCAACATGAATATACAGAAATGGTGAATTGGTTACTTTTGCCATTCTTCCTCCAACCCCTTTAAAGGAACACTCAATTGCCGGAGAGTAATATCCGCTTAAACGGGGTTGGAAGATGAATGGCTTAATGTCTTGCTATTTGAGCGTCGCCCTTACTTTCGCTACTTCCTCTGTCGTGACCGGGCCGGCATTGTTTCCGAAATTGCTTCGAATATGGGTCAATACCTCTGAGATCTCTTCGTCCTTTAAAAAACTGTGCTGGGGCATGACGTTGTTGTAAGCCTGCCCTTTCACCTCGATCGGTCCTTCGAGGCCGTTCAGGAGCACTTTGATCAGCCGCTCCTTGTCGCCGGTTACCCATTCGGCACCTCCCAGCGGTGGGAAGCGCTGGGAATCGCCCATGCCGTTGCGCTGGTGGCAGGCGGTGCAATACACGCTGTATACCTTGCCGCCCGCCACGGGTTTGTCTTTGTCGAGGTTATCGTTGACAAAATCAGGCGTGCGGATGTGCGACATCGTTTTGCGCTGCTCCATTTTCGCCATCGCCGTTTTGTTGAATTTCTTCTTGTTACCCTTATAGGTCACTTTCCAGATCTTGCCTTTCTCGGTTTCGGCAATGTAAATGGAGCCGTCGGGGCCCATCGCGATCCCCATCGGGCGGTACACGGCGTCGCTCACGTTCACGATCGGGTCGAGGCCGGCGAAACCGTCCGCGAACACCTCGTATTCACCGGCTACCTGGCCGTTTTTGAAGGGTACGAAACCGATGAAATAGCTAGACTGCGGATAAGGCGCGCGGTTGGTCGAGCCGTGGAATGCGATAAACGAACCGTTTTTGTAATGTTCGGGAAACTGGTTGCCCTGGTAAAACAGGATGTCGTTTGGTGCCCAGTGGCCGGGGAAACCGATCAGCGGCTTCTCGTACTGGTCGCATTGGCCTACAATTTTACCGTCGCCGCCATATTCCGGGTTCAGTACTTTTTTGGATTGCATCTGGTCCCAGTAGCAATAGGGCCAGCCGGCGTGCGTGCCTTCTTTAATCCTCAAAAACTCCTCCGAAGGCAGCATGGCGCTTTGCCAGCCATTGTACAGCTGCGGCCAGAGGCGCAGAAGGTCGTCGCGACCGTGTTGTACGGCGTATAAATTGTTGTCCTGAAAATTCCAGTCGAGCGCAACCACGCTGCGGAGGCCTGTTGCGAACTTGGTACCATCTTTCTGCAGCTGCCCGGTTTTGTTCGCATCGAATTTCCAGATGCCGCCGTGATCTTCCAGGATCGGGCATGGGTCCATGCCTTTGGAGCCGGGCGTACGGTTTTGTTCCTGGCAGGCATTGGAATTGGCGCCGAAAGGCACGTACATGAAGCCTTTGTCGTCAAACGTGATGGGCTTCGCGATGTGCTCGTGCATGCCGTGCGGGTGGTCGTCGGTCAGGATTACTTCTTCCGGGCTGTCGGGAACCAGTTTGCCGGGCGTGAGTTTGTAGCGGTAAACCACCAGCTCCGAGCTGAAATACAGGTAGCCCTTATAAATGCGCATGGCCGTACCATACGCCCGTTCCTTGGCGGCGCCACCGAAATGTTTGATCACATCTGCGCGGCCGTCCTTATTGGTATCCCGTAGCGCGATCACCGATTCGCCCTTGTCGGCGAAGCGTGCTTTGACATAAATATCGCCGTTATCATTCACGGCGATGTGCCGTGCGCGACCGGGGAGGCTGTCCACCACGACGGTCGCTTCGAATCCGTCGGGCAAAAACAGGCCGCCATTTTTGGTGTTAACGACCGGCAAATCCTGGTCGGAGTGCTGCGTAAATCCCAGTCCGAGCAGGAAAAGGAGCGAGGCAGACCATTTTAAACGCTTTTTAAGCATAGGTTCATTAAGAGGGGTTCAGGTGATTTTTGTCGGCGGTCAGTCGTCGGTGGTCGCATTGACCGCTGACGAATGACCGCCGATTATTACTTCGTCAAATATATCGGCGTTGTAATGCCATTCAAATCATAGACAATTTTTCCGCCCATGACGGTCAATTCACATTCGAGTTTTTCTTTACCTTCTACTTTATATCCGGTTTTGTCATAAAATCCAAAATTGCCCTTCCGCATCGAAAACACGGCTACATCGGCAATGGCGCCTTCCGAAATGTGGCCCAGCTGCTCGCGGTGGATCACTTTGGCCGGGTCCCAGGTGCTGGCTTTGATAACGGCCGGCAGGTCCATTCCCATATTGTAAAACTTTGACATAATGCTCAGCATGTCCTTCATCGAGCCGTTCATGCTGCCCGTATGCAGGTCGGTACTGATCGTGTTGGGGTAAAATTTGGCCTTCATGGCCGGTATCGCCTGTGAGTAGTTGAAGCTCGCACCGCCATAGCCGACGTCGAAAATGATGCCTTTTTTTCGTGCTTCGTAAACAAACGGCTTGACAGCGCCCGTCGCTTCGTCCACGATGGTTTCTCGTACATTGCCTTCGAGCAATGTGTAGGCGTGTGTATAAATGTCGCCCGGGCGAAGGTGTTTCATAAACAGCTCTTCGAGCGGAAGGGGAGGCGTGCTGCCGCCGAAATCGATCATGACCGGCATGTTGGCCAATTTGCCGGCTTTCACCGCATTATCTACGGGTTTCCAATCCTTGCCCATGAAATGCGCTACCTTGAAACCGACGACGTCGTTGCGGTTTTTAATGGCGACCCCCGCAGCCAGGTTTGGGTCCATATCGGCCGTGTCCTGCTCCCAGTTGCCGCCGCGCATGCCCTGGCCTACGATGTTCAGCAGCGAGAGTACGCGGGTTTTGGAATTAAAAATCACATTGTTTTTAAACTCCGAAAACGAATCCCAGCCGGCACCGCCCGCGTCGACGATCGTAGTCACGCCAACGCGGAAGGTAAAGCCGTCGGGTGGTAACGCCACCAAACCATTACTGAGATAATGGTTTGGCTCGGTACCAAAAAACACGTGTCCATGAATGTCGATCAATCCGGGTGTGACATACATCCCTTTGGCATCCACCACCTGGCGGGCCTCCTTCGGATCGATATCCTTCGCCACTTTTTTGATCTTTCCTTCGAAAATACCGACATCCATCACCTGGTTGATATTGTTCTTCGGGTCGATCACCGTGCCGCCTTTGATCAGGATACTGTACGTCTGGGCATGGGAAGCCACGCCGAGCAGACATGCCAGAAAAATGATAAGGATGGACCTGTGTTGCATTTTACTTTTTGAAAAGGTTTGGGTTTAGGAATGTTAAATGGTACTGTACATATTTAAACAACTGCTTTCGACAGTTCTTCTTTCAGTCTGGACGCTACGATTTTCTCCTCGCCCGTTTTGAGCATCCAGGTGGTAATGGTCAGCGAATTGTTCTCCGCCGGCATTACTTCGATCGACGGGTTGCCCTTGCGAAGGTTCTCCTGCAAGGTTTTGACAGGCAAGCTGATCTTCGCCGCATCCCACGATACTTTTAATGTAGGGGTATGGTTACCGAGCTCCGGCACGGTCACTTCCGTGCTGACGCCCTTCACGCTTTTCACGGCATTCTCGATCGTCGCGACGCGGTCTTCCCATATTTTCCACTCTTTTTTATGATCCATCTTCACGAAATTGTCGAGGGCAACATACATGCCGAGGATCTCTTCCTTATTGACCTTCATACCACGGCCGATGGTCGAGCCGCGCGGAGGCATGCTCAGGCGAGCGGCGTCGATGTATTGTTTTTTACCCATGAGGATACCTGCGCTCTGCGGTCCGCGCATGGCCTTTCCGCCCGATACGCACACGAGGTCGAAGCCCAGGTCGTTGAAGCGCCAGAGGTTTTCAACCGGCGGCACGTCGGCAGCCATGTCGATCATGGTAGGGATGCCATTCTTTTTGGCGATCTCGATCCATTGCTCGTGTTTGATCAGTCCTTTGTCCGACTGGATATGCAGGAACCACATCAATGCGGTCTTTTCATTGATCGCCTTCTGTAATTCTTCCACGGTCTCCACCTGTATGATTTTACACCCGGTGTTGGTCAATGCGTGCGAATAGCCGATGTTATGGCCTTTCTGGATAATCACCTCCGATTTCATTCCGGTACCTTCCAGGTGCGGCAATGCTTCCACTTTTTTCTGGTCCATGCCTGTGAGCACGCCCGCCAGGCCGAGGGTAAGTGCCGAGAAGCAGCCCGCCGTCACGACGGCCGATTCGGCGTGGGTAATGGCGGCGATTTTCTCGCCTACTTTGGTCTGGACTTCATCAAGCATCATAAACTCCTTTGCTGCGCCCTGGATGGTCGCCACCACGTCGTCCTGCATGAGGGAACCGGTCATCATGGTGTAGGTCCCGGCTGCATTGATGAACGTGCGGATGCCCAGTTCCTTGGCCAGGTTGCGTACAGGGGCCTTGGCCAGCAGGCCGGCAGCCTCGGCGGTGCCATTGCCCAGAAAGCCGCCCAGCAAAGGGACGGTGGACAGATGCTTGATTAAATCTCTACGGTTTATCATAATGGTTAAGGACTGGATAGGTTAGATAAAGGCTTTCAAAACGGTTTCAACAGTATGCAGAGAAAAGATGCATTTTATGGTCGTCAATACTCTGTTTTGTAGGTTTATTTTTTATTTAATCAAAAATTTAAAAAATAAAGTTTGGTCAATGCTAGTTTTGAAGCCTTTTTATTCCGAATCAACTGATTTTTAAAAGTGCCCTCCGGTGAATTATTCCGAAGGGCACGGTTTCATCCATCCAGAATTGCTAGTTTTTATCCCACCAAAGCGGCGTAGCGGCATTATCCGCACCGCCCAGCAGTTTTACGGCCGCTTCCACGGCTGCCCCGTTGTTTTGTTTTTCCTGTAAAAGGAACGGGATGCGTCGCACTACCGCGGTAGTTGGCACGTCGGTGTTTACAGAGTTTACGACCGGGTACAACTTAGGCAACCGGGTGCGGCGGAATTCCGCCCAGGCCTCGATGCCGTCCGGGTACAAGGCCAGCCATTTCTGCGTCGCGATCTGCTCTCTTTGCACGGCTTCGGTAGCGCCCCATTTTACAGGAATGCCGGAAAGCGCAGGCGATTTCTGCTGGTCGCCGGGCGCCACGGGTGTTTTGGTACTGTTAATATAGGTCGTAACCGCCGCGCCGGTAATGCCCCAGCCTTCCATCGAAGCCTGGATTCCTTTTTCGTAGAATGATTGCGCGGTGCCGCCGGCATTCCAGCCATTCACCGCCGCTTCCGCGAGCAGGAAATAGGCTTCGGCCGTATGCATCACATCCTGCTGAACGGCCAGCTGGCGGTCCCATGCCGAGCCGCCCCCTGTGTTGCGGATCCAGCGTTCGCCGATGTTCGAGTTGTTGTCGTTACTGTTGGCAGCCACGGCAAGTTCCGTCGGGCCAAGGCCGTTACGGATACCTTCGTACGATTTGGTATTGAATGCAGGTTGGAAGAAAATGCCGATGCGCGGGTCGTCGTAGCCTTTCAGCACCGATTCCATTGCCGCGCTCATGCGGAACTCGCCCCAGCCGGAAATCGTCGCCAGACCGTTGTTGTCGCCGCCGAGGAGGCTTTTTACCATATAGGCATTATCTGCCACGTCGGTGAGCACGCCTCCGGCGATGGCCGCTTCGGCTTCCGTTTTCGCTTTGGCAGGGTTTACTTTGGAAATGCGAAGGGCCAGGCGCAAGCGCAAGGTGTTCGCAAACTTGATCCATTTCTTCACATCACCGGCATAAATGATGTCGTAGTTGCCGTAAGGCTTTTCCGCGGTTTTGGATTTCAGCGCTTCCGTCGCTTCGGCGAGGCGTTTGAAGAAGTCGTTGTAAATCTCTTCCTGGGAATCGTATTTCACCGTCGAGCCCGGATTACCGGCTTCCGAATAGGGGATCGGGCCGTAGTAATCGGTCACGCGGTGGAATGCATAAACCCACCAGATGCTCGCCAATGCATATTGCGAAGTGCCCGGCGCAACGCGTTCGAAGAGTGTTTTGAGCTGTGGTACCACCTGCACATACACGGGATTCCAGTGGCTGTCGATCCAGGTCGGGTGCATGAAATAGCGGTCCGACTGGAAGTTGGGCGTGGTAGTCGCGAAATACTGCGCATACAAATCCGCGAACAGGTTTTGGGCCGTCTGGTAAGTTCCGGCCGCATACGATGCCTGCTGCTGTGCGCGCGAGAACACGTACGGGAGCTCGGCGTCGGAGATGGACGTGAGCGCCGTGCGGCTGGTATTGAGTTCGTCGAAATCACCGGTACAGCTTGCCAATGCCAGTGCCGAGCCTGTAAGGACCCCAAATGTGGTTGCTCTGATATATTTATTGAGTGATAATTTCATGTTACAGTATTTTAGAATGTCTGTTTAATTAGAATCCAACTTTCAAATTCAAACCAACAGTACGTGTGGAAGGGAGGGCACCATATTCCGATCCCTGGTAGTTGCCTGCACCGAGGTTTACGTCCGGATCGAATGGAAGTTTACGTTTTTCAAGACCTGGAATATCCATTTTGGCATAGCCGCGGTACAGCCAGAACAGGTTGCGGGCCGTGAGCGACAGGCGCATCGACTTGATGAACATGCCCGGAGGGGTCGGGATATTGTAACCCAATGTGGCCTCTCTCAGACGGAAGTTCGTGGTAGAGTAGGTGAAGAACTCGCCCCAGGTATAACGGCCTTGCGAAACGGTTTGCCAGAAAGTCTGCGCGTCGATCGCGACGGTATTCTGCTCGCCTGTTTCGGTGACGGCAGGCAATACCCATCCGCCCTGGCGGTGCGCTTCGGTATAATCCGCCGTTCCGTCGTAAGCCAGGTTACCATCGGTACCGGAGGTCATCACACCACCTACGCGGCCATCCACGAGGAAGCTGAACACGAAATTCTTGTACGAGAACGAGTTATTGAAGCCTAATGTGAATTTCGGGTTGAAGTTACCCACGATGTTGTCGAATGCGGTGGCCACCGGAAGACCTTTCGCATTTACGACGTAGTTGCCGTTCGCGTCTTTTTTCCAGCCGAATGCCTGCAAATCACCATAGGAACCGCCTTCACGAACGATGGCCGTCGTAGTACGGGTGTTACCGCCAAGGTTCGCGGTTTTTACACTCGGGTGCAGTTCGATGATCTTGTTCACGTTGCGGGCAAAGTTCAGTGTCGCGTCCCAGGTAAGTGCTTTGCCTTTCAAGGGGGAGGCCGTCAGTGAAATCTCGAAACCTTTGTTGTTGATCTTACCCGCATTGATAAACTGGTTCTGGAAGCCGGTAGGGGTTGCCTGCGGCAATGTCAGCAACTGGTTCACCGTGTTGGTGTTGTAGTAGGTAAAATCTACGCCCAGCTTGCCGGCGAACAAACGCAGGTCGAGGCCAAACTCCGTCGAAGACGAAATCTCGGGTTTCAGGTTCTCGGCAGGGCGCGTCGTATTGCGGGAAATATAACCGCCGCCGCGGCCGCCTTGAGTAAATGTGTAGGTTTGGAGCAACCGGTAAGGATCGGTATCGTTACCCACCTGCGCCCACGAACCGCGCAATTTGGCGAAGCTAATCACTTCCGGCAGTTTGAATGCTTCCGACAGGATCACATTACCGCCGAACGAAAAGTAGGCGTACGAGTAAGGCTTAGGCAATGTGGAAGACCAGTCGTTACGCACCGAACCGTCGACCGTAATGAAGTCGCGGTACGACAATGACGCTGTTCCGAACGCATATTGCAGTTCTTTCTGGCTGAATGCCGTCATTTGCGTCAACGCTGCGGCGAATGAAAGGTCGAAGAAGTTAGGGACCGTCAAGCCGGTTGTCGTTCCACCCACCTGTGAGTATTTCTGGTAAGTCTGGCCGGCACCGAAGTTGTAGGTCAGATGCAGGTCTTTGCCAAAATTGTTGTTACCCGAAACGATCACATCCATGTTGCGCTCGGTCGTCTCCGCCGTCCAGTCGGCATAGGAACCGCCCGATCCTGCAAAAAGCAATGTGTTGTTGTAGAAACCACGGTTAACGCGATCGGCGTACCAGTCGTAGCTGATGCGGCCCTGGATGTTCAGCCAGTCCGTGATGTCATATTTTACCGATCCCAGCGAGATCACACGGTTCCGTTTTTCCGATTCGAACGTGCGGTTGATCGTCCAGTACGGGTTCATGTAAATACCCGAGCTGGCCCAGTAAGTAGGTTTTCCAGCCGCGTCTTCGAAAGTTTTGTATTGGTTCAAATCCACGCTGCGGGGGATTTTGTACAAGTTCATGGTCACAGAGCTCTCTTCACCGGAACGGGGTTTGTTCTCGATGTCGGAGTTGATATAGGTGATTTTGGCATCGGCAGAGAGGCGTTTCGTTATCTGCGTGTTCAGGCGCAGGTTGAACGTGTGGCGCATCAGCTTGTTGTTGGGCAGGATACCCTGGTTGTAGTTATTGGTATAGGACAAATATGTCTGGATTTTCTCGGAACCCGCCGAAACGCCGATCGAATTGTTGGTCGAGATCGCGTCGCGGTAGAAATCCTTGATATTGTTCGGGAAGGTTTGGGTGGCAGGTCCCCAGCTCATGCTGGAATTGGTGCTTTCCACACCGCCACTTCCTTGTCCGTAGGTATTTTGCAGTTTAGGAAGCAAAAACGGCGTTTCTACCACCACACCGGAGTTGATGTCGGCGGTAACCTTGCCTGCTTTTCCTTTTTTGGTTGTAATCATAATCACCCCGTTCGCGGCGCGGCTACCATACAATGCCGATGCGGCTGCGCCTTTCAGGATGTTCATCGATTCGATGTCGTCCGGGTTAATGTTCGCTGCACCGTCGGAACCGTTGATGCCACCGAAATCGCTCGTTACCTGGCCGCGTGCCGTGTTGTCGATGGGCACACCATCCACGACGAACAATGCATTGTTATTACCCGCGATCGAGCGGTTACCGCGCAGCACCACGCGCGTAGCCGAGCCCGGTCCCGACGAGCCTTGCGTGATCACCGCGCCCGCCACTTTACCGGAAAGTGTGTTCACAAAGTTCGCATCGCGCACGTCCGTGAGCTTCTTGCCGTCGATCTGCTGGGTGGCGTAGGTTAGCGTTTTCGCATTGCGCTCGATACCCAATGCCGTTACCACCACTTCGCCAAGCTGCTTTACGTCTTCGAGGAGCGTCACGTCGATGGTGGTTTTACTGCCTACCGCGATTTCTTGCGACACATAGCCGATCGACGAAAACACCAGCACGGCGTTTTCGTCGGGAACGTTGATCTTGTAAGTTCCATCCGCGCCGGTAGTAGTACCCTGATTGGTGCCTTTCACGAGGATGTTCGTGCCGGGAATTCCAGAGCCGGCATTGTCTTTCACAGTGCCGTTAATCTCCTTTGCTACATTCACAGCTGCCGCAGGCTGGATTACCTGACCGGTTGCCTTATCCTGCTTGTTGCTGATCACAATGTTGTTCTCCACCTGCGTGTAGCCCAGGCCGGTACCATTGAGGATCGATTCGAGTACTTCCTTTACCGGTTTTTTCTCGGCATGGATCGACACTTTTCTTTTCTTGTCGATGCGCTCGATACTGGTGATAAACTTGAAATCGCTCCTTTTTTCAATGGCAATGAAGGCATTCTGCAGCGTCACGTCTTTCAGGTCCAGGGAGATCTTTACCTCTTCAATGCCCTGTACGGACCGGGCGGCGAACAGGGGCTGTACGAACATCAAACATGCCAGGAACATCGCCAGGGTTCGCCTGAGCGCCGTGCCGGTTTTCAGGCGGGTGTCGGGTAACTTTTTTTGCATACTGTTTTGAGTAGATTGAGGTTAAATGGATTTGAGGGATTCAATTATTATAGCAAACTGATAATAATTCATAGTCAAAACACCGCTGATGCTGCGTGGGCGGCGTCAGGGATTTGGTTAGGGATGCACAAAAAAGCAGGATGGGAGGGGCGCTTAATGGCACGTGCCCCCGGTGATGGTTACTACGTCCTTACCGATCACATACTCGAAAGAATTAGACATACTCAACAATTTTAACACATCATTCAATGATGCAGTGGAATTGAAACTGGCCATGACACGGCATTGGCCGATGCTGCTTTTGAAGACAATCCGTTTGCCGAAGCGTTCATGCAAAACCTGCATTACTTCGTCGTAGGTATTGTCCCTGAAAACAAGCTGGCCGTAATGCCAGGGTGCGATGTTGGCGACGCTAACGATATTAATATACGTTTCGTCTTTTTCCGTATTGATTACGAGTTCCTGCTCAGGGGTCAGTTGCGTTATCCGGACCGGCTCGCCTTCCCCGATCTCCTTGCTCACCTCCACTTTTCCGGTCGCAACCGACACCGATGCCGTCTCGTCCCCATGATAGGCTTTTACATCGAACGACGTCCCCAAAACCCGTGTCGAAATCCGGTCGCTTTTCACGATAAATGGCTTTTCCGGGTTCGGTACCACTTCGAAAAACGCTTCTCCTTGCAGATAAACCTGCCTTTCGCCCCCGGTGAACACTTTGGGGAATTCGATTTTACTGTTTTTGTTGAGCCAAACCTGCGTCCCGTCGGGGAGCTCGATGCTGACGACGTCCTTCGGGCCGCTGGTCTTCGTTTCCATGGCCATACCGCCGGTGGCACGGCCTTCGTGCTGCCTGTTCACGAGCAGGTAACCCAGGCCGGTGGCCAGCAAAATGCTCGCTGCGGCCAGCCAGGACCCTATTTTCAGGTAACGTGGCCGCTCAAACGGTTCTTCTTCCGGGGCCTCTTCCTGCTCCGCTATTTTCGCGTGCAGCAGGGAAAGCCCGCTCTCTACCTGGAATGCCGGATCGTTTTCCGGTTCCTTTTCCTGCTTCCACGCTGCTTCTATCTGCCGGAACAACAGCAGGTTATCATATTCTTCAAGCCACCATTCCATCGCCAGTTTTTCTTCCGGGCTGCATTCGCCAGCGAGATACTTGGCGATAAGGGGCCATGGTGTGTGATCGGACATCAAATTCAGAGCTTTCTAATGTTAGGACAAATAAAAAATGGGCATACCCCCATCCTGTCAGAATATTTTTTAAATCTGATAAGTTTTTTGCAGAAGTTTCAATTGCTTAATGGCTTTACCCATTTGATTTTCTACTGTTTTGGCGGAAAGGGAGAGGATTTCAGCGATTTCGTTGTAGGTGAAACCTTCGAAGCGGTTCAGTTGGAAGATCGCCTTTCTTTTTTGCGGGAGATAATTGATGAGGTCTGCAATGCGGTTTTCGAGCTCGTGGTACATCAGTTCGTCGTCCGGGCCGGGCGTTTCTCCAATGATATCGTCGTTGAGCTCTTCCATGATGTGTTTTTCCTGCTTCATGTAGTTAATGCAGGTGTGGCGCGTGGCCGTGAAAAGGTAGGAGCGCACATTCTTTTCGACGGTCAGGCTCTCGCGTTTTTCCCAGATCCTGAAAAACACGTCGGCCACGATTTCCTCGGCCAGGTCCTTGCGGTTATTGAGGTAGGTGGCAAAGCGGCATAATGCGTGATAGTATTTCCGGAAGAGGCAGTCCAGCGCCCGGTTATCTCCTTGTTTGATCAGGGAAATAAGAAGCAAATCATCCTGGCCGTTCATCATAAACTGTGGCTAAATTGGGTATCAGGTAATTCTAAAACTTTATTCAATGATCTTGTCGGGCGCCCGGAGTGATCGGCATTTACTACCTTATTTAGAACCGGTACAAGTCAATTTTTGTGCCAGACATTAAAATAGTAATATTTTCTTTGGTGTATTTTAAATAGTAACGAAGAATAGCATTCAGATTTCTAAAATTAAAAAAGTTCATGGAAATAAGCGCCAATCACTGAAAATATTCTTGCAGATGGTCATTTCAGCTGCTGGCGCCCATTTCCATCAGGGGCAATGCGGGAAGGAAAATCAGTTGAGGAAGAGCTGCTTCACGCACACGGGCGTGGGTGCGCTGATCTCTTTCCCGGTATAAGTCAATTGGCCGGTGGCAGCGTCGCGTTTGAAGAACACGGCATTGTCATTGTCGCGGTTGGTCACGATCGCGAACTCGCCTTTGGCGTCGATCAGGAAGTTGCGCGGGTGCTTGCCGTGCGTATCGGCGTGGCCTGCCACCGTCAGTTTGCCGGTTTTAGCATCTACGGCGTAAATCGCGAGGCTTTCGTGGCCACGGTTGGATGCGTACAGGAACTTGCCGTCCGGCGAAAAATGGATGTCGGCGGCGTAGCTTTTGCCCGTGAAATCCGACGGCAGCATCGTCACGCGCTCCAAGGGCACCAATGCACCCGTACCCTTCACGATTTTGAAAGAATTTACAACGGAGGCGAGCTCGCAGGCCGAATAACCGAAGTTCCCGTTCGGGTGAATGGCGAAATGCCGCGGGCCGTCGCCAGCCTTCACCTCCGCGTAAGGTACGGCACCGGGCGTCAGCTTACCGGTCTGCGGGTCCACGGCGTATACCATGATCTTGTCGATACCCAGGTCGGACGCGTAGATGTATTTGCCGTCCGCGGAAGGGATAATGGAGTGCATATGCGGCTTCTGGTCGGGGCGACCTTTGTCCTGAATGGTGTCGGCCAGGGCGCCGATGCTGCCGTCCTGGTTGAGTTTATACACCGCAAGGTCGCCGCTTCCGTAGTTCGATAAATAAATGAAACGTCCCTTTGGATCAATACTGACATGGCACGGGCCGCGGCCTTGCGAGGGCTGTGAATTCAGTGCGGTGAGCTTGCCGGAAGTCTGGTCGATCGCGTAGGCCGACACCGTGCTGTTGCCTTCGTTGGCCGCGTAGAGGTACTTTTTATTGGGGTGAAATTCGAGAAATGACGGGCTGGTTTTGCTCGTCAGCACTTGTAACTCCTTGAAAGAGTAGTTGCTGCGGTCGAATTCATACACGTAAATGCCCTCGCCTTTCTGCGTGTAGGTGCCGAGGTACAGTATCTCCTTTTTGGGTTTTTGTGCAAAAGCCGTCATAGCCGACAATAAAAGGATGAATGAAAGAATGGTTCGTTTCATGAATTTTGTTGTTTTATCAGTTTACATTTTCAGCAACTCCTGCCGGAGTTTGGCACATTATGGACATCCCAATTTCGGCGATTTTGCCCCGGAATGGCGCCCTGGTTATAGGTAATATGCCCAAATTGACTTTCGGAGCCGTAGGTGCCGCCATAATACGCAACCCCGTTATTCAAATACCAGCGTGCCGAATTTATTGAATTCGTGGAAGCTGCCGCCGGTTTTTTGCCAGGAGTAATAGGCCGGTTCTCCGTCATAATCAATGCGGTAGAAATTGCCGCGCCACTTCTCGCCGGGTTTCGGTGCGGCATTGGCGATAGGGTTCATCAAGGCGAATGGAATGAAAAATTCGGCCTTCCAGCCCTCCACCGACGCCATGCTTTTCTTCTGTCCTCCCTGCGCGCTGGTTTCGTGCTGCACGCGGTTGCGGTCGGTGTAATGCCATGGTTTCCAGCCTTGTGCGCGCCCTTTGATGTTCGGGACGAGGATGGCGAGCTCGTAATTGAGCGGCGAAACTTCGTATTCGAGGTAGATCGGCAGGGACGTGTCCGGCCATAGAAAGACCTCCACGACATCTTCCTTGAACAGCGCGCCAAAGTCCTCCATAATGGTCGACGTCAGCTTCTGGTCCACGCAATCGAAGAGGAAGTACATGCCCTTTTCGGAGTACAGAATTTTGGCGCGCGTAGGAAATTGCTTCCCGGGGGCCGTTTGGTTGGGACCTTTTTGTACAGTAATATTGAACCACTGGGCGGCGGCCCATTGCGGGGCGGTTCCCTCGCCGGTGACTTTGAAGTCGGTAGTCTTTTTAACCGCAAGGGAAGAGTCGGGAACGGGGCCGGCAGCGTGCCCCCGGTTCATGAGACCGCATGCAAGCAGCCCCGCGAGCATAAATTTTTTAAACATTCGTTAAAAGGGTTAGGATTTGGAAAAACAGGTTCAGGTATTGCCAAGTGTGTTCATTTGCAATCAGATGTGCTGACAGTCGCCCGGCAATTTGGGCTTTCCGGGGCAATGGACAACGATTTTTTTTATCTCTGGCAATTTCAAGAGGTTTTTACATTTTACCAAATCATTATTTTTGTAGTGTCAATTATTGATGAAATCTTTCGACAGGAAAGAAGATACCGTAGCGGAATATTTTAATAATTTAGGTCGTACGTTTAAAATTGAAACCATTTAACAAAACACTGTCATGATACGCGAAAGTGGAGAACTGGCCTTTGCTGATATCGACGAGGCACTTTTAGAACCAGCTGTTTTCCCTGACTACCAAGGGAGCACAAAAAAAACCCGTATGGTAGCGCAACAAGATCCGTATGGAGATGATGACGAAGAAGATGAGGACCTCGACGAGGATCTCGACGATGAAAAAGTAATCGACGAGTACGACGATGATATAGAGGATCGCGAAGTGGTGATCGAAGACGGCGACGAGCTCCTGCGGAGGCTCGACGATTTCGATGATGACGACGACGATTTCTGACAATCCGTTTAAAAACGCAGACCAGCCTCTGGAACATTTCCAGGGGCTTTTTTATGATGGGCTTATGAGTAATGAAAAGCGGGTTGTGACTTATTCACCTAAATTGTTCAATTCCTCACCTTTCCTAAACCCATGCGTTCCACCGAATCCAATGTTACACAAAGCATTACGCAGGTAATCGCTGCTTCTTCATTAGGTACATTAATTGAATGGTATGATTTCTACATTTTCGGGAGCCTGGCGGTCATTATCGGCCAGCAGCTCTTCCCGAGCGACGCCGGTGCCTCGGCGCTGATCAACACGCTTGCCATCTTTGCCGCAGGATTTATCGTACGCCCCTTTGGCGCATTGGTATTCGGCCGCCTCGGCGACCTGATCGGGCGGAAATACACTTTCCTGCTCACGCTCGTGCTCATGGGCGGTTCTACGTTCCTGATCGGTCTCATTCCTTCGTATTCCAGCATCGGTTATGCCGCACCGATCCTGGTACTCATCCTTCGCCTCGTGCAGGGGCTTGCGCTCGGGGGCGAGTACGGGGGCGCGGCCACATACGTAGCCGAGCACGCGCCCGTAGGCAAGCGGGGCTTTTTTACGAGCTGGATTCAGACCACGGCTACGCTGGGCCTGTTCCTGTCGCTGGGCGTAATCGTGTTGACCAAAAACCTGCTCGGCGCAAAAGCTTTCGCCGACTGGGGCTGGCGCATCCCGTTCCTGATGTCCATCCTGCTTGTGGGTGTGTCGATTTACATCCGGATGAAAATGCACGAGTCGCCCGTTTTCTCGAAGCTGAAAGCCGAAGGAAAAGTCTCCGCTAACCCTTTGAAAGAAAGTTTTCAGAAAAAAGCCAACTTTAAAATGGTGCTCGTGGCGCTTTTCGGTGCTACAATGGGGCAGGGGGTCGTGTGGTATACCGGTCAGTTTTATGCACAGTCGTTCCTCGAAAATACCTGCAAGCTTGATTTCAACGAGTCGCGGTACATTCTCCTTTGGGCGATCGTGTTTGCGACGCCGTTCTTTGTAATATTCGGCTCGTGGAGCGATAAAGTGGGCAGAAAATGGATCATGCTCACCGGTATGCTGCTCGGCGTGCTTTGCTACCGCCCCATTTACCAATATTTCCTCGACGCCACCAATGTGAAGGAAATGCAGAAAACGATGCTTCAAAGCGCCTCGGAGCCGGTCGTGGAGCGTGGCCTCGTTGCGGGCAAACCGGATTCGCTCATTACCACCACCGTTTCCAAAACACTCACCAACGGTATGACTTTCAAGGAATCAACGGTTGAAATTATTCCCGAAGACGTGCTGGCCGAAGTGCCGGCCGTGGAGACGGTGATCAGGGACGTGACGCTTTCCAGCAGTTCGTACCTGATGATCATCGCGCTCGTATTCTTCCAGATTGTGCTCGTGACGATGGTGTACGGCCCCATTGCCGCATTCCTCGTTGAGCTCTTCCCGACGCAGATCCGATACACGTCGATGTCGCTGCCTTACCACATCGGTAACGGCGTTTTCGGTGGCCTGGTACCATTCATCGCGACGCTCATTGCTTCTTTCCAGGGTTCCACGCCGCTTTCCGGGCTTTCATACCCGATCGGCGTCGCCGCATTGTCGTTCGTTATCGGCGCGATTTACATTGATAACCGCCGGGATGAGAATGTGATGGATTGAGTGTGCAGACAGTTCTGTTTCAATTTGTTTTTCAAAATTTTGATAAAAATATCAATGAGTGGTTTAAAGAAAATACTGGGCCTCCTCTGGATGGCATTGGGGCCCGTGATCATCATCTTCCTTTTCATGCAGGCGTCCGACAAGATCGGCGCGGCAGCCGAAGGTATCGCCCGCACGAACACGACCCTGCAATGGGCAATCATCATCCTCATATTTATTCCGATCTGCACCGGGCTCGTTATTTTCGGCTACTACGCCTGGAAGGGGGAGTACGATCATTTGCCGGAGAGTTCGGAGGAACTGTGACGGATTGGAATGGTCAGGTTTTGTCAGGAATAGTCAGGAATTGTTGGTATATGTTTTAATAATTATTTTCATACCGCATAACTAATGACTATACTTGACCACACCTGATCATTCACCCGTTAATTTTCATCATGCAAACTGACGTTTTCATTCTTTCCGCTTCCCGCACCCCTATTGGCAGCTTTGGCGGCAGTCTTTCCACAATTTCGGCTCCCAGGCTCGGCGCTGCGGCTATTCGGGGGGCGCTGGCGAAGTCGGGCGTTGATCCGGCGTCGGTGGATGAGGTTTTGATGGGGAATGTCGTTTCGGCCAATCTCGGGCAGGCGCCGGCGCGGCAGGCTGCCATTTATGCGGGGTTGCCGGTTTCGGTTATTTGCACAACGGTCAACAAGGTATGCGCTTCGGGTATGAAGGCGACGGCGCTGGGTGCGCAGGCTATTCAGCTGAGCGACGCGGACATCGTGGTAGCGGGCGGGATGGAGAATATGTCGCAGATACCCTACTATTTACCCAAAGCACGGAACGGATATGGGTACGGTCATGGCGAGATGATCGACGGTTTGCTGAAAGACGGCCTTACCGACGTGTACGACCAGATCGGTATGGGTGTTTGCGGGGATCAAACGGCTTTGAAATACAACATTTCCCGCGAAGCGCAGGACGAATACGCGATCCGTTCCTACCAGCGCTCGGCAGCGGCAACGGCTGATGGTTCGTTTGCGGACGAGCTTGTTAATGTGGAAGTTACGTCGTTGAAGGGAGATGTAACGTCTGTCGGCGAGGACGAAGAGTTCAGGCGCGTCAAATTTGATAAAATCCCCACATTAAAACCCGTTTTCTCCAAAGACGGTACCGTGACGGCCGCCAATGCGTCGACGATCAATGACGGCGGCGCGGCGCTCGTGCTCGCGGGGAGCAATGCGGTGAAAGCCCAAAACCTGAAACCTGTCGCCCGCATTGTCGCCTACGCGGATGCGGAGCAGGAGCCGGCCTGGTTTACGACCACGCCCGTGCTGGCTACCGAAAAGGTCTTGAAAAAAGCCGGTATGAAAATCAGCGACATCGATTATTTCGAAGTGAACGAAGCATTTGCCGTCGTGGCACTGGCTTATATACAGGCATTTAGCCTCGATGTCGGGAAGGTGAATGTCTTCGGCGGTGCGGTGTCGCTCGGGCATCCTTTGGGCGCATCCGGGGCGCGCATTATCACGACATTACTCTCTGTTTTGGAAAAAAATAATGCGAAATACGGCCTGGCTGCCATTTGCAACGGCGGCGGCGGCGCTTCGGCAATGATTGTGGAAAGGCTGTAACGACTACCGGATCAGGACTTTCAGGCGATTGTAAAAGCCGGTGCTCTTAAAAGTGAAGGTTTTGTGCAGAATGTAGTTGCTCACGAAGCTGAACCCCATCCCGATCACGTAACATACCATTTCTGTTACATTTACTTCCTTTTTGGCGAAGGAAAACTTCACTTTGTACACCTCCATACCGAAGTAATCGATCAGCAATTTCGACGAACCAATGGTGAATGCCCAGGTAATGAAGAGGGAAACCATCGAAACCATGAGGAATTTTACCATTTCGCGGCGTGTCTGGTTGCTGCGGCGTGCGTCGAATGCGAAGAGTTTGGTGAGGGTAAAGCCCCAGAAAAAACCGATGATGTAGGAAGGAACTATGGAATCGCTCCAGGAGATATTGAACCAGTCCTGAATGAGACTGCTGGAAACTAACTGGATCAAAGCACCGGTACCCGCAACAAGAAAATAGGCAATGATATCTTTGGGATTGAAGATCTTGTTCTGCTTGATTTGGGTCACTGGTGTGTTGGTTTGATTGGAACGGCGAACCTGAATGAGGCCCCAATATTAGAAAGAAAATGGTCTGGAAACAAAACAGGGCCCTCTAATTTGAGTAAATGGACGTTTTGAGGACACCCCGCCCGAATGGTACCGTTTTTGCAACCGATAGGTAAAAAACGTCTTTTCGCACATCGCGCGAGAGGCGCTTCGTTTAACCCCAATCGGTATCATTATGAAGAAGTTGTGTCTCCTGCTCCCCTTTTTGCTGTCGGCGTTCGCCTCGTTCGGGCAAGTGCAAACGTGGGCCCTCGGGTTCGAGGTGGGTGAGCCGATCGGGGTCAGTTTGAGGAAATATGGTGACAGAAATGCCCTCGACGTCAGCGTCGGGACTTACCTCGGCATGTTCAAGCAAAAAGATAATTACAAGGTGAGCAATGACGACCTCGGCGGGCTCGGGGTGATGGTAAATGTGACCTATTTGTGGTACGCGCCGATGTTCAACGAGCGGATGATCGCCTATATCGGCCCCGGCGTGCAGGTGAACTCGCGCCGCTACTACCCCGACCGTAATGTGCGGTCTGTTTATACGACCAATATTTCTACCGGCCCTTCGGCCACGGCGGGCCTGGAATTCTTCTTCGGCCAGCGTCCGGCTTCATTTTTCATCGAAGGCGGCGGTTATCTTGAATTTATTCCCAAATTCTTTTACTTTAATCCCAATCTCAGCATTGGCCTGAGACACAACTTCTAACGGGATCAACTGTGAAAAAACAATACATATGGGTGGTGCTGGCGACTATGACGGCATTCGCATCCTCCTGTTCGGCGACTTTGCAGCGGCGTTACGACCGAATGCACGGCACATCCTCTACCACCCCGACAACCGACCGCTCCTCGCGTGCGCCGGATGACAGAAATGTGCAAACGACCGATCCGTCCTACCGAAAGGATTACGACAGAGTGGTGGACGGCGGCAATACAGCGGGAAATGTGACTCCTACCAGCGGCAATGCCGATTACAACCAGCAACTGCTCAGCCAGTACATGGAAATGGATAAGCTGGCGGAAGTGGTCCTGTATGAGTTGGATAACCTGGAAAATCGCTACAATACTATGCTGAACGACTACAAAAATGCCAGGTCGTCGTCGCGGCAGGTGATGGCGATGGAGCTCGACAAGATCAGCGACGACCGGCTGGTACTTTACAAGGCATACACCAACATTTACCGCAACGGCAAGTCCGATTGGGCAAATGTGAAGCGCGACGTCGATAATACATTGCGCGAGATCCGCAAGAAGAACTGATTACCAGCCAGCGCCCTTTGTGGCGGTTTTAATGCGGCACACGTAGCCGTCCACCGTCATATATAATGTAGTACCATCGTTGCCCCAGGCACAGTTGGACGTCAGTTCGCCCATTTCAATGCGTCCCAGCAGCTTGCCGGCGGGGCTGATGATGAGCATTCCGCCAGGTCCCGACGACCAGAGATTGCCGTCCTTGTCGATTTTAAGGCCGTCGGGCAGGCCCGGGAGGCCGCCTTTACCCATTGCAGTAGCATCGTAAATCAGCTTGCCCTTGCCGGCATTACCGTTCGCGTCGAGCGGATAGGCCATCCAGATTGCCTTTTCGGGGTCGGATTGCGCCACATACATGGTCTTGCCGTCGGGAGAGAATGCAATGCCGTTCGGGCGGCTGAGGTCGCTCACCTGCATCGTTACCTTGCCGTCACCGTGAATGCGGTATACGCCGAATTCCTTGATTTCGCGGGTCGGGTCTTCGTGTTTTTTGGCGAGGCCATAAGTTGGATCGGTGAAATAGTAGTCGCCGTTGCTGTGCTGCACCACGTCGTTCGGGCTGTTGAAGCGCTTGCCTTCGAAACGGTCGGCCAATGTAATTTTCCCGCCCACATTCAGCGGCATAGCCGAAATGCGCCGGTCGCCATGCTCGCAGGAAACGAGGCGGCCTTGATTATCGATGATCAATCCATTACTGCCCGGTTCGTCGCTGTATACGCCCCGGCCCGTGTAGCCCGAAGGTTCCAGGAAAACCGATAAACCCTCTTTCTCGTCCCATTTGTACACCTTGTTTTTCGGTACGTCCGAAAATAGCAGGTACCCGCCGTCCTTCACCCATACCGGCCCCTCCGACCAGTCGAAACCCGATGCCAACACTTCCACCCTGGCCGTTTTGGGCAGCATTTTTTCAAATGAAGGGTCTTCATAAATGATCTTGCCCATCGTTGGGTAGGACTTTTGTGCCATAGCAGTGCAGGTCAGCAGGAAAATCAGACAAACGGGGATAATTCCGGATTTCATAGGGAAAGCATTTGCGGTACCGACAGGGATTTAGCATTAAAGCACCATTATTGTGCTTCCCTACTGTTTGGCATGATCGGCCTTCGCGGTCGCGGGCGCGAGGACAATGCTGGAATGCGGTGCCAGGCGGTTCGAAGTCAATGCAATGCTGTGCTGTTGGTCGGTAGAAAAGATGACTTGGGAAAAAATGGATTTATCCTCCGGTATGTTGAATCCCGCCTCGGTATCGCCGAGGTTATGGATGATCACGAGCGAGCGGTCCACGTGCGGGCGGAAATAGGCGAGCAGGCGCTCGTCGCCCAGGCGTATGGGTTGCAGGTTGGGCGCGAGTACCTGGCCGAGCGCGGGCTCTCGTTTGCGCAGGTGTATGAGGGTTTTATAATGTTGGTAAACAGAAGAATCCTCCTGCATTTGTACCGAAAGGGGCGGCACTGTTTTCAACGTAGTGAATTGCGG
The DNA here is from genome assembly GCF_000382205.1 of Dyadobacter beijingensis DSM 21582. Classification (GTDB taxonomy): domain Bacteria; phylum Bacteroidota; class Bacteroidia; order Cytophagales; family Spirosomataceae; genus Dyadobacter; species Dyadobacter beijingensis. The sequence continues at coordinate 1,072,027 of NZ_KB907786.1, forward strand.
GCTGATCCATGAAGTAAGCTGCGGGTCGTCGGCTGCGGAAGTCCACAGGAATGGTTCCCGAATGTAGGGATCGGGTTTCAAACCCAGCATTCCGATTTCTTCACCATAATATAAATAGGGCTGGCCGGGCAGAGTAAGGAGAATGCTCGCCGCGAGTTTGATCTTTTCAACATCACCGCCTACCACGCTCCCGATCCGCTCCTGGTCGTGGTTGGTGAGCATTATGGCATTGATAAACAGGGGATTGTATTTCTGAAAAAGATTAAAGCTGGCCAGCAGCCTATCGATCACCTGCTCGTCGCGGCCGGCGATGAGCATCCGCTGCAGCGCAAAGCTGAGGTCGAAATGGAAAGTGGCGTTCAGGTTGCGGAAATAGGGTGCTACTTCCTCGGTTTCAGCCCATACTTCGCCCACGGTAAATACATCCGATCGGGCTTCGGCGACGATTTTAGCAAAAAACTCCCAGAAATTCACGCTTTGCTCAGGCGCCCAGTCGGGGTAAATGTGCCTTGCCGCATCCAGCCGGAAGCCGTCCACACCCATGTCCGCCAACCAAAACCGGACGATTTTGGCCATTTCTTCCTGCAATGTTTCCGAATGATAGTTGAGATCGGGCATTCCCTTGTAAAAAAGGCCATAGTATTTTTCATCGTCGCCAGGGTTTTCGTGCCACGGGTACACGACTTGCGAATCGTCTGAGGTTTCTCGTTCGGAAATGCCCAGGTGGTCGATCTGGTCCTGGGTCATCCACCAATAGAACTGTCGGTAGGGGCTATGCTTGCTCTTTCGCGCCGATTTGAACCACGGGTGCAGCGTGCTCGTATGGTTGACGATCAGGTCGAGATACACGGCAATGCCCCGGGCATGCGCACCCGAGAGCAGCCGCCTGAAATCGTCGAGCGTGCCGTATTCCGGGTCGATGCCGTAATAATCGGTGACGTCGTATTTGTGGTAGCTGGGGGAGGGGTGAATGGGTGTGAGCCAGATGGCCTCGATGCCAAGGTCGGCCAGGTAGTCCAGTTTGGAGATGATGCCGTTCAGGTCGCCGATGCCATCGCCGTTGGAGTCGCAGAAAGAGCGGACAAATATCTCGTAACAGACCCGGGGGATATTAGCTGGTTTTTCGGCAGGCATAGCAGGCAGTTATCGGAAATGCGGTTTCAGCAATTGGTATACCACCTGCACCGGCAATCCCATGATCGTATAAAACGACCCTTCGATTCTGTCGATCCCTACCATCCCGATCCACTCCTGGATACCGTAGGAACCGGCTTTATCGAACGGTTTGTATTGCTCAATATAATGGTTGATCTCCCAATCTTCCAAGTCGCGGAAGTAAACTTCGGCCACGTCCGCCACTGTTTCGATCCCTTCGTCCGAGAGCAAACTCACTGCTGTCACTACCTTATGGCTTCTCCCTGAAAGCATTCCGATCATCCGGCGCGCGTCGGCCACGTCGGCCGGTTTGCCGAGAATATGGTGGTCGGCGATGACGACGGTATCGGCCGTGAGCACGAGGGAACCGGGCCGGATGCCGCGGAATTGCTCCGCTTTTTCACGGGAAATATATCCTGCTACGGCTTCGGCAGCGAGGTCGGCTGGGTAACTTTCATCGGTGGGGATGACTTCAATGGTGAATTCGAAGCCGGCGTCGTGGAGTAATTGCTTTCTGCGGGGGGAGTTGGAAGCGAGGATCAGGGGACTTTTAAGATGAATCATGTTAAGGATTTTTCATTGATTGTCAGGTAGTTGTGAGGTTTTTTGAGATTGCGTGCCTTGATATTCCAAGCCTTTCACAAACTTTTTTGCAAATATTTTCCTCCCGGCAGAACTATTCCCGCACTAATAGATGTTACTACATTAAATGTACATACATCATTATTGTATTTAACATTCCTGGCTATGTCTATTGAAACTGATATAAAGCAGAAAAAATTTCGGAGCCCGTACCAAAAGTTGGCGCTAAACCTGGTGTATACCACCAAGTGGCTCGAATATAAGCAGCTTGAATCTTTCAGGGAGCACGACATTACCCAGCAGCAATACAACGTGCTGAGGATATTGAGGGGCCAGCAAGGCAACCCGATCAAGGTGAACGACATTACCGAGCGCATGCTCGACAAGAGTTCCAATACATCCCGGCTGGTGGACAAGCTGCTGGCGAAGAACCTGGCCAAGCGGAGCTCCTGCGAGAGCGACCGCCGCGCCGTCGACGTCGTAATTACCGAGGAAGGATTGGCATTGTTGAAGGTGCTCGACCCGTTTATCGAGGATTGGGAAAACCGGTTCAATATTATTTCGGAGGAGGAAGCCGAGCAGATCAGCGCATTGCTCGACAAGCTCCGCGCCACCGACCAGTAAATGCAAACACAATTAACACAAATCAATAAATCAATTTAATTTTTAATGAAAACTACAATGAAATCAATTCAATTTTTTGTCGCATCGCTTGCAGTAGCATTGTTTGTATCTTCTTCTGTTTCAGCAGACAATGGTAAAAAAGCCAGCAACCTGAAAGTAAATACCGCGAAAAGCGAACTGACCTGGTTGGGTAAAAAAGTTACCGGCGAGCACACAGGCAAAATCTCCCTGAAAGAAGGAACAATCGTATTGGACGGCGCTAAACTGACCGGCGGAAAATTTGTTGCCGACCTGAATAGCATTACTTGTACGGACCTTACTGATAAAGAATACAACGGTAAACTGATCGGGCACTTGAAATCAGATGATTTCTTCGGCGTTGAAAAACACCCGACTGCTACTTTCGTGGTAACCAAAGCAACGCCAAAAGCAACCGGTGTTTACGATGTGACTGGCGACCTGACTATTAAAGGCATCACCAAGCCTGTTACTTTCCCGGTAACTGTTAAAACTACCGCTGCCGGCGCAGAAGCTACTGGTAAACTGGTTGTTGACCGTTCGAAATACGACATCAAATACAACTCGAAGTCATTCTTCGACAACCTCGGCGACAAAATGATCAACGACGATTTCACGATCGATGTGAAATTGGTTGCCGCCAAATAATTATCCGCAGGCGGTTGTCTGGTATCAGCCGTCTGCATTTTGTATGACCTGAATGTTAAAAGGACCTGTCTTTTCTAGGCAGGTTTTTTTTGTGTTACCGGTTGAAATCGCGGTATTGGGGAAAGTCGTCCATGAAGTGGATCTGGCCGTTTACGGCCTGGAAGCAGTAGTGCGCCATACCATTGGTAACAGCCAGGTACTGAGGTTGTAATGTGAAATTGTAGCGGCTGATCTGCGCAAAAGTTGCATCGGTAACGGCCACGAACGGCGCCTTGCATTCGACGAGCAGAAAAGGTAATGCATGGTTGGAAAGTACCATTATGTCCGTACGCTTGGCGAGCGTATGGTATTGTAAACCAGTTTCTACGGCGAAGAGCGATTTAGGGTAACCGTAATGCGTGATGAGTAAATGGATGAAGTGCTGGCGGACCCATTCCTCGGGCGTCAGCGTGACGAATTTCCTGCGGATAATGTCGAAAATATGCGGTTTCCCGTTTACCTGCTTAACTTTGTACGCAAACCCGGGAAGGTTCAGTGATTCCATGAACGAAGATAATCAACCCCGGGATGCCTCGCCAACAAACCTGCTGAATTCATGACTACCAAGGAACAAATCGTCGAGAACTGGCTCCCGCGCTACACGGGTACGCCTGTGGAAGAATTTGGAAGCTACATCCTGCTCACGAACTTCGGAAATTATGTGACCATGTTCGCCGAGAAGTTTGGGGTAGAAGTAAGGGGGGCCGGGCGGGCCATGCAAACGGCCACGGCCAAGGACATTACCATCATCAATTTTGGAATGGGCAGTCCGATGGCGGCTACGGTCATGGACTTATTATCCGCCATTAATCCCAAAGCGGTATTATTTTTAGGTAAATGCGGTGGTTTGAAAAAAACGCAGGTCGGCGACCTGATCCTGCCTATCGCGGCCATCCGCGGGGAAGGTACCAGCGATGATTACATGCCGCCCGAAATTCCCGCATTGCCATCGTTCCGCCTGCAAAGTACCGTGTCGGCCGCCATCAAAAAACAGAAGCTCGACTACTGGACCGGCACTGTCTATACGACCAACCGCCGGATCTGGGAGCACGATGCGAGTTTCAAGGAATACCTGCAAGCCGTCCGCGCGATGGCGATCGACATGGAAACCGCGACGATCTTCATTGTCGGTTTTGCAAACTCTATCCCGCATGGGGCATTGCTGCTTGTATCGGACAATCCATTGGTGCCTGAGGGCGTCAAAACGGAGGAAAGCGATAAAAAAGTAACGTCGAGCTACGTAAAGCAGCACCTGGACATCGGTATCGAAGCATTGACCGAACTGGCCCGCTCGGGCGAGTCGGTGAAGCACCTGCGTTTCGAGAACTGACAACTGTCATAAAGCGGCGGGAACCTGTTGCGACCCCTTGGGAGTTAACTTTCGGCGGGCAACAGTTTTCCGCCGGTTATTTTTATGGAACATCAGACCTTATACGAGCGCATCGGCGGCGATGCGGCGCTCCGGCAGCTCACCGACAAATTTTACGACCTGGTTTTCGAACACGAGCTTATTTCGAGGCTGTTCAAAAGCGATAAAGACCTCATCAAGGAGAAGCAGCGTCTTTTCCTCACCCAATTTCTCGGCGGCCCGCAGGCCTATTCCGACGTGTACGGCCATCCGATGATGCGCGCCCGCCACATGCCCCACACCATTACCGAAGAAGACGCCGTCGCCTGGCTCCAATGCATGGCCAGTGCCGTAGAATCGCTTTCACTTCCCGAGGATTTGAAAAATGAACTGTTCGACCGTTTTCCGCGGACGGCATTTTTTATGGTGAATAGTTAGGAAAAAAGACTGTCCGGCAAAGCGTTACATTTTTGATATCCTGTCGTATAAATAGTGTTCCATATTTGGGAACATTGTATAGAATGTGACGTGCTTGCGTTGCTGGTCGGGGCTTTTGAAAATGAGCATTATCCGATAGAGCCGCCGGACCCTATTGAGGCGATCAAAATAAGAATGGAACAAACTTATCGGTCAACACCCTCATTCGCGACTATCAGTTGGCACAGTAATCTCATCCCGCTTCATGTCGAACAAGAATTCCCTACCTTTGCGGCATGAATTTTAAAGAGCAATTGACACCCTATCCGGTTCTGGAAATAGTTGCCGCGGCTGCAAAAGAGCTGGGTGTGGAGGCATATATAATCGGCGGGTTCGTCAGGGACCTGATTCTCAAAAGAAATAGCAAGGATATCGATATCGTCTCGATCGGCAGCGGTATCGAGCTGGCCGAAATGGTGGCAAGCCGCCTCGGACCGGACGTTTTTGTGAGTGTATTCAAAAATTTCGGGACGGCGCAGATCCGTCAGGGCGACCTTGAAATCGAATTTGTAGGCGCCCGGAAAGAATCCTACCGCTCCGATTCCCGCAAACCGGCCGTGGAAGACGGTACGTTGGCCGACGATCAGAACCGCCGCGATTTTACGATCAATGCAATGGGCATCAGCCTCAATGCAGGTACTTTCGGTGCGCTGATCGACCCGTTCGAAGGCATCGGCGACCTCCGCAGGAAGATCATCCGTACTCCCCTGGACCCGGAAATCACGTTTTCCGACGATCCCCTGCGCATGATGCGCGCGATCCGGTTTGCGAGCCAGCTCAATTTCGACATCGAGCCCGATACGTTCGACGCGATCATCAAAATGAAAGACCGTATCGGCATTGTCTCGATGGAGCGGATTTCCGACGAGTTGAACAAAATCATTTTGTCCAAAACCCCTTCCTACGGTTTCAAACTGCTGTACCATGCTGGTTTGCTCGGCATTATTTTTCCTGAAATGGTCGAGTTGCAGGGCGTCGAGCATATTGAAGGCAAGGGGCATAAGGATAATTTTTACCATACTTTGCAGGTGCTGGACAATGTGTGCCAGGTGTCGGACGACCTCTGGCTGCGCTGGGCGGCCATCCTGCACGACATTGCGAAACCGGCCACCAAGAAGTTCGATAAACGCAATGGCTGGTCGTTTCATAACCACGAGGAAGTGGGCGCGCGCATGGTGCCGGTCATTTTCCGCCGCATGAAACTGCCGCTGAACGAGAAAATGCGTTTTGTGAAAAAGCTGGTAAGGCTGCATTTGCGCCCGATCGTGCTTTCCAAGGACGAAATTACCGACTCGGCCATGCGCAGGCTGCTCGTAGAAGCGGGCGAGGACATCGAAGCGCTGATGAACCTCTGCCGGGCCGACATTACCTCCAAAAACCCGGACAAGGTAAGGCGCTTCATCAGCAACTTCGACCTCGTCGAACAAAAGCTGAAAGACCTCGAAGAACGCGACAAACTCCGGAATTTTCAGCCTGTCATTACCGGTGAAATGATCATGGAGGCCTTCGGGTTAAAGCCGGCCAAGGAAGTGGGTATTATCAAGGAAGCCGTGCGCGAGGCCATCCTGGAAGGTATCGTCCCGAACGAATATGAGGCGGCTTTCGCATTCATGATCTCGGAAGGGGAAAAAATGGGCCTCCAAAGGGTTTAAGGCACATTTTTTTTAGGTAACACCCGCCGATGCCGCTGCATATTTGATATTTTTGCGAACTTTTAATCTCCTCATAGACACATTTCATGGAAAACGCCCAGTTCAAACGTTTTTTCGGCTCATTGCTCACAATCCTCGGTATTGCAGTGCTGCTTTTCGCTTGCGTTGCATTTTTGTCGGACAAGCCCGTGCTGGGGCTCACGGTTTCCAAATGGGAGTCGATCGTGCCGTTTCTCGTGGGTACAGTTTTCCTGCTGACGGGCGTAAACCTCGTCAAAGGCTAAGTTTCCCGCACCAGTGCGGCCCCGACGGTGCATTCGAGGCAACGTTTGGGCGTACAATAATTATTAAACCATTCGATCAGGGCCTGCGAGTCGGCCGCGCTTTTTACACGCATTCCCAGCGAGGCCCATTCGCGGGTGATGCGGTTGTTTTCGGCAGGGATTTCGGAAAGCCAGTAAATCGCCTTGTCGAGCAGCGCGGGGTGCTCCCGCTGCTTCGAATAGGCGACCAGTAATGGTACAGCGGCGTTGATAATCAACAAATTGCTGGCATCCGCTCCGAGGTAGGGCACTAAGCCCCTCGCTTTTTTACCAAATAAATAGTGCTCCCGCCAGTATGCCGATTGCTCAATCCGGAACAGTTCCCGTATCTCATCGAAATGGCCGGCCGTCAGAAAGCGGTTCAGAAATCCGCCGGTATTGCACAGCAACCGGGCGAATTGCGCAAGCCTTACCGTAGGAAAACCGGCAGGCCGCAGGCGGGCGTATTTCCACTCGTGCGGCTGCATGATGGCGTCAGCCAACTGATATTTGGCGCTCAGAAAGCGGAATTCCTGTTGCAATTGTCTTACATAAATATCTTCCGATTCCTCGCCGATCAGTCCGGCGCAGCCGAATAGCAATGCCTCCACCTGCATCAGGCGATCGGTGTGTTTGCGGATGATTTTCCAGGGTACTATGGCCGTGAGCCGCTGGAATGGCGGATCGTTGAGCTTAAAACCAAAATGCCGACCGAGCCATTGGTACGCCGTTTGCTCCCAGTCCTGCTGGTTGGTTTCCAATAACTGATGAATGTCGGCCGCTTTGCGTGCAAGGCGTTCGAGCAGTACCCGGTCGAGCATGGCATATTTGCGGATCTGATCGACCGTCGCGAATTGGCTGCTGCACGGTACCATTTCCTTTTCATCCTGCAACAGCCGGTACCGTTCGATAATCGATGCCTGCACGAGGCCATTGAGCGATAGAGTTGGAACCGCGGTACCATCGCGGCGATGTGCCGGGCCGTCGTTGTCCCACACCACATGCAGCACCACGCCGTCATAGGCGCCATTCCGCTCGTGTTCGTGCAGGTACCAATCGGAGGATCTGACATGGATTTCAATGCTGCCCACCCACACCACGCCGTCGATGACAATCCGCGCTTCGGCGAAATCAGGGCCTGCATTGGTGTTTCGGAAACCGGGCCGGATGACCGACAGCGGCATGTTTTCGTCCGTACGGAGCGCTTTCTGTTCGAAATACTGGAAGCGCCAGATAAAAGCGAGTAAATCTTCATTCATACACAGCGTCGTTGAAAAAATTGGCGATTAAGGCAGGTATTTCTTTGCCTAAACCTGATTAGTTTCTGTTCTTTGTACGCTGTTTTTGTTACTTGGTTTCTATTTGTAGAAGTAAATATTTTTATGCTCCGCCGTCTGCAATTCATTGCGCTCCGAGTCATCATTGCTTTTTTCGGGATTTCGATCGTTTGGGTAATCATTCTGAGGTTCCTGCCCGTCTGGGTCACGCCTTACATGCTTTCACGCAAAATCGACGCTTTCCAGGCAGACGAGGACACCGAGATTCACCACGACTGGGAGCCTTACGAGAACATTTCGAAGGAAGTAGCGCTGGCCGTTGTAGCTTCCGAGGACCAGAATTTTCCCAACCACTGGGGCTTCGATTTCGACCAGATTTACAATGCGATGACCGAAGAGCGCAAGCGCGCGCGCGGTGCGAGCACCATTTCGCAGCAGGTTGCCAAGAACGTGTTCCTGTGGCATGGCCGCAGTTACATCCGCAAAGGCCTGGAAGCCTATTTCACGATCCTCATCGAGGTGCTATGGAGCAAGGAGCGCATCCTGGAAGTGTATCTGAATGTAGCTGAAATGGGGAAAATGACGTTCGGCGTAGAAGCGGCGTCATTGCGCTACTATAACAAATCCGCGAAAAAACTCACGCGCTACGAAGCGGCCCGCATCGCGGCCGTCCTACCCAACCCGATCCGGTTTTCGATCAGAAATCCGTCTGCGTATGTGAACAGGCGTACCAACCAGATCGTACGCCAAATGCGGTATCTGGGCGGGCAGAAGTATCTGGCGGACCTGTAATTTTAAGGCCTTGAACGCTCCGTTTCGCGGGACGACCGCGGCGTGGCGGGCTGGCTTTGCTGGCGGCCCGAGGGCTGCGTGGATTGCCGCGGCGACGGTGCCGGGCGTTCCACAGGTGCCGGACGGGAAGTTTCCGGCCGTGGCGTCGGCGCAGGGCGTTCTACTGGTGCCGGACGGGGCGTTTCCTGCCGGCTGGGCCGCTCGACGGATGGCCGCGTCACTTCCGGCCGCGATGGTGTTGTCGGGCGGGTTACTTCCGGCCGTGTAACCGCTGGTCGTGTCGTTTCCGGGCGCTCAGCACCCGGCCGTACCGGGCGTTCGATATCCGGGCGGGTTACGCCGGGATTGGTCGGACGCGTCGTGCCGGGACGGGTTACTTCCGGGCGGCCATTGTCGGGCCGTTCGGCATCGCCCCGTCCGGGACGCTCGATGGACGGACGTGTAACGCCGCCTGTTCCAGGCCGTGTAATTTCAGGGCGTGTAGTTCCGGGCCGCGTAGTTCCGGGCCGCGTAGTGCCGGGCCGCGCAGTGCCGGGGCGGCCGGTGGAAGGCCTTGTAATGACTGGTCGGCCGGATTTGTCAAAATCAGGCAGCCTTTCCCGCGTCGTCGGGGCTTTGGGATATCTTTTCACAAACAATGCGGAGCCTTGCCGGGCTGAGGACGGACGTGAATAGGTAGTGCGGTAGTCGCCTCGGGTGTAGCGCGTGCGCACGATCACCGAGCGTGAACGGAAGTTGCCGCCGTAGTAGTAATGCGTATGCCATACGGGATTGCGGTAGCTCGGCCAGCGGCGGAAATGCCCATTGTAATAATAATGCCAGTGGTAGTGATACCCGTAGTAGTAGTGCCAGAAGCGCGGCCTCCACGGGCGCCAGTAGCTCGGATAGTGATGCCACCGCCAGGGCGACCGCCATACCACGTAGCGGGGCACAAAAATGAACTGGATCACGGGCCAGCTCTGGGCGTACGTAACATGGTGCTGAACCACCTCCTGTTGCGCCTCACGGTTGCCTGTATAACCCGGATTAGGTGTTTCAGTTACCGTGCCGGATTGCGAATTAGGCTCTATAATGTAATCTTTTCCGTACAGGTCTTCATCGCCGACGAGCTGTATCCACACCTCGCCATTGTCTTTCTTTTCAACGTAAAATGCGGCCACATCCTGGTCCTCGTTGTCGCTCACCGCCACTTTCAGGGTAATGGTGTGCAGATTGCCTTCGACGCTGTCGTCCACGCGGATGTAGTCGGTCTCGTTGTCGCCGTCCAGGTCCAGGTTATTGATCTCCGAGTCTTCCTCATTCAGTTTTCTTTCAAAACCTTCCAGCGTTTCCGATTCCTGGAAAAGTTTCAACACGGCGTATAAATTGAGGTTGTCGCCCGGAAGATCGAGCTTCTCCTCTTCGGCCTGTGCGAACGCCCGGGTGCCGCTACCAATCCATAATATAGCCAGGACAATCAGAATGCGGTTTTTCATGATCTCAAAGTTTAAAGCAATGTAGATACTTTGCCTATTTAACCCAAACGCCATTCAGCATAACCCTGCTAACGTTGCGGGTAACCGATATGTTCTTTAACGGGTCGCCTTTTATCAGCACGAGGTCGGCCTGCTTGCCCTTCTGAATGCTTCCCAGCCGGTCGTCTACGCGGAAGAAGCGGGCATTCTGCATGGTGGCGGCCACGATCACGTCCGCCGGTGTGAGCCCGGCATCCACCAAAAGCTCCATTTCACGCTGGAACGCCCAGCCCGTTTCGGCATAGGGGATGATCGAATGCGAGCCCACTACGATTTTAGCACCGGCCTTGTGAAGCCTGCCGGTGATCTTCTTCATTTTATCAAAACCATCGAGCCGCGCCGCATTAGCAGCGACCGTATCGCCTGCAACGGCCTGGTGTTCAAATGCGCCGAGCGTAGGGCTGACGAATGTTCCGTGCTTTTTCAAAAATTTCCCCAGTGAATCGACCGCCTTGCCTGCCGGGTCAATGTTTTTCCAAACATCGTACCGGCCTTGTTTCCGCGCATTGTTGTCTGCCAGAACCATTTGCCGGTACTTTTCGCCCGCGATCTGCGGCACGAGCGACAGCCCGAACGAAGTAATGTGCTCGATGCCATCGAGGCCGGCTTCAATCGCTTCCCGGGCTTCGGTCGTTTCCAGATGCGCGGTAACGGGCAGGCCGCGCGCGTGAGCGGCTTTACAAACTTCGCGGATGATGGCAGGCGGCAGGCGGAAGTACACCTTGATCACCGATGCACCGTGATCGGCCAGGTGATTAACCTCCCGCACGGCCTCGTCCGCGTCGCGCACCACGTACGCGTCGCGCGGGTAGGCGGGCGGGAACATGTCCAGGTGCGGGCCCGCGAGGAAGAGCCGCGGAATACTTTTGCCGCTCTTTCGCTCGCCGTCATATGCTTCGATCCATGCGCCCGGGTCGCGGAGTGACGTCACGCCATTTTGCAGGAACTTCGTCGGGAGGCCGGCCACGCCGTCGAGGTGAAAATGGGAGTCGATAAAACCGGGTAGCAAGGTGAGGCCGGCCGCATCGAAATTTTGAGCGCCCCCGGGAATGTGAACGTCTTTCTCCGGTCCGACGGCGGTAATAATGCCGTTGGTAATTACTACGCAGCCGTTAGTGATAGGTTTTCCGCCAATCCCATCGATGATTGTGGCGCCGGTGATCGCAATGACGGTTTTGGAAGAATCGATCTCTTTCCGGTTGATTTCCCAGATCCGGGCCGATGCTCCGCCGGCCTTGTCGCCTGTGCCGCAGGCGCATAATGCAGCCGCAAGGGTTAGCGGCCAGATTATCAGCCGGAAGAGGTTCGCATTCATCGTTTTGGGGATTTCTCTTTCTTTTCGGTTAAAAAGCGATAATTCTTATGATGTGCCATGGAGCGGTCCAGTTTTTCAAACAAGCCCCTGTCTTTCAAAGCAAACCAGTTGACTTTCAGCAGATATAAACTCACGTATGATTGAGGATGATTCTCGATAAAGCCGGCTGTCGCATCCCACAAATGCTCACGTTCCAACGCCTGCTGACCAACCCAATACCGCGCGCTATCGGCCAGAGTGCGCTTTTTTGCGCTGGCCTCGGCCATTGTGTAAGCGTTCAGGCGCTGATCGGAAGGATTTTGGATTTGCGTGATGTAGTCCTGCCATTCCTCATTGCTCCTGGAATGGCTCACTGTTGAGCGCGCTACATTCGCCGTATCGATCCGGATTTCGGTGCCCGGATCAAAGAAAAATGTCAATGCGCCTTTCTTTTGCGAAACCTGAAACTGGTACAGGTCGGGCAATAAATCGGCGTCCATGTTGAGATGTGTCGTATCAAACCCAAGCCTGATTGAATGCACCACGGCCGCAAATCCCTTCTCGCGGGTGAGCAAAATAGCCTTGCGATCGTTCCACGCCCGCGGTGCCACGATTTTGATGTTCACACGCTGCGTCGACACCATCGAGAGGCCGAATAACGCACAAATGATCAAGCGGGTTATTTGCATTATTTACTGAAAGCCGGGTTGAAATGAGCCATACAAGATAGTATTTATCTTTGCATAACATGCACTATCACCGATATGAAATAAGGCCGGGCGATACAGCCTTGGTTTACGAGTTAGTAAGCCAGGGGCCGAAGGGTGATTGCAGGCCTTCCAAAGTTTCACGATGAATAAAAACAGCCGGCCAACGATGATCGGATATCATCGCTAGCCGGCTGTCAAAAGGCCAATAGGGGAAACCTTACTTAATCTCCACCTTCACCAGTACCGGCTGGTGGTCCGACGGGTAGCGCTGCTCCTTCGAGTCGGTGAGTACACCGTATTTCAACACATCGACATTCTTGCTTACGAAAATGTAGTCGATCCGGGTTTTCATTTCGGCGTCGAATTTGAAGCTGTTGAATGTGCCTTCTGGGCCGTAGGGCGCTTGTTTGGTTACATTATGCGTGTCGTTCAGCAGGCCGGCGATGGTTTTCATCTGCTCGGTGCCCGGCGTCGAGTTGAAGTCGCCGGTGAGGATGGCGGTGCTGTTGCCTGCAATTTCTTTGATCTTTTTCACCATCAAATGCCCCGACTGGCGGCGTGCTTCCACGCCCTGGTGGTCGAAGTGGACGTTGAAAAAGTAGAATTTCTTTTTGGTATTTAAATCTTCGAACTGGCCCCACGAGCAAATGCGGTTACAGCATTTCGCGTCCCAGCCCAGGCCGGGCTTGTCGGGTGTTTCGCTCAGCCAGAAATCACCGGATTTGAGCAATTTGAAACGGTCTTTCTTGTAAAAAATGGCTGAATGCTCGCCGCCTTCCTTGCCATCGTCGCGGCCTTTGCCGTAGTAGGCGAATTCGGGCAGCTCGGCCACGTCTTTCAGCTGGCCTACCAGCGCTTCCTGCACGCCGAAAATGTCGAATTCATGGAAACGGACAAGTCCTTTCACATTTTCCTTGCGGTTAGGCCAGGCATTTACGCCGTCGTTGGGCGTGTTGTAACGGAGGTTGTAGGAACCTACATTAAAAGTTGCGGTTTTCTGGCCAAAGGACGCCGTTGCGGTCGACACCAGTGCCAGCAGGTAAAGGGCAATTTTTTTCATTGTATAAAAAATGATTGATTAACTATAAAACAAAAGACCCCGAAGGGTCTCCTGTTGTCGCGCCAAAAATATGCGTTTAATATTAACTCATGATGAAAATTCACCATGCCGTGGAAGTTTACCAGCCGGGCGTTTGCCGGTAAGCCCCGTTGCTGCGTGAAATTTCATCGGGGTTCATCGGCCACGCCATATGCCTGGCCGGGTCGAATTTCCGTGCCGGCCATATTTCCAGGATTTTGTAAGCCGAAGCGGGGTCGGTTTTGTTGTCGTGGATTCGGCCGTGGAGCGGCATGTTGATCTTGTCGTAATCGCCCCAGCGTTTCAGGTCCGCGAGGCGGTCGGTCCATTCGCAGGCGAGTTCCACGCGGCGTTCATGTTTGAGGTCAGCCAATGTCGGCGAGGCGATCGGCGCCAGCCCTACGCGTGCGCGGATTTCGTTCAATGGCGCCGCGGCTTCCGCATTTTTGCCTTGTTTGATCAATGCCTCCGCTTTGAAGAGCAATATTTCCGCATAGCGCATCAAAGGCAGGTTGAGGCGTGTCGATGGGCCGTCGCCATTCTGGTTGATCATCAGGTTGCTGCCTGCATTCTCGTTGCTGCCGTAGCTGTACGGCTCCATATACTTGCGGATCTGAAAGCCCGAAAGGCTGTTGGTCGAGAAGTAGGAGCGTTCTTTACCGAAATAAGTAAACTTGTCCCCGAATTTCAGGATCGTCACCTCGCGGCGCGGGTCTTTGGCTTCGTATTCGTCATACAACTCCTCCGTAGGCTGGAAATAGCCCCAGCCATTGAAAATACCCCATCCTTTGTTCTCCAATGCCACGCCCGGGAAGATCGAACCGCCCTGGATGCCGGAGTTGACCGACCAGATGTACTCGCTTGTCCAGTTGTTTTCAATGGTAAATACCGCCTGATAATTCGCCGCAGGTGTTGCTTTGCCCGTCACGAGCGCGCGGCCGCCTTCATTTTTGATCTTGTCGGCCAGGTCGGGGATCAATGCCCATTTCGAAGCGTCATACTGCGCCCAATAAGCATAGGCTTTCACCATATAACCCCAGGCAGCGGCTTTGTGCGCGCGTCCCTGGTCGGCGGTGCCGTAAGTCTGGAACAACGGCAGCAGGTCGGCGGCTTTCTGTAAATCGCTGATAATCTGCGCGTAGTTGTCCGTTACGGATGGCAGCTGCGGCGGAATGCGCTTGCCGAATTCCGCATTTTCCGGACCGTCGAACGGAACGCCGAGGTCTTTGTGCCCCCACGAGTACGCGAGCCAGAAGTGGGCAAACCCGCGGATGAAATACGCCTCGCCCAATGCGCGGTTCTTCACGGCATCCGACACGCCGGTCGCGGTAGGAACGCCCTGGATTACCTGGTTGGCCTTGTTCAGCATCCAATACACGTCGTTCCAGCAGTTGGCAATGGAACCTTCGCGGCCGGTAATGTTGAAATTCTTGATATTATCGCTTTCCGCACGTACGCGGCCGGTCACGATATCGTCGCTCGCATTCTGCATCCAGAACAGGTTACGGCCCCAGGTATTTTCGTAGCCCATAGGTGCGTACATGGCGGCCACGGCCTTGTTTACGTCTTCATCGCTTTTCCAGAAGAAGGCGGTGGTAGGGGAGCCGTTCGGCTTGGTATCCACCCAGGATTCGTTGCAAGCGGATGCGCCGATAGCCATCACAATGGCCAGACCCGCATTTTTAATGATATGTTTCATAAATCGAAGTCTTTGTTTGGTCAAAATCTGGCTGTTAGAATTTGAGTTTTACACCGGCTGAATACACTCTCGCCACCGGGTACTGGCCGCCATCGAGGCCTGGGGCCGTATAGCGTCCGTCGATAAGCTGACTGCCGATCTCGGGGTCCATACCGGAATATTTGGTGAATGTGAGCAGGTTATCGCCGCTCAGATACACGCGCAGGCTCGGCTTGCCGGGTTTGGTCGGGAAGGTGTACCCGATGATCAGGTTTTTCAATCGCAGGTAATTGCCGTTTTCCAGGTACCAATCGGAGTTCGTCGCGAAGTTTTTGTTGGGGTCGTTCGCACGTATTTTGGGGATGTCCGAACCGCGGTTCGTTTCCGACCAGGCGTCGAGGATCTTATCCCAGCGGTTATAGCCCTGCTCGGCACCGTTCAGCGTCGATTGTTTGAATGCATTAAACAATTTCACACCACCTACACCCTGGAAGAATACGCTGAAATCAAAGTTTTTCCAGTTCGCATTCGCGGTGATGCCGTAGGTGATTTTCGGGAATGCATTGCCCATGTACACGCGGTCGCTGTCGTCGATCTTGCCGTCGTTGTTCTCGTCCACGAATTTCAGGTCGCCTGCTTTGGCATTCGGCTGAATGCGGCCGCCGGCAGGGCCTACGTATGCTGCGGCTTCTTCGTCGGTTTGGAAAATACCCGCATTTTTGATCAGCCAGTAAGAGAAATAGGGCTGGCCGACCGTCGAGCGGAATGGTACCAGGATGCTTCTCCACGCATCGTTATGCACCCATACCGAATTCGGATTCTCGTCGATATAGTCCACCCGGTTTTTGAGGGTAGCGAAATTGCCCCCGATCTCGTAGCCGAAATCGCCGACGTGGTCGCGCCAGCTGGCTGCGAATTCGAAGCCGGTGTTGCGGATTTTGCCCTGGTTAATGAAGGGTGCGCCGTAGCCATTGGTGTTCGTCCATTCGGTATCCTGCTGTTTGATCAGGTCGTAAGTCAGTTTATTGAAATAATCCGCCGTAATGGTAAGCTTCTCTTTCAGGAGGCTGATATCCACGCCAAAATCGGTTTGCTGCGAGGTTTCCCACGAAAGTTCAGGGTTGAACCGTGAGCTGACGTACAAACCATTGCTGATCGGCGCGCCGTTACCGATCTGGTAGGTATTGTTCGGCGTCAGGTTAGGATAGCCATAGTACCGCCCGATGGAACCAATGTTCCCGATGCGGCCCCAGCTCGCGCGGAGTTTGAACAAATCCAGCCCTTTTACATTGAAGAATGGCTCCGAGCTCACTTTCCATGCGCCGGTAAAGCCGGGATAGCCTTTGGCGCGGTAACCTTCGGCGAGGCGGCCGGCGATATCGTAACGGTAGCTGGCCGTCACGAAATAACGATCGGCCCAGCTGTACGACAAACGGCCTACGTACGACGCATTGCGGTCTTTCCACTCGTCGTCGCCGGGACGGTTCTGGTCAAAAATGGAGGCATTCACGAAGAATTGCGCCCAATCCGCTTCGTTTTCGAAACCGCGTGCGGCAATGCTGAAATTACGGTTGCCGTTCTCCTGGGCGGTCATCGAAGCCATCGCACCTACGTTATGACGGCCGAATACGCGGGAATAGTTCGCGGTATTTTCCCAAATCCAGTGGTATCCGCGGTTGGTCGAGTAGGAGAGGGTATTCTGGTTGTTCGGCTTGCCGGGCTCTGTTCTTTTGGGATCAAAGCTCTTCCAGAGCGAGCTGTTCTGCCGGTAGCTAAAACGCGTGAGGAAGCTCAGGCCGGGGATAATGTCGGAATAGCTGAGCTCCGTGACCGACTGCATATCGTTGCTTTTGTTGTAGGGACGGTTGCGCAGCAGTGTGCCGACGGGGCTGATCGCGTCGCCGTGGATACCCAGGTATTGCGAGTCGCGCGGGCCTACGCCGCCAAAGCTGCCGTCTTCATAATAGGCCGCGGCCGAGCGCGGCATGTAAATGGCCGAAAGCACGGTACCGCTGTAACCGCTGGTTGTTTCGGTGCCGCGGTTGTCATTGTTATTGTAAAAAAGCTCCTGGCGGAGTTTGATCTTGTCGGTGAACTTGTACATCGCGTTGAAACGGACGGACAAATTCTGCGCGTAGGTGTTGATGAGCGTACCCTCGTCGCGCTCGTAGCGGCCTTGCAAAAGCGTCGAAAACTTGTCGGTACCCGCATTGAAGCTCAGGTTATGGCGCTGAATGAGGCCCGTGCGGAAGATTTCGTCGATCCAGTCGGTGCGGGTTACCTGGGCGTAGGGGTTTTTGGAGGCATCCCAGCCGTCGAGCGGGGCGAGGCCTGCATTGGTGTAAGCCAGGTTCGAAACCCTTGCTTCGTCCTGTGCATTCAGCGATTGCGGCAATTTCCACGCCTGTTTCATTCCCATAAAGCCATTGTACTCGATGCTCGGCTTGCCTTGGGATGCCTGGCGCGTGGTAATGAGGATAACACCCGCCGAGCCGGAGAATGCACCGTAAATCGCCGCCGAAGCCGCATCTTTCAATACGGTAATGGATTCAATATCGGCCGGGTTATAAGGCGCATTCGGCACGCCGTCTACCACGTAAAGCACGCTTTCACCCCCGCGCGAGCCGGTCCCGCGGATGGTGATGTTCGGTGTCTGGTTCGGGTGACCGCCATTGCTGATCGCCGTCACGCCCGCCACTTTGCCCTGGATCATGCTGCCCACGTTCAGTACCGGCCGGTTTTTGATCTGCTCCATATCGGGAACGGTCGCTACCGATGCCGACAAATCAGCCTTCTTCACCGTTCCATAACCGATAACCACCACTTCCTGTAACGATTTCGTGTCCGAAAGCAGTGTTACGTTCAGCTCCGACTGGTTTCCCACATTCACCTCCTGGGCAATGTAGCCTACAAAGCTGAAAATCAGCTGGGCGTCGCCATTCGGCACTTCGATTTCGAATGAACCGTCCGCCTCCGTGGACGTACCACGCTGAGAACCTTTTACGACGACGCTCACGCCCGGCAATGCCTCTTTGGTGTCCGAGGCGGCCACTTTTCCGCGCAGGATGCGATCGGCCGGAGCTTCCTCGAAGGTATCGAGCAGGCCCGTGTCGTCATCGCCGGAAGCTTTGGCCTGCTGTTTGCGGTTAAGGATAATGTATTCTTTGGAAACCGAATACCGGATATTCAGCGGTGCCAGCAGCTGGTCGAGCACCGTGGAGAGGCGCTGGTTTTCGGCTGTCACGCTTACCTTCTGGTTGCGCACGAGCGAAGGCACGTAAGAAAACCGCACGCCGGTCGATTTTTCGAGGTTTGTGAGCACCTGGCGCAGTTCCTGCCGCTCGGCTTTCAGGGTTACGGAGCGCTGCAGCAGCTCCTGGGCGAGGCCATTGCTGGCGATCGACAGGGTGCTGAACACCAATGTCAGTAAAAATGGTATGCATGTAATTTTCATCACAGTCACCAGGTACGTTAGTGGTCGACTACATTTTTTCATAAATTGGAATGGTTTTGATGAATTCTGGACAAAGCCCTCCCGTGCTCCGATTTTGGCGGAACTGTCCTTTTGTCTGAAATGAACCGGGAGAATCAGGCCGGTAATGCTGCAATCATTGCCGGCTTTTTAATGAATCTGGGGGTCAACGTTTTGCCATACGGTCGGTCGGGTTGGGTTTTAGGTGAGAGGAACAACGTGGTTTATTCGCAGCCTTGCCCCGTGATAACGACCTGTCCGTCAGTTACCTGGTAGCTCGCTTCGATGGTAGAGCAGATAATTCCCAGCTTGTCAAAAAATGGCTCGTCGCGCAGCGCCACGCGCAGGTAGCAGTTTTCGAGCCGTGCCGAATCGTACAAAATGGGTATCCCGTAAGTTTCCTGCAACAATCTGAAAACTTCCCCAACCGGCTGATTGTCAAATGTAAAATCCGGTTTCACGGCCGGGTGTGCAATCGCAACCGGGTTTTCGGTAATGCTCCGGGCCATCATGGGCCGGTCGGCGGTGAAGACGACCTGCTGGTTCGGGGTGAGCAGCATCGCATTGCCTGGTATCTTGTTGGCAGGCTCATCGCCGGTGAGGTCTTTGGCGTGCATGACCGCCACCTTGCCCGTGCGCACGATCACTTCCACACGTCCGGCATCGGATTTAATGGTGAAACTGGTCCCTACCACCCGCGTCACGAGGTCATTGGCGTACACGAAAAACGGGTTGGCCTTGTCTTTTTTTACCTCAAAAAACGCCTCACCCGAGAGGTACACTTCCCTCTTATGGTTTCTGGTAAAATCCGGGGCGTAACTGACGGCTGCATGGGGCATCAGCCTGATTTCGCTGCCGTCGGGCAGGCTGATTTCCATCGCTTTCCGGCCCTGGTTCACCACTTCTTTCAGCGGGACCGGCGACGCGGAAACGTAGCGTTTATACGTGAAACCGCCGTTGGATGAAAAGCCGTCGCCGGAGATGAGCCAGCCGATGCCCACCAGCACCAGCACGGCTGCGGCCGCGTACCACCAGCGGAGCTGGATCGTGCCGGTTTTCCGGGCAGTTACCGTGCGGATGGATTCGTTGAGAATACGGTTTACTTCATGGTCGAGCTCTTCGTGGGTGAGGTCGCTGGGCTGCTTTTCCCAGGTCAGGATCAGCTCGGCGGCCTGATCCATGAGTAATGCTTTCTCCGGGTATTCGGAGCGGAGTTTGGCCCAGAAGAAATCATTCCGGGGCTGGCCGTTTTTTACCCACAACCTGAAATCGTCGTCAGTCAGGAAATCTTCCAGATTGTAGTGGTAAAATGGATGCATTGGCGGTGGTTGAATGGTGTTCTATAAGTATAATCCACCGGTGCCGCCAGGATCATGGAAGAATGCGGAAAAAATTTTGAAAAAACGGATTCAACTCCCTTTTACGAGGAGAAGCAAGAGCATTCCGGCGAGCAGCAGCCATTTTTCGCGGAAAACTTTGAGGCTTTCGTAAAGCAGGTTAGCCGTGGCAGGGCGGGAAATGTTGAGGATTTCGGCAATGCGCTCGTTGGACAGGTCCTGATAGAATTTCAAGTGGATGATCTCCTGCTGGCGCGGCGTGAGCGACTGGATAATATGCTGGATGCGCGATAGTTTTTCGGCTGCGAATTCGGTCAGTATCAGCTCGCTTTCGATGGAATGGGCGGTCTCGTGAAAATCTTCGGGCGTGTGCTCGATAGCGAGGAACAACTCCGGCCGTGATTCCTGCCGGCTTGTGTTCTTAAAAATACGGTTGCGGAGGCTGGTCAGCAGGTAAGGTTTGATCTGGTCGGTTTTGCCGAGGTACTCGCGGCGTTCCCACAAATGCAGGAAGAGATCGTGCACGATGTCTTTCAGCTGGTCGCGGTCGCTGATGAACCGGCGTCCGTAATCGAAGAGGGGCCGGTAGTAGCTGCGCAGAAGCTGCTCAAAGGCAAGCGGGTCGCCTTCCCTGAACTTTTGCCAAAGTACCGGATCCTGTTCCACGAAAAATGGGTTACGTGCAAAAGCAAATGTACCATTTTTCTTTGTTGCCCAAAATCCGGCGCCGCAGCAGCCGGCTGATTTAATGTTGGGATAATATTTTGAGTTACAAAAAAAGCGGCGGGAAGTGTGGGTACCTCCCGCCGTCTGGCTGCAATTACTTGTTTTTCTTAGCGATCAGGAACTTGCCTACGAGCTCGCCGTCGTCGCGGATCATTTTCAGATCGAGCTGCTTGCGCGTGGCGTGGAGCTTGATGAGCGTCCGTTTGCCTTCCAGCGGACCGCCGCCGATAACGATCGGCCAGTTATGGTCGGCGTCGGGCTCGTGCGTCATGTACCGGTGCGTGTGCCCGGAAATTTGCAGGTCGATTTTAGCCTTGTTCAGAATCGGCCCGAACAATGCCCGGCAATGCAATGTCCCATGCCAGTCGCCCGAATGGTAGGGCGAAATGTGGATCAGCAGCACCCGGAAATCCGCCTTCTTGAACTCCGGCGATTCGATTTCCTTTTCCAGCCATTTCTTCTGCACTTCCCGGTAACGGTCGAATGCCGACAACCCGCCGTATTCGACGCTGTCGTCGGTTTTGTCTTCGCCCGAATCCAGCACGATGAAGTGCACCGGCCCGCGGGTGAACGAGAAGTAATACTTGTTGTCGGGATAGGCGTAATACCCGGGAATGTGCCGCGAGAAGCTGCCCCGGCACTCATGGTTTCCCTGGGTGAGCAGGAAGGGAAATTCCGTCGCGAAAATATCGACCGATGGCTTGATCAGATGATCCACCATTTGCTGCTCCTCGGTAACCCAGTCGAAACAGTCTCCGTTGAATACAACGAAATCGTAATCTTTGGTATTACCCGTATAGCCATGACGGTACAAAAGCTGGGGGATGATCTGCGGACGGTCGTGGATATCATTGAACACCACCATTTTGAACTCGTCTTCGTTCTGCCCCCAGGTTTTGAAACCGTATAGGGGGCTGGCGATCGTCTCGCCGAACTCGACCTTCGAACCTTTGTAACCCAGCACTTCGGTGGACACGATCTTGTATTTGTGCTCGGTACCGGGCGTAAGGTTCGTCAGGGTGATCTTGTTAATGCGGTTGTTCGCCTCGATGAGCCCATTGTTATAGCCGAATTCGCGCTTGCTCGTGTAAGTGCCCGCACCGTATTCCACCCAGCTGAAACAGTTTTTATGGGTGATCCACATGATCGTGACCTCGTTGGAGCCCATATTCTGCAAATAGGGGCCCGCTACGAAATGGTTTTTCTCTTCGGTCACTGGCGCGCCGGCCGTATTCGCAGCCTGCGAGCTGGCCATTGGTAACAAACTCAGCGCCCCGATCCGGGACATTTTCTCCAAAAACGACCTTCTGTCTGAAAGCATAAAATTAAGGGTTAGGAACAGTCGGATAATGCATTATTCCCAGTTAGGGTTTTGCGTCAGGTTGGTGTTCAATAGGCGCTCCTGCTTGGGGATCGGGTAAAGGTAGTCCCGGTTCTCGACGAATTTCTTGGTAATATGACCATTGATGATAATGTTTCCACCCTTGGCGCCATTTTCCAGCGACACATCGCTGCCCAGTTTCAGCAACTGCGCACCTTTGATATCGGGCTTGGTGCCGTCGTAAATCACCACGTCGATCGTGCCGTTCTTGTCGAGGTCATACGAGCCGGGGCCCGGGAAGTACATGCCTTTGTATTGTTTGGTCAAAGCCTGCCCTTCTTTCCAGCGAAT
This sequence comes from Dyadobacter beijingensis DSM 21582, assembly GCF_000382205.1. GTDB lineage: Bacteria > Bacteroidota > Bacteroidia > Cytophagales > Spirosomataceae > Dyadobacter > Dyadobacter beijingensis. The sequence goes on from NZ_KB907786.1 coordinate 1,094,422, forward strand.
AATATCGTCCCAGCGGAAGAAGTTTTCCATTACCAGCTCAATGCGGCGTTCGCGCCGGATTTCGAGGATCACGCCCAGGTTTTTGCCGCTGATCTGCGTGTATTGCGCGGCCTGGTAAGGGTCAGGGTTTGCATTGGCCTGTTCCATATTGATGTTCGGCATGCCTACGCGGTCGCGGATCGGTTTAATGGCGAGGTCGAGGTCAGCCTGGGTCAATGTGCCTTTTTCGGCTTTGGCTTCGGCGTAGTTCAGCAGCACTTCGGCATAGCGGAAGATCGGCATGTCGGTGATGTCTTTCGAGAAGGTATCCCATTTGGGCGCCGACACGAATTTGATCAGCTGGTAGCCCGTCACCGTCGCTCCGAATTCCGGCACGAGCTGGGCATTTTCGCCAATCCGCGTATATCCCGGTGTGCGGATCGTCTGCGCCAGGCGCGGGTCGCGGTTTTGAACTTCGTCATAAAACTGCATGGTTTCGTAACCTTTCTTGTCTGTGAAACGTGTGCCGTCGGCCATGAGGTAGCTGTTCACGAGCTTTTTCTCCAAGCCCGGACGGCCGTAGGAAGCCGTCATCGTGTAGTAGTTCAGGTTGTGGTACACCTGCAATTCGTCGCTGAAATCGCGGGCCAGGATCACCTCGTCGGGGATGGCATTGTCGGACGAAAACAGCTTCATGTAAGCGGTTGTCGGCGTGGCTTTGTAAATGGAGTAGCCACTGTTTTTCATCAGGTCTTCGGAAGCCGTAACGCAGGCATCGAGGAATTTGTCGGCATTAGGGAGGTTGAATTCCGGGTGGTATTTGCGGAACGTACCTTCATACAAGCCGATGCGCGATTTCAAGGCGAGTGCCGTGTACTTTGTAATGGTCGTTACCTGCCGGCTCGCGTCGAGGTTGGCGATCGCGTAGTCGATATCGGCCATTACCGAGTCCATGACGAGTGTGCGCGGGTCGCGGGCTTTGGTGAGCAGGGCCTGGTCCTCCAGCTCGATGGTGGTCGAGTACCAGGGCACATCGCCGAATCTTTTTACCATTCCAAAATAGAAATAGGCCCGGAAGAAGCGCGCGAGGCCATTGTATTTGGCTACGGCTTTTTTGTCGGGACATTTGCCGGAATTGGCCAGGAAATAATTGATATTCCGCAAATTACCCCATGCCCAGCCGCCGCCGCTCGTAGGCACCACGCGTGTGCCCTGCAACTCGTCGCGCAGGCTGGTTTTAACGATATTGTCCACATCCTCGTTGTACACATCCTCGGCTGAAGGCATCGCATTGTAAAACGAGTTGGTATACAGCAAAAGGTCGTTTTCGGTATTGAAGAAAGTCTCCGGCGAAATGGCGTCCTGCGGGAGTTGGTCCAGATCGCAAGCCATAAGGCCCAGGGAAATGGCGATAATGCTAAGTATTTTTTTCATCGGAATTTTAGAATGTCAGGTTAAGACCGGCTGAAATGGTTTTCGACAATGGGTAAGTACGGCCGTTGGTACCGTCTCCGTCGAACTGTTCCGGGTCGATGTACTTCGAGCGGAGCGGGGTGTAGGTAAGCAGGTTTTCGCCGCTCACATAAATCCTCGCTCTCGGAACGCGGATCATCTTGCTGATGCGCTCGGGCACTGTGTAGCCGATCACGACATTTTTCAGGCGCAGGTAACCCACGTTCTGCATGTAGCGGTCGTTTACCGCATTCAGGTCCCCGCCGCCATTCAATGCAGTATAACCTCTCAGCACAGGGAAATAGGCATTCGGGTTTTCAGGCGTCCAGATATCGTTGCCGAAATCTTTTGGAATAAATGAATAGTAAGGACGTGAATAGGGGCCCCAGAACTTGTCCGCGTTGGCACCGGGGTACCAGTTTCTGCGCAGAATGCCTTGTGCGAGTGCCGAAATGTCGAAACCGTTCCATGAGGCGCCCAGGTTGATCCCGTAGCGGAAACGGACGCGGTTGTTACCCACGATTTTCAAATCGCCGTGGTCGGCCAGCGTGTTGGCGCCCTGGTCGATTTTGCCGTCGCCGTTCAGGTCGATGAATTTCAGGTCGCCCGCGCGAAGTTTGCTCCAATCGCCTGGCGCGCTCAGGCGCTGCTTGTTCACGATCGCCTGGTCTACTTTGTAAGCCTGCGCCTCTTCGTCGGATTTAAACATGCCTTCAATGGAGTAACCCCACATTTCACCGATGGTCTGGCCTACGTAAGGGCTCGAAAGCACCTTGTTCGGGTTGTCGTATTTGGTGATTTTGGATTTCGAATCCGAAACAATGAAGGACACGTTGTAACTGAGCGGCTTGCCGGCCACTTTAAACATATCGGCCCAGGCGATCGACAATTCAAAACCTTTCGTTTGCAAGTCACCCGCATTCTGGGTAGGCACGGTAGCACCGTAAACGAGCGGCAATACCTGCCCCGGAATGAGCATGTCGGTAGTCTTGCGGATGTATCCGTCGAACGAAAGGTTCAAACGGTTTTTCAGCAGGGTCGCATCCAGACCGATGTTGGACGTCGTGGCCGATTCCCAGGTCAGTCCTGCCGAAATAGGGGACGGGCTGCTCACATATTGCAGCTTCTGGCCATTGGTAATCCAGCTCGACTGCGCCGTCGGCATCATCGGGACATAGGGATAGAAGCTGGCCGAGCTCGGGTTGTCGTTGAAACGTGGCGGCAGCTGGTTGCCCAATGTACCGTAGGAGGCACGGATTTTCAGGTTGTTCACGACATTGCGTGCCGTTTCGAAGAAATTCTCCTCGCTCAAACGCCATCCGGCGGACACCGACGGGAAGAAGCCGAAACGCTTGCTCGTGCCGAAACGGGAAGTGCCGTCATAGCGTCCATTCACTTCGAGCAGGTATTTGCCCTGGTAGTCGTAATTGGCGCGAAAGAATGCACCGAAAAGCTCATACTGGTAGGCGCCGCCGCCAGAAAGCTGCTCGCCCGTGCCGAGGTTCAGGTCGTTGAGACTCTCCGAAAGCAGGTTTTTACGTGAGCCGGCCAACACCTGGTGCTTGCGCGTTTCGTAGTTGATACCCGCGGTGGCACTCACATAATGCTTGCCGAATGTGTGGTTGTAGGACGAGAACACGTTCACGACATTCTGCGGATCGAACCAGAAGGTCTTCTTCAGCTGATCGGTATTGTAGTTGGGCACCGTCGTCATGATACCGGGCTGGATCGAGTAGGTGGCCACGGCCGAGCGGTACCAGTCGTCGGTGATGTAGAATGAGTAAGAATGATTGGCCGTCAAATTCCAGTTTTTGGCCAGGTTCATTTCTATCGTGTTGATCGTCGTGAGCTCGTGTACTTTCTGCTCGCCGCCCGCTACGCCTTTCAGCAGGTTTGCGAACAACCCGTCGCCGATCGAGTAGTTGTTTTTTAATGTATTGTAAGTCGGCGTGCCGTCCGGGTTACGCGGGGCGTAAATAGGCAATGCATGCACGGTAATGGCTACGAAGTTGGAGTTGGCGCCGCCTTCCAGGCCCGGATATTTGTATTTCGAGTCGAAATACATGGTATTATTGCTCACTTTCAGCCACGGAGTAAGCTGCGCGTTGATCTTGCTGCGCAATGTGTAGGACGTGAATTTATCCGTGTTGATGCGCATGATACCATCCTTTTCGAACACCGAGCCCGACAGGAAATAGTTGATCTTGTCGGTACCACCCGAAAGGTTCAGGTTATGCTGGCGCGACGGCTGGCTCATGTTGAAGATCGTATTCCACCAGTCGTAGTTACCGTAGTAGTTGTAAATGTCCTTGCCATTCACATTCTTCACCACCACCCACGGACGGGCGGGGTTTTCGGTTTTGTCGTAACGGCGCGCTTCGATTTCCTTGTAATCTTCCTCCGAATAGCGGGTATAGCTGTTACCCGTGGCGCGGACAAATGCCTCGTCGTTGATTTTGACATAATCATAACCGTTGGTCATGAAATCGGTGTTGATCGTCGGTTTCGACCAGCCGAAGTTGTTGCTGTACGAAACGGTGGTCTTTCCGTTCTTGGCGGTTTTGGTCGTGACCAAAATCACCCCGAATGCACCGCGTGCACCGTAAATGGCCGAGGCTGCGGCATCTTTCAGCACCGATACCGATTCCACGTCGCCGGGGTTGATGCGGTTGATATCGCCGGGGATACCGTCGATGAGCACAAGCGGCGACCCGCCATTCACGGAAGTTTCCCCCCGTACGTTGAGTGAACCGCCCTTGCCTGGCTGACCCGTGCTGAATGTAATGTTCAGGTTGGGGACCATGCCTTGCAGGATTTGCGACATATTGTTCAAAGGCCTGTTTTCCAGATCTTTGGATTGTACCTGCGAAACCGCGCCGGTGAGGTTCACGCGTTTTTGCGTACCATAACCTACCACCACCAGCTCCGACAATGCCTTGTTATCTGCCTGCAAAGTCACATTGATTTCGGTGCGGTTACCTACAACGATTTCCTGCGACACATAACCTACAAAGCTGAATACCAACGCCGATTCCACATTCGGCACCGTAATTTCGAACTTTCCGTTGCCGTCGGTAGTGGTTCCCTGCGAGGTGCCCTTCACGACGATGCTTACGCCCGGTAGCGTACCCTGCCCGTCGGACGACGAGACGGTCCCGCGCAACTGGATTTCCGTCGGCAAAACATATTGTTGCAGTTTCTCTTCCAGTTCGGGGATCACCGATTCCTCCCGGCTTACGCGTGTTTTGGCGAGCACGATCTGGTTGTTGATCACCTTGTAATTGATCCCCCGGGGCGCCAGCAATGCATCAAGTACCCTGGACAGCTTCTGGTTTTTTACATCGATCGTCACGTTTTCCTTTACGGAAACCCGGCTGCTGTAAACGAAGCGGGTATTGGCACGGGCCTGGATCTCATTCAGGGCCTGTTTGAGCGAAACATTGCGGAGCGTGAGCGTCATGTCTTTGCTCAGCACAGACTGGGCCGCAGTTTCCTTCGCATAACTGCCGGCTGCGAGCGAGACGGCAAGAATCCATTGAAGCAGTCCAATGCGCATAATTTTTCGCCAGTCTACCGGCTTGTTACGTACTGTTTTTTGCATAATTTTGATTGTCTGATGGTTAGGCACTATTGGATAAAACATCCTTTTGAAACGGTGGTACGAAGACAAAGGATGGCATTTCGGGCCGGGTAGTGGTGGTACACTTCCGGCCTTTTTTACGGTGGTACGGACGGGTTCATAAGTTCATGGGTGGGTATACGGATTTATTCACATGGTTCGCCGCTGATGGTGATGTTATTGCCTGATATGGTGTAAGTTACTTCCAGGGAAGTGCAGAGGATTTCGAGAATGCTCGGGAATGCCTGCGACTCGAAATTGGCCGTGAGCCCGCATTTGGCCAGGCCTGGGTTTGTCAAATGGATCGATACGTTAAAGCGCTTTTCCAGCTGTTCGATTACTTTATCCAGTGGTGTTTCTTCAAACACGATGGTGACCGGTTCGAAAAGCTCTTTTTTGGGTTGGCTGGTCAATGTTTTGGAAATTAACCGCTTCGAATCCAGTTCGAACAATGCCTGCTGCTGCGGTTTCAGGATCACCTGCTGCGATTGTTTTGTTTCCGCGTAAGTCCGCACTTCGACGGTACCCGTCACGACATCCACCTGAAAAACCTTCCGGTTCTGCGGCGCCTTCACATTGAAGCTGGTACCGAGCACTTTGATCACCATTTCGCCGCTCTGGATGTAGAATGGTCGTTTTTTGTCTTTTTGTATATCAAAAAAACCTTCCCCGGAGAATGTTACCAGCCGCTGGTTTGCGTCGAATGCAGCAGGGTAGGTGACTACGGCGTGCGGGTGCATGGCGACGGAGCTGTTATCGGGCAGGCGGTGTTTGACGATCCGCTCTTCGGTATTTTCAAATCGGACGAGCTCCGAGGGTTGCCGTTTTTCGAGCTGCTGCGAAACGGTGGCCACCGGTGTTTTTTTCAGCTGCGTGGCCAGGTACACGCCCAGCACAAGCGCGATCGACGCGGCAATGCCCGTCAGCCAGCGCCACGGAAAGTGCCGTACCGTTTTTTCCTCGGCCATGTTCAGCTCCTGCCGGATATTCCCGAATGTCTTGTGCCGAATTTCTTCCTGTTCCGCATCGGGTAGGTGATCCAGGTAACGCGTTTCGCCTCGCAGCGACGCGTACCAGGTTTCTACAAGTTCTTTTTCTGCGTCGGTGCATTCACCGGACAGGTATTTTTCGAGCAATGCGGGCGGAATACCGTTTGGCTTCATGAGATCGGGGATGTTGTCAACCCAGAAGTCGCGCGCCGGAAAGGGTACCCTTAGTCGGTTCTGAAAATTTTTTTAAAAAGTAGCAAAAAGGAGGAGCGCGCAGATCATATGCTCTTTCAAATGCGCTTTGAGGATGCGTAACGCCTTGGTAATGTGCTGTTCTACGGTTTTTTCAGAAATGCCGAGCTGCTCGCCGATCTGTTTGTTGGAAAAGCCCTGCCGGCTCATCACAAAAACTTCATGGCATTTGGGGGAAAGTAAATGCAGGCCCTCTTCGTAGCGGTTCTGAAGGTCGGAGGCAAGGGTAGGCTGGTCGGCGAGGTCGGACGTTTCACTGCGCTGGATTTCCCATTGCCCATAGTGATGCTGGCGGGTGTATTCTTTCCGGTAGAAAGATATGATCAGCCGTTTGGCAATTGTAAACAAGAATGAGCGGCCGCATTCGACCCGGTTTTGCCTGCGCTGCTGCCAGAGGCTGACAAAGAGTTCCTGAACGATTTCCTGCGCCGTGAACCGGTCGTTGACCTTCGAATAGGCGTAGTTGAACAGCGTCTTGAAATAGCGGTCGTACAGCTCCGCAAAGGCCAGCTCATCGTCCTGTTCGCTGATCAACGCAAGGATATTTTCATCGGAACAGGTAGCGTAAAAGTTGTTCATCATGAAGATAGCCTATTAATAATCTGATTATTTTCGCTGAGGAGCGGTACAAAATTCGTACTTAAATTTGTGACTTGACTCTTTAAACAGATTAAGTAATCTCATTCTTTTTTTTACTTTCTTAACATAAACATAACAATTTCCGGGGCCAACTGCGGGAAAATTTTGTAACCGACGAACACATCTACGACGCCATATTAAATGAACAACTATCCCCAGGCCACGCGGATTCTCGTGGCGATCGACTGCATAATTTTCGGCTTTGATGGCAAGGATATCAAGCTGTTACTGATTAAAAGAAATTTCGAGCCCGAAAAAGGCAAATGGTCGCTCATGGGCGGTTTCGTGAATGCGGATGAGGACCTTCACGACGGTGCCGTGCGGATTCTGTACAATCTAACGGGCCTGAAAGACATTTATGTGGAACAGCTCGAAACTTACGGCAAAGCCGATCGCGACCCCGGCGAGCGGACGGTATCGGTCGTGTTTTTTGCGCTGATCAACATCGACGATCACGACTCGGAGGCCGTCAAAAGCCACAACGCCTCCTGGATCACCCTCGATGCCCGTCCCCAACTCATTTTCGACCACGAACAAATGGTGGCCCGGGCGATCGAGCACCTCAAATACAATGCCGCCCTGCATCCGATCGGCTTCGAACTCCTGCCCGAGCGCTTCACGATCCCACAGCTCCAGAAGCTCTACGAAGCGATCTACAACATCCCCATCGACCGCCGCAATTTCAGCCGCAAACTGCTATCCACCGGCCTGCTGATCGACACCGGCTACAAAAACAACAACAGCACCACCAAAAAAGCCACGCTCTACAAACTCGACGCCGAGAAGTACAAGGCAAAGTTCCACTCGTTCTGGAATTTTATGCCGGATTCGATGAAGAGTAATTGAGGGGAGGATTGAATGACTCAATGATTGAATGACTCAATGATTGAATGGTCAAGTGTTGTCAGGGAATGTCAGGCTTAGTCAGGAATTGTTGGGAGGGGTTGATGACTATTTCGAAGCCGTACAACAAAAGACTATACCTGACTATTCACTCGTTCACCCATTCACCCATTCAAAATTAAATTGTGTCATTCTAACACTAAAAACAAATTTATTTATATTTGTTAGGTGATAAGTTAAATAAATGCGTCAAATTGGTCTGAGAACATCCTAAACCGACATTTATGAAAGAAGACTACGTCATTGGTATCGACTTCGGTACCGATTCTGTGAGGGCATTGGTGGTGAATGCGCTTACCGGCGAACAGGTGGGTACGGCCGTGCGGGAATATCCGCGCTGGAAACGGGGGGAATATTGTGATGCGGCTATTTCGCAATTTCGCCAGCACCCGCTCGATTACCTCGAAAGTCTGGAAAGCGCCGTGCGGAATGCATTGGACCAGGCGCCTGGGGGCGTGCGGGAGCGGGTAAGGGGGATTTCGGTGGATACGACCGGTTCTACGCCTGTGGCTGTGGACCGGAATGGCACGCCGCTCGCATTACTTCCCGAATTTGCCGAGAATCCCAACGGCATGTTCATTCTCTGGAAAGACCATACCGCCAATGCCGAAGCCGGAGAAATCAATCGGCTCGCGCATGGTTACAACATTGATTTTACAAAATATGTAGGCGGTATTTACTCGTCGGAATGGTTTTGGGCCAAAATCCTGCGCACGCTGCGTGTGGATGAGGTTGTGCGGGAAAAAGCATACTCCTGGGTGGAGCATTGCGACTGGATTTCCGCCGAGCTCACGGGCATTACCGATCCGCTGCAACTGAAACGCTCGCGCTGCGCCGCCGGTCATAAAGCGCTCTGGCACGAGGATTTCGACGGGTTGCCTCCCAATGCGTTCTTCAAAGAGCTCGATCCGCTGCTCGACGGCCTCCGCGACCGGCTTTTCGCCCATACCGAGACTTCCGACCAAGCGATGGGGACCATTTCGAAACAATGGGCCGAAAAACTGGGCATTCCGGCCGATGTCGTGATCGGCGTGGGCGCGTTCGACGCACACATGGGTGCGGTAGGCGCGCTGATAGAACCGTATTCATTATGCAAGGTAATCGGTACCTCTACCTGCGACATGCTCGTAGCGCCGAACGACGAGGTGGGCCATCTGCTGATCAAAGGCATTTGCGGACAGGTCGACGGCTCCATCGTGCCGGGTATGCTGGGTATGGAGGCCGGCCAATCGGCGTTCGGGGATATTTATGCGTGGTTTTCTAAAATCATCACCGATCCCGTACGAACCTTGCTAGGGGAGGAGGAAGCGGCGAAACTAGCGCAGAAACTGATCCCGCACCTCGCCGAACAAGCCGCGAAATTGCCTGTCACCGAAAACGATATCATCGCCATCGACTGGCTGAATGGCCGTCGTACACCCGATGCGAACCATACCCTCAAAGGCGCGTTGCTGGGCCTGAACCTCGCCAGCGACAGCGCCCGTGTATTCAAGGCATTGGTAGAAGCGACGGCATACGGTTCGAAGGCGATCGTTGAACGGTTCCGTAGCGAAGGCGTGCCGATCCACCAGGTGATCGCGATCGGCGGGGTGGCCAAGAAATCGGCATTTGTCATGCAGACCCTGGCCGATGTGCTCAATATGCCGATTAAGGTAGCTGCGTCGGAGCAGGCCTGCGCATTAGGCGCGGCCATGTTCGCGGCGGTGGCGGCGGGTGTGCACCCTACCTTGCAGGACGCGCAGGAAGCGATGAGTTCCGGGTTCGATGCCGTGTACCAGCCGCGTGAGGCACAATCGGCCATTTACCAGCAGCTTTATCAGAAGTACCTCGAAGCAGGTGAATTTATCGAAAACGAATTTTTACAAAAAGCACATTTACAACTCACCTGATGCTTGATTTAAAACAGTTTGAAGTCTGGTTCGTCACCGGAAGTCAGCATTTGTACGGCGAGGAAACGCTCCGCCAGGTCGATGAACATTCAGAAATCATCAGCCGCTACCTCGGCCAGGCCCCGCAGGTGCCGGTGCGTGTGGTTTTCAAGCCGGTCGTGAAAACGCCTGACGAGATTTATCGCATTGTGCAAGAGGCCAACACGGCCGCCAACTGCATTGGGATCGTGGCCTGGATGCATACTTTTTCTCCCGCCAAAATGTGGATCAGGGGTTTGCAGATCCTTCAAAAGCCATTGCTGCATTTGCACACCCAATACAACCGTGACATTCCCTGGGCGGATATCGACATGGATTTCATGAACCTGAACCAATCGGCGCACGGCGACCGCGAGTTCGGTTTCATGATGACGCGCATGCGCCTGAACCGGAAGGTAATCGTAGGCCATTGGCAGCAGGAAGACGTAGCCGAACAAATCGGGCAATGGGCCCGGGTAGCAGCCGGCCGGCATGACCTGAAAGGTGCGAAATTCGTTCGTTTCGGGGATAATATGCGGGAAGTAGCCGTTACCGATGGCGATAAGGTGGCCGCCGAAATGACATTCGGATTTTCCGTCAATACCTATGCCGTCGGCGACCTGGTCGCGGTGATCAACGAGGTTTCCGACAACGAAATTTCCGCATTGACCGACGAATACCGCGATACTTACCAACTCGCTTCCGGCCTGGAAAGCGGTGGCGCCAGGCACCAGGGATTGCGCGATGCCGCGAAAATAGAGCTGGGTTTGAAATACTTTCTCCAAAATGGCAATTTTAAAGGGTACACCAATACTTTCGAAGACCTGCATGGCATGAAGCAGCTGCCGGGTATCGGCTCGCAGCGCATGATGGCGGCAGGCTACGGCTACGCAGGCGAGGGCGACTGGAAGACGTCCGCGATGGTGCGTGCATTGAAAGTAATGGCCAGCGGCCTGCCGGGCGGTAATTCGTTTATGGAGGACTATACCTATCATTTCAATCCGGCCAATAACCTTGTTCTCGGTTCGCATATGCTCGAAATATGCCCCAGCATTGCCAAAGGGAAGCCTTCGGTGGAGGTGCATGCATTGGGAATAGGAGGGAAGGACGATCCGGTACGCCTCGTTTTTAATGCTCCTGCCGGTCCGGCGCTGAATGTTTCGCTCGTGGATATGGGTAACCGCTTCCGCCTGCTCGTGAACGAGGTGGAGGCCGTGGAAGCGACCGAGCAACTGCCGAAATTACCCGTTGCCCGCGTGCTGTGGAAGCCGCAGCCGGATATGGCTACGGGCTGCGCGGCCTGGATCTATGCCGGCGGCGCGCACCATACGGCGTTCAGCCAGAACCTTACGACGGAGCATATCGAGGCTTTCGCCGAAATGGTGGGTGTGGAACTCGTGGTGATTGATAAAAATACATCGCTGCGCCAGCTGAAAAACGAGTTGCGATGGAGTGAAGCTTATTACCGATAATCCCGCATGTCGAAATATCAATATCTCAAAGAACAGGTCTACGAGGCCAATATGGAAATCCCGCGGGAGGAGCTCGCGATCGTGACATTCGGGAATGTGAGCGGCATCGACCGTTCGGCGGGTGTGGTGGCAATCAAGCCCAGCGGGGTGCCGTACCACCGGTTGAAAGTGGAAGATATCGTGATCGTTGACCTGGATAATATCCTTGTCGAGGGCAATATGCGGCCTTCTTCGGATACCAAAACGCATACGCTGCTGTACAGGCATTTCCCGTCGATCGGGGGCGTATGCCATACGCATTCCACGTACGCGGTAGCATGGGCGCAGGCGATCCGCCCGATCCCGAACCTGGGCACGACCCACGCCGACCACCTGACGGTGTCGGTCCCGGTGACAGAAATCATGTCCGACGAAGCCATCGAGCGCGACTACGAGCACGAGACGGGTAACCAGATCCTCGATCTGTTTGCGAAGGAAAAGCTCAGCTATGAAGAAGTGGAAATGGTGTTGGTGGCCTGCCATGGGCCATTTACCTGGGGGAAAGATCCTGCGAAGGCGATCTATAATTCGATCGTGCTGGAAGAAATCGCGAAGATGGCTTACCTGACGTTGCAGATCAACCCGGCCGCCGCGGCGATCAAGCAGAGCCTGTGCGACAAGCACTATTTCCGGAAACACGGCAAAGATGCCTATTACGGGCAGGGCTGCTAGTTCTTTTTTTCGGATCGCCGGCTGGCGATGTTACGCATTTGCTGCAATGCTTCCTGGCGGGTCATCGCTTTTTCGTTGGACTTGGCTTCCTGGATGGCTTCTTTGGAAAAGCGGCCTTTCAGCAGATTGAAAAGGGTTAATAGCATCGTGTTTCTGTTAAGCAGGGCTTGCAGCCCATTCCTACCCAAACTTAACAAAAAAAGCTGCCGGTGTTCCCATTCACCGGCAGCTTACGTCAAAAACGTTGAGTATAATGAGTGCTTTGGTTGTTGATTACGAAAGTGCTTCCTTGCGCAGTTTTTTTCCGGGGTGAAATTCGTCTTGGATCCAGCGTACAAAATTGTGGGAGTTTGTTTTGTAAATCTCCATGGACAAGGGTTTGATACCACTGAACTCAACCTCTTTAACGTACTGTGCGTGCAATTTCAAAATCTCGGCCAGGGTTTTGCTATCCGTTTTCATTAAAACATTGTGTTAAGGTTTACACTGGTTGTCAGTCAGTGTGCAATAAACACGTACCCGGGCCTTCATAAAATCTTTTAATATTAAAAAAATTATATTATTGATTTGAAACCTTATAGGAAATGTATGTACAATAAGGTACTTCCGGTTCATTGCCAATAACAATGACCGTTCAAATTGTTACATTATAGGACAATTTGTGGAGGTATGCTTCGCTTCACAATTCAGCTTATTCGCTTGACTATCAACAGTTAGAGGGGATGTCCAATATATAGTACGTCAAAATAGTACAAAAAAGGCCTTTTTGGTCAACCAGCCGCCGTAGCCTTTGGTTACAAGTTTGCCCGGCGGCCGACTTAATTGATTATACTACAAAAATTATACTACACGGTTGTCATAATCCCAACTTCTTTTTCAGGAAAGGAATTTCAAGCGGCTTGGGGAGCAGGTCGATGATGTGCGGGCTGGCTTTGGCCTTCTCGATGTCTCGGGTGTCGATGGTGGAGGAAAGCATGAAGATCCGGACCTTCTGCCGCAGGGGCTCGGGAAGGTGGTCGAATTCGTCGATAAATTCGAAACCATTCATATCCGGCATTTGCAGGTCGAGCAGGATAATGGTTTCCGGCAGGCCGTCGCCCTGTGTGGTGAGGTGTTTGAGCGCGTCGCGTGCCGAGTTGAAGGTTTTCACTGAATGGGTGATGCCGCTTTTGATCAATAGCTTTTCGTAGATAAACAGATCGAACGAACTGTCATCTATCAAAAAGAAGTTAAGCAGTGGCTCCATGGCGGGTTTATTTGTTAATAGAAGGAATGTTGATTTCAAAAATACTACCTTCGCCGATTTTTGAAGTTACGCTGATTTCTCCTCCCAATTTCGAGATCGCCTCGTGTACGATGTAAAGTCCTATCCCTGAGCCGCTGTTGGTGGCACCTGCCCGGTAAAACATTTTGAAAATTTTGTCCTGATCCGACTCCTTAATGCCCGTTCCGTTGTCGGCAACGATGATTTTGGCCTCCGAGGGCGTCGATTTGACCGTCAGGTGAACGAATGGATCGGCCTTCGACTTGTCCTGGAACTTGATCGCGTTATTGATCAGGTTATTGAAAATGATCCGCAGCTTCATCACGTCGGAATTGAATATGCCGTCCTGCTGGATGTCGGTCGTCATTTTCAGGTTGCCGTATTCGGGCAGGTATTGAATGGTGGCCTGCACTTCGGTGACCAGCTCTTCGAAACTGATATCGGTCACGACGGGCACGCCGCGCGCATTTTTGTAGTAATCGATGATATTGATAATGAACGTGTCCAGCTTTTTCACCGACTGGCGGATCAGTTCCAGGTACTCGTTCTGCGACTTCACGTCGTCTTCCAGCAATGCGAGGTTCACGATGCCGAGCACCGACATGAGCGGGGCGCGGAGATCGTGGGAGGCGCTGTACACGAACTTGTCGAGCTCCTCGTTCGCTTTCTGCAGTTCGATATTACGCTGTTTGAGGTCTTCACGGGTCTTGTAAATGTCGTATGCATTGGAAATCGCATTTTCGACATATTTGTAATCCCACGGCTTATCGATAAACCGGAACACTTCCCCCTTGTTGATCGCATCGATCGCCGCGCCGATGTCGGTGTGGCCGGTGATCAGGATACGGATCGGTTTCGGATAGTCGATCCTGATTTTTTCAAAGAACTGCACGCCCGTCATGACGGGCATCCGCTGGTCGGCCAGGATAATGCAGAAATCCTTTTCTTCCAGCATTTGCTCCGCTTCTACAACCGAGGACGTGATCGTGATATCGTACTGCTTGCGGAACGAAGCCTTGAACGAATGCAGATTGTGTTCCTCGTCGTCAATGTACAGAATGGTTATAGCTTTTTCGCTCATTGAAAATCAGGGATTGGGCGTGCTTTTCTTTTAACAGGAAGCGTGATCAAAAATTCTGTTCCTTCTCCAACTTCCGTGTTTACTTGAATATTACCGCTGTGAACTTCGATAATTTTAAAGACAATTGAAAGCCCGAGGCCGGTACCGTCTCCCACCTGCTTGGTGGTGAAGAACGGCTCGAAAATCTTGGCGCGAACCTCCGGTGTCATACCCGGACCATTGTCGCGCATGGAAATCGCCACCGTTTCCGGGTCTTTCAGCCATGATTTTACCCAGATGGTCGGGGTTTTGTTCTCGTGCTTTTCCTTCTGCAATGCGTAAATCGAGTTGGTCAGGATGTTCATAAACACCTGGTTAAGCTTGCCGGCATAGCATTCGATGCTCGGGATATTGCCCAGTTCCTTGACCAGCGTAATGGAATTGCCCATCTGGTAATTGAGAATAATGAGTGTGGACTCGATTCCCTCATTGACATTGACCAGATTAAGGTCGGTTTCGTCCACCCGCGAGAATATTTTCAAACCTTTTACGATCTCGACCGTCCGGTGAGCACCATCTTCCATGCCTTTGAGCAGGGTACCGAGCTCGGTTTTGAGGTAATCCAGGTCGAGGTCGTCTTTCAGCTGTTCGATCTCCTTCACTTTGTTCTGCAACCCTTCCATCGACTCCACATGGCGGACCTCGTCGTACGAATCGAGGATTTCGAGCACGTCGTCGATGTCGCGTCTCAACGGGCGGATGTTTGAGCTTACAAAGTTGATCGGGTTGTTGATTTCGTGGGCGATACCGGCAGTCAACTGACCGAGCGAGGCCATTTTCTCGGAATCGATGAGCTGGGTCTGGGCGTCTTTCAGCTTGGTAAGCGTCAGGTTCAGCTCGGTATTGGCAAATTGCAACTCGGCCGTGCGTTCGTTGACGCTCTTTTCGAGGAAGGCATTCTGTTCGAGGATGATCTTCTCGTTTTCCATTGAAATCCGCAGCGCCTGCGCCTGCGATATTTCCTTTTCCTTCTTGAAAATGTTGATCTTATCTGCCAGCGCAAACGAAAGCAATATCACTTCGATCGCCGTACCGGCCTGCATGGTGTAGTTGGTAAATGTATTGTAGGGCAAAATGTTCAGGTTCCGCAACGAGTACAGCACAATGCCGATCAGGAACATGGACCACGCCACGAGGAAGAACTTGGCCGGGCGGTAGCCTTCCAGCGAGAGGATGAATGCCACCACCAATGCAAACAGGGCTGCCGATGGCGCCAGCACGTCGATGATCCGGTAGCTGACCATGCTCAACCCGGCCAGGTTGAAGAGCACTGCCACGCCGTAAGTCACGATAATGACCATAATAATCCGGTAGTTCGTGAGGGAACGCTCGCGGATATGCAGGAAGTTTTGGAAAAACATCAATGCAAAGCTGCCCGCCAATGCCGGGAAGAGGATGATCGAATATTCGTTGAAGGCGGGTACGTCGGGCCAGAGGAATTTGAACGTATAACCTGTAATCGTCGTCTGCGTGAGACCGATGAAGAGAATGTATAAAACGTAATACAAATAGCTCTTTTCACGGATCGAGAAGTACACGAAGAAGTTGTACAACATCATCACAAACAGTACGCCGATGTGGATTCCGGAAATGATTTCGTTGGTTAATGCAAACTGGAAGAGCCCCATCTCGCTGCGGACGATCAGCGGGACGACGAGCTGCTCGCTGCCGTGGATTTTCAGGTAGTAGGTTTGTGCGGATTGTCGCGGGATATTGAGTTTAAATACAATGTTCTGGTGCTTCACCCGCCGCTTGTCGAATGGGTCGTTCCAGGAAATGGTTTCTTCGCTGGTTTTGCCGGCTTCCATCGAGTACAAGGTAACCGTCTCGATGCGCGGATAAGCCAGTTCCAGGAACACGTTATCCTCGGCGCTCGTGTTCCTGATATTGAGCCGCAGCCAGAATGTGGATGCACTGACCCCGAAATTGGGCGTTTCCTCCTGGCTCGGCGTGAACTTGCCCCGTGCTTTCACGTCGTCGATCGTCATGGCTGCCGTGGTGTCCTCCATGATTTCCACCTGCCTGCCGATGGTAACGTCGTTTCCGTTGAACACGACCTCTCCGGCACGGGCGTGAACGAGGACGCCCAGGAGCAAAAGAAGACTTCCAATAACCGCGCGGTAAACCTTTACATCCATTTATTGATATCGTAAATTATCGTTAAGTCCCCGCGCCGGCCGGTTTCCACGACGGTTTGGGTAGGGTTTGCTCTCAGGCTGAATATTTTTTCGCGTTCCTCGTCGGTCGCGAAAGGGAGGTTGTTCAGGTCGCGGGCGATCAGCGAGGTCGCGATCAACCCTTCTTTCGGGTAATAGAATGTGCCGTTGTTGCCTAGGTCGGTCAATACCTCGAAACCGATGCGCTGACTGATGACCAGGGTAATCGGCGAACAAAGGCCCATCAGGTAATTGATCCCTACTTGCGAAGCAATCGCCATGGCAGTTCTACCCAGGTATACGCTGCCGATGCCGTAACCGGCTACCTCCTTGGAGTTGAAAAGTCCGCAGAACTCGGCCACGTTGTAGTCCCCGATCTTATCCACATAGCCGTAAATGCTCTTGTCGATTTTCGCGATCGCGTCTTCCATGGGCATTTTCAGGTTCGGGGAGCGCACCTGCACCCGCGTGCCGCCGTAAATGGATTTCCCGTCCTCGGATTCCACAATGATCACATACGTGTTCGGATCGTCGAGCCAGGTGTGGGTGGCCGAGGTAACCTGCTTTACGCCATATGCTTCCAGTACTTTCCGGTGTCCTTCGACATACCGCATGCTGGTTTCCACGTCGTCCGGCGCACGGTACGCTTTAATATGTGCTACCATGTACAGTTACGGGTTTACGATGAAAAGTGTCTCATTTAACGGCAACCGATAACTTTTGACCGCCGGCTTTTCAGCCTTCGCTATTTTAAATAAAAACACTTCCGCCACGTCCTCTCCATAAGGGACCATCTCCATGAATTTCTTTCTTAATGTGCGCAATCGGGTTGCTTCGGCGTCGTCGAGGCCTGCATTGTTGCCCTTTGTAATGCGGGGGAACAAATAAAACGGGGAAATTAATGGATGGATCGCAAATTGCAACTGTTCGGCGCGAAGCCAGAGGCGCTGCATGGCAATTCCCCCCTTGAAAAAATCCTCGTAACTATATTTCGGCATGGTGATCATGCCCAGCGCCGAAGCTGTGCTGACCGACCTGAGCGCCGCATCCACGAGCGCCCCGCCGCCTTGTATTCCTTTTAATGTCTGTGAAATCTCACGGTCGCGGATGATCGACAGCGCGGCGATCTGCGCATTGTTCAGGCCGAGGGTGCGTACATCGATACCATCGCGCGATTGTTCCGCGTCGGACGGCGTCCATTTCATCTCCCGGTGTACGAAGTCGTAATGGCCCTCGGGGTTGAGCAGGCGCACGCGGTCGCATTCGCCGATGACCCCGCCGAGGGCCATAATCTGCTCTTTCTCTGCAAAATAATGGAATGCGGCTCCCGGCACACTTTCGGCTGCTTCTTTCAATTGATCAAAAACCTCTTCACTGATCGGCACCGCTGTCGACGGGTTGCGGTTGGTGGTGCGGTCGTAAATGACGTTCACCGCGCCCGGATCGTATACGCTTTCGCCCGCTTGCGCGTCCGGGAGGAAATCGATCGCGGCAATGAGCGGCGAATCCTCGCCGAGCGGGAACAGCTCGGCCGTGACGCCCAGGCCGGCTTCGTGGCTTTTTAATAATATGTTCTCATAAGATGCCCCGAAAGAAATGTTCGAAGCGATCTGGTCGAAGTCGCCGAAGGAAAACGAGCGGAAACGATCGTGAAAAAGGAACAGCCTGCCATGATGGTAAAGCCATTTCCAGGGCTGATCGTTGCCAGTCGACGGTGCCTGGCAGGCCGCTTTCACGATCTCCGCAAGCACATTTTCAGCGATGCCATGTGCCGGCGCGGCCGGTAACGACTCAACTATACGAACGGCCTCCGACAAGTCGAAAGGCGCGAATGGATTGTCTCTTTTGGGGGCTTGCGCCGGGGATGATTTGTCGCCTACGAGATCTTCCAGGTCGATATAATACCTGCCTGACTCATGGAACTGGTCGAGCAGGATCCGACGGCAAACGTCGGTTACGACCCCGCCGCCGAGCGTGACGGCGCTGGCCAGCTGCGGCCAGGTGCCGATGCTTTGCCCGATTTCCACGAGCGATACCTTGCCCCGTTTCGAGCCGTTGATCGCATTCACGATCCGCAGCACGAGCGGCAGGCGGTCTTCTTCGGAAATCTGGTCGAATTTTTCCAATGGCAGCCCTTGCAGGTAGCCGTGGAAAATGGGCCTATCAGGCTCACTGTCAAATCGTTCTACATCTAGCATGCCCCGGTCGCTGGTTTCCATAACCACAGGGATGCCGAGTTGTGCGGCACGGATACGGCAGCTGATTTTCAGCCCAATGTCGTCGCATTCGTCGACGAGGATATCCAGCTTGCCGCCATCCAGCAGGAAAGTGTCGAGGTTTTCCTTGCTGATGCCTTCCGGAAAGCATTCAATATCGAGAAACGGATCTATTTCAGCGATTTCGCGGGCGGTAACAATGCATTTGTTGACGCCGATGTTGTGCAGGCCGGTACGGATCCTGTTCAGGTTGCTGAGCTCAATGGTATCGAAATCAGCGAGTTTCAATTTGCCGCAGGTACGTTCGGTGGCAATGCTCAAAGCGACCGAATGCCCAACCGACAGCCCGATGATGCCGATCGTCCGGGCAGCCAGGTGACGTTGCTCGCCGGGCGTGATTTTGTATTGGTTACGACTGGTGCGGAGCTCGGTGAATTCTTCCTCGTTCACCAGGTGCAGCAGCCGGTCCGACCACGGGTAATAGACCCAAACCCCCTCTGTGTCGACATTTTTGCCCTCGGCCCATTGCAGGTACTTTTGTTCCGTTTCTGCGGCGCTGAGCCGCTTTTTCGGGTGCCGGATTCGGATAAGTTCTTGTTTCTGGGAAGCAAATAGGTCCAGGATGGTTTTGCCACGATAATCTTCAATGAAGGAAAGGAATTTTTCTTTATCTGCGTAGCGCTCTTGTGAGATGAAAACCGGTTTGTAGATATAGTTGAGCTCTGTGTTACTGTACATTTTAGAATAATTGTGAAGCCTGTCCTTCAATGGGCCGTGGCCAGATTAAACAAATCACAAAATTGTGCCGATCTTCGCATAAAATTCACCGGACCGGCTAGCGCATCCCTTGAATCTCGTATATTCACGCATTTTTACTTGCTTCAATAAGTACACAAATTGCTGAATTTATTTTTGTAAAACTAACCCCTGGTTCTATGGGGGGCAAAATATTTGGACGTTTACGTCAAATATTCCCTTATTAGCAGATGCTTGTGCCGACACGACCTGTAAAATTTTGTCAAAAGTGCTGTGGCCGTTGATGCGAATATAGAATTAATATTATAATATTATCAATTAGTTCGGGGCAGTATGAACCCACGCCCTGTCAAGCACCAGTAATTCAGGATGGAAAAAGGAAAAATAAGCGTATTGTATGTGGATGATGAAATCAACAATCTCAATTCATTCAAAGCCGCTTTCAGAAGAGATTTCAATATTTTAATCGCAACCTCAGGCCGTGAAGGCCTCGAATTGCTGAAGCACAATGTCGTGCACGTCATTATCACCGACCAGCGGATGCCCGAAATGACCGGTGTCGACTTTCTTATAGAGGTCTTGAAAGACTATTCAGACCCTGTGCGTATCCTGCTTACCGGTTATACCGACATTACCGCTGTGATCGACGCGGTGAACAAGGGGCATATCTATTATTACCTCAACAAGCCATGGGACGAGCAGCAGCTGCGCATCATCATCAAGAATGCTTACGAGATTTTCCACCTCCGGGAAGAAAACAAGGAGCTGATCGAAAAGCTGATCGACGTAAACGGGCAATTGGAGTTTTTGCTCCGGCAAAACCTGCTTTCCTAGCACGGCATACTAGCGCATGGGGTACCGCTTGCGGATGAGGCCTTTGAGCCCCGCCACCGACAGCCGCGATCCGCGGAACATGTAGGTAAGCAGGGAGAATGCGGTGGTGAATGCAACCGCCAGCAGCAGTATGGCCGCGAAGAGCAGGTTACCGATGGCTTTGAGAAAAATGATTATGTCCATGACCTTATATAGTGGGTGACTGCACAGCATTTTGTAAAAACCGTACCAGCACGCTCCCTAAACTGCAAATGCCGCAGGATCATTTACATTTAAATAATTACTTTTTTAAGGCAGGAAAGGGTTTCTATTGCACCGAAAACCAGTTATTTTCGCATGAAAATAGCACCGCATGTTGAAGCAATTTTACCGCATGTGCGGTTTGATAATCCTGGTCGGCCTGGCATTGTGCTGCCGCTACCCTTCACCGGAACCTGGGGGAGGTGGTGGCGATACGACGACCCCTACCAAGCCGGATACGGTGATTATAGACACCATTCCTCCTAAAAATCCCGACTCGCTACTCGCCAGGACGGCCCGCTTTGATACTTTACAGATTTTCAACGACGCCCAGCTGAGCCTCAGCCAGGGTATTTACACGAGCGCCGCCAATTATCGCGGCCAGATGCTGGAGCTTGGTTATCAATACATTGCTCCATCGAACGATACGATGAAATACCGGCCTTTCGTGCTTATGGTGCACGAAGGTGCATTCCTCTTCGGGGATTCCGGCAACGAAATGGGGAAAGCCCGCTGGCTTGCGAAACGCGGCTACGCGGCCGCTTCCATCAACTACCGGCTGGGTTTCAACGGCGGCAGTGAGACGTTCGCCTGCGGCGGAAGCAGCACCGACGCCCTGCGCGCCGTGTACCGCGCCGTGCAGGATACCTACGCGGCCATTCACTATTTTGTAGACCGGGCCGAGGAGTTCGGGATCGATACGCGGCAGATCATGCTCGCGGGCAGCAGCGCGGGTGCCATTACCGTCAGCGCGCTGGTATATATGAATGAAGCCGATTTCGAAGCGCTGCAACCGGGCATCACCAAAGCGCTGGGGCGCCTGGACCCCAAGGCGGAAGACAGTCCCTTCCGTGTGCGGGCATTGCTGACACAGCTTGGCTATGGTTTGTTCAATATAAATTATATCAATGCTTCCAATGCGATGCCTACCGTGTTTTTCCAACGTATCGGGGATAATGTGCTGCCTTATTACGGGGGCACGCTGCTGTCCTGCCCCACCTATCCGGGCATGGTGGGCGCCAAACCGGCTTCCGATCAGTTGAGAAAATTCCAGGTGCCGTTCGAGCTGAACTATGAAAATCAGGTCGGGCATCAGCTTAGCTATCCCGAAAATTATATTGCAGGGCGCTACGCGCAATTCATGAAGCGGTTCTGGTCACTGAACCGGCGGCAGATCACCAACGACGCTTACAAAACGGTAGAAAATACGCTCCTCCGCTAGGGGCTAACCTGCTGTTTCAGCACCGCGCGCCTGCCCGTATGGAGCAGACGGCCGAGGTAGGAGGTAAGTTTCACTTCAATGAATTCGTAGGTGAGCCGGGAGGCAATAAGCGTAACTGCAAGCGACAGCAGGAACATGGCCGTGCCCTCGGCGTACACCGGGAAGCCCAGTTTACGGAACAAAAAGCCGAGGCCCACGACAATCGGTACGTGCAGCAGGTAAATCGAAAAGGACATATCGCCCATTGCGACGAGCCAGGAAGGGTATTTCAAAATGCGCTCCTGGTAATGGAATATGAAGACTGAAAAGATTGCCGTCGACCCCAATCCCCATTCAAACGGCCCGAAACCGCCGAAAAAGCCCGAAAGAAATTGCCAGATAGCGAGGCAAAGAATGGCAGGCGCCACCAGGCTTATGGATAAAAACCCGCTGATTCGCTCGTGCCAGGCGCGATGGTAGTAGGCAAGTCCGAGGAAAACCCCGCACACGAAATTCCAGATGATCGGGTTGGTGACCATATTCAGGTAGGGCATACCGAGGTCGGACATCTTGTCGGCTTTTAATGTAAAAACCCCATAATAGGTAGGAATGCCGACGAGCGTGACGGAGATAATCAGGAAGAATGCATACCAGCGCAGCCTGGAAAACAGCAGCGATATGGCAATGAGCAGGTAAAAATAGATTTCATAGTTTAGGCTCCAGCCGACATTCAGCAACGCGTAGCCGTAAAACGGGGCAGGCGTGGTAGCCAGCGGCAGGAACAGCAGACTCTTCCCCAGCTGCATTGGCCATTCCGGGCTGAGCGAGAGCCGGCTTTGCAGCAACGTGTAAGCCAGCGTGACTACCGCATAGGCCGGCCAGATGCGGATCAGCCTTTTTGCGATGAAACGGAGAATATTTGCCCCGGTGGGAATGGTGTTGCGTGTGATGTACACCATGATGAACCCGCTGATTACAAAAAAGAGGCTCACCCCGGCAGGTCCCGACCCGAAAAGAAAGTCGATTTCCCTGCGGAAAGGGGCATCGGACGCCATGACGTCTTTTAAATGATAAACCGTTACATATAGTGCGGCAATTCCCCGTAGAACCTGAATACTGTTCAACCTGGACTCACTGGCAACACGAAGCTCCTGTCCCATACCAATCGGAAATGATAAGTTTTCTATCCGTTACTTCTTATTCGACACAAAAAATGCGCGGACCGTGTCAAGGGCCGCGTAATATCAGTGAGCTGACAGAGGAAGGGGTGCAGTGTTCTGGCTGACAGTGTGTTGAGTAGCTTATTCAAACTATTTGCACGGTGCGATAGTAGGAATTGTAAACGAAAGATAACAAAAAGAATCGGGTCTTCACAATTAGTAAATACTGGTTAACCTATACGCGGCACAGTTTTAATCCCAAATCATAACATAACAACGAAAACAACATGGCACAGGAGCTAACCGTAAGCAAAGATATTTTCATCGAGGCACCTGTGGGGAAGGTGTGGGAGGTTTTGATCGCCCCCAAATACATCCGCCAATGGGACGATCTCCCCCAGGATTTTGAAGATTATTACCTGGAATACGGTAAGGTAATCGACTGGTCGGGCATGACCCGGCTCACGGTAACGGCTTACGAACCGCAAGAGCTGCTCGTTTTTTCCCTCTATGTTTCCAAATGGGAGCAGCCTCCTTCGCATTACGATATCGCCTACCGTTACCGGCTGGAAGAGCAGGATGGTGGTACATTGTTGAAACTTGAAATAGGCGATTTCGCTGAGCTGCCGGATGGCCGCGATTATTATACGTCTTCGGAAGAATTTGCGGCGACGGCTTTGGGGAAAATCAAAAATTTGTCGGAAAACAGGGTTTAACAGCCGGGGCGATTATCTTTGTAATAACCGCTTCAAAGATATGGAACCCAATACCAAGCTATACTACGACACCAACGAAGTTGCCGAAATGGTGGGCTGCGAGCCTTCCGCGCTCCGCTTCTGGGAGAAGAAATTTCCACAACTCAACCCCAAGCGCGACTCGCGTAACCGCAGGCGCTACACCGAGCGCGATATCGAGATTATCCGGAAAATCATGAACCAGCGCGACAAGCAGGGGCGTACCATTAAAGGCACGCGTGAGCAGCTGCGCCGTAAGGAGGAAGCGCAGCTGCTCATCCAGCGCCTGCTGCGCGTGAGGAAATTCCTGACGGACATCCAGGAGGTGCTTTAATGTGAGTGACCGCCGACTGCCGACGGCCGAAGTAGTTTCCCGTTCGTCTCAAATATAGCTATCGGCGGCCGGCGGGCAGCCGTCGGCCGAAGTAATTCCGTTCGTCTCAAATATAGCCATCGGCGGGCAGCTGTCAGCGGTCAAATCAACGTAACAAAAAACCATAATGAAATACCTCTTTTCCGCCCTGCTCGCGTTGGCCGGGGCGTCGCAAACCTTCGGGCAGCGCTTTCAGACGGCGCCAATCCGCAAACACATTGAATTCCTCGCCTCCGACGACCTGGAAGGCCGCGGTACCGCCAGCCTCGGCGAAGTGCGGGCTGCCAACTATATCGCTTCGGCATTCAAGGAAATCGGTTTGAAGCCGGCCGGAACGAAAGGTTATTTCCAGCCGTTCGAGGTTTCGTTCGCGATCGATGGCGAAGGGCACGACCTCACCGGGCGCAATGTGGTGGGTTTTCTTGATAACGGTGCACCGAAAACGATCGTGATCGGCGCGCATTACGATCACCTCGGCAAAGGCTTCCAGGGAAGTTCGCTCTCGCCCGACAGCAAGAATAAAATCCACAACGGCGCCGACGACAATGCCTCGGGTACGGCGGGCGTGCTGGAACTGGCGCGCTATTTCGCGGACAATAACGTGAAGGAAAAGCATAACTTCCTTTTCATCACATTCTCCGGCGAAGAGCTGGGCCTGATCGGCTCCAAGCATTATACCGGGAAACCTACATTGCCGCTGAACAGCTTCTCGGCGATGATCAACATGGACATGATCGGGCGGCTTGATGAGCAGAAAGGCATTATCGTGTCGGGATGGGGAACGAGCAAGGTGTGGGGCAAACTGATCCCGGACCTGGCGAAAGGGCAAAAGCTGAAATATACCGTCGATTCGTCGGGGGTAGGGGCCTCGGACCACACTTCTTTTTACCTGAAAGACATCCCGGTGGTGCAGTTCTTCACGGGCGGTCACGGCGATTACCATAAAATTTCCGACGATGCCGACAAGATCAACTACGAAGGCGAAGCGCGAATCCTGACCGTGATTTCTCAACTGCTGGAAGGCCTGGACAAGGAAACGGCCGATCCCGAATTCCTCACGGCCGGCAATCCGCATTCAGGCACGACGACCAGTAATTTCAAGGTAACGCTCGGTGTCATGCCGGATTACAGCTATACCGGAAAAGGCCTCAAAATAGACGGGGTTTCCAAAGCGCGCCCGGCCGAAAAAGCAGGGATGATGGCCGGGGACATCATTACCAGGCTCGGTGGCGAGCCCATCGGCACCATTTACGACTACATGGAAATTCTCGGGAAACACGAAAAAGGCCAAACGGTAGAAGCCGAATTCCAGCGCGGCGGCGAAACGAAGGTTGCGAAGGTGACTTTTTGACCGCTGACCGCCGACCGCTGACGGCTGACCGCCGACCGCCGACCGCTGACTGCCGACCGCTGACTGCCGACTGCCGACCGCCGACCGCCGACCGCTGACTGCCGACCGCCGACCGCGATATGGTTCAATGATCGGCCGTCGGCCGTCAGTAGTCTGCAGACGGTACTTTAAGGTTCGACGATCCGCCGTCGGCAGTCAGTAGTCGGCGGTCTCAAACAACCGCCCCTCTTTTCCCCAGCTCAATCGCCTCCATCTGGCTGATCAGTCCTTCGTGGAGGTTGAAGCGCAGCAGGGTGCGGAATTTGTGAAAGCCTTCCCGGCCCGCGGCACCGGGGTTGATGTAAAGCATATTATTCAGGGACTTGTCGCGGATCACGCGGAGGATATGCGAATGCCCGCAGACGAAAATGTCGGGCGTTTGCGTACGTAATGTGGGCATTACCTGCGGGTTATAGCGTGGGGGCGCGCCGCCGATGTGCGTGATCCAGACCCGGAATCCTTCCACTTCGAAATGCAGGTTCTCATGCGTGAGTGCACGCACCTGAGGGGTATCGATATTTCCAAAAACAATACGGGTTGGTTTGAATGCCTGCAATTGCCCGATGATCTCCACCGAGCCGATATCGCCCGCATGCCATATTTCGTCACAGTTGGCAAAATGATCGAAAACGCGTTCATCCAAATAGCCGTGTGTGTCCGATAAAACTCCGATACTTTTCATTTCAAACACTAAAACAGTAGCAACTAAAGGGCAAATATGGTTAATGAAATCCGTCCGGAAATAATTTAACGAAAATTTTATCGAATTAAAGTAACTTATATATACCAAAAAGCGTACTTTCACAGTTGTTAATCTTAATAAAAGTTAAATTTTTCTTCCAACGGTATAAAAACCTGTTTAAACTAATTTTTTAGTTGTAAACTTGTTGTGCATTCCCTATTATTGCAAAAATGTAATTATCAGTTACAACCTCTACTCACATAACCACCAGCTAGCCTTGAAAAAAATCCTACTTCTGTTATGTTTATGCCTTTTCGTGGCCGTTGCGCACGCGCAGACCGGGGGGCGATTCACATTAAAGGGCGTCGTCGGCGATACCACCGGTACCGGCCTCCCCGAAGCCACGGTCATGCTCCTCACGCCGAAAGATTCCACCCTCGTCAATTTCATGCGGACCAACAAAGCCGGTAGTTTCGAGTTCAAAGGGGTGAAAAGAGGCAATTACCTCCTGAAAATCACCTATGTAGGGTATTTGCCTTACCAGCAAAACGTGGTTCCCAATGACGGCGATGTGACCGACATGGGGAATATCAAAATGACTTTTATGGATCAGAACCTGTACGAGGTGGTGATCAAGACATTCCGTGCGCCGCTGAGTATCAGGGGCGATACGATCGAATACGACCCGAAGGCATTCAAAGTACCGCCGGGCGCGTCGGTGGAAGACCTGATCCGGCGACTTCCCGGCTTGCAGGTAGACCAGGACGGGAGCATCAAGGCGCAGGGCGAAACCGTCAAACGTGTAACGGTAGACGGTAAGCGGTTTTTCGGCGACGATACCAAGGCTGCCACCAAGAACCTGCCCGCCGAAGCCATTTCGAAAGTGCAGGTATTCAACGAAAAAACGGAACAATCGCGGCTTACGGGTGTCGATGACGGCAAGCATGAGAAGACGCTGAACCTGCAATTGAAAGACAGCCACAAAAAAGGCGGTTTCGGAAAGGTGGCTGCGGGCGTGGGTAGTGAAAAGCGCCTGGAAGGGAAGATCAACTACAACCGTTTTAATGAAAAGAACCAGTTTTCGGTGATCGGATTGGGGAACAACACCAACCAGGGCGGCATGTCGTGGGACGACTACCAGGATTTTAAAGGAAGCCAGTCGTTCAACTGGGGTGATGACGGCGACTTTGGCTTCAATGGTGGCCGCTACATTTACTTCGGCGGCGGCGACGACGAAAGCATCACGATCCAGGCCGGTAGCGGCGCGCAAAACCGCGGTTTCAACAAAAACTGGGCAGGTGGCGCGAACTACAACTTCGATACCAAGAAAACGAAATTCAACACCAGCTACTATTACAACAAGAACACGCAGGACCTGGACGCGACGTCCCGGCAGACCAACTTCCTCACCAACTCCGCATTTACCAAGCTGGATACCAATGGTCGCCTGAATTCCAACCAGAACCATCGCGGAAGCCTGCGGTTCGAGAAAACGCTCGATTCGAACAACACATTGGTGTTGATTTCCAACTTCCGGTTCGGCAACGGTACGGCCGATTACCGCAGCCACCAGGAATATTTCCGCGGCGTGCAGGATTCGACCCAGCTTTCCAACATGAGCGACATTACCAATTTCTCGGACTTTAACTCGTTCGCGATTGCCAACACTGCCATTTACCGCCACAAATTCAAAAAGAAGGGCCGTAACTTCGCATTGAGCGGCGGCTACAACGTCAATAACTCAGAAGGGGATGTGCGGCAGCGGTCGACCAACCAGTTTTTCCGCACTTCACAAACGGTGGCCGACAGTGTCTTGAATATCAATCAGACAAACCATACCAAAAGCTTGCGCAACCAGATCAAAAGCAGCGCGCTTTTTACGGAGCCATTGTCCAAGAAATTTGTACTGGAAACCTTCTATAATTTCAGTTTAAAAAACGACGAGGTGGACCGCGACGTATTTGATAACAAGGAAAGCGGGCAGGTACGGAACCTGAACCTCAGCCGGTACTATACCAACAACACGACCTTCCACCGGGCAGGAACATCGCTCCGCTACTCCTACAATGGACTGAACCTCCTCGGCGGAATCGGCTGGCAGCAAATCCACCTGGACGGTAAGTTTGCCGTCAACCAGGACGACCCGACCCGCACCCGCATTGACCGCCGCTTCTCGAACTGGGTACCGAATGTGTCGTTAAACTACGATCTGAAAAACAACCGCTACCTGTACGGCGGCTATAACTTCTCCGTTCAGGAGCCGAATATCCGTGACTTGCAGCCGATCGTCGACAACAGCAACCCGCTTTACATCACAATGGGTAACCCCAACCTGGCGCCGACGCGGAACCACTCTTTCAACATCGGGTATAACCATTTCAATGCGACCAAGTTTACCCAAATGTTCTTCGGCGCATACTATAACCTGTACAAAGACCAGGTCATTTACAGCCAGACCGTGGACGAAAACCTGGTGACGACGACCATGCCGACGAACATCAGCGGCGGGCGTAGCTTCAATTTGTACGGCCAGTACGGCTTCCCGCTCGTAAAAACCAAGAGCAACCTCAGCGTGAATGCCAATTATTACAATAACAAAAACCTGACGTTCATTAACGGCGAGCTGAACGACACCAAGGGCAATGGCTACAATGGCGGCCTGCGCCTGGACCTCACACCGAGCGACAAGTTTACATTCTATGCCAATGCGAACTGGAACATCAGCGACACCCGCTATTCGCTCATGAGTGCGCAAAACCAGAAGATCGTGAATTCGACGTACGGCGCGGAAATGAATGTGAAGCTGCCGAAAGAGATCTATTTCAATAGCCGTTTCAACTACAACCGCTATGTGAACGACCGGTTCGGGTTCAACCAGGACATGCCGATCCTGAACGTATCGCTCTACAAAACAATGCTGAAAAGCAAAAAAGGGGAGATCCGCCTGTCGGCATTCGACCTTTTCAACAAGAACCGCGGTATTTCGCAGTCGGCTTACCAGAACTTTGTGTCGCAGGAGCAGGTACGCACGCTTGCGCGGTACTTTATGCTGAGCTTCGCGTATAATATGCGCGGGATGTCGCATTCAGTGCGCCGGAAAGGGTATTATTGATCAACTATCAGAAAATTACATTGGTATATATGAAAAAAATCTGGATGATATGTTTGATGCTGGGCAGTTTACCCGCATTTGCACAGCAGGAAGGCGTAGTGGTGACGTATGAAAAGGAGCATTTCTGGTCGAAAATATATGACCGGCTCACGTTCCTTTCCGAAGAAGAGCGCAGCCGCATCAAAACCACCTGGGGAACCCACGACGAAGGCTATAAAACGAAAGGGCAGCTCTTTGCCACGGCTTCGGAAAGCAAATACAACGACCTGGAACCCGAAGCCGACGGCGGCTGGCGCGGGCGCGTGAGCGAATTCATGGTGTACCGCAACCTGGACACGGAGCGCAAAACGGAGATCGAGGAATTTGCGGGCAAAACGCTCGTGATCGACGATTCGCTGAAAGCGCCGTCCTGGAAAGTGCTCAACAAGATCAAAGAGATCAACGGCTATATGTGCATGATGGCCGTGGCCGAGGATACGGTCCGCGACGCGAAGCTGACGGCCTGGTTTGCCAACGACCTCGCATTTAACACAGGACCGGAACGCTATTTCGGCTTGCCGGGGCTGATCATGGAGCTGAATGTAAACGACGGGGAGGTGATATTTACGGCGATCAAGGTCGAGAAGAAGCCGCTGACAGAGGAAGTGAAGCTGCCGAAGAAGATGAAAGGCAAAAAGATCACGACGGCGGATTATGACAAAACACTGAAAACCTACATTAACGACAGCATGAAGTCGCACAGGAATCCGTATTGGAACATCCGGTATTAAAAGTTGTTAGCTTACAACGAAAAAGGGAAAGTGTCGTTTCGACATTCTTCCCTTTTTTTGTACTTTCGCGTTTTGAAAGCACCCCGGGATAGCGACCTTACGGTCTCTGGCTCGATTATTTAAGCGATCAGTGTTATACCGAATGTTTTACTTAACAGTGTTTATCTATTTTTAACAACCCTAAGACGATTATGAAACAAACGCTTTTAGCCGTTGCTATGCTCTTTGTACTGGGCTCATGCGCGAGCAAGAAAAAATTGCTTTCTGCGCAGAAGCAAGCCAATGAGATCCAAATCCAACTGGACAAAGCAAGAGCCGACCTGAATGATTGTGACAGCAGAACTGCTGGCTTGAATAATGATTTGAAGGCCAAAAATGACGAACTGACCAGCAAAAATGCCAAACTGAAAGAGCTGGAAGAACAGGTTGAATTCCTTAAAAAGAACAACAACAACCTTTTGGATCGCATGTCCGACCTTTCGGTAATCTCGAAAGAAGGTTCGGAAAGCATCAAAAAATCGCTCGCGATGATGGACCAGCAAGGTGCCCAAATCCGCGACCTGAACAAGAGCATCCAGCACAAAGATTCTTTGAACATGGCGCTGGTACTCAACCTGAAACGTTCACTTGCTGACGTAAGCGACGAAGACGTACAGATCGAAGTGAAAAAAGGTGTCGTTTACGTATCCCTTTCCGATAAGATGTTGTTCAAATCGGGTAGCTCGGTGATCAACTCCGCTGCTGAAACCGTACTTTCCAAAGTGGCGAAAATCCTGAACGACTACAAAGAGATCGAAATCCTGATCGAAGGTCACACGGATAATGTACCTATCGCAACGGACAAAGTGGCTGATAACTGGGATCTTTCTGTATTGCGTGCAACTTCTGTGGCGCGTACCCTGCAAAAGAAATACGGCGTTGAGCCGGTTCGTATGATCGCCGGTGGCCGTGGAGAATATCTCCCCAAAGTGGCTAACGATTCAGCGCCTAACCGCAGCCTGAACCGTCGTACCGAGATCATCATTACGCCGAAACTCGACCAGTTCTTCAACCTTTACACGCCAAATGCTGGTAAATAAGGTCAACTGAGGAAATTTTCAAGGAGGGTCCGTCGGCAAATGACGGGCCCTTTTTTGTGTTCAGCCTACTCAATTTTTATAAACAACACCGATATGACAGGCCCTGTACCCACCCGCGCGACCATCGAAGCGGCCCACGCGCTCGTTAAACCCTACATTCGCCACACCCCGGTAATGACCTCGCAGTTTTTGAATGAACTGTCGGGCGCGGAGTTGTATTTCAAATGTGAAAACCTGCAAAAAATCGGCGCATTCAAGGCGCGGGGCGGGTTGAATGCCGTGCTGTCGCTTACGGAAACCCAGCTGGCGAACGGCGTCATCACGCACTCGTCGGGCAACCATGCGCAGGCGATCGCATTCTCAGCGCAGAAAACAGGGGCGACATGTTACATCGTGATGCCTGAAAATTCTCCGAAAGTGAAGATAGCCGCCGTGGAAGGTTACGGGGCCGAAATCACATTTTGCAAAAATACTCCCGAAGACCGGCAACGGACCGTCGACGAGATCGTCGCACGCACGGGCGCGACTTTTTTACATCCATTCAATAATTACGAGGTCATTGCAGGCCAGGCCACGGCCGCGAAGGAACTGATAGAAGATGCAGGCGTAACGCTGGACGCGATTGTAGCGCCGGTAGGAGGGGGCGGGTTGTTGAGCGGAACGGCGTTGTCGGCCCGGTATTTTTCGCCGGGGACGAAGGTCTACGCCGGTGAGCCGGAAGGTGCGGCGGACGCGATACTGTCTTTCAGAAGCGATAAAATTGAGAAGGCGCCGTATGTCAATACCATCGCCGACGGCCTGCTCACTTACCTGGGCGACAAAACTTTCCCGATCATCAAATCGGAGGTGACGGACATCTTTACGGTTTCCGACGAGGAGATTATCCAGGCCATGCGCTATCTGTGGGAGAGAATGAAGATCGTCGTAGAGCCATCGGGAGCCGTTTCGACTGCCGCAGTGCTGAAAAACAAGGCCGTATTTGAAGGTAAGAAAGTGGGCATTATCATT
Organism: Dyadobacter beijingensis DSM 21582; assembly: GCF_000382205.1. Lineage (GTDB taxonomy): Bacteria > Bacteroidota > Bacteroidia > Cytophagales > Spirosomataceae > Dyadobacter > Dyadobacter beijingensis. The sequence continues at coordinate 1,126,440 of NZ_KB907786.1, forward strand.
TCCGGCGGGAATGTCGACCTGGGCAGGTTGCCGTTCTGACCGGGCATTGAACGGAAGATTTTGTTGTCCCGATATGCGCATTCCGGGGCAATGCCGTTATAGTAGGAAATTTAGGATGCGTGTTTATATTTGAAAATTGTTTACTCTTAAAATTGAAGTATGAAAAAGCTGATTTTTTGTTGTCTGGTAGTACTAATGGGCGCTTGCAAGGATGACAAGAAGGACCCTGAACCGGAAACGGATTATGCACCGAGCTTTGTAGGAGTTTATGAGACCACCACGGTGGAAGGCGGCATTACCAGCCGTTACAAATGGGACGTGACCACCGAGGCGAAGAACCAGCTGAACGTAAAATACACGAAGAATACGGAGGTAAAAGTGTCGGGTACGACCATTTCTCTCACGCAGGAGTACCCGCTGGTAGCAGTGAAAACGACGGCACAGGACAATTTCGAGGTGAACGAGAAGGTGAATGTGACCCAAAGTACCAACCAGGCGCTCAATGTAAGGCTAAGCGGTATCGGCAGCCGCATCGTGAACGGTAGCGGTGTAGCACAGATCAACATCACCCTGAAATCTTCCGAAGCCAGCACCGGCTTGCCCGACGAGGAAGTGTACCTGGAATTCAAGAAGAAATAACGGCATTGCAATACGAACGGAAGGCGGATGAGCACATACTCATTCGCCTTTTTTGCATTGTAGACTACCTTACCTGCCGCAAATACCCGTGAAATCGCAGAATTTGCAGGTGGTGAGGTCGTCCGTTTTGCGGAAAGGCACGTCCGGGTCGAGCATGACATTCAGGATGTCGGTTAGTATCACTTCCGATTTTTCGATGAATTCTTCCGGCGCCGGCTGGTCGGTCAGTTCCAGCGGGTTGGCGATCAGGTTTTTCGGATCGCGGAACGAGTAGAAGCCCGATTTGACCGGGTGCTCGCCGAAATTATAGGTGTTACCACGCAATGTCAGGCCGTTTTCCTCCTTCATGCGGCGGTACATGAGGTATTCGTAAATCCAGAGCTGGCGCACGTAGCCCATCTTGCGGTCGGGGTCGAAGCGGATCACTTCCTCGCGGCTTACGGGGTCGGCGAGTTTTTGCTTGCCGGTCAGCTCCACGCTGCCGGTTTTGTAATCCATCACATATAATGTACCCTCTTCGCCCAGCTCGATGCGGTCGATCTTTCCGCCCAGGCGCACGGGTGTGTAGGCGCCTTGCAGCACGAGCTGAATGCGCGTGTGGAGCGGCTGTTCGGCGGCCAGGATTTTGCGGCGCGGTTTCTGGGCCATATGGTGCCGCAGGAAAGTCAGGATTTGCTGCTCGCCGATCTGGTAGTAAATGCGGTTCAGCCCAAGGTCGGTCACGTAGCCTTTGAAAAGCCGGTCGAATTCCTCGCGCAGCACGGTCGTGATCTGCGCTTCCGACGGGTCATTGTCGAGCAGGAAAAACTCGTGGTCGAGGCGTTCCAGCGAGGCGTGCAGCCAGGTACCGATTTTGTCCATGCCCAGCTCTTCTTCCACTTCCTCCTTCTCTTTTACGCCCGCAATGTGTTTGAGGTAAAACTGCATCGAGCAGCGGATAAATTCATTCAAATGCGTTGGATAAATGCCTTTGCCGTCGAGGTAGGCGCGAATGGCGGCAATGAGCGCATCGTCCTTATGCACCACTTCTTCAAGCTCCTGCTGCCGGCTGGCTTCGAAAACCACGGTTTTGTTCTCCATGCGGATGCGTGGGTTGAATGCGGCCAGTTCGTATTCGATTTGCCGTACGAAACGGCTTTTTTCGCCCCCGCCGGGCGCGTCGTTCGTGCTCGTATACAGGATATGCACCTCCGACGCGCGTTGCAGCAGCCGGTAAAAGTGGTACGACATCACCGCTTCCTGGTGCTGGTGCGTAGGCAGCCCCACGGCCTGCGCCGCATCGAACGGAATGAGTGAGTTTTGCCGCTTCGACGCCGGTATAACACCTTCGTTGGCCGAAAGAATGATGATCCGCTCGAAATCAAGCGCCCGCGTTTCAAGCATACCCATGATTTGCAGGTTGCTGATCGGCTCGCCGCTGAACGGAATGCGCGTCTGGCGGATCAGTTCGAACATAAAAGACCGCAGGGTGCGCAGCGTGATAAGCTCCGCCCGTTCTTCGATAGTCTGTTCGAACTGTTTCAGCAATGTGTAAAAAAGATAGAGATATTCGGTTTCAAGGGCATTTTTGTAATCCTTGTAAACCTCCCTGAGCAACTCGATAAGCTGGTAAAACGATCGGATTACCTGTTGCGCATTGTTTTTCTCCCAACGGGTAAACAGGATCTTAAACAACGGATGATGATCCCCCAGTTCGATCAGTTCATCGGAGCTGAGGAATACCTGGTTGCCGTCGGTAATCTCGCGTAATGTGCGCTGAATGATCGTCTGCCCGTCTTCCAGCGGCGTAAGCGCCACGTGTTCGTAATGCCGGATAAACGGGTGGTTCAGGATCTTGTCAATGGATTTATGCCCGAATTTCGGGATGTAAACGGTTTTGCCGCTCCGCGTGCGGAATTCCACCACGTGCTGCTGCAACTCGAAAAGGCCGTCCACGAGCGTGTAAAGCAGCGAGTTGCGCATGGAAAGGCCCATTGTCACGTTCAGGTCGCGGACAGACTCGTCCAGCGAATAGAGCATCGGCAGCAGCAGGTTTTCGTCGGCAAGCACAATGGCCGTGGGAATGGGCTCCTCTTCGGATTCGAATGCGCTCATACGCTGGTACAGTTCGCCGGCCACCTTCGTTTGGAGGGTCGCGTTGGGCACGCCGTAAATGGTGATCTGCTTTTCGGAAGAAAGCAGGTCGTCGCCCGTCCAGTTCCATTCGCCGAATTCCTTGCTGCGCTGGTATTCGCGCAGGCTCTTGCCGGCCTCCACCACCGTATTTTCCGACATATAATACCGGTCGGAATCCCAAAGTACCTCGGCTTTTTTGGCTTTGATCAATGCCGTCACAATCGTCCGTTCCGATGTCGTGAATGCATTGAAACCGGCAAAATAAATGCGCTCCGCATCCGCGCGGGTTTCGGTGAGTGCCGTAATGTCCTCGGCCAGTTCGCGGTAAGCCATGCCGCGGTAAGCCTTGCCCTTGGCGAGCAGCCGCTGCCTGAAAGACTGGTATACCTTATTAATATTCTCAAAAAGCGAGAAATACTGCTTCGAACCGCCTTCGCTTTGGAGCGTTTTGCCTTCCGGCAGGCTTTCCTGCCAGCGCGAGAGTGTGTGCGCTTCCGAGAGGTATTCAAAGAGAAAATCGGCCTTGACAAGGTATTGATCGATCCGGTCGAGGTCGCTCAGCAGTACCGATGCCCAGCCCATGAAGCGGTCGAACTGCACGTCCGGGTCGATTTCACGGAATGTTTCGTAGAGATCGAACAGCAAATGCACGGGGTCTTCGATTTCGAGGCTGCAAATGCTTTCCACGAAATCGTCGATGGCCATAACACCGGGGCTCATCATGGCCTCGGTGGTTTCGCCGGCGAGCTCCTGCATCAGGAAAAACGCCGCACGCCGCGTCGGCACCACGATTTGCACGCGGTCGAGCGAGGTATGATTGGCCAGAATGCGTTTGGCGACGAGGTTCAGGAACGAGGGCATCGGGAAGCGGAATGTAAGTACTTTTATATCAATGAATGCGGTCCCCGCGCGGGCTAAGCGACTGCATAATGGCCGCTTCGGCATGCAGGAGCTCTTTCCAGCGTGCGCGTACCTTGTCGGCAGGCATGTAGGTTTCGGCGAGTTCGAGGAATGTGCGGTAATGCCCTGCCTCGGAGACCATCAGTTCGCGGTAAAATTTTTGCAGCGATTCGTCTTCCAGGTTCTCCGAAAGCAGCTTGAACCGCTCGCAGCTCCGCGCCTCGATCAGCCCGCAGATCAGCAGCCGGTCGAGGAACATTTTTTCATTATCTCCTTTGGTAATGAGCTGCAACAGCTGGTTTACATATTCGTCCTTCCGCTGCCGGCCGAGCGGGATATTTCTTTTCTTCAATTCTTTCAAGACCCGCTGAAAATGGCCCCATTCCTCGGCTACGATGGGCGTCAGGGTTTCCACCATCAGCGCCTTGTCGGGATAATGCACGATCAGCGAAATGCAGCTCGACGCAGCCTTCTGCTCGCAATACGCGTGGTCTATCAGCACATCGCCGATCTGCATGGCGGCAATGTCGGTCCAGCGGGGATCGGTGGGAAGTTCCAGCCCGAGCGTAGTGAGTGATGTTGCCATAAATCCAGTGTTTGTTCAGCTAGTCGAACAGCGGCCAGTTGATCCCGAACGAAAAGGACCGGGCCAGGCCGAGGTATCCGGGCGTAACATAGTATCCTTTCGGGAAAAGGCCGAAGCTGCCTCCCTGGTTAAGGTAAGACATTTTAAAGAATAACCGTACGCGTTTGATCCGTACATTGGCAAAACCGTCCACGACTACGTTTGCATTCAGACTTGTACTGTCCTGTAAATGAAACTGTTGCGTAATGGGCATATAGGCGTCGGCCAGGTAGGAAGAGCGGTAGCGCGCCGCGAGGCCGAGCTGGATGAACAATACTTTGGCATAGGTAAAATCGAAAGTAACCTCGCCGCTCGCGAACACGGTCGGAATGCGGATTACATCCTTGTTGTCGTTCAGCGTAAGGAAACCCATTGTTGTGAAGTTCCAGCGGTTCAGATGAATGCCGGAATTGAAACCTACGCGCAGCAACCGGAACCCTGCATTGAGCTGGCGCGGCACGGCGGCGGTATCATAATAAATGTAGTCGTTGATCTGGTGGATCTGGGCTTCGGGAACGAACTCGATTTTCTTCGTTTTCAAAGCCAGCGACGCGTAAATGGTCTGGACTTTGGTCGGGTCGAAGTTGGTCCGCCAGTCGAAATGGTTGCTGATGTAACGCTGCACGAGTAGATCGGGCGCCGTTTGGATGCTTTGGAATCCGGCCTTACCCCAGCGGGTGTTCAGCTCGCCTTTCAAACGATATTCCACGTTCCGGGCCAGGTTCAGATCGGCCTCGGCGGTCAGGTACTGCACGGAATCTTTGAGATAGTATCCCAGCCACGCGCCGATGATGTTATCAAATTTCAGGCCGCTCCGGTAGGTCAGGAACGGATCGCCCTTTTCATTGGCCGACTGTGCCCCGCCCCGCATGCCGTAAAACCGCTGGCGCACATAAGCCCGATAATTGAAGCCTTCATAAAAACCCTTGATCCCGAATTTGTTATCAAACAGCCGGTAGTAAATGTCCTGTCGCGTTTGCGTGGAATCGAAGCGGGCCGCCGGGTAGATGCCCTTTTCCAGCCCGCGGGCCAGTTGGAGGTCGGTATAATGGTCGATCACGCTTTGCAGATCCGCCTGCTGGAACACCTGGAAGCCATTCGCGAGCCGGTACTGCTGGTATACATGGAACACATGCCGCCGCTCCCAGGAATTGGCGTTGTCGCTGATTTTCGCCGCGCCGTCATAGGAATAGGGGTCGGTAATGCCGTTTTCGACATTGGGTATCACGCCGCCCTGCTCGCGTACGCGCATGTTCAGGTGCCGGTAATTGGCGAGGATAAGGTATTTCTTGTTCTTGGAAAAAAAGCTGGTATGCGCCAGGAATGTCCAGTTCTGGCCCAGCAATGCGGCGGAACTCGAACTGATGGTGTTGGCGAAGCCGTATATTTTGTTCGAAGTAAGCCTGGTACCCCGTATCCCGAAGTTGAACCGCTGGTGTACGTTCTGGGTGTAAGCGAATGTCCCGAGCGAAGTTTTCCTCGGCCCCGACATAAAATCCAGTTCAGTGTGCTGCGATTTCGTGTCCACATAGGCCACCTCGTCCTGTTTGATCGCATAGGCGTCATATGCGCGCAGGCCCAGCTGGGTGCCAATCTCCTCGCGGGGCTGGAAAAACAGGTTCCGGGAGGCTGTCACGTGGTTTCCGAGGTCGGCCATTTTACCCCAGGCCTTATCCATCGGCATCCAGCGGTGGAAATTGGTGAGCCCGGTGTCCACACGGTACCGTACCGAATCACGGTTGTTGAAAATGTCGTGTTCGTAGAAGTGCAGGGTCGTTTGCGGGCCGTAGATCGTTTTGGTACTATCATCCAGAATGGCCTGGCCTCCGCCGCCGCCGCGTGAACCGCCTCCGCTACCCCCGCCGCCCGGCATCCGTATATTTCCTGGCAGCTTCACCTGTCCATAAGCATTGGGTAGGGTGAGGAGTAAGCTGCATAAAACACACAGGAAGCTATATAAAACAATTCTCATAGAGGAAACTACATTCTGCGGTTAAAACCCGTTACCGGTCTGTGAAGTGACCCATTGCGCAAAGGCAGGTTCGTCGCTGCCGAAATCCACGGAAACGGGAATGTACGCAAAGCGGTCTGCGCAGCCTTTTGAAGCAACCAACGGTTTTAATTTGACCATGTCTTTTTCAGTCGTAACGACAAAAGTATCGTTTTTTAAGTTCTTAATCAGGTCTTCGACGTCGCCGGACGTGTAATTGTAGTGATCGGGGAAGACGTTCTGGTCTGTAACGACGAACCGTGTGGTAAGATATGCAGCGAACGGCGCCGGATTTGCGATGCCGGCCGCCATTTTAACATTCTTTAACTGAACAGGCAGGCCTTCGTACGACACCGGTGCCGAATAGCGGGTGGTGGCGAAGAAAACCGGTACACCCTCGCGCGTGCAGGCGCCGATGCTTGCGCGGATATTTTCCTTTTCTTGCATGCCTAATCCTTCCGGGCATTTGGTGACGATCACGGCGTCCGCTCTTTTTGCTCCACGGCGTCTTTCGCGCAGGCGGCCGGCAGGGAAGGGGTGGTCTTTGTAAAAAGGACGGTTATAGTCGTTCAGCAATATGTTCACGTCGCGCCGGATGGCACGGTGCTGGAATGCATCGTCGAGCAGTAGCAGGGGAATGTCCGGATGCTTTTCGTGGAGCTTCAAAGCGCCGTCCACCCGTTTTTCGCACACCGCTACAATGGCTTTTCGATTGAATTTGGTATAAAACTGAAAGGGCTCGTCGCCGACCGTTGCCGCCGTGGCATTACTATCCGCTTCTATAAAGCCTTTTGTCGCGCGCCCGTAGCCGCGGCTGAGGATCGCGACGGGTACCTGGTGGGAAAACAGTCTGGTAAGGTATTCGATGACGGGCGTTTTGCCGGTTCCGCCGACGGTGAGGTTGCCGACGACGATCACTTTTTGCGGTACTTTTCGGGAATGCAGGATGCCGCTGTCGAACAGGAAATTGCGCATGTCGGTGATGCTGCCATATAGCCACGAGAGGGGCAGCAATGCATTTTTTATCCAGGGCAGCTCTTTCATCCTGGTGCATAATTACGTAAATTTTGTCTAATATTGTGCCCCTTTTAAAATCTGACACCGCAAAATCATGCCGTTAAAAATTGTGTATAAGCCACATACGCTTCACTTTCGCAAGGAAGCGGGCACCTCTCGCGGGGTACTTACACAAAAAACATCCTGGATCGTCATCGTCACCGACTCCGAAAAACCGGGCGTTTCCGGCTATGGCGAATGCGGGCCGCTGCCCGGCCTGAGTGTGGACGACGTGCCTGATTTTGAAGCGCAGCTGGCCAATGTCTGCAGCATTTTCAACGAGCTCGATCTCGACGTTTTTCCTTTCAACCTAGGCATTATACTCGAACAGCTCATTCCCGAAAACCGGCCGTCCATTCGCGCCGGCATTGAAATGGCCTTGCTCGATATCATGAACGGAGGCCAACGTATCCTGTTCAAAAACGGCTTTTCCGGCAATAATGAAGGCATTCTGATGAACGGGCTGATCTGGATGGGTTCTTACGACAATATGCTGGCGCAGGTGGAAGAGAAGCTGTCACAGGGTTTCACGACTTTGAAAATGAAGGTAGGCGCGATCGATTTCGACGAGGAATGCCGGATACTGGAAGCGGTTCGCCAGCGATTTGATAAAAACACCATTACCCTGCGCGTGGACGCCAACGGGGCGTTTACAGCAGAAAATGTACGGGAGCGGCTTGCACGCCTCGCTGCGTTTGACCTGCACTCCATTGAACAACCGGTAAAAGCCGGCCAGCACGAACTGATGGCCGAACTCTGCGCCGCTTCACCCATGCCGGTGGCATTGGACGAAGAACTGATCGGCGTAACGGCCTACCGCGACAAGTTTGCATTGCTTAAAAAGCTGATGCCCCCGTTCATTATCCTGAAACCGACCTTGCTGGGAGGCTTTACAGCCACGAGCGAATGGATCGAGATCGCGAACAGGCTGCATATCGGCTGGTGGGTCACTTCTGCATTGGAATCGAATATCGGGCTGAATGCCATCGCGCAGTACACGGCCAGGTTCAGCAATCCACTGCCGCAAGGGCTTGGCACCGGGCAGCTGTATACCAATAATTTCGAGTCGCCGCTCACGGTCGAGAACGGGCATTTGTACTACCGCAAAGAGGTTGCCTGGGAATTACCAGGCCACGCCCTTGCGGAGCCAGCCTAAGGTCTCAGCCTCGGGCGTCCCGGCTTCCGGGATGAAATTATACTCCCAGTTGGCCTGAGGCGGCAAACTCATCAGAATAGACTCCGTGCGGCCATTGGTTTCCAGGCCGAACTTCGTGCCGCGGTCCCATACGAGGTTGAACTCCACATAGCGGCCCCGGCGCAGGTATTGCCATTGTTTCTGTGTTTCGGTAAATGGCTTATCCGCGTATTTCCGCATCAACGCCGTGTAAATGGGCGCGAAACTTTCTCCTACTTCCTGCACGAATGCAAACAGCTGCGCTTTCGACAGTCCCTGGCCGTTACCGGGCATGTCCGGTTTGAGGTAATCGAAGAAAATACCGCCGATGCCGCGGGTTTCGTTGCGGTGCGGGATGAAAAAATAATCGTCCGCCCAGCTTTTAAATTTGGGGTAAAAATCTGCGTGGTGTTGATCGCAGGCGGTTTTCAATGCCTGGTGAAATGCGCGGGCGTCTTCCTCCACGACATAATGCGGAGTCAGGTCGATGCCGCCGCCAAACCAGCAGGTGCCATTGTCGAGCTCGAAGTAGCGCACGTTCATGTGAATGATGGGCACGTGCGGGTTACGCGGGTGCATCACGATGGACACGCCCGTGGCCGTAAACTGGTGGCTTTCGCCCTCGGCCAGGTTCATCTGCGCGAGCAGCCGCGGGTGTACTTCGCCTTTGACGCTCGAAAAATTCACACCGCCTTTCTCGATCACTGCGCCATGCTGGATGAGGCGTGTCCGCCCGCCGCCGCCCGAGTGGTGCTGCCAGAGGTCTTCGTGAAAGCGCGCGGTACCGTCGGTGGTGTCAATAGCTGCGCAAATGCGGTCCTGTAAATCCTTGAAAAACGATTCTATATTTTCAACTGTCATACGCGGTAATCAATGCTAACTGGGCGCAAAAGTACGATAAATAGCGCTCGGAGGGCATAAAAAAAGCAGGACTTGTGCCCTGCCCCTTTTCAATATAAAACACCCATTAGTCGTCGATGCGGAGGAATGTGCCGGCGAGGTTGAAGACCAGCTCTTTGTTGTTCGATAGCCTGATCTCCTGGTCGGTGCGGTCCTTTTCCCAGTCGGTAATGAACGCGTCCGGGTAGTTCTGCTGCACATATTCGAGCACTTTCAGCGGGATCACGGTGTCGGGCAGCTTTTCGGTACGCCGACTTTCGATGCTGTAACAATCACCTTTTTTATCGAATTCGAGCTTTACCTGGTTGTCCAGGATCACGTCGTAGCTGGTTTCGAGGTCGTCGCGGTCGCGCACCACCTGCGAAATGCGCGCGGTCGGGAAATGGGCCTCGATGTAGTCTTTCGCATTGACCGGCAGATCAGCTTCGTCGACCACTTTTTCCTTGTCGCAAGCCGTTACCACGAAGAGCAAAAAAGCCAGGAGAGATGCCAGTTTTTTCATAATTGTTGTCAGTTAGATTGAGTAGTTGTTTTGATCCTGACAACCGAGCTGGCGTTTGCCCCTATGCGGTCCGAATTATTTTCCCTTTTTCGGCGCTTCTTTCGGGTTATACCAACCCTCGCGCACGATAAATACGCGGTCGTTGACGCGCTGCTCGTAGGTTTTATCGAAATGCTCGTTCGTCGTCAGTTCGAGCTGGTATTTGTAGCTTCTGCCTTTCAATGCCGCGCCGTAGAGCTTGCTCAGGTCATATTCCACGATGTCCGAGTATTTGTATTTGTTCAATGCGGAGTTGGGTACGTGCCTGCCGTTGAGCCAGATCCCGAAAACATCGGCGCGTTTCCAGTTCTCGAAAATTTCCGGCGTAGGTGCCTTTTTGACGGGGATATCCATCCGGAAGAGCATGATTTTTTTGGCTTTGATCTGCGCTTTCTGCGAGTCGTTCATCCGCTCATACACGGCATAAAGCTCATTTTCGACTTCCGGAGATGGATTGATGTGAAAATCGGTGCGGCCTTTTCCATTCTTTACTACCCGGGTGTTTTGCTCGATCGTGGCGAAGAATTGCTGCATTTCCGCTTCGGAGACTTCTGCGGAAACAGGGGTGATTTCCACTTTCTTTTCCAGTTTCGGCGCTGGCTTCGAGATGGGCTGTTGCGAATAGGTTTTTTCAGCCAGGGCGAATGCGAGTGCCGGCAGCAACAGTGCAACGACAAGTTTTTTGGCAAACTGGATGCGGAGATCAATGGTGGTAGTCATCATGGCTAATCGTTTTTTGGTGAAAGGATAATTGAAGGAACTGGCAAGCGCCGTGGCACGCTGTGCCAGGAGCGTGTCGAGCAGCAGCAACTGGTATGCTTTTACATCCGTCGCGCCGGCCAGCACCGAGTCGTCGGCCAGGTACTCGTGGTTGAGGCGGATGGTGCGTCGGTAGAGCAGGAGCAGCGGGTTGAACCACCATAATGCGATAAGCAGCTCTGTAAAGACGATATCGGCTGAATGCATTTGCCTGGCATGGGCAAGCTCGTGGGTGAGTATTTCGTTTGGGATAGCCTGGGTATCAAATGCTTTTTGAGGTAAAAAAATGAATTTGAAAAAGCTGTGAACCGGCATGTCTCTCGGCGTGAGCACGAGTTTTACACTTTTAAACGGGACCATACGGCTACCGGACCTGGCCCGAAGCATCGCAAGCATTTGCATGCCCGTTCGCGTCAGCAGCGCAGTCGCGACGAGCCCGTACAGCAGCCAGGGCAGGCAATCGGGCAGGGTCGTACTTTCTTGTGCGGGACCGGGCGGAGGCGAGTCGTTGGCGGCAGTCATGTGCGAAGGCTGCACAACCCGACTGACTGTCACTACTTCCTGCGCCATTTGCGGCGGCATTTCAATGGTTACCAGCGGCGCCAGCAGTGAGAATGCCATCGCTGCCAGCAGGTAAAACCGATTGAAACGAAACATCTTCTCCCGTTCCAGCAGGAAATGGTACACCGCGAGTAAGATGCCCGAGCAGACGATGCATTTGATGAGATAGCTAACCATTTTGCTTGCGTTTGATTTCTTCGTCGATAATGTTTCTTAATTCCTCCAACTCGCTGGTCGTCATGCTCGTATCCCGCGCAAAAAACGATCCGAACTGTGCCACAGAGTCGTTGAAGAAGTTTTTGATGATCCCGTTCACCTGCTTGGAGAAATAGTCGCTCTTCTTCACTAATGGATAATATTCGCGCGAGTTGCCGTAGAGCGTGTACGCGACGAAACCCTTGTCCTGCATGCGTTTCAGCAGCGTAGCCACGGTGGTCGTGGCCGGTTTCGGGTCCGGAAAGCATTCGATGAGGTCTTTCATGAATACCTTTTCCTTTTGCCAGAGGTATTCCATGAGCTGTTCTTCGGTTTTACTTAGTGCCATGACTATTTGCGCTTTGTTCTACAATTGCATATTGTACTCTACAAATGTAGAATTAAAATTGACAAATAAAAATATTTCATGCAGCGTTTCGGACTATTTTTGTCACTGATAGTTTTTAAGTGTCACTCTCACAATCCTATGATCCGCACATTTTTACTGATCCTGCTTTCTACCACGCTTATCCACGCGCAGCAATTCCGGTCTGTCGTACGCGGGAACGTCAAAGATGCCGACACCGGCCTGCCGCTCGCGCAAGCCACCGTGCAGCTCGACGGCCAGGGAAGCGTGACCGACGATGCAGGTAGTTTCCGGTTTGAAGGCGTGGAAACGGGCAGGCACACGCTGACGGTGTCGTTTGTGGGGTATCAGACACTGGTCATTTCCGAGATCCTGCTCGAATCGGGTAAGGAAAATGTGCAAGAGGTGCGACTGGCCGCTACCGGCCGCCAGTTGCAGGAAGCGACGGTATCTGGCAGCAGGCCGCCGGCATTTAACAGCGTACAGGCCATTACGGCGGAGCAAACGCTGCGTTATGCCGCTACCTACCTCGATCCGGCGCGCGTGGCCACGTCGTTCGCGGGCGTCGCGGCAGCCAACGACCAGGCCAACGGTCTCGTGATCCGCGGCAACTCGCCCAACAGCATGCAATGGCGGCTGGAAGGGGTGGAGATCGTGAACCCCAACCATTTGTCGAACGCGGGGACGTTCAGCGACCGGCCTACTTCCGCGGGCGGGGGCGTCAATATCCTGAGCACGCAACTACTGGCAACCTCGTATTTCCTCAATGGCGCGTTTCCGGCGCAATATGGCAATGCCGTGGCGGGCGTGATGGATATGCGGCTGCGCAAAGGGAATGACGAGCGGCACGAGTTTACGGCGCAGGCGGGACTGATCGGTCTTGATATTGCTGCCGAAGGGCCATTTTCGAAGCGTTCAAAAGCCTCATACCTGGTTAATTACCGCTACTCGTTCACCGGCCTGCTGGGCGCAATGGGCGTCAATTTCGGCGGCGAGGACATTCGTTTCCAGGACCTTTCGTTCAATTTGAATTTTCCATTGAAAAAAGGCGGTAATCTGACTGTCTTCGGGCTGGGCGGCATCAGCAGTAACATATTCAAGCCCGAGCCGGACTCGACCAAATGGGAGTTTTATAAAGATTCGCATCACATCATTTATAAGAACAAAATGGGCGCGGCGGGCGTAACGCATGCGCTACCCCTGGGGCGCCGGGCAGTGCTCAATACGACGTTCGTGATGTCCGGCCTGCAAACTTCACGGGCATTTTATAAAGGCGATACCAATACCGTCGAGTACGCTTTCCCCATCGAGGACGATTCGCTGACCAAAAGTAAGGCGACGGGGAATATGACTTTCAACTACCGTTTTGCCGGCGGCGGAAAGCTTAAAATAGGGGCTTTCCTGACGTTTCAGTACGACCGCCTCGCGCCGTTGTACGCCTATGAGGAGTTCAAATCCAGGCTATTTCAACCATTCGCGGAGTGGACGGTACCGATCGCGCCGGGACTGACGGGCGAGGTCGGGCTGACGGCCAGCGTCAGCAAAGTGGATCTCTGGCGTGCCCATACGCACCGTACACTCGAACCGCGCGCTGCATTGCGCTGGCAGGTGACGGACAGCCAGAAACTGACCTTCTCTTACGGCCTGCACAGCCAGCTGCCGCTCGCGCAGCTGTATGCGGCCGGTTTCTCCGTCACCGGTTTCTCCGGCAATCCCAACCTGGGGCCGGCCCGGGTACATCATTTCGTAGCGGGTTACCAGCGTGATTTCCGTAAAAGCAACAGCCTGAAAATCGAGGCTTACTGGCAGGAGCATTTGGATGTGCCGACCAATGGTGAAGATTTTTCGGCCTTGAACCTGATCGAAACGCGGGTGAGCACCGGCCTGATGAACACCGGAAAAGGCCGCAACTACGGATTGGAAGCCACCTACCAGCAGCTGCTCAGCCGCGATTTTTACATGGTGGTAGCCGGCTCGGTATACAGCGCCCGGTACCTGACGGGCGGCAACGAATGGAGGAAAGGCCGTTTCGATGGCCGGCATACATTCAGTTTTACCGGCGGAAAGGAGTTCAAATCCGGCGCGCGCATTTTGGGGGTCAATACCAAAATTCTCTGGCTCGGCGGCTTCCGCGAGACGCCGATAGATCTCGAAGCCTCCAAAACCGGCCAGCAAACGGTATACGTGACCGGCGATCCATTTGCATTGAAACTGAAAGACTACTTCCGCCCCGACCTGCGCATTTACCTCAAAAAAAGCCGGGCGTCATACAGCACGACGCTCGCGCTGGATTTGCAGAATGTTTCGGGCACAAAAAACAAGGCATTCAGCTACTACGATGCATTTCAGCAGAAGATTGTGAAACAGAAGCAGTTGGGGCTGATCCCGGTGCTGAGCTACCGGTGGGAATTTTGATGCACGAAAAAACTTTTACGCCCCGCTGAACTTTCTGCATTTTATAATTGTAACCATTCTGCAATCAAACTTTGGCTTTGTCCGAAGCTGCACTACCAAATGGGGGTGACTGGTTTTGACAGCGGGCTGAGGGCTTGTGTGTAAGCATGTCGGGAGTTGAGAGTACCTCCCGGAAATAATATTCTCAAACAATAACTGGCGAATCTACTTACGCCATGGCTGCCTAATCCGGAGGATTAAGCAAATGCCATCATCTCTCCACCTCACGTGCTGCCGGGTGGGTCCAGAGGTGTCGAACCGCAGCGCTGGTTGGTATATTGATGCGTAAAACCAACGAGACCCTAGTATCTAAGGCTTAGACGCGGGTCCGCCGTGCACCTTGTCTGGCTCGAAAATCTAATCACGGATAAGCATGTAGAAGGCGCAGGTTTTCCCTGTTCTGGACCGGGGTTCGAATCCCCGCATCTCCACCAGAGTAATAATCAAATCTTTCAAAAGCCCGTAAAATTGATTTACGGGCTTTTGCTTTTTCCCACCATTCCGAGTTCTGGCCAAAGGGGCGAATTCGAGGAAGATGAATTTTACGGGTATTTAAGTGTTTGATTATTAGTGATTTGTGGAAATTGTTCGGCTCCTTTCGCTTCCGCACTGTTACAATCGAATATTTTAAAGAGCCCGTAAATCAATGATTTGCGGGCTCTTTATTTTCTGCTCGATACATCAAATTATTCATTTTCTGACAAAAGCAAAGGGGCGAATTCGGGACCGATTTCCAGAGACCGAAAATGGTCCCGAACTCGTCCCTTTTAGGGGCCTGACGCGTGAAGCCACGACCGACGAAGTCAGTGACCTACGAAAGGAAAACGCCCGACTGAAAGAAATGGTGGCAGACCTGTTTTTGCGGTATGACGATCTGAAAAGGACCGTTGAGCTTGCCGTAAAAAAGACGCGTATTAAAACCAAAGCCAAACCTAAGTTACTGTCAGATAACGGAGCGTGTTACATATCCAGCGAACTGGGCGAATATCTGAAAAATACGCTTCAAATGCAGCAGGTGCACGGTAGGCCGGCCCATCCCCAGACCCAGCCGGGCGGCCGGTGCCGGTAAAATTGAGCGTTATCATCGCACTATGAAAAATGTCGTCAAGCTTGAAAATTTCCTCCATCCAGACCAGCTAAGGGAGGCAATCGGCCAATTCGTAGACCGCTATAACAACCAGCGGTACCACGGGTCCTTGAACAACTTGACGCCCGCTAATGTCTATGTTGGTCGGGGTGCGCTCATTTTGAAAAGAAGGGAACAGATCAAAACTCAGACCCTCAAGCAGCGGAAAATTCAGTATCTAAACCAAATATTTATAGCTTTATAAACCCGAAAATACGCTCTAAGCTGTTGTCCGAGTTGGTTTGACTACATACAGCCTTGAAAAAAGCAGCACAAAGAGCAGTTTTTATGGCGGCAAAACGCAAAGTATCAATGGAGGAAACCGATATTGAACATTATGAAGCATTCAAGGCCAACAAAGTAATCCCGCAGGTGCTCGAAGCGGAAATTTTGCGGGCGCTTTCTTTTTATCCTTCCCTGGTGCCCGTGAAAATCCGGTTTGTGTTCAAGCAGCGGATCAAAGGCTCGGTCATGCAGGCGCAGCCGCTTATTACGACCATGTTCGGCACTGCACGCGAATACAGGATCAATATCAGTGCCTTGTTCCGCCTTACCCACACTGCCATCCCCATTCGCCAGGTTCCGTCTGATATTCTCATCGGGTGGATAGGGCATGAGCTGGGACACATCATGGATTACGAGCAGCGCAACCTGTGGGGAATGTTGCGCTTCGGAGCAGGATACTTGTTTTCTTCGTCATTTGTAAAGAATGCGGAGCGAGTAGCGGATACCTTCGCCGTCAACCACGGACTGGGCAACTACATTCTTAAAACCAAATATTTTATCCTTGACCACGCAGCATTGCCTGAAAAATACAAGCAGAAGATCGCGCGCCTCTATCTTTCCCCAGATGACATTGTGGCCCAGGTGCGAGCTTTGGAAGCCCAGGGCAACCCGTCAGGGCTGGCCCGCCACGAATGATTCAAATTCCAGGAAAGCTTCCTCTTTCATTACCCGCGGGATTTTTACCTGTCCGCCCTTTTTCTTGGTTTCCTCACTCCATTTGTAAAAGATTTCTTCTGGTATCAGCTGTACTTCCACACCTTTCAATGCCCGGCTGCGGGCAACTTTGTAATTTTTGTTGTTTTCCTGTAAGGTCTTGTCGAGCGCTTCTGCCACTTGAACAGCGTCAGGGCGTTTATCGCAGCTCAGGAACCATTTGTGAACGTAATCATCGCCGCGGTGCACGGCAGCCACAATGAATTCCTTGATTATCACATCAAATTCCTGCTCGATCACCCGTAGGCCGTCATTCATCTGGTTCACAGATAATTGGGAACCGGTCACATTCAAAAATTGCTTGGTCCGGCCCGTGATCCTGATCTCGGCCCTCGCTTTGTCTGTGATGGTCACTGTGTCACCGATCATGTAGCGCCAGGCGCCAGATACAGTGGTAACCAGCAGTACATATTCCACATTCTCAGATGCGTCGGCCAATGAACAGACCGGCGCGCCAGGTTTTATAAGACCTTCATCGTCGACATAATCAGGTGAAAATGGTACAAACTCATAGAAGATGCCGTTGTCCGGGAAAAGCGCCATGGCCATCGTGTCCGGTCGCTTCTGGATGGCGATAAAGCCTTCGGAAGCCAGGTAGGTATCAATGTAAACCAAAGGATGCGCGAAGAGGCGTTCCAGGCTTTTTCGATAGGGTTCAAAAGCGACACCGCCAGTGGTATACACTGCCAGTCCCGGCCAGATTTCGTGGATGTTAGTGAGCTTATGGTAGCTGACGATCTCTTTTAACATCAATTCCACCCAGGAAGGAATGCCAGAAATACAGCCGATATCCCAGTTTGGCGCCTCCTCTACAATCCTTTTTACTTTTTCGTCCCAATCGGTGATCGATGCAATTTCCAGCCCTGGTTTATAAAAGCTGCCAAACCAGCCCGGCAGGTTGCTCGCGCTGATCCCGCTGATCTCGCCCAAAAGGAAATCATCCTGCCCGATCAAATTGGTACTGCTGCCGAGCATGAGTATTTGCCGGGTAAAAAAGTCGCCGGGCAAATCGAATGCACCGATATTGGTGATTTCCGAAATCCCGGCCTTGCGGATGCATGAAAGCATATCCTCAGTAACCGGAATGGATTTACTGGCGCTGGTTGTCCCGCTGCTAAGCGCAAAATATTGCTGACCTCCCGGCCAGGTTACATTCTGGTGACCTTCCAGCAAATAATGCCACCACTCGTTATATATTTTGTCATAGTCGTGGATGGGTACCTTTTCCTGGAATGACCTGATAACATCTTCGTCAGCAAGGATTTTAGAAAATTGGTATTTTTTCCCGAAAGCGGTGAAGCGCGCATTTTCGAGCATGTTTCGTAAAACATCCTTTTGAGCAGCATTTGCATGCGGTTCGCTAATGATCTTTCCCGTAATGTCCAGGGCTTTTTTGATCAGGTCGCCAATAACAGCCATAAATTCGTTGAGTGGTTAAGCTTTTACTCAGCACCTTTCAAAAACCTATGCCATCAAACGGGAATGGTTTTATTGCCAGACGGGTCAACCAAATTACATCAGACCTGAAAACTAAAAACCAGGAGTCGAAAACATTAAAAAAGGACCCTACCGAGAAATTTCCAGAACCACCCTTTCCCAAACAGCGGCAGGAACCGCCTGGTTTGTTTTGATCCATGCTTAGGCCAATATCGTGCCATGGAAGTAGCTTAAATTAAAATAATTGAAATTGGCCTGATCTCGATCTTGGTATAGATTTTTTTTATTACCTGTGCAAAAAACAATTTTCGAAAGCGATAGTGAACCAAGCTGCCATTTCTGTTTTAACCATCGTCAAATCCCGGTCGGACGCGCTCGAAAACCTGGTTCGTGGCCTGGAAAAGTCTGTCCTCTATCCTGCCGAGCTTGTAATCGTAAATATGAACGAGCCGGCAAGCCAGCTTACTTCTCCATATTTTCCTGTTCGTGCTTTTGAATTTGTTTCGTTAGAAAAATTACCGCTTGCCGCCGCCCGGAATTTTGCTGCCAAGCAAGCTGAATTCCCGTTTATGATATTTCTGGATGTGGATTGTATCCCATCGCCGCAATTGGTGGAGAGGTATTTGAACGCGCATCGGCAGTCTGACGACCTTTGGATCGGGCCTGTCAGGTACCTCCGGCCAGAGGCAACAAGGGAAAGTGATTTTCTTTCCAAATTGATGGAATTAAGTTCGCCCGACCCGGTGAGGGGTAATTTGGAGCAAATCAGCCATGCGCTTTTTTGGTCGCTGAATTTCGCTTGCAGCAGGCGCACCTACGAGCGGATTGGCGGCTTTGATACGCGCTTCACCGGGTATGGGGCAGAAGATACCGATTTTGGGTTTGCGGCCAGAGTTTGTGGCATTTCGCTTGGCGTTGTCGACGCAATGGCATATCACCAGTACCACCCCAGCTACGATCCGCCGCTTAACCATTTTGAAGATATTCTGATGAACGCCAGGACTTTTTTTGAAAAATGGAATCTATGGCCGATGGATGGCTGGCTACGGAAATTTGAAAATGCAGGGCTCATCAAATGGGAGGCTGATGAGATCCGGATTTTGCGTAAGCCAGATGACAGTTTGATTCAAGCGGCACTTAAATCAAACTGATCTTTGATGAAAATTCTTATCCCATAATGCGTGGAGCCGTTTTGAAATGTCTTCCAGGGCCGTATTGGCGATCACACCATCCCAGCAATTTTCCGACAGGTTATCTGCCTGCCCGATGATTTTCCCCCAGGCTACATTTTCCAGGTTCGGGGGATGAACAACCACCGCCATTTTATTTTTTTCTAATAAGGCTGCCTTGCGGAGCTGCTCCTGAAACGGCCGTTCTTCGGGTATGCAGATGAATTTTTTCCTCAGGTCGGCCATCTCCATTACGGTGTTGTGGCCCGCATTACCGACGACAATTTCGCATTTGGAAAGTACAGTAACCGGGTCGTCAAGCTGTCCGTGAAAAATGACATTTGCTGCGGGGATATGTTTTGTTCCAGGAATGTTGCCGATCACATGGACGCACCTGTCCGGACACTGCTCTGCCAGCGCACTGACAACAGTCCCATTCAGCGAAGTCCCGCCTGAACCTGCCATAATCCCGATCGCCCCTGGCTCAATTTCATTTTTAAAACAATCTCTCCCGGAATATTTTGAAAAACCGCCCGAAAAGAACGTTTTATCATTTACCCAGTCATAGGGAGAGGGGCTCATCAGTTGCTCTGACGACGGCGCGACCAGCAGCTGCGCGCTTTCATAGGCATGCAGATGTGGCATATCATCCCGGTCACCATTCTGCCGGACCACCACGGTAGGAATCCCGCATAATGTTGCCAGCAGTGTAACCTCAGCAGAGACATCCACTACCAGGATTACAGGAAACAAAGCATGCAACGTCTCCGAAATCAACGCGGCCCGCCTGGCCACCTTTTCAACATTGATGGGTACATAATGCAGAAAGCCCACTTCCATCCTGGACGCAAACCGGTCTTCGGGACCCGGCACATCTTCCGGCAGGTGGATACATCGGATTTCCTTTGGAATAATGGTGTCGAAACGGGCCAGCCCGCTTCCCAGAAATGTTACCTGAGCATCTGTCAGACGTGACGCGATCGCCAGCGCACGCATCAAATGCCCCGAACCGTGGTGATGGATATAGAAGGCAAAATTAGCTGACATCCGACCTGATCTTCATTTCAACACTCTCAAAGGCTATTTTCTTGAATAAACCTTCATAGGCATCCACCATTTTCTCCACGTCGAACAGCTCTTCGGCCCGTCTCCGGCAATCCGCCCGGTCAAATTTTGAAGCCTTGTCGATGCAGTCTGCCAGTTCCTGAATATCTTCCCCACTGCATAAACTGCCGGTTTGTGCGTCGAGCAGATGGGGTAATGCGCCTTTCGCGATGCCAGCGACCGGCGTCCCGCAAGCCAGCGATTCCGCCACTACCAGCCCGAAAGGTTCGTCCCAGCATGGCGTGATCAATGCAACGTTAGCATTGCCGATGAGCTCATTCAACTTTTGATGATCGCATGACCCCAGCAGCTCGATAGAATCGTCCAGTCGCGGCAAAATTTCTGTTTCGTAATAATGCTGGTCGCTGATCGCCCCGGCAACTTTCATTTTTTTATCGGAAAGTTTAGCGGCTTCTAGTGCCAGGTGCAATCCTTTGTCGGGATGAATGCGCCCGAACCACATGATATAACCGCCCTCATTTTCGGGGTAAAATTGCCAGGCCGATAAATCGATCCCATTATGAATAACCTCACATTGAGGCGCGTACGCTTTCCAGTTTTCCGCATTGGATGTAGAAACGGATACATATTTGACACGCCCATAAGCCTGTTCGCGACGTATCGCATTTTTTAGTTCAAATATCGGTGGCGTGTGCAGTACAGTGACCATCGGCGCTTTGACGAGCACCGACATCATGATCGGTACATAATTGAGACTGTTGTTGAAAATAATGTCCAGCTCATCCTTATCAATTTCCTGCATCATTTCTACGTAAGCGTGATGTGTGGAAATATATTCAGTGCTCAGCTGGCGGGATGTAAACTGCGATGAGGTAATTGGCTGATAATCATCCTCACATAAGATCGGCCGCACATTCAGGATAGGGTCGGAGCCAGCACAGGCGTATAGCAGCACATCGTGGCCCCGGGCCAGCAATCGTTGGCAAATGTCATAGGTAAAAGCCTCCAATCCGCCCATGAAGGGCTTCGTGATCGGATATTTCAGGTGGGCAATAATTCCAATTTTCATGTTGAGTAAAGGTATAGTTTGATGAAGTGACTGGTTGTTGATGAGACGCTTGTGCTGTCGGCGACGCTAGCCCGACAAATAAAACCGTGCCGGTGACAAAGTGTTTCTGTAGTTGCTGGTATGAATTTTAAAACCCTTCCGGCAACATCAATCCGGAGCAATGTGATCCTTCAACCAAAAGAAGTCCTTACCGAGCAGGAGGTGAAGAACGGGCTCAATACCGTTCTGAAAGAAGGGATGACCACCGAGGCCATGGTGACCCTTGCCGGGGGCACGTTTATGGTTGCATTCGCGATCCTACTGGGGGCGAGTAATTTTCAGATCGGGCTGCTGGCTTCTTTGCCCACATTTACCAATATTTTTCAGCTGCTGTCGGTGTTTCTGATCCGCAGGTATAATAACCGGAGGGCTGTTTCGGTAATTTGCTGCATCCTAGCGCGTATCCCGATGGTACTCCTAGGCGCAATGCCGTTTTTCTTTCGCGATCAGGCGCCGGTTGGCCTGCTGCTTTTCTTTTTATTCTTCTACTATTTCTTCGGCTCGGTGGCCGGCCCGAGCTGGAATGCCTGGATGAAGGACCTGGTGCCAGGTGACATGCTGGGTGCATTTTTTTCGAAACGCAGCCGGAATTCCCAAATCCTGAATGTGGTACTCAGCATCATTCTCGCATTCGCGATCGACTACATGCGCCGGCACGCGCCCCAGTATGAGCTGTATGTGTATGCGATTATGTTTATGATGGCGGGTGTCGCCGGGCTGGCGGCAGTAACGTTATTGGCGCGGGTACCCGAGCCCAGATCTTATTTGCCCAATGAAAATATCCTGAAAATGTTCGTGAAACCGCTGCGGGACACCAATTTTCAAAAATTGCTGGTTTTCAATTCCTTCTGGTTGTTTGCAGTAAATCTGGCGACGCCTTTTTTCACGGTCTTTATGCTGAAAACGCTGGGACTGACGATGACCTACATCATTCCGCTGACGATTTTGAGCCAGTTGTCGAGCATTTTCACCATTGGCTTCTGGGGCAAATTTGCCGACCGCTACAGTAACAAAACGATTATTTCCATTACTG
The DNA here is from genome assembly GCF_000382205.1 of Dyadobacter beijingensis DSM 21582. Classification (GTDB taxonomy): domain Bacteria; phylum Bacteroidota; class Bacteroidia; order Cytophagales; family Spirosomataceae; genus Dyadobacter; species Dyadobacter beijingensis. The sequence continues at coordinate 1,148,653 of NZ_KB907786.1, forward strand.
CGCCGCTCTATCTGGCATGCGTCATTGCCTGGTGTTTTGTCGGCATTTATACCAACCTGGTTTCAAACCTGGCGTTGCTGGCAGCCATCCATATGGTGAGCGGGTCGGCCAATGCGGGCACGAACCTCGCGCTGACCAACATAGGTTTGAAACTGGCCCCTTCCCGGGAGGCGATTGTTTACTTATCGGTCAAAAATATCATAACCTCGGTCTTTTCCTCGCTTGCCCCCTTGGTAGGCGGGTACCTGGCCGATTACTATACATTAAGACAACTGCGGGTGATCGCTGAATGGAGCGGGCCAAACTTGCAGAAATCCTTCCGGCTGCTTTTGCTGCACGAATGGAATTTCCTTTTCCTGATTGCCGCAGTGCTGGCCGTGGTAGCCCTGCAATTCCTGCCACGTGTGCGCGAAGCCGGGGAAGTTCACAAAAGTGTGGTAAAAAGGATTATGCGCACCAGCCTGCGCAGCAACTTGCGGGATTATTTTGTGATCGATGTGCTGATCAACTGGCATTCAACATTGAACAAGATGCTCAAAAGCAGCCGCGTCAATTAAGGAGGGCAGCAAACAGATTGAGGATTTCAGGAATTAGTGCCAACTATCCCGGAATGACAATGCGCAATATGAAGCCGAGGCCAGGTCCGGGCGTTTTTCGCATTGCTGACCGGCATCGTGGTCTTCCTTTCAGGTCTGGGGCTGGTAGGGATTTCGACACTTAATATCAGGCGGAGAACCGCTGAAATTGGAATACGCAAAGTTTTGGGCGCCATGGTAAGCGAGATACTTGCTTTGTTGACGAAAGATCTCCTCAGGCAGATTTCTGTCGCGCTGGTAATTGCGGTTCGCTGTTCCTGGTATGTGATGGACCGCTGGCATTAGTCTTACGCGTACCAAACAGAATTAGGTCCCTGGCTTTTCGTGGCCTCCGGGGCCTTCGCTTTCCTGGTTGGATTATTGACAATCAGTTTTCAGACGATCAGAGCTGCGCTGATGGCTCCCGTTGCCGCGATAAAAGTGATTGAAGCATTTTCACTCTATCCATCGCTACTAAGTTTCCAACTTTATTTTTTGAATCAGGGTTAAAAGTCTCGTCAGGTGTTCGGTTTGACTCCTTGTATCTCCACTAAAAGTCTGTTAATCAATTATTTGTATGCTTTTTTATTTTCGCCAACAAATTCACCCCAATCAAATAGGGCACAAGCAGGGTTATAGCTGGAATATAGGATACATAATTGGCAATTGCGAGGGGCGCAGGGAGGCTGGCGGGCAGAAGGTTTAGTATCGCACCCAAACAACAGAAGAAAATATATATACGGCTGGCAAGCCGACTTAGATGGCCCGATCTGCTTAGCGCATAAGCGAACACAGCTGTGCCGCAGTAGATCAGTGTTACTTCAATCAATCTTACAGCAGTAAAGGCAGTCGATACTGTTTGAAGCCAGTCGGGCCTGGCGGGCGCCCCTGGTTGAGAATATTTCACAAACACATTCGTCAGAAAAAATCCCCAGTAGACCATGTTTGCGATGAAAAGCGGAAGTGCAATTACAAACATCGTCCTCCCAATCTTTGCGAAACGCAGACCCGGGCCGCTTCTAAGCATATCATAAAGTCTTAAAAAACCAATTGTGGTGCCCGTACCGCTCACGATCAGAATGCAGTATCTCAACTGCTGTTCCCATGCCAGCGCTGCCCACCCCTCGGCGGTTTCCGGCGGCGGGCCCATCCCGGCGAAAATTGAAATAGGTGCCCAGGACATGATCAAGGGCCATGCAACGCGGCGAACCGTTTCGTTTTTTACGCGTCCGAGTGTCCGGACAGCCAAAAACATGAGCAAAATATTCAGGAACCAGCCCGGAAGGTAAATCCAATAACCAAGGTGCCCGAAAATGAAGGCCATCGCCGTAACCAGGAACGGCACGGCGAGGAGGAATACATAACTCAGCTTTTGGGAGAAAGTTTTCATTAATGCATAATGTGAAGTACAGATCAATGTAAGAATGAGAAAGGACAATGCAATGCCCATCTTTACTCCGTTGCTTTCACTACTTGTTTGCCCAGTGCCAGAATGAAGCGGCATCATTTATTCAATCACTATATCAACCAAGGTATTGATGGAAAGCTTCGCGAATGTTTCAAACCTGTATCAGTAGCGCATATCGAATAGTCCGCAAATGCTGCAAGTGCTTCTCTACTAGCATCATCCATGACAATTAGCACTCTCACTCGCCTCCCGCAACTGAGCGCGTCGATGACAAAATCCATGCCGCTACGGCGGACCGTTCCAGGTGTCATTCAAAGTCTGGGCCTCGACTAATGGCTGCTTGGGTCTTGTTAGGAGACGTCTTTTTCGCTTTCGTCTCAGTTTGAGGTTCATGTTCCGGTAAACTCTGAGTACACGTTTACGATTCCAGAGCAAGCCCTGGTTTCGCAGATTGCCGTAATACCAATCGAAACCTCGCGGCTGAAAGTTTCACTTCCATTATGTTTTTCCAATATTTGGTAACAATAGTTGCCTTAAAGGCCTACGCCTCCGGTCACTTCTAGGCGCTGGCCGTTAACCCATTTCGCATCTTCACTGCATAGAAATGCCACTACGCCCCCAATGTCATCAGGCAGCCCGACTCTTCCGAGGGCGGTAATGCCTGCCACGAAATTTCGGATTTCCGGCGTGTCCTGCATCGTACTGCCACCAAAAATAGCGCCAGGTGCGACTACATTGGCGCAGATTCCCCGGGGCCCCAATTCCATTGCAAGGTATCTTGTGTAGACATCAATCGCACCTTTCATGATTGCATAGGCAGATACGCCAGAAAAGGTTTGGCGAGAAACTGCGGACGATATATTAACGATCCGGCCGCCGTCTCTCAAATGGCTCAGCGCTTGCTGAGTGAAGAAATACACGCCCTTTAGATGAATGTTCATCATTTCGTCGAATTGCGCCTCGGTTGTTTCGGTAACGGGAGCCGTAAGGCTGGTGCCTGCATTGTTGATAAGGAAATCGAAGTGGTCAGTTGCAAATTTATCTTGCAATGTCACTTGTACCTGTTCGAAAAAAGCAGGGAAGTTCATGGTCTCCGAGGTGTCGAGCGGCAATGCAACAGCTTTGCGGCCAAGCGCCTGGATTGTAGCAACAGTAGCTTCTGCTTCCGATTTGTTGCTGCGGTAGGTAAATAGTATATCGACGCCTTTTTGCGCCAGGTTGATCGCAATGTTTTTTCCAATTCCACGGCTTCCGCCGGTAATAAGTGCTATTTTCTGAGTTGTCATATAACTTTTGTATAAAATAAAAACCAATACAAAAGTCCCGCAAATGAGCATATGACGGTTTGTTGCTGTCAATCAATTTTATGTATAATTCAAACTTTCTGCCTGACGGCGAAATGCACCGGGAGAATAAGAGGTTTCATTTTTGAAGAATTTGGCGAAATGCGCAAAGTCGGAAAACCCCAGGCTGTCGGCGATTTCGGCGATGGTCCAATCCGTATGCAGGAGCAATGCCTTGGCTTCCTGCACAATGCGACCCGAGATGAGCTCTGTGGTTGTCAGTCCCGTAGAATCCCGGAGCACTTTATTCAAATGGTTGACATGTACGGCGAGATGATCAGCGAACTGTTTTGCAGTGCGCAGTGCGATTTTTTGCTGCGGATTCTCAAGCGGAAATTGCTTTTCCAATAACTCGATAAACAAAGAAGTAGTCCGGGCAAACGCACTGTGATTGGGATGTAGCATCGTAGTCGATTGCAGCTTTTGCCCGATATGTACAAGTTCGAGTGCATATGCACGCAACAGGTCATATTTATACACATAATTAGATGTGATCTCGGTCTCCATATTGTCAAAAATGCCCCGTACGCGTGCAGCCTCGCTTTCTGATAATGCGTAAACAGGGCGTTCCGGCGACTTGAAAATGGGCAGCTCGTCGAGGATCACGCCGCTTTTGGTTGGGTGGAAGAAATCGGCGGTAAATACGCAAAATTGTCCGGTTTGCCTGCCAATAGGCCACCAGGTAAACGGACTTTTGGGCGTCGTGAAGATCAGCGAGGGCTGGGTGATCTCGACGGTGCGGTCGGGATATTCTGCCCGTGATTTTCCGGTCAGAAAACTGATCTTATAAAAGGCACGACAGGCGTAAGGTATTGCAGGTTTCTCTCGACTTGACTGTGTAAGTTCGGTCAGATTGAACACATTAAAATGTCCCACTTCGTGCTGGATTCCCTCCGGCAGCAATGCGCTCAGTTCTGTTGACGTGCCGTTGGACAAGCTGTTGCAAAGTTTTTCAAATGAGGTTACGCCCATAATGCTCTTTTGTGAAAATCAAATTTACAAAATAACAGGAAAAGGCGAATATCAGTTTGCATCAATACCGGTCTAACTAATACACTCACAGCCATGCCTCTGGTTTTTGTCTTGGATAGCTCCCTGCCGTAGAATAACTGTTAAATCACACTCCACTTTCCTTGCGCATCATGCTTAAGAATGCCGGCGTGATGCCTAAATAACTGGCAATGTGTTTTTGGGCGATGCGTTGCTCCATCCCGGGGTGGCGTTTACGGAACTCGAGGTAGCGTTCTTCGGCGGTTTTGTAAAGTTGGGAGGTTATGCGACGCTGGTAAAGCTCAAAGCCATTTTGGTTAAGGATACGGAAAAAGCGCTCAAACTTCGGGATGGTTTGGAACAGTTCTTCCAGCTGTGGTAACGAAATATAGTATACTTCGCTGTTTTCCAGTGCCTGAATAGCATTTACTGCGGGTTTTGCCGTAAAAAAGCTCACAATATCGCAGGTCCACCAGTTTTCGGGATAAAAGCCGATGATATGGTCTTCGCCGCTCTTATCGGTATAAAATAAGCGCAGGCAGCCGCGCTTTACAAAATAAATGTAACGGTCGATTTCTCCTGCACGCAGCAACCAGGTACGTTTCTTCACTTCCTTAATCTGAAAGAAGGCAAGCGCCTGCTCCTGTTCATAGGGGGCAAGCGCTATGTGCATGGCAAAGTTATTCAGGATCAGCTGGTGCATGTGCTAAGATAAGTATCACAACGCAAACCTGCGCGTCATGTACAGTTTTAGGTCGGCCAAAGCTGCCAGGCGCAGTGGTTCGGCTATATCGCGGTAAGCATCGCTTTGCGCCACGGTTAGAAATGCTTCGGCGCTCGTATATTCCACAATGAGAATGGCGTCCCAGTCTTCGCCTTCATCAGCCACTACGCTGGCTAATACGCCGCTCAGCAGATTCACTTTGGCTTCCATCCCTAACATTCCCATCACGCGGTTAAATGCCGGGAGGTATTCTTCCATGTACAGGCCGCGGTCCCTGAATTTAAGCATATTCAGCATTAGTACCGGTCCTGTGCCTTGCACGGTGTCCGGAATTGTTACCACTCTCATTGGTCGGTCTTTTTGCAAATGACTTCATGTTCGGTCTCATTCCACGCACTGGTGTAAATGAGAATGATTCCTTCTATAACTTTTATATTTTCCATAACGCAAAGGTCGCCCGACCCGGCTACAAAAAAGTTCAACTGGTTGAAGATTTTGAAAAAGTAAGATTGGTGGTATCAAAGCATAATAACCTGATATTTCACGAAGCTGCCATCTTTCGGGTTAAAATACACCTCTCTTTTTTTCATTGCCTGAATCGACTTTTTTGCAGGTCTTTTCTACTCATGACTGCGTATCACCTCTTCCAGCTTCCTAACTAACTGGGCCGGCTGCTCGCGCATGGGGTAGTGCCCACCTTCCATCGAGTAGATTTTCCAACTTCGTGCCCGCGCTTTATCAAGCCCCATTTTATCATTCAACGGGTTAGATTCCCCGTTTTTGGTCATCACAATGAAGGCGGACGGTATCGTTTTAACTTGCGGGTTGCCGATTTTCAAAGGTTCGGTAAAAGTCTTGAAGGGTTGTGGGAGATCGCCTGGGATACCCGAACTAGATTTGCCGAAGGGATATTGCATAACGCTGTCTTTGACGAAGGGTGCCATCATCTGGTCCCACAATGGGCCGCAGACGTCGCGGGCGCTCTGGCCGTTGTCGGGGACCATCGCGTCCAGGTAAATGAGCTGGCCAATCCGGTCGGGCACCTGCTCGGCGACACCGGAAATAACCATTCCGCCAAAGCTATGGCCTCGGAGAAATCCACCGCGATATTCCCGACATTTCACCGAAAATGCTCTCGCAGGAATTAAAGGCGCTGGAAGAAAACAAGCTCATAACCCGCACCCTGCACGACAGCATGCCAGTGACGGTTGAGTATGCGCTGACGCCGCTGGGCATGTCGCTGCGCGAACTTTTGAACGAACTACGGAACTGGGGCAAGCACTTCCGGGACGAAATCGTAGGCAAATGAAGACTTCTACAACCGCCTTACGTCCAGCTGCCGGTCGAGCAGGTACGAGAGGTGTTTCTCAGCAATGGCTTTTCGCCCGATTTCGTCTCCAACCTGATTCAGATGGGCACCGCGATGAGCACAGGTTATATGAATTACCAGAAGCGGGATGAGTCCACGACGACCGCAACTACGGCGGAAGAGTTTGCTGGCGAGGTGTATGCGCCTACTTTTCAACGATAGTAGATCGATATGGGATGCACCCTCAATTCGGCTACAACATTTCCTGTTTCGGCTACAAGCGTTGTGTCACGATCGCGGAATTTTGCTGCGTAAAAATTAAAATGATATGCAGACAGAAACAAAGAAAGTGGCACTGGTTACAGGAGCAAATACAGGCGTGGGATACCAGATCGCTAAATCACTGGCTGATGAAGGCTATACCGTTTACGTCGGTGCCAGAAACCCCGACAAAGGGGAGGTTGCCGCTACCGAGATTGGCAAACAGTCAAAAGCCATTCAACTGGATATTACCGATTCCCGATCCATCGACGCAGCAGTAAAGCAAATTCAAAGCGAGGCCGGATGCTTAACGCTGCTGGTCAATAACGCGGCCATCTCGAATGCAGGGAAACCTGGGCGCACGATGGAGGAGGTCCTGGGAGCCCAGCGCGCCAGCATCGCACCGATCGACGAAATGAAGAAGGTTTGGGAAACGAATGTGTTTGGCACACTTGCCGTGACACAAGCCTTTTTACCCCTATTAAGGAAGGCTGAGAAGGCGCGGATTGTGACCGTGTCGAGCGCATTGGGTTCTCTTACTTTGAACGCCAATCCAGCTAATCCATACCGCTCAGCCTTCGATGCCGTCTATGGGGCATCCAAAACTGCGCTTAATGGTGTTTTCCTTTCGCTGGCCATCGATTTAGCGAATACCAATATCAAAGTACACCTGGTAAGTCCTGGTTTTACGGCCACGGCTCTGAATAATTTTCAGGGGACCGATTCGGTGGAGGAAGGGTCTATAGAGCCAATAAGGGTGGCCTTGTCAGAAGACCTGCCGACAGGAAGTTTTACAGGACCGGCCCATTATGCGGGAGCAGACAACATTGTTCCGTGGTAATAGTAGCAATGCTAAAATCCCGTGGCTGGAAACAGTCGCGGGGTTTTGATACATTTATAGGATGAAAACTAAGGACGACAAATTGATACGATTCATAACGATATCGGAAACGCACGAGGCTTTTGGCTTGCCCAAACCGCAGCATCCTTTGATCAGCCTGGTCCATTTCAACGAGCGCAACCCTTTTAATACCAGCATGGCGCCGATCTATGACGTGCTTAGCTTCTATAAAATCACTTTCATTACCGATAACAACGGAAGGCTAAAATATGGAAGGGACTATTATGATTACGATGAAGGAAGCATGCTGTTCCTGGCGCCTAACCAATTAGTGGGCAGCACAGATTATAATAGCAGGACCTATTGTTACATCCTGCTCATACATCCCGATTTTTTACTGGGCTATCCTTTGGCGAGTAAGATCAGGCAATACGGCTATTTCGCATATTCAGCCAATGAAGCACTGCATTTATCCGACACGGAGAAGGAAAATATCCTGTCGATTTACAGGAACATGGAACAGGAACTCAACAGCCGCGTGGATGAATTCAGTCAGGAACTGGTGATCGCCCATGTCGAATTGTTATTGAGCTATGTCAACCGCTACTACAAGCGGCAGTTCATTACCCGTAAAGTGGTCAACGATGATATCCTGTCGAAAACGGAAGCCATACTCGATCATTATTTGAACAGCCAGCAATCCCTTCATGACGGGGTTCCTACCGTTCAATTTCTCTCTGAAAAACTGAACATCTCGCCCGGTTACCTAAGCGATTTGCTCCGTTCGCTGATCGGGCAGAATGCCCAGCAGTACATCCATGAAAAACTAATCGAGAAAGCCAAAGAGCGGCTGACGACGACGCAGCTCAGCATGTCCGAAATTGCCTATGAGCTCGGATTTGAACATTCGCAAAGTTTCAGCAAACTATTCAAAAACAAAACCAATCAGTCTCCGATGGAGTTTAGGGCATCGTTTACCTAAAACCAATCGCCCAGGGCAAGTCAATTTAGAATGGTAAAGGATTGATTTTATTAACTTTGCCAAATGCTAAATGAAGAAACAACTGGAATACCCGGACTGAATGAAGTGGACCTTCGACTTAAAGGTTTTAAAGTTCACGCCCTTCCGGAATCAACAGATCTTCCGGTCAAAGCCGGGCGGCGGGACTTTTACAAAATGGGTTTGGTCAATGGCGCCATGACCATTAATTATGGTGGCCAGCTGGTGGACATCAAAGGAACCGCACTCTTTTTCGTCAATCCGCAAGTACCGCACGCGCTTGTCCGCCGCATCAACCGTACCAGTGGTTACGCCTGTATCTTTACCGAAACCTTCCTCAATGGGCGGGACTTACAGGACTCCCCGCTTTTCAGGGTCGGCGAAAATCCGGTTGTAACGCTGAATGCAGAACAGGCTGCATTTATGACTGGCCTTTTTGAGAAAATGCTGGCTGTTTACGACGGCGACTACCTTTATAAGGGAGATCTGATCAAAAACTACACGACGCTCATCATCCATGAGGCCCTTCGAATACAGCCCGCACAGCATGTTTCTTCTTTCAAAAATGGCGAAAGTCGGCTTACACATCTGTTCAATGAGCAGCTCGAAAAGCAGTTCCCAATAGAACGCAGCGATGAACCGCTCCGCTTGCGCAGTCCGCAGGATTATGCCAGGCATTTGAATGTACACGTCAATTATCTGAACCGGTCCGTGAGGGAAACGACAGGCAAAACCACCTCTGCGCATATTTCCTCGCGCATTATTGCGGAAGCGAAAGCGCTGTTGCAACATAGTGATTGGAGCGTGGCCGAGATCGCTTATGCACTTGGGTTTGAATACCCAGCCTACTTTAATAACTATTTCAAACGCCTGACTGGCGGCACACCGAACACTTTCCGGAAGGTTTGAAAATCATAGTGATTGGTTTGATATTGATTGGCTGTCCGCCCAGCTGCGGCCTAATTTTGCTGTATCATTATTAAATCATTCAAAAATGAAAATTTTAGTAACAGGAGCAACAGGAAAAGTAGGCAGCCGTTTAGTGCCACGACTAATAGCCAAAGGTTATGATGTATCGATATTGGTCAGGGACGTTGCAAAGGCCGGCAGTTTGATCGAACTCGGCGCGACACCCATCACCGGCGATCTATTTGAGCCAGCCACGTTGCCGGCGGCGGTAGCTGGTGTGGATGCCGTGATCCACCTTGCAGCGCTCTTCCGGACTTTTACAGACAATGAGGGTATCATCAAAACCAACCGTGAGGGAAGTATCGCGTTAGCGCAGGCAGCACAAGAAGCTGGTGTCAAACGATTTGTTTTTACCAGTACCTCTAATGTGTACGGTTCGGGTTACCACCGCCCGGCCAAAGAAGAAGAGCAGGTAGATATCAACGATCCACGCGCTTACTCGTCCAGCAAGATCGCTGCGGAAAGGGAATTGATCGAGATGCAGCAAGTCCAGGGATTTGACGTGCGTATCTTACGTCTTGGCTTTGTCTACGGTGACAAAGACCCGCACATCGCCGAAATTATCCCATATATTAAAAAGCTGAACATGCATTCAGGATCGCGCATGCATATGGTGCATCACCTGGATGTCGCGCAGGCACTGATCCTGCTGCTCACCATCGAAGGATTAGATGGAGAGATCTTTAACGTGGCCGACGATGCGCCGATCACTTTGTACGAACTGGCTGATTCTGTCGGAAAAGCAGCAGATACCTTTGAGGAAACAGAGGGCCCGCTTAACGACCCTTTCCAGGGCGTTCAGGATATTTCCAAACTACGCAGGAAAACCGGCTTCCGGCCATTGGTGCCTAGCTACTACGCGGCCCGCGACCTTGATATTTTGTAGCCATAGTGGAAATTACGGTGAAACTGACCACCTGATTTCAATTTGGCTTGATCAGGCTATTTCGGTCTAGATTGACTACCATATTTCTCTTTTGATCAGTAAGTTACCACTAAACATGCGAATTATGAGTGGTGTCAATTTGCGACGGAATGAGATGGTCTGTGACACAGTATTTTCCAACAGGTGACCAACCAATGGCTGGGCAAAGCATTCGCTGGAATTGCCCTTGCCTGGTTGTCGCGGGCGGGAGAGCCTTATGAATATTCCAATGCCGCTAGAGCGTTGTGGGGATAACCAAATAATCGGTCTACCACAGCATAGCAGGCCTTGCCCGAATCTGAGTAGCCATAGAATGTACATTGGTTCAATCGTATTCTAAGTATATTCGCGTAGTTCTCTATTGATCACTTAGCGTTTTCCAATCCCAATATGAGTAAATCAGTAACTGTCGATGAAGCGATCACTAGAGGGCATCGAATGGTGAACTATCCCGTGGTACTGATCATGGTCGGCACATTTAGCATTTGCTTTTATTTAGGTGTCAAAGAAATACTATCGTGGTGGATTTTCCCAGTAGGCTTTTTACTTGCCTTTAGCCTTGCATGGCTGTATTGGAGTATCATGATAACAAGATGGCGCCTTTGGGCATTTGAAAATGTTCGCAACGTACATCAGCTAAAGAAAAGAGCTGTTCAGGAAAACTTAATTTGGCCAGATGGTAGCATTTTCGAAAAAACGGAGATTCGCAGCTCAAAGTCTCAAATGCAATTAACTTCGTTGGAGAAAAAACTTGATCATCATGATTCTTTTGCTGATGACCTACGTGTACCTAACGAAACAGTAGTCTACTATTCCAAATCCAAACTCTATACCGAAATTGCTGTTTGCGTATGTTTGGTTGCTTCCGGCATATACTTTCTGATCGACGGCACTCATATATTTGTTTCGATAATGTCACTATTAGGCTTGTATGGCATATACGACGGTTATAAAAAAATCGTCAACACTAAACCGCAAATAGTGGTCAACAACGACGGGATAGGAACCATAGATACAGCGTTTTTTGAATGGGCAGATATCGAGAATGAAGAAATAAAAATATCTGGGTCCGGCAACAATACCCGGTTCTACCTAACCTATGACTATCCGGGCGGGTCTGAGCGTTTACAAATTGAAAATTTCACCCTTAACCATCGGGAAATCAACAAACTACTTATTGTTTACCGCGGACGAAATACAATGCGTATGGGCCGCAATTGATACTGCTAGGCGGAGCAATTGACTTTTGGCAACTATACTAAAAATGACTGGAAAGCCTTAGTCAGAGAGATTAGAGCTCATAGGTACAACGAGACATTTCACATAGAGAGCCATAATTCCTGTCTTTGGTCTAATTGCAAACCAGTCACCGCTATTTGGTTCGACTCCCGCATCTCCACCAAAAGTTATCAAAAGCCTGTTCAGATCACTGAATGGGCTTTTTTATTATATAGCTACCCCCGAACTTTCAAAAGTCCTTCTACAAGAACCTGCCACTGGATTTTGGAAAATGCCTTTTTGCCAAAAAAACCGGCGATGGCATTTCTTAGCTTATCGATGAGGGATTCGGGTGTGGTGTTGGAAACGATGTTGCGGTCATAGATAGCGGCCGTTACCACTGCATTTTCCCGGGTGAGCGTGAATGTGCTGGTGGATTGGCTGTCGTAAAAATGCGCAGGCTCTTTTTCATCCGAGCCGGGGGCGGAGACCGGGCGCACGCGCATGGCAAGACTCTCGACGGTACCAGAAGCCATCCGCGCGATTTCCTCAATCCTTACCCAGTCATAACCTTTACCGGAGCTGCTTCCGGGTCCTGGAATGTTAATTCTGATCAGCAAACCTTCCCTGGCAGTTCCTCCGACCGGATTTCCGAAGACATCCGAGATGACGAAGCGTCCCAACATCTCGGTTGCCCATTCGTGCCAATGGTCTACATCCATCAATTTCATCGCTGATTCCCTGAAGCATGCCCTGGCAGCATCGGTGTTCTCAAACTCCCTGAAACACTCGGCAGTGATCGAATCTCCTCGATAATTCTCGGGCACGGCGCCCGTGTAATTTTTTTCATCCATGTTTATCCGTATTTAACCCGAATCGTCCATTGAGGCTCAACCCGGCTTTGAATAGAACAAAAACATGCCACCCACCTGGTGCAGTACACATCCCACGAATGCGGTGTTGGCCGTGCAATAGCAGCTATCGTCCTGGCATGGGTTTAGCGTTATTTTCTTTTGGAACAAAAACAATGTATACAATGGCTCAGGGGATATTTCAATTAAAAGAAGATGCTGCGCAAACCGTAACCATCGAAAAAAGTCAAGTGCAGGAAATCATTCCTGATGCAGATTTCAGGTTTAGCCTGATCATCCTCAAAGATGGAAACAAACATTTCGTTTGCGGCACGATGGAGGAGGTTACACAGGAGCTTGAAAATACGGCCACAAACCAACGGTAAGCAGCGATTTAAGACTCACTTCTTTCACGAAAATCATTGAAATCAATGCAAACTTCCGGCGTCTATATCGGCACTAGCGGGATTCTCTTACCGTTTAAAAATCAGGCCCATTATCCACCGGAGTTTGAAGGGAAAAGCCGGCTAGAGGTGTACGCGCACCTTTTCAATTCGCTGGAAGTCAATTCCACCTTTTACAAGTTGCCCAGGACCGAAACCGTTGCTCGTTGGAGCGCGTCGGTGCCGGAAGCCTTTCGCTTTACTTTTAAATTATGGAAACAACTAACGCATAATCCGGGCTTGTCCTTTGACCGGGCCGACGTAAAAGCATTCGCCGATGTTGTTAGGGCAGCTGGGAATAATACCGGTTGCATTTTGGTCCAGATTCCACCATCGACAAAGTTTTCCTCCCTGGCGCGCATGGGCGAGTTGCTTTCGATCTTACGGCAACAGACTGATGACAAATGGCCGGTGGCCGTTGAGTTCAGGGACAATTCGTGGTACAGGCAGGAGAGTTATGAATTGTTGAATGCAAACGGTGCGGCCATGGTCTGCCACGATAAGACCGGGAGTGAGTCGCCATTGACTACCCTTGCCGCAAACACTGTTTATCTCAGATTTCACGGGCCCCGGGGCGACTACCGGGGCAGCTATGATCAAGGCCTGCTTTATGAATATGCAGGCTATATCCACACATGGCGCCGGGAAGGTAAAACCGTTTATATCTACTTCAATAACACAGCCGGGGACGCTTTGGCAAACCTTCAATTGCTCCATTCTTTCCTGGAAAATGACTTCGCCGAACTGGAACAAACCTGATGTTTTGCTTGTGCAAATGATCTGGTTCCGAACCTATCTGAAAGCTAATCTGCGATAGTGAGTTGGTGCAGGATGACTTTCGCATCAAGCAGCTTTTCCTTGAATTCATCGGCATTACTGAATGTCAGTTGCCGGAGCTGCCGGCTTTCGTAGCTGACCTGGAATGATTTTTCCTCGAAGGGCCACGGAGAAACTTGAAGGTTTCCCGTTTCCGAGACGCTTACCTGGTACTTTTTTCCGTCGGGGCCGGAGCTGATCTCCATCTTACGGCCCTGCGGCTGCATTAACCCCTGGCAAATGAGCAGTGAAAATGCGTCGCAAAATTCCAAAAGTTCGTAACTGGCCGATATGTGCTGATCCGTAACCTGCGCCTCTTTGCGCCATTTGCTTTCTTTGGCCTTTAACTTGCTGCAATAGGCTTTTGCGGCGGCATCGCCGGAATATAAGAAGCGGATATGTCTGGCTGTGAGAAGCCCAACGAACCGGCCCTTTGCAAATGCCAGTTCCAGAAGGCGGTCGCACCGGGTGATTTCAAACTTCTTCATTTTAAAATTCACAGGCCCGCTGGTAGCATCATTCAATTCGGGGGTTGCCAGCTCGTCGCCCCAGTCGTCATGCTCGGCCGTAGCGATGACTGTCTCAATCCACCGTGGTGGCCGCTCTGTTTTACGCCAATGGGCACAGATTTGCGCAGCCAAAAGGCCATGCGAACGTTGGAGAATGATTGACCAACCCTGCTGGGTGTAGTTGACGATCATATGGTGGTAGGTTAGTGCCCCCGGGATGTGGGCGATTCCTAGTCCACACAAATCATGCCTGGCGTATACCGGGGATCACCCGTCTGTAAGCCATACGCGCCACGGCAACCAAGGCCGTTGCATGGCTTGCCGAAAGCTTATGGCAAATTCCCTGTCAATGGAAAATAGATCGTGAACTTACTTCCCAGGCCGGGCGTGCTTTCAACCCTGATACTTCCGCCAGCCGCATCGATGATTTTTTTGGCGAGGTAAAGGCCCAGGCCCTGTCCTTCGCGATCAGTGGTGCCCCGTCCGTATTTGTTGAATATCTTTGTCAGATCATTCTCAGCCATTCCAATACCATTATCTTCAACAGACAAAATTGTGAATTCGCTACCTGCCAAAGTTTGAATACTGACTACCGGCGTATTTTCAGATCGGTACTTGATGCCATTTGCCACAAGGTTAAAAAGAATACTTCTCAGGTTCTTCTTCGAGAAATGGATTTGACTGACCTGTAGGTCGCTTTTGACCATGGCGCCACTCTGCTTTATTTTATCTCCAAGGCTCCAAAGAATACTTTCTACAATATCGTGTAAGTCTACCAGTTCCATGGAAGCCGCTTCATCCTCAATCCTGGCTACGGCACTGATTTCTTTAACCAGCATACTGAATTTTTTGACGGAACCGCGGATGATGGCTAAAAGAGGTTTCAGCTCGGGATCGTCAACGTGCATGTGATCTATCAGGCCGATACTGGCTTCGATATTTCCGAGTGGTTCGAGCAAGTCATGGGATGCGGTATGTACGAAATTGTCGAGGTCGGCATTAATGCGCGTCAGGATTTCATTTTTTTTGTCGAGCTGACGCTGAATGTCTTTCAGGTTCGTGATGTCGTTAAAGGTGATGATTGCGCCCGTCCTTTTGTTGCCAACCTGCCGGATATAGGGCATGGTCATGACCTGGTACCATTTCCCGTCGTTGGCTTGTAGTTCCCGGGTAAGTGGATAACCATTTTCGAGGACCTGGGTGATGTCATCTGCGATGGTCTCAAACCTGAAATTTGTTGAAATGTTGCTTAGCGGCCGACCAATGTCGCTTTCGAGTAGATTGATATGCCGTACCGTTCCCGGCGAGAACCGCATCAGACGAAGCTCTGAATTGACAAAGAGCTGACCGTTGATATTACTTTTAAAATAGTTGTTCAGATCGTCGTTAAGCTCTAAAAGCTCTTTGTTCTTAAGCTGGTAGTCGGCATTGATTGTGTGCAGTTCCTCATTAATTGATTGCATTTCCTCGTTGGTGCTCTGCATTTCCTCATTGGCCGACAGCAGCTCTTCATTGAAGGATTGCATGTTCTCGTTGAGGGCAAATAATTTTTCGCTGGCAGCAGCCAGTTGTTCCTTCTGATCTTTGTTTTCTTGTTCGAGAAATCTGGAATAGTCGTCCAGGTAAAGTTTCTCGTCAAACGCCATGGTGCCAGGCAGCTCCTCTGACTGAACGTCCTCAGTAAACTGGACAACCAGAAATCCGTTGGGCCTGCCTTTAAATATCATCGGGCTCACCGAAAGGTTTACCTTGATGGTTTCCTGGCTGTGCTGAATAAAAATCCCTGTAATCTGTGCCTTGCGCTGGGTTTCGCTCACCATGTTGCGGGCTGTCTTAAAAGCAATGTTGAGAGGTCCCGGCATCAGCTCGGTCAGGTCTGACGTAAAATTTTTCTGGTGGAGGAATCTGCTTGTCGGGCCGTAGGATTTAAGGACTTTGTTGCTTTCGTCAATGCAGATGATCAGGCGCTGTTCTTCGCTGAATACCGTTTCATTAATCGCCCCGTCAAGGGTGCGATCGGGGTTTTTTATCATTTCCGGCTGGGCAGGGCTCAAATTGCTGGGCTTGTGATATACGTATTCCGGTATGGTAAAGGCCTCGAAATTGACGGACGGGAGCGTATCCAGCTTCTTGTAAATTTTGGATTTTTTATCGACCACCTTCAGGCCTTTGAGTATCGGTAGCGGGTTCTCGCTGGAACCCAGAAACAAGTAGCCGTCAGGTTTAAGCCCAAACAACAGCATCTGATATATTTTCTGTTGCAGGGCCGGCGTCATATAGATCAGCAAGTTGCGACAGCTGATCAGGTGCATGTTACAGTAGGGCGGGTTTTTCACAAGGTCGTGCCTGGAAAAGATGACCATCTTCCGCAGTTCTGCACTCACTTTATAACCACTTGCTTCCTGCACAAAGTATTTTTCCAGGTGTGCGGGCGTTAGCTGGGAAACCACGGATGGCGCATAAATACCCTTGCTCGCATGAGCCAGCGCAGTAGTGTCGATATCGGTGGCAAAAATCTTGACCTCGCGTTCTTTTACGTTATCCCCCAGGATCTCGCTCAGCATGATCGCCATCGAATACGCTTCTTCTCCCGTTGCGCAGCCGGCAACCCATATCCTGATTTCCTGGTTGGGCAAAAGACTGTGCACGATGGAAGGGATCACACGTTTTTCGAGAGCGCCAAATGCTTCTGCGTCGCGGAAAAAGGCGGTTACGCTGATCAGGAAATCCTTGGCCAATGCTTCTATTTCTCGTGGGGAGCCTTTGGCGTATTCCAGGTATTTGTCAAGCTTTTCAAAATTATTATAAGCGGCCCTTCTTTTAATGCGTCTTAAAATGGTAGATTCCTTGTAGTCAGAAAAATCCAGCGGGAGTTGCTCGCTGATCAGCTGGATCAAGCCTGTCATATTTTCAACGTCTGACATGGCTGCCGCCGCCAGTTCGATTTCCCGTTTAACATACTCTTCGATAATCCCGGGCATGGCTTCCGGCTCAACAATGAAATCGACCATACCCGTGGCAATTGCATTCGATGGCATGCTATCGAATTCGGTAGTTTCCGGGTTTCTGGCAATCACCATTCCTCCTGCGCGCTTGATCGCCTTTACCCCGTCGCTGCCGTCAGAGCCCAGTCCCGATAAAATGACGCCAATCGCCTTCGGACCGTAGTCGGCGGCCAGCGAAGTGAAAAATGAATTGATGGTCAGGTGCGGGCCTTTGATGTTACCCTTTTCGGTTAAATGCAGATGCCCGTTTTTAATGGTCATAAACTTGTCGCCAGGGATCATGTAGACGAAATTGGTTTCAACGCCGATTCCATTCTGCGCTTGTACCATCATCAGTTGGCTATATCTGGACAAGACTTCTGCTAACCGGCTTTCATAATCCGGGGACAAATGCTGGACAACAATATAGGAAACACCATCCAGGGGTGTGTTTTCAAAAAAGGAAATCAGCTCATCCAGGCCACCGGCCGATGCGCCGATCGCAACAACATGGTGTGGTTCAAGGGATTTCATATGAATAGCTGGATGTGCTGGATGATATATTAACTTTAATTATATAAAGATGACACATTTTCGGAGCACGATCGTGCACTGTCAGGGCAATTGTTTAAATCATTCAGCTCGAAAAGTTCGCCCGAAAGCCGGGTAAACTTCCGGGATAATGTGAGATCGCCCTGCTGCCCGGTAGTTCAATTGATCCATTCCTTAAATGCAAAAAGCCGCCATGATTTCTCAAAGCGGCTTTTCGCGAAGCGGGAATGGACCGTATGACCGGTCAAAAGTCAATGGAACACTCGTTGACCACCCGTTTTTCGGTGCCCTGGCCGGTCTGGATCAGCTTTACATTCGTCATGACGATTTTCCTGTTTTTGACCGTTACGGAATAATCTCCATCCGGATCAAATGTGAGGCCATCTACCCCCACCTCGACTTCTCCTTTTATTTCACGGATGCTAAAATCCCTGACGTTGAATGTACCGCCTTTCTCGGCCTCTTCCTTACTTCCAAAATGCACCTGGATTAGCTTATAGGGGTTATCCTGCTCGCAGGAAACGGAGTATGTGCCGCCAATCGTGGAGATGCTTGTCGTTCCTTTGTAGCTCGTCCCGTCAATTTTAAATGTGCCCGTCTTTTCAGATTCTTCTTGCATGATATCGGTTTCATCTTTTGAGCATGCAGAGGACAACACAAGCAAAAGGCACAATGTGGCTATCGAACGGATACTGTTTACTGTTTTCATGTTCTTCGAAAATTAGGATAGTTATTGAATCGCAACTTGCTTTCCGGCAGATTCAAAGCTAATTGCCGTAACACCCCGGTTTCCAAAGTAATCGATGAATGAATGTGCGAAATCGATGAACGTCCGGTGAGAAATCAAAGGCGGGCTCGATCGGCGCCGATGACCGGTAAACCCGATCCGTGGTAAAGTTGCCAACATTCTCCAACCACCCGCGCGGTGGCTTTTGAAATTGCTATCTTTGTATAAATCTATTAAAAATATAGGGTAAATATATTTTGTCTCAACAAAAAACCGCCGGCATCTCAAATGCCGCTTAGCCATAAGTTATGAGCTTGAAAATTACCGCACTTGGCTTGCTGATCGCCGTGTCTGATGCCGCATTTGCACAGGAAAAACCTGCTACCGTACTCATCGAGGGCAGCGCGCCTGGCATTACTTCCGGCTACGTGTACCTGCAAAAATTTGAAGAGAAAATATTTCATTCCATCGACTCCGCTAAAATAACCGGTGGCAGGTTCTCCATCAAAACCTCATTGAAAGTTCCGGAGCTATACGGACTAACGGCCGATAAGAAAAAGGACCCGTTGTTCCTGTTTTTGCAAAACACCACCAAAGTCAGCGTAGCGCTCGATACCGCCGCGCGTTACAGGCAGGCGAAGGTGACGGGCTCGCCGGCACAAGACCTGTTTGAGCAGTACAAGGCCAATCCGGATGTGAAAATTGACGAGTTCATCAAAGCAAATCCTACATCCATTGTTTCGGCCTATGTGCTGTACCGCAACTTCGCCTACCGCCTCTCGCCGGAGGAGATCGAACGGAATATTGGCTTGCTCGATGCATCATTGCATCAGACGCCGTATGTAAAAACTCTGCGAAAGCTGGTTACGACACTGAATAATGTCGGTATCGGTAAACCCGCCGTAGATTTCACGGCCAACACGCCCGACGGAAAACCTGTGAAGCTCTCGGACCGTTTTGGGAAATACCTGCTGGTCGATTTTTGGGCAGCCTGGTGCGGGCCCTGCCGCAGGGAGAATCCCAATCTCGTGAAAGCCTACGAGGCATTTAAGGATAAAGGCTTTGACGTCCTCGGCGTCTCGCTCGACAAAACCAGGGAAGCCTGGGTGAAGGCGATTGAGAAGGACGGGCTCGCCTGGACCCAGGTTTCCGACCTCAAATACTGGCACAGCGGGCCCGCAGCACTTTACGGGGTGAGGGCCATTCCGGCCAACTTCCTGCTGGATCCGCAGGGTAAGATTATCGGTAAAAACCTCAGAGGGGAGGAGCTGCACAAAAAGCTGGAAGAACTCCTGGGACACCCCGCGGCTCCGTCGGCCAGCAGATAGGGGGGACTTAAACGTATAAATATAATCGTTACCGGGGCGTCGCGTTGCCTGCGAGCCCCCCTTCTCATCCTGGCGACATACTTATTTATCCAGCCAAGGCTTCAAAAAGGCGAAGGCACCCGTGTGGCCTTTGCGTCTGACAGCCGCCAGTGCGGCGTTGCATTGGCGGCGGTGAAAATCGAATTAACCAATCCTGAATACGCCATGAATCCATTACCCGGCAAAAACAAAAACCATTTATGAGAATTCAATTACTACTCACTCCTCGGCGCCATGATGCGGGCTCCTATTTACAAAAAATGAAATATGCGTTGCTCCTCGTGCTTGGCGTTGTCTTCGCCAGCCACGCCCAAAACGTGATCAGAGGAACGGTGCGCGATGAGACCAACCAGGTAATAGCTGGCGCGACGATCACCATCCGGTCGGCAGGTGAGGGGACCGTTACCGATGGGAACGGGAATTTCAGCATTTCCAGCAAATCGATACCTGTTACGCTTGCAATAAGCTATTTGGGATACAAAACCCAGGAAGTTACCGCCACCTCTGCACAGGAACCGCTCAACATCCGGCTGGCGGAGTCGACTAACCAGCTGGATGAAACCGTGGTGGTAGGTTACACGACTTCCAAAAGGTCGAGTTATACCGGGTCTGTGGCCGTGGTCAATGCGAAAGATATCGAAACCCTGCAAATTACAACGGTCGGCAAGGCATTACAGGGAACGATTCCGGGCCTTCAATCCATTGCGTCGGCGGGCCAGCCAGGCGCCGACGCCGATCTGTACGTCAGGGGTGTTGGGTCGGTGAATGCGTCCACGGCACCATTGTACGTGGTGGACGGTATCCCGGTAGACAATGCCAACAACCTTAATCCGAGGGATATTCAATCGATTTCGGTCCTGAAAGACGCGACGGCGAGTGCGCTGTATGGTTCGAGAGGGGCCAATGGTGTAATCGTGATCACTACCAAAACGGGTTCTCTGAATGCCAAACCGACATTTAATTTTTCCGTCAACTACGGCATTACCGGCCGCGCCGTCAAAGATTACAAATATTTGTCGGCCAAAGACTACTACGAACTGCAATGGGAAGCGATCCGCAACACGCAGGTGGATCAGGGCAAAACCGCCGAGGCGGCAGCGCAGTATGCCACCGACTATCTCGTGGACGGGTCGTTGAAAGTGAACATTTTCGGGCCTGGCTATCCCCGGCCGGTGGGCCTGGACGGCAAACTGGTGCCTGGTGCGACGCCGCTCTGGAACGACAGCTGGGGTAAGGCCATTTCACGCCCCGGCGTACGCCAGCAGTACGACCTGAGCGTCAGCGGCGGAAGTGCGAGTACCAGATATTTCCTCTCGGCAGGTTATCTCAATGAACAGGGCTGGATCAGAACCTCCGATTTCAGACGATTCAACCTGCGCACCAACTTGCAGTCGAAAGTCAACAACTGGCTCGATATCGGCGCAAATATCTCGCTGTCGTCAGGCTTGCAAAAATCGCCTACCCAGGAAGATAGCAATACCGGTAACTTCGCTAATTTCCAGCGACTTATCTCGGATATTTACCCGGTTTACGAACGAAACCCGGACGGTTCCTACATTTTGGACGAGCAGGGGAATAAAAAATGGGATTACGGCAGATGGCGCCCTACCACGGCTGCCAGCGGCTCCAATATCCTCGGCTCGGCAGAAAACGCCATTTCCGGAGACCAGACCGACGCTGTGCTGCTCGGAACGAATTTTACGCTCACATTCGCAAAGGGGCTTTTCCTGAAAACAACGGCCAACATTGATTACCGGGCCATCACGTCGCATACCTATTCGCACTCGTATTACAGCACCGGGGTGATCACCGATGGTGCCGGTTCCGCATCCCGAAGCGCCGAACGCGGGCTCAACTACACCGTGAACAGCTTCCTGAACTATTCGGTCAATCTGGGCGGAAGTCATTCACTGAACCTGCTCGCCGGCCCGGAAGTTTACGTCGTGAATCTGTCGCAACTTTCGGGAAGCCGCACCGGTTTCCAGGTTTTGGGCAAAACAGAGCCTTCGGCGGGAACGGTAAGCGGGGTTTTTAACGGGACTTCTTCGGATTACAAGCTCGCGAGCGGGCTGGCCAAGCTGGATTACGATTATCTCGGCCGCTACCATTTCTCGACCAGCTACCGCCGTGATGGCTCGTCGCGTTTCAGCAAGCAGTCGCGCTGGGGTAATTTCTGGTCGGTGGGTGCAGCGTGGAATATCAAGCAGGAACCTTTCCTGAAAGACGTTTCCCGCCTGGATAACCTGAACCTGCGTGCGAGCTACGGGGCACAAGGCAATGATAAGGTCGGTAATTACGCTTACGGCGGGTTCTATTCCATTTACAACAGCCTCGACAAGCTGGGCCTGCTGCCATCCGACCTGCCTACACCCGATTTGAAATGGGAAACCAACCTCAACCTGAACTTCGGCGTGGACGTATCGCTGTTCGACAACCGGCTCATTGCGCAGATCGACGTTTTCGATCGCCGCTCGAAGGATTTGTTGTTTAACAGACCATTGTCTCCCTCCACAGGCTACGGCGGCATCAGCGCCAACATCGGCTCATTGAGTAACCGCGGCATCGACGGCCAGATTACCGGCGTACCGTTCCGCGACAAGGATTTCCGCTGGAGCACCACGCTGAACTTCGGACATTATACCAACAAAATCACCAAACTGCCGCAAAAGGAGATTCTCACGGGTGCGATAGGGCAGTATGGCAATACCAAAAAGCTGGTGGAAGGCGGTTCGGTCTATGATTTTTATATCAAAGAATGGGCCGGCGTAAACCCCCAGAACGGTAAGGCAACCTGGTATAAGGACGTGCTTGACGAAAACAAAAATGTGACCGGCAGAACGACGACCGAAAACCAGACGGAAGCTACCCCTTACTTCCAGGGTAGCTCGCTGCCCGATTTCTACGGCGGTTTCAACAACAGCATTGCCTACAAAAACTTCGAATTCTCTTTCCTGCTCTCGTACAGCATCGGCGGCAAGGTGTTCGACGGCGACCAGCCGATGGTGACGCACCTGGGCAATGCGCCCGGCCGTGCCTGGTCGAACGAGGCGCTCAACCGCTGGACACCGGAAAACACCCAAACGGATTACCCGCGACTTTCCTACGTTTCAGACTCCTGGAACAGCATTCCCTCCACGCGCTTCCTGTATGACGCCAGCTATGCGCGGTTGAAGAACATTTCGCTTACCTACACCTTGCCACGCGCACTGGTATCCCGCCTGACGTTGAACGACGTGAAGCTGCGCCTCGTAGGTGACAATATTCTCACTTTCTACGGCCACAAGGGAATGGACCCCGAACAAACTGTTTCAGGATCGACCTACTACCGTTATCCGGCACAGAAATCCTTTTCGGCAGTTCTTAATGTATCATTTTAATTATGAAGCTTAATCCCACCATGATACGGAAATTCAGCATCCTACTCATTGCCGCCGCCATGCTTACCTCGTGTGGCGACGAGTTTTTCAATACATCCCCGGCCACCCAGATCACCACACCCGAGGTGTTCTCCTCGGAAGCCAATATCGACGCATTTATCAATGGTTCAATCCGTTTTTTGCTCGAAAACAGCACCTCGCAGGATAATCCCGGCCTCCCGACAATTTTCCTCACGCACGACGTAATGGGTGAGGACGCATTCGCACGCGATGGCCGTTACGGGTTCCGCGATTCGTATCCATACCGCGACCCGTTCGATAACACTACCCGCCGCGCATTGTTTTTCTGGACATTGCAATACACATCCATCGACCATGCCAACAACATTATTGCCAATGTGAAAATCGATGAGGGAAGCAAGGCGAGCCTGAAACACCTCAAAGGGCAGGCGCATGCACTCCGGGCGCACAATTACCTGAACCTCGTGCGGCAATACCAGTTTACCTATGCCAAAGACGCCAATGCCAGGGCGGTGCCCATTTATACGGAGCCTACCACGCCCGCCACGGTGCCGCGCCCGCGTGCGACGGTGAAGGAAATCTACGACCTGGTGATCAGCGACCTGACGGAGGCCGAAAAGTTGCTCGCCGGGTTTGAGCGCCAGGTCAAAAACCGGCCTAACCTGAATGTCGTGTATGGGCTGTTTGCCCGCGCGTACCTGACACAGGAGAAATGGGCGCTTGCCCGCGACTATGCCGTTAAGGCCCGCGCCGGATACCCGATCATGTCCGCCGACCAGTATACCCAGGGTTTCAACGACGTCAGCAACTCCGAATGGATATGGGGGCACCCGCAAACGCTCGCACAGAACAAGGGCGGCGCCTCCTATACGGCTTACATTGAAACGACGCCTTACGCCACGGATGCGGCCGGGACCAATCTCTACTATGGCTACAACAGCATCATGCCCGATCCGAATTTTATAGCCCTGTTCGACGCGAAGGATATTCGGAAATCGCTTTTTGAAATTGCGAAACAGCCTGCCGAGGCACTTTACAGGGGCTACCGGTACAAGAAATTCAGGAATAAATACCCGAACCACGACGCGCATATCGTGCTGATGCGCTCGTCGGAACAGCTGTTGATCGAAGCGGAAAGCAAAGCACGTCTCAATGACGTGCCGGGTGCAACGGCAACGCTGAACGAGCTCCGGCGCCAGCGTAACCTGGCCGATATTTCGGGCCTGGGTCAGGCGGCATTGATCGAAGAGATTTTGCTCGAACGCCGCAAGGAACTCTGGGGTGAAGGTTTCCGCCTGTACGATATTCTGCGGCTGCAAACCGCGCCGGTAAGGAAGGAAACGACAGAGAAGTTTGTCGACACCCGCGGGGCAACGGTGAGCGTCCTGGGCCATTGGATCACCAAATTCCCCGACGGCACGCCATTGGTACCCAACAGCAAATACTACCTTTTCCCCATTCCGCTCAACGAAATCAATAACAATCCGAACCTTTGAAAGCAGTGGTGCCCGGCATGCCGGGCGAGCCCATTCAACCAGAAAACATGAGAATCCCATTTGTTTTATGCTGCCTGATCTCCATTTCCGCCTTCGCCCAGCGCGACCGGCAGGGACAGGCGCAAACCAGCGCGCACGACCACGCGCATCACGTGGATGAAAACGAGTTTGCCCACAACCACCTGGACCACATTCAGGCCTATCGCAAGGAGACTGCCTACGTGCATAACCTGCCGCCCGCGCAGTTCCTCGAAGGCATCGGAACTTCCGCCTTTAAAATCACGACGAAATCCGAACAGGCGCAAAAATATTTTGCCCAGGGCGTTGCGCTCCTGCACGATTTCTGGGATTTTGAGGCCTATCGTTCGTTTAAAGAGGCCATCCGGCTCGATTCGTCGGCTGTGATGCCTTACTGGGGCCTGTATAGTGCCATTGGTGCCACCGAAGGGCCTGATTTTGACAGTGACAAAAAATTGGCAGTCAGGAAACTGAAAGCTTTGAAAGACAAGGCCAGCGAGCACGAAAAGCTCTACGCCGAAGCCATTCTGGTCCGCGACGCCCCGGGCGAGAACAGCCGGAAGCAATACCAGCAAAAACTCGAAATCATCGTGCATAAATACCCTGATGACGTGGACGCCAAGCTTTTTCTGGCATTGAGCAAAATGAGCGGCTACGACGTGGACCTGAACCCGCGCGAAGGGCAGATTTACAGTGAATATTTGCTCCGCGACGTTCTCAAATCCGACCCCGACAATGCGGGCGCACATCATTACTGGATCCATTTAATGGAAAACTGCTGCCCCGAGGAGGCCCTTAAAAGCTCCGAGCGCATCCGGCTGCTCACACCCGGCGCCGCGCATATGGTTCATATGCCGGGGCATGTGTACTACAAGTTGGGCCAGTATCAGAAAGCCCACCAGGCCTTCCTGGAAGCGGTGGCGGTGGATTCTGTTTATATGAAAAAGCAGCACATCCCCGAAGTGGATACCTGGAATTACATTCACAATATTAACTACCTGCTCTCCAACAGCGCCGAAAACGGGCATTATCAAACGGCTCTCTACTACGCCGAGAAGCTGCAAAACATGCCGGTGACCAGAGAACGCAAAGCCAAATACGAGGGGCGTTTCTTTTACCAGGGCATTATCGCGCCGGCTAAGATGGAGCTGTGTTTCGGGTATTACAAAAAAGCCGCCGACCGCCTGAAACTGATCAACGATAAGGACAGCATTTTTACGGGCAAGGCCATCGGCTACAAGGACGGCTTGTACTATTTTGCGTTGGGCATGGACGCCGTCAAACGCGGCAAACCCGAGGAGGCCAAAAAATATTCCGATGCTCTGGACGCGCATTTGTTCCGCAACAGCACCCAGTCGTCCCCCGACGAGGTGATTGCTTCCAGAAGGCTGGGCGATCTCAATGTGGCTTCGCTGGAATTGCAGGGCCTGATCAAAAGCCTGGAAAACAAGGACGAAGAGGCGATCCGCATTCTGAAAGTGGCGCAAAAGAAAGAACACGACCTGGGTTACAGCGAGCCGCCGTCCTACGCCAGGCCGGTATTGATCAGCTTGGGGGAGGTATACCTCAAGGCCGGCCAATACGATCTGGCGATCAAAGCTTACGAAGACCTGGCCAGGAAGCGTCCCAACAGCGCCAACGCATTATGGGGACTCTACAAAGTGTATAAAAAGAAAGGAGACAACCTGAAAGCGAAAGAACTGGCAGCGCAGCTGAACGAAGTGATTAAGCAGGGTGACAAAACTTTGTTTCCGCTATGAGGTGATCTGGGAGGCCGGCTAAAACTTGCTTCTCACCCGGCGGTACCAGGTCGCAAAGACCAATGCTAACCCATCGCCCCGAAATCGGCCGGGACGATGGGTTAACTGATTTTATTTCGGCATCAGCACGGTGTCGATTACATGGATTACGCCGTTCGATTGAAAAACGTCGGGTATCGTCACCATTGCATTGTTTCCTTTTGCATCGGTCAGGACGATCTTTTTCCCTTTTTGCATCGCAGTAAGTTCACCGCCCGCCACAGTTTTCAGCATTGCTTTACCACCGCCATCTTTAATGGCTTTCATCAGATCGGCTGCACTCATGTTGCCGGCAACGACGTGGTAGGTCAAAATACCGGTAAGCATCTCTTTGTTTTCAGGCTTAACCAGCATATCGACGGTGCCTTTGGGCAATTTGTCGAATGCCATGTTGGTGGGGGCAAACACCGTGAACGGGCCTGCACCGGAAAGGGTTTCGACCAACCCGGCCGCTTTTACGGCTGCTACGAGTGTCGTGTGGTCTTTGGAATTGACGGCATTTTCAATGATGTTTTTGGATGGATACATGGGCGCTCCACCAACGGTTACGGTTTTTTCCTGTGCGAACGAATGGTTTCCAATCACGAGTAAAGTGATCAATGCGAGAAAGAAATTTAGCTTTTTCATTGTGTAGTCAGCTTGTAAAGTGAACAATTAAGTGTGTGCGATCGATCAGCACAACCAATCTACGCTAGCTGGTACCTGCATGGATCGAAGCTCCCGCTTAATACACATAATATTGCCCAATATTTCATTACGGACGCAAAGGGAGGATGGTTATACCAACGAATGACGGTCGAAGTACGATGACAAGATATTTTTGAACAGCCGTTTGCATCGTTGCATTTACACGCGTCGCTTTTTCTCAGAAAATGATTGTCGGCGGAACCGTGCGGGATGAGGCAAGTGGGGAGCTACTTCCGCCCAAGTCATTCCGGGTAAAATCATCAAAGCTTGAACACCGCCAGCAGGTGCCGGTTCTCGCCGTTGGCGATCGACACGTGGTAAATGCCCGACGGTTGTTTGGCGAACTGCACATCCAGTTTGCCATTTTGTATCCGGGCCTTTTTCTGAACGATCACCGTTTGTCCGGATGCGTTTGTCACCCGCACGGTCACCTCCGCATTCTTCCATTCGGGAAGCTCTATGTGGAGGGATGATTGTACCGGGTTCGGATAGAAGCGGACATTCCGGCTCGCGGGCGCGTCGATGGCCACGATGCGGCTGTATGCGAAAGTGCTGTCGGTATCCACCTGTCTGAG
Source organism: Dyadobacter beijingensis DSM 21582 (assembly GCF_000382205.1). Taxonomy (GTDB): domain Bacteria; phylum Bacteroidota; class Bacteroidia; order Cytophagales; family Spirosomataceae; genus Dyadobacter; species Dyadobacter beijingensis. The sequence goes on from NZ_KB907786.1 coordinate 1,176,438, forward strand.
GCGATAGTAGGTAATACCTTTGTCGAAATAGGTGTCCGTGAAACTGTATGAGCTGGTCGACGAAGCATTTCCTGCGCCCTGCACGCGGCCGGCTTCGGTGAAGTGGCGGGCGTTGGTGCTTTTTTCAATGGCGAAATAGGCATTGTTGCTTTCCGAGCTCGTGGTCCATTCGAGCAGGTTGCCTTCCGGCGTATTTCTTCCCTCGAAACGGGCCAGTGTAACGGGCAATGGGGTGCAGGAACTGGCTCCCCGCAGTTCCACGGCGGTAATAGCCTTGCTCAGCTCCGTCAAATCTGCCGCCGTAATGGCCTCGCGGAAGGTCGGCGGGGCGTCGGTTTTGGACGATAGTGCGGGAAGGTCGAAGGCAACCAGGTCGCTTGCGGCCGCTTCCAGAATGTCGGCCATAGCCGCGAAGTCGGTGGTTTTGGTCATGTACGCCCATTGCGCGCGCCAGGCAATGTGCGCGAGCTTGTGAATGCTCGTCGCTTTGAACGTCTGTCCGTTGTAGCTGCCGCCATTGCCTATCAATGCAAATGCGTGGCTTAGTACCGTGCTGTTTTTGTGTACATCGCCGCCATTGGCACACACATATTGCGGATCGGAAAGCTTTCCGGGATAACCCATACAATCCGGTTTGAACATGTCTCGGGTTCCTACACCCATGTATTCTCCGATCTTCCACGATGAACCGCCGCAATTGTTGGTTCTCGGGTATTCTTCGAAGCTATCCATGTAGCCGTCGTTATTCCGGTCCACGATCTCGCCCCATACATCGGCCAGGGCTTCGTCGATCGCGCCGGGCTGGCCCTTGGTGACGAGCCCGGCCGTGTGTTCGATGTAAGCGTGCGCCCACTCGTGGCCTACAATGTCGTCTGTCGAGTAGTCGGCGCAGAAATTGGCGCTTACGCCATTCCAGCTGCCCTGGGGGCATTCAAAATTCGGCGTGTTAAAAACGGTGATCATCGGCGAATCCCGGTTATCGTACGACACCCACCCGAATGCGCTCTTCATGATATTGTACACATGCCCCGATACATCGACTTCCGCCTTCCGCGATTCATAGCCAACGGTATACGAGCCATTCGCGCCGCTGGCGTCCGACCATTTCAGGTTTTCCGGGGCTATCGAGCCGTCATATTGCCGCCTGTCGATCGCGTGTATGCCGGTAAACTGCTCTGCGAGCTGGCCGGTATGGGCGTCGATATACAGGAATTCGCGCACGTCGGCGTCGTTACGCACCTCCACTTCGTAGGCCAGCACCTTGGCGCCGTTCACGCCCTGCGCAAGGCCTTTTTGGAAAATGTACAATGCGCTCCCGGTCACTTTCAGGGGCGCACCCGTTTTATTCAGATTTTGCGCCGTTACCAGTGCCAGGGCAGTGGCCTCCGCCTGCTGCCGGGTTATTGCAGGCACGGTATTGACGTTGATATCCGCAATGTAATTGCCGTTTACCGCCGAAAGGCGCTTATTAATGTCGTAATGAAACCGCATGACCCCCTCCCAAACCAGTACGCCCTTGTAAGTCTGCTGCAATGTGACGTGGTCGAGGAAGAACAGGTCCGTTTTCAGTTCCCTGAATTGCAGCTCGTCGGTGCCGGCCCGGAGGCCGAACAATGCCCGGTGCTGCGAGACAAAATTCAGCGATTTTTCACGTGCATCGGCACCGGTAACCTGCAATGCATTCGGGTAGGGAAACCGCAGGAAGGAGAGCGAGCGGGTGGCCGAATCGATCGTCGCTTTGGCGCCGGTGGCAGTTGCAAATGCCTCGATTTCTTCCCGCGTGGACGTTTGGGCAAGGGTTATGTGCGCGCACAGCAGCAGCTGCACGAGGACTGATAACTGTCGTTTCATACCTGTGTTGAGTAAGGTGAGTGTAGTTTAAAAAAGCGTACAGGCACCGCTAGTTTTTCAGCACCTTGAACGTCTGGCCGTTTGAGAACCGCAGGAAGTAAATGCCCGTCCTGAGTGTCCTTACGTCCAGTTTGAGCCCCGCGCCGTCCGACTTTCCGCTCATTACGGCATTCCCTTCCGCATTGGTGAGCTGCCACGCACCGGTCGTTTCCGAGGAATGCTTCACATGCAGCGTCGTCGCGGCAGGGTTAGGGTATACAAAATTCCCCGCTGCCGGCAATGCCAGCTGCACGATCGCCGAGTACGCGAAAGCGCCGTCCTGACCGTCCGCGGTGCCATCGTCGGAGGCCCGGTCGATCATTTTCAAACGGTAGTAGGCGTGGGGGCCGGTTATTTCGTTCAAACGGCTATCGGTGAAGCTGTACCGGCCGGTCGGGGAGGGGCTTACCTCGCCGATGGCCGTGAAAGTCTTCGCGTCGTGGCTTCTTTGCAGTTCAAAATGCGAGAAGTTGGATTCTTCCGTCGTGCGCCAGGTGAGCAGGCCCTGGTTTTCTTGCAGTTTTGCTTTGAAATCCACCAGCGTAACCGGCAATGCGCCTTCGGGAATCAGCGTCAAGGTCGAAACGGAAGGCCAGCGGCCCAGCGGGCTATCATAGTCGGCGGAGAAAGTGCTGGTATATTTGAACGCATTGTTGACCGGGTTCCATTCCACCACATAGCCGGGGTCCCTGGCGAGGAAGTAGAATTTCCCGTTGCTCAGGGTCATGACCCCGCTCAGGTCCGAGCCCACGTGCAGGGGCGCCCAGATCGTGTTCGCCTCCGTGTCCCATTCGAGCACGGTCCCGAGGTTGCGCCCGCCGCCCGTCGTGGAAAGGGTGTACAATTTATTGTTATACACAATGAAAGATCCGTTGGGTTTCATGCCCTGGGTGCTGTTCAGGTTCTGCTGCTTCGTAATGGTATTGCTCACCGGGTCCCATTCGAAGAGCGATCCGCCTGCCGTGGGGCTGCCGGTGCTGGTAGTGCCGTAAAACTTTCCGTTTCTGAACAGCAGCTCGCCGTTAGGCCTGCCGCCCGTCGCGTCGGTGAAATCCAGCTTTTTGGTATAAACATTCGTCACCGGGTCCCATTCGAAGATCACGCCGAGATCGTAAAACCCGCCGAAGGTGGTCATGCCGTAGAATTTCCCGCCCTGCGCCGTCAGGCTCCCGGAGGGTTGTTTGCCATTCGTAGCGACGAAATCGACCTTTTTGGTGAAAGTATTGGACTGAATATCCAGCTCGAACAGCGTGCCCGCGCCGTAGGTCCCGCCAGCCTGCGTCATGCCGTAGAGCTTCCCGTTCTGATGCACGAGATCGCCCAGCGGCCGCGACCCTTTCGTCGCATTGAGGTTTTGCAGTATTTTAAATTCCTCCGTGAGCGGATCGAACCGGTAGATCACGCCCAGGTCGGAAGCACCGCCGCCATAGGCCATGCCGTAGAGCTTGCTGCCCACCAATGTGAAACCCGACTTAACGCCGCGCCCCTCACAGACATTGAATACGAACTTTCCGTCGAATGCATTGGTAGCAGGGTCCCACGAGTACAATTCCCCGTTGTTGTCGGCGAGAATGCCGACCGGCCTGCGCCCCCATAATTTGCCCTGCCATTCGAACATCTGGCCCTGAAAGGCGCCGTTACGGCCATTCGTGAAGTCGAACCGGTTGGTGAACACATTCGTAGCCGGGTCCCATTCAAATATAAAGCCATTATTGCCCGCACCGCCGTTTGCCTGCCCGAACAGCTTGCCGTTATAAAGCGTAAAACCCACCGGGCTGTTGGTACTGATCCCCGAAGGCAGCTTCATTTTGATCGTCATCGCGCTCGTGGCCGGGTCGAATTCAAACAGCTCGCCGAGCGACAGGATGCCGTACAACTTGCCGTCTTTCAATGTCAAAGCGGAATTGGGCCGGCCACCCTGCCACGGGAACGATGCTTTCCCGACGTAGGTATTCGTCGCCAGGTCCCATTCGACAATCTCGCCGTATCCCGATTGCCCTCCCTCGTTCGTGGCCGAGTAGAGTTTCCCCTGGTATTCGACCATTTTGCCAAATGGCTCATGGGTGCCCCGCGAAGTGAGCTCGCCATCGGCCTGAAACGTGCTGCCGAGCGTGCGGGTTTCAGGGTCCCATTCATAAAGGGTATTGCCCGTAAAGCCGGTTCTGGTCGTGAACACCCCGTAAAATTTACCGTTGATCAGGCTGAAAGATTCCTCACTGCCCTCTGCGGAGGGTAGAAGGGTGGCAATGTCAACCATTACCTGGTAACTATTGGCGGCAGGGTCGAACTCGAAAATCACGCCCTTGTCCTGCGCTCCCCCATACCGGGTATTGCCGTAAAGCTTGCCGTTTTTCAGGTACAGGTTCACCGATGGCGTTCTGCCCGTCGCACTGTTAAACCGGTGGAGTGTGGTGTACACGTTGGTAACCGGGTCCCATTTGAAGAGGGTACCCGCAATCCCGACCGGATCGTCGGTGAGCTGGTTGGTTTCCGTGGCGTAAAATTCCCCGTTGAATGCTACGATATCGCTTATTACCCTGCCTTGCCTTTCATATCCGAACTGGTGCCTGACCGCGAGGTTGGTGCCGTCGGCTCCCGTAGAAAAGATCGATCCCTGGTTGCGGTACCCGTCGGAGCGGGTGGTTCCCCAGAGCTCGCTGGTTGCCTGGGCGTTGGCTGAGAGTGTGATGCATGCGCATAGCAAGGAAGCCAAGGCGCGCTTAATATAGAAGTGTAGCTTCATTTTTGTCGAATAACGTTGAGTAGGCGTAAATATAGCCCTAATTTGTATTCAGCAGGATACAAAAATCAATGCGCCGCTACATTTCTTTTCAACGGCCTTTCCGCCCTTGAATCACGTCCTGTAATTTTCTATTTTTCACGGCATTTACCTTCAAAAACGATAGCCATGACCGAAAATACGTCCGAAGACCTCCAAACCACCTTCATCCGCGCTGCCATCTGGCACGGTCCGCTGGACGAGGCCAATGCCCTGCTTGAACAGCATCCCGAAGTCGCCGAAATGAGCATTTTTACGGCGGCGATATTGGGCAATGCGGCATTGGTCACGCGTTTGCTGGCAGACGACCCTGCTAACGGCGCGCGCACGGCGGCACCGTTCGGCGGCAATGCACTCGTGTATTTGTGTATGTCGAAATACCTGCGGCTGGAAAAGGAACGTGGTGCCGGATTTCTCGAAGCTGCGCGCGCATTGCTGGAAGCAGGAGTAGACCCGAATTCGGGTTTCCGGACGACGGGTCAGTTCCCGGAATTCGAAACGGCGCTGTATGGAGCCGCGGGCATCGCGCACGACGAGGCGATGACGAAACTGCTGCTCGCATTCGGCGCCGACCCCAACGACGAAGAGGCCGTGTACCATTCGCCCGAAACGGACGAAAACAGCGCCATGAAGGCATTGGTCGAAACCGGGAAGGTGACGCCCGTTAACCTCGCGCTCATGCTCATCCGCAAGCACGATTTCCATGACTACCACGGAGCAAAATGGCTGCTCGAACAAGGCACCGACCCGAACACGGTCTGGTTCAATACGTCGCCCTTCCACCACGCATTGGCGAGGGTGAACCACATCGCTTTTCTGCAACTCCTGCTCGACCACGGCGCAAACCCCGAAATACAGGTAGAAGGCCTCACCGCTGCTGCAAAAGCCGCGCGCGCAGGCCGCGCGGACGTGCTCGCCGAGCTGCGAAAACGCAATATCCCTTACACATTGAAGGGGCTCGACAAACTCATCCAGGCGTGTGCATTCGGCGATACGCCCGAGGCGCAATCCATCGCCAACAGCGCCCCTTATCTGCTGAAAAACCTGCTCGCCATGGGCGGGGAACTGCTCGCCCGGTTCGCTTCGTGCGGTAATGCGGAAGGCGTAGGCATGCTCCTCGACCTGGGCGTCAAAGTCGACGAACCCTTCGAATCCGGCGACGGCTACTGGGGCATTCCCAAAGGCAGCCTGGCCATTCACGTCGCCGCATGGCTGGCCTATCCCCAGGTGATCGACCTGCTTATCCGCCGCGGTTCGCCCGTGGAAACGCCCGACGCCAACGGCCTTACGCCCATGCAGCTCGCCGCCCGCGCCTGCACCGATTCCTATTGGATGGACCGCCGAACCCCCAAATCGGTGGAAATATTGCTGCAAGCCGGCGCAAAAACCGATGGTATAGCGCTGCCTACCGGTTATGCACCGGTGGACGAATTGCTGGGGTGGGAGGGGTGAGATGTTTTGTATTGTGTAGATCTCAAATTAGAAATCTACTTACTAACTCATCGCTACTTTTTCGAAGACTAGATATTGCAGGTAGTGAGGTTCGGTTACTCGAATCTTATTCCGTTGATATATATCGCGTGAAAGATTTTTTAACTCCTCATTCTGTATGCTTGCAATAATGCCAAGGTAGTTTGCTAAGACAAATACAAGGTCTTGCTGTTTAGTAATCTGTCGAATAATCTTCTCTATACCAATGAGGGCAATTCGCAAATCTTTTGAACTAGTGTTAGATATAAAAATAAATGGGTCAATAAATGTTGCAGCACAATATCTTGTTACTAAATCTAATGTGTTATCTGAGCAGATTTTCTTACAAACGCCAACCAACACTTGGTGTGAACCAGATCCGTCCATAATATTTAGCAAATGTAAAGAAAGAGTGAAGTTGCTGGTAGTTAAATTTTTGGATTGCTCCTGTTTAATTTTGGATGCCATCTGGTGCCTTTCTTCTGATTTTATAAACTGGCTAATTGCCATAAACAAATATCCATCGCTCTTGCACATCTTTATCCAGTTAATAAATATCATCGATATGGTTTCCGTATCTAATTTATAAATGTTAGCCCAGGATATTAAAAAATACCATCGGATATCATTTATAAAATCGGTATCACCCCTATCCAGAACTATTCTTTGGGTATACATAATCGCTGTATCTAACTTGTGGTTGCCAACGTATGCAATAATCATGATTTGCCACATTTGATCAGTCCATGAGCTTGATTCTGTTCGTTGCAACCATTGCAATGCGTTGTCAAACTTGTGACCTTGGAGGTAAAAATGACTGATAGAGTGGTGGTTTTCTGGTCGCCTTTTAAAGCTACGAGGACTTTTGATTATGCTGAATATAGATGATGCAAATAATAGACCTACAAAATTAGTTATTAAATAGATTCCGGGAGTCATCTCAAAAACGCCTGTTAGCGCTTTGCGTAGTATGTCTTGCTTAAAAAAATTTTCCTTTATCGAATTGATGGCTTGCTCGTGAGACATTTCGATGAATAGATGCTCATTGTAAATGAGCAGTAACTGGCTAGCCGTAATCAATAGTGACATCGTTATTAGCGATAAAAAAATGTTATTTGGCCTATTTTTAAATACTTCCGCAAGATTAGACCGCGATATTAAGAAGGATAGTACAGTGCAAAGAATTCCAATTGAAAGTACTATGTTAAACACGTGTAAATAAATTTCGGACGCTAAATGATAGTGCAACCCAATGAAAATTAAAATGCTGGATAATAAATAGAAAATAGTCGTATCTATAATTGGCGGATATGTGCTTTCTGAAAATGGACCTTTTGGGTGTTGTTTTGGAGCTGTAATAAGGAAAAATGTGGGCCATGCAATCGCAGCGTTAATTGAGCCGATTAGGATACTGGCAAATATAGTTAGTCTTTTTGTTACATCACTTTCATTAAGAGGCATTGTAAAAAAGGTTACGGTGTGCAAATCGTCATTTTTGACGGTTCGGTGAAAGTCGCGGAAACGTAGTGTTACGCTGTATGTGATTCGTATGGTGACCAAGCTGACAATTATGTAAATTGCAGTTGTTAGGAGTGGGAATGCCCAGAATATGAACGACAGAATAGTGGTGATGAAAAGTAGTATAGCCAGTGATAGTTTCATCTTAAATGAGGTAAGGTGGGATTACTTCGGAAGTTAAAAACAAGAAATGCGGCTTCAAAATTTATTCTAATTGCTTATCAATTTATAATGTTGCGGTCAATGTCTAACAATGGAGCCGGAGTTCCCATTTTTAATGTTGCGTAATTGCCGGTGACTTAGTAGTTTGCGTAAACAATCATTTTCAACACTATGAAACACTATACAACACTCAAACTTCTTGCGCTTGCTTCTGTTTTCGTTACGGCGATGGCGTTTTCCTGCCAGGATCACCACATTCCCGATCCTGTGACGAATTGCAACCGCGTCGACGGCACTCCGCGGGCTCTTAATTGCGAGTTCGAATTTGTGAAGGCGGAGTTTTACACGGTGGATAGATATCCAGACAACCCGCCGAGGTACGATACGATCGTGTACGCGACGGCGACGCCTGCAAGCCCCAAAGTTTCGATCGAGGAGCCGCGGTATGCGGCATGGATCGTTAGTTCGGTGAGTTTGCTGTATTACATCGACTTACCGGTGCGGGTGACAATCCGACGCATTGCCCCCAAGCCGGCCGGTACCACGGGGTACCTGTTACGCAAGGATTTTGCGGCCGGCGGTCCTTCCAATGTCGAATATCCCACTTACGGTGGTTCGCTGCCGCCCGATGAAGACCTGACGCCCGTTAATATCAACATTCCCGTCGGCGGCACATTTACTTACAATACGGGCTACATCTGGTACGGCGCGGCGTCCGACAAGCCTCCTTATATCAATTATGGCATCGATGGCGGCAACAATTATTTTTTGGTACAAAACATCGAGACTTCGAAGCTTTTGCGCCAGGCTCCTTATAACTATCAATTTTACAGGGACATGGCGGAAGCTAAATTGTTGTTCCACCCCTACATCATTCCCTCGGACGATCCATTTTAAATCCGCCTGACCGTTCCGAATCCTGATTATTTCAAAAGGCTGCCCTCCGGGTGGCCTTTTTGCATTTATCCCTGCCGCCAATCAAATATCTTTTTGATAAACCCTTATCATTTTGATAGGGTTCTTTCTCTGTGATTTAAGTGTAATGCATTGATTGTTAGTTATATAAATATTCTTTTCGAAAAAGGCATACGTTTGGTGTAACCCTCCGCAGCGGTGAAAAAACTTCCCGCAAAATTGGAATTAACTCATGAATACAATGCAGCAATTCATCAGTAACGGACGGGGCGCCCAGCCAGGGGCGGAGGAGGAAGCAGGAGACGGCGAAGAAGAGTCCGAAGGGGAGCATTACCGGAATACGCAACACAAAATTTACAATATCCAATCAAACCAGTTTTTATCATGTTAACAATCCTCTTAATTCTTGCCGGGCTTTTGTGCTTTGCAATCTTCTATGGTTCAGTCAATTATTTTGAAAAAATCTGATTATGGCAGCGCTATTCATAGTTGCGATCCTCGTGTTTGTGTACATGTGCTATGTACTCGTCAAACCTGAAAAGTTTTAACCTGACGGTCCCGCCCGTCGCGGCCGGAACCGACTAAATCTCCTATCAATGAATACAGAATTATTGGGCGTCATTGTCCTGTTTGCCATCACAGTGCTGTTGGCAATCCCTTTCGGATCGTACATCGCAAAAGTATATGCGGGCCATAAAACGCCCCTCGACCCGATTTTTAATCCCCTCGACAAGCTCCTTTACAAGGTGAGCGGGATCAATGAAAAACGTGAAATGACCTGGAAAGAACACATGTTCGCCTTGCTGACGATCAACGTCGTGTGGTTCCTGCTGGGCATATTCGTATTGATGAACCAAAGCTGGCTGCCGCTGAACCCGGACATGAACCCGGACCAGACGGCCGACCTCGCTTTCAACACGAGCATTTCGTTTATCGTCAACTGTAACCTGCAACATTATTCGGGCGAAACCGGCGTGAGCTACCTCTCGCAGCTGTTCCTGATGTTCCTCCAATTCGTAAGCGCAGGTACGGGTATGGCCGCGGCCGCGATCGTCTTTATCGCATTGAAAAACCGCACTACCGACAAGCTGGGCAACTTTTACGCGCTGCTCGTGAAATCCTGCACGCGGATTTTACTGCCAATGTCGATTGTCGTGGGCGCTGTCCTCGCATTCAACGGCACACCGATGACTTTCGACGGCAAGGACACGATCGTGAACGTCCAGGGCGACACTGTGCAGGTTTCGACCGGGCCCGTGGCGGGTTTTGTGGCGATCAAACACCTCGGTACCAACGGCGGTGGTTTTTACGGTACCAACTCCGCGCACCCGCTCGAAAACCCCAACTATTTCACCAATATGCTCGAAATGTTCTCCCAGATGATCATTCCGCTGGCGATGATCTTCGCATTCGGGTTCTTCCTGCAAAGAAAGAAATTCGGCTGGATGGTGTTCGGCGTCATGACGGCCGGCTTCCTGCTGCTGCTCGTGCCGACGATGGTCTGGGAAATAAATGGTAACCCGGCCATCGGCAAAATGGGCGTAGACATTTCCGCCGGTGCGATGGAAGGCAAGGAGGTGAGGTTCGGGAGCGCTGCTTCGGCATTCTGGAGTATAGCCACTACCGTCATATCTACGGGCTCTGTGAACGCCATGCACGATAGTACGATGCCGCTTTCCGGTATGACCGAGCTGCTGGCCATGATGACCAACGCATTTTACGGCGGCTGCGGCGCGGGGATTCTCAACTTCTTTATATTCATCGTTCTGGCCGTATTTATCAGCGGTTTGATGGTCGGCCGTACGCCGGAGTTTTTTGGTAAAAAAATCGAAGCACGGGAAATGAAGATCGCGATGATCGTGGCGCTGCTGCACCCGCTGCTGATCCTGGCAGGCACGGCGCTGGCCTCGGCATTTCCCGAAATCACCTCGGCAAACCTGAACAACCCCGGTTTCCACGGTTTCAGTGAAATGCTGTACGAATACACCTCGTCGGCGGCCAACAACGGCAGCGGTTTCGAGGGGCTGGGCGACAATAACCCGTGGTGGAATATTACCACCGGTATCGTGCTCATCCTGTCGCGTTACCTGCCCATTATCGGCCCGGTGGCCATTGCGGGCTTGCTGGCCAGGAAGAAATTCGTTCCCGAAGGCGCCGGTACATTGCCTACCGACTCGGCCACGTTCGGCCTGATGATCCTCGGCGTGATCGTGATCATCGCAGCTCTTTCCTTCTTCCCGGCCCTCACACTCGGTCCGATCGCTGAATATTTCTCCATGAAATAATATTGATATTGAAATGAAAAATCAAAGCGCATCCTTATTCCAGAAGGATCTGGTGAACGAAGCGATCAAGCAGTCGTTTATCAAACTCAATCCTCGTTTGTTGTTCCGTAACCCCGTGATGTTCACGGTTGAAATCGGGACGGTGGTGATGCTGGTCGTTAGCCTCTGGATTCTGGCAGGCGAGCAGTCGCAAGGCTCTTTCGGCTACAATTTCACCATATTCCTGATCCTTTTCCTCACCCTGCTCTTCGGTAACTTCGCCGAGGCCATCGCCGAAGCCAGGGGCAAGGCACAGGCCGACAGCCTGCGCAAAACCCGCGAGGAAACACGTGCCCGCCTGGTCGTTGATCATGCTTTGGGCTTCAATGTCGCGACGAAAGAAGTGATGTCGGCCCAGATGAAGAAGGGCGACGTGTTCATTTGCGAAGCCGGCGATGCCATCCCGATGGACGGGGAGATCATCGAAGGCCTCGCCACGATCGACGAAAGCGCCATTACCGGTGAATCGGCCCCCGTGATCCGCGAGGCGGGCGGTGATAAAAGCAGCGTGACGGGCGGTACCAAAGTGCTTTCCGACCGCATTAAGGTGCGCGTAACCACCGCGCCCGGCGAAAGCTTCCTTGACAAAATGATCGCCCTCGTGGAAGGCGCCAGCCGCCAGAAAACGCCGAACGAGATCGCATTGACGATCCTGCTGGCCGGTTTTACGCTCGTGTTCGTCATTGTCTGTATCACCCTGGAGCCATTTGCGGGTTATGCCCAAACGCCCATCACCATTGCAGCATTCATCTCGCTGTTCGTTTGTCTGATCCCGACGACCATCGGCGGGTTGCTCTCCGCGATCGGTATCGCGGGGATGGACCGGGCGCTGCGGGCGAATGTGATCACCAAATCGGGTAAGGCGGTAGAAACCGCGGGCGACGTGGACGTGCTCCTGCTCGATAAAACCGGTACGATCACGATCGGTAACCGGAAGGCCACGCATTTTCACGCAGCCAAAGGCATTACCGACAACCATTTCATTAAAAGTGCCGTGCTGAGCTCGATCGCCGACGAAACGCCCGAGGGCAAGTCGATCCTCGAACTGGCCAACGCGACGCCCACTACATACACGCTGCACGAACCCCGGTTCGTGCAATTTACGGCCGAAACCCGCAGCTCCGGGGTGGATTTCGAGGACACGCGCATCCGCAAAGGCGCATTCGACTCCATCCGCCGGCTGGTGGAGAGCGCCGGTAACCGCTTCCCCGAGGAAATCGACGCGAAAGTGCGGGAAATATCGGGCAATGGCGGTACGCCGCTCGTCGTCTCGGAAAACGAAAGGGTGCTGGGCGTGATCGAGTTGCAGGATATTATCAAGCCCGGTATCAGCGAGCGTTTCGAAAGGCTGCGCAAAATGGGTGTCAAAACCGTGATGGTAACCGGCGACAACCCGCTCACCGCCCGCTTCATTGCGCAAAAGGCCGGTGTGGACGACTTCATCGCCGAAGCCAAGCCTGAGGACAAAATGAATTACATCAAGCAGGAGCAGGAGGGAGGCCGCCTGGTGGCCATGATGGGCGACGGTACCAACGACGCCCCGGCCCTCGCGCAGGCCGACGTGGGCGTAGCCATGAACAGCGGTACCCAGGCAGCGAAAGAGGCTGGTAACATGGTGGACCTCGACAACGACCCGACCAAACTGATCGAAATCGTCGAAATCGGTAAGCAGCTGCTCATGACGCGCGGTACGCTCACGACCTTCTCCATTGCCAACGACGTAGCCAAGTACTTCGCCATTATCCCGGCGCTCTTCATCGCGAGCATCCCGGCATTGCAGGGCCTGAACATCATGCGCCTGAGCAGTCCCGAAAGCGCGATCCTCTCGGCGGTGATCTTCAACGCGGTCATTATCCCGGCCCTGATCCCGCTGGCGCTCAAAGGGGTGAAATATACGCCGATCGGTGCGAGTGCATTGCTGCGGAGAAACCTGCTGATCTACGGCCTCGGCGGCGTGCTGATCCCCTTTGCGGGCATCAAGGCCATCGACCTCCTGGTAAGCATCTGGCTCTGACGTTCGCGCACGGGTTATGTGGTTTTAGTTTAAAATATCAAATATTAATACAATGAAAATGAACCTATTGCCTGCTATCAGGCTCACAATCGCCACGCTGGTGCTCTTTTGCGTGGTATATCCGGCGGTGGTCTGGGGCATTGCCCAGCTCGCGCCCAACAATGGAAAAGGAGAGGTGATCACGGTCGGTGGAAAGCGCTATTATGCCAATGTCGGCCAGCAGTTTACCGAAGACCGGTATTTCAACTCGCGCCCTTCGGCCGTGGACTACAATGCTGCCGGCAGTGCGGGGAGCAACAAAGGCCCGTCTAACCCCGACTACCTGCAATCGGTACAGACCCGCCTGGACACTTTTCTGCTGCACAACCCCGGCGTGCAAAAAAACGACGTCCCTGTTGAGCTCGTCACCGCCAGCGGGAGCGGCCTCGATCCCGACATCTCCGAACAAGGCGCCAGGGTGCAGGCAGCCCGCATCGCCAAAGTGCGCGGCATTTCGGAAACAGCCGTGAAAGAACTCATCGCGAAACATACCGAAGGTCCCTTGCTGGGACTCTTCGGCCCGGCGCACATCAATGTGCTGAAACTGAACCTGGCTTTGGACCAACTCAAATAGTGCTGCTGCTGGCAGTGACGGCAGCCTGTTATTTTCGCCTATTTTAATTTAATCAATGAAAAAAATACTTCTGGCAGCCTCGGCGCTCGCCTGTTTCCAGGTAGCCCGGGCCCAGGACTCGACCGGCACGGCCTCGTCCTTTACCATCAGCGGGTATGTGGAAGCGTATTACAACCACGATTTCAACCGGCCCCAAAACAACACCGCGCCGTCGTTCCTCTACAACTTCAACCGCACGGGCGAGGTGAACCTGAACCTGGGTTTCATCCGGGGCGCTTACGCAGGCGACCGCGTGCGAGCGAACCTCGCGCTCGGCGTGGGTACGTACATGAACGCCAATTACGCCGCCGAACCCGGTGTGCTGCGCAACATCTACGAGGCTAATGCGGGCATTAAACTGTCCAAAAAGGCCGAATTGTGGCTCGACGCGGGCATTATGCCCTCGCACATCGGCTTCGAAGGCGCCATCGGCAAGGATAACTGGGCGCTCACCCGCAGTCTGGTGGCCGAAAACTCGCCCTATTTCGAATCCGGCGCCAAGCTGAACTACACGACGGGCGACGGCAAACTGTACCTGGCCGCATTGTACCTGAACGGCTGGCAGCGCATCCAGCGCGTCGACGGCAACAGCACGCCGGCATTCGGGACGCAGGTTACCTGGAAGCCGACCGGCGCCGTTACGCTGAATTACAGCACGTTCATCGGCAACGACAAGCCCGACAGCGTGCGCCAAATGCGGTATTACCACAATGTATACGGGATATTCCAGCTCAGTCCGAAATGGGGCATCACGGCCGGTTTCGACTATGGTGCCGAGCAGAAAGAGAAGGGGAGCAGCGCCAAAAACACCTGGTTCGTACCCGTGATGATCGTCCGCTATTCGCCGGCTGCGAAGGTGAATGTGGCCCTGCGCGGGGAATATTTTCAGGACAAAAAGGGCGTTATCATTTCGACGGGTACCCCCGGGGGTTTCAAAACCTGGGGGTTCTCGGCCAACTTCGACTATGCCGTTCTGCCCCAGGTGCTCTGGCGCCTCGAAGCGCGCACGCTGGGCAGCAAGGACGCCATTTTCAGGGAACGCGACGAAAGCATGAACAAGCGCAACACGTTCGTGACGACGTCATTAGCATTATCTTTTTAGTATAGTATCAATAGCATCACTGCCGGCAGCAAACCAAAATCCAGTTCCTTTCGGGTCAAACGCCCGAAAGGCTGTTTCGTTTTCCACTGTTACCGAATACCATCATGGCTGAGACAAACCCAGGGGCGCAACATTTCCTCGACCTCATCAAAAAATCCCGGCGCGGGAAGTTCAAGATCTACATCGGCATGAGTGCCGGCGTGGGAAAAACCTACCGGATGCTGCAAGAGGCGCACACGCTGCTCCGCAACGGCATCGACGTGAAAATAGGCTTTATCGAAACGCACAACCGGCAGGAAACCCACGACTTGCTGGATGGACTGCCGATTATCCCTCGCCGAAAACTGTTTTACAAAGGGAAAGAACTCGAAGAGCTCGATGTCCAGGCGGTGATCAGTCTGCGGCCCGAGATCGTCGTGATCGACGAGCTGGCCCATACCAATATCGAAGGCAGCCAGAACGGCAAACGCTGGCAGGACGTGATGGAAATCCTCGACTCGGGCATCAACGTGATCAGCGCCGTCAATATCCAGCACATCGAAAGTCTGAACGAGGAAGTGAAGCAGATCACGGGCGTGGAGGTGCGCGAGCGCATTCCCGACAGCGTTCTGGCGGCGGCCGACGAGGTCGTGAACATCGACCTTACCGCCGACGAGCTCATTACCCGTTTGAAAGAAGGGAAAATATACCGTCCCGACAAGATCCAGACCGCCCTGACGAACTTCTTCCGCTCCGACCACATTTTGCAGCTCCGCGAGCTGGCATTGAAGGAAGTGGCGAGCCAGGTGGAGCGGAAAGTCGATACCGAGGTGCCCAAGGTGAGCGGCCAGCGCCGCGAGCGGTTCCTGGCGTGCATCAGCTCCAACGAAACCACGGCCAAACACGTGATCCGTAAAACCGCCCGGCTGGCGAGCTATTACAACAGCAAATGGATACTCCTGTACGTGCAGACGCCGCGCGAGAGCCGCGACCGCATTCCGCTCGACAAGCAGCGGCATTTGATCAACAATTTCAAGCTCGCGACCGAAATGGGCGCCGAAGTCGTGCGCGTTTCAAGCCCCAACATTTCCCGCGCGATCATCGAAACGGCGGAGCAAAAACAGGTAACGACCATTTGTATCGGAAAGCCCCATATTACCTTACTCCGCGTTATCCTGGCGACGAATCTTTTTAATAACCTGCTGAAAAAACTGACGAGTTCGGATATTGATCTGGTGATTTTGTCGTGATGTGTTTTAATAAATGCCTATATTGAATAGGTTTTAAAATTCATCAATGGCTATGAAAAATAATATCTGCTGCATCATTCTGCTGATTACCATAATGATCGGCTGTAAAAAGAAAGAAGATTTAATTGAAATAGCCCCCAATCCCGACCCGGGCCCGGTGTCGCTCACCAAGGCGGGTGAATTTATTAAATCGCTGAAAGTGGCCGGCGCTACCGAAGTGAAATTCGATTCCCTGTCCAATAGTTATGTGGTGACTATGCCGGATAATTTTACGGCAGAGAAAGCGGAAGTGCTATTGGGAATGCAGCCGAAAATATTCCTGTCCGACAGTAGTGGGAAAGCTTCGCCTGACACGGTAATCCGCTATGCTTTCAGGGGAGAAAGCCCAATGGATTTTAGTTTAATGGATGAAAAAAATACAAATCGTTTTCATTTCATGGTGTATTTCAATTTTAAAGGCAGGCCCGATATCGAGCTTTTGAAAAATGAAATACCTATTAATTCAAATGGCATTCAAGTGCCGATACGCTTCCTAGCTCGGGTAGGCACGCTCCCGTCCGTCCCTATGGATGGAGGCGCAAGAGTGAGGTTTTTGAGCAGGAAAACCGGATTTTCGGCCGACGCCGTTCTTTATGACCTGAACGCTACTTTTCTTTTCAGTTCTGCCAGTAGATTTATTTCAGACGGGCCGTTTGCACTCGAAGTGAAGCTGGTGGACCAGCCGCCGGTTGTCTTTGAAAACATCCGGTTTACAAGGGGTGTTCCTAATGCCGCTATTTATCCTTCTTATGAATTTCAGCACAAGCGGACTGATAGTGTGCACGTATATGGCGGCTTTTATTTACCCGAAGAAAAATATACCATTACTTTTTCCAGTGATAATATGGTTGCGCCGGTTTCGGTGCCGATGGTCGTGAAAGATTCCAGCCACATTGCACTCGAAAAAATCCCTTCAACGCTTGCAGACGGATCCTATTTATTGTCGTTTTATGAAAAGGACAAGCTGATCGGGAACGGTCATATTTATCTGGGAGATGCACCGGCGAAATCCATCGAAACGATCTGGAAAGGAGCATTGCAACAATCTACGACGCGCAATACCGAACGCGTCGTTCTGAAAAAAGGCGATGATTTTTATGCCAAACCCTCGCCCATTGTTTATGCCTACCGCGAATCGGATATCAATCTGAACAATATTCCCAAACTGCATTTGGTATCTTCCGCTCGTACGGTCGACCTGACGCCCGGCCTGGCATCATTTCATTGGGGAATTGCCGGGATCTATTTGGTTTTCGGGAAATACAAAATACCCGCCGACCTGCCCGCGGGTTCTTACACCGTCACCGCGATATTCCCCGACGGCACGCAAAGCAAATCATATTGGTCGCGCATTGCGGTACAGTAACGGTCAGAAAATAACTGCCTTGTGCAGTAATTCGAACTTGTCGGCGACATTCATCTTTTTGTAGATCCGTTTTTTGTAGGTGCTCACGGTGTTGCATTTCAGGTTGAGGGAGTAAGCAATTTCCTTCGTGCTTTTGCCCTGGGCTACCTGTCCCATAATGGTCCGTTCGCGGTCGGATAGCCTGTCGAGCGACTCGATTTCTTCCATTTGCTGCCCGGCGTCGATTTTGGGCAGGAAAGAAGCCTGCAATTCCACGCTCATGTATTTCCCACCCGAGGCGACTACGGAAATGGCCCTCGCCAGTTCGCGGGTTTTCGCGTGTTTCATGATAAAGCCATCGGCCCCGGCGCGGAGCACCGGCAGTGCATACAGGCGTTCGGCCAGCCCGGAATAGAACAGGATCGATACGTCGGGCCGCGCCGTTTTGAGCATTTCTACGATGTTGGGGGAAATGGAGCCGTCGATCTTGATTTCGCTGATGACGAGTTCTATGCAAGGGTCCTTGCCCAGGATGGCCACAGCGGCGCCCAGATTGGCCGCTTCGAACAGCTCGTAATGGTCGGAAAGGCTGCCGAGAAATAGCCGCATGCCCGTGCGAAGCAGGGTTTGGTCGTCGATAATGAGGATTTTCATGGTGATACAGGATCAGGACATTTACGTTTGCCAAAGCTAGGCGGTCGTTGCTTATGACGGGGTAGAAAGCCTTGTCTGTTTTGGATAGAAATGTTTCTATTATTTCATGTCCACCGGGTGGTGAAAAGAAATTTAATGGACATGTAAGGGGGATACATGTGTAATACTGGATCCGCATCATATATTTGTGTTCTAACACGTAACCCCTTGTCTAATAATGAAAAAACACTACCTGCTCCTGTGGGGATTAATTCTCCTCTGCCTGTCTGCGTCCTCCGGTTCCGCGCAAAAAATGTTTCTCAAAGCCGACAACCTGACCAACGGCGGCTCCAATGACAGGGATTTTGACGATTATGTTGAAATCACAAGTTTGCAACACGGCCTGGAAGCTGAAACAGTTTTTGGCCCGGGCGGCGGGCCCGGTGTAGGAAGGCCGATCCCCAAATCGTTGATCATCACCAAGAATGCCGATTTGCTGTCGACCAAGATTATGGAAAAGATCGTCCTGGGCGAGCATTTCACCAGCATAGAAATCGTCAGCACCGTCGCGGACCGCATAACCGGGAGAAGCCTGGTAAGGTACAAGGTGGAACTCAAGAATGCCTTTGTTACCGATGTTTCCACGAGCTCGGTACATGGGTGCGCGAGCGATTGTCCGGGAGTGGCTGAAAGCGTGAAGCTGGTGTTCAAAGCGATCCGCATTACCACCTACTCCGTGGATTCCAAGGGGGTCCCGAAGGCGAACCCGCCCTTTATGTTCGACGTGGAGAAGGGCACTTTAAGTTTCTGACACTGCCAGCTGTGAAATCATATCAGCATTTTCTTCGATTAGTCGCGTGCTGTATCGTGTGCCTGGCATATGGCATGCCCGCCAGCGGACAGATCACGCCCTACATTCCTCCGGCACAGCAGACGGCCGATGAGCTGTTGGCCAAAACGCAGGGGGGATACTATACGAAACGCTTCGTAACCGAGTATGCGCTCTCGGCGGATCCTTGCAACAAAACGTTGTGCGACTGGCAAGGGCCCATGCCCGTTACGCTTGTGACCTTCACCGGCCAGCGCGTCGATGCCACTACGGTAGATTTGTTTTGGGAAACGAGCGAGGAGGTGAACAACGACCATTTCCTCATCGAGCGCACCCTCAATCCCGCCAAAGGCTTCGAAACCGTGGCGAAGGTGAAAGGAGCAGGCTCCACGCGCACGACCATGCGCTACCAGGCCCGCGATCTGAACGACTTCGATGTGTATACCTATTACCGCCTGAAACAGGTGGATGCGGACAGCACTTTCGAATATAGCTCCATTATCGCCGTCAAAGGTAACGACGCGTTTTTCACCGTCACCGCCTTCCCGAACCCCGGCCGTTACCAGGACCTGACTTTCAAGGTGACCGGCCTCCGCAATGCCGAACAGCTCGCTATCGCGGTTTACGACGTGCAGGGTAAGGCGGTTTACCAAAACGATAACTACCTGCTGGCCTCGCAGGAACAGGCCGTGAAAGCCATTCTGCCAGATTTGCCGCCCGGTAAATACAGTATTAAGATCAACAGCAAGAACCGCGAGGCGGTTACCTCGTTCGTGGTCGTTCCCTGAATGCAGCGGCGTTCGGCCCTTACCATGTCCGGACGCCGCCTTACCTCGCTGCACATTGACCTGCTGCAAAAAAGTAGAACCCTATCGTTTTGACCTTTCGGTAGATACGTCAATCCACGAGGTCGCGCATGAAGGAGCTGGCTTTTTTGAGGTACGGGAAAATTGCCGTGGGTAGCTGCCTGCTGTGGCTGCTCGGCTGCGGGGTGGAAAAACCGAAGGAGGTAGCGCTCGCGATGCAGGACATCCCGGAAGAGGTGGACTTCAATTACGACGTCAAACCGATCCTTTCCGACAAATGCTTTGCCTGCCACGGCCCCGACGCGAAAAAGCAGAAGGCCGGGCTGCGGCTCGATACCGAAGAGGGTGCTTACAAGGCATTGAAAGATGCCGAAGGGCGTCACGCCATCGTCCCGGGCGACCTGGCCGGGAGCGAAATGTACACCCGCCTCGTGAGCCAGGACCCGAAGCTGAAAATGCCGCCGCCGGCATCCAATCTGGCACTGTCGGTCAGGGAAATAGCCGTGCTCACCCGCTGGATCGAGCAGGGCGCGGCGTACAAGCCGCACTGGTCTTTTATCAAACCTGAAAAATCCGAACTTCCCCGGCCGGAGCTCACAGGCTGGGCCCGGACGCCGATCGACCGTTTCGTGCTCGAAAGGCTGGAAAAGGAAAAGCTGAAACCTTCGCCGGAAGCCAGCCGCGAAGACCTCATCCGCCGCGCCAGCTTCGACCTCACCGGCCTGCCGCCGACGCTCGCCGAAATTGACGCATTCGTGGCCGACAAATCTCCCGACGCGTACGCCCGCCTCCTCGATCGCCTCCTGCAATCTCCCGCTTACGGCGAAAGGATGGCGAGCGAATGGCTCGACGTGGCCCGCTATGCCGACAGCGACGGCTATCTCGACGACAAGCACCGCGATTTCTCCCCCTGGCGCGACTGGGTAATCGGTGCATTCAATCGCAATATTCCTTATAACCGCTTCATTACCATGCAGCTGGCGGGAGATCTGCTGCCGGCGAAAACGAAGGAAAGCATTCTGGCGACGGCATTCAACCGCCTTCACAAGAAGAGCTCGGAAGCCGGGATCGTTTTCGAGGAATACCGGGTAGAATACAACGCCGACCGTGTGCAAACGGTGGGGCAGGGGATTATGGGCCTTTCGGTGCAATGCGCCCGCTGCCACGACCACAAGTACGACCCTATCAGTCAGGAGGCGTATTACAAAATGTTCGGGCTTTTCAATAGTACCAACGAAACCGGCAGCCCCGTGTACGGCCCCGACCAGACGCCTGGCCCGGCGATGCTGCTCACCGACCGCGAAAGTGAGGCGCTTTTGCAATTCTTCGACCGAAAAATCACCGGCTTCACAAACCGCCTTTCGCAGGTAAAAGCGGATTCCGAAGCTGATTTTAGAAACTGGCTCCACGCCGGAACGCTGACGGGAAAAACATTAGAAAAACAGGCAAATGCCGGTTTGGTAGCCCATTACCCGTTTGACAAATCCACAAATAGCGCCGACGGCAAAAGCACCACGCCCAATGCATTGGACAAATCGCAACCTGCCCAATGCACAGAACTCACCTTGAAACCCGGCATGAAAGGCAATGCGTATTTCGTGTCCGATTACAATTCGATCAAACTTGGGCATAATATTGGCTGGCACGAGCGTACCGAACCATTTTCCGTGGAGCTCTGGATCAAACCGAAGACGGTGTACCCCGACGCGGGCATTTTTTACCATTGCGAAGATTTGCGGCTGGGTTACAAAGGCTATTCGTTACGCCTGTCCGACAATAAGTTACAATTCATCATCGCCCATTCCTATCCGCAGAACGCCATCCAGGTAAGCACGCTCGCCGCCGTGCCCGCGCAGCAATGGACGCAGGTAACGGTCACGTACGATGGTTCCAGCAAGGCAGCAGGCGCGAAGATTTATGTCAACGGCAAGCCAGCGCCGCGCAGTACCGATTATGACAATCTGTACAAAGGGATTTTATTTGAAAAAGATATTCATACCTATGGTTTTCAGGGGTTTATGCTCGGGCAGCGGAATTTGCTCATTCCGTTTAAAGAGGGGGGGATCGATGAACTGAAAATCTACAACCAGGAACTGACGGCCCTCGAAGTGCTGCGTAACCACAGCCAGGCCGCTGCCGAAGCGGTGCTGACAACCCCGGACAGCCCTGCGAACACAGAAATGCTGCGGGACTTCTACCATGCCCACGACAACCCACGCTTGCGTGCGTGGCGAGACAGCCTGAAGGCCGGCATGGAAGCGCAGAACACAGTCATTAACCGCATTCCCGAAATCATGGTCATGGGCGACCTGCCCCAGCCGCGACCGACGTTCCTGCTCACGCGCGGCGCGTACAATGCGCCTGCCCGGCGCGTGACGCCCGGTGCGCTGGAATCGGTGCTGCCGTTTGAAGGAAAATATCCGCAAAACAGGCTCGGCCTCGCGCAATGGCTGTCGAGCCGCGACAATCCGCTGACCGCCCGCGTATTCGTCAACCGCATCTGGCAAATGCATTTCGGCAACGGCATCGTGCGTTCCTCGGCCGATTTCGGCAACCAGGGTGACCTGCCCACGCACCCGCAGCTGCTCGACTGGCTGGCTGTCGATTTCATGGAATCCGGTTGGAATATCAAAAGGCTGCACAAGCTGATCATGCTATCGGCAACTTATCGGCAAACATCCAAAATCACACCCGAGTTACTGGAAAAAGACCCCGTAAACCAGCTGCTGGCCCGCGGTGCGCGCTTCCGGTTTACAGCGGAAATGATCCGGGATAATTCGCTTTCCATCAGTGGATTATTGGTGCATAAAATAGGCGGCAAAAGCGTGTACCCTTACCAGCCCGCAGGCCTGTGGGACGAGCTGAGCGATAAGGTGTGGCGGTACAAATACCACCAGGAGCCGGGCGAGGGGCTGTATCGCCGCAGCCTTTACACCATCTGGAAAAGGACCTCGCCGCCGCCTTCGATGCTCATCTTCGACGCCCCCGAACGGGGTGAATGCGTCGTGAAGCGCCGTTCTACGAGCACGCCGTTGCAGGCATTGGTCATGCTCAACGACCCGCAATATGTGGAAGCCGCCAGAACATTGGCGGAACGCGTTTTGCATGCGTGCAAAAATAACGATACCGAGCCGACAAACCTCGTATTCAGGCTGGTAACCGGCCGCAGGCCCGACCGCAGGGAGCAGCGGATAATCGGCGATTTTTATGCGGGGGAGCTCAAACGTTTCCGCGCCCAGCCGGCGCAGGCGCTCGAATATCTGCGTACAGGAGAGCGGCAATGGGACAGGGCGCTGAAACCGGAAGAAATCGCCGCGCTGGCCACCGTTTCCAACGCCATTATGAATACCGATGAAGGTTATACTCGCAAATAATGTGACGCTGAACCAGCCGCTATGGAAGATCTGAAAAAGGTAATGACGCAACTGAACCGCCGCGACTTTCTGACCAAAGCCGGTCTGGGTTTCGGCTCCATCGCGCTGTCGAGCATTATGCAGGCAGGCGGGCGGGGCGCGGCTGGCAATGCGGAGGCAGCGGTCGCGCCGTTGGTGCGCGGGCCGCATTTT
This sequence comes from Dyadobacter beijingensis DSM 21582, assembly GCF_000382205.1. Lineage (GTDB taxonomy): Bacteria > Bacteroidota > Bacteroidia > Cytophagales > Spirosomataceae > Dyadobacter > Dyadobacter beijingensis. The sequence continues at coordinate 1,199,711 of NZ_KB907786.1, forward strand.
TCTCCCAAAGCCAAGCGCATTATCTACCTGTTCCAGAGCGGCGGGCCATCGCAGCTGGAAACCTTCGACTACAAGCCCGCATTGGCCAAATGGCACGGGCAGGAGATCCCCGATTCCATTAAAGGTACCCAGCGTAATTCGGGTATGGTGGCGGGGCAATCCACATTCCCGCTCGTGAAATCGATTTATGATTTTAAACAATACGGGCAGTCGGGTGCCTGGGTGAGCGAGCTGCTGCCCTACACGGCGGCGATCGTGGACGAGCTGTGCATTGTAAAATCGGTATATACGGAGGCCATTAACCACGAGCCGGCGGTGATGTTCGTGCAAACCGGCTCCCAGCAAAGCGGACGGCCTTCTATGGGTTCCTGGCTGAGCTACGGTTTGGGCTCCGACAATGAGAACCTGCCGCATTTTATGGTCCTGATTTCCAAAGGCGTGAGCGGCGATCAGCCATTAAGTACCGCCGCCTGGGCGAACGGTTTCCTGGCATCCCACCACCAGGGCGTGCAGCTCCAGGCGGGGAAAGATCCCGTGCTGTACCTGCAAAATCCTTACGGCGTGCACAAGGAAGACCGCCGCCACGCGCTCGACCGCATCCGGGAGCTGAACGAGCACCAGTTTACCCTGTGGGGCGATCCCGAAATACAATCGAAGATTAGCCAGTATGAAATGGCTTACCGCATGCAAACCTCCGTGCCCGATGCCGTAGACACCTCCGGTGAGCCCGATTATATCTACAAAATGTACGGCGAGGATGCCCGCAAGCCGGGTACCTTCGCCGCTAACTGTCTTTTGGCGAGACGAATGGCCGAACGCGACGTGAAATTTATCCAGCTCTACCACATGGGCTGGGACCAGCACGGCGATTTGCCTAAAAACATCGCAAAACAGGCCCGTGACGTGGACCAGGCCTCGGCGGCCTTGGTGAAAGACCTCCAACAGCGTGGGCTACTGGAAGATACGCTCGTGGTTTGGGGCGGGGAATTCGGCCGTACCAGCTTCTCGCAGGGCAAGCTCACGGCGGATAATTACGGCCGCGACCATCACCCCGGCTGCTTTTCGATGTGGATGACGGGCGGGGGCATTAAAACCGGCCAGGTGTACGGCGAAACAGACGAGTTTAGCTACAATGTCGTCAAGGATGGCGTGCATGTGCATGATTTCCAGGCAACCTTGCTGCACCTATTTGGTCTCGACCATGAAAAACTGGTATTCAAGCACCAGGGGCGCCGCTACCGGCTGACCGACGTGCATGGTAAGGTGGTTAAGGGACTGATCGCCTAGGGGGTGCCGCAGGCCATTATTCCCCACCAAATTCCAGTATAACCACGCCGGGGAATGCTTCAAAAGGCATACTACCTACCGAAACGATGAAACCGACGCCTACCTCCCTCGCCCTGGCCACGATGACCGTGCTGGGCAGCCATTTGCTATTTGCGCAAAATACTTCCGTTAAAATTTCAAAACGTTATCTGAACCTGCCTGTGTCCCAGTCCGATGACCGCGGTACGATGCAGTTCAAGGTCAATGGTAATCCGGAACGGTCGTTCAAAATAAGGCTGGCATCCGGCAAGCCCGACTATTGGGTGTTTTGCGACGTCAGCGCGTGGCAGGGACAGACAATCGATATTAACTTCGACGGAAAGACGGACGGCCTGACGAAAATTTACCAGGACGACCGCATTGCCGGTGAGGACTCGATGTACCGCGAGCGCAACCGGCCGCAATACCATTTTACCACCCGCCGCGGCTGGATCAACGATCCGAATGGGATGATTTTCTACGAAGGCGAATACCACCTTTTTTACCAGCATAACCCCTACGAGCGCGAGTGGGAAAATATGTCGTGGGGCCATGCCGTGAGCAAGGATATGGTGCATTGGGAAGAGCTGCCGACGGCGTTATCGCCCGACAAAATGGGAACGATGTTCTCCGGCTCGACGATCATCGACTATGATAATACAGCGGGTTTCAACAAGGGTAATACACCGGCGATGATCGCCTTTTTTACCGTGGATAACCCTGAAAAACAGGTGCAATGCATGGCTTACAGCCTTGATAAGGGTCGTACCTGGACGAAGTACGACAAGAACCCGCTCATCGATTCCAAAGCCAAATGGAACAGCAAGGATACCCGCGACCCGCGCGTGTTCTGGTACAAACCCGGCAAGCATTGGGTGATGGTGCTCAACGAGCGCGACGGCCATTCGATTTACACCTCCCAAAACCTGAAAGAATGGCAATTCCAGAGCCATCTGACGGGCTTCTGGGAATGCCCCGACCTGTTTGAACTGCCGGTGGACGGCGACAAAAGCAAAACGAAATGGGTAATGTACGGCGCGTCGGCCAGCTATATGATCGGGACGTTTGACGGAAAGACTTTTAAACCCGAATCGGGCAAGCATTACTATACGACGGGCAGCATTTACGCGGCGCAAACTTTCGCCAATATGCCGGAATCCGACCCGCGCCGCATTCAGATCGGCTGGGGAAGGGTGAGCCATCCGGGCATGCCTTTCAACGGCATGATGCTCCTGCCCGCCGAGCTGCGGCTGCGCACGACCAAAAACGGCGTGCGGCTTGTGAGCCAGCCCGTGAAGGAAACGGAGCCGCTGTTTACCACCTCCGGTAAATGGACGGCACTATCCGCCGACGACGCCAATGCGAAACTGAAATCCCTGCCTTCGCTCGACCAGTTCCGCATCAAAACGACTATCAAACTCTCGCACGCCACGAGCGCGGGCTTGTCGCTGCTCGGCCAGCGCATTCTGGATTACGATATGAATTCCAATCTCGTCAACGGCGTGTTCTATTCGCCCGAGGATATGACGAGCATGGAAGTAACCGCCGACATTTACGTCGACCGCACTTCGGTGGAGGTTTTCATTGACAACGGCGCTTATTCGTATTCATTCCAGCGAAAGCCCAATGCGGATTCAAAAGACGGGCTGCTGTTCTGGGGCAACCGCATCGATGTGAAAAGCCTGGAAATTTTTACAGCAAAATCCGCCTGGAAATAGCATTAGCCCGGGAAAATCTTCCCGATGATCTTTCCGATTTCAATGAAGTCGTCGTGGTTGCTCACGGACCTGCGTTCGGTCTGGTCGTCGTCCTGCTGTGAGAACGGGTATATGAGCAGGAAGTTGTTTTCCTGTGAATGCCGGTTCAGGAAGTCAGGGATCGCGCCCATTTGGGGGAAGTAGGAAGCCATCCCGCGTTTGGCCATGAAGATGATCAGGCCTTCGTCGGCGGTGAGCTGCATAGCCGCTTCTTCACCCTCCCGCCAGTTGCCGATCGTGTGTAAGGTGGCCTCGATGCTCGATTTTGCCAGTACGCGTCGGAGAATGCGGGTCATGGAGTCGTTGCCGTAAAAATGCATTTCGGAACCGGAATTTTTGGCGATGTTCCATACGCGGAGCAATGCGTGGAAGAAACCCGGCTCGCGGTCGGCCCGGGCGGGAATGAGCACTACATAGCGTTTGACGGTGGAAATAGGCTGCGCCGCATGGTAAATCAGCGTGTTCACATTGTCGTTTTGCAAATAACCATTGTACAGGTTGTACACAAACGAAGGCGTGAAACCTTTTTCTTCCTGCAATCCGATCAGGAGGTCGGTAATGCGCTGCTCTTTGATCACGTTGCTGATGCCGCTGGCCACGTCCTGGTCGTAACGGGTGACCTGCCGGATGGCTACATCTGCCGCCGCAGCCGTATCGAGCGCGATGCGCAGCGTTTTCTCTGCATTTTTCACCGACGATTCGTTCTTGTCGTCATTCACGACATTCAGCGCGAACAGCCGGTTCTCGTTATGACCGGCCTTGATGAGCAGGCTCAGGTTTACCAGTTTTTCAACCGTTTCTTCGTAATTGACGGCGATCAATATGCTTTCGCTTTCAGGGTTAATGCCCGAAGCCGTGTCTTCGCGGTCGGCCTCGGCGATCTTTTCCCCGCTGGACATCGATACGAAAGAAGAAATGGTACAGGAAATGAGAATAAGCAAAATGCTGCCATTCAGCACGTGTTCGCTCAAAAGCCGCACCGGCTCGCCCGCCGCTGTTTCGGAAATGACAATGTTATACCCCACCATCACCGCCGCCAGCGTAGCCGCCGCCGAGGCCGAGCTGAGCCCGAAAATGAGCGTACCTTCGTCTTTGGTAAGCTTAAATGTTTTTTGGGTAAAAACCGCCGCCAGGTACTTGCCGCCGATCGAGGCCACGAGCATTACCGCCGCTACGCCCACCGTTTCCCAGCTTTTGACAATCACCTTGAAGTCGATGAGCATGCCCACGCTGATCAGGAAAAAGGGAATGAAAATGGCATTACCCACAAATTCGACGCGGTTCATGAGCGACGATGAATGCGGGATGAGCCTGTTGAGTGCCAGGCCGGCAAAGAATGCGCCGATAATGGCTTCGATCCCCGCGAGCTCGGCCAAAACCGCAGCCAGGTAAATCATTACGAGCACAAAAATGTACTGCGATATTTTATCGCCCACCCGTTTGAAAAACCACCTTCCAATAATCGGAAATATAAACAGCACCACGAGGCTGAATGCCAGCACCGACACGATGAGCCGGATCCAAAAAGCACTGTCGACCTCGCCTTGCGTCATGCCCACCACCACGGCGAGCACGAGCAGCGAGAGAACGTCGGTAAGCATGGTGCCGCCCACGGTAATGTTCACCGAGAGGTTTTTGGCAATGCCCAGCTTGCTCACGAGCGGGTACGCGATGAGCGTGTGCGAGGAAAAAAGGCTGGCAAAAAGCACGCTGGTGAGCATGGAGAAATGCAGCACGTAATAGCCGCCTATGAGCCCGAGAATGAACGGAATGGCAAAGGTATAGGCCGTAAAACCAATGCTTTTCCACTTGTTCTTTTTGAAATCGCCCATATCGATTTCCAGACCGGCCAGGAACATGATGTAGAGCAGGCCTGTGGTGCCGGTCACTACCACGCTGCTGTCGCGGGCCAGGAGGTTCAGGCCGTTGGGCCCCACGATCGCCCCGGCGATGAGCAGCCCGAGCAAATGCGGCACCTTGATTTTGTTGAGCAGCAGGGGCGCGCCGAGGATGATGATCAGTTCGATGAGGAATTTCAGTACCGGGTCTTCGATAGGCAGGGTACTGATATGAATGTTCAGTAAATGCATGGCTATCGGGTTGTGAGGCGGGTCAGTTCAACCGAAAATTTGGCGGTACAGGCATTGTCGATACCGATCGTCTGCATACCCTTCATGAGGTTGCCCGAGCGGCCGAGCTCTACGTTCATCTCGGTCAATTTGGCAGCGGAAGAATCGCTCCGGTAGTGCAGCCGGATGCCTGTGCTGTCGTAGCTTGCGGCGTACACCCGGATCAGCTTATTGTTATTAAAAACCCGCGTGAAAAGGCCCGTGGAGTCGCTCACGAATTCCCAGGCATTGGACCGCTGGTCGCCGATCACATATTCCGTGCAATTCGATTCCCGGCATATGGATTTACTCGTCCACATGCCCGCGAGGTCGTCCGGCCAGGTCCGGATGATCACCGTATCGCTTTTTTGCGCGAAAACGCTGTCACGCATCCGCACAAGCGCCTTGTAATCAGCCTCCTTGATGGCGAACTCCTGTTCTTTTTGAAGCAGAAGCTGCTCGCGCTGGGCAAGCTGCCGTTCCCGCTCCGTATCCCGGCACGACCAGCATGTTAAGCAACTGATTAAGAGGAGAAAAAAGGTTTTATAGACAGGTGTCATGTGAGATTTCAGGGGGAAAGGCGGGGCCGGTTACACAATCGTTTCACGACGGTAAGATAAAAAACTGTTCCTTCCGGGCAAAGTAATTCGGCCCCTTGGTTGACGGAGCTTGCGAAACGCCACCGCCTTACTTCCTGAAAACGACATTCCCCTCGTGCACCAGCGCGGTTACGGGCGATATGCGGGCAACAGCTTCGGCCGAGCAACTTGCATCCACCAGCACGACACTCGCCGCGTCGCCGGCCCTGGGCCATTGCTGCTTTCCTTTTTCATCAAGCGGCAGGATGTCGCCCGTCGCCAGTTTCAGGCAGCGCGAGAGGTCCAGCTCCGTCGATTGACCGTATAATTGCGCCATGAGATTGGCCTTTTGCAGTACGCTGCCCGACCCGAACGTATTCCAGTGGTCCACGATGCTGTCGTTCCCCGTCATCACACTGACGCCATGGCGGTAGAGCGTCGGGATGGGCATGATGGTGCTGCCGAATGGGATGGTAGAAATGACTCCTACGCGAGCCTGGGCCAGTTTTTCGGCGGTTTCTTCCAATACCGGCTTGTCCAGCCTGGCCAGTACAAAGCAATGGCTCAGGAAAGTTTTACCGGCCAGTGCAGGGTTTTCCAATACTTTCTGCGTGAGGTATTGCACGGTTTTCAAACCCGGCTCTCCGCCTTCATGCAGGTGAATATCGATGCCTTTACCGTGGTCCAGCGCCAGTTGTACGATAAAATCGATCTGCTTTTCGACGCTTCCATCGATGGCATTCGGGTCGAGACCGCCGATAAAATCGATGTCCATGGCAGCGGCCTCCTTCATCAATTGCTCCGAATGCGAATAAAAAACGCCATGCTGCGGAAACGCGACGAGCTCGGCCCCGAACGTGCCTTTCTTGTTCTCGATGGCGCGTTGGAGGTTTTTCAGGGAATCGAGTTTCGAAGTCGGTTCGATGTTCACGTGGCTTCTTGCGAAGCTGGTACCTTTCGATTGCAGCAGCTCGATGATCTTTTCGGCGCGGTAGGTGGAGGTTTTCAGCAGTTCGGGCAATGTCTTCTGCTCAAACGCGATCATGTCCTTCACGCTCCGGTTTTTGGCCAGGCGCGCTTTCCACGGGCCGCCGTAAAAGGTTTTATCCAGATGAATGTGCATATCCCTGAACGCCGGGAGCATGAGCTGGCCTTTGGCGTCGACGGCGTCCGCTTTCGGGTCGTTCGGCAGCACGGCCTTGATCTTTCCATCCTCGATGTCGACGCGGAAGAGGCCGGTTTCGGTGCCGGTCACTTCGCCTTCGTCCCAGACGAACCCCGTTTCCAGCCGCACATTTTTGAGCGACCACTTCTTCGCAGCGGTTTGTGCGGCTTGGTCACCCGGTTCGGAGGCTTGTGCGGCTGGTTTTTTCACCAGGATCTCGCCGGCAAGCAGCAGGCCGGAACTTTGGATAAATGTTTTGCGGGAAATGGAAGTCATGTGCCTGGGATTAAGGTTTTTGCAAAATTAGTCCCGTAAGCGCATTCCAACGATGCGCCATTTATGCCATAACTTGTGAATTTTATAACTGATTCCTGAATGCGCGTGGCGATAGGCCTGTTTGAGCCTTGAAGAAGTTGGAAAAATGCGGAAGATCGCTAAAACCCAGTTCGAAAGCGATCTCCTTCGCCGATTGCCCCGAAACGAGCAGCAGCCGCTTCGATTCCAGGCCGACCCGGTGATGGATCAGGAAAGTGGCAGGGACGTGTAAGTGTCTTTTGCAGAGAATGTTAAGGTAATTGGGGGAGATGTTGAGCTGATCGGCGTAGAAGGCTACGTTCTTGTGCGTCCTGAAATGCGCGTCCACCAGGGCGTGGTATCTTGGAAGGATCGGATTAGCGCGATAAGCGCCGATATCGTCGAAAATGTGCTCCGCCTCGCGGCTTACCAGCTGCAATGCCACCCGACTGCGAAGTTGTACCATATCCCAATCCACGGACGATGCCGCAAGTTCTTTTTCAAGCGCTTCGAGCTCGTAGCACAAGGTTTCGAACACCGCTTCCGGCAAGTCGATGACCTGGTGACTGCGGTAGAGAATAAACGACAACCGGAGGAAATTCGAAGAGGTTTCGAACGCCCGACGACCGACCATCAACTGAAAGCCGGTGGTGTCCTGGGAAAGCTCCCACCGATGCACCTGGCCGGGAAATAGCAGATGCACCTGCCGGTCACGCACCGCATAGTCCTCAAAATCAATTGAATGCGTGCCGAGCCCTTCTCGGACGACAAAAAGCATAAAGAAATCATGCTTGTGCGGCTTTTCGATCCGGCTTTTTCCATCCACCTCATGGCGCAGCAGCTTGTAACCCGACTCCGCAGAAGAGTCGAAAGCATCGATGCCCAGGGTAGGGAAAACCGTTTTTGTGTTCATGAACTGAAATTACAAAAAATGCCGCAAGGGGGTTCCCTGTTCTTATTGTAAGGCAAAATGCGGGTTTTTGATGGTCGAAACTGTGTTCTGCCAAGACAAAATAGCATTCTTAAAAAATATTAAACTATTAAATTGGTAGACTAAATAGTTTATTTAAATTTGCACACCAGCCACCACCATTCAACGCTTCCTGCTACCCCTCGGGGACAAAGGAAGTATGTGCCACTTAACTAACACCTGAACATGAAAAGGTACGTTTATCATCTACTGGGGCTGACGGCGGCGTGGTTGCTGAGCGCATTTGCCGTAACCGACAATACTTACGAGGAACAGATCCGCGACTGGCACCAGAAACGGATCGAAAGCCTGAAAGCCGAATCGGGCTGGCTGAACCTGGCGGGGCTATTCTGGCTCAAAGAAGGCAAAAATACCTTCGGTGGAGCGGAGGAAAACGACATCCTCTTCCCCAGCGAGCGCAGTCGCCCGTCGCTGGGTGAGATAACCCTCGATAAGGGCCATATCACGCTGAAAGCCAGGCCGGATGCCGAAATTTTCCAGGGCGATAAGCCTGTGACCGAGCTCGACATTTTCCCGGATGGAAAACCCGTCACGCTTCGCCACGGCTCGCTCCGATGGTTTGTGATCAAACGCGGCGAGAAGTATGCAATCCGCCTGCGCGATCTTGAAAGCGAGTATTTGAAAGGGTTCAGCGGCATCGAGCGCTATCCCGTGCAGGAGAAATGGCGTGTGAAAGCACAGTTCGTTCCTACCAAAGGCCGCACCGTGTCCATTACCGACATTACCGGCCGTACCGACGACCAGGTTTCGCCGGGCAAGCTCGTGTTTACCGTCGACGGGAAGGAATACAACCTCGACGCCGTGGGCAAGCCGGAAAGCCTGTTCATCATCTTCGCCGACCAGACCAACAAACACGAAACCTACGGCTCGGGCCGCTTCCTGTACTCGTCTGTCGAGGCGGACGGCACCGCCTGGCTCGATTTCAACAAGGCGATCAACCCGCCCTGCGCATTCTCCCCTTATGCAACCTGTCCGCTGCCGCCGAAGCAGAACAAACTCACCCTGGCCGTTGTGGCAGGGGAGAAGCGGTACGGCGACCATTAATCCGCTGATTTTCTGATAGCATGCCTTGCGGGCCACCATTTTCGGATGGCCTGCAAGGCCACGGCGCCCCTGCTTTTCAGGTGCGTTCGTGCCTGCCCGACTTTGCCCTGACGCCGGCTGCCGGGGTGCCTTTCTATGTCTTTTTTTAATCTCAAATCCATTTCAAAACCCATTTTGATATGATAAAACCTTACAACCCCAATTTACGTATATATTACTACGGTAACGTGGCCCGAAGTGCGCTGGCGGCGCTGCTGCTCGGGATGGCCACGCCGGACCAGGTATATGCTGTGAGGCCATTGCCGGCAGTTTTGATCACGGCCGACAAGCCTGTTTCGGGTGTGATCCGCGATAAGGAATCCGGCCAGCCGCTGCCGGGCGTGTCCGTAATCGTGAAGGGCACTTCCAATGGTACCATTACCGATCAAGATGGTAAGTACCAGCTCATTACGCCGGAGAACGCGACGCTCGTCATTTCGTTTATCGGCTATACTTCCATTGAAAAAGCAGTGGGCGGGCAGTCGCAGCTGGCCGTGGAGCTTGCGCCCGATACCCGGCAGCTGAGCGAGATCGTCGTCGTGGGGTATGGCACGCAAACGAAAAGCGAGTTTACAGGCTCGGCGGTTCGGCTCAAAGGCGAGGCGATCAGGGAGCAGCCGGTGCAGAGCTTCGACCAGGCTTTGGCCGGACGCGCGGCCGGCGTGAGCATTGCCCAGCCGAATGGCGTGCTGAACAACCCGCCTGTCATCCGCATCCGGGGCGTGAACTCGATTTCGCTCAGCTCGTACCCGCTGGTCGTGGTGGACGGCATCCCGATTAATACGGGCAATGTGTCGACGAGCACGGCCGTGCCGAACAACCCGCTGGGCGACATTAACCCGGCCGATATCGAGTCGATCGACGTGCTGAAAGATGCTGCTTCGACGTCTATTTACGGGTCTCGTGCCGCCGCGGGCGTGTTGCTCATCACGACCAAAAGGGGTAAAACCGGCAAGCCGCGGATCAATATCGAATCGTGGGCCGGTGTTTCGGAGGTTACCCGCCTGCCTAAGTTGCTGAATGCGGAACAATACATCGCGATCAAGAACGAGGCGGTGCTGAATGCCAAGATTTTAGGAGGAAATGAGCATAATGACAAAGTACCCGCAGCACTGTTTTTTCAAAACAATAATCCCGACGGTTCGCCGATCGATACGCGCTGGTACGACTACATTTATCGCACGGGCGTGTCGCACAACCATAACCTGAGCGTTTCCGGTGGTACGCAGAGTACTACCTACTATTTTTCAGCCAATTACAGCAAGCAGAACGGGTTCCTGCGCGCCAACGAGTTTGACCGTAAATCGGCCCGTTTTAATATTGACCAGGAAGTGAACCGCTGGCTGAAACTGAACGGAAGCGTTTCATACAATACCACCAACAACGCCTCTCCCTACGCAGGCTCGCTGCCCGGCTCGAACTTCTTCCTCGTCGGCCTCGCGCGCCTCGCAACCGCGCTGCCGCCCAATGTGGCCGCGTATAACCCCGACGGTTCCTACAACATCAACCCGGCGAGCCCTAACACGATCGGGATGGGCAACAACCAGGTCGTGAGCAACTGGGGCAACCCCGTGGCGCAGCTGGACAAGAACCATTACACCTCCTCGAACGACCGCATTATCGGCAGCTTCGGGGCTACGGCGCAGCTTTTGAAAAACCTTCAATTCCGCACGAGCTACGCCATCGACCGGCTGCGCACCGAAACAAAGACTTTCGACAGCGCCCTGCAGGGCAACGGGTATTCTACCAAAGGCAATGCGGTCAATGTGTCGGCGCTGCGCGACAACTGGAACTGGACCAACACGCTGACATTCACGCCGACCTTCGGCAAGCATTCGGTGTCGGTACTGGCGGGTTATGATGTACAGAAATTCAATAATTCGTCGTGGGGTGCGTCGCGGTCGCAGGGGGCCGATCCGTTTTTCGAAAATTACCAGGGCAACTGGGGCTCGATCACGGCGTCGGACAATGTGCTCGACGAGCGGGCCTACCTGTCGTATTTTTCGCGGGTGAGCTACGACCTGGCGAAGCGGTATTTCGTGACGGTGAATTTCCGCCGGGACGGTAACTCGGCATTGGGTTTCGATAAAAAGTACGGCAATTTCGGCGGCGTTTCGGCGGGCTGGGCATTGTCGGAGGAGGAGTTTTATAAAAACCTGCGGCTGGCGTCGGTGCTGAGCTCGGTGAAGCTGCGGGCTAGCTGGGGGCGCGTCGGAAACGGCAATATCAGCAACGCGTTCGGGTCGCTGGAACTGTACAACGGCGGCTTGTACGGCAGCGCGCCTACGTGGGCGATCTCGCAGGCGGGCAACGCCGACCTGGGGTGGGAAACGAGCCGGCAGACCAACATCGGCGCCGATCTGGGCCTGTTCGACGACCGCATTCAGGTGGATGTTACCTATTTTGACAACAATGTCGACGGACTGATCCTCAGCGCACCGCAGGCTATATCAAAAGGTATCCCCGGTAATTCCATCCTGCGTAATGTAGGGGCCATGTTCAACCGCGGTATCGAGCTGGGCATTTCGGCGAACCTTATCCGTTCGGGCGAATTCTCCTGGAATGCCTCGGTGAATTTTACCAAACTGAAAAATAAGGTCACGGCGCTCTCGGACGGTAATACCGACATTGTGGGAACGACGCACGTTTCCTACGAAACCACTAACGTGACACGCGTAGGGCATTCGGTAGGAAGCCTTTACGGTGCCAAAACGGCCGGCGTGAACCCGGAGAACGGTCGGCGGATATTCATTAATGCGAAAGGCGAAAAGGTACAGTACACTCAGATCGTCGGTCCTGGCGAAAGCAACTGGACTTACCTGGACGGCTCGAAAGCGGCGGCGATCACCGGTGCCGATTATTACCTCATCGGCGACGCGCTGCCGAAATGGTACGGCGGTTTTTCGAATACATTCAGATACGGTGCATTCGATGCAGGCATTAATTTCTCGTTCGCAGGCGGCAACTACGTCATGAACGGCACCCGTGCCACGCTGCTCGACCAGCGCGCTTACAACAACTCGACGGAAATCCTCCAACGCTGGCAGAAACCGGGCGACGTGACCGACATCCCGCGCCTCGTGTATAACGACCAGCTTTCGAGCGGTTCCTCATTCCCGGTGTCCACCAATGCGGAAAAGGCGGATTTTCTGCGGCTGCAAAACCTCTCGCTCGGCTACCGTTTGCCGGCGTCGGCGTTCGGCAACTCGGGCATCGGGCCGGTGCGCATTTACGCGCAGGGATCGAACCTCTTCCTGCTGACGAATTACAATGGTACCGATCCCGAATCGTCGGTGAACGGAAATTCCAATACGACGCCGGGTGTGGAAAAGAATTCGGTAGGTCAGGCCCGGACGTTCACGCTGGGTGTTAATGTCAGTTTTTAATTATCAGGTATTAAAATCATGAAAATATTTAATCAAATCGGCCGCAGGTCGCTGGGCTGGGGCTTTTCGGTGGCGTTTGCAATGTTGCTGCCATCGTGCGATTCCGACAAATTGCTCAATCCGGTTCCCGAAACGTCCATTACGGGTGCCAACGCGTTCCAGACGCCGGAGCGCATTCTCGGGCTTGTGAATGGTATTTACAAATCGGCGAAGGGCGGTAATTTTTACGGGGGTAATTATTATACCTATTCGGAGGTGAGGGGGGAGGAATTTATCAATCGGACGAGCAATACGTTTACGGCTTTCGAGGCCTGGAACCACACGCTCAATGCGAGTTCCAACTTCATCGCGGGCTTCTGGGCGCAGGGTTACGAGACGATCAACAATGCCAATATCCTCATCAAGGGTATCGGCGAACATCCGGGCGTGGTAAGCGAAACGCTTGCGAAACAGTACATTGCCGAGGCTAAATTCGTGCGGGCATTAAGCTATTTTGCATTGGTAACCGCCTATGCGCGGCCATTCAATGAGGATCAGGGCGCTTCCAAGGGGCTGCCGTTACGCTTGCAGGCCGAAACCACCACGGCCAACAACGACCTGAAACGCAGCACCGTTGCGGAAATCTACGCGCAGATCATCAAGGATCTCGACGAAGCGGAAGCGGACCTGCCGTTAACTTACAGCAGCGCATTGCTGAACACGACGCGCGCCCACCGCAACACCGCCATTGCACTCAAAACCAGGGTATATCTGAACAGCGGCCAATATGGTAAGGTCGTCTTGGAAGCGAAAAAGATCGTTTCCGCCGCAGCGCCGTTCACGGCCGCAACGGGCGTAAAGCACCAGCTGGGCAATATCGTCGAGATTTTTACGACCAATTACACGAGCACGGAGTCGATCCTTTCCGTACCAATGACGGAGCTTGACAACGTGACTGGCCAGACATCCTTCCCGTATGTGATCAATGCCAATTCGGAATATAACCTCAACCCGACGGGCATCTGGGGCGATACCGAATGGCGCACCGCCGACCTCCGCCGCACGTTCGCACGCACGGCGTCAGGTGTACAATTCCTGACGAAATACGCGAAGCCGTCGCCCTTCCTCGACTACCTGCCCATTCTCCGTTATCCGGAAATATTGCTGAACTACGCCGAAGCCGCAGCCCGCACGGGCGACCTGGCTACGGGCACCGCATTGCTCAAAGCCGTCCGCAACCGCTCCGACGCCGCCTACGAATTCCCGAAAGAAGCCACCGGTACACAGCAGGCATTGGTGGCGACAATCCTCAAAGAAAGGCGGATTGAATTGCTGGGCGAAGGTTTCCGGTCGATCGATATCCTCCGAACGCGCTCCCCGTTCCCGGCCAAATCCGGCAATGGCCTGATTGCCCCCGAGGTGGTGCCATCGCAAAGCAACTATGTTTTTCCGTTGCCCAACACAGAAATCATTACCAACAAGGCACTCCTGGACTAAGCCATCCCCCAAACCAGCATCCACTGCCCCGGATGGCGGCGCTCGCACCAGCATCCATTGCCCCGGACTTAAGTCCGGGGCTAGTGGTATCTTCCCAGATCTTTGAGCAATTAAGCAAGGCTGGATTTTTCATTTTGTTATATTTGTATATTAAATCTATAATTTTAATAGATTATTAATCGGAACTAGGAACAACAAGACATAATCACGAGGCGTATGAAAACTTATCAACTTAAACTCACATACCCCGAAACACTGAGTGTGCATCACATCACATCGCTGGTGGAATCGGTGAAGGGCGTCAGGATACAGCGATTGAACATCATCGGCCGCGGACGCGAGTTTGTGGGCGTTCTCGTGGTGGAAGCGTCGGGCCTGCTGCATTATGATTCGCTGGTGGAACGCATCCGTTCCCGCCAGGAGGTGCTGCTGGACGAGCCGGAAATCGCGCCACTTTAAATGCTTGTGAATCAGTAGTTATTTGCATTGACGGACTCTTTTTTTTAAAATCTAAACCTTATACAGACCGGAACAGCCACCGAAGTTCCAATCACCATGCGCAACCTTTTTAGCATTTGCATTCCGCTCACCGTACTGATTTTAATGTACACAGTTGTGGGTCGGTCTTCGGCCGTCGGCGCTGAGTCCACCAACGACACCAGGCATCCCGCCGGTAAGGCCCCCAATATCATCATTATTATGGCCGACGACCTCGACAGTCGCCAGCTGAGCTGCTATGGCGGGCAGAACCTGAAAACGACCCACATCGACGCATTGGCGAAGGACGGGTTGAAATTCCATAACCTCATTGCCTCCGAAGCGATGTGCGTGCCTACGCGCGCGTCGCTTTTCACGGGTTTGTACCCGGTGCGTCACGGCTCGTTCCAAAACCACAAGCCGGTGTACGACCATCTGAAAAGCGTGGGACATTACCTGGCCGACCAGGGGTACCGGGTAGGCCTCACCGGTAAAGACCACGTAACCAAGCCGAAAACCGTGTTCCCGTTCGACATCGTCGACGGTTTTGAACCCAACTGCGTGGCCCCGACGGACGATTACCGCCTCGACGACGTGAAGAAATATATCACCACCGGCGATAAGCCGTACTGCCTGTTTGTGATGAGCATTAACCCCCACGCGCCGTGGACGGTAGGCGACACGACGGAATTCGACGCGGCAAAGCTGAAATTGCCCGCGAACTGGGTGGATACGCCCGTTACACGCCGGCAATTTGTAAAATACCTCGCCGAAGTGCGGCGGCTGGATAACCAGGTCGGGGATATTCAGAAATTGCTGAAAGAGACCGGCCAGGACCAAAACACGATCCTGATCTTCCTCGGCGAGCAGGGGGCGCAGTTCCCTGGGGCTAAATGGAACCTGTACGACACGGGCCAGCGCAGCTCGATGCTCGTAAAATGGCCGGGTAGGGTGAAGCCGGGCACCGAAACGCGTGCATTGGTACAATATGAAGACATTACCCCGACGCTGATCGACATTGCCGGGGGCAAACCGGTCGCGGGGCTTGACGGGCGCAGCTTTTTACCCGTCATTTCAGGCAAAAGCAAGGAGGCACGCAGCTACGCTTATGGCATTCACAACAACATTCCCGAAGGCGACCCGTACCCCATCCGCAGCATCCGCGACCATCGCTATAAGCTGATCCTCAACCTGACGCCCGACAAGCCGTATTACAACCGATTCATGATGGACCGCAACCGCAAGGATCGCAATACCGTGTGGTTTTCGTGGGTAGACGATACGACCGACCCGAATGCCAAAAAGATCACCGAACGTTTCGAGCACCGCCCGGCAGTGGAATTTTATGATACGGAAAAAGACCCGTTCGAGCTGAAAAACCTGGCAGCCGATCCGCAATATGCTCAGCGCATTGCCGCATTGAAAACCGGGCTCGAAGCCTGGATGAAGCAGCAGGGCGACGAGGGCGCTTCCATCGATAAGGTGTATCCCAAAAAGCAGGAAGCGAAATGAAACGGATCATTTGGTCACTAATAATGTTAACAGCCCTCGCCGGTCACCCACCCGCACTCGGCCGTCAGCCGTCAGCGGTCGTCGGTCAAAAACCCAACATCGGCGGTCAGCCGTCAGCAGTCGTCGGTCAAAAACCCAACATCGTCCTCATCATGACCGACGATCAGGGCTACGGCGATTTCGGTTTCACCGGCAACCCGCACGTGAAAACGCCGAATATCGACCGGCTTGCGGCCCGCTCGACGCGATTAACGAATTTCCACAACTCTCCCGTATGCGCCCCCACGCGTGCGAGCCTGCTCACGGGCCGCTACCACCAGCGTACGGGCGTGCACGACACCTACAACGGCGGGGCGATTATGGCGGCGGAGGAGGTCACGTTGGCTGAAATTCTTTCCAAAAACGGGTATAAAACGGGTATCGTCGGCAAATGGCACCTGGGCGATAACTATCCGTTCAGGCCGTCGGACCAGGGATTTCAATACAGCCTCGTTCACGGCGGCGGCGGGGTAGGGCAGCCGGGAGATTTTTACGAGAATTTTATCCGCACCGACAGCAGCTATTTCAATACCACATTAGCGGAAAACGACCGCAAGGTGCAGCGGCAGGGCTATTGTTCGGATGTGTTCACCGATCAGGCGGTGCAGTTCCTGCGCGAAAAACGGTCGGCGCCATTCTTTTTGTATGTATCCTACAACGCGCCGCACACGCCGCTGCAACTGCCGAAAAAGTATGAGGATATGTACAAGGACCTCGCATTCGACACGGAAACCGACAGGCAGGAGGGCAAAGCCTGGGCCAACATGACGGACGCCGACAAGGCCGCCGCCCGCAAGGTTTACGGCATGGCCACCAATATCGACGATCATGTAGGCCGCATTCTCGCCGAACTTAAACAACAGGGGCTGGAAGATAACACGATCGTGATTTTCCTCACCGATAATGGCAACCAGCAGCTGCGCTTCAACACCGGTTTTCGGGGCCTGAAAGGCTCGGCCTGGGAAGGCGGTACCCGCGTACCGTTCCTGATTTCGGGTGCCGGGCTTTTCGAAGCAAATAAGGAAGTGAATGCATTAACGGCACATATCGACGTGCTCCCTACCCTGCTCGAAGCGGCGAAAATCCCTTTGCCCGCCCACATCAGAACCGACGGTCGTTCTGCATTGAAAACCATCCAGGGCAGGCTGGCCCCGGCACCGCGCAGCTTTTACAATGCCTGGAACCGCGGCTGGACGGAACCATACCGCAATGCCGCCTTTTACCGCGACCATTTCAAACTGGTAGCCGTCAATGCCGACGGCGACGACCTGAACACATTCGAACTGTTCGACCTGGACAAGGACCCGTATGAACAAAACAACCTCGTACAATCGCAGCCCGCATTGGCACGGCAATTGAAAAAAGGCCTCGACAGCATTTTTACCGACATTTCAAACAGTCCGAACCTCACGCCCCGGCGCGTGATCGTAGGCTCCACGCACGAACCGCTCTCGATTCTTACCCGCCAGGACCTGGGCGGTACCAACATGGGCGCCTGGCTGGCCGACAAAGCCACCGGTTACTGGAATATCGCCATCGCGGAGGACGGCTTCTATCACCTCCGCTCTATCCACACCGGTACCATTGCCAAAGGCACACGCAGTCTCGTGCGCATCGGCCACGTACAACGCAGCGCGCTCGCGAAGGGCGACGGCCATGCGGTAACTATTCCGAACGTGTGGTTAAAGAAAGGCGATTATGTCGTAGAGTCCTGGTTTGAAGGGCCGGGAGGCGTAACGGGGCCATATTATCTGGAAATAGGGCGGTCGGTTTCAGGTAATTGAAATGCCGATGTGCATCGAAACAGCTCTGACAAATTTAGAAAGCCACAAAAAACATAATCCCGAAAACGGCGGTCAGCGGTCAGCCGTCAAAAACAAAATCTCTATGCTCAAAAAACTCCTGTTCGCCACCGCGCTCCTGCATGCCGTAACGTGGCAGGCCAGCGCCCAGAAGAAGACTGCCCCCAAGCCTCCCAACATTGTCCTGATCGTTTCCGACGACCATAGCGCGCCGTTTTTGAGCAGCTATGGCTACCCGCAGATCAAAACGCCGAATATCGACCGGCTGGCGGCCGAGGGGATCCGTTTCTCACGTGCGTACACGACTGCGCCCCAATGTGTGCTTTCGCGGGCGGCCATCATGACGGGACGTAACACGCTCGACGTGCAGATGACCCGCTTTTCGGCCCCGCTCGACGCCTCGGTGACGTCTTATCCCGAGCTGCTGCGCAAAGGTGGCTACCATACCGGCATTCTCGGCCGCAATTTCCACCTCGACGGCAACCGCCGCGTGCCTGAAACGGTAGCCGTTTTGGAAAAATATGGCCTCGAAACCTTCAAAAATCGCGTCGATTACCTGAATGCCACCGGCAACCGCGACAGCATTTTCCAGCAATACACGGAATTCCTCGACAAGGCGCCCAAGGACAAACCATTCTTCGTACAGGTGGGTTACAGCGATCCGCACCGGATTTTTAATGCCAAAAACTTCGAACCAGATCCGCAGTCGCTCACATTGCCCAGACACTGGCCGGACACCAAAGGCGTGCGCGCCGATTTTGCATCCTACCTGGGCGAAATCCAGCGCCTTGACAGCGACGTAGGCCGGGTGTTGGACGATCTGAAGAAACGCGGGCTGGAAGAAAATACGCTTGTCGTGTTCATCGGCGATAATGGCGGCGCATTGCTGCGCGGCAAAGGCACCTTGTACGACCTCGGCATTCACGTGCCGCTCATCATCCGGCATCCGAAACTGATCAAAGCCGGGCAGGTAAGCGACGCGCTCGTGTCCGGCATCGACATAGCGCCCACGTTTCTCACCGTCGCCGGCGTGCCCGTCCCGAAAGAAATCACCGGCAAAAGCCTCACTTCCGCATTTACCGATCCCCGGCAGGGCGGTCACGAGTACATTTTCGCCGTTCGCGGTGCGCACGGGCAGGGGTTACCGACCAACTCCTCCAATTTCGACCTGGGCAGGACCATTTTCAACAAAAAATACAAGCTGATCTACAACGCGATCTGGCAGATCCCTTACCATCCCGTCGACTTTGCCGGGCAGCCTTTCTGGCTGGAATTGAAACAGCAGCACGCCGAGGGCAAACTGGACGAGAAGTTCGACCAACTGCTCTTTGCAGAACGCCGTAAAATGTTCGAAATCTACGACTTGCAAGCCGATCCCGACGAGACGAACAATCTCTCCGGCAGAGCGGAAGTAGCGGCCGTCGAGCATGATCTGAAAGCCCGTTTGCAGGAATGGATGATTTTGAACCGCGATTATCTGCCGTTGCCCATCGCACCTGAAAATTAGATTTGACCAACCCCCATGCCCATGTTCCGCCGAGATTTTCTGAAAGGCACCGCATTACTACCCGCTTTGTCGCTCGGTATTCCCGATGCCGACAACAGGCTTACCATCACCGATATCCGCATTCATGAAGTGAAGGTGAACCAGCGGGGCAACTGGCATTTCGTGGAGCTCGTCACCAACAAGGGCCTCACGGGCCTGGGCGAAGCCTCGCACGGGTTTTCGGCGGCGGCAAAGGACGGCGTCAGCCAGCTGCGGGCGGAACTGAAAGATTTGTTTCAACTGGTCAAAGGAGAGTCGCCGTTCGCGGTGGAGCAGTACCGGCAGCGCGGGTTTCAGAAGGCATTCGAGCGGGGCAAGATCGCTGTTACGGCTTTCAGCGCCATCGAGCATGCGTTGTGGGACCTGAAAGGAAAGGCGCTCGGCGTGCCCGTGTACGAGCTGCTGGGCGGAAAGCTGCGCGATGAATTGAAGGTGTATGCCAATATCAACCGGGCCACCAACCAGCGCGACGCCAATGGCCGCCGGCTGGTGAGCGCATTCCAGGCTAATGCGGAAAACGCATTGAAAAGTGGCTTCAAAGCCTTAAAACTGGCGCCTTTCGACGACATGAAGCCCTTGAAAACATCGGACGAAAAACAGATCGCTTCGGATATCGACTATGCCGTGGGCTGCATCGAAGCCGTGCGGAAAACCATCGGGCCGGACATCGACCTGCTGATCGACGTACATAGCCATTTAAATGAGGAGCTCGCCATTTCCACGGCCAAACGCTTGGAGAGAGCCCGTCTCTACTGGTTTGAAGAGCCGGTAGACCCGCAGAAATTCCCCACCGAAACGCGCGCCATCACCGATGCGACCGCGCAGCCCTCGGCCGGGGGCGAATCGATATTCGGTCGCCAGGGATTCGCGGAGCTGATCGCCACGCGCGCGCTCGACGTGATCATGCCCGATGTGAAGCATTGTGGCGGCATCCAGGAGCTGCGGTTCATCGCGGCACTGGCCGAAACGGCCGGCAACATCGCCATTGCGCCCCATAACCCCAGCGGCCCCGTTTCCACGGCCGCCAGCGTCCAGGTATGCGCATCTATTCCGAACTTCTCCATTCTCGAATACGCCTACGGCGAAGTGCCGTGGCGGGCGGAGCTGCTCTCGCCCATCGAACGGTTCGAGAACGGGCATATCCGCGTGCCCGACGCGCCCGGGCTGGGGCATGTGTTGAATGCGGATTTGATCCGGAAATACGGGGTATGAGTAAATAGCAAATGCGCAAGAGGAGGCCCCGATGGAGCCCCTTGCATGCAGGTTGCATGGTGCTATAAACAGGGTGCCGCTCCGCGGCTAGAATCGGCAGCCTCACCCGACCCGCTTCGCATTTGAAGCCTCTACCCATTCACAAACATCGCATTCCGGACATACGGGCAGCTTTTCGGAATGTGCGGCCTTCCGCACGCTGCCGCATTTGGCACAGGCGATGTATTCGTGGTTCTGATGGCTGCTGACCTTGTGCCGCAACTTATCCGGGAAAATCGGCAGGCCGTAGCGGACATCGTCGTCAGCATAGAAGAGGACGCTGAATTCCCCCGATGTTTCGATGAGTACGGTGCGCACCTGGCCCAGGTGTTCGACATTACGCAGCCGCAGTTCGGCGAAGAATTCGTCCTGCGATAGCCCCGAATCGCGGAATGCGTCCATCAGCAATTTGCCCTCGCGGATCACATACAGCGGCTCGCCTTCAAGTAGTTTTTCAATTTTGACAAAACGATCGGATAGGCGGGTAACGATAATGTAGAGTGAGATCACGACCAGGAATACGACAAAAGCCGGCAGAATGCCCACATCGTCGTAAAACATCGGGTCGCCTGCCGCCGAACCCAGGCCGATGATCAGCACGAGCTCGAAAATGGATAGCTGCTTGATGCCCCGTTTGCCCGAGGCGCGCAATGCGATGAGGATAATGAGGAACATGATCACCGTCCGCAGCACCACTTCCAGCAGAAAGGTAACGGGGTGGTCGTGCAGGAGGATTTTCCGCAGATCGGCTATTTCAAACATACGTGGAATGGTTTACCACTATACGTGCAAAATGTGTGCCGAAGCGCTGACCGCTGACCACCGACCGCTGATCACTGACCGCTGACCGCCATCAACATTCAGCCGTCGGCGGTCGGCCTTCGTCGGACGGTCGTCGGCGGTCAGCAGTCGGCGGTCACACCCTACATCATACCCGCCAGCACCCACACGAGCACATTCACCACATACCCGAATTTGGTACGCAGCACGCGGAGGCACTTGCTGATGTGGAATTCTACGGTCTTTTCGGAGAGGTCGAGCAGCTGGGCGATTTCGCGGTTAGGCACGCCGCTGCGGCTCATTTCGAATACCTGCTTACTTTTTTCGGGTAATGCGGCCAGCTCGCGGGAGTAAATTTCCTGTACTTCTTTCAGCGAGAGCCATTCCTGCACGAGGTTGGCCGATTGCGACGAAAGCGTTTCGAGGTCGATGTCGTTCAGTGAAATCGTGTGCTGCACGAGCTGCTTCCGCAAATGCGAGATAATGCGGTTTTTCAGCGCCGAGAAAACGTAGAGGTTGAATGCTTTTTCAATGGTAATCCCCGCCCGCTGTAACCACAAATGCACGAACAGGTCCTGCACCAGGTCTTCCGCCACTTCACTGCTGCCCGTCTTGCGTAACGCGAGCGCGTAAAGCCTGCCCGAAAACCTGCGGTGCAGCTCGGCAAAGGCCAGCGAATCGTCCGAAACCTTTGCCAGCAGCCATAAATCCAGGTCGTCTCTATCGCGATAAGCCTTACTCATTGGGTGCAGTCAGTCAACTGGTTTCAAAAGTAATAAGGATTCAAATAGTATTTGTTATAAAATTTCTTCAAAAGTCACTAGGGATGCGGCGCTGCCGTGCGTCCTGTTTGTAGGGAACTGAAATAAAAGGTCGTTGCGAACATTCCATGAACAAAAAACATATATCACCGGAGCTCCTCAAACGGTACGTCGATGGGCAGTGCACACCGGAAGAAGCATTTCAGGTAGACGAATGGTACGCGTCGCTCCCGGAGGAGACCGGCAGCGGGGCGGCGTTCGACCAGCCGCGACATCTAAGCAGGGTGCAGGACGAAATCCGCCGCCAGGCGCCGGGGGATGCGCCGGTGGTGCCATTACGCCCGTCGCAGGGTCGTCAGGCCCCGTTGCGCGTTTTCATGAATTACGCGGCAGCGGTGGTATTGCTGATCGGAGGGCTGGTGACCTGGTATTTGTTGTCCCAAAACAAATCCATTTTCCGGCACGGTGCCGACACCATTGCCATTGTGAATAAAACGCGGCAGGTCCGCAAGCATGCATTCCCCGACGGCTCCGAAGCCTGGCTGAATCCCGGTACCCGCATTACCTACGCGAAAGACGATTTCCAGGGCGATTCCCGCGAGGTTTCCCTCGAAGGCGAGGCGTTTTTTGAGGTGACGCACGACGCGTCGCGCCCCTTCTACGTACACAGCGAATCGGTGCAGGTGAAGGTGCTCGGCACGAGCTTCAATGTGCGGGCCAACAAGGGCGAGGCGGAATATGAGGTGTCGGTGGTAACGGGCAAAGTGTCCGTCACGGCCGACAAGGGCAGGGAGGTGATGCTCCTGCCGCACCAGCAAGCGGTTTTCAAGGTGGCGTCGGGCGAGCTGGTGAGCGCACAGGTGCCGGAAACGGCCCAGAAAGCGCCGGTATGGCAGCCGGTGTCGCTCACATTCCGCGATGCGAAGCTGGGGGAGGTCGTGAAAAGGCTCGAAGAACAGTTTGACGTCAAGATCCGCCTGGACAACCCTAATCTCGAAAATTGCCGTGTAAAAGCCACTTTCGACCATAACAGGTTATCGGAAATCCTGGAAATGACGATGCAGATCGTGGATGCGAACTACCAGATGCAAAATGACGAAATCGTGATCCGCGGCGAGGGATGTGCCGCTTCGGAATAGCATTTAAACCCAACCATACCTAACACCAATCTACGCCCTTATGAAGAGATCCAGACAACTGAAATAATACCGGCTTCAAAAAAAATCAGGAGTGTTGGAGCCACCCCTGATCCTGAACGAAGACCTTGATGGATCATCACTGGCAGGTGATGCAAGGCGTCCTATTGTTCATATTAACCATTTCAAACTTATGTACTTTTTTCTAAAAAGCAAGACGGCATACCATATTATGCGGTTATCGATTTTACAGCTTTTCCTGATCGGGATGATCGCGGCGGGCGGGTATGCGCGGAACATCAGCGCGCAGGACCTGCTGGCCAGGAATGTGAGCATCCAGGTTGAAAATATCACGCTGGGGAATGCGCTCGACCGGTTGGAAAACCTGGCCGGCGTCCGTTTCGCGTACAGCCGGAGCATTATCCCCGTCCGCACGAAGGTGAGCCTCAATGCGAGCAACGAAAAATTGTCGGCCGTGCTCGAAAAGCTCCTAGCGCCGTTACAGATCGAATACCAGCCCGGCGACGGTCAGATTATCCTCAAACGAAGCCGCAAAGTGTCGTTTTCGCAGGAAATGCTGCCATCAGGTGCTGCACAGACGGTCGCGGTCGCGGGTGTGGCCGATATCCGGCTCAGCGGTACTGTCGTGGACGACAAGGGCGAAAAACTCCCCGGCGTAAGCGTTGTGCTGAAAGGCTCGCAGCGCGGTACCGTGACGGACGAGCAGGGCGCTTATACCCTCGACATTCCGGGCGATCAGCCGGCTGCCGCCGTACTCATATTTTCGTTCGTCGGCTACCTGTCGCAGGAAGTGCCGGTGGGCAACCAGACGGTCGTGGACCTGACTTTGAAAGTGGATTCGAAGTCGCTGGAAGAGGTGGTGGTGGTAGGGTATGGTACGCAATCCAAAAAGAACATTACCGGTTCGGTGGCGACGGTGCAGGGCTCGGAAATTACGCGCAGCCCGCAGGCCAACGTGTCGAACTCGTTTGCGGGCCGGCTGCCGGGCCTGATCGCCAATAACCGCTCCGGCGAGCCGGGTTCGGACGGGTCGAATATATTGATCCGCGGGCGTGCCACGACGGGCAACAGCAATCCGTTGATCGTCATCGACGGTATCGCCAATGCGATCGGCGGGCTGGACCGCCTCAATCCGAACGACATCGAGAGCATTTCGGTGCTGAAAGACGCTTCGGCAGCCATTTACGGCGCGCAGGCAGCGAACGGGGTTATTTTGATTACCACCAAAAAAGGGCTCGCCGGCAAGCCGCGATTCGACTATTCCTTCAACCAGGGCTTTGTGCAGCCCACGCGCCTGCCCAGGTTTGTGGACGCGCCTACGTACGCGGGAATCCTGAACACGATCGACTACTACCGCAACCCGACCGGCGGCATGAACCAGCGGTACAGCGACGCCGAGATCCAGCAATTCCGCGACGGCTCCGACCCGATCAATTACCCCAATACCAACTGGGTGAAAGAGCTCATGAAGCCCGTGGCGAAGCAAAACCAGCATAACCTGTCGGTGTCGGGCGGGACGGAGAAGATCAACTACTTCGTGTCGGCCGGGACTTTGTACCAGGACGGCCTTTACCGCAACGGCGTGAACAAATACCGCCAGTACAGCGTCCGTTCCAACATTAATGTGAATGTAAACGACAAGCTCAGCTTCGGTATACAGCTGGCCACGCGCCGCGAAAACCGCAGCTACATTGCCGGTTTCGGGGCGAGTAACGTTTTTGAATTTTTATACAGGACCTATCCCACACTGCCGGCCTATTACCCCGACGGGAAACTGGGCGCAGGCGTAGAGCAGGGCAAGAACCCCATCGCGATGGCGACGCTGGCCGGTACCAACAACAGCCCCACCACGGTGTCGAACGGCATTCTGCGGGCTAGCTACCAGCTGCCGGTTGCGGGCCTTTCGGTGGACGGTTTCTTCTCGGCCGACCAGAGCTTTGCGTTCACGAAGGAAATGCGCACCAACTGGATCGTTTACCAATACAACAAAACGACGCGGCAGTACAGCACCGTGCTAGGCGGGCCTGCCCAGGCACAGATGTACGAGAGCCAGACCAACCGGGCGCTTCTGACAGGTAATATCAAATTGAACTATACCAAAAACTTCGGGGACCATGCGTTTTCGTCGTTCATCGCCTACGAGCAGAGCCGCGAAACGCAGGAGTTTTTCAGCGCCTCGCGTAACAATTTTATTACCACCCAGCTGCCCGACCTCAGCCAGGGCGGCGCACAGCCGGTCGACTTCGGGAATAGCGGCAGCAGCTACCGCACCTCGCGCCGGAATGTGTTCGGAAGGTTGAACTACAATTATTTAGGTAAATACCTGGCTGAAATACAGCTGCGCTACGACGGATCGTCGGTGTTCCCTCCGGGTAAGCGGTATGGCTTCTTTCCAGGCATTTCGCTGGGCTGGCGCGTATCGCAGGAGCCTTGGTTCCAGACCGGCAATACGGTCAATGATCTGAAAATCAGGGCTTCCTATGGCGAGCTGGGTAACGACCGCGTGAATGCCAACCAGTTTCGCGACAATTTCCAGGTTCGCAACGGCGCCTTCTCGACGGGCAACAATGCCAACAATGTGCCGCTCATTCAGTACTCGCTGCTCGCCAACCCGAACATTACCTGGGAGGTAGCGAAAAAATACAATGTGGGACTCAACTCGACGCTTTTCAAAAAGCTGACTTTCGACCTCGACCTTTTTTACGAAAACCGCACGAATATCCTCGCCAGCCGCAATGTAAGTATCCCGGCATTGACGGGCATCAGCTCGGCGCAGATCCCCAAAGAAAACATCGGCGAGGTGCATAACCGCGGCGTGGAAACGCAGATCCAGTATTCGGGCAGCCATAACAATTTTACCTATAACATCGGCGGTAACTTTGCATTTGCCAAAAGCGAGGTGATTTTCATCGACGAAGCGCCCAACACGCTCGATTACCAGCGTGCCACGGGCATGCCCCTCGGCTCCGACCTCGGCAACCCCAATGCAGACCTGATGTACCGCGCCATCGGCGTGTTCAAAAATCAGCAGGAACTGGACGCTTACCCGCACGTGTCGGGCGCGGGCGTGGGCGATCTTAAATACGAGGATTACAATGGTGACGGCAAGATCGACGCCGCGGACCGTATCCGTTCGGAGTTCAGCAACATTCCGCAGGTTACCTATGGCGTGAACCTGGGCGGCGGCTGGAAAAACCTCAGCTTGAATGTGCTTTTACAGGGCCAGGCGCGGGTGGCGCAGTATGTGGTGGTGGAAGCGGGCGAGTTCAGCAGCGTGATGCAGTCGCGGGCCGAGGATGCGTGGAGCCCCTCCAACCCGAACGGCAACTCGCCGCGTATCGATTCGCGGACGGGAACGGGGGTGAACGGGAGCTATAAAAACACATTCTGGTTCCAGAATACCGCCTTTCTGCGCCTGAAAAACGTGGAGCTGGCCTACAATGTCCCAACCCACATCATTTCGAAAATCGGACTGGGCGGTTTGCGGATCTATACCAACGGGTTCAACCTGCTTACATTCACGAAGGTGAAGGATTTCGATCCGGAAGGGGACAATGGCAATGCATTCTTCTATCCCCAGCAGAAGATCTATAACGTGGGCCTGAACGTGACATTTTAAAACTGAAAAGACATGAGATTGAATAAACTGATATTAAGCATACTGGCCGGCGCCACGGGGCTGCTCACCGCCTGCGACGACGCGTTCCTCGACACCCGACCGACCGACATTATCTCCGACCAGGCCATCTGGGCCGACTCCGCGTTGGCCGATGCGTATGTAGTAGGCCGTTATGTGGGCGTGCAGCTATCGACGGAGGGCGATAAGCCGGGTTTCGGGCGCGGGTTCGAAGATGCGTGGATGAGTTCGGTGACGGACGAGTCGATCTGCAACTTTGATAACGACACCTATTTCGTGCAGCAGGGTAATGCCGCGCCGGACCGGACGGGCTGGATTTCCAACACCTGGACCCGGGGCTACCGCAGCATCCGCGAATGCAACTACGGGCTCGCGAATATCGATAAGGTCCCGATGAGCGAGTCGGGCAAGAAGCGGTTGAAGGCCGAGCTGCGGTTTATCCGCGCTTACCGCTACCATGATCTGATCCGCAATTTCGGCGGTATTCCCGTGATCGGCGACAAGGTATACACGCTCGAAGACCGCGATTATACCGAATTGTACCAGCGCAAAAGCATCGAAGAAAGCCTTACCTATGCCATTACCGAGCTGGATGCCGCTGCGTCCGGCCTGGCAGGCTCGCCGGCGATCCCCGGACGAGGCTCCGAAAATGCCGCATTGGCATTGAAGGCCCGCCTGCTGCTTTACGCGGCAAGCCCATTGTACAACAACGACCAGACCGACGCGGCCAAATGGCAGAAAGCCGCCGATGCTGCGAAGGCGGTGATGGACAAGAATGCATTCTCGCTGTACAATGACTACCGGAAGCTTTTTATTACCAATAATACTTCGGAAGATATTTTCATCCGGTTGTATTCGCCTACCAACGAACATACCAACCTCGAACTCGTGAACGGCCCGAACGGCTACGGCGGCTGGGCCGGCAATACACCGTTGCAGAACCTGGTGGACGATTACGAAATGATGGACGGTACCAAAATCACCGATCCGAAATCTGGCTATAATCCGAAGGAGCCATATAAAAACCGCGATCCGCGCCTGACAATGAGCGTATTGTACAACGGCGCCCCTTACCGCGAGCGGAAAGTGGAGACATTCGTCCCGGGCGGGCAGGATAGCAAGGATGGCAATGAAAACTGGAACACGACGAAGACGGGTTATTATGTATACAAATTCATTAATGACCAAAGCCCGATCCGCAATGCCAACCAGACGGCCACCCAGCCCTGGAAATACATCCG
This sequence comes from Dyadobacter beijingensis DSM 21582, assembly GCF_000382205.1. Classification (GTDB taxonomy): domain Bacteria; phylum Bacteroidota; class Bacteroidia; order Cytophagales; family Spirosomataceae; genus Dyadobacter; species Dyadobacter beijingensis. The sequence continues at coordinate 1,228,057 of NZ_KB907786.1, forward strand.
GTACGGTGAAATCCTGCTGAACTACGCCGAGGCGCGCAACGAAGCTTCCGGCCCGGACGCTACGGTGTACAGCGCCATTAACCAGCTCCGCAAACGTGCCGGTATGCCCGATTTGCCGGCCGGCCTCACGCAGGCGGCCATGCGCGAACGCATCCGCAACGAGCGCCGCGTGGAGCTGGCATTCGAGGAGCACCGGTTCTTCGACGTACGCCGCTGGAAAATCGCCAATGTGACTGAGAACGTGCCGGCCTACGGCGTCAGGCCCGAAAAGAAAACCGACGGCTCGATCGAATATGTGAAGATCATCGCACTGGCGGGGCGCAAATTCCAGGACAAAAACTACTGGCAGCCCATCCCGCAAAGCGAAATCCAGGCGTCGGGTGGAGCATTGAAGCAGAATGCCGGGTACTAACCTCCGTTTTTGAAAAACATTAACCTGAAACCATTAGGTATGAAAAAACTACGTTCCATGCTGAACGGGAAGGCACTGCGCCGCCCGTTCGGCAGCGTGGGCGCATTTTGCCTGGGCGCATTGCTGCTCGCGCAAACCCACGCATCCGCCCAAACCTTTGAAGCCGAGAGCGGCGTGCTTTCCAATGGCGCCGACATCCAGGGATGCGGCAGCTGCTCGGGCGGGAGCCAGGTGGGTAACCTCGGCAATGGCGCCGTGGTGGTCCCCGTGAATGTGGCTGCGGCGGGTACCTACAAGCTGACCGTCACATACAGCACCGGCGACCCGCGGACGATCAATGCGACCCCCAATGGCGGCACGCCGATCGTCGTTTCCTGCCCCGCATCGGGCGGCTGGTCTACACCGGCTTCCATTGCCGTAGGCATCGTTTTGAATGCGGGCAGCAACAGCATCCGCCTCGATAACCCGAACGGCTACGGCCCGAACATCGATAAGATCGCCTTCTCGCCCATGAATGCGCCGAATATCCAGCATATTACATTCGGTACCAACAACCGCATCGATTACGACCTGGCCAACGGGCATTATTCGGTGTATTTCAACAACGTGAAAGTGATCGGCGAAGCCACGGCCAGCGCCAACTCCGACCAGCTGCACGAGAGTACGGGTTTTACCAGCCGCACCTATTCCTCGGCGCCTGTGAACGACGCGTTCGGCAACGGCACGAAGCATGTGATCACGATGACCAAAAGCGGCGGCATCGGCATGCAGCAGGTTTTTTACACCTACACAGGCAAGGAACATTTCTTCACCGAGCTGGTACTGACCGGCAACGGTTCCAACTCCTACAAAATGACGCCGCTCGTTTCCAATTACGTGGATATCCAGTCCAATACCGACCGGCGCGCCTTGTTCGTGCCGTTCGATAATGATGCCTGGGTGCGCTATGATGCGAAAGAGGTGCGTTATGCCAATTTTTTCAGCTCGGAAGCGGGCGCGATTTACGATAATGCAACCCGGAAGGGCGTCGTGATAGGCTCCGTGGAGCATTCGGTATGGAAAACGGGCGTGAACCTCGTGGGCGAGGGCAGAAGCACGACCAACTATGTGGCGGTAGTGGCCGGCTGGACGCAGGAAAGCATCACCCGCGACAAACGCGGCCACGGCTGGGTGTCGGTAGGGCAAACCGCCTGCCGCTCACCGCGCATTCTCGTGAGCTACGGCGCCGACTGGCGTGCCGGGTTCGATACATTCGGGCAAGCAAATGCATTGGCGGAGCCGCGCTACATTTTCAACTGGACAGCCGGGACGCCCTTCGGCTGGAATAGCTGGGGTGCCATCCAGTCGTCGATCAACCTGCCGAAAGCCAGGTCGGTCGTGGATTTCTTCGCGACAGGCACCCCCGATTTCCGCAACAGCGACAATACGCTCTACATCGATCTGGATTCTTATTGGGATAATATGTCGGGCGGCGGGTTGAACGGTAATTTCAATGACCTCACCGAATTTGCCAACTATTGCAAAAGCAAGGGCTTTAAGCCCGGCATTTACTGGGCGCCGTTCGTGGACTGGGGCAAATTCGGCCGGCAGATGGAGGGCAGTACCTACAACTATCAGGACGCCTGGACGAAGGTGAACGGCAGCCCGGTGGAGCTCGACGGTGCCTATGCGCTCGACCCGACGCATCCGGGTACGAAAGCCCGCCTCGCGATGGTGATCGGCAAGTTCATCGCCTGCGGTTTTGAAATGATTAAAATCGATTTCCTCGGCCACGCGTCGCTTGAAGCGGACAGCTATTACGACAATACCATTCACACGGGCATGGAAGCTTACCGGAAGGGGATGGAATACCTCACCGACCAGCTCGACGGCAAAATGCTCGTGTACGCCGCCATTTCGCCCAACCTCGCGACCGGCCGTTACGCACACATGCGCAGGATCGCATGCGACGCGTACAAGGATATTAACGAAACCGCCTACACGCTCAACAGCACGAGCTACGGCTGGTGGCAGCAGCATATTTACAACTACCTCGATGCCGACCACCTCGTTTTCGGCACGCAAACGGACGGCGAAAACCGCGCCCGCTTCGCGTCGGGCATCGTAACGGGTACGCTCGTGACGGGCGACGATTTCTCTGCCACCGGCGCCTGGACCGCGAAGGCGCAAACGCTCCTGCAAAACGAGGATCTGCTGAACCTCGCGCACCATGGCACCGTATTTACGCCCGTGGAGGGCAATACCGGCAACCAGGCCAATGAGGTGTTTGTGAAAACGATCGGTACCAAATCGTACCTTGCCATTTTCAACTACGGCGGTACGGCGAAGGCGTTCAACATCGATTTGCAGCGTGCGGGCCTGAGCGGGACGGACAATTATTCCACCCGCGAACTGTTCAGCGGTGCGCAGAATGTGCGGCAGGCCGCCACCAACGTGCAGGGCACATTCTCCATTACCGTGCCTAATGCCGACGCCGTCATCGTGGAGCTGACCAACACGACATTACCCGTGACGCTCATCAGTTTCACGGCCGAAAAATCCAATACCGGCACTTTGCTGCAATGGAAAACGGCCGATGAAACGAACAACAAGGAATTTGTGATCGAGCGCAGCACGGACGGCAAGGCATTCAAGGCGATCGGGAAGGTGCCGGGCGCAGGGGATTCTTCCAAAGAAAAAACCTACGCCTACCACGACCTCGTGCCTGTCGGCGGGGCGATCAACTATTATCGACTGAAACAGGTGGATTTCGACGGAACTTCCGAAAACTCGGTGATCAGGCCGGTAAACTACCGCGACGCCGACGAATCCAAATCGCGCATCAACATTTACCCCAATCCGGGCACTGACGAGCTGAACATCCGGCTCAACCAGTCACTGGAAGGGAAGGTGATGGTGCGGCTCGTGGATATGAGCGGAAAATGCATGCTTTCAAGAAGTTATACCAATCCGGCCGAAGTGATTTCGGTACCGGGCATCCGGCCGCTGCGCGCGGGAAACTACATCGTGGAAGTGGAATCCGCGGATGGGACGGTCCAAAATACCAGATTCAGTAAAAACTGATTGGAATAGGTTAAATTAGTAATGCAAAACGTCTGTGAACCTGATTTACAGACGTTTTTTTGTGATGCGATATGGATTATTTCTACAAAGGAGGTTAACGCTTTTTTAAAGGCTATTTATTTTATTTAATCCGTAATAAGTCCCTAGCAAGCGAAACGATCATGAAAGCCCTGTTATCAGCGTTGATGTCGCTTATTCTGTGTAGCTTCCCGGCTACCGGGCAGCAGCTGATCGTATCGCAGTACAATACGGATAATGGCCTTCCGCAAAGCAGCGTGAAGGACATTGCATTTGATGAATGGGGCTTCTGCTGGCTGGCTACGGAAATGGGCCTGGTGCGCTATGACGGCCAGCGATTCGAAACTTATGGCACGGCAGAGATCAAAGGACTGGAATCGGAACGGATGGAGGGCCTCACCACCGACGCACGCGGTACGGTGTACGCGAGGGTATACGGCGAACAAATCCTGAAAGTGGCCGTTTCGGGCAAGTATGCCGCCCCTGCGCCGGTATTGATGCCCAAATCGTCCATGCACGTGGGGCAGCAGGGCCTGGCCATCGCGGACCGCGCGGTGCTGAAAAAACTAGCCGGTTTTTACAGCCGGCTGGGTCCGAGCCCGTTTCCATACGCGTCCAGCATTTCCGACAGCGAAATTTACCTGAGAAACGAGGATAGCTTGCTCTATCTATCACCGGACCACGCCGCGCCAGTGAAGATCGCGACTTACACGGGCCGCAAGCCGCGTTACACGATCTCGGCACGGCGGTTATTCGTCAGCGTTTTGCCGGGCAACCGTATCGAAGTGTGGCGGAAAGGCCGCCGCTTGCCTCAATATCAATCCATTACCGGCCCTCTGGCGTCGGAAAGCCATTTTCTTGCGGGAAATTTTCAATGCTTTCCCGGTGACGACGGTTTTTATATTTATGCGGGGGAAAACCTGTACCTGGTTTGGCTCGGGCAGGGTGCTTTCCGGTCGCGGACCGTGCTGGAACATGTTGCGATGCCATCGCTAAGCAGTATACGGTACGTGCGCCAGCAGGATACGTACTACCTGGGGTCGGCCACCGACGGGTTGTTCGCGGTGCGGCGGTCGCGGTTTATGGCGCCGCCGTTTTCGTCGCCCGTCCTGCACCAGAGCATCTACGCGCAGGCTGCCGTGGGACAAGGTAAGCTGGTCGTGAAAAACCTGCTCGTGTCGCTGGATGCCCCGCCGCGTGCTTTACCTGTTAAAAACGATATTTCGGCCTTGCTTTTCACGACGCCGGACGAGCAGCTCTACTATGCGCAGGATTATGTGCTGCGGAAGCTGGATCTGCGAAGGAATCTCGTGCGCGACATTTCGCCGCTGGAGCACGGGCTCGTGCATTTCAGTCAGGCGGCGGATGGCGGCTATTTTTTTGGTCAACCCCACGGTTTTGCACGGCTGGTAAATGACCGGGTAACGGATTTCAAGGCGTTTCCGGTCAGGGCTGAAATATTCTACGCCCGGCAGCTCCGGCCCGCATATTTTCTCGTATGTACCGATCATGGCCTGAAATGGTATGATTACACGCGTAACCGCATTGACAAGTCCGTGCTGGATTCCATGCAGATACGCACCGTGTATGCCGAAACGGAGCAGAAACTATGGATTTCCACCTACGGGAAAGGTTTTTACCTCCTGCAAAACGACCGCCTTTACCGCATGCCCCTCGGACCGCGGCAGGCGCTGAAAACGGTGCATTCATTCGTCGAGGACGGAAAAGGGTTTTTCTGGCTGCCAACCAACAACGGACTTTTCAAAGTACGCAAGGGCGACCTGACAGCTTATGCTGAAAAAAGGGCGAAAGACGTGTACTTTTTCCGCTTCGATCGTTCCGACGGACTGCCTACCAATGAATTTAATGGTGGCTGCGATCCTTCCTATTTGTGGCTGAAAGACAGTTTGTTATCTCTGCCTACGATGAAAGGGCTGGTCTGGTTTTATCCCGGCAAAGTGAAGCCCTATTTCCCTGTCAAAGGCATTTTTGCCGATAGCCTCATGCTGAACAACCAGCTCACGCCGGTGAATGCGGGGGGCATCAGCCTCGACCCGGATTTCAAGCGGCTTTCCGTACATGTTTCATCGCCCTATTTCGGGAATTTCGAAAACCTGGGCCTCGAATACCAGGTCGCCGGGCTCGATGCGGACTGGCGTGCGCTGGACAAAACCGGCCAGCTGACGATCAACAGCCTTCCTGCGGGAGATTACCAGCTCATTGTCCGGCGAAGCGGCGAAGCATTCCCGAACGGCGCCAGCGAACTGGTACTGCCCATTGCCGTGAAACCCTGGTTTTACAATACCTGGTGGTTCTACCTGCTCTGCATTTGCGCGTCGGTGCTGATTGGCTATCTGTTGTTCCAAAGGCGGCTTACCAAGCTGGAAAGGCAGGCCGCGCAGCTTGAAAATACCATTTCGAACCGCACTTCCGAGCTCAAAAATGCCGTAAATGACCTGGCGAGGTCGGAAATGGCGCTGCTGGAAAGCAACCGGTTCAAAGACCATGTGATCACGATGGTACTGCATGATATGCGTTCGCCGCTCCGGTTTATTTCGCTCATCAGTGGTAATCTTTTGAAAAATCACGCGCAGCTTCCGCCCGCCGAGTTGGATACCTATTTGTCGGACCTGCATTTGGGTACGCAAAACCTGCTGGGTTTTACAGAGCAGTTCTTTATGTGGATCGGGGCCCAGCGCGAGGGTTTCAAGGTGAGCCAGACGGTCTTTTTACTGGACGACCTGTTCGAGGAAATCGCTTCGCTGTACAAGGAGTTGTTTAAGGTTAACCATAACCGGCTGCATATTGTTTGCACCAGACAGGAATGCGTTTCGGATTACCAGATCCTGTCCGTCGTGATCCGTAACCTGATCGACAATGCCAACAAGAATACCTATGACGGGGACGTGACGCTGTCGTGCGAAGCGGTGGCAGGGCGTTTGCTGATTTCGGTGGCCGATACCGGCCAGGGATTGAGCGAGGAGCAAATTGCGCTGTTCATGAGTCGTGACAGGCTGGCGGGCAACCGCGGTACGGGCAGCCTGCTCATCCACGCCATGCTCGATTACGTGGGCGGAGATATTTCCGCGGCGAGCGCACCGGGGAAAGGAAGCACATTTACGATCAGCCTTCCGGATCGGCGTCGATCTGGTACTGCTGGGCAAGATGGTTCAGTTCCAGAAGGTTCTTGATTTCCAGTTTGTCAAAAACCCGGCAGCGGAAACTGCTGGCCGTGGAGGCGCTGATATGCAATGCATTGGAGACTTCCAGCGCGCCATACCCTTTGAGCAACAGCAATGCTACTTCAAACTCGCGCTTCGAAAGCTTGTCGAACGGCGTGTTGGCCACATTGCCCATCAACGCATTGGAAAAAATCTCGCCCTGCGACCGGGAAATGTACCGGCGTCCCTGGCTTACGACGCTGACCGCCTCGGCAAGCACTTCGTCGGGCTCGTTTTTATTGACATACCCCAACGCGCCGGCCTGGAAAAAACGGGTGGCAAAAACCTTGTCGGGCTTCATCGTCACGACGAGAATGCGCAGTTTCGGACGGATGCGAAGGATGTCGGGGATCAATGCAAGCTCGTTCGTATCCGGCATGGTGAGGTCGGTAATGAGCATATCGAACTCGGTTTCGCTGATTTTTTCCATCACCTGCCTGCCGTTTTCCGCGAATTCGATCCGCACGTGGAATCCCAGGACGTCCTTAACGACCATCTGAAGTCCTTTTCTGACGAGCTGATGGTCGTCGGCGATGAGTATCGAAAGCGGCATTGGTTGCGAAGGGTAATTTCAGGCTGACGAAACAGTCGTCATTCTGAAATTAACACATTCCAAACCGAATTACAAAATGCCGGATGTCAGAAGTGGATCGATTGGGTGATCATCCTGTCGGCCATCGCACGTGTGTAGGTACACGCATGGCGCCGGTTGGCGAGCACGGCCGTAATGCCTTCCCGAAGTTCCACATCAATGCACTTTTTGGACATGCATGCGCCGCCGCCCATTGTCATGAGGTCGATCGCATTCTCGGCGCCTTCCTCGGTGTAAAGCAGCACGGTGCGGCCGAGCTGGGCGGAGAGCTTGCCAACGCTGAACGTGTCGGGCTCATTCACACTGAGGAGAATGAGGTCGAAGCCGGTGGTGGAAAGATGCTGGTAAAACTGCGCGTCGGTGGTTGCTTCGGACACGTTGGCGATGATGGTCATGTTTTCGAGCATCATCCTTATTCCTTTACGCGTAATGGGGTGGGTGTCAAAAACCAGTACTTTGAGGGTCTTTTGAAATTTCATTCTCAGGGGTAAATTTTAAACCGGTGCAAAAGTCCGGCGATCGGGCCGCATTTAAAGTAGCTTGCACCGCAACCGGTTGTGGCTTTGGAGCCACAACGCCCGCTGGCAGGCCTGCGCGCCGTCGACCCTGATCGTGAAATAGGGCATTCAGACGTTTTCCCGACGGAAACGGTAGAGGAAAGGGGCCTTGTTGGCCGCGCCGGTAAACTTCTTTTCGAGGCGTTCGAGCACGTTCAGGTCGAGGATCTTTTTCTGGAAATTGTTGCGCGGGAAGGCCCGGTCGAAGATCGATTCGTAGAGCTCCTGCAACTCGCGCATCGTAAATAGCTCCGGCAACAGGTTAAATGCGATCAGCTTTTCGTCGAGGTTGAGCTGTAAGGTATGCAACGCGCTCTGCACCATTTCGGCATGGTCCATGATCATCGCCGGCAATGCCCGCACGGGGTACCAGTCGATGGATTCGTCGATTTCCGTCTTTTGCGGCACCACTTTGCTGATATCCACCAATGCATAATAGCCGATCGAAACGAACCGGCGCGTGATCCAGTCGAATTCCCTGCGGTTGAAACGCTGGTCGCCGAGGGTGTCCTCATTGAGCTGGATGAGGCGTTCGAGAAAGGTGATGTTGCTCCGTGGCGCATTGCCGAACACGCGGAACTGTTCCAGGTAAATGTCCTTGATGCCCGTACGCGTTTCGAGAATGCGGCGGGCGGCTTCGTCTATGCCCTCGTTTTGGTAAATAAATCCGCTCGGTAATGCCCAGAAATCACCCTTGAAATTCAGCTTCGGGACCAGAACGCTCAGCTGGCTGTCCTGGTAGCCGAATATGACGCAATCGATCGAAAGCTGTTGAATGTAGTCCTGTTCACTCGGTGAATGCATGTCTCTCATGAAATGGTCGTGCGTTTGGTCCGGCAATATCGCAGAAAGCGCCGCGTCGCCCAAAAACCTGCCCGAACATTTGCCGGCTTTTTCAAGTCCATACCCATATCGCCGCCAATTCGACTAATTATTGTATTGATAAAATATTAAGTAGTATAAAATTTATTGTCTCAAATATAGACAATATTACTTTTTGATTTACATTTGCGCGTCACTAATTCAAACAACCTGACCAGATGAAGAAGATTTTACAGCGCGCCGGCCTGATGCTTTGCTGCCTCCTGCCGGGTGCATTGCCGGGCACCTTGCTGGCCCAAAACGCGCCGTTCCAGGTGCTGGTGTTCAGCAAGACGGCCGCATTCAGACATGCGTCGATCGAAGCGGGCAAAAAGGCGCTGGCGAAAATGGGAGCGGAGAAAAATTTCGGCGTCAGCTTTACCGAGGATGCCGTGCAGTTCAAGGAAAGCAATCTCAAAAAATACAACGCGGTGGTGTTCCTGAACACGACGGGCGATATCCTTGACGCAGGCCAGCAGAATGCGTTCGAACGCTATATTCAGGCGGGCGGCGGCTATGTTGGCATTCACGCGGCGACGGATACCGAATACGAATGGCCTTGGTACGGCGCCCTGGCCGGCGCGTGGTTCCTCGACCACCCGATGCCGGATAATGTGCAGAAAGGGAAGTTTATCGTGACGCAGAAAAACCACTGGGCCACACAGGGAATGCCCGACGAATTTGAGCGGAGCGACGAGTTTTATAGTTTTAAAAACATTTCCCCGAAAATCAACGTCGTCCTGAAAATTGACGAAAAGAGCTACAAAGGCGGCAAAAATCCCGATTTTCACCCGATGAGCTGGCACCAGGAGTTCGACGGCGGGCGGTCGTTCTACACGGCTATGGGGCATACCGACGAGACCTTCCAGGAGCCGCTTTTCCTGAACCACCTTTGGGCGGGTATTCGCTATGCCGCGGGCGGGGACGCACCGAAACCCGTGGATTTCGCCAAAGCCCGGCCGGAGGAAAACCGATTTTCGAAAGTTGTACTGGCCGAAAAGCTCGACGAACCGATGGAGCTCAGCGTGCTCGGCGACGGGCGCATTCTGTTTATCCAGCGGAAAGGCGAGGTACGGCTTTTCAATACCAAAACCCGGGAGCTGAAAACGATCGCCAAACTGCCCGTGAGTACGAAATACGTGAGCAAGGAAGGAAAGGAGTCGATGGGAGAGGACGGTTTGCTCGGATTGAACAAGGACCCGGATTTTGCAAAAAATCATTGGATTTACCTCTATTATTCCGATCCCGAAGAGTCGAAGAATGTCCTGGCCCGCTTCGAGCTGAAAGGCGACGAGCTCGACCTGGCGTCACGTAAAATCCTGCTCGATGTGCCTACGCAGCGTGAAGAATGCTGCCATACGGCCGGCTCCATTGCCTGGGACAACGCGGGTAACCTCTACCTTTCGACGGGCGACAATACCAATCCGCACGGCTCCAACGGGTACAGCCCGAGTGACGAACGTCCCGGCAGGGAAGCCTGGGATGCACAAAAATCGTCGGCGAACACGAACGACCTCCGCGGCAAGATCATCCGCATTACCCCGCAACCCGACGGCTCTTACACCATCCCGGAAGGGAACCTGTTCGCAAAAGGCACGCCGCAAACGCGCCCTGAAATTTACACGATGGGCCACCGCAACCCCTTCCGCATTTCGGTAGACCACAAAACCGGGTACGTATATTGGGGAGAGGTGGGTCCCGATGCCGCGAAGCCCGATCCGAACCGCGGCCCGGCCGGCCACGACGAGGTTGGACAGGCGCGCAAGGCCGGTAATTTCGGCTGGCCGCATTTCGTGGGTGATAACAAGGCCTATAACAAGTACGATTTTACGGCCAGCCAGTCGGGCGAGAAGTGGGACGTAGCGGCGCCGACGAACAATTCGCCTAGCAATACCGGACTGAAAGTGCTGCCGCCTGCGCAAAAGGCATTCATATGGTATCCTTACGACGCCTCGCCCGAGTTTCCGCTCGTAGGTGCGGGCGGGCGCAATGCGATGGCCGGCCCGGTGTTTTATTCGGATGATTTCAAAACGGCGGAAGGGGCGCCGCAGCCGGGTGCGTTTCCGGCTTATTATAATGGCAAACTGCTCGCTTACGAGTGGATGCGCGGCTGGATCATGGCCGTGACAATGGATGAGCAGGGCAATTATGCTTCGATGGAGCGCTTCATGCCCAGCTATAAGTTCTCGAACCCGATGGATATGGAATTTGCCCAAAATGGCGACTTGTATATGCTCGAATACGGCTCGGGCTGGTTCAGCGCGAACGACGATGCCCGCCTGATCCGCATCGAATACAACGGCGGCAACCGCAAGCCGAAGCTCGAAATGGCCGCCAGCAAGCAGGGCGGAGCTGCCCCGCTGGCATTGAAACTCACCGCAGCCGGCACCGACGATGCTGACGGGGACGCATTGACCTATTCCTGGAAAATCACTTCCAAAAACGGTTTTACCAAAACCATAAACACCCGCGACGCGGCCCTTACGCTAGCCAAAACGGGGGTATACAAGGCAGCATTGACGGTAAGCGACGGCAAAGGCGGCATTTCGACGCAATCGACGGACATTACCGTGGGCAACGAAGCGCCGGTGCTGAGCCTCGACATGCCGGGGGCGAACAAGTCGTTTTTCGAGGCCGGCAAAGCGTTTCCCTACGATGTTAAAGTGAAGGATAAGGAGGACGGCACCCTCGGCAGCGGCATCGACGAGGAACGTGTAGCGGTGAATATCGATTACCTGCCGGAAGGTTTCGACAAGGTATCAATCGCGCAGGGACATCGCTCGGCCGACGCGGCCGCTGTAAATGCGACGGGTAAGAAACTCATCGAAGCGAGCGATTGCAAAGCCTGCCACAGCGTGAACAAGAAGTCGATCGGCCCGGCCTATGCCGATGTGGCCCGCAAATACAAGGGCAATGGCACGGCCGTGGAAACGCTTACGAAGAAGGTTATCAACGGCGGGAGCGGTGTGTGGGGCGAAACGCCGATGGCCGCCCACCCGCAGCTATCGGCCGGTGATGCGTCGGAAATGGTGAAATACATTCTCAGTCTCTCTTCCGATGGGGCGAAGGCGTCGCTGCCGGTGAAAGGCAACTACACGGCCGCACTGCCGAATGGCGACAAGGGTAAGGGCGTGTTCGTGGTGCGCGCCGCGTACGAGGACAAGGGCGCGAAAGGGCTGCCTGCGTTGCGCTCCGAGCAGACGTTTGTGCTGCGGAATGCGACGATGGACGTGCACGGGTTCGATGTGTATGACAATGTCAATAAAATGTCCTACGGCGGCAATAACCTCGCCATACCAGCGAAAACGGGCGCTTACATGGGCTTGAAACAGGTGGATCTGAACGGCGTGACGGCGTTCCGCGTGATGGCGATGGCCCCGAAACCGCAACTCAATGCGGCCGGCGGCAAGATCGAGCTGCGGCTCGATAGCCCGACCGGCAGGCTCATCGGCGAGTCGGCCTACCTGGAACCAAGCGACAAGCTGGATTTCAAGCCTTCGGCGCTGGACATTCCCGTGAAGCTTCCCGCACCCGACGCGAAATTGCACGATGTGTATATGATTTTTGTAAACCCTTCCAAAGCATCCGGCAGTCTGATGGTCGTCATGAATGCGCAGGCGGTGCTCACGTCTGCGGCGCAATAACCGCAAGCTGAGGCACCCGCTGGTAACATCCTCCTGGTTTCGGGAGGATGTTTTTTGTATAATCGGTATACTTTTCGGAAGCCGACGCTTCACGAGCCTGAAAACCATACTGAAATGAACCAGAGAACCGCCCTGCTGCTTGCCTTCATTGCCCTTAAATTCCTGCTGCAATACTTTCTCATTATCCCGGAATACGAGCTCCATCGCGACGAATACTTGCACCTCGACCAGGCGAACCACCTGGCGTGGGGCTACCTTTCGGTGCCGCCGGCGACGTCGTTGATCGGGTGGATTATCCAGGCATTGGGTAACGGCGAATGGGCCGTGCGGTTTTTTCCGGCACTTTTCGGGGCGCTGACGTTACTCGTGGTATGGAAAGCCGTGGAGCGGCTGGGCGGGAATTTGTACGCATGTGTGCTCGCGGGTTCGTGCGTTGTTTTTTCGGTGTTATTGCGGTTAAACCAGCTTTTCCAACCCAACTCCCTCGATGTACTTTGCTGGACCTCACTCTATTTTTTCCTGATCGGATACATCCAGTCGCGGAGCGTGCGCTGGCTGTACGGCTTTGCGGTGGTGTTTGCGGTCGGTTTTTTGAATAAATACAACATTGCATTCGCCGTGATAGGCTTGCTGCCGGCAATTTTGGTCAGCAGCCAGCGAACCTTGCTGCTGAACCGGCACGTTTACTTTGCCTTGCTGGCGGCATTGGTATTGATATCGCCTAACCTGATCTGGCAATACCAAAATGGCTTCCCGGTGATCCATCATATGCACTTGCTGGCCAAAACGCAGCTGGTGAACGTAAGCCGTGCCGATTTCCTCAAAGAACAATTGCTGCACTTCATGGGCGCGCTGGCCGTGATCGTCGCGGGATTGTACGGGCTGCTGGTTTACAGGCCACTGGTACCGTACCGGCTGTTCTTTTTCTCGATGGTGATCACGCTATGCCTTTTCGTGTACCTGCGCGCGAAGGGCTACTATGCGATCGGCATTTACCCTATTTACATCGCCTTCGGGGCCGTTTTTGTGGGGGCAAAAGTGAATGCGGCCTGGGTGCGCGCATTGTTCGTTTTAATCCCGGTCGTACTTTTTATACCGCTTTTCCAGGTCGCATTTCCCAATAAAACCCCCGAACAGATCATCGCCGACCCGGAGCCTTACCGGAAGCTCGGCATGCTGCGCTGGGAGGACGGCAAGGACCACCAGTTGCCGCAGGATTTCGCGGATATGGTAGGCTGGCGCGAACTGGCCGGCAAAGTGGACAAGGCCTACGCCGCCATGCCCGACGACAACCTCACCCTCGTGCTTTGCGACAATTACGGGCAGGCCGGGGCTATTAATTATTATACCCAAATGGGCGTCCGCGCCGTCACTTTCAACGCCGACTACATCAACTGGTTCGACCTCACGAAAAACTACAAGCACCTGATCCGCGTCAAAACGTGGGGCGACGAAGGCGACGAAATGCAGGAAACCGGGCCGCTGTTCGCATCGGGTTTCAAATCCGATTCGGTCACAAACCTTTTTTCGCGGGAATGGGGCACGGCGGTGTATGTATTCAAAGACGCGAAGGCCGATTTTCGGGGGAGATTGGAGAAGGAGATCGAGGCGGAGCGGTGGTAGGGTAATGCATGAGCCTTGTTGGAAAAGTCATTTGAAATGCTTCCCGGGATTCGGGGAGCATTTTTATTTTCCGAAGAGTCACCGGTTCCCAGCCGATCGGACATCCGATTTTTATTTCTCACCAATACAATTTCAAATTACAGTCCCTTCACCGAAGGCCCCTTCCACTTCAAACCGGATGATATTATGACAAAACGCTACACGATCTTTTCAGGGCTGTCCGCGATGGTTATCGCTACACTGGTGCTGCTGGTTGCTTCAACGCACGGCGACGTCAATACGGCCGTTACGCACGCAGCCATTTCGGATAGTTCCCTGGCTATCAGCCCGACGGCGGCTACGATAGCCGGCATTCAGCAGGAAATTGCAAACAGGGAATACCATATCACGTTCGATTCGGTTCGAAATGCGCTGCAAAGCCCTAATCGTCGTCACAATCTGAGGGCCTATTACAGGCCGGGCCGCCTTTCCATTCAGAACCGTATCGACTCCGCAGGGCAGAATTTTAGCATGGAGATCGTCAGTGAAGGAATTTATGCCGATGGAATGTTGATAGCGAAAGCCAAACCGGAAGCTACTGCCGAAAACCAGAACGATACGCTGAGGATTGCACACGGTGATTTCTTGGAGGAGTTCATCAACAATCCGTCGGGTGTCCGGCAAAATTTTATTGTCAATAAGGCGCCGGCGCGCGCGCAGCAACTCTCCGTGCGCCTGTCTGCGCATGGTTTGCGTGTACGTCGGGAAGACGCCGGTCAAATCGTATTTTATTCCAACGACAATGGAAAGCAAACCGACCGCCTTACGTACGACGACCTCAAATGCTGGGATGCAAATGGCAAACTGCTTGCTGCGGGGTTGGTACTTTCGGGGAATGAAATTGAAATCAATGTCGATGTGAAAAACGCGGCCTATCCCGTTACCATCGATCCGCTCATTACCAACGGCAACCCCGCGAATGCCGATAAAACACTGGAAATCAATCAAAGCTACGCCTGGGCAGGATTTTCGGTTGCCAGCGCAGGCGATGTCAATGGCGACGGATACAGCGATGTGCTGGTCGGCGCGCCGAACTACGACAACGGGCAGTCCGACGAGGGTGCCGCATTGCTCTATCCGGGAACTGCAAGCGGCATCAGCCTTGCGGCGACCGTGCTGGAATGTAATCAGGCGAATGCACAAATGGGGTACTCGGTAAGCAGCGCCGGCGACATCAACAAAGATGGCTTTTCCGATATTCTGGTTGGGGTCCCTTTTTACGACGCGTCCGGCTCCAACGAAGGTGCGGTAATGATTTACAAAGGTTCGGCAAATGGGCTTGTAACGAACAATCCCTATATTTTTAAGCTGGACCAGGCCGAATCTAATTTGGGCGTATCGGTCGCAATGGCCGGGGACGTCAATGGCGACGGCTATTCCGACATACTGGCTGGTGCCCACCAGTTTGATCATGACCAGTCCAATGAAGGCGTGGGCGTGCTCGTCTATGGTGCCCCGAACGGATTAGGCATGGTGACGTTTCTCGAATGCAACCAGCCTGACGCGATGATGGGCTTCGCGGTTGCCGGGGCAGGGGACGTGGACGGCGACGGGTTCAGCGATGTGATGGTCGGTGCGCGGCTGTTCGACAATGGCCATGCCAATGAAGGGGCCGCATTTATCTACAAAGGCTCCGCGGGCGGACCGGTCACCGCCAATCCGACCATTATCGAGGGTAACCAGCTGGACGCCCGGCTCGGCCACGCGCTTTCCTCGGCCGGGGACATCAATGGCGACGGGTTCAGCGACGTCGCGCTCGGCGCATTCCTGTATGACAAAGGCAGCAGCAACGAAGGTGCGGTGATGATACACCTCGGCGGCCCGAATGGCATTGGTGCGGTGGCATCGCAAATACTTGAAAGTGATCAGGTAGAAGCGCAATTCGGTTTTTCGGTCGCCTGCGCGGGTGACGTGAATGCCGACGGCTATGCTGATCTGATCGTCGGCGCGCGCTATTACGACAAAGGGCAGTCCAACGAAGGTGCAGCGTTTATCTACCAGGGATCGCAGGGCGGCTTGAATCCCACCCCGGCATCCACGATTGAAAGTGATCAGCAGGACGCGTGGCTGGGCAGTGCAGTGGCTTCGGGCGGGGATGTGAATGGCGATGGTTTTAGTGACGTGCTGGTGGGAAGCTACGCATTTGATCACGGGCAAAAGGATGAGGGGAGTGTGTTTGTTTGGTATGGGGGTGGGCTGAATATAAGAAAGTACGTTGTCAGTCATTTGGAAATGAATCTTCCGGGAAACTTATTTGGCTGGTCTGTGGCAAGTGCCGGAGATGTCAATGCTGACGGGTTCGGAGATGTTATAGTATCTGCCAAAAACTACGATAATGGACAACCTGGTGAAGGAGCGGCCTTTATTTTTCATGGTTCAATTCAGGGAGTATCGTCGGAGCCAAACATAACTATTGAAAGTAATCAGCAACACGCAAACCTGGGGGTTGTATCAAGTGCTGGAGATGTGAATGGCGACGGATTTGTAGACATAATTATAGGAATGCCTCTATACGATACCGGATCTGCAAATGAAGGAAAAGCCTGCGTCCTTTACGGTTCCCCGTCCGGGATCAGTACTTTGAACCAAACAACGCTTTTGGGAACGCAGCATGAAGCGTGTCTTGGTGCAGCTGTCTCCTGCGCAGGAGACTTGAACAAAGATGGTTACAGCGATATTGTTGTGGGAGAATCTGGATACGACATTGATGATTTTGAGTATTCCGACGAGGGGCGTGTTTGGGTATACTATGGTTCTGCCGACGGGATTGATCCCGACGGTACCAACATCACCGGGCAGATAAACTATCCGTATTTCGGCTCCTCGGTATGTGGATCAGATGTAGATGGAGATGGATATAGCGACATTTTGATAGTATCAACCTTTTTTGAGGACGGCGAATTCTACGAGGGGGCAGCCTTAATTTATCATGGATCGCAAAATGGCCTAAATACGATAAATCCTATGATTTTACAAAGCAATGTCACAGGAGCCCTCATGGGGGACAGAATAGCTGTCAATGATATAAATGGTGACGGCTTTGTAGATATTGCTGTTGGGGGAACAGGATATTCTAATCCGGAAAATGCCGAAGGAGCTATATTTATTTATTACGGGTCAGACAAGGGACCCAGCACTCTTCCAAGTATTGTCGAGAGCAATGTTGTTAATAGTTATTTTGGCAGAGTTTCCACGGCTGGCGATGTAAACGGCGACGGTTATGGTGACTTAATTATTGGAAGCTATGGATATTCGAACGGCCAGGAAAATGAAGGAGCGTTTTACTTGTATCTCGGTTCTCCAAATGGGCTTAGCAATAAGTTTGACATCCTAGTTCAAAGCAATCAAAACAGCGCCTTTTTGGGCGGATCTGTCGCAAGTGCAGGTGATATTAACGGCGACGGTTTCAGCGACATTATTACAAGTGCCAATCAGTATGATAATAATCAAGTCAATGAAGGACGTGTATCGATCTACTACGGCAACGGCGCACTAGGCACACGCAACAACCTCCGCCTCTACAACTCCTCCGACCTGTCAACCCCGATCAACCACACCCAATTCCCCCAAAACAACTTCGGTGCGGGCCTGTTCGCTAAATCCTTCACCGGCCGAAACAAAGGCAAGCTGGTCTGGGAAACGAAGCCGGTAGCGCAGGCCTTTTCGAAAGGCAGCAATAACCGTATTACCAACAGCACACAATCCACCAATTCTCAGAATGCTTACACTAGTTTGGGAACCACCGGGGTCGAGTTGAAGAATATCATCGATAAGCAAGGGCCGTCGACGAAGGTGCGGGTACGGGTTAAATATGACCCGGTGCTGGCGCTGACAGGGCAGACGTATGGACCGTGGCGTTATCTGCCGGCATACCTGATGGGTAATAGCACGGCACCGACGCCGGAGCAAGCTGCGGGCGATGCGTCGGAAGTCCGGTCGGGTGAATCGGTGGTCGTTGAAAGCGGAACCACGGGAGAATTGCCGACTATTTATCCCAACCCTGTTTCCGAACGATTGCACATTCATGTCAACGATGCTGGGCAGGTACGCAACATCCAAATCCTGGCGCAAGACGGGGCAATAAAGTATCAGGCATCCGGATTCAAAGCTGTTGTGGACGTTCATCAATTTTCCAGCGGCATTTACTATTTAGTCATTACTCAAACCGATGGCTCCAGAACAACCCGGAGGATCTTGATAAGCCGGTAATGATTCGTGTAAGCTAGTGCATGTATAGTTGTGGTAAGGAAGGCGTTTGCGAATTTCGTGAACGCCTTTTAGTTGCTAACCGATAATCTTCGCCCGGTGCGCCAAACCCCAGTAATGCAGCTCTTCCAGCACCTTTTCGAGTGAGGCGCCGTGTTCGGTGATGGAATACTCGACCGTCGGGGGGAAGGTGTCGAATACTTTCCGGTTAATCAGTTGGTTCATTTCCAGGGCTTTCAGTTCCTTGGACAGGGTTTTGTCGGTAATGCCGGTCACCTCAGCCGCGAGTTGTTTGAAACGTTTCGGGCCGGACGACAGGGCGAAAAGGATGAGCAGTTTCCACCGCCCTTCCAGCGCTTCGAGCGCGTCGCGAATGGATAATGCGGTTTTAGGGCAGCCGTTTCCTGTAAGCATGTTATATCGAAATGAATGCGGGTTCTCCATTACTACCCATTCGGATAGTACTATCCAATGCGGAAAGTACTATCGGACGGATAGCTAAGGTAGATACTTTTGCCCAATCACAAAAACAACGGAATATGGCAATCGACAAAACTTCCAAAACCATGCATAGCACCCTTTGGGTAGTGCAGGCGCTGCTATCGGTCACGCTCGTGTGGGCGGCTTACATGAAATTGTTCCAATCCCCGCAGGCGCTGGCGGCCATGTGGCCGTGGGCGGGGCAGGTACCGCCCGTGCTGGTGAAGCTCACGGGCACTCTGGATTTGCTGGCGGGTATCGGGCTGGTACTACCGGCACTGCTGCGCGTCGGCCCGGCGCTGACGTTCGCGGCGGCCGTGGGCCTGGTGCTGCTCATGGTATGTGCCATGTTCTTTCACCTTTCGCGGGGCGAATCGCCGGTATTCAATGCCGCCTTCGGCCTGTTGGCGGCATTTGTGGCCTGGGGGAGGCGGGGACAGTCTGCCTCCCCGTGCCGGGCTAGTTGACAGACAATGACAGCGGCCCGAATTCTTCGAAATGAATGTTGGCCTTATCGATGCCCCGGTCCACCAGGTAGCGGTAATGCTGGCGGATGAACGGGCCCGGTCCGCATATGTAGTATTCGGCTTCGGGATGCAGCGTTTCGGCCGGAAGCTGGTCCAGCGACACCCAGCCGAGGTATTCGTTATGGGAAAGGCTTTCGGCGGAATCGTAGAAAAAGTGCTTTTCCACACGTGCTACCTGCTCGGCAATGGCGTTCAGATCCGCCTTAAATGCATGGACGCGCTCGTTTTTGCACCCGTGTACCCAGGTGATAGGCGTGCTGGCGTCCGTGCGTACGAGGCTTTCGAGCATCGCCATGAGGGGTGTTTGGCCCACGCCCCCGCTGATGAATACCTGCGGCTTGCCATCGCCGGCTTTTAATGTAAAGTTGCCCGACGGGGCCGATAGGTCTATCATATCACCCGGCTCTACAAAGTCGTGCAGGCGGTTGCTGATCATGCCGTCGGGATGCTGGCTGCCGGCCTCGCGTTTCACGGAAATGCGGTAGTGTTCGCCGTTTGGCGCGCTCGACAGACTGTACTGCCGGGGTTGTTGCAGGTTGTATTCAGGCAAAAAAAGGCGCAGGCTGATGTATTGGCCAGGCTTGAAATCGGCTACCGCGCCGCCGTCGACAGGGTAGAGGTAGAAGGATGTGATTTCCTCGGACTCCCGCACTTTTTTGCGCACCACAAATGGCCGCCAGCCCGACCAGCCGCCCGGCAAGGCCACTTTTTCGTCATAAATTTGCTGTTCGCGGCCGCTCATCAGGCCAGCCAGCTGGGTGTAAGCGACGGTCCAGGCTTCGAGCAATTCGGGTGTGGCCGCTTCGCCGAGCACTTCGGCAATGGATGCAATGAGATGCCTGCCCACGATCGCATAATGCTCGGGGCGGATATGCAGGCTCGCATGCTTATGACCGATCGTATCGACCACCGGCAGCAGTACCGACGGGTCCTCGATGTGCTCCGCATATGCCAGCACCGCCATCGCAAGGGCGGTCTGCTGGCGTTTGTTCTGCTGGTTACCCATGTTGAAAAGGTGTTTCAACTCGGGGTTATGCGTGAACATCCGGTTATAGAAGTGGGTCGTGAGCAGCACCCCGTGCTCTTTCAGTACTGGTACAGTGGCTTTTACGAGGTCTTTTTGTTGTGGGGACATGATATTGGGTGTTTAAAATAAAAGACATTTTTGTCCTTTATTTGGGTAAAAAAATATTATTTGTTCAGGGTAAGCTGTCCCTGGATGAGCCCTTCGTTGAACTGGCCGATGGACGTTCCACGCAGCATGACGACGATCTGCGCTCTGATCTTCTTGAAATCGTCGTGCAGCGGGCACGGATTTGCCTCTGAGCAGTAGCTAAGCCCCATTCCGCAGCCATTGAAAATGCTGTCGCCCTCGATGGCCTGCACAATGTCGGCCAGAGGGCGTTTCAATCCGCTGGAATCGAGGTAGAAGCCGCCGTTCGGGCCTTTCGACGAAAGCACCAAACCGTCTTTGCTCAGTTTTTGAAGGATCTTAGCCAGGAATGGTTCCGGAGAATTGATATGCTCCGCAATCTCCCGGATGCCGGCCTTCCGGCCTTCTTCCGAGCTTTGCGCGATGTAAAATACCGCCCGCATCGCATACTCACATGTTTTCGAAAATACTCCCATTTGACTGATCCCCGGCACCGGGTTGCTTACCTGGATACAAAGGTAATGCAGGATTTTATAATAGAGGAGTTTTTTATCTTTTATTATGTAAAATTAATTTTTCTCCGAATAACTATCACTTTGTAAATCAGTTATCTTCGACCCAATACTCAACGTTAATCTTTACTACTCATGAAAACATCTCTATCCCGGCTGGCGCTGGTATGTTTGCTCAACGCTTTCGTTTTCTCCGTCCTGCACGCACAAACCTGCACATTCGTCAATTTACGCCTCACATCCCAGGCTTCCGTTAATGCATTCAGTTCGGCTTGTACGACTATCAATGGCGACATTACCGTTTCCGGTGCCGATATCACCGACCTCAGCCCGTTGCAGCATATCCAGACGATCAACGGTAAGCTGACGATCCAGAACAACCCGGCCCTGACAAGCCTGAACGGGCTGAAAAACCTGACCGGCACCCAGCATTTGCTTATTTATACCAACGACTTGCTGACAAGCCTCGCCGGATTGGAAAAGCTGAATACGGTTTCCGGATCCCTGCATATCCGTTATAATAAGAACCTGGTGAATCTGAAAGGATTGGACGGTCTTACGGGCGCGAATCAATTTTACATCACTAATAATGATCTGCTGGCAAACCTGTCGGGCCTGGGCAGTTTGGCAACGGTCAGCGACCTGCTGTCGATCAGCTCGAACAAAAGCCTCGTGAATTTCAGCGGGCTCAGCAGTTTAACGAGTGTGAGCCGGATCAATATAGGCGAAAATGATGCGTTAACCGACTTTTCCGGGTTGGAGAGCCTGACGTCCGTTACGTGGCAGATGAATGTCAGTTCCAATAAAAGTCTGACCAGTTTTAATGGTCTGACGAACCTCAACTACCTCAGCGAGGCTTATCTAAGCGCTAATAATGCGATGACGGACTTGTCGGGGCTGGAAAATGTGCGGTCGGTGTATTGGCTGGTGGTCGGCGAGAGCAGCGGCCTCACCAGCCTGAACGGGCTGCATAACCTGGTATCGGCCACGAACTTCATTATCCGCGGCAATGCATTGCTGACCGACCTGGCGGGGCTGGATAACCTGGCGACAGCAGGGTGGCTGCAAATCAGCGACAATCCCGAGTTGCAGAGCCTTTCGCATCTGGGCACCGCGTCCAGCACCGGCAGGGTAGCCGCGCTCACTATCGGCGGCCTGGTGATCCGCGACAATGCCAGGCTAACTTCCTGCGCAGTGGCCGCGGTATGCGACTTCACGAGCGCCAACGAGGCGACGATCAGCGGCAATGGGCCGGGCTGCCAGAGCCAGGCTGCGGTAGAGGCCTCATGCGCGGCGCTTCCGGTGACGCTGGCGCATTTCAAGGCCAAGGCAGAGCGGGGAACGGCCGTGCTGCAATGGGCCACGGCGGAAGAAAAGAACAGCGACTTTTTTGAAATAGAACACAGCTTCGACGCCAAAGTCTGGCACCGCGTCGGCGGGCAGCAGGCGAAAGGGGAGAGCCATGCGGTGGTGAACTACGAATGGACGCATACGGCGCCCGTGAACGGGATCAATTATTACCGGCTCAAAATGGCGGATCTGGACGGAACCTTCACGTACAGCCATATCGAGCCATTGAAATTTGAAAACCTTGTGCGAGCCGTCGTTTACCCGAATCCCGTTGCGGATATCCTTTTTGTCCAGAACAGCAAAGACGCGATGCTGCTCCGGATCATCGATGCAACCGGCAAAAAGGTGTATGAAACGAGCCGCGTACCGCAAATGCTCCCGGTCAGGGACCTGGGTTCCGGTACTTACCAGGTGCAGGTTACACGGCACGGCGGAGTGGTAGAACAGCAGCGCATTGTAGTGTTTTGAAAAAAACTAAAAATTTTTTCCCGATCCTGTCCAGATCCTGAAATCAGGTTGTCATTAGGTTTTTTAACTTAAAAATAGACCAAGATGAAAACCAGACTTAATTTCTTCGAAAAAGGACAGAATGCCATGAAACCGCTTTTTAGCATGAACGGATACCTCAAAAAATCACCAATCGATCGCCATTTGATGGAGCTGGTGGATTTCCGGGTGTCGCAGATCAATCAATGCGCATACTGCCTCGATATGCATTCCAAAGAGCTCCGCGCAATGGGTGAAACCGAGCAGCGCCTGTACGGACTAAGCGCATGGCGCGAAACGCCTTATTACACCGATCGCGAGCGTGCCGCATTCGCCTGGGCAGAGGCGGTGACGGCCGCGCACGTGACGGACGACGTGTATCGGGAAGCGGCAGCGCAGTTTACGGAAGAAGAACTCGTGGACCTGACGATGGTGGTCACGACAATCAACACCTGGAACCGCCTCAACATCGCGTTCCCCGGCGAAGTGGGCACTTACCGTGTGGGTATGTTCGGCTGACACCGCCCGGATGAACCGCAAATTTCTTATTAGCTTACGCGTTGAAAAGATCATTGGACTATATTAAACCGATATCCTGTTATGGACGAGTTCTTATTAGTATTCCGACGCGATTTCACGGATAGGGAAAACCAGCCTTCGCCCGATGAGTTGCAGGAGCACTTTAAAAAATGGCATACCTGGTACGAAAAGATGGCCGCCGAAGACCGGATCGTGCTCAGGCGGAAATGGGATTGGGAAGGCCTGGTGGTAGACAGCCGGAAAACGGTGCTGAATGGGCCCTATGCCGAAATCAAGGAGTCGATCGGCGGAATGGTGATTATCCGTGCGGCCAGTTACGAAGAGGCTGCCGAGATAGCCCTGGGAGTGCCCGTATTGGAAGTCGGGGGGAATGTGGAGATCCGTAAGGCATTATAAAATGGAGGAAAAAGAGCTGCTGCCGCACCTTTTCAGGACCGAATACCGGAAGCTGGTGGCCGTACTTTGTTACCTTTTCGGGATCGAGCACGTCGAAATTGCCGAGGATATTGCGAGCGACACGTTTCTGGCTGCCGCGGAAACCTGGGCAATCAAAGGCGTGCCCGAGAACCCCGTGGCCTGGCTCTACACCGTAGCCAAAAACCGCACTAAAAATCACCTGAAACGAAATGCGATCTTCGAGCAGAAAGTAGCGTCGGAGGTGCGGTATTCGATGGAAAAGAACGAGGAAATAGATATAGACATGTCGCCGCAAAACATTACCGACAGCCAGCTTGCGATGATTTTCGCCGTGTGCGACCCGCTGATCCCCAGCGATTCGCAGGTGGCCCTGGCGCTGAATCTGCTTTGCGGTTTCGGCGTGCAGGAGATCGCCGATGCGTTTTTGCTCAATAAGGAAGTAGTGTACAAACGTATCCAGCGCGCGAAGGAAAAGCTTAAAGAAGGCCGGATCCGGATTGCGCAACCAGGGGTGAGCGAGATCGGCGAGCGGCTGGAAACCGTGCTAACGACCTTATATCTGCTGTATTCGGAGGGGTATTACTCCATTTCACAAAATACCACATTGCGGAAAGAGCTCTGCGCCGAAGCCATGCGCCTCACTTTCCTGCTGGCCGAAAACAACCATACCGACCGGCCGGAAGTGAGCGCATTGCTTTCGCTGATGTGCTTCCATTCGTCGCGTTTCGAGGCGCGCACCAATGCGAACGGCGAGATGGTGCTTTACGAAGACCAGGACGAATCGCTATGGAACCGCGACCTTATCGATCGCGGCGCTTACTACCTGGCCCGTGCATCCGCCGGCGAAAAGCTGACCCGCTACCACCTCGAAGCCGCCATCGCGTACTGGCATACCCACAAGGAAGATTCGCCCGAAAAGTGGGCGCACATTCTCGACCTGTACGATCACCTGCTGGCGATTGAATACTCGCCCATAGCGGCATTGAACCGCATTTACGCCCTCGCGAAAGTGCAGGGGAAGGATTCCGCTATCCGGGATGCGTTGCAGCTGAACCTGACAGGCAATCACTTCTACTACTCGCTGCTGGGCAACCTCTACACCGGCATCGACCACGCCCAGGCCGTCGCGCATTACGAAACGGCCGTCAAACTGGCACATTCAGAAGCGGATAAAGCGATACTATTCCGCAATATCCGGCGCCTGGAAAGCAAGTCCTGATTCAAGTTCCATTCACCTGATTATTTATCTCTGCCGGTTGATCATTTCTTTCGGTTTGGGATTGTTTTGGGTTTATTTTTTTAGAAACATAAAGCAAATCCCAGATTGATATTCCGGTGCCATTTTATTTGATGATCATTTAAAATGTGTCGGTATAATGGGCGAAAAACTATGGATTTATAAGTTTTGGTTTGCATTCGCATTCTAGGTAATTGTGCAGATCAATCAATTCGTTTACGGTCAGGTAAAATCAAATGCTGGCGATATTCTGCTTCATCAAACCGATTTTGCGCCCGGTGAGCTGGATTATCATCGGAAATTGTCGCCCGGTCCGGAGCCTTCACTGTCCAATCCCTGCTGAGTTTATATGACCGGCTGCGCAGGGCGCAGGAGCCAGGCGCAGCCCTGACGCCTGATTAGCGGGAATTAATCCGTTCGGAAGAAAAAGAGAATAGTGAAAGCAATGTAATTCCCGTTTACCACCACGCGGGAGGACAAGGCGTTTCCGGTGACGGTGAAAGTTGCGGCCACCGGCCATCAGTACCGGCATACACTGCTGATCGTGAAAAGATGATCCGTACAACACTCGCACGGGAAAAGACAAAATCAGCGGGAACGGGCAGGTAGGGTGAATTAGTTTCTATATTAGCCAGATCTAACCTCACCAACATGTCAAAGCTATTTTCACCTGTTACTATCAAAAGCATCCAGTTCAAAAACCGGATCGTTGTTTCTCCCATGTGCCAGTACTCGGCCGTCGACGGCTTCGCCACCGACTGGCACCTCGTGCATTTGGGCAGCCGGGCCGTCGGGGGTGCCGGATTGATCATTACCGAAGCCACAGCGGTTTCGCCCGAAGGACGCATTTCGCCGGAAGACCTGGGTATATGGAAAGACGAGCACCTCGAAAAGCTCTCGCAGATTACCGCGTTCATCAGCGCGCAGGGCTGCGTGCCAGGCGTACAGCTCGCCCATGCGGGCAGGAAGGCCAGTACGGCCGTGCCCTGGAAAGGCCGCGCGGAAGTGCCTGCGAGCGAGGGCGGCTGGCAGACATTCGCGCCGTCGGCGATACCGTTCTCCGATACTTACCCCAAACCGGCCGCATTGGACGAAGCAGGAATCGATAAAATCGTTGCGGATTTCACAGCGGCCGCAAAAAGATCTTTGCAGGCCGGTTTCAAAGTAATCGAAATCCATGCCGCGCACGGCTACCTTGTGCACCAGTTCCTTTCGCCGCTCAGCAACCAGCGCACCGACGATTACGGCGGCAGCTTCGAAAACCGCATCCGTTTGCTCCTCCGCATTGTCGACGGTATCCAGACCGTCTGGCCGTCCGACCTGCCGCTGTTTACCCGGATTTCGGCCACCGACTGGGTCGAAGGCGGCTGGAATACCGACGAATCCGTACAACTGGCAGGCATTCTCAAAGAAAAGGGCGTGGACCTGCTCGACGTCTCGACCGGCGGCTTGTCGCTGGCGCAGCACATCACCGTCGGGCCGGCGTACCAGCTGCCATTCGCCTCCCGCATTAAGCGCGAAACCGGGATATTGACCGGCACCGTCGGAATGATCACGAGCGCCACCCAGGCCGAAACCATCCTCGTGAACGGCGATGCGGACATGATCATCATGGCCCGCGAAATCTTGCGGAACCCCTATTTCCCGCTGGAAGCCGCGCGCGATTTAAGAGAAGGAATTGCCTGGCCGGTACAGTATGAGCGGGCTAAATGGTGATTTTAGGGTATATGCATTTGAAATATTAAAATGAAAGACCTCAAACACGAAAAAACACTAGCCGCCAAAGAAGCGGTCAAATACCTCTCCGACGGCCAGATCGTCGGCCTCGGCTCAGGCAGTTCCGCATATATTGCCATCGCTGAAATAGGGGAGTTGGTAAAGAATGGATTGAATATCAAAGGCGTCCCGACTTCCGAAAAGACCCGCGAACTGGCGGAGTCGCTAAATATTCCATTGCTGAAAATCGAGGATGTGGATTCGATCGATATTACCATCGACGGTGCGGACGAGTTTACAGAGGATTTGCAGCTGATTAAAGGCGGCGGGAGTTTTTTGCTGAAAGAGAAAGTGGTAGCGTCGCTGTCGAAGGCGGAGATCATCATTACGGATTCAACGAAGAAAGTCGGGCTGCTGGGCAAATTTACAGTGCCGATCGAAGTGGTCCCGTACGCACAGAACTATGTTTTGGCACAAATACAAAAACTTAATGGTATCGGCCGGATACGCCTCGTGGAAGGCAAGCCGCTCGTTACAGAGCAGGGTAATATGCTTATTGACGGCGATTTCGGGTTGATTGAAGACCCGCGGGAGCTGGCCCGGCAACTTATCCGGATTGTTGGCGTAGTGGAGCACGGGCTGTTTATCGATATCGCCACGACGGTGATCATGGGTGTGGACGACGGCTTCGAGATATATAATTAAATTTTATATAATTCTTGTTTAAATAACAAAAACCTTGCTTCTTCGTGATGGCGTTAGGGCAGGACGCGTTTTCGACGGCGCGTCCCGCTCTTCCCGATGTAATAGTGTTACGCTTAACCATCCAGCCATCATGAAACCACTCTTCGCACTCGCTATCTCGCTGGTCATGCTGACCGGCAATTACCAAAAGCCCGGAACCGATCGTCCCGCGGACGATATGCTCTACCCGGCTTCGGCCATGAACAAGCTCCGGCATATCGTCGATTCGCTGAACCTGAAATTCAAGGTTTGCGACCTCAACAAGGTTTATCTTTCCAAACCGCAGGCCCGGGCGCATCACATTTCGCTCGAAGGCTTGCAATCGAAAACCGCATTGGCCGATATGGAGGCGGGGATTTCCTACGACCGTTTCCTGGCGCGTTACCCGATGGCCACCGTCGATCCCGATCTGCTAACCGTCGCCTACGACGGCAAGGATTACAAAACGCACGAGCCGATCGTTGCCTTTTCAAATGTCAATGGAAAGGGCTCTTACAGTCTTGAAGTGCCCAAAGATACTGCCGAGGCTTTGGGCGATCTTCGCGGCAAATGGGTAACCAGTTTTGACAAATACGGCGAGGGAAGCGTGCAGGCTTTTTATTTTACGGAAAACCCTGCCCAGAGGCCGATTCCTGAAAAATACGGGCGCTGGATTCAGTACGTCGACTGTCTCGTGGATACGACAAGCCGGATTTTTACAGAAAAGGCGGAGCATGCAGGCAGGACTTACCTGTCCAAACTGCACCCTGCGGCCGACGCGCTGAATGGATACATCCTGGAAGTTTTCCCGCGACAAAGAGGGAAGCAAAAAATGACCGACAAGGAAATACAGGAATGGGTCGAAGCGAGCAATGCATGGGAAGCACAGCGCGCGCACCGCGTCGATAGCCTGCAAAAAGCGTCGTCGAAGTTCAGGGAACTGTTTGCCGCCGCGGTGGAGGAAGCGAAGCAGCTCGGCAGCGACAACGACTATATCGACGAGTACATCGAACGTTACCATTCGCCTGAACTCGCATTGCAGCTCAAACGCAACCGCATTGTCGTAGGCGGGTGCAGTATGGACGACAGCCCGCGCATACATGCCATGAACATTGCCCGCCTTTCGGCCGAAACGATCCAATGGGACATTTTCCTCCGTGCGCACCTCGATATCATGAACGACTATTTCGAACGTGTTTCCGACGGAAGCTGGGCGCAGGAGGGCCGGAAAACGTACATCCGCGAGCTGGAAGTACTGGATATTAACGTGCCCGACCTCATGATGGGCATCGTGCTCCGGGCCGGTAATGTGAACGGCAACCATTATTTCGGGTCGGTAGGCAGGATCGGGCGGTCGATTACGGAGAGCGTGAATGCGAAGGAAATGGAGGCGAGGATCATGGACATGATCACCGATCCCGGCCTGGACGACTACAACCGCGCCATTGCCTATTATCTTTTTAAAAACTACAACTATTACCTGCCCGACAAGGCAACGCAGCGGCGAAATACTGTGTCGTTAGAGGTGGCGATGAAAACGTTGCCGCATTACCTCACGGTGAACATCGAACGAGAATAGCCGATAGAGAATATTAATGGGTGCTTATAAATACAAAAGCCGTCGGATCTTGTCTGACGGCTTTTTGCGCTTAACTACACTTAACAAAGATGCTTATCCATAGTGTGTACCAGTCTGATTTGGAATATTATTTCCAACCGCCGCCCAGGCTGCGGTAGAGGTCTACCCGCGCTACGAGCGACTGGCTGCGGATGAATGCGAGGTTGAGTTCGGCCTGCAAGGCATTGCCTTGCGCGGTGATCACTTCCAGGTAATTGGCCATATCGCTTTGGTAAAGCAATTGCGCATTGGAAATAGCCTGCGTCAGGATATTCACCTGGTTGCTGGCGATCGCTTCCTGCTCTTTCAGTTTTTTGGTTTGGACCAATGAATTCGAAACTTCGCCGACGGCATTCAGTACCGACTGGCGGAATTCGAGTACCGATTGTTCCCGCTCGATTTTGGCCACTTCCAGGTTGGTTTTCAGCTGGCGGCGGGCAAATATCGGCCGGGCAATGGTACCGGCAGCAATGCCGAACAGCGATCCCGGAATATTGAACCAGTTGCTCGATTTGAACGATTCGATCCCCCCGCTGGCGGAGATGATGAGCGACGGATACATGCTCGCCTGCGCTACACCGAGCTGCGCATTGGCAACAAGTACCGACATTTCGGCGGCACGCACATCGGGACGGCGGCTTACCAATGCGGCAGGAACACCGGTAGCGAGACTGTCGTTCGCCTTGAAATCAGCGAGTTTAACCTTCCGCTCAATGGCATTGGGCATTTGTCCGGTCAGGACCTGCAATGCATTTTCCTGGATGGTAATGTCCTGTTCGAGTTGCGGGATGAGCAACGCAATGGCCTCGCGCTGCGCTTCCGATTGCTGCACGGAGAGGGACGTCACTTCGCCGGCGTCTTTCAGCAGGTTTGTGAGTTTCAATGTGTTATTGCTCAGTTCGAGGTTGTGTTTCGCCACTTCCAGCTGTTTGTCCAGCATTAACAGATTGAAAAAACCTCTGGCGATGTCGGCTACCAGTCGGGTTTGTACGGCTTTGGTCGCCTCGTAGGTTTGCAGGTACTGGCCCATGGTCGCTTGCTGCTGGCGGCGGATTTTGCCCCAGATATCGGCTTCCCATGACAAGTCAACACCGGCAATGTAATTCTCGATGTGTTTCGCACCGAGGAAGCTGCTTGCGCTGATCCCGTTCAAGCTGTTGCTCGACGGGCGGTTGTACGTGCCGGCCACGCGCAGGTCGAGGCGGGGGAGTTGCAGCATTCTGGCCTGTTTCACTTGCTGCTGCGCGATATCGATGCGTTTCAGGGCGATTTGCAGGTCATAATTGTAGGCAATACCGCGTTCGATGAGGTGTTGCAGCGTGGTATCGGGGAAGAATTCCTTCCAGCCCATGTCCGCGATGGTGGCGGTGTCGCCATAAGGTACATTGCGGTATTCATTGGGCAGTGCCAGTTCCGGGCGCTGGTAGTCCTTGCTCACCTTGCAAGAGGCGAGTAGGGTTACCAGCAGGATCAGAACGGGTATTTGCGTTAATCTGAATGTATTTTTCATGATGTTATTCTAATAAAAAGACTAGTGCGCTTCCGCCTCGGCCAGTTCCGGTTTAACCGGTTTTTTGACGACTTTTTCCTGCAAATACTGGAAGATCACGTACAGTACGGGTATTACGAACACACCGAAGATCACCCCGGTAAGCATGCCGCCCACGGCACCGGTACCGATCGAACGGTTACCGAGCGCTGACCCACCGGTTGCACGCATCAGCGGCAAAAGGCCCACAATGAATGCGAACGAGGTCATCAGGATCGGGCGCAGACGCAAGCGCGACGCTTCCAATGCGGAGTCGACAATGCTCATCCCCGCCTCGCGGCGCTGAACGGCGTACTCGATGATCAGGATCGCGTTTTTCGCGAGCAGACCCACGAGCATGATCAAACCGACCTGCACGTAAATGTTGTTTTCAATGCCCATCCAGTTGATGAATACCATCGATCCGAATACACCCAGCGGGATTGTCAGGATCACGGCCAGCGGCAGGATGTAGCTTTCGTACTGTGCTGCGAGCAGGAAGTATACGAATACCAAACTCAATACGAAGATCAGAATGATCTGCGAGCCCGAGTTGATCTCTTCACGCGTCATACCGGTCCATTCCGTTTTGTAATTGTTCGGCAAAACCTTGTCGGCGGTTTCCTGCACGGCGCGGATGGCGTCACCGGTACTGTAACCCGGTTTCGGCGTTCCGTTGATCATTACGGCATTGTACAGGTTGTTGCGGGTCACGGTTTCAGGCCCGAATACGCGTTTCAAACTCACAAGCTGGTTGGCCGGCACCATTTCACCTTCGGTGTTTTTAACATAAATACCATCCAGCGACTGCGGGTTCTGGCGGTACAGCGGGTCGGCCTGCGCCATCACGCGGTAGTACTTACCGAACCGGTTGAAATCCGACACGAAACTTGAACCGTAGTAGATTTGCAGCGTTTGCAGCAGGTCGTTCACAGGTACATTCAGCTGTTTGGCCTTGGCATTATCGATTTCCAGCTGAAATTGCGGGTTACCGGTTGCGAAAGTAGTGAATGCATAAGCGATTTCAGGACGCTGCATCAATGCGCCTAGGAATGCGTTGGTCGTCGTGCTGAGCTTTTCCAAAGAACCGTTTCCACGGTCTTGGAGCATAAACTCGAAACCACTGACGTTACCGAACCCGTCCACGGTAGGGAAGGTGAAGAAGAACGCATTCGCGTCGTTCACCGACCGCACCTGCTGCGACATCATCCCTACGATCTGGTTAAAGTCTTGTACCTCACCGCGTTCCTCTTTCGGTTTCATGCGGATGAACCCTACCCCGTAAGGCGACGCGTTCGAGTTGGAAATGATGTTCATACCTTCCACGATGTAGCGGTGGTCGGCGATCGGCGACTTTTTCACAATGCTGTCCACCTGCGCCATCGCTTTCGACGTGCGGTCGAGCGAGCTGCCCGGAGGCGTGTTGAGCGCGTACAGGAGAAAGCCCTGATCTTCGGTAGGAATGAAGCCGGTAGGAGTCGTTTTGGTCAGCCAGAACGTCGTGCCCGAGATCACGATCAGCCCAACGATGGTTACCCATTTCTGGCGGATCAGGAATTGCAGGCTTTTCACGTAGCGGCCCGTCATCGATTCGAAACCTGCATTAAATGCGGCAAAGAAGCGGGCTGCAAAACCCTTGCGTTTACCGTCATGCCCTTCTTCCGCATGCGGATTTTTCAGGAAAAGCGCAGTAAGCGCAGGACTGAGTGTCAACGCGTTCAATGCGGAAATGAGAATGGCGATGGCCAATGTAAATGCAAACTGCCGGTAAAATACCCCCGCTGGTCCCTGCATGAAACCAACCGGTACGAAAACCGCGGCCATGACGAGGGTGATTGAAATGATCGCGCCCGAAATCTCATTCATGGACTCGATAGTGGCGGGCTTGGCGCCCAGGTTCGTTCGTTCCATTTTCGAGTGGACGGCCTCGACGACGACAATGGCATCATCCACCACGATACCGATCGCGAGTACCAACGCAAAGAGAGTCAGGAAGTTGATCGTAAATCCGAAGAGCTGCATGAAGAAGAACGTACCGACGATCGCCACCGGTACCGCAATGGCCGGGATCAATGTCGAACGGAAATCTTGCAGGAATATGAATACGACGATAAATACGAGGATGAATGCTTCCAAAAGCGTCGAACGGACCTGGTTGATCGACTCGTCGAGGAAGTCCTTCGAGTTGTACATAATGGTCGTTTTCAGTCCTTTGGGGAGCGTTTTAGAAAATTCGCCCACGAGTTTTTCGGCCTGGATCAGGATGTCGTTGGCATTAGTACCGGCGGTCTGGAACACAGCCACACCGGACGATGCGTTACCGTCGAGTTTACCATTGGAAGAATAGGTGTAAGAACCGAACTCAACCCGTGCAACGTCTTTGAGGCGAATGACGGAACCATCGCTGTTTGCCTTGATGATAATGTCCTCGTACTCTTTGTTTTGCGTGAGTTTTCCTTTGTATTTCAAAACATATTCAAAAACCTCTTTACTCGCTTCGCCCAGACGGCCCGGAGCGGCTTCAAGGCTCTGCTCGCGGATGGCGCCGGTCACTTCCTGAGGCGAAAGTCCCAATGCCGCCAGGCGGTCGGGTTTGAGCCAGATGCGCATCGAGTAGTCACGCGTGCCGAACGGCTGCGCCTGACCGACCCCCGGTATACGTTGGAGCTGAGGTACGAGGTTTATTTTAATGTAGTTCAAAAGGAACGTCTCGTCGTAAGTGCTGTCTTCGCTCGAAAGCGCCACAAACATGATGATCGAGTTCTGCTGCTTTTGCGTAGAGATACCGGCTTGCACTACTTCCTGCGGAATCTGGCTTACAGCTTTTGAAACGCGGTTTTGAACGTTCACCGCGGCGATATCAGGGTCGGTACCCTGTTTAAAGTACACGTTCAGGGCCATGGTACCGTCGTTGTTGGACGACGACGTCATGTAGGTCATATTCTCGACCCCGTTCACGGCCTCTTCAATGGGCGTCGCTACGGCGCGGGCCACCACCTCGGCATTCGCACCCGGGTATACTGCGGTTACCTGTACGGTAGGCGGCGCGATATCGGGGAATTTGGTGATGGGCAGTGTGGTAAGCGATATGATCCCGAGTAGTAATATCAGGATGGATATTACCGTCGAAAGGACGGGCCTTTCAATAAATTTCTGAAACATAAAATTTGGATTTGTCCCCGTTCGCGGGGCTCATTTTCGAGTGTTTTGGCAAAGCGGGAGCTGGCCATCGCATTTTGCAACGCGATGGTGCTCAGTCAATTGGTGTAGATAGTTGTAAACCTTTTGCGCCCTGGTACTTAAATCGGGTTGGCGTGCAGCAGGCTGTCCATCGACATTTTCTGCGGCGCAATGGCCATTCCGTCTCTAAGCCTGTCCATACCGGCGTATACGATCTTTTCACCCGGCTTCAAACCTTTGGAAATCAGGTAGTAGCGTCCGCTGCGGTCTGCAACCGTCACGGGGCGGCCTTCCACTTTGTTGCTGTCGAGCACGGTGTAAACGAACACCTTGTCCTGCAATTCGAAAGTCGCTTCCTGGGGGATCAGTACCGATTTCGCGAGCTTGTGCGGAATACGGATCCTGCCTGTATTTCCGGAGCGCAGCAAGCCGTTCCCATTCGGGAAAGTCGCGCGGAAGTTGATCGCCCCCATGGTCTTATCGAATTGGCCTTCAACGATTTGGACTTTTCCTTTTTGCGGGTAAACGCTGTTGTCGGCGAGTACCAGTTCCACAGCCGGGATCTGTTTGATCTTCTGTTCGATGGTGTTGCCGTCAAATTCCTGCTTGAAATCGAGGAAATCCAGCTCGCTCATCGAGAAGTATACGTGAATGTCTTTCGTTTCGGAAAGGACGGTCAGCGCGTCGGTGGTACCTTTGCCCACGAGGCTGCCGGTTTTGAACGGAATCGTTCCGATATAGCCGTCGGCCGGTGCCGTAATGGAAGTGTACCCCACGTTGATCTTCGCGGCATCCACGGCAGCCTGCGCCTGGGCAACATTCGCCTTCGCGGCATCATATGCAGCCTTCGCAGTTTTCAGCTGAACGTCGGAAACAACTTTGTTAGCAACTAGCGGTGTTAGTTTCTCCACGTTGATCGAAGCGCTTTCGAGTGAAGCCTTTGCCGATTGGAGAATCGCTTTCGCATTGTTCAGCTGCTCGGCGTATGGCCGGGCATCGATATGGAAAAGCACTTGACCTTTACGGACATAAGCACCCTCGTCGACAGAGATACGATCCAGGTAACCATCCACCTGCGGGCGGATTTCGATATCTCGGCTACCCTGAATGGAAGCCGTAAACTCACGGTGCGAAGTAACTTCGTGGTCGCTCACCTCTAACACCGGTAGCGCCTGGGCGGGCGGTGCGGTAGCGGGCGCGTTGGCAGTGGACGATCCGCAGCTGTAAATTGCAGCGGAACCTGCGGCTAGAAATAGGAGTGCAGTTAGCCTTTTTGCTGTTTTTAATTGGACCTTTTTCATGGATGTGGACTTCTTTTGCGGTGATAATCAGTTAATTATGAATAGGTAGTGAAGTTATTATTACTAACGGTGTTAACCTAGTGAGAAAAAAATAATCAGAGGTTTTTGATGAAAGCGTCAACAGATTCGTCCATTACTTTTTTGTTCATTTGAGAGTCGTCGATATCGGAGCAGCGCATCATAACGATTGAAATCAAGCCGTGCAGTACCGACCACAACGCATGAATTTTAAAGCAAGTTTCCTCTTCTGAATTTTTTTTCTCTTTTACGATTCCCTCGATGGCTTCACCGATGTGGTCCCGGAAGCTGTTAAATTCCGGTTTCGCCTTGCCCGGGCTTGAACAGGGCATTCCCAAACCGTACATGAGCTGATAGTATTCGGGATTTTTAAATGCAAAGTTCCAGTAAGTTTCGGCATGGGCCCTTAGCCGTTCTTCCGGTTCCGCGTATTTGCGCTTGTCTTTTTCCAGCAATCTATCGAGTAACCGGAAACCATCCATAGAAAGTTCAAACAAGATCGCTTCTTTATTTTCGAAGTGATCGTAGATCACCGGTACGCTGTATTCAATGGCATCGGCTATCTTCCTGATCGACAGTGACTGCCAACCTTCTTCCTTGACCAATTGCAAGGCTACCGCCAGGATATTGGTCCGCATATTTTCTTTCTGCCGTATTTTTCGTTCGAGGATTCCCATGGTAATTCAAGATTTACCTAACGATGTTAGCAAAGGTACTGCGGGTTTTTCACAATAACAATCCGCCGGCCGGTAACATCCCGGTTACCTTCGCTTGTCCGGTGTTCGACTAAAACCATGCCGGGCGCATCTGCGTTTCGGGCTTGTCAGCGGTCGACTGCCTGGGCC
The DNA here is from genome assembly GCF_000382205.1 of Dyadobacter beijingensis DSM 21582. Classification (GTDB taxonomy): domain Bacteria; phylum Bacteroidota; class Bacteroidia; order Cytophagales; family Spirosomataceae; genus Dyadobacter; species Dyadobacter beijingensis. Next base: position 1,263,924 of record NZ_KB907786.1, read on the forward strand.
ACAGGCATTTCTGCCGTTCCGAACAGCCTTTCCGCCATCTTATGATCGTGCCCGTACACATCTTTCCGGAATTGCAGATTCCCGTGCTGGTCCACCCACGACGTGAAATAGCCGATAAAAACCGGGATTTCGTTCTTCCCGCGCAGGCGCACGTACTTTTCTTTGCCCGCATTCATGGCAGCGGTAATTTTCTCGCTCGTCCAGGTACTATCGCGTCGCAGCAGCCATTCCGCCATTTTTTTCGGCTCCGACAGCCGGATGCAGCCGTGGCTGAATGCCCGCTGGCTTTCGTTAAACAGGCTTTTACTCGGCGTATCGTGGAAATAAATGCTGTAACTGTTCGGGAACAAAAACTTGACCAGCCCAAGCGAATTCGACTTGCCCGGTTTTTGCCGCACCGAGCCGCCGTTCCATTCCATATTGTGGCGTGCCAGGTAATTCGGGTTCTTTTTAATGCCGGGCAAAACTTCTTTTTTAAGGATGCTGGCAGGCACGTTCCAGTACGGACTAAATACGATTTGATTTAATGTACCTGAAAAAATGACAGTACCATTAGCCTCGGAACCCACGACAACCACCATATCGAATGACAATTTGCCAGCTTCATAGGCGTGCAGCGTAAATTCAGGGATGTTCACCAAAATGTAGTCTGTCGGCGGGGCGGCAGGCATCCAGCGAATGCGCTCCATATTGATCAGCATCTGCCGGATGCGGCTACCGATCGGGACGTTCAGCTCCTTAAAAAATGCGGGGCCGGTGACGCCGGTTTGCTTCTGGCCCACGCGCTGCTGGAAGTGCTTCACGGCGCTGGTCAGGGTGGTGTCGAACAGTTTGGTACTATCCGGCCCGGGCAGGTCGCCGAGCAAATGCAGCCGGTTTTTCAGGGTTACAATCAGCGTGTCGCGGTCGCCCTCGCGGAATTTCTTTTCCGTATCCACGGTGGCGGGTTCGCCGTTCTGTGTGATCGAGTAGTATTGTAAGACTTTCTCTTTCAGAAGGTTATAGTGTCTGTTCACAGGCTCGTAAGCGGCCACGTTCTGTCCTTTGTTCTTTAAAAGCGAATCCAGGAAAACCTCCGGATTGAGTTTCCGGCGGGGAATAAACCAGTTGAGTTCCTGGGTGTTAATACGGTGATCGCCGGAATACGCGCGGTCGGTATAGCGGAAAAACTGCTCGGTGAGCGCCAGTTCCGTATCGATGACGAGCTGATTATCCGGGCTGATTTTTTTCAGCTGAGAAAGGGAATCGATGGCCTTGTCGAGCGCCGCATTATACAGCGAACTATCGCCCGAATAATGAATGAAATCATTGCGCAAACTCCTGAAAATAGGCACGAACTCGGCCACGCCATCGGGGAAAAACCACGCGTACTGGTAATTCCGGTGGTTGTAGAAACTGCGCAGCTTGGCCGTAAGGCTATCGTCGAGTGTATGCGCGGACACGTACGAGGCAAGCGCCGCGGTATCGATAAAGAGCTCGGTGAAAGAGTTTTCGACGGTAATGGTCGTATCTCGTTTGGCGATTTCCGTTTTGTGCTCTGCCGTTTTGCGACAAGCCGCGCCAGCCACCGCCAGGATCAGGAACAATGCGATTTTCTTCATGCTGAAATAAGGTCGTGGACACGTCCAATATAATCGCTTTACCGTTAGAAATCCCATTTCTACCGAAGGATTATCAAATTGTCGACCCCTATTCCGCCAACCTATATTAGCGGAAGATTTGGTTTTTTGTTGTTGATTCCTGCCCGGACACCACGGCCCCCAGCCCGGTTCCGGGCTTTTTTATGGGGGTATTAATTACCCCAGCACCCCTAACCGCATGGCTACCTTGGTCAATCCCACCACATTCTTCACGTGCAACTTCTGGAACAGGTTCCGCCGGTGGGTTTCTACCGTTTTGATGCTGATAAAAAGCTCCGCAGCAATGCGGGATGTGGAATATTCACGGGCGACGAGGGCCAGGATCTCCATTTCGCGCAGGCTGAGCGGGTGGTCGGTTTCAGTGGTTGTTCCGAAATCGCGGTGAGGAGCGGTGAGTGCGGCGAGATTTTGCATGATACGCTGGTCGAAATAGATCTGTCCGCGGGCAATGGCCCGGATGGCGCCGTACCACTCGTCGGTGTCGGAAGCGGCATCGAGAATGGCGCTTACGCCTGCGCACACGAGATCGCGGATGTCGGAGAGCGCGCCGCCGGGGCGGAAGACGGCAAAACGCAGGCCCGGGCAGGTTTTGCGTAAGTGGGTGATGCGCGACGGCAGCTTTTCCATGTCATAGTCAAACACGACAACCAGGTGGGCGGCATCCAGCACCGGGCAGGGCAGGTCCGGTAAGTCGCGAAGGGTAGCCGTCAGGTGAATGCCGGATTCTCGCCCGAACCACGCGCTCAAAGCCTCGCGCTCGACCGGATAGGGATGTATCAGCAGGGTTTTTAAGGGTGTTTGGGGCATCATCGCTTGCGGCTCGGAATGTTTTTTCAAACATACACGGCCAGGCGGTAGCGGATCAACCGGCAATCGACGACCTGCATTTTAAATCGACGGATGCGCGGATTAGATTTTTATTATAATATGTAATAGGCATTACACGGATGCCCGATTCGCATTTTCTTTGCAAAGTTTTCCATTACACCAATTCAACGGACCATGACGCTCCTCAGTTTTGCCCTTCGGATCAAGGAAGTGAGGGATTTGCAGAATTCCTACGCTGCCACGCGCGACATTAATATCCTCGCTCGCCTGAAAGATATGGAGAAAGAGCTGGATAGGCTGATTCACAGCATAGTAACAACTCCACGTAACCCCTTCTGACACTACTTGCCCGCGGCGCGAAACTAAAACCTTCGCGCCGCGCTGGTATATGGCGAAGTGCTGTCCGTCATTCGCATACGGCTGTAAAATTCCCGCGGAATCCAGATTTTCGTCAGCTTTGCTCAATAACATGGAAGGATATCAAAAATGAAGTGTGTGGTGAAAGGACGAACCTAACAAAACCATGGCAGCCTGTTGCAATCGCTTTATCCTTCGGTAGCTTTTTTTCAATGTTTATCCAAACTCAACACGTCCTGAGCTAAGTATAATTTCACTAGACCATTGTTTTTGTTGTGACTTGAAATTTCAATTGTCTGTTCATTTCAATCCAGCAAAACCATGTCCCACTCCCGTCGCGATTTTCTTCATACTGCCTCCGCAATAGCGGCTGGTGCCGGCCTTTCGGCTATTGTTCCTTCGTCGGTTTCTGCATTGGCGTCTGTGCCGGCGGCTGACAAGATCCGCATCGGGGCTATCGGGGTGAATGGGATGGGTTGGGCGGATTTGAATGCGATCCTCAAAAATCCGGGCACGGAATGCGTGGCGCTTTGCGATGTCGATAAGAATGTGCTCGACAAACGTGCCGCCGAGCTGGCGAAGGGCGGCAGTTCCAAAATCAAGACTTATGGCGATTACCGGCAGCTGCTGGCCGACAAGGATGTGGATGCGGTGGTGATCGGTACACCCGACCATTGGCATTGCCTGATGATGGTCGAAGCGTGCCAGGCGGGCAAGGATATATATGTAGAAAAGCCGATCGGGAATTCCATCGCCGAATGCCGGGCGATGGTCGCCGCACAGCAGCGCTATAACCGCGTGGTGCAGGTGGGCCAATGGCAGCGGAGCCAGAAACATTTCCGTGACGCCATCGAATTCGTGCATTCCGGGCAGCTCGGAAAAATACGGCTGGTGAAAGTCTGGGGTTATTTTGCGTGGGTGAACCCGATCAGCAAATTGCCGGATGGTACCCCGCCCGCCGGTGTCGATTACAATATGTGGCTCGGCCCGGCGCAGAAGCGGCCGTTCAACCCCAACCGTTTCCATTTCAATTTCCGCTGGTTCTGGGATTATGCCGGCGGACTCATGACCGACTGGGGCGTGCATTTGCTCGACTACGCTTTGCTGGGCATGAAAGCCGCCAATCCAAACAGCATCATGGCGGCCGGCGGCAAGTTTGCCAACCAGGATTCCGGCGCCGAAACGCCCGATACGCTCACAACCGTGTTTGAATTCGACGACTTCAATATCCAGTGGGAGCACGCGATGGGCATCGATGGTGGCCCCTACGGCCGTCAGCACGGCATTGCCTACATCGGCAACAACGGCACGCTCGTGCTGAGCCGCGACGGCTGGGAAGTGATTCCGGAAGGCAAGCGTATGGAGGCCGTTCCGTTCCGCAAATCCGAAGATAATGGGCTCGACCTGCACGCGAAAAACTTTATCGAAGTAGTCAAATCCCGCAAAATGACCGATCTGAATGCGCCGATCCAGGTCGGTTCCGACATTGCCGTGTTTTCGCAAATGGGCAATATCGCTTACCGAACGGGCAAGAAAATTTATTGGGATAAGGAAAAAGGGAAATTTACCGATGCCGAGGCCAACAAACTCATCGCGAAAGAATACCATAATGGCTATAAGCTGCCGTCTGTTTCATGATTTTTTGTATTTCAATCATGAGAAGCGCACTTCCGGCGGCGGGGACCTGTTCGGTATAGGGTGCTTTTTGCCATTGCCCGCCTGCTATGAATGAGAGACAAAAACGCCTCAGGGAACGACGGCTCATCAAGCTTTCGATCATTACCGGTTCGGGTTTCACGATCTGGGCCATTGTCGTAGGGATTCTCGGCGATTCGAAATCGATCATTTTCGATGCCCTTTTTTCTATGGTCGGCATCAGCCTGTCAGGCGTGTCGCTGCTGGTAAACAACTTCGTACGAAAGCCCGACGACGACGATCTTCCGTTCGGACGCGCGCAGTTCGAGCCGTTTTCGATGACGCTCCAATCGGCAGTGATCATCTTCCTCTGTTTGTATTCGCTGGCCACGTCGGTCATGGACATTATCGCCGGTGGCAAGTCTGTCGAGCTGGACATTGCCTTGCCTTACCTGATCGCCTCCATCATAGGTTGTTTTTTGCTATGGCTGTATTTCCGGAGAATGGCGCTGCAGATCCGGTCGGAATACTTGCGCATCGAAGCCACCGAATGGCAGCTCGATGCCCTGCTGAGTACGGGCGTGCTCGTGGTGCTGTCGCTGGGCTATTTCCTGCGCGGCACCTCACTGGCATTTCTCATCCCGTACCTCGACCCCGGCATGGTCATCATCATTTCCCTGCTTTTCCTGCGGATTCCGGTGGGGACATTCTGGAAAAATATCCGTGAACTCCTGCAATTCGCACCGGACGACGAGGTGGAAGAAATGATCCACCAGGAAGCGGAGGGCATTTCTAAGCGCTACGGTTTTATCGATGAATATGTGCGCGTAGCGAAAACGGGCGGCAGCTACACGATCGAAATCGATTTCCTGCTCCCGGAAGCGCTCGCGCATACGCAGGTGAAGGAGCTGGACGGGATCCGGCAGGAGCTGTACGACCGCATCCGCGGCGAGTACAAAATGTGGCTCACGATTTCGTTCACCACCGAGCGGAAATGGATGATATGAGCTTTACCGCAGCCGCCCTAGCTGCATTTGTTTAGGTGTAATGCCGAACTTCCTTTTGAATGCCTGGATAAAATTGCTCCCGTTGGCATAGCCGACGGCCTCCGCCACTTCCTCCACGGTAAGGCCGCTATCCAGCATTTGCCGCGCATGCAGCATTCTTTTTTCGTGGATCAATTCATATACACTCGTGTTGTACCGCTGCCTGAACCCTTCCCGGATCTGGTGCTCCGAAAGCGGCGAATGGGCGGCAACATCTTCCAGCGAATGCGTCGTGAGGTAATGGATATTCAGGTATTCAAATATTTCGTCCAGGTGGCGTGCGGCGTCCGGGCGCAGCTGGCCGACTGTTTTTTCCTCGCGGTACTGCTGCAATTGCAATGCGAGCAGTTCGAGGATCTTGCCGTTCAGGTACATTTCAGAAAGATCGTCGGCGACGGGCACGTGCAGGATGCGTTGCAGGACGGCGTGCATTTCAGCGCTTACGGGGGCCGATTTGCTGAAAAGTGCGAACGACTGGCCTTGTTCCAAAGCGGTTTCCAGCTTCTTCACCGGGCTGCCGTTTTGTTGTAAAAATTGAAGTAAATGCTCTTTTTTGAGGATCAGCGCCAGGTACTCGAAGCCTTTCTGGCGGTTATAGAAAATATCGGAATCGAAATTTTCGGAATAGTAAATATTGTACTCCGCGGGACGCAGCGGGTGTTCGCCCGGAATGTCGCGGAAGCGGGCATTGGAATGGCCGGCCAGCTGGAAATGCAGGCTGATATGCGGGTCGCTTTTCATACCGCGGATCTGCATATCCTCCATGAAATCGGCCTGGAAGCGGATAATGCCGAAATTCCGGGCATAAATATTCTTCACGCGATGGTTCACGAAAGGTATTCGAGGCGCATCGTGCTCGAAGGTATCCACCGATGGCTGCGAAAGAAACTTCCTGCCCGCGATCTCCCGGTACGATTCATTATCAATGATATAGGCCATGCACAAATTTCAATGTTTTTATCGGCTATCCCAATATTTTTCGATACCGGGCGCACATACCTTTGCAGGAAAATCGATTCGATCATGGCTATTTTGGTAACAGGCAGCGCAGGGCATTTGGGCGAGGCGCTGATGCGCACCTTCCGCGCGCAGGGCACCGCCGCCACCGGGCTGGACATTCAGCAGTCGCCCTACACCGACCTCGTCGGCAGTATTACAGACCGGGATTTTGTACACAAAGCCATGCAGGGCATCCGTACCGTCATCCATACCGCTACCCTGCACAAGCCGCACGTGGCGACGCACAGCAAGCAGGATTTCGTGGATACCAATATCACAGGCACGCTCAATTTGCTCGAAGAAGCGGTTTTACAAGGCGTTTCGGCATTTTTGTTTACCAGTACCACCAGTACATTCGGCGCAGCCATGAACCCCGCCGAAGGCGAGCCGGCCGCCTGGATTACCGAAGACGTGATCCCGCAGCCCAAAAATATTTACAGTGTCACCAAACTCGCTGCGGAAAGCCTCTGCGAGCTTTTTCACCGGAAAAGCAAGCTGCCGGTATTGATCCTGCGCACCTCGCGCTTCTTCCCCGAAGACGACGACAACGCCGAGACGCGGCGCCTGTTCGAAACGTCCAACGTGCAGGCATTAGAACTCCTGTACCGCCGCGTCGACATGGCCGATGCCGTTACGGCGCATTTATCAGCCATGGAAAAAGCCGGTCCGATCGGGTTCGGCAAATACATTATTTCGGCCACCACGCCGTTTTTGCCGGCGCATTTGCCGCAACTGCACGTCAATGCGCCGGAAGTGATCCGCTCGGTGTACCCTGAATGCGAGGAGCTATTCGACGCGCGGGGCTGGAAAATTTTCCCGGAAATCGATCGGGTGTATGTGAACGAGCGCGCACGGCGCGAGCTGGGGTGGGCGCCTGCGTACGACTTCGCGCATGTGCTGCGGTGCCTGCGCGAGGGGGCGGATTTCAGAAGCCCGCTGGCGCGCGAGGTAGGAAGCAAAGGGTATCATGAGCAGGAGTTCGACGAAGGGCCGTTTCCGGTGGAGTAATGGCGCGAAGCCCCTGCTTCGCGCCATTACATTACATATTCAATGCCCCGCGCCCGGAGGCCGTCAGGAACGCCTCTTTCAACGCTTCCGCGTAAGTGGGATGGGCGTAGGAGATCGTAGCCGAGGCGAGATCGGTGATTTCATATTCCATGATGGTCACGGCCTGTGCGATCAGGTCGGCGGCGCGGGCCCCGATGATGTGGACGCCCAGCACTTCGCCGTATTTAGGATCGGAAAGGACCTTGGCAAAGCCCGAGGTATCACCCGCAGCGCGGCCCCGGCCGCTCGCCGAGAAGGGGAATTTGCCTTTGTTATAAGGAATGCCCTGCGCTTTCAACTGCTCCTCCGTGAGCCCTACGCTCGCCACTTCCGGCCAGCTGTACACGACGCCCGGAATGCGGTCGTAATTGATCTCGTGCGCATGGCCGTGAATGCCTTCCACCGCCGCAATGGCCTCGTCCTCCGCTTTGTGGGCGAGCATCGCGCCTTTGATCACATCGCCGATGGCGTACACGTTGGGCGCGGCGGTCCGGAAGGCGGTATTAGTTACAATGCGGCCGCGGTCGTCTTTCTGGATCGACGTGTTTTCCAGGCCCAACCCTTCGGTATAAGGTCGACGGCCTACGGCCACCATGCAGTAGTCGGTCGTTATTTCCTGCTGTTTCTGGTCCGCGCCGGTGTATTTGACGGTCACTTTTTTACCGTCGCTCACGGCCGAATCGACGCGCTGGCTGAGCAGTACGTCGATGCCCGATTTGGTCAGGATTTTTTTGAGTTCGGTGGTGAGCTCCTTGTCCATCGTCGGTACAAGGTTGGCGGCGTACTCGATAATGGTCACTTTTGTGCCGAGGCGCGCATATACGGAGGCCATTTCGACCCCGATCACCCCGCCGCCGATCACCGACATCGTGGCCGGGATCTCGTTCAGCGACAATGCTTCGGTGGAGGAAATAATGCGTTTCTTGTCGATCACCGCATTGGGCAGGGAAATGGGCTTGGAACCGGTGGCGATGATCGTGTACTTGCTCTGGTACTCCTGCTCGGCGCCGTCGGCCGCTTTCACGGCAATGCGGTCATCGGAAACGAACCGCGCCGTGCCGTAGATGACGGCGATCTTGTTCTTTTTCATGAGGAAGTTGATGCCCGACACATTCTGGGACACGACCTCGCTTTTACGCCCGAAAAATTGCTTCACATCGAGCGAAAGCCCTTTTACCTGGATACCGAAGCTGGCAAAACGTGTTTCGGCGTCGTGGTAATGTTCGGAGCTGTCGAGCAGGGCCTTGGCGGGGATGCAGCCCACATTGGTGCAGGTGCCGCCCAGGCTGTTGTACTTTTCGATAATGGCTGTTTTGTAGCCCAGCTGTGAGGCCCGGATGGCCGCGGTGTACCCGCCCGGCCCGGAGCCGATAACGATCAGATCGTAGTCCTGGTTAATCATGGTAGTGGAAATTACCTGGTAGTAATGAGTGATGATTCAAAATCCGCCCAATGTAGTATTTCCGGCCGATAGTTTCAATGGTTGCTTAGCGGGTGTTGTTGCTCGCTTCAATCACCGGCAGCACAAACTGCCAGGCCGGATTGGCAGGCTCCTGATGTTCTTTCAAGACGATTTCGTCGAATTTTTTGAGGATATCCGCGTGTTTTGCTGCCACGTCGGTCGTCTCGCTGCGGTCGGTGCGGAGGTTGAAAAGCTGCCATGCATTGCCGGGATTCTTGCGCAGGTCCGTTTTGACGCCCTTCCAGTCGCCCATGCGGATAGCGATCTGGCCGCCTTTTTCGGGGTATTCGAAATAGAGGTAAGCGTGCTTTTTCTGGCGATTGGTTTGGCCTAGCAATTCCGGTAAAAACGAAATGCCGTCCGTCGCTGGGGCAGACTGGCCGGTTAGTTCCGCCAGGGTCGCCAGCAGGTCGTACTGAACGGAAATGTGATCGCTCACACGTCCGGGTTTGATTTTGCCGGGCCAGCGGGCGATGAATGGCTCGCGGATACCGCCTTCGTACACATCCATTTTCAAACCGCGCAACCCGGCCACGCTGTTGAAGAACTGCGCATTCACACCGCCGTTGAAAGTAGCGCCGTTATCGCTGCTGAACATGACGATCGTGTTGTCGTCCAGCCCCAGGGCTTTGAGTTTATCGAGAATAATGCCCACCTGGTCGTCCAGATAGGTAATCATCGCGGCATAGGTCGAGAGCGGATATTGGGTGGAAGCATACCCCTTTTCCCCGTAGTAGGGTTTTTCATCAAATTGCCCGACATATTTTTTGACATAATCATCGGGCGCCTGCAATGACACGTGCGGAATGGTATACGGCATATACAGGAAAAACGGCCCGCCTTTGCTCCGTTCGATAAATGATAATGCCTTTTCAGTCATTTTCATGGGCGCGTATTCCTTGCCTTTGAATGAGTCGAAGTCCGCATCGGTGGCCGTAGCCGGGTCGAGCTTGCGGTGAACATCCTGCCAGGGCTGGGCAAGGGTGTCCCAGCGGTCGTTTTCCCATAAATGCGACGGGTAGAGGTTATGCGCCTGTTTCTGGTCGAGGTAGCCGTAGTAGTAATCGAAGCCCTGTTTGGTGGGCGTGCCTTCGGTGTTGTTCATGCCCATGCCCCATTTGCCTGTAAGGGCGGTGGCGTAGCCTTGCTGTTTGAGCAGTTCGGCCACGGTGAATTCTTTCGCGGGCAGCGGCATTTGGCCGCGTTCCTCGTCGTCGCGAAAAGTGCCGAGCTCGAAGTTGCCGCGGATGGCCGAGTGTCCCGCGTGTTTGCCCGTCATGAGCATCGCGCGTGCGGGTGCGCATACGGGCGTACCTGTATAATGCTGCGTGAAGCGCACTCCTTCGCGGGCGAGCCGGTCGAGATTGGGCGTTTTGATCTTCTGCTGGCCGTAGCAGCCGAGTTCCCCGTAACCGAGGTCGTCGGCGTAGATGTAAATGATATTGGGTAAACGGCGGTTTTGGGCGCTGGCGCCGGCATCAATAAGGATTAGCAGGATCAGAAGGTTCAGGAATCGCATGGGGCGTGGTTTAAGAGCGGGCGGAATTTAACCAAAATTTAACCACGACAGCGGGCAGCGATTCAAAAACATACCTTGCTATATTTGTCGCTGCAATTAATACTAAACCCATATGTCTGAAAAAGCCGATCCGGCCACTCCCAAGCAACCGGGCATATTCAGCCTCGTGGCTCCGTACAAAGGGTTGATCATCCTGCTGCTGCTATCCGCATTGCTCAGCAATGGCGTGAACCTGTGGCTGCCGAAACTGGTCGCCGACGGCATCGACGACTATACGCACCAACGCTTCGACCTGCATACGACACTCGTCGAATTCACCGCCGCCGTGATATTCGTGTTTGTATTTGCCTACGTGCAAAGCATTATCCAGACCTACGCTTCCGAAAAAGTAGCTCGCGACCTGCGTACGCGGCTGTCGGACAAGATCTCGCGGCAAAGCCACGCATTTATCGAGCATACTACCGCCGCCAAGCTCCTGACCAACCTCACGGGCGATATCGATTCCATTAAACTGTTCGTCTCGCAGGCGATCGTTGCCATCGTTTCTTCCATATTCATCATCCTGGGCGCCAGTGCATTGCTGCTGAGCATTAACTGGAAACTGGCATTAACGGTCCTGGCGATCATTCCCGTCATCGGCGGGATGTTCGCGTTTACCCTGAAGAAGGTACGGTCGCTGTTCGTACAAAGCCGCGAGGTGATCGACTGGCTCAACAAGATCATCAACGAGAGTATCCTGGGCTCGGCGCTGATCCGCGTCGTGAACTCGCAGCAGCTGGAATATGCCAAATTTTTGGAGGCCAATACCAAAGCGAAAGGCTTCGGACTGGCTATCCTGAGCCTCTTTGCGGGGCTGATCCCCGTGGTAACGTTTACCGCCAACCTGTCCATGCTGACGATCCTCGTCCTGGGCGGGCATTTCGTGATCGAGGGCGATATGACGCTCGGAAGTTTTGCGGCATTCAACAGCTACCTCGCCATCCTGATATTCCCCATCCTCGTCATCGGTTTCATGAGCAATGTCATTGCGCAATCCACAGCCTCGTTTCAGCGCATTTCGGTCGTGCTGAATGCCGATGATCCGGTGGAAAAGGGCACTTCGAAGGCATTGCTGGAAGGGCGCATCGAACTGCGGAACGTAACGGTGCGCTACGGAGAGAAACCTGCTTTGAAGGATGTGAGCCTGGCAATCGGCGCCGGGTCACGCATTGCCGTTATCGGGCCTACGGCAGCGGGAAAAACGCAGCTGCTTTACCTGCTCACGGGCCTGAACCGCCCGCAGGAAGGCACCGTCGAATTCGACGGGTATCCGATCGACCATTACGACAGCGAGTCGTTCCACCGGCAGGTCGGTTTCGTGTTTCAGGACAGCATTATATTCAATATGAGTATCCGCGAAAACATCGCGTTCAGCACGACCGTCACGGACGAATCGCTGCAACGGGCGATCGATACCGCCGAGCTCACCGCATTTATCGAAACCTTGCCGGAAGGCCTGGATACCGTCGTTTCGGAGCGTGGGGCAAGCCTTTCGGGCGGGCAAAAACAGCGGATCATGCTCGCGCGGGCATTGGCGATGAACCCGAAAGTGCTGCTCCTGGATGATTTCACGGCACGCGTGGATACCCATACCGAAAAGAAAATCCTGGCGAACGTGGAGCGGAATTACCCCGGCATTACACTCATTTCGGTGACCCAGAAAATCGCGGCGATCGAGCATTACGACCAGATTGCCGTGCTTATGGAAGGCGAGCTCATCGGCTGCGGCACCCACGAGGAACTGATGCAGACGAGCCCTGAGTACGTTCAGATTTACAATTCGCAACAAAGTACCAGCAACTATGAAGTACGATCTTAACAAACTTTCGGAGGAACAGCAGAAAACTTCCACCATGAAGGGGCTCGGAAAGTTGCTGACGCTGATCTCCCACGAACGCGGAAACCTCACGCTGGCGATAGGGGCCATTACGCTCAATACGGCCGTGAATTTGTTCGGGCCGTACCTGATCGGCCATGCGATAGACCGGTACGTGGTGACGAAGCAGTTCCACGGGCTGCTCGTTTTTGGCACCATTCTGCTGGCGATGTATTTGCTTGGACTTGCTACGGCCTACCAGCAAACCAAGCTGATGGGCGGGGTAGGGCAACGCCTGCTCTTTACGCTCAGAAATGCCATTTTCAACAAGTTACAGCAACTGCCGGTCGCGTTTTTTAACCAAAACAAGGCCGGTGACCTCATTTCGCGCGTCAACAATGATACCGATAAATTGAACCAGTTTTTCTCGCAATCGCTCATGCAGTTTATCGGGAGCATTTTCACGATGCTGGGGGCGGGGATATTTTTATTGGTGATTAATGTCAAACTCGGCGGGGCAGCGCTGGCACCGGCTGTGGTGATCCTGATATTTACATTGGTACTATCGCCCTGGGTGAAGTCGGCCAACGCTAAAAACCTGAAAAGCACGGGTGCATTGAGCGCGGAAATCCAGGAGAGTTTGAACAATTTCAAAGTCGTGATCGCCTTCAACCGCCGGGATTATTTCCGGCAGCGCTTCCAGGTGGCAAACCTCGATAATTACCGCACGGCCATCCGCGCAGGTCTGGCGAACAACATTTTTCTGCCTACATATTCCTTTTTTTCCAATGTGGCGCAGCTGGTGGTGCTCACCTACGGCATTTACCTGATCAGCGTCGGCGAATTCAGCGTGGGGTTGCTCGTGAGTTACCTGGCCTACGCGGTGAATTTTTACAACCCGCTACGGCAGCTGGCGGCATTGTGGGCGAGTTTCCAGGTGGCAATGGCCGGCTGGGACCGCATATCGCAAATCCTCGCGCTCGAAACCGACCTCGTGCCACTCGCCGGGACCACGCACGACGCGGACGGCGCGTTGCTCGAATTCCGCGATGTACGTTTCGGCTACGACAGCCGCGAAATCCTGCACCAGGTCAATTTCAAACTTGAACGCGGCAAAACCTACGCACTCATCGGCCCGACCGGCGGCGGCAAAACCACCACGGCCTCGCTCATCGCCCGCCTGTACGACCCGCGCGAAGGTACCGTCCTGCTCGACGGGCGCGATATCCGCACGTACACGCCCGAAGAGCGTACGCAGAAGATCGGTTTCATTTTGCAGGAGCCGTTCCTGTTTTCGGGCACGATCCGTGATAATATCCTGTACGGCAACGAGCAGTTGAAGGAGTATTCCAATGCAAAGCTGGAAGAGGTGATCCGCAGCGCTAACCTGGGCGAGATCCTCGCATTGTTCGAAGACGGCCTCGAAACAAAGGTATCCGCTACCGGCGACAGCACGAGTCTGGGCCAGAAGCAGCTCATCGCATTCATGCGGGCCGTTTTGCGCAGCCCCGAGCTTCTGATCCTCGACGAAGCCACGGCTAATATCGACACGGTGACAGAAAAGCTCCTCGGCGACATCCTGAAACAGCTCCCCGCCTCCACCACGCAGGTCATCATCGCCCACCGCCTCAACACGATCGAAAACGCCGACGAAATCTTCTTCGTCAACTCCGGCGAAGTAAACCGCGCCGGCTCGCTCGACGACGCGATGACGATGTTGCTGAAGGGGAATAGGGCTAGCTAGTCGCCACCGGGATATCCTGCAACAAAACCCACATCGCCTCCCGGCAGATCTTCTCCGCGTCGAGTTGGGGGAGAAAGCTTTCGTGCGAGCAGAAGGACAGGTTCATCCGGCCGTTGAACGTGCTTATTACCAGCGTGTTGGGGTTGCGCCAGGGGAACCCCACGGAGGGGCTGTGGATTGCCCTCACACGGAATGTGTTGTAAGAAGCCGGTATGTCGAGGACGCCCATGTTCGAGATGGTGATGTCGTGGCTGCCCTTCGTGGCGCGCATGTGCCGAAGGAGCGCGGGGGTGGAATTGTGGAAATATTCGGTGACGAATATCATTTCCGCCGCGTCGATTTTTCCGGTTTTTTCGACCAGCATTTGTTTCAGGTGCCGCGCTTCGTCCCAGAAGCGGGTTTGGCCGTCTTTGGGCGTGATCGACAATTCTACGATCGGCGCAAATGCGAACAAATGGTCGCGGCCGATTTCGGGCAGGTACCGGCGGATATCGACCGGACTGATGACCTTGTTGCGCGATTCTTTACCTCTCACTGCATGGTGCGCCAGCAGCGATGCCGTGCACAATGCGGCCTGGACGGTCGTTTGTTCTTCCTTGCATTTGCTGACCAGCGCTGAAGTCGTTTCGCGGTCGAGCGTGTGGGTGAGATAGTAATATTTGCCGGTGCGGGCGACAGGCTGCGGATTAAGAACAAAAAACAGGCCTTTCGCCAGCCAGGAGAATGCTTTGCCTTTCCAATGGATGATTTTATTGGTACTAATTTCCGTTGGCACAATCGATCCTGCCGATTGAAAACCTTCATAGGGCTGTAATTCCAGATCGGGATCGTCGAGCAGCGTGAGCAGTTCGCGCATGAGCGTCACGAACCCGGAGCCGTCGCAGACGCAATGCGGGCATACGAGCAAGAGGTTGGAGAGGGTGTCGGATTTCAGCCAGATGAGTCGTGCTGCCGGGTCTTTTTCCAGGTTGAATTGCCTGTGCCATTCGCGCAGACTTATTTCCTGCCACTGTATGTCGGATGTCCGCTCGATGATCTCGATCGGGATCTGTGAAATATCCGGATTGGTGACGAATGCCGGGACATTTTTCTCGTTTCGCTGCACATTCACGCGTAGTAATGGATGCCTGTTTTGTATTTTGACAAGCGCATTTGTCATTTGCTGGAAAGAAAAATTTCCTTCCAAAGTGGCTGCAAAAACGCAGTTGACCGCCGCCAGGCCGTCGGCGTACATGATTCGCTCCCCGACAATCATTTGTCTGTTCATCTCAATCCGGAATGGTGATGGGTATGGGTTCCAATAATTGCTTGCTGAGTAATGCCATCGCCATGTCGGCGATTTGCCGGCTATCCATTTTGGCGAGATAGCCCTCTTCGGAGTGAAATGCGAAATCCATGCGCCCGCCGAATGTCGATACCGACACCTTCGACGGATTCCCCATCGGAAAACGCGAAAGCGGGCTGCGTACTTCGGTAACCCGCAAAGGGCCGTAGGTATCATTTAATGGAATACGGCCTATGTTGGCAAATGCGAAATCATGTCCTCCCTTTCCCGCTCTGGCATACCGGATGCTGCGCGGGTACAGCGGTACGAGGTATTCGCTGAAAAACAATAGTTTAGGCGCGTCGGTTTGCCCAATTTGTTTGTAGAGCTTCTCTTTCAGCGCGTTTGCCTGCACCCGGAAGCTGCCGGTGTCACCCGGCGTTTTTAACCCCGCCATCGACGGGAATGCAAACAAATGGTCGCGCGCGATTTCCGGTAAAAAGCGGCGCATATCCACCGACGAGAACATCCGTCCGCTCGTGCGCACGCTGCGTGCCCGTTCGAATGCACGCATGAACGCTAGGATCAGCGCGGCGTTGAGGTTAATGTCCTTTTGCTTGCAGGCGGCCAGCAATGCAGCTGTTTCATCTTCGCCGAGCTTCCAGCGGATGGTGTAGAACCGGTCTTTGACGACGGGTTTCATCCACGAAACCGCCAGCAGGAACAGGCTGGTAATGCCTGCGACCGCCTTTCCGGCCAGCCGGTTAAAGGCATTGCGGCGAATGGCATCCGGTACCAGCCGCTCGGGCGAAAAGGCCGCGTAGGGCCGAAGCTCGGTGAGCGGGTCGGCGAGGCATTCGAGCAGCTCGCGCATGAGCGTGATGATGGACGTGGCGTCACCAATGCAGTGGTGGCAGACGAACAGCAGGTCCGAAATGCCGTGAGAGCGCAGCCATACGACGCGCGCAAGCGGTGTGTGCGGTTTATCAAACGGGGTGCCCCATTCGGTGTCGGTTTCGGCTAGCCAGGTATTTTCAGCATGCCTCTCCGTGACCCGCAGCGGAATGGGTGCGATCCCATCGTCGGTGATGTACCAGGGAATCCCGTGGGCGTCGGCTTCTACCGCGACACGCAGGAATGGGTGTTTTTGCTGGATTTTCTGCAATGCATTACGCACGTCGCCCTCTTCGAAATGCCCGGTTACCTGAACGGGGAACACGACGTTCACGGGTGTGTCCGCGCCCGCGTACATGGAAGCTTCCAGGAAACCCATTCTTCTTTTCATAAACGCACGGGGTCGGGCTCGGTAACGGTTTCAAAGAGGATTTTCATCGCTATGTCGCGGATTTGCAGGGCCGTTTCGCGCGGGAGAAATTGCTCGTTGGAGACAAATGAAAAATCCATTTGTCCGCCGAAAGTGGTGGTAATGATCGTATTAGGGTTTGCGAACGGGCCGATGACCGTGGGGCTGTAAATCGTATCGACCCTGAAATGCCGGTATTGGGCCGGAATATCGAGCTTGCCCATGTTGGAAAACATGAAGTCGTTGCCCACCTTGGCATAGGTCAGAAACCGGCGGAGCTTGTGCACAGAGCCGTGCGAAGCCTCCATGATCATCGTAAATTCATACGGGTTCAGCTTGGCCATTTGTGCGGAAACGTGTGTTTGTAATGTTTTCGCTTTTTCCCAGAAACTGTTTCCGATCGATTGCGCGAGCCCGATATTCAATGCAAGGCCGTAGGAAAAGAGCATATCGCGCTTCACTTCGGGCATGTACCGGCGAATATCCACCGGGCAGGTGGCCTTACCATGCGCCCCGGCGCCGTTGACAGTTTTGAATGCTTCCAGCAAGGCCAGCCCGATAGCGGTATTGACCGTCACTCCTTCTTTTTTACAATAGCCAAAAAGGGCCTTCGACCGCTCCGCATCCAGTTTCCAGTTGATCAGATAGTCGGTTGCGCGCGGTGCCGGTTTTGTTTTGGTTGAAATAAACAATGAGCCCAGGGAAAGCCCGGCATGTACGAGGGCGGCAGATAGCCTTGCCTTGAAACGGTTTCGGCGGCTGTTCAGGATTTCGGCGGGTACCAGCTCGCTGATGCTTTGGAACGCGGGTGCTTTGCCGATGTCGGCCTGTGGGTCGTCGAGCAATGCCAGCAGATCGGTGAGGAGCGCCACGCCAGAGCCGCCGTCGCACATGCAATGGTGGAAGGCCATGATGAGGTCCGAGACCCGATCCGAGCGCAGCCAGGCAATGCGCAGCAGGGGGCCATTGGCTATATCAAACGACTTGCCGAGTTCATGAACGGTTTCATGGTTCCAATCCTCGTCGCCGGTCCTTTCTATGATCCGCAGCGGGATGGCGGGGCGGGCCATTGGCATGTGGAAATAGGGCCTTCCGTGCGCATCGATGCCGATTGCCGTACGCAGCATCGCGTACTTTTCCTGCAAGCGGGCCAATGCGGCCGTCAGTTGTCCGGCGTCGAGATCGCCAGTGATTTTCAGTGCATAAACGCCATGAAATGGCTCCGAACCGTCGCCGAACAGCACTCTTTCCAGGAAAAGCAGGTTGCGTTTCATCGGTCAGGCATTTTCGGTGACGGTGTGACTGAGCGCGAAATCTTCCAGGAGCGAAACGGCCTTCGCATTGCCGCCGGCCCGGGTGAAGGTATCGCGGATATGCTGCGCCGCGAGGCGGTATTTCGGGTTTTCGAGCAGTTCCTGCATGGCGTTCTGCACATCGGCCACGCGCAGGCGCTTGTACCGGACTTTGATGCCGCAACCCGCATTTTCGATCAGCGCGGCGGTATGGAAATGGTCGTATGCAATGGGCGTGATAAGCATCGGCAGGCCGTTCATAAACGTGTCGTTCACCGTATTGAACCCGCCGTGGCAGATCACCGCATCCATTTTGGGAATAATATCGGCCTGGGGCACAAAGCCTTGCACGATAAAGTTCTCCGGCCATTCGTCGATCACCGACGGGTCGGTAGCAGCCACGATCGTGATCGGCCCATTGCCGAATGCCTCGATGAGTTTGAGAAAAAATTCTTTGCGAATATCGACGAGCAAGGTGCCCAGCGAGACAAATACCTTCGGGCCGGTGGCTTTTTCAAGCTTTTTCCAGTCGAACGGCGTGTCGTTGGGGCGGCCTTTGACGGGGCCTACGAACTTCATATGCGGGTCGGGGTAGGGAAAACCGGCAAATTCCTTCGAAGTGAAGACGATGTTCATCTGGTGCGAATGGATCACGAACTCGTCGGTATAAATGCCGAGCCCGCGTTGCAGGCCCTGGATGAGGTTCTGCTGCCATTCAAATATTTTCGGCGCCGAATTAGCCGTGTCGCCCATCACGTCGGGCGGTACGGGCGTGGTGGTCACGCACGGAATGCCTTTGAGGTGGGCCGCCAGCGCGCCAGCGAAGGTAATGCAGTCGTTAACGATCACATCCGGCTGGAAATCTTCGGTCACCCGCATCACGCCCGGTACCATGATCCGCGCGAAGGGGATGTAGGTTTCTTCCAAAGCGAGTTTCATCACTTCCGGGCCGGAAAGCGACGGGCCGTCGTCCTGGCGTTTGAGGATGCGCGCGATTTCGTCCTGGTGTGGCGCGAGTTCGGCTTCGGGCAGAATGTAGCGCCCGCCGTCGGGAATGTGCCTGTCGGCGAGGGGAACGAGGCCTGTCCAGGCCACTTCATGGCCGTTGGCGAGCAGGCTGGCCCCCACGCTCAGGGTGGGGCTGATATGTCCGAAAAAAGGAGGTACTACAAATAGAAATCTAGCCATTTTGAAAGACTTTAACGGGTAGCTGATCGAGCCATAATGCGGCGGTTTTAGTGCCTCCTGCCTCTTCGAACGATTGGCGGATGCGCTGTGCCGCGGCCCGGTAGCCCGGATCATTTAATATATCGCCGACCGCATTTTTAAGGTGCGGGGCTTTAAAACGGTTGAAATTGAGGCGCACGCCGCACCCGTTCGCCACCACGCGCCCCGCCACGTGCGACTGGTCGTAGGCGATCGGGATCACTACGAGCGGCAGGCCGTTCGACAGCGCTTCGGAGACGGTATTATGGCCTGCGTGGCAGACGACACCGTCGAGATGGGGAAGCAGTTCGAGCTGGGGTATGCGCTGCTGTACCAGAAAATTGGCCGGCCAGCTTTCGAACAACGCCTCGTCGGACACCACGACAACAAATACGTCCTCGCCGCCGAATGCTTCGATTACTTTTGAAAAGAAGTCCTTTTTGAACTGGTGATCGAACGTGGTACCGATGGAAATCAGGATTTTGGGCACTGTCTGGCTTTTCAAGCGGCCCCAGTCGAAGGGAACGTCGCCAGCGCGGCGAGCAATCACCGGGCCCGGGAAGCGGTAGTGATGAGGCAGTTCCATTTCCCCGAAGAATGCACGGGAAGTGAACACGAGCGTCAGCAGCTCCGAAGTTGCCAGGCTCTTTTCGCCTCCGATACCGAGCTCTTGCTGAAGGGCGACAATCTGCCGCGTCTCCCATTCATGGATTTTTGGCAAATCTTCCATCATTTTAACGGCTGCGGGAGCGGTTACCGAGGTGGCGTAAGGTATATCCGCCAAATGCGCGGCCATAGCCCCTGCAAAAACCTGGTGGTCGTTGATGACCACGTCAGGTTGATACGCTTGCAGGATTTTCATAAGCCCGTCGAACATGTAGCGGTTAAGGGGAACTAGTACTTCTTCATACAGGAACTTAATGCTTTCGATACCGTAGACGTTCTTTTTGGTAATCATGTCCAGGTATTCGGCATTGGCCTTTTTTTCGGAATCGTCCTGGTCGTAGCGGATCACGAGCAGCCGGCCGCCTTCCGGCAGTTTCGCCTGCAACTGCTCGTCCAGGCTGATCCACGCCACCTCATGACCCAAAGCCAGCAGTTCCGCACCCACCGAGAGGGTCGGATTGATATGGCCTGTGAGCGGCGGGACGATGAAAGCGAATTTTGACATTTTTCCGGGTCAGTATCAGATTATTGTGCGCTTCTGAATCGCGCCCGGAATGAAGTCCGGGGCAATAGGATTATTTTTCAATCGATTTCCGTTGGCCTCGGCCGACGGGCGCCGGGGTGTTTTTCGAGCAACCGCCGATGGCCCGGTTTGAGGAATTTTTCCAATTCCTTCCCAATCACTTCGGGTTGCTGAACGGGTACATTGTGATCGCCGGGGGCGAGGACGAGCTTGGCGTTCGGGATCCGGGAAGCCAGCGTGCGGCCCGAGGGTACGCAGTTGGAATCCTCGCCATAGATCAACAGCGTTTCGTGCGGGATGGCCGCTACCGACGGATCGTTGAAAAAGGCCTTTTCCGCCTCCATATCCGACCGGATGGAGGTTTCGTTGAACAAAAACTCATACATCCGGTGGTTCTTTTCCAACTGCCGTTTCCCTGCCAGCAGGCGCGTCGTGTCGGCGAAATTTTCGATATAGTGGATCAAAAATTCCTTGCTGTACGTATCGATGATCGCGAGTGTTTCCTGCTCGCTCGGGTCGGGGCCCTCGATGATCGCCAGCTTGCCGACGCGCTCCGGGAAGCGTGCCGCCATTTTCAATGCCACCAGCCCGCCGTAGCTGTACCCGGCCAGGTGCGCCTTTTCAATGCCGAGCGCGTCCATCAGGTCGTGGAGGTCGTTGGTCATCGAGGTAAGGTCATAGCCGGTTTTCACTTTTCCGCTCATGCCGTGGCCTTTCATATCGAACAGCACCACGCGAAAATGCTTCGCGAGCATGGGCGCGATGTTGAAATAATACACGGCCAGGTTACTGAACATCCCGTGCACCATGATGATCGTCTCACGGCCTCCGGGGTTCAGTTCCTGTACGTGCAGGCGGATGTTGGGCAGGTCTATTACTGGCATTCCCGGATGTAATTGATGATATCTTCGAGTTTCAGCCGGATAATTTCGTCGAGGTCCATGTTCGACAGCCAGCCTGTGAAATCGATGTTCGGGCCGAAATGGTTTTTGACTTTTTCGGAGAATGCGACGATCTCGATGCTGTCCATTTCAAGGTCTTTGGTAAATGAGCTGGCGGGCGTAATATCCATTTCCTCTACAAATTCCTCGCCGATCACTTCGGTGATAAACTGGTTGAGTGTTTCAAAAATCTCTTCTTTGCTCAGCTTGTTTTCCTGTATCAGTTGGTCCATCCGATGATGTAGTTAAAATGTTTGATAGTATTGATCCATGTATTTTGAATGCGCAATGCATTTTCCTTAATCTCTTCAATCTGATAGGCTTTCGGGTTGCCCATGAGCCCTTTCCCCAGCATTTTGCCGAATGCTTCCTTGGCTACCCAGCAGCGCGTCATCCATTCGTCCTGGTCGCGGCCTGCGAGCAGCGCCAGTTCGGCGGGGGTAAAAACGATCTCGGTAAAACCGGCGCTCCGGGGCTGTATTTCTTCAATATCGATGCCTACCGGGCCCTTGTCGCTGGCTATGGCCACGGCTTCGAGGTTCTTGTGGGCCAGTGAAATGTGGACGCCGCCGGTCATCGGTCCGTCGAGGAACGGCTTGCCTGCCTCGTCGGAGCGGATTTCGAACTCGATCGGGAAACAAGCCTCGTGACGTGTGCGTAGCAGGAGCATGCGCGTGGCATCCTTGGCGGCTACCCGGCTGATCATCCATTCCTTCTTTTTGTTAGGCATCAGCCCACGCTGGTGCCGCTTTTCCGGTTGGTTGAAATACCTTTTCAAAATAAAATCCCACGAAACCACGCGCTGGTAGGCATTGCGGAAGAGGAACACGCCGGGCGCCACTTCGTCGGATAATATATTTTGCAACGGGGCCATAGACACGTTCCAGAGCTTGTCGTCGATTTCCAGGCGGCGGTTTTGCCAGCCGCGGATGATCGACCACACTGTGCCGTCGCGTTTGAGGATGAAATCGGCCGTGGCGGTATCTTCGGTAAGTTCGGTAAGGCGGCAGGTACATTCGAAAATGCCTTGCTGATCCTCCATTTCACCATAAAATTCCACTTCGTTGATCTTTACCGGGAATGCGATGCGGTCTTTCGTGAGCGTGAGTTGCAGCCAGAGTCCGAACAGCTGCCCGGCATTATCCAGCAGCGAACCTTTGCCCGCGTCGCCGGAAATAAGGCCGGTAATGCCGTTTGTGCCTACGGTAATCACTTCCCGGATGCCCTGGTAGGCCGGTCCGTGGAACATATTTTCGCGGTATATCTGCTCCGGCGTAATGTTGATACCGAGCGATTCGCCGATTTCGTAGCGATTCGTTTCGGGTACGCCTTTCGTTTCCGAAAGCAGCACTTCCGCATTGGCGTATTTGTCAAGATCCAGGTAAACCCGGTCGGGGCTTTTCCATTCGCCGGTAACGGTTTCGCGGAACGGTTCCACGACATTCATCCATTGAAATACCTTGATCGCCATGATCTTCTGCACACGGAGCTCAGGCGCCTGCTCCCGCGCGATGTCGCCGAACACTTCGAAAATCATCGTCATCGGGATCACCGGATCCATATCCTCCACGCAATGCCAGCCCGGTTTTTGCTTCAAAAGCGAATGGTCGATAAGCCACGGGCTGTTCTGCAACGATAGATCAAGCTGCTTTTTGAACGCGAGGCGATTCTGCGGCAGGCGTTCCTGCGGCAGGCGATCCTGAGGTGGCTTGACAGCGGCAGGCTGGGCCGAAGTCTGCGCACCTGTTGCGCCAAACGGCCTGTTACGCACCAATTCCGCGATTTCCGATTGTACCAATGCCATTTCGTCGAGGTTGGCGCTCAATGCGCGCATCACCGGACTTGCAATATCATCCAGTGCGAGTTCCTTTTTCGGCTGGGTAAATGTGATTTTTTTTAAAGATTCCAGCTCCGTCACAAATGGCGAACCGAGCTGCAATTTCATCGGTCTGCGCTGCACAGGCGGCTGATTTTCAATGCCCATAAACGTGTGGTCAACGTTTTTGCCCTCCACAAACAATGCGGCCATCACGCGCTGCAACTGCTGCAACCCGCCGCGGATCGGCACATTGGAGGTGATGGCACTGTATGGCTTGCCCTTCAAAGTGTCATCGACAAAGCCGACCAACCCGCCGGAGCCTACCTGCACGAACATCCGCACGTCCTGTGCATATAATTTTTCGATCAGCTCGCGGAAGCGCACCGGTTTTACCAAATGCTCCACGCTCAGCGAGCGGATCTCGCCGAATGATTCGGGGTAAATGTCCAGCGTCGTGGCCGACCAGAGCGGAATGGCCGTCGGCTGGAACTCCATCGTATCCAGCCCGTCCAGTATCCGGTCCAGCTTATCCTTTACGAAAGGAGAGTGGAAGCCGGACTGGAACGGTAGCTGCTGATGGAAGATCTGATGTGTGCGTAAAATGGCCGAAAAGTCCTCAACCGCACCGATGGTACCGCAGAGGATCACCTGCTGCGGGCAGTTGTCGATGGACAGGTAGATGTCCTTCCTGCCTTCCAGCCACGGTTTCAATTGGTCATAACCGCAGCCTACCGCGAGGAATTTCGTGTTTTTTACCTCAAAAAGCTCCGGGTTGAGGCGCGTGAGCAGCTGCAATACCGATGTTTCCGAGGCTAATCCGGACGAGCGGCCGGCGAGCCATTCGCCCAGGCTGTGGCCGGCATTCATATCGGGCACGACCCCCAGCTTTTTAATGGCAGAATCGAGTATCCGGCTCTTTTCGAGCAGTTTCATGGCCGTATTGAACACCGATTGCTCGTCGCCGGTTTCGCCTGCCTCAAAACGCGGGAGTTGAAAATACGCCGCCACGCTGTCGATTTCCCCGCCCGCCAGGCCGTCCAGGCCGG
This sequence comes from Dyadobacter beijingensis DSM 21582, assembly GCF_000382205.1. Classification (GTDB taxonomy): domain Bacteria; phylum Bacteroidota; class Bacteroidia; order Cytophagales; family Spirosomataceae; genus Dyadobacter; species Dyadobacter beijingensis. The sequence continues at coordinate 1,288,116 of NZ_KB907786.1, forward strand.
GGAAGAGGAAAGCGGTTTTGCCGCCATTCGCGAGCAAGGGCTCGTTTGTGTACCAAATGTCCTGCTTGTTCCGCCAGACATTGTTTTTGGAAACTATTTTAATCGCTTTCGCCATGCGTTCCGGCGTCGGGTCGAACACGGCTAACCGGTGATGTCCCGTGCCGGTCTCCTTTTCGCCTTTTTCCAATGCGCGCAGCAATGCCTCGTGCGTAGGGCGTGCGAGGAGCAAAACTTCGTCACGGGCGGGGACATTTGTGTTGATTGAAACGGCATTTGTAGTCTTATTCTCAGGACTTTTGTCCCAACCTTGCAGGACAACGTGCGCATTAATCCCGCCAAAGCCGAATGCATTCACACCTGCATACCTCGGCAGGCCCGATGCATTCCAGTCGGTCAATTGTCTTACCGGCTCAAACCGCGTATCGGCCAGTGCTTCCACAGGCTCCTCGCAATGCAGGGTAGGAGGCAGCTGCCCGTGGTACAATGCAAGTACCGTCTTGATCACCCCTGCAATGCCCGCCGCAGGCATCGCGTGCCCGATCATCGATTTGACAGAGCCAATCCCCGCTTTGGTACCGCCCTGCCCGAACACCTTCGCCAGCGTTTCCAGCTCCGTTTTATCGCCGAGCGGCGTGCCGGTGCCATGTGCTTCGAGGTAGCCGATCTGGTCGGTGCCGATGCCGGCCATGTCCCAGGCCTGGCGAATGGCTTTCACCTGCCCGTGCACGGTCGGGCTCATGACGCTCGCCCCCGCGCCGTCGCTGCTCACGCCTACGCCCTGGATGACGGCATAGATACGGTCGCCGTTGCCGATCGCGTCGGATAGTCTTTTTAATACCACAAAACCACAGCCCTCGCCGATCAGCAGCCCGTCGGCACGCTGGTCAAACGGTCTGATCTGCTGGTTTTTGGACAATGCACCCAGCTGGTGGAAAATGCTCCAGAATGGCGCATTCTGGCTGGCATGCACGCCGCCCGCGATCATCATATCGGCGCGGCCGGAGTTGAGCTCCTGCACGGCATGGTCGATCGCGAGCAGCGAACTTGCGCACGCGGCGTCCAGTGTGTACGCGGTACCGCCGAGGTCCAGCCGGTTGGCCACGAGCGAAGCCGTCAGGTTAGGGATCAATCCCATGGCCGTATCCGCCGAAAAACGGCCTTTTTTCTGCTGAAATTCGGCTTTGACTCTTTCGAGGTCTTCGTTTTTCAGGTCGGGGAGAATGCTTTTGAGCACTTCCACGATCTGCTGTCCGGTACGCACGATCTCGATCGCCCGCGTCGCGCCGGGGCCGGTATAGTTGCCTTTGCCGATGATAATGCCTGTTTTGGCAAAATTGGCGCCGTTGGTGAATGCGTGGGCATCCGCAAGCGCCTTGTGGGCGAGGCTGAGCGCGAGCAGCTGCTCCGGCTCGGTTCCCTCCACAGCCAGCGGCAATATCCCGAACCGGATCGGATCGAAATCGGCGTAATTGTCTATAAAGCCACCGCGGCGGCAGTAAAAGCGGTCCACAGCCGTGGCTGCTCCGGCCTGTTTTTCGTCAAAAAACAAGTTGTCCATCCGGCTTTCCGGCACGGTTTCGATGGCGTCCACCCCGGTGCGGATGTTTTCCCAAAAGGCGTCAAGGTCGCCCGCGCCGGGGAATATCCCCGACATACCGATAACGGCAATCTCTGCATTTCTTTTCATGATGGTCGCAATTTGTTCAACGCCTTCCGCCGCTTATTCAGCCATGATCAGTACCTGGCTTTCCGTGCCGTATTTGAGTTCATTGACAAATGTTTCCATGCCGTCTCCAAGCGGGATCAGCGGGATGCCGCGGCGTTCGTATTCCCTTTCGAGCGAGGGCGACACCATGCCGGTGCCCTTCCACGGGCCCCAGTTAATGGCCGTTACCTTGCCTTTGATCTTCTTGCGCAATTCCCAGGCATATTTATCGAGTACGCTGTTGGCGGCCGCATAATCGGTTTGGCCGCGGCTGCCATATACGGAGGCGACGCTTGAAAACAGGGTCACGAACTGAACGTCGTCTTTCAAATGCTCGGCCAAAACCCGCAGCGGCGTCACTTTCGTGGACATCACGCGTTCGAACGATTCGGGTGTTTTCTGATGGAACAGCTTGTCTTCCAGCAGCCCCGCGCCGTGAATGACGCCGTCGATGCGGCCAAACCGGCTGTACAGCCCTTCCACCATCGCGATCAGCGCTTCTTCGTCGCGCAAATCCATGGAATGGTAGCTTACCGTCGAACCATTGCCTTCCAAAGCGGAAATGGTACCGAGGATCTGGTTGGCCTTGTGTATTTCTTCCGTTTTCTTCTCGATCTCGGCAGGCGATTTGAGCTGGCCCGACGCGATGAGGCGTCTGCGGATATCTTCCCTGTTTTTCAGACCGGCCAGCGACTGGTCGGCGTGCTGGCGCGGGTCGGCGGAGCGGCCGACGAGCACGTAATGGCAGGGGTAGTCTTTCGAAAACCGCACAATCAGTTCCGAAGTAATGCCCTGTGCGCCGCCTAATGCCAGGATCACCGATTTTTTGTCGAGGTGGATATCCGGGTTGGCGCCGGTAACGATTTCGGAGCGGACCAGTTCCACCGTTTGTCGCTGGCTGCCCTCATATACCACTTCGCAAGGCTCGTCGGTATGCAGGATTTCATTGAAAGTAATGCCCGCCACCTGTGCGGCCGGAAGCTGGGAGGTAATGCTCACCAGCCTGCATTTGGTTTGGTCGTATTCCTTATCGAGGCTTTTCAACAGTCCCGCATAACCCTGGAAATGCCGCAGCAGCTTCACGTCGGTGTCTTTGTCGAGCGCGCTTTGGGTGTCGGAAATGGTGTAAACCCATTTCACTTTGCTGAAATCCAGCTTTTTAATGAGCGAAAACGATTCGATGATCGTCGGTTTCAGGCGTGAAGTGAAAATGTTCAGGATAATGAGTCCGTCGAACCCTTGCAGGGAATCTTCGGTGGAAATGATGCTTACTTCTGCACCATTTTGCTCAAAAATCGTCTTGATGGCCGTTGCTACACCGCCCGCGTCGTCGGTTACCGCGAATCGTTTGCCTGCCAATGCGGCGGGGTTAAGCGCCGGGATGGCCGAGGGTGCCAGTTCGAAGCGGAGGCGCGAGAGTTTTTCGTTTAAAACCGCTTTCGGGGCAGGCGCCACATGCAGGCTTTCCGCTTTTTGAATAGAATCCTGCGCACCGCCCAATGCTTCCGACAGCCAGTCGATCAGCCCGTTCAGCGTTTTAATGGATGCGAGTTTTTCCACCAGCTCCTCGCCGCGTTCCTGGTAAATCCGGATCAGTCCGTCGATATTGTTTTTCAGCTCACCGATGATCTCCATGCGTTTGATGGAGTCGATGCTCAGGTCCGCTTCCAGATCCATATCCATGCCCAGCATTTCCTGCGGATAGCCGGTTTTGGCGCTTACCGCTTCCAGCAGCACCGATTTAATGCGGCTTTCCGGCCATTCTTCGATCACGCCGTCCTGGGTGATCGAGAGCTTGCTCAAGGGCACGCCGGCGGTTTGTGGTGCAGGAGAAACGGTCGCAGCAACCTGCTGCTGGTGTTCGGTGATCCAGTTGACGAGCAAGTTCAAGGTCTTGATCGCCGCCAGCTGTTCGATCACCGCCTCTTCATTTTGCTGGCCGGCATCGAACCCGCCCAGCTGTTTGCGGAGCTCGCCGATGATTTCCATGCGTTTGATGGAATCGATGCTCAGGTCGGCTTCGAGGTCCATATCCATACCGAGCATTTCCTGCGGATAGCCCGTTTTATCGCTGATTACCTGCATCACCAACGCCTTCACGTCCACCACGACCGGTTTGGCGGCCGCCTGGGCCGCCACCGCTTTTTCGATCACGATCGGAACGGGTGCGGGTGCATTGGCCGCGAGTCCGCTCAATGCCGGTTCTTCAATTTCAATATTCCTCGCAGGCGGCACCGATTGGCCCAGGTAACCCAGTACCACATCGCGCTGCGCCTGAATGAGGTATTTCACGCTATTGAGGTATTCATGAACCACACGTTCGGCTTCGGCACCGGCCGCCGGGGTCCCAATCGTCGGCTGCTGGAATGCGGCCAGTTTCAGCGGCTCGGTCACCGGCAATGCGCCGTGTTCGGGCAATTTTCCGTGGAGTGGAAGCGCCATCTGGCCGTCTACGAGCCAGGTAGTAATGCTTTTCCGGTATTGTTCCGGCTTGTCGAGGTCGAGCACGCGCACGTCGCGGTCCTCGAATAGTTTGTTAAAATCAATGCTGCGACCGGTGGCGATGTAGCCCGCCAGCGCGTGCAGGAGCTGCGTAATGCCGGTCTGGTCCTTGTCTTCGGTATAAATGCAGACCTCATCTTTGCCCAAAATCGATTTGGTAAGCCCCGTAAGCACCTTGCCCGGGCCTACTTCCACGAATACGCGGGCGCCGTCCTCATACATTTGCACCACCTCTTCCGAAAACCGCACCGGGCGTACCAGGTGGTCGGAAAGGCGCTCCTTGATATCCTCCGGCGAAGCGGGGTAGGGGGCGGCAGTCGTATTCGACCACACCGTCAATGCAGGTTCGGCGAATGCGACATCCTGCATTTCAGCAGTATAAAGTGCTTTCGAGCCGGCCAGCAGCGGGCTGTGGAATGCACAGGCCACTTCGAGCTGGCGGAACGAAATTTTCAGTTCGGTGAGTCTGGCCGTCAGCTCGGCGACGGCCGGTGTAGTTCCGGCCAGAACCCATTGCCGCGGCGAGTTGTGGTTTACCGGGTAAATGTGGTTGATCTCCGAAACAATGCGCGTCAGCTCGTCTTCGGGACAGTTCACGGCTACCATCGCTCCATTGTCGTCACCGATGGCATCGAGGATCGATTTGGCGCGTTTTTCGCTGAGCGGCACAAGCTGGTTGGCCTCAAACACCCCTGCAAAGCACAATGCAGGCAGCTCGCCATAGCTGTGGCCGGCCACCATGTCCGGGTGTATGCCAAGGTCGCGGAGCAGTTCGGCGATCGCCAGGTCCACGACGCCCAGCAGCGGCTGTGCCAGTCGGGTATCCTTGATTTTCTCCTTTTGTGCCTTTGCCGATGCTTCATTGAAAACAGCATCCGGGAAAATGATCTGCTGGTAGGCAGGATGCTTTCTCAATAACTTCCGCATTGCCGGGAATGCCACAAACAAGTCGCGCGCCATATCTACACGCTGGCTGCCCTGCCCGGGGAACATGAATGCTACTTTACCTTCGATGTTTTTGGTATAGTAAATACCCCCATATGCCGCCAAGCTCTGCCTGGTGTTCGCCGATGTTGCCAGGCTCTGCCCGGTTTCCAGAACATTATTTAGTTTAGCCAGCGCATCCCCGTGATCCCCAGCCACAATGCAAACCTGCACAGCCTTTTCGCAATACAAATGCAAACTATGAGCCACATCGCGCAGCGAAACCGCGTCATTTTCGAGAATATCGTGGGCAACTTTCACCAGTTTCAAAGCTTCTTCCAGCGTATCCCCGCGGAAGACGAGCAGCTCGGCAGGCCATGCTTTCACCGATTTCTTCGGCTTGTTCCCGGAAGCGCTCTCGATGACCGCATGGAAATTGGTACCCCCGAAACCGAATGCGCTGATCCCCGCCACGCGGCGGCTGTCGGTCCATAGCGCAGGTTTGGTCTGGAATGCGAACGGGCTCGTTTCCGGATTATAGTAAGTGTTTGGCGTTTTCAGGTTGATGGTCGGCGGTTTGATGCCGTGGTATACGGCCAGCGTGGCCTTGATGAGCCCGGCGAGGCCTGCGGCGCATTTGGTGTGGCCGATCTGCGTTTTCACGGAGCCGAGGTGTGTCTGGCTGGTCAATGCGCCGGAGGCCAGCATCATTTCCGTTAAAGCGCTGAGCTCGGTCTTGTCGCCCACGACGGTACCGGTACCATGCGCTTCCACGAGGCCCAGTTCGGCCGGCGAAATACCTGCCTGATCGTAAGCGCGTTCCAATGCTTTTACCTGCCCCGATTTTCGCGGAGCGGTGAGTCCCAGGCTCTTACCGTCGCTGGATCCGCCCACACCTTTGATGACGGCGTAAATCGTATCACCATCGCGCAGGGCGTCGTCCTCGCGTTTCAGCACGACCATCGCCACGCCTTCCCCGAGCGCGATGCCATCGGCCTCGGAGTCGAAAGTGGCGCAGCGTCCCTTGCGGGAGAGCGCGTGGGTGCTGGAAAACATCAGGTAATCGTTAATGCCGTTGTGCAGGTCGGCGCCGCCGGCGAGTACCATTTCGGAGCGGCCGAGCACCAGTTCCTGGCACGCGAGATCAATGGCCGCCAGGGAAGAGGCGCAGGCGGCATCTACCGTGTAATTGCGGCCGCCGAGGTTCAGTCGGTTGGTAATGCGGCCGGAAATCACGTTCGCCAGCACGCCGGGGAACGAGTCTTCCGTCAGTTTCGGCAATGCGTCGTCGAGTTCTTTGGGTATTTCACCAAAAAATTGTGTGAAAAGCGAGCGGAAGCCGTAGTTGTTGGCCAGGTCGTTGCCGCCCTCTGCGCCGATGATCACCGATACATTGTCGCGGTTGTTATCCGCGCCGTAGCCGGCGTTGTCGAGCGCCTGCTTCGCTACGAGCAGGCTCAGCAGCTGGGTAGGGTCGATGGCCGCCAGCGATTGCGGCGGAATGCCGAATTCCAGCGGGTCGAAGTCGATTTTCGGAATAAAACCGCCCCATTTCGAATGTGATTTACTGCCATCGGAAACGGTCGGGTCGTAGTATAACGCCTTGTTCCAGCGATCGTCCGGCACCTCCGTCACCCAGTCTTTGCCGGCCAGGATGTTGCCCCAGAACTCCTCGATGTTGCGGGCGCCGGGGTAAATGCAAGCCATGCCGACAATGGCGACATTCAATGCCTTCTTCTTCCTTCTCGGCGCCTTCGGCAGCGCCGCTTTTTCGATGTATGCATAGTGTCCCGTCGCCACGTTTTCGTGCAGCCCGCGCATCGTCACGACCTTGTTGAGCATAGCCGCAGCCTGCCCGATCATGTACATGCCGCGGCTCATTTGTTCGTCCGGGGCGATGGTTACGAGGTTATCTTTTTGTCTTTCAATGCCTTTGGCGGCAATGCGGAGCCGGCCCACATTGAGTTTTTCCAACTCGGCCCAAATCTCCTTCTTATCCATGCCTGCCGCTTCCATACGGGCCTTTTCCGCATTGAAATCGGCGGCGAAAGGCGATTCGAGGCAGCGGGTTTCGTGGCCCGGTGCCGTTTCGAGCAGTACGGTTTCGGTATGTTCCAATGCCTGCTCCTGGAATTGCGGCAGAATGGCGCCGGTAGCTACGGCCTCCTGCGTGTACAGGTAAGCGGTGCCCATGAGCACGCCCACCTTTACGCCGCGTGCGGCCAATGGCGCGGCCATCACGGAGATCATCGCCGCGGAAAAATCGTCATGAATGCCGCCTGCGAAGAACACTTCAAGCTGCTCGGTTTGCTCTTCCAGTAACAGCCGGTTGATCTGTTTTTCCCAAAGCACGAAGCTGGACAGCGGGCCCACATGGCCCCCGCATTCACGGCCTTCGAAGATGAACCGTTTGGCCCCTTCTTTCAAAAACATATCGAGCAGCGGCGCCGATGGTACGTGCAGGAATGTCTTGATGCCCAGCTTTTCCAATGGCTTCGCCTGCGACGGACGCCCCCCTGCGATGAGTACCACGGGCGGTTTTTCTTCGGTAATGTAGGAGAGCTGCTCGTCGCGCAACGCCTCGTCGGCGAAGCCGAGAATGCCCACGCCCCAGGGCTTATCGCCTGCCAGTGCGCGCGTTTCGCGGATGAGCCCGCGGGCCTTGTCGCCTTTCAGGAGCGACAGGGCTACGAACGGCAATGCACCGGCGTTCGCTACGGCCTGGGCAAATGCCGGCACGTCGCTCACGCGCGTCATGGGCCCCTGTGCAATAGGATATTGCGTGCCGAGCGCCTGTGCGAGGGCATTGTCTGCTGCCAGCGGGTTCAGGTTTTTGGCCTGCCGCAAATGCCCGAACATGGCTTCCTTAACCGCGAAAACGAGCCGGGGGAGCTTTTTGTATTGGCGGACGAGGTCGGTGCCGATGGCAATGTCCTGCCCGAGCGGAATGTATCCTTGATCGAGGTCGATCGTGTGCAGAAATCCGTCCAGATGATCGCGCACGGGTTGAGCGGGCAATGCGGGCGAGTTCGGCCTAACAAGCACACGAAAACCGTCGATCACGCGGGTTTCATTGCCGTTCAGCTTCTCGCTCACCGCTTTCAGGGAGGCAGGGGCAGAACATTCGGGGAAGGGGAGCAGCTGGCTGTCGAGCACCACGCCGCGTCCGCCGAGCGCGGTGATGGCGGCGGCATTATGCACGCCGATACCGCCCTGCACCCATACCGGGATGTCGCTAACCTCCCTCATTATACGTTGAAACAAAATGAAGGAAGAATCGCTGCTTACGACCCCGGCCCCTTCGTTTCCCTTCGCGATAATCCCCGCCGCACCGGCGGCTTTGGCGAGCTTCGCTTCGGCTACACTGGTAACCTGGATAATGATTTGAAGCGTGTCTGCAGGTTTAGGAAAAGTCAGGCCATATGGTAGGATTGCTAGTGTAACTTGTTCAGGTAATGCAATGTTAAGCGGTGTGTTGTCGGCGAAGCATACGCCAAAAGCTTTCTTGGTTTTCGACGCCACCTTTTGCAGAGCGTTCGTAGCGATTTGTTGATCTCTTCCGAGGTGGATTACTGGGAAAGCTCCGGCTTCCGACAGCGCTAAGGCCAGGGTTGCATCCGGTCGCTCCATCGGAGTAACACCGATCATTTCCAGGTTTTTCATAACGTAGTTTTTTTAGTAAATCTCTATTAATCAGCTCGCTTGGAGGATATTGGCTGGCAGGGTCAGGAGAAGTACAGATGGTTTCAACTGATATCGTCCGGTTCATGGCGAAATATACGTAAATTATAATACGAGAAATTACTTCTAATAGCAAATTGAAATTTTACTACAAGAAACTGCGATGCGTGTGGTATTTATTTGTGAAATAATTTAATGATTTCGGTTACATGTGGTAAACCCGCGGTCAATAAGAAAGCCGCTATCGTCGCATTTTGCGACGATAGCGGCTTTCTCCGTCATTGGATAATATTACCAGCGTTGTTTAAGCCCTGTCATGTAAAGATCGTAACCGCCCTTACCGCCGGGGCGGTTGGATGAGAAGAGTAACAGTGTGTAGTTGAAATTCGACATGTCCGGAAGGACGGGCCGGTACTCGTTATGCGGTGTGTTGATCCGCGGTCCGGCGTTGACAGGCACCGACCATTTCCCATCTTTATATTCGGAGTAATACAGGTCTTCACCGCCCTGGCCGCCGGGGCGGTCGGACACGAAAACCATCGTATCGTACAGCAGATACGGGCATTTGTCATTATAAGGTCCCGAAAGCTCCTCCACCTTCCTGATCTCGTATTTCAAGGGCTTTACCAGGCTTTCCACCGTGACGGTATCCCGTTCTTTGCGCGGGATTTTTACCTCGTAGATGTCAAAATTGCCGTCGCGGTCGGAACAGAAGTAAATGCGGTCGCCCCCCCGGGAAAAAGTAGGGTAGGCATCGTTCGCCGGAGAATTGAGGTATTGCACAGGCTCAGGATCGGACGTGCCGCGTTTGGCATATTTGATGTCCATTTTCCCGGAAGCGTCGTCCGCGTAGAATAGAAGCAGGTCGTCTTTCGTGCCGTAATTGACGAAATCCTGTCGGAGCGAAATCAGGCGCGGGCCGTAAACATTGAAATTGCCATTCACCTTGCCGATTAAATGCTCGGCATTGTCGTAGATCTCGAAGTAGTCGAGCCCCGGTTGGGATTTTCCTTTTTCCAGCTTCAACCGTTTGCCGTATGTGAAATGCGCCGGGAAGTAAACCAGGTTGAAAACATCTTTGCGCGCCCGTTTCGATGAAAATATCAGGTGTGTATCGCCGGAGCGGTTTTGCGGCAGCGATGAGTTATAATCGTCGTACTCCGAATTGAATTCTTCCAGGTTCAGCACTTCCGAAAGAAATTTACCGTCCTTCCGGTCCGGGTCCATGCCCGGCGGCCAGCAGCTGAACACGAGAAACAGGACGATCACAGGCATTAATTTTCTCATAGCGCGGTAGTTTAACGTTTTTGTATACGCATTGACACAAAATCCATTTCAAACGTTGCCCTGCCTAATTCGCCAAACCATCGCAATGCCCCAGCAGCCGCAGCAGGTCCGGCTCTTTGACAAAATCGACCGGATTGGTTTTCAGGTACTGGTCGATCTGCTTCCGGTGCGCAGGGTACAGTTTCTTAATGCTTGCGGGTGTCGGAATGTAAAAGCGGTTGTTGTTGTCGACCAGGTACAGTGCGGAGCGATAGGTAAACACCCCCTCGGCATTCGCGTTGAGTTTACTGGTTGAGGCGCCCCGGTCGCTGGAATAGCTGCGGTAGGTCGTTACCGCAGAAGCCGTATAGGAAATGCCGTAAGGTCCGCCCTTTTCGGTACCGATGCGTGCCAGCACCTCGCGCCTGCCCAGGCTCGCCCGCCCGAACGTGCCCACGACCTCGCAGTAGCCGAAGCGCTTGTCGAACCGGTAGGATTTGTCGCCGATCGTGATCTGTTTCAGCAATGCCTGGTCGATGATTTCGAGCGTGTCCCGTTTGAAATCCACAAAAAGCACATGCCCGCCGACATAGTTGTAGTTGAACCGCGCCTGGGAGCTCCGGCCATTGACGAACTCCGCATTACCCGGCATAAACTGCGGGAACTGGTAGCGGTCGGCATAGGGGATTACCTTGTCGGGATACTCGCCCGCCTTCACCTTGAACACCTTGGGGACCTGCGCCTGCACCAGCGCAGGGCATATTGTGAAGAATGCGAGGATGAGGCTTCGGGCTTGCATACGGACGTTTTTTTGTAATTGGTATCTCAAAAAGAACCGGGGGACCGTATTCTACGCGCCGTGCCACCTGCTATTGTTCACGTAAAACTGATGAATGCGAGGTAGGCGATGATGATCACCGGAAAGCCGCTCACGGTCAGCGCCCAGCCCGGATGACCGGCATTCAGCAGGAAATAGGCGCCGGCGGCACATGCGATGAGCGCGAGGATCGGCAGGAACACCATGCCTTTCCCGGCAGAATCCTGGTCGCTGCTGAAAAGTGAAAAAAGGAGAAACAGTGCCGCAGCGGCATCCACGAGCATACATGCGTACACGATGGTTTTCATATTCAGAGAGGGGGGCGATAGTTGAATTAAAACAAAGGCAGCGTCACTACAAATGTGGTACCCTTACCGGGGTTGGGCTCGGCCTTGATAATGCCCTTATGGTTACGTACGATCTTGCGGCAATAGGCCAGCCCCACGCCCTCGCCCTGCTTGAAGCTCCCGGTGGGCAGGCGGGCGAATATGTCGAACACTTTTTCGAGTTGCGAATCGTCGATGCCGATGCCGTTGTCTTCAACCCGGATCTCCGCATAGCTCATTTGCAGCGGTTCGGGCAGCAGATCGTCGATCTCGTGCAGCGCCAGTTCCTGCGCCGTAACGCGGATGCGCGGCGGTTGTTCGTAGCCCGCAAACTTGACGGCATTGTGCATAAGCTGGTAAAAAAGCTGTTCGATCTGGTCGCGGACGCCCTGCACGACGGGCAGGGTGTCGGTTTCGATGATGATTTCCCGGCGCTCGATCTGCGGCATGAGCTGCGCCGTGACGTCGGCCAGGATATTGCCCAGGTCTATTTTCTCGAACGGACTGCTGTTATTCAGCTCCGAAAATTCGGACAAGTCCTTGATCATCATTGAAAACTGCTGGGCGCTGCTGCGGATCTTGACCGCCAGGTCTTTGGCCTTGTCCACTTCGTAGCGGTCGGTCGCATTCACGAGCATATCGCTGAATACCCGCAGTTTTCGCAGCGGTTCCTGTAAGTTATGGCTCGAAATATGGCGGTACTGGCGGTTTTCGTCGTTAGAGACGAGCAGCTGGCCGGCCAGTTCGTGCATAGCCGAGCGTGTGCGTTCCATGAGCTGGATGCTGTCCAGGTGGAATGCGAGCAGCTCGGAGAACAGGTTGAACATCCCGATCACCCGCGGGTTCTGCAACTGGTTGGGCCTGGGGTCTATTGCACAGAGCGTTCCGAAAAAGCTGCCGTTTTTGAGCACGATCGGCAGTGAAATGTAGCTCTTGAAACCGTACAGTTTCGGGGTGGGGTGCCCGCTGTAAAATTCGTTTTCGTCCACATGGTCGATGACCACCGCATTGCCGCTGGCGCGGATTTCATTGCAGATCGTCGTCGCGATTTCCAGTTCGCCGCCCGGTTCGACTCCGAAGCCGATCTCGTCCTGCACGCTGCACGCGATCCACCGGTCTTCGGTTACCCTGGCCACAGCCGCGAAGCCCATGCCGGTGGAGCGGCAGATTACTTCGAGCACCGTTTTTACAATCGGTATTTGCTGAACCCTTTCGATATCGGCAAATAAATAGTCGTCGGGTTGTACCATTTTGTGAATGTGTAATAGCAGGTGGATTAGTAAATTTAGGTGCCGGGTTCCGGATAACCTAAACTTACTGTCTATGAAAATTTTCCTGCTGTCTTTGCTCGTTGCATTTGCCGCCTACCTGATAGCCGCCGTCGGAGGATATTATGCGATCGTTAAGTTGTCGTCCAACAGCCACGATAAGTCCATGGAAGCGAGTATGACAAGCGCATTTGTACTTGGCCCGATTGCGGCCATTATCACGTTTATCGGGGCGTATTTTTACTTCCGTTCGCACGGATAGCGGCGAGCCTTGCGGCGAGCACGGAAAAATTTTCCGGCGGCGTTTGTCCCCAGCTTTTGAACTGTTTCGACTGGTATGCCACGTCCTGGAAAATGTCCCAGCCGCTCTGTGTTTTATAGAATGGATCGGCCCCGTGGTCGAGCATGGCATTGCATATGTCCCAGGCCTCGGCGTCGGCAGCGGACATGAGCATCGATGTGACGATCACAAGCTCGTCGACCTGCGGCGGGATCACGTTAGGGTCCGCGCCATGTTCGAGGAGCAGGCGCACTTTGTCGGTTTTGGTGCTGTCGGACCGGTCGCGGTGGATGGCGGGGAACAGCACGGGCGTACCGGTGCCGGCTTCATGCGCATTGGCGTCGGCGCCGTGGTCGAGCAGCCATTTCAATACGGAAGGGTCGTAATCGAGGACCCGGAAATGCGTGGGCGTGTGCGCCGGATCGCCGTTATCGACCTTCGCGCCGTTTTTGACGAGTATTTCAAAACATTCGATGAGTTTGGCAGGATCTGCTTGCAGGCCCTGTTTCGCCGCGAAATCCAGCAGCGTCGTTTGCTCGCGGCCTGCTTTGTTAATACCCGCAAATGGTTGCAGCAGATCCGCCCGGAGGCTGGCATTATCCAGCACAGCGATATGCGCCGCCAGTTTCCGCTGCGCTTCGTCTTTGAAATAATAGGAACCATCGGCCAAGGCGGCATCCTCCTGGGCCCAGAAGCCCTGCCTGATATTGTTGACGATGGGCGAAGCTGCGAGCATAAAAATCGCCATGACTGCCGGCGCGATGCTGAGTACCAGCACCATTATGCGCGTAAACTGGAACGGCAGCAGGTTAATGGCCGCCAGGATGCCCAGGGGAATGAACAGCATGATCACGTAGCCGCTGGCCATGCGGTCATCGGAGGAACCGGACCGTGCGAAGAGCAGCAGGCCGATCAGAATAGCGGTATAGAGGCCGAGCAGGCACCAGCTGATCAGGGTGATTGTTTTCATGCCGCAAAATTAGCTAGCCGGTAACCCGGCGGGCAGTTTGTAAATCAGCTATTTATTAAGCGGTGCCTGCCCGTGATGCCTAATGCGACGCGATGTATTCGTCGAGCAGCGCCTTTACCGGATGGTAGTAAATCTCGGCGCGACGGCTCGGGCGGATGTCCCAGCCGCGGTCGTAGTTGACGATGCAGGCGCCGATAAAATTGTTCGTGGCCTTGCGCACAGCCGGGTCCCAGATAGCCAGCTTGGAGATCCGTCCCTTTTCCATGGCGGTTTTGGCCGGCGTTTTCAGGATCAGTGCCGAAAACTCGTACTGGTTCACGGTCCCCGAAAGCCACACCGCCCCTTCGATTTGCGGATCGTTGCTTTGGTCTTTTACCTTGGTACGGATCTGCGCCTGGCCCTTGGCCGGCAGGTCCGTTTTCTTGTTTTTCAGGTAAGCATCGATAGCGCGCATGGCGTGCTCGGCCGGGTCAACGCCGTCGAACTCGCTCAGCTCGTATAATCTTTTGATTTGAAATTCAGTCAGTTGTATGTGTTTTCGATAGACTTTTTGCTTCACCATAACCCGTTCCATATTGCATCTATCCAAACATACGCAGCTTCCGGGAGTGATTCAATGGCTTCCCGGCTTTTTGTGCGAGGGGGATAGAAATTTGGATTTATACCGATTCTTGATAAGGTTTTTTACCCGCAATCTTTGCCCGTTGTCTTTTCAAACCATTGCATTCGAAAGCATACGCGCCCTGAAATAGTATTTGAATAATGCAATATTTACTTCGAATGCTTTTCAATTTTACCACAAAAATAAATAATCGAAATTGTGTCGATTTTACACTAACATAGGGGCGTATAGAAGTTCTACTACCCATTGCAAACGTTCCCGGTATCGTGTGCAGAAATAAATACGGTCAAATGTTTGGCAGGAACGGGGCATGTAAATAGACTTGATCATGGTTTCAATTGGACTTTATCAATGAAATCCGGCGATTGTCTTGAAATAGTTATATTCTAAATGACTCAATTACATGAGAAAACCACTTCTACTCATCCTCACGCTGCTACTGGCCGTATTCACGGCACAGGCGCAGAACCGCGTACTGAAAGGCGTCGTGATCGATGGCGTGTCGAAGGAGCCGATGCCAGGGGTTTCGATCCTGCTTTCGGGTACGACCTCCGGAACGGCCACCGACGCGGAAGGAAAATTTGCGTTGAACGTGCCCGAGAACGGCGGCACGGTGATTATCAGCTATGTAGGGTTTATGAAGCAAACGATCGACATCACCAACCGCGGTTCGCTGACAGTGGTGCTCGAACCGGACGTAAAGGCACTGGAAGATGTGGTAGTGGTTGGTTATGGCGAGCAAAAACGCTCGCACCTCACGGGCGCGGTGGCGACCGTGAAAATGAAGGAACTCGACGAACTGCCCGTGGGCGACATTTCATCTGCACTGGCCGGCAAGCTGCCCGGCGTGAATATCAGCGGCGGTACGGCACGCCCGGGATCGCCTGCGTCTATCGTGATCCGTAACCCGACAAAAGCCTCCAAAGACGGCGGTAGTAACTCGCCGCTCTACATTATAGACGATGTGATCCGCTCCGAAGCCGATTTCCAGTTGCTGGATGCTTCCGAGATCGAAAACCTGTCGGTACTCAAAGACGGTGCGGCGGCCGTCTACGGTGCCCGTGCGGCATTGGGTGTGGTAGTGGTGCGGACCAAACGCGGAAAAGCAGGCAAGCCGACGGTCAGTTACACGACTACCGTAGGCGTGTCGGATGCTTCCTATAAATCCAAAATGCTGAACGGTGTACAGCTGGCCACCTATCTGAACGACTTCAACCGCTCGCGCGGCCTGGCGCCGACCGACCCGGAGTATTACTCGGCGGATGAATTGGAATACTTTAAAAACAACAACCATAACTGGTTCGATATGGCGTGGAAACCTTCGCTGAACACCCGGCACGCCGTGAATATCAGCGGCGGTACCGAACGGGCGACGTTTTTTGCGGGCGCTACCTATTTTTATCAGAATGGTAATGTCGATAATATCAGCTACAAAAAATGGAATTTCCGCGCGAGCACGGATGTGAATGTGACGAAGCACATTAAGGTCGGCCTCGGCGTAAGCGGTAACCTCTCCGACAACAAGCTGTTTTACCTCAAACAGGGCGGGGAGAATGCGGAAAAGGACGTGACGAACCTGTTGAATACCCCCCAGTTTATCCCGCCCTATGTAGACGGCCTGCCGGTGCTGCTGCCGGGTGGTTCGGGGACGACGGGCTTCCATTTTTTCGAAGCACAAAAACTGAACAACTACACGCGTTCCCGCAATGTGGTGCTCAATGTGAATGCTTACCTGGAATACAATGTGCCGTTTGTGCCGGGCCTGAAACTCCGGACCGTGTATAACAAAAACCTCGGTAACGACTGGGGCAAGCAGTTTGGTACCTATTATAAGACCTACGGCTTCTCGATGCTGGGCGACAACAAGCACATTTACGGCGGCACGCCCAATGCGCCGACACGCCTTAACAACGGCGACCGGCTGCGCTTCAACCCCGGCTACACCGATGGTTATCAGCTGAATTTCAATCTCAGCTATGCCCGGCAGTTCGGACGGCATTCGGTGAGCGCATTGGCGCTCGTGGAACAGTCGGAGATTTATACCGAAAGCATTGCGACGATGAAGGAAGGAATTTTCGAGGGTGGTAACGATTACCTCATGTCGGCATTCGGGGCGAAGGATATCGGGCCTAATGCCGCCAACGAGAGCGGCATCCTTTCCTATGTGGGCCGTTTGAACTACTCATTCGCCGACCGCTACCTGTTCGAGGTGTCGTTCCGCCGCGACGCCTCCACGAAGTTTGCGCCGGAATACCGCTGGGGCACATTCCCGCAGCTTTCGGCAGGGTGGGTGATGTCGGAAGAACGTTTTTTCCGGGAGAAATTGCCTTTCATCAACAGCTTGAAACTACGGGCGTCGATCGGCTTCCTGGGCGGCGACCGCACGGCGGCGTGGCAATGGATGCAGCGCTACACGCCGCAGGCTTCCAACGGCGCGGTGTTCGGCGGCAACAGCGACCGTACCGTGGGTATCAAGCTCGAAAAGCTCCCGAATTATTACGGCCGCTGGGACGATGTAACGAAGAAGAATGTCGGTATCGACGCCTCTTTCCTGAACAACCGCCTTTCGACGACGATCGACGCCTACCACGACCACGGCTACAACCTGCTCACAACGCTCGCCTCTTCGGTACCGCTCACGATCGGCTCGGTGATGCCGGCTGAAAATTATGAGACGGTCAATTCGTTCGGTTTCGAATTCGCGACGGGTTGGAGCGACCGCATCGGCAAGCATATCGATTACAATATCGGCGCATTCCTCGCTTGGAGCGACAACAAGAACATTCTCGTGGACGTGGCGACGACGAACCGCAACACCTGGCTCGATCCGACGGGCCGGTCGAGCGACCGCGGTGTGCAGGGGTACCGCTACCTGGGCATGTTCCGCACGCAGGAGGATGTGGACCGTTTCCTGGAAAAGAACCCCGATTACACCATTATGGGTTACGCACCGAAACCGGGCATGCTCTATTACCAGGATCTCCGCGGTCCGCGCCAGACGGACGGCTCCTACGCCGCGCCCGATGGCAAGATCACGGAAGACGACCAGGAATTCCTGACCAAAAAACAGAACAACCATTATACTTTCGGTCTGTCGTTCGGGTTCGGTTTCAAAGGCTTCAAACTGGATGTGGTAACGGCCGGCTCGTTCGGCGGGCAGGGTATTGTGGACGGCGACGCCCGCAAAAAGGCTGCCAAGGACGTTTCCCGCCCTGTTTTCTGGGCCGACCATTACACGCCGGAGAATACGGCTGCCAACTATCCCGATCCTTACTACGAGGAAACGTATTCGATCAATTCGGCATTCTGGTTCCGCAATGCATTCATGTTCAATATGCGGAGCCTGAACCTTTCGTACCAGCTGGGCCAGAATGTGGCTAAAAAACTGGGGATCAGTTCTGCCAAAATCATTGCTGTGGGTATGAACCCGATCACGTTCTTCAACCCCTACGATTACAAGGCGGCCTCGGGCGATTACAATGTGTACCCGCAGATGCGCACGTGGTCACTGGGACTAAACCTTTCACTTTAAAATACCGGCTTAGTGATGAAAAAACATGGGATAATAGCGGCATTGATCGGCCTTACGTTGACGAGCTGCGAAAATATATTGGACAAAACGGATTTGTCGGCATTCAACGAGGAGCAGGTTTTCAGTGATACCCTGCTGGCCAAAGGCTATGTGGATTACGTGTACGACCAAAACCTGCCTACCTGGCCCACGGGCGATTTCCTGAAATGTACCGACGAGATCGGCGGTGAAAGCCGGTTCTTTGAAGGCACCGTGCAGGTGAATACCGTGCAGGATTTCGGGATCGGCGTGAATGCGACGAACAATTACGGCAAACTTCGCTCGATCAACCAGTTCCTGGCCAAGCTGCCGAATGGCGGGCTGAGCGAGGACGTTCAAAAACGCCTGATGGCGCAGGTTACCTTTTTCCGGGCCTTCCGTTACTGGGATTTGGTGCAATTGTACGGCGGCGTGCCGATGGTACTTGAACCGCTGGAAGGCGTGGGCGAGGAAGCCAAGGAAGAAGCGGCCATTCCCCGCAGCAGCACGTCCGAAAGCGTTGCGTTGATCGTCAAAGACCTCGATTACAGCATTGCCAACCTGCCCGGCCGCTGGAACAATACCAACGACTGGGGCCGCATTACCAGCGGTGCCGCCGCAGGCTTCAAGGGGCGTATTCTCCTGCATTACGCAAGCCCGCAGCATAATCCCAACGACCAGGCCGACCGCTGGCAGGCGGCTTACGACGCCAACAAAAAGGCGATGGAACTGCTCTCGGCGAACGGTTTCAAGCTGCATGGCAGTTTCAGCGATCTCTGGTTCCAGGAGGTGAATAACCCCGAAGCTGTCTGGGTGACCTGCTATAACAACAAAGTAGGCGACCAGATCAACAAGAACATGACCTGGGACAACAACACGCGGCCTTCCTACCTCGGTACGGCGGGTGGTTCCAACCAGCCTACCTGGGAAATCACGCAGGCTTTTCCCATGAAAAACGGGAAGCGTATTACGGAAAAAGGCTCCGGCTACGACGAAAAGCTGTTTTACAAAAACCGCGACCCGCGTTTCAACCAGACCATCGCATTCAATGGCGCTACCTGGCAGATCAACGGTAATCCGAACTACCGCCTGTGGACCTATTTCGTGAATAACAAAACCGTGGAACAAAAAGCGACGAACACCGGCTTCTACGCCCGCAAGGCCATTGAGCCCAACCTCGCGGCAGGCGCCGTCGCCAATGCCGGTACCGACTGGATCGAAATGCGGTATGCCGAGGTAATGCTCAATTTCGCCGAAGCCGCCTGCGGTGTGAACAAGCTCGACGAAGCCTATGCGCAATTGACCGCACTCCGCAAACGTGCGGGTATCGACGCAGGCGCCGACGGTTACTACGGCCTGAACCCGCAGATGACGCGGGCGGAAATGTTCGAAGCCATTTTGCTTGAAAGACAAATCGAGCTGGCGTTCGAAGGTAAGCGTTTTTACGACCTGCGCCGCTGGAAGAAATTCGAAACGGTACTGAATGGCAAAAGCCGCAACGGTGTGACGATCAACCTCAAAGCAAATGCCCCGGCCGATTTCGCCACGCGCCGCGACGGTATGGATCTGGATTCGGTTTACAAAAATTACTTCGAAATAGTCCCTAAAAAGCTGGATACCAAATACCTGGTGAACTGGAAACCGGAATACTACTTCTTCGCCATTCCCCAGCAGGCATTGACGAACAACCCAAGGCTGGAACAAAACCTGGGCTGGCCATCCGGCACGTTTGATCCTTTGAAATGAATATCTACTAATCCATAGACTTGAAAATCAAAATGAATCCTATCCCCAGACATTCACTCCAACTGGCACTAGCGGGCCTGCTGCTCGGCACAGCCGCCTTTGCGCAATATCCGAAAATCCCGGCGGCGGCCAAGAAAACGAGCGATTCACTGCTCGCGGAGGCGGAGCGCAAGTCGGAGATCGCGTGGCAAAAGGCGTTGCCGGTCATCGAGGCGGAAGCTAAAAAGGGCAAGCCCTACATCCCCTGGGCGGCGAGGCCGGTGGATTTGCCGCAGTCCGACATTCCGGCATTTCCGGGTGCGGAGGGCGGCGGCGCGTTCAGTTTCGGCGGTCGCGGAGGGAAAGTGTATGTGGTGAAAAGCCTGGCGGATAGCGGTCCGGGTACGCTGCGGGATGCCTGCGAGCAGGGTGGGGCACGCATTATCGTGTTCAATGTCGCGGGGATCATCCGTTTGAAAACGCCGCTCATCATCCGTGCACCTTATATTACCATTGCAGGACAGACGGCCCCGGGCGATGGCGTGTGCGTGGCGGGCGAAAGTGTGTGGATCAATACCCACGACGTCGTGATACGCCACATGCGGTTCCGTCGCGGGGAGACGTTCGTTGGCCGCCGCGACGATTCCATCGGCGGTAACCCGATCGGCAACATCATGATCGACCACGTGTCGGCGAGCTGGGGACTGGACGAAAACATGTCGATGTACCGGCATATGTACAACGACAGTACCGGTGTGCAGGAGCAGAAGCTGCCGACTGTCAACATTACCATTCAGAACTCGATTTTCTCCGAAACGCTAGATACCTGGAACCACTCGTTCGGCAGCACATTGGGCGGCGAAAACTGTACGTTCATGCGCAATTTGTGGGCCAATAATGCAGGCCGTAACCCGTCTATCGGCTGGTTCGGGATATTTAATTTTGTGAATAATGTCGTGTTCAACTGGGTACACCGTTCGATTGACGGCGGCGACTACCGGGCGATGTACAACATTGTGAACAACTATTTCAAACCGGGCCCTGAAACGCCGAAGGACTCGCCGATCGGCTACCGCATTCTGAAACCCGAAGCGGGCCGCAGCAAGCTGAAATATCAGGTTTACGGCCGCGCTTACGTGAATGGCAATATCATGGAAGGCAACGACAAGGTGACCCAAAACAACTGGAACGGCGGCGTGCAGGTGGAAGACCGCGCCGATGCGGGCAAATACACCGACAACATCAGATGGCAGGAGCCGCTGCCGATGCCAGCATTTCCGATCATGAGCGCGAAGGAATCGTTCGATTACGTGATCGCCAATGCCGGCGCCACGCTCCCGCGCCGCGATCCCGTGGACGCGCGCGTAACCACACAGGTACGTACAGGAAAGATCAATCCGCTGGATAATGTAAAATTGCCGGAGAAGCAGTTCGAGCACCGCCGCCTGCCGATCGATTCGTACAAAAACGGCATTATCACGGACATTTCGCAGGTAGGAGGCTACCCTGAATACAAAGGCACGCCCTATGCGGATTCGGACGACGACGGCATGCCGAACGACTGGGAGATCAAGTACGACCTCAACCCGAAAGATCCTTCCGACGCGCAGAAAGACATGAGCGGGGACGGGTATTCCAATATCGAGAAGTTCATCAACGGCATCGATCCGAAGAAGAAAATGGATTGGAAAAACCCTAAAAACAACCACGATACGCTGGCGTCGCTGAAAGGTGCGCCTGGTCAAAAATAGTATTGCTTTGGACAGACTGAGATACTTGGTTAAGGTGATGAAATTCGATACGGTCCTGTCTCTGGCAGGATTGTATTTTCTTTTAGCACCCCTCGCATTTGCCCAGAAGAAGCCAAAAAGGCCATCGCCCGTGGCACTCGCCGAGGATGGACGGCTGGCTTATGCGCCCGATTCGCTCGGCAACCGCATCGTCGATTTCTCGTACGCGGGCTACATGGCCGGCGCGCAGGCGATCCCGGACGCGCCCATCCGCGTAACCGTCCCCGCCCGCGGGGGCGACGCCACGGCGCGCATCCAGGCGGCGATTGATTACGTCGGCGGGCTGCCTTTGAATGCGGACGGGTTGCGGGGCGTGGTGTTGCTGGGTGCGGGTACGCATCGGGTGTTGTCAGGTATTGTCATGAAGAAGTCGGGGGTTGTTTTGCGCGGAAGCGGGGTGAATGAGACAGTGCTGCTCGGTGACGGGCGTACGCGGGAGACTGTTATCCGTATTTTTGGTGAAAATAACGTGGTATTAAAACCTAAGCTGCGCATTACGGACAGCTATGTGCCGGTGAATGCGATGCGTTTCGAGGTCGAAAATGCCGGTTCATTGAAAGTCGGCGACCGGGTTCGCATTGTGCGGCCTTCTACGGCGGAATGGATCAAAAGCCTTCAAATGGAGGAATTTGGCGGTGAAACGGGCTGGCTGGGCTGGAAACCGGGGCAGCGCGACATAGCCTGGGACCGGACGGTCACGGCCGTTTCGGGCCACGGCGTTACCATCGATGCACCCATTACGACGGCGCTGGACAGCAAGTTCGGCGGCGGCTTCGTGGTGCCTTATCAATGGGCAGGCCGCGTGAGCCATGTCGGCATTGAAAACCTGCGCATTGAATCCACTTTTGACCCGAATAACCCGAAAGACGAAAACCATCGCTGGATGGGCGTCACGTTTGAAAATATTGAAAATACGTGGGTAAGGCAGGTGACATTCCGGCATTTGGCAGGCTCCGCCGTGGCCGTGTATGAATCGGGTTCGAAGATTACCGTGGAGGATTGCCTGTCGCTGGAACCGGTTTCGGAGCTGGCGGGCCAGCGCAGAAATACCTTTTTTACACAAGGCGGGCAGACGCTTTTCCAGCGGTGCTACGCCGAGCAAGGCATGCACGATTTCGCGACAGGCTTCTGTGCGCCCGGTCCGAATGCATTTGTGCAATGCGAGTCCCGGTTACCGAACGGTTTCAGCGGGGGGATCGACAGCTGGGCTTCCGGCGTGCTCTTCGACATCGTGAATGTGGACGGCAGTGCATTGAGTTTTAAAAACCGGGGCCAGGATGGGCAGGGTGCCGGCTGGACGGCCGCTAACTCCGTTTTCTGGCAATGCGCGGCATCGCGGATCGAGAATTTCTCGCCGCCGGGCACGCAGAATTTTGCATTCGGGGCATGGGCCGCTTTTGCGGGTGATGGATTTTGGGAAAATGTGAATGAGCATATCCAGCCCCGCAGTTTATATTATGCCCAGCTTTCCGACCGCCTCGGCAAGCAGGTTTTAGCAAAGTCTTTTTTAGTACCCAAAGAAACGGAGGCGTCCAGCAGCCCCGGCATTGAGCAGGCTGCCGCATTGGTTGCCGGATCGCACCAGGCGGCTGTTTTGCTGACGGACTGGATCGGTCAGGCAGCGCGGCGCAACCCGATCAGGATTACGGCAGATGCGGGAACAGTTGCATCCGACGGCGGGCATTCCCGCAAAAAGCCAGTCACAGGTTTGACGGCAGCTGTGAAAACCATTGATGAAATCGGCTTTACACCCGTAAAAAACACGAGCACACTACCTGCATTAACCATCCGTAACGGCCGCATCGTGCGTGGTAACGCGCTCGTTACCGGCGCTCGCCACGAGGTGCCGTGGTGGCGCGGCAGCATCCGTCCGCACGACGTGAACGCCGCGAAGCCGCACATTACCCGCTACGTACCCGGTCGGGTGGGCAAAGGTTTTACGGACGACCTCGCGGAAATGACCGATTCGCTCCGGGCACAGCACATTACCGTCGTAGACCATAACTACGGCCTTTGGTACGACCGCCGCCGCGACGATCACGAGCGGATTCGCCGTTTTGATGGCGAGAGCTGGCCGCCGTTCTACGAGCAGCCATTTGCACGGAGCGGTAAGGACGCCGCCTGGGATGAACTCAGCAAATACGATTTGCAGCATTATAATGAATGGTACTGGAACCGCCTGCGCGAATTCGTATCGCTCGCCGACCAAAAGGGCCTTTTGTTGTATCATCAAAACTATTTCCAGCACAATATCCTCGAAGCGGGCGCGCACTACGCGGACTTCCCCTGGCGCACGGCGAATAACATCAATGCGGTCGGGTTCCCCGAGCCGCCACCTTATGCGGGCGACAAGCGCATCTTCATCGCCGATCAGTTTTACGACATCAGTAATGCCGAACGGAAAGCATTGCACCGGGCTTACATCCGGCAGTGCCTCGATAATTTTGAGGGGCAAAGCGGTGTCATTCAGTTTATTAGTGCCGAGTACACGGGGCCGCTGCATTTCGTGCAGTTCTGGCTCGATGTGATCGGGGAATGGGAACGTGAAAAGGGTAAGAATGCATTGGTGGCATTGAGTACGACGAAGGATGTGCAGGACGCCATTCTCGCGGAGGCGAAATATGCCGCACTGGTGGATATCATCGACATTCGCTACTGGCACCGCCGCGAAAACGGCACCGATTATGCCCCGGAAGGAGGTAAAAACCTCGCGCCACGACAGCATGCACGTATTCAGAAAGTGGGCAAGGTGTCGTTCGGTTCGGTGTATGATGCCGTTTTGGAATACACAAAGAAATTCCCGGAAAAAGCGGTGCTGTACCATGCAAACGGCACGGAGCAGTATGCCTGGGCGGTGTTGCTGGCTGGCGGCTCGGTAAGCGCGGTGCCGGCATTACCGAAAGGTTTTCTGGAAGCGGTTTCCGGCATGGAACCTTTGGGAAAAGGGCAGGCAGAAAAGCAGGCTCAACCGCGGGATAATTCACAATACGTGATGGCCAGCGCAGGCGAGGGGATGGTCATTTATCAGGAGGCAAGCAAGGAATTGCACGCGGACCTCACAGGTTTTAATGGAAATTATCAAATGCAGCGTATTGATGCACGAACGGGGGGTGTTTTGGGTAAACCTGAAAAAATAAAAGGAGGAAAAGTGGTTTCCATGTCTTTCAAAGAGGCCGGACCGGTTATCTATTGGTTTTCGAAAAAGTAATGGGGTATTTAAAAACAGGATTGGGCGTAATGTTTGCCGCTGTGGCGGCGCTGACGGGCTGTGCACGCAAAACGACCGGCCCGGCCGTGCTGAAAGCGGAGGATTACCGGCATCATGTGGCGTATTTCAACCGTATGGAGGGTGAAAACAAGGTGAACGCGATACCGAATGCCCAGTCGTGGGAATGGATGAAGGCCAATGTGCCGCTGTTCGACTGTCCGCAGGATAATTTCCGCGAGATTTACTACTACCGCTGGTGGACTTACCGGAAGCACATTCACAATACGCCGCAGGGCTTTGTCATCACCGAGTTCCTGGTTGACCGAAATTATGCAGATAAATACAATATGATCAGTTGCGCCCTCGGCCATCACATTTACGAAGGCCGTTGGCTGCACGATCAGCGCTATCTGAACGACAATGTGCATATCTGGTACCGCGGTAACAATGGCGGTCGCATGAAAAAGCTGCTCAATTTCAGCAGCTGGACGGCCGATGCATTGTATAACCGCTACAAAGTGACGCAGGACAAGGCGTTCCTGCTCGATATGCTGCCCGACCTCGATTCGGAATACAAGGCCTGGGAAAAAGACCGCCGTACGGAAAGCGGCCTGTTCTGGCAAACCGACGTGAAGGACGGCATGGAAGAATCACTGAGCGGAGGCCGGCGGGAGCAGAATGCCCGGCCGACCATCAACAGCTACATGTATGGCAATGCGAAAGCGCTCTCCGCCGTTGCGTCGCTGAAAGGCGATCAGGCGATGAGCAATTTGTACCAAAGCAAGGCGGATACATTGAAGCGGCTGGTAGATAGTAAGTTATGGAATGCCGACAGCGCCTTTTTTGAAACGGTAAAGAAGCGCGGAAACGGGCCTTTTGCGGGCGTACGCGAGGCGATCGGGTTTATACCCTGGTATTTCGAGCTGGCGGAGGAAAAACATGATGCGGCGTGGAAGCAAGCGGCTGATCCAACGGGCTTTAACGCGCCGTTTGGCCTCACGACCGCCGAGCGCCGCCACCCGGAGTTCCGCACGCACGGCTGCTGCCAATGCGAATGGGACGGGGCGGTGTGGCCCTTTGCGACGGCACAAACCCTGACGGGCCTGGCGAACAGACTGAATGCCCCAAAACCAGCGCAGGTGGCCGATACGACCTATTTCGGGTTGTTGGAAAAGTATGTGGAATCGCAGTATTACCGAGGCAAGCCATACATCGGCGAGTACCTCGACGAGAAGACCGGTTACTGGCTGAAAGGCGACCAGGAGCGGAGCCGGTACTATAACCATTCGACGTTCAACGACCTCATCATCACCGGCCTTGTAGGCTTGCGCCCGCGTGCGGACGAAGTGATAGAGGTCAACCCGCTACTGCCGCAGGATAAATGGGACTGGTTCTGTCTCGACGACGTGCACTACCACGGCAAGCGCCTGACGATCATCTGGGACAGGGACGGCAGCCACTACCAAAAAGGAAAAGGCCTGCAAGTGCTCGTAAACGGCAAAAAAGCGGGTTCGGCAGAGACGATTTCCAGGATTTTAATCAACCCCTAAAACTGCATCAAAGCATTAACCTACATATCAATGCAAATACCCATGCGAACAACATTAGGCAAATGGATTTTCAGTACGGCGATCGGCCTGCTGGCGCTTTCCGCGCATGCCCAGAACTTCAAGGACGGCATTACCGTCGATGAATTCATTTTCGAAACGGCGCCGTTTCCCGAAAGCCACGCTTCGACCATCGCCGAAACGCCGGGAGGACTTGTCGCAGCCTGGTTTGGCGGGACCAAAGAGCGGAATCCCGATGTGGGCATCTGGGTGAGCCGTTTGGAAAACAACAAATGGACGGCCCCGGTGGAGGTCGCGAACGGCATTGTGAACGACAAGCTGCGGTATGCGTGCTGGAACCCGGTTTTGTACCAGGTACCGAAGGGCGAGCTGATGCTTTTTTATAAAGTCGGGCCGAATGTGCCGGGCTGGAAGGGCTTCCTGATCACCTCGAAAGACCAGGGCAAAACGTGGTCGAAGCCGCAGGAATTGCAGGAAGGGTTTTGGGGGCCTATCAAAAACAAGCCGGTACTGCTGGCGAATGGGGAGCTTTGGTGCCCGTCGAGCACCGAAGGAGAAAATGGCTGGCGCGTGCATTTCGAGGTGACACCGGATTTTGGCAAAACCTGGCGAAAAGTAGGGCCGCTGAACGATGGAAAGACGATCAAGGCCATTCAGCCGAGCCTGCTCACGTACGCTAACGGCGACATGCAGATCCTGTGCCGCAGCCAGAGCCGTTCGATCGTCGAATCGTGGTCGAAAGACGGCGGGAAAACATGGTCGGAGGTAGCGCCTTCCGCATTGCCGAACAACAATTCGGGTACCGATGCCGTGACTTTGAAAGATGGGCGGCAACTGCTCGTGTACAACCATGTGAAGCCGCCTGCCGGCCAGCCGAAAGGGCCGCGTACACCTTTGAATGTGGCTCTTTCGAAAGATGGTAAAAGCTGGGAGGCGGTGCTGATCCTGGAAGATTCGCCGATCAGTCAGTATTCGTATCCGTCTGTGATCCAGACTGCCGACGGTATGGTGCATATCGTGTACACCTGGCGGCGGCAGCGCATCAAGCATGTGAAGATCGACCCGGCGAAGCTGAAAGGCAAACCGATCGCGGAGGAGCAATGGCCTATTTGATTTTAAGACAATGAAAAGAAGAGACTTTTTGAATGCGTGCGCGGCCGGCATGGCGGCGCTGCCCTGCACATCGTGGGCCGGAGGAATGGCCGCACTGGCAAAAAAAGGACGCTATAAGATCGCCGTGATCGACCTGATGATCCTCAAACGGCAGAAATTGAGCGCATTACCGCTCGCCGATGAAATCGGTGCCGACGGCCTGGAAGTGGATATGGGCGGCCTGGGCGACCGGCCGACGTTCGATAACAAGCTGGCCGACGCGGCCGTGCGGCAGCAGTACCTCGTTAAAGCGAAGGAATTGAACCTCGAAATATGCTCGCTCGCGATGACCGGCTTTTACGCGCAGTCGTTCGCGAAACGCGATGGCGCGGAGAAAATGGTGGGCGATTGCATTGAAACCATGCAAAAAATGGGGATCAAAACGGCGTTTCTGCCGCTGGGTATCCAGGGGGATCTCGTGAAAAACCCGGAATTGCGTCCGGCCATTGTGGACCGGCTGAAAACGGTTGGTCAAATGGCGGAAAAGGCCGGCGTGGTGATCGGCATCGAGACGGCGCTGGATGCCAAAGGCGAGGTGGAGTTGCTGAAAGAGATCGGGTCGAAAAATATTCAGATCTATTTCAACTTCTCGAACCCGCTCAAAGAGGGGCGCGACCTTTGCGAAGAGCTACGGATTTTGGGTAAAAACCGCATTTGCCAGATCCATTGCACGGACGAGGACGGCGTATGGCTGCAAAACAACACGCGGCTTGACATGAAAAAGGTCAAATCGACGCTCGACAAAATGGGCTGGAAGGGCTGGCTCGTGATCGAGCGCTCGCGGGATGCCGCTAAACCGCGGGATGTGAAAGGTAATTTCGGAGCGAATACGGCTTTCATGAAAACTGTGTTTCAATCCTAACTTCATTCATTTTGCCTGTTCCTGTCTTACAAAAGTTCCTGAAAACGTTGCTGAGGGCATTCGCGCTGATCATCACGGTTTTCGCCGTATCCAAGGCCCAGTCGTTTTCACCGGCTGTTTATCATTTGAAATGGACTTCCCAGAGTAAAAATTCCGGCGGATCGATGCCCTGCGGCGGCGGCGATATCGGGCTGAATGTGTGGGTGGAAAAGGGGGATATCCTGTTCTACATGTCGCGCAGCGGGGTTTTTGAGGAAAACAATGTGTTTCCCAAGCTCGGTCGCATACGGGTGCGACTTGCTCCGAACCCTTTTGAAGAGGGGGGGAGTTTTGCGCAGGAGTTGAAGTTGGAGGAAGGTTATGTGGAGATAACGGGTAAAAAAGGCAAGTTGAGTGCGACGGTGAAAGTTTGGGTGGACGTTTTTAACCCTGTCATTCACCTCGATATGGAAAGCAATAATCCGGTGTCGGCGCAGGCGTGGTATGAAAGCTGGCGGACAGGGCCGGTGGTGCTGACGGGCAATGCCAAAAGCGCGAGCTCCTACAAATGGGCCGCGCCCAGCGTAACCATGCATCCCGACAGTGTGAGCCACCAGAACAATGCTGTGCAGTTTTACCACCAAAACCGCGATTCCACGATTTTCGATGTGATGGTACGGCAGCAACAACTCGGCCCGATCAAAGCGCAACTTTGGAACCCCTTGAAAAACCTGACGTTCGGCGGCTCGATGACCGGCCGCAACATGATCGCCGATCCGGTGATCACAACAGGCAAATATGCCGACGCGCCTTTCAAAGGATTTGGATTAAAAACCCGATCACGCACGAAAAGTGTTCAGCTGAGCATTTACCTGCACACAGGCCAGCAGAGAGACCTGGCGGTCTGGAAGTCCGGGCTCGGGGAGGTGATCGGGAAAGCGCAGCGGGAGGAGAAAACGGCACGGACAAAGACACTCGAATGGTGGAAGCAGTATTGGAACAGGAGCCATATTGCGCTGAATACCAGTAGGAAAGATACTGCTTCGCCCGTGTGGCAGGTGGGGCGGAACTACCAGCTGTTTCGCTACATGCTGGGCTGCAATGCATTCGGCAGCTACCCGACTAAATTCAATGGCGGGCTTTTTACCTACGACCCGGTTTTTGTGGATTCGTCGTACCATTTCACGGCCGATCACCGGAACTGGGGCGGTGGGATTTTTACGGCCCAGAACCAGCGGCTGGTATATTGGCCGATGCTGAAAAGCGGCGATTTTGATATGATGAAGCCGCAATTCGAATTTTACCAGCGCATACTGGGCAATGCAGAGGCGCGTACGAAGCATTACTGGGGGCACCAGGGGGCTTCATTTACGGAACAAATCGAAAATTTTGGTCTGCCCAACTATGCTGAATACAGTTCCAAACGTCCTGCGGGCTTCGATCCGGGTGTGGAATACAACAAATGGCTGGAATATCTGTGGGATACCTCGCTGGAATTCTGCCTGATGCTCCTCGACCAGCAGCATTTCACCGGCGTGGATATTTCGGGTTATCTGCCGTTGATTGAAAGCTGCGTGGTTTTCTTTGATGAACATTACCAATATCTGGCCGAGCGGCGCAGTGCCGCGAAACTGGATCAGAACGGGCATTTGGTGCTGTTTCCGGGCAGTGCGGCGGAAACCTTTAAGATGGCGTACAATTCGGCAACGACCGTGGCGGGATTGAAAACGGTGCTGGAAAGAATGCTTGCATTGCCGCCTACCTATGGAAACGCTTCGCAGCGCAAGCATTGGGGGGAAATGCTGAGCCGGGTGCCGCCGCTGAGTTTTCGCGAAATGCAGGGGCATCGTACGATTGCCCCCGCGCAGGCATGGGAACGTATACAGAACACCGAAATCCCCCAACTTTACCCGGTTTTCCCCTATGGTATGTACGGAATCGGCAAGCCCGATCTGCAAACAGCCATTAACACATGGAAATACGACACGGAGGCGATTAAAAACCGCAATCACACGAGCTGGCACCAGGATGGCATTTTCTGCGCCCGGCTGGGCCTCACGGACGAAGCCGCCGCACTGACAATCAAAAAGCTCCAGGACTCCGGTCGCCGCTTCCCGGCCTTCTGGGGCCCCGGCCACGACTGGGTTCCCGACCACAACTGGGGCGGCTCCGGTATGATCGGGTTACAGGAAATGCTCCTGCAAACGCCCGGCGATTCGATTTATATTTTACCCGCCTGGCCGGACGACTGGGACGTGGAATTCAAGCTCCACGCGCCGCTGAATACGGTGGTGGAAGGAGAGTGGAAAGGCGGCAAAATGATCCGCCTGAAAGTGACGCCGGAGCACAGAAAAAGTGCCTTGATTTGCTCGAAATGCGGGGTTATCCGTTTGTAGCCGTTTGCAAACGTTTACAAACGGGTAAAACCGGCTCATGGCTTGACAAGCTTTTTGAATTGTGCTAGCTTTGTTTCAGTTAGTTCATTGTCAAACTTCAAACCACGCACTTGTTATGAATACGAATACAGAAAATAAAAACGAGCTCGGAAACCCAATTACTTTTGGCACTGCTCTGGGTTCACTTGCTGCATATTTGGGCCCTGCCGCAGCCTTGTCAGCAGCCGTAGTGGGAACTCTCCTCGGCTTCTGGTACGATAGGAAATACAGGGAAGGCGTTCCCGCCAAGGATTCAGACGAAAGCATTTGTCACCATCAATAGGCTGCTAACAACTTAATTTGATGGTCAATGGAAAAGTACTGGGATCAGTTTGCTATTTCGGTAGTCATAAGTCTGATCGGATGCCTTGCACATACTGTCTATGTGGCTGTTAAGAAGGGTTTCGAGAACGTGCAAGAGCGGGACGCAGTGGTGGTATTTGCCGAAGTCTTGGGTTGTTGTGCAGCAATTAAAATAATCTATCTATCCTTCGATCCCAGCCTTTGCAGGCCGGAATCACGTATCGACCTGGCGTTTCTTTCCCTGGGAGGATATATGATGCTGCTGGTCTCATGCAAAAATTTGCAGGCTAAATTTAAAGAGGTGAAATAAATTGCACCCTGGTTAATGTGAAACATAAATAAATCAATATTTTTTCGCTTAGTTTCGAATGTTTTTCTTTTCTTTGTTTTAGAGAAAAAGATAATTGAGCATTTTCAAAAACAACGCTTCCGGAATGTTGAACGGCCCATTTGTTCTGGCGATCGATCAGGGTACGAGTAGTACCAAAACCGTCATTTTCGATGGTGAGGGGAAGGTAGTGGCGCGCGGAAACGAGCCATTGCATACCACATACCTGGATGGAGGATTGGTAGAGCAGGACCCGCAGGCGATTTTTGAAAATGTGCTGACGTCCGTTTCGAAATGCATGGCTGATTTGAGTTCGAAAGGTGGACGTATACAGGATATCCGTTCGTGCGGGATTTCAAATCAGCGGGAGACGTTTGTGCTGTGGGACCGGGCAGGGCAGCCGCTGCATCCGGCGGTCGTGTGGCAATGTAAGCGTTCGACGGCTGTCTGTGAGCAACTACGCGCTGCCGGACTGGAAGAAATGATCCGGCAGAAAACCGGTTTGCTGGCCGATCCCTATTTTTCAGGATCGAAAGTAATCTGGCTGAATAGTTATCACGAAGGCGTGAAAACGGCCATGGCCGCGGGTAATGCGTACTTCGGTACGGTGGATACCTGGCTGCTTCATAAGCTGACGGGCGGTAAAGCTTACTTAACCGACCATACGAACGCATCGCGGACTTTATTCTTTAACCTGGAAACACTTTCCTGGGACGAAGAACTGCTTCGGTCGTTCGGCTTAGAGAATTTGCATTTGCCTGATATACAGCCGTCTTCTTCGTTTTTCGGAGAGACTGATTTTGAAGGATTGTTGCCGAACCCGATCCCGGTGACGGCTATGATCGGCGACTCGCATGCGGCGGCTTTTGGGGAGGGATGTTTTGGCCCGGGGATTGCCAAGGCGACTTTGGGCACCGGGTCGTCCATCTTGATGAACATCGGCCCGGAGCCGAAGCCTTCGCATCAGGGTATGGTCACGACCATCGGTTGGAGCGCTGGCGACCGGGTCGAATACGCGCTGGAAGGCGTGATCGTAACGTGCGGTGCGACGATCGAATGGCTGAAAACAAACCTGGGCTTGTTCAGCGACATCCGGGAAACCGAGTCAATGGCGAATGCTGTGAAAGATAGCGGCGGCGTTTACCTCGTGCCGGCGTTCAGCGGGCTGGGTGCTCCGCATTGGGATATGAACCGGAAGGCGTCCATCACCGGACTGACATTCAACTCCAATAAGAACCACATTGTCCGCGCGGCGCTGGAATCGATCCCATTTCAGATCAAGGATGTGATCACGGCCATAGAGTCCGATACAGGTATCGCATTGCAGGAGCTGAAAATCGATGGCGGCATGACGTCCAATGGTTTTGTCGTGCAAATGTTGGCAGATTTGCTCGAAAAGCCAGTCGTGAACCTTGGCTTTCCGGAGGTGTCTGCCTTGGGTGCGGCTTACCTTTCCGGTTTACATTCAGGAGTTTATCCGAATATTGATTACTTGAAAACTTTGTGTGAAGGGCATTTGTCAGTATCGCCGGATTTGCGGAATGGGCAGGTTAGGGCTACCTATCGCGGCTGGCAGGAAACCATTAATGCGTCAGCACAGGTTTATATAACACATTAATTATGAGATATTTGTTTTCTTTTGTTGCATTCTTGTGCAGCATGTCCTTTTTATTTGCCCAAAAACAGGTAGAGCGATGGGAGCGGTTTGAAGTCACGTTGACAGGTCCGCAAACGGGCAATCCATTCGCGGACGTGAACCTGTCTGCGGAATTCACAAACGGCAGCGAAAAAGTAAAAGTTACCGGTTTTTATGATGGGGACGGTCGGTACAAAGTCCGTTTCATGCCCCGGCAAACGGGGGAGTGGAAATATAAAACGTTCAGTAACAACAAGTCGCTGAATGGAAAGACCGGCTCGTTTACCTGCACAGCGCCCGGCGCGGACAATCACGGGCCGGTGCAAGTAGCTGATACTTATCATTTTAAATATGCCGACGGTAAGCAATACTATCCATTCGGTACGACGCTGTACGCGTGGACGCACCAGCCCGAAGGTCTGGAAGAAATCACATTGAAAACGCTGGAAAATGCGCCTTTCAACAAGGTGAGAATGTGCGTTTTCCCTAAATATTACTCCCATGTAGAAAATGAGCCGCCGTATTACCCTTACGTGAAAAAATCCGAAACGAAGGATGCGAAGGGGAAAACAAAATTCGAATGGGACGTATCGCGGTTCGAACCTGCATTTTTCCAGCACCTGGAAAAGCGGATCGACGATTTGAAAAGACTTGGTATTGAGGCGGATGTGATTATTTTTCATCCTTACGATAAAGGGCATTGGGGATTCGACAGTCTGGGTAAGGAAAACGACTTGAAATACATCCGGTACCTGACTGCCCGCCTGGCCTCGTTCCGGAATGTGTGGTGGTCGATGGCCAATGAATTCGATTATGTCAAAACGAAACCCCGCGCGGACTGGGATGCGTACACGAAGGCGGTTGTGCATGCCGACCCTTACGGCCACCTTTGCTCGATTCATAACGGCAGTGTTTACTATGATAACTGGAAGCCGGAGTTTACGCACGTGAGCATTCAAAATGGATCTACGGTCGAAGATTTTGGTCGCGCTACCTTGCTAAGGGATGTGTTTTTCAAGCCGATGGTGTATGATGAAGTGTGTTACGAAGGCGATTTGGAGCAACGATGGGGGCATTTGAGCGGGGAAGAAATGACGGAGGCATTCTGGCAGGGCGTCATCGCGGGAACGTATGTTACGCATGGGGAAACCTACAAGAACGCGGGCGATACGATATTTTGGGCAAAGGGCGGGAGGCTGATCGGCAGCAGTCCGGCCAGGATAGGATTTCTGCGGAAGGTGCTGGAAGAGGCGCCGGGGCCGCTGGAACTGTCTGATCCATGGAAAGATCACCATACCTCGAGGGCGGATAGCAGTTACTACCTCGTTTACCTGGGCAAGAACATGCAACCGGAATGGGAGTTCAGCTTGCCGCGTAAAGGAGGGCCCAAGGCAGGCCGGAGATTTAAAGTGGAAGTGATTGATACCTGGAATATGACCGTCGACGAAAGGCCGGAGGTTTTCGAAATAGCCGAACCCGTGGAGTATCGCATTTTTGACAAGAAAAGGACCTCCATCCGGTTGCCCATGACACCCTACCTGGCTTTGCGCATCCGGGAATACAAACCGTGATCACGATTTTTGATTGGTTAACATAGATAGTAAAGGATTAAAAAGACCGGATTATGTCTGGTCTTTTTTTATTTAATCGATTATTTGTCAATATTCGAAACAATTCGAATATAAAAGAAAGTATAAATTAGTAACGCGGCACTTTGATGGCTTTACAATCTGCTTTTCCGTACGCTTATGAAACCAACTACGCTTGGATTAATCCATACTTCGGCTACACTCGTGCCCATTTTCCAGCAGTTATGCAGCGAGCATTTGCCTGGTGTAAACCTGTTCAACATTGTCGACGACAGTCTGATCAAGGACGTAATCGCAAAGGGTGTCCTGACGCCCGGCACGGCGCGGCGCGTCGTCGATTACGTGGCATCGGCCGAAGCGGCCGGTGCAGACCACATCCTGGTCACCTGCTCGTCGATCGGTCGGGCTGTGGAGGCTGCTGCGGCGCTGGTGAATGTGCCTGTACTGCGTGTGGACCAGCCAATGGCCGATCTGGCCGTTTCAAAGGGTAAGCGGATTGGTGTGGTGGCCACTTTGCCTACTACATTGGAGCCTACCTCGGACCTTGTGCAGCGACGCGCTGCGGCCGCCGGGAAAGAGATCGAACTCACAAGTCGGCTGTGCGAAGGGGCGTTTGATGCGCTGATGGGCGGCAATCCGGCATTGCACGATCAGCTGGTCGCGGAGGCTTTGCGGGAGCTGGCGGCGCAGGTAGATGTGATTTTACTTGCGCAGGCGTCGATGGCGCGCGTGGTGGAAACGCTATCGCAAGCGGAAAAGTCCGTACCGATCATAGCAAGTCCGCCCGAAGCGGTGCGGTACCTGGCTTCCGTTATTAACCCAAAATAATATGCTGGTAATCAGGAAATTATGTGTTGTATTGGCGGTGTTAGGCCTTGTGTTGCTGGCGGTTGCCTGGCTTACCCAATCCTCCGATTTGCTCAAAGCAGCCGCATTAGGCACGGCCATCACCGGGGCGATCGGCTTCGGGGTGCTGCCGGCATTGAAGGGATACCAGTACACGGCCTGGATCATCGCGGCGGTGGTGGCGGGCATGGCCTATCCGCAATCGTTCCTGCATATCGGGACGTTTGATTTGCGGAATAAATGGCTTATCCTCATCGTGGTGCAATTCGTGATGTTTGGAATGGGTATTCAGATGAGCCTGCGTGATTTCTCCGAACTCGCCACATCGGGAAAAGGCGTGATCGTGGGGTTGTGCAGCCATTTCACCATCATGCCGTTAACCGGCTTCGCATTGACCAAAATCTTCCATTTCGACCCGGAAATAGCCGCGGGCATCATTCTGCTCGGTTCGTGTTCCAGCGGGCTGGCCTCGAATGTGATGGTGTACATTGCCCGGGCCAACCTGGTGCTATCCGTGGCCGTCACCGCCATGACGACGCTCGCAGCCCCCTTTCTGACGCCATTTCTCATGAGAATGCTCGCCGGAACGCTCATTCACATCCGCTTTCTGGATATGATGATGGAGATTATCAAAATCGTGATCGTCCCTATCGGCGCCGCATTGATCCACGACTTTCTCAAAACGGCCACGCCGCGCGGAAAGCGCAATCTTTATGCGGTCGCATCGCTATCGCTGATCTGGCTCGGCACATTACCGCTGGGATTGTGGTTTTGGTTTTCAAAACAGGTTTCCGGCGCCGGCTTGCAGTCACTCGAAGTGCTGTCATTTTTCGCCGGCGCGATTTTGGTGGGCTTGCTGTACCACATCATTACGTTATCCTTTAAAAACCTCGACCGTTATATGCCTTACATCTCCATGTTCGGCATCGTATACTTCACCACCGTTACTACCGCCGCTGGAAGAGATAACCTGATGCAGGTTGGATTTCTGCTCTTTTTCGTGTCGGTCGTGCATAATTCCGCGGGCTATTTCTTCGGGTACTGGCTAAGTCGCCTGCTGGGCCTCGATAAGGCTTCTGCCCGCACAATGGCGTTCGAAGTAGGCCTGCAAAACGGCGGAATGGCCTCCGGCCTGGCCGGAACAATGGGGAAATTGGGCACCGTCGGGTTGGCGGCAGCGGTATTCAGTCCCTGGATGAATATTTCGGGGTCGATCCTGGCGAATTACTGGCGGAGGAGGGAGGTTGGGCAGCGGCAGGGAACGGATATTTCCGAAACTGTCAAGGAGCAAAAGACTTAAAGTCAATGTGCTTGTAGAACTGGCTATCTTGCGCTGCTTTAAGTTCTTGTATGTCGAAATTTCCAGATGCAATTTCCGCTCTTAAAAGGTCACTAATCCGTGGTTTGAGAATTGTGAGATCCTTGTTCACAATGTCGAAAACGAGTTCATAGTCGATACCCGTGTAGTCATGTGCGACGCGGTTGCGTATACCTCTGATTTGCTGAAAAGGAATGTGCGAGTATCGGCTTTTTATCTCCTCGGAAAGGCGATTGGCTTGTTCTCCTATATTGATCAGCAGGAGTAGACTCGCATTGAATTGCATTTGGTCATCCTTCTGGAAAAAATCGATAGCAGTTGTTAAATGCTGCGTGTAGATTTCGATTTTGCCCATCGATTCGAGCATGACTAAAATTGGCAAAAGGTCCCGGGAACTAGCGTGTGACATACTTCAAATCTTTGCGGGCGCGGTGGAGGATAATGGGATCGGCAAATTTTTCAGGGACCAGATCTACTTTAATGTTCAGGATCGCCTGCAGTTTTTCTTTTAATTGTTCACGGACGCGATGTCCGACATTTTGTTCCAGCAAAATATCAATATCGCGATATTCTTCGCCGCGGGCGAACGATCCGAACAAGCCGAGGCGGCTGATTCCGAACTCTTCGAAAATCCGCTCTTTTCTCAATATCGATTCAAGCTCGTGAATGGTCATATCACCCCTTTTCTTCAAAGATACCAAATTTGTCATTCAAAGTCTCCTCTTCGCACCGCCTCGAAATACCCCTCCCCGCCAACCTGCCCGCCCTTGAATACCACTTCCAAACCATCCGCGGCCGAGCCGGGAGCGAACGCGCGGCAGAGCGGGGCGCCGGGGGATAACGGGGCAATCATACTGACCGCCCGGATGCCTAATGCGCGGGCAACGATGCCGGAAGTGTCGCCACCCGCAATGACGAGCCGTTTGAGTGCCGTAGCGCCGGCGGTTTCGCGCGCGATCTGCCCCAGCGCGTTGCCATAGAGCGATGCGGTGAGGGATTGGATGTCAGTTGGTGTCAATCCTTTGTCTTTGAGTATTTTATTGGATTTTTCGAACCGTTCGTCCTGGGTGCTTTTGCTCGTGTGTATGATGAGGCTTTTTCCTTTTCTGATCATATCGGTGGCATTTTCGATTTCGCTCATAAAGTTTCTGTCGTGCGTGCCGGCAGCGATAGCCGGGGTGTCGAGGGCTATTTCTGCAAAGCCGTTGGCTAACGCGAAGTCGATCTGGCGG
Organism: Dyadobacter beijingensis DSM 21582; assembly: GCF_000382205.1. Classification (GTDB taxonomy): domain Bacteria; phylum Bacteroidota; class Bacteroidia; order Cytophagales; family Spirosomataceae; genus Dyadobacter; species Dyadobacter beijingensis. The sequence continues at coordinate 1,325,998 of NZ_KB907786.1, forward strand.
GCGGTGACGGGCGAGCAGCTGCCGGAGACGACCAGTAAGGGCGAGGCTTCGGAGGGCTTAGGCCATTCCGCGGGGGATTGAATGATTCCCTGCTCTTTCCAGAGGCCGGTAAGGGCTGTTTCCACGCCAGAGGAGCCGACGGAGAAATGCGGCGCTCGCGCCTGGCCGAAAGGATCGATCAATGCGCCGATGCGGGGCATCTGGTGGTCGTACAGCGCATCGAACAGGATGATCTCGTGGCTTTGGATACTATTTTCCAAGGCCGGCCATGCCTTTTCAGGGCCGCTTTCGATTTGTACGAGGTCGATCAGGCCACAGGATTTTGTTGTTTGTTTGGCTAAATGAAGCCTCAGGTCGCTTTCGTCCGAAGGGGTCGTGGGGTGTTTGCGCATGCTCGGATGGCGGTCGAGGCGGTGGATGTCGCCGTTGCTGCCGATGCCCATGCGTGCGAACAGGTTTCCGAATGCACAATAGCGTCCGAGCGAAGGCGCCGCTACGACGAGCGAGACAAAACGCGGGCCGAATATTTCCGCCCCGATGTCGATGGCCTTGCCGATGCTGCCGATTTCGGGCGATGAGTCGAATGTGGAGCACACTTTGTAATGAATATGCCTCGCGCCGGCCTTTTCGAGCGACTGGAATGCCGGCCGCAACGTTTCTTCCATGAGCGCGGGCGTCATCGCGCGTGTCATCCCTGCGACGCCGAATGCGCGGATGCCTGGAAAGCGCGCGAGATCGTCCGGGCCGGGCGGATCGATGAACAATGCCGTGCGCACGCCGGCGCGTTCGAGGATTTCCATGGCGTCGGTGGAGCCCGTGAAATCGTCGCCGTAGTAGGCCAGAAGCAAGCCGGAGTGAGTCATATACGCTTGAATGGCAGTTTTCCGAATTTTTCAACCGATTGACCGAACTCCGGGTATTGGTGCGCCGCTTCTTCGGGCGTCAATCCGCTGACGGCGGCTTCCCAGGCTTGCTGCAAGGCCGTTACACCCGCCGCAGCGCCGCCCGGATGGGCCATAATGCCGCCGCCCGCCATGTAAAGCAGGTCGGTCGTTTGTGTGCGACGGTAAGTTTCGAATGCCTGCCCGCCCCATTGCCCCGAGGATACCACCGGTAGCAATGGCTTACCCAGCGGCGCCGGATCGAGGCACGATGCGATGGAGCGCACGACGGAATCGTCCGATTCCCAGAACTTATTGTCAATGCCATTCACATGCAGCTGGTCCACGCCTGCAAGCCGCCAGAGTTTTTGGTACGCCGGAAATTCAATGCCCAGCAGCGGGTGGCGGTTCAGCATACCCCAGCCGTTGCGGTGGCCGTGGATCGCCAGCTGGCCCAGGTCGCAAATGCGCCTGGTTGCTGAAAGGCCGACGCTGTTGATGCTTATCATCGCGCACGTTCCGCCCGATTGTACCACATAGTCGTATTTTCGGTGCATCGCGTCCATTTCATCGCTGATATTGAATGCGTACATCACCTTTTTGCCCGTCCGGTCGGCGTGGCGGTTGATGACCGCCATTACGGCTTCCACGCGGGTTTCAAACGGTGAATTTGCCGTCGAAGCCATGAGTTCGTCGTCTTTCACGAAATCGATACCGGCTTCGGCCAGCGTTTGTACCATACCGGCCGTTTGCTCGGGTGCGAGGCCTACGCTGGGTTTGATAATCGTGCCGATTAGCGGTCTTCCAGCCGGGGCGCCGGTCAGAGCGCGGCAGCCGCCGATACCGAAATGCGGGCCGTGATAATGCTCGGCATAATGCTCCGGAAAATGAATGTCCATGAGTTTTAGCCCCGTAAACTGCCTGATTTCGTACAGGTTCCCTTGTAATGTTGATACCAGTGCCGGCAGGTTCTGGCCGAAGTTTTCGATGGACCACGATACGTCCACCAATGCCCGTCGATAGCGCCCGTCGGGCGAGGACGCGCCGGGAATTGCGGGCTCGCTTACGGTTTCCAATACTTCTATCTGCTCCACGCGTGCGGCAAACCGGCTTTTGAGTTCTTCCGTTTCGCCCGGTACGGTCACGAAGGTGCCCGATGATTGTTCCCCCGCGAGTACTTCTGCCGCTTTTTCGACCGCGTAGGGCGTTTCGATGTAGTAGCGTGCGGTAATTCTTTCCATTGTTTCGATCAATCCTATTTAATGCTTACGAATGTAGCTCATTTTAATTCGATTTAAAGCGCATTTTGCAATGCATTTACGCGTCCCGAAGTGACAAAAACTGTTTTACAACAACTTTTTATTAAAATAAGACAGAAATTATTTACAAATATTTTTTTAAACTAAAATTTTTCCTACTTTTCGTAAAAATTAGAATAAAAAAGAAAGAAAAAGAAAATCACTACTTTCCCTAACCGTTCGAAATGTTTATGAAACAACTCTTACGCATCATGCTGGCATGTTGGCTCGTCGTCCCGGCGGTACATGCGCAGACCCTGTCCGTGAAAGGAAGGGTAACGGGTGTGAGCGATGCCGACCCGCTGCCGGGTGTGAGCGTCGTGATCAAAGGAACGCAGCGCGGCACGACTACGAACACCGACGGCGCATTCCAGATCGACGTGCCGGATCAGGCTACTGTGCTGGTATTCAGTTTTGTAGGTTACAAATCAGTAGAAGAGACGGTCGGTGCGCGTGCCGACATTGGCGTAAGGCTTGTGCCTGAAAACAAATCGCTCGAAGAGGTGGTCGTGGTGGGTTACGGAACGCAGAGCAAACGGGCGGTGACCGGCTCGGTGATTTCCATTAATTACGACAAGTTCAAAGACCGTTCGTTCAGTAATGTGACCCAATCGCTCGCCGGGACATTGCCAGGGGTAAATATCTCGCAATCGCAGGGGGCGCCGGGCGCTTCGCCGGTCATCAAGATACGCGGGATCAGTTCGATCACGGCTGGAACGAATCCGCTCATTGTAGTCGATGGTGTACCTTTGGAAAATTTCAATCTGAACCTCATCAACCCGCAGGACATCGAGTCGATCGAGGTTTTGAAGGATGCTTCGTCGGCCGCCATTTACGGTTCGCGCGGTTCAAGCGGGGTGGTGATCGTGACGACCAAAACCGGCAAGCCGGGCAAGGTGAATGTGAGCGCGAATGTGGAGTACGGCTCGCAGAAGGTGACGCGCAGGGTGAAAATGATGGATGCGCAGCAATATATCGAGACTTATATAGATGCCAAAAACAACGCATGGACAGCCCAGGGCGGTAAAGCGAGCGACCCCAACAGCTTGCGGCCAGCGACGCTGCGCATTCCGGAGGACTTTACCAACAATCCGCAACAGTTCGGCAAAGGTACCGACTGGCAGGACGTGATGTTCCGCACGGCGCCTTCGTTTACCGCTCAGGTGACCGTTACGGGTGGCACCGAGAAAACGCAATACATGTTTTCGGGCGCTTACCTGGACCAGACTGCCGTACTCGACGCCAACTATTACAAGCGGCTCGCGGTACGTTCGAACCTCAAAACACAAATTAGCAAACGGTTGAGTGCGGGGATGAATATCGGCATTACCTCCATTTTCGACCGCACGGACGGAACCCAGGGCAAGAGCGATGTGATCAGCCTTGGCCTGCAAAGCGACCCGATTTTCCCGGTATACAATGAAAACGGCAACCTCGGTTTCCGCGACCCGAACTCGACGTGGTTCCGGTTCACCCAATTTGCCGACATGAACCTCTGGCACCCGTACTCGCTCACACGCGAGGTGGACAAGGGCCGGAAGTCGTTCAACACGCTGGCGACGGGTTACCTTGAATATGAAATCCTGGATGGATTGCGGTTCAGGACGAGCCTGAGCGGCAACCTGTACAACACGCGCAGCAATTTTTATTGGAATGACAAACAAAAATACGGCTACTCGGCCGTGCTCGCCGCCCAAGGCAATGCAGGCGACGCGTATATGCTGAACTGGCTGAGCGAGAATACCTTAAACTATGATAAAAAGATAGGTGAGCATTCGTTTACCGGACTATTGGGCTACACGAGCCAGAAGCAGCGCGACGAAACGATGTACGTGGCCGCGAACAATTTTCCGAACGACCTCGTGCATACTTTGAACGCGGGAACGGTAACTGCAGGTAATACGACAGCCAGTGAATGGTCGCTGCTCTCGTACCTCGCGCGGGTGCAGTATAATTTCAAAAACCGCTATTTCCTGGCGGGAGCGTTACGTCGCGACGGGATGTCACGCTTTGGGGAGAACAACAAATGGGGGTATTTTCCCTCGGTATCGGCAGGTTGGCTGCTATCCGACGAGGCATTCATGTCGGGTGTCACGGCGGTGAACAACCTGAAACTCCGTGCAAGCTATGGGGTGACGGGCAACAACCAGATCCCGAACTACGGGGCGATCAGTCTGCTGGCCGCGGCGCAATATGTGAATGGTCAGAACCTGGCTAACGGATTGAAAGTGAGTAGTCTGGCGAACCCTGATTTGAAATGGGAGAAGACCAACCAGTTCAATGTGGGCGTGGATCTGGGTCTTTTCAATAACCGCATTAACCTCTCGGCGGAGTTTTACAACTCAATTACCCGCGACATGCTGCTCTTCGTTCCCGTGCCGGACATTACCGGCTTCTCGACCCAGCTGACCAACATCGGTAAAATGCGTAACCGCGGCGTGGAATTGAATATTTCATCCAAAAACCTCACAGGTGCCGTCACCTGGTCGACCGATTTCAACATTTCCAGGAACCGCAATAAGGTGCTGCAACTGGGCCCTGGCAATGCACCGATCCAGTATGTGGACAACGTCGTAACGGTGCGCACCGAAGTGGGCCAGCCGGTTTCCAACTTCTATGGCTACATTTTCGACGGTGTTTTCAAAAACCAGGCGGAAATCGATGCTTACCCGCACCACGCCAGCACGACGCCGGGCGACCCGAAAGTGCGCGACGCGAATGGCGACGGCAAAATCACCGATGCCGACCGGACCATTTTGGGTAATTATCAGCCGGATTTTATCGCAGGTATCACGAATACGGTGGGCTACAAGGGTTTTGAGCTGTCGTTCCTCTTCCAGGGATCGTTTGGCGGCGAGATCGCGAACAACAATGTGCGGTACCTGGGCACCTGGGACAACGGGCGGAATTTTTTCGAAAGTATGTATAACTACTGGCGGTCGGAGAGCAATCCCGGCGACGGGAAGCATTTCAAGCCGTCTGTAAACTACCTCGGTTTGCAAAAGCAGTTTTCTTCGTATTGGGTGGAAGATGCGTCGTTCGTTCGGTTGCGCAATGTGCGGGTGTCGTATGCGGTGCCTGCGAAATGGGCTTCGAAGCTGAAAATGAGCGGTGCGCGGGTGTATGTGAATGCGGAGAATGTGCATTTGTGGAGCAAGTATATCGGCTACGATCCGGAGAATACTACTTATGGGACCACTTCCTATTCGTCGAGCATGGAGACTTCCAGCTCGTACAGCAGCGGCAATGCGCCGGTCCCGGGGGCATTTCAGGGAGTTGACTATGGATCGTATCCTTTGCCGCGGGTAATTACTGTTGGGATTAAGGCTGATTTCTGATGCCACGAAGACACCGCTGCGGCGGGCCGCGAATAAGCACGAATGCGCTTCGCGTTCCTTCGCGTCAACAAAAAACATGAACACAATGAAAAAACATATCAAAACCATAGCCCTCGCGGCGTTGATGCTGACTACCTGGGCGTGCAAGGACTCTTTTCTCGAACTGGCGCCGGTTTCCAACCCCAGCGCAGAGAATTTTTACAAAACAAAATCGGATTTCGACATTGCTGCCAATGCGGCCTACAATACGCTGTATACGGTTTACCACCCGCAGGGACCGGTTTCGTATGCCGGCGAGCTGATGTCAGATAACGTGACGATCTTCAATATTTCGGGCAACCAGGCCGATAAATGGCAGTTTCGCGACTACACGCTCGCGCCTGCTAACACGATGGTGTACCAGTTCTGGCAGGATTTCTACCGGTCGATCTATAACCTGAACATCATTCTCGATAAGATACAGAATGCCGACCTCGATGCCACCTACAAAGCCCAGACGCAGGGCGAAATGCTGTTCCTGCGCTCGCTGTACTATTATAATATGGTGCAGCTCTGGGGCGATGTTCCGCTGGTAACCCGGCCCGTGAGCGCCGCCGAGGCCTACGACATCGTGCGGTCGCCCGCATCGGAGATTTATGCGCAGATTGTGAAGGACCTGGCGGAAGCTAAAACCAAACTGCCCGCGACGGCAACGATCACGGGGCGTGCGACCAAAGGTGCCGCGCAGACGCTTTTGGGCAAGGTGTACCTCGCTACCGGCGATAAAACCAATGGGGTGAAAGAGCTGAAAGAAGTTTACGACAGCAAGCAATACGACTTGCTGCCATCCTATGCATCGCTTTGGGACCCCAAAACGAAGAATACGAAGGAGTCGATCTTCGAAATCCAGTTCCTGGGCGGGTCCGCAACTTCGCCTTACAGCAACTATTATCTTGAATTTTTCCCCAATTCCAATGCGTTGGGCTTCTACGGCGCGGGTATGAACCAAGTGGTGGAGGATATTTGGAATGAATACGAAAAAGGCGACGGTCGCCGCGAGGCTTCCATCGATACCGGTTTTACGGATGCGAAAGGGAATTTTACCAAAGCGAAATTTCCTAAAAAATGGCAGGACAAAACCGCCCCGCTGATCAACCAGAACATTGCCGCGAACAACAACTTCATGGTCCTCCGCTACGCCGACCTGCTGCTGCTGCTCGCCGAAGCGACCGGCGAAGCTACCTATCTGAACCAGGTGCGCAAGCGTGCCGGGCTGCCGCTATACGGCGAGAGCGGCTATCCTGCGAAATACAATACCCTGGCCCTGGCCGTAGAGCACGAGCGCCGCGTGGAGCTCGCCTTTGAATTCCACCGCTGGTTCGACCTCAAACGGACCAACCGCGTGATAGATGTGCTGGCCGCGAAAGGTAAACCGGTGACGCAGAACAAGCTGGTGTTCCCCATCCCGAACATCGTCCGGGACCAGAATGCAAAAATCACCCAGAATGCTGGTTATTAACAGGTTCCCTGCTTTTCGACGCATGAACTTTAAACGCACAAACTTACAATTCGCAATGCTCCTTTGTGCCGGCCTGATCGCCGGCACAAAGCCTGTTTACGGGCAGTCGAAAATGCTCAATATCTCGGAAAACAAGCGGTTTTTTACGGACGCGAAGGGTAAGCCGTTCTTCTGGCTGGCCGACACCGGCTGGCTGCTTTTCACGCGCCTCACCCGCGAGGATGCCGATCGCTATCTGGCTGATCGACAGCGGAAAGGCTTCAATGTGGTGCAGGTAATGGTAGTGCAGGCGCTCCGGTCGGCGAATGTGTACGGCGATTCTGCGCTTGTCCACCGCGACCTCGGCTTGCCGAATGTGACGGAAGGGGCTGCTTACGACGACCCGGCGCAGTACGACTACTGGGACCACGTCGATTACATTGTGGATAGGGCGGCGGAAAGGGGCATTATCGTTGGCATGGTGCCCATTTGGGGTAATGCGGTGAAAAACGGCAGGACGAGCGCGGCGCAGGCCAAAGCCTATGCTGCGTTTCTCGCACACCGCTACCGAAACCGCCCAAATATCGTGTGGCTCAACGGCGGCGATACCCGCGGCGACGTCGTCCCGGATGTGTGGGAAGCGATCGGCAGCACGCTGCGTGCGGAAGATCCGAACCATTTGATTACCTACCACCCCTTCGGCCGGACGCAGTCTTCCACCTGGTTTCATAGCCGTGAGTGGTTGGATTTCAATATGTTCCAATCCGGGCACCGCACTTATGCGCAGGATAACGAGCCTCAGGATCTGCGTTATGGCGAAGACAACTGGCGGTATGTGGAGGCGGATTACGCCCGCCGGCCTGCGAAGCCGGTGCTTGATGGCGAGCCATCGTACGAAAACATCTGGCACGGGCTGCATGACAAAACGTTACCGGTATGGACGGCCGACGATGTACGGCGGTATGCGTACTGGTCCGTGTTTGCGGGGGCGTGCGGGTTTACGTACGGGAACAATGCGGTAATGCAGATGCGTCACGCACGCGGATATCCGGGTAATGCGCCTGCGATACAAGCAAATGTGTCACCGGTTATTGCGAATGATCAATCGGCTTTGCAGGCAAAGTTGCCTTCCTGGGAAGAAGCCATCGATGATCCCGGTGCCGGACAAATGGTGTATTTGAAAAATCTGATGCTTTCCAAATCCTACTTCGACCGGGTGCCCGACCAATCGCTGCTGGCGGAGAATGGCGGGCGTTATGACCGGCTGCTGGCCACGCGCGGGAAAGATTATGCGTTGATATACACCTGGAACGGCCGCGAAATGCAGGTGAAAATGGGTAAAATTACTGGTAAGAGGTTGAAGGCTAGCTGGTTTGATCCAAGAACGGGTAAGATGACGGTGATTGGGAAATTTGAAAATAAAGGAATCAAGACATTTAACCCGCCGGGGGAGGTTAGAAACGGGAACGATTGGGTTTTGGTGTTGGAAAAATAGGCTTATGCGAAAGGAATTATTACAGATGACGGCATTATGCCTGGCTGCCGGCGCGCTGAATGCGCAGGATACGATCCGGTATTCGGGCAAAACGCTCGTGAATGTGGACTACCATCACGGACAACTCAGTCCGGCCATCGGCGTGCATTCGTACCAGACATTGCGGGCCAACCGCACCGATGCCGGCAAGGATTCGGCCATTACCTGGACCTACAACCACGCGCCGATGCTGGCCTATTGGAACGGTACATTTTACCTGAATTACCTCAGCAATCCCATGGGCGAGCACATTCCGCCGGGCCAAACGCTTTTGCAGACTTCGAAAGACGGCAAAACCTGGACCAAACCAGTTGCTGTTTTCCCGCCTTATAAAATCCCCGACGGCACGAAAAAGGAAGGCCATCCCGGCGTGGCGAAGGATTTGTACGCGGTGATGCACCAGCGTATGGGTTTTTATGTATCCAAAAGCAACCGGCTGCTCACATTAGGCTATTTCGGCATGGTACTCGACGCGAAAGACGATCCGAACGACGGTAACGGCATCGGCAGGGTCGTGCGGGAAATCAACAAAGACGGTACTTACGGACCGATCTATTTCATCCGGCACAATGCCTCGTGGAAGCAGGCATCGGATTACCCGATGTATACCAAAAGTGCCGACAAGGGTTTTGTGGAGGCTTGCGAGGAGCTGTTAGCCAATAAATTAGTAACCCAGCAATGGGTAGAGGAGGCCGACCGCAACGACCCGCTCGTGAGTTTGAAAGGGGAGTACAAGGCATTTAGTTACTACCACTTACCGGACGGCCGTGTGGTGGGGCTTTGGAAAAATGCATTGACCAGTATCAGTAAAAACGACGGCAAAACCTGGCTGTATAACCCGAAGCGTGCGCCGGGCTTTGTGAACAGCAATGCGAAAATATGGGGGCAAAAAACGTCGGACGGTAAGTATGCGACGGTGTATAATCCCTCGGAATTCCGCTGGCCGCTGGCGGTTTCGGTGAGCGACGACGGTTTGAACTACAAAAACCTGCTGTTGGTGAACGGGGAAATTACCTCGATGCGCTATGGCGGCAACTACAAATCCTACGGTCCGCAGTATGTGCGCGGCATTTCGGAAGGCGACGGCACCCCGCCCGATGGCAATCTCTGGGTAACATACAGCATGAACAAAGAGGATATCTGGGTTTCGGAAATTCCGGTGCCGGTGCGCGATAAGGCCGGAAAGCATGCCGCCGACCGTTTTGCACAAATGCCGGAAGGCAAGGAGCTGGTCGAATGGAATATTTACAGCCCATTGCAGGCGCCGGTTGCTATTGGTAAGGGAGGTAATGGTAAGGTGTTGATTATTAAAGATAAAGATCATTTTGACTATGCGCGGGTCGAGCGTGTTATTCCCGCTACGCAGAAGCTGATCGCGGAATTTTCCGTCACGCCGGGACAGAGCAATACCGGTTTGCTCGATATCGAATTCCTCGATGCGAAGGGTACGCCGGGCATTCGTCTGTCTTTTGATTCGACGGGCGTCTTCCGGTTGAAAGCCGGGTACCGCAACAAAACGCTGCTCGAATACCGGAAGGGCCAGCGCTACGACATCAAGGTACAGGCCAATACGACCACACGCCTGTACAGCGTCGTCGTCAATGGCAAGCAGGTCGGTAACGGCGTGTTATTTGCGCCGCTGGAATCGGTGAGCCGCATTGCATTCCGTACCGGCGATACGCGCCGTTTCCCGGACGCCGACACACCGACGGATCAGATGTATGACCTGCCGAATGGCGGTTTGAGCGATCCGGAGGCTGTTTTTGAAATAGATTACCTGGTTACTAAGTCATTTTAATTCGGATTTTGCAGGAATGCGGGGCCCGTTTGTGAAAATATATGAAAACTACTCAAACGATTATCGCGCTTTCACTCGGGCTGAGCATCAGCGCATTTGCGCAGGAGAAAGCGCTCGTTAACACTTCCCAAAGCAAATTTGCCAAACTCCACGGCACGGATATGGCCTCCGTACAGTGGACGCAGGGCTTCTGGGCCGACCGTTTCAAAGTATGCCGCGAAACGATGGTACCGCAGCTCTGGAAAACTTATACCGACCCGTCGCTCAGTCATTCTTTCCGCAATTTCGAGATCGCGGCAGGATTGGAGCCCGGCAATTTCAAAGGGCCGTCGTTCCATGACGGGGATTTTTACAAGACATTTGAAGCCGTGGCAAGCCTATATGCCGCCACCAAAGATCCGGAACTGGATGAGCTGATGGACAAAACCATCGCCGTGATCGCCAAAGCGCAGCGGGAGGACGGCTATATTTATACCAAAGCGATTATTGAGCAAAGGCAAAATGGCGAGGGCAAAATGTTCGCCGACCGGCTCAGCTTTGAGGCATATAACTTCGGCCACTTAATGACTGCCGCTTGCGTGCATTACCGCGCCACGGGCAAAACAAGCCTGCTGGACGTCGCTAAAAAGGCGGCCGATTTTCTTATAACATTCTATAACTCGGCCACTCCCGAACAAAGCCGCAATGCCATTTGCCCGGCGCATTACATGGGCCTGTCGGAGTTGTACCGGACCACGCATGACGAAAAGTACCTGATCCTGGTGAAGCACCTGATCGCCATTAAAGGCGCGACCGAGGGTACCGACGATAACCAGGACCGCATTCCGTTTTTGAAACAAACCAAGGTAATGGGCCACGCCGTGCGCGCCAACTACCTGTATGCGGGTGTGGCGGACGTGTACGCGGAAACGGGCGACGACGCGCTGCTTGCACAGCTGCACGCGATGTGGGACGACGTGACGCAGCACAAAATGTACGTCACCGGTGGCTGCGGGTCGCTATATGACGGCGTTTCGCCTGACGGGACATCCTACAAACCCGACGAGGTTCAGAAAGTCCACCAGGCCTACGGTCGCGATTACCAGCTTCCCAACTTCACCGCCCATAACGAAACATGCGCCAACATCGGCAACGTGCTCTGGAACTGGCGCATGCTCCAAATTACCGGCGACGCCAAATATGCTGATATTGTGGAGCTTGCATTGTACAATAGCGTGTTGTCCGGTATTAATTTGAAGGGAGATAAGTTTTTATATACCAATCCATTGGCATATTCCGATGCATTGCCGTTCAAACAACGTTGGGAGAAAGACCGGCAGGCTTACATTTCCAAATCCAACTGCTGCCCGCCTAACACGGTACGTACCGTGGCCGAAGTGAGCCAGTATGCTTACAGTTTGACGGACGGCGGCGTGTTTTTCAATCTGTATGGCGGGAATAAATTTCAGACAACCATGAAGGGCGGCCGGCTGCGGCTCACGCAAACGACTGACTATCCGTGGAATGGCAAGGTTTCGATTATTTTGGAGGAAACGCCGAAGGAGGTATTGGCGTTGAATTTCCGCATTCCCGGCTGGTGCAGCAATGCCTTACTCAGCATTAATGGTAAAAATGAGCCTGTAAAGCTGGTTTCAGGAAGTTATGCCGAAGTAAAAAGGGCTTGGAAATCAGGCGATAAGGTTGAACTCGTGCTCGATATGCCGGTCAAACTCATCGAATCCAACCCACTGGTGGAGGAGACGCGCAACCAGGTGGCGGTTAAGCGCGGTCCGGTTGTGTATTGCGTGGAATCCATCGACTTGCCCAAAGGTAAAACGATTTTCGACGTGGCCATTGCCGCGAAAAATAATTTGAAGCCTGCATTGCTGACGATCGAAAACAGCCCGGTGATGACGTTACAGGGCGACGCCGTGTTGGTCGACAATTCGGATTGGAATAAAAAACTCTATCGCGAAGTATCCGCAGACGCCCCCAAAACGATTCCGGTGCGGCTGGTACCGTACTACGCCTGGGGGAACCGCGGCCACGGGGACATGTCGGTATGGCTGCCTTTGGTGCGCTGATTAAGGGAAAAGCACATTCCGGCTGCCGATTTGCCTGGTAGTTGGATAGTAGATTTCCTCGTAGGCAAGGATGGCGGTAACGAGCTCTTCGGCATGATTGGTCTCGCAATCGGGAATGGCGTTATCAATGTAGGAGACGAGATTATGCAGCTCATGCAAAGCGGCTTCATAGCCTTTTTCGGTAGTAAGAGAATCCATGGGTGCGCGTATGAATGTGATCAGGGGATAGGGTTTTAAGTTGGCAATTTTTCCCTGTTTCGCGCAGCCGCGATTTTCTATCGGTTTTGTCTGATTATTATTCGGTTTTGAGGTGAGGGCGTGGCTTTTGGGGTGCTGCTTCGTTATTCTGCGGCTAAACTCACAGCTCCCTCACCCAAATATTCCGGAAACTTACCCGGCTGCCGTGTTCCTGCAATTGCAAGGGCAGCTTTGCGTCATGGAATTTGTACTTGGGATAACCCTGGTATACCATCGGGCCCTTTAATTCTACGTGGTTCAAAATCAATACATTATTGTGGAAAACGGTCATATATGCGGGCTTTTCTACGGTTTTGTCGGGGCGGAAAACGGGGGCTTCGAAGAGGATGTCGTAGGTCTGCCACGTTTGGGGTTTGCGGGCGGCGTTGACGAGCGGGGCGTGTTGCTTGTAGACGCTGCCGGCTTGGCCGTTGTAGTAGATCCTGGTGTTATAGTTCCAGGATTCGTAGATCTGCAATTCGTAGAGGCCCATGATGAGGACGCCGCTGTTGCCGCGGTTGAAATCCTTGTCTTCCGACGGGTCGGGTGTGCGCCACTCGAGGTGTAGCTGCATGCTGCCGAACTTCTCTTTGGTGCGGATATCGGTCGCTTTCGGGACGATGGTGAGCGCTTCGCCGTCGGGTTGCCATTTGACGGGTGCGCCGTCCGGGTGTTCCCATTTGCCGAGATCGGCCGGTCCGCCGTAGAGGATGACGGCGTCCGACGGCGGCTGGGCGCAGGTCTCGCCGGGCGTGACAAGCGGCGGTTTTACGGACCAGTCTTCCGTAGCGGACGGCGGCGGCAGTTTTTCTTCCTTTTCCGATTGTGCGAATGCCAATCCGCTGCTATATAGAAATATGACGCCGATCAGGAGTTTTTTCATGCCGTTTGAAAGTTAAGATAGCCGCTTTGCAAATGAAGCGCAAATCTGTCTGCTGTGGTTATACAAAGAAATAATAGCACAATAACTCACTATTATTTTCAATTTTCTATTTTTATTTTCTTTTATTTACGTAAATTTGCTTTTGATAAGTTTAGGCATTCTATTTGAGCTGTGAATAGGTTTATTTTTTGTCGGTATGTGACGAATTGTTTCTTTTCCGTCTATTTTTAGGTAAAAAACAAAAGTTAATACCATGCTGGCAAATCAGAGAAGGGAAAAAATACTTGAACTATTGAAAGAAGACGGCTCGGCGAAGGTGATCGATCTCGCCCGGCTTTTTAAAGTGACGGAAGTGACGATCCGGCAGGACCTTGACAAGCTCGAAAAGGACGGTCTGGTGATCAAGGAGCACGGTGGAGCATTTTTGAAAAATGTCGAAGACCAGGTGCGCAATTTTTCGCTCGCCAACCAGGAGAATCTCGATAAAAAGGAGCTGATCGCCGCCAAATGCCTGGAATTTATTTCCAACGGCGACACGATCATCCTCGATTCGGGATCGACCACGACGGAGATCGCGAAAAAGCTGCGGGGAAGCAACAAACACCTCACGGTGATTACCAATGCGCTCAACATCGCACTGCTCCTCGGGGCCGAAACGGGCATCGAAGTGATCATGACCGGGGGCGAGTTCAAGCCGCCTACCTTGTCGCTGACGGGCCAGAAAGCCGCCGACTTTTTCAAAGGCCTGAATGTGCAGAAGCTGTTCCTCGCCACGGCGGGACTGTCGCTGAAAGCCGGACTTACTTACCCGAGTATCAGTGACCTGGTCGTGAAAAAAGCGATGATCGATGCGGCGGACACGACTTACCTCGTGGCCGATTCGACGAAAGTCGGGAAGAGTGCATTCGCAAGCCTGGGCGCATTATCGCTGATCGACTACATCATCACCGATGCGGGGATCGAGGAGAAGTTTCAGCAGGTGTTTCACGATAATGAGATTGAGTTGATTATTGCGGAGTAGGGCGTTGGAAGTGGTCAGGAAATAGTCAGGAAGTGGTCAGGAAGTAGTCAGGAAGTGGTCAGGAAGTAGTCAGGAAATGGTCGGGAAGTGGTCAGGAAATGGTCAGGAAATAGTCAGGAAATGGTCGGGAAGTAGTCAGGAAATGGTCAGGTGGCTAGGAGTAGTCAGGTATGGTGGTCAAAATTCCATAGGCAACCAATGACTACACATGACATAAATGACAACGCTTGACTACACATGACCACAATTGACCACACATGACAATACATGACTACAAATGACAATACGTGACCACAATTGACCACAATTGACACGAACGCGCCGGTGACCGAACAAAGTAACATACCATGAACATGAAAGGAAGTATCGGAGTCATTATTGGGAACAGGGATTTTTTTCCGGACCGGCTGGTGGCCGAGGCACGGGTGGAGATCGTTGATTTGCTAAAAAAAATGAATATCAATGGAATTATGCTCGATACCGAAGCGACCAAGCTCGGTGGCGTCGAGACGTTCCAGGATGCGCAGAAATGCGCCGCATTGTTCCGCGCCCACCGCGACGAGATCATTGGCGTGCTCGTGATATTGCCCAATTTCGGCGACGAGCGGGGCATTGCCGAGACGTTGAAACTGGCGGACCTGAATGTGCCCGTGCTCATTCAAGGCTATCCCGACGACCTGGATAAGCTGGATGTGGCCCGCCGCCGCGATTCCTGGTGCGGCAAGATTTCGGCCTGCAACAACCTGTACCAGTTTGGCATAAAATATACGCTCACGACAAAGCACGTCGTGCACCCGACCGACCCTTCGTTTGTCAAAGACCTGAATGATTTCGTGGCGGTCTGTCGCGTGACGAAAGGGCTTCGCAATGTGCGTATCGGTGCCATCGGGGCCCGTCCGGGTGGGTTCAATACCGTCCGGTATAGCGAGAAAATATTACAACGCAATGGCATTTCGGTCGTGACCGTCGACCTGTCGGAAATATTGGGCCATGCGAACAAGCTCACTGCCCACGATGGAAAAGTGAAGGAGCGTTTGGACAAAATCACTTCCTATGCCTCCCGCGGTCGCACGCCCGACGATGCTTTGATCCAAATGGCGAAGCTGGATGTGGTTTTAAATGATTTCATCCAAGCCAATGCGCTGGACGCGACGGCCATTCAATGCTGGACTTCCGTGCAGCAGAACTATGGCTGCAATGTGTGTACCAGCATGAGCATGATGAGCGAAAACATGATGCCCAGCGGCTGCGAGGTGGATGTGACGGGTACATTAAGTATGTATGCATTGCAACTGGCCTCGGGCTCGCCGAGCGCGCTGGTGGATTGGAACAACAATTACGCCAACGACGATAACAAATGCGTGCTTTTCCACTGCGGTAACTGGGCGAAATCGTTTTTGCCGGATATCGAAATCGCGACGGCGCCGATCCTCGGCACGTCGGTGGGAGAGGAGAATACCTGGGGCGCACTGGATGGTCGCACGCCTGCGATGCCGCTCACGTACGGGCGCATCAGCACGGACGACCCGCGTGGGGTCATGAAGGCGTACATAGGAGAAGGCCGGTTGACGGACGATACGCTGAAAACCTTCGGTAACCGCGCGGTAGCCGAGATCCCGAACCTGCAAAATCTCATGCAATACATCTGCCGCAACGGTTTCGAACACCACGTGGTGATGAACGCATCGAAAACAGCGGGTATTTTGAAAGAAGCTTTGGGCAACTACATGGGCTGGGAGGTGCAGGTTTTCGATGAACCGGCACAACAGCCTTACCCGACGCGCGTGCCCGACCGCGAACTCGTTTCGCAGAACTAACCCTGAACTATCGGAAAATTTTGAATACCGGTCGCGAGGCCGGACTAATGCTAAAAGGTCATGTCGGAAAAGGAGCTGGCGCTGAAATCGGTGGAGTACCGCAAGAAAATACTCAAATATATCTACCAGGCCAAAGCGGGCCATACCGGCGGGAGCTTGTCGTGTATCGATATTTTGAATGTGCTCTACAATTATACGATGCATGTGGATGCCAGCCATTTTGACTCGCCCGACCGCGACCGGTACATTCAGAGCAAGGGACACACCGTGGAGGCTTTATATGTAGTGCTCGCCTCGAGGGGCTTTTTCCCGGAGTCGGACCTGGAGACTTTGTGCAAATACCAATCACACTATATCGGCCACCCGACGCGTAAAGTGCACGGTGTGGAACAGAATACGGGCGCATTGGGCCACGGCCTTTCGCTGAGCGTGGGCGCGGCCATTGCCGCCAAGCTCGACAAGCGCGATTACCGCGTATTCACCGTCCTCGGCGACGGTGAGCTGCCCGAAGGTTCCAACTGGGAGGCGGCATTGTCGGCCTCGCATTACAAGCTGGACAACCTTTGCGCGATTTTGGATAAAAACACATTGCAGATCACCGGCCCTACGAGCGCCGTGTGCAATACTGATCCCGTGGACGACAAGTTCGAAGCATTCGGCTGGGCGGTAAGGCATGTGGATGGCCACGATATCGGCGAGCTAATGGCGGCTTTCGATGCGCTGCCGTTTGAAAAAGACAAGCCGAGCCTCATCATCGCGCACACGGTGAAGGGTAAGGGGGTGAGTTATATGGAAAATCAATTGAAGTGGCACCACGGCGTGCCGGATAAGCAGCAATATGCCGCTGCGATACAGGAACTGGATTTGCTGGAAGAAACATTTTCCTGAGCCGTTCCCGGAAACCTGACAACGAATTAAAATCGAAGAAATAGTGGATGCGACGATCGAGAATATTGCTGTGAGCCAGCGCGCAAACCTGGAAGTTTTTTCGGGCACATTGCAGCAGCTCGCCCAAACCGACAGGGACATTATCGTGGTAACGAGCGATTCGCGCGGCTCCGGGAAGCTGGTGCCGTTCGGACAGAAATTTCCCGAGCAGATCATCGAAGTAGGGATCGCGGAGCAAAACCTGGTGGGCGTTTCGGCGGGGCTGGCGTCGGCGGGAAAGAAGGTTTTCGCCGTTTCCCCGGCTTGTTTCCTCACGGCGCGCGCGTTGGAACAGATCAAAAACGACGTGGCCTATTCCAATAATCCCGTCAAACTGATCGGCATCAGCGCCGGCGTGAGCTACGGCGCATTAGGTTCCACGCACCACAGTTTGCACGATTTCGCCGTTTTACGCACCATCAATAACCTCATCGTAGTAGCCCCGGCCGATAATTTCGAGACGGAGCAGGCCATTCTGCTGGCGGCGGAAACCGATATTCCGGTCTACATCCGCTTCGGCAAAAAACAAATGCCCCTGCTTTCGGAAGATGAGAAGACGTTCGAATTCGGCAAGGGCCGCATCGTGCGGCAGGGCAGTGACCTGACCATTATCGGTACCGGCGAAGCGGTGGCACCCGCGCTGCTGGCCGCCGAAAAGCTCGGACTGGAGCATAACATTTCGGCCACCGTCGTGAGTATGCACACGATCAAGCCGCTGGATTACGATCTTTTGCGAAAAATTGCCGCTACCGGCCGGCCGATCGTCACAGTGGAAGAGCACAGCGTTTACGGCGGGCTGGGCGAGGCTTGCGCTTCATTTTTAATACAAAATAACTTCTGTAACCGCTTCAAAATCATCGGTATTCCCGACGAGTATACGGTTACCGGCTCCCAAACGGAGATTTTCAATCATTACGGCATTTCGGAGGAAGGCATTGCGGCGGCGGCGCTCGGTTTGGGCAAATAGGCGTTGGTTCGTGTAAGTGTAAACGAGCGGTTATTTAGTCGTTATAAAACCGGGTCTATTTCAAATAGGGTTATTTGGCCAAAATTTATGAAACTGATAAGACGAATGTTCTGTGGCGCTGCATTACTTCTTACGTGTGTACATGCGCAGGACGCCGCATATGCGCAGGGAGGGCCGGTCGCGGATCACGCGAAACGCCGTGTGCTGGTGCTGACGGACATTGAAAACGAGCCGGACGACACGCAGTCGATGATCCGGTTTTTGACCTATTCCAATCATTGGGACGTGGAAGGGCTGGTAGCGACGACTTCCATTCACCAGCAGAAACGCATTGCGCCGGAAAAGATCAAAGAGCTCATCGAAGCTTACCGGAAAGTGCGGCCGAACCTGCTTTTGCACGAAAAAGGATACCCGGAAGCCGATTACCTGCTGAGCGTTACCAAAAGTGCTTATCCCGATTACGGCTTGAATGCGGTAGGCAAGGGAAAGGATTCGGAAGGCTCGGAGTGGATTATCAAAGTAGTGGATAAAAAGGACGACCGGCCGGTATGGATTCCCGTCTGGGGAGGTGCCAACTGCCTCGCACAGGCGCTTTGGAAGGTCAAAATGACCCGCTCGCCGGATGATTTGAAGAAATTTGTATCCAAGATCAGGACCTACACCATTTCTGACCAGGACGATACGGGCCCGTGGTTACGCAAGAATTTCCCCGATCTTTTTTACGTGGGC
This sequence comes from Dyadobacter beijingensis DSM 21582, assembly GCF_000382205.1. Classification (GTDB taxonomy): domain Bacteria; phylum Bacteroidota; class Bacteroidia; order Cytophagales; family Spirosomataceae; genus Dyadobacter; species Dyadobacter beijingensis. Next base: position 1,344,968 of record NZ_KB907786.1, read on the forward strand.
AGTCCGGGTTACCATGCGGCGGGTGCGTACCATTATGCCACGTGGTCGGGCATCAGCGGCGACAAGTTCCACGGCCGTTTTTCCGGAGCGAATTTTGAAATAGTCGATAACCCCTGGCTCGACGAGCACGTGCGGAGCCACGGGCCGATGGGTAAGGAATATCCATTCACCAAATTCCTGATGGAAGGCGATACGCCCTCTTTTTTAGGGCTTGTAGATAATGGCTTGAATGACCCCGAGCACCCTGAATACGGCGGCTGGGGCGGACGATATGAGCTCTACACACCGCGCACACTCAAATACTTTTACGAACCCGAAACCCGCCCGATCTACACCGACGCGGTAGACGAGGTGAAGGGCATCGACGGTGCTTATCAGACGAGCAATAAGGCGACATTATGGCGCTGGCGCGAGGCATTTCAGCACGATTTCGCTGCCCGGATGGACTGGACGATCATGCCTTACAAAGAGGCTAACCATCCGCCGAAAGCCGTCGTGAAGGGCGGCATCCGCGTGAATGCCAAAACGGGTGAAACCGTGCAGCTCAGCGCCGATGGCTCATCCGACCCGGACGGTAACACATTGGTATACGAATGGATCTACTACCCCGAGCCGGGCAGTTACAATATCAAAGAACCCATCGGGATCAAAGATATCAAAGCGGCGCAGACGTCATTTGTCGCTCCCAAAGTGGAAAAGCCGGAGACGATCCACGTGGTGCTCGCCGTGACCGACAACGGCACGCCTTCTCTGACACGTTACCAGCGCGTGATTGTGACCGTGTACCCTTAGCCAGGCGCCCTTAGTCAGGCACCCTTAGCCAGGCAGTTCTGAGCCGGGCACTTAAACTTATTGCAGTATGAAAACCAGCTTGTTTTACCGGATAGCGCTTTTTTGCATCGTTTTCGGACTTGGATTTATCGGTTGTAAAACAAAAGAATCCGAAGGTCGTCCGAAAAAGATCGCGATCGTGATCTCGACGCTCAATAACCCGTGGTTTGTTTTTCTGGCCCAAAAAGCGGAGGAAAAGGCGAAGCAGCTCGGCTATGAATCCAAAGTTTTTGATTCACAAAACAATACGGCCCAGGAAACCGACCATTTCGACAATGCGATCGCTTCGGGTTACGACGCGATCCTGTTCAATCCGACGGACGCCGACGGATCGATCGTGAATGTGAAAAATGCTGTTTCGGCAGGTATTCCCGTGTTTTGTATGGACCGCGAAGTGAATGCAAACGGCGTTGCCACGTCTCAAATATTATCCGACAGCTATTCAGGTTGCGTCGCGATCGGCAAATACTTTGTCGAGATTTTGAATAAAAAAGGCAAATACGTCGAGATCCTGGGTATGGTGGGCGACAACAATACCTGGAACCGCTCGAAAGGCTTTCACAGCGTGGTCGATTTTTATCCTGGTCTCAAAATGGTTGCCCAGCAAAGCGCTGATTTTGATCGGAATAAGGCGATGGAGGTAATGGAATCGCTGTTGCAGGCACACCCCGATATCGACGGAGTGTTTTGCGGAAATGATGCCATGGCGATGGGCGCGTACCAGGCTTTGGTAGCGTCCGGAAAGGCCGATCGCGTGAAGGTTTTCGGCTTCGACGGGGCGGAGGATGTGGTGAAATCCATCCAGGATGGTAACATATTGGCTACCGGGATGCAGTTCCCGGAAGTAATGGCGCAGACGGCCGCCACTTTCGCCGACGAATATTTCAAAGGCAAACGCGATTTTCCGCGCAAAATGCCGGTGGCCGTGGAGCTGGTAAAAAAGGATAATGTCGAAAATTATGCCGCTTACGGCGAAAAAGAATAGCTATGCCGAAACCGATCCGATACCTGATTTACGCGGCCGCGATTGCATTGCTGGCTTATAATTCGGTGTATTTCAAAAAGCTGGATGAAGTGAAAGCGGGTACTACCGCTTTCGATGCTGCGGGCTATGCCAAAGATTTCTGGGAAAAAAAGCTGACACCCGGCCTATCCAAAGCCGTGGATTTGAATGTATTGACCTCGCTTTTAGAAGCCGACAAAGAAAAGGCATTCAACGCGCATTCGCATGCATTAGGCATTGGTAACATCCGCTATTTCCTGGTAAGAGGGCAGGGCGTTGTGACCCATGTAGATGAAAACGAAGTTTCTGTGCAATTGACAGACGCAGGCGCAAAGACAGCCACGCCTCACGTGCGCATTGCGACCGAATACATTTTCGGCAACGCGGTCCGCGACGCGTCGGGGGCGATCGACATCAATGCATTTACCAATTCGATGGATTTCAATAATGTGTCGGCGGAGATCAACCGGATTATCCGGGACACCGTCGTCCCGCCCTTTAAGTCCAAAGTGCGGAAAGGCGACCGGGTGGTGTTCACCGGGGCAATCGAGCTAAATCGAGGGCATTTGCAAACGAATGATATTGAGGTAATTCCGGTGAATCTCCAAATCGAAAAGCCATGACGGACACAGCGACATTGTTGGAAGTGAAGGGTATTACCAAACGGTTTCCGGGCGTGATCGCGCTGGACAACGTTTCGCTGTCGATCGAAGCAGGGAAAGTGACGGCGCTGATCGGTGAAAACGGGGCGGGGAAATCTACATTAATGAAGATCCTCTCCGGTGTTTATCCCGATTTTGAAGGGGAAATCCATTACAAAGGTGAACCGGTACGGTTTACGGGTCCGAAAGACGCCCAGCAGCAGGGCGTAGTGATCATCCACCAGGAACTCAACCTGATTCCTTATCTGACCATTACGGAAAATATTTTCCTGGGCCGTGAGCTCGTCACGCAATACGGCACGATGGACAAAGGCCGGATGCGCAAAAAAACGCAGGAACTGCTCGACCGGCTGAAACTGAAAGTGAACCCCGATGCGCAGGTTTTCAAACTCAAAGTAGGGCAGCAGCAGATTGTCGAAATCGCCAAAGCATTGCTCACCGACGCCGAGCTGATCATTATGGATGAGCCTACTTCGGCCATCACCGGCAGTGAAGTGGAGGTTTTGTTCGACATTATCACCGACCTCAAAGCGCTAAACAAAGCCATCGTTTACGTCTCCCACAAGCTGGACGAGCTTTTTCGCATTGCCGACAATTACGTGGTCCTCCGCGACGGCAAAAGCATCGAATCCGGTGAAATGGCGGGTATGACGCACGACCAGTTGATCAGCAAAATGGTAGGCAGGAAAATCGACGTCATGCGCAAAACCGCCGATCGCGCCGTAGCCGAACCGCTGTTGGAAGTGAAGAATCTCACATTGAAAAGTCGCCTGAAAGCGGGTAATGTACTCGACCATATTTCTTTTGAGGTAGGTAAAGGCGAGATCGTCGGGCTTTTCGGCCTGATGGGTGCGGGGCGCACGGAGCTGTTGGAATCGATATTCGGCCTGCATCCGGCGCATTCAAGCGGCAAGGTGTCGATTGACGGTCAGCCGGTTTGCTGCGACTCGCCCTCGCGCGCGATCGCGGCCGGGCTGGCGCTCGTTCCCGAGGACCGTAAGAAAGACGGCCTGGTACTGGGCCTGGATGTGAAGAACAACATCAGTCTTACCACATTGGAGGAAATAGAAAACCTCGGAACGCTCAGCGATGCCAAGGAATGCCATCTTGCCGACCATTATATCAGCGAATTACGCATTAAAACGCCGTCGAAGGACCAGAAAGCGAAAAACCTGAGCGGCGGCAACCAGCAAAAGATCGTGCTCGCCAAATGGCTTGCCACCCGCCCGAAAGTGCTCCTGCTCGACGAGCCGACGCGCGGTATCGATATCAATGCCAAAACAGAGATTTACAAACTGATCATCCGCCTGGCTAACGAGGGACTAGGCATTCTGGTCGTTTCCTCCGAACTCCCCGAGATACTCGCTATTTCGGACCGCATACTGGTAATGGCGGAAGGAAGGTTAACCGGTGAATTTTCAGCCAGCGAGGCGACGGAAGACGGAATACTTAAAGCAGCAATAGGCGTGAGCCCGGCGACAGACGGCGGTCAACGGTCGGCCATCAGCGGTCAAACCCTATAAAATGAACAAACGCATATGTCACAAAACATACCATCCATAGCGGGAGAGAAACCAGCTGGCGACCGCCTACCACCGACCGCCGACGGCCGATCGGTGGCATTGCAGGGCCGGTTTTCGATCGCGCGCTTTCAGTCTTTGATCGCGCTCTTTTTGCTTTGTCTCGCATTAAGCATATTGTCGGACAAGTTTCTTACAGTCTCTAATTTATGGAATGTCATGCGGCAGATTTCGGTCAATATCTGCATTTCGGTGGGTATGACTTTGATTGTGCTGACGGCGGGGATTGATTTATCTGTCGGCTCGGTACTCGCATTATGCGGCGCCATTACAGCCGGTCTGCTGAAAAACGGCATTGAAATACCAACGCAAAATCTGTACATCGGCTTCACGGTGCTGGGCGCGATCCTGGCGGGCGGGCTTACGGGCTCGGCGCTGGGGGCATTCAACGGCTGGGCTATCACGCGGTTCAGCGTGCCGCCGTTCGTTGCCACCCTGGCGATGCTCACGGTCGCGCGCGGACTTACGATGCTCTGGACCGGTGGCTTCCCGATCAGCGGCCTGGGCGAAACGTTCCAGTTTATCGGTACGGGCTGGTTTCTCGCCATTCCGTTGCCGGTATGGATTTCGATTGTGGTCGTAGCGCTCGCCGTTTTCCTGACCGACAAGACGCGTATCGGCCGGTATATTTACGCCATCGGCGGCAATGAAAATGCCTCGCGGCTTTCAGGTATTAATGTAAACAAGGTAAAAATCATCGTCTATACCATTGCCGGAGCGCTCGCGGCGGTGGGCGGGATCATGGTCACATCGCGCCTCGACTCCGCCCAGCCCAACGCGGGCATCAGCTACGAGCTCGATTCCATTGCCGCGGTCGTGATCGGCGGTACCTCGCTCTCGGGCGGCCGCGGAAGCATCCTCGGCACCGTGCAGGGCGCCATGATCATCGGCGTGCTCAACAATGGGCTGGTACTGCTGAATGTCTCGCCCTTCTGGCAGCAGGTCGTCAAGGGCCTGGTGATATTGCTGGCGGTGATTATTGACAAGGCTAATTCCAAAAATGAGTAGGGCTGGCGCTTTCTTTCAACATTAAAATGAACCGCATTTTCCTTACCATAATCCTGGCGATCTTCTCGTTTTCCTGCCGGAAACAGTCCTGGCTTTTTACCTCGTTTCGGGAGCCGGCTACGGACGGGCTGCATTTGGCTTACAGCGATGATGGCTATCATTGGAATGATTTGGGCGGTGGGTATTTAAAGCCGGAAGCCGGGGGGAAGCTCATGCGCGACCCGTCCATCGCGCGGGGGAAGGATGGGACGTTTCATTTGGTGTGGACGACGAACTGGAAGGGGGATAAGGGCTTCGGATATGCGCATTCGAAGGATCTGGTGCGTTGGTCGGCGCAGCGGTTTTTGCCGGTGATGGAGCATGAGGCGGAGGTGGTAAATGTGTGGGCGCCGGAGCTGTTTTTCGATGAGGAAAATGACCGTTTCGTGATCATCTGGGCGTCGACGATCCCTTTCAAATTTCCGAAAGGCGAGGAAGACGAGCGGAATAACCACCGCATGTATTACGTGACGACGAAAGATTTTCAGACTTTTTCCAAAGCCGCATTGTTCCTCGATCCGGGTTTCAGCGTGATCGATTGCGTGATCGCGAAACGTAAAAGGGCCGATTATGTGCTCGTTTTGAAGGACAATACCCGCCCGCAAAGGAATATCAAGGTGGCATTCTCCGACAATGTGCTGGGACCTTATCAAAGCATTTCCGAACCTTTCACCGGCTTCCTCACCGAAGGCCCCACCGTCGCGAAGGTAGGCGACGACTGGCTGATCTATTTCGACCAGTACCGCGACAAGACTTACGGGGCCGTCCGGACCAAAGACTTCAAGACATTTACCAATATTTCCAAAGAAATAACCATCCCGAAAGACCATAAGCACGGCACGATCATCCCCATCGACCGGAAAACTTTGAAGCATTTGAAAGCTGGTAAGTAATTGGGCAGACAAACGCGCAACGAAGCTTTTTCCTGATTGCGTATATCAGTAGCGTTCGCCGGTTTTACAACCAATGTCAAGTGTTATTTATGATAAAATGAAGATTAAATGAGATGGATAATAGTAAAAATGAGCCGGCGGCGGCTTTTGGTTTTCAAACCTGATCTAAAATTCATCCGTTTTCATGAAGGCATTACCCAGCCCGGAACTTCGTCCGGACCTGTATTTCGAAGAAGAGCAGAAGCTTTGGAGGGAAATGCTGGCGGGAGATGTCACCGCTTATGAACAACTCATTAACCGCACTTACGATCTCCTTTTTCATTACGGCACCAAGTTCAACAACGACCGCGAGCTCATCAAGGACTGCATTCAGGATGTATTTCTCGGTATTTGGGAAAAGCGGAATGCATTGAATGCGGACATTCCGCCGAAAGCGTACCTGCTGGCTTCGCTGCGCCGCCGCCTGCACCGCCTGGCCTCCCGCCTGCGCATGGATTGCATGGATTACTACACGGAATCCGACATTGTTTTCGACCTGGAATTCAATGCAGAATACCGGCTGATCGAGTCGGAGAATGACCGTTTGATCGCATCGCGCATGACCGAAATGCTCAACGAACTCCCCAAGCGGCAGAAGGAAGCCGTTTTTCTCCGGTTTTACAATGATATGGAGCGCGAAGAAATCGCGATGGTGATGGACATTCAGCCACAGTCCGTTTCCAACCTTTTACAGGAAGCATTCAAATTCATCAAATCGCACTGGAAGTCCATTGTATCGCTGTTCTGGGCCGTGCGGTTCTGGATTTGAAATACCCCATTTAAAAAATTTCAAAAAAAAATCAGAAAAATACAGTATCCCGCCATCGGGCCGGTCTAATGGTGTTTGAAAAGCTAAATTTTGAACATGGACCGTTACCGCGATTTCACTTTGGGGGAGTTTGTATGGGATAAGCCGTTCCGCACCTGGGTGCTCAACCCCACGCGGGAGGACGATGAAACCTGGCAAAACTGGCTCGCCGCTCACCCCGATAAACGCGAAATCGTGGAACGCGCCCGGCAGCTCGTGCTGTCGATACGCCCGGCCAATGCCTCATTAAGCCATCCTGAAAAGCGGAAGGCCGTTGAACGCATCGTGGAGCGTCTTGAATCCCGGTCGGCGGAGCATGAGGAAAGCGATTATGTGCCCTGGTATGCCGGTCGTAACGTGCGCATTGCCGCTATGCTGGTCGTGCTCCTCGGGCTGGGGTGGGCATTCTGGCTCCGCAACCAGCCACGCGCCCTTAACTATGACCGGCTCGTAGCATCGGCTGGCATTGAAATGCGGGAAACGGTAAATAATACACCCAACCCGCTGATGGTCAGACTCGAAGATGGTAGCCGCGTTACACTAGATCCGGGCAGCAAGGTTGGGTATCCGGCGCATTTCCGCGAGGGCCAGCGGGAAGTATTTTTATCGGGTAAAGCATTTTTCGACATTAGGAAGGATCCTTCGAAACCATTTTTCGTGTATGCCAATGAATTGGTTACCAAAGTGTTGGGTACCAGTTTTACGGTGCGTTCTTACGATAACGAGCAGAATGTTTCCGTTGCCGTGAAAACGGGGAAAGTCGCGGTGTTCTCGCGGGAAGACCCGGATGCGGTGGAAATGCAAAGCTCGCGCGAGCTCACGGGCGTCGTGATCGAGCCGAACCAGCAGGTGGTATTTGTCCGCAAAACAGTGAAAATCACGAAAAGCATTGTCCCTGAGCCGGCCGTCGTAGCGGAAGGTACAGCCGCCCCGAACCTTGAATTCGACGAAGCGCCGGTATCCGACGTGTTTTCAGCCTTGCAGAGCGCCTACGGCATCGAAATCATTTACGACAAAAACATCATGGATGAATGCCCGCTCACGGCGCGGCTCACCGAAATGTCGCTCTATGAGCAGCTCGACCTCGTCTGCAAAGCCGTGGGTGCCAGCTACAAGAGCATCGACGGGCGCATTGTGGTGGAAGGAAAAGGTTGCAGAAATATGTAAACAAAAAGCCGGCCCATGCGCCAACATGGCCGGCTCGATATCCTCAGTGGTTAGCAGACCGTCACATCTCATGCAAATGGGATGAGGAGGAAGATTTTGCCAAGTTTCAATTAACAAAACCGTTCAAATGTATGAAAATACCGGTACAGTTCCATCGTAAATGGTTAGTTCTTATGCGGATAAGCGTCGCGCAATTGGTAATGTCGGTTTGGCTGGTAGGGAATGCGCTCGCGGCGGACGTGCGTGCGCAGGAGCTGCTGAACAAGCGCATCAGCCTGCAAGCGCAGGACCAGGAAGTAAAGAAAGTCCTGCACCAGATCGAAAAGCAGGCAGGTGTACGGTTCATTTTCAGTTCCAAAATGATCCAGTCGGGCCGAAAGGTGACGATCCAGCAATCTAACCAGGAGCTTTCCAAAATTCTGGAAGATTTCCTCGTGCCGCTTGGCCTTACCTACGAGGTGTCGGGTAAAAATATCGTGATCCGGCCGTCGGAATCGCCGAAGTGGACTTCGGGCGAGCCCGAAGCGTCCGTGCGAAGCGGGTTGCAGGTTGCGAATGAGGTAACGATCAAAGGCCGCGTGACCGATTCGGAGAGCAAGGAGCCTCTACCGGGTGTAAATATTCTTGTTAAGGGTACCCAAACGGGCACGTCCACGGACGCCGGCGGGAACTATACGTTGGCGGTGGATAATGGGAATATCACATTGATTTACAGCTTTGTAGGTTATGAGCCGCAGGAAGTTCAGGCCGGCAGCCGGACGGAGATCAATATTAGCCTTAAAACCGACCAGAAATCGCTTGAAGAAGTGCTCGTAGTAGGCTACGGAACGGTGAAAAAGAGCGACGTGACCGGCTCGGTAGCGTCCGTCAAATCACAGGAATTAACCGCTTATCCGGCATTAGGAACGGTACAAGCCTTGCAGGGGCGTGCCGCAGGGGTGCAGATCCAGGCGAATAATGGCGAGCCCGGTTCGAATTTCAAGGTGCGTATCCGCGGGGGAACGTCCATCAATGCGAGCAGCGACCCTATTTACGTCGTCGACGGCTTCGTGGGCGGTACATTGCCGCCGCCGGAGGACATTGAATCCATCGAAATCCTGAAAGATGCTTCGGCCACAGCCATTTACGGTTCACGCGGCGCCAACGGCGTGATCATGGTGACGACCAAAAAAGGGACGACGGGCAAGCCGCGCATTGATTTCAACACGTCGCTGTCGAGCCAGAAGGAGATCAACCGCCTCGACCTGCTCAATGCGCAGCAATTCCTCGACTATGTGCAGGAAGCACGTCCGACCATCGTTTCGCAAGGCGCGGATACCGACTGGCAGGATGAAATTTTCCGCCGCGGCGGCATTCAGAACCATCAGCTGTCGGTAGCAGGCGGCAGCGAGGCGGTGAAATACTATGTTTCGGGTGCCTATTACGATCAGAAGGGCATTATCCTCAACTCGGGCTACAAGCGCTATTCGATTACGAGCAATATCGATATCCAGGCTGCCAAGCGGCTGAAACTGGGGCTGAACCTCTTCGCGCAGCGCGTGTCGCGGCAGCAGTCGCGCACACAGGAGGGCTCGGGCGGGCTCACGCCGGGCGTAATGTCGGCCGCATTGAAATTCGAGCCCGATCAGCCGATCCGCGACGCCAATGGCCGTTTTACGGTAGGTAGATTAAGTGACCCGATCGATAACCCGTACGCCATTGCCACGCAGCTGGAAAACGAATCGCTCGCCGACCGTATCCAGGGCAATCTTTATGCGGAATATGATATTTTCAAAGACCTGAAATTCCGCGTGACGCTCGGGGCGACGACCAATAGCGGCCGTACGGGCACATTTACGCCCACGACGCTGAACGATGGCCGCAATGTAGGCGGTGCGGCGACGGTGAATGGCTCGAAGAGCACCCTGCTGCTGAACGAGAACTATTTGACCTACAACAAAAAAATAGGGTCACTGCACGACTTGTCCGTCATGGCCGGCTATTCCTACCAAAAATCGTCGAGCGAAACCTGGGGTGGCTCGGGGCAATCATTCATTACCGATGCGGTTTCGTACTGGAACCTGGGCGGCTCGTCGGTTTGGCAAAGTCCTAACTCGGGCCTGACGGAATGGGTTCTGGCTTCGTATTATGCGCGTCTCACATATTCACTGGCAGATAAATACCTTTTTACGGCCAATATCCGCCAGGATGGCTCTTCCAATTTCAGCAAAAACCACAAGTGGGCCACGTTCCCATCGGGTGCATTCGCCTGGAAAATGTCGAGCGAGCCGTTTATGCAGCACATTGCGGCGATCAGTCAATGGAAATGGCGGGCCAGCTATGGTTTGACGGGCAACCAGGCCATCGAGCCCTACCAGACCATGGCGCGCTTCTCGAACGTGTATACGATCATCAACGGCACACCGGTGAATGCGGTACGCCCGACAACCGTCGCTAACGACGACCTGACCTGGGAAACAACGCACCAATTCGACGTCGGTACGGATGTGAGCTTGTTCAACAACCGCATTAACCTCGTGGCGGATTACTACCGCCGGGTGACCAAGGACCTGCTTTTCAGCGTACAATTGCCGCAGTATTCGGGTTACACCAACCAGTTGCAGAACATCGGCGAGGTCGAAAACAAGGGTTTTGAATTTACATTGAATACCCGCAACCTGGTGGGCGCATTCAAATGGAGCACGGACATTAACTTCTCCGTGAACCGCAACAAAATCCTGAAACTGCCGAATGGCACCGACATCCTGTACGGTTCGGCGCCGGGCCATATGGTTGGGATGGGACAAACGCAGGTGCTGCGCGAAGGCTATCCGGTAGGTAGTTTCTACGGCTGGATTTACGACGGCGTGTACCAGCAGGGCGACAGCTTCATTCCCGGCGGCGGCTTCGAAACCGTGGCTGGTGGGGAGAAATTCCGGGATATCAATGGTAAAAAAGATGCGAACGGCCAGCTTACGGGCGAGCCCGACGGGCAGCTCAACAGCGACGACCGTACAATCATCGGTAACCCGCACCCGAAATTCACCTGGGGTATGAACAACGATTTCAGTTTCAAGGGTTTTGACCTGAATGTGTTCTTCCAGGCTTCGAAAGGCAACGACCTGCTCAGCTACACGCTCATGGAACTCAACCTGCTCTCGGCGATCAACAACGCGACCACCGAGGCATTGAATCGCTGGACGCCTTCGAACACCAATACCGACGTGCCGAAAGCCGCGGTAGGCCGTACCCGCCGCGTTTCGACGCGCTTCGTGAAAGACGGCAGTTTTGTTCGGATGAAAAACCTCGCGATCGGTTATAATTTCCCCAAACCCGTACTGGAAAAGCTTAAAATCAGCAAGCTGCGCATTTACGCGAGCGCCCAGAACATCCTGACTTTCACCAAATACAAAGGCTACGATCCGGAGGTGAATTACTCGTCGGACGGCAATACCGATTCGAACCGCAACCTCGGCCTCGATTACGGCAGCTATCCGAACGCCAAATCCTATACGGTAGGCCTGAACCTCGGTTTTTAAGCATTAAACGGACATGACAATGAAGCATTTATTCAATAGATCAATATTGCTGACGGCGGCGGTTTCCCTGCTGCTCGGCTGCGCGGACCTGGACGAAAAGCCCGTGGGCCTGCTTGCGCCGGAGTCGCTTTTCAGGACTTCGAAAGATGTGGAAACGGCGATTTTCGGGGCATATGGCTGGATGGCGACGGAACGTTTGTACGGCCGGCAATTCGTGTCGGCGCTCATGCTGCGGAGCGACATGGAGGATATCGGCGACCGCGGTACCCCGGCCGAGCGCCAGCAGGTGAACGATTTCAATATGGATGACAACAACAACATGGTCAACCAGTTCTGGCCGGTCTGGTACCAGGTCATCAGCGGCACGAATGCGGCCATTTTCGGGGCGCAGAGTTTGAACCTACCTGAAAATACAAGCAATCCGCTCATCGCCGAGGCGCGTTTCATCCGCGCATTCGCCTATTTTCACCTCGTGCAGGTATTCGGCGACATCCCTTACATCGATTATTTTATCAGCAATCCCGAGTCGGTGAAATCCATTTCCAAAACGCCCGCGGCGACCGTTTACGCCAGCATCATCGCCGACCTGGAATTTGCCAAACAATGGCTGCCGGATAAACAGCCCTCGGAAGTCCGCAGCCGCGCGACGAAAGGAACGGCCGCATCCTACCTGGCATCGGTGCATTTGACGATGGGCCAGTACCAGAAGGCTTATACCGAAGCGAAATGGGTGATCGATAATAAGGACAAATTCGGCTATGCGCTCGAAGCGGATTTCCAGACGCTCTTCAAAGCGCCGCAGGCCCCTAATATGAAAGAGCATATTTTCGACATCGATTTCCTCGGCCAGAAATGGGGCGAGGGCGGTGCCAACGACGACATTATGGCGCCGATGACGGGTGTACGCGGAGGCGACGCGCCGCGCAGCGGATGGAGCGTGATCGTGCCGTCGCTGAAAGTGTACAGCACCTGGGATAGCCGCGATTACCGGAAGGAAGTGAGCTTCGAGGATTCGCTGCTGATCGGCGGCAAGCTTGTGCCCTATACCGAGTTTCCGAACACAAAACGCCCGCACATTGCCAAGTATGCCCGTTTTGCAGGTAATTCCAATTCGGAAGGCCGCTATTCGGACCATAATTATGCTGCCATGCGCTACGCCGAAATCCTGCTGATCGCCGCGGAAGCCTCGGTAGAGGTGAACGGCCCGAATGCGGAGGCATTGGGCTATATCAACCAAATCAGGGCGCGGGCGCGGAACTGGGCTGGCAAGCAGGTTACTTTTCCGGAAGACGTGAAAGCCGGACCGGCCAAGGAAGCGATGATCGACCTCATCCTCGAAGAGCGCCGTCTCGAACTTGCATTCGAATACAAACGCTGGTACGACATCAAGCGCCGCAACCTGGGTGAAAAGGTATTCAAAGGCACGGCTTCCCTGGAACCGCATGAAAATTTCAACGCAGCCCGGGATTACCTCATGCCGCTTCCCCGCGTGGAGTTGCAGGTAAATCCGAACCTGGCACCGCAGAATCCGGGATATTGATTGATTAATCTACTGCGTCAGTAAAGCTTTGCGGATCGCTGTGCTATCTGCGTCCGATAAAACGAAGTTACGCGCAGCGACCTGGTCCGCGATAACGCTGTCCGCGAGCAACAGCCTTACCTTGATCTGCGGCTGGTTCAACAAGTCCTGCGCGGCGGCTGCGAGTTGTTCGGCGGGCAGCGGCTCGCTGAAATCGTAGGCAGGTGTTTTGAATGCGAAAACGAGCACCGGGGTCGGGCCGTCCCATTGCAGGCTGCATCGGATGGGCGCGTCCGGGGCGAGGAGTTCGTCGGGGAAATGGGTGTTTTTGAGAATCATATCGAGCGACGCATGGCCAGGCACGATTCGGACGTAAGGTGAGCGTTCGGGGAAGATCATATTTTGGGTTATTAATTGGTAATAAACAAAACCCGCCCTGTAATGATTCAGGGCGGGTTTTTTGTGTTTAAAGACGAGAGTCTTTTGTGCACATTGTTTTTCAGGATTTATTTAAATAAAATGAATAATTGATACATCAAATGAGAGGTCATTCTTGTAGCTTTAAGGAGGATCTTCCCGTTCCAGGCAGCTAATTTATTCCCTCATTAACAATGCCACACATCGAATTCGAACAAGGTTTCCCGGGCATTCTGGGGCCGATGCGGTTCAGTCCGCACACTGCCGCGCCGATGAACCTGCTTGCCAATGCGTTGATGCAGGCCGACGAAGGCCTCACGCGCGGCGAGCGCGAGCTCATCGCCACTTACGTTTCATCGCAAAACGACTGCTTCTTCTGCCAGACCATCCACGGCGCCATCGCCAGCGATTACCTGGGCGACGAGGATTGGTCATTCGTCCAAAGCGTGAAGGAAAACTACCCCGAAACGACGCTTTCCGACAAGATGAAAGCACTGTTATCCATTGCAGGCAGCGTCCAGCGAGGCGGCAAGTACGTCACGCACGAGCAAATCGCCGAGGCCCGCACCCACGGCGCCGACGACCGCGACATCCACGACACCGTCCTGATCGCCGCCGCCTTCTGCATGTTCAACCGCTACGTCGACGGCCTGGCCACCACCGCGCCCACCGACCCGGACGTATATCGCGCCAGGGCAAAAAACGTGATCGCGAACGGATACTCGGCGGTGAGGGGGTATGAGTGACGATTCGACAACACGGAATCTGTAAATATTCCGTGTCATTTGATTTTTGTACCTTCGTTGTGTGTCGACATTCTTAGAACTCAAATCATTTTACAAGCACATTAACCGCTCGCCGGAGACGGGGGAGAGTGAGGTGGGGCATTTTAATGTATTTAAAGTTGAGGATTTGCTGGTTTCGAAAAACAGGCCGGTGACGTATAGCCGACGGAATTTTTTCAAGGTCAGCCTCGTCACCGGGCATAGTAAGATCCATTACGCCGATCAATGCATCGAGGTGCGGGATTCGGCGCTGGTTTTTACCAATCCGATGATCCCTTACCATTGGGAGCGGATCGATGAGCGCCAGAGTGGGTTTGTCTGCATTTTTACGGAGGCGTTTTTCAGCCGGTTCGGGCATGTGAAGGATTATCCCGTCTTCCAGTCGGCCGGGGCGGCGGTAATCAGCTTGCGTGCGGAGGATGTGGGTTTTTATAATGATTTGTTTTTGAGGATGCTGGCGGAGCTGGAAGGGGATTATCTTTATAAATATGATTTCTTGCGGACCATGCTGATGGAACTTGTGCACAGCGCGCAGAAAATGGTGCCGACCGCCGGGCAGCCGCTATCGGGCTCGAATGCCGCCGAACGCATCACGGCATTGTTTGCGGAACTGCTGGAAAGACAGTTTCCGATCGAGCTGAGCAACCAGGTGATCCGGCTTAATACACCGTCGGCATTCGCGGGACAGCTCAATATCCATGTTAATCACCTCAATAAGGCCTTGAAGGAAACAACGGGGCAAACCACCTCGCAGCTCATCAGCGAGCGCATTGTGCAGGAGGCTAAAATCCTTTTGAAAAGTACCAACTGGACGATCAACGAAATCGCCTGGGGGCTGGGATTTGAAGAGCCCAACCATTTTTCAAGCTTTTTCAAGCATGCTGCGGGTGTCACGCCAAAGCAATTCAGGCAGGTGGATCTGGATTGATTTTTGTAGTTTTTGACTTCGAATCGGTATAGGCCGGGGGGCCGCCTTTCCGGAACTTTGTCCCATTAATCATGCATGACTATGTGGACAAAAAAGAACATCGGAGATCAGACTGGCAAGACGGCGATCGTGACCGGCGCCAATACCGGGATAGGATTTGAAACTGCCCTCGCTTTGTACGAAGCGGGCGCACATGTGGTACTCGCGTGCCGGAACGAGCGTAATGCGCAGGACGCCGCCGCGCGTATACAGGCACAAGGCGGCAAGGGCGGGCTGGAAACAGCGGTGCTGAACCTGGCGAATCTTCATGCTATCGGCGCATTGGCCGAAACGTTTATCCAAAAACACGAAAAACTCGACATCCTGATCAATAACGCGGGCGTGATGACCCCGCCCGCTTCCAAAACCGACGATGGTGTTGAACTCCAGTTCGGGGTGAACTTTCTGGGGCACTACGCATTGACGGGCCACTTATACCCGCTCCTGAATGCAACGCCGGGCGCGAGGATCGTGACGGTGAGCAGTATGGCTTACCTTCACGGCGCCATTGATTTTGCTAACCTCAGGTCGGAGCAGTCTTATGACGCGTTCCGTGAATATGCCCAAAGCAAGCTGGCGAATGTGCTGTTTGCCGTGGAGTTACAGCGCCGCATCGAAGCCGCCGGTGACCAGGTGATTTCTGTGGCAGCGCAGCCAGGCGCTAACAACACGGACCTTTCGCGATTTATGAACGAGGCCGATTACAATGCGGCCGTAGCCCGTATCGGCCAGCTTATGGACCCGTGGCAGGGCGCACTGCCTTCGCTGTATGCGGCGGTGGCCGATGAGGTGCAGGGAGGCGAATTTTACAGTCCGGACGAGCCGGGCGGCTACCGGGGTTACCCCGCGAAACTCGCGATCGAGCCGCACGGGATGGATCGGAATGTTGCTGCCCGGTTGTGGGAATGGGCTGAAAATGAGAGTGGTATCCGCTACGCGTTTTAATGCGGCAGTGCCACTTTGAGTAATTGAAATGTCCGGTTGCCAGGCGCCGGACATTTCTTTTGACAGGCATTAATCCATTTTGCTGATCGTCAGGTGAATGCCGTTCACATGTTTCTGGTCGCTCCCGAGCACAATCGGAAGAAAAGGCGCGTCGGGATCGAAACTGAGCATTAGCTGATCGCCAGCCGCCAGCGTCACGGCTCCTTCCACGAGGATGGTGCCGGAACTGGCCATGGTAGGACCGTTAGCCGAATTCGTAATGGGAAATACGCCCCGTGCATATTCCTGCAGCGTAATCGGATTTAAGATGATAATCGCCGGATCGTTGTCTGGCCCCAGCAAGATAGGTAGCGGGCTGGTCGACGAGTAGTTGATCCGGGCGGATAATTTGTAGGTACCCGCCGCCGTGACGGTATAAATGGATAGTTCGGGCGTGAAAATGCCGTTCGTTCCGGCTTGGAGTACGGTCCAGTTCGTGATAATGGCGCCGGGAAGGGTAAAGAATGGATTCAGCGTCGTGCCGTTGGCGGTGAAGTTGGCGGGTGCCGGCGTAGTTTGTGCACCTATTTTCTCCCAGGCAGTGCCGTTGTAAAAATAAAATCCGGGGCTGTTGTCCGTTTGGAAAATCATCAGACCGGTGGCGGGCGACTGTATGGCCGTGCGCCCGTCGAGGTCCATTCGGGGGATGAGCAAGCCCTTGTTTTCGGAGCTGATGTCGAGCTGCGCGCTGGCATGCGGCGTGGTGGTACCGACCCCCACCTGGGCACAAACGGTATTGCAAAGCATTAAAAACGCAGTAAACAGACCGATAATGGAGAAGTTTTTCATGTGATTCCGGGTTAAGAGGATGAATTACTGGCGAACGATTTTAAGGGTGCGGAATGTGCCGTCGTGGTGATAGACCTTGACGATATAAGTGCCGGGAGTTAAATGTTTCAGATCGAATTCAACCGATTGATTTACCACTGAAACGGGCAGACTACGCAGCGTCGTACCCCTCGTGTCGGCCAGCTCCACGCTTTTGACTTTTGCCAAATCATTGATTCTCACGGTAACCTTGTCGGTCGACGGATTGGGGAAGACATTCAATGCAACGTCTTCGAATGCAAGCCGGCGAATGGCGGTTAGGGCATACGAACCGTCCAGATCGACCATTTTCAACCGGTAATAGTTGTCGCTTTCAGGGCTTGGATCGGTGAAAAAGTAGGTCTTTCGGGAGTGGCTTTCGCCCTGGGCGACCATTTGTCCGATTACTTGCCAGTCGCGCGCGTCGCGGCTGCGGAGGATTTCAAAAGTGCCGCTATTCGTTTCGGAAGCTGTTGTCCAGGTCAGCAGGGCTGTTTTACCTTCATTTTTGGCATGAAAATCCACCAACGTCACGGGCAATGCGCCGGCGGAGTTGGTGGCCGTGATCGACGACAGGTTTTGTGCGGATAGCATCTGGGAAACATGGTGCCCCACGAGGTTGCGCGCGCTGCCGGAAGTGACCGTGAAAACGCCGTTGTCGGACGCGGAATAGCTGATTTCGAGGATGCTTTCGCTGTTTCCGTTCAACTCCGTGGACGGGTCGTAGATAATGCCCAGGAGCCCCGTGAAGTTAAGCGGCGTGTCGAACGTGTAGACGCGTTCGATACTGGCCGTGGGCGTACCGGGAATGGGTACATAGGAAAGCGATAACGACCGGTTGCTAATCGTCAGGTCGGACGAGGGCGTGAGCGTAAGGCTGTCGATCACCACGGGCGTGTCGCCGGTAATGTGGAAACCTTCGGCGCCGGCGCTAAACTGGGCGGTCACCGGCAGGGAAGCCAGCGCCATCAGCAGGAGGAGAGGTTGTTTCATCGTTTTTTGGGTTGCGTAAAATAAAAAGCCCGCTGAATGCTTTACTGCATACATCAAGGCGCTGTTCACGAAGTGGGGGGGGGCTGATTTTGAAATCGAAACTATGAAAATAGCGGGTTTTTACTGACTTTGGGCCTGCCATAAAATAAATAATTCATAACCCCTGCATGATCAACCTTTTATGAAAACACAACTCCCCGGCCTGTTCCTGTCATTGCTCGCGCTCGCTGCCTGCAATGGTCCCACGCAGGAAAAACAGGAAGCCAAAACCGCGCCGCTGCAAGGCACCTGGAAGCTTTTGAGCGGCACGCTGATCGAAAAAGGCGATACCACCGTGACTGACTATACGAAGGGCGTTTCCTTCATCAAGATCATCAACGAAAGCCATTTCGCCTTTTTGAACCATGATTTGAACAAAGGGAAAGATTCGACGGCCAGCTTTTCCGCCGGCGGCGGGACTTACACGCTGAAAGACAGCGCCTATACCGAAAAACTGGAATATTGCACCGCGCGCGAATGGGAAGGTAACGAATTCCATTTTACCGTTTCCATTCAAAACGATACGCTTGTGCAGCAGGGCGTGGAGAAGGTGGAAGCAGCCGGGGTGGAGCGGTTGAACATTGAAAAATATGTACGCGTAAAATGAGGGGTAAATAATCCTCTGTTCGGAAGCGCGGGCGAGTAATGCATGCGGACGCCTAACAAAAAGCCGGAGATGCGTTCCCCGGCTTTAAATCAATGCGGATTGCCCTACTTGGCGGGCTCTTTCACGGCTGTGATCGGAAATTCCCCGTCCTGCGATACGATGGTGCCCGAGAGTTTGTCGCCATCCTGCGTCATGGTCACGGTGAGGAGACCGCCCTGGAAATCCAGCTTGAATGTGACCTTACCCTGGTCCACGCTCAGTTCCTTCATTTCCATGCGCTCCTGCTGGCCGAGGTAGCCCGTAGTCTTGTCGTCCTTCTGCTCGAATGTCATGACGCCTGTTTCATACTCGGGCGGTACGTTGGAAACGGTGTATTTCCAGGTTCCGATTAAATCATTGGCCGTTTTGAGGTCAGCCGCGTAGGATACGGTTGCCGCGAGTGCGGTAACTGCCAGGATCATGGTAAGCAAGTACTTTACTTTCATTGTGTTAAATGGTTTTTGCTTGAACGATTGATTTTACATAGCAATGCGGCCCAATTTAGGAAAAAGCAGATAGCTTGCGATCCCGGCAATGTTATATTTTCAGTAACTAAATTACCATCGGCCTTAACGGCTGATTAACGGTACCCACCCGGTTATTTCCCGTCAATTCGTTTTTGCCTACCTGTTGCATTGGCATTTGCCCTACTTTTGGGACATGAAGCTTTTGGTCGCATATCTGTTGGCTTTTTACGTGCTTGCGCTTTCCTGCATTCCCTGCCAGGACGATGCGCCCGCATGGCCCGGCAGCGACGCGGCCGCTACCACCATCAGCAAGTCGGACATCGGCCATCGGGAGGTGATCGACCTTTGTTCTCCCTTCTGCATATGCGCGTGCTGCGCGAGCGTGACGATCAGCCCGGCCCTTGCCGCCCTGCCCGAAACGCCTGTTACCCAGCTGGTACCGCCGGCGCGTTTCGCTTATCTTCAAATGCATTACACCGGTAATCTGGCCGGGATCTGGCAGCCGCCGCAAGAAAGGGTATAATCCGCATATTTATCGGACAAGTCGTTGTTCCGGTGCCCGCAGGCACCCGGTGCGACGTCGCATACCTATTCATTGATCTCAGAAATGCTAGATAAAATCATACACTTTTCGATCCGCAACAAGCTGGTGATCGGAATATTTACATTGGCCCTCGTGGCCTGGGGGAGCTATTCCCTCACGCGGCTGCCCATCGACGCCGTGCCCGACATTACCAATAACCAGGTCCAGATCATTACCAGCAGCCCGTCGCTAGCCGCGCAGGAAGTGGAGCGGCTCGTCACATTCCCGGTGGAAACCGTGATGGCCACCATTCCCGAAACGGAAGAAATCCGTTCGATCTCGCGCTTCGGCCTGTCGGTCGTCACGATCGTTTTCAAGGACAAAGTGGACGTTTATTGGGCGCGGCAGCAGGTTTCCGAGCGCCTGCACAGCGCCGTGGAGCAGATTCCGCCCGGTTCCGGCACGCCCAGCCTCGCGCCGGTAACCACCGGGCTGGGGGAGATTTACCAATATGTGCTGCATACGAAACCCGGTTTCGAAAATAAATATTCGCCTATGGTGCTGCGGAGCATTCAGGACTGGCTTGTACGCCGGCAGCTGCTGGGCACGGCCGGTGTGGCGGATGTGAGCAGTTTCGGCGGTTTTTTGAAGCAATACGAAATCGCCATTGACCCGCTCAGGCTGCGTAGTGCGGGGCTATCCATTGCCCGTGTTTTCGAAGCATTGGAACAAAATAACCAGAATACCGGCGGGGCTTACATCGACAAAAAGCCGAATGCCTATTTCATCCGCAGCGAGGGGCTGATCGGCACGCTGGACGATATCCGTAAAATCCAGGTGAGTGAAACGGCCGCCGGCCTGCCCGTACTCATCCGCGATATTGCCGACGTGGGCTATGGCAGCGCCGTGCGGTATGGTGCCATGACGCGCAACGACGAGGGCGAAGTGGTGGGCGGCCTGGTACTGATGCTCAAAGGCGCCAATTCGTCGGAAGTGATCGGGAATGTAAAAGAGCGCATCGTGCAGATTCGCAAGAGCTTGCCGGAAGGCGTCGTCATCGAGCCGTTCCTCGACCGTACGAAACTCGTCAACAATGCGATCGGGACGGTGTCTCGGAACCTCGTGGAAGGCGCGCTGATCGTCATTTTTGTACTCATTCTGCTGCTGGGAAATATGCGGGCGGGGCTGGTAGTGGCCTCCGTGATCCCGCTGGCGATGCTTTTCGCCGTGAGTATGATGAACCTTTTCGGCGTTTCGGGCAACCTGATGAGCCTCGGCGCAATCGACTTCGGGCTGATCGTCGATGGGGCGGTAATTATCGTCGAGGCGACCTTGCACCACATTGTCGGCAAGCGGTATACGCACCGCCTCACGCAGGAAGAAATGGACCGCGAAGTGTACGAATCGGCGTCCAAAATCCGCAATTCGGCAGCATTCGGGGAGATCATCATCCTCATCGTGTACCTGCCGATCCTGGCATTGGTGGGGATCGAAGGCAAGATGTTCAGGCCGATGGCGCAGACGGTAAGTTTCGCGATCCTGGGTGCATTTATTCTCTCCTTAACCTACGTGCCTATGATGTCGGCCCTGTTTTTAAGCAAGAAAAATGAATACAAACCCGGCATCTCCGATCGGATCGTCGGCTTTTTCCACCGCATTTACCTGCCCGCGCTTAATTTTTCATTGCGGTGGAAATGGCTGGTGTCGGTAACGGCGGTGGTCATGCTGGCGGCGAGCGCGTGGCTGTTCCTGCGCATGGGCGGTGAATTTATCCCGCAGCTCGACGAGGGCGACTTCGCCGTAGAATTACGCGTGCTTACCGGCAGCTCATTGTCAGAAACCGTCGACGCCTCGCGGAAGGCTGCCGCCGTGCTGCTCAAAAACTTCCCCGACGAGGTGGTGGAAGTGGTCGGTAAGATCGGATCGTCCGAAATTCCGACCGATCCGATGCCTGTCGAGGCGGGGGATATGATGGTGATTCTGAAAGAAAAATCGGCCTGGAAAAAGGCGGATAGCCGGGAAGAGCTGGCTGAAAAAATGCATGCGGTCCTTTCCGAATCGATCGCGGGTGTGACATTCGGCTTCCAGCAGCCTATTCAAATGCGTTTCAACGAGCTCATGACGGGCGTGAAGCAGGATGTAGCGATCAAGATTTTCGGGGAAGACCTGGACGTGCTCGCACGTTATGCCGCCCGTATCGGCAAGCTCGCCGGCGGCGTGCGCGGGGCCGAGGACGTGTACGTGGAGGCTGTTACCGGCCTGCCGCAGATCGTCGTGCGGTTCGACCGGGACAAGCTCGCACAATTCAATATCCCGGTCGCCGAAGCGAACAGGACGCTGAATGCCGCATTCGCAGGGGCCGGGGCAGGTTTGGTATTTGAAGGCGAAAAGCGGTTCGACCTCGTGGTACGGCTGCGAAATGTCGACCGGCAGCGTATAGACGACGTCCGTGGCCTGTTCGTGACCAGCAGCGAAGGCCAGCAGGTCCCGCTCGACCAGCTCGCAGCCATTGAAATGAAAACCGGCGCCAACCAGATCCAGCGCGAGGACGCCAAACGGCGCATTACCGTGGCGTTCAACGTGCGTGGCCGCGACGTGGAAAGTATTGTCAATGAGCTCAGCGCGCGCATCGACCGGGAAATCAAGCTGCCGCCGGGGTATTTCGTGACCTACGGCGGTCAGTTTCAGAACTTGCAGGAAGCCAATGCCCGGCTGGCCGTAGCGGTACCCGTGGCGTTGCTGCTGATTTTTGTGTTACTCTATTTCACGTTCCATTCGCTGCGGCAAAGCACGCTGGTGCTGACGGCCATCCCGTTTTCGGCCATTGGCGGCGTGCTGGCGCTTTGGGTGCGCGATATGCCGTTCAGCATTTCGGCAGGGATCGGTTTCATTGCCTTGTTCGGCGTGGCGGTGCTGAACGGCATCGTGCTGATCGGCGAGTTCAATGCGCTCCGGCAATCGGGTGAGACGGATTTGCGCAAAGTGATCTTTACGGGTACCGAAACGCGCCTGCGGCCGGTGCTGATGACGGCGCTTGTGGCGTCGCTCGGCTTTTTGCCGATGGCACTGTCGTCGAGCGCGGGGGCGGAAGTGCAGCGCCCGCTGGCGACGGTGGTGATCGGCGGGCTGGTTTCGGCTACATTGCTGACGTTGCTCGTGCTGCCGGTATGGTATGGCATGGTAGAACGGCGCTGGGGCGTCGGGAGCCGGGGAAAAGTGGTGGGTGTGGCGGTAATCGGCCTGGTTATGTGCTTTTTACCTGCACGTACCCAAGCTCAGGAAGCCGCGGCACGTAAGCTCACGCTCCGGCAGGCGGTGGACGAAGCATTGGACCGCAACCCGGTCATCAAGGGCAATGTGTACCGGATAGGTTACCAGCAGGCGCTCACTAAAACCGCCGCCGATTTTGCCAAAACCGACTTTTCATGGATGGGCGGGCAGTATAACAGCGTGAAATTCGACAACCATTTTCTTTTGTCCCAAAATCTGCCGAACCCTGCTGCGGTAGCACGGCGGAAGTCGCTGCTGTCGGAAGAAGTGGCCGGCGTGCAGGCGGAAATGGAGGTGACCAAAGCGGAGCTGATCAGGCAGGTGAAGGTCAATTTTCAGCAGCAGGTTTTGCTGAAAACAAGGGGCAAACTACAGTTGGCGGAGCGCCAACGCGCCGAACGTTTTGTGAAAGCAGCCGAAATGCGGTTCAAAACCGGTGAAACCAACCAGCTCGAATATGCCACCGCCCAAAGCCAGCTCGGCGATGTGCGTGCGCAGCAGATCCGGAACCAGGGTGATTTGCTGAACCTGCAACGCGCATTGCAGGCGCTGGTGAACGGCAGTGCCCTCGCGGAGGCCGACGCGGACTCGCTCCTGCGCAGGAACCCGGCGTCGTCTTCGCCTGACACGGCGATGTTGAACAGTAATCCCTATTTGCGCCTCCTCAACCAGCAAGCGGCTATCGGCCGCAAGCAAACGGCGGTGCAAAAAGCCGCGATCCTACCCGAACTGAATGTGGGCTATTTCAACCAGTCGTTAACCGGTTTTCAGAATACCGGCAATGGTGAGGTGTATTACGGTGCCGGAAGGCGCTTTCAGGGCGTGCAGGTGGGCGTGCAGCTGCCGATTTTCAATGGGGCGGCGAAAGCCCGGGTGAGGGCGGCGCAGGCAGGCGAGCAAGTGGCGGCCAGCCGGATGGAAGCGGCCCGTGTACAGCTAAATAGCGACTGGGAGCAGGCGATGAGAAGCCTGGAAACGGCGCGGCAAAACCTGGACCTGTACGAAGAAAGCACCCTGCCGCTTGCCGGAACGATCCAGTCCAATGCAAGCCGTGCCTATGAAACCGGCGAGATCGGGTATATCGAATACGGCCAGGCCTGGAACCGGGCATTGGGTATCCGCCTCACCTGGCTCGATTTGCTGTATGCTTACAATCAGTCGGTTATCCAAATTGAATTTCTTTTAAATGAGCAGTAACCCCCATTCATTCATGAAAAATATAGCATTTGCACTGTTGCTGGCATTCGCCGCAGCCGCCTGCAAGCCGGGCGCGGACAAGGAAGCCGGGGAGGCTGCGGAAGCGCCCGCAACCGAAGAAACCAGTCAGGTAGACTTGACGCAGGCCCAATACGAAACGGCCGGCATTGAAACCGCCGGCTTTTCGGTAAGGAAACTGAGCGGGACCGTAGCCGCCAATGGCGTGATCGACATTCCGCCGCAGAACCTGGTAAGCATTTCTGCGCCGCTCGGCGGGTTTGTCCGGAAATCGGAATTGTTGCAGGGGATGAAAGTGCAGAAGGGAGAAGTGCTGGCGGTGGTCGAAAACCCCGATTTTATCCCCATGCAGCAGGATTACCTCGAAACCCAGGGCAAGCTGGAATATGCCGGGCAGGAGTATCAGCGCCAGAGCGAGCTAAGCAAGGAGAATGTGAATGCGCAAAAGGCATTGCAGCAGGCGTCGTCCGAGCTGAAAGTGCTGCTTGCGCGGCTCGCCGGGTTGAAGGAGCGCATCCGCACGGCCGGTATCGACATGGCCGGGCTGGAAAAGGGCCATATTGCCAGCACGGCGTCCATCCGCTCGCCCATTGCGGGCTCTGTAACGGTCGTGAATGTGAACCTGGGCAAATACGTAAACCCGACGGACGTCATGTTCGAAATCGTCGATACCGATCACTTGCATGTGGAACTGGCTGTTTTTGAGCAGGATATTCCCAAAGTGAAGCTGGGACAGCTGGTGCGTTTCCGGGTGAGCAACAACCCGGCACAGGAGGATCTGGCGAAGGTTTATTTGATTAACCAAAAAATCAACGACGACCGTACGGTGCGCGTGCATTGCCACCTCGAAAGCGAAGACCACAGCCTGCTGCCGCAAAACTTCGTGAAAGCGGTCATCGAAACCGGCGCAAATCCCGTGAATGCCTTGCCCGACGAAGCGGTCGTGGACTTTGAAGGGAAATCGTACGTGTTTGTGAAAGACCCGAAAAAGGAGCGTGGCTTCGATATGGTGGAAGTGTCGAGAGGTATTTCCGAAAATGGATTTACCGAGGTGAAAATGCCGGCCACTGCGAAGGAAAACAGCACTTTCGTTGTGAAAGGGGCCTATGCATTATTGTCCAAACTGAAAAACGCGGACGAAGAAGAGCACTAACGAAGAGATGGGCAGGGAGCGGGAAGCTGCTCGCCTGCCTATGCTTTGATGCGGTTGACGAGCGCCTGTACCGTCGCTAGGACGTGCTCCATATGGCGATAATCACCGGTCACTTTTGAAAACATGACCCCTCCTTCGATGAGGGCGATTATGGAAACGGCCATTTCCTCGGCATTGACGCCCGGCTGGAACTCGCCGGCCTCGGTACCAAGCCGGATAATGTCCATCAGACTTTTTTTCCAGCTGTTCAGCGCCTTGGCCGCGCTTAACTGGAGCGGGACGTTGGTATCGTCGGCCTCGACGGCGGTATTCAGGATGGGGCATCCGCCGCGGTTGCCTACGCTCGAAATCACGTTTTTATATACACGGCCGTACACCATCAGTTTTTCGTAGTAGGTCGGGGCTTTGTCGAGCTGGGCCTTCACGGTATTGAAAACGAGCGAGCGGTTGTATTCAAATACCGCCAGCGCCACTTCCTCCTTGTTCTCGAAATTACCGTAGATGCTGCCCTTCGTGAGGCCGGTCGCCTCGGTGATATCCGACATGGATGTGCCTGCATACCCTTTCCGGTTGAAAATTTCGGCGGTTTTTTCAATAATGAAGTTGCGCGTACGCTCGGCTTTCGATGTTCCTGCATTCATAGTACTACAAATATACCAATTGGTATTTATTTTAACAAATGGAAATGCAGCTGTCAAAGGGTGTCAGGCTGAGATTGCGGGCAGGATTTTCCCCCGTAATTCGCCGAAACCGACGCGGACATTTTCTTTTTGCCCGAAACCCCGCATACAAACGACGTCGTGGTCTTCCAGAAAGCGCCTTTCGGCACCATTTGCAAGTTGAATGCGCTGCTGACCATTGACAGTGGCTTCGAGCAGGCAGCCTTTGCCGGTGAGCTCGCGGCTGCTGATGGTGCCGGTAGCGAGCAGGTCGCCTGTTTGCAGGTTGCAGCCGGTGATGGTGTGATGGGCAATCTGCTGCGCGGCCGTCCAGTACAAGTGTCGGGCATTGGTTTGGCAAACGACCGATTCTTCGCCGTGCTCCGGTTTGATGCTCACCGAAAGCGACAGGTCGAAATTAGTACGCGGATTTGCGGCAAGGTAGGGAATTGGCGCAGGCGATTGCGCTGGCGCGGGTACGCGGAAGAGCTGCAATGCATCCCACGTGACGATCCACGGTGAAATGCCGGATGCGAAGTTTTTGCTCGTAAATGGTCCCAGCGGCTGGTATTCCCAGCGCTGAATATCGCGGGCCGACCAGTCATTGAAAAGCACCACCCCGAAAATGTAATCTTCCGCCTCGCCCACCGGTACCGGGCGGCCGAAGACCGAATCTTTGCCGATCACAAATGCCAGTTCCAGCTCGTAATCCAGCGCATTGGTAGGGATAAATGCCGGATTCCCGTCCTTTTGCCCCACCTGCCCCCACGGTCGGCGTACCGGCGTGCCCGACACGACGATGGAAGACGCCCGGCCGTGATAGGCGACGGGCAAATGCTTCCAGTTGGGAAACAGGGGGTTTTCGGGCCGGAAAAGCTGCCCGACGCCGAATGCATGTTCCTCACTCGAATAGAAATCGGTGTAATTGCCGACCTTCATCGGCATATGCATCTGCACGTCCCGAAGTGGTATCAGCAAGTGGCCGGCATATTGCTGCAATACGGAGCCAGGCTCGCAAAGCGCGTGTTGAACGGTTTTTCGCACATAATCGGAAAATTCCCGGCCGAGTGTCATCAGGTCATTCAGCACGGGCTTTCGGAAAACGCCGCCGGCCTCCGGATAATGCGGAAAAAGGTCCAATGCGTAAGCCGCGGCCAGGTCCAGTACCCAGTCGCCGATCGCCACGCCTGCCCGCGCCGGGCGTTCGTCGCTGAATATCCCGAACGGCAGGTTATGGATGGAAAAGTCGGAATCGGGTGCGATGGGGAGCCAGGATTGCATAGGTTGAAAGTGTTAAGCCTGCTGGGCCGAATATGCTTCCAGCAATGGCTCGATGCCGGTTACGGATTCGTACAGCTGGTCGTAGGAATCAATGACAAAATAATGGTCCTGGTAGCGGTCAATATGGTAAGGCGTATCCAGCACCATCGGCAGGTCGAAATCGCGCTTGGGCACGTCTTCACGCAGGCAGTACGTACTCTCTCCCGACGATGAGATAATGCCGCCGCCGTAGATTTTCAAGGTACCATCCTCCCGGATCAGCCCGAACTCGACCGTGTACCAGTACAGCCGCGAAATGCGCTGTAAAACTTCCTCCTGATCGATATGCTTCAATGCGACCTCGCTCAAATGCGCCATAAAATCGCAGAATGCCTGGTTGCTGAGCAGGGGAACGTGCCCGAATGTGTCGTGGAACATATCGGGTTCTTCGAGATAGTCGATCTGCTCGGGTTTGCGCAGCCAGCTGGTAGCCGGAAATTGCCGGTTGTACAAATGCGTGTAAAATTCGCGGTGCGGGATCAGGCCGGGCACAACGTATACTTCCCAGCCTGTCAATTTGTGAAGTGCCGGGTTCGTTTCCCGATCGAAATCGGGAATGTGGCCGGCCACGAAACCGACCTTTTCGACGCCGTCCAGGTAGGCGCGGCTGGCAATGCGCGGCAGCTGCGCCATTTGCCGGGTGAAAAGCTGCTGCCACATCCGGTGGTCGGCCGGGGTATAATGTCGATAGTCCTGGTTCATGATTGACAAAGGTTTACATCAGAGCGTGCCCCGCAGCATCTGCTCGCGCTCGATCGCTTCGAACAATGCTTTGAAATTGCCTTTTCCAAAAGATTGTGCCCCTTTTCGTTGGATAATCTCGAAAAAAAGCGTCGGGCGAGGCATCACGGGTTTGGTGAAAATTTGCAGGAGGTACCCCTCATCGTCGCGGTCGACGAGGATACCGAGCTCACGGAGGCTGGCAATATCCTCGTCGATATGGCCGACGCGCTGTTCGAGGTCGTCGTAATAGGCCGCCGGTACCCGAAGAAATTCCACCCCTCGCTCGCGCAGGGCATGCACGGTGTCCACGATATGGTCGGTTGCGACGGCAATGTGCTGCACGCCCGGTCCGCCGTAAAAATCGAGGTATTCTTCCACCTGCGACTTCTTTTTACCCTCCGCCGGCTCGTTGATCGGGAATTTGATGCGTCCGTTCCCGTTGCTCATCACCTTGCTCATCAATGCCGAATAGTCGGTAGAAATGTCCTTGTCGTCAAACGAAACCATCATTTTGAACCCCATTACCTCCTCATAAAACTTCACCCAGCGGTTCATTTCGTTCCACCCGACATTGCCGACCATGTGATCGATATACCGCAGGCCCGCAGGCTCCGGCGAATGCTCGGGCTGCCAGGTCACAAATCCGGGCAGGAAAGTGCCGTGATAGTCTTTCCGTTCCACGAAAATGTGCACCGTGTCACCATACGTGCAGATCCCCGACCGGACGGTCTGCCCGTCGCGGTCTTTCTCGGCAAGCGGTTCGAGAAACGGCCGCGCACCTCGTTTCACCGTTTCCCGGTAAGCCTGCCGGGCGTCGTCGACCCATAGCGCGATGGCCTTTACGCCATCGCCATGCCGGTCGATATGCGCGCCGATGGGCGTGCCGCCGTGGAGTGGGGAAGTAAAAACGAGCCGGATCTTGCCCTGAACGACCACGTAGGATTCGCGGTCGGTGAGCCCGGTTTCGAGCCCGGCCATCGCCAGCGGCTGAAACCCGAATGCATTCCGGAAATAGTGCGCCGATTGCAAGGCATTGCCGACAAACAACTCGACATAATCCGTACCATTGATGGGAAGGAAATCGGGGGTTGTCGGCGGGGCGGTTGGTGCTGGCAGGGTGGACATGGTGTGGTTGTTGATCGGTTGTTCGTTGTGGTCAGGTATGGTCACTTTTAGTCAGGTGTTGTCATTTTGTTGAAGTAACTGAATGCCTATTCCTGGCAACACCTCACTATTTCCTGACCATTACTGACAATTCTTGAATACATTACCCCTCGGCCCAGCTGCTAAAATACCGCCCGTCATCAATGGCAACAGCCTGCTCCGTCAGCATCAGCGGGCGGAAGGTATCGACCATGACGGCAAGTTCCCGGGTTTCTTTTTTACCGATGCTTCGCTCGTATGCGCCGGGGTGCGGGCCGTGCGGGATGCCGCCGGGGTGGAGGGTAATATGCCCCTGTGCGATGTCGTTGCGGCTCATGAAATCGCCGTCGACGTAGTAAAGCACCTCGTCGGAATCGATGTTGCTGTGGTTGTATGGGGCCGGTATGGCCAGCGGGTGGTAGTCGTAAAGCCTTGGACAAAAGGAGCATACAACGAACGCGTCGGTCTGGAACGTCTGGTGTACCGGCGGCGGCTGATGAATGCGGCCGGTAATGGGTTCGAAATTATGGATCGAAAATGCCCAGGGATAATTGTAACCGTCCCAGCCGATCACGTCGAACGGGTGCGTTTCGTAGGTTAGCGGGTGAATATGCCCCTGTTTCTTGATTTTGATGAGAAAATCGCCGTGTTGGTCGTGCGTTTCGAGGTGACGGGGCAGGATGTAATCGCGCTCGCAGTAAGGCGAATGCTCGGTCAGCTGCCCGAAATGGTTGCGGTAGCGCTTTGGCGTGTAAATGGGCGAATGCGATTCGAGGTACAGCAGCCGGTTGTCCGCGCCGTCGAATTCGATCTGGTAAATCGTCCCGCGCGGGATCAGCACATAGTCGCCGTAGGTAAACGGCACTTGCCCGAACGGCGTCCGCAGCCGGCCCGAACCGCGGTGTACGAACAGCAGCTCGTCGGCATCGGTATTTTTGTAAAAATAATCCATCGGAAGGCCCTGCGGCGCCGCCAGGCCGAATATCAGGTCGCGGTTCACGAGCAATGACACTCGGCTTTCGAGGTAATCGGCCGCCGGTTGAATGTCGAAGCCAATCAGCTTTCGCATGGTCATATTATTGCCGACTGCAATACGGGGCTGTACATCGTAAGGCTCGCCAATCGACTTCACCTGCGTGGGCCGCCAGGTGTGATAGAGGAGGGAAGACATGCCTTCGAAACCGATCGTTCCGAAGAGTTCTTCATAATAAAGCCCGCCGTCGTTTTTGCGAAACTGCGTGTGCCGCTTGGGCGGAATGGTTCCTAGTTGATGATAAATCGGCATATCCTTCGCATTAGTAAGTTAGCCAATGGTTGTCTATGCAATTATAAGAAAAACAAATCAATATTTAAATAAAAATTTGTATTATTTTTAAAATGTCAATATTGATAACGCTTAATAAGTTCTAAGTGCATTCATATTTGTTCGATCAAATAATAAGAATAAATTTGAACTGCATTTCGGTCGCAGCTACCATTTCAGCAACGCCGATTTCCCCCATCCTGATTCACGAGGCCTTCCTGCCGCTCTGTTGTTTAACAACCGTTTTTTTCACCATTAAAAAATCGCAGCCATGCGGAAACATTACCTCCATTCGCCCGGAAGGGGCATTTTTACATTTCTGCTCATCGCGCTGTTCACGTTGCGGGCCGGGGCGCAGGTTAGCCAGTTTATCCACGTCGACCAGTTTGGCTACGCGCCCGCCGCCGAGAAGGTGGCCGTGCTGAGCAACCCCGTCCAGGGTTACAACGCGGCGTTGAGCTATACACCGCCCGCCACGCTCGAAGTGCGGAACAGTGTTAACCATGCGGTCGCATTCTCGGGACCGGTGACAGTCTGGAACAATGGTAATACGCAAGCCAATTCCGGTGACCAGGGGTGGTGGTTCGATTTTTCGGCATTGACGGCCGCAGGGAGTTATTATGTGTTCGACGGGGTGAACAACCAGCGCTCGGCGGTTTTTGAAATTGCCCCTAATCCCTACGGCAATGTGATGCTGGCAGCCATGAAGATGTTTTACTACAACCGCTGCAACATGGCAAAAGCGGCGCCCTATGCTGCCGGCAAATGGACGGACGGCAACAATTTTGCCCATCCATTGCAGGATGCCAATGCCCGTTACGTGTACGACCAGAGCAATGCTGCGCTCGAAAGGGAGCTGACGGGCGGGTGGTTCGATGCGGGGGATTACAACAAATATGTGTCGTTCACGCACAGCCCGCTGCACGACCTGTTGTATGCCTATGAGGAAAATCCGGCCGTTTTTACCGATAATTTCAATATCCCCGAGAGCAAAAACGGCATCCCCGACATCCTCGACGAGGTGAAATGGGAGCTCGACTGGCTTTTTAAAATGACCAATGCCGATGGCAGTACCCACAACAAGATGGGCAGCCGCAATTACAGCGAAAACATTTCCTCGCCGCCCAGCGTGAACGTCGACGGCCGCTATTACGGCCCTGTTTGCACTTCGGCATCCGCCACCATTGCGTCGGTTTTCTCGCACGCGTCGCTCGTGTATGCGGGTATCCCCGCGCTCGCCGCGTACGCGGGGCAGCTGGAAGCGAAGGCCGCCAGTTGTTTCAATTACGTGCTGCCGTTTTACAATACATCTGCCTTACAAACCAATTGCGACGACGGCAGCATTGTGTCGGGCGATGCGGATGTGGGCACGGGCCCGCAGCGGAACATGCTGCTGATCGCGGCCATTTACCTGTTTGAAAGGACCGGAAATGCCGTTTACAACCAGTTTGTGACGAACAATTACGCGGGTACCGACGTGATGAGCTCGGGCTTCTGGGGTGTGGACGCCACCGAATTGCAGGATGCCCTGCTCCGTTACGCCAGGCTTCCCAATGCGACCCCGGCCGTGGCGACAGCGATCCTGAATTCGGCCGGCAGTGCGGTGAACAACAACTGGAACGACTTCTTCGGCTGGACGAACGCCGATTTATACCGTGCGTTCATGCCCGACTGGTCGTACCACTGGGGCAGCAATATGCCCAAGGCGGATTATGCCAATGTGAACCGCACGATGCTCAAAGCGGGCCTGGGCAATGCGGCCGGCTTGCGCCGGAAAGCCGCCGAGCAGATCCATTATTTTCATGGAATAAACCCGCAAGGGATTGTATACCTGTCGAATATGTACGGCGTGGGCGGCGACCGGTGCGCGAACGAGATTTACCATACGTGGTTCAACGACGGCACCATATACGACAACGCGCTGACGTCGCCCAACGGCCCGGCGCCGGGCTACGTCACCGGCGGCCCGAATGCCGATTATACCATTAACACGCAGAGTCCGCCCTACGGCCAGCCGCGCCAGAAGAGCTACCTCGATTTCAATACCGGCTGGCCGACCAACAGCTGGGAAATTACAGAGCCGGCTATCTATTACCAGGCGGCCTACGTTCGCCTCCTCGCCCATTCGACCCTGCCGATCGAAGACCCGCTGCCCGTGGAACTCGCCGATTTTTATGTCAAAGAACTGACCAGCGGCCAGGCGCAGCTGTATTGGAAAACGGTGTCGGAAGTGGATAATGAGCGTTTCGAAGTCGAGCGGTCGGCGGATGGGCTGGATTTCAGGATGATAGGCGAGGTACCGGGTAGCCGCACTTCGCAGCAGGCCCATTACTACACATTTACGGATGCCGAAACGCCCAATACCACGACTTATTACCGGTTGAAACAGGTGGATACCGATGGGCAGTTCGAGTATTCCAAAATCATCGCGCTATACCGCAACGGCGACGCTTCATTCCGCCTCGGCCCGAACCCGCTGACGGATTTCGTAGACCTGCAAATGCCGAAGCACGTAGGCCCGGCCACGGTGAAACTCATGAGTATGTCGGGCGTGGAGCTGATGCGCAGCCCCGTGAATGGCAGCGGCCGGGTGTCCATTGCCGATCTGCCGAAGGGTATTTACCTGTTGCAGGTCGAGCGGGGCAGCGAGCGCCTTTTCACGCAACGGATTTTCAAGAACTGAAATTTCCGCCTTTGTCGCGCTTGTAATGCGCGGGGGATATGCCCATTTGCTGTTTGAAAAGCCGGGAAAAATAGAAAGGGTCGTCGATACCGATGGCCGAAGCGACCTCGTTGACGCGCATCGTACCAAAGTGCAGGAGCTGACAGGCTTTCTGAATGCGGAGGTAGTTGAAATATTCGATCGGCGCATAACCGGTATCTTTTTTAAATCTCCTGGAAAAAAACGACACGGAAAGATTTACCGAACGGGCAATATTATCCAGTGAAAGGGAATTTGAAAGATTTTCCTGCATGTGCAGGATCGCCTTTTCGGTAGGGCTGGCAATGGCTTCCGCCAGCGCCGGCCTGCCGAAATGCTCGGGTGCGATGAACGACGACAGGTAATGCGGAAGTGCGAGGTTGGCATGCAGCAGGTTGGAGGCGCTGTACCCTTTGAGCAGGGTGTTGGCAATGTGGGTGAAAAGCCCATTGCGCTCTTCCGAATAGCCTACCTGGACGCTGCGGTCCGTTTCGCCGTCGCGCTCCATGATGGCCGCCACGGCAGCCTGGCATTGGCCGCCGGCGAGGTGCATCCAGTAAATGCTCCACGGGTTGAGCGGGTCAGCGCCGTAAGAATGAGGCGCATCCATCGGTAAAACGAATATTTCGCCCGCGTGTACCTGGGAGGTGCTGCCGCCGGTTTCCACCCAGCCCCTGCCCGCGCTGCAATACAGCAGGATGCCCTGGGAAATGCCGTGCGGCCGGTGGTAATAATGGTGCAATGCTTTGGGATAATAGCCCATCCGGGCGATGTACAGCTGGCCTATCAGCGGCAGTTGCTCGCAATGCGCCGTAGCCACCCTGGGTATTTCGATGATGAGCTCGCCCTGGAAGCCCCTGCTTTTGCGCATAATGTGTGTAGCCGATGTGCGTGAATGGATTGGGTAAAGGTAAGATAATCCATGTTTTGGACAAAATTGTTCATTCGTTTATGTCTTGGAATAAATGAATTTTGTGCGGTTATAATACAAATTGGCTATTTCTAATCCCACTATCATGGCAAAGCAGCTTTTGACACCCGCCCAGATTCAGCAGTACCACGAAGACGGTTACCTGATCGTCCGCGGGTTTTACGACGAGGAAGAAGTGTCCCGCCTGTACCGCATCGCCGTCGACGACGCGGCAATCAGCAAGCACGCGATCAATGTCAACGACAGCACCGGCAAGCGCAGCAAGCTTTCGCTCTGGTACAAGCCCGGCGACGATGTATACGGGCTGTTGACCCGCGGCGAAACGCTCGTGGGCGCGGTAGACCAGCTGCTGGAACGCCAGCGGGGCGACGAGGGGCATTCAGTATGCCATTACCATTCCAAACTCATGCAGAAAGAGCCGCGCGTAGGCGGGGCCTGGGAATGGCACCAGGACTATGGATACTGGTACAAAAACGAATTTCTGTTTCCCGAGCAAATGATGTCCGTGATGATCGCCGTGACGGACGCAAACGTGGAAAACGGCTGCCTGCAAGTGATCAGGGGGTCGCACAAAATGGGCCGCGTGGAGCACGGGTTCTCGGGCGAGCAGGTAGGGGCGTCGCAGAAATATGTGGACCTGGCGCTGAAAACGATGGAACACGTGTATGTGGAGCTGAATGCCGGCGACGCGCTGTTTTTTCACAGCAATATCCTGCACCGGTCGGAAGCGAACGTGTCGGACCGGGCGCGCTGGTCGCTGATTTCCTGCTACAACCGCTCCGCCAATATCGGTTATAACGAATCGTCGTCGTCTTCGGCGAGCATTACGCCCATCGATATCGTTCCCGACGACGCACTGCTGACGTGGGAAACGGCCGGGCTGGCCGAATCGGACGCCGATTTTCTCAGCAAGGAAGCAGATGTTTCACTCAAATAATACACACACGATGGCACACACCGCCGGCACATTTTCCTCCCTGCAAACCGGTCCCGTTCGAATCAACAAAGGTTATGTTTATCTGCTCAGCGCCATTGCGGCGCTGGGCGGGATTTTGTTCGGCTTCGACCTCGTGATCATTTCCGGGACGGTCGCGTTCTTTCAGGCGCATTTCGGGCTGAACGAGCTGGAAACCGGCTGGGCGGTGGGCTGCATTAACCTCGGCGCGGCCATCGGCGCCATCATGGGCGGGTACCTTTGCGAGCGCCTGGGCCGGAAGAAACTCCTGATGATCTGCGCGATCCTGTTTGCCGTCACCGGCGGCGGCACCGGCTGGGCCGAAAACTTTACGATGTTTATCTGTTTTCGCATGCTGAGCGGCGTCGCCGTAGGAGCGGCCGCGTTGGTATGCCCGATTTACCTGGCCGAAATCTCGCCGGCACCCATGCGCGGCACGACGGTATCGTTTTACCAGCTCTCGATCGTGGTCGGGATATTGCTGGCTTACCTGTCTAACTACCTCCTGCTGAATGTCGAGGACAATTGGCGGTGGATGTTTTCGTCCCAGTCGATCCCCGCGCTGCTATTCTATTTCAGTCTGTTTACGGCTTCCGAAAGCCCGCGGTGGCTGATCCGTGCCGGCCGGGAGTTTGAGGCGCATATTGTGCTGGAACGCGTTGGCGGGCTGGACTATGCATTGGCAGAGCAGGAGCAGATCGAAAAGAGTTTCGCCGATAAGACCCGGTCCCAATTAGCCGATCTCTTCCGGAAGGACGCGTGGCACATTGTGTTCATCGGCATTATGATCGCCATTTTTTCACAGATCGTCGGGCAGAATTCCATCTTTTCATACGCGCCGGAATTGTTCAAAAAGGCAGGGGTCGGCCAGGATTCGGCATTTTTGCAGTCAATCATCATCGGCATTACCAACTTCATATTCACATTCATCGCGATAGCTACCATCGACAAGGCCGGGCGTAAAAAACTGCTGCAATACGGCGCATTCCTGCTTTTTGCAGATGCGGTGGCATTGTCGGCGGCATTTTACCTGCAATGGTCGGGAACGTGGGTACTCGTGTTCGTACTGGCGTTTATCGGCGTGTATTCGGCCACGCTCGGGCCGGTAACCTGGGTGGCACTTTCGGAAATCTTTCCGAACCGCATCCGGGGCAACGCCATGGCCGTGGCTACGCTGGCATTATGGATCGCCAACTTCTTCACAACGGCCTTATTCCCGGTGATGAACCAGTATTTCGGTATGCCGGTCACCTTTTTGGTACATGCAGGCATTTGCCTGATCTACTTCTTTTTTGTCCGGAACCGCGTGCCCGAAACCAAGGGCAGGTCTTTGGAAGAAATTGAAAAACTATTACAGAAAAGCTGACCATCCATTGAATGAAAATCGAATTCTTTGCTCCGGAATGGGGTAATACGCTTCCTTTCGAGACATTTTGTCAAAATGTACGGGCCGCCGGCTACGACGGGGTGGAAATGGCGCTGCCGCTCGACGACGAGGAAAAACAGGCGATCCTGGATGTATTGGAGGCGCATGATCTGAAACTGATCGGCCAGTACTGGCAGTCGTTTGAAAAAGACCTCGACACCCACGCCGGGAATTACGAAATGTACCTGCGCAACCTGATCGAGGCCGGGCCGGTGCTGATCAACTGCCAGACCGGTAAGGACTATTTCAATAAAGCGCAAAATCAGCGGTTGTTTGCGTTGGCTGCCCGGCTTTCGGCCGAATCCGGCATCCCGATCGTCCACGAAACGCACCGCGGCAAATGCCTTTTCGCCGCGCACGTGGCGATGCCGTACCTGCAAGCCGATCCCAACCTGCGAATCGCCTTCGATGTTTCCCATTGGTGCAGCGTTCACGAGTCGTTACTGGCCGATTTGCCCGACGAAGTCGCGCTGGCCATTTCGCGCACCGACCATATCCACAGCCGGGTAGGCCATCCCGAAGGCCCGCAGGTGAACGATCCGCGCGCGCCCGAATGGAAAGAAGTGGTGAACGCACACCTCGACTGGTGGGACCGCATCGTCGAAATGCACCGCCAAAACGACACGTCGCTCACGATCACCACCGAATTCGGTCCCTTGCCATACATGCCCTCGATGCCTTACACCAAGATGCCGCTCGTGAGCCAGTGGGATGTAAATGTATATATGATGATTTTGCTCAAAGAGCGCTATCATTTGGATATACCGCTGTAAAAACAGCCCGAAAGGTTAAGTGTCACTAAATTTTTCTTAAAATTTTGCTGGAATCGGTATTTACCGTTAAATAAATTTTTTGTCATTAAAATGCTGACAATGAGTTGATTTCTTCGACGCTGCGTAGAAATAGTATACTTTTGGGAATTTAATATGTACAGGCAATTGTTTTACGGGCCGGAATTGTAGTTCCGGTTAATGAGTTAATTCATAAATTTGCTTTGTAGTAACCCCGATCGATCTAATAACTATGAGCATCCTTTATGTTGACCATGAAATCAATAATCTGAATTCCTTTAAAGCGACGTTCCGAAGGGATGCCAAGATTTACCTGGCCAAATCAACCGAAGAAGGATTCAAAATCCTGGATGAGCACAAAATCGACGTCATTTTTGCCGACCACCAGATGCCTGAAATGACCGGGCTCGAATTCCTCAAACTGGCTTCCGACCAATATCCTGCGAGCATGCGCGTACTGCTCACCGGCAACGCTTACACCGACGAATTCCGTTGGGCCGCCGGTAAGGGGTATTTTCACAGCTATGTCAACAAACCCTGGGACGAGCAGCAGCTTCGCACGCTGATGGTTTCACGACTTTACTAATTACCAAAAGGCATTTTCAGAACGCCGGGGGCCCGAGAGGCTTCCGGCGTTTTTGTTGGTGGTAAAACCCGCAAAAATATTGCCACAGCAATATTTGTTGAGGATATATTGACTACATTGGAGTTTCGATATCCGATCAATTCTTCATCTACTGCCGGAACGGCATAACCTTAACCAATGAAAAGAAGACACTTCATGCAGATGTCGGGCCTTGGCCTGGGGGCGATGATGCTCCCCGGGGTGCCCGTCATCGGGAACCCTGTGCACGCCGAACAATTGCTCACGCCCTGGCTGGATGCCGCCAGCAAGAAAAAGCTGGCCGAAACGGCGCTGAATGCTGCCCGCGACAAGGGTGCGACGTACACGGATGTGCGTATCGGCCGCTATTTGCAGCAATACCTGTTTACGCGCGAAAAGCAGGTCCAGAATATCGTGAATGCCGAATCGTACGGGATCGGCATCCGGGTGATCGCCAACGGCACCTGGGGCTTTTCTGCCACCAGTGACGTGACGCCCGACGGCATTGCCAAATGTGCCGCCACGGCCGTGGCCATTGCCAAAGCCAACTCCAAATTCCAGAAAGAACCGGTGGTGCTGGCCCCGCAAACAGGCGTAGGCGATAAAACCTGGAAGACGCCCCTGACCAAAAATGCATTTGAAATACCCGTAAAAGAGAAAATCGACCTGCTGATGAAGGTCAACGGCGCGGCTATCGACAATGGCGCCAACTTCGTCACCTCCAACTTGTTTTTCGTCAACGAACAAAAATATTTCGCCTCGACCGACGGCTCATTCATCGACCAGGACGTGCACCGGATCTGGCCGACATTTACCGTGACGGTCACCGACAAGGCGTCCGGAAAATTCAAAACCCGCGACGCGATCAGCTCGCCCATGGGCATGGGCTACGAATACCTCGACGGCATGGCGACCGAGAAAATCGCCGGCCCGAACGGGCTGGTAGGTTACCGCAATGCTTACGACATGGTGGAAGATGCCATCATGGCCGCCAAGCAGGCGAAGGAGAAAGTGACGGCGAAGTCGGTGCAGCCGGGCAAATATGATCTGGTACTGGACCCGAACCACCTCGGATTGACGATCCACGAGTCGGTAGGACACCCCACGGAGCTTGACCGCGTGCTGGGTTACGAGGCCAACTATGCCGGCACCAGCTTTGCGACGCTCGACAAATGGAAGACAAGGAACTTCAACTACGGCAGTAAGCTGGTCAATATTGTGGCCGATAAAACCCAGCCGCACACACTGGGCGCGGTCGGTTACGACGACGAGGGCGTGCCTTGCAAGGAATGGGACATTATCAAGGACGGCATTCTGGTGAACTACCAGGCCATCCGCGACCAGGTGCAGATTTTGGGTGAAAAAGAATCGCACGGCTGCTGCTATGCCGACGATTGGAGCTCGGTTCAATTCCAGCGTATGCCGAATATCAGCCTCAAACCCGCTACCGAAAAACGCAGCGTGCTCGATATGATCAAAGGTGTTGAAAAAGGCATTTACATTATCGGTCGAGGGTCGTATTCGATTGATCAGCAACGGTATAACTTCCAGTTTGGCGGGCAGGTATTTTACGAAATCAAAAACGGCGAAATCGCCGGCATGCTCGACGACGTGGCCTACCAGTCGAACACCCAGGAATTTTGGAACTCGTGCACGCAGCTTTGCGACAAAGACGATTACCGCACGTTCGGCTCGTTCTTCGACGGCAAAGGTCAGCCGGCCCAAATCAGCGCCGTCTCACACGGAAGCTCGACGACGCGGTTTAACGGGGTGAATGTTATTAACACTGGGCGGAAAATTTAGGAAGAAGGGGGGAGGAAAAGAATCCTCCCTTTCCTCCTTCCTCCCATTTACAACGATCATAAAAAAGCATCAAATGGCCATTTTATCCAAAGAAGAAGCAAAGAAAATCATAGATAAGGTGCTGGCGTATTCGAAGGCGGATGAGATCAGCGTTTCGCTGTCCGGTGAGCGTACAGGGAATATCCGTTATGCGCGTAATTCGGTGTCTACCAGTGGAGAAACGACCGATCTGTCGCTTTCGGTGACGGCGGTTTATGGTAAAAAATCGGGAACGGCGACGATTAATGAGTTCGACGACGCGTCGCTGGAAAAGACCGTGCGCCGGGCCGAGGAGATCGCCAGGCTGGCGCCGGATAACCCGGAATACATGCCCATGCTCGGGCCGCAGCAGTATATCGAAACGAAAGCATTTATCGAAAATACAGCCGCCATTAACCCTGAATACCGCGCCAAAGCGGCATTCGGCAGCATCGATCCCTGCGCGAAAAAGAACCTCACGGCTGCGGGTTATATGGAAGATAATAGCGGGTTTTCGGCACAGGGCAACAGCAAAGGCCTTTTTGGCTATAACAAATCCAGCTCCGTGGACTTTTCGGTGACCGTGAGGACCGCCGACGGCACGGGCTCGGGCTACGTGGCGCGCGATTACAATGACGCGTCGAAACTGAACACACAGACGGCCACGGAAATCGCGATGCAAAAGGCGCTTGCGTCCGTGAATGCGAAAGCGCTGGAACCGGGCAAGTACACGGTGATCCTCGAACCCACCGCCGCGCACGACCTCGTACAGAATATGATGCGCAGCATGGATGCCCGCAGCGCCGACGAAGGCCGGAGTTTTCTGGGCAAAAAAGGCGGCGGGACGCGCCTGGGCGAAAAGCTGCTCGACGAGCGGGTGACCATTTACTCCGATCCCGCCAATGCGGAAATCCCCGGTTCGCCATTCGCGGCGGACGGCCGTCCTCAGGAAAAAGTGACGTGGTTTGAAAAAGGCGTCGTCAAAAACATGTACTATTCGCGTTTCTGGGCTGAAAAGAAGGGTGTAAAGGCCATTCCGTCGCCCGGTGGCATTATTTTCGAAGGCGGCAGCGACTCGCTCGCCGACCTGATCAAAGGCACGGACAAGGGCATTCTCGTCACGCGCTTCTGGTACATCCGCAGCGTGGACCCGCAAACGCTCCTGTACACGGGCCTCACGCGCGACGGGACCTTCTACATCGAAAACGGTCAGATCAAATATCCCGTGAAAAACTTCCGGTTCAATGAAAGCCCGGTGATCATGCTCAACAACGTGGAGGCGATCGGCAAGCCCGTACGCACCAACGGCAGCCTGATACCACCATTGAAAATCCGCGATTTCACGTTTACAAGCCTTTCCGACGCGGTTTAGCGGTAAGCGTAATCCATTTAAACCGCTATCCAGCCACCCATACCAGGTGAGTTGATCTCAGTGCAGCCATTCAGTAACTTATGAATTGCACTTTTTTCAACTCACCCATTCAATTCTATTAGCTAAACATCTACATTTTGAGACGACGAGATTTTATCCAACTGGCCGGGCTGGGAACGGGAGCGTTCATGTTGCCGGGCTTCGCGACGGGCCGTCCGGTGTCGCCGGAGGCATTTCTGGCCGCGGGCGACGATGTGGCCGTGAAAAAGCGGCTAGCCGACGCCGCCCTGAATGCCGCCAAATCCAAAGGCGCTTCCTATGCCGATGTGCGCATTGGCCGCTACCTGAACCAATACGTGATTACGCGCGAGGATAAGGTCCAGAATATCGTCAATACCGAATCGTACGGCGTAGGTGTGCGCGTGATCGCCAACGGCTGCTGGGGTTTTGCCGCCGTGGTGGACGCCAAAAACGAGGCGCAAATGGCCAAAGCCGCCGAGGATGCGGTGGCGATTGCGAAAGCCAATTCCAAGTTGATGAAAGAACCGGTACAGCTCGCGCCCCAGAAGGGATTTGGAGAAGTGAGCTGGAAGGCACCGATCAAGAAAAATGCATTTGAAGTACCCATTAAAGAAAAGGTCGATCTGCTGCTTTCGGTGAATGATGCGGCGATGAAGAATGGAGCTAACTATGTGAATTCCATTATGTTCCTTGTGAATGAGCAGAAATATTTCGCTTCTACCGACGGCTCCTACATCGACCAGGACATTCACCGGATCTGGCCGATCTTCAATGTGACGGCCATCGACCCCAAGACCGGCAAGTTCGAAACGCGCAATGCATTGAGCGCGCCGATGGGCATGGGTTATGATTATTTGCAGGCAAACCCATCGGACAAGGTTACCGGCGTGACCACCCGCTACAATAAGGGCTATGATATGCTCGAAGACGCTACCGCCGCCGCCAAACAAGCCAAGGATAAGCTGACCGCCAAATCGGTGGAAGCAGGAAAATACGACCTCATCCTCGATCCCTCGCATTTGTGGCTCACCATTCACGAATCGGTAGGCCACCCGCTGGAACTCGACCGCGTGCTCGGCTACGAAGCCAATTTCGCGGGAACATCTTTTGCGACCCTGGACAAATGGCAGTCCAAAAACTTCCAGTACGGCAGCAAGCAGGTGAACCTGGTGGCCGACAAGTTGCAGGTAGGTTCGCTCGGCGCCGTGGGCTGGGATGATGAAGGGGTGAATACCAAGCAGTGGGACCTGGTGAAGGACGGCGTGCTGGTGAACTACCAGGCCATCCGCGACCAGGCGCATATTATCGGTGCCAAGGAGTCGCACGGCTGCTGCTATGCCGACAGTTGGAGCTCGGTGCAGTTCCAGCGCATGCCGAACGTGTCGCTGGCGGCGGGCAAAACGCCATTGTCTGTGGACGATATGATCAAGGACGTGAAAAAAGGCATTTACATCATCGGCGACGGCTCGTTCTCGATCGACCAGCAGCGCTATAACTTCCAGTTCGGCGGCCAGCTGTTTTACGAAATCAAAGACGGCAAGATCGTCGGCATGCTGAAAGACGTGGCCTACCAGTCGAACACGCAGGAATTCTGGAACTCGTGCGTACAGGTGTGCGACGACCGCGACTACCGCCTCGGCGGCTCGTTCTTCGACGGCAAAGGGCAGCCGTCGCAATCCAGCGCCGTATCGCACGGCAGCTCGACGGCCCGGTTTAACGGGGTGAATGTGATCAATACCGGGAGGAAGATATAGTGAATGAATTGTCAGGAGGTCAGGGGTAGTCATTAAGTTACTACTACAAAAACAATTCTGACCATTCATGACCAAATCTGACTATTTCATTCTGTCATTCAAAATTTAAAACCAACATGGCCATCATACTAACAGAATCAGAAGCGAAAGCACTGTGCCAGAAGGTACTGAGCTACTCCAAAGCCGATGAATGCGAGGTGAATATATTGGGTGAGGAGCGGGGTAACCTGCGTTATGCCCGTAACGAAGTGTCGACCAGCGGCGCATTGATCAACCAGAATTTACAGGTACAATCCGCATTCGGGAAGAAGGTGGGCGTGGCGACGATCGATGAATTCAGTGAAGAGTCCTTTGAAAAAGTGGTGCGCCGGTCGGAAGAACTGGCGCGGCTGGCGCCGGAAAACCCTGAATATGTAGGCGTCCTCGAACCGCAGACCTATTTGAAATCCAATGGTTTCTTCGAATCGACAGCCGGTATTAACCCCGACTATCGCGCAGGTGCCGTATCGAAAAGCCTCGAACTGACGCGCACGCAGAATATGACCGCCGCGGGTTTCCTCGAAAATCAGAAAGGCTATTCGGCGATGATGAATTCCAAAGGCCTCTTTGCCTACTACCCAAGCACGAGCGTCAACTTCTCGCTCACCGTGCGCACGCCGGACGGCAAGGGCTCGGGTTACGTGGCCAAAGGTTATAGCGATGTGGCCAAACTGGACACCGCGGCCGCTACCAAAATCGCCATTCAGAAATCGAAGGGCTCCGTCGATGCAAAGGCATTGGAACCAGGCAAATACACGGTAATCCTCGAACCGACGGCGGCAGCGGTGCTTTTGGAAAACATATTCTTCAATTTCGACGCAAGAAGCGCCGACGAAGGCCGCTCATTCCTCAGCAAGGCAGGCGGTAAAAGCAAATTGAATGAAAAGATCGTCGACGAACGCGTCCATATTTATTCCGACCCGACGCACCCGGATCTGCCGTCGTCGCCCTGGTCGGGTGATGGACAGCCTGCGAACAAGATCGAC
This sequence comes from Dyadobacter beijingensis DSM 21582, assembly GCF_000382205.1. Taxonomy (GTDB): domain Bacteria; phylum Bacteroidota; class Bacteroidia; order Cytophagales; family Spirosomataceae; genus Dyadobacter; species Dyadobacter beijingensis. Next base: position 1,388,850 of record NZ_KB907786.1, read on the forward strand.
TGGATTGAGAAAGGCGTGGTCAAAAACCTTGTGTATTCCCGCTATTGGGCACAGAAAAACAATGTAAAACCGGTACCATTCCCGACGAACGTGATCATGGCCGGCGGCACGGCCAGCATGGAAGAGCTGATCAAATCTACCCAGCGGGGCATTCTGGTTACCAAGCTGTGGTACATCCGCGAGGTAGATCCGCAAACGCTCCTGCTCACGGGCCTGACGCGCGACGGTACTTTCTATATTGAGAACGGCGTGATCAAACATCCGATCAAAAACTTCCGTTTTAACGAAAGCCCGGTGATCATGCTCAACAATCTCGAAACGCTCGGCAAGCCCGAACGCGTCGTGAGCACGGAAACCAACAGCAATTACCTGATCCCGCCGATGAAAATCCGGGAGTTCACATTCTCATCGTTATCTGACGCAGTTTAGTATTGAAACCTTTTTTCTTCACCAGAATCCAATACACTTCCGGTAACTGGGATACCGACCAGCGAATGCCGTCCAATCTGCTGCATTCGCTGGTCGAGTACACCACAATCCCGGTCGACGAGAAGGAAAAAGTGGTTCAATTGAGCAGTAATGAAATCTTTAAAAGCCCCTTCTGTTACCTGAGCGGGCATAAACTGGTGGAGTTTTCGGCCCAGGAGCGCGACCATTTCAAACGGTACGTGCAGAATGGCGGCTTCGTGTTTGTGGATGATTGCAACCACGATATCGACGGGCTTTTTGCGAAATCGTTCGAGCAGGAAATGGCCCGGACGTTCGGCCCGAAAGCATTGCAGAAAATTCCGAATAACCACCCTGTCTACCACAGTTTTTTCAAATTCGACGACGGCCCGCCGACCACCTCCTTCGAGCTGAACGGCTGGGGCGACGACCTCGTGCACGATTACCTCAAAGCCATCACCATCAACGGTAAAATCGGCGTCCTGTACAGCAATAAGGATTACGGCTGCGAATGGGACTACGATTTCCGTAACAAACGGTTCCTGGCCATTGACAATACGCGGTTTGGGGTGAATATAGTCGTGTATGCGCTGATGGGGTAGGGGGCGCCTGCGGCGCGACCGCCGACCGCCGACCGCCGATTGCGGGGAGTATTCGGTGGTCCGCGGTCAAAATCAAACAATTGTAAATGATCACAAATAAGTGATCGGCCGTCGGCGGTCAGTGGCCGGCGGTCAAAAAACGTTGAAGACTTGGAAAACGAAACGACAACAGCCCATTACCGCGAGCTCGTCGCAAAACTGCCACTACTTAAAGCCGAAATCGCGAAAGTGATCGTCGGCCAGCAGGATGCTATCGAAGAAATACTGATCGCCCTGCTGGCGTCGGGGCATTGCCTGCTGGAAGGCGTGCCGGGTCTGGCCAAGACATTGATGGTCAAGACGATGTCGGAGGCGCTGCATATGAGTTTCCGGCGCGTGCAGTTCACACCCGACCTCATGCCGGGCGACATTGTCGGTACCGAGATTTTGGAGGAAGATCATGAAACCGGCAAGAAGTTCTTCAAATTCAACCAGGGGCCGATATTTGCCAACGTGGTACTCGCCGACGAAATCAACCGGACGCCACCCAAAACGCAGGCTGCATTGCTCGAAGCGATGCAGGAAAAAAGTGTTACTTACGGCGGCGAGAACTACGCATTGCCCAATCCGTTCCTGATCATCGCCACACAGAACCCGATCGAGCAGGCGGGAACTTATCCGTTGCCCGAAGCGCAGCTCGACCGTTTTTTGCTGTATATCAAACTCGGCTATCCGAGCGAGGACGAGGAACTGGACGTTTTGCGCACCACCACCGGCACGGCACGCCCCGAAATCGGGCGTATTTTATCGGACCAGGATATGGTGGAACTTCAAAAACTCACACGTCAGGTACATATTGCCGACGAGCTGCTGGTGCTGATCAATCAGCTGGTACGGTCGACGCGGCCCGATAATACCACTTCGGATTACGTACGCGAGTGGTGCGACTGGGGCGCGGGCCCGCGTGCCGGGCAGGCGCTCGTATTGTGCGCGAAGGCACGGGCGGTCCTGCACGAGCGGTTTTCGGTCGTCCCCGACGACATTCGTACGCTGGCATTTCCCGTGCTCCGGCACCGCATTGCCATGAATTTCCGCGCCGAAGCCGAAGGTATTACGACCGATCAGGTGATCGATAATTTGCTGGCGGCATTGCGGTAGGCTAACCGTTTGACATAACCATGCAAAAAACAACCGGACTACTGGCATCGAGCCTCATAAAGCTCAAAAACCTGCAACTGACCGGGAAACTGGTGAGCGAAGAGCTGATGCTGGGCATTCATTCCAGCAAGCGGTCGGGGATCGGGATCGAATTCGAGCAGTACCGGCATTACGAGCCCGGCGACGACCCGAAACGCATCGACTGGAAGCTTTTTGCCAGGACAGACAAGCACCTTGTGCGGGAATCGTCGACGGAAAGCGACCGGCAGGTTCGGTTCGTGCTGGATTTGTCGGGGTCGATGAATTATACGGAAAATGGTGTGAGCAGGCTGCAATATGCGCAGATCCTGCTGGCCTCGCTGGCCTATTTGTGCTATATTCAGAACGACCAGATGAGCCTGTACGGCTTGAAGAACGGAGCCGCGGAGACGATCTGCGGAACTGGTTCGGGGGCGTCGGCCCGGCAGGCTTTTCAAAAGATATTGGTGGGGCTGGAAAAAGCGACGGCTTCGGGCGCGTGGCAAAAGACGGGGCCGGGCGGGGCTTATCCGGGAGGTGGAGAATTTCTGTCAAAAAAGAAGGAACAGCTGATTTTGGTGAGCGATTTGCTCCAAATAGAGGACGAATGGCTGTCGTGGGTGCGCTCACTGGCCGGGCCTTACCGTGAGATCGTGCTGTTTCAAATCCTGGGCGACCGGGAGGCGGATTTCGATCTCAAAGGATTTTACCGGTTCAGGGACCTGGAAAGCGGTCGGGAGGTAGAGCTGGATGCGGACGCCGTGGCGACGCAGTACCGCACTGCTATGGAGACCTATCTGGCCGATTTGAAGGCTGCATTGCAGATTCCGCACGTGCGCTTCGTGCGTGCGTACATGAGCGACCCGATCGGGATGGTATTGAAGGCATTTTTAACAAGAAGAAAAGGGTGATGACGTTCCTGCAATCCTATTGGCTTTGGGGAATGCTGGCCGTAGCCGTGCCGGTGGCGATCCATTTCTGGTATCAGAAAAGGGGCAAAACCATCGAATGGGCGGCCATGCGCTGGCTGGGAGAACAAACTACGCTGCAACATCGCGGGTTCCGGCTGAACGAGGTCGCGCTGATGCTTGTGCGTTGCCTGGTAGTGGCACTACTCGCATTGGTCCTTAGCAAGCCGGTGGTACATTGGCTCAAAAGCGCAAACCGACTGCGCGTCGTCCACATCGTACAAGGCGACCGGCTTGTTACCGAAGCCTGGCGTTTTGAACTAAACGGTGCGATGCAAAAGGGCGAGCCGGTATATTGGCTTGGCGCTTCGCCGCAAAAGACAACCGATTTGATAGAAACACCTGCGCAGATAGCCGAGTGGGCAGATTTGCAAACAGATATCAATGCGTTGGCAAGTGAAAACGGCACAGTTTTCAAATTGTATTTTCACAGCAGCCTCGTCCCGGAGGACGCGCCGCGCATTTATGTCCCGGGTAATTACGAGCTTTTCCCGGTGCCGGATACAACGGGCCGCGCAGGTTTCGACCTATCTGAAAACAGGCCTGTTTTCAAAAACAACATCCATATCCTGCTCGACTACCCCAAGGCAGAGGAGCATAAGACGGTGGCCGCTGCGCTCGCCGCATTGCACGAAGTGCATGGTTTTCCGTTTGAAATAGAAAATAATGCTACCCCCGGCAAGCATTACGACTGGGTTTTTACCAATAAACCCGTGAAGCAAGCCAAAGCAGCAACGCAATATGTTGTGTCGGGCGTTGCGCCGGAATGGGGCGCGCCGGCATCGGTAATTTTTCTGCCCGATTCGCTGCAATCGGCTGATGATGAGCTCGTGGAAAGCGGGCGTTTGCCGGAATGGCTGGGGGAGTTGATGCTGAAAAAAGCGCGACTCGATCATGACATAACGGCATTGACTAATAGCCAGTTGAATGCATTATTTGAGAAGGCCGGGGTGGATACTGGCCGGAAAGGGGCGGCATTGCGGCCCTGGCTGTTGCTGGTTTTTTTGGGTTTATTGATCACGGAACGCTGGCTGGCGTTGCGCAAACCGGTTGCTCATGGCTGATTTACAGAAACGGATCAAATCGGTAAACATGCAAATCCAGTGGGTGGCGATTGGTAAATGCCTGCTGCTGGGGCTGGCATTCCGGTCGCTGGCGAGGGCGCTGCCGGGCGATCATCCGTGGCTCGAAACGATGATCAGCGCCGTGGGCTGTCTGATCGGGATTTTTCTCACCAAGGCATTTACCGACCGCAAACGCCATGCTATTACGCTGCTGCATAGCCATAATCCCGGTCTGGAATATAGCTTAGACCTTTTGTACAGGCTGGACCTGAACCCCGTTGAGCAAATGCAGCTGCAACGGATCGCGGCCGTCCCTGCAAAAGTACCGCGCAGGGAATTGTTCCGCGGATTTTGGGTTTATTTCGGGATTTTTATCGTTGCCGCCGGTATCAATCTAGGTGCGGACCATTGGAAAACGCGCAGTGAAATGCCTGTGAAAACAGCCGGGCCTCCATCGGTTTTATCCCCGAAAACAGCACCACAGGCTCCGCGGTATCGGGCAGCGCAGGTGAAAATAACGCCGCCCGCCTACACGGGATTGCCGGGTAAAAATTCTTCGGATTTGAATATCAGTTCGTTGGTGGGGTCGGTCGTAGAATGGTCGGTGGATTTTGACCATGCACAGGGCCTGAGCGTCCGCATCGCCAACAGTCGGGGTGAGGAGGTGTTTCTGAAAGAATCGCACGGGGCGTTCGTGCACCGCGACCGGCTGACCGGCTCCGGTTTGTATTCCGTCAAGGGTTACTGGAAGGATTCGCTCGTGTACCAGTCCGATTTTTACAAGCTCGAAGCGCTGCCCGATCTCGCGCCGCGCATCGAGCCTGCTTCAAAGGATTTATATCGATACCATTTCTTGAAAGACCCTAAAAACTTCCGGGTTTCGGCCAGAATATCGGATGATTTTCGTGTGAAACAGGCTTTTATTGTCGCTACCGTCGCGCGGGGTTCGGGGGAGAATGTCAAGTTCCGGGAAGTGAGGATGCGACTTGGTCAAGCCGATTTTAAAGAGGCTAACATTCAGAAAACCATTGACTTGAATGCGTTGCAGTTCGCGCCGGGCGATGAGCTGTACTACTACTGGGCGGCGGTCGATAACCGGCAGCCGGAAGCGAATTTCAGTAAGTCGGACACCTATTTCGTCGTGTACAAAGACACCGCGAAGGTGGAGGAAGCCGAGCTGGCGACGATGGCCGTGAACATAATGCCGGAGTATTTTCGCAGCCAGCGCCAGATCATCATCGACACGGAAAAGTTGATCGCTAAGCGCAAAAGGCTCAAAACCAATGAGTTTAATGCAACTTCCAACGAGATCGGTTTCGACCAGAAAGTGCTGCGGCTGCGGTACGGGCAATACCTCGGCGAAGAATTTGAAACGAGCATCGGCGGCGGTGATAACCCGGCGGCCGACAACGGCAATATCATCGACGCATTCACGCACCATTCCGACGGCCAGGGCGAAGGCGCCGAGTCGCGCGTGGGCGAACCTGCGCATGCGGACGAACACGCACACAAGGCCGAGCCTGCTGGTGAAAAAGACCCGCTGGCAGCATTGATGGAGCAATACACCCACTCGCACGACGATGCCGAGACGAATACATTCTACGAACAATCGACACGCAGCCTTTTGAAAATGGCTTTGGAGCAAATGTGGCAGTCGGAGCTGCATTTACGTACTTATGAGCCCGAAAAGGCACTTCCATTCGAGCATAAGGCATTGGAATACCTCAAAACCGCCCAGCAAAAAGCACGTACCTATGTGAAAAAGAGCGGTTACGACCCGCCGCCGATTAAAGAACAGGAGAAGCGGCTTACCGGCGAGCTGAAAGACCTCGTCCCGAAATGGGCGTACGAAAAGCAGTTCGACCAGAAGCCGACGGCCGAGCTCGCGGCAACCTTGCTGGGTTACCTGGAAACGGACCAATCACGAAGGGCGGACGCCGCCCGGACAGCCGCGCTGGCGATGGAAATGACGCAAAGGCTGACGGATAGCGGCCCGTTTAATGGCGGATTGCAAAACTGGAACACCATTGCCGCATTGCAGAAACTCGCTGCCGGCCGGGCGCTGAATGCCAGGGAGGCAAATAATCTTAAAACCGATTTGTACCAGCGAGCCAGCCCCGCATTGCGGAGCCGGCCGGGCTGGGTAGGAGATAAAAAACTGGAAGCGGCGTTCCGGAAAGCATTACGCTAGTCTGATTTGGAAGTTTTTTGAATGAATTCAAACCGAATGATCCATACCGATTTCAACTGGACGGAACTTGTAAACCTGCTGCTGATCTGTGCCGCGCTTGCGTTGCTGGCTGTGCAATGCGCGTGGCTGTACATGCGGCACCGGCATTCGGGCCGGATCGGTATTCGTTTGCTTTTGAATGTGTTGTTGTGGGTTGTCGTCTCGATGTGGGTACTGGGCCCGTATTTTAAATCGCCCGCAAAATCAAATGTCGGGCTGCTGGTGGCCGATAATGTGCCCGGCGAGGTAACCGGGTGGCTCCGCGACAGTCTGCTGAATGCCCGGATCGTTGCGCAGGACCGAATCCGCGAATCGCAGGCCGATACACTGGTGATATTGGGGCAGGCATTCGACGCATCTGTGCCAGGCGCGATCCGGCAGCTGCGGAATGTGCCGAAAGTTAAGTGGATACCCTATTTTGCCCCTGACGAGTTGTCTGGCCTGCGGTGGAAGGGCATTGTGAAAAAAGGCGAAATGCAGCGTGTGGAGGGACTTATTCAATCGGTGCGAAAGCAAATTTTACAGATCCGTTACGGCGGCCGCACGCTTGACAGCGTTGCGTTGGTCGGGGGGGATAGCCGGTTCCGGCTCGCATTCCCGGCATTCAGCGAGGGGAGAACGACTACTACTTTGCATTTGAATGGCCGGGTGATCGACACGGTCCGGTTTTTTAGCCAGCCCGAGGCGAAGCTGACTATTCGTTTTTTACTCGATAGCCCTGATTTTGAAACGCGTAACCTGGCTACCTGGCTCGGGAAAAACGGCCATTCCGTAAGCTATGACGCTACATTGTCCAAAAACATCACAACCAGCCTGAATATCAACCGCGCCAAAGAGCCTGACCTGATCGTTACCAGTCCCGCGAATGCGTCCGGTCCGGTGGTCAAAAAGGCCATTGGCAATGGTAAAAGTGTGCTTTTTGTGCAAATGACCGATCCCGAGGCCGAGGTGCGGGGCCTTAACGAAGCATTGGGCACCCGGTTTCAGGTGGTCAGGATGTCCAACGAAGCGTCGGTCGCATTATCGCCGGTATTGAACGCGCTGCCATTCCGGTTTCAAATCCAAAGTTTTCAAACACAGGCAGCGCATTATCCGGTGGCGGCTGAAAAGACGACCGGGAAAGTGGTCGTCAGCCTGCTGAACGAAACTTTCCCGATGCAGTTATCCGGCGACAGCGTGGCCTATGCGAAGGTTTGGGATGAAATCATGGCCTGGACACGACCGGCACAGGGACCGGTTATGTCGGCGGACGCACCCGCTTTCAAAAGCATTCCCACGAAATTGTATTTGAATAACTTCCAGGCAATCCCGCGCCGGCTGATCATCGGGAGTGACACGGTTTTCACAAAAATGTCTTCATTGAATGGGCATTCGGCTAATGCAACTTTTCTGCCGGCCACGACCGGCTGGCAACCGTTGCACGATTCGCTGCACACCGAAATCTATGTGCAGGACTATTCGCTATTGCGCCACGCCGCCGGAATGCAGCATTTCGTACAAACGGCCGGTGAAGCGACCTTCAATACAACCTTCGAGAAGCCGCAGCATGCCACCCGCAAACTGCCGGACTGGGTCTGGTTTACATTACTCATGCTTTGCCTCACGGCGCTTTGGATCGAGCCGAAGCTGTGATAGCCAGTGCGTTGAGAGCTACTCTGAGCGCAGGCTGCGGATCGGGTTCGTCGTCGCCGCTTTAATCGCCTGGAAGCTTACGGTCAGCAGGGTGATCGTCAGCGTGCCGAGGCCGGTCAATGCGAATATCCACCAGGAAATGGTCGTGTGGTAATCGTACTTCTGCAACCAGCCGTTCAGGAAATAGTAGGCGCCGGGCGTGGCAATGAGGAATGCGATGCCGACAAGTAGTACAAAATCCCGCGATAGCAGCCCCCAAACGCTCAATACCGTGGCGCCGAGTACTTTGCGCACGCCGATTTCCTTCGTCCGCTGCTCGGCGATGAACGACGCCACACCGAATAGGCCGAGGCAGCTGATCAGGATCGCGAGAACGGAAAAGAAGGTGGTCAGCTTGCCGATCCGCACTTCGTCCAGGAACTTTTGAGCATATCTTTCATCTACAAACTCGTATTCGAACGGCGAACCCGGATCGTATTTTTCGAACGTTTCCTTGATTTTCGCGACGGAAGCGGCTGATCCGGAAGTAGGATTGAGCCGGATGTTGATCACATTACCCTGCCCTGCCGAAAGGCAGAAGAATTGCGGCCGGTGCGGCGCATAAGGCGAGTTGACGACGATATCCTTGATCACGCCAATGATTTTGTAAGGCTTTTTGAACCACGTCATCGGCTCGTCCACGGGATTTTGCAGCCCCATAAACTTCACGGCCGTTTCATTCACAACCAATGCGACCGAGTCCGTAGCAAACTCGCGGGAAAAATCGCGGCCCTGGGTAAATTGCCAGCCGACGGTTTTGCCGTATTCGTAAGAAACCTCGTCGAACCAGAAATCCACCGATTGCTCGGGGTCTTTGCCCTTCCATTCGAACCCGCTCGTCGACGACCAGGTTTCCGTGGTAGGGCTGCCCGATTCGGCCATTTCTGCAATGGCACCATTGGCTTTCAAGTCATGCCTTACCGCTTCGAAATGCTTGTGAATGTCTTCGGTGGAGGTAAAAATGGTAATGAGGCCGTCGCGGGTATAGCCTACCGGCCGGTTTTTGGCAAACTGGATCTGGCGGAATACCACGGCGGTCCCGATAATGAGGATGATCGATACGGCAAATTGCACCACAACCAGCACCTTTCGCGGTACGGCGGCAAAGCGCCCGGCCCGGAAAGTACCTTTCAGGACTTTTACAGGTTGGAATGAAGACAAATACAGGGCGGGATAGCTGCCGGCAATGATCGCCGTGATGGCACTGAACCCGATACCAGCCAGCCAAAATACCGGCTCGGCCCAGGGCATGGCGATCTTTTTGTCGGCTACTTCATTGAAAAACGGCAGAAAAAGCACGACGAGCGCGATGGATAAGGCAAATGAGAAGCCTACGACGAGGAACGATTCGGTGAAAAACTGGGTGATCAATTGGTTGCGTACCGATCCGACGGCCTTGCGGATACCCACCTCTTTCGCCCGTTTTTCCGAACGTGCCGTGCTGAGGTTCATGAAATTAATGCAGGCCAGCAGCAACACGAACAGGCCGATCGTGCCGAAAAGCCAGACGAATTCAATGCGGCCGCCCACGCGGTGCCCTTCCTTGAATTCGGAGTGGAGGTACCAGTCGCGCATGGGGTTCAGGAACACGTCGGGTTTATATTTAAGCTGCTCCTTATTGATATTACGCTTTTTGATGTCTTTGATACGCGCCGTCGCCTGGTCGATGTCCGCATGGTCGATGAGCTGCACGTAGGTCATGTAAGCGTTGGGCCGCCACGGATCGTCCATCGTTTTGAGCCACGGGTTGGCGATCACCATCAGCTGCCAGGGCAGCATGAAAGACACATCGCGGAAGGAGGTGTTGTGCGGCAGGTCTTCGTAGACACCCGTCACCTTCACGTTCAGCTTGTTATCAACTTTGATGGTCCTGTCCAATGCATCGGCATCCCCGAAATAGGCCTTCGCCAGCGACTCGGAGAGCAATATGGAATAGGGATCTTTCAACCCTGCACGCGTGCCGCTGATCATACGCAGGCTCAGCATATCGGGCGCGTCCGGCTCGAAGAATGACCCGGCTTTGTTGAATTTCTTATCGCCTGCCGCCAGGATATGCTTGTTGTTCCACGACGCCATGACCACGTGTTTGAAATCCGCGCCATAGTTCCGCCGGATCTCGTCGCCGATCGGGAACGGCAGCGAGGTTTGTGTGCCCACTTGCCCGTTGAACGTCTGGTGCTGCCACACCTGGGCAATGCGGTTGAAATTCTGAAAACTCCGGTCGAACGACAGCTCGTCGTAAATCCAGAGGCCGATGAGCATCGCCACGGCCATTCCCAGGGCCAGTCCGGTAATGTTGATAAAGCTGTAAGCCTTTTGCTTGGCCAGCGTCCGCAGCGAGATTTTGAGGTAATTCTTGATCATGGCAGGACTGAAAATATAGGTAGGAGAATAGGAACCAGGTTTTCGTTTCATAAAATAGGGTCGCACGTAACGCGCGGCGGCGAGCAGGTAGCGCAGGCGTGCCTGGCGTGCGGGGCCGCTTTTGATTTGCCGGGCATAGACTTCGTGCAGGTCGCCCAGAATGTCTTCCAGGAAATGCGGCGCGATGATGGCGGTCAGCAGGCGGTCGATCCAGCGGGGCGGGCTTGGTTGTGGGCGGTTTTCCATGGCTTAAGAAAAGCTGAGTTTGGGCTGGAGCTTATCGGCCGGAATAGCCCGCCAGAGTTGCTGGCGGATCTCGTTGATCTCCTGCAATGCACGGTTGCCGTAGTTGGTAATAGTAAAAAAGCGTTTGCGGCGCCCGCCGCGTTCGGCGGTGGCACCGCCCATTTCGGAGGTAAGAAAGCCTTTCTCTTCCAATCTGTACAAGGTCGCATGCACGGCGCTCAGCGAAATGGAGCGGCCCGTATGTTCCTGCACACGCTCCCAGATGGTGACGCCATAGGCTTCTTCGGTGCAGCCCGCTACCACCAGCAGGACGATCTCTTCAAATTCCCCTAGAAAAGTTCTTTTCATTTCCGGAAAAGTTATTAGTTGTAATTATGCAAAACAAATACTTTGCCAACCTTGAAAATGACGCCTGAGACGCGCTACGGCGGGTTTTGGATTGTTACACCTGTCCGAAACCGGACAGGGTTGTTCGGAAATAATTTTTTTTTCGTAAATCCTGTAACGTTTCCGCGGAGCGATCGTCTATGCCATTGAATATGGATTTACAAGCCTTCAACCAACGCATTCTTCCCGTTCAGGGACGCCTCTTCCGACTGGCGCAGATGTTTCTTCGCAACCGCGAGGAGGCAGAGGATGCCATTCAGGACGTGTTCCTGCGGCTTTGGACCAACCGGCAGCAGCTGGAAAGTTACCAGAGCGTGGAGGCGCTGGCGGTACAGATGACGAAGAACCTTTGCCTCGACCGGCTGAAATCTCATGACAAACAGAAAACAACCCGCGATGCGGACATGGTAGCAATGCAGGCGGCGGATGCGTCGCCTTACCGGCAGGCCGAGAACAACGATAGCGCAGGGCTCATGCACCGGCTCATCAGCGAGCTCCCCGAGCAGCAGCGGCTGGTGCTGCACCTGCGGGATGTGGAGGAATATACTTTGGAAGAAATCGAGGAGGTAACCGGCCTGAGCAATACAAACATCCGGACGATCCTCTCGCGGGCGAGGCAGAAGCTGCGCGAGAATTATTTAAAAGCAGAAAATTATGGCACTGGATATTAAGAAACTACTGGAAAAATATTACGACGGCGACACGTCGCTGGAAGAGGAGCGCACATTGAAGCAGTTTTTTCAAAACGGCGATGTGCCTGCGCATTTGCAAAGCCACGCGGCGCAGTTCGGCTATTTCGCGAATGCACGGAAAGAGCAGCCTTCACTGACATTCAACCACGAACTGGCACTCATGCTCGATCCGCCTAAAAAAGGGCCCGTACAGCAGTTCGGCGGCTGGCTGATCCGCATTGCCGCAGGGCTTACATTACTGGTCGTCGGTTTCGGGGCAGGGTGGATGTTCCAGTCGAAACAGGAGGGAAGCGAGGGGTTGATGGCATTGAGCGGAAAGGAAAATGCGGAAGTGACGGAAATGAAGAAGGTGCTCGCATTCGAACAGATGAACAGTACTTCGGCCAGCGAACGTATTCACGCCGTGAACCAGAGCTACGACATTTCCGAAGCCGACCGAGACATTACCCAGCTGCTCATCAACACGCTGAACTTTGATCCGAATGTGAATGTGCGGCTGGCAGCCTGCCAGGCATTGACCCATTTCGCCGGTGAAACGGAGGTGAAGGAAGCACTGATCCAGTCGCTGGCGATCCAGACCGATCCGAACATCCAGATTTCGCTCATCGAATCGCTCGTGGCGATCAGGGAAAAACGCGCCGTGGAGCAATTCGAGCAGCTTGCCCGTAACCAGGAGGTACTGGACGTCGTGCGGCTCAAAGCGACCGAGGGCGCCAACAGGCTCAACGCGGACGTCTGACAAAGTCCCATCCGACCGGGATTTTACAGGGATTGAAATTCCTGGATAGAAAATGATCCGGGCCGCTGATCCTTGCTTTGCCGGGAATTTTAGTCCCTAATCCTGGAAGGGTGAAAATATTATTGCCAGGGATTTTAACCCCTGGACGTTGGATAGGATTTTTTTAATTTTTATATCAAAAACCATGAAAAAGGTACTGTTAATCAGTGCGGGCTTCTTGTGGAGCCTGAGCATCGCGTGTGCGCAAACCCCGGAGTACAAAACCAAACTGGCCAATTCGAAAGACAAAAAAGTCGTCCTCGAACTCTCGGCAAGCTCGGTCAAGATCGAAGGTTATAATGGCGATGAGGTCATTATCCAGGCATCGTCGGGCTTCGAGGCGCCTCCGGACCGGGCCAAGGGGCTGAAACCGTTGTATTATTCGGCCGTCGACAATTCGGGTATCGGGCTGTCTGTCACGCCGGAAGCGTCGGGACTGAAAATTGAGAAAGCGACCCGGAAATCCATCAAATACACGATTAAAATGCCGCGGCAGGTGTCGGTGAAATTCGTGGAGACCAATTGGCAGGGCGGCTCGGGGCTGACGGTGTCGAATATGGACGGTGACCTGGAAATCAAAACCAATAATTCCAACATTGTCCTGAACAACATTACGGGCCCCGTGGTAGCCAATACGACCAGCGGCGAAGTGACGGCTAGCTTTTCGAGCCTCGCGCAAGGCAAGCCGACGGCCATTTCGTCCATCAGCGGGGAAATCGACATTACCCTGCCCGCCACGGCGAAATCGAACCTGAAACTACGTTCCATCAACGGTGAAATGTACACGGATTTCGACCTGGGGAAGAAAAACAGCGTGGACGGCCTGTCGAAAGTGGGCGGTATGGCCAACGTCGAAGGGGCGATCAACGGCGGTGGTGTGGAGATGACCCTCAACACGATCAGCAGCAACATTTACATCCGCAAGCAGAAATAACTTCCTAACCTGCATCTGTTAACCATGAAAAAGATCATTTTGATAGCCATGCTGGGCGTGGCCTGTGCGCCTGCATTTGCCCAGAAAATCATCGACAAGAAGCTGCCCTACGAAGCGGGCAAGACCGTGAACCTCAATCTGCGCTTCGGCGACAGCATCCAGGTGCGGTACTGGGACAAGGCCGAAGTATCGGTGCATATGTCGGTGAAAATCAATCAGAACAAGCTGAATGACGGGTTTATCGTCACGACCAGCACCACCGCCGATGAAATCATCCTGAAAACCGATTTTGACAAGGAAAAACTGAAAGAAGGAAAAGGCGAAGACTGCCCGGGGCAGAAAAGCACATGGAGCAGCGACGACGGCAAGAACCGCTATTATGTGTGCAGCGAGATCAATTACCAGGTGACGCTCCCCCGCAATGCGAAGCTGAAACTCGAAACGATCAACGGCAACATCGACATCCAGGGCGCTACGGCCGACGTGGCCGCGAAAACCATCAGCGGGTATGTGGACATGACGTGGCCGAAATCCAAAGGCGCGAATGTGGCTGTGAAAACCATCACCGGCGAGGTGTATTCGGATCTCGACATCGATTTCGGCAACAAAAAAGAGAAAAACCCGATCGTGGGGTACCTGCTCGAAGGCAAATTCAACGGCGGCGGCCCGGACGTGAAGCTCGAATCGATCAGCAATAACGTGTATTTGCGGAAAAAGGATTAGTGCGGAGGTGTACATTTTGCAAGTGGGGCGCGGTCAGGTAATGGCCGCGCCCCTTGTCTTTGGGCAGCCTCTGTTTTTTATGAGTAGACGTTGTTGCGAATATTATTTCAACTATTTTATAAAATTCATAATTATACTAATCTATTTTCCGAAATAGCGAAATTAATGCACTATCAAATTTTAAAACCTTGAAATTTTAGTGATTATGTACCTAAATTAGGGAAACGATATTTGGTGGTATAAAAGACAACCGCAACGATGGACGTGCTCGACGAAACTGTTCTGCTGAAAGACCTGGCTTTGGGAAACAGTGAGGCTTTCAATGAGGTATACCGTCATTACCACGGTGAAATCAGCCGGTATATTTTCAAATTCGTCAAATCCACGGAGCATACCGAAGACTTGTGTCAGGAGATTTTCCTGAAAGTATGGGAAAAACGGGAGACGCTGCCCAACCTGCAATCGTTCCGGGCTTACCTGTACACGGTGTCCAAAAACCGTGTGCTCGATTTCCTGCGCCACGCCGCTATCGAACGGACGGCCCGCGAGGAGATCATCCGCGCATCGCTCGCACACGCTACCCACGTGGAGGAGGCGCTTCAAAACGAAGAGTACCAGCATTATCTGCAAAAAATCCTGCACCAGCTTTCCCCCCGCGACCAGGAGGTTTTCCGCCTCTGCCGCGAAATGGAGCATTCCTACGACGAAGCCGCCGAAGTGCTCGGCATCTCGCGCAACGCCATCAAAAAGCATATGGTGAAAGCTGTCAAATTCATTAAATATTCCGCCCACAAGAGCCTTGGATTGTCGTTCAATTCGCTGGTAATCTGTTTGTTGAAATATTTTTGAAAAAACTTTTCCCCCGGGGTACCCTAAAAACCACTTCGGACGTCTTCATCATAAATAGCCGGAAAAATGGACGACAAGAGATTCCTGGAAGAACTCGTCAAACGTTACGTTGCCAATGCGCTGAGCAGGGAAGAGCTCGATGTTTTTTTTCGCCTGATGGCAGAAGGTAAACTGGACGACGCGCTGGCGGGACAGCTCGACAAGGAAAGCGGGGCAGGAGCGGAGCGGGTAAAACCGCTGCACCTACATCCATGGTCCACGGTTTCAAAAACATTCCGCGTGGCGGCATCGGTGCTGCTCGTGCTCTCGATCGCATTAGGTATTTGGAAATATAATCCCTTTCAGTTGCTTGGAAACAAGGTTTTGGTAGTCACCGGGAAGGGCGAGAAAAAGGAAATAAAGTTGCCGGACGGCTCGCTGGTGTGGCTGAACGAATCGAGCAGGATGGAATATCCCCGGCATTTCGAGGACCACCGCCGGAAGGTGGTACTGCTCGATGGCGAGGCTTATTTCGACATTATGCACGACAAGACAAAGCCGTTTTACGTCGAGGCATCAGGAACCACGACCCGCGTTTTGGGTACCGCATTCAATATCCGGTCGTACCATTTTTTAAAAAGTATATGGGTTACCGTTACGCGTGGTAAGGTGGAAGTGCAGAAAGCCGGAGGTGCCGCGGAACCCGATAAAAAGATATTGCTCCCGAACGAGCAGGTGTATTACGACATCGATACGCGGGAGATTAAGAAAGTGACCGTGAACAGTGCCAATGCCGTAGCCTGGAAGGAAGGCAAGCTGCTGTTCGATAACGAGCGGTTCGGCAATGTGATCGCCATTCTGGAAAACAAATTCGATGTAAAGATCCTGGCAGAGGAATCGATACGGGAATACCATATGTCTGCCGAATTTGCCTCCACCGACTCCCTCCCGCGCATACTCGACCTGCTATCGCTTGCCAACAACCTGGAATACCGCATGCAAGACCATCAGATAACGCTTAGCAAAAGAAGAAAAACCATTTGACCCCGGAGCCTATGTAGCCACTACTGCCCTCAGAACAAAGAAATCCGGCAAACCGAAGCCTGCCGGACCATGTGATAGTTAAAATCAGAACGTAACGCCAATCACTGACTGATCTTGCTATCCGGAAGCTGGAATCCATGTTTCACGATTAACCCCAACTCATTCAAAGGTATGAAAAATTGTACCAGAAGTTTACTGTCCATATACAAATGGACATGCAGGGCCGCGTTTTTCCTGCTTTTCGTCACCGCGACGGCCGCGCACGCGGGCATCGATACCAAACAGAGTCTTCAGGAGGTGACGATCGACCTCACGCTGCGGGACAGAAGCCTGAAAGAAGCCTTCAACCTGATCAAGAAAAAGACCGGCTTCAAGTTTGTTTACAATGAGGAACTCGTGGCGCCTTACCGCGTCAACATCGCCGTCAACCGCAAACCGGTGGACGAGGTGCTTGAAGAATTGCTCAGCCCCACCCGCCTCGATTACCGCGAGCAGAAGGGGACCGTCGTGATCATCGAAAAGGAGGCCAAAACGACGGGCCAACTGCAAAAAACTGAGATATTGCTTGCGTCGCTCGTACGCCCGGCTGACCGGGAGATCGCCGGCGTGGTAACCGATAACGAGAATGGCGATGCCTTACCAGGCGTGGCGGTGCTCGTGAAAGGAACTTCCACCGGTACCATTACCGATATGAATGGCAAATACATCATCAAGGTGTCCGACTCCGGCGCGCCGGTGCTTGTGTTCTCGTACGTGGGTTACGTGGCGCAGGAGGTACCCGTGGGGAGCCAGTCAGCGATCAACATCAAGCTCGCGAGCAGTACCAGGCAGCTGAGCGAGCTCATGGTGGTAGGTTATGGTACGCAGTCAAAAGAAGAGTTTACAGGCTCCGCGGCGCGGGTTTCCGGGGATAAATTGAAGGATATGCCTGTGCAGAGCTTCGACCAGGGCCTGGCCGGCCGTGCTACCGGCGTGAGCATCGGCCAGCCGAACGGCGTGCTCAACAACCCGCCCGTGATCCGTATCCGCGGTATCAACTCCATCTCCCTGAGCTCGTTTCCATTGATTGTCGTGGACGGGATACCGATTAATACAGGCGATGTATCGGCCAACTCGACCGTAGCCAACAACCCGCTGGGCGACATTAACCCGGCCGATATCGAATCCATCGACGTGCTGAAAGATGCCGCTTCGACCTCCATTTACGGCTCGCGCGCGGCAGCCGGCGTGCTCCTGATCACGACCAAAAGCGGTAAAACCGGTAAGGCGAAAGTGACCTACGAAGGCTGGACGGGTATGACCAAAGCGACCCGCCTGCCGACCATGCTTGATGCGCAACAGTTTATGGACATTAAAAACGAAGCCGTGCTGAATGCCAAAATCCTCGGCGGCAACGCCAATAACGATGCGGTGGCTTCCGCGCTGTTTTTTCCGATCGTGCAGGAAGACGGCTCGATCGTGAACACCAACTGGTATGATAAGGTGTACCAGACCGGCGTTTCGCAAAACCACAGCATCAGCGTGTCCGGTGGCTCGGAATCGACGAAGTACTATTTTTCTACTAATTACAGCAACCAGAAAGGTATTCTCAAAACCAACCAGTTTACCCGGAAGGCAGCCCGTTTCAATGTCGATCACAAGCTCAATTCGTGGCTGTCGTTTTCCGGGAATATCAATTACAACACCAGCCTGAACGCTTCCCCTAATACCGGCTCGCTCAGCGGCAATGCGTTCGGTTTGGTGGGGTCGGCGCGGCTGGCGTGGCTTTCGGCCCCGAACGTGTACGCGGTGAACCCCGACGGCTCCTACAATGTGAGTGCTTCGAATACATTGGGCATGGGCAACAACAAAGTGGCGAGCAACTTTTACAACCCCGTGCCGATGCTGGATTTGAACAAATACACCTCCGAAAACGACCGCATTATTGCCAATTTTGGTACTACTGTGAAGATTTTCAAAGGTTTGCAATATAAAATGAGCTATGCGATGGACCGCCTGAAAGTGGAAAACGTGAGCTTCAACAGCCCCGTGCACGGCCCCGGCAACTCGTCCAACGGCAGCGCCACCAACAGCAGCCGGCTCATCGGTAACTGGAACTGGACGAATACCTTGAATTACCAGACAACCTTCGCCACGAAGCACAATGTGTCGTTGCTGGCCGGTTACGATGTGCAGAAATTCAATACATCGAGCTGGGGCGCTACCCGCACACAGCTTTCGGACCCTTTCTTCGACGAGTTTCAGGGGAGCTACGGACAAATTTCGCCTACCGCGAACGTGCTCACAGAGAGTGCGTTGGTATCAGTATTCTCCCGTCTGACTTATGATTTTGACAAAAAATACTTCTTCACGCTCAACTACCGCCGCGACGGTAACTCTGCATTGGGCAGCGGCAAAAAGTACGGGAATTTCGGCGGGGTATCGGCCGGATGGAGCCTTTCGGAAGAGGAGTTTTACAAAAACTCCTCCCTGGCCGACATCATGAGCAGCGTGAAGCTGCGCGCGAGCTGGGGGCGCGTGGGCAACTCGGGCGTGAGCGCATACGGATCGCTCGCATTGTACGAGTCGGGCCTGTATGCGGCCGTGCCTACGTGGAATTTCAGCCAGGGAGGCAACCCGGACCTGGGCTGGGAAACGAGTAACCAGACCAATGTCGGTGCGGATATCAGCTTCCTGAACGACCGCTTCACCCTCGAAGCCACCTACTACGCCAACAGCGTGAACGGCCTGATCCTGAACGTGCCGCAATCGCCTTCGAAAGGTATTCCCGGCGACGCGATCTTCATGAACATCGGCGCGATGTACAACCACGGAATCGAGCTCGGCGTGAATGCGAATATTATCCGCAAAGGCAAACTGAGCTGGACCACCAGCCTGAATTTTACGCATAATAAAAACAAGGTCACCGAGCTGTACGGCCAGGGTACCGAGCTGGTGGGTACCACGTCCACGGCGGCGGAGGCGACCAACATTACCCGCGTTGGCTATTCGGTAGGGAGCTTGTACGGGGCGAAAACGGATGGCGTGAATCCCGAAAATGGTCAACGCGTCTTCATCAACAAGGCGGGCGAACGTGTGCAATACAGCCACGTGGTACCTGCGGGAGGCAGCCGCTGGACGTACCTGGACGGCTCCCCCGCACCTGCCATCGCGGTGGACGACTACTACCTGCTCGGCAATGCGCTGCCGACGTATTACGGGGGCTTTATCAATAATGTCAAATACGGCCAATGGGACCTGGGCGTGAACTTTACCTATTCGGGCGGCAACCTCGTCATGAACGGTACCAAAGGCACCTGGCGCGACCAGCGTTTCTGGAACAACACCACCGAGGTGCTCGACCGCTGGACTACGCCCGGGCAGGTGACTAACATCCCGCGGGTCGTCTATGGCGATTTGCTCTCGAACGGCTCGTCGTGGCCGATCTCGGAGAATGCCGAAAAAGGTGATTTTCTCCGGTTGCAGTCGGTGTCGCTGGGTTACCGCTTGCCGGGGACGATCCTGAGCAAGCTAGGGCTGAGCTCGGTGCGGCTGTACGCACAGGTTTTCAATGCATTTATTCTCACGAAATACACCGGAACCGATCCCGAGATTTCGGTAAACGGGAATTCCAATACGACGCCGGGCGTGGAAAAGAACTCCATTCCGCAAGGCCGCACATTCACATTTGGTTTAAACCTCGGTTTCTGATCATGAAAAATATCCTCAAAAACACTCCTATGAAGCCTGTCAATACGTTTTTTTTCAGGCTAGCCTGTATCGCATTGCCGATGGCCGGCGTGATGAGTTCGTGTGATGAAAAAGAACTGCTGAACCCGGTTCCGAACATTGCATTGCAGGACGCCTACATTTTCGACACCCCGGCGCGGGTGCTGGGCCAGGTGAACGGCCTGTACGGCGCCATGAAAAACGGCAGCCTGTACGGCGGGCGCTATCTTATGCTGGCCGACATTCGCGGGGAAGAATTTATCAACCGCACGCAGAATGTATTTACGGGCTACGACGCGTGGAGCCACACCGTTACGTCGGGCTCCAACGACGCGTCGTCGGCCTGGGGAACGTCCTACACCGCCATTAACTCCGCCAACCTGCTGATCGACGGCCTGCCGCTGCACCCGGACGTGGTAGACGCCGCTA
The DNA here is from genome assembly GCF_000382205.1 of Dyadobacter beijingensis DSM 21582. Taxonomy (GTDB): domain Bacteria; phylum Bacteroidota; class Bacteroidia; order Cytophagales; family Spirosomataceae; genus Dyadobacter; species Dyadobacter beijingensis. Next base: position 1,409,120 of record NZ_KB907786.1, read on the forward strand.
CGTCCGCGCAGTACATTGCCGAAGCGAAATTTGTCCGCGCATTCTGCTATTTCGGGCTGATCACGCGCTACGGGCAGCCTTTTGCGAAGGACAAAGGCGCCTCGCCGGGCATTCCGCTGCGCCTGAAAGGTGAGAGCACGCCGGCCAACAACGATCTCGCCCGCAGCACGGTGGCCGAAGTGTACGCGCAGATTTTGAAAGACCTCGACGACGCCGAGGCCGGATTGCCTGCAACCTATTCCACGGCATTGCTCGCCACGACCCGCGCCCATAAAAACACGGCCATTGCATTAAAAACGAGGGTGTACCTCACGATGGGAGATTATGCCAAAACGGTTGCCGAGGCGAAGAAGATCGTCTCGGACGCGGCACCGTTCGGCGCGGCTACCGGCGTGAAGCACCAGTTGCAGGCCAACATTACCACCGTGTTTTTCACCGATTATACGACTACGGAATCGATTTTCTCGATGCCGATGACCGCCCTCAACCTCGTGAGCGGCCAGAATTCACTCGCTTACGAGTATAACCTCAATTTGGAATACAACCTGAACCCGACGGGCATATTGGGGGAAAAATCGTGGTCCGCTACCGACGTGCGCAGGACGGCATTCACCCGGATAGCAGGCGGATTGACCTATCTGAAAAAATATAACCAGACCAACCCGACGATCGATTACGTGCCGTTGCTGCGCTATTCGGAAGTATTGCTGAACTACGCAGAGGCATTGGCCAAGACCGGTGATCTGGCGAAATCGGTGGAACTGCTCAAAGCAGTACGCCTGCGGTCCGACGCGACCTACGCATTCCCGGCGGCGGACATTGCCACGGCCGATGCATTGGTGAAAACGATCTGGCTCGAACGCCGCATCGAGCTCCTGGGCGAAGGCCTCCGATCGAACGATCTGCTGCGTAACATGCTCACCATCCCCGCCAAAGGCAGCGGCGGCCTTTCAGCCCCCTCCATCGCCCCCACGCAGCCCGAATACATTTTCCCGATCCCGAATGCGGAATTGTCCACCAACAAACTGATCTAGACATGAGAAAATATAAATTCAGATGGCTGGCGGCGCTGGCCTTGCTCCCCGGCCTCGCCACCGCCCAGACCAAACTCACCCCGGCCAAAATCGACGCGCTGAAAACGGAACTGGCGAAAGACATCGACGGGCAGAAGAAATTCACGCAGGAAATGGTGGACATGATTTTCAGCTTCGGCGAACTGGGTTTTCAGGAAGTGGAAACCTCCAGATACCTGACCGACATCCTGAAAAAGAACGGTTTCACCATCGAGCAGGGTATTTCCGGAATACCTACCGCCTGGACGGCCAAATGGGGCTCGGGCAAGCCGGTGATCGCCATCGGCAGTGACATCGATTGTATTCCCAAAGCGTCCCAGAAGCCGGGTGTCGCCTACCATGATCCTATTATCGAGGGTGCGCCGGGCCACGGCGAAGGGCATAATTCCGGCCAGCCGCTGAATGTGACGGCCGTGCTGGCATTGAAAAAGATCATGGAACGCGAGAAAATCCCGGGTACCATTATGATGTGGCCGGGCGTGGCGGAAGAGCAGCTGGCGACCAAGGCTTATTTCGTCCGCGACGGTTATTTCAAAGACGTCGACGCCTGCATTTTTACGCACGTGAGCAGTAACCTCGGCACGTCCTACGGCGATGGTGGCGGCAATGGCATGATCTCCGTCCGTTTCGATTTTGAAGGGCAGGCCTCGCATGCGGGCGGTGCGCCCTGGCGCGGGAAGAGTGCATTGGATGCCGTCGAATTAATGAATATCGGCTGGAATTACCACCGGGAACATATGGAAACGACGCAGCGCTCGCATTACGTGATCACCGACGGCGGCGACCAGCCCAATGTGGTGCCTTCGAAGGCATCGGTATGGTATTATTTCCGCGAGCGCAGCTATCCGAAGATCACGCAGATGTACAAGGACGGTATCCGCATTGCCGAAGCGGCAGCGAAAATGACCGAAACCAAAATGACCTACGAAGTGCTGGGCAGCGCCTGGCCGGGGCACATGAACCAGCCTATCGCGGAGGCGATGTACGAGAATATCAAAAGCGTTGGCTTGCCGCAATGGAGCGAGGAAGACCAGAAACTGGCCCGTGCATTGCAGAAAGAGGTACAAAGCCCCGCTACCGGCTTCGGCGGCGAGCGGGCGAACGACGGGTTGAGCACTTCGCTCAGCCAGCTGCGCAAACCGATGGCTACGGCGTCGGCGGGAGGGGGCGGCTCGGACGATATTGCCGACATTTCCTGGAACCTGCCGACGATCGTGCTCGGCTACCCGGCCAACATTCCCGGACTGCCCGGCCATCATTGGGCCAATGCCATCGCCATGGCCACGCCCATTGCCCATAAAGGCGTAACCGCAGGTGCGAAGGCGGAGGCGATGACCTTGCTCGATCTGTTCGTCAAACCAGAAATCCTGACCAATGCCTGGAAGTATTTTAACGAGGTGCAGACGAAGGATACCAAATACACCGCGCTCATTTCCAAAACCGACAAACCGGCCATTCACCTCAACAAAAAGATCATGGAAGAGTACCGGCCGGAGATGAAGAAATATTACTACGATCCCGCGAAATATGCCAGCTATCTCGAACAGTTAGGTATTAAATACCCAACTGTTCGAAATGAAAATAATTCAGGTACAGGTAAATAGATCCACAGTTAAACGATTCCGGTTATGCTTTTAAAAACAAATGGCGGGCAGCGGCCGATGCGGCATTGGGGAATAGCTTGCGTACTGGGTGCAATGCTGGCTGTGCCGACTGGGTTGTCGGCACAAGTGAAACTCAGCCCGGCAAAAATCGACGCATTGAAAACCGAGATGGCGAAGGAAATCGACGGCCGGCAAAAGTTCACGCAGGAAATGGTTGACATGGTGTTCAGCTTCGGCGAGCTCGGTTTCCAGGAAGTCGAAACTTCGAAATACCTGACCGATATTCTCAAAAAGAACGGTTTCACGATCGAGCAGGGCATAGCGGGCATTCCTACCGCCTGGACGGCCAAATGGGGCTCGGGCAAGCCGGTGATCGCTGTCGGCAGTGATATTGATTGTATTCCAAAGGCGTCGCAGAAGCCCGGCGTCGCTTACCACGATCCGATTATCGAAGGTGCCCCGGGCCACGGCGAAGGGCATAATTCGGGCCAGCCGCTGAATATCACGGCTGTACTGGCGCTCAAAAAGATCATGGAACGTGAGAAAATCCCCGGCACCATCATGCTCTGGCCCGGCGTGGCCGAGGAGCAGCTCGGTACCAAGGCCTATTATGTGCGGGACGGCTATTTCAAGAATGTCGATGCCTGCATTTTTACCCACGTAGCGAACAACCTGTCGGTATCCTACGGCGACGGCGGGAACAACGGGATGGTATCGGTGCAATTCAATTTCGAAGGGCAGGCCTCGCATGCAGGCGCGGCGCCCTGGCGCGGGAAAAGTGCATTGGACGCCGTAGAGCTTATGAATATCGGCTGGAACTTCCATCGCGAACATATGGAAACTACCCAGCGGTCGCATTACGTGATCAAGGACGGCGGCGACCAGCCGAATGTGGTGCCTTCGAAAGCGTCGGTATGGTACTATTTCAGAGAGCGGACTTACCCGAAAATTACCCAGATGTTCAAGGACGGTATCCGCATTGCCGAAGGCGCCGCGCAGATGACCGAAACGAAAATGACCTACGAAGTGCTGGGGAGCGCCTGGCCGGGGCATTTCAACCAGCCTATCGCCGAAACGATGTATGAAAACATCAAGGCCGTAGGTCTGCCGAAATGGACCGAAGCTGACCAGACCCTGGCAAAAGCCATTCAGAAAGAACTTCAGAACCCGGAAGGTAACCCGCAGGAATCGAATGGTCTGGCGACGACATTGAGCCAGCTCGCGAAACCGTCGGCCACGCCCAATACCGGCGGCGGCGGCTCCGACGACATTGCCGACATTTCGTGGAACCTGCCTACCGTGGTGTTGCGCTACCCGGCCAACATCCCCGGCCTGCCCGGCCACCATTGGGCCAACGCCATCGCCATGGCAACGCCCATCGCCCACAAGGGCGTAACGGCCGGCGCCAAAGTAGAGGCCATGACGCTGCTGGACCTGTTCGTCAAACCCGAAGTGCTGCGCTACGCCTGGGATTATTTTAACAATACCCAAACCAAAGACGTGAAATACAAAGCGCTCATTTCCGCTACCGACAAGCCGGCGATTCACCTGAACGAGAAGATCATGACCGAATTCCGCCCGGAAATGAAGAAATACTATTACGACCCAGGCAAGTACGCGACCTACCTCGAACAGCTGGGCATCAAATACCCGACGGTCAGGGAGGCGTCGGGGACGGGGAAATAGTGTGGTTAGGAGTGGTCAGTCCTGACTACAAATGACTACAAATGACTACAAATGACAATCCCTGACACCCCCTGACCCTACCAGACAATCCCTGACAACACCCCGACCAAACCCCACCAGATGCTTCAAACTACCCATTTAACCAAAACCTTCCCCAACGGCGCCTCGCTGCACTTCCCTGACTGGACCGTCGGGAAAGGCGAGCAATGGCTGTTGCTGGGCGAATCGGGGAGTGGGAAAACGACCTTACTCCATATGCTGGGCGGGTTGCTGCGGCCTTCTGCCGGATGTGCCGCGGTGAACGGGACGGATTTGTACGCGCTTCCGGCCCGCAGGCTCGACCGTTTTCGCGGGCGGAATATCGGCATCATTTTCCAGCAGCCGCATTTGATAAGGAGTATGACGGTCGGGGAGAATCTGCAACTCGCGCAGACGTTCGCGGGTATGCCCGAAGACCCGTCGCGTATCCGGGAACTGCTGGCTGCATTGGATATGGGCCATAAATACCGTAGTTATCCAGGGGAATTGAGCCAGGGCCAGGCGCAGCGCGTCGGGATTGCCCGTGCGCTCGTTAACCGGCCGGCATTATTGCTGGCCGACGAGCCGACGAGCAGCCTGGACAATCGCAATGCGGAACAGGTTGTGCGGCTGCTGTCGGAACTGGCGGGTGTGGAGCGTTCCACGCTGGTGATTTCCACCCACGACGACCGGGTGAAGGATGCTTTTTTCAAAGAATACCGATTCGAACTTTCCCGTGAACGCATTTCAGATCAGTTGGAAAAATCTTAGAGCGAACCCATTGTCCCTTGCATTGAACCTGATACTCATTGCATTTGGCACGGGCATGCTGGCAATGCTGCTGCTCGGCGTGAGCCAGGTAGGCGACCGCCTGCGCGACAATGCGAGGGGTGTGGATCTGGTGGTGGGAGCGAAGGGAAGCCCGTTACAATTGATACTCAGCAGCATTTACTTTATTGATTTTCCAACCGGCAACATCAGTGAGCAGGACGCCCGGATGCTGGCGGCGAACCCGATGGTGAAAAAGGCGGTACCGCTTGCATTGGGCGATAATTATGCCGGCTTCCGCATTGTGGGGACCGATACCGGTTACGTGAGCCTGCACGGCCTCGAACTGGCCGCGGGGCGCTTCTGGTCGGAGGATTTTGAAATCGTGATCGGGGCGGAGGTGGCGCGGGTACAGCATTTGAAGCCCGGAGACCGGGTGTATGGCTCACACGGGCTTGCATCGCAGCAGGATGTGCACGAAGACCATCCCTACATCGTGAGCGGTGTTTTAAAAAAGAAGGGGAGCGTAGCCGATAACCTGGTACTTACCAGCCTGCTGAGCATCTGGGAGATGCACGGGGCGGAGGAAGCCCGGGAAATTACGGCTATGCTCGTGCAGTACCGTTCGCGCCTGGCGATGGTGGCTTTGCCGGCGATGGTCAACCGGTCGACGGGCATGCAGGCGGCATCGCCGGCCAAGGAAAGCGCGCGGTTGTTCGCATTGATTGGCGTGGGTGTGGACACGGTGCGGTGGCTGGCCATTGCATTGATGCTGCTGGCCGGGGTAAGCGTATTCGTGAGCCTCTACAACTCCCTGCGCGAGCGGGTGTACGACCTCGCGGTGATGCGCGTCATGGGCGCGTCGCGGAGGGCGATATGGGGCATGATCATTGTGGAAGGCATGCTGCTGACCACCACAGGCTCGCTGGCGGGCATATTGCTCGGGCACGCGGCCATTCATGGGATCGGTTACTGGCAGGGCTCACCGCAGGCACGGCTGGACGGCCTCGTGTTTTTGCCGCAGGAAAGCTGGCTGCTCGTGGCTGGGATGGGCATTGGGCTGGCAGCCGCGATTTTACCGGCCGTACAGGCCTACCGGACGGACATTTCTCAAACCATGTCGAAAATTTAAAATGAATTGTATCAAAAAATGGCTGTTGTTGATTTTCTTGCTGTCGGGATACGCCGGTTTGGCCCAGCCGCCGGCGCATATCCCGCTGATGAACAGCACCTGGAAGCTCATCGGTCAACGTACCTATCAAAAAAACGCCGCGTTTAAGATGGTCCCTGCATTTCCGGCACCGCTGGAAGCCATGCAGAACAAGACCGTCGAGCTGCCCGGCTACATAATCCCGATCAATGCCGACCTGAACCACAAGGAGTTTATGCTCGCCGTGGTGCCGATGGACCAATGCCCCTATTGCGGGCAGGGGGACATTCCGTCGATGGTGGAGGTGAAAATGATAAAGGAAATCGGCTATTCCGACAAGCCGGTAAAGATCAGGGGTAAGCTAATGCTCAATAAAACAGGCGATTACCGCTCGGAGGTGTTTTTGCTGCAAGCGGAACAAGTGAAGTAGTATTTAAAATCAATCATCCATAACCCGAAGTCTATGAAGTTGAGATTTTATGCATTGGCTGTCCTGATGGCGGCTGGTTCCGTCGGTTTTGCCCAGAATCCGGGCGGCGGACAGGGCGGAAGAACTGCCGCTCCCGCCACGAGCATTGCCTCGGCCACGCAGGGCATGAAAAAGTACGAGGGCTTTTTCAATTTTTACTATGATGAAAAAAGCGGCAGGGTACTGCTGGAAGTGGACAAGCTCGACATGGAGTTCCTCTATTTCGCGTCGCTTTCGGAGGGCGTGGGCAATGGCGGCCCCGAACGTGGGCAGGCCAGTTCCGCGTTGGCCAAATTCATCAAGTCGGGGCCGAAAGTGCTGCTCGTGGAGCCGGTGACCAACTACCGGGCCATCACGCAGAATGCCGACGAAAAAAGGGCCGTGGAGAACGCGTTCGCCAAATCGGTCATTTTCGGCTTCGCGCCGGTGGCTGTCGAAGGGGAGAAGTTCCTGATCGACCTCACGCCATTTATTATACGCGATAGCCAGAACATCGCCGCTCGCCTGGGCGTACGTCGCGTGAGCGGGCCTGTGAGCGTGGCGCAGCCGTCGGGTGGGGGCGGGAGCTACCGGCTCGATGAAACCCGTTCGGTGGTATACCTCGATAACACGAAGAACTTTCCAAAGAATACCGAGTTTGAAGCGTTGGTGACATTCATCGGTGGCTCACCGAATGTGAACCGCTTCGGCGGGGGAGGTGGTGGCCTGGCGCCCGATCCCGGTGCGGTGACGATCAACATGCACCAGTCGTTCGTAGAGTTGCCGGATGGGAACTACAAGCCGCGTCGTTTCGATCCGCGTTCGGCATTCGGGCTATTCAGCTACATGGATTTCTCGGCGCCGATGACCGAGCCGATCGTGAAGCGCTTCATCCGCCGGCATCGTTTGGAAAAGAAAAACCCCGGCAATGCACCCAGCGAGGCCGTGAAGCCCATTGTCTACTATATCGACCGCGGGGCGCCCGAGCCGGTGAAATCCGCGCTCATCGAAGGCGGGGCTTACTGGAACGAGGCGTTCGAGGCGGCGGGTTACAAGAATGCATTCCAGGTGAAGGAATTGCCGGAAGGGGCTGATCCTATGGATATTCGGTACAATGTCGTGAACTGGATCAACCGGACCGGCGCGCCGCGGGGCTTCTCCTCAGGTGCCTCGTATATTGACCCCCGCACCGGTGAGATCATCAAGGGCGTGGTCACGCTCGGCTCCGACCGTCATCGCCAGGATTACCTCATTGCCGAAGGCCTTTTGCAGCCTTATGAAGACGGCAAGAAGACGACCAATGCCATGCAGGAGCTCGCACTGGCGCGGGTAAGGCAGCTTTCGGCCCACGAGATCGGGCATACGCTTGGTTTTAACCACAATTTCGCGGCGAGCCCGAAAGACCGCGGCTCGGTCATGGACTATCCGTTTCCCCGTTTCTCCATGAAAGCCGACGGCACCATCGATATTTCGGACGCCTATGGCAAAGGCATCGGGGCCTGGGACAAGCGCGCCGTGATGTGGGGCTACACCGAATTCGGGAAGGGCGCCGACGAAGAGGCCGGTTTAGAGAAAATTATGCAGGAAACACTCAAACAGGGCTTTTTGTACATTCCGGACATTGGCGGTAATGCGCACCCTACCTCGCACCAGTGGGACGATGGCGCAAACCCGATCGACCAGATGACGAATATCATGGCCGTTCGCCGGAAAGTGCTGGATAATTTCTCGGAGAAAGCCATACAGAAGGGCGAACCGATGGCGACGATCGAAGAGGTACTGGTGCCGATTTACCTGCTTCACCGCTACCAGGTGGAAGCTGTGGCCAAATCCGTGGGCGGGCTGTATTTTACCCACGCCGTGAAAAACGACGGCCAGGTGACCACCCGCATGGTGGAGCCGAAAGAGCAATGGCGTGCCCTGGAATCTTTGCTGGGTACTATTTCGCCCGATGCCCTGGCGTTGCCCGAAGCATTGATCAGCAAAATCCCGCCGCGGCCGAGCGGGTATCCGGCCAGCCTGGAAACTTTTACGGGCCATACCGGCCCGACGTTCGACCCGATTGCCGCCGCCGAAACCGCCGCGGGAACTACCCTGTCGTACCTGCTCAATCCCGAGCGCGCCGCGCGGCTCGTGGAGTACAATGCGCGTGACGCGAAGCAGCCGGGACTGATGCCGGTGATCGACAAATTGTTTGAAAAAACGTGGAAATCGGCGCCGTTGACGGGTTACAAGGGTGAGTTGCAAACACTGGTCAATAACCTTTCGCTGAAATACCTGCTTATGCTCGCCGCCGACCCCAAAGCGCCTGAAAATGTGCGCGGGGAGGCATTGCTGAAAGTAGGCGAGCTGAGCGAATGGCTGAAAGCGCAGCTGGCTTCGGCTGCGCCCAAGCAGAAGGCAAACATGCTCTTCGGACTGGCGCAAATCGATGAATTTGGTAAAAATCCGATCAAGTTCGAGCCCGGTTCGGTGCTGGATATGCCGCCGGGTGCGCCGATCATGGGCCATATGGATTTCATGGGCTGCTCGCAGACGCATTCGGGCGAAACATTCGAATAGTACTATTGCGAATTTGTGCCGGTCGGGCCGGGGCAGGACATTCCTGTTCCGGCCCGACTTGTTTTTGCGCGGCTACGGCCGCATCGAAGCTTTGTCCACTGCCCGCATCAAAAACCATAGAAATGCCCGGTAGCGGCCTTTGGATGGGCTTTTGTAGTAAAAATTTAGTGGCCACTGAAGGGATTTGATAGGGCCTGATCGTCTCCCCATGAAGGCCTCATTACACCCTCAAATTCAGCGTTCTCACCCCAAAAACCAGAACTGATCGTCCGGAAAGGTTTATACTTGCAGAGTGATACAAAAATCGCGCACTTGATTGAGTATCAGAATAGTTCTTTCTTTGTAAAAATATAAATCCTCTCATGAAGACGCAAAGCAAATATTTGGAAGAGATCAACCGTCTATTGGCTGATTACCTTCTTGAAATTGAAAAATCAGATCTAAAACCCCTATCAGCGCAGGTTTATCAGGTTCAGTCAAAAAATTTCGTGCGGTGGATCAATGGAGAGTTTACACCGGGCGAAGTGAAAAAGTCCAAAAAGCAAACACAGGACAAAACCGGGAAGTAAGCATCCTGATCCGGTCCGTTGTCATACTTTCGTTACCACTACTACGTTTCTCCCCTCTGTATACAAAAAACACCTTCGCGGTAAAACCGGAAGGTGTAAGTTATACTCAACGTTTATTAACGTACTTCTACGTTCAAGTCTGGTGATCCTGCTGCCATCCCACTAAGCCTCACGTGCAGAATGTTACAAATTTAGCATTGGCATGAAAAAGCCATTGTAGTTTGCTATTGTTTTGCTTGTGGCAATTTCTCTACATTATCTGTTGCGTTTTTTAGGTAGATTTGGGTCTTGTCGATGTCATTTGTCCCCGTCTTTTGAATCGACCTAAATCTGAATACATGATTCGAACGTTTCTGGAATGGCCTGTGCGTAAGCAATTAAAGGATGAACCGACTATCCTCAACCGGGCTCGCATCAAAGTTCTTTCTTACGCACTACACCTCAAAATACTTACAACCGCGCTCCTGTTGATATTCTACATCTTGGAGAATTATCAGTTGCAGGCGATCCGTTCGGGCATTTTGCTCGGCATCATCCTGATCTATTACGTCGCCATCTCGACCGGCTATCAGTGGCGGAAGGCTGTTCACGCGGCCATGCTGATTTACCTGGTCATTATCGGGACGAACCTTTACTTTTTTCAGAACGGGTTCGACCTGGTTACCCTGCAATACGTGGTCATTATCAGCGTCGCGGCTTTTTATGGATTAGGCAACCGGTGGGGTATTATTTATTCAACGATCGCGATCGTGCCGTTCATTTTGTTCGTGCTGCTGGGACATCATCTGGGCGCGTACATTTCCTGGGGGCCGGAAGGGTCGGGCAGGATTACGATTTCGATCCTGATGTTCCAGAATTTTACGATGCTCGTACTGATCAACTACTTTTTTTTCAGCTCTTTCTACGACACGATCAGCGATCTCGACGCCCGCACGGGCGAGCTGCGGCATAGCCTCGTGAACCTGGAAGAATCCCGCCGGAAGCTGGAAACGGAATACGTCCATCAGAAACACCTCATCGCCAGCATTTCGCACGATATCAAAAGCCCGCTGCGCTTCCTGATGACCACCACCGGCCGCCTGGCCCGTAACCATCCCGACCTGTCGACCGTGCGGGCGATCAGCCAGTCGAGCTACCGGCTTTACCATTTCATGAAGAACCTGCTGGAATATACCGAGTTCCGGTACAAGAATGCCGGCGTGCAGTTTACTTACCTGGATGTCAACGAGATGGTCGCGCAGAAATTCGCGATTTTCATCCAGGATGCGGAAGTGAATGCCAACCGGTTCGTCAACGCGGTTCCCCCGGGCGTGATTGTGAAAAACAACCAGCAGCTCGTCGGTATTATCCTGCATAACCTCATTGACAATGCGAATAAAGCGACAAACGGCGGGACCATCAGCGTGACGCACGAGGACCATCGGGGAGAGCTGCACCTGATCGTTAACGACACGGGACCGGGTATGGACGCCTCCGTCCGCGACTGGATCAACAGCGACAGCCGGGAGCTGCCCGGTTCGGGAAATGCAGCACAGAACTTCGGAATGGGATTGTTGATCGTGAAAGAGATCAGTACACTCATCAGGGCACGATTATTGGCGGAACCCAACTCACCCACGGGAACGTCCGTTCACATTATATTTGCAAAATAAATTGACATGTAGTCATTTTTCTACACAATTTTTCATTTATATTAAACTACTTTTAAAACTGATTTGAAGTAACAGGCATTTTGAATGAAAACAGTTTTGCTGGTAGAAGACCATTCCATTGTGCGAATGGGTGTAAAGTTGTTAATTGAAGATTTTTTACCCTCAGTATCGGTGATAGAGGCCGCTACTTTTAGCGAAACCCTCAAACTTCTTCAATCAAGATTTTTCGACCTCGTTATCCTGGATATCAAAATCCCGGGCGGGGAGGCATTTAATATGATCAGTAAGATCCGCGACATTCAGAACAAGGTGAAAATCCTGATCTTTTCGTCACAGGATGAGGAATTATACGCTATACATTACGTGAAGGCAGGTGCGAACGGGTACCTGCCGAAAGACACTTCCAACGAGGAGCTGGAAAAAGCGATCACTTCCGTGCTGGCAGGCGGGACCTACATAAGCAATGTGATCCAGGACCAGCTCGTGAACAACACCCTGCTCGAACGCGAAAGCAAGGAAAGCCCGCTCGAAATTCTCTCCAACCGCGAGCTGGAAATCATGGATATGCTGCTCACCGGGAAATGGACTAAAGACATCGCGATCGACCTTAATATCAAAGAAAGTACCGTATCCACGTACAAGGCCCGAATCTTCGAAAAGCTCGAAGTGACCAATATTCTGGAACTTTTCAAGAAGGTGGAAATATACAAGCGGCGGAAGGCGGGCGCCAGCTAAATCAAGTTCTATGGAAGTTGTACTATAATCGTGTCGAATTGCTACTAATATTCGTCGATATATTCGGAAACTACAATTTAATTCAGGCTACTTCCTATTTTCCTTTGATTTTATAACTTTGCTGATGGAAACTACAACTTCGTGTTGGTAGTCAGTTTTCCTCTGTCACAAATGAAAAATTGAAGAATGGAAAGATCGGTACAACTTTCAAAATCTGAATTGCCGTTTCTGGGTGGTGTGGTCATTACTATTACTGCCGGAGCAATTCTCTGGACCTCCTTGTTTTATTGCCTGTCACTCATTTTCTGAGCCGTTTGTTAAATTAAGTTAAAGCCTGATTGTCAAGGGCTTTCATTAACTTTTTTTAAGATTACGGGTTTCCGGCACCCCGTCGTGTTGAATAGTTTTGGGTTCTCATCCAAAACACCTTCAAACATGATATCCTTCAAAAAATGGAACGATGTGGCGGCCTGGGCGGTATTTGGCGTCAGCCTGGCCACCTACATCCTTACCATGGAGCGGACCGCCAGCTTCTGGGATTGCGGGGAGTTTATCGCCTGCGCATTCAAATTACAGGTCCCGCACCCGCCCGGCGCACCGCTTTTTCTGCTGATCGGCCGGCTCTTTTCGCTGCTCGCCCTGGGCGATGTGATGAAAGTCGCTTACTGGGTCAATATGGTCTCCGTATTGAGCAGCGCATTCACGATTTTCTTTCTGTTCAAAACCATTAGTCTCCTGACCTGGAAGCTGACCGGCAAGCAGGAGAGGGAAGCAACGATCGCCGACACGCTGCTCGTCACCGGTGCGGCCGTCGTGGGTGCGCTCGCGTACGCGTGGTCCGATTCGTTCTGGTTTTCGGCCGTGGAAGCAGAGGTGTACGGGCTGTCGTCCTTCTTTACGGCTATCGTGATCTGGGCGGTATTTAAATGGGAAACCATCGAAGACCCGGCTTCGGGCAACCGCTGGCTGATCCTGACTGCCTACCTGGTTGGGTTATCTATCGGTGTTCACTTGCTGAACCTCGTAACCATCCCCGCCCTGGCATTGGTATATTATTTTAAAAAATACCCCCAGCCGGGCTTCTGGGGCGCCTCTACGGCATTCCTGACAGGCTTGCTTATCCTTGCCGTCATCCATGTGGGCATTATCCCTGGCCTGCCGGAAATGGCGGCGAAATTCGAGATCTTTTTCGTGAGTTCACTCGGGTTGCCTTACAACACCGGCATTGTATTTTTTACCGTCCTTTTTCTCGGCGGGCTGATAGGGGGCATCCGTTATTCGCACCGTTCAAACCGGGCGCTGCTGAACACCGGGCTGCTCTCACTTGCGTTTATCCTTATAGGTTACGCCTCCTATTCACTCGTTCTGGTGCGTTCAGGCTACAAAACGCCTATTAATGAGAACAATCCGAGCGATGTCCTCCGATTTGTATATTATTTGAAACGGGAGCAGTACGAGAGCCGGCCGCTGCTGTACGGCCCTTCTTTCGTGTCGCGGCCCGTCAGCCAGAAACGCGGGGCGCCGGTTTATGCCAAAAAAGACGGTAAGTATGTACTGATCGACTACAAACCGATTTACGAATACGAGCCCGGAAGCAATATGCTGCTGCCGCGTATGTACAGCTCCCAGCCGGGCCACCCGAAGCGCTATCAGGAAATGACCGGCCTCGCCGAAGGCGAAAAACCAACCCTAAGGCACAACCTGTCGTACATGTTCTCGCACCAGTTCGGACATATGTACTGGCGCTATTTCCTTTGGAATTTCGTCGGGCGGGAGAGCGACCAGGAGGGTGCGGGCGTGGTGCTGCCCTGGCAGGCGGCAGGCGCGTTCCCCAAGCGTATCGGGCAAAACCGCGGGCATAACAACTTCCTCATGCTGCCGTTCCTGCTGGGCCTGGCGGGGATCGTTTATATGTATTACTATCGGCGCAAAGACCTGTTGGTGCTGGGAATGCTGTTTGTGCTGACGGGCATTGCATTGGTATTTTACCTCAACTCGCCGCCTACGGAACCGCGCGAGCGCGATTACATTTATGTAGGCTCATTCTATATTTTCTGCGTCTGGATCGGTTTCGGGGTACTGGCTGCGGCGAAGTTCCTGGAAAAGCTCGTGCAGCAACCGGCATTGCGGGCAGGCGTGGCGGGGATAGCCTGCCTTTCGGTACCGGCGATCATGGTGGCGCGCGGGTGGGACAACCACGACCGCACCGACCGCTTTCATTCCGTGGATTTTGCCCGTAACATCCTCAATTCCTGCGCGCCGAACGCGATTCTCTTTACCGGCGGCGACAATGATACCTTTCCCCTTTGGTACGTGCAGGAAGTGGAAGGCTTCCGCACCGACGTGCGCGTATGCGTGCAGACGTTCCTGGGCACGGACTGGTACATAGAACAGCTGAAACGGAAGATCAACCAGTCGGATGCATTGCCGCTATCGCTCGATTCGGGTAACTATCAGCTGGGTAAAAATGAATACCTGCCATTTTACGAAATCGCCTCCGTAAAAAACGGAATTAACCTGAAAGAATACCTGGAACTGATTCATCAGGACAACAAGGCGATCCAGGTGCCGCTTACGAGCGGGGATATGACGTCCATTCTGCCGGCTTCGATGCTTTTTTTACCCGTCGATACGCAGGATGTCAAAAAATTGAACATCGTTAAAAGTGACCTGCTGCCTTACCTGAGCGATTCCATGAGCTGGAAGATAGGCGAAACCGACCTGCTGAAAAGCGATCTCGTGATGCTGGATATTATTTCGAGCAATAACTGGAAGCGGCCCGTGTACTTCTCGTCGACTATGGGCTCATCGCACAACCTGGGATTGCAGGAATACCTGCAACTCGAAGGTTATGCCTATCGCCTGCTGCCCGTGCGCGTGCCGGGGCGTCGGACGGGTACGTGAATTCGGACATTATGTACGACAACCTGATGAACAAAATGTACTGGCGCGAAATGGACAACCCGAAAGTGTATTACGACGATACCTACCGCGGCTCGCCGGTGTTTACGGCACGGCTGTCGTTCCTGCGGCTGGCCCAGCAGCTCATCGCCGAAGGGAAGACGGATAAAGCGCGCCATGTCGTGAACAAGGCCATGGCCGTCATGCCCGACGATACGATCCCGTACGACCAGATTTCGGCAGGCTTCGTGGGGGCATTGTTTGATGTAGGCGAAAACCGGAAAGCGCTCGATTCGGCGCAGGCGATGGCGATCCGCTCGGACGAAAACCTGTCGTGGATCAAGGAAAAGAACGGCCAGCGGAACAGGGACGTGAATACGGACCTGTTTATCCTGCAAAGCATCTTCCGCGAATGCCGCCGGGCGAAGCAGGACCAGGCGGCCGACCGCTTCGAGGCAATTTTTAAAAAACACCTGCTCGCATTCAATATGTACGCCGGGTGACGGCCGTCGGGCAAAACGCTTCCTGCATGGCGGAAAGGGCGTCCTTGAACGAGCAGCCCGGCGCGTAAAATAAGTTGTGGTGCCTTTTAATAGGAATATTAATCAACTGAATATGAAGAAATTGTTAACTTTTTAATTTTATCATTCGGCGGGTTACAAAACTCCGCAAATGGTATGTGTATAAGTTAATCAAATTCATCTATGGCTCCTCGTTTACGTTTTTTCGCAACAAGTTGGGTTTGCCTTTTCACGATGCTGCTGCTGAGCAGAATGGGTTTTGCCCAGACTTCCGTTACTTCCAATTTACCGATCGTCGTCATCAACACCAGCGGCGCCACGATCCCCGACATCGACAAGATCCCCGCGACGATGAAGATCACCGCGGCGGGTGGCGGCGGACTGCACACATTCGACGCCAATTCCCCGTCGAATGTGTTCCAGTTTGAGCATACCATCGGGATCGAACTTCGGGGGAATACTTCCATTTACTGGCCCAAAAAGTCATACAGCGTAGAAACCACCAACGCCACGGGCGGCGGTGAGGACGTATCCGTACTAGGCATGCCCGCGGAGTCCGACTGGGTGCTGAATGCCTGCTACGGCGATAAATCGTTCATCCGCGACGTGTTCGCCCACGAAATGTACACGCGCACGGGCCGTTATTCGCCCAAGACGCGCTATGTGGAGGTATTTTTACAGGAAACAGGCGGCATGACCTACCAGGGTGTGTATATTTTGATGGAGAAGGTCAAAAGGGCATCGAGCCGTATCAATATCAAGAAACTGGCCGAGTCCGATACCGATCCCGCCAAAATCACAGGCGGTTACCTGTTGCAGGTATCGGAGGATGAAGACATGAAATGGACGTCGCAATACGCCGGCAACGATGCGCCCGCCCAGCCCAAGCCGTTTTTTCATGTAGAATACCCCAAGCTGCACAAATACACGAATACGGCCGTCCGCGATATGCAGTTCAACTATATCAAAGGCCGGATCGATAACTTCGAAAACGTGCTCGCGGGAGCGAACTATGCGGACGAGAACATTGGCTACCGTCCGCTGCTCGACGAGGATTCCTTCATCGATTATCTGCTATTGCAGGAGATTACGAAGAATTCGGACAACTGGCGGGCGAGTACGTTCTTTTACAAACAGCGTGATGACGAAGGCGGACAGATTGCGATGGGCGCTCCGTGGGATTTCGATAAGTCGATGGGAAACCAGCAATGGTGCTATGAGCTGTCGGTGCTGCCGACGGGCAGCTGGGCCTGGCAGTTCAATAACTACTGCCCGGACCGCCCGCCGATGACGGTTTTCTGGCCTGCCCGCCTGCTCACGGATTGCTACTTCAAGAACAAGCTGATCGTGCGGTATATGCAGCTCCGGCAGACGCAATGGAGCAATCAGTCCATTAGCAGTTTTATCGATCAGAAGCAGGCGGAACTGATCGGTCAGAATGCGATGCAGCGCAACTTTTCGCGCTGGAACATCCTGGAAACCGATGTAATGTTCAACCAGCATTATCCGCTGCCGGGTAATACCTACGCGAAGGAAGTGCAGTACCTGAAAACCTGGCTGGTAGACCATCTCAACTGGATGGACGCCAACATCGCGTCCATCTCCACGGTGGATTGCGGCCCGCTGCCCGTCACATTCAAAAGTTTTGAGGTAAAACCGGCTGAGCAATCGGCAGTGCGGGTGAGCTGGACCACCTCGGAAGAGCTGCGTAACGATCATTTTGAAGTGGAGAGAAGTGCAGACGCGCGCCGATTTGAAAGCCTGGGTATGGTGAAAGGCGAAGGGAACTCGTCCGTCGAACAGCGTTATGATTTTCTGGACGTTGCGCCTTTGCCGGGAACGAGCTATTACCGAATCAGGCAGGTCGATACGGATGGTACGGCCAGTTTCTCGTCCGTGAAATGGCTCACGCTGCCGGGCGCAATGGCCGTTGTGTTTCCCAACCCCGCACAGGATCAGATTGTTGTTAAAAATATACAGGTGGGGTCTATATTACTGATCACCGACAGCCGCGGGCAAATCGTCAAACGAGCGACGTCAGATGGCAAACAGGCCCGGCTGGCGACGGGTTCGCTGCATTCGGGAAGTTACGTGCTGACGGTAACGACGCCGGATGGGAAGGTGGACTTACAGAAACATTTTATCATCAACCGGTAAAGCGGCGTTTCCGGGTTGGCATTGCTTTTGGATAGTCAGGCAATAACAACCACGATGATGCTGAAACAATTTTGGTACAAAGGACGCGGGCCATGAAAGCTTCGGGAAAGAGGCTTTCATGGCCCGTATCTGTTATGCCGATAACTGGCCACGGATAATAACCGGATTTTGTATTTTATGCGAAAACTTTCTAATTGTCTCATGTTTCAGCCGCGAACAAACCGAACTTATGAACACTACCGATATCATCCCTCTCACATCCGATCCGACCCCCGAATATTACGAAAAAGAAGCTGCCCGGCTCGCCGACAGCTGCCGCTCCATTCACACCGACTCGACCAAATACATTCGCAAATACCACCCTGAACCCGAAAGGATTACGTTACTGAACAAGCCCGATACCAATTTCAGTCTCGACGATGCCCGGCTTGTGGTGGCCCGGGAGCACGGTTTTGCGGACTGGCCCGCATTCCTCCAGCACATGGCCGATCTGGAAGACGCCGGTTCGCCGGTAGCGATTTTCGAGTGCGCCGTGGAAGCTGTTGTCCACGGAGATGCGCCAGTATTAAAACAATTACTTCAAAATCACCCCGGCCTCGTGCACGAACGATCGTCACGTGGGCACAAGGCTACATTGTTGCATTATATTGCTGCAAACGGCGTCGAAAATTTCCGCCAGGTAACACCGGCCAACGCCGTAGAAATCGCGGAAATACTGCTCTCGGCAGGCGCCGTGCCGGATGCCCTGGCAGATACCTACGACACCAAATGGGGTACGACGCTGGATCTGCTTGTATCAAGTTCGCACCCGGCGCAAGCCGGCGTGCAAACGGCACTGGTCGAAAAGCTGCTCGATTACGGCGCGGCCGTCAACGGCGTCCGCAACGACGGTGCCCCGCTCGTCACGGCGATCTATTTCCACTATCCACCCAGTGCAGAAACACTCGTACGGCGTGGCGCACGGATTGATAATGTGGTTACCGCCGGTGCCATGGGCAAAACCGGTCAGCTGGCTGGTTACCTGGGCGAAGCCGGCAAGCTGAAACCCGGTGCCCCGCTGATCCATGTGGAATGGCTGCGCGTAGGCGCGACGCCCGAGGCCAACCTCGCATTGGCGTTCGTGTGGGCGGCCATGCTCAATCGCATTGAAACTGTCCATTTTTTGCTCGAAAGCGGCGTGAGTGCGGCCTCGAAAGATCACGGCGACTGGACCGCCTTGCATTGGGCGGGTTATTTCGGCTATCCCGAGGTCGTGGATTTGCTGCTTGCCTGTAAAGCCCCCCTCGAGGCCCGCAATGAATTCGGCGGTACGGTACTGGACCAGACGCTTTGGGCGACCGCGCACGAAGGCATCCGCCCGCATCATCTTCAGATAGTCCGGAAGCTGGTGGACGCCGGTGCCAAAATCCATACCTGGTGGCTGCTTGCCGACCTGCACCCGCCCTTGCACGAGAGCGTGGCGAAGATATTGCAGGAGAAGGTTTATTGAAACACCAGCACAGCCGCCCGGATCGCTCCGGACGGCTGTGCTGCTTTTGAAATGCATTGCATTCCCATCATCCACATTCAAGCCATTACAACCCAAACCCTAACGCCAGCCCTTTTACGGGGCCGCTGAATGGGAATTTGTGCGTGGCGGCGCCGGTGCCCAGGTCGATCGTGTAGAGGCTGGTGGTGCCTGCAACGGTGAGAAGGCCGTAGCCCTTGCCCGACTTGTTGCCGATGTCGAAGCCGATGCCCGGGTCGACGTCTGCGCCGAGCATTTTCGGATCTACGAGGATGCCGTTGTTCGGCGGGGTTTGTTTGTATAGTGTATTCGATTGACTATCAATGTCGAACAGCGTCGTGTTCGCTGCGACTACGCCGGGGTAGCTGTTCGTATAAGCCACGGCCGTCACAAACGGGGTAGGGCCTGCTACACCGATTTTGAGGGACTCGTCTACGATCGTCACGCCGTCGCCGACGTTGATGCGCAGGTTCTGGCCGTTGTCGCTCACCACGCGCAGGCGGTCGGCCGCGGGATTGAAATCGACGCCAAAATAGGTGCCGCTGAGCATTACCGGCGTATTGTCGGTGAGTTTCAGGCTTACCAGCTCGGTGGCGGCGCCGGTGCCGAGGTCGATGCCGTAGATTTTGCTGTTGCTGCCCAATGCATACAGGCGGCCGTTGGCAGGACGAATATCAATGCCTTGCAAAGTCACGCCGGGAATGGCCGGGATCATTTTGGAGCCATATTCGAATCCGGTTTCCGGGTTGAAAATTTTCAATGCGCCGGCATCGGTGAGCGCATAGGCAACGGGAAGCGGCGGAATGGCAATACCCGTCACATTCACATTGGCAGGCAGATCTCCCAATTTTTGCAGCTTCCCGGTGCCGAGGTCCACAAAGTCGAGCTCCCATTTGTCGCCGAACTTCACGGATGCGATCGGGTACACGTCGGCCGCATTCACGTCCGGCGAAATGTCGAACCCGCCTACTTCCTGGATGTTCAGACCCAGCGGACCTACCGCCAGCAAAGTTCCGGGGTTAGGCGGATTTTGTATGTATAGCATGTCGGTATTCGCGTCGATATCGTACAGTGTGGTGCCTGCGCCCATTGGTGCGGCAGTCACACCTGCGCGACTGTTGGTATAAGCCACGGCGCCGATCATCGGGTTGGCATAACCATTTAAAGGAGAGTCACCGGGTACGATTGCGCCGGTTTCGGGATGAAGACGAAGGTTCTGCGCCGAAGAGCTCACCACGCGGATGCGGTCTACCGTCGGATTGAAATCGAAGCCGATATGACCGCTCAATGTAGCAGCAATGGGGGCCATACCAATGCGTGTCGCCTTTCCTTCCTGGTCGCCGGCATTTACATTGACCTGATACAAATTATTCAGCGAGCCAATGGCATACAACTGGCCGGTAGCCGGGCGGAAATCGATGGCTTTCAGCATATCTCCCGGTTCAAGACCCATTACAGCGAATGAGCGCAAGGGGCTTGCGGTGTTCCTGATGTTGATCTCGTGCAGGCGGTTGTCGTCCGACAAGGCATAAAAAATCCTGTCGGGCAGCGACTGCCCTGTGGGCGGCACCCGGTGATCTTCGCAGGAAAGGAGCGAGATCGAAAGAAGTCCGGTCATGGCAATCAATGCTGACCGCAGGCATAGGTCGAGTAATTTCATAGGAACGCGTTTTAGTGATATAGTTGAACACAACCACATACGCTGTCCATTCCTGTTTGGATTAACTGGGGATATTAATTTTTAATTTAATTTTAATTCTAATTTAATCTTAATGATTAGGCAATCTGATCTTAATGAATAGCTAAAAAAGCAGGCGGCCCGGTGTACATCGGGCCGCCTGCAAATACTTGATTTTTAAGCCTATTGGACAAACACCTTCACGCTCGAAGACACATCAGGTGCTTTTCTCTCAATAACTAAATTATAAATCCCAGACACGGCCAGGCCTTTCACAGTTACTGAAAAAAGCCCTTCGCCGCTAACCGGTTTGATGACGACAGGAACCTGGATTCCCGCCGCATTGCACAACCGGAAGCTGGTGGCACCCGGAGCGGATACGGTGAAGCTGCCCGCATTCGGGTTGGGATACACATAGGCTAATGCATCCGCACCGGCGTTCACGCGCGCCGCCACGATACGGGAGAGCGTGGTCGAACCATCGAAATCGCGCTGGCGGAGGCGGTAGTAGTAAAGCACGCCGTGTTCCACATTGGAGTCAATCCAGGTATATTCCGAACGCACGGACGTCGTAGCATTACCTTCGACAAATGCGATCGTCGTGAAATTCTTTCCGTCGGCAGAGCGCAGGATATCGAAGCCTTCGTTCTGCTCTTCCCACGTCGTAGCCCATTCCAGCTTCACAAGGTCCTGGGCGGAAGTCGCATTGAAGGAAATGAGGCTTACCGGCAATGCTGGTTCCAGGTGCAGGCCTACGAGCACAGGATCGTGGTCGGACGCGCGGTACTGGTCGGCATTGTAGAAACTGGTCACTTGCCCGGCCGATTTGAACTCGGTATTGTAATCCAGCACGCTCGGTTCGTCGGCATTAATATGGTATTTATCGGCGCCGGTCACTTGCAGGGCCAGGGACGATGTGGCCAAAGCATGGTCGAGCGAGCCGGTGAAGCCGTCGAAAACATACGAGTAAGAAGTTGCCGGCAGCACGCTGTTGTAGCCTGCATTGGCGAGTACCGTCAAGGGATCTTCCTTGGCATAAGCATTCAAATCACCGAGAATGAGGTAGTCGGTATCGGTAGTGCCTGTCGGTTTCGTAGCGAGCCATGCCGCGAGGTCCTGTGCCTGGCGCACCCGCGTTCCGTTCGACTCGCCCTGGCCGTCGCCGGAGTCGGCATCACCCGCACCGCCAGCGCTCGAACTTTTGGATTTGAAATGGTTCACCACGACCGTGAATTTCTCGGTGCTGGAAACTTCGGTGAACGTCTGCGCGAGCGGCTTGCGGCCGGTTACGTCGAATGCCGTCTGACCGGCAGGATAGCCTGGGCTCGTTTGTCCGTAATGGTCGGGCATGGTCGCAGCCGCGCCGTCCGGGGTGACTTTGGCAGGTTTGTAGATAAGCCCTACCGTGATTTCGTCCGTCGCGATTGTTCCGGGGTTGACGAATGCGTACGTCCCGCTCACACCGGCACGTGCATTGAGGCCGTTTACCAGGTCCTGAATGGCACTGTTTGCGCCGTAGCCATCATTTTCCAATTCCATCAAACCGATCACATCGGCCTGCGACGTGTATAGTGCTTCGATCACCTTCGCTCTCTGGCGGGTAAATTCCGCCGGCGTGTCCGCACCGCGAGAGGTAGGGAAGCCGCCGCCCGTGCCATTGCCGTTGAAATAATTCAGCACGTTTGCACTCGCCACTTTCAAAGTAGCGGTAGCGCCGAGGCTCGGCGGTGTGGTAGGGCGCTCGTTGGCAGGGATGAAATTCACGCCCGCAGATGTCTGAATGCGATAACCTTCCAGACGCTCATCGAGGATACCGGTGACGCTGGTCAGCTGGTCGCCGCCGCGCAGGGTATTGGTAGCGCTCAAAGGATTGCCGCCGCGGCCGAAAATCACCGGATCGGGGTTTTGCGTCGCGCGGCCGTCGTCGAGGTAAATCTTACGTTTGGCGATATCGGCCAGGTAAGCCGAGTAACCAGCCACGCCCGGAGCATTGAACTGCGTGTATTGGTCAAGGCGGCCGTCTGTTCCGGCCAGGTTGCCCGGGCCATCAGCCGAGAGCACCACCTGCCCGTAACGGCCCAGCTGGAAATATTCGGTCACAAACAAGTTACCGCCCGTTGCACTGAGGTTTACCAGCATGCCCTCGTAGCGTTCGAGGTCGGTGGTGTTGGCCACGGGCAATGTCACGTTCGTCACGGCAGGCAATGGGGCGGTGCCCAGCTTTTCAAATGCCGAAATAGTTTTTAATTCCGTCAATGAAGTCGTAAACCCGCTGGTCGTGCTCACGAAATCGATCACCTCGCCGGAAATGCGGACGAGATCGCCCTGCGCCACCGGCACCACGCCTGCCGGATCGGCGGCTACATTATATACGAAAATACCCTCGGAAGTAGCCGGGTCGGTGTCCGCATCGGCATCTTCTTCCTGTACATAAAAGCCATTTAGGCCGGTAGAGCCTGTGAATGTGCGGGTTACCACCCCTTCGATCGTTTGCGGGCCGGTCAATGCCGCCGTGCTGCCCGAGCCCTGGATAGCATGGATTTTCGTTGCCACGAGTGGTGCATTACCCAAGGCAATGCGTTCGCTTCTGAATTTTTTGTAGTTCGATTGACCCAAGTCTTTTGCAATGGTACCGTCATTGTAAAAAATGTTGTCGCCATTGTCTACCAAAACCGGGATTTCGCTGTTTGCCGCCAATGTTGCCGGTAAATCAACGATCGATTCGAAGCTGCCCTGCGCATTCAGCGCCGTCAGGTTGGCGGAGCGGAGCACAGGTGCATCGGCGGGATTGCCTGTCCAGGTGAAGAAACGGAAGTCTTTGGGGGCGGTGCCGGTGGCGCCGTCCGCAGGTCCGGCAATGATGAGGTATTCACCGGATGCATTGCGTTTGATCTCCCGGATGCCGCGTCCGCCCAGGTCGAGTTGGATCGCCGTGCCGAATGTGGCCGGGCCGGTCGTCGGGTTTCCCGTGAAAAGCGAGGTCATATTCGTCCAGGGAACGATCAATGCCAGCGTCCGCGTGCTGGTAGATTGGTAAGGTGCGCGGAAGCCGATATAGCCTGTCACACCATCGGGGGCCACGGTGAGGCCTTCGATATTGAACCCGTCGAGGGCAGGATCTTCCGGGATTTTGCCGGTTACCGCACTTGCGCCAAGGCCTAATGCATTACCGTTAGCAGCATCCCAGGCCAGGAGGTCGGTTTTCAGGCCGTCGTAACGGCCTACGTATGATAATGTAGCCGCTGCGCCGCTGCCCGAGAGGTCGGTTGCGAAAATACGGCTGCGGTTGGGCCGGTTGTTGCCGCCCGATGCATTGCTATGTGATCCCAGCCAGTAAATGCGGTTGCCAATCATGAGGGACGATTCGATATCTACCTCACGTGGCGTTCCGCCGGACAGGTCCGTCAGCCCGAGCGAGCTCGTGTAGTCGAAACCGTTCACGGGCAAACCGGAATTCTGGCGGTTGTACAGTCTCAAAACCTGGTTTTCGTCATCCGCTACCAGCATATAATCAGTATCTACGGCCTGCGCGGTCGACGCGTCGCTCACCTGGGTATGGAAGCGCGTGTTCGCGGGCGTGCCCGACGCTGCAGATGCGGCGTAGGCGATCACATAGCTGCTGGTGAGGCTGCCATCGCTTACGGTGACGGTGATATTGGTATGCCCGACACCTGCCGGCGTGATTTTGAGGTTACGGCTGTCGGCATTGCCGGTCGTCATGGAGAGATTGGCATTCGGCACCACCGCTGCATTGCTGCTCGTAGCCGTTACGGTGAGTGACGAAGCGGCCGTTTCCACATCGCTCACATTGAATTCGATGCCCAGCGTGCGGGCAGGATCGGTAGGGTCGTTGATCACCCCGCTCACAAATGCCGCCACCGCGCCGGCAGGGCTGGTGTCGGGAATGGAAAGGTACGGCGTGGTACGGTCTGCGTCGATGACGGTCTCATTGTCGGCCGCAATCACCGGCGCATTCGCATTGGGCGCGCCGTCGTTGTCGGTGATGGCGATGGACTGGCTCACCGGCGATCCCGGCACAATGCCGGTAGTAGGGTCGGAAATGGTCAGAATGGCTGTTTCGAGGCTTTCTTCTTCACTGTCGTCGGCGATGGTGAAAGTTACCGAGCCGCTGGTGGTGCCGTCGGCAATGGTGATCGTGTTACCGGACAATACATAATCCGTCGCGGTAATGCCGGTTCCCGAAATAGCCAGGTTAACAGTCTGGTTGCCTGTCACGGCGGAAGATGCCCTGGCTGTAACCGTAATGACTGTCTGATCGGCTTCCGAACCCGCGTTGGCGCTCACTTCGAGGGTTACCGCGGGAAGTGTGGTGCAGGAGGTGAGTGCCGCATCAGTTCCGGAAATGGTCAGCCCCGCTGTGCCTGCGATGGGGTCGGAGGTATCGGTCGATCCGGTTGGCCAGGTACCGTCGTCGTCCGTGGCGCAGCCTACGACATTCCCGGAGGTGACGCTGCGTTGTTCGATGCGGCGCACGCCATTCGGGTTGTTGTTGGGGATAATGGCATTCCAGCCGCCGCCGGCAGTGGTGTAGCCCGGCACCACGCTGGCAATGGTGGTGCCGATCGATTCCGCGGGCGCAATGTAAAGCGGCCGGCCGGTCCCGGCGGTGTTATCGTAAATCGCGACGAGGTTTTTGCCCGTAGCGCCCGACGATTGCTCTTTCAGGAAGGAACCCGCATTGGCACCGGCGGCCGTGGCGTATTCCAGCACGCGGATCGACACGTCGAGCGCACGGCGCGAGAGGATTGTACCCGAAGTGTTGGCAATCACGATCGTAGGCAGAATAAGATTACCCGCCGTGAAGCGTGGATTACTGGTGTTGACAAAACCGAACCAGCCCGTATAATTTCCGCTGGCATCCGTGACAAACGACTCATAACCACCCGCGGTGGTCACGGCCGGGTTGGTGGTATAAGTGTAGGTTAACCCATCGGCGCTGATCAGCAGCGGGTTACCGGCCCCGGGATTGGTTCCGCCGAGATTGTCTGCAATGGCGGCCTGTGTGTAAAAGCGGTACGTGGTGGAAGGCGTCAGTCCGGTAACGGTAGCCCGGTACATCACGGGCAGGCGGGTGTTGTTCCCGCTCGACAGGAACTGGGGGGTGAGTACGGACACGAAGCCCGACTGGGTCAGGTTCTGGGCCTGGGTGACGGACGAAACCATAAGGCATAGCCAAAGCAGGGTCGTCTGTACGGGTTTGTACAAAATGGTAAAACGTTTCTTCATGTTTTAGAATGAACTGGGGAAAATTGAATAATAGCCGGAACGATGGGAGGGTTGCCAGTGTGGGGTGAAAATCAGGCTTCAAATTTCCTTCAAAACGGCTTAGCAGCCGGCCGGTAGCGGATCAACAATGTGTTATGAATGCGGCTGGTGACGAAACATTGGCTTAACCCTTTTGCCGGAGAAAAACTAAAATGTACCGCATGATGGTTAGTGAGCGGGAAAAATAACGGTCGCGTTACATTCAATTAATAATCAAATACTTAGTTTGAAAATCGGCTGGCATGTGCGCCGGATGGGATGATGCGGGTATTATTTAGAACTATACAGGTAAAATGATCTTACATGCCCCGATTGCTGGGCGACGTCGTTCAGAAAGTATATATTGGCATCTGTTTTCTCAACGATCTTTAACTCTTTACACATGCTAACATCTTCATTATCATTATTTAGGGCGGCTTTGGTCATTTCGCTGTCCATCGTAACCGGCAACATCACATTGGCTCAGGGCGCCATTGTACCGAATACCTACGAGCTCGTGCAGGACGGGGTCAACAACAGCTACCAGCTGCCGGTGCCGAAAGGCCCGACGTCCATTCCCCAGACGCTGACATTTTTTTACAACAAAAACGGCAGTACCGACGAAGGGATCTACTTCCTCCCCCTGAAAAAGGCGTTGACGGTTACATTCAGTTTCGACGATCAGCCCTATGTGAATGTGCCGCAGCATGTTACGGGGATGACTTTCGGTGCGGCCTCGGGTGCGAGCAGTACCCAGGTGCGCGCGGTGCCGGTCGTGAATACAAATTACTACTATGCGGATACGGCCAGGAAAATTTTTACGGCACATCCGCAAGGGCCTGCCGGAAAGGGAGTTAACCTGTTTATGAATGCCGGGTTGCAGGTGTTTCTCTCGGCTAAACCACTGCTGACTTCGAATGCGCCGAAAACCGATACAAGCCGCTATTATTATGGGAAGCTGCGGCTGCAATTCAGCCGGCCGGTCGACAATCCGGTCATTTCGCTCATTGGTCTGGGCGCGACGACCAATTTCGGCAACAAGCGTCTCGGCTTTGCCACTGAGCTCGAACTGCAGTCGCAGTCGCTCAAACTTACGCGCCTTTCCGGTAACGAGGATATGCAGATAGATATGACCGGAACGAAGATCCTGCACGCGAAAACGTCCATTACCGGCAATTGCGACAATGGCGCGGCCTGCGGAAGCGTGCTGATCAAAGGCTCGCAGATCAGCACGGTGGTATTTAACGTCTACCTGCGGCCAGACGGTGGGCCCGGGCTATGGGGCACGGAAAAGGTGAGCAATTCCGGCGATATGTGGCACATTACAGTGTCTCTTCCAGAGCAGCCGTAGCTGGCTCACCCTGCATGATGCGCTGCCGGTGCATTTCGCCCCATTCGATCAACGATTCGATCACGGGTGAAAGCGTGTCGCTGTATGGGGTCAGTTCATATTCAATGGATACGGGAAAATCGGTGTACACCTTTCTGGTGACGAACCCGTTGATTTCCAGTTCTTTCAATTCATTGGAAAGGACACGCGCCGAGATGCCGCTAATGGCCCGCTGGATCTCGTTGAAACGCCGCTTGCCATCCGAAAGGGCGATGATAATGCGCAGCCGCCATTTTCCTCCGATGACATATAACGCGTCGCCTGCCGCGTTCAACTTGCTGTAACACTGGGCGGTATCAGGCCTTGGGCCGTTATGGTTGGTGAATGCCATTTTGATTTTTGCTAACCAAAAGGTTATTGCTAACCTTTTGTATACTACTATCATTTGTATAGTAAAGGTAGCTAGTTTTGTCAAAAAATCAAAATGAATATGAAAGCTAAAAAAATCGCTGCAATCG
Organism: Dyadobacter beijingensis DSM 21582; assembly: GCF_000382205.1. Classification (GTDB taxonomy): domain Bacteria; phylum Bacteroidota; class Bacteroidia; order Cytophagales; family Spirosomataceae; genus Dyadobacter; species Dyadobacter beijingensis. Next base: position 1,437,262 of record NZ_KB907786.1, read on the forward strand.
TGGCTACCGCACTTGCCTCGGCAATGGCCGTGCTCAGCGGCATCATGAAACTGACCCGGGGGCCTGAGATCGTCGCCAAGCTGACAGAAGTAGGGGTTGGAGACTACCTGGTGCCCCTCGCCCTGATGGAAATCGGGTTTACAGCCCTCTTTATTTACCCGAAAACAATGAAAATCGGCTTCATCCTCCTGACCTGCTACTTCGCCGGCGCGCTCGCCACCGAACTATCCCATGGAACGCCCTTCAGCGCGGTCCTCCCGATGGCGCTCGTCTGGATCGCCGCGTTTCTGCGCGACCGGTCGATTTTTTTGCCGAATACCAGCGTATCAAATAGCATCAGCTGAACTAAGGCGTCGTAGCGGTGAAGAGGTTACGATAAATATCCCGAAGCGCTCTCAGCATGGCCAGGAGCGCTTCGAAGGTGCGGATGGTGGCGTATCGGAAGAGACGCGGGAGGCTGTTGCTAATGGCTGCAACACCCCGGATCGCCTTTGAAATCTTCATATTTGTCGTGATGGCGCATCCAGTCCATGATCCCGTCCTCGTTCCTGCCTTTGGGTGTCAGGTCGAGGAAGTTGTGTGCGCCGATAAGGATATCGCCGCCGCGGGCATAGGTGGAATAGGTGTGGAAAATGTTACCGGTCCGGTCCTTGTAAAACACGCTGGTACCCGGTGATTCGGTTCCTTCGTCGTGTTTGGAGTATTCAAAATTGTAATAAACCGTGCCATTTTTCAGCTGCTCGTTGGTGAACGAAACGTTGAAATCGTAGTTAAAATCACTGCCGAAAGACGATACCCACGTGAACTGCCAGCCCATACGCTTTTTGAATGCAAGCAGCTTATCCAGCGGTGCCCGCGAAACGACTACGACCGACACGTCATGGTGCTTCAAATGCAGATTGGGGCCGTCGATATGGTCGGCCATGAACGAGCACCCGGGGCACCCTTCTTCCCACTCAGGCGCGAACATGAAATGGTAGACGAGTAGCTGGCTTTTGCTATAGAAAAGATCCGGAAACCAGAGTTTCCCTTCTACTCCTTCAAATATGTAGGATTTATCGACCTTCACCCACGGAAGGTCGCGGCGCTGACGGCTCAATTCGTCGCTCAGGCGGGTGAGTTCTTTCTCTTTTTTGAGGAGATCTTTGCGCGCTTTTGTCCATTCTTCCTGCGAAACGATGCGATGTGTTGCGAGGCTTTCCTCCAATCTGTCGGCCATGGTGTCCAATTGCTTTTCCATTCCTTTCCGGATTTAGTTTATACAAATCTCATCAATAAATCAGGCAAATAGGATGTGTAAAAACGCCGATTTAGGGGGGTGTTTAAGCCAAATACGAACCACGGTCTACGGTCGCTGCCGATTTGAAAATTTAATGTTAAATGCGGGGCGCTGGTACGATTCTTTTTAATGTCTCACCTCATAATTGAAATGTTCATCAACTAAACATACATCATCATGAAAGCTTTGAAGTTGAATATCATTGCGTTAACGATCATCGGTTCATCTGCGGCATTTGCCCAGACGTCGACGCCTTCGACCTCGCCATCGGGCACCGTTCCCGGCAGCACGGTACCAAGTACCACGCAGCCATCGACCTATCCGAACAATACGACGCAACCGAAAACAGTCCCCGGCAGTACTGTGCAGCCGTCGGACCTCCCCGGTGCAGTAAGGCCGGGCAGCACGGTAACACAACCATCGCCGACAACGACGCCAAGCAACACTACGCAGCCCACGACAGTACCTTCGAGCACCGTGCCGGGCAGCGCAACGACACCTGGCAACACTACTACCCCAGGCAGCGTAACATCTCCTGGCTCAACCACTTCGCCATCGACCGTGCCGGTAACCCCGACAGACCCGACGAGCGTGCCAAGAACTACGCCGGGTAATATGCAACAGAGCACTAACCCGAATAACCGTAATGTCCCTAGGAGCACCGTTCCGGGAACGACTACCAACCCTAATTCGGTACCGCAAAGCACGACGATCCCGTCATCGACCGTGCCGGGCAGTACTACCACACCGAGTTCGGGTGGAACGGGTACAAGCATTCCCCGGAAATAATAGTCCTGGTATGGAAAATTCAGCGCCGGGTGTCTCAGGACGCCCGGCGCTTATTGAATCAATTCAAACTAAAAACAACCCAATCATGCCAAGCGTAACGAACCAAGATAAATCAGGCAGGCTGGAACCGGGGGTGGTGCTGGCGGTATCCGGGGCGGAATCTGAGAATGAGGCGATCCTGGTGATCGAGAATTATCTGAGGGCCAATCAGAAGGAACATCTCGAACTGGCGGTAACGGAGAGAGCAGAAGATGGTGTTTACCAGATCAGGTTGGAATAGGCAGTGGCAGGATTACTGAGCAACCGGAGCGTCACGAATTTCGATCGTCTTTCGGCGAAGATTCGGTCTGATCTTTTTCCTGATCCATCGCCTGGAATTCCTTGACGGGATTGAACCAGTTTGTGCCCGATACGTCGGCGATGGCAGAGACAATGCCGTTCCTTACTTCAACGAGTACTTTGGAGCTTTTTAACTGGTCCCAGCTGTCGACCTTGCATATCTGCATGCACCGAAAGAGAAACCTTCCCAGGTATGGCGCGTCGGAAGGCCCGCCGCCATACATGCCCGAAAGAAATGTTTTGTGGCCGCCAAATGTATACTTTACTCCTTTGAGGTTTAGTTCTAGTTCGGCGGTTACGTGATACTGCAAATGGCTGTAAATGTGTACCGCTTTGATTGTTCCGATTTCCATCATATACAATGTTGATGTTGAACGTATAGGCGCCAAAACCGTGCCACTGTTCCAGGTTTAATGATGATCTGACGTCGACTGGTTCAAACTAGCCGTTTGAACGGCAATATATACGTTTTGTCAAAATGAATGTAGTATTAATATGACGAATATTTTTGATTCCGCGCAAATTTCCGGCCCTGAATTGTTGAATATTTCGACATACTGTATCCGGCAAGCGGGCTGTGCCGGTTTTTTTTATGAGATTTTTGTAAAAAAATAGCATCCAAGAGAGTATCGAAACGAGGTTACAACGTCTTTAAATACAGATAGTTGTAGTGATCACCGTTTTCCAAGGCCACCATGAAAACACGCTTGTTTGCTATTATCAGTTCCCAAATTGTCTTGTTTCTGAACGTTCTCGTAAACGTTTGCGCCGCTGATTCTCCCGATAAAGCCCAGGCATCGCAGGCCGGTCGGATGGCTCCTTATCGTTTTCCGGAGTTTGGGAAGGGGACAGTTTATTTCCGCAACGGTACCCGGCGCGAGGCTTTCCTCAATTATCATCGCATACAGGGTCAAATGCAGTTTCTGAGCCTGCAGGCGGATACGATGCTTTTTACAGGAAAATACCTCATCGATCGTATCGAAACGGCGGGACGTACCTTTCTCCTGACTGAAAAGGATTCGGATATGGAAGTAATCGATGTTGCCGGCGACGTGATGCTGGCGGCCAGGACGCAATCGGAGGCCGCCGGGAACGGTCTTAGCCATTCCGGTCAGCACTATTCGGCATCGGCGGGAGAGGGCAGTCCGGGTTTGCTGGTGAGCAACAGGGAAGGGAATTTTCAGTGGCAGAACAATGCTTCGGGGCAGCCGTCGCGGGTAAAAACGACTTATTTTCTCATGGATCGAAACAGAATTGTACGCCCTGCATCGCGACGTACATTCCTCACCGTGTATGCCCGCCACCGGCGCGGGCTCGCGCGGTACATGAGCAGAAACCGAATCGACTACAACAATGAGGCGGATCTCCGAAAGCTCATCGGATTTTGCGCGGGCCTGACCGGTACAGATTAAAAAACTGCCGTTAGAACATTTAGTGGGAAAATCGGGGAGATTTGTCGCCGATTGGTTAAGTTAGTGTGCTCACAATGATTTGTTTACAGCAAATGGCGCGCTATGAAAACACCTTTCCTGATTCTTTTTACCTGCCTGTGCCTGCGCGTGTTTGCGCAGGAGCCTGCAACAGACATTTCCACTGCCGACATTGCCTCGATGGAGAGCCGGCAGGCAGGCTTGCGGCTCGCGGCGTCGCCGCTGCGGGTCATGGCATCCAATAACTTTGATGTCAGGTATTACCGCTGTCAATGGGATGTGGATCCGGCAGTTAATTACATAAAAGGGGTAGTAACGCCTCATTTTGTCATGACAGCGGCGGGGAATAGTATCACGCTGGATCTTGCAAGTGCCCTGACGGTGTCGTCGGTGCAGCAGCATGGAAGTAATGTGGCATTCACGCACGCGGCCGACGCGCTCACGATCACATTACTCGCACCGCTTGCGCAGGGGGTGAAAGATTCGATCACTATCAGCTATGAAGGTGTCCCGCCGGCGTCCAACGGGGCGTTTGTGGTCTCTACGCACGGGCCTTCCGCGACGCCGGTGCTATGGACGCTGAGCGAGCCCTACGGCAGCCGCGACTGATGGCCCTGCAAGAACGGCCTCGACGATAAGGCCGATTCCGTCGACATTTTTATTACACATCCCGCAGCTTACAAAGCCGCCTCGAACGGCCTGCTAAGGAGCGAAACGCCCCTGGCCGGATCGAAAACCCGGACGCACTGGATGCACCGATACGCGATTGCCAGCTACCTGGTGGCATTTGCGGTGACAAATTATAATGTGCTGGATGCCAGCGTCATGATCGGCAGCACGAGCGTGCCGATGAAGACTTATTGTTACCCCGAAAGCCAGGTGACTTTCCAGGGCGGCGTGCAGAACACCCTGAATGCGATGGTACAATACAGCAATTTGTTCGGGGATTATCCTTTCAAAAACGAGAAATACGGCCATGTGCAGTTCGGCTGGGGCGGCGGAATGGAACATCAGACATGCTCTTTTATGGTCAATATGTCGGAAACGCTTATTGCGCATGAGCTTGGGCATCAATGGTTTGGCGACAAGGTGACTTGCGGGAGCTGGCAGGATATCTGGCTCAACGAAGGTTTCGCGACCCACCTGGCGAGCATTTATATGGAGGCCAAATATCCGCTCAATACGAAATCCAGCCGGACGATCGAGATCAACAATATCACTTCGCAGCCGGGCGGGTCGGTGTGGGTCGACAATGTGAACGACGTGAACCGCATTTTCAGCAACCGGCTTACTTACCTCAAAGGCTCGCATTTGCTCTACATGCTGCGCTGGATTCTGGGCGACGCCACCTTTTTCACGGCAGTGAACAACTACATCCACGACCCCGCGCTCGCTTACGGGTACGTGACGACGGCCAATTTGAAAAGCCACCTCGAAGCTGCCAGCGGCATCGACCTGACCTATTTTTTCAACCAGTGGTTCACCGGGCAAGGCTACCCGTCGTACCAGGTGGAGTGGTACCCGACAGGTAACTCCGTGCAGGTAAGACTGAACCAGACACAATCGCACGCGTCGGTGAACTTCTTCCAGCTCCCGGTACCGCTCCTGTTCCGAAATACGACTACGAACCAGCAAAAGCTGGTCGTGCTGAACAACATGGTCAACGGCCAGTTTTTTGTAGATAATCTGGGATTTGAAGCCACAGAGGTCGTTTTCGACCCGGATGTATGGCTTATTACCCGCAACAACACGCTTACGAAAACATCGGGCCCGCTGCCGGTAACTTTTAGCCGCTTTGACATCGCATGCCAGGGCAGCAATGCACGGCTGACATGGCAAACGGCGGAAGAAGTGAATGCGGATTACTTTGAAATACAGGCCAGTAAAGACGCCCGGCAATGGAATGCTATCGGAATGGTTGAGGCGGTTGGTAATTCGAATGTGAGAAATGATTATTCCTTCAACGTTGAATCGGTTTATAACTATGGTTATTACCGGATTAAGGAATTTGACGAGGATGGGAAAATGCAGGAAACACGGATTGTGTCGGCTAAATGTATGAATGCAAAAGGCATTGTAGCTGCACCCAACCCGGTGCAGTCTGTTTTGCAAATTAAATTACCGGATCAGCAAATGGTATTGCATCCGGTTTCAATCACCAGCATTTCCGGGAATGGATTTCCTGTAAATGCGGAAAGAATTACTAATGCAAATGGAACAATGCATTTGAATGTCTCGCATCTGTCGTCCGGTCTATATTTCCTCACACTTCGCCGCGATACGACGGGTGAAATAATAAATGTTAAATTTTTAAAAGAATAATATTATCTCCACAAGATCCATTTTATTGGCGTATTGACTCGAAAACTTCCTTCAACATAACGTCAGATCAAATGGGCCATCGATTTTTATTGTATTTGCTGTTTATAGGTATTCTTTTTCAATTGGCTGGCTGTGGGCGAAAGAAAAGTAATTCGGTTCGAATATCGGTGCATTATCCGAAGGCTGCGGGTGATACGGTGCGAGTCGGCCGGGTGAATATGGTGAGTATGGATGGCATTATCCTTGGAAGGGTTAGGTTGGATAGTGCCGGAAAAGGCGTATTGGAAGTTCCGGTAGATGCGCCGGTCTTTGCCTATCTCAATGGAGATGTTATTTCGGCAGGTATGTTGCTATATCCCGGTGACGATGTCGTCATTGTGCCTTCTGCCAACGGGACAAAGGTTGATATACAGTTTGAAGGCGATGGTGCTGCGATTAATCAGGCTTATCATGAAGCACAGCAGAATAGGAACGACTTCGATAAATGGAATGGTAAATATTATTTTCATTTGCCGCCCGATGAATTCCTGAAAGCAAAAGATTCGCTGCGAAGCTATTATGATCAGCTATTGACTCAACTGAAACCGGACGATCAAATTCCGGCCGAACGACTGGATTTGATCAAGCGGCAAATGGATATGCATGTCGCTTTCTACCAATTCAATTTCGCAATTGGAAAAGATTCTGCGGAAATCCCGGCACAGGTCAGGAAGTTTGTATCGAAAATACCGGTCGATACAATGGCAATCCAAACAGGTATGTTCGATTACGCCCTGATTGCCTCACAGTTTTACAGGAACGAGATCAGCGATGCGATTTATGAAGAAAATAAGGAAGTAGACGGTGATAGCCTGGAAACTATTTTCCCAATATTGGTAGAACAAAAAATAAAAGCTGCGAAGTACCCCGGGCTAGTCGAAGATCTCGTTCGCGCCATGGGCGTTCATGTCCAGATTGCGATGAACGGGCTTACACCTGATTTGTTGAAAACGGCAAGGAAACTTGGAAAGGAACTCGGTTCTGACGATTTTAAAAATGCAATTCACGAAGACGTTGCGAAATGGGAAAAAATCGGCCCTGGTAAACCCGCGCCGGATTTTAGCGGCCTCACACCCGACGGTAAGAAGCTGGCATTGTCGGATTTGCGGGGGAGAATCGTTTACGTCGATATTTGGGCAACCTGGTGCGGGTACTGCATCGAAGAGTTTCCAGACTCTCAAAAAATGCAGGAAGAGTTTAAAGGCAATGACAAGGTCGCGTTCCTGTATGTGTCGGTGGATCAGGATACCCTGGCCTGGAAGAAAATGATGGCCGGCAAAAAAGTGCCGAATGGGCTTCATATGCTTCATGGCACGAATGGCCCGCAATCCATCTGGAATCTGTATCACGTCTCGGGCATTCCGCGCTACTTGCTGATCGATGGGGACGGACGGATGGTGGCGGCACATGCGGAACGGCCATCATCCGGAAATGTCCAGGCGGAGTTGCGGAAATTGCTTACCGCCCGTCATATTGCAGAAAAGTAAAGTCGAAGCCTCAAAACTAACAAGCCGTTGCCAGTCCGAACTCCGCCAGCGCGCGAGGGAAATTTCTTCCTTCGTGCCCCGAGCGGCTCAGTTTGACCAGTGCAAAGCGTTCTAGTTCATTGAGTTGCGTCCATTGGGTGGCGGAAATGACGGGGCAGTTCCATTCATGCGTGCGCTCGTGCACTTCCGCAGGTACGTGCATGCGTACCCACGCTGGATCGAGGTTTTGGAGCAGGCTGGGCACAGTACTGGTGTATTTCCATACGAGTTCGTTCACGTAATCGGCGTACATTTCAACTTCATCAGGCGCGTGGCAGGGCATTTCGGCAAGCAAATCCTTTTCATCGAAATTGAATTTGGCCCAGTCGGATAGTTGCAATTTGACGCGGCAGGTATCCAGCTTGTACCGCACGATCATTGGAATGCAGCGGAGGCTATCGACAAAATCACGTTCGAATGCGAAATAGCGTGTCTCGATGGTTGTTATCGTGTTCATTATCAGGCGGGTTCCAGGTGAGAAGATTTTGTTAGTTCAATGGCGGTGAAAGCGTCCTTGCCGCTGTCGCAGGTGGGGCAGCAATACGTTGCCGGAAGGTCTTCGAAGGCGGTCCCGGGAGGGATATCTCCGAGCACGTCGCCATACTCGGGATCATAAATGGTCAGGCAATCGGGGCATTGGTGCACCGTCTTCGCTAATCCGACGGCCGTTTTGGCTTCGTCGGGCTCGGACAGCATAGTTTTCAGCGCTTCCCTCGATCGCTGATTGTTAAACCGCCTGCAAAGACGTTCCAGCTGAGCAGGCAAATGTATTTTGAACAACCCCTTCTCAAACAGCACCTGCGAGCGGCTGTTGGGGTTGAAATGTTCGGTATAATAAAGGTCGTACACGCTGAAAAGCGGCAGCTGCCCGATCCGCAGCAACGGCCGTTTGCGGATCAATATCGAGCCGAACACTTCCGATTTCGGGCGCGTCTGAATGCCGAAGCAGAGGCCGAAAGTGCGGGTGTCGTTTTTGGAAAAATGCCGGATCAGCTCGTTTTTCAGCGCGGCACCTTCTGCATGATGGTCTTCCGTCTGCCAGGCGAGCTCGTTAGCGGCATGGCGGACATTGATATTGTGCTTGCCCAGAATATTGCTCCACGCTTCGCGGTGCGGGTCTTCAATGCCTTTGATAACCAGTGACTTCCATGGTGTTGTACATATTTCTCCCACGCGTGTTTTCAGGCACAAGGCACAGACGTCCAGCAGGAATTCGATCGAAAATTCCTCGTCGCGGCGGTACAGGCCCAGCCATGTACGGGATTCGTAGCGGTTGAAACCTTCATAGTATGGCAATGAAAAAGAAGGTAGTTCAAGGTCGTGTTGCGCGGGCTTCGAAACATAGCGGATATGCCCGTTCACCGCCGTTTTCAATGCATTTTCATCATGAATGCCTTCGCCGAGCATGCATTCTTCGAACACTTTCGACAGTCGGCCGATCTCGTTGGTGTAAATCAGTTCATGCCATTTAAAAACCGTATTGGTTTGCTTCAACCGTACATATAAGTACCAAAAATGCGGTTCGGGTGAGGAAATGAAGTTGAGATTACCCGTAAAAAACGGCGTGAAACTCTGGTTGGAATCCGAAATGTTGATTTTCAAACCTGGCAACATATCCTGCCGTAGCCCGCGGTCGAGCTCGAAACTGTCGAGGACCGAATGGTACTCGCTCGCGTTGAGCCATTGCCCGGTCCGGAAAACCTCCTCGCCGCAATAGGAGCTCACGATATTAGGCCGCCGGTCGGTATTAACCTCGTAAAAAACGCCGAGTTTTTTAAAATCACTTTCCAAAAACCGCATTTCTTCATAATGCACCGTCATCAGCAGCTGCTGCCGCGAGCCGAACCGTACCTTGCGGACATGCGCGTTCCAAGCCGCCGAAAGCACGTCTTTCAGAAACCCCGGCGAAGCAATGCCGCCCGGCAGGTTGATTTTGATGTTATAGTAGTCGCGCATTGTTGTTACGGTTTTGTGGTAAGTGTTGTCAGGTATGGTCAGGTGTTGCCAATTTCACTCACTCATTAACATGGTCGGGCATTGTAGGCTCGGGAGGAGCACCCTGTTTATAGGAGTTAAGTAACCAGAAACCTTTCGGCTCCATCGGGCCCTCCTTCTTACAATAAATGCCCTCAAAGACTACACCTGACAATTCCTGACTATATCTGACCATACTTGACCACACCTGACCCAATTTCAATTCGTTACCAAACTCGCCTCCAACGCCTTTTCAAGTATCGAACGCACTTCCGGCCGGCAGGAGCCGCAGCCTGTGCCGGCGCCGGTGGTCTGGCAGAGCCGCTGGAAATCGCCGCAGCCGCCTGCAATGGCCTTTTCCAGGTTGCCCTGGCCCACGTTGTTGCACGAGCAGACCAGTTTCCCCATCAGCGGCTCGGCTTTCTGGCTGGCGCGCAGCAGTTGCAGGCGCTTTTCCGAAAGCTCCACACCGTTCGAAATCAGGTCGCGGAATTCGAGGAATTCGTTCTTATCGCCGATCAGGATCGCGCCCACGAGCCTGTCGCGGTGCACGATGCATTTTTTGTAATAATGCTTTGATTTATCTATAAATACGATCTGCTCGTACGCGGGATCGTTGGCCGGGGCGTCGGTCATACCAATGCTGCAAAGGTGTAACCCTTCCATTTTCAGGATGTTCATCGACGTGCTGCCTTTGTAAGGCTGCGAAATATCCCCCGCCAGGTAATGTGCGATCACTTCTGCCTGTTGCTCGGCGGCGAGGGTAATGCCCCACATTTGCCCGTTCCATTCGGCGATTTCCCCCGCCGTGTAAATGGCAGGATCGGAGGTTTGCATGTAGTCGTTCACCACCACGCCGCGCTTGCATTCCAGGCCCGCCTCCCTGGCGAGATCAATGGTCGGGACGGTACCGATTGCCAGCACAACCACCTGACAGTCAATTTTCCGCCCCGATTTGAGCCTGATCCCTTCCACGGTGTCCGATCCGGTGAAGGTGGCCACTTCGTCATTGAAATAACATTCGATCCCGCGGTCGAGCAGTTCCTGGTACAGTAACTCGCTCGCCAGCGGATCGAGCTGCCGTTCCATGAACCGGCCGCTACGCTGGATAACTGTCACTTTCACGTCCATTTCGCGGAACGAAGCTGCCAGTTCCAATCCCAGAATGCCCCCGCCGACGATCACCGCGTGCGGGTCGGGCTGTTTCAGGAACGGCAGCAGCGAGTCGGCATCGAGCCGCGAGCGCATATTGAATATCCCGGGCAAGTCGGGCACGCCCTTGGGCGTGAATGCCTTGCTGCCCATGCCGAGGATGAGCTTGTCGTAATGGTGCTCCGTGCCGTTGCTGTCGATGAGCGTTTTGTGTTTGCGATCGATATGCACGATGCTCACGCCCTTGTGCACGGTAATCCGGTTTTCGGCAAACTGGTCCTCGCGCAGTTTTACGAGCTGCTCCCACGTTTGCGAGCCGCTGATGTAGTCGGGGAGCATAACCCGGTTATAGAACGGGTATATTTCTTTGGAAAAAACATGGATCTCGTCGTCCGCATTCAGCTGGCGATAGGCATTGATAAAGCCTAAACCCGCCGATCCGGCGCCGACGATGATGATTTTTTCAAATGGCTTTTGGTATAATGCCACCTGCACGGCTGTGAATTTGAAATCCGGTTCCTTGGATTTCGGGTCTACCAGCGGGCTGGTGAGGTTGTTGGCGCGGGCCAGGTTGCTGCCCAGTATTTTCCCCCAATGCATCTGCAGGAAGCACAGGCCTTTCCGCACATCTTCCGTAATCTGCGCCTTCACGCGCACCTCCCCGCGGCGGCCGCTCACGGTCACCAGGCTGCCTTCCGTAATGCCCCGCTCGCGCGCGTCCTCGGGATGGATTTGCAGGAAAGGTTGCGGGATATGCTTGTTCAGTTTCGCAACACGGCCCGTTTTGGTCATAGTGTGCCACTGGTCACGGATTCTTCCGCTTGTTAAAACCAACGGGAAGAGATTATCTGTCGGTTCGGAATGGTTTTCATCCGGTACGGCGTGGATTTGGGCTCTTTTGTTTTTGGTATAAAACTGATGGTCTGTGAAGAGGCGTTTGGTGCCTTCTTGACTGCCGACCGCTGACGACTGACTGCCGACCGCCGATGGCTGACCGCTGATTGCTGATGGCTGACCGCCGACGACCGACGGCTGACCGCTGATTGTTGATGGCTGGCTGCCTGTTGCGGGTAGCGGCCATTGGATGCTGCGTTTTTCTTTTAGCAAATGGTGACTTACGCCCGTCACGTCGAGGGTTGTTCCCTTGGTTGTTTGGACGTATTCGTCGTAAACTTCTGAGGTGTTTTGGTAGTTGAAGGCGTCTTCAAACCCCATTTTCTGCGCGAAACGCCAAAGAATTTCCGAATCGGGCAGCGCTTCTCCCGGTGCTTCGAGGGCTTTGGGTAAATAGGTGATGCGGCGCTCGGCGTTCGTCATCGTGCCGTCCTTTTCGAGCCAGGCCGCCGCCGGGAGCACCACGTCGGCAAACTGCACGGTGTCGGCGCGATTGGAAACATCCTGCACGACGACGAAACGGGAATTTTTCAATGCATTTTCTACGGCATTGATATCCGGCATGCTCACCATCGGGTTGGTGTTGATGATCCAAATCGCTTTCAGCTTATCGTCGGCCAGTGCCTCGAACATTTCGGTAGCGGTAAGGCCCGGTTTGTCGGCAATGCGAACCGGAGTTTTCCAAAACTGCTCCATTTCCTCACGGTGTTCAGCATTTACGACCTCGCGGTGGCCGGGAAGGATGTTGGCGAGGCCGCCCGTCTCGCGACCGCCCATAGCGTTCGGCTGGCCGGTGAGCGAGAATGGCCCATTGCCCGGCTTACCGATTTTGCCGGTGATCAAATGCAGGTTGATGAGCGAAAGGTTTTTATTCACGCCAATTACCGATTGGTTCAATCCCATGGTCCAGAAGGACAGAAAGCCTTTCGAGCGGCCGATCCATTCGGCGGCCAAGGCAATATCGGCGGAAGGGATACCGCAAATGTCGGCCGCTTCCGCCAATGTGCGCTGCATTACTTGTAGCCGGAATAGATCAAAACCATCGGTGTGGTCAGCCATAAACCGCTCATCGAGATAATCGTTTTCGATCAGCAAACGGCCGATCGCATTGTTGAGGACAATGTCGGTACCGGGGCGGATCTGCAAGTGCAGGTCGGCCGAGCGTGCGGTGTCGGTCACGCGCGGGTCCACGCAAATGATTCTGGTAGCCGGATTCGCCGTTTTGTGGGCTTCCACGCGCCGCCAGATAATGGGGTGGCACCAGGCGGGGTTAGCGCCGGTTACATACATGACGTCGGCCGCCTCGATGTCGTCGTAGCAAACCGGAACGCTATCCTCGCCCAGTGACAGCTTGTAGCCCACCACCGCCGAGCTCATGCACAGGCGGGAGTTGGTATCGATATTGTTGGTCCCGATGAAGCCTTTGATCAGCTTGTTCACCAGATAATACTCCTCGGTGAGGCATTGTCCCGATACATAAAACGCCACGGAGTCGGGCCCGAATTTTTTAATTAATGCTTTAAAAACTGCCGCTGTACGCTCCAAAGCCTCATCCCAGCTCGCCCGCTGCAATGGCATCGAACGGTTCAGCCGCACCTGCGGGTACAGTAGCCGGTCCGACTGGTCCATTACCGTATAATGCAGGTTCATGCCCTTGGAGCACAGCATGCCCTTATTGGAAGGATGTTCTTGATCCCCTTCCAGGCTCAGCTGCCCATTATTCTCTTTCGTCACCACGACCCCGCAGCCTACTCCACAGTAGCAGCAGGTCGATTTGTAGGATGCCGGGGTTGGTTTCATGGTTTCTGGGTTGATCCCCAGGTTGAAACCTGGGGTTATGGGGATTGATGCTGCAATATTTTCTTCTCTTTTATTTGGATCCCCGGGTTAAAACCCGGGGCAATGGGATTTTTTGTTGGCCCGGAGGGTTGCCGTTTTGGCCCCGGCGGGCCTCCTGGGTGGCACCACCTCTTTTGTTATCAGGAAACTCCTTGGGAGTCCGGTGATACATTGGCATTTTGGGTTTGCTATAAACAGGCAGCCACTCTGTGGCATTTTTTGCGAATGAGCTCCCAGTTCATTGCAGTCGATTTTAATCAATGGTCACTGGTTCCAATTGGCCAGTTTCTGCCGTGATGCGCTCTGTTTTCTCAAAATTGATCAATGCCACAACAGCAGCCACACAAGCAATGGCTACGCCGATATACATGAATGCCTGCGAATAGCTGATGGTGCTCGATTTGAACAGGAAACCTGCCAGTACCGCACCTACATTGCCGCCTGCGCCCACAATCCCGCTTACGGAACCGATCGCCTTTTGATTAATGAATGGTACGATCGCGTAAGTAGCGCCATTCGCCATTTTCAAAAACATCGCGAAGCAAAGCATCGTAATCACCGCGCCGACAATACTGCCGCTCTGCGCGAACAATGCGATGCCGATCCCTTCGAGGACGAGCAACAATGCCAGCAGACGGCCCTTGCCCAGCATTCCCCATTTGCTGCCTACCTTATCCGCTACAATGCCGCCCACGGCGCGGGCGAAAATGTTCATAAAGCCGAATGTACCTGCCAGGATACCCGCCGTTGCCAGTGAGGTATTGAAGTTGTCGAAGAAATACAATGCCGCTACATTGTCGAAAGTGATTTCTATGCCGAAACATGCGCCATATGCAAGAAACAATGCCCACGTACGCGGATCGCGCATGGCGATGCCTAATGTGCCTTTCGTTTTCGCGGCTTTGGCGTTGGCAACGGCCAGGTCTTCGAAATTGCCGGCAGGCGTGTCTTTGGTGAAGAAGTAATAGACGAATGCGAAGATCAGCAGTGCCGCGCCGGGAATGACCATGGCGATCCGCCAGGCTGATTCGGGCAGGTAGCCAGCGCCGACGAATGCCGCGAAAATCAGCGGCATGACCATATTGGTGATCCCGCCGCCCAGGTTACCCCAGCCGCCCGCCACTGCATTCGCCGTTCCGACGATCTTCTTGTCGAACATGACGGAAGTATGGTACTGCGTCACCACAAACGACGCGCCGATCACCCCGATGGCGAGACGGAAAAGCAGAAAGCCTTCATAGGAATCCACCAAACCTACCGTCATCACGGGAATGGAGCCGAGCCCCAGCAATGCGGTGTAGGTTTTACGCGGCCCCCAGGTATCACAAAGCTTGCCGATAGCGATGCGGGCGATCACCGTCGCGGCCACGGACGCGATGATGATGTTGCCGATCTGCGGTTTGGTGAGTTCCAGGTCGGTTTTGATGACCGTCATCAGCGGGGCCAGTCCGAACCATCCGAAGAAGCAAAGGAAGAACGCCATCCAGGTGAGGTGGAAGGTTCGCATCTGTACGCCCCGGAAGCTGAATATGTTGAGTTTTTCAAGCGGCTTGTTGGTCGTTTCCATAGTAATAAGAGTTTGAAATGTTGGTTAGGACAGACTTATTTCAGGAATTCAGGTTTGATATTGATCATCAGATAAGCCCAGTTGGACATTTTCTGCGGGTTCTTCACACCTTTTACCTGTGCAAGGCTGCTGGTGGAAATGAAGGTACAGTAGCCACCCTGGAAGCTGATGGTCTTGGTCAGGTTGTAATTCGCGATGATGTCGAGTTCCTCGCCGAATGCCGATGAAAGTTTCTGGTTATCAGCCACGCGTACCTGTGCCGCACTCGCGAAATGGTGCAGATCTGTATTGATCGAGAGCTTTTCGGAGGCTTTGATCGTCGTACTGATGTACACGTCCGAAAGCCCGCCTTTGCCGAATGCGTTCGCGGCATAGAAGTAGTCCATTTGCCCCCAGAACTTGTGCGGCGTGCCGTAAAGCGGGTCGAATGTGTGGCTTTTGCGCGAACCGGATGCTGTTCCGGAGGTGTAGTCGAAGCCGGGGCCAATGGAAAATACCCGGTTCATCGCATACAGCCCCCGGACAGAATACATGTACGCGCTTAGCGAAGCGCCATCCTTATCTTTGCCGACCTGGTAGAATGCATTGGCGGTCACCGTCCAGCTCTTGCCGATTTTCGTTTGCAAGTAAGGCCCGAACGTCACGCGGCTGCGTACGCCGTTTGCGAGCTTTTTCACACCCGCCGTATCCAATGTATATTTTTGAAAATCATCCTTCACAACGAGGAAAGAGGCATTTCCCTGTTTTAATTTTTTGCCCAGGTACAAAAACTGCAACGACTTGTACATCGTGCCGATGCCGTTCGTTCCCGCAGGATAACCGGCCGGCACGCCGTCGTACAAAGTGCCGCTTTTGAGCTCACGGTTTTGGTTATACGCAACGCCCAGATGTGCGGTAAAACCGTTATTTCCATATTTCAGCAATGCCGCGTCATGGCGCCGGGCTTGTTGCAGCCAGTCCAGATTGCCGAGCACGCGGCTGTCGTCGTAGAGGAATTCCTGGCGACCGATTTTCAATGCGAACTCCTTGCCGAGCTTCGTCTGGTTCGTGTCGAGCAGGCTGATCTCGCCCCAGGCTTCGTGCAGCATCAGGCCGTTCAATGCCGGATTGGTGATGCGGTTATTGCTGGAAGCGTCCTGTCCCCACACGCGCACATCCTGCACGGCTACGAAAAATTGCGTCCGGTAACCCTTGTAGCCCGCATTGAGGCGGGTGCGCTGGGAGGTGAAGAAGGCCGGTTTTTCACCTTTGGAAAGCATCGTGCCCTGTCCGTCGAGGAGTTCGGTCCGGGTCCGCAGCTGTCCCGAAAGGCTGAATTGGGCCATTGTCCGCGTGGTGGCCAGCATACCGGCCACGCTCATGCCCAGCAAAAGGAGCGCTTTTTTCATTGTTTATCATGTTTAGGTTGGAGTGAAAGCATGTCAAAAAGCCATCTGCATATTTTGCAGGTATTCCAATGCATAGGCGGGGCTGAGTGCGACGACCTCGCCCATCACCATGATCGCCGGTGTGCTGATACCGCTTTCGCGTACCAGTCGCGGCATTTCCCAAACCTGTCCCACGACGCTCTTTTCATCCGGCCGGGTGCCGTTCTGGATCACGGCCATCGGCAAATGCCCGCGTCCGAAGTGTTTGTATAATGCACAAATTTCTTCCAGTTTATTCAATCCCATCAATACGATCACCGTCGCTTTGGACTGGGCGGCGAGCCGGATGTCGTCCGAAAGTTCGCCCGCCTGCGTCGTTCCGGTGATCACCCAGAAGCTTTCACTTGCCCCGCGGCGGGTTACGGGTATTTCGAGGGAGGCCGGTACGGCGATGCTGCTGGTGATGCCGGGCACCATGGTGCACGGAATGCCGTGGTCGCGGGCGTATTCCATTTCCTCGTGCCCCCGTCCAAACACGAATGGGTCGCCGCCTTTGAGCCGCACCACGTGGCCGCGCTTGCGGGCGAGTCGTACGATGAGGCCGTTGATCTCGCCCTGCGAGAAGGAAGGCTGTCCCACTTTTTTGCCGACATACATTTTCAATGCATGTGCCGGTGCGAATTCCAGGAATGCCGCGTTGGCCAGTTCGTCGTAAAGTACCACATCGGCCGATTGCAATGCCCGCATGCCTTTCAGGGTGATCAGTTCGCTATCTCCGGGGCCGGCTCCTACCAGTGTCAGTTTGGCTTCCATCTCTTATATATAATAGGGTGAATATTAGAAATGTACTATATGTAGTATTTTGTTACTATATCAATTGTTGGTTCAAATTTACTAGTGAAATTTTATAAAACAATCATTTTGCCAAAAATTATGTTTGTTTTTGACCATAAATACGAATATAAAATTAGGAAATCGAGAAAATGCGATTTACTTTTGACTTATCGATAAGATGATAAAACACGTCTAAAATTAAAATAATACAATAAAATAATTCTGTTTTCACAAATTAATAGTTATTATTTACTATGAAAACTGTTTCAGACACCCGGATCGTAGTCGTAGGCAATGGTATGGTGGGCTACAAATTCTGTGAAAAGCTCCTTTCAAAAAGAAAAGAAGGTCAGCAATTTTCAATCACCGTTTTCGGTGAAGAGCCGCGCGCTGCCTACGACAGAGTGCATTTGAGCGAATTTTTTGCCGGTAAATCGGCCGATGACCTTTCCATGGCTGGCGCAGGATGGTATGAAGAGAACGGCATCAGGCTGTTTTTGTCCGATCCCGTGGTGGATATCGACAGGGAGGAAAAACTGGTCCGATCGCACCATGGACATATAGTTTATTATGACTATCTCATCATGGCCACGGGCTCTGGCGCGTTCGTGCCGTCGATCCCCGGTGTCGAAAAGGACGGGGTGTTCGTGTACCGTACCATCGAGGACCTCGAACTGATCCAGTCGTATGCCAAGAAAGCGCGGAAAGGTGCCGTGCTCGGCGGCGGATTGCTGGGCCTGGAAGCCGCCAAGGCGCTGCTGGACCTCGGTCTGGAAGAGGCGCACGTCGTGGAATTTGCCCCGCGCCTTATGCCCCGGCAGATCGACGATGCCGGTTCGCGGATGCTCCAAAGCCAGCTGGAATCGCTGGGTTTGCAGATACATTTATCCAAAAGTACACAGGAAATCCAGGGCGACGAGCGCATTGCGGGCATGCAGTTTGCCGATAACAGCTTCCTCGACGTGGATATGCTCGTGATCTCCACGGGTATCCGCCCGCGTGACGAGATCGCCAGAATCGCGGGCCTCGAAACGCACCCCCGGGGCGGCATTGTCGTGAATAACCAGCTGCAAACGTCCGATCCGGCCATTTTTGCCATCGGCGAATGTGCATTGGCGCACCATATGATCTACGGCCTCATCGCGCCGGGCTACGAAATGGCCGATGTGGTGGCGACGCTGATCACCGGAGGGGAAAAGGATTTTCAACCCTTCGATATGTCAACCAAGCTGAAACTGATCGGTACCGATGTGGCCAGCTTCGGCGATCCGTTCGTGGAAGAGCCCGCTTGCCGCACGATCCGTTACGAAAACAAGGCAAAGGGGATTTATAAACGCATTAATGTGAGTTCCGACGGCAAGACTTTGCTCGGCGGAATCCTCGTAGGCGAGGCGGAGCAGTACAATATGCTCCTTCAAACCTGCAAAAACAAAACGATCCTGCCGCCCGATTCGGAAGACCTCATTCTCGGCTCCCGCGGGGGCGAGGAAGCGGGCGCGGGTGTGATGAGCCTGCCCGACGACGCGCTCATATGCTCGTGCGAGGCCGTCACCAAGGGCATGATTTGCCATGAAGTAGGCGAAAATGGCCATACTACCGTGGATGCGCTCAAAAAATGCTGCAAGGCCGGTACCGGCTGCGGCGGCTGCATTCCGATGGTGAAGGACCTGATAGGAGGTGTGCTGAAGGAAAAGGGCGTGTATGTCCGCAATGTCGTGTGCGAGCATTTCGATTATTCGCGCCAGGAGCTGCTGGACCTGGTGAAAATGAACGGGTTGAAAACATTTAGCGCCGTGCTTGACCACCACGGCAAGGGCGATGGCTGCGAGGTGTGCAAGCCCTTGGTAGCCTCACTGCTGGCGAGTCTTTGGAATGAAAATATTCTTACAAAAGACCGGGCCGTGGCGCAGGATTCGAACGACCGCTACCTGGCTAATATCCAGAAAGGCGGCACGTACTCCGTCGTTCCGCGCATTCCCGGCGGCGAAATTACGCCTGAAAAACTGATCGTGATCGGTCAGGTGGCGCAGCGGTACGGCTTGTATACCAAGATCACCGGCGGCCAGCGCATCGATCTCTTCGGCGCACACCTGGGCGACCTGCCGGATATCTGGGAAGAACTGATCAATGCGGGTTTTGAGAGCGGCCATGCTTACGGGAAATCTTTGAGGACCGTGAAAAGCTGCGTCGGCTCTACCTGGTGCCGGTTCGGCGTACAGGATTCGGTGTCGTTCGCCATTGAGGTGGAAGACCGGTATAAAGGCTTACGCTCGCCGCATAAGCTGAAATCGGCCGTGTCGGGCTGCGTGCGTGAATGTGCGGAGGCACAGAGCAAGGATTTCGGCATCATCGCTACCGAAAAGGGCTGGAACCTGTTCGTATGCGGTAATGGTGGCTCCAAACCGCAGCACGCACAGCTGCTGGCGACGGACGTGGATAAGGAAACCTGTCTCCGCCTGATCGACCGCTTTCTCATGTTTTACATCAAAACCGCCGACCCGCTCACCCGCACCGCGACGTGGCTCAACAAGATGGAGGGCGGCATGAATTACCTCAAAGCCGTGGTCGTAGACGACGTCCTGGGCATCGCCGACGAGCTCGAACGCGACATGCAGAACCTGATCGACGTCTACAAATGCGAATGGCGCGAAGTAGTGGAAAGCCCGGAGCTCCGCAAACGATTTACGCATTTCGTGAACACCCCGATGAAAGATCCGAGCATCGCATTCGAAGGTATGCGCGAGCAGAAACGCGCCGCCGAATGGGCACTGCCCGTCAGTTAAAACCGACGAAATCGGAATGGCAAATGAACAGCATCGGCAATCCAATGCCCCGGGTTTCAACCCAGGGAGGCCTTAAAAAAATGCAACAGCAAGGAGATTTAATATCAGAAAGAGATAAAACACATTCTTAACCCCGGGGTTTCACCCCCGGGGCCTGGACGACCAAACTACAAGCAATCATGGAAACGATCACTGACACAATCAATGAAGTAACCTGGCATATGGCCTGCTATGTCGACGATATTCCCGAAGACGGAGGGGGATGTGCGTTTATCAGCGGCAGGCAAATCGCGATTTTCAATTTTACCCGACGCGGCGAATGGTATGCTACCGACAACCAGTGCCCGCACCGCCAGCAGATGGCCATTGCTCGCGGAATGATCGGCAGCCAGGGCGAAGAGCCGAAAGTAGCTTGTCCTTTTCATAAAAAAACCTTTTCATTGCAAACCGGACAGTGCCTGAACGACGACGAATACCGCATTAACACCTTCCCGGTGATGGTAAAGGAAAATCGCGTGTATGTAGGACTGTGATTGCGGCAGACCTATCATTTACCGTGGATTTCAACCCACGGCCAGTAAGCAAATGGAAAGACTCGACAAGCGTGTAGCGGGCAACCTCACGCGGTTTTATGTGGTGGCATTGTGTGTGGTGGCTTTGCTGACCATCAGCGGGCTGTTCCTGATACGCAGGACGATCCGTAACCTCAACCACGACAGCCGCGTGGTGAATGTGGCGGGCCGGCAGCGTATGCTCAGCCAGCGCCTTACCAAGCTGGCCATCTTGAAAGTGAACAATATTGAACACCACGATTCCGTGCGTTTCGGCGCATTGCTCGCATTGTGGAAGGACAGCCACGAAGACCTGCTTTCCAAAAAGTTGCCCGTCGACCGGGGATTTGTTACCTGGAAAAGCCCGCCGCTGGACACGATGTTCCATCAGCTGACACCCGTTTTCGACCGCATTTACAACAACCTGAGCATCATCGGCAGCGACACATCCGGCCAGGGCGGCCGCGAGCGTGCATTGGCGGAGGTACTCGCCAGCGAGCCGGACTTCCTTTCCCGGATGAACAGCATTGTGTTTCAGTTCGATAAGGAAAGTTTTGAACGACTGGAAAACCTCGAACGCATCGAATGGATTCTCGATCTCATGACCATTCTCGTGCTCGTGGCGGAAGGCTTGCTGATTTTCAGGCCGGTGGTGAACACGACGCGCCGGGTGGTGCGGATGCTCACCGAGTCCGAAGATGCATTACAGCTTTCGAACCAGAAGTTGAAAGAGTCTAATAATCAGCTTGTTGAAACACAAAAAGAACTCCTCAGGCTGGAAGAAGAAAAATACGAACTGCAACTGACCGAAGACCGCGTCCGTGCCGGGGCGCTGATCGAGGGGCAGGAGGAAGAACGTAAGCGTTTTGCATTGGAGCTGCACGACGGCATCGGGCAGATGCTTACCGGGCTGAAACTCCACGCGGAAAAACTGAAAGCCGTTCAGTTCCACGACGAAAAACACCAGAAGCGCTTCGACCAGCTCGTGGTGCTTATTCAGGATATTATCCAGACAACCAGGCAGATATCTTTCAACCTCATGCCGTCGGTATTGAGCGATTTCGGGCTGGCGTCGGCTTTGAAACTGCTTTGCCAGCAGGCGGCGGACCTATCGGGGGTAAAGGTGGTATTTGAGGGCGAAACGGGCGAGCGCATCCAGATGTCGCGGCCGATGGAGATCGGGCTATACCGCATTGCGCAGGAGGCTTTGAATAATGCCGTCAAACATGCCAATGCGGATGAGATCAAGATAAAATTGGAACAAAATAAGAATCACGTCGTTTTGGAAATCGCCGATGACGGAAAAGGATTTTTAATTAGTAATTTGAAGTCAGAAGAAGGCCAGTTCCTGACCCGCAACGGGATGGAAAACATCCGCACCCGTACGCAGCTGCTGCATGGCGAAATGCAAATCATTTCCAAGGTAGATAGCGGCACCAGGCTGGTCGTTCAGGTTGATTTATAGTGACTTATTGCTGATTAGCTTACCGCGTATGCCCATTCGGATTTTAGTTGTAGACGACCATTCGGTAGTGAGGCAGGGCATCATCACCCTGCTCGAAGACGAAGACGACCTCGTGATCGCCGGGGAAGCCTCGGACGGGGACGAGGTGTGGGATATGGTCGAAAAGGTAAAGCCCGACGTGATCCTGCTCGACCTGACGATGCCGCGAATGCCTGGTCTGGATGTGATCAAACAGATCGTGCCTGTATTTTCTTCGGTGAAAATATTGGTATTCAGCATGCACAACAACACCGACTATGTGCTGTCCTCGGCATTGAGCGGCGCATCGGGCTATCTTGAAAAGGACACGAGCCGCGACGAAATGCTGAAAGCAATCCGCGCCATTGCGAAAGGTGAGCTGTATTTTCCTCCCTACGCGTCGTCGGTCATCATCAAAAATCTGCTCAAACAGCTCTCCCGCGTACCCGACACGCGTCCTGCTCAGGAAGCGGTGCAGGAAAAATCCATTTGGAAAATTATCACTCCTCGCGAGCAGCAAATCCTTAAATGCCTCACCGAGGGCATGAGCAGCAAAGACATTGCCGAAAAGTTCGATATCAGTTCCAATACGGTGGCCAATCAGCGCGCCAGCATCATGAAAAAGGCCAATGTGAAAAACACGGCCGAGTTGATCAGCCTCGCTATGAAGTAACCCGGTGGCCTGATTTTTATACTGTCGAAACCCGTTTACCGGCCGCCAGATGGGGCCATTCATTAAACCGGGAAAATCATGGACAGGATATGCGCCTTCATATGGAGCCTCTTGCTGCTTTGTACGGTTGCGGTCGCACAGGAGAGAGGACAGTCTGCAAAAGGGGCGGCAGAAAAGAAAAAAATCGTATTTATCGCAGGCCCCGACAGCCACGGCAAGGGCGAGCACGAGCATAACGGCGGCTGTACCCTGCTGGCCAAAGCATTGAACGACAGTCTGCCGGGCGTAGAAGCCGTCATTGTACGCAACGGCTGGCCCCGCGACAAATCCGTGCTGGACAATGCCGCGGCGATTGTTTTTTACCTCGACGGCGGCGGCAGCGACCACCTGGAACTGGTGCACGCGGCCGAAATGGAGCAACTTACGTCACGCGGTACAGGCATTGTCAATCTGCATTTTTCCCTGGAAGTCGACGCGAAGGCGGGCGGCGAACGTTTTTTGAAATGGATAGGAGGGTATTTCGAAACCAACTGGTCGGTAAACCCCGTTTGGGAGGCCAGTTTCGCCAGCTTTCCCGACCATCCCGTTGCCCGTGGCGTGAAGCCCTTCACGATCCGCGACGAGTGGTACTACCACATGCGCTTCCCCGCCGATATGAAAGGTATTACGCCCATTTTGCAGGCATTACCCCCTGAATCGACGCTTAAACAGCCCGACGGGACGCATTCCAACAACCCGGCAGTTCGAGAAGCGGTGCTGGTGCGAAAGGAAATGCAGGCCCTCGCCTGGGCATTCGAGCGGCCGGACGGCGGGCGCGGGTTCGGTTTCACGGGCGGGCATATGCACCGGAACTGGCAGGACGATAATTTCCGCAAACTTGTACTCAATGCCATTGTGTGGGCTGCGAAAATGGAGATACCGCCGGAAGGTGTCCCCTCGGCTACGCCAACTGATAATGAGCTGAATGCGTTGACGAAACGCGTTCCTTGACGTGTCCGCATTAAATTTTTTTAATCTGTAAATTTCTTTAAGTGGTTTTGCGTTAATTGAAACAATACCCGGTGGTCCTGATCAGACGAAAGACGAAACAGGCCCGTACCGCTTTGTTTTGAAGTCCAGATGAAATACGGTTTCCGCGAACCACGCAAGCGCCCTGACAAAATCATACTATTTGCATTCTGCCTGTTGCTCACAGGCGCGCAGGTGGCACGTGCGCAAACCGATTCCACGCAAACCGACTCCAGCGCAAGGGCTTCCGCCAGGGTAAAGCTCTTCTTCAACTTCGACGCGCGGGGTACATTCATTCAGCAAAAGCATATCAATGTTTTCGGGGTAAATGCCGGGATCACGTTCGGCGAGAAGCGAAACCGCATTACGGCAGGCTACTACTGGCTTGGATATAATGCGGCACGGAGGCTCGTCAACTGGCGGCGCATTCTCTCCAATACCCTCAATTTATCCTACTACACTGCCACCGATGTGCGGTTTGTAAACTTCGCCTACTGGCACACGGCCATCCGCAACAAGCGCTGGGTACTGTCCACACCGCTTGAAATCGGGATCGGCAACGAAAGCACCCGCTTCCGGGACCTGTTCGACGGCATCACGTCCGGCTCGCGCAAGGACTATTTCATTCCGCTTCAGGTGGGTGTTTACGGCGAATACCGTGCACTGCGCTGGGCCGGCGTCAACTCACAGCTCGGCTACCGGAACGCCCTTTCCTCCGGCGGCTTCCGTGAACGTTTCAGTGGCTTCTATTACAGCTACGGGATCAACCTCTACCCGGAAGCCATCTGGAAAGATTTCCGGAAATGGAGCAATCGAAAGCCCAAATCCCAGACGCTCGATCACGCAGCGTTGCCGGTTGGACATTAGTGCTAATTCGGCATTGCATAGCAGTCCGGTCGTTTGTAAATTGGCTAAAAAACCATTTACCATGAAAGCTGTACGCAATCCATCGACTGCTGCTACAAAGAAGACAATAGCATCCGGCGAAGCGAAAAAAGAATATCCAAAGGAATCTAATGCCACAATTGACGCCGGACGCCGCAAGCTTGGCATTTTCAGTGGAATGCCGGGTTACTTTATGAGCGATGATTTTTGCATAACTACCAAGGAAGAGTTCGATATATGAAATATCTTTTGGATACACACACTCTAATCTGGACATTGTTGGAACCCCAAAAACTATCCGTTCAAAGTTTCAATACCATCGCCGACAAGACAAATCAAATCTACGTGAGCTCGGTCAACTTTTGGGAAATTTGCATTAAAATCGGTTGTGGAAAACTGGCGCTGGGAAGCCTGCGTCCGGAACGGCTCCCTGCGGTCTGCAAGGACTGGGGATTTCAAATGCTAGTGCTAACCCCCGGACAAGCCAGCACTTTCAGTCATTTGACAGCACATTATCACAATGACCCGTTTGATCGCATGCTGATCTGGCAGGCTATCCGAAAAGACCTGATCTTCATCACGGATGATAGAAACATCCGCAAATACACTTCCGAAGGCCTTCAGGTGATCTGGTAATCGCTTCATTACGGCAAATTTCTACGAATTTCAATCCTACCCCTTGCGATTTCAATTTCTTTAAACTTACTTTGTCTATCAAATTAGTAGATTTTGTTTGTTAACCACCAGCAAACGGGATCAATACCACAATCTTTTTCAAACATGAAATCGATGGATCGTTATTCTTCGCGCGTTACACCTGTGCCTATGGTGGGCTTCCCCTTTTGCCATTCCCGAGCAGGGCACTGTTGTTGCTGACCTGATTTTCACCCTGTTACATACCATTCATTGTGCTGCGGCCGGCGACGTCCGCGCTTCCAACCATTTCACATCATGAAAAACTTTAAATCCGTTTTGCTCGCGGCAGGTCTCGCACTGAGCGCTTTCCCGAATGCATTTGCACAAGAAGCCGACGAAAACAAGGTCATTATCACCGGCGTAAGGTTTGCCTACCCGCTGGTCGATAAGTGGATCAAGGAATACACCGCTGCCAATCCGAAGGCGCAGATCGTGATCGAGACGCGCACCATCACCGATCCTGCCAAATACGACCTGCTGATCGAAGCTTATGACCAGGAAAAAGAAGTGAAGGAAAGCCGTGAATATATCTCGATCGGCCGGTATGCACTGTTGCCGGTGGCGAATGCGAAATCGGCGTTTGCAAAGGAATATGCCGATAAAGGCCTGAACGAGAAGACCTACAAGCAGATTTTCTTTCACGACATTTACGCAGAAAAAGATAAATCGCTGACGACGCAGTACACGATCTACACCCGCCTTCAAAAGGCCGGCGCACCGCTCACATTCGCCAGGTATTTCGGTTACGAGCAGCAGAACATCAAGGGCAAAGCCATCGCCGGTGCCGACGAGCATTTGATCAAGGCACTTTTGAAGGACGAAACCGGCATTACCTATACGACGCCCGGCCTCGCTTACGATCTTCAAACCCGCAAACCGCTTGACGGACTGACGATCATCCCGGTGGACTTCGACGGAAACGGGCGCGTTTCGAAAGAAGAGAAAGCATTGGAAAATCTCGACCAGGTGATTACGGCATTGGAAACCGATAAAGTGAAAAACGTACCGGTTGAAAACATCCATTTCTCGATCGACAAGCATAACTCCAACCCGGAGGCGAAAAAATTCCTGCTTTGGGTGGCTGAAAATGCCGACAAAGACCTCCACCAATTTGGTTACCTGAAAGCCGACGCCAAACGTCTGGCCCAGGAGAAGGAAAAACTGGAAAGATTTCAGGCTGTAAAATGAGAAAAGCTTTCATATTCGTGCTCTCCGGGCTGGGTATCATTCTCTCCGCTTTCGCAGCCCGGGCGCAAACGGCACGGAAACCGAATATCGTCGTCATCCTGGCCGA
Organism: Dyadobacter beijingensis DSM 21582; assembly: GCF_000382205.1. GTDB lineage: Bacteria > Bacteroidota > Bacteroidia > Cytophagales > Spirosomataceae > Dyadobacter > Dyadobacter beijingensis. The sequence goes on from NZ_KB907786.1 coordinate 1,463,986, forward strand.
CGACCTTGGGTATGGCGACATCGGTACATTCGGCGCGACGGACATCCGCACGCCCAATATCGACGGCCTGGCCACGAATGGATTAAAATTCACCTCGTTTTACGCCGCATCGCCCGTGTGCAGCCCCACCCGCGCCGCGCTCATCACGGGGCGTTACCCACGCAGGCTGGGCATCGATCACGTCTTTTTCCCGGAAAGCTTCACCGGTATTCCGTCGGGAGAAGTAACGATTGCAGAGGCGCTGAAAGGCAATGGCTACCGCACGGCCATTTTCGGGAAGTGGCATTTGGGGCACCACCGGCAGTTTTTACCGCTGCAAAACGGTTTCGATGAATACTACGGCATTCCGTACAGCAACGACATGATGGGCGTCGCGTACCTGCGCGGCAACGAAGTGGACAGCATCAAAGTCAACCAGCATTATATCACGCAGACCTACACGAAAGAGGCCGTCCGGTTTATCGACGAGAACAAAAGCAAGCATTTTTTCCTATATATCACCCATAATATGCCCCACGTGCCTATTTACGCCTCGCCTAAGTTTGAGGGTAAATCGAAGCGCGGATTGTATGGCGACGTCATCGAAGAACTCGACTGGAGCGTGGGAGAGGTGGTGAAGGCATTGAAAAAGAATGGTTTGGAAGAGAATACACTGGTGGTATTCACAAGCGATAACGGTCCCTGGCTGATATTCGATGTGGAAGGCGGCTCTGCCGGGCCGTTGCGGCAGGGTAAGGGCACGACCTTCGAAGGCGGGCAGCGCGTGCCGACGGTAGCGTACTGGCCAGGAAAGATCAAGCCAGGCTTGGTTTACGACGATCTGGCCTCGCATCTGGACCTTTACCCGACGATCATCAGCCTCACCGGAAGCCAGAAAACCCAGACGAAAAAGCCGCTCGACGGTGAGGACATCAGCCCGGTATTGTTCGGAACCGGCAAGCGCAAGGGCGACGAATTCGCCTATTATTCCAACGGCATTATCGAAGCCTACCGCAAGGGCGACTGGAAGGTCAGGCTGCCGCAGAAAGATGTGAAAGCAGGCAATGCGGTGATCGTTCCGGCTACGGATACGTTGCTGTTTAACCTCAAAGCTGATGTTGGCGAGCAGAACAACCTCCTGAAATCCAACCCGGCCAAAGCAAAGGAACTGCTCGGATCGCTGGAAATCTACAAAAGGAAGATCGGCGACACGCCGCCGGCGCTGGTACAGCGGATGCCTTCGGACGATTCCCACATCAAAAAAAGAGCGGAGCGCGCGGCTGGGAAAAACAATGGCAAATAAGTAGTTTTGAAACGGTTGCGCATTTGGTAACCATGTCAATACAATCATTTACAGGCCATGAAAAAAATCGTCACTACCGCCCTGGGGCTTTCGCTCGCCCTATCGCTCACGTTCACTGCGGCCCATGCCCAGAACATTGTCCTCAAACCTGCTTCGCTGACGCCCTACCAGGTGTCCGTCAGCGCCGTCGAATATAAGGGAAAGCAGGCTGTTGCACTGGAAATGACCGGAGCGCCCCGCAACGAGAAAACTTTTGCCTTATTGAAGGAAACCGATTTCCATAACGGTACCATCGAGGCTACGATTTCCGGCCAGCCCAAAGCCAATTCCGGTGAAGGTGCGCGTGGGTTCGTAGGCATTGCGTTTCGCGTAGCGGCCGATACTTCCAAAATGGAGCTTTTTTACATTCGTCCCACCAATGGCCGCGCCAACGATCAGGTGCGCCGTAACCATTCAACGCAGTATGTGTCGCAGCCGGGCTTTCCGTGGGAAAAGCTGCGCAAGGAAACGCCCGAAAAATACGAGGCCTACGCCGATATGCTGCCGGCCGAATGGACGAAGGTGAAGGTCGTCGTGAAAGACGAATCCGCGCAATTCTATGTGAATGGAGCCGATCAGCCGGCGTTGATCGTCAACGACCTCAAACAGGGTAAAGACCAGCGCGGCGCTGTCGCATTGTGGATCGGGCCGGGTACGCTGGGGCATTTTACAGACCTGAAAGTAACCAAAGCGGATTAATTGTATCCTATTCAAATGCAAATCCTTAAAATATCCCAATAATGCAACGCTATCCTTGCATTATTGGGATTGTTAAGTTTACTTTGCCCACCAAATTTATAGAGTAAGTATTTTATTGAAATCCTGTCGACCGGAAATAACCACCATTTCCTGACGGTACATCTGCAAATGCCTGTAAAGCTTGAAAACACAGGGGCAGGGTTTCGCGTATACGCCCGTGTGCGTATATGGATAAGCGTTACATTCTGCGACCGGTCGGCGCCATCGTGCTGATCAGGGAGTGGCACGCATAATAGTTTCTGAAATTCAACCAATCCCGTTTTACGTTAAAAGTTTCAATAAACCCGATTAACCTTTGATAATGAGAAAGTACCTCTACGTGGTCCTGTTTCTGACAGGCTTTTTAAGCCACTCCTATGCCCAGGAAGCCGTCACCGGCGTGGTGAAGGACGCTGCCGGGCAGACGATCCCCGGCGCGACGGTTGTGCTGAAAGGCACCGCGCGCTATGCCGCTACGGACCTCGACGGCAAGTTTTCTATTGCCGCGCCCGCTGATTTTCCCTTCACATTGCAGGTGAGCCTGACCGGCTACCAACAGCAGGAAATCGATATCTACGAACTCTCCGGTGAGCCGGCCGAAATTGTATTGAAAACGGCCAATGTGCTCGACGAGGTCGTCGTGATCGGCTACGGTACGCAGAAAAAAGGGGACATTACCGGTTCCGTGTCTTCGGTGCCGCAACTGGCTTTGAAACAGCCTATCAGTTCTTTTGACCGGGCATTGCAGGGCGCAGCGGCGGGTGTCCAGGTCACGCAGACGTCGGGGCAGCCGGGCGCGGCCGTGAGCATACGCATACGTGGGGGAAACTCTATTACGGGGGGAAATGAGCCATTGTATGTGATCGACGGTTTTCCCGTCTACAACAGCAACGCCGACGCCAGTGCCGGTGTGACGGCCGGGCCTAGCATCAACGCACTATCCAGCCTCAATCCAAGTGATATCGAGTCCATTGAAGTACTGAAAGACGCCTCCGCAACAGCCATTTACGGCTCACGCGGCGCAAACGGGGTCGTGATTATCACAACTAAGAAGGGCAAGGCGGGCCAAAATACACTGACCTACGACGCCTATTATGGCACACAGAAAGTGCTGAAAAAGGTGGACGTGCTCACGAATGCGAAAGATTGGGCATTGCTCAAAAACGACGCACGCGCCAATTCCGGCAAAGCGCCATACTACACCCAGTCGCAGCTCGACGCATTGGGCGAGGGCACCGACTGGCAAAACGAGGCATTCCGTTCGGCGCCCATCCAGAACCACCAGCTATCGCTCACAGGCGGGGACGATCGCACACGCTATTCTATTTCAGGGAATTATTTCAAACAGGACGGCGTGCTGCGGAATACCGATTTCGAAAGGTACTCGGGGCGCATTAACCTCGATCGCGACTTTTCTGCCAAATTTAAAGTAGGTGTGAACCTGACGGCCAGCAAAATCACGGCCCAGGTGGCCAACAATGGCGTCGTGAATGCATTGCTCGCCATGCCGCCGACCGTGAATGTGTACGATGCGAATGGCAAGTACACGTATCAAAGCGAATTCGAAACGCCATTGGGTAACCCCATCGCGACGTTGGAAAAAGAGGTGAACCAGACGAAAACCTACCGCGTGCTCGGTAATGTGTACGGCGAATATACGTTTTTCGACGGGCTGGTCGGCAAGGTGTCGTTCGGGGCGGATGTGATCAACAACAAGCAGAACCGCTATGTGCCTTCGGACATTTACCAGGGCGCAAATTCCAACCCGACGGGCAAGGCATCGGTAGGGACCAAGTTTTCCTCTACCTGGTTGAACGAGAATACATTAAGCTACTCGAAAACCATCAACGACCGTCATTCGCTGAATGTCGTAGTGGGCTACACCCAGCAGGCGTTTGAAACGGAAAGCGCCATTGCGGCTTCGGAAGCATTTGTGACTGACCAGCTGGAATACAATGACCTGGGCAGCGGCTCGGTGTACAGCCAGCCTTCTTCGGGCTCGTCGGCCTGGGCGCTCAACTCCTGGCTCGGGCGGATCAACTATTCCATTGACCAGAAATACATTTTCACCGTGAGTGGCCGCGCCGACGGTTCTTCCCGTTTTGGAAAAGATAAAAAGTGGGGTTATTTCCCCTCCGCGGCATTTGCGTGGAACATTTCGCGGGAAGATTTCCTGTCGACCTACAAAACCATCAGCAACCTGAAACTCCGCGTGAGTGCCGGGGTGACGGGCAACCAGGAAATCGGCCAGTATCTTTCACTGGCGACGCTGAATTCGAATACCTATTTCTTCGGCGGGCAGACTTACATCGGTTTCGCCCCCAACCGCATCGCCAACCCCGACCTCGGTTGGGAAACGACGGCCCAGTACGACGCCGGTATCGACCTTTCGTTGTACAAAAACCGTATCAATTTCGTTTTCGATGCCTATTACAAAAAGACGACGAACCTGCTCCTGAACGTCCCGATCCCGTACACTACCGGGCAATCGACGGCATTGCAGAACTATGGTTCCGTGGAAAATAAGGGGATCGAGCTGGGTATCAATACGGAGAACTTCGCGGGCGCATTTACGTGGAACACCAATTTTGTATTTTCCGTGAACCGCAACAAGGTGCTGACCCTCGGCGACGGGGCCGACTACATCATTTCCGGCGCAAACATCGCCAAGGTAGGACAGCCGCTGGGGTCGTTTTACGGGTATCAAGCTAATGGCCTCTTCCAGACGGGCGACGACATCGCCAACCTGCCGACCATCAACCCCGCCACCACCAAGCCCGGCGACCGCCGCTACGTCGACATTAACGGCGACGGCAAAATCACCCAGGCCGACGACCGGACGCTCATCGGGAACGCCCAACCGAAATTTCAGGGAGGCATTACCAACACCCTTTCCTACCTGAATTTCGACCTGAGCTTCTTCTTCCAGGGCACCTACGGCAACAAGCTTTTTAACCAGAACAAACAACAGCTAGAACTGCTTACGGGCCAGCAAAATGCCTCGGTAACAGCCCTGGAACGCTGGACACCGACCAACCCTACTAATGTCGTCCAGCGCGCATTCGAAGATCCTGCGCCGGTGAATACGAGCCGGTATGTGGAGGACGCCTCTTTCCTGCGCCTCAAAAACGTGACGCTCGGCTATAACCTGCCCAAAAGCATTGCGACGAAGATCCATGCAAGCCAGATCAAAGTGTACGTGTCGGCCGCTAACCTGCTGACCTGGACGAAATATACCGGTTTCGATCCCGAGGTAAGCCGCAACGAGCAAAGCACGCTCGCGCAGGGGATCGATTACAGCGTGTATCCCGGCAGTAAGTCGTTTTTGGGTGGGCTAAGTATTTCATTTTAAGTGATTTGAATTAATGAAAAAGATATTATTCCTTTTCCTGGGCCTGTCCGGCATCACCGCCTGCACCGACCTGAATGAGAACCCGTCGTCCCTCATTACGACGGAGCAATTTTACAAAACGGAAAGCGACGCCGTAGCGGCTGTGACGGCCGTTTACAACGCCGCGCTTAACAACGGCGGCCTCACGATGTACAACCGCCTGTTTCACCTCGCATTCGAAATCATGTCCGACGACGCCATTGCAGGACTGCGCGTGACGAACGCCGACGTGCGCACGATTTCGGTGCTCGCACATTCGACGACCAACGACCGCGTCGATGAGCTGTGGCGGGAAAGTTATGTAGCCATCAACCGCGCCAATATCGCGATCGCCCGCATTCCGGGCATTGAAATGGACGCTACCCTGCGCACGCGGCTGGTGAATGAGGCCAAATTCCTCCGTGCATTGCTGTATTTCAACATGGTACGTCTCTGGGGCGACCTGCCGCTGATCCTCGAAGAAAATGGTTCGCTGGGCAAGGATGCCATTCAGGTGGCGCGCACGCCGAAAGAAGACGTGTACAAGCAAATCATTCAGGACCTGACCGACGCCGAGGCGTTACCGAATACCTACACGGGTGCCGACGCCGGCCGAGCCACGGGCGGTGCGGCCAAATCCATTCTCGCGAAAGTGTACCTCACCCGCCAGGAGTGGGACAAAGCCGCCGCGAAAAGCCTGGAAGTGATCAACGGGCCCTACGGTTATGACCTGTTCGAAAATTTTGCGGATGTGTTCAATGTGGCTACCAAGAATGGGAAGGAGCATATTTTCTCGGCACAATGTAAGTCTAATGTCAATGGGCAGGGAAATCGTCTGGCCTCGTCGGCTACGCCGGTAGGGATACCCGGTGTGGCTTCGGCAGGTACGGACGAGCCCCATGCCGATGTATACAAGCTGTATAGCGAGAAAGACAAGCGCCGCGCCGTCACCTTCTTTACGTCGCTCGTGAGCCCGACCACCGGCAAGGAAATCACCTTCCCGCCCCGTTTTTTCAAATATTTCGACCCGGCGCAGATTGTGAACCCGACGGAATCAGCCAAGAATATCCCGGTGATCCGCTTTGCCGAAATCCTGCTCATTTACGCCGAAGCCGTGAATGAAACCGGCGGGCCTGCTGCCGAGGCCCTCGCGGCCGTGAACCGCGTACGCAAGCGCGCGGGGCTGGATGCATTGAGCGGGCTGACTAAAGATCAGTTCCGCGAGGCGATTTACCTGGAACGACGCCTGGAACTGATGTTCGAGTTCCAGCGCTGGTTCGACCTCGTCCGCACTAAACGCATGATTACGGCCCTGCACGCCGCAGGGAAAACCAACGCCGCGGAAAAGCACTACCTGCACCCGATCCCGCAGCGGGAAATGGATTTGAACCCGAAACTGGTGCAGAATCCGGGGTGGGAGTGAGGTTTTTTAAATAGTTGAAGAAATGCAAAAGCTTTTTGTACAAATCATCGTGTTACTGGCCCTCACGTCAGCTGCCTTCGCGCAGGAGGCGAAGCAGCCTAATATCCTCTTCATCCTCGTCGACGACTGGGGATGGACGGACCTGAGCGCCAACGGCAGCAAATACTACGAAACACCGAACATCGACCGGCTGAGGAAAGAGGGTATGTGGTTTTCGCAGGCCTATTCCGTCGGACCGAACTGCGCGCCGAGCCGGGCGTCGCTGATGACGGGCAAATACACGCCGCGCCACGGCATTTATACGGTCGGCAATTCGGACCGGGGTAATTCCGTAGACCGGAAACTGATCCCCATCGAGAACAATACCGTGTTGAACCCCTCATTGGTGACTATCGCCGAAGAGCTTAAAAATGCCGGTTACAGCACCGGGCTGATCGGCAAATGGCAGCTGGGCGGCAAAGGGAAAGGCGCCGATGCCCATGCGCAGGGTTTTGAGCACGTGATCGGTGGAACGGGCGGTACGAGCGCCTATTTTTATCCATATAATAAAGAGGGAAAAACGTCGCCGCACGAGGGCATTACCAGCGGAAGCGAAGGTGAATACCTCACCGACCGCCTGACCGACGAAGCCTTGAAATTCCTCGAAAGCAACCGGCAAAAGCCGTTTTTTCTGTACCTCTCGTATTTCGCCGTGCATACGCCCATCGAGGCGAAGGCGGATATTATTGCCAAATACAAATCGAAAAAGGGCGACGCCCACCACCATAACCCCGTTTACGCGGCCATGATCGAAAGCGCCGACCAGGGCATCGGCCGGGTTTTGAAGCAGCTCGATGCGTTGAACCTGGCAGAAAATACGCTCGTCGTGTTCTTCTCGGACAATGGCGGCATGGGCGCGGTTACGGCCCAGCATCCGTTACGCGGCTCGAAGGGCATGCTCTACGAAGGCGGCGTGCGCGTGCCGCTGATCGTGAAATGGCCGGGCAAAACCCGCGCCGGTTCGCAGACGGATTCTCCCGTGATCGGCGTCGATTTTTATCCGACATTGCTGGAAGCGGCAAAGATCGGGAAGCCGCTGAATGCGGAGGTAGACGGGCAGAGCTTCTTGCCGCTGCTTTCCGGCCAAACTGCGGCGCAGCGCGACATTTTCTGGCATTTTCCTGCATACCTCGAAGCTTACAAAGGCGACAAGCGGAACAAGGACGCATTCAGGACGCGGCCGGTGAGCACGATCCGGTCCGGCGATTTCAAACTGCACCAGTTCTACGAAGACGGGCACGTGGAGTTGTATAACATCCGCACAGACATCGGCGAAACGAAAAATCTTGCCAAAGCCAGTCCCGCCAAAGTCAAAGAGCTGAAAGACAAGCTGGAAGCGTGGAAGCAGAAAGTGAATGCGCCGGTACCTACGAAGCTGAACCCGGAATATGCACCGGGAAAAGCCGTGCAGGCAGGTAGTGCCCGGACGGTTAATATCGAGGAATAGCCAATTCTTTAAACCCAATAAAATGAGAAACTTCTTCAAAATTGGCGCGGCAATGCTGGCTGGTAGCTTGGCTATCCAACCGGTACTGGCGCAGCATAGCCCGCAGCAGCCCTGGAATGGGAAGGCCGGCAAAACCTTGCAGGAATCGACACCGTTCCATATCGAATACAACAAAAAAGCAGCCAAAGGCGCGCCTAATGTCATCTGGATATTGATCGACGACGCCGGTTTCGGTGCGACGACGGCATTCGGCGGGCTTGTAGAAACGCCTCATATCGAAAAGCTGGCGAACAATGGATTGCGGTTTACCAATTTCCATACGACGGCCATCTGCTCGCCCACGCGCGCGGCGCTGCTCACCGGCAGGAACCATCATTCGGCACATGTGGGTTTGCTAACGCCCGCTGCGGTTGATTTTCCGGGATATGATACCTACATCCCCTTTGAGAAAGGGACAGCCGCGGAAGTGCTGCGGGAGAATGGCTATGCCACCTTTGCATTGGGTAAATGGCACCTGACGCCCGTGACCGAGAATTCGCAGGCCGGGCCGTTCAACCGCTGGCCGACCGGTCGCGGCTTCGACCATTACTACGGCTTCCTCCCCGGCGCGACCGACCAATGGCATCCCGAGCTTTGGGAAGACGTGACCAAACTTGACATCGAGCCGAATACAAAGCATTTGAACGAACTGCTGGCCGACAAGGCAATCAAATACATCGCGAACCAGAAGTCGGTGGATGCCGAGCGGCCATTCTTTTTATACCTCGCCACCGGTGCCACGCATTCGCCGCACCAGGTGGGCAAGGAATGGATCGACAAGTACAAGGGCAAATTCGACATGGGCTGGGACAAATACCGCGAGATCGTGATCGAAAAGCAGAAAAAACTGGGCATAATCCCCCAAAACGCCGTGCTGCCGGAGCGCAATCCCGGCGTAGCGGAATGGGCGGCATTGACCGAAAAGGAGAAGAAGGCCTATGCGCACTTCATGGAAGTGTACGCCGCATTTTACTCCTATACCGACTATGAAATCGGCCGGATCGTGAATTACCTCGAACAGATCGACCAACTGGACAATACCATTATCGCGGTAATCCTCGGCGACAACGGCGCCAGCAAAGGCGGTACCCAGCACGGGACTATTAACCCGCAGATCAACCGCCTGCAAGGCGAGGCGCGCATCGACGCCATACTCAACGCCCGCGACCTGATCGGTACCGACGAGTCGAGTACCGATTACCCGATCGGCTGGGCGGCGGCGGCCAATACGCCGTTCCGTTACTGGAAAGGCGACGCTAACACCGAAGGCGGCACCCGCAATCCCATGATTTTGCATTATCCCAAAGGCATTCAGGAAAAGGGCGGCGTGCGTAACCAGTACGGCCACGTGAACGACATCCTGCCCACTACGCTCGAACTCGCCAAAGCCGAGGTACCGAAGCAGATCAACGGCTACAAGCAGGAGCCATTCGAGGGAACGAGCCTCGCGTACGCGATCGGGCAGGCCAAGGCGCCTTCGCGGCACACGGTGCAGTACTACGAGATTGCCGGCGCATTGTCGATTTACAAGGATGGCTGGAAAGCTTCGAAAGGGCATTCGGTTTGGGAAGGTTTCGATGCGGGCAGCAAGGCCGATCCGTCGGGTAAGTCGGTGGATTTCAGCAAGGATGTGTGGGAGTTGTACAATCTCAATGACGACTTCAATGAACGCGTGAACCTGGCCGCCAAACATCCGGAAAAACTGAAAGAGTTGCAGGCCGTTTTCGACCAGGAAGCGAAGAAATATAATGTGTACCCGCTCAAAGATTTCACGGCGCACGACATGCCGGCAGGACGGACGGTATACGGCAAAATGCCCGAACTAACGCTGTTTCCCGGCGTGGATAACCTCGTCGGTGTGAGCAGCCCGCTGTACGACGGCCGCTCGTTCGCCGTGGATGCGGAGGCGGATATAGCCACGGGCAAAGAGGAAGGCGTGCTTTTTGCAGTGGGCGGAGAAAAGAGCGGGATCAGCCTGTTCCTGAAGGACGGTAAGCTGCACTACGCCCATAAAACGGCACGCGATGTCTATCATGTTGTTGCACAGGGTAATATCCCCACGGGACGGGTGCATTTCAAACTGGTTTATGAATTCAATGGACCGTCCGAAGGCAGCAAGTCGGTAGGGAAGGAGACCGTTTACATCAACGACGAAAAAGTAGCCGAACGCAGCTTCGCGGCCACGCAGGCGCAGGTACAAGGTCCCCGGCAGATCGACGGCACCGATGTGGGCCGCGACCAGAAGTTCGCCGTTTCGGACCAGTACCAGGCACCGTTTGCATTCACGGGCAAGTTGAAGAAGGTGACGATCAAGTATCTCTAATCATTTGAATACCCATATTCCTATGCACAACGCGAAACTCGTTCGCCTGCTTTTTCTTTCGGTCGCATTAGTTGCCCAGGCGGCATTTGCCCAAAAGAAGCCCAACGTGATCGTCATCCTCGCCGACGACCTGGGTTATGCCGATCTTGGCTGCTATGGGAGCGAAATCCCGACGCCTAATCTCGACAAGCTGGCCCAGAATGGCGTCCGGCTCACCAACTTTTACAATACGGCCCGCTGCTGCCCCACGCGCGCGGCGCTGCTCACAGGCGTGTACAGCCACCAGGCGGGAATCGGGCATATGATGGACGACAAGGGCGCGGAGCACCCGGCATACCGCGGGCAATTGAACCATAGCTCCGTCACCATTGCCGAGGTGATGAAAGATGCGGGCTATTTCACGGCGATGACCGGCAAATGGCACGTGGGCCACCAGCATGGCGTGTACCCGTCCAACCGCGGCTTCGACCGCTCGCTGCATGCGCCGGCGGGAGGATTTTATTATGCCAATGGAAATAATGCGAGGCTGTTCCTGAACGGCCAGGAAATCCCGAACGACTCGGACAAGCTGCCGAAAGACTGGTATTCGACCGACCTCTGGACGGACTACGGCCTGCGGTTCATCGACGAGGCGGTGGCGAATAAAAAGCCGTTTATGCTCTATCTGGCCCATAATGCGCCGCATTTCCCCTTGCAGGCACCCGAAGAGGACATTGCGAAATTCCGGGGCAAGTATTTGAAAGGCTGGGAGAAACTGCGGCAGGAGCGGTACGATAAGCAGATCAGGCTCGGCCTCGTCGACCCTTCGTGGAAGCTGCCACCCATTAACCCGAATGTGAAGAAATGGGATAGCCTGAGCGACGCCGAGAAGAAGCGCTATGACGACATGATGGCCATTTATGCCGCCGTAATCTACCGCCTCGACAAGAGCATCGGCGACCTGGTGGCCGGTCTGAAAAAGCGCGGCGTTTTCGACGATACGGTTATTCTTTTTGTGTCGGACAATGGGGGAAATGCCGAGCCGGGTATCGAAGGCCGCTACGAAGGCGACCAGCCGGGCACCGCCAAATCGACGGTATTTCTCGGGCAGGGTTGGGCGGAGGCGGCTTGCACGCCATTCTGGGCTTACAAGCACCATACGCACGAGGGCGGTATTTCGTCGCCGGGCATTATCTCGTGGCCGAAAGGCATCCCCGCGTCGCGCAATGGCCGGTTCGAGCGCCAGCCGGCCCACATTATCGATATTATGGCTACGCTTGTGGATTTGGGTAATGCCCGATATCCCGCCACTTATGCGGGCAACAGTATCCAGCCGCTGGAAGGCACAAGCCTGAAACCGGCGTTTACCGGCAAGCCTGTTAACCGCAAAAAACCGATTTTCTGGGAGCACGAAGGCAACCGTGCCCTGCGCGACGGCAAATGGAAACTCGTAGCCGAAAAAACGGAAAAATGGCAGTTGTACGACGTGGAAAAGGACCGCACGGAACTGAACGACCAATTCGATAAGCAACCCGAAATTGCTAAAAAGCTCGTCGCGAAATACGAAGAATGGTACAAACGCGTGGGCGCCGAGGAATATGACAAGACTTTCAAGTGGTTTTATGATTATGACAAAGCCAAACAGGAAGCCGGCGCCGGAAGTAATGGTGGAGGGCGTTGATAGTGGAAACTCCCTGGGAGTCTCCTGAGATAACAGCGATCACAAACAACACTTTACAACGCCTGACGCTACGTGATAACACCTGACCTTCATGACAACACCTGACAACATATGACCGTGAAACAACACCTGACCACCCTGCTGCTGACGATCTTCGCGCTGGTACCGGCACTGGCGCAAAAGCAGACGCCTAATATTGTCCTGATCCTCGCCGACGATATGGGCAAGGAATGCATCGGCACGTACGGCAGCAGTTATCAAACCCCGAACATCGACCAACTGGCGAAGGAAGGTCTGAAGTTCAACTATGGCTTCTCGCAGCCGCTTTGCACACCTTCGCGGGTGCAGATCATGACCGGGAAGTATAATTACAAGAATTACTCCGAGTTCGGGTTTCTGAACCAGGACCAGAAAACCTTCGCGCACCTGGCGAAAGAGGCCGGTTATACCACTGCTATCGCCGGCAAATGGCAGCTCGGCGCCAACCAGAAGCTGCCGAAACACTTCGGTTTCGACCAGTATTGCCTCTGGCAGCTCAGCAAGCCCCGGCGTGAGGGCGAGCGCTACGCGAAGCCGCTCATCGACCGTGACGGCGAAATCCTGAAAACGGATGCGGACGATTATGGTCCCGATATTTTCGTGGATTATATGCTCGATTTTATCGAAAAGAACAAAGACCGCAAGTTCCTGGCCTACTACCCGATGGCCCTCGTCCACGACCCGTTCCTGCCTACTCCGGACAGCAAAAGCTGGAAATCGGATGTGGAAGGCCGATTCAAGAAGGATACGGCCAATTTCAGGGACATGGTTTCGTACCTCGACAAGAATGTGGGCAAAATCGTGCAGAAACTCAAAGACCTGGGCATTTACGACAATACGATCATCATTTTCACAGGCGACAACGGTACAGGCCGGCCCATCGTGACCCAGCTGAAAGACGGCAGCAAGTTACAAGGCGGCAAGGGCCTGACGATCGACCGGGGCCACCACGTGCCGCTGATCGTCAACTGGGGTAAGGGACGCTATAAAACCCACGAAACCAACGACCTCGTCGATTTTACGGACATTCTCCCGACGATCGCGCAGGCGGCCAATGTGAAAGTGCCCGCCGGCTGGAATACGGACGGCACCAGCATTTTACCGCAGATCAGGGGTGAAAAAGGTACGCCGCGCAAATGGATTTTCTCGCATTACCAGCCCATTCACGTGGAGGCAATCAACCAGCATTCGGCCCGTTTTTTCCGCGATCGCCGCTACAAGCTCTATTCCGACGGCCGTTTTTATGATTTGCAAAAAGACATTGAAGAAAAGCATCCCGTCGCAATAGGCAAGGCCGGCCCGGAAGGCGAGAAAATCCGAAAGGTTTTTCAGGCCGAGATGGACAAACTCCCCGCCTGGAAATTCGGCGACCCCGGCGTACCAAAAGTGATATTGCCCGGTTTGGAACCCGATCCGGCATTCGCGGAAAAGGGAGATTAACGTCGCTGCCGGTGGTTAGGAGGCTCCGACGGAGCCGAATTGCCGTTCGTGATCGTGTTTCTATAAGCAGGAAACCGCTCGGCGGTCACATGCGGAAGCAGGCTCCTGGGGAGTCTGCTCTCGTCGCAGGCCAACATGCGATAAATAGCATGCCGCTCGGCCTTAAAGCTCGGAAGTAAGCTCCGCTGGAGTAAACTGTTTCTGGCAAACAGGAAAGGATTGATTAACAGACTCCGTCGGAGTCGACTTTAACCAATTTACATAAACAAAATGGCAAAAAAATATCAAAAAGCCTTTGGAACGCTGTTGGCGATCATCTTGACGATGGCTAACCCCGCTTTCGCCCAAAACACCAAATACAACGTCCTCTTCATCGCGGTCGATGACATGAACGACTGGATCGGGCCGTTTGGCGGGTATCCGGGCATTCATACGCCCAATATCGACAAGCTGGCCAGGAAGGGCGTGGTATTTAAAAAGGCTTACTGTTCAGCGCCCGCGTGTAACCCGTCGCGGGCTAGCCTGCTGACGGGCGTGAGGCCGTCGAGCTCGGGCGTTTACCATAACAATCAGCCCTGGCGGCCGGTCTTGAAGGATGCCGTCACGATCCCCCAGTATTTTACAGCCAACGGCTACGAGGTGAAGGGCGCGGGCAAGATTTTTCACAATGCATTCAACGACAAGGCTTCCTGGCCTTCCTATTTCGACATCCCCAAATCGCCTGAGCCGCCGAAAGCGCCGGTGAATGGTTTCGCGCATTTCGATTGGAGCCCTGTGAATGTGCAGGATGAAGATATGGGTGATTTTAAGGTTGTCAATGAAGGCATCGGCTTTTTGAATAACCAACACGACAAGCCGTTTTTCCTCGCAGTGGGTTTTACGCGGCCGCATTTGCCGTGGTACGTGCCGCAAAAGTATTTTGACCAATATCCTTTGTCGGATATCAAGCTACCCAAAACCATTGAAAACGACTTGCAGGACGTCCCGGACGCGGGTGTGAAAATCGCGAAACCGAAAGGGGATCACCAGTTCATCGTCGCCCATAAGCAGTGGGAGAAGGCCGTGCAGGGCTATCTGGCAAGCATTACGTTTGCAGACGGGCAGATTGGACGCTTGCTGGATGCGCTGGAAAAGAGTGCCTATGCCCAAAATACGATCATCGTTTTCTTCGGCGATCACGGCTGGCATCTGGGTGAAAAGGAGCATTGGCGCAAGTTCGCATTGTGGGAAGAGGCGTCACGCGTGCCGTTTATCGTGTATGCGCCGGGGCTGTCAAAGACGAATGGGGTTTCGGAACGGACTGTCAATCTGATGGATATCTATCCGACATTGACCGAACTATGCAAATTGCCTGCCAAAAAGGGCGTGGAAGGGAATAGCATTGTCCCGCTGCTGAAAAATCCCGCGGGAGCTTGGGCGCATCCGTCGGTGACGACGCACGGGTTCGGCAATCACGCCGTGCGGTCGGAGAAGTACCGGTATATCCGCTACAACGACGGCTCTGAAGAGCTTTACGACCATGATACCGATCCGCAGGAATGGAAGAACCTGGCAAAAGACGCGAAATATGCGTCGGTGAAGGCGGAACTGGCGAAGTCACTGCCGAAAACCGATGCGAAAGACGCGCCGACGGTGAAGGAGGGCAAGGAATAAATCAAACCATTATTGATCATGAACAAATATGCATTGCTCGCGCTCGCGGCGCTTTCACTGAGCCCTTTGGCGGGATCGTTCGCTGGCGACGATAAGGCCAAACCGAAGTACAATGTCCTGTTCATCGCGGTCGATGACCTGAACAACGACCTCGGAACTTACGGTAACACTTTTGTCAAGTCCCCGAATATCGATCGCCTCGCAAAACGCGGGGTTCGGTTCGATAAGGCATATACGCAGTTTCCGTTATGCAGCCCCAGCCGCTCGTCACTGCTCACCGGTCAGCGGCCCGACGTGACGAAGATTTACGAGCTCCAAACGCATTTCCGCAAAAATTTGCCGGATATCGTGACATTGCCCCAGCTTTTTAAGAACAACAACTATTACAGTGCGAGGGTAGGGAAGATATTCCATTACGGCGTGCCCGGACAGATCGGTACCGACGGCCTCGACGACCCGGATTCGTGGAATCACCGGATAAACCCGAAAGGACGGGACAAAACCGAGGAGCCGCTCATTAAGAACCTCACGCCCGATCGCGCACTCGGGAGCGCACTGGCATGGCGCGCCACCGAAGGCACTGACGAGGAACAGACCGACGGGATGATCGCAACCGAAGCCATCAAAATCATGACCGAGAAAAAGAACGAGCCGTTTTTCCTCGCTGTGGGCTTTTTCAGGCCGCACACGCCTTATGTGGCGCCGCAAAAGTATTTCGATATGTACCCGGTAGACCAGGTACCGCTGCCGAAAGAAGTCCCGAACGACCTCGACGACGTGCCGGAAGCCGCATTGTTTACCAAACCGCCGCATTGGGGCCTCGACGAAGCCAAACGCCGGGAAGCATTGCGGGCCTACTACGCCACGATCACCTTTATGGACGCACAGGTAGGCAAGCTGATAGACGCCGTTGAAAAACTTAAACTTGCCGAAAAAACAATCATCGTGCTCTGGAGCGACCACGGTTACAATGTTGGCCAACATGGGCAGTGGATGAAGCAAAGCCTCTTTGAAAACTCGGCCCGCGTGCCGCTGATCATATCGGTGCCGGGTGGTACCAAAGGCAAAGCGTCGGGCCGGACGGTGGAGCTGGTGGACATTTATCCGACGTTGGCAGAGCTTTGCGGTCTCGATCCGAAGCAGAATTTACAGGGCAAAAGCCTCACGCCGTTGCTGAAAAACCCGTCGGCCGTTTGGGATAAACCGGCTTATACGCAGGTGCGGAGAGGACAGATATTCGGCCGAAGCGTGCGTACCGAACGGTTCCGCTACACCGAATGGGATGGCGGAAAGGCAGGTGTGGAGCTGTATGACCATCAAAAAGACCCGGACGAATTTACGAATCTGGCACAGGATAAGAACCTGATCATTACGGTGAATGAAATGGCTGCGTTGCTGAAAAAAGGGTATCCGGAAGCGGAACAGCAAACAGGTAAATGAGGCTTCGAAATGGAATCCGGTTGTCGGCGGCGGGCATAATGCTGCTGCTGGCGACCGGTTTTGCGTGGAAGAAAGGCCAAAACACGGCCCCTTCGCGCAAACCGAACATCGTGATCGTACTGGCCGACCAGTGGAATGCACAGTCGCTGGGGTATGCCGGCAATGCGGACGTAAAAACGCCCAATCTCGACCGGCTGGCGCAGAGCAGTGTGGTGCTCACGACGGCCGTATCGTCCATGCCAGTGTGCAGCCCTGCGCGTGCGAGCCTGCTTACGGGCCAGTACCCGCTTACGCACGGGGTGTTTTACAACGACCGGCCGCTGCGGAACGAGGCGCTGACATTGGCGGAAATCTACAAAGACGCGGGTTACGCTACGGGTTATATTGGCAAGTGGCACATAAACGGGCAGGCGAACTACGAGAAGCAATTTGCCGCGCGCAACCGGGCCGTGCCCCGCGACCGCCGCCAGGGATTCGATTACTGGAAAGCCCGCGAGGTGACGCACGATTACAACAGCTCTTTTTATTTCGACGAAAACGACGTCCGCCACGAATGGCCCGGTTACGACGCGTTTCCCCAGACCGATAGCGCTGTCAGCTTCATCGATCGTAACAAAACGAACCCTTTCCTGCTGGTACTCTCCTGGGGCCCGCCGCACGATCCCTACCAGACCGCGCCCGAGGCTTACCGGAAAATGTACGATCCCGCGACATTAAAGCTCCGCCCCAATGTGCCCGATTCGCTGCAAGCCAGGGCCCGGAAGGACCTGGCGGGTTATTACGCGCATTGTACGGCTTTGGATAAATCGTTCGGTGACCTGGTGGCGGCATTGCAAAAGGCTGGTGTTGAGGAAAATACGATTCTGCTGTTCACGTCGGATCATGGGGATATGCTCTATTCGCAGGGGAAGGTGAGAAAGCAGAAACCCTGGGACGAGTCGATCCTGGTGCCTTTCCTGATGCATTATCCGGCTGGTTTGGGTAAATCCAAGCGCATATTGCCGGTGCCGTTTTCGAATGTCGATATTCTGCCTACTTTGCTCGGAATCACCAATATCAGGATTCCGGAAACGGTGGAAGGTACCAACTATGCCGCATTGCTGGCGGGAAAGCAAAAGCCCACGGGCGAGGAAGCTTCGCTGATCCAGGTGCCCGTTCCATTTCATGAAAACAACTTCCTGAATGGCGGCAAGGAATACCGCGGCATCCGCACGAAGCAGTACACTTATGTGAGAGATTTGAAAGGCCCTTGGCTTTTGTATGACAATGCGAAAGACCCGTATCAGCAGACGAACCTCATCGGGTCGCCCGCGTATGCGGCTGTGCAGGCAAAACTGGAAAAGAAACTCCGTCAGAAACTGGCCGAAGCGAAGGACCGTTTCCTGACGGCAGATGCGTATATGAAGCAATGGAATTACCGGTACGACGGCAAGGACAGTCTCCGGGTTAGCGGTTTGTAGTATGCAAAAAATAGTCATCATCATTATGCTGTTGCTCGCGCAGGCGTTTTCGGTCGCGGCACAGAAGGCCACAAGGCCTAACGTTATCTTCCTGCTCACGGACGACCACCGTTGGGATGCGCTGGGCGCTATGGGCAATTCCATTATTCAAACACCGCACCTTGACGCGCTGGCTAAGCGCGGTATCCTTTTCAAAAATGCACACGTGACTACGGCCATTTGCATGGTCAGCCGTGCCAGTTTGTTGAGCGGACAGTATATGTCGCGGCATGCGATCAATGATTTCAATACGGATTTCAAACCGGCTGCGTTGGCGCAGACTTATCCTGCCTTGCTGAAAAAGGCGGGGTACCAGATTGGTTTTGTAGGTAAATTCGGAATAGGGGTCAAGAACCAGCCGGATACGCTGTTTGACTACTGGGCCGCGAAAAAGGAAGGGCAGCCGCCCTATGAGCTGGTGAATGCGAGCGGCAACGCTATCCATCATACCGATAGCGTGGGCAAGGACATCACGCAGTTTCTCGACCGTTTTGCCGGGAAAGAAGCACCGTTCTGCCTGTCGGTCAGCTTCAAAGCTCCACACGAACTGGACGGCAACCCGCCCACCTACCCGGTGCAGGAGCGGTTCAGGCCCATGTACGAAAATGTGAAAATCCCCGATCCGCTTACCGCCGCGCCGCAGTACTGGGATAGTCTCCCCGCCTTCTTCCGCACGGATCAGAATATCGGTCGGGACCGCTGGAAACCGCTCCTTTCCACCCCCGAACTCCGCCAGCAAACCACCCGCGACTACTACCGCCTCATCACAGGCGTCGACGAAGTGGTAGGGCAAATGATAGCGCAGCTCAAAACCCTTCACATCGACGAGAACACCCTGATCATTTTCATGGGCGACAACGGCTTCTCGCTCGGCGAGCACGGTTTGGAAGGAAAGTGGTTTGGTTTTGAAGAATCCATTCGCGTGCCGCTGATCATTTCCGGCGGCGCATTACCCGCCGCTCTGCGGGGGCAGTCATCCCCCCAGCTCGCATTGAATATCGACATTGCGCCTACGATCCTCTCCTTCGCAGGCATCCCCGCGCCTACGCGCATGCAGGGCTACGACCTCATTGCCGCAGCGCAAAAGAAGCGCCCGCCCCGTCAGGATTTTTTCTATGAACACACTTATCTGGGCAGCCCGCGTTTGCCGAAAGTGGAAGGCGTCGTTACCTCGGATTTAAAGTATATGCGCTACGTTGAACACGGCTATGAGGAACTTTACGATACCAAAAACGACCCGTACGAGACGGTGAACCTGGCAAAGCGAAGTTCGGAGCAGGGGCGGTTGGAGGCGATGCGGAGGCGGTATGAGGAGTTGAAGGGGGAGGTGCGGTGATGAGGGCGAGAAACAGAGAAAAACGCCCTCGTTTTAGTATACCGGGTACAGATCAGGAAGTTTTCGTTGGATGCCTTCGTAGCCCTCGTAGGGGTAGTCGTCAAAATCGTTGTATTTGTGATCATCAAGATCTTTTACGTTGGAGAAAACGCGGACACAATTGATCATTCGCCGCTCTTCCAATGTGAGATGGGTGAACAGTAATTTTATAATCCTTCGCGTTTGGTCCGATTCATGCAGGTTCGCAAGCGACGGAGCACTTACGCCCAGGATGTATTGGTCTGTTACAAGGCCATGATAGGCCGGGGCAAGGCCGATGGCATCAACTATCAGACCCTCTTTTTTTTCCAAGCGAAACGCATTTTTGAGCGTCTCTACCAATGCAGTTGCAGCCATAGCAGGACAGTTTTTAATGAATTTACAAAAATTCTGGCGGTTGTGACATTGCAAGCCATGTCATACCGGCGCTGCTCGGACCACTTGATAACGCGTGACCAGCAATCTAAAAAGTAATCGTCTTCTGCGCAGGCTTTTTGCAGATCATCATTCAGGCCCGCCAAAATTGCCAAATCCCGGAGATCATGTATCATAAAAGCTTTTGCAATGTGTCCGCGAACTATCTCTTTATTATCAAAGATTTCAATTCTGAGCCGTTTACAAACAATTGCCTTCAAGGCTAATTCGATCGCATAACCGCCAATATAGTACGCCCCGCCAACGTGACCATTCGCGATCAGGCATTCCGCATCATAAAGCCGTTCCAACGCTAATAATTTCAAGGTAGTAGCACGTGCCAACCATCCGATAGTTTAGTTGCCAGATAGATACTCTTCGGCCAAACTAACCCTCCTAAGGTTTGGAATCATAATCAAATGTACCAACTCACACGAGGGATGTACGACCGGGGTTCGGCGAGCCTCGGGAAATTTTTTCTGACTCTTTCCTGTCAGCCTCTTGCATTCTAATTTCTTTTATTAATCTTTGCCTATCGAATTAGTAGATTTATTGAGAACGAAGGGAGAGGTTAGGCTCTGTGATCTTCTGGCAACCTGTGACTCGTCAAGGTGCCCCAACCTAATTCTATTGATAAATCTAAAAATCCAACCACAGTAGTAAAACTGGTAATGCGCAGTGATCCAGGCTGTTTTCGGCTTGGAAGACCTGTGTCCTTGCCGCCAAAACTTTGATCAACAACAACCAGAGGAACATGGAAATTTATCTGGATAATGCGGCAACGACCGCGCTGGCCCCGGAAGTGATCGAGGCGATCCTGCCTTTTTTGACCACACATTATGCGAACCCATCGTCGGCGCACAGGGCCGGACGGAAAGTGAAAGACGCCGTAGACCAGGCCCGCAGGACCGTTGCCGGCCTGCTGGGTGCTTCTCCCGAAGAAATTTACTTTACAGCCGGTGCGACAGAGGGCATTAACCTCGCACTGACCGGCGCGATAAGGGCTTACGAGCTGAACCACGTCATTACCAGCCGCATCGAGCACAAAGCCGTGCTGCAAACGCTGAAACGCCACGAGAAGGAGGGCGATATCGAAACCAGTTTCGTGAAGCTCGACGAGCGCGGGAATGTGGACCTCTACCATCTGGAGAACCTCCTGCGCGCCAATCCGCGAACGCTCATCGCGCTCATGCATGGCAACAACGAGATCGGCAACATCACCGACATCCACGCGATCGGCGTGCTCGCCAGGCGCTATAATGCCGTTTTTTTCGCGGATACGACCCAGACAATGGGCAAGATCGCCTTCGATTTGCAGCATTCCGACATCGATTTCATGGTAGGCTCGGCACATAAGTTCCATGGCCCGAAAGGTGTCGGATTTATTTACATTAACGAAAAACACGAACTTAAACCGCTGATTTACGGCGGCGGCCAGGAGCGCGGCCAACGGGCCGGCACGGAGAATGTCGCCGGGGTCGTGGGCCTGGCGAAAGCGCTGGAAGTCTCGTACCGGAACCTTGACGAGAGCCAGGCGAAAGTCTGCAAACTGAAACAATACCTGATTTCGAAGCTGGCGATCAGCGGGATAGGGGGTATTTGTTATAATGGCGAAAGCAAATCCATCGAAAATAGCGTCCCGAATGTGCTGAGCGTATCATTTCCCTGTTTGAGTTCGGGCAGCGTGGTGACGCAGCTGGATGCCGTGGGCATCGCGGTGTCGGGCGGGAGCGCCTGCTCGGGCGGGGGCGCGTCGCACGTGATACAGGCACTTGCATGCGAGGCCGATAAGGAGAATGTGCGGTTTTCTTTCAGCAAATTCAACACCTTTGAAGAGCTGGACCATGTCGTGGATGCCATCGTGCGGATTTACGAATCCGACCCGGCCATCGCTACAAGCAAAGCCTGGAAAAGCATTGCCAGCTGGGCATAATGAGCCTGCGCATTGCCGCTGATTTTAGTTCGGCGCATTCCAATTTTAACAAAATTTAATACACCGTGCCGGCACTTATCCGTGCCGGGGGGCGTAATGGTAGTAGGGAGTGCAGACCGCCGACCGCCGACTGCGGACCGACGGCCGGTCAAACGAAAATCGATGGTCAGCGGTCAGCCGTCGGCGGTCAGCGGTCGTCCGTCAGCCGTCAGCATACCGCAGTCAACATATTCTCAACAAACCAATTTAAACATCAACACAATGAGCAAAACCTTTTTTCTCCGGATTATTTACCGGAATGCCGGGAATCTGCACAAAATTACTTCCAGTGTGGAATCCGTTAACGGGGCGAAAATCAAGCATTTGAATTTTATCAGTAAAGGAAAAAGTTTCGTGGGCGTGATCGCGTTCGAAGCTTCCCAGCTGATCGACTTCGAGAAAATCATGCAGCTGATCCGCCGTAACCGCGACATTTCCGAAGTGGAGAGAATCATGGATGCTTCCATGTGTTGATGCCCGCGATCAGAAGGTGATCCCAAACTGAAATCCGACCGTAACGGAAGCCGGGTGGCCGTTCCCGAAACGGAATGGCACCGGTACCGCTACAAAATAGCCGCTGTGCTTGTTCTTCTTCACGATTTTATTTAAAACCGGCGTAAAGCCATACCGCCCCGACGTTTCGAATGCGGCCCGGCCGGCAAAAGTAAGTCCGGGTGCCAGGGTCACCAGAACCCCGGGATGGAAGAGGAAGTTGGCCATTTTGCTACTCCCGTTTTCAGCCCTCACCAGCGGCACAAATTCCGCAGAAAACCCTATTTTAGGACTCTTCCAGATATTTATGCCCGTAGGCAGCCCCACCACGTAATAGCTTTTGAAATTGGTGGTGGTGCCCTCGTCGCTGAACGTCACGATCGGGTGCAGGATGCCCACGTAGCCGGCTATGCGCGGGTATACGGGCGCGGGCGAGGCTGCGGAAGCGCTGCTTGCCGCTACCGTCTGCGGCTGTGATTGCTGCGCACGCAGGCTTGCCTGTGCGAGGCAAATGAATGTGATGAATGTAAAAAAGACTTTCCCGGTAAAGTAACGGAGCATAAATATCAGTTTTAGAATGAAGGCAGCCGAAACCGCTATGCAATTCTAGAAACCAAATGCCGGACAGGATAGAACGTTTTTAACGTTTTGTATTTCCTTTACTTTTCCGGACAAATTTTCTGTATTCCGACGGCGTCTGGCCGGTGTGCGCCTTGAAAACGCGGTTGAAATGGCTCTGGTCGGAAAAACCCGTCAGGTAAGCGATTTCTGCCAGCGTATCTTCCGAAAATTCAAGCAGTTGGATGGCCTTTTCAATGCGCTGCTTGCGGATGTACTCGCCGAAAGAAAGATTATCGAAGTACCTGGAAAACTCCCGCGACAAATAGGCCGGGTTCACGTCCAGTTCTTCGGACGCAATTTTGAGGTTCAGGTTGAGATTGGTGTCAATATGGTCCTGGATCATATTTTTGAGATTCGTCGTCCATGCCGGCACCCTGGGTTTTTTCTCGGTTTTGTTGCTGAGGTAAGTCTTGTAAATCTGCAAAAGCAAATGCTCCGTGGGACTTTGCGTGTGTTTTTCCTGGCGCAAATGTGCCGCCCAGCTGTACAATGCGTCGTAAATGACCATGCCTTTTTCCAGCAGTTCGTCATCATCCGGTGTATTGTAGGCCAGTCCTGCCGAAATGGCCCACAGCCCCGACGATTGCAACGCGAGCGCGTGATCGTCCGTGTCCGCCCCGCGCACGATCGGTGCCAGCACTTGCAGGGCGGGATCTTTCAGTTCGTATTTTTTAATGAAATAATCGAACGTGCATTGGTCGTCGTAATGCGTGAACTCGACGCCCGGAATATCGAACGGCGTCGCATTGCGCAACGCCGCCTGAGTCAATACCTCGGTTTCAGGTACATAAATAATTTCTGCATGGGCGTCAATAAAACGCCTGATGAGCCACGGACAGGCGAGGCGGTCAATTTTCGGGCGCTCACGCGTGATCCATTTCATATCAGCAGGTAGCAGCTACTTGTTTGGGTTTTCTGTATTTGTGTAAATTAATCAAAAGAACACTTCCCAAAATCACGATCAGCCCGGAAATCTGTAAAGGCGTGATGGTTTCGTGCGCGAAGAATATGCCTAGCAACACGGCAACGACGGGGTTGACATAGGCATAAGTACTCACTTTCGTAGCCGGTTGCACTTTTAAAAGCCACACATAGGCGCTGAAAGCCGCAATGGATCCGAACAGGATCAGGTAGCCGGTAGCCAGCCACGCATTCAACGGGATTTCCGAAAGTTGTACCGATGAAAATTCACCCGAAAACAACGCGCCCGGGATGAACGCAACGCCCGCGGCCAGCATTTGCCAGGTCGAGTTGACCGTCGCGGAATTGGAAACGGAATTGTATTTGGAATACAAGGAACCGCCCGCCCAGGCCATCGAGCCGATCACGACGAGCACCATCGCAAAGAGGTCGCGACCGCTGTTCAGCGACGAGATGGTGGCCATGATTTTTTCGTAAAACAACAATATCACCCCTGCAAAACCAACCAGAAGGCCGAGGATCGTCGATTTATTGCTCAAATTCTCCGACCATTTCGGTTTATCCAGCAGCACGAACCACAGCGGCGACGAGGAAACCATAATGGCCACCATGGCGCTCGGAAGGAATTGTTCTACCCAAATGACGACACCGTTACCGACAAATAGCAGCAACAGGCCCGTGATCAGGGCGGGCTTCATCACTTTCCAGGAAAATACTTCTTCTCCCTGCGCAAGGCTCCAACCCAGCATCAGCAAGCCGGCGATGATGAAGCGAAATGCGCCCAGGAAAAACGGCGGAAACCCCTCCAATGCCCTCTGAATGAAGAAATAGGTGGAGCCCCAAACGATGTAGACGGTGGCAAATGCCAGTACTACCATAAGTGTGGACGGCGTTTTTACAGATGTTTGCATGGCTGTTTCATTTTTCTGGTATAACTAATAGTTGTTCTTCCTTGACCGTTTCGAGGACGATCGTCGTGCGTGTGGATGTGATACTTTGTATTTTGCTGAATTTGTTGCGCATCAGCTCCATGAGCGACGCCGAATCGGCCGTGCGTACTTTCACCATGTAGCAATCTTCGCCCGCAACATGGTGCACCTCCTGCACTTCCGGTATTTTGGCGAGTTCTTTGGCCGTATTGTTGCTGCCCATTCCCTCCGAGGATTTCATAGCAATGAATGCCAGGAGCGTTTGTCCAAGCGCTACGGGGCTGATCCGCGTCGTGTATTTGACAATCACCTGCTTTTGTTCCAGCTTCTTGACCCTTTCCAGCACAGCAGAAGGCGCCATTTCCAGCTCGCGCGCGAGGTCGGCGTTGGTCATGCGCGCATTTTCCTGCATGAGACGCAGGATGCTGAGGTCTGTTTTATCGAGAACAATTTCCGATCCGATCATTGTGCGGTTTATTAGGGTATTTTTGGAATGATATTCAAAAAAAGTTGCATCAATTTGAATATTGTTCAGCTATTACAATGTGAATATCCTAAAAGTTCGTTGCTATGTATATAATTTCGAATTTTCTTCGGAAGCGGTATCGGAAAGCGAACAATTGTCCGTTTTCAATTAATTGCCGTATTTGCATTACTTCCAATCCTGAACCGAAAAGCCTATGAAAATGCTTGCAATGAGCCTGTTAGCGATGTGGTTTAGCCTGGGTGCCGCCCTGGCGCAGATCGATACGAAAGCTACGCCGGAGACGACGGCGTTGTATCGCAACCTGAAAAAGCTTTCGGAGGAACACATTCTCTTCGGTCACCAGCACGCAACCGAGTACGGGCACGGGTGGACAGGCGCCGGGGAACGCTCGGACGTCAAATCGGTTACGGGCTCGCATCCGGCGGTGATCGGCGTTGATTTCATGGGGCTATCCGGCCAGCCGGAAGACCAGATCGCGAAGACAGCGGCGGCATTGCGGAAGAATGTGATCGATACTTATAACCGGGGCGGCATTACAACGGTGGCCTGGCATTTCGCCAATCCGGCTTCCGAGGGCGGATTTTACTGGAAAGACGGCGTTTCGAAAGCCTCGATGGCGCTGATCAAGCCCGGCGGCTCGCATCATGAGCAGTACAGGCAGATCCTTAAAACGATCGCCGACTTTGCGCATTCGGTTAAAGGGAAGGACAATACGCTCGCGCCTATGATTTTCCGGCCGTTCCACGAATTTGACGGCGACTGGTTCTGGTGGGGCAAAGGGCACACTTCGAAGGAAGATTTCATCGCGGTCTGGCGTTTTACCGTCTCTT
Source organism: Dyadobacter beijingensis DSM 21582 (assembly GCF_000382205.1). GTDB lineage: Bacteria > Bacteroidota > Bacteroidia > Cytophagales > Spirosomataceae > Dyadobacter > Dyadobacter beijingensis. Next base: position 1,490,458 of record NZ_KB907786.1, read on the forward strand.
ACCTCCGCGACCAGCTCGGCGTGCATAACTTCATTTACGCATTTTCACCCGACAATAAATTCACCTCCGAATACGAATTCCTTGAACGATACCCCGGCAACGAATGGGTGGATATGGTGGGAATGGACAACTACGGCGACTTCGGCCGCGACGGCAAATACAATCTGGAAGCCGGTTTGAAAAAGCTGGAAATAGTTTCTGAATATGCTCAAAAACATGGAAAACTGGCCGCATTCACGGAAACCGGCCTGGAATCGATCCCCAACCCGGCCTGGTGGACCGAAACCCTGCTGAAAACGTTAAAGGCCCGGAAACTGCAGTTGGCCTACGTGCTCGTCTGGCGCAACGACACCAAAAGCCCCACGCATTACTACGCGCCTTTCCCCGGCCAGCTCAGCGAAGCGGATTTTGTCAGGTTCTACCACGATCCTTACACGCTTTTCGAGAAGGATTTGAAGGACGTTTACAAGTAGCGAATGCCGTTTACTCACCATTCCTGTTAGTTCGTACATTAGATTTCCTGGCGACTTGCCCGGTGACTTATCATTGCCTCAAAAATCACGATAGCAATGAAAATCCGAGCATTTACCCTTTTGACTGCCTTGCTCTTCAGTGTAGCGTCAGTTTCCTGCGTGAAGAAGCATGAGCATGTGAAGCCTAAACTCGCTTTTCAAACCGGTCCTGCCGTATTCATGCAGCTGGGTGGCGTGATCAGCACATTTACTGTCCTTTTTGAAGGGCTGGGAAGCGAACCGATCGAAGAGTACGGCATTGTGTATACTTTCAGTGAAGATGTGAAAGACAACTACCCGGACCTTGACGACACGAAGGTGGTGTTTGACTTGCCCGCCCAGCTGAATTCCAATCAGAAAGTAGTCAATATCGGTTTTCCGGCGGGCGTGCACGCACTCGGTTACCGGGCATATGTGAAAATAAAAGGCGGTCATGTAACCTTCGCGCCTCCGATCATTACTTATTTCTAGCCTTTCACTCCTGCGCTACGCGGCCCTGAAACTTCCGGCTGACGAGATGGTAGTTGAACAATTCGACCAGATCGATCAGCACGGTGTTCGGGTCGTTGGCGTTGAGGTAGGTCTTCACTTTTCGCACAAAGTCGTACAACGGCTCGTAGTATTTGTGGCCGGTTTCTTCCTGGAAATCCTGGATAGTAAACGCATTGCCTTTTTTGAGGATCATATACACGGCGATGAAAAAGTAGGAGATAGGCAATTTGCTTCCTTCAAGCACGGTGCCGCTCTGCAAGGTGGTGCGGAACCGGCATTGCTTGCATTGGAACTGCTGCTTCGGAGCGAGCCAGTAATGATGGGTGCCGCCGCATTTTTTGCACACGATCCCCCTGCGTAACCTGAAATCTTTGAATGCCTCGGTGGCTATGGTTTCGTTCTTGTAAATGTCGATCAAATTGCCCGCTTGCATATGAAATAATGGATATAGACATCCAAATCTAAGAAAAAAGACAATATAATATTAAGTCTATCGAATTTATATAGAATATTTTTAGTGGTAAGCTTTCAAAACGTTCAGTCCATGAATTCTATTAAAACCATAGGAAAATGAGCCAAATTTTAACAACGAAATCTTTTGATTTTGCAAATAATAGCGCTGGCGTTTGGCGGATAAATGCATTAACTTGGTATAATCTACGGGTGCCGGCCGGTTTGGGAAATGGGGTTGCATATGGCTGGTGGCATGCTTTGGGGTTCGTTAAATGCCTGATTCATAGTTCACGTATGTTTGTGATCGTTAATCCGGCCGCGCCGCTTTCGGCGCAATGCAGCACGTTTCTCAATAATAATCAAATAAAGAATGGCCAAGTTAAACCAAAATCAGACTGCCTTGGGTGACGTAGCAGCACGGCAGCTCGCGATCGCGACCAGGACGGTGCCTCAGTTCGAGGCGATTACCCCGCGCTGGCTTACGCATTTGCTGAACTGGATTCCCGTGGAGTCCGGCGTGTACCGCCTCAACAAGGTGAAGGAAGGCAGCACGGCGGAGGTGGATTGTTCCCGCCGCGACGAGCGCGAGCTGCCGCATACCTTTATCGACTACGTAGAGAACCCCCGCGAATACAACCTCACGGCGGTACAAACGGTACTCGATGTGCACACCCGCGTTTCGGACCTGTACAGCAAGCCCTACAACCAGATCAGCGAGCAGCTGCGCCTGACCATCGAGAGTATCAAAGAGCGCCAGGAAAGCGAGCTGATCAACAACCAGGAATATGGATTGCTCGCCAGCGTGGCCGACAAGCAGAAGATTTCGACCCGCCTCGGCCCGCCAACGCCGGACGATCTCGACGACCTGCTTACCAAAGTCTGGAAAGAACCCGGCTTCTTCCTTTTACATCCGCAAGCCATTGCCGCATTCGGCCGCGAGTGTACGCGCAAGGGCGTCCCGCCACCGACCGTTTCGCTTTTCGGGTCGCAGTTCATCACATGGCGGGGCATTCCGCTGATCCCCTCGGACAAACTGCCTATTGAAAACGGTAAAACCAAAATCTTGCTGCTCCGCACGGGCGAAAGCCGCCAGGGCGTGGTAGGATTGTACCAGCCGGGCTTGCCGGGCGAGCAGTCGCCGGGACTTTCGGTACGGTTTATGGGCATCAACGACAAGGCAATCGCCTCTTACCTGGTGTCGCTGTACTGCTCGCTGGCCGTGCTGGTCGACGACGCGATTGCGGTTTTAGAGGATGTTGAAATCGGTAACTACCATGAGTATAAATATTGACGGAATACCGGGCGGCCTGCCCGATACCGGCGCCCTGGAACGGCTCGCCAATGAGCTTTTCAAGGCATTGCCGGGCGAAATGCCGCAGCCGGTACTCTCTCCGCGGATGGAAGACCATCCGCGGGCGCAGAAAATCCTGGGCATTTTCCAGCAGGAATTGGAGCAGGGCCAGTCTGTCCATCACGAGGATTTCGATCTCAGCGAGCCGCAAACCAGCCTGCCCGACCCGCATTTTACCGACGGCAAGGTGCCCCCTTCCGCTGCCGGAACGGGCATATCCCCGGGTAATGCCGCCGCTTCCCCAGTGCAGCATAACCCGGCGCTGCCGTACGAATCCGGGCCGGTAGCGTCGTACCAGTCGCATTCGGTGCAGGATTTGTCGGAGATTTTCAACCGGCTGCCTAATTTCGGCAGTGCGCCGCACGGAGCGCCTTCGGGCTTTTCCCTTTCCGAGCCTTCGTTTTATTTTTTGAATGAAAACCTTTCGGAGAAGCTGCATGTGCCGGGCGCTTCGAATGTTGTGCCCAAGAGCTTTTCTCCCTTTTCATTCAATAATATCCATGTCGGTAACGACCTGGACCAGCTCGGACGGTCGGTGCAATCGCCTGCCGGCGCGATCCCGTTCGATGTGAACCGAGTCCGCAACGACTTCCCGGTTTTTAAGGAACGGGTGAATGGCAAGCCGCTTATCTGGTTCGACAATGCCGCTACGACGCAGAAGCCGCGGCAGGTGATCGACCGGATCAGCTATTTTTATGAACACGAAAATTCCAATATCCATCGCGCCGCACACGAGCTTGCGGCACGCGCTACGGACGCGTACGAGGGGGCGCGCGAGAAAGTGCGGGCGTTCGTGAATGCGCGATCGGTCAACGAGATCGTATTTGTGCGCGGAACGACGGAGGCGATCAACCTCGTAGCCAAGACCTGGGGCGACCAGAACCTGCAAGCCGGCGACGAAATCATCGTCAGCCACCTCGAACACCACGCCAATATCGTCCCCTGGAAGCAATTGGCCGATAAAAAAGGCCTGGTACTGCGCGTGATCCCTGTCGACGACGACGGCCAGATCCTGCTCGACGCCTACGCGGGTTTGCTGAATCCCAAAACGAAACTGGTGTCGTTCACGCAGGTTTCGAATGCATTGGGAACGGTCACGCCTGCGAAAGCGATCATCGAAATGGCCCATGCCGTGGGCGCGAAAGTGCTGCTCGACGGCGCGCAGTCCGTTTCTCACTTGCGCACGGACGTGAGCATGCTCAATTGCGACTGGTTCGTATTCTCCGGTCACAAGGTGTTCGGGCCGACGGGCATCGGCGCATTGTACGGTAAAGAGGACCTTCTGAATGCCACGCAGCCCTGGCAGGGAGGTGGTAATATGATTGTGGATGTCACGTTCGAGCATATCCAATACCATAATGCCCCTTCCCGGTTCGAGGCCGGTACTGGTAATATCGCCGATGCGGTAGGGTTGGGTGCGGCGCTGGATTATGTGAACCAGCTCGGCATCGAAAATATCCATCAGTACGAACATTTCCTGCTCGAATACGCGACGGGACTGATGCGGCAGGTCCCCGGCCTGCGGCTGATCGGGACCGCGAGGGAGAAGGCTTCGGTATTGTCATTTGTTTTAGATGGTTATAAAACGGAAGAAGTAGGCGCGGCGCTGAACAAGGAGGGGATCGCTGTTCGCTCCGGCCACCACTGCGCGCAGCCCATTCTCAGAAGGTTCGGCCTCGAAACCACCGTTCGTCCGTCGCTGGCATTTTACAATACCTGCGGCGAAATCGATGTGCTTGTAGCGACGCTGCACCGGCTCGCAGGCCGCGCCCGCCGATAATTGCTGTTGACCGCTCACCATACGACCCCCAATGCCATCTTCACTCATTGATTTGCTTAAAAAAACGCATCATGCCGAATGGGAAGCCACGCCTTCCTGGCATGATGCCACCGCCTGGCTCGACAGCCTGATCCATTTCCTGTTCCCGAGTAACCATTTACCCAAAAAGACCTCCTATGAGGGTATTTTAAAGAAAAACCAGATCGATCTGGAAAATATCCTGCTGAGTTACCTCGACCCGAAACATAGCGCGATCGAGCAGAAAGTAGCTTCGTTTTACGAGGAACTCGAAACGATCTACCGCAACCTCCGCCTCGATGCGAGCAAGATTTACGAGTACGATCCCGCCGCAACGAGCGTCAACGAGGTGATCGTTTCGTATCCCGGCTTTTACGCCATTGCCGTTTACCGCATCGCCAACCACCTCAGCCGGTTACAAATCCCCGTCCTGCCGCGTATCCTGACAGAATATGCGCATGGCAAAACCGGTGTCGATATCCACCCGGAAGCGACCATCGGTGTACCGTTCATGATCGATCACGGCACGGGGATCGTCATCGGCGCCACGTCGGTCATCGGGAAGAATGTGAGCATTTACCAGGGCGTCACCCTCGGTGCATTACAGGTTGCGAAGGAGTTGCACAATACCAAACGCCATCCGACAGTGGGCGACAATGTGATCATTTACGCCCGGACGACCGTTTTGGGAGGCGACACTATCATCGGCGAAAACAGCGTGATCGGTGGCAGCGTGTTCCTCACGAAAAGCGTCGCCCCGAATTCGCAGGTGTTTAATACGCACCAGCTGCGCATTACGAGTAAGGCGGAGGGGTGAGGGCTGATGGGTGGCCGCCGACCGCCGACGGTCATATCCCTTTTTTCCCTAACTTGGCTCCATGCCATTTTCCATCGACCGTAACACCGTTAAACTGCTGAGAATCCCGTTCTCATTTTTCCTGGCACCGCTCTTTCTGTTTGCTTACAGCCAGGCAGAAACGGTGGTGCACCGGCAGGCTTTGTGGAGCTTCCTGATCATCCATTTGCTCGTTTATCCGGCCAGTAATGGCTACAACAGCTACATCGACCGGGACGAGGACAGTATTGGCGGACTCGAAAAGCCGCCATTGCCTACCATTCAACTCTTTTATCTTACAATATTTCTGGATACCGCCGCAACCGTTTTGGCGCTGGTATTCGTAAATACGTTGTTCGCTATTTGCATGGTGTTGTACATCGCCGCATCGCGGGCGTATAGTTCGAAACAGGTCCGGCTGAAAAAGTACCCGTTCGCAGGGTTCCTCACGGTAGTGTTTTTTCAGGGGGCATTTACCTACTATATGTCGATTGCCGGTATTTCGGGCGGTGCATTGCGGATGGATATGGCAAATGTGTTCGTGCTGCTGGGCTGCTCTTTTCAGATCGCAGGCGCGTACCCGCTCACGCAGGTATACCAGCACGAGCAGGACCTGCGCGACGGTGTGGTCACATTGAGTTACAAACTGGGCTATATCGGCACATTTGTGTTCACGGCGTGCATGTTTTTGCTCTGTAATGTGTGCTATTATTTGTACTTTACCAGCAAGGGGCTTGGAATGATTTTTTTTATCGTCCAGGTATTCTTCGTCCCGATCGTGATCTGGTTTGGCGTGTGGTTCTCGCTGGTGTGGAAAGACCGGCGGCAGGCCAATTTCCGTAACACGATGCGGATGAACTGGATCGCGGCGATTTGCATGAATAGTTGTTTCATCGTTTTAATTATTATCAACAGAATCCCATTGAGTTATCTATCCGCTATTGAAACAGCCGTTCCCGAATATGGTTATGCACAGGAAACGCTCACCGATTTCTACCTGCGATCGACCGACGACCTCACAACACGTCGGAAAATCAAGATTGTAGCCAGTAAAACGGGTATCGAAAAGCGCTATTCCGTCATCGCGGATTTTGATAAAAGCCCCGAAGAATACACTTTTTTCAACCGCAATGCCGACCTGCTGCCTGAGCCGACGCTTTCGCAGCGGATGCAGCTTTACCAGCAGCACGCCACGGCACTATCGCGGAAGGCCATTGAGCAAATCCCTGATTTTGAATATACTAAAAAGCAGATTACCCATTTGATCACCGTCACTTGCACGGGGCTGTTCGCACCTGGGCTTGATGTGGAACTGATGCGTGAACTGCGGCTGAACCCGTCCATCGAGCGCAGCAGCGTTAATTTCATGGGCTGCAACGCAGCGGTACTGGCACTCAAAAACGCCGATGCGATTTGCCGCAGCAATGTGAATGCAAAGGTGCTCGTCGTTTGCACGGAACTCTGTTCGATCCATTTTCAGAAGCGGTACAATGACGATTACCTGCTATCAAACATGCTTTTCGGTGACGGGGCGGCTGCGCTGATCGTTTCGTCCCAGCCCGAAATGCACTACCAGCATGCGGTAAAAATCGATGGTTTTAAATCGATGATCCTCCATAATGGCTATTCCGACATGGCCTGGCAGCTTTCGGAGACGGGTTTTATAATGAACTTGTCGTCGTATGTACCCGATCTGATCCGCGACAACATCCAGCCGATGCTCCGATCGGTAGGGCTCAAAGCGGACGATTACCGGCATTGGGCTGTCCATCCGGGCGGCAAACGCATTGTCGACGATTTTGCGGCGGCGTTGGAATTGGACAAATGTCTGCTCGCGCCTACCTACAATGTCCTTAGGAACTATGGAAATATGTCTTCGCCGACGGTACTTTTTGTCTTGAAAGAAGTACTGGAAAAAGCGAAATCCGAGCACTTGGGTAACCGGGTATTTGCCGCGGCATTTGGCCCCGGGCTGAGCATCGAAACCATGCAATTACAATATGTTCAGGCATAGGAGCTTGCAAAAAGAGCTGCTGGACGCGGAGCACATTCCGCCGGCGGATCTCTTTCAAAATCTCCGGGAGCTGGATTTTATCAACCACTGGCTGGGCGGTTACGGCATTTCATTTGATGCCTTGAAACGCGTGCTGCAAAAAGACAAGCGCTGCGTGCTGGTCGATATCGGCTGCGGGGGAGGGGATACGCTCAAACGCATTGCCCACTGGAACCGGAAGGCCGGTTACGATCTCGACCTGTATGGCATCGACCTCAAAGCGGATTGCATTTCCTACGCCGAAGAGAATCTGAACGGCAGCGGCGTAAAGCTGATATGCGATGATTACCGACAGATTTACAGGTACTTACCGCAGGTTGATATGATCCATGCCTGCCTGTTTTGCCACCACCTCACGGACGACCAGTTGATTGAGCTCGTACAATTTGCATTGAACAACCGGGCGGTCCTGGTGATCAACGATCTGGAAAGAAATCCGATAGCGCATTATTCGATCAGGTGGCTTACCGGACTTTTCTCGAAATCTTACCTCGTGAAAAATGACGCGCCATTATCGGTATTGCGGGGTTTTAAAAAGAAGGAATGGCTACGAATTTTGCAGGCGGCAGGTGCCAAATGCTTTTCGGTACGGAATAAATGGGCATTCAGGCATGAAGTGATCGTGTATGGAAACGCGGACTGAACATTTCGAATGCGCGATCATCGGCGGCGGGCTGGCGGGTCTCTGTCTGGCGATCCAACTGGCCGATGCGGGCCGGTCCGTGATTGTATTCGAGAAACACAAATATCCTTTTCACAAAGTCTGCGGGGAATACATCTCGATGGAAAGCTGGCCGTTCCTGGAAAGCCTGGGGCTGCCGCTGGGCGATCTCGCGCTACCCAGGATCAGCAGCCTTGGTATTAGCTCTGATCGGGGATTTCTATTGAATCATCCCCTCGGAATGGGCGGTTTTGGTATCAGCCGGTACAGTTTGGATAACCATCTTTTTGAAATTGCCTTGCGCAAAGGCGCGCGCGTCGTGCAGGAGTGCCGCGTGACAGACGTGCAGGGAAATTTCGATGGTGGTTTTCAAATCCGTACATCCGTCGGAAATTTTACTTCAAATACAGTTTGCGGAAGCTACGGGAAATATGCCCCGCAATTTATCCAGCTGGACAATCCCAATGCATTGAATGCGGATAACCAGAACTATATAGGCGTCAAATACCACATTCAAGCCGATTTTCCTTCCGACCGTATCGAACTGCATAATTTCAGCGATGGTTATTGCGGGATTTCAAAAGTCGACCGTGACTGGTATTGCCTTTGCTACCTTACTACCGCGCGGAATTTGCTCGAAAATGGCAAAGATGTGAAACAAATGGAGGAAGCGGTTTTGTATAAAAACCCTTTTTTGAAAAAGTACTTTACGAATTCTACTTTCGTGAACCGCCAGCCGTTCATCATCAGCAACGTGCAATTCAGCAAAAAGCAAACGGATACGAAGGGCATCTTTCTGCTCGGCGACGCAGCGGGCTCTATTACGCCGTTATGCGGGAATGGTATGAGCATGGGCATGCGGGCTTCCAAGCTGCTGGCAGCAGAACTGGTACCTCTTTTAAGTGGCAAGCAAACCCATTATAATGCATTGAAAAACTATCAACGCACCTGGAATGCGGCTTTCGGGACGAGAATCAGGGCCGGGTACCATCTCCAAAAGCTGTTCGGAAAGAGCCGCACGACCGATCTGGCATTGAAATTCCTGGATCGCATACCCGCGCTTACTTCAAAGCTTGTTTCGCTCACGCACGGGCCGGTGTTCTGAGGGATTATTTTTCTCCGATTTTTGAAGAAAAGTTTCGAACAGGAATGCATTCAGCAGCAGCATGAGCATGCCGTAAAAAACATCCTCGACAGGGATTGTTAAAATGCGGACGCCGATATTTTGCGCATTGTTATACCATACCACCGGCTTTTCGGGCCCCGTACCCGTGAGAATGCCGTTCACGATGAAAAACGGGACGAGCAAAAACATATGGGAATAGTAAAACAGCCCCAGCCATTTCGGCTTGATCTGCCATTTTAAATACATCAGCATAATGGCCAGTCCGCTCACCGCCGAAACCGTATAATAACGCCCGGCACCCGCTAATCCCATGATTACGCAAAGTGCAAGGAAGGTCCAGGTTACGGCCTGTGTCGCCTTCACGCGCATTTCCGGCCCTTTCCAAAGCCGGAAACAGTAGTAGGTGAACATACACGCATATGGAATGCAAATAAAAAACAGGATCTCCTCGATCGGCAGGCCGAACAGCCCGATGCCGGTCAGATATTGCGGTGTAAAGCCCCAGACGCCGATTTTGGTGAAATAGCTGTCCCAAACGATAAACGGTACCGCCGTGATCAGGATCGCCGGCCATAGTGCTTTCCAATGCCGGTCGAGGCGGATTCTGGGATGGAAGGACGCCAATAGCGGTACCGAAATAGCCCCCAGGTCCACCAGCAGGTAGAGCAGCCTCATTTCGCAGTCGCTTTTTGGGCTTCGCGGAAATATTTGAGCGGCACCCATAGCATTCCGAAACACTCGCCTCCGTGCTTCCCGAGGTGCTTATGGTGCATTTTGTGCGCCCTGCGAATGGCTTTCAGGTAAATGGAATCGGTGTTGCGGAAGAGCCGGAAGCGTTGGTGAATGAAAATATCGTGGACGATGAAATACGTGAACCCGTAAATGGTAATGCCCAACCCGACCCAGAAAAGCCAGTTGAACCCCGCATTTAATCCCAGCCATAAAAACGTAATGCCCGGCGTGGCGAAAATGACGAAGAAGTAATCGTTCTTTTCGAAAAAATCGCCGTCGTCGCGCTGGTGGTGGTCGTGGTGGAGCGACCACAAAAGTCCGTGCATGAGGTACTTATGCGCAAGCCAGGCCACACATTCCATGGCCACGAATGCGGCAAGGGTAATCAGTGAATTAATGATCCAGTGGGGCATTATGTTTGGCCATTTGGTTTAAAACTAAAATCAGGGCGCAATCCTCCGCGCGATCACCGGGATACAAATCTTGAACCATTCGGTGTAGGCCTGCGGGTTTTGCGCAATATCGGTTTGTATTTCAGGGATTGTCAGGTATTTGTAATCGCTGGCTTCCGCCGGGTCGATTACCGGTGTGGCATCGGTGGTACCGATGAACACATGGTCGAGTTCGTTTTCCGTAAGGCCATTTTCAAGGTCTGCGCGGTACTGGAAGGTGTACATGAATTCCAGGTCGGTTTCAATGCCCATTTCCTCGCGCAGGCGGCGTACGGCCCCGTGATGCACATCCTCGCCCGGGAGCGGGTGGCTGCAACAGGTGTTCGACCAGAGGCCTTCCGAGTGGTATTTCCCAAACGCCCGTCTTTGCAGCAGCATTTCGTTCTTGGAATTGAAAATGAACACGGAGAATGCGCGGTGCAGCACACCCTTTTCGTGCGCTTCGAGCTTGGGCATCAGGCCAATGGCTTCGTCGTTTTCCGTTACGAGGACAACTTGGTCGGTCATAGGATGGTGGGTTTCAGGTTCTGAGATTGTGGGATATACTTCCTACACAACACAGAAACGTCATAAAAGATCAAACTGGTGCCTCAGCAGCGACCGAAACATCAGTCCGAACTTGTCGATATCCGGAATGCGTATCCGCGCATTCATGACTTTTTCCGGCGGCGTCTCCTTGATCCGCATGAACAGTTTTTTGTAATAATAATAAGCCAGGTAAACCCCCCGCCGCGAGCTGGCGGGCAATCTGCGGATGCCAATCAATGCCGCCTCGAAATCCTCTTCGATTTCCTGCTGGATCACCGCTTTTTCGGCATAGGAGAAATGGTTGAAATTCACTCCCGGGAAATAAGTACGGCCTAGCGTTTGATAATCGGCCTTTAAGTCGCGCAGGAAATTCACTTTTTGGAATGCCGCGCCGAGTTTCATGGCATAGGGTTTCAGCGATTCGTACATGGCGTGGTCGTTTTCCGTAAAAACCCGCAGGCACATCAAACCGACCACCTCCGCCGAGCCCAGTATATATTCGTCGTAAGAGTCCTGCGTGTGTTCTTTTTGGGACAAATCCATTTCCATGCTCTTCAAGAAAGTGTCGATCAACTCCCATTCGATGGCGTAGGCGTGCACCACATGCTGGAAACTGTTGAGAATGGGGTTAATGCTGATCCGTTCCCGGATGGCTTCCTGCGTTTCGCGGCGGATGCGCGCCATCATTACCCCCTGGTCGTAGCCGTGAAAGCTGTCGACGATCTCGTCGGCAAGCCTTACGAAGCCGTAAATGCCGTAAATGGCCCTGTGGAGCGAAGGTTTCAGGAAATAAATACCGAGGGAAAACGAGGTGCTGTACAGCTGCGTGGTTTTCTTGCTGCACGACGCCGATAAATCATCGAAAAGGCTTTTCATAAGCTAACTGTTTAGGTATTTGAGAACTTCACGGGCGGCAATGGTGCCGGAAATAATGGCCGGAGGCACGCCCGGGCCCGGCACCGTGAGCTGGCCGGCAAAAAACAGGTTGCTTACCTTCGGACTTTTCAGTTTGGGTTTGAAAATAGCGGTCTGGCCGAGCGTATTGGCGAGCCCGTAGGCATTGCCCTGGTAAGCATGGTAATCGTTTTTGAAATCGGACACCGAGTAGCTTTTCTTCAAAACCACGTGGTCACGGATATTTTCACCGGCAAACTTTTCGAGCCTGTCCATCAGCAGCTGGTAATAATGCTCCCGAATAGGCTCCGGGTCGGGGAGGCCGGTGGCAATGGGCATGAGCACAAACACATTCTCCTGGCCCTCCGGCGCTACCGACGAGTCGGTTACCGAGGGGCAGCAGACGTAGAACAGCGGCGCGGTCGGCCATTTTTTGTCCTTGTAAATTTCTTCCGCGTGCAGGCCGAAATCCTCGTCAAAAAACAGGTTATGGTGCCGTAGCTTCGCGATTTTTTTATTGATGCCAAGATAAAAAAGCAGGCAGGAGGGAGCAAACGTGCGGCTCTCCCAGTAGTCGTCGGCGTACTGGCGGTCGGCCTCGGGTAACAATGCATGCTCAATGTGCCGGTAATCGGCGCTGCCCACGATGGCGTCCGTTTTGATGGAGCCGCTGGCCGTATGGACATGGCTGACCTTCCCGTGGTGCGTTTCCAGCCTCTCCACCGTTTCGGACGTGCGGAAATTGACACCGGCTGAGCGCGCAATGTCGCGAAATGCGTCGGCCACCGTCCCAAATCCGCCCATGGGGTAAAAAGTACCCTGTTTGAGGCCCGAGTAGTTCATCAGACTGTACAACGCGGGTGTGTCTCTCGGCATCGCGCCGAGGAACAGCACGGGAAATTCGATCAGCGCGAGCAGGCGCGGGTCTTTGAAATACCGCCGTGCATGCCGGCTGAACGAGCTGAACAATTGCAGCCGCATAGCCTGCGCGAGCAATTTCAGGCTCATGAATTCGATGAAAGAGTGGCCGGGTTTATAAACCATTTCATCCATTCCCACGCGGTATTTGAATTCCCCGTCGGCGATGAACTCGCGGAGTTTGTCACCCGCACCGGTTTCCGTCTGTTCGAAAAGCGCGCAGAGCTGCTCGAAATCGGCGGGAATGTCCATGAGCTCATTGCCTGAGAATACGACGGCAAAACCGGGGTCCAGCTGTTTGAGATCATATAAATCGGCCGTGGTATGTCCGAATTGCGCGTAAAAGCGGTCGTACACATCGGGCATCCAGTACCAGCTGGGACCCATATCGAAGGTAAAGCCCTGCCCGGAAAACGTGCGCGCCCTGCCGCCTAAGGTGTCGTTCTTCTCAAAAACCGTTACCTCACAGCCCTGCCGCGCGAGCAGCGCGCTTGCCGCCATGCCCGCAAAACCCGCGCCGATGACGCTTACATTGCGCTTTCCATTATAAATCGGTGTGTGTGGCATTGTCTGCAATGATTTCGTTCAGTTTGTCGATGGATTGAATATGATGAATGCGGGGGGAATGGGGGCCTTCACCCGAAAAGCATATCCTGCAATGCGGGAAGTCCGCGGAAAGCCGTTCAAGCAGCTCAGGGACGCGGTTTTCGGGCTGGTTACCTACGAAAAATGTATAAATATGGGTGGGGGTAATATCGCGGGCGACGGATCGCAGGTCGGAGTAAGGCACGCGGGTACCCAGGTATACCGCCTGTTTGCCGGCCCGCAGCAATACGTAATAGGCAAAAAGCAAGCCTATCTCGTGGTCTTCGCCTTCGTGCAGAAAAAGCAACCATTTCTGGTCGTTCACCGCAGGTACAGGCAACGCGTCGATCGCCGCGAACAGTTTCTGGCGGATCAGGTTGGACAGGAAATGCTCCTGCGCAGGCAGCATCGCATCCTTCGTCCACATGAGTCCCGTGCGTACGAGCAGCGGGTATAGTACGCGCTGATAGGTTTTTTCGATGCCCAGCAGCCCGACGGCCTCCGCGAAAAGCCGGTGAAACGCAGCCGCATCGTAGGCTGCAACGGCGCTGATGGCCCGGTTGATCCACGCTTCCACCGCCTGGTCGTCTTGTAATGAGCCCGCGATGATCCGGTCTATCTCCTCGCCGATCTGCGCGTGGCTGAGCTGACTGATGTGCGAAATTTTCATCCCGCGGTTCAGCAACGTACACACATTCAGGAGTTTCTTAACGTGGTCGTCGTTGTAATACCGGATATTCGTGTCGGTCCTTTCGGGTTCGAGCAGACCGTAACGTTGCTCCCAGATGCGTATCGTGTGCGCCCTGGTACTGGTAATGCGTTCGAGGTCCCGGATCGAATAGGTCGACATAGAGTTTTGTTTAACTTTTTTCAAAAATAATTAAACAAAATAAATTGTTTACTTTTTTGTAGGAAAAATAAAAATTGCTGCTACTTTTGATATTGATAATATCTTATGTTTGATTTTATAAATATCATCTCATGGGTGCGCAGGACATATTCTGGTCAGTCAATATCAAGTTCCTTCGTTTGCGTCAAAAGTTGAGCCAGGAGGCCCTGGCGGAAAAGCTCGGCATTAGCCGTGTGAAGCTCAACGCGATAGAAAGCGGCCGTACGGCCAATCCGACGGTGGATGACCTGATCAATTTTTCGGAGTACTTCCGGATGAGCATTGACAGTCTCCTGAAAATAGAGCTGAGCAAGCTTTCCGATCAGAAGCTGAAAGACCTTGAAGAAGGAAGCGAGCTGTTTATGAAAGGCAGCCAGATCCGCGTTCTGGCCATTACGGTGGATAAGGAGGACAAGGAGAATATCGAATACGTACCCGTACAGGCGCGCGCGGGCTATCGCTCGGGTTACGCCGATCCGGAGTTTCTGGCCACACTACCCCGTTTCAACCTGCCGACCGTCCCGAAAAACGGCACGTTCCGGATGTTTCCGACGGTGGGGGACTCCATGCTGCCCGTTCCTGAAGGCGCGGATATTATCACCAAGTACGTGCAGGACTGGACGACCGTCAAGCCCGAAACGCCCTGCATCGTCATTCTCAAAGGCGACCAGGATTTCGTTTTCAAACAAGTAACCATTAACCAGGAAGCCGGGACGATGCTCCTGCAATCGTTCAACAAACAATACTTTGCCTACACCGTCCCGATCGGCGAGGTGATCGAGCTTTGGGAGTATTACAGCTTCCACAGCAAGGCCCTGCCGGAGCCGCAAACCGACATGCAGCAGCTCATGCGGATGCTCTCCGAAATGCAGAACGAGATCAAAGAATTGAAGCGACGATCCACCTACAAATAGACGCCACTCAAACCGGGGCGAAAACCCCTGAAAATCGATACAAATACTTGGACAAGCCGGGGCCTTCACCCCGGCTTTTTTGTGTTTCTACGGGATTCGATGTCTTGGAATCGTCATAGTGGTTAAAATGCGGTTGAGACGCCAATTTCGAACATTTTGACCTTCGTGACCCTTAAAATTCTAGAAATACTGCCTAATTTTGTGGTCAATATGTAGAATAAATACGGACTTTTCTACAAAAAAATCGTTTGTAACCGATCTGAAAACTTCGTTACTAAGTGTACATTATCTACGATTAGTGCAATTTTTAAAAAAGTTGTCACCCCTCAAATCTCCGGCATCACCCCAAACAACCGAGGGGTGGTCACAAAAAGAATAATCGATCAAAAACGGCGGTCTAAGTTTGTCGAGTCAGAAACACAAAACGACTCAACACATGTACGCCAAGTCCCTATTCGTAAGCCTTTTAGCGCTCCTCTCTCTCAACACAAATCAAGCATCTGCCCAGAGCCCAACTTCCGCCGCACAACGGTTCAACATATTTGTAAAAGGTGACGCTACCCTGCAATCAAGCGAGACCGAAGGTCCGATCGCAGTGGGCGGAAATGTAACCACTAACCAGTATCAGATCAGCTTCAACAAACAACACGGAGTGCTGTTCGTAAACAATGCATCGATCGGTCTGGCGGTTCGCGGAGCGGTAAAGCTGAACAACGGAAGCCTGATGGTGAATGGCGACAACTATGTGAAGATCGGTAACTGCAATCCTTCTGACGGCTCAGGCAACACCCTGAAAGTTTGGTACAGAGACAACAACAATGCGGCTTCGACGATCCGCATCAACGGAAGCACCAACGATTACAATGCGAACCCCAACATCACGATTAACGCCAACATCAACACCTGGTCACCGAGCGTAGGCGAATCTTCCAACCCTGTTTGCGAGCAGGTATTCGGTACAGGCGCAGGCCAGATCGACATCGACGGCGCATTCATCTCTTTCATCAAAAGATCTTCTCAACTGAAAGAAATGGCGGACAACCTGCCTATCCGCGATCAGAACGGCAACATCATGGCGGCTGCGCCGATGGGCCCTTACCTGAACCCGAACGTGATCGGCAACAACCCTAAAATTATCGTAGACCCCAATAAAATCAATGTCCTCACCGTATCGGCTGCCGTCTGGAACAAAATCGGAAACTCCAACATCGAAGGCATTCCACAAGGCCCGCAATTGGGACAAACTTCTGCTAACACCAACTTCGGTCTGATTATCAACATTGTAGATGTTCCAACCTTTACTTCATCCAACGGCAACGATCGCATCAACTTCCCAAGCTTCGGCGGAATGTCGGATTCACAAGGCGGTTATGTTCTTTACAACTTCCCTGACGCAACGAAATCCATCACATTGGGCGGCAACGGACAGATCAGCGGAACGATCTTCGCACCACAAGCGGATGTAGTAAAAGAAAACAACGGTAACATCAACGGACAGATCATCGCAAAAAGCTTCGTACACAAAGGCGACGAGGTTCACTTCTGGCCATTCCTGCCTTCGATCGCCGAACCGGTAACTAAAAAGATTGAAGTAGCTGTTTCTACAAAATGCGTGAAAAACGCAGCTTACCTGGACTACACAGTAACCCCTAACTACGACACAAAAGGCCAGGGCGTGAAGATCGAATGGATCGCAAGCGGTGCCAAAACAGTGCAGGAAGACAGCGGCCTGCCATTGAGCGGAAGTGTTCTTTTCCCTGGTGCAGCGGTTGACGCGAACGGAAATGGCATCGCATGGCCTGGATTCAAGCAGGAAAACGGCAAATGGGTAGAAGTTCCGGGCGACCGTTACGGCGCACTTCGCGAAGCCGGCGCAAGCATCCGCGTGACTGTGGACCCATCGGTGGAAGTAGGCATCACCTACCCTGTGTCAAGCTCAACATGTTACACAACTCCTCCTCCTGCAACAGCTTTACCGGTAACATTAGCATATTTTACCGCACAAAATGTAAATTGCAATGCGGAATTGAAATGGAAGGTAACCGAAGCCAAGAATTTCTCACACTTTGAAGTTGAACGCTCGACAGACGCCAAGACTTACAACACGGTTGCCCGCATCGATTTCGACGCCACTAAGAGTACTTATAGTTTCAACGACACACCATTTTCATCGGAATCTGTACCTGCAAAAGCTTACTATTATCGTCTGAAGCAGGTAGATAATGACGAGACATTCGAATACAGCGCGATCCGCAGCGTACAGGCGGGCAGCTGCGACAGCCGGTTGGCAGTAGATTTCTACCCGAACCCAACACAGGATGAAATGAATGTCCGGAGCTTCTCACCGGTGAAAAAACTCGAAATATACACACTGGGAGGAAAACAGGTTTATCAGGTAATGCCTGGTGCCAACGAAACTGAAATCAAAGTAAATGTTCAGGCTTTTGCACAGGGAATGTATATCGTGAGCGTGGTCAATGCAGAAGGCAAATACTCCTCCAAAGTGCTCAAAAAGTAGAATGAATTGATCTTATATAGCGTTATGTGAAACTTAAAGCTGCCGGCATTTTGCCGGCAGTTTTTTTATATGCCAGTCTCACTACACCAGTTTGCGGCCTTTCCATTCATATTGACCCTGCTGGGCAGCCAGGCCGAAAAAGCACACATAGAACGGATAAATGCATTGGGTTACGGGGATGTATGCCAGCGATTTAGGTTTTTCCAGGAACGCCAGCACGGAGCCCAGGAAGAACCACTCGGGCATGCATTTCAATGCGAGCATAGCCGCGAACGCAGCGGGCGGGAGCATGCCTGCGAGGGCAAGTGCGCCCGCAAGGATAAGCGCGAAGTTGCTGGCAAATATGTAGATCGCCAGAACGAGGGGCGTTTTGCTCTGGTAATGCTTCCACTTGCTCGCCCATCGCTTACGCTGGCGGTAAAAACTCGTCCAGTTGCGGTGGGGAGCCGTGCGTATAATGGCTTCGGGGTGGCGCAGGAAACGGACGCCACCCGGGTAACGCGCGGCAATCTTGTGCATGAGGAACTCATCGTCGCCCGATGCAATGTGCCGCACGCCGTCATAGCCGCTTACTTCCAGGAAAGCGGCTTTCTCGTAGGCAAGGTTGGCGCCGTTGCACATGGATGGGTATCCGGCCGACATCGATGCCGCGCCGCTGCCGATAAGGCTCGCAAATTCGACGGTCTGCAGATGGTCGGTTAATGATGCCTCTTCCGTGAATGTGACCGGTGAGCTGATCAGCTTCGCGCCGGTTTCGGTATAATAGGTGGCAATGGCGTGAAGCCAGCCCGGCTGCGCCCGGCAGTCGCCGTCGGTAGTGACGATGAGGTTGCCATTCGCCTGAGCCATTGCCGTTTCGATCGCCCGTTTTTTGGGTGCAGAGGTGCGGACGTCGGGTAGGGGAACGAGGCGGATCTGTGCATGGGAATGCGCAGCGAAGGCGCGGACGATTTCAGCGGTGTTGTCCGTGGAGCTGTCGTCCATCACGAGTACTTCGAAATGCGCGGCGGGTAATGTCTGACGATCGAGGTCTTCAAGCAGCGATACGATATTGCCGGCCTCGTTGCGGACGGGTATAATGACGGTGATCAGAAGGTCGCCAGGGATGACTGTGCCGGCCAGGGGCCTGGCAAGCCTCGCCCAGAACATTGCCAATGCACCGGTGAAAAGCGCGTAGCTGCCCAGCAGGAGCCAAATGGCCGCGATAATCCATGAAGTGAATGCGAAGCTGCCCATTTACGCTTTGTTTTTCTTCCATTTATATTTCCAGATCAGGAATATCCCGACGAGGATCGGCCCGAGGACGTTCAGTATCCATATCAGGAAAGTTGCTGCGATGATTTGCTCCGCAGGCAGTTGGTAGGAGGCAAAAACGACCAGCGCCGTGAATTCCCGCAAGCCCAGGTCGCCCAGCACATTCACGGCTGGAATGAGGGTTTTGGACAGAAATACCAACGTCACGCAGGCTGCCAGCCCCGCTACCGGCACCGGGAAGTGGAAGAGGGACAATGCAAGCAGGAACTGTGACAGGAAAACCAGGTAGCGCACGGCCCCGTATAATGTTGCCGTGGAAACGTCGCGCGCCGTGTAGCTGGCGATCACGCCGATGTATTCCTGTATTTTTTGAAAAACTTTCCTGCGCGCAGGCCAGCCAAGCAATGGTTTTCGGAATGCGAATACAATAGGGCCGAGTGCCAGTACGGCGATCAATGTAAGACTCACCGCAGTTTTGACGCGCTCAGGAATGTTGAGTTGGTCCCGCAAAAACAGCCAGCCCGCAGCACCCGCCAGCACGGATATGTAAAACTGGATGCCATTGGAAACCAATGCCGCGCCGATCGCTTCCAGCCGCCGGTCGGATTTGAGGGCGGCCACGCGCCCGAGCGTATCGCCCAGCTGCGCGGGAACAGCCACTCCTACGGCCAGGCCCGTTAATGTGCCGCGAAATGCCTCGTTGAAGCCGATCGGGATGATTTTGCGGGTTAATGTCTGCCATTTGAGGCTTTCGAACGCCCAGTTGACGGGCACCAGCAAGACCATTATCACGAACACCGGCATGTTTTCAGCAGACCATATTTCACCGAAAACACTCCAGATGTCGGCAATGCCTTTTTGTTCGTTCCGGAAAGTCCGGTAGATGTAGCTCAGGATCAACACCGTCACCACGAGCTTAATCGCCCAGAGCAGGTTTGCCTGGCCGCTTTTTGGCTTTGGAGGGGAGAGTTCCTTATCTTGCACCATGTTAAAAACGGAGGTTTCGGAAAAGGTCATTATCGGAGTCGACCCAGGCACGCAGGTGATGGGTTATGGGGTTATTTCGGTCAAAGGACAGCAGATTTCGCTGGTTCAGTATGGTGTTATTCATCTGAGCAAATATAGTACGCACGAACTGAAGTTGAAGAAAATCTTTGAACGCCTCACCCAGCTCATCGAAGAGTACCTGCCCGACGAAATGGCGATCGAAGACCCTTTTTACGGCAAAAATGCGCAGTCGATGCTGAAACTGGGCCGTGCGCAGGGGGTAGCGATGGCTGCCGCGCTGGCGCGTAACATCCCGATCGTCGAGTACTCGCCCAAGAAGGTGAAGCAGTCGGTGACCGGCAGCGGCAATGCTTCCAAGGAACAGGTCGCCTACATGCTCGAAAAAATCCTCAAAATGGAGCTCAGCCGCGAATTCATGGACGCTACCGACGGCATCGCGATCGCGATTTGCCATCAGTACCACGCCAATTCCCCTGCTTCCGTAAGCACCCCCGGTTCCAAAAAGGCCAAAAAGGGCGGCTGGGGTGCATTCGTCTCCGAAAATCCCGGGCGCGTGAAATAGCCTAGCGCATCATTCTGAGCGATTTGGTTTGTTTGCCAGCCTTCAAACGGTATACATAAAGGCCCGGCGCCAGCCAGTTGCTATTCACGTCCACACTATGCCAGCCCTGCGCCAGTTCCCCGCTTTTCAGGTCGCTGATCTTCTGTCCCGACAAATTGAACAGTTCCAGGTTGACCGTTTCCGGCCTGGGCAGGTAAAAGGAAATACTACCCCCGGTGCCGATCGGGTTCGGCTTGTTTTGCAGCAGTAACAGCTCCTGCGCCTGGCCGCATGCCGAAGATGGAAGAATGGTAAATTCCGCGCTCGGGTGACTGGTAATTTCAGGACTGGTCGTTTGAATAGCTAAGGAGTAATTTCCCTGCGGCAGGCTGTCGGGCAGGGAAACGCTTAACCTGCGCTTGTCGTCGCCGCTGATTTGCCAGGTAATTGTCTGGTTCGTTCCTGCCTTCCGCAATGCTGCGCTGATTTTGTTGCCGGCGCCAAAGCTGGAATTGGTCGCCAGGGACAGGTCGAGGGGTTCGCCGGGGCAGTATTTCTGCTTCGGGACAAATGACAATATCTGTCGCTCGTCGAATGCATGTATTTCGCCGCCGGTTGTCATGATCAGCAGCTGATCCTTGAAAAATTCCAGGTCGAAAGGCTCATGCAGGAAATTGAGGCCGTCGGTGTAAGCGGTCGTCTTGCCGTAGGCATATTTGATCAATGCCACGTTTTCTACACCTGTAAACTGGCTGTTGAGCCGGTAGGATGCGAGCCACATCGTTCCCTTGTCGTCGAAGATCAGCTTTTTGACGTTGAATTTTTGCAAATCCGCAATCAATTCCCATTGCCCTGACCCCGCTGCAAGCCTGCTCACGCCAAAATCGCCGTAGATGAAGCAGTTATCGCTGTCGTCGAATGCCATTCGGGTGAGGTTAGCGGGGTAGGGGAACGCGAGCAGGTAGGCCCATTCGTTGTTTTCGAATCGCCATACGGCACCGGCATCGCCCATCACCCATATGCGTCCTTTGCTGTCTTTGGCCATGCAATGCACCATGCCCAGCGGCAGCCGGTTGCGATGAAAGTAAAATCCGCCGTTGTAGAACTGAATGATCAGTTTTTGCGAATTTTTGAGAAAATAGCCATACTGCTCCGAATGGATCATTTCCTGGGTGTCGTCAAAATAAATGACGTCCGGCGTGGGGACGCTCTGATACAGGTCTCCCGTTTTATACAGAAAGCCCTGGTAAGGGTCGGCCAGCAATATATTGCCATCCGGCGAGGCGCCGAATGCGGTCACGACCTGCGAGCTTCTGCCGTTGGTCGTCGAGGGGAGGAAGCTCTGCCAGGATTGCAGGTCGGTGGTAAGGTGGTAGCCGCCCTGGAAATTGAATACATAAAGCTTGTCGCCCGATTTTACAAACCGGTTGTAAAGCGAGAACATCAGACGGTAGGAGCTCGTATGCAGCACTTTGGACGGCGTTCCCAGGAACCGGAACCGGTTGTCGCGGACACCCGTCCGAAACCGTGAAACCGCCCATTCAGATTGTATCGCGGCTGGTTGCAGCATGCGCGAACGCATAAAGTATGTGGTGTTACCGCTGAGCGAAGGAAGCAGTAATTCCTTATCGGTAGCCCAATCGCCGAAGGAATTATTGGTAAAGGACTGCTCAAAAACGATGCTGCGGAACAGTGAATCCGTGGCGATTTGCGCCAGGCCGGTAAATGGCTGGGTGCCGGTATACGGTACCCATTGCCGGATGGCCAGGATGGGTGCCGTAGCTTGCGCGTCATCACTGTTCAATGAAATCTGGCTCGTCGATACCGGTGTTTCGAACCACGTCGGAGCCGACCACTGGCTCCAAATGCCTTGCCTGCTGACCCGGTAGCGGAGGTAAAAAACACGGTCGTTGGAGAAACCGGAGGGCTCGGCAAAATGGTGCGTACCGGCTTGGGTAATCTGCCCGCTCCGCTCGTGGAACTCGTTGTCAAAGGTATTGTAAAACTGGACCTGGTAGGCCGAAACGCCTTCCAATGCCCTGAACGAGCCGTAAACGATGCCCGAATTGTCGCGCCGCATTCCCCAGGGCTGGGAAGGTACTACTGCTTCGGAAAAGGCATTTACCCGGAATGCTGCGGGCGTCGACCAGTTGCTTCCACCCAAATCATTTTCCGGCAGATAGCGGGCAAAATAGCTCCCCTCGTTCATTCCCGGCGACCGGTAGAACGACTGGCTGGTAACCGTATCCTCCACAATGCGGGTAAATGCCTCGTCCGTCGCGATCTGGAAACGGTACCGTTTGGCACGCCAGGCAGCCTGCCATTCAAAGGACGGGGTTATGCCCGTGACATTGGCGGATGGGGAATAAACCGTGATACTTCCTGGCGAAGTGGGCTTTTCGGCGTAGGGTTTGAGTGAAAAAGTCTCGACGATCCGCCCCTCCGAAAATTCCCTGATCAGGTTGCGGCACAGGGGATGGAAAGTGAGTTTGGAACGGCAATAGGACATGATCGAGCCGTTCACGAATTCCTGACGGCCCGCCGGGCATGTTTCCGACGTGTACTCGATGGGCGCGCAGCGGTCGATAGGCCCGCCCGGCCACGCGCAGCTGTGCGTATGCGGGGAGCCGAGCGTATGTCCGAGCTCATGCGCGAGAATGTCGACGGTAAAACGGTCGCCGGGGCCTGGAAAATTGGAAGTACACATGCGGAAACCGCCCCAGAATGTACCGCTCCTGGCCGACAATGACACGACGGCATCACGCTCTTCGCGCCGGTTGCGTTCCCAGTAGTCGAGAATTTTACTGAAATAATCGAAGTCGTCCACCAATGCATACGGCTCGGGCTGCTGCCAGATGTGGATATAGGTAATGGTGAGTTTGATATTCATTTCCCGCTCGAAAATGGCGGATGTTTCGGCAAATACGTCATACACGGTCTGCCGGATCTTCTCCTGGTCATGGCCATACATCTTGGCCGTTTGATAGTTGATATCCACCGCTAAACGGTATTCCAGCATTTCGCCCGCATGTGTCCGCGCGGCAGTCAGGTCGACGCGTTTCGAGATTTTTTCAAGGTAAGCGGCGGTGAGCGAATCGCTGGTGCCGCAAGTCGGCGGAGATTGGGGAAATGCCGTTTTTGGCAGGTTTAGTAAGGTAATGAAAAATAGAAAACAAGTAAAGAAGGATGCTTTCATCGAGGGTTGTGGATTATGTAACCGAAAGTTGTAAATCCTAAGACCATAAAACGCCGTCCTACTGTTGCACCGATTTTAATCTCAGCATTAAAAAACTTTAATGGTACTAATCCAACATTTGCTTTTATTAATCAAACGTTTGTTTAGTAAAATCAAACGATCGTTTGATTTTTGTTGAAGCGCGTTTTACCTTTGTGCCAACATTAGCAATAAAGAAGAAGATAATCCCTGCTAATGAGGTACTTAAATGGAATACAACGCGAAACAATTGCAGATAATAGAAGTGGCGGAGCGGCTGTTTTCACAGAAAGGTTTTGCCGGCACTTCGGTGAGGGATATTGCGCAGGAAGCGGATGTGAACGTCTCGATGATATCCTACTATTTCGGTTCGAAGGAAAAGCTGATCGAGGCGCTTTTCCAGCTACGTATGACGGAGTCGCGGTCCCGGCTCGAAACGCTCGTGATGACCAGCGAGCTTTCCGCCTTGCAAAAATTCAATATGTTCATCGACAGCGTGATCGATCGGCTGATGGGCAACCAGTGCTTTCACAATATTATGCTGCGCGAGCAACTGTCGTCGGAGCGGACGCCCGTGATCTCCGAATTTATCCGTAGCCTCAAATTCCGGAACGTGGAGCTGATCCAGCGCATGTTGCGCGAAGGACAGGAAGCGGGTGATTTCAAAAAGGACATTAATGTGAGCCTGGTCACGACGACGCTTTACGGCACGGTGAACTACGCCATCGCTACCCAGGATTTTTACAAAATGATCAATGGCCTGGACCACATGTCCGACCAGGAGTTTCAGGCGCACCTCCGGCAGGAGCTCAGCCAGCATCTTAAGAACTTATTCAAATCAACAATAACCAATGAACACCACATCCAGAATTAACAGAATGGTTTGTCTGGCAACCGGGATCGTCTGGATTGCTTTGACCGGCCATTCGTACGCCCAAAGCGCACGCACGATCAAGCTGGAAGAGGCCATTGCGATGAGCCTGCAAAACAGCAAGCAATTGAAATTGAGCCAGAGCAATGTAGACCTGGCCGGGCTGGGCATTCGTCAGGTGAAGGAAAACCAGCTCCCGAGCCTGAGTGTTTCGGGTTCATACCTTCGGGTAAATTCACCGAATGTGAACCTGAAAATCAAGCAGGAAGGCAACGACAGCACCGGTAACTCGGGCAGCATGCCGAATGTACATCAGGCCATGTATGGCATGGCGAGCGCATCGCTCCCGTTGTTTTCCGGTTTCCGGTTCAAATACGGCCTCGAATCGGCGAAGTACCTGGAACAGGCGGCCCGCCTCGACGCCGACAACGACCGTGACGCCGTGATCCAGAATACCGTTGCCGCATATGGCAATTTGTACAAAGCCAGCAAGGCCGTTGACCTCGTGACCGAAAACCTGGCCAGCGAGCGGGAGCGCGTGCAGGAGTTTACCAACCGGGAAAAGAACGGTATGCTCGCCCGCAACGATCTCATGAAGGCCAAATTGCAGGAATCGAACGTGGAGCTGGCACTGCTGAATGCGCAGAATGATTTGAAAATCACAACCATTAATATGAACCTGCTGCTGGGCTTGCCGGAAGAAACCGTCCTCGACGCCGATTCCAACAGCTTCGTATCCCTGAAACAGGAAGGCAATGCGGCGGAATGGGAGCAAACGGCGCTGACACACCGCAAAGATATCGCCGCAAACGGCATCCGCCAGAAAGCCGCCGATACGGATATCAAGGTAGCCAAAGCGGACCTGTACCCGAGCGTGGCATTGTCGGCAGGGTATGTGGCGCTGAACATCCCGGGCGTGGTAACGGTCCCTAACGCGGTGAATGCGGGTATCGGCTTCAAATATGACGTGGCATCGCTCTGGAAATCAGGTGCGAAGATCGCGCAGGCCCGGACGAAGGCTTACCAGATGAAGACCAACGAGCAAATCATCCTCGACCGCATTCACCTCGAAGTCAATACCGCTTATTACAATTATGTATTGAGCAAAAGAAAGATCGATGTGTACGCGAAGGCGGTTGAGCAAGCCAACGAAAACTATCGCATTACTAAAAACAAATATGATAACAGCCTCGTAACCACCACCGAATTGCTCGACGCTGACGTGGCACAGGTGCAATCCCGCATCGATTATGAAGCGGCGAAAGCAGATGCGGTGGTCGCTTACAAGAGATTGGAGCAAACCGCAGGCATTATTAATTAAGGAAAAAAGGGAAGATGGACGAAGGGGGGAAGACGCTTCCTCCATCCTCCTTCCTCCCCGATATTCAGTCATCAAGTCATTCATTCAGTCATTAATATGGAAACCAAACAAAACACCACCGAAGAAGCACCGAAAAAGAAAAACTCCCGCTTCCTCATCATCCTTGCCGTGCTGATCATTGGCGGCGGCACCTGGGGTTTTACCAAATATAACCACGGCCAGCACCACGAAGAAACCGACGACGCGCAGATCGATTCGGATATCAGCCCGGTAATCCCCCGCATTTCAGGCTATGTGACCGAAATCCGCGTGAAAGACAACCAGACCGTGAAAAAAGGCGACACGCTGATCGTGCTCGACAACCGCGACCAGACCATTAAACTCGAACAAGCCAAAGCCGGTCTTCTGGGTTCGGAAGGCAGCCTTACCGTGGCACACGAAACCACCAATGCCTCGGCAGCGAGCGGCATTACCTATGAGGCAAATATTGCGGTGGTAGCAGCGCAGATCGAAGAGGCGAAAGTGAATGTATGGCGCGCCAACCAGGATTTCGCACGATACGAAAACCTGATCAAGGACCATTCGATCACCCAGCAGGAATTCGAACAGGCGCAGGCGACGAAACAAAAAGCCGAACGCGCACTGGCGGTATTGGAAGCACAAAAAGGTGCAGCCGAACGCCAGGCGAAAGCAGCCGGCCGCCAGACCCGCGCCACTTCGGTACAATCGGCCGTAGCGAATGCGAATATCAAGGCACGCCAGGCTGAAATCGCAAATGCGGAGTTGAACCTGTCGTACACCGTGATCACCGCGCCTACCGACGGCCGCGTGTCCAAAGTGAATGCGCAGCTGGGCCAGTACCTGCAGGCGGGACAATCGCTGTTCAGCATTATTTCTACCCACAAACCCTGGGTGACGGCGAATTTCAAGGAAACGCAATTGACGAGAATGAAAATTGGTCAGCACGTGAAGATCCACGTGGACGCTTATCCCGAGCACGAATTTGAAGCACAGGTAGCGTCGTTCTCGCCGGCAACAGGCGCCCGTTTTGCCCTGCTTCCTCCTGATAATGCGAGCGGTAACTTCGTGAAAGTGGTGCAACGCCTCCCGGTCCGCATTGAATTCACGAAAGCGGACGACGAGAAAATCGCGCAGCTGCGTCCGGGCATGAACGTGTTCGTGGATGTGGAGCTGAACTAAGGTTCATCAACGGAATTTTTTGATTCTAAAAATCAATAATCAATGGAAATGCAGGAATCACTTGTCGAATACGGCTACCGCAGGGTAATTATTACCATCACGGCTGTATTGTGCGCGCTGCTCGAAATCGTGGATACCACGATCGTGAACGTAGCGCTCAACGACATGCGCGGAAACCTGGGCGGCACGTTGTCGGAAGTGAGCTGGGTGATCACCGCCTACGCGATCGGTAACGTGATCATCGTGCCCATGACCAGCTGGCTCTCGCAGCAGTTTGGCCGCCGGAATTACTTTGCCGCTTCCATCATCATATTTACCGTGGCCTCATTCCTTTGCGGTAATGCGGATAATATCTGGGAGCTGGTATTTTTCAGACTGATCCAGGGCTTCGGCGGCGGCGCATTGCTCGTAACGGCGCAAACGCTGATCACCGAGAGTTACCCGCCGGAAAAACGCGGTATCGCACAGGCCATTTACGGTCTGGGTGTGATCGTAGGCCCTACGCTGGGCCCGCCGCTGGGCGGTTATATTGTCGATAATTACAGCTGGCCTTACATTTTTTACATCAACATCCCGCTGGGTATCATCGCGGCCATGCTGACGATGGAATTTGTTAGAAGCCCGAAATTCGCCAATAAAAAGGCAGCCAACGAGATCGACTGGTGGGGCATTATCTTCCTCGCCGTGGCCGTAGGTTCATTGCAGTACGTGCTCGAAAAGGGCCAGGAAGAAGACTGGTTCAACGACGAAATCATCGTTATTCTTTCCGTAACCTCTGTTTTTGCCTTCTTCTTCTTTATTTGGAGAGAATGGACTTACAAAAACCCGATCGTGAACCTGCGCGTGTTATCCAACGGTAACCTGCGCGTCGGGACGATCCTGTCGTTCATCCTGGGCTTCGGCTTGTACGGCTCGACATTCATTATCCCGCTGTACACCCAGGCCACATTAGGCTGGACGGCCACGCAGTCGGGTATGCTCATGGTGCCCGCCGCGATTGTGACGGCAATGATGATGCCCGTAGTGGGCCAGCTGCTCCAACGGGGGGTGAAACAACAATACCTGGTAGCGATCGGGATGATATTCTTCTTTATTTATAGCTACTGGGGATACCTGATCCTGACGCCGGATACCGGCAAGGATGCGTTTTTCAATATGCTCATCGTCCGGGGGATCGGCCTGGGGCTGTTGTTCGTGCCTATTACCACCCTCGCATTGTCGACCCTGAAAGGCCGCGAGATCGGGGAAGGCGCCGCTTTCACCGGTATGATGCGGCAATTGGGCGGCTCGTTCGGGGTGGCGGTAATCACGACCTTCATCGCACGCCAGAACATGGCCCACCGCAACGACCTGGTCAGTAAGCTGGACATCAACAACCCCGTCGTGCAGCAGCGCGTGGAGGGTTTGCAGCGGAGTTTCCTGGCGAAAGGCATGAGTCCGGACGTGGCCCTGAACAGCGGCTACAAAATGCTGGACTACACGGTCTCCAAGCAGGCGCAGGTAATGTCGTATATGGACGTGTTCCTGTACCTGGGCGTGATGTTTTTGATTTGTGTTCCCTTTGTGTTATGGACGCGCAGCGGCAAAACGAAAGTCGACGCATCGTCCGTGCACTAGTGTTTTTAAGTGTAGTAGTATTGCAGAAGAAGCCCTCCGGTGTCGGAGGGCTTCTCTTGTTTTATGGGAAAGGGGAACCTGGCCCGGAGGGCCATCCTGTTTCCAGGTAGCCGCGCCGCGGCACTTGCATAATAGCTCCACGACATTTGCTGCAACGGACGGAGCATAAAAGTCGCCGATCACTTCTTCGTATTCTTCCAGTATTTCTGTGGTAACCGCAAACTGAAACTTTCCGGTTCGTATCGCATCAAACAACCCACGTGTGGCGGAATGTTTAGGGATACTAATAAGGAGGCAGTTTGTATTCGCGGAATTTCGGCTCCCTGGCTTAGCGAATATTCGCACCTCCCTTTCCTCCTTCCTGCATTCCTCCCTACATTTGCCATCATACAATCCCGATTAAAAAGTGCATCAGAATTACCATTTCCTCAAACAACTTGCCCCGCGGCTGCATGACGAGCTGGCCGGAAAGCGCTTCGTAGAGGCTTTCAGCCAGCAGAAGGACGAGCTCATCATCGTTTTCGCAGAAGAGGATAACGACGAGGAGTTGATAGAACCCTTCTTCATCAAAGCCACATTAACCAACAGTTTCTCCTGCCTGAGCTTCCCCGAACGCTTCGACCGGGCGCGGCGGAACAGCGTGAACCTCTTCAATGACTTTGAAGGGGACCGGGTTGATTTTGTGAAGGTTTGCGAAAATGAACGGGCGATCCAGCTGCATTTCGAAAGCGGCAGGGATTTGATATTCAAGCTCTTCGGGAACCGTTCCAACTTCATCGCATTGAATGCGGAAGGGGCGGCGACGCAGCTTTTTAATAACAAACTTGCCACCGACCGCAGCCTGACAGTGGCTTCGCTGAACCGGTACATTGACCAGTCGTGGGAAGCGTTTGTGGCGAATAATGGCCGATTCGAGCCGCTATTCCCTACTTTCGGGAAGGTGGTGAATCAATATTTGTCGGCAAAACTCGCAGGTACGGCAGCGTTGGCGGAACGCTGGGCGATCGTTCAGGAGGTTTTGGCGGAGCTTGACGCGTCGGATTTTTACATTACCAAAATAGAAAACATTCCCGCACTTACCCTGTTCGAAACGGGCGAGGTGGTGCAGTTGCTGCACGATCCGGTCGAGGCATTAAATGCCTTCTACCTCGCTTACATTCGTTTGAGCGGGCTGGACAAGGAGAAGGCGGATATCGTCCGGCTGTTGAAAAAACGCATTCAGCAAACGGATAACTACCTGGAAAATACCTTTCAAAAGCTGGTAGACCTGGAAAATGCGACCAAAAATGACGAATTGGCCAACATTATCATGGCCAATCTGCACATTATCCCCGAACGGGCAGAGAAAGCGGAACTCTACGATTTTTACAGGGATCAGCCCATCACCATCAAACTGAAAAAAGACCTCTCTGCCCAGAAGAATGCGGAAGGGTATTACCGGAAAGCCAAAAACGAGAAGATCGAGATCGACCGGCTGAATGACAGCCTCTCTGCGCGGGAAGCCGACCGGAAGCAATTGCAGGCGCATCTGGAACACATTGAAGGCATGGAATCGCTGCGGGATATGCGGGCTTACATCAAAGCCAACAAGCTGGAACAGGGTAATGCGGGGCCGGCGGCAGACGAACTTTTCAAGCGCCTGGATTTCATGGGCTACACGATACTGATCGGCCGGAATGCAAAGAACAGCGACTTGCTCACGAAGCAGGCGCATAAGGAAGACCTTTGGCTGCACGCCAAGGATGTGACAGGTTCGCATGTGGTGGTGAAAAACCAGCCGGGCCGCAAATTCCCGTCGCCGGTGATCGAGCGGGCGGCTGAACTGGCGGCGTTTTACTCCAAACGAAAGAATGATTCGCTGTGCCCGGTGATCGTGACGCCGAAGAAATTCGTCCGGAAGCCGAAGGGACTTCCCGACGGCCTCGTGCTGATCGACAAGGAGGATATCGTGATGGTCGTCGCTAAGGGCGAGTGAGTTACGTTAAATGTCCTAAAAATGAAGTTTTTATTATTGATTAACACGAGCCACCCTTTGAATAATCTTTTGCTATTGCGAACTTCGTGGAAATTTGAGAACCGGAATTTTTAGTGCAGAATGCTCGAAAGTCGTCGATTTGTTATTATTGGTTTTTTTGCATTAGTAGGTGTTATATACTTATTACGACTTTTCTACCTCCAGGTGCTGGATGAGAGCTATTCCATCGAATCATCCAGCAACTCCATCAAACGTGTAACCGAAATCCCTTTCCGCGGCCAGATTTATGACCGCTACGGAAAGCTCATCGTATATAACACCCCCGTTTACGACCTTCTCGTGACGCCTTCCAAGGTACGGATGGACGATACGCTGCGTTTTTGCAAGGTTTTGGGTATTGAAAAACGCGATTTCGACAGCTTAATGACCGCTGCGGGCAATTACAGCCGCGTGAAACCTTCTTTATTCCTGCGGCAGCTTTCGAAAGAAGATTTTGCCTCGATCCAGGATATTATGGTTGATTATTCGGGATTTGAATTTGCCAAAAGCTCCCTGCGCACGTACACGGCGCCGACGCTCGCGAATACGCTCGGGTATGTGAGCGAGGTGACGAAGGGCCAGCTCGAAAGGCAGGAAGAGCCTTATTACCGCCAGGGTGACTACATCGGTCAGAGCGGGGTAGAGAAGATTTATGAAAACGAGCTGCGCGGCAAGCGGGGTACCAAGTTTGTCATGCAGAATGTGAATGGCGTGTACAAAGGTCCCTGGAAGAACGGAGAGCTCGATACGATGGCCGTAGCGGGCGAAAACCTGCATACCGGCCTCGACCTGGAAGTGCAGCAATATGCCGACAGCCTGATGGTGAACAAGGTGGGAAGCGTGGTGGCGATAGAACCGAAGACGGGTCAGATCATTTCGATGGTTTCGGCGCCGACTTACGACCCGAACATCCTCGCTAGCCGCTATTTCTCCAAAAACTTCGCCGCATTGGCCCGTAACCCTTACAAACCTTTGTTCAACAGGCCGGTTATGGCTAGCTACCGGCCCGGATCGACATTTAAGTTGATCCAGGCATTGATCGGTTTGCAGGAGGGCGTGATCACGCCGGGCAGCGGTTTTACCCATGCCAACTGCCCGGTAGGCTGCCACAACCACCCGGCCACCAGTACCGTGGCCCTGGGCGTGGCGCATTCGTGCAACCCTTATTTTTACAATGTTTTCAGGAGATTGATTTATAAAAACAATATCAAAAACACATTCCGCGCGTCGGCCGTGGGGCTCGATGCCTGGCACGACGATATTGCCAAATTCGGCATCGGCCAGCGGCTGGGGATCGATTTGCCGAGCGAATACAAGGGTAATTTGCCCAATAAAAAATACTACGACCGCTTCTACGGCGAGTACCGCTGGAAATTCTCGAATATCTACTCGCTGAGTATCGGCGAGGGCGAGCTGCTGATCACGCCGTTGAAAATGGCAAATGTGGCGGCCATTATCGCCAATCGCGGGTATTTCTACACGCCGCACGTGATCCACGGCATCGGCGACAAGCGGACCGTGAAGCCTGAATTCCTCGAACGCCACGAAACGGGCGTGGAACCGCACAATTTCGAGCCGGTGATCGAGGGGATGATTGGAGCGGTGGAGGCCGGTACGGCCCGTCGCTCGCGCGTGGAAGGCATTTCAATCGCGGGTAAAACCGGTACTTCACAAAACAAACGCGGGGACGACCACTCCATTTTTATCGCCTTCGCGCCCGTGGAAGATCCGAAGATCGCCATTGCCGTGTTCGTGGAAAACGCAGGGGCGGGTGGTTCGGCAGCGGCACCCATTGCCAACCTTATCATTGAAAAATACCTCTCGCGCAAAGTGACCAACAAGGCGCTGGAAGAGCGGATGATGAAGCTCGACCTGATGAGCAAGGTAATTTTGCCGACCCAGAAAAAACCGGCTTCGGCGGATTCGACCAAGAAGAAAACGGAAGAAACCAAACCGGTAAATGGCGATCCCAACAGTCCCGAAAACCGCCGGCCCGGTACGCCGCACCCGAATAACCCTGCCGCCATGAGAAAGCCGGTGGTAGCCACCTTGCCGAAGGGAAATCAGCAGAAAGCGCTTTAAGAACTTACAAACAGATATTGAAATGGCTGAAAGCAAGCCGATTACCAAGAATGTGGACTGGATGGTGGTGTTGATTTACATCGCTTGCCTTGCCATCGGATGGTTGAATATTTATGCCGCCGTGTACAACCCCGAGGCGCACACAAGCATGTTCGACCTTTCGAACAACGCCGGTAAGCAGCTCATGTGGATCGGGACTGCCGCGTTGCTCATTGTTTGTATACTTGTCATCGACTATAAATTTTACGAAACGTTTTCCTTCGTCATTTACGCGGTGGTGATATTCCTGCTGGTCGTCGTGCTTTTTGCGGGTTCGAACATCAACGGATCGCGGTCGTGGATCAAATTGGGCAGTTTTTCACTCCAACCGGCCGAGTTTTCGAAGCTGGCGATCAGTCTGGCGATCTCCAAATACCTGAGCGATCCGGCGATCAGCCTTACGCGGAAACTGAAAGATTATTACCCGATCATGGGGATTATCGCATTGCCCGCATTCCTCATTCTTTTGTCGAACGAAACGGGTTCCATGCTCGTTTTCGCCTCGTTTGCGATCGTGCTCTACCGCGAGGGAATGCCGGGTTTCATCCCGGCAATCGGGATTATCGGCGCGGCATTGCTGATCATCACCTTGTTGTTTGTCAAATGGTATATTGCCGGTGCCATTATCGTCATCGCCGGGCTGGTGATCTGGCTGATGCCCGTTATGACGCGGCGGCGGGGCGGGTTATGGGCCACGATCATCATCGCGATCGGGATGATCGGCATCGTGTTCGGGGTGGATTTCTTTATGAATAATGTGCTCCAAAAGCACCAGCGCGGCCGCATTATGGTACTGCTCGACCCGGATTCCGACCCGCGCGGCATCGGCTGGAACGTGATCCAGTCCAAAATCGCCATCGGCTCCGGCGGTCTTACCGGCAAAGGCTTTTTGCAGGGTACCCAAACCAAATTCGACTTCGTACCCGAACAAAGCACCGACTTCATTTTCTGCACCGTAGGAGAGGAGCATGGCTTTTTAGGCACCGCTATTGTGGTATTCCTGTTTATTGCATTGATTTCCAGGTTGGTAGTGTTGGCCGAGCGACAGCGCAGCCGCTTCGCGAGGGTGTATGGCTACTGTGTGGCGGGCATTATATTCTTTCACTTCCTGGTGAATGTCGGAATGACCATCGGCCTGATGCCCGTAATCGGAATCCCGCTGCCATTTTTCAGCTACGGCGGCTCATCCCTCTGGTCATTTTCCGTACTCCTTTTTATTTTCCTGAAAATCGACGCGCAGCGGCCGTTTACGCTGTCGAGGGCGTAATGCGGGGGGGGGGGGTGTCCGGTATTGTTGCGTGCTGTCCGGTATTGCCGGAGATAGTCAGGAGTAGTCAGATTTTGTTTTGCTTTCGTAAGCAATTTTAAAAGCCCCAATATCTACCCCATGCCCAGTGAAACTATTCCTGGCAATACCTGACCACCCCTGACTATTTCGCTCAAACACACCTACAACTTCCCCGCCGCCAAAATCAGCAACACCCACCCGATGATCAGCGCGACCCCGCCTATCGGTGCCGTGGCGCCGAACTTGGTGATGCCGGTGAAACAAATGGCGTAAAGGGAGCCGGAAAAGATGATGACGCCGATCGCGAAGGCGTTACCGGCCCAGCCGAGCATTCTGACGGCATCTTCGCCTGCACGCTGCATCAGTATGCCCACGAGCACCATCGCGAGGGCGTGATAGAACTGGTATTTCACAGCCGTTTCAAACGTTTCCGTTCTGCCGGCAGCTTCCAGCATGCCTTTTAATGCGTGTGCGCCGAATGCGCCGAGCGAAACGGCCAGCGCGCCCAGGATGCCGCCTGCCTGTATCATGAATTTCATATCGTAAACCGGTATTTGTATGGATTATTTGGAACGGAAGACGACCGGCCGTTCAATAGAATCCGGCCCAATCATCGGGGTAAAGTTAGGTGCGGGCGCAGGCGCGACCAACTCTTTTGGGCAATTTTATTAACTTGCGCGCTTCGGAAAGGCATTCCGGAATGCCGCTCATCGTGGAAAAGACTCGACCAATGACCATAGAACGCTTCATTCAGCTGTGGACACACCGCTATCATAAATACACGCACATTTTCAAGGCGCATATCAAAGGCCGGCAGGCCAGGACGCATTTCAGCAGCGTAAAACGAAGCCTGAAAAAAGGGCAGGAGCTGATCGCCATCATCCGCACCGAGCATTTCGGCGATATCGTGGCCGCCGAGCCGATTTCGCGTTACGTACGCGAACAGCACCCGAATGCGCATATCGTGTGGTTTGCCAAACCGGCATTTGCCGAGCTGGTGGCCCATAATCCGAATGTCGACGAGGTTTTCCGGGAGTTTTGCGTGACCGAGCGACGCGTCCTGCTGGAAGGAAACGTGTTCGATAAAGTGATTGAATTGCAATTCAGGAATAATAACCATTGTCCTAAATGCCAGGTGTTTACGGAAAATCCGGTGGCATTGAAGCGCGACATTACCGTTCATAATTATTTCGATTACGGCAACCTGCTGGAAGTTTTCGCGCAAACAGGCGACCTCATTCCGCCGAAATCCGCATTCCCGGCCGACGATCAGCCGCGCCTGTACCTGCAACCTGCTCACAAAGAGAAGGTCGATCGATTGAATTTGCCGGAAAAATACATTGTGCTGCATTGCCGCTCCAACTACGAGCCGAAAGACTGGCCGGCCGATCGCTGGAACCGCCTGGTGCACTGGCTGTCGGAAGAATATGATTATCAACTGGTTGAGATCGGTCTGGAAAGCAATCTGACTATCCAGACACCGGCTTACCGTAACCTGTGCGGCCAGCTGAGCATCCTGGAAACGGCAGAGGTGATCCGTCGTGCGTCGTTTTTCATCGGGCTGGACAGCGGGCCGTCGCATTTGGGCAATGCCACGGGCACATTCGGCATTATCCTGATGGGCGCACTCAACAACTTTCTGAATTACAATCCCTACTCGGGTAAATATGGCCGGCAGGAGAATGCATTACTGGTAAGGCAGGCGGGTTTGCCCTGCTCGCAGCTATCTTTTGAATTTGTGCGCGACCAGGTGAAGGCGGTACTGGAAAAGAGCGCCGATAATGCGCCGAAAGTGCTATCGTGAACCGAAGATCGCGCTGCCTACGCGTACGAGCGTGCCGCCTTCTTCCTGGGCGATGAGGTAGTCGCCGCTCATGCCCATGGATAGTTCCCTCATGATAACCTGTTGGTTTTCATGTGCTTTGAATGATTCGAATGTGGCTTTCAATCCGCGGAATTCATTGCGGACGATGGACTGGTCGTCGGTGTTGGAAGCCATACCCATCAGACCCACGATCCTTACATGACCTAATGCAGCAAGGTCGGGCGAAGAAATAATTTCGAGCGCCTCATCTTCCGAAAGGCCGAATTTGGTCTCCTCGCGGGCGATATAAATTTGCAGAAGGCAGTCGATCACGCGGTCGTTCTTTTTCGCTTCCTTATCGATCTCTTTGAGAAGCCTGAAACTGTCGACCGAATGCACGAGCCCCACAAATGGCGCCATATATTTGACCTTGTTGGTCTGCAAATGCCCGATCATATGCCACTCGATGTCCTTCGGAAGTTCCTCGTGTTTCGAGACCATTTCCTGGACCTTATTCTCGCCGAAAACACGCGCCCCGGCTTCGTACGCTTCCATCAGCAGGGTGGTTGGCTTGGTTTTTGTAACTGCCACGAGACGTGTTTCTTTTCGTAATCCTTGTTCGATCTGGGCCAGGTTGGCGGCAATGGAAGGCATGTGGAGAGACTAAAAAATTGATAATTAGGCGGTTAATCAAAGAATTTATTGACCGGACGCTATAAATCGCTGGTTGCTTATTTCAAAATTGAAAAAAACATACTTCTTTTACCAACTAAATTCAAAATTTAACCTTCTGTATGGACTACAACCAGGAACAAAAGCAAGACAGAAAGACACTCCTATGGGCCGCTCTGGCCGTTTTGCTGTTGCTTAATTTGGTGCTTGTTTACTTTATATATCACGAAAAGCAGGAAAATCTGGCGAAGGACGAAATCATCACCGCCAAAACGGAGGAAGTCCTTTCCATTAAGACCAAACTGGATTCCATTTCGACAGAACTGGATATTAAGATCGCCGAAATTCAGAAACTGGGCGGTAGTGTGGACTCGCTCGTGGCCTTGAAAGCACAGCTTGAAAAGGATAAGCGGGAACTGAAAAATGCGAATACCTATTCGGCGGCGAATTACAACAAGAAGATCAAGAATTACGAATCGGTGCTGTCTGAAAAAGACGGGGAAATTGCCCGCCTGAAACAGGAGCTGGGTATTGCCACTACGAAAAACGAGGAATTGAACCAGAAAGTGACCGGCCTCGAATCGGAGAAGCAACTGCTGGCGGATTCGGTGTCGACCTATTCGGCACAGAACAAGGAGCTTTCTGAAAAAGTAACGCTGGCATCGGCGCTGCGTGCGGAAAGCGTAACCGTGAATGCGGTGTCGTCCAAAGGTAAAGAACGCGAAGGCGGCAAATACCGAGCGAAACGCATTGATAAGCTGAGAGTGAACTTCAAACTCGGCGAAAATGCCGTAGCAAGGCAGAATGAAAAAGACATATACCTGCGTGTGCTCGACCCGGATGGCGCGGTATTGTCCGACATGGCAACCGGCTCCGGATCTTTCATTCATAATGGTAAGGAGTTGATTTACAGCTCAAAACAAACGGTTAGCTTCACGAATACAGGTCAGTCCGTCGACATCTTCTACGGCCGCGGCGGCATTCCGATGAAAGACGGCAAATATTCGATCGAGCTGTACAGCGAAGGCTTCAAGATCGGCCAGGGCGATTTTACGGTGAAATAACCTGCCGGAAGTTTCGGTTAAGTCATACAAGGGCTTGGAATTTTGAATTTCAAGCCCTATTTTTGCACCCTCATTTTGACGATTCTGTCAAGGTGAGGGTTTTAAACTTATCATAATTAACCAATTACCGTATGTCTAAGCAATATGAAACGGTGTTCATTCTAACTCCCATTTTGTCTGAGGCCCAGGCAAAGGACGCCGTTGAAAAATTCACGACAATCATTACCTCAAACGGTGCACAGATTGTACATGAAGAAAACTGGGGATTGCGTAAGCTGGCCTACCCCATCCAAAAGAAAAACTCCGGTTTCTATCACGTAGTAGAATATACTGCGCAAGAAGGAAACGTGGTGGATGTTTTGGAAACCGAATTCCGTCGTGACGAGCGCGTTTTGCGTTTTATGACTATCGCCCTGGATAAGCATTCAATTGCTTACAACGAGAAAAAACGCAAGGGTCTGGTAGGCAAGAAGAAAGAAGAAGCAACTGAGTCAAAAACCGAAAACGCATAAGCTATGTCACTCGTAAACGAGCCGGTTGAAAAAAACATTAACCGCAAAAAATACTGCCGTTTCAAAAAAGCAGGCATCAAATACATCGACTACAAGAACCCTGACTTCCTTTTGAAGCTGGTGAACGAGCAAGGTAAAATCCTTCCCCGCCGCCTTACAGGTACCAGCCTGAAATATCAGCGCAAAGTATCCCAAGCGATCAAAAGAGCACGTCACCTGGCATTGTTGCCGTTTGTTGCTGACCAATTGAAATAATACAGTAAAGAGCTATCATAATGGAAATCATACTTTTAACGGATATTGCTGGGGTTGGTTACAAGAACGATATCGTGACTGTGAAAGCAGGTTACGGTCGTAACTACCTCATCCCGCAAGGTTTTGCGCTGCTGGCGAATGCCTCCAACCGCAAGATTGTTACTGAAAACGTGCGCCAGGCGGCACACAAGGCTGAGAAGCTCAAAAAGGACGCAGAAGATATCGCAGCAGCGATCGGCGACCTGGTAATCGATATCAAAACTGTGGTAGGTGAAAGCGGCCGTATCTTCGGACGTGTGACCAACACACAAGTGGCCGACAGCCTGAAAGCGAAAGGCTTCGATATCGATCGTAAGAAAATCACTGTGGATGACGTGAAATCAATCGGTACTTACGGTGCGTTGATCGACCTTCACAAAGAAGTGAAACACAAAGTTACCCTGAACGTAGTAGCAGCGGAAGACTAAGCGTTTCGGAAATGCATGAAAAAAGGACGACCTGAGAGGGCCGTCCTTTTTTTTGACGGCCGACGGCCGACCGCCGATTTCAAATTGCGGTCGGCGGTCAGCCGTCAGCTTATTCAACAATCGGCGGTCGGCCATCAGCCGTCGGCGGTCACTATCATTTCAACGCCGGAATCCGCAGCACCTGGCCGGGATAAATGAGATCCGGGTCTTTCAGCATGGGTTTGTTGGCTTCGAAGATGATGGGGTATTTCATCATGTCGCCGTACACGGTTTTGGCGATTTTAGAGAGCGTGTCGCCTTTTACTACCGTGTGATAGGTTGCCTCCGGTTCGGGCGTAGCTACTTTCAGGCGGTTGTCTACCACTTCAACGCCTTCCACATTGCCTACCGCCAATGCGATTTTTTCGGCATCTTCCTGTTTGGCCACCTCGCCTTCGAGGGTGACGGTGTCGCCGGAGGTTTTCACCGTGAGGCTGTTATAGGAAAGGCCGAGCGCCTTCACGTGCGCGAGCAATGCGCTGGCGCGCAGCGGTTCCGCTTCGGGGGTAGGGGCTGCCGCGGGTGCATCCTTGCCGCCGAATACTTTTTCTCCAACGCCTTTGATAAAAGAGATTAAGCCCATGTTTTTCAGGTTTTGGTTAAATAATAGATTTGAGTTTGTGAATGAAAGGTAGCGGTAATGTTATCTTTCCTGGGGGTAAGATGCAATTATTATACCAAAATTGCCAATCGATATTGATTTGATAATATGGGTTTTTACGGGCGCAACTTTGTACTTTTGCAGCACGTCCCAACCATGCCGAATCTGCATTAAGTATCAATGAACCGCACCACATCGCTTGCCCGGTTACAAAATGAATTGTTCGATATCTGTATCATCGGCGCCGGTGCCAGCGGGGCCGGATGTGCCCTGGATGCGGTTCTGAGAGGTTATAAGGTAGCCCTGATCGATAAAAAGGATTTCGCTTCCGAAACTTCTTCTCGTTCCACCAAGCTCATTCACGGCGGCGTGCGTTACCTGGAACAGGCATTCAAAAAGCTCGATTTCGCGCAGTTGAAGCAGGTTCGGCACGGATTGGAGGAACGACACATTGTGTTGAAAAATGCGCCGCACCTCGCACGCCCCCTCGCGCTCATGACGCCTGTGAGCTCCTGGATCGAAGGCCTGTATTTCAAGATCGGGCTGTCGCTTTACGACACCTTCGCCACCAACGACACTTTGCCCAAAAGCAAATGGCTCAGTAAAAAGGAAGTGCTCGAAAAAATCCCCACGCTCGACCGCAAAAAGCTGCATAGCGGCGTGCTGTATTACGACGGCCAGCTCGACGACGCCCGCTATTGCCTCGCACTGGCACAATCGGCATCCGAAAACGGCGCCGCGGTGGCGAATTACGTCGAAGTGAATGGTTTTGAGAAAGAGGAAAACGGCAAGGTGAATGCCGTGCGTGCGAAAGATGCGATCAGCGGGAATGCGATCACCATCCGTACCAAACTGGTGATCAACTGCACCGGCCCGTTCTCGGACCATGTGCGGCTGATGGCCAATGCGGCATTGAGCGAGCGGCTGCGCCCGAGCAAAGGCGTGCATCTGTCTTTGCCATATCATACGTTGAACAGCGAATACGCCATGCTCATTCCGAAGACCTCGGACGGCCGCGTCGTGTTTGCGATACCTTTCGAAGGCGCGACGATGATCGGCACCACCGATACCGAATGCGACGAAATCAACCGCGAACCGACGCTGAACCACGCGGAACGGGAATACCTCGCGGCCACCTTGAACCCCTACCTGGCCAAGCCGATTGATCCGAAAGAAATCCGGGCGGGCTTCGGCGGGCTGCGGCCATTGCTGGCGGCGGATCCGTCGAAATCGACCAAAAGCCTCGTGCGGGACCATGAAGTGGAGGTGGACGAAGCATCCGGGCTGATCAGCCTGCTGGGCGGAAAATGGACGACCTACCGCCTGATGGCGAAAGACACGCTCGATGAGGCCGATAAAGTCCTTGGTGATGCAAAGGATTGTAGAACAGCGGATTACGTACTGGCCGGTGGTGAGAATTACCGTGCAAAAAGCTGGCAGGACATTCAAGCCAAATATGCGTTGCCGGAAGATATTTCACGGCATCTCGTGCTGAAATACGGCTCGCGTGCGCCCCAGGTAGCGCTGCTCGCACAGGAAGATAATGCATTGAAAGAACGGCTCAGTCCGCATTATCCCTACATCCGCGCCGAGGTGGTGTACACCGTTCGGAATGAGATGGTGGTGGCCCCGCGCGACTTCCTCGCCCGCCGTATCCGCCTCGAAATAACCGATTGGAATGAAACCTTAAACTCCCTGCCGGTTGTTGCTGATCTGATGGCACGCGAATTGAGCTGGACGGACGAGGAAAAGACGAGATATGCCGACGCGTACGCCGAGGAAATCGGGAAGTTTATCTCCGACGCCCGATAGTAGCAACCACCCAGGAGTTATTTTCACGAATGTATATTACCGATTCAGCCTGCATATCACCCCAGCGTACTTTTGACGATGCCTTTTTCGAAGGCGATATCAAAGTGCACGAGGGCGACAGGTACCTGGCCGTTGAACCTGCCTATGGCCAGCTCATTCCCGCCGGATTGCTCCGCAGGATGGGCAAAGCCGTCCGTATGGGCGTCGGTGCCGGCCTTCCGCTTATTCAGAATGCGCCGATCGAAGGCATCATTCTCGGCACTGCCAACGGTGGCCTCGAAGATTGTCTCAAATTCCTGAACCAGATCGTCGATTATAAGGAAGGCACGCTCACGCCGACGAATTTCGTGCAGAGCACGCCCAATGCCGTGGCCGGTAACCTCGCATTGATGAGCAAAACGACGGGCTACAACACCACGCACGTCCACAAGGGCCTCGCGTTCGAAGCCGCCCTACTCGATACCATGCTGCTGCTCGAAGAAAAGCGTGGCAAGCAGTTCCTCGTGGGGAGTATTGAAGAGATTTCAGATTACAACCATAACATCGATCTGCTCGCCGGTTCATTCAAAACAGGCCATTTTACGTCGGAAAACTTGTTAACACTCGATTCGCCCGGCTCTGCAAACGGGGAAGGGGCGGCGATGTTCGTCGTGAATGCCGAACGCCCGGAAAATGCCATAGCGCAGATCCGCGATGTATTTCAAAGCAATAACCTGGCCGAAATGGAGCTGGCGCCCGTCGTAAGCGCCTTTTTAAGGCACAACCACCTCGATACGACAGATATTGACGCCGTTATGATGGGTATCAGCGGCGATAACCGCACCGACCATTGGTATTTCAACCTGCAACAGGCATTGTTCGCCGGCGCCAATTGCTACACCTATAAGAACATGGTAGGCGATTACCCGACGGCTTCCGCGTTCGCGACGTGGATGGGGGCGCAGGTGATCGCGGGCAGGCAGGTGCCTCATGCGTGCGTGTTGGCCCAAAAAAATACCCGCACCCCGAAGCATGTCCTGATTTACAATCATTACAAAGCTTCGCAGCACGGGTTCATATTGCTCAGTGCCTGAGCGTCAGGAATTGGCTTCTTCCGCTTTTTCCTTCATCTTGATCACTTTCGCCAGCGTAGGCAGGATGGTGTCGTGCTTTTTCACGAACGGGTTGCTCTGGTCCCAAACGTAGCCGGCAAGTACCGAGCAGATTTGGCGCTTGATATCTTCGTCGATGTATTTTGCAAAAACAATCGTTTGGAAATCTCCTGAGTACCAGCCTGATACATAGCTTCGGAACACGTCGATACCTTTCTGGATCACCTGTTCATAATCCTTTTTCCAATCCACGTTTTCGCCTTGCAAATGCCGGTGCGTCATTTTTGCCGAAAGCAGCCCCGAAGCCGTCGCGAAAGTGACGCCGGACGAGAAAATAGGGTCCAGGAACTCGGTACTATTGCCGGAAAGCACGAAACCTTCGCCCGACATTTGTTTCACACCGATGGAATAACCCAGGATTGCCCGCGGTTCGAATTTGAACTGTGAATCGGAAAAACGGCCGCCGAGGTCTTCGAAATTTTTGACAAACTCCTTATATTTTTCGCCGCCATTCTCGGCCAGCGCCTCGATCTTCTCGCGGTCGCCTACAATGCCTACGGACGTGGAGCCGTCGGAGAATGGAATGGCCCAGATCCACGACTTGTTGCTGTCGAATGAATGCACAAAAATGTTATTGCTGGCTTTCTCGGTGCGGTTTTTATCTTCCAAATGCGAGAAAACCGCCCCGCGAGGCGTGAATGCCGACGGTTTGCTGAGGTCGAAAAGTCGCGGCAGCACGCGCCCGTAGCCGCTCGAATCGATGATGAATTTCGCTTCAATACGGTGCGGGTTACCTGCTGGGTCGTTATAGTCGATAATCTGC
This sequence comes from Dyadobacter beijingensis DSM 21582, assembly GCF_000382205.1. GTDB lineage: Bacteria > Bacteroidota > Bacteroidia > Cytophagales > Spirosomataceae > Dyadobacter > Dyadobacter beijingensis. The sequence goes on from NZ_KB907786.1 coordinate 1,533,758, forward strand.
TTGTCGGGTCCGCATTGCACGGCCGTCACTTCGCATTCAAAATTCACGTCGACCCCTTTCGCGCGCGTCGCTTCGGCCAGTTTGCTGTCGAAGTCGGCCCTTTTTACCTGCCACGTCCATGTCCAGCCTTTGGTAAACTGGTCTTCGAAAAAGAACTCGCAGCGTTTTTCGCCCCGCATGAATGCCGCGCCTGTTTTTTTCTGAAAATTCAACGGCTCGATGGCCTCTCTTAGCCCCGATTCCGTCAAATGCTCCATGCAGCAGGGAAGCAGGCTTTCGCCGATCTGGAAACGCGGGAATTTTTCTTTTTCAAGTATCGTGACATCGTAGCCTTGTTTTTTCAGGTAAGAAGCGGCGACCGTTCCGGCAGGACCGGCCCCAATGACCAGCACATCGACAGTTTGCATAATCAGGCGTTTTTTACTTTTTGAATGAGTTTTTCTTTGTCTATAAATGAAAAGCACGTTACGAATGCGCTCACGGTAACTCCCAAAATGCCATGCAGCGACACGTTTTGGCCCGTCAAATGCAGGTTAGGGATCTTCGTGCGCGTGTTGATACGTGTGCGCAGGGGCGAGGTCGAATCCTTCATAATCCCGTACATCGTGCCGTTCCGGTTGCCGATATAATCGCGGAAGGTGAGCGGCGACGCGCTGTGCACCGATTTGATTGTGGCTGAAATGCCGGGAAAAACGGTTTCCAGCCGCGCTATGACCTTCGCTTCCTTCTCCTTTTTGAATTGCGCATATTCCTCGCCGCGCTTGCCCGGCTCGGCCACCGTGCTGAATGTCCCGGCCCATTGTGCCGTCTCTTCCGCATTCATGTAAGTCATGATCGACATAGAATCGGCGTATTTCCCTTTTTTGGAAATAGAAGGCGTACAGATGAAGTACGTTTGCGGCCAGGTTTCCGGGTCGTAATCGATACCGCCCCACACGTCGTCGATGTGGTGCTGGTAAATATTGTAATTCAGGTATTCGAAAGTATGATCGTGGAATGAAATATGGACGAGGAATGTCGAAATGCTGTCTTCCAGGGCTAGTACGCGGTTTTTGTATACACTTAAAAACCGCTCCTGCCCAAAAATATCAATCGTTACCGACGGGTGTACATTGGATATAAACTCTTTCCCGCGGAAAGTCTCGCCATTGTCGCATAGTACCTCGGTAATGCGGCCTTTTTCGTCGTAGTTCGCGCCGGTTACTTTTTTGTACTTGAAAATCTTCCCGCCATGCTGCCGCAGCGACCGGCTAAGCTGGATCGCGATCTGCGAACCGCCGTCTATGAATTTATAGGCGCCGTTCAGGTAGCTTTTCATGATCAGCGCATGCACGTAAAACGGCGTTTTAGTTTTTACCCCCGCATACAGCAAGTTGCTGCCGGCGAGTACATTGCGCAGCCGTACATTGTCTGTCAGCGAGGCGATGTAATCGTGCGCATTCAGGCTCAGAACGGCTTCGTCGGCGAGGTAGCTTTCGCCGGCCGTTTCCAGATTATACAGGGGGAATTTCTTGCAGACTTCGACCAATTTCGCGCAGAAGGTACGGATAGCCTCCGCTTCGCCGGGGAAGTATTCGATGAGTTTCTGCTCAAAATGTTCGATTCCCTGCGCATAAGCATATTCGCAGCCGTCCCCGAAACGGATCACGTCGAATTCCTCATCGAGGCGTTTCAATTTCAGCTTGTCGAGAATGCCGAAATATTTGAAAAACTGGTAGAGATTTTCGCCTTCGTCCAGGCCACCGACGTAATGCACGCCGGTGTCGTAAATGCTCTTGTCGCGGCTGTATACCTGTAAATGCCCGCCGATCTGGTGGTTTTTTTCCAGCACCGCCACGCTGTGACCTTCCATTGCCAGGATGTTGGCGCAAGCCAGACCGCCCAGTCCGCTCCCAACAATCACAAAATCATATTCCTTTTGCACAGCGGAAGTTTGCATTAATATGGCTATTGAAAAAATGCTAGTTAGTAATCGGTGAAGGTTTGCGCAATACAAAAAGGACATTGGACGTATTGGCCGAATGTTCCTGCATTTCATAACCAAAACCATGCCGCCCGGCATAGCTGCGGATATCCTGCGACGAGAAGAAATGGAAATCGTCGGTTTTGCGGTTGAATGCGAACAGGCCTGTCGACAATGCTTCGGTTTTTTGTGTATTCTCGTGTTTTGCGGTCAGATCGGTGATGCCGTCGCGGATAAAGAGGATGCCGCCGGGTGCGAGGGCCGCCGCTAAACGATCGAGCAAAATAAGCTGTTTTTCCCTGGATAAATAGTGCAGCACATCATTTAAAAATATGACGTCCTGCGTGCCGGTCCCGGCAGCCATAATGTCCTGGTGCACAAACCGCAGGTTATCCGTCTTGTGGTAACTGTTCTCCGCAATCCCGATCTTTTCCTCGTCGTAGTCGATGCCCGTGATCACGCGGTCTTCATTTTTATAATGCAGGAAAAACGACAGGTATCCATACCCGCAGCCGACGTCCAAAATATGCTTCCGCTCGCCGATCAGCTCGTTGTAGTAAGTAAAATTCGCGCTCTCCAACCGCCATTTTACTTTGAAATACCATTCGAGTACCGGCCCTTTGAAGACGTAATTGGTGAATATTTTGTGTTTCAAATACCGGGCATCCTCCATTTCGTACTGAAATGCGGCATATTCCTGCTTGAAGAAGGCGGAAATGGCCTTCGTTTTGTCGCGGAGCGTCGTGCCCCATCGATCGTCCGCGTAGGTGATGCGCGGGAGCACGCGAACGTTGAGCGCGCCCGGGCGGATGAGGAAGTCGTTTTTGGGCAGCACGTCGTGGGCACCGTGAAGCAATATCGGCTGAATATCCAGGCCCAGCTGCTCGGCGAGGTAGAACGCGCCCTTGTGGAAGCGGGCAATGCGGCCGTCCTCCGAGCGCGTGCCTTCCGGGAAAATGAGCACGGAATAGCCGTCGGCAACCAATGCGCGTACCTTTTCAATGTTTTCTTCCGGACCGTCCTCGCTGTACACATAGCCTGCAAAGCGGATTATCGGACCGAAAAACGGTGATTTATAGACCCAGCCTTTCACCATCAGCACAATTTTCGGATGGAGCATAATGGCCAGCAGGATGTCCAGGAACGAAGTATGATTGGCGATAAAGATTGCCGGTTTGCTCATATCGAGGTTTGCCCGGCCCGAAATGTTCTTTCTGACGTGGGGGCCGGAGTAAATCACCGTTTTGGCATAAAACGAAAGGGAATTGTTGATCGCCGCCTGCTTCTTTTTGCGGGACATCGGCAGCAGCAGGATCGTCACCAGTTTGGAATGTAAAAACAGGCAGCCCGAAAGGAAATAGGTAAAGCTCGAAATGCTGATCAGGAAAGGCAGCATCGTGACGGGCGCTTTCTTTTTGGCGATGCGTTTTTGGACAAAAAAATCGAACAGTACCGGCTGGAAAACGAAGGAAATGAACAGGATACAAACGATCCCCAGCACGCTTATGAGCGAAATGGAGTGAATGGCGGGGTGTTTGGCGAAGATCAGCACGCCGGTACCGATCAATGTCGTGGTGGCGGATAATGCAATGGCGGCCTGGTAGGAGCGGAGCGTGTCTTTGCCGGATTTGTATTTACTTAAAAGCCCGTCGGTCACGAAAATGCTGAAATCGTCGCCCAGGCCAAAGATGAACGTCGTCACGATCACATTCACGAAGTTGAACCTGATGCCCAGAATGGCGGCGATGCCGAGAATCCAGATCCAGCTGATGACCATCGGCAGGAACGACAGCAATGTGAGCTCGATGCGGCCGTAGACAATCAGCAGTGTAAAGAAGACGATGGCCGCCGAGATCAGCAACAGGTAGTTGAAATCGTCCTTCACCATGGTGAGCAGCTCGCCCGCCAGCTCTCCGCGGTCGAAAAGCTGCACGCCATGCATTGCCCGCAATTCCTTTTTGACGTCTGCCAGCTTCGCCTGGTCCACGACCACCGTCGAAATAAAGGTCGTACCGGAAGCTTTGCTATCGATCAGGTTATCGACGCCGAGCTCGTTGAAAAGGGTATCGAGCGAGACATTCGAACTGCTCCGACCGGCAATCCAGCCCTTGAAATCGTTGAATGCATAGGCATTGAAGCCATTTTGCGCGGCCGACTGGTTCAGCACGCGGAATGTCGAATCGGTGCGGCCGGGTGTCCAGAAATCCTGCCAGCGGCGCATACGCTCCCGTTTGAGATCTTGCGGAATAAGCAGCGAGCCCGACGATACAAAACTGACAATGCGGCCTTCGCCGTGCAATGCGGCCAGTTTCTGGTAAGTACGATGATTCACGTCCTCCGCCACGGCCCGCCGCGGGTCGGACGCGAACACGTAAATGCGCTTCTGCTTGCGGGGATCGATGCCCGTGAGCGCCTGTTCCCGGCCGCTCAGCTCAGGGTCCTGCATGCTGAGATTTTCAAAACCCGCGTCGAACTCGGTACCACCCGAAAAATACAGGAACACAACCGTCAGCACGGCGATGCCGGCCAACGTAGCGCCGCGCCAGCGATCGGGGATGGTGGGAATGCGGAACGAACCGTGCTCGCCGGGGATTTTTTGAATGTCGAAACGGGTGGAGGCGAGGATGACCGGCAGTGCCGTAAGCGTAAACAATGCCGCGCCGAGCAGTGCGAGCGAAGAAAACAGCCCGAAATCCTGCAAGACGGTCGAATTGGCGAAATGCAATGCGCTGAACGCCATCACCGTCGTGAAACTTCCCGTGAGCAACGGCCCGCTTACTTCCTTGATGGCGACGGGAATGGAATGAGTATGCCGGAGGTGTGTGAAAAAATGGAATGCGTAATCGAGCAGGATACCGAAGATGACTGCGCCGGTAGCAAGTGAAATACCCGAGATCTCCGGCCGGATGTAGCCGATGATGCCCAATGCGAATAGCGCCCCGAAAATCCCGGGCATCGTTATATATATGGGGATAAGCAGCTTCCGGTAATAGGCGATCAGTAATGCGAGAATGCCCGCGAGTGCGAGGAACGACGTGAAATAGGAGTCCTGCTTAACCTGGATCGCATTCCGCGCCGCAATTTCGAATGTGCCGAAATAGGAGAATTTGTTGTACCGGTGCTGGCCGTTCCATTTGGCTTTGAATGCCTCCATAAGCTCGAAGAGCTCTACGTTCTTGTCCGAAGCGCCGGAGTCGAAGCTGGTGGAGCCAAAAATGAGGATGTTTTTGCGGTCGGCGGTGAACATCATGCCGTCGTCCATGACCATGGCGCTGCTGTTGTTGGCGGCATTGAGCTGCCGGAAGTAGGCGCCGGTAATGCCCAGCGGGTCGTTGAGCACGAATTGTTTCAGGAACGAGCCGCCCGGCGTCATGAGCTGGTTATGGGTAGATGTTACCGAGGCGCGGATGGAGTCGGGCAGAATGCGCGACGTGATATGCTTGTAATAGGAAGGCTCGATGAGCTGGGGGAAGTGGCTGTATACATATTGATATACATCTTCCTGCACGTTCGGCCGCTCGGCCTGGATATTGCGCACGAAGCCGTTGGTATAGCGCCCCAGCGAATCAGTGAAGTTTTCGGCTATTTCCCGGGCGGCGTCGGTGTCCGTTTCGGCAGGGATTTCGAGGGAAAATACGATCTGGTTGATGATGTTTTTACTTTCTACCAACCGGTTGAACTCTTCGAAGCTTTTACCCTGCGGCAAGGTGGCGAAAATACTTTCGGTTACTTTTAGCCGCCCGATGCCGGCCACGAGGATACTGACAATGACGAGCAGGCTAACAAAAAACGCAGGTTTGTGACGGAACAGGAATTTGTTTAGCCTTAACAGAAGATCTCCTAGCATTGACAGGGGAAACGTGAATGTCCGACAAAATTAATGAATTGTATCACTCAGGCAACTTCCATGCCTGCTACCGGTCACCGGTTCCTGTTTGCCAAAACGGCAAAAAAAGATTTATTTTACACCATATTTAATTACGCCAGCACTAAATGAATCGTATTTCATTAGCTCAGATCGAGCAGTATGCTTTTGAAAAGAAGGAATTTATCTTAGCCGAAGACACCCTCCATCAAGTATCCCAATCATTCGCTTTTTTAACGAATTTCTCCAAGGACAAAATCATATACGGGATCAATACCGGATTTGGGCCTATGGCGCAATACCGCATTGAGACCGATCAGCTCAATAATCTGCAATATAACCTCATCCGCAGCCATTCGAGCGGGGTGGGCAAGCCGCTGAACGAAATATACGCACGCAGCGTCATGCTCGCGCGCCTGAACTCATTTTTGCAGGCCAATTCCGGCGTGAGTACGGCGGTGATCAAGCAGCTGGTCGCATTTTTGAATAATGGCGTTATTCCCGAAATCTTCGAGCACGGCAGCGTAGGTGCCAGCGGCGACCTCGTGCAGCTCTCGCACCTGGGCCTGAACCTGATCGGAGAAGGGTATGTGTACGACCAGGGCGTTCGTCGCAAAACGGGCGAGGTACTGGCGGAAAAAGGCCTCAAACCGCTTAAAATGGAGCTCCGCGACGGGCTGGGGCTGATCAACGGCACCTCCTGCATGACGGGTATGGCGGCGATCAACCTTATTTATGCGAAGCGCCTCGTGCAATGGGCCATTACGGCGTCGTCGATGATCAACGAGGCCATCGAGTCGTTCGATGATTCGTTTTCGAAGCAGCTCAATGCTGTGAAGCATCACAAAGGCCAGCAGATGGTGGCCCAGCACATGCGTGATTTCGTGGCCGGCAGCGGGCTCATACGTAACCGGGAGGAGCTTTTCCGCGACGATACCGCGATGCAAAAGACTGAATTTGAAAGAAAAATACAGGAATATTACTCGATCCGCTGCGTGCCGCAAATCCTTGGCCCCGTGCTGGATACGCTTCATTACGCGCAGGAAGTGGTGGAAAACGAATTGAATTCTACCAACGACAACCCGATCGTGCGGCCGGAAGACGACAATGTATTCCACGGCGGCAACTTCCACGGCGACTATATTTCCCTCGAAATGGATAAGGTGAAATTGGTGCTGACCAAGCTGACCATGCTCATGGAACGCCAGCTCAACTTCCTGATGAACAGCAAGCTGAACGGCAAATTTCCGCCTTTCCTCAATGCAGGGACATGGGGCTTGAACTTCGGTTTTCAGGGCGTACAGTTCACCGCTACGTCCACGACGGCGGAAAGTCAGGCACTATCGACTTCGGTTTACATTCATAGTATCCCCAATAACAACGACAACCAGGACATTGTGAGCATGGGCACCAACTCGGCGGTAATCGCGAAGCAGGTGCTTGAAAACGCATTCCAGGTGATGGCGATCCACATGATGGCGATCTGCCAGGCGATAGACCTGCTGCATCCGGAAGAGAAGGAGAAGCTTTCGCCGAATGCGAAATCGGTGTACGCACAGATACGCCGGCGGGCGCAGTTTGTGAAAGACGACGTCCCGCAGTTCGAAAGTATCGCTGCCGTTTTTGAATACATTAAAGAAACCCCATTCAACCTATGAATTGCGCATTGGTAACCGGTGCATCCAGAGGCCTCGGCAGGGCTATTGCCGTCCAGCTGGCCAAGGACCACGGTTTATATATATTGGTCAACTACGCTTCCAACCAGGCTGCCGCCGAAGAAACGCTGGCCGAGATCCGCTCGAACGGCGGCGACGGCGAGCTGCTGCATTTCAATGTGCAGACGAAAACGGAGGTGGACGCGGCGCTGAATGGCTGGCGCGAAAAGAACGAAGACAAGTTCATCAGCGTTTTGGTGAACAATGCAGGCATTACCCGCGACGGCCTCTTTATGTGGATGTCGGAGCAGGATTGGGACGATGTACTGAACATTTCGGCCAAAGGGCTTTACAACGTGACCCAGAATGCGATCCAGCAAATGCTGCGGAAGCGCTCGGGGCGTATCGTGAACATCGCGTCGGTGTCGGGTATGAAGGGCGTTGCGGGGCAGACCAACTATTCCGCAGCGAAAGGGGCGATTATCGCGGCCACCAAATCGCTCGCGCAGGAGGTCGCCAAGCGCAAAATCACCGTGAATGCCGTGGCGCCGGGTTTCATCACGAGCGACATGACCAAAGATCTCAATGAGGACGAATTGAAACAAATGATACCGATGAACCGTTTTGGCAAAGCGGAGGAAGTAGCGCACCTGGTGAGCTTCCTCGTTTCCGACAAGGCCGCGTACATTACGGGTGAGGTTATTAATATCAACGGAGGAATTTACTCATAATCCATGAGCCAAAGGGTCGTCATTACCGGTATTGGCATTTACTCCTGCCTGGGCAAAAACCTGGGCGAGGTGACGCAGTCATTATATACCGGTAAAAGTGGAATCGTGTTTGATCAGGTACGGAAAGATTTCGGCTTCCGCTCGGCCCTCACGGGAATGGTAGAGGAGCCGGACCTTAAAAATTACCTCTCGCGCCGCCAGCGCGTTGGTATGCACCAGCCCGCGATCTACGCGTACATGGCTACGCACGAGGCGCTTGCATTGTCGGGCCTCGATATCGATTTCCTCGAAACGACCGAAACGGGCATTATCTACGGCAACGACAGTACGGCGGCGTCCGTGGTGGAGGCGGTAGACAAAGTCCGTGAAAAGCACGACACGACGCTGATCGGCTCCGGTGCCATTTTTCAGAACATGAACAGCACGGTGAATATGAACCTTTCGACGATTTTTAAGCTGAAAGGCATCAATTTCACATTGAGCGCCGCCTGTGCGTCGGGTTCCCATTCGATCGGGATGGGTTACCTGATGATCAGCCAGGGCTTGCAGGAGCGCGTGATATGCGGGGGCGCGCAGGAGATCAATGCTTCGGCGATGGCGAGTTTCGACGGCCTGGGCACTTTCTCCGTCCGCGAATCGGAACCCGAAAAGGCATCACGGCCCTTCGACCGCGACCGCGACGGCCTGATCCCCAGCGGCGGTGCGGCTACGGTGATCCTTGAATCCTATGAAGCGGCCGTGAAACGCGGGGCGCCGATCCTGGGCGAACTCATTGGTTACGGATTCTCTTCCAATGGCGATCATATTTCCAATCCCAGCATCGACGGCCAGACCCGTTCGCTGCAAATGGCCCTGAAACAGGCCGGGATTTCCGTCAAAGAAGTAGACTACATTAATGCGCACGCCACTTCCACGCCGGTAGGCGATGGCAGCGAGGCGCGGGCGATTTACGAGGTGTTCGGTGCGGATGTGCCGGTAAGCTCCACCAAGTCGATGACCGGGCACGAGTGCTGGATGGCCGGTGCGAGCGAGATCGTGTATTCGCTGCTGATGATGCGGAATTCGTTCATCGCGCCCAATATCAACTTCGAAAACCCGGACGAGGATTCGGCCCGGATCAACATTGTTCCCGAAACTAAGGAGCAGGAAATCAATTGTTTCCTGTCCAATTCGTTTGGTTTCGGCGGGACTAATTCCACACTGATCGTGCGGAAGATCTGACCACCCCGCAAGCCGTCGACAAGGCCGCATTACTACTACAACTTCGTAAACGGCGACCCGGTGCCTATCGAAATTTTGTATTTTTGTTAACCTTCAATATTCCATGATGCAAGTGCAATGATTTTCAGTGGAAATTATTGTGTGACCATTATCATTTATTTGAAAATTTGGGAATATTTTTAAACTATCGGCAAGAATAAACTAATTTTGCAGCTATGTATGCTAACGACGTTAAAATGAGTTGGGAAGAAGTAATTGAAGAAACCAGAGATTTTTTATCTGAGGAATTTGAGGTGGACCGGGATTCGATTCTTCCTGAAAACAGTCTGAAAGACACTTTGGATCTGGACAGTCTCGACTACGTCGACCTGGTTGTGCTCATCGACGAAAACCTCAATGTAAAGCTCACCGGCGAGGACTTTAAAGGAATCGTGACATTCGGTGATTTCTATCAGCTTATCCGTCAGAAACTCGCGTTGTAAGAATGAGCCGTTGGGACGGTAAGACCAAGGGATCGTTAACGGGTTACAAAATTTTCCTGTTTTTTATCAATACCCTGGGGCTCGGCTTCGCATACGGGCTCCTTCGGGTGGTTACTTTCTACTATTACCTTTTTGCGGCGAAGCCCCGGAAGGCTTTGCTGGATTTTTATACGAACACCCTTCACATCGCCGGTTCCGAAGCCCGGACAATGGCCCGCAGGAACTTCTATATTTTCGGGCAGACGCTCGTCGACCGCGCGGCGTTCCTGCTGGGAAAAGACCGGCAGTTTTCACACATTTTTGAAAACGAACAATACCTGATCGACATCCGGGATGCAGGCAAAGGCGGGATTTTGCTCAGCGCACACCTGGGCAACTGGGAAACGGCCGGTAACCTGCTCAAAGGCCGCATTACGCCCACGATCAACATTGTGATGCTGGACGCGGAAGTCGAAAACATCAAGAAATACATGGATCTGTCCACCGGCGGCTCACGGTTCAAGGTGATCGCGATCAAGGACGATCTTTCACATATTATTTCGATCCGCAATGCATTGGTCAACAACGAGTTCGTGGCCATCCACGCGGATCGGTACCTCGATGGCGCGAAGTTTATCGAGCTGGATTTCCTGGGGAGAAAGGCGAAGTTTCCCTACGGCCCGTTTGTGATTGCCTCGAAATTCAATGCGCCGGTGACATTCGTTTTTGCGGCGAAAGACGGCAAATACAGCTATCATTTGAGTGCTACGAAGCCGATCGACAAGAAAATGAAGCCGGAGGAAATCGCGCAGCTGTACGTGGAAGAGCTGGAACGAAAAGTGAAGGCATTTCCCGAACAATGGTTTAATTATTTCAATTTCTTTCAATAATGCTCATCGAAAAGGACGCTATAACCCGATACATTCCGCACCGCGCGCCATTTGTGATGGTGGACGGCCTCGTAAGCGCCACCCGCGAGCGGTTCGAATCGGAACTGACGGTTGCCGCGGATAATGTGCTGGTACAGAACGGGTTTTTCCTGGAAACGGGGCTGATCGAGCACATGGCGCAAACGTGCGCGGCGTCGTTCGGCTACCTCGACAGTGCGGAAGGAGGGGAGCCTAAGATCGGGTTTATCGGCGCGGTGAGCAAGGTGGTGGTGCATGAGCTCCCGCCCGTCGGCGCTACGGTCCGGACGGTGGTCACACCCCTTCACCAGTTGGGAAATATTTACCTCGTAAAAGGCGAAAGTTCGTCCGATGGGCGTATATTGCTGGGTTGTGAGTTGAAAATCGTAGTAAGCGAATAACCCTAATAACTGTTGCATGATTTCTTCCGAAATAGATATTGATATCCGATTTAGTGAAACCGACGCCATGGGTGTAGTGTGGCATGGCAATTACCTGAAATTTTTTGAGGACGGCCGGGAAGCTTTCGGTAAAAAATACGGTTTGGAATACCTCGACATTCACGCCAAAGGCTACGTGACGCCCATCGTCAAGTCGGAAATCGATCATAAGGCGCCGGTCTATTACGGACAGGTGATCAAAGTCATTACCAAATATATTCCTGCCAAATCCGCGAAAATCCAGTTTGAATACGAGGTGATCAACGTCACCACGGGCCAGCTGTGCGCTACGGGCAAAACGATGCAGGTCTTCCTCGACCGCGATTCGCGCGAGCTGGAACTGATATCGCCGGATTTTTACAAGGAATGGAAAGTGAAGTACGAGCTATGATTTACGTTGGTGCCGAGGTGATCGTGAGCCCGCTGGGAAACAATGCGGAAGATAACTGGCAGGCGCTGAGTGCCAACCGCAGCGGTATTGCGCTCGTACCGGCCGCCGGGTTCAGCGGCGAGGATATTCACCTGGCGCGGATCGGCAGCCTTGCAGGGCCGTTACGCTTTCAGCAATTGATCGTTAATGCATTAACCGCCCTTATCAGCCGGATAGACGCCGCTATCGTGCCCTCGAACCGCACGCTGGTGCTCATCAGCTCCACCAAAGGCGCGCTGGACGACGATATGAACGACCAGTTCAACGCTACCTGTGCATTGCTACAACAGCATTTCGGGCTGGCGCATTTGCCGCTCGTGATCTCCAATGCCTGCATTTCGGGCGTACTCACACTGAATGTCGCCGCGAATATGGTGAAAGCCGGCCAGTACGAGCATGTGATCGTTGTCGGCTGCGATGTGGCTTCCGATTTTGTACTCTACGGTTTCCAGTCGCTTTTTGCCGTAAGCGACAAGCCCTGTGCGCCTTTCGACGCGGCGCGCAACGGCATTACCCTCGGCGAGGGCTGCGCGGCGGTGCTCGTTTCGGGTACCGGCTCGGTATTTGAGAATGCGCCGCTGGAACTGCTCGCCGGCGCGAGCGCGAACGATGCCAACCACATTTCCGGTCCGTCGCGGACGGGGGAGGGGCTGGTGCGAAGCGTGAAGCGTACTTTCGAAACGCATGGAGTGTCGGCTGACGAAATCGATTTTGTTTGCGCGCATGGTACGGGCACACTTTTCAATGATGAAATGGAGTCCATCGCATTCGACCGGCTATCGCTGGCGGATAAGCCGCTGAACAGTTTGAAAGGCTATTTCGGGCATACGCTCGGCGCCGCCGGCGTGATCGAAACGGCAGTTTGCATGCAGATGGTGCGGAATGGGATGCTTGTCAGGAGTTTAGGTTATACCGATGCGGGAACATCCCGGCCTTTGAATATTATTTTAAAAAACGAGCCGAAAATATTGAATACCATCCTCAAAACGGCTTCGGGGTTCGGTGGAGGTAACGCCTCTTTGATGATCAGGAATATATGAAAGTGATAACGGCATATTGCAACCTGCGGGCCGATCGCTGCCTGGTCAATGGGGAAGTGGTGGCGGAACGCGATCCCGCTTCGGAGGATAGCTGGTTCAAGCAGATTTACAAAAAGCACGCACTGGCATATCCTAAATTTTATAAAATGGATGTGCTCTCGCAGGCCGGTTACCTGGCGTCGGAGCTTATTAAGAAGGCAAATCCGGGCCTGGTCGATGCTTACGCCGACGATGAAATAGCATTGATATTCGCCAATGCGACGTCTAGTGCGGAAACCGACCGCCGTTTTAAGCAGTCCTACGAGGAGGCTGGTACGCCCAGTCCATCGCTTTTTGTGTACACATTGCCCAACATTGTTTTGGGGGAAATAGCCATTGCCAACAAGTGGTATGGCGAAAATATGTTTGCTGTTTTGCCTAAATTCGCTCCGGGTTTTTACCTCGACTACGGGCAGATACTGTCGTCCTCGGGCAGCCGCGCGCTGCTGTGCGGTTGGCTGGAAGTGACGGCAACCGGTACGGACGTGTTTCTTTTTATGGTGGAGGAGCGGGAAACCGGCCCGGCATTCAGCCACGATAACCTCCTTCAACTGTCGCAGGCGCGTGAAGCTGCGGCTATTTAACTGACGCTCAATTAATCAGCACAATGGATAGTTTAAAAGAAGACCTTAAGAAACAGATTATCGAACAGCTCAACCTGGAAGATCTGACGGTGGCGGATATCGCGGACGACGCGCTGCTTTTCAACGATCAGGGCCTGGGCCTCGATTCGATAGACGCGCTCGAACTGATCGTACTGCTCGAAAAATACCACGGTATCCAGCTTGTGAACCCCGAAGAGGGCAAGGAAGCATTCAAGTCCGTCGACACGATGGCGGCCTATATCCGTAAAAGAAAAGCAGCTTAATTACTTCACCGAATGGGCGTTAGCATTACCGGTATCGGCGTTGTGTCGGCGATAGGCATGTCGGTGGAGGAAAACCTGCGGTCGTTGCGCGAAAGTAAGTCGGGCATCGGGCCGCTGCATTACCTGCAAGGCACCAAAGCGTCGCGGGCGGGAGAGGTGAAAGCCTCAAACGACGACCTGCGCCGTGCATTGGGCGTGAGCACGGAATATGTTTCGCGTACTTCGCTGCTGGGCTTGCAGGCGGCGCGGGAAGCCTGGGGCGACAACAAGCGCTCTGGTGTGATCCGCACCGGCCTGATCTCGGCCACGTCGGTGGGCGGGATGGACCGCAGCGAGGTGTTTTACAAGGATTACCTTTCCCAAAATAAGCCCGATTACCAGCTCCTTACTACGCACGACAGCGGCAGTACCACCGAGCGCATTGCCAGGGAACTGGGTATTACGGGTTATATCAATACACTTTCGACAGCCTGCTCGTCGGGTGCGAACGCGATCATGCTCGGCGCGCGCCTGATCCTGCAAGGTACGCTCGACCGCGTGCTCGTAGGAGGTACCGATGCATTGAGCGGCTTCACAATCGACGGTTTCCGCTCGCTCATGATCTACGACGAGCAGTGGTGCCGGCCATTCGACGAGTCGCGTGCGGGGCTGAACCTGGGCGAAGGCGCGGGTTTCCTCTTGCTGGAAGGTGAAAAAAGCCTCGAACTGACAGGCAATGTGCCTGTTTGCCAGGTAAGCGGCTGGGCCAATGCGGCAGATGCCTATCACCAAACGGCTTCTTCGCCCGACGGAAAAGGCGCCACGCTGGCGATCGAAAATGCGATCCGCCGTGCGGGAATCGGGCTGGGCGACATCTCATACGTGAATGCGCACGGCACGGGTACGAAGAATAACGATCATTCCGAATCCGTGGCATTAAAGAATGTCTTCGGCGATCATATCCCGCCATTCAGTTCTACCAAAGCATTTACCGGGCATACCCTGGCTGCGGCGGGGGCCATCGAGGCGGTATTTTCCGTGCTGGCCATTCAGCAAAACCTCATTTACCCGAACCTGAATTACCAGACTCCGATCGCCGAAACGGGCCTCGCACCGGTGGCGCAGCTGAATACGGCCGTCCCTGTGAATGCGGTACTGTCCAATTCGTTCGGTTTCGGGGGCAATAATTCATCACTCGTTTTTACACGCTATGAATAAAACGGCCTTGTACATTACGGCAGCATCCACGGTGTCGCACCAGCCTACCTTCGGCAATGCGGGCTTCTCGGCGGCATTGGGGCCGGTCGGCGCGGATCATGCGCTCATCAGTCCTGATTATAAGGCCTACATTGAAGCGGGGCTGCTGCGCCGGATGAGCAAAATCCTGCGGATGTCGGTGGCCTGTTCCAAAGAATGCATCGCGCAGGCGGGTATCGGACAGCCCGATGCGATCGTGGTGGGGACGGGGCTTGGCTGCTTGCAGGATACGGAGAAGTTCCTCAATACTTCGCTGACCGTCGAGGGGCTGCTTCCGCCGACCTCATTCATCCAATCGACGCATAACACCATGGCCGGGCAGATTTCGCTCAGCATCGGCAACCATGGTTATAATATGACGCACACACAAAACACATTGTCGTTCGAACACGCGTTGCTGGACGCCTCGCTGCTCCTGCACGAGGGCGACAGGAATGTGCTGGTAGGTGCGGCCGACGAGCATATCGACATCCTGGATGACATTACCGGGCAACTGGCATTCGAAACCGGTGCGGCGCTCACGTCGGGCGCTTCGTTTTTCATATTGTCTAGTGAAAATACGGCTTATACGATGGCAGAACTGGCAGATGTGCACGTGGTAGGCGGCGTTGCGGGCATTCAGGAGGAAACGGACGCATTCCTGGGCCGCAATGGGTTGGCTACGAAAGATGTAGATCTGGTGCTATTTGCCGGGAATCCGGTGGATGGTGCGTTGAAAAACGTGCCTTACCTCGCGCTATCGGGCGTGTACGCAACGGCCTCCGCGTTTGCACTGCATTATGCGGCCGATCTTTTGCAAGCCGATCGTGGAGTCAGGAATGTGTTGATTTGTAACGCATTGCGGGAAAGTAATCTGGGATTAACCTTGCTGCGGACCGTTGAAGCATAACCTCCTCATATTCATCTGCATTACGGCAGCGGCGCTCAGTTCCATCATTTTCTGGGAAACGGATTACCTGTGGATCGTCATGGCGGGCATCGCATTGCTGTTTGTCGGTGTAACCGCTTATGGATCGGCGCAGATTCAGGCCAATTATTTTCTCAAATCCATTAATAAAGGGCGCAGCAAGGCTATCGCATTGACTTTCGACGACGGTCCGGACCCGGATTCGACCCCCCGAATTCTCGAAACATTGCGGCAAAACGACCTGAAAGCTACGTTTTTCGTCATTGGCAGAAAAGCCGTGGAGCATCCGGAACTGCTGCGCCGGATCGTAGAGGAAGGCCATACCATTGCCAACCATTCGTACAGCCATTCCTACCTCATCGCATTGTTTTCAACCCGGAAGCTCAAAGCGGACATTCAGCGCTGCAACGAGGCGATCCGTGACATTACCGGCCGCGCGCCCGTGTTTTTCAGGCCCCCGTTCGGTGTGACGAACCCGCGCTACGCCCGTGTTTTGAAGGAATTGCAAATGCAGTCGATCGGATGGTCGCTGCGCAGCATGGATACGCGGGCGAAGAACAAGTACCAGCTCATCAACACTATTGTTTCAAAATTAAAGCCCAGGAACATCGTTCTGCTTCATGACCATCTGCCGCTGACGGCCGAAACCCTGCCGGATATCATCGGTCATTGCCGTGAAATGGGTATCAAAATAGAACCGCTTCCCCGGCTGATCGGGAAGGAACCTTATGAAACACATTAAGTTACTGATCATTACCTGGCTCGCGTGCGTGTGTACGCTTGCCGGTGCGCAGTCGTTCAAGCCGGCAGCGAACCCGGAGAAGGCGTTGGCCGATCTGCGCAAGACCTCGCAGGGGACCACGTCCATTCAGGCGTCTTTTACGGAAGAAAAATACCTGGCCGTGCTCAAAGAGCCCGAGAAATCCAGCGGCGTTTTTTACTACCAGCAGAAGGACAAAATGCGCTGGGAACAGCGGACGCCTTCGAAATACATTATTGTCATTAACGGCGACAAGCTGCGCGTGCAGGAGGGTGGGAAAGAGAAAAACGTGGGACAGGCTGGTCGCATGGCCGCGCAGATCAAAGAGCTGATGATCGGGCTTGTAAATGGTGATTTTCAGCAGAATAAGGGCTTTTCTACGGCCTGCCTGGAAAGCGATGGCGAGTACCAGATCGTGCTGACGCCGGTCAACCGCCGTTTGAAGAATATTTATGCCAAAATCACGATGGTATTCCCTAAAAGCACGCTGCGGCTGAAAGAACTCGCATTCTTCGAAAAAGGCGGCGACAAAAGCATCATGAAGTTCCAGCAGGAGAAATTCAACCAGCCGATCGCGGAAAATCTATTCAAAGACCTCTGAGAATGTCAATACACGACCTTTATTCGATCGAAAACATGGAACAGGACGGCAACCGAATCACCTGCCGGGTGCAGATCGATGCCGGCCACCCGGTTTTTGAGGGGCATTTCCCCGGCTCACCGGTGCTGCCCGGCGTGGTACAGGTGGAAATGGTGAAGGCGGCGCTGGCGAATGCATTGGGTAAGCCGATCCGGTTGACAGACATGACTACCTGCAAGTTCCTGGAAATCCTCGACCCGCGTGCGACGCCTGAAATGGTCATTTCCATCCAGTACAAAGGCGATGCGGCGCTGGACGTGTCGGCCACGGGCAGCGCAGGCGACAAGACTTTTTTCAAAATCAGGGCCAGTTTTATTTAAAATACCTTCCTTAAACCCATCGCCATGAGCCTGTCGGACATCCAGTGCTGCGTGATCATTCCCACTTACAACAACCGCAATACCTTGCGGCGGGTGATCGACGGCGTGTTGCAGCAAACGACCGGCCAGGAGATCATCGTCGTGAACGACGGCTCCACCGACGATACCGCCTCCATATTGGCCGCTTACGGCGCCAGAATCCGGGTGCTGGACAATGTGGTGAACAAAGGCAAAGGTTTTTCGCTGCGGAAAGCGTTCGCGGAAGCCATCCGGCTCGGCTTTGAAAATGCCATTTCGATCGATTCCGACGGGCAGCATTTGCCGTCAGATATACCGCTTTTCATCGCAGCCGCGAAGGCAAATCCGGGTGCCTTGCTCATGGGTTCGCGCAATATGGAGCAGGAGGGGGTGCCGGGCAAAAGCTCTTTCGGCAACAAGTTCTCCAATTTCTGGTTCAAATTCGAGACAGGCCTTACATTACCCGACACGCAAACGGGCTTTCGCCTCTACCCGCTCGGCCCGTTAAAAAAAATATCGCTCTTCACGACCAAATTCGAGACGGAAATCGAGGTCATCGTCAAAATGGCGTGGCGCGACGTGCCGATTATCCCCATCAACATCCAGGTCATTTACGACAAAAACGAGCGCGTGACGCATTTCCGTCCATTTCGAGATTTTACCCGCATCAGTATCCTCAATACCTGGCTGGTGACGCTCACGCTTGTCTATTACCTGCCGCGGCGGCTGTTTCAGTATATTAAAAAAAAAGGCCTCTGGAAGATCATCCGTGAGGAAGCCGTGAAACCCGGCGAGAGCAATGCGAGCAAGGCCAGATCGATCGGTTTTGGCTTTTTCATGGGTATTGTGCCGATCTGGGGTTTCCAGCTCATGGTCGGTATCCCGCTGTCGATCCTTTTCCGGATGAACAAGGTGCTTTTCCTGACTGCCGCGCACATCAGCATTCCACCCTGCATTCCTTTTATCATCTATGCCAGTTACAAATTCGGCGGTTTGTTTTACCGCGGCGGCGTGCAGCTCACTTCCTTTGAAAACCTGACGTTGGAGTCGATCCATGTCAACATTGTACAATATTTTTTGGGTGGCACGCTCCTTGCAATGGCCGCCGGTACCGTCGGGTTCCTCGTCAGTTTTTTGCTCTTCTCATGGCTTCGCCCGAAGCAGTAATGCGCCCGTTTTTCAGACCTATTTCTCTGATTAGATCAATTTATTCATTTTAAAGTGATAAAAAATGACGGTGTGGCTACCTTCGCTGGCTGTCGCTGTTATCCCTTGAGAGCCAGTTCGTTATCCGAAACGGTACTTTAAAATCCCTTCCATTCTCTCCGAATTTTCATAAAATCTATACGAATTGATCAAAAATTAGGGTTTTGCGATTTTGATATGAGGTGCCTTTCTCTATATTTACGAGAATTATAAACCATTTAACCAAATCTTTGATCATAGCATGAGTAACATTACCTATTTAGTGCCGGCGTTAGGCCTTGTTGGCTTGCTGGTTATGTTTATCAAAAGAAGCTGGGTCGTCCGGCAGGATGGTGGAAGTGCTGAAATGAAAACCATCGCGGATGCTATCGCCGACGGAGCCCTGGCCTTCCTCAAAGCCGAATGGCGTGTACTCATTGTTTTTGGTCTGATTGTGAGTGTGTTGCTGGGATATTCCGGCACATTGGTTGAAAATTCGAGTGCTTTCATCGGTGTTTCGTTCCTGGTGGGGGCTTTCATCTCCGCATTTGCCGGTTACATCGGCATGAATATCGCTACCAAATCCAACGTCCGCACGACGCAGGCGGCGCGTACAAGCCTCACCAAGGCGCTGGAAGTGTCGTTTACCGGCGGTTCCGTGATGGGCATCGGGGTAGCAAGCCTTGCCGTCCTCGGTTTGGGTGGTTTGTTTATCATTTTGTACGCCGTTTTTATCGGAGATAGCACCGACGTCAATGGCCTGCCGATGGAGCGCGTGCTCGAAGTGCTCGCGGGCTTCTCGCTCGGTGCCGAGTCGATCGCACTGTTCGCACGCGTAGGAGGCGGTATTTACACCAAGGCGGCCGACGTAGGCGCCGACCTCGTGGGTAAAGTGGAAGCCGGTATCCCGGAAGACGACCCGCGTAACCCCGCTACCATCGCCGACAACGTAGGCGATAACGTGGGCGACGTGGCCGGTATGGGCGCCGACCTTTTCGGCTCCTATGTAGCAACGATCCTGGCAACGATGGTGCTGGGCCGCGAAATCATATCGGAGGGTACCGATAACTTCGGCGGCATCGCGCCGATCCTCCTTCCGATGGTGATTGCCGGTGTCGGCCTTATATCTTCTATTATCAGCATGTTCCTTGTTCGCGTAAGCGACGATCATGGGAACGTGCAGGCCGCATTGAACCGCGGAAACTGGGGTTCGATTATCCTTGTGCTGATTGCTAGTTATCCGTTGACATTGTGGATGCTGCCGCAGGGTAACCTCAGTATCCGCGGCGTTGATTTTACGGCGATGGATGCGTACTGGGCGATCCTGCTGGGTTCGGTTGTAGGCGCGATCATGTCGATGGTTACCGAATATTATACCGCTATGGGCAAGCGCCCTGTGCAATCGATTGTGAATCAGTCATCTACCGGCCATGCTACGAATATTATCGGCGGGCTTTCGGTTGGGATGGAGTCCACGGTGATCCCTACGCTGGTACTGGCGGCAGGTATTTTCCTGAGTTACGAAATGGCGGGTCTGTACGGTGTGGCCATTGCCGCTGCCGGTATGATGGCCACTACGGCCATGCAGCTGGCAATCGATGCATTCGGTCCTATTGCCGATAATGCCGGCGGAATCGCCGAAATGGCGCATTTGCCCGAAGAAGTACGCGGCCGTACCGACATCCTGGATGCGGTAGGTAATACCACCGCCGCTACCGGAAAAGGCTTCGCCATCGCATCCGCTGCGTTGACTTCCCTGGCGTTGTTCGCAGCATTCTGCGGCGTGGCAGGCATTAATTCCATTGATATCTACAAAGCCAATGTGCTCGCAGGCCTGTTCGTAGGCGCGATGATCCCGTTCATATTCTCGTCCCTGGCCATCGCCGCGGTAGGCCGTGCCGCCATGAAAATGGTGGAAGAAGTACGCCGCCAGTTCCGCGAGCTGCCGGGCATTATGGAGGGCACTACCAAACCCGAGTACGACAAATGCGTTGCTATTTCGACCCAGGCATCGATCAAGGAGATGATCGCGCCCGGTCTCATCGCATTGCTCGTTCCGGTAGCGGTCGGCTTCCTCTTTGGGCCGGAAGTACTCGGCGGCACGCTGGCCGGTGTGACCGTCTCGGGCGTGTTAATGGGGATATTCCAAAACAATGCAGGCGGTGCCTGGGACAATGCCAAAAAATCGTTTGAAAAAGGCGTGGTGATCAACGGCGAAACATTCTACAAGAAGTCGGAACCGCACAAGGCTGCCGTAACCGGTGACACTGTCGGCGATCCATTCAAAGACACTTCGGGCCCGTCGATGAACATTCTCATTAAACTGATGTCCATCGTATCCCTGGTTATCGCCCCGCACATCGGTACCGGCAAGCACGAAATGGGCCAGGTGAAACCCGATGACAAAGCGCGCGTCGTAACCGTGGCGGAAGTGCCTTCGGGCACCGATTCGGCCGCGCCGGTAGTGCGGTTGGAGCGGAAAGGGGAGTAAGGTAACCTATTTTGTAACAGAGAGAGCCTGGCTGTTTGCCGGGCTCTCTCTGTTTGTGCCGTAACAGCGCTCGTGCGAACGTATATTGAATATATCCAAAACGCTGCCTGGTCCATCCAGCACTTTGACGTGCTTTTTATTGCCTATTGGTGAAAATGTTGCACTTATCGAAATGCCGGAACTTAATATAGTCATATAAAGGTTAACCTTGCATTAAGTGATTGTAAGTCCATGAGCCGTAAGCAATATTTCTTTATCATCCTGATCCTCGGATCGCTGGCTACCGTCAGCCCGTTTTCCATCGACATGTATTTGCCGGGCTTTCCCCGCATTGCGTCCGACCTGAGAACGACTATCGATAAAGTACAACTTTCGCTTACGAGTTACCTCATCGGTATCTGTATCGGCCAGGTGCTCTACGGGCCGCTGCTCGATCGTTTCGGTCGCAAAAAACCATTGTATGCCGGGTTGATATTGTATGTGATCGCGTCGTTCGGCTGCGCGATGACTTCCTCCGTCGATGCGCTCATTGCCATGCGCTTTTTTCAGGCCATGGGCGGGTGTGTCGGACTGGTTGCGTCGCAGGCATTGGTCAGCGACCTTTTTCCATCTGATAAGCGTGCGGAAGTTTTCTCATTGATCACGCTCGTCATCGCCGTTTCGCCGATGATCGCCCCTACGATCGGTGGTTATGTGACAGCCTCCATCGCCTGGTATTGGATTTTCGTGATCCTGGCGGGCATTGTCAGCCTCATTATCACGGCAATCTATTTCTTTCTGCCTCAGGGGCGTGACGCCGATAGCTCGGTGTCGCTACGGCCCAAATCGGTTTTGGGCGGCTACATGACGGTGGTGAGCCAGCCGCAGTTTTTGATTTACACGCTGGCGGGCGGTCTCGCAACCGCTGCGCCATTTGCCTACATTTCGGGCTCTTCGGATGTTTTTATGAATATCTATAAGGTCTCCGAACAGCAATACGGCTGGATTTTCGCATTCCTGGCCGTGGCGATGATCGGTTCTACCCAGTTGAACCACTTTCTGCTCAAAAAATTCACAAGTGAGCAGATCATCCGTGTTACCCTCATTTACCAAAGTATCGTCGGCCTGATCCTCATTGCCGGTGTCTATAACCACTGGTTCGGCCTTTACTCGCTGATCGGTACCATGTTCGTGTTCCTGACGGGACAGGGGCTCACCGGCCCGAATGCATCCGCACTTTCGCTTGCGCCTTTCCGCAAGCATACGGGTAGCGCTTCGGCGCTGATGGGTAGCTGGCGGATGGGCGCTGGCGCGGTGATTTCGGCGATTGTGAGCTTCCTGCACAACAATACGGCCATGCCGATGGTCGGGATGATGGCATTTTGCGCGTTCGGCGGATTGTTGATCCTGCAAACCGGCAACGCCGTGGTGCGCTACCGGGCCTCCCGCCGCGATGTGGAAGATGAGGTGTCGGTGCTGCTTTAAGGCAGTGCTTTAATGGCATTGAAAAGCATATCCATAAACGCATCGCGGTCGAGATCGTAGGCTACGATCGTATTCGGTTCCATTTGCAGCGTATGATAGAAATCCACCACCGTGGCCCCACGGGTCAGTTCCCCTTTTGTTTCCACATCCACATAGCACGATTTGGTCGTGAAAATGCCGGGGTTCATCAGCCAGGCAATAGCGCAGGGATCGTGTAATGCGGCCCCGCCGTTGAGTTCCACGCGGTTTTCGCGGTAGAAAATGGAGAAGAAATCCATCAGATCGGCGGCCGCTTTGCCGGTATTGTTGCCCAACGCCCGGAACAAGTCGATATCTTTCTGGAATACCAATGCCTTATGCGTCACGTCGAGTCCGCACATGGTGATGGGCACGCCCGACCTGAAAACGATCGCTGCGGCCTCGGGGTCGCAGTAGATGTTGAACTCGGCGAGGGGTGTCATATTGCCGCGGAATGCCCCGCCGCCCATGAGCGAGATCCGCCCGATCTTGCTTTTCAAATGCGGGTAGGCCAGAAGGAACGTCGCGATGTTGGTCAACGGGCCCGTTGGTACAATGGTAATGGGCGTTTCCGATGCCGACAGGATAGATGCAATGCCTTCTACCGCGCTCACTGGCTGCGCCTGTATGACAGGTACGGGCAGCGCGGGGCCATCCAGACCGGTTTCACCGTGCACGTAATCCGCTACGACCAGCTCCCGGAAAAGGGGCTTGTCCGCGCCGTGGTACACCGGAATGTCGGTAGCGCCGATGAGCGTGAGGATCTTCAATGCATTCTGCAGGGTTTTGGCCTGCGTCTGGTTGCCGGCCGAAATGGTAACGGCCCGGATGTCGAACATGCCGCTTCCGTGCGCGAGCATGAGCATGAGGGCATCGTCGTGGCCGGGGTCGCAATCGATGATAACGGGTATTTTATACATGGATGTCAAAGGGTTCCAGTTCGTGTTGATAAGGGGCCGAGCTTTGCGCGCCCATCCGTGTGACCGAGATCGCGGCGGCGCGGCATGCGAAGCGGCAGGCTTGTTCGAGGCCGGCGCCTTTGGCAAGGGCTGTCAGCAACGCACCGTTGAATACATCGCCCGCGGCCGTCGAATCCACGGCTTCGACTACCGGCGCGGCGATGATGCCTGTAAAATCCTCGCTGGCCAGGTAAATGCCTTTGCTGCCGAGGGTAATGACGACGTTTTGCACGCCAGCGTCGAACAGGGTCTTTGCGGCTTGCTGCAATGCTTCTTCACTGTTTACTTCCACGCCCGTCATGAGCTCCGTTTCCGTTTCATTGGGGGTTATCAAATAGAGGCCTTTCAAAAATTCGGGCCCTAACGGCATGGCGGGGGCGGGGTTCAGGATGGCGCGGACTTGCCTTGCGGCACACTGCGAAAGCGCCCATTGCACGGTGGCGGCGGGGATTTCGAGCTGGAACAGTGCCCACGCTGCGCCGTCGAACACGGCTTCGGGAATGTGGTGTGGATGAAAATCCATATTCGCACCGGAAGCCACCACAATTTCATTCTGGCCCTGACCGTCGACCGTGATGAGGGCAACACCGGAAGCCAGTTCGGACTGACTGATGAAATCCGTGTCGATGCCTTCTTTTTCAAATCCTTCGCGTGCCTGTTTGCCGAAGATATCCGGGCCGGTGCGGGCAACAAAACGCACGTCGGCACCGAGTCTTGCCGCTGCTACGGCCTGGTTGGCGCCTTTGCCGCCGGGGTTCATCAGGAACGTCCCGCCGAGCACCGTTTCACCCGGCTTGGGGAAATGCTCCGTTCGTGCCACCATATCCGTATTGGAGCTGCCGATGATCAGCACTTTTTCTGTCATGCCCATGCTTCGATTGATTGAATTTTCCCCCTAAATCTCACTTCACTGCCCGGGTGTCCTGCACGAATGTTGCGTGCCATTGGGGTGTGTGCAAATTAAGGTACCCAATTCCGTATTCAAAGTGTGGAATCAAAATAAAAAAGAGCGAATGTTTTATGTGCCTGTACAAATTTATTAAGGCACTTGTAGAATACTTTTAAAAATTTTTTTGACAATAAAAACGCCATTTTTGGCGTATCCACGGGCCATTTGCCTGATAATTAGTGTATTTTACCGGTTGATAATTAATTTGTAGAAGTAATTGGTACAATTTTGTAACACGTCATATGACAGATTTATTTTATATTTGATGTAGTATTGAAGAAAATTATCACTATGTCTAGAATTTGTTCTATAACACTATTCTTGCTCTTTTTAATAGAATGTAACCAGGTCGCAGTTGCGCAGGATAACGGTGCGATCTTTACCAAAAGAGACTTCCCTATTGGTGTCGTAAGTTTTGGAGCGTCAGTGACTTCCGGCGTATTGGGAGATGACGGTTACATCGATGGGTATGTGAAAAAGGCGGGTTCCGAGTCGTTTATTTTCCCGGTAGGTGACAATGAAGTGCTGCGACCATTCGCCGTAGCGTCGGATCAGGCAATCGGCGCGTACTATGGTGTCGATCCGAGTGTGGCCGTGACGAGCAACCCGGCGGGCGGCGACTATGGCGTGCTGCCGGAAGGCGGGCCTTTCGCGGCTTCGAGCATGATGACCGAACTGATCGCCGTCAGTAATAAGGAATACTGGGACATTAACGGTACGGCGCCGACGCGCATCACGCTTTCCTGGAATGCCAACAGTGCCGTGAATGCATTGATCGCGAACCGCGTGCTGAGCAAGCTCACTATCGCAGGCTGGGACGGTACCAAATGGGTGAACATTCCGTCGTCGATCGACGCGACTTCTATCTTCGGTGCAGCGAGCACGCCGGATGCCGGATCGCTCACGACCTTGGTCGACATCCCACCCAGTACATTCAACGTATACACATTAGCCGCACTCCGCGACGGCGCGTTGCCGGTCGTGTTGGTAAACTTCACGGCCACGGCGAAAGAAAACGCGGGCTACCTCACCTGGCAGACGTCTTCGGAGGTGAACAGCAGCCATTTCGGGATCGAGCGGAGCGGTGATGCAAAGACCTGGCAGGGCATTGGCGAAGTGGCGGCCCGCGGCGAGAACGCTACGGGAGGATTTACTTCGACGAACTACGAATTTACCGATGCGGGGGCATTGGCCGGCGACAACTACTACCGCCTGAAAATGGTGGACAAGGACGAGACATTCGCTTACAGCCGCATTGTCAAGGTGCGGATGGACGGCACGCCCGACTGGGCGGTATTTCCGAACCCCGTGTCCGAAAAGCTGTTTTTCTCTAAAAATATCCTCCAAAACCTCGCGACCGCGCGTCTGACGGACGCGGCCGGGCGCACGATGTACGCGTCACGTGAACCATCCGGCGACGGCATTGATGTGAGCCGCATGCCGGCCGGGTTGTACCTTTTAAAATTCTCCTTTACCGATGGGTTGTCAAAATCATACAAGGTCCTGATCAGCAGATGATCATGCGTTCAACCGTACGGAAACTTTAATTCAATGACTTATGGCTTATCTTGATCCTTATACCGCGCCGTTAACGGCCAGTAAGGCAGCACACTTGCTCAGAAGAGCTACATTCGGTCCCACCAAATCGGAAATAGCTGCGTTTACCGGCCTGAACCCGGGCGCTGCGGTGGACCAGCTGTTCGCGAACGTATCATTTACCGCCTCGCCGCCGCCGCCGATCGATCTGACGAACACGAGCCCCAATTACCAGAAACCGCTGACCAGTTTTCCGTTCATTTCATCGAAGAGCGGCGAGCATAGCGTGCATTTGCGCTACTGGTGGGTGGGATTGATGCTGCTGCAAAACGGCAAACCGTCGGTATTGGAGAAAATTACGGCATTCTGGCAAAACCATTTCGTGGTGTCGCAGAACGTGATGGCCGACTACCGCTATATGTACCGCTACCTGAAATTCCTCCGCGACAACAGCCTGGGTAATTTCAAGACCATGACGATCGGGATCACGAAAGACCCTGCCATGCTCATTTACCAGAACGGCCACGGCAACAACAAGGAGCATCCGAACGAAAACTACGCGCGGGAGTTGCAGGAGCTGTTCACCGTAGGGCAGCACGACTACTACGGTAACCCGAACTATACGGAGGAAGACGTGAAAGCAGCTTCCAAGGTGCTTACCGGCTGGATGGTGACCAACTACTACGTGCACGGCACGAGCGACTTTACGTCCTATTTCAGTAAAAATTACCACGAAACTTCCAATAAGACTTTCTCGTCGAAATACGGCGGCATTACCATTCAGGGCCGGACGGACGACACGGCCGGGGACGTGGAAATGAACGAGCTGATCGATATGCTACTCAGGCACCCGGAAACGCCCAAACACATTTGCCGCAAGCTGTACCGCTGGTATGTGAACCAGAACGTGACCCAGGATATCGAAAACAATGTGATCATTCCACTTGCGGCATTTTTTGCCAGCCCGGAAAACAACTACAACATCAAACCGGTGTTGGAGAAACTGCTGAAAAGCCAGATTTTCTTCGACGACCAAAACGTGGGCGCGATCATCAAATCGCCGATGGAATACATGATCGGGATGGGCCGGTATTTCGAACAGCCGCTGCCCGACCTGATGACCGACACACCTGCCTATATTAATTACGTAAGATATTTTCTGTGGGGAATGGGGGGGATGAACCTTGAAATCCTCACGCAACCGCTGGTATTCGGGTATCCGCCTTATTATCAGACGGGTTATTCCAAGAACTGGATCAATGGCTCGACGATCACCGCGCGACGCGGCAACAGCGACTCGATGATTTTCCCCAACCTGGTGATCAAGCCCGGCTATACATTGGGAATCGATTTCCTGAAATGGATTCAGGAGATACAACCGAATTTCAACAATACTGCCGCCAGCCCGGCGCTCACGCCGGACGAGATATTGGCCAAGTTCACGGAAAACCTGTTCGCGCTCGAATTGACCACGGCCCAGAAAAACCACCTCATCGATGTTGTTTTTATGAATAACCTGCCGAGAATCGAATGGCGGTACGAGCTGAATGCCTACCGCACGAGCCCTACCAACATCAATGCGCAGAATGCCGTCAGGAACAGATGTGCCGGGCTGATGCGGTACATGATCAGGATGGCTGAATATGAGGTGTTTTAAATAGCAATTTTATGAAAAGGAGAGATTTTCTGGCATCCGCCTCAGCCATGGCGCTACCTGTAATGGTAAACGGATTTGGCATAACCAGTCTCAGCAACCGCTCGTCCCTCGTGCAATCGCTCATGGGAACCGCGGCTGCGAATAGCGACCGCATACTTGTCATCATTTACCTTAATGGCGGCAACGACGGCCTCAACACGGTCATTCCGCTGCAATATTATTCCAAATACCAGTCCATCCGCACCAACATCGCGATCCCGCAGAACAAGGTGCTGACGCTTTCGGGCATGGCGGAGGCGGGCTTGCACCCGTCGATGACCGGTATGCGCGAGATGTATAACCAGGGGAGGCTCGCGATCGTTAACTCGGTGTCGTATCCAAACCCGAACCAGTCGCACCACCGTTCGTCGGATATCTGGATGACGGCAACGGATGCCAATCAATACGTGAACAGCGGGTGGGCCGGGCGCTATCTGAACCAGCGTTTTCCGGGCTATCCGCAGAATTATCCCAATGACCAGATGAAAGACCCGCTGGCATTGCAGATAGGCGTGCTTAACTCGACGAGCCTGTTGGGGCCGCAAAGCCCGATGAATATCTCGGTGGAGAACGTCAACAACTTTTATGCGCTGCTCAATGGCGGCCAGGCGATGGCGTCGTCGGACCTGCCTGCCTTCGAGGCGGGCGAAATGATCAAGCACGTGCGGCAGCAGCAGGTGCTTTCTACCGGCTATTCCGGGCAGATCAAGCGTGCGTATGACCTGGGCCAGAACCTGGCGACCTATCCGGCCGCAGGTACGACGTCGGAGCTTTCGGAACAGCTGAAAATCGTGTCTAAACTCATTCACGGCGGTTTGCAGACGAAAATATATTTTGTGGAACTGGGCGGGTTCGATACGCACGGCGATCAGGTGACCGCGAGCGACACCACCGTGGGCCTGCACGCGAACCTGCTTAAAAAGCTTTCGGACTCGGTAGCGGCATTCCAGAACGACCTCGTGGCGCAGGGCACCGCCGACCGCGTGGTAGGGATGACATTCTCGGATTTCGGCCGCCGGGCCAATTCCAATGCCTCACGCGGGACCGACCACGGGGTAGCGGCACCGATGTTCGTGTTCGGGACAGGTATCAGGCGCCAGATGGTGGGCGTGGTGCCGGACCTGAACAACGATCTCGAACCGCCGACCACTTCGCCGACGAACGAGAACCAGGAAATTAAAATGCAGGTAGATTTCAGGCGGATTTACTCCGACATCCTGCGCGACTGGTTCGGTGCGGAGGGCTCCGCGACGGACTCATTGCTTTTCAGGAATTTTAAAACCACCTCCCTGTTCTCGAACGTCATCGAATCGACGGCGTCCGGCGCGTGGCTCGACCGGTCGATCTGGTCGGCGGGACGGCCTCCGGGACCCGGCGATTATGTGAAGGTTAATGCGGGACACGTCGTGGCGCTTGGCCAGAATATCACCGTCCGCAACATCCAGGTGGAAGGCGGGGCGGAGCTGAATATCCTCGGAAATTATACGATTAATACCACGGGGTAAGCACGGGCTTGCCCCACCATATTGCTGAAAGTGCCGGAGGACATTTGATTTCTTCCGGCACTTTTTGTTTACTTTACACTATCTCAACCGATGATATTTATGAAAAAACTGGCCTATTACGCATTCGTCGCGGCAGCTATGCTCATGCTGGCGTGTGAGAAAAAATCAGAAAAAACCGAACAGAAGATGCCGCCAATCAGCGAAGTTTTTGCCCGATATTATGAAGAAAGGCTTCCGCTATACCCGCTGGAAGCGACCATGAACGGCGACAACCGTTACAACGATAAAATGTCCGACGACCTCACCCAGGGCGGAAAAGCGCAGATGACGGCGTTCTACCGCAAGTTCCAGGACGAGCTTGCCAAATACGACCGCGCCAACCTTACCGCCGAAGAGCAGGTGAGCTGGGACCTGATCGAATGGGAGTGCAGCGTGAACCTCGAAGGACTGAAATTCCCGACCGAGCTGCTGCCGATTAACCAGATTTTCTCCACCCACCTGATGATCGGCCAGATGGCCAGTGGGAGCAGTTTGCAGCCATTCAAAACCGTAAAGGACTACGACAACTGGCTCAAACGCGTGGACGGGTTCGTCGTATGGTGCGACACCGCCGTCGTGAATATGCGGAAGGGCATTAAGCTCGGTTACGTGCTGCCTGCGCCGCTCATCAAGAAGGTGATCCCGCAGCTGGCGGATATGGACCACGGGGCAGTGAAAGACCATTTGTTCTATTCACCCGTGAAAAACTTCCCGAAAGACTTCTCGGAAGAGGATAAGGCGCGCCTGGAAAAGGAATATGCCGTCATGGTGGAGTCGAAAGTGATCCCGACGTTCCAGAAAATGCATGCATTCATGGAAAAGGAATACATGCCGGAGGGCCGCAATTCCGATGGTTTCGACGCGCTCCCGAATGGCAAGGCGATTTACAATTACTATATTAAATACTACACCACGACCGAAATGACGGCCGAGGAAATCCATCAGATCGGGTTGAAGGAAGTGGCGCGGATCTCTTCGGAGATGGAAAAAGTGAAAGCGCAGGTAGGTTACCAGGGCGATCTGAAATCGTTTTTCAATGCGGTACGGAGCAATAAAAAGCTGATGCCATTCACAAAGGCGGAGCAGGTGGTTGCGCATTTCAACGAAATCCACGAGCGCATGAAGCCGAACCTGCCCAAACTGTTCGACCTGACGCCGAAAACGCCATTCGAAGTACGGCGTACGGAGGCATTTCGGGAGGCGTCGGCATCGGCGGAATACAATCCGGGCCTGCCGGACGGCTCTCGCCCGGGCGTGTTCTACGTGCCTGTGCCCGACGCAAAGGAGTACAATATCGTGTCCGACGAAAGCCTGTTCCTGCATGAGGCCATTCCGGGGCACCATTACCAGATTTCCTTGCAGCAGGAGAATACCGCATTGCCGGAATTCCGTAAAAACCTCTGGTACAGTGCCTACGGCGAAGGCTGGGCGCTTTATACGGAATCGTTGGGCAAAGAGCTGGGCCTTTATACGGACCCGTACCAGTATTTCGGTATGCTGAGTGCGGAAATGCACCGGGCGATCCGCCTCGTGGTGGATACCGGGCTGCATTCCAAAGGCTGGACGCGCGACCAGGCGATCAAGTACTCGCTGGACCATGAGGCCGAATCGGAAGAAAGCATTACCGCCGAAATCGAACGCTATATGGCGGGGGCGGGGCAGGCATTGTCTTATAAAATAGGCCAGCTGAAAATCCGGGAGCTGCGTTCCAAAGCGGAGAAGGAAATGGGTGCCAGGTTCGATATCCGCGCGTTCCACAAGCTGGTGCTTGAATCGGGCTGCGTGCCCCTGAAACTGCTGGAAGAAAAAGTGAATGCCTGGATCAAGGCAGGAAAATAGCATTGCAATGAGCTTGCGGGGGGAGGGCAGCGCCGGTATCGGGGCTGCTCTTCTTGTTTTTAGCCTAAATTAACCCTCCGTGAAGACGTGCAATGCGCGAAAATCATTGCCAATGCAATAGTTGTCAGTAGAATAGCCGAAAATTTCCTTTGTTAAAAAAAGGAAAATAATTCGACTTGAACAGTATAGAACAGGATAGTTCCCTAAGCGCTATTTGGCATTATTGCTTCAATAAATGTACATTTTTTTAGTTATGTATAAATAGACTAACAAATGTGCCAGTAATGAACCTGAACCCATGAACATGAATTTGAAGAAGCGTTTTTTGCTGCTGACCGGGGCGATGGTCGCTGCTTTGGGCTTCCAGTCTTGCAACAACAAGCCCGGAGGCGCCGCGGAAGAGAAATTGCCCGAGCAGGTGAGTTACAATTTCGATATCAGGCCCATTCTTTCCGATAAATGCCTGGCCTGCCACGGCCCCGATGCCAACAAGCGCGAGGCCGGGCTGCGGCTCGACGACCCCAAAAGCGCATTTGCCGCATTGAAGGACAATCCCAAGGCACACGCGCTCGTAGCCGGTAAACCGGATCAGTCGCAGGCCTATTTGCTGCTGGTGACAGAGGATACTTCCATGAGAATGCCGCCGTTGGCTTCCAATCTGAAATTGACCGAGCGGGAAATCGACCTGATCGGCAAATGGATCAAGCAGGGTGCCAAATATGAAAAGCACTGGGCATTTGTTGCGCCCAAAAAGCCCAGACTGCCCGAAGTTTCACACAAGGACTGGGCGAAGAACAGCATCGATTATTTTATCCTTGAAAAACAGGAACAAAAAGGCCTCGCACCTGCCGCCGAAGCGGACAAGGAACGCCTGCTCAAACGCCTGAGCCTGGACCTGACCGGCCTGCCGCCGAGCTTGCAACTCATGGACGAGTTCCTGGCAGACAACAGCCCGAATGCCTACGAAAAAATGGTGGATAAACTGCTCGCCAACCCGGCATACGGGGAGAAAATGGCGATCCACTGGCTGGACCTGGCCCGCTATGCCGACTCGCACGGCTACCAGGACGACGGCTACCGCACCCAATGGCCCTGGCGCGACTGGGTGATCCACGCCTTCAATAAAAACATGCATTATAACGACTTCGTGACCTGGCAGCTCGCCGGCGACCTGCTGCCCAACCATACCAAGGAGCAGCTGCTCGCCACGGGTTTCAACCGGAACCACAAGATCACGGAAGAGGGCGGGGTGATCCCAGAGGAATACCGCATTATGTATGTGACAGACCGTAACGACTTGTTTGGTAAAGGACTACTGGGCGTTACGCTGGAATGCGCGCACTGCCACGATCACAAATACGACCCGTTTTCGCAAAAAGAGTATTACCAGATGTTCGCATTCTTCAACAATGTGAACGAGGTGGGGATCGAGTCGGTGATCGGCGGGCCGGAAACTTACGCGAAAAAGCCGCTCATGCAGATCAGCGACCAGGATGTGAAAGACATTCTTACGTTCGTGAATAAGCCGGATACCAACCAGCTTATCGTTTCGGTCATGGGCGACCTGGACACATTACGCAAGACTTACGTGCTCAAACGCGGCGCTTACGACGCGCCGGGCGAGGAAGTACAGGCCGGTACTCCGACGGCCATACTACCATTTGACAAAAAATACCCTAAAAACCGCCTGGGCCTCTCGCAATGGCTGTTCGACAAGCGTAACCCGCTTACGGCGCGGGTTTACGTGAATATCCTCTGGCAGGAGTTCTTCGGAAAAGGCATTGTCAAAACCTCCGGCGACTTCGGTATGCAGGGCGAACTGCCCACGCACCCCGCACTGCTCGACTGGCTGGCAGTGGATTTCATGGAGCATAACTGGGATATCAAGCGGTTTGTGAAACAAATGGTCATGTCGGCCACCTACCGGCAATCGGCGGTGGTGACGAAGGAGAACCTGGCCATCGACCCTGATAATGTGTACCTGGCGCGCGGGCCGCGCTACCGCGTGCATGCGGAGTTTGTGAAAGACCTAGTCCTGGCCAGTGCCGGGCTGCTCAACCGCACCATCGGCGGGCCGAGCGTGAAGCCCTACCAGCCGGCAGGCTTGTGGGAAGGCGCTACTTCGGGGCGCGGGCTGCTGTCGGTTTATAATCAGGACCACGGGGCCAGCCTGTACCGCCGGGGCATGTATACGCTCATCAAACGTACGGTGCCGCCGCCCACCATGGCTATTTTCGATGCCAGCAATCGCGATTTGTGCGAGGTAAGGCGGTTGAAAACCAACACCCCGCTGCAAGCGCTCGTGATGATGAACGACCCGGCCGTGCTGGAAGCCTCGCGGGTGCTGGCTGCCAGGCTGTTGCAGGAAAAAAGCACGACAGAAGAGAAAATCACCAAGGCATTCAGGCAGATCGTGTGCCGCAAACCGAGCCAGAAGGAGCTTGACGTGCTCACTGGCTATTACCAGCAGGAATTGAAGGAAATACAGCCGCAGCGCGCCGAGAAAATGGTGGCGATAGGCGAGTACCCGCTCACGCGAAATGTGGACAAAAAGGCGCTGGCCTCGCTGATGCGCGTCATTTCCACGATTTATAATCTTGAAGAAACCATCACCAAATCATAATGCCGGCATGCACGGCGACGGATGAAAATGGATAAGGAAATCATAGAACACGGATTTAGTTTCAACAGACGGCGTTTCCTCTCGACGATGAGCCTCGGGATCGGCAGCGTGGCGCTGGGCTCGCTGCTCATGCCCGATCTGTTGCGCGGAGGCGGATTGGAAGAGGAAGGTTTGGCGCCGGGTATCCCGCATTTCGCGCCCAAGGCCAAGCGGGTGATTTACCTGTTTCAAAACGGCGCGCCGTCGCAGCAGGAACTTTTCGATTATAAACCCAAGCTGCGCGAGATGTTCGGGCAGGAAATACCGCCTTCCGTACGCGGTACGCAGCGCCTGACGGGCATGACGGCCAACCAGGCCTCGTTCCCGCTCGTGGGTTCTTTTGTGGATTTCAAACAATATGGCCAGTCGCAGGCGTGGGTAAGCAACCTGATGCCCTACACCTCCAAAATCGTGGACGACCTGTGCTTTGTGCGCTCGATGTACACGGAGGCGATCAACCATGACCCGGCACTGACATTCCTCCAAACCGGCTCGCAGCAGGGCAACCGCCCGAGTATGGGCTCCTGGCTGAGCTATGGGTTGGGTAATGAGAACAAAAACCTGCCGAACTTCACGGTTCTGCTGTCCCGCGGCGTCGGTAACGGGCAAGGGGTTTATTCCAAATTGTGGTCCAACGGCTTCCTCGATTCCGTGCATCAGGGCGTGCAGTTCAGCAAGGGCGAGGACCCGGTGCTGTACCTCCGCGACCCGGAAGGCATGGACCGGAAAGAACGCCGCGATATGCTCGACAAGCTTTCCGAGCTGAATGATCTGTCGTACCAGGAATTCGGCGACCCCGAGATTGCGACGAAGATCAAGCAATACGAAATGGCCTACCGCATGCAGACCGCCGTGCCGGAGGTAATGGATCTGTCGAAAGAATCGGATGACATTATCAAGCTGTACGGTCCCGAATGCCTCGTGCCGGGTACGTACGCGGCCAACTGCCTGCTCGCGCGCAAGCTCTCCGAAAACGGCGTGCGGTTTGTACAATTATACCACCAGGGTTGGGACCAGCATGGTAACCTGCCGTACGAAATCACGAAGCAGGCCATGGACGTCGACCAGGCGTCCGCAGCATTGGTTACCGACCTGAAACAGCGCGGGCTGCTCGACGAAACACTGGTGATCTGGGGCGGTGAATTCGGCCGTACCAGCTACACCCAGGGCAAGCTGACGCCCGAAAATTACGGCCGCGACCATCATCCGCGCTGCTTCACGATCTGGATGGCCGGCGGCGGTATCAAGCCCGGCATGGTGTATGGCGAAACTGACGAGCTCGGTTACAACATTGCAAAAGACCCCGTGCATGTCCACGATTTCCAGGCGACAATCCTGCATCAACTCGGATTGAACCACGAGAAGTTGATATTCAAGCACCTGGGTCGTCGGTACCGGCTTACCGACGTGTCCGGCAAAGTCGTGCGAGACATTATCGCCTGATCCTTATTAGTGTTTTTTGTAGGTCAATTTTTGGTGAAATTTTAAATGCATTTGAAACTCAGGGTTTTCGCAGAGCAGGTACTAGTCGCTGCCAATATCTTCGTACTGTTTTTACTGCTCTTCGAAAGCAAACTGGTGATCCCGGCCTGGCTGCAAACCATCGGCCGCATGCACCCGCTCATCCTGCACTTCCCGATCGTGATCCTGCTGCTGGCGATGCTGCTGGAATTCTTCCGTTTCAGGCCGGAATATGCCGGTAATGCATTCTACCGCAATTTTCTGCAAGGCCTGCTGCTCATAGGTGCGCTTTTCGCGGCAGTGACGGTGATAATGGGGCTCTTTTTGTCCCGTGAGGAAGGTTACGCGGGCGACACGCTTACCTGGCACAAATGGACGGGCGCGGGGATTTTCTTCCTGGCTTCCATGATTTACTGGGTTCGAAATGCCAAATGGTACAAGGCCGTGGCGGCACGTGGCGGCGCATTCATTACCGTTGTAGCACTGGTGATGACCGGCCATTACGGCGCAGCGCTCACGCATGGGAGCGATTTCATTTGGGAGCCCATTTCAAAAAAGACCGTGGCGGAGGTGCCGCTGGACGAGGCCGTCGTGTATACCAATGTAATACGCCCCATTCTCGAACAAAAATGCACCAGCTGCCACAACCCCGACAAACTGAAAGGCGAACTGATCCTCACCGACCCGCAGTCGATCATGAAAGGCGGCAAATCCGGCAAGCTGCTCATTCCCGGCAACCCGCAAATGAGCCTGCTGTTGCAGCGCGTCCATTTGCCGATGGAGGAGAAGAAACACATGCCGCCGTCGGGGAAGGCGCAGCTTACCTTGCAGGAGATCGCGCTGCTTACATTATGGGTTAAACAGAAAGCCGATTTTGACAAAAAACTGACCGAACTACCCGCCTCGGATTCGCTGAGAATGCTGGCAACGGCTTATCTGCAACCGCAGGCGCAGGAAGAGGAATACGATTTCGCGGCAGCCGACGAGGACAAAGTCAAAGAACTCAATACCGACTACCGCACAATTCTCCCGCTCGCCCGCGAATCGCCGGCGCTAGCCGTTAACATTTATAATGCTGCCGCTTACAATGTGAAGCAGATCGACGAGCTGGGCGACATCCGCAAGCAGGTTGTCTCATTGAATTTAAATAAACTGCCTGTTAAAGACGCCGACCTGAAAAGCATTACCCAATTTGAAAACCTGCGAAAACTCGA
This sequence comes from Dyadobacter beijingensis DSM 21582, assembly GCF_000382205.1. Lineage (GTDB taxonomy): Bacteria > Bacteroidota > Bacteroidia > Cytophagales > Spirosomataceae > Dyadobacter > Dyadobacter beijingensis. The sequence continues at coordinate 1,570,278 of NZ_KB907786.1, forward strand.
TCTCAACTTCACGGAAGTGACCGCTGCGGGATTGAAGGAACTGGGCAGCCTGAAACATTTACAGAATCTTACATTGTCAGGCACCAGGCTAAATTTGAACGATCTGAAAGGCTTGCTGCCGCAATTAAAAAGCGTCAAAACGGTGGCGGTGTGGGATACAAAGCTCTCTGCCGCGGACGTGCAGCATTTGCAGCAAGCCAACAAAGGCATGACCATCATCGGCGGTTTCAAAGACGATGGCAAGAACCCGTTGAAACTCAATCCGCCACAGATGAAAAATGCGTCGCCTATTTTCGCGCAGACGCTTACGCTCGACATTCAGCACCCGATCAAAGGCGTGGACGTACGCTACACGCTCGACGGCTCCGAGCCCGACAGCATAACATCGCCTTTGCTGGACCACAAAACGGTGATCAGGCAAAATACGACGGTACGCGCCAAGGCCTACAAAAAAGGGTGGTACGGCAGCGATATGGTCACTTTCGATTATTTCAAAAGCGCCTATAAGCCTGATAGCGGCACTTTGCTCGCGCCGCTCAACCGCGTGCACCAGGCCGAGGGCGTGAAGACATTTTTTGATCATAAGTTGGGTGTTATCGGAGCTAACAATCCCGCCTGGGCCAACAACTGGGCGGGGGTTAGGAACAACGACATGGCATTCGAATCGGAATTCAAAACGCCGGTCATGCTGTCGTCGCTCGGCGTGCGCTATATGGTGGAGGAAGATACAGGTATTTTCCCGCCCGAACTCGTCGAGATCTGGGGTGGTACCACGCGCGACAACATGAAGTTGCTCGCGAAATTCAAGGCACCGATGCCTGTCAAAGGCGAGCGGGCCTCGCTGCGGAGCGTGGAGGGGAGTTTCAAGCCGCAGCAGGTTTCTTTTATCAAAATCGTAGCCAGGCCGCTCAGCAAAATCCCCGAATGGCATCGGAGCAAAGGCAACCGCGCATTGCTGCTCGTGGACGAGATGTTTTTGAACTAAACTTTCGAAACCCTGCGCCACATTTCCGCGCAGGCGCGGGCATTATGGTAGGGGCATTTCCAGAAGTTGATCTTGTCGCCCTTCACCGGCGTGCCGTCTTCCTTGACGGTGCCGAACCATTCGCCCCGCTCATGGTCGATGAACTCGTTGACGATATAATCCCAGCTTTTTTCGGCCTTCGTTTTGAATTGGGAATCTTTGGTAAGCTGGTAAGCATTATAGAATCCGACGAGCTGCTCGGCCGCTACCCACCAGCTGCGGTCGGTTTGGGTGTGTTTGGTTTCCGGGTCGTATTCGTAGTTTAATGCGCCGTCGGCACTGAGTCCTTTCGATGCCGCGGTAGCCATCGCGATGGATTTCTTCTTCATGCGGGCTATCAGCTTCTCGTCGTGCAGTATTTCCGCCGTTTCAAACAGCAGCCACGACGCCTCGATATCGTGCCCGAATGATACGATATTGTCCTTCGCCTTCCATTGCTCGTCGAAAAAGAGCTGCATGGTTTCGGTTTTGGGGTTCACGATGTGGGTGATGATGGCGTCGAGCATGCCGGCGGTCTGCTTTTTGAGTTTCGCGTCGGGCCAGACGCTGTACAGGTTGGTGTAGGCTTCCACCAGATGCAAATGCGTGTTCATGCTCTTGATCCACGGACTTTTGCTCAGGATATAGTCGTCCGTAGCCGACCAATCCCTGGCAAATGCTTCCCGGTAACCGCCGTTTTGGGGATCGAAAGCGTGTTTTTCGATGATTTCAAAAAGAGATTTCGCTTTTTCCAGTGCAGGTTTAAAGTGCGTCACGCGGTAATATTCCGCCAGCCCGTACATCGCGAATGCATTGCCGTAAATTTGCTTTTTCGTTTCCAGCGGCGAGCCGTCCGCATTCACAGACCAATATACGCCGCCATATTCTGGATCAAAGAAATGTTTCACCAGCTGCTGGTAAGCGCGATCGGCGAGGGTTAAATATTTGGCCTCTTTCAGCAACCGGTGCGCCAGCGAGAATGTCCACAAAATCCGCCCGGTCAGCACCACCGACCGCGCCGAATCCTTCACCGGCTCATTCTCGTAATTCACCCGCCCGTAGAACCCGCCTTTCTCCGGGTCCGGCCCATATTTTTCCCAATAATCGAGTATCGCAACAAACTCTTTCCTAAATGCGTCAGGCGTAAAAGCAGCCATATTTCCGGGTTGATTTTTTAGGAAAAAGCAGGCTGGGGGTAGTTCATACTGTTTGCTGGATTTTCTGCTACCATGCGGTACGTAGCTGTTCTTTTTCAAGCAATGATCCGAGCAGGCGGTCGGATGTTACAAACAGGTCCGCTTCGTCTTTAATGCGAGCGCTGTCGCAAGCTGAATGCTGTCGAGCGAGCGCAGGCCATCCGTGCCATATTGGTTCAAAAGCATACAAGCCGTTCCGATAATATGGTCGTCTATGGGCGTACATGCAAATTGCGAAGCGTCCTCGTCAAAAAAGCCGGATGGTTTGCCCGACAATTTCCCTGGTCAGTTCTCCGGTCCGCTGTTTTTTCCATAATGCGGACAGTAGCTCTACCCGCGCGAGCTCGGAAAGGAAAATCGATGAAACCGGATTTTCAATAATGAGCTGTTTGAAGAACTCGCTATCCTGCTCCTCGTGATATAGTTTAATCAGCGAAGAAGTATCGAGAAAAATACGCATTCAGGAATGGCGTCTTTCCGAGATAACTTCTTCTGCCAACGAGCTTTTTAGTTCTTTCAGCAACTGTCGGCTACGGTCGAAAGAAAAATCACTCCATCTGAGCGACTTCGCGTCGGATTTCACAGGCCCATCTATTTCGGGAAAAGTGATGATTACCTTTACCGGCAAATCAATAACAGGTGCCGAATCAAGTTCAATCCTGCCGTTTTGATAAGTTCCTTCAATTCTCAGCATAGCGGTATACAGCGTTGGTTGCATACCAAAGTTACTATTTTTCAGCTATTTGAATCAACTGCTCCTCCGCATTCCACCCCTCTACCGACACCACCGGCACCAGGCCGCTCTGCGGCGTGTATTCCATTACCACGGTCTTGCTCTCGCCGGGTAAAACGGAAATGTAATTGTCGTCGTAAAACACCGGCAGGATGCGCTGCTTCGTGTTTGGGTCTACCAACGCAAGGCGGTTGAAGAATGCCAGCGGGGCATTGGCGGGGTTTTTCAGGGTTACTTCTACCTTGCCTTTGGCAATGGTCCGGGCCGTTGCCGTGGCCTGAGATTTGGGCATGGCTTGCAGGCCGCTGTGGTTGCCCGTAGCATCAGGGAGCCAGTAGAGGTTATCGCTAACCGGTTTTTTGTCCAGGTTCAGCAGTCGGAGGGAAAGGAACATGCCTTCTTTTTTAGCCATTTCCCTGATTTCCCGGTTAATATCGATGATCTTGCGGGTTGTGGACGGGCCGATTTCTACGAAAACCTGCGTCAGTTGCTTCACATTACCCTTCATATCGATGGCGTCAATGACGAGCATGAGGTCGTATTGATGTTTGAAAGTATTGTTCACAATCGCGACGGCGGTATCGGCCGGGTTGTACATCACGTGCAGCGGCTCGCTGCCGGAATGCAAGCCATAGAGGCAGGCGTTCGGATCGAGGTAGTAGTCGTACATCTGGCCGCGGAGCGCCGTCCACGGGTTTTGCGTCTTCCATATGATCACGCCCGTGTACCAATCCCACATATGCGCACTGAAACCTTCCATCAATGCGCGGTATTGGTCGTAGTTGACGAGCTGGGCCTTTTTGCCGAAGTCGCGCATGTCGGTAGCTTTGCCGTAGGGCTCGATGTGGTGGTCGTAGCCGATGTATTTATGGTATTGCCATACCGAATCCACTTTCTCGCGGCGGGTTTCGGCCGAGTAGGCGGGGGCAATGCGGTTGGCTTCCGGTAAAAACCTTTCCAGGGAATGGTGGTCGCCGACGCCCACGGAGCCGATCTCGGAATTGAATGGCCACGTGCGGTAGTTCCAGAAACGGGTGAGCGGCTGGATGCCGTAAGGGCCGTCGCCATTGCCGCCCAGCGCGTTGAACGACATATCGTCGGAGTTGGAATAGTCTACAAACCAGCGGGTGCCGTCGAGCGCGGGCAGGATGGAGTCGCGCAGGGGCGTCATGATGTCCACAGGCAAAGTAATCTCGTTCCCGCCGCACCAGATGGCGAGGGATGGGTAATTGCGGATCATTTTGATCTGATCCGCCGCCGATTCCAGGAACAGGTTATGGTCGTCGGGATATTTCCGGCGCGTCCATTGGTCGTCGGCTTTCATCGGGTCTACCCAGCGGCCGTTGCAGTCGCCGGAGCCCCAGAAATCCTGCATAACGAGAATCCCGTAACGGTCGCAGGCTTCGTAAAACTCCGGCCGTTCGGTCAATGCGCCGCCCCAGATGCGGAGCAGGTTCAGGTTCATATCGCGGTGGAACCGCACTTCGGCATTGTAGCGTTCGTCGGAGAAGCGGAGCATGGCATCGGAAATGATCCAGTTGCCGCCTTTGATGAATACGCGCTGGCCATTCACGGAGATTTGCTTGCTGCGGGTCGTCGTGTTCCAGTCGGCCTGGATTTCGCGTACGCCCACTTGAATGTCTTCTGTGTCGGACACTTTTCCGGCTTGCGTGAACTGCATTTTCAGATCATACAAATCCTGCGCGCCATAGCCGTTCGGCCACCAGAGTTTCGGGTTTTTGAGTGAGAGATCGGGGAGCTTTACCTCCAAGGTGGAATGCGGCTGCACGGTAACTTCTTTGGACACCCTGTTCCCATCCAAACTATATTGCAGAATGCCTTTTTGCGGCACATTACCGGGGTTTTCCAGCTCCGCGGTGACGCGAATGGTCGCGGGCTGCTGCGTTGCGCCCGGCGTACGCTTACCTGGCACGAGCGTGACCACGTGCGGGTTTTTGATATTGATTTTTCCTGTTTTTTCAATCGTTACCTTGTCCCAAATGCCCGTATTGCGGTCGCGGATGGGCTGGATCCAGTCCCAACCAGCCACATACTGGTGTGATACGTTTCGTGCGATGGTCCCGTCGCCGCCCTGGCCGCCGTTCGGGTTGCCCACCACATCGGGCGGGTAAACGATCACGGCGAGGCGGTTTTTGCCCGTCTTGCTCAGGTGAGCAGTAATGTTATAAGTCTGGCGCAGGAACATGCCCGAATGCAGTTTCGCATTCAGTTTTTTACCGTTGAGAAACACATCGCAGCTGTAATTGACGCCCCGCAAATGCAGCCACACTTCCTGCCCGGCATCCGCCTTTTCTTCAAAATCCCTGACAAACCAATAGGTGTAGTATTCTTTTCCGGTGTTGAAAATATCCGGTATATGCTTGTTGTTCATCCCGAGAAACGGGTCCGGCACCTGCTTGTTAGCCAGCATCGTCGTGAGCACCGTACCAGGCACCACGGCCGGCAGCCAGCTTTTCAGGGCGAAGCCGGGCGATGAAATAGTCGTACCGGGTTCCTTCATTTTGGAAACGGGAATGCATTGCCAGCTGTCGCGGAGCTCGTAGCGCTGGGCGTCGGCGGCCGTTGCCCACAGGCAGGTCACAAAGAAGAGGAGGGTTCGCAGGTTAGTCATAAGAAACAGAATTTGTCGTTATCGGCGATCGGACAAATATATCTGATCCGAATGCCTATAAACAAGAAAGGATATTGCATTAATTAAAATATTGACGAACATTCCTTTTATTATTAAATTTTTATAAAAAATACCTCAGGCTAGTTAGAATCGCACAAAAAAGCCTGACACTCAGTGCATCAGGCTTTTTTGTGGGCATTTCTCTTTGCTAGTCGCCCTGGTTTTCCTCCTGGCTTTCGTGGTTATCTCCGCCCAGGCTGTAATAATTGTTCTCTTCGTCTTCGCGGCCGATCTCCTCATCTTCATCGTCATATTCCGAGCCCGGCACATCCAGGTCGTCGCCGGTAACGTCGTCTTCGAAGGATTTTTCGTTCCAGTCGTCCGAGTCGATATCCAGCTTGCGTTTGACCCGCGAAATATCCTCGGGATCTATATCCGGGTCGATGAGCCCCTGGCGGTAAATATCTTCTTCTGCGGGATAATTTCCGGGGAGGTCATCGTCATATACTTCGTCGTCATCATCGTATGGGCCCATAATCGTCAATGGTTAAGTGTACTAAAAGTCAGGTGATGTTTCCTGTTTTCCGGTTCAGGTTAAAAAAGCATTCCCAAACCGGATTGCAGGGAAACCAGCCGCAACGCGGTAAAAAATCGCGCCGCCGTGCTTTTGTCTAAAATAAATGTTTTCACCCAATTTTACGATTGCATGCAAAGAAAATTAATCCGGTCGACCGGCGCCGCGGCCGTGCTGGCAGCAGCGGCAGCGCTGTTCGGTTACCGCTCCGAAACCCTTACTCCTGATCAGAAAACCCCGCTTTTCACGCCCATCGAAGCCAAAGAAGTGAAGCTTCCCGCCGGTTTCTCGGCCACGGTACTTGCTACCGGCCTTGGCGCTACCCGGCATATGGTGGTGGGTAAAAACGGCGACATGTATGTAAAGCTTTCCAAACTCAAAGACGGTAAGGGCATTTACCTCCTGCGCGACACGAACGGCGACGGCGCGATCGACGAGCAGAAGCTTTTCGGCGATTACCCCGGCACCGGCATTGCCATCAAGAACGGTTACCTGTACTGCTCTTCCAACAAAGGTGTTTTCAGGTATAAGCTGAATGAAAAGGACGAAGTCATCGATTTTGAAAAACCTGAACAGATCATCAGCGGCCTCAGCGACCACGGCCGCGACAATGCGAAACCCCTTGCGCTCGATAATGCGGGCAACATTTACGTGACGGTTGGTTCCTGGAACGACAACTGCCGGGGAGCAGGTTCGGCCAAGGGCATGTCGCCCTGCTCGATCCTCGATTCGGCGGGCGGTATCTGGCGTTTCAAGGCCGGAAAAGCCAATCAGCAGTTTTCAGACGGCACCCGTTTCGCAACCGGTGTGAAGAATGCGGTGGGCATCGATTGGGACAACAAAACCAATGCTTTGTACGCCACCACGCACGGCCGCGGGAAGTTCGACGATATGTACCCGCAGTATTATACCCCGAAACACAGCGCCGAGCTGCCTTCCGAAACGCTTTACCAGCTGAAAGAGGGCGACGACGCGGGCTGGCCGTACATTTATTACGACCATTTCCAGAACAAAAAGATGCTTGCGCCGGAATATGGCGGTGATGGTAAAAAAACCGGCGGCGAAAAAGCCGTGAACCCGATTGTGGCGTTTCCGGCCCACCTCGGCCCGAATGCATTGATGTTCTACACCGGCAATATGTTTCCGGCGCGGTATAAAAACGGCGCGTTCATCGCATTCCACAGCCAGTCGTCGGAGCTGAAAAAAGGTTACCTGGTGGCATTCGTTCCATTTGTAAATGGTAAGCCGGGTAAATGGGAGATTTTCGCCGACAACTTCGCCGGTACCGATCTCGTAAAACCGACCGGCCCGATCCAGCACCGCCCGTGTGGCCTCGCGCAGGGACCGGACGGCGCCTTGTACGTGACCGACGACCTCAACGGCACGATCTTCAAAATCGCTTACAATAAAAAGTAATCAAAGGCTCATTCCGCCGTCGATGAAGATATTTTGCCCTGTAATGAACCGTCCTGCTTCCGAACAGAGCAGGACGGCCATTGCGGCGCAGTCCTGCGGCTCGCCGAGGGCGCCGCTGGGTGTTTCCAGACGTTTGTCGATACGTTCGGGAACGGGCGGGACGTCCTGTTCGAGGCGCGGCGTACCGATGACGCCCGGCGCGAGGTTATTGACCGTCACATGCTTGTCGGCCAGCTGCATGGCCACATTCTGCACCATATTCAACACCGCCGATTTGGTAGCGGCGTAAACGATCATCGCCGGGTGGGGTTTCGTTTGCTGCACACTCCCGATCGTCAAGATCCTTCCCCAGCCTTTGGAAACCATCGCCGGGGCAAATGCCTGCATGAGCTGTAAGGTAGATCTGAAATTGGCATTCACCTGTTTATCAAAATCTTCCGTCGTGACCTGCTCCCATTCCGCCGGTATTTGCACCGATGCGTTGATCACGAGGATGTCGGGCGTTTTGCCCAGTTGTCCCACCTGTTCGGCGATGAATGCGGCGCTGCCGGAGCGTGAGAGATCGGCATGGACCAGGTTCGCTTCACCGCCCGCACGCCGTATTTCGTCGGCTACGGCTTCCGCTTCGGAACGATCCTTGCGGTAATGCAGGATGATTTTAGCGCCGTATTCGGCCAATGCGAGCGCAATGGCTTTGCCGATCCCCTGACTGGCGCCGGTCACCAATGCGGTTTTCCCGTTGAGTTTAAATTGTTCGGATAGTTTCATAACATGGGCTTTTAAGGCCGCAGCCTTAACAAACCCATGCCAGTTTCTGATGATGCGTGGGGCAAAGCGGCGAACGCCCGCACGGGAAAGTACCAACGCCTTTGAATTTTGTAAGGGCCCGTGTTACCCACCAAGGGACTGATCGATCGGCTGGCGTTTCAAAAGTTGGTATCCGCCTTGTCCAGCTCCATTTCCTTGATCCAGATATTGCGGTAATACACGTCGTGGCCTTCCGATTGCAGTTTCAAGCCGCCGGGCGTGTCGGTAATGCCCTTGCCGCCGTCGTTACCGCCGTCGATCCCGGAGTTTTTGCCGCCCCATACCTGGCTGATTTTCTGGTTGGTATGCACTTTTTTTCCATTGAAATACAAGGTCACCATCGGCTGCTCCACCAGCTTGCCGTCTTTGAAACGTGCCGCGCGGAAAAGAATGTCATACGAATTCCACTTGCCGATGCCATTATACGCAAAGTAAGGTGATTTGGATTCATTGATGACCGCTGCCATGCCGTGTGAAGTGGTATCGCCGTCCAGCACCTGGATTTCGTAGCGGTTTTGCAGGTATACGCCGCTGTTGCCGCCCGGTTTCGTGATCAGGAATTCCACGTGCGCGCGGAAATCCTTAAACTGTTTTTTGGTCACAATGTCCGCCGAGCCGTACAGGCCGCCTGCGGACGCCGGGTCGTTGCAGTTGATCACCGTGCCTTTGTCCACGGGGTCGTTCACGACGGTCCATTTGATCGGCGGTTTGGCGGCGAAGCGTGGGCCTTCCCAATAAATCCATTTCTCGTCGAGCATTTTGCGGCTGCCGTCGAGGTACACCTCGGCGCCTTTGGGGGCTTTCACGCCCACGCCTACCTGTGCCTGCGCGAGGCCTGCGCATGCAATCGCGGCGATGGCCTGGGCGAGGATGATCTTTTTCAGTTTCGGAAAATGTTGGTTCATCATGCGGTTTTGTTTGTCCTATAAGGCATTTGCCCTACAATTTCTCCTCAAACAGTTTTAGAATGCGCTTGTACTCGTCCGTCCACGACGATGCTTCTACGAAACCGTGGTCCTCCATCGGGTAGGATGCCAGCTCCCAATTGTTTTTGCCCAGCTCGATGAGCCGTTGTGAGAGCCGCACCACGTCCTGGTAATGCACGTTCACGTCCACCATACCGTGGCAGATGAGCAGATTGTTTTTCAAACCCGCCGCATGGTAAATGGGAGAGCTCTTTCGGTAAGCGAGGCTGTCGGCCTGCGGTTCGTTGAGGATATTGGCCGTGTAGCCCTGGTTGTAGGCAGCCCAATCCGTGACCGGCCGCAATGCCGCCCCGGCAGTGAACACGTCGGGCGTCGTGAAAAGGGCCATCAGCGTGATAAACCCACCGTACGAGCCGCCGTAAATACCGATCTTTTTGGGATCTACGCCGTAGGTTTTGACGAGCCATTGAGCGCCGTCGGTATGGTCGGTGAGATCCTTGCCGCCCATGAAGCGGTAAATGCCTGTGCGCCAGTCGCGGCCGTAGCCGGAGCTCGCGCGATAATCCATGTCGAGTACCGTGTACCCCTTGTCGGTGAGTAGGTTATGAAACATGTATTCACGGAAATACTGGCTCCACCATTTGTGCGCATTCTGCAAATAGCCCGCCCCGTGCACGAATATTACCGCCTTGCCGTTCGATTGCTTCGGCTCGTAGACGCGTGCGTAAATGTCCTGCCCGTCGCCCGCCTTAATGGTTACCACCTTGGCCTCGCGCCAGGGATAGGAGAGGAACTCTTGCGAAACGGACCGGGTAATTTGCACCGGTTGGTTGTTTTTCGATGCGGCAGCAGCATTGTCGAGCAGGTAGAGTTCCCAGGGCGCGGTACTTTTCGAGAAGCGGATAGCGAGGTTCTTCTCATCGGGCGAAAGCGTCATCTCATGCGCACCGGGCGTGTGTGTGAGGCGCGTACGGGCGCCGCCGGTCACGGCCATGCGGTACACGTGCTGCTCGCCGGGATGTATTTCGTTGGTAATGAGATAAAATGTCTTCTTATCCTTCGAAAGCACCACATTCTGCACTTCAAACCGGCCGGATGTAAGCGCCGTCTTTTTGCCGGTTTGCAGATTGAATGCATACAAATGCGAATAGCCGGTAGCCTCGCTCTGGAAATAGATCGTTTGCGTATCGAGCCAGCCGATCTCGCCGGCGCTCTGCGGATAACCGCCAATTCCCGGCCCGCCTATCCACGCTTCGTCGCGCTGGCGGTCGAGTAGTTTCAGCGAGAGGGTCACGGGATCGAGCTGCATGATCCACCGGTCCTTACTATCCAGCGAACGGATCACCACCACGGCATACTGCCCATTATCCGACCAGAACGGGCCGTGAAAAATCACCTTGCGTTCCTTTTTCTTCCAGGTCGAATCCTGTGCGGGATAATCTTTGAGGTAATCGGGCTTGTCGTGAATGCCCGGAATGTCGTTTGCCGCAACTTTGCGCGCGGTATCTCTCTGAATGTCGTACACCCAAAACTCGCTTTCCGCCGCGGGCGCCCCCACTTTGGTGCGCGCGGGAATGTCCTCGGTAAAGCCGCTTTCCGTTACGTAATTAGGGACAATGGTCGATTTGGCGTTTTTGTCGGACTGTGTGAGCCGGTAGGTAACAAACCGGCCGTCGGGGCTCAGCTGCTGGCCTGATACGCTTTTTTCGCCGAGGTAAATCTCTTTCGGACGGGCAGGCTTATCGGCCTCGGTAATCTTCTTGCCCGCGTCTTTTTTATCCTTTCTTTCTTTGAGTATTTCAAACATCGCGAGCTGGTCGGCGCGGAGGAACTTTTCCTGTTCGCCGGGCTTGCTGTCGGCCTTTTTTGGGCCGGTTTTAAAATCGGTCAGCTGGCTCACGAGCCCGGACGACAATGCGATGCTGAAAAGGTTATTACCCCTTTCGAAAATCACCGCCTGCTCATTCCCGCTGAACGCCGGATCAGTCTCCCGCTCGGTGGTATTGGTGAGCTGCCGGACGGAGAAATCCTTGTAATTCACAACAAAAAGATCGCCATTCTTCTCGTATAACCGCAACGAATGCGCCCGGTTATAAACGCCGTTCTTACCCGGCAGCCGCCGTCGCTCGGCCGGGGCTACCTTACTGATCTTCTTCCCCGCAAGCGAATACCCATACAGCGAATCGGCGAGATTTTTATCCGGGTTCCAGTTGAAATACACCGTTTTAGAATCGTCGGCCCATGTGATATCCGTCGGCGAAGTCCCGATCCAGATCTTCGGGTCCCGCATAATTTTCTCGACGGTAAGAGGGGGGAGTGTTTGGGCTTGAAGGGTGTTGACAAAAAGAGAAACTAAAAACGCGACTTTGTAAACGTGGTTCATGTTTTATGGTTAGAAATTCACGGTGATATCAGTGGCTATGCACCACTTTCTTATCCTGATAAGGAATGGCCTAAATGAGCCGGATGTTGTTGTACTCTTCAATTACAATATACAAAAACGTTACGCATCGTAGCAGAATCTGCGAAAACATTCATTTCGTATTAAAATGGAAGTGCTATTTTTGAGCGTATCCTTAATCTGATGAATTCAATACGCTCCTTACTACTGATGGCGACGATGGTTGTCGCCTTCTTCGCCTGCACGCAGCCGAGCGGTTCTGCTCCCGAAAAGGGTGTTTCGTTTGCCTTGAATCAGTATCGCAAGCAAAATATCGATAGCATCCGGTATGCCATCGAACTGGATATTCCCGCTGGCAAGACGGACAAGATCCTGGGGAAAGAGACGATTTCGTTCCACCTCCATTCCCTGGATTCGGCGCTGGTGCTCGATTTTAATGTCGATGCCGCGCATTTGAAGGAAGTGCGTGTAGCGGGTGGAAAGGCGGATTATCAGTTTGTGAATGAGCATATTGTCATTGAACCAAAGCATTTGGTTACGGGCAGAAACGAGTTGGAGATCGATTTTGTGGCGGGGGATTTGTCGCTCAACAGGAGCGAGGATTATCTCTATACGCTCTTCGTGCCAGACCGCGCTTCGACGTGTTTTCCTCTCTTCGACCAGCCTAATCTTAAAGCCTCCTACCAACTCACATTGAAGACCCCCGAAGGCTGGGAGGCTGTCTCGAATGGCGGGTTGGAGGCCAAGACGATGGAAAATGGCAAGGCCGTGTACCGTTTCGGGGCTACGAAGCCGGTGAGCTCGTACCTTTTCGCATTTGCGGCCGGGAAGTTTTTTAAGGCTACGCAAGTGCTCGATGGCCGCGAAATGACGATGTATTACCGCGAAACCGACACGGCCAAAGTGGCGCGCAACCGCGATGAGGTGTTTCAGCTCCATGCCAGATCGTTGGCGTGGCTGGAAGATTATACGGGCATCGGTTACCCGTTCGGGAAGTTCGATTTTGTGCTGCTGCCTTCGTTTCAATATGGCGGAATGGAGCATCCGGGGTCGATTTTTTACAATGAGCCGGCCTTGTTCCTGGATGAAAATGCATCGGTGAACCGCAGAATGGCCCGCGCGAGCGTGATCGCGCACGAGTCGGCGCACATGTGGTTCGGCGACCTGGTGACGATGGAGTGGTTCAACGACGTATGGCTCAAAGAGGTGTTTGCCAACTTTATGGCCGCGAAAATCGTGCATCCGGGTTTCCCGGAGGTCAACCACGACCTGCGTTTCCTGCTCGCGCATTACCCGAATGCGTACGAGGTCGATCGCACGGCGGGCACTAACCCTATTTTGCAGCAATTGGGCAACCTCAAAAATGCCGGCACGCTTTACGGCGCGATCATTTATATGAAGGCGCCGATCGTGATGCGGCAGCTGGAAAGGAAGATCGGCGGGACGATCATGCGGGAAAGCCTGCAAGAATATTTGCGCTCCTATTCATTCAAAAATGCCCGCTGGGACGATCTGATCGGCATTATCGACAAGCGTACGCCGCAGGATATCGCTTCATGGAGCAATGTGTGGGTGAAAACCCCGGGTATGCCTTCGTACGATGTGCAGGCAGGCAAGCTGGTGCAGGCCGCCGATTCGGTGAAGGGGCGTGCCTGGGAGCAGCCGCTGGTTTTGAAAAGCATTCAGGAAGGGAATAGCAGCCTGGCTTTTCCGAATAATGACGGAACGGGATATGGCTATTTTAAAATGGATTCCGCTTCGAAAAAGTGGTTTTTTGAAAATTATGGCAGTAAGAATACATTGTTCGCCGACCCGGTGTTCCGCGGCGCGATGCTGGTAAACATCTGGGAAGGATTACTGCGCGGCGACGGCCCGGCTCCGGCAAAGCTGGCGGGTTATACATTGAATGCGTTGGCCAAAGAGCAGAACCCGCTGCTGGTGGATTACCTGCTGGCCAATCTGCAAAGCGCCTGGTGGGTGTTTTTGAATGCAGAACAACGGGCAGAAATGCAAATGCAGCTGGAAAATACCCTCTGGCAATTGCTGAACGGTACGCAGGACAAAGGGATTCAGACTTCCTATTTCCGCGCATTCAAGGCATTGGCATCGACGGGCGACGGATGGCAGAAAATGCACGGCTTGTGGACCGGAAAGCTGGTCGTGAAAGGGCTGGTACTATCGGAGGAGGACAAGATTTCGCTCGCCTACGAACTGGCGTTGAAAGGGAATGGCGATGGCAAAACGATTCTCAGCCAGCAGCTTCATGCTACTCAAAATCCCGATCGCAAGGCGCGGATGCAGTTTGTGATACCGGCACTCAGCCCCGACGAAGCCGAACGCGACAGGTTTTTTGAATCACTGAAAAAAGAATCGAACCGGGAGAAAGAGGCTTGGGTGCTGGATGCATTGGCCTACCTCCATCACCCGCTGCGTGCGAAAAGTGCATTGAAATATCTCCGGCCTTCACTCGACATGTTGCAGGAAATCCAGCTGACGGGCGATATATTTTTTCCCACCCGATGGCTGCACAATACTTTTGCAGGACACGCGTCGCCGGAAGCTGCCCGCATAGCGCAAGCGTTTTTGAACGAGCATTCCAATTACCCTTATTTTCTGAAAAACAAGATACTGCAAGCGACGGACCTGCTCGATCGCTCGGTAAAATTATCCGCGACTTATGGCCGGCAAGAACATTCCCCTGCATTATCTCAGCGATGAATCGGGGCTGGGAATCTCCCTGCAACGCATAGACCGTATGAACCGGATGAACGGCGTCTACATGGATGCCCACCGCGACGATCACGGCAACTTCTTCTTCCAGGAAGACGGGCACGCGCGGCTGATGGTGGATTTTCGGGAGATCGAGCTCCGGGGCAGCGGCGTGTTCTGCATTATGCCCGGCCAGGTGCATTACCCGCTCGAAACGGCGGGTTCGTATGGCTGGTTTCTGGGTGTGGATTTGAGCCTGCTCGACGAGCATCACCGGGCTGTGGTGGACGAATATGCCCTGCACGGCTTTCCAGCGAATGTCGATGCCGGCTATGCCGATGTGCTGGCGCGCAGCCTCGGTTTGCTGCTGGAATTTTATGAGGCGCCTGCCCGGTATGGCCAGCCGCTGATACAATCGATGCTGAAAACGTGCATTGGGCTCTTCACCTCTTTATTTGAAAAGGAAATCCTGCAAAGGACGGCGCAGTCCCGTCCGTCGGCACTTACTTCGCAGTTTCGCAAACTTTTGTCGCAGCATTTTAAAACTGTGAAAAGTCCTTCGGATTATGCGGGTATGCTGAACATTACCTCATCCTACCTGAATGAAGTGGTGAAAGAAACCTCGGGCCAGCCGGTGAGCCACTGGATCCAGAGCGAGGTAATGATGGAGGCGAAAAGATTGCTCTATTACACCGATTTGAATGTAAAGGAGATTGCATTCGCCCTCGGCTACGACGACCAGACCTATTTCTCACGACTTTTCCGGAAGGTTTCGGGTAAATCGGCGGGGCAGTTCCGGGACGAGTACCGCAAATAGCGGATGCGGGTAGAACCGCGATTTGTCCAATCATTACCCCTGTTCTTCCCTTTATTGTTGCCGCCCGCGCGTGTTGTTTTGTAAAGTAAATATTCGGCTGGATCGTCAGCCCAGAAAACAACACCAATCGGACAGAAATGAATATCATCAAACAGAAAGCGCTTCATTTGCTTGAAACCGCATTTGGAAAAACAGGCACCGTCCTCGCGATCCGGGCCTGGGAACCTGCCACCTTTTTCGAAGTGGACGTCCACTTCCCCGATATGGATATGAGCAGCTGGAAACGCGTGCAGCACATAAAGGTGCGCGTCGGCGACGGCATTTACCGCGACTATACCCCAGCCGGCTGGGACGAGGACATCCGTACCTGTACATTATATATCAATGCCGAACAGGACGGCCCCGGCGCGCAATGGATACGCTCGCTGCGTGCAGGCGACCCCGTTACCTACGTAGGCGTGGGCGCGACCATGCACCGGCCTGCACCTGCGGGAGAAATGGTCGTGTTTGGCGATATGAGCAGCATCGGGCATTATCTGGCTTTGCAGCAGCTGGCCGGCAACCGGCCGATCAGCGGGGCCATTACCATCGCCGATGAAAACCACCGGGAGGAGTTCAAGGAGTATTTCAACTGGAATATCCAGCCGGTACGCAAGAATGGCGACGGCGGGCTGGAATCGATGCTGAAATGGACCAGCGACAAAGCGCTGGACCATTCGAACATCTATATCTCGGGGCACATTCCTACCTGCGTACGCCTGCGGAAGGAGCTTAAAAAACGGTCGGATTCGCCGCTAGGCATCCAGGTGCAGGGTTTCTGGTCGTAGCTAATCGAAAATCCCGTTCATGGCGGTGAGGATCACCGGCTTGCCGTCCGTCACGACGATCGTGTGCTCGTGCTGCGCCACATATCCGCCGCGCGAGCCAACGAGCGTCCATCCGTCGCGCTCGGTAGCGGTGGTCGTCGAATCGGTAGAAATGAATGTTTCAATCGCGACGACGCTGTTTTTCCGGAAGCGGTTGGTGTTGTAGCGGTTATAATAGTTGAGGATTTCGTGCGGCTCCTCGTGGAGGCTGCGGCCCACGCCGTGGCCTGCGAGGTTTTTGATCACCTTATAGCCCGACCGTTTCGCCTCGGTTTCGATCAGCCGCCCGATGTCGGCGATGCGCACGCCGCCTTTGATCTGGCTTAATGCTTTGCTCAGAATGCGTTTGGAAGCATTCACGAGCTGGTTATGGCCATGAATGTCCTCGCCGAGCACGAACGAGCCGCCATTATCGGACCAGAATCCGTTCAATTCGGCAGACACGTCGATATTGATAAGGTCGCCTTCCTGCAATACCTTATGTTCCGACGGTACGCCGTGTGCGACTTCGTTGTTAACGCTGATGCAGGTCCAGCCGGGAAAGCCATAGGTAAGTTTCGGCGCCGATTTCGCACCGAGGCTGGTCAGCATTTCGCCGCCGAAATCATCGAGCTCCTTAGCCGTCATCCCCGGTTTGGCATGTTCGCGCATAGCACGCAGGGTGGTTGCCACCGCGCGGCTGGCTTCCAGCATGCCCTGCATTTCGTATTCTTTGGTAATAGACATATAACGGTCAATATCTTATTTCAAAACTTTTTCAATTTCCTCGTATACCCCGTCCCACAACGCGATGCGCCGTTCGAGGGAGGCGATGGTCGCTTTTTCGGCTTCCTGCCAGAACGCCTCGTTGTCGCCGCAGAGGTTGGCCGTCATTTGCAGGGCCAGGTGGCTGTGGTGGTCGCCGTCCACTTCGATGTGCCTTTCAAGGTAGTATTTAAAAATGGAAATGCTGTCGGGAAAGTGTCGGTGAATATCTTCGATAATGGACATAAACATTCCTGGTATCAGATCTTCGCGCCCGAAAGTGAAGGTGGCAGCTTGAAGGTGGGCCTTGCCGGTGGCGATGGTATCGAAGGTAAATCCGACAAATTCACGGGCTTTCTGCGGCGTGCCGGCCGCGTCAAATGCCTTGTCAAAATCGCCTGTCTCCCGCAAGACGTTGATAAACCGGTTAATCTCGCCGACATCCGCGCCGCATTGCGCCATCGCGTCGAGGTACAGTTCGAAATGGCTTTTGACGGCGCCATCCATGTCCACGTCCGATTCTTCGCCGGTCACGATTTCATTGATCAGGTGGCGCGTTTCGCCATCGCCGGTCGGGAACCAGGGCACGGAGGTGCACGTGAGGCTGTTTTGAAGTGATTTGAGCAGCGACATGAAGTCCCACACGGCATACACGTGGTATTTCATGAAAACTTGCAGGTCGGTAATGTCTTTGATAACCGAATAAACCTGGTGCTGGATGATCTGCTGGCGCAGCGGCTCGATGTTCTGCTGGATTCTGGTAATGTGATCGTTCATTGTTTGCATTGTTCTTTTTGGTAAACCCTTGTGATCGCGGGATTGTTCAGAACAGCAAATAAAATGAGCGGGAAAGAGACAATTTCGCGAGGTTTATTCAAAGCGCCGTGCGGGCCAGGCAAAAGTTACCCGCGCGGCGTTTTTTTGCCAACCCGTTATTGGGGCGAGTATTTGACAAGGTCAATTCCAATACCGTTCGGGTCGAGTATCGCGAAATGGCGGTCGCCCCAGGGTTCGTCGCGGAGATCGATCCGGATGTCGGTGCCTTTCTTTTTCAGCTCGTTGTAGAGTTTATCTACATCATCGACCTCGATGGTCAGGTACATGCCCTGGCCCTGGAATGGTTGGTGGAACAGTGGCTGCTGCGACGGGTGTTCCGGCAGCAGGAAGCTGATTTCGGAACCGCCACCCGGCGTGTGGAGCAGCAGGTAGAACTCATTCTCGAAAGTGACACCGAAGCCGAGCGTTTCTGTGTAAAAAGCTCTGGTTTCAGCGAGTTTGGACGTGATAATGCCGGCGTTCAGTTTCATGTTGCGTTTGGTTTTGGTTGATGAATTGGTTTGGGAAAATGCACAAATACTCATGCAAATCAAGGCGAGTGATACGATGTACCGTTTCATAGGCTGTTCGTTTGAAGTGAACCGATGACGCAATTTCGGCTTCCGAGCCCGCACAGGATTGTAAAAAACGGACAAAATCACCTCCCGAACGCTTTCCCCGGCGTTACGCCGTACAGGTTTTTGAATTCTTTGATAAAATGCGCCTGGTCGTAATAGCCGTTGTCGTAAAACAGCTTGTTTTCCCGCAGGCTCTGCTGTGAAGGCTTGGCACGAAGGATATGCTGAAACCGCACGACCTGGCTGAATGTCTTGGCGGAATCGCCGATGTAAAATTCGAACAACCGCCGGAGCTGCCGCGGGCTGAGTCCGGTGTCGAGGTCTTTTTCGACATTGACCACGCCGTAATTCCGCAGGATGATGGAAAGGGCCTGATACAGCCGCGGATCGGGATCGAATGCGACGCCGGCGACGTGGCGCAGGAAATAGTCGTCGAAAAGCGCTTTGATGGTAGCCGCAGGCATTCCGGCTTCGAAATGCGAGGCGATAAATTCTGCCGTTTCGGGGACCACCGCGTCCAGCGCTTCGAAGCGGTTGCTCAGCTCCGCCGCATTGATTTTGAAGAGTTGGGGGAACATCGTGGGTAAAAACCGAACACCCACGTAGTTGAAACTATTTTCGAGGGGAAACTCCGTGTATTTTTTACAAAAGCCCATGACGAAGTTTTCAACCGGGTTATTCAGCTCGAAAAAAATGTCGATGCAGCCGTCCGCCACGACGCGGTATATGAAAGGTTCGTCGAGCGGTAATGTGGTCCTGAGCTGCCAGTAGCAGTAAATAATTCCCTGTAACGCTGCGTCCGGGGCGAATTCCTGGTAGGTTACCCGTCCGGCCGATTGTTTCACGGTAGGCTGAACGGGCAGGTACAAGCCGCGAATGTCCGGGGTCCGATCCATATCATTGTCACCGTTAGAAAACCACCGCTATGTCCTGGCTGGATTCCATGGCACGGATTTTGAAAAATGGTTTTTATGTATTTATTTGTAAATCAATACTTTTCAATCAACAGACGATCAGGCCCCCTGAAACCCGACAGTCAAAAAGTCGGACTAATGTCTGCTGCACCCCTGAAACCATTCAATTTAATACATACACATTTATGAGCAAAGCACTCGATAACCTCCGTCTGTATGCAGGTGTTTTAAAAAGAGTTGGCTACACCATGACATTCGGAATGCTGAATTCCGGTTCACGGGAAGAGCTGTTGAAATTGTATAACAGCTATAACGGGCATCAAAATGGTGACGCCACGCCGGTAGACCCGTTTATCATTCCCAAAACCGATGTTTTCGAGCTTTTCGGGAACGACGGTGCTGCTTACGAAGGTGTCTACGAATGCGGTTTCGGGCACACGACCGAATTTGAATTGAAAGTGATCAGCAACCTCGTCAAGAAATGGAACCCGCACCGCATTTTCGAGATCGGGACGTTTCAGGGGCGGACTACTTTAAATATGGCGCTCAATACGGGCAGTGATACGGAGATCATCACCCTCGACCTGCCGGCCGACGACCTGGCTACGACGAAAATGGAAATCGAGGAAGGGGAGGTGCGTTACGTCAAAAAAGAAGTTTCCGGAGAGCGGTTCCTGGGCCATCCCGCGGCCTCCAAAATCCGCCAGGTGTTTGGCGACTCGGCCTCGTTCGATTTCAACGGATACATCAACTCCGTGGACGTCGCGTTTATCGACGGCTCGCACGCCTATGAATATGTGATGAACGACAGCGAAAAGGTGTTTGCCATCATGCGCAAAGGCGGCATCATCATCTGGCACGACTACACCAACTGGCCCGGCGTATGGACGGCGCTTAACGAGCTGTACCAGAACGACATCCGGTTTCGCGGCATCCGGCACATCGGCGGGACGAGCATTGCCATACTGGCGCTTTGAATTGACGTATAATCTGGATCGGATTGCATCGTGCCGTGGCGGTCAGCTGCGGCATTATTTTTATAATGTTGTTGAAAACCAACAAACTATCCTATGAGCAAGACAATCTTAACCGAGGCTTACATCAAGGAGCTGGAAGCGGAATATACCGCTACACGCAAATGCCTGGAACGCGTTCCGGTGACTTTGTTCGACTACAAACCGCATCCAAAATCGATGGCGATGGGTTACCTGACGCTGCTGGTGGCCGAAATACCGCTTTGGATCACCTTTATGGTGGAACAGGGGGAGGTGGATTTCGCCACTTACAAACGCTTCGAATTTACGACGAACGAGGAGTTGCTGGCGCATTATGAGGAGGTTTTCGCGGGGGCTAAGAAGTCGCTGGCCGGCATTACCGACGACGATCTCGATGCCCCGTTTCACCTCAAACGCCAGGGCCAGGTGCTATTTACCCAGTCCCGGCGCGAGGGCGTCGGCTCGACGATCAACCACTGGGTGCACCACCGCGGGCAGCTGACCGTGTACATGCGCCTGAACGACATTGCCGTTCCGTCGATTTACGGCCCGTCCGCCGACGATCCCACGTTCTGATCAGCGCGGAGGCCCGAAACGGTCGAATTGTTCTTTTTTAAGTTCTTCGAGAATTTCCTTCGTCGATTCGAAGCTGGTATGCTGAAATGCCCGAAGGCCGAGCGTTTTGGCCATATTGGCAAACATAATCCGGTCGTCGAAATACACGCACTGGCTGGGCGTCGCCTGCGCGATGCCCATCGCCAGTTCGAAAATGCGCGGATCGGGCTTGCGCATTTTGACCTCGCAGGATGAAATGAATGCGTCGAAACAAGTATGCAGCTTGAACTTCTGAACGCGGTAGTCGTTCAGTTCCTTGCCTTCATTGTTGATAGAAATAATGCGGAAACCGCAGTCTTTCTTCCACTCTTTCAGCCACGCCAGCATTCCGGGCAGTTCCACCGACTGCGAGTACATAAACTCCTTAAAATCCTCGCGGACAAAGTCGCGCGGGTGGTTAAATATCACGGTATCAAGGTATTGGTCGAGGTTGACGCTCCCGATCTCGTAGACGTTAAAGATGAAATTGTGGAGCTGGTCCATTTCCTTGTAATTAAGGCCAAACTTTTCGGCTGCCAGGATGCGTGATTCATGGCCCCATCCATTGCTCAAAAGAACGCCGCCAATGTCGAAAAAGAGGATTTTGAGATCGCTGATCTGCATGGTAAACAGGTGTAAAGGTTCGGCCGTAAAGATGCGGGGATAATTTGTGAAATCCGAAGACTTCGTCCGAACGTAGACGTTCGGACGGGATATTAGCGGCGTCCCCCACGGAAACCTCCGCCGCTAAATCCACCCCGGCTATACCCGCCGCCTCCGCCGTTAAATGTCCTTCCCCCAAACGACCCTCCGTAAGACCGCGAAGGCGCGCTGTATGAATTACCTCTCGGCATCGCCCGGTAACCCTGTCCATTCAGCGAACGCGGTGCAGAACGGAATGATTGGCCTCTGTCGAACAGGTAGGAACGCGTGCCGGCCGATGGGTTGAAATGGCGCGCGGCCGAGCCGATGAATGCCGTTCTGGGCGAGTAGGCGTACTGGCGTGGCGCGATCGTGCGGTAGTAGTGGTCGTACTGGCGGTACAGGTGTGGGTAATACCGGTATGCGCCGCCGAAGAACCATCTCGAAAAGCCCAGCGAAGGCATTGCGTACACCGTCGGATAGCCGCCGAGGCCGAGATAGAAGCCTGAACCGTAGCCATAGAGGCCGGGATACCACATCGCAGAGCCGTACCAGTAGGGGTAGCCGAACCAGTAGGAGTAAGGACTGCCGTAGTTCACCACTTTGTCGCCGGTAGGCGCCGGATAGCTGTAACCGCCTTGCGAAGCATATTCCTGCGATGCCTGGCCCAATTCCTGCATTGCCTGCGGGTTTTGCTTCAATTCGTCCTGGTAAGCCGCGAGTTCTTCCTTGTTCCGGGCTTCGAGCTGGTCGTGGAGGGTGGCCAGGTCATTGCGGACGTCGGCCGGGGCGTCTTTGTAACGTTCGCCGAGACGGGTAACCAGGTCGGCATGGTCGTTGAGAAGCGAGAGCACGTCGGGCATTTCTTCCAGCGTTTTGAATGCCTGCTGCGCGTCGGGGTTGAGCAGCGCAATCATACTTTGAAATGCGTTGGCAGCCTCCTCGTTCAGGTTATCGACTTTCACCAGGTCGCTGTGGTGGTTATTGTAAAGTTTCCAGGCCGCTTCTTTCAGTTCCGCAGCCGGGTCGGTGTTTGCCGCCAGGCCGTCGACTGCTTCGCGGGAGGTTTTGCGGGGAAGTGTTGCCAGTTTATGCATCAGCTCGGGATAGCGGCTCACTTCATAGAACCACGCCTGGTTTTTTTGAGCATAATCCTGAATCACCTGCTGAAACCCGTTGCTGCTTCTGTCACGTATTTGGGCCAGTTTGGCCAGTACGTCGGGATATTGCGTAGCTGTCAGAATATCGTTGCGGACGTCGTCATTGTAAGGTGCAATGGCTTTGAGGAGGCTTTGGTCATCCTGGCCGTAGCCGGTGAGGCTGGCGGCGGAGAGCATCAGTGCGGCAAAGAATCGGAGCTTTTTCATGACACAGGGAAGTTTTTCATCAACTTTTTAACACCCTTATTAATCTGTTTTTCAAGGCGGTTGGGATTGCTCACATCACCGGAAATGGCTTTTTGCCAGATAATATCCCCGGATTTGGTATCTACCACGTCGAGTACGAGCGTACCGTCCGTGCCGGTAGTGGAATAGGGGTAACCCCCGTATCCGTAGCCGCCGAAGCCACCATAGTAGGGGAATCCCCAGCCGAAGCGGCCCCAGCCCATCATCGGGTAGGCGCCATATGGGTAACCCCCTCCTCCGTAGTAGTTCTTACGCACACGCTGCGTGTAGGTGTGGAATTGCAGGAGCAGGTCGGGATGCTGCGTGTTGCGCGTCAGGCCCCGGCTTTCCAGCGCCTTGTCGAATGCCGATTGGATGCGGTGACGGGACAGTGAGCTGGCATACATCGGGTTTTGATTGGTTTTCATATCGGGTACAATCCAGTTGTAGGTCAATGCCTTGCCGGAGGGAATCGCCGGCTGTTGGGGACTTTGCGCGAGCACCACACTGCCCAGCACGGTCAGCATTCCCAACAAAATCAGGTTCTTTTTCATGTTGAATGATTGCATTGAGGGCTTCCGGAATTGATTCCCGGAAGCCCGGGTTACTTATAAACCAATGGCGAAATATTGGGTTTCATCGTTGCCGGGATAAAGCCCTTCGATCATCACCCCGCCTTTCTTGCCTTGCAGTATTTTGACCGCGTCACGGGCGTTGGCAACCGGTGTTTTGTCAATTTTGGTAATCACAAAACCTTCCTCCATATCGGTACCCTGGCGGATTTTGCCTGCATTAATGGCCGTCACCTGCGCGCCGGAGCCGATACCGTATTCCTTTTTCTGCTGATTGCTCAGGTCTTTCAGTTCAATGCCCAGCTGCTCCATTATCGCGGAGGCAGAGCGGTCGGCGACGGTGGGTTCCGAAATGCCTTTCAAAGTCACATTCATCACTTTATCAGCGCCGTCGCGGTTGACATTCACCGTTACCTTGTCGGATGGTTTGTGCTGGGCAATGGCTTCTTGCAGCTGCGGCACGCTGTTAATGGCATGACCGTCGATTTTCGTGATCACGTCACCAATTTTAATGCCGGCCTCTTTCGCGGCACTCTCGTCGGCAAAACTTTCGACGCGCACACCTTCATCCACTTTCAGATCGAACGATTTCACTTTCGCCGCATCCACTTCGCTGATGCCCACGCCGAGGTAGCCGCGCTGCACAGAGCCGAATTTGGAAATGTCTTCCACCACCTTGTGCGCAATGCTCGAAGGGACGGCGAACGAATAACCCGCGAATGAGCCGGTCTGGCTGGCTATGGCGGTGTTGATACCGATCAGGTTACCATTCAGGTCCACCAGCGCGCCGCCCGAGTTGCCGGGGTTAACGGCCGCGTCGGTCTGGATAAACGATTCGATCGGCGCCTTGGCATTTTCGCCGAGGATATTGATGCTGCGGCCTTTGGCGCTCACAATACCCGCGGTGACGGTCGAAGTGAGGTTATACGGGTTACCTACGGCGAGCACCCATTGGCCTACCTGCACATTTTCCGAGTTGCCGAATGACAGCGCCGGCAGGTTTTTCACCTCGATTTTGATCAATGCAATGTCCGTATTCGGGTCGCTGCCGATTACTTTGGCTTTGTAGGTATGCTTGTCGGCCAGGGTTACCTCCAATGTTTCGGCCCCCTGGATCACGTGGTTGTTGGTGACGATATAGCCGTCGGGATTGATGATCACGCCGGAGCCGCTAGCCTGCGGTTTCTCTCCCTTACCCTGCGGTGCCTGCTGACCGAATGGACTGCGGCCGCCGAAAAAGTCCCTCAGCTCGTCGGGGATTTCCATCTGGCTCACCGTGCGTTCCGGTTTTAGGGTAGATTTAATGTGTACCACGGCTGCTGTGGCTTTTTTGGAGGCAAAAGAGAAATCGGCCGGGATCATTGGGGCCGGGCCTTCGGCAGCGGGCTTGCCATCGAGCCGGGCCTGTTTGATAAACGGGGTGGCATTATTGACCCACGTCGAAATGGTGTCGGGCTTGCCGAAATGTTCGTAGGTAGCATAGGAGGTGCCGCCCAAAAAAGCGGATACAATGGCCACTGCGGCTATTTTTCTGAGATTACGAGTTGTTGTCATTGCTGTCGAATTGATTAAGTGTATTCAAATTTCAGCAGTGATCCTGTCGCAATTCTGTGGAGATTCTGAAGACATTTTGTAGTTGCGTATTTTTTTGAAGTACATAAAAAAAGGAGGGTCAGAAACCCTCCCTTTAATTCACTACTAGCCATGAAAATTCTTGTATATCGTTACCAATCCACGGTGAGCGTGTGCCATGGACCGTCTGTTTTGTAAGTCAGCGTCTGTCCGTTCACCTGGCAGATCGTCTTCGCGAGCGCGAGCCCCAGCCCGAGCGAGGCCGAATGCGTTCCCTCTTTGCGGAACCGCTCGAACAGCAGTTCCGGGTCGATGTTGATCGGCGTGCCTGTGTTGCGGACCACCAGCCTGCCCGGCGCGAGGGTAATGTCGATGGTGCCGCACGCCACATTGTACCGGATCGCGTTCGTGAGCAGGTTGTTCACCAGCACTTCGGCCAATGCGGGGTGCATAACGGGTCCCGTCGGCTCAATTTCCGTCTTCACGGTGATCTCCCGCTGCTCGATCAGATCTTCCAGGTCGCGCAGTTTCCGGTTGATCACCGGCACGAGGTTAATCGGTTCGGTACCCGCCAGAAACTGCCGGTTTTCTATTTTGGTAAGCAATAATAATGCCTGATTGAGCTTTGCCAGCCGGTTAGCCGCCTCACTGATCTCCGACAGCGCCACGAGCTGCGATTCTTTGAGGCTCTCGTCCTGAAACAGCCCCTCGATTTTCGATAATATCACCGCCAGCGGTGTCTGGATCTCGTGCGAAGCATTTTCGGTAAATTCTTTCAGGTTCTGGTAAGTGGCTGCGAGCCGGTCCGTAAATTGGGTTACGGATTGGTTAAGTTGTTGAAATTCAATAATCTGCTGTTTAGGAAAAGTCAGTACTTCGTGTTTTTCGAGCGCATAGGAGTCAAGCGCGTGTAATGTCTTGTAAAAGGGCTTCCAAAGCCGTCGGGAAAGCCGGCTGTTCATCACGAGAAGCGAAATGAGCAGCAGCGCAACGATAAAAGTTACCGTCATGACGACGGCCTTCATAAGCTCTTGACGCTGAGATAATAACTTGCTGATCGTTACCTGGTACATTTGCCCTTCGACTTGTTCGTAGAAAATGAGCTGGCGCCAGGGCTGGTATTCATTCGTCGACTTGTTCAGCATATTGCGTTCTACCGCCCGGATGCGGCCGGCGTATTCCACCGGTTCAATTTGCAGACTGTCACCGAGTTGGAGAATGTAAACCGGAAGCACGCCAAGGTGGCGGAGTTGCCAGCTTACCTTCGCCTGACTTCGAACCAGATCGCGGTTTACTTCCTGGTCGACCAGGTGGTTCACCGAAACATAAAACAGGACCGCGCCTAATGCGAGCACGCCGAGCGACGCACGCAGCTGATAGCGAAATATGCGTTCCAGGAGTTTCATTGCTCGCTGAATTTATAGCCGACGCCGTAAATGGATTTCAGGTAATCGGGGCAGCCTTTGTCCATGAGCTTCTTCCGAAGGTTTTTAATATGCGTATATATAAAGTCAAAATTGTCCATTAAGTCGGCATCGTCGCCCCAGAGGTGCTCGGCAATGGATTCCTTCGTGAGCACGCGGTTTTTGTTGGCGATCAGGTACACGAGCAGGTCGTATTCCTTGCGGGTAAGCACGATTTCCTGCTGTTCCACCTGCACGAGGTGCTCTTGCGGGTCGATCTGGATTTTGCCGAAGCGGATCTGCTGGCTCCCCTGGAAGTTTCGTCTGCGGATCACGGCCTGCACGCGGGCATTCAGCTCGGAGAGGTGGAACGGCTTGGTGAGGTAGTCGTCCGAGCCGAGGTTGAGGCCGGTAACGCGGTCGTCGAGTGAATTTTTGGCAGAAATAATGATGATACCGGTTTCGGGATAGCTGCGTTTGAGCTCCCGCACGGCATTAAGACCGTCGCCGTCGGGCAGCATCAGGTCCACCAGCACGCAGTCGTAGCGGTAAATATTGATCTTCTCCACCGCCGTCCGATAGTCTGCCGCCCATTCGCAAATGAAGTTTTCGCGCTGGAAATAGGTTTGAATGCTGGTAGCCAGCGCTTTTTCGTCCTCAATGAGCAGCAGTTTCATAGCCTTGTCTTTTGTACAAAGCAAACTACAAATTTTGGAGGAAATCTGAAGTGATCACTTCACGGTGCGTTTCGCCCAGTTGAAAATCGTCGAATATACCTCGTCGCGCACGGGTTGTTTAGAAAGAACAAGATCGTGCATGCCGCCCTGCACCGCCTGGATGCTGTATTGGCCGACGATATTCTGTGCCCGGAGCGCCACCTCGTCTACATTCAGGATGGCGTCGCCGGTGAAGAAAATGTCGCTCCACTTCTTTTCGTCGATGGATCGGGCCGCGTGCAGTACGAGTACCGGCTTGTTGATCTGAATGCCTTGCGCCACGCGCTCCTGGGCGTTGTGCACGGCGCGCAGCCACCCCAGGTTTACCGGCGGCGCGATAAACGGCTTCAATCCGAGGCTGTACGACCATTCACCGTGCGCCGTAACGTGCAGGCTTTCGCCGTAAAGCGGGTTGATACCCAGGTCGAAGTTCGATTCGGGATGTTTTTCAGCCCTTTTGATGAGCAAGGGCAATGCGCTTTTTTTGAGGCCTGATTTGATATTCAAGGTAAACATCGGGCTGTTCAGCAACACCGCGTCGAACTTTTCTTTTCCCACACGGTCGCTTGCATAAAGTGACGCCACGAGCCCGCCGAGCGAATGCCCGCTTAGGAGCACTTTTTCATTGCCTTCACCTTTGATCACGGCCAGTGCCGTATCGATATCGGCGTAATATTCGGCCAGATCGCGGACGTTATTAAACTTCTGATGGCTCAGCCACGACCGCCCGCATTTCCGCAGATCGACAGCGTAAAAATTGAAACCTTCCTTTAAATAACGCTCCGCCATTTCCTCCTGGAAGAAATAGTCGTTGAAGCCGTGTATGTACAGCACCGCTTTGCTGCTCTTCTCTGGCGTTGTTTTGCGGACAATGGTGCAGGTAACGCTGCCTTCATAGTCGGAAGGCTGCACGATGGTGGCCTGTTTGAAACCTTTACCCAGCAAATCTGCGAAATAGGTCACCTGCCCGTGGGCAATGCCGGTGTGCAGGACAATGATGAAGAGATAGAGAAGGCGATGTTTCATGGTAAGCATGCGCTGGGCGACCGTAAAGATATGTGCTGGGCGGTGTTGTGGCAACTATTCAATCTTTTTCAGTTCGGCACCGCGGTCGGGTTGCAGGTTCACTTTACCAAATTCTGCATTGGTGTTGTTTTCGATCGTGAAACCTTTGGCTATATCCACTTCGACGGTAACCGCATCGGCCGTGAACCGGAAGATATGGCCGCCGGAACGGTGGTCGTCCGCTAAATAATGCAAGTGATACCCCGGCACATTGGTACGAGCCAGGTAGGGCGGGAGCAGAAAGCCGCTGCAAATACCCTTCGTGTTTTTCAATTCAAAAACGACCTGATTTTCTTTCAAATGTGCCGATAGGGTCGTGTAGGGCCTGTCGGCCGGTTTTTCGGCGCGGGTGGTCATTGTCGGGAACGTACCGTGAATGCGTAATGCATAAATGCCGTTGGGATTGAGCAAATGCGTGAGCTGTTCCTGCACTTTTTCATAGGTAAGGCCCGGCCCTTCGAGCCGGATGATGGTGTCGGCTTTGAAAAACTTCACGAATGCCGCGGACGTGCTGTCCGTATCCGGGACTTCCTTTACCGAGCCATTATAGCTGACTTTGTACACATGCCCCTTATCAATCAGCAGCTCCCCGTCGACGCGGTTGAATGTGCCGACGCCGAAATCGCCCTTCTTTTTCAACTGCCCGATCGTGAGGTCGCCGTCGAATACGCCCGCCATGAGCGCGTCGATGATGGAATACTGGTACATGAAGTCCTGGTCGGCCGGCGCGGAATGCGCGCTCCTGGCCCGCTGGGCATGTGCCGGGGCGATGGAGGCTATGATCATGAATGCGGCGATCAGCCAATGATGGCGGATCTTATGGAATGGAAGCGGAGGTGTCATGCAGGCAAAGGTTTTCGGAAATCGCTACAAAAGAACGGATACGGGCGAATTTTTACAAAGTTATGGTAACCTGCCGGGTATATTTTGCAGAATAGCAGGGAAAGGCGCGCGGCAGTTGATAATTCAGAAAAAAAGGATCAATTTAAAAACTGCTAATATTCCTTCACCAATCACCAATTACACTGAAAATGAAAAGGTTTTTACTCCTGTTACTCGTTCCCGCGCTCTCGCATGCGCAACTCGCCCCACCTGTGATGTCGGACAAGGCCAAGAAGATCCACGCGGCCGCGCTGACGATCGACACCCACGCCGATGTGCCCATTAATATGATGAAAGAAGGCTTCGACGTGGCCGTGGAGCACGATTTTGAAAAGGACCGTTCACAGATCGATTTCCCGCGCATGGTCCGCGGTGGCATGGACGGGATGTTTTTCGCCGTGTACCTCGGCCAGGGCAAGCGTACCGAGGCTGCCAACGCCGAAGCGAAGCAAAAGGCGCTGGCCATTTTTGACAAAATACACGCGGCCGTGAAGGCGAACCCGCAGACCGCCGGCCTGGCTGTGACCTCGAAAGATGCTTACAGGCTGCAAAAAGAGGGCAAACGCGCCGTATTTATCGGTATGGAAAATGGCTGGCCGGTGGGCAGGGACATTACGAACCTGAAACTGTACTACGACCTCGGCCTGCGCTACATTACCCTCTCGCATTCGCTCAACAACGACATTTGCGACTCTTCGACGGACGGCGATGGCCCGGAATACAACGGGCTGAGCGCTTTTGGGGAAGATGTGGTGAAGGAAATGAACCGTCTGGGCATTATGGTGGACATTTCGCACGTGTCGGATTCTACTTTCTACGATGTGATCAAACTGACGAAAGCGCCGGTGATCGCCTCGCATTCGTCGTGCCGCGCATTGTGCGACGTGCCCCGGAATATGACCGACGATATGATCAAAACGCTGGCAAAGAACGGCGGTGTGATCCAGATCAACTTCGTGCCCGGCTTTGTGAAAAAGCCTTCCGAGCCGCACGAGATGTCGCTGAAAGCCCTGCGGTTGAAGATCCGTCAGACAGACCTTTCGGATGCCGATAAAAAGGCACTGCGCGATGAAATGAAGGCGATTAATGAGAAGTACAAGTCGGACATGCCTACCGTGCAGGACGCGGTGAACCATATCGAGCACGTGATCAAGCTCACGAGCGTGGACCATGTGGGCATTGGCATGGATATGGATGGAGGGGGAGAGGTGATCGGCTTGCAGGATGTGAGCCAGATCGGCGCCATTACGGAAGAGCTTGTTAAAAGAGGCTATTCGGCGAAGGATATCGAAAAGATCTGGGGCGGCAATATCATGCGCGTTCTGGATCAGGTAGAAAAGGCCGCCGGTAACATCTGATAAGCGCTTTAAGCCGTGCCCGGAGCAGTACTGAGGGAGTAAAAAATATATACATTTTAATAAATAGTTTAATAAAATTGTAAATCTTACGTCCTCGAACGGATTACACATTAATTGAAGAATTACAAATGGCTAAGTCAACCGGAAAGAAAAAAACAAACGCAACCATCGATCCTGCCGAAGAGGCCGGTACCCCCGTCGCGGCCCAGTCGGTGAGTGCGGTAGAAACCATTAGCCGTTTTACAGACTTCGATATACACCTGTTTCGTCAGGGCAAGCACTATAAGCTCTACGAAAAACTGGGATCGCATGTGATGGAGGTGAATGGCGTGGTAGGAACGTACTTCGCCGTATGGGCTCCCAATGCAACTTACCTGTCGGTAATCGGGAATTTCAATGGCTGGAACCACGGCGGTCATTCGCTGGCGCCGCGCTGGGACAGTTCAGGGATTTGGGAGGGATGGATACCGAATGTGGGGGTAGGTGAAGTTTACAAATACTATATCGTTTCCCAGAATGGCCAGCATCTCGAAAAATCTGACCCATTCGCGCTATGGTGTGAGGTAGCGCCTCGGACCGCCTCCATCGTGTGGGATACCTGGTATGAATGGGGCGATGCCGAGTGGATGAAGGTGCGCAAGGAGAAAAACAAGCTGAATGCGCCTATTTCAGTGTACGAAGTGCATTTGGGTTCCTGGCAGCGCGATCCTTCGGACCCTGAAAGGCATCTTACCTACAAAGAGATTGCCGAGAGCCTCGTGCCCTATGTGAAGGAAATGGGTTTTACGCATGTGGAGCTGATGCCGATTATGGAGCACCCGTACGCGCCATCGTGGGGTTACCAGATTACCGGGTACTTCTCGTGTTCGTCGCGCATGGGCACGCCGCAGGAGCTGATGTACCTAGTCGACCAGCTGCACCAGGCCGGTATCGGCGTTTATATGGACTGGGTACCGTCGCATTTTCCGGGCGACCAGCACGGTCTTTTCCGCTTCGACGGCACGGCGCTGTACGAGCACGAAGACCCGCGCAAAGGCTACCATCCCGACTGGAAAAGCTACATTTTTAACTATGGACGGGACGAAGTAAGGTCATTCCTGATCAGTAATGCGATATTCTGGCTCGACCGGTACCATTCCGACGGCCTGCGCGTCGACGCGGTAGCATCGATGCTATACCTTGACTACTCGCGCAAGCATGGCGAGTGGATACCGAATGAATTCGGCGGCCGGGAAAACCTTGAAGCGATTTCGCTGCTGCGCGAAATGAACGTAGCCGTATACACCGAATTTCCCGACGTGCAGACCATCGCCGAGGAATCCACCGCATTCCCGGGCGTATCGAGGCCGGTATTCGTAGGCGGGCTGGGCTTCGGGATGAAATGGATGATGGGCTGGATGAACGACACTTTGAAGTATTTCGAAAAAGATCCGGCATTCCGCAAATGGCATCAGGACCAGCTGACTTTCAGCCTGGTATATGCATTTTCCGAAAACTTTATGCTGCCTTTCTCGCACGACGAGGTGGTATATGGGAAAAAGTCGCTGATCAATAAAATGCCGGGGGACGAATGGCAGCGGTTTGCGAACCTGCGGCTGATGTTCACCTATATGTTCACCCACCCCGGTACCAAGCTGGTTTTTATGGGTGGGGAATTTGGTCAAACCTCCGAATGGAACTTTCAGCAAAGCCTCGACTGGCATTTGCTCGAATTTGCGCCGCACAAAGGCATTGCCGAATGCATGAAGGCATTGAACAAATTGTATAAGGAAGAACCGGCGCTGTTCGACTACTCGTTCTCGCATGATGGTTTCGAATGGATCGACACCCAGGACCGCGAAAACTCGGTGCTGGTGTACGCCCGCAAGTCGACCGACCCGGCCAAGAACCTGATCATCGCGTTGAACCTCACGCCGATACCGCGCAGGAGCTACCGCGTGGGCGTGATCTCCGAGGGAAGCTGGCAGGAAATATTCAATTCCGACGCGGAGCATTTCGGAGGCAGCGGGGTCATCAACTACGACCCGGTAACTGCGGAAAGCCACCAATGGCACGGAAAAGCGAACTCGCTGATGCTGGATCTGCCGCCGCTGGGCGCCGTTGTATTAAGAAAAGTAGCAGCTGCGCGAAAATAAGTGGCTGACAGGCAACGGTCCGGCGACTGATTGGTGTCTACCGTTTACTTATTTCGCAGACGATCTTTGGGCAGAGGCTGTGGTCTCTGCCTTATTTTTTTACCTTTGCCGATCAAAACATCACGAATCAAATGAAAAGTATCCGCTTAATAGTTCTTTTTGTTTTTCTAGGTTCAATACAAGTTTTTTCCCAGGATATATCCCGCGTTACATCGGGAATCGACGTTGGTCTTGGTTATAAGGACAAAGTTTGGGTTCCTTCCGTCACATATCATCAGGAGTTGAGCCTGAACAATTTTCGCTGGTTTCGGCTGGGCTGGGGCGTGCGGGCATGGGGCTATTACGCCGGCCGCACCGACATGTTCCCGAAGAGCAGCGCGCTTTCGTCCGACACGCTTAAATTCGGCCGTATTTCGGCTAATGGAGCCAGCTTCCTGGCCGGGGCGAACTTCCGGTTGTGGAAATTTGATATCGGCGCCAATACCGATCTTTTCGGTGTCGCGTTCGGCCTGAAACGGCGCGGACTGTATGCAGGCAGCGGCCTTTATGCCGGAGAGGGGGGCGAATATTATAACAAATACCTGGCCAGCAACCCGGCGACGGTGAATGTGCTGCCGCTCGTGATGGACAAGCAAAGCGGCCAATCGGAAGTTTATGTGCGGTTCTGGATCACAGACCAGATCGGCGTGAAAGTCGCTTACACGCACGGCCGGGTGACCTACGCAGCGCCTTACAAGCTCGATAATGGCCAGAAGCGCTATTCGACCACCTACGGCGTGCCATACGTGGCATTGTCGTTCCCATTGTACAATTGAGTAACCGAAGTCACATGGCAGAGAATCTGACCGATTCGCACAAATATAACCTCTGGAAAAACCGGCTGATCGCGAATGGGCTGGATATCCACCGCATCGACGAGCTGTATTCCCGCCGCAACGGTCACGGAGAAGTGCTGTTTTCGCTGCTCTATACGGACGCAACGACCCCGGAAGGCAACAAAATCCCCCCGATCTGCTTCCTGAAAGGGGAAGTGGTAAGCGTGCTCGTCTGCTTTATAGACATCGCGACCGGCGAGAAATACCTGCTTCTCGTGCAGCAGCGCCGCATATGCGACGGTTCGATGACCTACGAACACCCCGCCGGCATGCTCGACAGCGAAAGTGACGCGGCATCCGTAGCGGCCCGCGAGGTATTTGAAGAAACGGGCATCGCCGTCGAAAAATCACAGCTGATCAGCGTAAACCAAGACCCGTATTTTCCCTCCACAGGCACGAGCGACGAAGCGATGTACATGTTCTACTGCGAACTGGAACTGACCTCGGAGGCGATCCAGTCGTACCATAACACGGTACAGGGGCTACTTTCAGACCATGAATACATCAAGACATTCGTCGTCCCGTTCGCCGAAGGCCACAAGCTGATCAACAATGTAAACGGCGTGCTGCTGGATTATCTTTATTTGAAAAGCGTGGGCGACTGGGAGTTGCTGAAAAAGTTATAAATTTTCGGTGCGAATTTTTAAAACAAATCGGTGTTAATTTGGCCAAAATTCAAAATTGCGGCTATATTTGCACCCCGATACGGCCTGGAAAGGCCACTACTGCTCCCGTAGTTCAATGGATAGAATAATGGTTTCCGGTACCATCGATAGGGGTTCGAATCCCTTCGGGAGCACCCTAAGGGACAAGTCGTTTTTAAACGCATTTGTCCCTTTTTTTTGTGTTCTTAACTTGCTCGTTATCTGATAGATAAGATCGATCCCTTCGTTCAGCCGAGCGGTTCGATGTTCGATTCCGTCAAACGTCAAATTTTCTGGGAAGATCGAACCAATTATCTGTCTTTTTTCTTCAATAGTGCCTGATTTATAAAGCTTTGGCAGGTGTTCGAGTCCCGTGAGGATATGCTTTAAATATGCACCTATTTCTGCATGATCATCGGAAAAGCTGTTGAGCTTAATTTCAAGTTCCTCAATTCGTTTTGTGCAGAAGGATTTTACATGCTCAAAGTCTTCTGTCGCGATAAGCCCATCGACCAATTTGATCCGTGCATTTCGTAATCTTTCATTTATCTTGTCCAGTTCATCCACCAAATCACGCCGCTCCTTTTCCCGGATTTTCGTCTGTTCCTTGTAGCTGCTAAGCACCAAATCAGAATAAATTTTCATCCGGCCGGGACGCGCTACAAGCATCTTGAGCTGACGTTCGAACTTTTCATTTACGTCGTCCGCCTTAAATCGCACACCACACGACGAAGAACAGTGATAATAATAGTAGTAAGTGCTTCTTCCTTTCGATGCGCTTCCTGATAGCATTCTATCGCATTTGGTACAACGTAAGAACCCCCGGAGTGGAAGGTTGTCATCTGAAACGATTTTTGGCTTTTGAAAAGGATTCCGTTTTCGTCCGGAAATCATATCCTGCACTAAATTGAATGTTGATGGCGACACGATTGGCTCGTGCAATCCCTTCACGCGCTGTGCCTTTTCCCCTTCGAATTCGGGAATAAATATCTGTCCGCAATAGACCGGATTCCGAATTGCGAGCCAAAAGTTGTTTTTGCTGCACTTTAGCCCTTTTCTGACCGCTTGCTTCCACACTTGCTCGGTGTTAAATCTGCCTAATGCAAGCTCCTCAAACACCCATTTCATTATCGGTGCCTTATTTGTGTCAGGCTCAATTATTTTTTTCCCGTCAAATGACCGGGCATTACGATATCCTATCGGGGCGGTGGCAACCCAGCGTCCTTCTTTCTTGGCGCGCCGCATGCCGTGGAAGACATTTAACGCGCGACGATCATTCTCGACTTCGGGCGCAGCTAAATAGAAAGCAAGCATGATCTTGTTTTCTGGAATTCGGATATCAAGTGGTTGTTCGATAGCCTGTGGTTCAATACCTGCTTTGCGAAGGATATTAATCATTTGGTAGGCATCACCAGCGTTGCGACTGAACCGGTCCCATTTTGTAAATAGGATCTGATCAATCCGAAGTCGTTTATTCTCCCTTAATCGGGCAAGTAGAATTTGCCACTTTGGCCGCAAGAATGTTTTTGCCGAATGGTCCTCGAGGATCACTTCGGCAACTTCCACGGAATTGTATTTACACCAATTTCGCAACCTTTCCTCTTGATCTCGCTGAGAATAGCCTTTTTCCGCCTGTTCATCAGTGCTTACCCTGACATATAGAATAGCTCTGGACATGGTATTGATTATTTTGTTGACGAATTGCGCTTCGAACCAGAAGCCCTACGAAAATACTGATTAATGGCCAATGTAGCCAGGTGTTGCATCGATTCCAGCATCTTTTCTGCTTGTTCGATAGTTATATCTTCGCCGATATCTTTCAGGTGTTTGACGACACTCAATACTTGCTCATTGTTCAGTTCGCTTTGTTTTTCCATTCCCTCGTTCTTTTCTCCCAACCTTAATATAGGCCTGTGAAAACGGGGATCAAACACCCTTTCGATTTTCGAATGGGTCGACGCGGAGATGAACGTTCCGAAGAATAGCTTTGGTTATTTGCCCTTTGCCTGTGGAGTTCAGGAAGTTGAGTATCCTACCGGCAACGAAACAAATGTCGCATCAAGTTGTTTTTGATCTTGAATCGATACCTAAATGCTTGAAAATGAGAGACAAGATTGGGTGTTAAAGACGAAGTAATGTACGCAAATACGGTCGTTAAATCGTAATTTCAAGATTTTGGTGTTTGGCTGTATTTAGGTGTTAATTATTGGAGAAATGTCGATTCATGGTACACCAAATTCAAAAAAGTTCTGGTTAAACTGTAATTCATGTCCTAGGTACGTTGGAGGTCACCATAACTCTCATCAATTGTCTGTTTTCCACTCCGCCCTGGCGGCTTCAAAATCCCTTAGAAACTCTTTATTGGTAAAAAAGTAAGCCAACATCTTGTGAGAGATCTGGCGAGCAGTTTCATTATCACTTGGATAGTGGATCCCCAAGATCTCGCGTGAGCGTCTTATCTCTTCGGCAAGTTTAATGAATTCATTCCGGCGCTGTGGAAGCAGCTCACTCCATGTGTAGGCTTGCAGGAAAGCCCACAAGGTGTGCCCGCTTGCAAATGAGGGTGAGCCGATTCGTGTTAAAGGTTTTAGGTTTGGTTCAAGGTGATAAGGACGTGGACGGTTATAATGATACTTGATTGTAAATTCCATGATCCTCATGTCGCGCATGATCCCTTTAAGCAGTTTTGCCGTTTGTGGGTATCGGTCGGCAGTACAGGTAGCTCCCAGGATTTCACTTCCCTCAAAAAACAAATCTCTCAGGTTTTGGGCGTATTCAGGATGTGTTGGAATAAGATCAGTGGAAGGCCAATAGCCAATTGCACCCAAAAATTCGACACGTTTCACTTGCTCGGGGGACCGGCCTTGTTGCAGCTGAAGTAGGTAATCGAGCTCCTTCCGGGTCTGGTCAGACGAATTGGCAGGTGGTTCAACGCTGGTTTTCAGCGCTTCAACTTGCTGATCGGTCAAATAATAAGGCTTGGCAATTAAATAGATGGATGAACTGCCATATTCCTTCGGCGGATAATGAACAGTATCCATTCCAGGTCTCTGCGGGCTTATCCGGGCACTTAATGCATGCAATTGTTTATAGTGATCAGATATCGGCTCGGCTGCGTGTGGGTTTTGTGCTAGCACCAATGGAGCGATCATTAGCGCCAGAACAAAGAGAAAATAGGTTTTCATATCGAGCACAGTTTTAATTTAACTGCACCATGACGGATTAGGCTTCAAAAAGATGCATGCTCAGAGCAAAACTTTGTCGCATTTCAGATAGAAACCGCTGCAAAGTTTGACAATCAGACCTGACTTCGAAGTTTTCTACCCGGCCTGAGGCATCGAGCTCCAGATGGAAACATTCATAAAAAAGCCCGTGCATTTTCTTACGGGATCTTTGAATCCGGGATTTTGCAGTGGAAAGGTCCAGTTGCAATTCTGTGGCGATATCCTTTTGTGGAAGCCCGTCCAGCTCCAATGCCAAAGGCTTTGCATATGTTTCAGGCAGGCAGGTTAGTAAAGGCCGGACATAATCCGCCAGCTCCAAGTATGGGTTTTGCTCCGGATGTAAAGAAAGGGTACCGACATTTTCTGTGCACAGGCATTTTCCGATGGGCCTTCGGTAGTGATCGGTTAACGTGTTGTGCGCCAGTTGGAAAATCCACGAACGCAGATTTTGGACACGGTATTCAGGCCTTAGGCTGAGACCGTATATTTTAAGAAATATGTCATGAGCCAGATCCTCGGAAAGCATTTCGTCTTTGCTATGCTTTCGTAGGTAATTTAGAATCGTAAGCTGATAATCCTGCCAGTTTTCGACAACCTTCTTTAAAGTGTTCATGGCGAAACAATGGAATTCTATTGTTATATTGCGATAAACGTAAATGCGGCAATCCCCCCTGTACAGGGCGAATACCTAATGATCGTGATTTAGAACTTTACTTTGGAGAAAACATAGAATGTCTCCGTGGCAATTTGTTTGCAGCGCTCGTCGTATTTGGCTGTTTCCTGAGAAGTACCGTCAAATTGTTTTGGGTCGTCATAAGGGACAGCGACCCGAGCGGTTGCACCTTTTACAGCCGGACAAGCCTTGTCGGCTTGCGAACAGGTCATTATAGCGCAGAAGTTATTTTGAGGGTTGCTGCTGTCGTCATATTTCTTTGAGAAAGCTTTAAGCGGCTCTGTATCGGAAGCATAGCTTACATTATAGACAGGGTTTTTGCCTTCTGAGGTTTTGGTTATGTCAAATCCGGCCCTTTCACAGGCAGCGACCGCTCGCTCATTGAATGCGCTGGTCTCAGTGCCGCCAGAAAAAGTCTTCACTTTAGGGACGTCATAATATGCGGCAGCAGCTGCTGCCCAAATTTGCCCGAAATGGCTGCGTCTGGAATTGTGGGTGCAGATATAGGTCAGCTGCACTGGTTGGCCGGCATCCACCTGCTTTTGGATGTACCCGGTAATCTTGTCAAGCTCTTCTTTTCGGTCTTGAGGTATGTGTGAAAAGTCATTTTTTACTGAATTAATGTAGGAGGCCAGCTCTGGATTGAGGGATCTTTTACTGGTGGTGCTTTCACGTGGCATAATTGAAACTGTGCTTAAAAAGGTTACTATCAACAAATTGATCAGGTTCATATTTGGTTGTTGTCAGTGAATATGGAAAATCAATCGTAAAGATACGATTAGAATCTATCGAGCAAAAAAAAGTTTAAGCATACTAGGTTTCATGGATGTTACAGACTGAAAAAGTTTTCAAAAAAATCAATCGTAATATTGCAATTGAAAAATCAGTCTTTATATTTGCATCATGGGAGTTACGAAAACCGAAATATTCACCGAACAACAGAACCGGATTGCGGATCTGGCCAAAGCATTCTCACATCCGGCCAGGGTTGCGATTCTCCAACTATTGATTGCAAGGAAAGCCTGTGTTTGTGGTGACCTGGTCGATGAGCTCGAACTTGCGCAGGCGACCGTATCCCAGCATTTGAAGGAGCTGAAACGGATCGGGATTATTCAGGGGGAAATTAACCCACCCCGGGTATGTTATTGCATCAATCCCGAAGTTTGGGAGGAAGCACAAAAAACTTTCGGCTCTTTGCTTGAGACGTTTGCCCTCGCTACATCCTGCTGTAATTAAGCAGGGTATTTTTTTGAAAATATCAATCGTAATATTGCATTTAACCAATGAAAACCATGAGCCAATTAAATCCAATGACGTGGGGTGAATTTAAAAGCACTCTAGAACAAAATCCAGATTTACATCTGCAATTCCAGTATGAAGAAGGCAAGTTTGTAGACAGCTCTTACCACATTACCGAGATCAAGCAAGCGCCTATTGTTTCGGTGGACTGCGGCGGGATAATGAATAGCTGGACAGAGATTATCGTGCAGCTTTGGGAGCCTTCGGTGAAGGAGGTGGACCGCTCCATGAAGGTCAGCAAAGCACTTAAAATTGTCAACCTGGTTGAAAAAACGCTTCCTTTGGATCCGGACGCAACTGTGAAGATCGAATTTGGTAATTCAAAGTTTGATACGCGCCAGATGTATCCGGGTGAGTTTGCTGCCGATGGCGAAACATTCACAGTCAACTTGGTTCCGGACTTTACCCAATGCAAGGCGCTCACACGCAACCAGAGCTGCGGCACATCATCTGCGGAAGGCTCATGCTGCGCGCCTGCCCCGGTCAAACAGGAGCTGGAATTAGTCGCTTCTGAGGCGGTGTGCTGCGAGCCTGGTTCAGGATGTTGTTAATCAAGTTAAAGAATTATGAGCATTCAAATCGATAATGCCAGGCCGGAAGAAAAAGAATTGGTGGTCAGCTTACTAAAAAAAACTGACCTACTTACCGAAGATTTACCAGCCGGCCTGCGCAATTTTCTTCTGGCGAAACAAGACGGGACGCTTGTTGGCGTCGCCGGTCTTGAACTCTTCGGGCCCGTCGGCCTGCTGCGCTCAGTTGCTGTCAGTCCAACCCACCAGGGCAAAGGTATTGCCGGGCAGTTGGTCAGGCAGCTACTGACAGGTGCAGACGAACGAGGATTGGAAGCGGTATATCTGATCACAACCACAGCTGACCATTACTTTGAACGGTATGGTTTCGCGCCAGTGAACCGTGAGCAAGTGCCCGAGACCATTCAGCAGACCAGACAGTTTAGCACCCTTTGCCCATCTTCGGCTGTTGTCATGAAACGTAATTTAAAGCACCAAAACGCATGAACACCCCACGGCTTTCTTTTTTAGACCGTTATCTGACTTTATGGATCTTTTTAGCCATGCTTATCGGTGTGTCAATCGGCTATTTCTTGCCAGGCACACCTGATTTCATCAATCAGTTTAATTCAGGGCAGACAAACGTGCCGCTTGCCATTGGCTTGGTTCTGATGATGTACCCGCCGCTAGCAAAGGTGCGCTATGCCGAGCTGCCGAAGGTATTTAACAACACTAAGATTTTGGGGCTCTCACTGATTCAAAACTGGATTGTAGGGCCATTGCTGATGTTTGGCCTGGCCGTAATCTTTTTGCCTGATAAGCCCGAGTACATGACCGGGCTTATTATGATCGGCATTGCCCGATGCATCGCAATGGTCATTGTCTGGAATGACCTGGCTAATGGCGACCGCTTGTATGCTGCAGGGCTGGTCGCTTTCAACAGCATATTTCAGGTCTTATTTTACTCGGTATATGCC
This sequence comes from Dyadobacter beijingensis DSM 21582, assembly GCF_000382205.1. GTDB lineage: Bacteria > Bacteroidota > Bacteroidia > Cytophagales > Spirosomataceae > Dyadobacter > Dyadobacter beijingensis. The sequence goes on from NZ_KB907786.1 coordinate 1,610,930, forward strand.
TACGTGTTTGTGACGATTTTGCCGCCTCTCTTCGGACTAAAAGGGTTTGAAGTTAATATTACCATCGGGCAGGTCGCCCAAAGCGTATTCATCTATCTGGGCATCCCATTTCTGGCGGGTATTATTTCCAGGGTCGTACTGACCATGCTGTTTAGCAAGGAATGGTACGAGAAAAAATTCCTTCCGGCCATCAGCCCAATCACGTTAATTGCCTTGCTATTTACGATCGTGGTCATGTTCAGCTTGAAAGGGCAGTTGATCGTCAGTATACCGTTTGACGTGCTGCGCATCGCGCTGCCGCTGACGATCTATTTTGTAATCATGTTTTTCTCTGCCTTTTACCTTTCAAAACGTGCAGGCGCGGATTATGCCAAATCAACATCGCTGGCCTTCACTGCGGCAGGGAATAATTTTGAGCTTGGGATTGCGGTCGCAATAGCGGTATTCGGCATTGATTCGGGTGCAGCGTTCGCTGCTGTGATTGGACCGCTGATAGAAGTGCCGGTACTGATCCTGATGGTCAATTTCGCGCTCAAACAGCAAAAGAAGTTTTCAGTTTAACTATTACAAACCGAATCCTTGACGAATGGAAACTGCATTTTTAATAACGATTATCCTATTGATCAGCTTTGCGTTGCTTGCCATATTTGACGGCTTTTATTTACACCTGGTCCGGTATAAACTTTACCTACACCCAGAGAGCAGAAACGAGCACATCACCCATACCATCAGGGCACTATTGTTTCCCTTGATCCTTTATTTTCTCTATTTGGGTAGCTCAGATCTCGCTTTCTATGTGGGCATTTCCTTGGTCGCGATCGACATTATCGTATTAGGTTTTGATGCATACATGGAAAAAGACAGTAGGGCGTTTATGGGCGGGCTACCCCGTTGGGAATACATTATCCATTTAATGGTAAATGGCTTTCATTTTGCATCCATTGCAGTTTTCCTGGTGATCAAGCTTCACCTGACGCCTGACGGTTTGGTGTTGATTAGTACCTTTTCAAGCCTTCCCACATACGGCATTTTTACCGGATTGGTCACGCAGTTAATCCCCGGGGGAATATTGATGGGGATTTTCCACGCTGCTCTGATGTTTAAGAAGCCGGTCGCCGTTTATGAGCGGGTTTGCAAGAAATTGAACTGCTGCCAGATGACTCATGGAGGTATTTGATCTGATCGTTATCGGTGGCGGACAGAGCGCGTTAGCTTGCGGCTACTTTCTGCGCAGGACAACGCTGAAATATATCATCCTGGATGACCAACAACATGGTGGTGGCGCTTGGCAACAGGGCTGGGATTCACTTAGTTTGTTTTCACCGGCAGAACAAAGCTCCTTGCCGGGTTGGATCATGCCTAAACCCGGAAGCGGGTTTCCTTCAAAACAAGATGTGCTTGATTATCTGAACGCCTATCAGGAAAGGTACCAAATCCAAATACAGCGAGGTGCCAAGGTAATGAGTGTCAAAAAGCTGGGCGGCATTTTTACGGTAGAGTCTGACCAAGGAAATTATCTGGGCAAGGTGATTATCTCGGCTACCGGTACTTTTCAAAATCCGTTCGTCCCCGATATCCCAGGAAAGCACTTGTTTACAGGCCAGCAGCTGCATTCATCCGAGTATAAAAACCCGCTTCCTTTCAAAGATAAATCCGTGTTAATAGTCGGCGGGGGAAATTCTGGGGCGCAAATCCTGGCCGAAGTTTCCACGGTGGCAACCACGGTTTGGGCAACAGCCAAAGAGCCACAATTCTTACCTGATGATGTGGATGGCAGGGTGCTTTTTGATGTGGCATCGGCCAAATACCATGCAATGAAGGAAGGGAGGGAGTTTAATGCGGCCCAGTACAACATAGGCAACATCGTGATGGTACCGCCTGTAAAGCAGGCCCGCGACCGTGGTGTGCTTCATGCACGCGAAACCTTCAAGCAGTTTTATAAAGACGGCGTTATCTGGCATGATGGCAGCAGCCAGCCATTTGATGTGGTGATCTGGTGTACTGGTTTTGGCTTTGCAACAGGGCACCTGAAAGATCTAGGCATCATCAATGAAGATGGAAAAGTCGACTGTGAAGGCACGAAGGCCTTAAAGTTAAACGGGCTCTGGCTGGTGGGTTATGGCAGTTTCACTGGTTTCGCATCTGCAACATTAATAGGGGTAGGCCGTTCGGCACGTCAGACTGTCACTGAGATTATTGAATACTTAAATAATGATTTATGAGAATTGCCCTTTTTTCAGATATTCACGCCAATCTTCCGGCATTGGAAGCATTTTTTAAGGACGTTGAAACCCGCGATACTGATGCTATTTACTGCCTTGGGGACTTGGTAGGATACAATATCTGGCCTAACGAGGTTGTAGACGAAATTAGAAAACGCGGGATACCAACCATAGCCGGTAATTATGATTTTGGCATCGGCAGAAGCAGTGACGACTGCGGGTGTGCTTATAAGACCGATGATGAAAAGGCTAACGGCAAGGTTTCGATTGCATTCACCAATGAGATTATGAAGAATGAGCAAAGAGCCTACCTTCGTACGTTGCCTGCCCATTTACGATTGGATTTTCATTTAAATGATAAGCCACTTTCAGTGCTGCTGGTACATGGTAGCCCCCGCCGTATCAACGAGTATTTATTTGAAGATCGCGACGAGAAAAGTATGCTGCGGATCATGGAGCAGGCTGGGGCAGATGTGATGCTTTTTGGTCATACGCACAAACCTTACCACAGGATCCTGGACTCAGTCGAGCGGGACGGCACTCATTATTTCCGTCACGCGATCAATATAGGCTCAGTTGGTAAACCCAAGGATGGTGACCCAAGAGGTGGTTATGTAATCCTGCACATCAATGCCGATGCGTCCACTTCCAGCAAGGAAAGTGTCACAGTTGAGTTTATTCGTTTTGAGTACGATGTTGAAAAAGCGGCCATGGCGGTGGAAGAAAGTATCCTTCCGGATGCATATGCGGAATCTCTACGACTGGGAAAATGAAAATAGCACTTCTATCTGATATCCATGCCAATCTTCCCGCTTTTGAGGCGGTGTTGGAAGATCTGGAAAAACAACAGCCTGACGCGGTTTACTGCCTGGGGGATTTGGTTGGCTACAACGTGTGGCCCAATCAGGTAATTGGTCTGATCCGAAAACATGGCATAGCTACGATAGCCGGGAACCACGACCTAAAAGTTTCAAAGATACTTCCTTCTAAAGGCGATTGCGACACTGAAGAAAACAGCGAATACGCGTATAAGCTGGTTGGAAGCAAGGAAAGGGACTATCTCTTAACACTCCCGAGGCATCTGAGGTTAGAATTTCAACTTAATGATCAACAGCTGCACATGCTGCTTGTCCATGGAAGCCCGAGAAGCATTAACGAATATTTGTTGCAGGAGCTATCAGAGGATTATATGGTGGATCTGGTAAAGGAATTTAAGGCCGACATACTTTGCTCTGGCCACTCACACAAGCCTTATCACCGTATCATCAATTCAGGTCAAGGCGGTAGCGACCAATTTCACCACCTGATCAATACGGGTTCTGTGGGTAAACCCAAGGACGGGGACGCGCGAGCATGCTATGTGCTTTTAACGATTGACCAATCAGCCGGCACTATGCTAAAGAATTCCGTTCAGTTGGAGTTTGTCAGGATTAAATACGATGTCGAAAAAGCCGCGCAAGCTGTTGAGCTGAGCCTGCTTCCCAATGCATTTGCCGATAGTCTCAGAAAAGCATATTAGCCCTAAGGAAAGTGTAAATGCTTCACCGTTAATTAAAGGTTTGTGAAGGCTAGATAAATCCATCACCCAAGGATGCAAAAGCATATTGACGAGTTAAAATTGCCAATGTATGCATCGTTCAGCTTGACGTTTGCACTGATGGGCGACGCGTTTTTGTATTCATTTTTGCCCGTGAACGCGCCCAGTATCCATGTGCCAATCATTTGGATCGGGACTATTTTGTCTATTAACCGCTTCACAAGGATCGTGCTTAACCCGTTAATTTTGCGCGTTTTCAGCCGCCAGGGTTTTCGTCTGCCAATGATCTTTGCGGCCATTGCCGCGGTATTTGCCACTGCGGGCTATGGTGCTGGTTTTGGAATCGCATCACTATTGCTGCTCAGGATCATCTGGGGTATATCGTATTCTATTCTTCGCGTCGGGGCAATCACCTATGCGATGGATTATCCTCAAACAGGCCTTGCCTTGGGAATGAGCCAAAGTATTATTGAATCCGGGCCGCTGCTAGCGCTTTTAATCGGCCCATTGCTTTTTGATGTGATCAGCCCGAAGTTGATATTTTTCGTAATTGCGCTCCTTTCAACGCCCGGAATTTATTTTGCCATAAAACTTAAAGAGAGGAACCGCACCCCAGGTCGGCAGTTCAGCTTCAAAGTATCTTTCCCCTCAATTTTTAACCGCTTGGCCTTCCTGGGTGCTTTTGCAGTCGAAGGCATGCTTGTGGTTTTGATCGGTGCCCTGTTGATGGGTGCACGGCCCAGTTGGTCAGCTGTTGAAATTACTGCCGCAGCTGCGGGGTGTCTGAGCTTTCGGCGGATTTGCTCCCTTTTGATTTCGCCGTTTGCCGGTTGGGCAGCCGATCGGTACGGACTCTCTAATATTTATTCAGGCTCTATCCTGTTGATTTGCTCAGGCTTACTACTGGCAACAAATGGCGGGTCAATTACCGGGTTAGTCGTTGTGTTTACGTTTTATAACGTTAATGCCTCTCTTGCGGCCGGGGCAGCGTCAGCAGGCAAAGACGATGTGACTCACGCAGTATCCGATAATGCTACATTCAGGGATGCGGGCTCCGCCTTTGGCGCGTTAGCAGGTGGCTTTTTACTGGCTAATGATCATCTACGCCTAATGTATGCGGCTATTGTTGTATTGCTCGTATTCTTCACCTGGAGATATCATCGACAATCTAACCAACTCGCCGCGTAAAAGGATAATATAGATATCGTCTATGGCAAATCCTCTCTGAATAATACGGTCGTTTTTCTGTACTCATTCAGCGTCCGGTATGAGGCGCCACAGACCCTTTCTATTGAAGCTCGAAGTCTTTACCTTAAGATTTCAGCGAGCGCCTTCTTTATCTTGCAGGTCGTGCCTTGGCTGGGTCGTCTAATTGAAGCGTAGAAAACCACTCCAGCGACATGCTCCGCTTTTTACCTGAAGTCATTCGGATAAAGATGCGATCGTCGTGAAACGGAACAGCCTCTCTGCTAATTTCCTTGTTCACTATCGTTGTATTCCAAAGCACCCTAAGAACGGGATTATCGGCGGGCGAATTGATATTTCAAAGCTACAATACCTTGGAAATATCCGATAAATGGATCTGATTGTGCAGATCCTGCACCTGGTTGATAGTTACGGTCCTTAAGTCCCAAATAGTTATTCTCCCGAAAAACAAACGATTTTTGAACACCCCAGTCCAGTATGAGAAATTTGGTCAAGTTATGCTGAAACCCAATGGTCGCAGCAGGAAACAGGGTTGTTCCCTTTACAGAAACAGGTGTACGGATATCTATACCCCCGGTATCATTCAATAAATTTTGTCGTAAAGCGGTTTGCTTGTACTGTGACAAAATTAGGGTTGCTCCTACGAAAAAATGGTTTCTTTTCTTCTTTCCCGAGGTCGATGTAGGATATAACCTTACCCCTGCCTTAACGAAAGTGCCAGACGTCCTTCTCTCTCTGATCCCGTCATTGACTTTACGATCTATTAAGCCGGTATGCCCCGTTTTGAATGTATGCCCAATATTAAAATTCAACGAATATGCTGGATGTCGGCTTAATTCTGAGCTAATTTCAACGGACTTGGCTATGACCGGAGGAATATTAACCCCTAAACTCGTTTTCCACTGTGCACGAGCCATTGTAGTTGTCAAAAAGAAAATTGAGAAGAAAATCAGTCTCATAGAACAAGTTTTTTGCAATTATGACACAATCAAGTGCAATTTCGTTGTCTTGCCCACAAAAGCTTCACATCCTTGTACTAATCGAAGAACTTTCAGAGACCGCCGAGCCCTTATTCTGTGTTTTCCCATTTGACATAAAATGAGTTATCTGAACGGTTTCCCCATTTTCTGAATTTCGTGCTGTATCGCTTCTCGCTGATGTAAAGAAAAGGATTAGATTTTTCAACGTTACTTCCGCTAGAGCCGGTCAATCAAAATTGGCCACACTCATCATCCAATATGTAACCGTTTGTCAAGAAAGTGTGCCTACCCGGTCGAAAATATCTGCCCGTCGATAACTTAACTCTTTTTATATCAATAGAGAATCGCTAGAATTGACCCAACGTTCTGCCAAAGCTCAACATATGAAAATAGGACTAATTCTATTAATTTTTTGTGGTTTAAACAGCCTTGCTAATGCTCAGGAAGTCAATTTACCAAATAGAACAGTGGGGGCTTCATTTGGATTTTCTGGCCACGGCACAGGAGATTTAAATGGGGTAATTCAAGGCTTCGAGTTTCAAAAGTATATAAGGAAAAGGCTTCTTTGGTCATTCGAAGCCGGAAGCAGTATTCACAACGGAGAGTATCCGGAGGCTTATGTTGATCAAAATCAGAAAAAACATGACATTTCATACAGGTACACAGTTGCAGGGATTCAACTCGCGGGAATAGCGGGATATAGTTTTGTACGCTCCGAATACATAAGCCTTGGTATCAAGGCTGGTGTTCTCTTTCGCTACCAGTCGTCATCTATGCCTAACAGTTTGGCAACTTACTATCCCGCTGGAACCGGTTTGCCTTTCCCTGTAATGCTTGCCGAAAATACCACGCCTCAAAGCACCTATTCACCTGGCGGATTAATTCGATTATTCATGAATTATTCCCCAAATAGAAAAATTTCGTTTGGTCTTCATACCGGCCTGCAAGGTGACACTAATGGAGACGTGTTATTCCCCCAATTTGCTTTTTGTATTGGAAGATCTTTTTAGAAAAGGGTATTCCTACCTAACTATTGGACGAAAATAAAATTACGATAACATAGATGCGTTGAATGTAACCATTTATAACATACTTTTGTCATGAACAAGTTATTTCAGCTATGTCATGAAAAATGTAATAAAAATTATGCTATCCGTCATGTTTATTGCATTTTTTGCTGCTTGTAATGACGATTTAGATCCCGCTGTGGACACTGCATATTTTGATCGTAAAATGCCACAAGCGCAAACAGAGAGAGATGCGATAAAAAAGCTATACGGCTTTTATAATGAAAGTAGTAAAGACAAGGAATATTACGAAGTAGTGCAAAAAGCTGGGATTATATTAAATTTTAGCCCAACCAGAAAGCTATTGTCACTATGTGGAGATCAAGGAAGTGGATGGTCTGGCCAATACAAAAATTTTGACGAAGCCTTTTTGAAAAAATTGGTTGATGATGAAGTCACCTTCGATGAGCTTCTTTTACCTAAAAGAGAAAACAGATTAGATACGCTGTATAAAGCTACGCTAATGGTTAATGATCCATTCGACGCCAGTATAAAAACTGACGGAACTCCTAGGTAGGGTTAAAATACAAGTCTTTACCATCCCAGCTCATTCCTTTCTCCTTTCCTGTATCTAAGCATGCCTTTGCAGCTGCTGCCGATACCTGGCCAGCTCCATGGTATTTTTAGCCGTATCCTTTTCTAACCATATCCGGGCGAGATGCGCGCTAGCCGAACGGCTGTCCTGGGTAACACTCCGGCAAATCAGCCCGCTATCGTCTTCCCCAAAGCTTTTCAGGCAGCTTGTCTGGCATCCCCTAGACGTCCACATGAATTTTGCCGCTATTGTAGAATCTTATCCTTTCGATTTATTCGGTGGTTTTTCTGTACTCAGCCGACACTCGCCAAACTGCGATAATCATCTTGTCACGACGTTGTTCTATTCCCCAATTCATACAGCTCAAACAGGGGGTAGAAGCACATGATTGTCGTGTCCTAGCGGTCTGAAATACTTCCTGTTTTCTAAAACCGGCAGTTGATCATATTAGTTAGAGGCGCTGATCGGTTGGGTAAACTTCTAACCCTAATATGTTATTGCGGGGCTTATTGGTTCTGGAGAAATTTGTAATGATTTGTTCATCGCAATTATCTCGCACACAGGTATTTTTAACCAGTCCGTAATATCATCATAATGAAAAAGCAATTTCTATTTCTTATCAGCATGGGTTACCTGTTACTGAGTTGTGACGAGTCTGAACAGGCAACAGTGGTTCCCGAAGTTTCAAAGAGTGTAACCGCTTCTGAACAGGATGCCAACAAACGTGTCGTATCTATTGGCCCTGATTTACGTATAACAGGGGTAGTTCAGCGCTCCAGGGCATTTTATCCTCCTGTTGGCGACCCTAGGGGCCGATCTGTTGCTATCAGTTTTACGTTTTATGTCACGAATCAAGGGAGAAAAACCGCCTTCGCATCGCCGTCATCAAAGATTTTTATGCGCTATTTTCAAAGGAGAGAAGTTCCCACGCTTGCACCTAGCGAATTACAACCAGACGGGTCCTACCTATGCGATGTCAACAAAGAGCGTGGAGACATTGACAGAAACATTGCTCCCGGGGCAACCATTGAATTCTATGGAACGATATTTCTTCTGGAAAGGGACCTGCCGCCATCGAGAATTATAGATTTAAGGTGTTTTGTGGACGCAACAGACCTTGTGAATGAAATGGATGAAGCAAACAACCGCGAAGGTCAGTGGAAGCTTGACTTTTCATCGCTCCGATAGTGATCATGCCGATTGATCATGTGTTAGCTACCAAGCAACTTGAACGAAAGGATTTAAAATCCCCATCCAGCCAGAGCCTTGATGTGCGGTTTTTCTTCGGGTAAATTCTCTAAATCACATGTGCTATGAAAAATCTAGTGATAATTCTGTTTGTGCTTTCAGGTTTGCCGGCGCTGGCCAGGATATTCGATGGGGATATCGCCCTGGACGGCGACCCCACACCTTACAGCGTGATCAACGGAAGGTATTCCTACTACGAAACCAGCCCCGATAGATATGTCGAATTTCGGGCCGACCGGAAGTACGGCGCGTTCAAAAGCCCTCAAAAGATCAAATGGAGCATCCCGACAGGACGCTGGGAGGTACTTTCTTTGAAAGAAGTCGCGGGAATAATGTCGGAGCATTTGGTAGCCACCTCCCGTTTCCCCAGTCGGATGCTGACAGAAGCGGGTGTAACTTACCGTTTTCCGCCACTTACAGGCTGGGTTTGCACCCCTGTGGCATATCCTTTGACTGCCTATGTGCCCACATTAGTTACATCTGTTAGCAGGCCAAGCATTCGGATGATGTGGGAAGACCCACTAACCTGGTCAACGGGCTTTGTGCCACGTAAATATGATAATGTGAGAGTTAGTGACTTTGGTCGCATCGTACATATTAATTCTGATGTATTTTGTTATGATCTTCAAGTGCTTGGCTTGCTGACCGGATCAAGACCATTTACACTGAATATTCTGGGTAATATGGAAATAGTACGTCCGTATGGGACGATTAATCCTTATCAAGTCAGGATGGGTGGAATGTCACGTCAGATGATCAGAATTGATGATAGTTCACCTGATAGAATCTATCCGAGTATTTTTATTATTGATAATCCTGCAGGTATCGAGACCAAATACTGGGTCGATCTTGCGACCAAGAATCGCGGCACGTCTATCGTCAGGTTCGTAAAGGGACATTTTTGTTTAAAAGAGATTTCGGGAGGGTTTGGCCGTGTCTTTATTCCAAAGGTCGAGGGGGCTAATGCCGAAAGGTTTTTTGTAATGGCCCGGACCACACAACTCTCGACCGTGTGGACCGACTCGACCATTAGCAGGACCTATTTCGTAGGCATCGACGAATTTACCTACACACCCATTACGCTCACACGGAGAGCAAAGCCAACTGGCGCGTCCTATGCTACTAGCGTTGGCTTGTTTCCTGCTGAGGATGATGAAGCAGCTCCGGGAAGGATCAATATCAACTACATCATTGACGCTCCGGGAGTATGGGATATTATTCTGAGTTGGAACACAAATGCGCAATCGTCAAGTTATGTGCCCGGCAGGCCGGTACAGATGATGCGGGACCCCGGTGCCTGGGTTCCCGTGGGTGCACCCGTCGTGCCCTGGGGCCTGTATTCAGAGGGGCGCTATCTATACTCTGTTTATCAACCCGGGGTATCCATTGAGAGGACTTTGCGAGGCGTTTGGTTTTCCTTATTTCAAACAGGCGCCAAAGGCAAAGCCAGGATGTCGGAGTTGGTAGAGGAAGATGAGCAATATCTGCTTGCGAACGCGCCGTTTCCGAACCCTGCGGACGCGAGGGGTTTCCGGGTCCGGATTTCTGACCCAAAGAACGCAAAACTCTCACTTGTAGAAGTCTCAGGACAAGCTATGCGGATTACCACAACAACCGAGCCGGACAACATGATATGGGTAAAGCCTGTCGGCAGGCTGAACGCCGGGGTCTATCAATTGCTGATTGAAACCGGCGGGCAAAAAACAGCACACCGAGTCGTGTTCCACTAGCGTAACCGAGCAAACGGGAAAACGGTGGGAGGCGTAATGCCGAACGCTAAATCGCCTCTTGAAATGCTATTATTTCAAGCCTAAAAATAATATTTTAGTACTGAAAAGGATTTGCACCTCATGGCACTGTGTTTAGATCCGTTTCAGTCAGAATATGAACCTCACGGCCTTCATCGTTCTCCTGTTTCATCTGCTTATATTTATAAGCGACGGTCGGGCCTTGGGCCAGGCCACAAGTACTGGTTCCCGTCCTCTTTTTGAATCCCTCATTCTTTCGTCCGAGGATTATACAAAGCGTTCCGAATACGATTCTGCATCCTCCAAACTGAGAGAAGCGTTGCAACTTGCCCTTCATGCCAACGCAAAGCGTCGGGTAGTTTTGTGCTACGACAAACTGGCTGAAATAAGTCAGTTAGTCGGAAAAATTAATGAAATGAACCGGTTCGATTCACTTGCGTTGCCCATGGTGAAACAACTCAGGGACACGGCGTTTTTAATCAACGTATACAACAGGCAGGGAATCCGGTTTATCGAAACGGGCAAACACAAAGAGGCGGAGAATTATCTGGGACTGGCACTTGCCCTCGGCCTGGAAAATGAAGGTTCGGTGAAAACAGCAGAGGTTTACAGTAATCTTGGCTCGATGTATCTCGGTAAAGGAGAAAAGGACAAAGCGCTGGAGCATTTTCTCAGGGCCCTGAGGTTATACGAAAACAATAGCTCTGAGAAGGGCATGGGAGAAACGTACAGCAACATTTCTTCGCTGTATTATTTGCTGGGAAAGATAGACGAGGCCATTCGCTACCAGTTGAAAAGTATTGAAGTCCGGCGGAAACTGGACGATAAGAGAGGGCTCGCCAATACGAATATCAACATTGGGCAACTATACCTGATAAAAGGAGATTTCCTGCTGTCGCTGGGTCATTTACAAGAAGCAGTAAAATGTGCAGAGCAATCCCGGAACGGGAGAATGATCGGCGCGGCGTTTTCGGCTTTGTCCGCTTATTATTCCAGGACCAAAAACTTCCAGGAAGCATTGAGGTGGCAAACAAAGGGGATTACTGTTTTCGAAGAAATCGACGATAAACAAATGCTATCGCGGATGTACGTTTCGGCGGGTAATCTGGCCAATGCTGACGGTGATTCCGCCGAGGCGATCGGTTATTATCAAAAAGGCCTGCGGCTTGCAACTTCGATGGATAACAAGGAGAATATTGCCAACGCCTACGATAAGATCAGCAGTTTCTATTCCGCGCGCAGGCATTTCGAGCATGCGTATTTCAATCACAAAAAATATGTGGCTTATCGCGATAGCATTCTGGAAAAGAGCAATCTGGCCAAGATCACTGAAATTCGCACCTTATATGAAACCGAAAAGAAGGACTCTGAGATAACGCGGCTTAATACGCTTCAACAATTAAAACAACTTCAGATCGAGAAGCAACGGGCCGAAATAGCAGGCAATTTATTGGAAGCACAAAGAAAGCAAGCGGAAATAGAACTGTTGTCGGCCGAGAAACAGTTGCAGGACGAGGAGCTAGAAAAGCAAAGCCTGATCAACAAAAATAAAGCCCAGCAATTGGCGATCGCGCAAAAGGAAAGTCAGTTGACCGACAATCAGTTGGAGAACCAAAAGGGAATCAGAAACCTGCTCCTTGCACTGTTTGCCTTTTTCCTTTTGGCAGGATTCACCTGGTTTAACAGATTTAAACTCCAAAAGAAAATACAACAGCAAGCGGATTTGCTGGCTATCAGGAATAGTATCAGCAAAAACCTGCATGATGAAATCGGCAGCACGCTTACGAGCATCAACATTCTCAGCAACGTATCTCAGAAAGCGCTTTACTCCAATCCGCAACAGGCACAGGAAATGCTGGGCAAGATTGTCGGGCAAAGTAAGACGGTTCAGGAGAAGATGAGTGACATCGTCTGGGCCATCCGTCCGGAGAATGAGAAAATGGAAAGTCTGGTAACCCGCATCAGGGAGTATGCAGCCCAGACCCTTGAGGCGTTGGATATCGATATTGAAATTTCTTTCGACCAGGAATTGAATGATCAGGATTTACCCCTTCAGACGCGCAAGGAATTGTTATTGATTTGCAAAGAAGCTATCAGTAACATTGCCAAACATGCAAACGCATCTAAAGTGGCGATATCGATTAACAAAAACAGGCATACGCTTGAAATGAAAATCAATGACAATGGGCAATGGAAGGGGGAGGGGACCGGCACCGGAACAAAAAGCATGATGGATAGGGCTATGCAGTTGGGCGGGAGCCTGTCGATTATCCCCGGTGACTTTGGGACTCAGGTTGCAATACAAATCCCCCTAATCTGAATGTAGTAAGTCCCGGCCCAAAACCAGTGTTACTTTTTGAAATATGACGCTAAAAGTACTGATATACGAGGACAACGAAGCCCTGCGCGACAGCATGGTGACAATGCTCGAATGGGACAAATCATGTGAGGTCGTTGGGGCCATGACAGACGCAAGTTTTGTCAAAAAAGATGTGGCCCGTTATCGGCCCGATGTTGTTATTATGGATATTGAAATGCCGCATAGCAATGGTGTGAGTGCGGTCAGGGACCTTCGTACCGTCAACAAGGACACGCCGGTTCTCATATTTACAGTATTTGAAGATGACGACAATGTCTTTAACGCAATTTGCGCGGGAGCTAATGGGTATATTCTCAAAAAGAACCTGGAATCGTTACAGGCCTCGGTGAACGAAGTGCTTAACGGAGGCGCGCCGATGTCCGGCCCGATCGCCCGCAAGGTGCTTGGCTTCATCCCCCGGCTGGAAACGAAAAAGGACCCGGCCCTTGAATTGCTTAGCAAACGCGAAAACGAAATTCTCGAACTGCTCGTAAAGGGATATAGCTATAAAATGATCAGCTCGGAGCTGGTGATTTCGGTGGAAACGGTGCGTGTTCACATCAAGAGCATTTACAGGAAACTGCACGTAAACAGTGCAACGGAGGCGCAGTATAAGGTTTCTCAGGGGAGATTATAAGTGTGATACGGATATCCACTCAAAAAATAGGGGTTTCTAACGCCTTTGTGAATTCGGCCATGATAGTTAGTACACCTTCCGAAGAGGCCAAAATGCTTTTGCCAAATCTGCAACGCGGTTTTGCTGTTTGGTGAATACTTCAGTCTTGGTAGCTCCCAGGCTGCAAACACATATGTAAGGTATTTTATCGTAATATTGCGATGTGATACTTTTTAAATCGCATGAGTATAACCATTAGTTATGAGCGCGATGCCAAAATTTATCCGGTCGTTAAAGTGTACCTCTCATTGGTTGTAGAAATCACGGCCACAATGCTCTAACAGCTTGATATAGTCTGATTAACTCGTGTTTCGCCGGAATAAAGTATACTATTGCCACCGGCGATGTCCACATATGTACGTCTGACTATATATGCACCTGATTGTGACAAGATAAAGGCACTGTAAAAATAAATGGCTCTATCTTATAAACTAAGCAAATAGTTTTATAACTAATAAATAAGTTATATATTTAGCGTGTAATAATCAAGGTAGGATAAAAGATTCATTGTCCGATTTAAACTCACGCTGGTTATGATACAAAATTACATCACAGTTGCCTGGCGTAATCTGTTGAAGAATAAAGCCTTTTCGTTCATTACGATATTTGGGTTAGCTGTTAGTATAGCTACTTTTCTTTTGATTACGCAGTATGTGTTCTCTGAGCTAAGCTATGATGAATTCCATACCAATGCAGATAACATCTATCGTATTCGACTTGATGATTATAAACAGGGTGTTCTTACCAACAGCAGTACAGTCAGCTATTACGCCGAAGCTCCGGCCATCAAAGAAACCTTTCCTGAGGTTGGGAATTTTGTTCGGCTGCACCGGGCAGATGGTATGATCAGTTACCGGAAACCATCGGGAGAATTGGTCAGTTATCACGAGAAAAGGGCATTTTATGCCGACTCTTCTTTATTCGATGTCTTTTCATTCTCGTTGCTAGAAGGTGCTGCCAATCAGGTACTGCGTCGGCCTGAGTCCGTTGTGATTTCAGAAACAATGGCTCTGAAGTATTTTGGTGGGCAAAATCCGATTGGCAAAACGCTTTCGTTAAGTTCAGAATGGCAGGGGGGGACTACATCGTGGAAGGGGTGTTTGCCGATATTCCAATGAACAGTCATATCCATTTCGATTTTGTTTTTGCGATACAGAATCTGCTTAAAAATCAGCAGTTTGCCACGGGAGGCTGGTACTGGGCCAATTTCTATACATATCTGCTGCTCAAACCAGGCACGTTGCCGAAAGCATTGGAGAAAGGGCTGTCCGGTGTAATCGAAAAGCATATTGGTAACCAACTAAGGAGGTATCAGGTCAGGCAAACGTTCGTTTTACAACCCCTTCGTTCCATTCACTTACATTCTCAAACAGCATCAGAAGTCGAACCAAACGGAAGAATTGGTATCGTTTACGTGCTTATCGTAGTTGCTTTCCTGATTCTGGTCATTGGCTGGCTAAATTATATAAACCTATCTACGGCCAGAGGTATTGAACGAGCCAAGGAGGTAGGTCTCCGTAAAGCGCTGGGCTCCGAAAAAAGACAATTGATCCTGCAATTCATTGTCGAGTCTATCGGTTTTAACTTGTTATCTGTGTTCATCGGAATTGGTCTTTTCCTGATCGCGCTGTTGATCTTTCCTGACTGGATTCGGACTACCAATGACTTTTCCATGCTTCTGAACCCCCTGTTTTGGGCCATATCCTTAACCGTCATTTCTCTCGGGTTTTTTCTTTCCGCATTTTACCCTGCATTTGTCCTTTCCTCGTTTAAACCGATTGCAATTTTAAAAGGGTATTTGCCTAAGCAAACCGGCGGCGAATCGTTCCGTAAATCCTTGGTAGTGGTTCAGTTTACAGCATCGATTTTCCTGATTATTGCCACTATGGTCATTAATCAACAGCTTACTTTCATGCAGCAGCAGGATTTGGGGATGAATATCAATCAGCAGCTTGTAGTGAAAGCCCCCAAAATATTACGAACAGACAGCTTTACCAATGACATTCGCTTTTTTAAGGACCGGCTGTTATCGCATACAGGTGTCCGCCGGGTAACTGCTTCCTCCGAAGTTCCAGGGCAGGAAATATTCTGGACGGCCGAATGGCAAAGGTTCCATCAGGCTGCCGCCGATTTTAAACTGTGCAACATGTTGGCTGTCGACGAAGATTTTATACCCACGTATAACATTAAGCTGCTGGCGGGACGAAATTTCAGTAAGGACTTAATGGTTGATAACGAATCGGTTATTATTAACAAAAGTGCATTGAAAGCTTTTGGCTTTGCATCCACTGAACAGGCGATTAATCAGGAAATTGGCAACGTGATACCTAAGAAGATTGTCGGTGTCGTCAATGACTTCCATCAGCAATCGCTCAAAACGTCAAATCGTCCTATTGTTTTTCAACATATACCCTGGAACAGCAACTTTTTGACGATCGCATTACGAAGCAATCACCCGGCGCAATCAATAGCAATGCTTCAAAAAAACTATCAGGAAGCATTTCCCGGAAATGCGTTTGAATTTTTTTTCCTGGATGATCATTTTCAAAGGCAATACGAATCGGATGAACGGATGGCCGATCTGTTGGGTTGGTTTGCTCTGATAGCAATTGGTATCGCCTGTTTAGGTCTTTTGGGTATGGCGCTGTTTACAACTAAAAATCGTACAAAGGAAATTGGTGTAAGAAAAGTGCTGGGAGCCAGCGTTGGCAGCGTCGTCATGCTATTGTCCAGGGATTTTCTCAGGCCGGTGGCTCTGGCTATTCTATTTGCTTCGCCACTTGCCTGGTACGCTATGACCTGGTGGTTGCAGGACTTCGCGTATAAAACTGACATCGAGTTATCGACATTTCTGGTTGCCGGTGTGCTTGCAATAGGAATTGCCTTGGTAACCGTAAGTGTTGAAAGTGTCAGAGCAGCGTTAAGGAACCCCGTGAAGAGCCTGCGCGGGGAATAAGTTTAGCCGTAATCATGAGAACTACATTTTATTCTCGGGTGTCAATGAGGTTAGTAATTCTCACTATATCGTGACAGTTCATAAAGTTCTTCATAGCAATTCAGCTTAAGCTATACTACCGGCGTATCGAGAGGAACGAGGTCAAATCAATAATGTCCGGTTCATAACTATTAGTTATATCTTTCGGTGTCAGATTTATTCGGTCGTTAAAGTGTACTTCTGCGAATTTTCGATATTCTTGCTTCGAAGAATTCTGACCGCATATCTGGTTCGATAAATAACGTCAAGTAGGTGTTAAAATGTAATTTAGCTTTGTGCGTCGCCTAATGTAAGACCGCGATACAGTAGAATGTGAGATGGAAATTGCTGATTATGCTGGCCAATCAGATCAATGTTTGATTTACGCAAGAAGCTGTTTCTTTGCTGCTAACCCGGCCCTGCCGGGCCAATATACCTTTGCTATATCGAAAATTTAACCACTTAAACGAATAGCAAAGATGAAAACTGCATGGATTACTCTAAACACAAAAGATTCCGAATCCGCACAAAACTTGAAGGATTCCCTTCTGAACCTGCTTACACTGTCAGGCTCGGAGCCTGGTAAAGTGGCTTACGAGGTGTTCACCGCCGAATCGGACGAAAACCAGTTCCACGTCAGAGAGTCTTGGAGCGATAGTGAGGCCTTTGAGGCGCATTTGAATACCCCTCACCTGAAAGCATTCACTGCTGACATCAATGATTGGCTATCTAGCCCCATGCAGGCCACAATGCTGCAAAAAGTGGAGCCTTTTGACAACAAGCAGGTCATCGAAAAGCTCTATCAGGCTGTCAACGCCAAGGACCTGGAATACATCCGGAGCCTTGGAGCGGATTTCAGTGAATGGCTAGACGTGCCATTCGACTACACTACCACCGGAAAGGATGCGATTATCGATCCCTGGGTGAGCTGGTTCGGCATTTTTCCGGATGCAACCTGTGAGGTCAGAAGCCTGGTGGCATTTGGTGATTACGTGATTGCCCAGGGGATCGGCCGGGGTACCCACAAAGGCGTGTTCCATTCACCGGCAGGAACCTTACAACCTTCCGGTGTAAGCATGCAGGTCAATTTCTGCGATGTCTACAAACTGCGCCAGGGCAAGATCGAGCGCGCGGATTCCTACTTTGATTTTTATGGGCTGCTCCGCCAACTGGCCCCGGAGAAAGTAGGTGCAGCGCAGGCAATGTAATTTGTAGCGGCGCTATGGAAATCAAGCAACTTGTCAGGGCAGGCATACTGGCCGCCCTGGCGATCCTATTCATTCAATGTAAATCCAACCAACCAAACGCTATGGAAACCAAGCAAGCAATGCAGGAAAGTAAAGAATATATCGGCATGTGGATGACAGCCGACGGCTACATACGCCACAACCTGTTGCCCGGGAACCGTTACGACGAAGCCAGGGGCAAACGTGAAAGCGCCTACCAGGGTTCTTACAAAGTCACAGGCAATCATATTGACTACAAGGACGACACCGGCTTTACCGCCGACGGGGAATTTCGGGATGGTATTTTGTACCATGCCGGCATGGTGCTTTACAAACAGAAATAAGACCGGCCCATCGCTATGGAAGCTACCGCCACCAATATCCACGCCGGGCGGATCGATTGCCTCGCTGCCAAAGGCCCTTTGGCGGCGGGGCAATTGCCTGGCTGCTGGGTGATCCTGCACCTGGAAGACTCCGGTCAGCTGCTGTTTACCAGCGGGCAATCCCTGCTGGCCGGCAACTGGCCGCTCGCCGGGCGGCAGGGATTTTACTGCGCGTTCGTGCCGCTATTCATGCCCGATAAGCTGGCCCGCCGCATCGAGCGGCTTTCCATATTTACGGCTAAGCCCAAATGGGTAGTCGAGCTGAGTAGGGAGCAGGAAGCTGCGGTAAGCCGGATCTTCGAACTGCTTGTTGCCGAACTGACTTCCGGATATGCCCACAAGCTGGACCTGATGCGCAATTATGTGGTCCAGATGATCCATTTTGGGCTAAAAAACGCAGGTGGACGCGCCTGAGCGGTCGGCCGCATTGTGTATCTTTACATATTCTCAAAGGTATCCAAACACTATGGCTAGTACAGAAACACTTGAAGAGTTTTACCAGCACAAATTTTCAGGAACGCCGGCAAACATTCAACGCGAGATCGGTGATTTCAATGTTTTTGTGGTGGAAGACAGTGTCAACCCGCAAGGGCAGGTCACTGTGCCCTACGCGCGAAGGGATTTTTATAAAATCAGCCTGATCACCGGCGACAATCTGTTCCATTATGCCGACAAAACCTTGCATGTAAAGGGTACGTCGCTGATATTCTTTAACCCGAATGTGCCTTACCGGTGGGAGACGCTTGCCGAGGGGAATACAGGCTACTTCTGTATTTTCAAGGAAGCGTTTTTCATGGAAAAGCTCCGAAGCAACCTCGGAGAGCTGCCTATGTTTGCCATTGGCGGCAAACCTTCTTATATCCTGGACGAGCATCAGAAGGATTTTGTCAGCGGGATCTTCCAAAAGATGATCGACGAAATAGGCTCGGATTACCGTTTTAAACAGGACCTGCTGGTCAGCTACGTCACCGAGCTGATCCATTATGCATTGAAAATGGACGCTACTGAGACGCTTCACCACCAGGTCAATGCCAATGCGAGGATCACCTCGATTTTCTCGGAGCTGCTGGAAAGGCAGTTCCCGATCGATTCGACCGATCAGCGGTTTACGATGCGCTCTCCGAAGGATTTTGCCGACCAGCTTTACGTGCATATCAACCATCTGAACCGAGCCATTAAAGAAACAACCGGCAAAACCACATCTGCCCTGATCGCCACCAGGTTGGTCAGCGAAGCAAAGGCGCTGCTCAAACATACCAATTGGAGCATCGCCGAAATCGGTTATTCGCTCGGCTTTGAAGAGCCTGCACATTTCAACAACTTTTTCCGGAAACATACCGAGGTATCTCCGTCCGCATTCAGGTCTTTGTAAAGGCATTTTTACCAATAGAAGAAGAGGCGCTGCAAGGTGCCTCTTTTGTTGTTTGATATTTGTAAGGATCTGATCGTTTATTGCAATGGCTGCATTGCTGGTTAGTACGAACTTTGCTAGTACAACCAAAAATTAAAAATCATGAAAACGAGCTATAAAAAAAGCGATTTTCCAGTCGACGGTATTCGTCGGTATCTGGAACCAGGCCCGATCGTGCTGGTAAGTTCGAGCTGCGACGGAGAGGACAATATCATGACAATGGGGTGGTATACCGTGATGGATTTTAGCCCGTCCCTGATTGGCTGTTACATTGTTGGCTACAATCACAGTTTCGATATGATCCGGAAAAGCGGGGAATGCGTAATCAATATCCCGGAGCTGCATATGATCGATACGGTGATCGGCATCGGCAACAGTACGGGCCGGCAGATCGACAAATTCGCCGAATTTGGGCTGACAAAAGGCAAAGGGCAATTTGTACGCGCTCCGCTGATCAACGAATGTTACGCCAGCTTCGAGTGCAAGGTGAAAGATGCGAGCCTTTTGGACAAGTATAGTTTCTTTATCCTGGAAGTAGTGAAAGCACATGTAGCTACTAGACCCGAATTCCCTCGAACCGTGCATTACCGGGGCGGGGGCACATTTATGGTTTCGGGTGAGCACATCTCATTTCCTGAGCGGTTCAGGCCCGAAAACTTGTAGGCATACACTTTCCATATCAGGCCAAAGGCCGGATTTTACCTCCCAGGTGGATGTGAAACCCGGCCTTTTTCCTTTGTATCCGAAGGGAACGTTAGATTGTTTGTTTTTCGCAATTATCGGTTTGAAGCTTGCATCTGCCAGGCCAGGTTCACAGTATACCTTTGTAATGTCAGATCTGAACAAACAATCAATTAGCAATCACAGATTTAAACGATTTAAGCAATGGAAACGCAATCAAAAATAGCCCTAATAACCGGCGCCTCAAGTGGGATTGGCGCTGGTACTGCCAAAGTGTTGGCGGCAAACGGATTCAAAGTCGGCATTGCCGCCCGTAGAATAGACAAATTAAACGAGCTGAAAAATGAGATCACTTTATCCGGCGGAGAAGCCTTTGCCATTCAAATGGACGTTACAGATCCTGAATCCGTTAAGCGCGGCGTTGAAGAACTTGTTGCAGCTTATGGTACTATTGATATTCTGGTCAATAATGCGGGACTGATGCCGCTTTCGGACATCGAGAGCCTGAAAGTAGACGAGTGGAACCGGATGATCGATGTCAACATCAAAGGCGTGCTCAATTCGACGGCGGCAGTGCTGCCCTACCTGAAAGAGCAGAACTCGGGACACATCATCAATATGTCGTCTATCGCCGGCCGCAAGGTTTTCAAAGGGCTTTCGATTTATTGTGCCACCAAATTCGCCATCGCCGCCTTTTCCGATGGCCTGAGAATGGAGCTCGCTCCCAAATTCAAGATCCGTGTCACCAATATCCAGCCCGGTGCGGTCGCCACAGAACTGTACGACCATATCTCCGATCCTAAATACCGTGACGATATGGAGCAGCTGGCCAAACAGATGACCTTCCTGACAGGTGAAGACATCGGTAACAGCATCCTGTACGCGGTCTCGCAACCCGCCCACGTGAACGTCTCGGAAGTATTCGTATTGCCTACCGAGCAGGGATGGTAATCCCGGCCAGCCGGCAAAAAGCCGTAGTCCTGAGAGGGCTACGGCTTTTTTTGTATTACAATTTGACCAGGTTAAGGGTCGCCAGCGGCCCTTTCGCCTGTTGCAGCTTGCTGCCCGTTGCCAGATCACCCAGGTCTACCGGCGAAAAGCCGATCGATTCGATGAGCCGGCTTACCTGCGTTTTGGCTGCTGCATCGTTGGCGGAAACGAAAAGTACCCGGTTACCGCCGGCGACCCGGGGATCTTCGGCAAGCGTTTTGTAAAAGATGGTGTTAAATGCCTTCACCACTTTTGCTCCGGGAAGAAGCGCTGCTACTACTTCGCTGGATGCTTTTGTTCCCAGGTCTTCCACTTTAAAGTCGGGTGCATAGGAGATGAAATGGTTTGTCGCGTCGATCACGACCTTCCCATTCCAGTCGGCAATACCAGTAATGGATGGTATTTGCGACCACGGCAATGAAAGTAAAACGATCTCTGCCTGGGCAGCATCCTGGACCGATCCGGCCCGCGCGTTCTGGCCGAGCTCGGCTACCAGGCTTTGAAGCGCATCCGCCCCACGCTGGTTACTAAGTATAACTTTATGCCCTGCCTTTACCAGGTGACGGGCGACGGTCTGGCCGATGTGGCCGGCGCCGATAATTCCGATTGTTTGCTGCATGATTTTAATTTGGTTTGGCCGGCCCCACGAAGTCGCCGGCTGTGCTAGAAATGATTGTATTGATGTCAGGGGACTTAAATACCTTCCGGAGCGGCCAACGAAGCGGCAGAAGGCGTTGCGAGTAGTTGTAGTTCCCAGCTCAGGCTTGTGCCCACGTTGCCCATGTGTTCTATGAGCATTTCCGCCAGCGCCGGCACGGTTTCGGTGCGGGCCCAGTCACGTTGCAGCTCGGAGGCAAAAACCGTCCAGGTCAGTGGCACAGCGCCAGCCTGGACCATGCGCATCACGGCCATTTCGTGCGCTTCAAGGCTTACGCCGCCCGATGCGTCAGTGACGATATACACTTCATAACCTTCACCCAATGCCTGGATGACCGGCATTGCAAGGCATATTTCAGTCCATAAGGCGGCCATGACGATTTTCTTCTTACCGGTCGCTTTTACCCAGTCGGTCACCCTGGTGTCTTCCCAGGTGTTGATGAAGGTGCGATCGATCGGCTTTTGGTCCGGAAAGATGTCTTGAAGCTGTTTGATTAGAAATCCACCCCGGTGCTCGACGACCGTCGTAAACAGGGTAGGCACGCCAAACGCTTTGGCCGATTTGGTGAGCCCTACCACATTGTTGATGATGGTTTGGGTGTCGTGGCTTCTCAGGCCGGCAAACTGGAATGGCTGGTGATCGATCAGTATCAATGCACAGTTATCCGGGGTCAAAAGTGCTCCAAGTCCTGCTTTTGGGTTCAATGTGGCGGTAGTCTCCATGATGTTTTTGTTTAATCGTTAAGAATTTGATCGTTGACGAATGCTGGCTGTTGTTTTTCGTTAGCCGCTTTCGATAATGCAAAGTTGGGGCATGGTGGCTCCGGAATTTTTGACCTGGATTAAGAAATGCGGTTGATATAGATCAATTCAAATACCGCTTTTTTGACTAATGGAGGGTGCAAGGCAACAGACAAAAGACCGCCCCACATGGTGGTGAGGCGGTCTTTATTGGTTTTGGTAACTACTTGGCCAGTACCTGTTTTCGGACCCTGCTCATCGTTTCAGGGGTAAGGCCGAGGTAGGAAGCGAGCATGTTTTGGGGAAACCGCTGTATAAACTCGGGGTTGGCCGTCATCAGGTACCGGTATTTCTCTTCCGCTGTCATCGTAATGCTTGCCTCGATGCGTTTTTGAGAGGCGACCGAATGGTTTTGATCCAGGATGTGCGCCATTTTAAGAAAGGAAAGCGACTGTTCTTTAAGGACATTCAGCTTGTCAAGGGTCGTCACCAGCAGCACTGAATCTTCAACCGCATCGATGTTATACCTGGACGGTGTCTGGCTGATAAGGCTGCCGCGGTCGCTGATCCACCAATCTTCGATGGCAAAGTTTGTGATATGCTCAAAGCCATTGCTGTCGATACTATATTGTCTTAACGCGCCCGAGGCCACGAATGCCATATACCGGCAAACGGTTTCCTGGTGTAAAAGGAATTGCCGTTTCCTGAGGCGCTTGACCTCGAATGCTTTTTCTATGAAAACGAATTCTTCATCCGGGATCACGGCCGATGTGACCCGGTCGATATACTTGCGCAGCTTGTCGAACATGTTGGTTAAACCGGCGAGTTCTGCCGGAATCTGGTCTGTTAGGTAGCCGAAGTTAGTACTTTCTTCGAAATCGGGCATGTAAGCCAATCGTCAGTTTGATTTAAGACAAGTGAATTCATTGATCTGCATCAATTTTTAGCGGAATAGGCCAATCTAAATTTGCCCTCGAACTAACCAAAAAAGTCATGGCAAGATTAGAAAACAAAGTAGCGATCATCACCGGGGCTGCCGGTGGAATGGGAGAAGCAGAAGCAAGGTTATTCGCTGCGGAAGGCGCAAAGGTGTTGCTTACAGACATCGATGGTTATGCTTTGAGGGCGTTGTAGAGCAGATCACCTCACAGGGGCAGACGGCGGCATATTTGGTCCAGGATGTATCTTCCGAAAGCGGTTGGGCACAGGTTACAGCCCGGGCGATTGAGCTTTTTGGTAAAATTGATGTATTGGTAAACAACGCCGGGGTGACCGGAAATTTGCTGGCCCCGTTCGAGGAGCGCACGCTGGAAAAATTTAACAAGGTTCTATCTGTGAACCTGGTCAGTCAGTTCCTGGGAACAAAGGCGGTTTTGCCGTACCTAAGAAGTAATGGCGGCGGTTCGATCATAAATATTTCCTCGATCGGTGGCATCATCGGCTCAGCCGGTGCAACGGCCTACACGGCTTTAAAAGGTGGATCGCGTGCGTTCACAAAAGGGGCCGCAGCAGAGCTGCGAAAGACAATATACGTGTTAACTCGGTTCACCCGGGTTACGTGGAAACGCCCATGACGACCCACATGAAAGGGGCCGGCGATTTTGCAAAAATGGCCATCGGCGCTACGCCGCTCGGACGCGGCGGAAGCTTGAATGAAATCGCTTATGCTGTGCTTTATCTGGCATCTGACGAATCAACTTTCACGACAGGGGCAGAGTTTGTGATCGATGGTGGCGCGACGGCTTTGTAGGCAGTCAAAGTAATGTATCTTAACGTAGCTGAGCATTAGTGAGTCAATATCTCGGATTTCACCTTCGGGTAGCCTTTACGGCCAAAAGTGTTCGTTTTTCTAATGTCTAGTCAGCAATAAATTTTATCTATAAGAATCAGGGGTAAATTTTATCGGTCGTATTTCTGTAAAATACGCGATTTGCATAAACTCACTGTTGCTCACCGTGATCGAGGCAAATTTTACGATAAAACCACTATCGGTGACGTTAAACTGTACTCTGATTATTTGAAGCAAGCAGCTGACATTCCACACTTTGTATTGCACTTCGCGTCTATTTAATGCTGAATTTATCTAAGACTATTTTCAATAGCGCTTAAAGATCAGATATTTTAAAAATTTAAACATCCTATACAACCATTCAGGTGGTTTTTATCCACCTTGTAACAACGAGTAGTATTACAACATTACCTCTTGCGTGTAAAACACTAGCTGTCAATGAGAAACCATATAGTCTTACTTTGTTTTACCTTGGCAACACAATTAGTGTATTCCCAGGATACAATCAAAGTGACTTTTAGCCAAGAAACCGACACACTTACCAAGCAACGATTCATTGACAAATACGAAAACGTCTTCATGACAAAAGTGCCCACCCGACATATGTTGAAGTTTGGGTTGGGGTTTTACCCTGACAATCTTAGAAGATTTTATAGCTCGGAAATCAGGAACGTAACTTATGAGATCGGCTATGAGTATAAAATATTACCTGCGGTCTCAATTGGTGTCAATATTGGGGTTACCAACCCCTATAACTACACGCCTAAATTTGCTGGTACTTTCGTGGCAAACATTCAAGGGAAATGGTATTTCGATATGGACAAAAGAATCAGGCAGGAGAAAAGTGCCAACAATTTCACTGGCAATTTTCTATCGGCAGTCTATGAGCATCGGACCCGATATGACTGGAGGCGTTTTGAATTATCCAGGATGGGGATCGAGTTCGGACTACAACGCAGGTTTTTAAGTCAGGGGAGATTTGAATTTGCAGTTGGCCTGTTTCGCCAGACATACCAGAATGGTTACTATCAGGCTGATGAATGGTTAGCGGGTGATCAAACAACGGAATTGGCCATATCCACTCGTACCAACATCGGGTTGGCCATCGGTGATTGGAAGCGCACCAGCCGTTCCCCTTTGTGTGAAATATTGAACTGTGAACAGTTTGTCCAGGATCAATGGAAGGTATCCCTCCCAAGCCTGGAATTGTCATTGAGGAAAATTCAATTGACGACGGCATTCGCTTATGAGCGAAAATTCGGGCAAAGCCCCTTTTCCGTCAACGCCCAGGTTTTTTCAGATTTTCGTAAGGAGTTTCGTAGAAGCTACAAATCTGACGGCAATGAGGTATCTGATTACACTTATCAACTGCAACCAATTATTCAATTTCGGTTCTATGCCTTGCAAAAGCGGAACATCCGGAAAGGTACCGGGGGGAACAATTTATCAGGAATATATTTTGCGCCACATGTTGAATTTCTTAGATATACTACAACAAAGTGGGGACATTACCAATCCAAACAACACTTTGGGCCAGGACTTTCACTAGGGTATCAGCAATCCATCTTTAAGCGTGTGTATGTCGACATTTTTGGAGCTATGGGACGAAACTTACCTAGTGATTCACCAGACAGCCCAAAACGCTTCGGCACTTTAAGGATAGGTTTTGGACTCAGGATATAATTAAAATCTTTTCGTACACCCATGGTCTTGCAATCTGAATATTAAAGTTGGTCGATCCGTATGCGACAGCTTTTTTTTAAGAAGTCGTTCTCCACCTGCAACTGGCCGATCTGCTTAAAGAGGTTGTCAACGTCAACAGATTCCTCCTCTTTGGACGGCTCTTCTCCGAAAGCTTTTCCTGCCCGCTCTAAAAACTCCCGCTTCCATGCCGATACCTGGGTTGGGTGAATCTCAAATCTGGTCGCCAATTCACTCAGAGACTCTCGTTCTTTCAAGGCCTCCACAGCGACCATTGCCTTAAATTTTGCTGTGAATTTCCTCCGGCTTTGTTTCATTGTCTTCATCGGTTTAATGTCAAGTTACTAAACTTAACCGATGGCCTCAATTCTGGGGAGTATTACATGTGTACTAACCAGGTGTTATACAATGATTCTACTTTGTTCATGACTATTATTTGAGCAGAGCTTCGTAACGGAAGTTCAGCAGGCTAATCGTCTGTCGTTATCTACTCTATATATGTAAAGATTGATCATCGGTTCGACTGGCTGGGTTTCCAGTGCAAACTCGTCAACTTCTACAAGGATACCTTTGTGGGAAAGCTCAGCAACCACCATCTTGATGATAGAAGCAGGCGTTTTTGATGTAAAAAAGGTATAAATCAAACAGTCAGAGTAAGCACTGCTTTCCAGTATTGCTTCAATAATCTTGTCAACTATGGCCGGTCTTACAGTGTTTAAATGCTTACTCATTCAACAGATCAAAGAGTGAATTATTGTAAAGGTAGTAATACTAATTGTTACGGTTGTTCTTCACTTTGACACGTGTCATTCCTATGACGATCAATTTTACCGCCAAATATATAACGACGCTAATCTGCGGAGATTTAGGAAAGCTGATGACAACCGAATCTCATTTAATGCTCAAAATATACTTGCTGCTATCCAAAGGGAGGCCTCGTACAGATCGTCACCTTAATCTTTTAGAACAACCACCTTTTACTTGTCCGAAGAGAGATTGGTATTTCGATGTAGCTGTAGCTTCGTTGTAAAACCAGTGTTTTCACTGATAGAGGATGTATTGTTGAAGCCAGCAGACAAAAATCTGCTGGCTTTTTGTTTACCAATTATAGCTCTTTCGGTGATAATGCAATCCATTTGAAAATGCTTGATCCCTTGAGCGCTAGAAGCCTTGAGCAACGTGATGCATGGAGCTCACATGTGGATGCTTCCGGGCCATACGCGCTGTTCGCCAAACAACAGAATGGTATATTTTGTTTGGTCTTGTCTACCGAGTCGTGCCAGAAGGTGACGATGGCAATTTTAATGAGTAATACTGGTCAATCGTAAATGAACAATTGTTCTTGCCTTTCAAACGCCATAAAGCTATGTGACCGCCAGGGTTTTGACCAAAAATGGTGCGCGATAGCAGGGCATTGCGGTGATCACCGTATCTCTCAGAGTAGTAGTCAACATTCTGGGCCTTGGCATTATACATCGTCAAGTGATTGCGATACGTAGATTTTATAGAATAAATTCTACAATGTAGGGCGCTATCTACGACTGCTAATTTTTCATGTCGACAAAAATAATTTGATATCGGACTTATGTTTGTGCCATGCTTAACCAGGGACGCCCGGTGTAGTGAGTGCATCATTAAAACTTCGAAGTAGTAGCGCTACCGCTTTTCAGGTAGAGCATTTCAATTATCCAAATATCAACCGATTTAATACTTATGAAGACAACTCGACTTGTTCTAACATTCGCCATTGGTTTCATGCTGGCTGCGGCTACCATTGCATCTGCGCAAGTAAAAATCGGATCGAACCCTACAACGATCGACCCGAGCAACAACCTGGAAGTGGAAAGCACTGACCCGGCCAAAAGAGTCAGTATAAATAAAAATACTGGTAAGGTCACTATTGCCGACGGTTCACAGGGAAACGGCTTTGTGCTTACATCTGATGCGAATGGAGTCGCCACATGGCTGCCACTTTCAACGGCAAAAATACCTCAGACGGTATTCAATGGAGCGATTACGGCGCCTACGACTGTACCTACGTTTACGGTACACGACGATCCCGCACAGCGTCTGCCCCTGGTCCCAAGTGTCGGCGGTGAGAATTGGCTGCCGGCCGAAAAACGGTACACAATTCCTGCTAATGGATCGTACTCCGTGCAGGTGGGTTTGTCGTGTAACAGTACTACGGGTGCAGGGGTAGTTCTTTGGACCAGGATCTGGGTTGTCTCGGAAAACGGGGGCCCGCTTTTCAAAGGCACATCTCCGTTGGGAGGCACTGCAGGTGACTGGCAGTCTGTCGTATATACAGGAAGGTTATCGGCGGGCGACGCAATTTCACTGGAAGGGTATACGATGCAAACCGACGGGAACCCGCCCATTAACCCTATCTGGACTGGGACATGTGGCCGGGCTTATATGACGATCACCAAAATAGAGTAGTTTGTTTACCGCCAACTTGGCTCCATAACACCCACGGAAATTCAACAGCATATTCTTGAATCGCAATTCTTTTGCATCAATTACAAATTTCTATGAAGACAATTCGACTTATTCCAACATTGACCATCGGTCTGATGCTCGCGGCGGCCACTGCTGTTTCCGCACAGGTAAAAATCGGCTCCAACCCAACAACGATTGATCCAAGCAACAATCTCGAAGTGGAAAGTACCGATCCGGCCAAAAAGGTCAGCATCAACAAGAACACGGGCAAAGTAACGATTGCAGACGGTTCGCAAGGGGCGGGAAGGGTTTTAACCTCAGACGCGGCCGGTGGTGCCACCTGGCAAACCCCATCGGCCCCGGGAATGGTAAACGGCACGCTAGGAAACCTGGTAACCGTGCCGGGTGATGGGCAATTTTACTCTGGGGCTAGTATTACTTTCCCGAGAGCAGGTACATATATGGTGACAACCCGTTGGGTAATGCCAACTGGCGCCACTAGCTACCCGGTGGGTAATCAAGTTTTTATAAATACCGCATTGTCCAGCAGTTCTTCCACCTTTGAACTAGCTGGTCTTACCGCTGAATGGGTGCTGGTTGCGCCAACGGCACACCATACAACGCCAGCGTTTCGGGTAACTGTAACCGAAGGCCAGACTCTTCACTTCTGGTTTTGGACAGGTTCCTTTTCCGGAGAGCTGCAGTTCGTAGAAACCTACGCCGTGGGGCCATTCTGATAGCATACGCCGACTTGCATTTGCCAGTCAAACCGATCAAACCTTATGACATCAAAGTACTAAGCATACTTTATATGAAACTAAAACAAATAAAATTACCTAGAAGGGCATGTGCCAGCATCGCGGTTTGTGCCGCCCTGATGGGCCATGCACATTTTGGCTGGGCGCAGGAAGGCAGCCAGGGCAATACCACGATCTTCGGTGGCGCCCAGATGAGCTTTTTTGCCAACCATGATTTCGTAGCAGGCGGTGCGGGCGTGCAGCCGGGTGTGATCTTGACCGAGCGCGCGTCTGGTAATTTCGGCATTCTTAATTTTGTCGGTAACAATCTCACATCTAATGGCGCATCCGATGCCGGGTATGTGGACGGCTATGTGCGCAAATACGGCTCAGGTCAGTTCGTTTTCCCGGTGGGCGACAACGGCTCGCTAGGCCCGTTTGCCGCATCTGGCGACGGCACGATGGGCGCTTACTTCCGCGCTGATCCCAATGCCGCCGCGACCAGCAACCTGTTTACGGGCACAGATTACCCGGCGCTTCCAACCGGTGGTCCGTTTGCTACCAGCAGCAGGGGTGCAGGCGTGACAGCCATCAGCACGATAGAATACTGGGACATCGACGGCGCGAGCGCAACACCGCTCACCCTTACCTGGGACGCGTCCAGCGGCATAGCAGGCCTGACAGCCAGCCAGCTGGCTAATCTGACCATTGCTGGTTGGGATGGGACTCAATGGGTAGCCATCCCTTCATATATTGACCCTACGTCGGTGCTCGGTGGGAGCAGTGATCTCAATGCAGGCTCGATTACCACGACAGGTTCTCTTTCACCGGACTCCTATATTGCCTACACCTTTGCGTCGCGCGAGCTGGCGCCACTTTCCACGATTGTGATCGCTAAGAAAGCGCAATCGGAAGTGAGCCCGGGTGTTGATTTTGGTTTCACCTCCAATCTGCCTTCCGGCAGCTCATTTACGCTGAATGACGATCCGGCATTCGTCTCGTTGCAGGACGTAGGGATGGCAAATAACAATACGATTTGGGCCATTGGCGCTCCGGCGTCTGGAACGGGCAATGGTGGGGTGTACTACCGTGCCCCCGGCTCATCCAGCTGGACGACTGCGCCTGGCTTGGGTACGCGCGTAGATGTAGATCAAAATGGTACGCCTATCCTGCTCAACGCCGAGGGTTTTATGTACACATGGGATGGGAGCGCTTTTATTCCCACAACGCCGACAACTATCAACGCTTTTGATATTGGGATGTCGGCCGGTGCTACGCAAGCGGCATATTTGCTTGCTTTCAACACAGCCGGTTGCTACAATCTTTTCAGGTGGAATGGCGGCAACAGCTATACTGGTTTTCCAAACGTTTGCGGTTCCCGGGTGGACGTAGCGCCGGATGGGTCGGTATATGTTCTTAGTGAAACGGCTGGACAGGTTTACCGTGTCACAGTCGCCGGTGATGTTGCGACGATTGCTGAAACATATCCGTCCCAGGGGTTCGCAGATATCACGGTTGCTGCTGATGGCAGCGTTTGGGCCGTCAACAGTGCGCAAGCGTACCGTCTTTCCGGAAACAATTGGGTGGTAGACCCCAACAGTGGAGGGGTGCTTTCCGGAAGCAACAATGGCGGTATCTCCGCCGGCGCCGATGGGGACACACCAGTGCTGACCTACAATGCCAAGGCGGATGCTCCAACGACGATGCGCGGAAGACTTATACAGCGTAGGGAAGATGGGGGATGGCTCAATGACCATACTGTCAGGACTGCGGGTGCCGGGAATAGCATCATTTATAACGTTGCGCCAGGTACATACACGATTTCCGAAAACGCAGCGCCTGGATCATGGGAACTGATCAAAATCAACACTGCCGGCGGATCAGTAAGCACCGACATTGCTAACCGGACAGCGACTGTAACAGTAACCGCCGGTCAGACGGCACATTTGGAATTCGTCAATTACAATATCCAGACTTCACCGATTTCAAATTCGTGCGGTACCCCTTTTGTTGAGACATTCGGCGCGTCTGGTTCTGAAACAGTTTCGTCACTTCCTTCGATTTACTCGCCGTACCACTTCAATGAATACGGTGCTGAAACCCATACGGTAGTAAATAACTTTCAGGCGCTATACTACGGGACAGTTGCCCCTGACCACACGGCCGGCGATGTAGGAGGTTACTTTCTAAATGTGAACGGAGGTTTCGGCCAGGACGAGGTTTTTCGTCGCCGGTTTAGCGGACTGCTCCCTGGTGCATCGTATTCACTTTCACTTTGGGCCACTAACTTAACAACCGCGCCGGGCTATGTGCTTCCAAACCTGGTACTGGAAGCAAGAAACTTGCAAGGTGGTCTGATTTCCTCGCAATCGACGGGTGATATACCGTTTACGTCCGAAACCGACTGGCGCCAGTATTCGATGACATTTGTCGCTGACGCCTCCGGGACTGTTGATTTCATTATCCGCAACAATCAGCAGGTCCCAGGGATCAACGGCAACGATTTCGCCATTGACGACATAACCATCGGAATTGGCTGCGACTATGGCGACGCACCGGATTCGTACAGTACGCTCACGACCGGAAACGGCCCCTCGCACCGCGTGACAAGCTTCCTTACCATGGGCAGCACAATAGACGCGGAAACGGATGGAGCCCCGGGCCAGCAGGCTAATGGTGATAACAACACCGGCTTGAATGATGAAGACGGTGTGACGGCGTTCCCTGCGATTGCCGGAGGGTCTACCACCTCGATCGTCAACTACACAGTCAATGTTGCCACTGTTAACCTGACCACATCGACGGCGAATCTTTGCGGCTGGATCGACTGGAATAACAACGGAACATTTGACGCCAGCGAAGGCATTTGCACGACAGTCGCCCCCGGCGCTTCGAGCGCAACGCTTATTTGGCCCAGCGCGACCTTGGGCGGGGCAACAGGCTCTACCGGTGTGTTCGCACGTTTCCGACTTACCACCGATCCGCTTGCGACCAGCAGCGTGAATGGCGCAGCCGCAGACGGTGAAGTGGAGGATTATTTCATCGCATTTGAAAAGCCGCTTCCCGTTACTTTGGCGCGTTTTACGGCAACGGCCGAAACTGGCACCGTACTGCTGGCATGGTCTACAACCGAAGAGAAAGGCAGCGACCGCTTTGAGATCGAGCGCAGTGTAGATGGAAAGTCGTGGGTAATGATCGGTAGCGTAGCGTCTCGCGGCGAGAGCAATGCACTGCTCGATTATTCATATAACGATTTAAGACCGGCCATGGGCAGCAACCTGTACCGCCTGAAAATGGTGGATGCAGACGGCACTTATGCATTGAGCAGCATTCGTGAAGTGAAGCTGAAAGGTGTGATGGCGATTGCTTATCCAAACCCGGTTTCAGATAAGCTTCTGATCGCCGACCACGGTCAGGTGAAACAGATAACACTGACCAGCATCGCCGGTATACAGGTGTTCAGCAGCCGCAGCATTCCTTCTGATGGCGTGGATGTACGCAGTCTTGCACCGGGCGTGTATACGCTTTCTATGACCCTGTTTGACGGCACTATTAGCACACAAAAGATCGCCGTATCAAGGTAATCACTGGTTAAGGGTTTCAGGGCAAAGTATTTTAAAGCCCTGGAACCCTTTCTTTTTCCAAGGCAAGGCCCTTAATTCGTAAAACCCTGAAAAACAATAATCCACCGTCATCCAATGGCGATTTTGATCGTTACAGATAATCCCGCCTTAAATATCGGCCTCCGTTCAATTATCATCAGTGAATTCGATGACACCCTCATTCTTGAATCGGATAGTTTACAAAGCAGCCTTTCTGCCTACCAGACAGGGCAAGTTAAGACGCTGGTTCTTGATGCTGGTGTGGTAGACGGAAAAGATGCGTCGCTGCTCGATGCGTTCAGGCAGTCCCATCCCGATGTAGCTGTTGTAGTGCATTTGGGAGATGATTTCCAGTATATCTATGCTTTTATCCGGACGGGTATCCACGCACTGATTTCCAAAAAGTCCGACGCTGTTGAAATTCTCGAAGCGATCCAGGTAGCTCAGCGCAAAGCCCGGTTTATCGGTTTTGATGTTCAGCAGGTGTTGCTTTCTCACATTGCAGCCGATCCGGCAAACCGTGGGCTAACCCGAAGGGAAAGGCTAATAGCTGACTTGTTGGCCGCAAATGTCTCTTACCGACAAATTGCGGGGGCTGCAAAGATTAATATTGAAAAAGTCTCTGAGTATCGGCAAGCTATCTTTGGAAAGCTCAGGGTGGACAATAATGAGGAACTAGCCATGAAATTGACAAGGCAATTAGGTAAGGAAGCTAAGCGATAATCTTTTTTGTTGCCCGCCATAATTATTCTTGCTAGCATTGCACCCAGTTCGCCTTGTAATATGATTTACCTTATTGTTGATGACCATTTTTTGGTACGGATGAGCATGAGATTGGTGCTCGAAGACCTTTACCCTCACTCTATTGTCCATGAAGCAGAAGACTTTGAACATGCCATGTCGCACCTACAAAATCATCAATATGATTTAATTTTGCTGGACATTGACATTCCTGGTGGGGTAGGTACGAGCATGATCGCCCGTATCCGGGAGCATCAACAGCTGGTGCCAATCCTGGTATGCTCCGCGGCTGATGAGCAATTCAACGCGCTTGAGTATGTGTCAGCCGGTGCAAATGGGTATTTACCCAAGACTGCGGAAAAATCAGAAACAGTGCGGGCTATCCAAACGGTCATGAGAAAGAACCGGTATGTGAGCGAAGCAGTCCAAGAGCGGCTTCTAAACGCGGTAGTATTCCAAAAACAGGCGCGAAAACGTCCGACTGGAATTAAAAGTCTTTCCGTAAGGGAAAGAGAGATTGCCGAGCTGTTGATTACCGGTAAATGGGTAAAAGAAATCGCATCCTTGCTGGATATCCAGTCTAACACCGTTAGTACCTACAAAGCGCGGATTTTTGAGAAACTTGGCGTCGATAATATCATTGAATTGGCAGAGAAAATTAAGGCGCGATAACATCACTGGTGAGCACTGACGGATGATTAAATATCTGCCGTTTAAAAGTAATTATTATTCGTGTCCCTGGTGACAGTTCTTCTAAAACAATGCGTTCGGCCACGCTAGGAGCCAACTCTTTAACCATGACAAGTCCGATACCGGTGTGTGCCGGTTCGCTTTGATTTTTGCCGTTTGCTTGGAACCAATCGCGCAGCTCGCTTGGGATTCCACGACCCGAATCTTCGATAAACAG
The DNA here is from genome assembly GCF_000382205.1 of Dyadobacter beijingensis DSM 21582. Classification (GTDB taxonomy): domain Bacteria; phylum Bacteroidota; class Bacteroidia; order Cytophagales; family Spirosomataceae; genus Dyadobacter; species Dyadobacter beijingensis. The sequence continues at coordinate 1,645,487 of NZ_KB907786.1, forward strand.
GCGCAGCTGCTTTTCTTCCACAGAAACATAGGCGCGGACGACACCATTTTTTGTAAATTTATTGGCATTATCGATCAGATTGTGGACGATTATCTTTAGAAGCGGTGCATTCGTTTCGATACACGTATTTAATGGTATTTCATTGAGAAAGGTGTTGGCATTGATCCGTGTGTTTTTACCATACAGCTGCATATTTTCTTCAATCAATGCGCTTAAATCGACTAATTCGGTCGTCGCCTGTTTTTTGTAAATGCGAATTTTCACGTAGGAAAGCATTTCTTCCAATGAGGCTTTTACCTGTCGCATAGAGTCCTCGATGTTCTTTCCTACCATCGTTGCCATCTCATACTGTCCCCTGGCAATCATTTTTTGCATTTCTTCCGAAACGGTAATCGCTGCACCAAGCGGTGAACGTACATCGTGGGCGATGGAGGCCATCAGACGGGATTGCAGTTGCATTTGATAGATTGTGTCCTGCTGGGACTTTTCCAAATCCTTTAGAGCACCACGAAGCTGCGCGGTTCGTGCATTTACCTGCTGTTCAAGCGCCATACTGGCTCGTTTAACTCTGTTGATCCTGTATCTGATGTACCACGCGCCGGCCAAGATCAGTAGGGCGGCGGCAAGTGAGTAAAACCACCAGGTCTGGTACCAGAATGGGGGAACGGTGATCTGAACCGTTTTGTAGGAGATGTTCTTTTGAAGAAAACCATCCATCTTTCGTACGAATAGCGTGTAGTCGCCCTTGCTTAGTGTAGAAATAGTGATTAGCGCCCTATTACCAAAAATGGCGTCAATGGGCAGCCAATCTGATTCTGCCGGGTGTAAGCCCTTAGGCTGGAGAGAGTAGTAGAACCTCAGGTTTTGGGGATTGCCAAAAAATGGCGTTAACATTTCGATCCGGAGTTCCTTTGCTTGTTGAGAGAAGTTCACCTGTTGATTTTCGAATGAAACCGGCAGAGTTTTCCGATCAATTTCCAGACTATGGATGATGATTGCTTTGTCTGGCTGTTCAGGCGTTATGCGCTCTGGCGTGAACCATACCAAGCCTTTCATGGAAGGTAGCGATACCAGCCCTGACGACAGCCGCAGTGCACAAGGCTCACATCTGCCATTGAACTCATTGGTGTTAAATCCGTCGGACTTTGAATAGATATGGTAATAGATCATGCCGCCATGCCTTGCGTACTCAAGCAGGTCTGATTTGAGCACTTGAAATAGCCCATGGTTTGTTGTAATCCAGAAATAGCCGTTTCGGTCTTCGAGAATGCAATGAGAGTTGGCCAGATAACCCTTCCGATCGAGAGGAAAACGGGTTAATCTCTTGTCCCGCAACAGGAAAAAGCCATGTTGCGAGCTGGTGATCCAGACTTGGCGTCCGTCATCAGTCAGATGAATGCTTCTGATATACATGCCGTCAAGCCCGTTGATCCTAACCATTTGCCGATTGGTTTTGTTAATACGGAATAGACCGTGCGCGGTGCCAACCCAGAGGAAACGCGACGATTGAGTGATGAAAGAAACCTCAGTGGGCAAATTCAAGAAATGCCTAGGCCAAGTTCCTAATTTCCACGACGGTTTAACGTAGTAAATGCCCGATGTCTGAGTACCGATCCAAATTGTCGAATCAGGAGCCTGGTAGAGCTGGGAAATTTCCGATGCCAGCTCCCAAGACGCCTTCATCGTAGAGCCATCGGCACTTATTACCATTAATCTGTTCTGTTTTTTACACCAAATATCCCCGTAAGCATCAACAGCAATACTCGTCTTATCCCAGGTTACACTTTCTGTTACCAAAGGGAGCTGCCTGGCTACTGGTTTTTCTATGGAAGGGTCGGCTTGAAAAAGGATGCCTTGAGCAGAAAGTACTTGACGATCACCGAATGCGGCCTGACCGTAGTAAACCTGGTCAGTTCCTGGAAAATCACTGGTTTGGACTTGGAATTTCTTTTTTGTAAGGACAAAAAGCCCATTTAACTGACTTCCTAAAAATATCTTGTCAGTCTTCTGATCATAGTACGCCGACTTGACGATGTCCGTTGCAAAATCAAATCCTTCCAGGATAAGTTTTGAATTTAAGTCGCCATTTTTGTCTTTAAGCAATATGTACAATGCCTTGTCCAAGCGTACCAATGCCTGTTCGCTAGCATTGTTCCAAAACAGTTCGATCGCATCGGGATGAACAGAAAGCTTGTTTAGCCGCAGATCACCATATAACTTTGCCGACTGAGCTTTGAGTTTGCCTTCAACGCAATTATAGCGTGTGAATATTCCCTTTTGTAGATAGTAAAGACTATTGCCTAGGCGGAAAAAAGCCCACGGATACTTATTACCGAAATGCGTCTTTCCTACCAGTCTGTTGTTTACATAACAAGAAAGATCTTTCCGATCGTATACAAAAAAGCGATTTTCACTGGCCGGGATCACAAAGGGGGTCAGCGCAGGCCTGTCGTGACTTAACGTTGGCAGCCGTTCATATAAATGCCCTTTGCCACGTTGAACAAATGGGAACGGTGACTGGCCGCTTCGATTCTGGAATCTCTTATCCACAGAAGCAACCCCTTTGTCTATACGGATAAACTCATTTTCGTTATTGATTGCGTACAAGCCCCGCTTCTTTGGCCGCGGATCAATGCCGATGTTGCCGATGCTAACAGACAAATGTGTACTTCCAAAATTCCGAAATATTGTAAATTCCTGCCCGTCAAAGCGCACCAAGCCACCTTCTGTTGAAAGCCAAACGAAGCCAAGCTCATCCTTAACAATTGTGTACACGCTGTTTTGTGGAAGACCATTTTCATCTGTAAAATGCTCGATTCGAAAGTTGTCTACTTGAACACTTTCCACCTGCCGGCCCAAGGATACTCGTGAAAAGGTAAAAAGGACAATAAAAAGAAGTAATAATTTCATTACTGTATGAAGGGTGCTTTGTAGATACGGTACCAAATGTAGAAATTATTCTATAAATATTGGTTTTGTAAATCACGAGGGCTTCAAACTATTCTTATTGGTTATCGCGGATAATCGATACATATCTACAAACTTTTGGCTCAACTTTTATAAGTCAACGCGCCGGGACATCGTACCTTTGCATTATTAACGTTGCGTATCACAAATAGCTTTCTGGCGATGCCGAGAGGTTATTTTCATGTTCTGTAAGACAACTTCTGTCGTAGTCAGATTTACAACCCCGCTCGGTGCCGTGCAGGCAATCCTTAACGTCGTTCCTAAACATCAACCACAGATCCCATTTCATGTGAAGGTAAGCCGCCTTTGACGAAATCTCAGAAAACGTGAAGTTAGTAAGCTGATCAGGAAGCTAACAATATTGCTTATAACGATCTCTATTATGGGCGTAGCGGATAGATAATTCATCCGTGCAGGCCTGTAAGATTAGAAATTCAATCCTCACCCAACAGCTTATATTTAACATAGTACGTTTGAATCGGAATTCAATGTTGAGTAATTTGATGTAGACGAAGGCCTTCGGTGTGAACAAGTCTGGGTTTAATCCCGAATCTTATGGTACGATCCACACCGATCAATTTTGTAACCTTGGACAGTTCAATTGGCAAACCCCGCGTATACTATGCTGAGTGGCAAAGTTGAAGGCTATTCCATCGCAGTTTAAAACCTCACTTCCCTTTTGTTCATGAAAACATATGTCGGTATCGATGTTGCAAAGGATTCGCTTGCCGTAGCGTTTCCAAAATCGGACAGTTCATGGAAGGCAGCAAGCTTTCCGAATTCGCCGGTAGGAATTCGATCGCTCATCAGCTTTCTGCCCTCAGAGGCCCATTGCGTGGTGGAGGCAACGGGGTCTTATTCGATGTTGGTGGCATACATGCTGTCTCAGGCCGAGATCACTCTTTCTGTTATTAATCCAAAACAAAGCCACCACTTTGCCAAAATGCGGTTGTCTGTGACCAAGACTGATGAGAGCGATGCCGTCCTCCTGGCTAGATATGGCCAAATGACTCAACCTGCCATCTATCATATAGTTAGCGACGCATTACTTAGACTTCGGCAAAAGCGTACGTTGCTCAGGCAATACAAAAAGCAGTATCAGGCAATGCGAAATGTGGAACACTCATTTTCTTCATTGCCAGTAAAGGATAAATCAGCCCAGACTAGCCTAAGACATATTTTGAATGAACTGGAAGCTGCCATCAAGAATTTGATGGTAGAAATAGAGGAATTGACCAAGGCTGATTTCAATCAGGAATTCGTACGTTTGAATTCTGTCGTGGGTATTTCGACAGCTATTGCAACTGCGCTGATCGAAGTGAGTGGTGGCTTCCGGCACTTCCATTCTGCGAAGGCCTTGTCAAAGTTTATTGGGGTAGCGCCAATCATTTATCAATCTGGAAAGCTGAATTCTGTTAAAGGCATTTGTAAGACCGGTGATGCCCAGTTAAGGAGCATGTTGAATGTCGCTTCATGGTCCGCAATTCAACACAATAAATCTTGTCGAGAACTCTACCATCGATTAAAAGCGGCTGGTAAAGCATCGAAAGTTGCCTTGATTGCTGTCGTCAACAAGCTGCTCAGGCAGGCATTTGCGGTAGTCAAATTTGATCAGAATTTTGACCCAAACTACAAACCAGTTTTTCGCGCTTATCCTTGACTTTTAATACAGTCCATAAGAAAAGTTATACAATAATCGGTATTGCCCTGAAATACCTTAGTGTATCCTATGACTGGCGGTTTTTTTGAGCATTGAGCCTTGATGAAATAAATGGAAAAATCTTCTCGAGGTGACTATATAAAATAGTCGAGAGCTCTCCCAAACGAACATTTGCACGCCATGTTTGTCAGATCAAATTCGACCCTGTTATGGCGGGACTAATCGGTACTTACTAGGTTGGTTGTGAAAGTACGAAGGTTCAAAACGAATGTAGCCGCCGTTACACAGGTCCCTGAGAATCCTGGAATATGTCGAGCTACTGTTAATTTTTGCTCCTTTCATCAGTGGCCGGCTATAAATCGCAAGGTGACCGGGGGTTTTCGATGAAATCGCTTCCTTCCATATCGTCAGGTAAAGCGCGATGTGCGACGGGCCGATTTTAGGGTCTTTTTGTATCCGCCTAAAGAAAGAAGTTAGGAATTCGAGTGCAGAATTTTGTGAATCGGAATTGATCATACCTTCACGCTGCGTTTCTTGCTGTTACCTTCACTTTTCTCTTCCTCACCCGGCAATTCCTTATTGCCCTGCTGATGGTTCTTTTTCTCAGTCTGCCCTATACTTTTGTGCGTCTCGTCAGCACCTGACTGACGGATTCTTTTTTGATTCTCGTCGTAGACGGTAATGGATTTGAACTGGGGATTTGCTTCGATGAACCGTTTTTGGTCACCGTCGCCGACGAAAGTTACAGCCTGGCGATTCCCGCGTTCCAAGGATTCCAACAGCCTGACCCTTTCCTGTGGATCTGCAAGCTCCTTAATCGGGTGTTTTTCTATCGCTTTTTCAAGTTCAAATCCATACTGGGGGCTGAATTGGCGAACTTTGAAATTGCCGTTGGAGGTTGTTTCCTTAAAGTCGAGCTTTAGCCATGCGTTGTGCAGCTGCCCGTCTTTATTTGCTAGGTCTTTATTGACAGATCTGCCATCCAGCAGGTTATACGCCTCCTTTTGAGTGATGTTCCTTCCTTCATTGTTAATGTAAAACGTCTGGCCGACGCTAGTCTCCGAGCCGGGCTTTTGAAGTTCGGCTCGGTAGCTGTTAAAAAAATACATATCTGAATTGGTTGATTTTTTGAAATTCAGCGACACGGCCAGCTCGTCCTTGCCGTATGAAGTGACCTGTTTAATGCTGAACTCATTTTGGGCTTTCATGAGCTGTTCGCGCAGTTGAGCCTGAGCTTCTTCACCAAAGCCGGTATATTTGATCTGGTCTTTTAGATAATCGTGGTTTTTCTCGTTCATGACGTTTTCTGTTTATTGCTAATGAATTAAAGTGAATGAACCTTGTACAGGTGGCGTGATTTGAGCCGGATTTGTACATGCCTGGCCCCGCCCTTCTCGGTGAGCTCAACATGGAGGCGCTTTGAGTTGGGCAATGTCAGTTTTGGAAATGCAACAATCAATGTTTTCTCTTCTGAGGCACTTACCTTCGAAATAGCAGGCGCTGCCCTAATCAGAACAATCTCCTCACGCTGCGAAGCGGTACGTTTTACTTGCTTCTTGTCCGAAATAAATAGCCTGAGACTTTCGATATCATAGTCGATCGGCGACTGATTTGAAAGGCTTAACTTAATGAGCATAGCCGGGCCCTGAACAAATAGGCCTTGCAGGTCCAGCAAAAAATCGCCATTTGAGTCGCGCTTGTCCAAATTAGGCTGGGCCATTTCAGCCAGATGCATGGTTTCTTCAACCATCCTTTCATCCAGCGTTGCGTCAATCTGCGCAATGTAGTTGGGCATTAATTGGCCAGATGGCCTTACCATTCGTAAGCTGATTGAGCCGGGAGAATCCTGGTAAATAGTTTCGAAACTATGCACCGCGCCGTCGCCTGTGACAACGATCAAACTGGTGGGTTGTGCACCTTTTCGAGCCCATTTTACCAGCAGGACGTTCTCGGTCCCCCGAGCTTTCTGAACCAACAGGTCGGAGCTACCGCGGTCAACGCTTTTGATCGTCGATGGAAACGCTATCGACACGGTGCGCTCCGCACTAATCTCAATCGGAAGCGTTTCATTGGCGAACAGCTCGCCATTTTGTGCCGTAGAGAGCGACGGCAGCAGAATCCAAGCCAGCAGTAAAAGCCGCGTCAGGCCTTGAAAGATGCTATTGCTCATAATCTTGGTCATTTTTTTGGTTTGAATTGCTGGTGTCGCGCAGTATGACTTTGTACCCGGTCTGCAAGGTTACCTGGGTGAGCCGGGTCTTCCGGCCGAAAATTGTTCTGCCGATCTGCATACCTGCATTGGCTGCCTGAGCCCCAAGTGAAATTCCCCCTAAATCCATGTCTAAGCCTTGAACCTGGCTCCCCAGGGCCTGTTTTGTCACGTTACGGGAAATTGAGCCTGCTATGTAAATACCTTCCACACCATCCAGATCGAAAACTTGAAGATTAACGGGCAGGATATGCTCACCTGAACGGATGGAGCTGATTTTGATTTTTAGACGTTCGCCGGAAAGCGACGCAAGACCATAAACCAAGGCGTTGGTTGGCACGATCAGTCCCTTGATTGTTATTGTTTGTGCTAGTCGTAATTGGACCGTAGAACCCGACAGTACCTGCTGGTTTCCTTCGATGACTGCTGTCAATCCGGATGGCGCAGTAGTAGGTTCCGGCTCGTCAAGTCCATAAAATCCTGTTGTGGAGATGAATGTGGCAGATTTGACCGAATCGTTGGATTGCATTCCGGTAAAGCTCGAAATAAAGTCACCGCTGGAAGCTGCGCTCACTTGCAGCGCCCCTGCATTTTCTGGGATTTGGTTTGCCTGCTGATCCGTCCCAAACGTCGCAGGCTTTTGTATTTCAAGAATTTTGTCAAGCATACCGTCGAGCTGGGCGAGCTCGGGGTCAACTTCATGCCGATTTTCGGGCGAATCCGGCGAATTGAGCATCGCCTGCTTGTTGGCTTCCGCCGTTTCTTCGTCCACGTCTTTAATAGCATAGCGCTTCTTTTCGTCAAATGATGGCGATTGAGCAGCTGCTAACACCATTTCCAGGTTTTGCAACTTCATTTGCACCTGGGATTCGGTGTTCAGACGCCTGGATGTTACGTCTTCCAATACGCTACTGTTGCGGCCCGTATTTTTCGCATTTGGCCCTTCAAGGCCAAGTAATCGTGATGCAATGGTATCTGTGGCCGCATATGAACCATCGCTTCGGTAAGGATCCCGTTTGATCTGCTGTAGACGTAACGCCGAATCCTGGTCGGCTTTGCGGTAGTACTGCCACTTGTCCATCCTGCTTTCGTCTTTGATTGATGCCCCAGGCAGAGCCAATTGCAGACCGCCGCTTTCCGATGGGATTTGGGAACTATCCAAGTTTTTGACGACGAGAACCCAATAGATAAAAGTCAAAAACGGTAAGGCGAGCAAAGGAAGAAACAGGTAGAATTTTCTGCGTTTTGAATATTGCTCGCTATAATTCATCGTTTGCATAGTCGTTTAGTTTTGGTAGTTGTAAATTGTTGATGCTGTCTGCGGTAATAGCCTTGTCTAGGCTATCCAAATACTCGTCCAATATTTGTTGTTTAGAAAGTCCTTCAGGAATGAGGATCCGGTCTGAGAAAAGCCGTTCGCCCAGGTTAAATTTGAACACTGTGGGGCCCCTTGAAGATAGTCCCTGGTAGAACAATGTACCTGCGATCAGTGAACCAACCAGTCCTAGAAGTACAATGAATAGCAAATGGGGTAAGTTGGGATGCCGGTTAATCGCCCCTCGAAAAGTACGTCGGAGCCGTGAGCCAATGTTTCGAAACCGGCCGGTTTTGTTGACCGGTTGTTCCCCTGCCCGTGCGGCGAATTTGCTTGGTTTAAATGGATAGAACATAGCAGTTATCTGGTTTGAATTTGGATGTCTTTGTTTTCGGTGGTATGCCATCTTTCGATCAGAAACCCGTGAGGGTTGTTATCACTCCGGGTGACGGAGCGTAAATAGCCTTCGGTCACCAGGCTGCGGGAAACCACGCTGGTCGGGCGGACAATGCGCTGCACGGCCCTGCACTGAAACTGGTACGGATGGGCAGTGATGTCGATATGGATGCTGTCAATCTGGATATCTTGCGAGATGTTACCTGAAATTACCCCTGTAAAAAAGCCCGACTCGCGCAAGTCCTCGTACTGCTTTTTTGCCGACCCATCGGCCAGGTACAAGGCCTTTGATATATTGGCTGTTATGACCTTGTCATCCGGGGCGAGCGTGAAGAATAGCCGGTGAAAGGTCGCAACGTGATCCTTGGCCTCAACGGGTATGTTATCCTTCCGATCCGATGCGTAAGCTTCAAGCACTTTGCCCGAAGCCAACAAATATACTTTCTGACCGGAGCGGGAAGCTGCGTCAAGGCCCAGATAAATGGCGGCTGTCGAGATCACAGCGCAAGCCAATACCATTGTGAAAGAGAACAGCCGGATGTGCCGGAAAGACCGGTCGATGTCTTTTGTTTTGCTAAACATAGTTGCTAGGATTTTGATCGATGACTTTGACGGTTTCCGAAAACGGGGTAGGAGGGAGTAGCCATATTTCCAATCGAGCTGGCAACGCTTCCAAAAATGCTGGTCGTCTTATGAAGCAGTCCGTTGGGCCCACCTGCATGGATGATATAACCTGCCACGGATGGCACTGCGAAATAGCCCACGATCCCGATGATCAGAAAAATCAGATAGGCCATATCATGGGCGTTAAAAAAAGTATCCCCCGAGCCCTCGATCTGACGAATATCCATCGCGATCATTTTTTCCTGGATTTTCCCAATGATCGCTCCGAAAATATTGGCAACAGGGAGCCAGAGGTAAATATTAATGTACCTGGCAATCCATGCAGTCAGTGTATGCTGCAGGCCGTCGAAGACAGCAATTCCGAAGGCGAGAGGTCCTACAATAGCCAGCACGATCAAATGAAATGTGCGGATCGTATTGATGCACAGGGCAGCGGATTCAAATATAACGCGCAATATTTCGCTCAGTGCTGCTTTGATCGAGTTCCGGAAGTTATACGATTGTTTGGCCATATAAAACTTGATATCATTGGCAATCCCGTCGGTGAAGCCCTCCGAATAGCTGTCGCCATACATGTACTTGAGCCACTTTTCACGGCTTCCCTTGCTGTCATCGCCGACATACATTTCCCAGAACTGGGAGCTTTTGATAGCATCTTCCTTCTTCTTGAGCAATAAACTGATCGCTGCATCGGAATCTTTCACCATACCTGATGTGCCCCTCACCGCAGGGGACAACACGCCATTTATCAGGCTGACCACAGTCGGGAACATGAGAATGGCAAAACCTAGGGCGAAAGGCCGGAGTAGTGGATAGAAATCGATTGGTTCTGCGTTGGAAATGTGGCGCCAAACCCTGTGACCGATGTAAAAGATCGCGGCAAACGCCGCAATTCCCCGCCCAACACTGATGAGCTTTTCGCAAAGCGGAAGCATCTCGGTATAAAGCTCATCGAGCACCCCGTTAAGACCTCTAATTTGTGCCTCATAACCTTGCGCTTGGGCATCGTTGCCCAGTAACACCGTAACTAGTGCCAGAATCAAAAACCCTATTTTCGCTCGCATGACAGTTTTCTTATGGGGTAATACCGTAAACTTCCTGCACAGTTTTATTGGATGCCGACTCGTCTTTACGCTGTGCTACCAGCAGGCTGTTGTTGCTGTTGAAGTGCCTTAAAAAAATCAGCTTCTCAAGCATTTGATGATGAATGTTATCAATCATAGAAAGCCTCTCGTCGTCAGAAGCGCGCAGTTTTTTCGCCGTTACCACATCTGTAAGTGCGTCCAGGTTTTTAATACTTCCCGACAGTAGCTGCTCATACACTTTTCCAAGGTAGCTAAGCTCCTGAGCACTGAATTGGCCCGAGGAGGACAGCATGTCTAGCGCTTGCTTACTTTCTTTCAGAATCGCAAGCTGGGTCTGAACGATATCCTTTATACGTCCGTAGCTTTTGACGCCCGGGCTGACTTGAAGCAGCGCATCCAGAAACGCGTCATGAAGTTTAAAGTTGCCACGCGCGATGTCCCGGATTTTGGTATAGCCTTCAAAAAGGATATCATATCCCTTTTTTAGTTCTTGCAGGATTTTTCGCAGCTCCCTGAGTTTCTCCAGATTCAATATGAGCTGGGTGACTTCCTGTGTTTGGGCATGCGAAACCGACGGTGCTGTAACAAGCAACAGCAGCATTATCAAGATCTGTTTCATTTGTTTTCAGTTGGTTCCGTGCAACGCGCGGCGGTTTTCAATATCGTCTAATTCATTTTTTACCTGCCGGCAGACTAAACCGATTTGTCGCCGCAGATCAGTTGCAAACAGGTAGTTCTTCTCAAATTCCGAGAAATAGAATTCAATCCTGTTGACACGCTGGTCATCAGTCATTGTAAGCTGCTTGTCACGGATCACCGCGAAAAAGCCATAAACCAGTACCTGACTATCATCGTAGAGATGTTCGAGCGCGGCTTCAAATTGTTTTTTCTGTGGCTGGCCCAGACCATGACATGCGCGGATCTCTTCGGGGAGCTTTTCGCAGGTTTCGTTGATCGCCCCATGCAGGTCCGAAATGTGCTGCAAACGGGTCAGGGATGTAATCTCCGGTTTCACAATCAACAGGCTGTCAAACCTGTTTTTATGAAGTTTAAACTCATCGCTTTTGATCTGATGGATTGCGCCCAAACCTTCTTTGGCGATCTTATAACCCTTTTTTGTCAGCTCCAGGTAAATCTTAAGCTGTGCGATCTGCTCTTTCAGGTACTCGCGCTGTGTGCTGTTCTGACGAAACCATTCTTTGAAAAGTTGGCCGGACGATTCACGGCACAAAAGCAACAAGGCCAGCGCGGTGACTAACGTTTTGGTATGCTTGATGTTATTGCAGGCCATAAAGTGATTTGACAACTTTTGCATCGAATTCATTCTTAGCCCTGGAAAGGCTAAGCAGTTTGTTTTCCTGATTGAAACTATTAAGCTCGTCAAGAATTTGATCGGTGGCGTCTGCCGAGCGCTCGATGATTTCAAGTCGCTTCACATCAGTCATTTGCAGCGTAAACGATCTGACAACAAGCTCTAATAGTTCAACGCAGCGCCCGGTTTCAGCCAGGATTCCGTCGTAGATGTTCCGCATGTGCCCAAGTTCCTGTGCAGTAAAATGTTTGTCATTTCGAAACAGCGACCAGGCGGTCTGATACTGCTTTAAGATAGCGGTCTGTTTGTCGGCAATCGCTTTGATTCGGAAGTAGTAGGAAATGACAGCTTTGACTTTTTTGAGCTCCTGATAATATTCCTTGTAAAGGTCCCGCTGTTTTTTAACCCAGTCCTCGATTTCATCAAGCTTCAATTTTGCCATCGTGTTTTCCAGCGCCTTCTGCGCGTTCTGGAGCCGGATTTGACGGTTCTGGCGCCGTTGCACTAACAGGTCCATCGCTCGCACGACCCGTTTGATGGCTTGCTTGATGATCTCGGCCCATGGAATTGCAGCTTCCGCCTGTTTGACCGGTGTTGCGCTTGCAAATACCAATAGCAGGACAAACATGATTTTTTTTGCCATAGCTTCTTTGGGTCTGGTTATGATTTTGATCGCATTTCATTTGCCAGCTGCTGGATACCCGCCTGAATACTTCCAAGACGCGCGGAATATTCTGCGACCTTAATCTTTTCGGTCTGTTCGGTGGTATAGGTCAGGTACTCTTCCAGGCTCACCTCGGTACGGTACACCTTTGATAGCGTCCCGCCAAGGCTTATGAACACCTCTTTGTATCTTCGCAGCGGATCGTTCGCTTTGTTGACCGACAACACGAGGGATTTCTCTTTCTCGGTTAGCCCGAGCAGCTCCTGTATCTGATCGAATTTGTTCTGGTATTTTGATTGATCAAGCAGGATCTTGCAGTCTGAATTATTGATGATCGCCTGTTTGACGATCGGGGAGGAAATGATATCCTCAACCTCTTGAGTGACCACGATCGCTTCTCCAAAAAATTTACGTACCGTTTTAAAAAGGTATTTGATGTATTCAGCCATTCCTTCTTTCGCGATTGCTTTCCAGGCCTCTTCGATCAGGATTACTTTCCGGACCCCGCTTAACTTTCGCATTTTGGAAATGAACACCTCCATAATAATGATCGTCACGATTGGAAAAAGGATTGGGTGCTCTTTGATATTGTCGAGCTCAAATACGATGAAGCGTTCAGCGAGAAGATCCAGGTTTTCCCGCGCATTCAAAAGGTAGTCAAACTCGCCGCCCCGATAATAGGGCCTGAGCACATAAAGAAAATTTCCGATGTCGAAATCCTGTTCTTTAACCTGCTCAGTTTTGAGGACCAGCCTGAAGTCGCTCACTAAAAATTCATAGAAAGTGTCAAAGCAAGGGAAAACGCCCGTGGTTGATAGCTTCTGATAATACAGCGTCAAAGCATTAGATAGCGCGACATACTCTGACCTTTTGAAGGTTTCATCATCCTTTTTCCATAATGCTAATAGAAGCGTTTTAATGCTTTCCTTTTTTTCGGTATCAAGGACATCACTGCCTGAGATGTAAAAGGGGTTGAACCTGATAGGATTTTTTTCGTCGTAGGTGAAATAGTAACCCGAGACCATGTCGCATAAGCCTTTGTAGCTATGCCCGACGTCAACCAGTACGATATGTGCACCTGACTCGTAATAGCTTCTGACCATGTGATTGGTGAAAAAGCTTTTTCCACTGCCGGAAGGGCCGAGAATAAACTTATTTCGGTTCGTACAGATCCCCTTTTGAATCGGCTCGTCCGAAATATCGACCAAGACCGGTTTTCCGGTAAGCCGGTCTCCCAGGCGGATACCGAATGTGCCCTTAGACGACCGGTAAGGAGCTTCCATGTTGAAAAAGCATGCTGCCTGCTCTGCGAACGTATCGAAGGTATCGTTCATGGGAAAATCCGCGGCATTTCCCGGTATGCCCGCCCAGAATATCTGGGGGGCTCCGGCGGTCTCCAGTTTTGCTGATGTATCCAGTTGGGCAAGTGCCGATGAGACCATGCTCTTCAATTCTTTTACGGCAGCGATGTCCTCCGTCCAGGCAAGCACATTGAAATGGGCCTTAACCGGCAGGCGCTGCTCTCGGATCGCTTCGTTTAAAAATTCGTTGGTGGCCCCCAGCGCCAGGCTGTTCTCTCGGGCGTACAAAGACAAGGACTGTAACCTGAGGCGTTTGCTTTCGAGCCTTTTGAGTGTTTTCTCAGTGTCGCCAATGAACACGTATTGATTGTAAATATGATTGCAGTGCAGTAATTCACCCAACAGGCTCGCAAAGCCGATACTGAACTTGGTCCGGTCTGTGGAGTATTTTTCAAAAATGGTCTGCGAAGCACATTGAGAGGGGAGATCAGCAGCGTCGGCCAACGTGTACAGGCTACAATGCCGGTCTCCAACCTGGACGCTGTTCTTGAAAAGGTAATCGCGAAGAACCCGATGTCCAGGCTCGGTAACCAGGTATGCGTACTGTTCTACCAGTCCGACTTTTCGCCTCTGGCTGAGCAGTTCCAAGTCAGTGAGCTGCCTTAGCCTGGCAAATCCGCTGTCTTCGAGGATCCGGCTAAACTGGCCGCAGCTGTCAAGAAACTCCTCAATAGCAATTTTTGAAATGGTTTGTTTAGGCACGATCGTCGGCTTGACCAAGTTTGAAACCAGCGAGCTTGAGAGTCTGCGTTCGTCTGCTGACTTGGTCAACATCAGAAAACATTGATGGGCAAGGTAAGGCCTTCCGGAAAAGAAAATGTCGCTGCTTTGACTTAGAAAGCTGTTGTCTTCTTTGGCGGCAAACCGGGTGGTCTTAGATAAAAACCAGTCTTGCTTTTGCAGCACCGTTTTAAATGGTAACACCTTGATCGCTTTCACCCAAGTCTGGTGGAAGGCTTCATACTGAGCGTCCGAAAGCGTGAATATTTCAGGTAGTTCGACATTAAAAACAATCGTCACATCCCCTTCTTTCGAAAGTATTAAATCATGTTCAATGTCCAGAACAGGCAATATCTCATCCAACAATCTTTCCATGTGCATTTCGCGGTTTAATGAAGCGTATTCTGGTTCTGGATTTAATCGCAATCGGCAGGCGACGTGTGGCTAAGGCCTTGGTTAGGCCGTGCTCACCATAGGTTTCACTCAGGTGGTATACCGTTGTGATTGCTGCACCTGCCGCCGCCAAAGCAATTAAAAGGCTTAGATAGGTATTTACTCCAAAGATGTACATGACCGCGTATAAAACCATTACTGCGAACATCGCACCGCCCATGTACCAGATGTATTGTCCTTTCAGGCCCTTAAACACGATGCTGCGATTTATTCCCTTGTTGATGGGATAGCTTGTTCTGGACATAATCAATCAAATTTTTGTAACGTGACCTGCTATACGTGAAGCGTTACAGGCCGAAAAACGATTGTAAAACTGTTGCTACAACGACCAGGAAAATGCAGCTTCCAAACCAGGCTGCCGCAACTTTCCCAGTGTCTTGATCCCCGGCGTTCCATTTTTGAAATACCTTGACTGCACCCACCAGACCAAGTACTGCACCGATCGCGTACATCAGATTTGTGCCCGGCTCAAAGTAGGACCTAACCTGTGAATCTGCTTCCTGGATCCCGGCAGCACCGTCCTGTGCAAATGCCTTGATGGAAGCAGCCATACCGAATACTGTCAACGCCAGGGCATACCTCGGCCCTGGATTCTTTCTCCACTTTTTCATACCCCTCTATCCGTTTTAGTTGAACATTCCACTCAAGACCCCCTGGACGGCACCTTCCGCAGACGCGGAAGGGCCAAATTCAGGGGCGGGCTTCCATCACACCACCATCCTCCAAACCTCAATCATTTCACCCTCGCTGAGGTGTATGGAGCCGTATTTTGCGCATTCCGCTTCGATCCGGTTGTTGATCACCTTCTGGAATGGTGTGCCTTTGAGCACTGAATAATTTTTGAGAATCATCTGCATCATCAGGATCAGATCAGGTTTGCTGTATTCCTTCCTGTGCGCCTCTTCAATTTCCGAGACCAGGTGAGTGGACAGTTTTTCGGCAGTTTCGAACATTTCCTCGCTTTGCCACGCCGGAGCTTCGCTCAGATCATCCACCAGTTCACTTTCGTCGGTCTCTAGCGGGAATGATTCTGCCACAGTGTCGCTCGATGGACTGTTGATTTCTGGAAGCTGGACAGGCTTGTGTCTCTGCCCCAACCAGGATTTAATTTCAGGCAGGTAGTATTGCCAGCCGATAACGGCGTAATAGATGGCCGTTGATAACCCGGCGACAGTCGCATAGGATTTCCAGGGATGCTCAATGATCATGACGACAGTTTTTTGTGATGATGATACTTGCCATCGGAAGCTTTGCCCACGCCGTTCTGCCGATGTTGTGCTACAAAGTAACCGGCGATTTGGGGTTGCAAAAAAGTACAACTTTTATTGCAACCCTTTTGCAACCTTTCTGCTTTATACTTGGATAGCAATGACGATCGACCACGATCAATAGAAGTGTCGGGACCATGCATAGGGAATTGCGCGATCAAAAGGATGTTCTTGACCCGATCAAATAACAGTGATATTTTCACGTGCTAGCGGTTAATGTCGTAGGCTGTGTGCTGTTCACTTCCAACTAGGAATATTAATTTTATTTACAACAACAGTTCTCTGTAGGGAATATAGGTGCGTAGTCTCGCCGGTAGATTGGAAAATGCGCAAAATGAGCTGGTAGAGCTCGTGCGCATTATTAGTGACCTCCTTGAATAAGGTGGAAAAATACGAGTCAGTATTTGCTGGATCTTTCCTTACTCTTGGTACAGTTCTCCTGCGCCTGGGGTATTTGGATGAATCAGTAGCTTGCTACAACGAGAGCATCCACTTTCAAGATTCTGCACTAATAAATAAACTTGAGGTAGGAAAAATCGGCATCTCATTCGCGGAGTTCTACCGCAATTTTCGCCCTAAAATGGAGATCTCCCTTGTTTTGCACAGAAAAGCAATAGGAGCTGTCGATGTAGAAGGGATAACAGCATT
This sequence comes from Dyadobacter beijingensis DSM 21582, assembly GCF_000382205.1. GTDB lineage: Bacteria > Bacteroidota > Bacteroidia > Cytophagales > Spirosomataceae > Dyadobacter > Dyadobacter beijingensis. The sequence goes on from NZ_KB907786.1 coordinate 1,662,169, forward strand.
ACCCCCCATTTCGCTGGCACTCAAAAAAACAGCCGTGGAACTAGTTTGTCGATGGGGACTAGATTGTTCCGCATTTTAGGAGGAAACTATCGAAAAACAATAGTTGCGTTGATTTAACAATGCTCCTGCCTGTGATAACACGAACTAAATAACTGATTCTTGCTATTCAATTCTTTTTAGTAACTCAGATGGCTTTAAGTCAAGGCCTTCTGAAAGAGCTAGAAGCGTAGTTAGGGCCAAATTGACTTTCCCCTTACATATTCGCTGAACTTGCGAATATTCAAGTCCAGAAGCATCAGCTAGTTTTCTGACACTTAATTTTTTGTGCTTTGCCTCCATCAAAACAGCCTCTCCCAGCTTAGCTAAAATTGTCTCCTTACTTTCCATGGCCGGAAAGTCATTTTGTTTCAAGAAAAAATTGACGTATGATTATATATCAAATTGAAAATTTGTTATATTTGTTTTTTGTAACCGGTTGTCGTTAACCGGTATGCAGCTTGCGACACTTCAAATTATCCGAAGGCATCGCTTTGAGTCTCGTAATCGAAACCTAGGAAATTTTGATATGCACGGGATGATAAGTAGATTAGCTCACGACCCGGGCGTGGGCAAACTTATCTGTGCAAAGGCTTTCCTAGGGCCACGATTACTTTTAGGTTTGACTCCACGCCCTTTTCCGGAAATGGGTTAGGAATCAAACTAATCGAGTGACATAGTAGTTTGTTCCATTCCGCCATAGCGCGGCAAAACCAATTTCTTGCCTATGTTCTGCTCCCTGATTTTCCAACTTATTATTCGCAAGCCTCAGTAGGTTTACGGGCCTAAGTGCCGCCTAACGTTTCTGGATTTACCATCACTCCTTATCGACTAAGCAATGAAACATCTTTATTGCCGAAGGGGAGGACTACGCTTTTGCTACGTCCTTCTTCTGACACCTTTTTGTATCTATTATTCAACTGCTTGCCTGCTCGCGCAGCAGACCCATACGATTTCCGGGCAGCTTACCGCTTCCGGGGCGCCGCTTCCTGGTGCCAATGTTCAAATTAAGGCAGCCGCCATTGGAACAACTACGGACGAGCAGGGCAGGTTTAAATTGCAGGTTCTGACAGATACCGCCAGAATTGTTGTTTCGTATATAGGATATCGTTCGGTTGATACGCTGATCTATCTGCCTCAACGATCAGCTCTTGTTATCGACATGATTGCCGACGCCGCCATGCTCAATGAGGTTGCTGTTACGGGCTACCAGACAATCCCCAAAGAACGCGCTACCGGATCGTTTGTACACGTTGACAACGCTTTGATCAACCGGTCCGTGTCTACGAACTTGCTGGAACGGCTGGTCGGAAATGTCTCGGGCCTGGCCGTGCAGGGACAGGGCGTCAATCCTACCGGGGCAAATCCGCTTTCACGGAGCCTGGGAATCCGCATTCGCGGTGAAAGCACGCTAGCCAGTTCGACGTTTGTGAGCAGGGATCCGCTGATCGTGGTTGATAACTTCCCTTTTGAAGGCAGTCTTGCCAATATCAATCCCAATGATGTCGAATCGATGACAATTTTGAGAGATGCTGCGGCAGCATCGATCTGGGGCGCGCGTGCTGGTAACGGAGTCATAGTGATTGTTACGAAAAAAGGAAATAGAATCCAGCCCCTGAAGACCGAACTTTCCGCCAACCTCAGTTTTGTGTCAAAGCCCGACGTTTATAAAGATCCCAACTACCTGAAAGCACCAGGATATATTCAAGTTGAAACAGAGCTTTTCAACCGTGGCTATTTCAATTCTGATATCTCTGGTGGTGGGAATAAGCCGATTATTTCCCCGGCCGTAGCCATATTGGCGGCGCAGCGAAGTGGAACGCTATCGCCCGAGCAGGCGCAAGAGCGGTTAGATAGGCTTGCCACACTTGACGTGAGACGAGATTTTGACCGCTACGTATATCAGAGTGCAGCTCGCCAGCAATACGCCATTGCGCTTAGTGGAGGAGCATCCAAATCTACTTACCGTATCTCTGGTGGCTACGACTATAACCGGCATACGATCGTCGGGAACCTTGACAACAGGTTGACCCTGACTTCGGAAAACACGCTGACACCTATCAAGGGCCTGGACGTAAGCTTTGGCCTTCATTACAGCTCTTTTCTGAATAGTGAGCGGAACCATCGCAATCAGTACGGGTCAATCACACCAGGGGGCAAGTATGGCGATCTTTATCCCTATGCGCAGTTAGCCGACGAAAATGGTAACCCGCTACCAATCGCGAAGGATTTTGATCAGGCTTACAAAGCATCAGCAACGGAAGCAGGCTTTTTAGACTGGGAGTACCGCCCGCTTCAGGAGGCCGCGCTGGGAAGCAAGAAGAGCAAAACAACCGATTTGCTGGTAAAATCTGCAATTTCGTATTCGTTCGCAAGTTGGCTTCGTGCCCAGGCACAATACGCTTTTGAAAGACAGTCGATCGCAGCGCAAATCCTGAACACGGCTGACAGCTACTATAGCCGCGACCTTATCAACAGGTTTACTCTGATCAATCCAGATAGCACTCTCACGCGCCAGGTGCCAACCGGCGGGGTTTTGCAATTGAACCAGGCCGAATACTACGCTCATAACGCACGTCTACAACTGAATGCTGACAAGACCTACGGGGACCACAGTATCAACGTCCTGGCCGGAGCAGAAGTCCGTCAGCTTCGAACCACCGGATTTGACAGGGTTTCCTACGGGTACAATCCCGAAACAGGCGTGAGTGCGAACAATCTTGATTTTTCAAAAGCATTGGCTACCCAGCCTTCGGGGATGTCGCTCATCGCAGCGCCGGAAGGCAGCATGCAGGGATATCTGAACCGGTTCATCTCCTATTACGCGAACGGCTCTTACGCTTATGCGAAGCGATATGTCATTTCCGCCAGTGCACGCAGGGACGGGGCTAATATCTTTGGCGCAAAGACGAATGATAAAGTCACGCCACTATGGTCGGTAGGAGGGGCGTGGTCTGTTTCCAATGAGCGGTTCTACGACGTGCCGTGGCTGCCGTATCTGAAATTGAGAGGCTCTTACGGTTCTGCCGGAAATGTCTATCAAGGGTCGGTTTATGCTACGGGTACATATTTTACGAATAGCCTGACAGGCCTGCCGGGAATAACGGAACTGCTGGCGCCCAACCCCAACCTTCGATGGGAAACTGTCAAAACAACCAATATCGCGATCGAATTTGGGACCAGGTCCGAAAGGATATCCGGAAGTTTTGAATTCTATGTCAAAAAAGGCACTGATATGATCCAAAGGCTGACGCTGGCACCATCGGCCGGCTTCAGCTCGATGTACGGCAATTCAGCGGCAACGACAACGAAGGGATTTGATCTGACTCTTCGTAGTGATAACATGCGCGGTAGGCTCCGCTGGCAAACGGTCTGGCTGTTAAGCCACCTTGCCGACCGCGTTGACCGGTATGATGCAACATTGACGACGAATAGTATTCAATCGCAAGGCGACACGAGAATCGCAGTCAAAGGAAAGCCACTTTATTCCCTCTACAGCTATGCCTGGAACGGGATAGATATCAACGGAGAACCACTTGGCAGATATGGCGGGGAATCCAGTAGGGAGTATTCTAGGATTATTTCTAATTTCCAACCCGATAGCCTTGTATTTCATGGCTCAGTAGTACCTACCTGGTTTGGCTCGGTGCGCAACGATTTTAGTCTCGGCCCCTGGTCGCTTTCTGTTAACATCACCTATAAGATGGGCTACTCTTTCCGGCGGACTTCGACCAGTCTAAACTACGCCGATGTTCTCGCGGGTAAAGCGCACAAGGATTATAACGACCGCTGGAAATCTCCGGGTGACGAGAAGATCACAAACGTTCCGGCACTGGTTTACCCTTCCAATGACACGCGAAACACTTTCTACCAATACGCATCAGCGTTAGTCGAGAAAGGAGACCATTTTCGTTTTCAGGACATACGCTTGTCCTTCGATATCGCATCAGTTTCCAAACGCTTATCATACGCCCAGGTCTATTTGTATGCCAATAATCTGGGCATCTTATGGCGTGCAAACCATCAAGGTCTCGACCCAGATTATGTCAGCGTGACAACAAGGCATGCATTGGTTGCTCCTTCCTCAATATCAATCGGTTTTCGGACAAGTTTCTAATCATTTCTGCAAATGAAAAATACCTTATCTGTGATAGTCATTGCCTGTACGGCAGCATTTTCAGTTTCCTGCCAGAAGCAGAATGAATGGTTGGATGTCAAACGTAGCCTATCGGATGTCGCTCCCAGCTCATTGGCAGACATGCAGGCAATCCTGGACAATGCCAACTCGTTCAATGCCAATTACCCGATGCTTGGGCTCTTAGGGACGGACAATCTGTATTTCTCAGACAAGAACTTGTCTGCCGCACGGCAAATCGAACGGAATGCGTATTTGTGGGCCATAGACCTATTTCAGACGGCGCCTTCCAGCGATTTCTCTTCTCCCTATAACAAGATTTCGGCCGTCAACATAGTCCTTGAAGGTCTTGGTAAATTGACTGTTACCGATGATAAGCAAACGGTAGCGGATCAAATCCAGGGGCAGGCGCGTTTTTACCGGGCTTATGCTTACTATTCGCTCGCTCAGTTATTTTGTAAACCCTTTCACCGGCAAACTGCCCCAAAAGATCCGGGACTTCAATTGAGGACTTTGCCAGACCCTAATATCGTCGTTAAGCGGTCAACCGTTGCTCAGACCTACGAATTTATTCTCACTGATCTGAAACAGGCTCTGGTGTTACTCCCTGAAAACCCGGCCTATCCAAGCAGGCCTGGCAAACGTGCGTGCCGCGGGATGTTGGCGAAAGTTTATCTGGCCATGGGTGATTATGCAAATGCAAAACAGTACGCAAAGGATGCGCTCACGGGAAAAATCGAGCTGCTCGATTTTAATAGTAAGTTGATCAAGCCCACAGAGTCCTTCGTTTTTCCGGCCTATTCGAATCCACATTCCAATCCTGAGATTATTTTTTATGCAACCTCCCAGTCCTGGGCATCAGTATGGCCGGTGTACGGGGTTGCCAATGTTGACAGTACACTGTATGACTCGTATTCGGAGGGCGATTTGAGGAAAACACTATTTTTTCGTCTCGATCCGACGGGCAAGCCAACCTTCACAGGATCTTACAGCGGCACTTATTACAATTTCGGAGGTATCGCAACAAACGAGATACTACTTATTCAAGCCGAAGCGCTGGCCAGAACAGGCAGTGCATCGGAAGGTGTAGAGCTAACTAATAGACTTCTGTCAAACAGGTTTAAGTCGGGCAGCTTTAAGCCCTACATTCATCAGAGCGAACAGTCTTCCCTTGATTTTATTATGACCGAACGGCGTAAAGAACTCGCCTTTACCGGACAGTTACGCTGGGAGGATTTAAGACGTCTTCCACTTGATCGGCCCTTGACGCGCCTTTATCAAGGTGTCCGCTACGAATTAAAATCCGGCGATCCCCGTTGGGTATTCCCATTTCCGGATCAGGAAATACACCTGAGCTCCGTCGAGCAAAACCTGCGATAGTAACCAAACCAATGATTATGAAATATCTTTTTTTATCAGTCCTATTCCTTGGGCTGAACGGGAGCGTATTTGCTTCGAGAATGCAAATAAGCGTGACCTATGATTTAGCGAAGCCGGGCGATTCCTTGTTTTTGGAATACTACACTACATTTTTTCCAAGCTCCGTAAAGCCAAAAGTGGTTTCAGCAGCCCGTAGTGAGCAGGGGGCTTACAATTTCGATGTACAGGTCGACGGTCCGGTGCGGTTTAGTATTCTCAAGCGACTCGACCAAAGCATCAATCCCTATCTGAAAGGCGTCTCGTTTAGCTTCGACACGATGCTGTATCAATATTACTGGCACGGAGACGGGCAACTAACGATTCATATTTCAAAAAGACCTGGAAGTGCTCCGCAGAACAACCAGCCAACATTTGATTTTTCTTACAATTTTCAAGGTTACAGGGCTGCTCAGCACAGGGCAAAGGCATTGTCAGATTCGGCCTTTACCCTTACCGGCTCAACCGATGCGGAAAGGGCAAACTACCTTGAGCCACAATGCCAAAGCATACAAGCCGGGATTGCCGTCCTTGATTCGCAAAAGAGTGTATTGACAGATCCGGAGTATCAACAGTTGAAGGCCGAGATTATTTACCAGCACCCGACAACGAAGTTTCGTGGTTTGAAGGAAAAAATGGCTGAGATGACGCCCGAAAAAAAGAATGATGCGCTCCGGAAAATAGACAATTATTTCGACTGGGGATTTGATCAGGATATTCTTGCCAATAGCTGGTCATACATTTACTACTGGTTTGAACGGCAAAAAATGAGCGTGCCGCCTGTTGGCAAAAAGTTCGACGCTGACGCGTTGCTCGATACATTGCTGTCAGCACCATCCAGCCTTCTCAATGACCGGAGAATAACCTATACATTAGTGCTGGGTAGGGTTAAAAACCATGCCTATTATCTGCCGCAGGTGTTAAGCAAGATTCGTGATAAAGATTGCCGGCAGGTCGTACATTCAATGGATGTCAGGGCGAAGGGAAAACCAATGTTTGATTTTGAATTGCCGGATACAACCGGTAAGCTTGTCAAACTTTCGGACTTCAAAGGCAAAACCGTCCTCATCGATTTATGGTACACTGGATGCGGAGGCTGCGAGCAGTATTACAGCAAGGTACTTTCCAAAGTTGAAAAGCAGTTGCATGGAAAGGGCATCGAGTTCATCGCAATATCGATGGATCGCGGTCGGGAGCGATGGATGAAGAGTATCAGAAGCAATCAGTACACCTCTGAACTGGCCACAAATTTGTACACAGCCGGGGCGGGGTTCAAGCATGAAATTTCAAGCTTGTATGGAATTGCTGTTTTTCCCACGTTGATTATCGTCGACAAAGACGGTAGAATAGCAGATTTTGATTCGCAGGATTTGCACCTCTTAGACAGTGCCAACCTGATCAGTATTTTGAATAAAGTGAGCACCCGTTAATAAGGAAAAGAGGGGTTCCGTATGGAATCCCTCTCCTTCATTGTCTGTCGGGATCATGCGCCGTTGCACGCTTACTCCCGTATTTTAGGCATTAAGGTTTGCGCCCAGTCACCGTTGCCTGCGATTTCAGGATGCGTCCCTGGGCGTCAGGAGTGGCCGAAGTGCTGATTTTACATACCTGAGCACCGGTTTCCTGACAATCCGGATCCGGTGTGGTCGAAACAGTGTAATACTCATTAGAAGCACCCGCTTCACCAGTCACAGTGAAGTCGGCCAATACAGGCTTGGGTGAATTGATAGCAAAAGATGCTCCAAAAATCGCGACAGCGGCGACGATCGACAAAAAAATGCGCTTCATTTTCATTGGTATAAGAATTAAGTATGAAATGATGTGCCTACTTTTTGCAGGGTTCGGCTTTCTCCTGATTCATTTGGCCAAATTGAATATCGTTGTCAGTGAGTTACTTGGCTAAATTAGGATTGGCTGGCTCTGAGATTACTGCACAAAAGGCAAGAAGTGATTGGACTGGGGAGCAGAATAATCATCTGAGGATAGGTGTTCTGTTTTGGCGAGAGGCTTTGAGAAGATGCAAGTGCTTTGTTACAGGGTAGGTAGGCTTTTACATAGTTCCCGAACCGCGTATTGATTTGACCGGTGGATGGCAAGTTTGCAGTTGTTAGGTTGAAAGGGCTGGTTGAGGTAGTTGAAATCGCACTTGCCGGTTGGATCGTCGCGGGAGCGATAGTGCTTTAAATGACAATGGGGGCTTGTCTTAGGAAAAGATGACTTGGGGTATGGAAAAGAGTCCAAACTGAGTAACTGGATAAATTGAGCAGTGTTGTAGAGAATGAAGCTATGTCTGCCTAGCCAGAATGAATCAGGTGCCGGTACATTTGTAAATTTAATTTTTGTTCATTATTTTTGATTGTTCACTGATCGTGAACAGCAATAAAAAATGAACATCATGCTGCGTGAACAAGAAATTGCAGAACAGGCCCTGGCGAATTTGAAGGCGCATACCGGCATTGAAGGTAAGTGGCTTAAAGAGGACTTTCAATTTGACACGGGTATTGACGGGGAAGTTCTGCTTCACCTCAATGGTAACCAGCTAAGATTCAAAGTAGAGATCAAGCGCGAATTCCGTGAATACCAGATGAATAGCTTGGTGGAGCAGGCCGCTCGTTATAGCCCTCTCTTGCTGATAGCTGACAAGTTGTACCCCGCTCAGAAGGCGGGACTACGTGAGCATCGAATATCCTATCTGGACGCAGCCGGTAACACCTACCTCAGCCATGGAGACATCTTGCTATGGATAGAGGGGCAGAAAGGCGTCTACAATGGGATAGGGGCAGTCAGGACAAACCGCGCGTTCACAAAAGCAGGTTTGAAGGTAGTCTTTGCGTTACTTCAAAACCCGGATGCTATTAACTATTCTTACCGGGACTTAGCTTCGCTTGCCGGTGTTGCCTTGGGGACTATCAATGAAGCCATGACTGCGCTCAAAGAGGCAGGCTATCTGCTACGGGTGAATAAAAACCGTTTGATGCTCGATAATAAAAAGCAGCTTCTGGAGCATTGGCTGGTCGGATATGGCAACGTGCTTAAACCAACTCTGCTGGTGGGTGACTACCAAATGCGGGATACAATCAACTGGAAACGCGCGAGCCTTCCCCAGGGAGCCCTGTGGGGCGGTGAACCTGCGGGAGATCTGGTAACGGGCCATTTGTCCCCCGAGCAATGGACTATTTATGTCGGTGTTGGTAAAAGCGAGGTCGCAAAGGCTTTGCATTTGATCCCGAAGCAGGGGGGCAATCTAAGACTGTTTAAAAAATTCTGGACGGATGCAGCAAGTAATACGCAGCACATCACAACCCCTGATCTGATCACCTATGCGGACCTATTGCTAACAGGTGATCAAAGGTGTATAGAAACAGCAACCCTAATTTATCAGCAGAAGCTAAGCAACACCTTTGATGTCTGATGGACTACAGCGCACTAAAACCGGTTTTGGATACCATTGAGCAGGCAATGGGTACGCTAGGCGTAGACTATTACCTGATTGGCGCGCTGGCCAGGGACATTTGGTACCAGCGCTCGCAAATCAACTCAAGAGCAACCAGGGATGTGGATTTTGCAGTCCTGGTGGGAAGTGAGCAGGAGTATGAGGCGGTAAAAAACCACTTAATAGAAAACAAAAATTACGTTCCGCTCCGGGGAAACGCTTACGTTTTGATCTCGCCGGAAAAATACCAGATCGATTTACTACCGTTCGGAGAAATTGCTTCATCGGGCAGCATATTATTGGAAGGGCAGGGTATGATAAAAATAAGCGTCGCGGGAATGCAGGAGGTTTATGAACGCGGAACAGAAAGGGTCGAGTTTCAAACCGGCAACACTTTCAAAGCTGCCACGATTGCCGGCATTGCATTACTGAAACTGATCGCATACGACGATCGTCCGGAAGCAAGGCAAAAGGATGCAAAAGACATCGGAAATATCCTCTTGCATTATTTTGATATGCATACCGAAATGATTTATGAGAACCATCTGGACCTGTTTGCTGATCATGATCAGATAGATTCAAATCAGCAGTGGGAGTTAACCGATATTGGCGCGATTGTCCTGGGGCGGGAAATGGCGCTGATTGCTCAGGACAACCGGGCCCTACATGAGCGGCTTGTCAAAATATTGTCTGGCGAAATTGTTTCTGAGGAGCAAAGTCAATTCATTAGGTTAATTGCCAAAGATCGCGGCATGGAAGTCCAGCAGGTTGTAGCCAGTCTCAATCAGGTTCTGTGGGGCCTGGAAAACACTGCCCTGCCATCGTCATAATGGTCCGCGGGTAAATTGGTAATCAGAGAACCGCTTTCCATGCCTGTTAGCGGGAAGCCCTGATCCGGCTGAGCGTGAAAGGCCTTATTCCCAGGAAATGGGCAATGTCCTGTAATTTTATCCTGGTCGAGGGATACGACTGCTGAAATGCTTTGTAAGCTTCCGCGGCAGGAAGTAACAGGATTTCTGCACGCTGTCTTAATCTTCTTCGCTCCATCGCGTTAAGTTTGTTTGATAAACGGCTTGCCTGGCTATATCTGGCAGTTAATACATCGATCGAGGTGGCCGAAAGCGATAGCAGAATAGTATCTTCGATAAACATCAGGTGTTCCGGTTCGGCAATTGCCCCATAATCTTTTGTGATAATAAACATCTTTTCCCACCAAAATCCGGTAACAACTTCCTTGCCGAGTTGATTGAAATAGTTGCCCTTTACGATGCCGGCAGCCACAAAATAGATCACGTTCTTACGGATGTTTTTTGGCCCGATTTCCGAATCTTTCTTGAACGTTTCGATTTGAATATGCTCACTTAGCTCGACAAGCATTTCGTCCGGGACTCTGCCAAACTCCCTAAGCGTGTCAAACAGGACCTCTGTTGCGGGGCTTTCCATTGTCAATATTCTTTGATCCAGTTGATCATTCCCTCCAGCATCCTTATCACGATTGCCTTATCTGCCTGCTCAAACGCGTAGGACTTATTGCGCATACTTTCCTGCGAAAGGTCTTCCTTGCGTGGGGTAGAAAGGTAGGGGGCGATGGTCTGAATGACTGCATTCAGGGATTTCGCCTTTACTACACGGGTTGCATCCATCGCGCGTAGCGTTAAAGCGATCTGATCGACGGAAAGAAAACACATGATTTTGAAAGGGTCGCTTTTTGCTTTGGAGGGCTGCTGCTGGTTTTGCAGGGGCAAGACATCCCACTGATGCTTCTTTTCCAGGTAGGTGATCTCCTGCGCAAACCAGTTGCCCAATACTTTTTTAAGGTCTGCATGATGCGGATTAAGTTTGACCGTCGGTTTTCGGTGCATTTGGTTGAATTGCTTATAAGACAATAGTAGTTCTGTCATCTTCTCGTGCACGGCACCGAAAGCATTGATTTTTTGAGCCAGCTTTTGCGTGTAGTAGTTCATGAAGCTGCGGCTGTTGAAATTCAAATAGACCAGTAGCTCTACGACAGCTCCGTGCAGCGTTGTTTGATCCTGTTCCTGGCTAATTTTTTCAAGACCAGCAAGCAGCTCTTTCTTGTAAAACACCTCCCGGAACGAAATAGGCCGTTTTTCCGAATCGTAAATGAATGAATTCAAGCTCTGCAAGACAATATCGGTAAGCGTCCGGTTGTCAACCCGGACGAACAGCTCTTGCCTGAGCAGCTCCAACCTGTCAAGCATCTCACGTTTGACCTGGGAAAGGTAGGCCGCCGGTGCGCGCTCGTCCAAGCTCAGGTATTCGTGAAACCGGTTTTCAACAAAACCGAGCAATTCGTCCAGGCTCGCCGAAATGCTTTCCAGGGCCTGCCGTAGCATGCTGTTCCCATTTTGGGTACGTGAAGTGTTTTCATAGGCCTGGTCAAGCAGCATCACCAGGCTTGCATGGTATTGCCTGATCAAAAGCTGGATTTTACGACGCGAATCCAGATTGAAGCTTTGGTGTTTAAGAAATGAAATGTGACGGTCCTTTTCCTCCTGCGCTTTCTCCACAATTGTTTCCAGCTGTTTTGAAGACAGGGTACTGACGTCGGTCTTGGCATCGTTCAATGTCACATTGATGATAAAGTCAAGCCATTCGAGGGTGTAATTCTTTTCCAGCATTTTAATCGGCTTTGAAATGGCTGGACAGTATATTACTGCCCGGCCGGATGGATGCTGATTAATTCTGAGCGATCAAGGTGCAAATCGTCCCGCTGGTCGTGATGGGATCGTCATCGTCGGGGCCAGGATGAAAATTAGACGGTCTGACTTTGGGTAGCGTCTTGACGATCAGTTTTGGCTTTTTTGTTTTTTTCATTGCGTTTGCTGTTTGGTTGATTCACCAGCAAAGCAAAATTTTTGGCTGCCTTTTGGCAATATTCGGGGATGAAGCCCATGTTGGAAGGGCTGAAAATCGTGTTTGAGGGTTAAGGCTCAATTGGAATCCACAAGGTCACCGAGTAGCTATTTTCAGATTCATTGATTTCCACCTGGTGCCGTTTGGGATAAAGGAGTTCCAAACGCCGTTGAATATTTTTTAGTCCAAGCCCGTGCGCCGACGTTTTTTTTGCGACGCCGCTCGCGGGGGCCTTGTCATTTTCGATAGTGAACTGTAAACTATCCGGATTCACCTGAATGTCGACCCGGACGGTGGATTTGCCCGAAAGGGAGCGAATGCCGTGTTTAACCGCATTTTCACCCAAGGTGACCATCAAAAGCGTTGGTACTTTCTGCCTCTCGGAAGCTTTGCCTTGCTGGTGCCATATTACAGTAAGCCGCCTACCGTGCCTGATGCGTTCCAACTGCATGTAACGCTTAAGGCTGCGGATTTCAGCACTGAGGGGCACCCAATCTCCCCCGGTCTCGTACAGCGTATATTTGAGCATTTGAGAAAGTTTGTCCAAATAACCTGCTGCTGCGCGGGAGGCAGGGAGGACTTTCGCGTAGGCTGAATTAATTACATTGTAAACGAAATGGGGCTCGAGTTCGGATTTTAGGATGGTTAGTTCCGTACGCAGCGCTTCCCGTTCAAATTCCGCCTGGGCCATCTGCTGCCTCAAACCAAATTGTACCATCTTTAAACCCACCGGGAGGATTAGTAGTTGGAGCTCCTGGACGTCGTAGAAAAAAATAAACCATTCCCACCCATGCCTGCTTGCCAGCGGTTTCAAATAAAACCCGCCAACGGTCTCGAATGCCGGGCTGAGTTGTTTTAGCGCATAGATATTATCGAGGATAACAAACATTGATAGTGTGACGATGTGCATAGTACCCAGAAGGACTAACAGCGTCATGACCAGCAGCGGTATGCCCTTGAACAGGCCTTGCAGTTTTGTAAATAACAGTAGCGAGAAATAAAACACCGGCACAAACCTTAGGTAGTATACGGTGTAGGAGACCTGCAAATTATCGTCAAGCTGCTGGCTTGAAAACGAAGGAAGGAAATACATCAGGTGATAGGCTACAAAACATGCCCAAAAAGCAAAATGGTACTCGACGCGCCGTTTGCCTTTCAGATTAAATAGACCCCAAAAGGGCTCTTCTATTGCTTCATCCGCTTCGTTTTTGCCCGGTCGTGAGCCGGAAAATGATTTCAGTTCGCTCATCTTTTGCAATACTTACCTTGTAGTTGTTTCGCATCTGAATGGTACTTCCCTCGATGCTTTTGATTTGGTACCGGTTAACGATATATGACCGGTGTGTTTTCACAAAGTGTTCAGGCAAGCCTCTACTGATTTCACTGATAGTGGTCCGGGTTCTGACTACATGGTCACCTGTGCAAAAGATGGCGACGTAGTTGTGTTGGCCTTCGATAAAGCAGATATTTTGATAGGGTATCGCAAAGAGCTGACGGTCAAATTTGACCCAAAGACAGCTGGCGTCAAAGTAGGGGGTTTGTAGTGGGTACTCGCTGGCTGGAATGCTTTGATTGGGGAGTGCAGCTGAGTCAGCCGGAAGGGAATTTGACTTTCTCTTTTTTCTATCCAATGCCTTGCATACGGTCTTGACAAAACTTTTATAATTGACCGGCTTGGAAAGAAAGCCCAGGACATCGTAATCGTAACCATCAATGGCATATGTCTGATATGCGCTTGTCATGATTACCGAACTGCCAACCCAAGGTATCATCTGCAGCAACTCCAATCCCGAAACCTCGGGCATGTTGATGTCCAGAAAGACCAGGTCAGGTCTTAGTTTCTCGATAATCTGTAGTCCCTGGATCGCATCTTCACAGGTCTTGACTAAGGTCAAATTGGGCATTTCCGAAATGTGGGTTTTCAGAATTTGCCGCGACGATGGCTCATCATCAATAATGATGCACCGCATGGTAGGAGCTGTTTGTGAACTCATAACAGTTGGTCAGATGCCCCGTGCGGTGGGCTGATTATGTCAGATAAGGTTAACTTAATAATCTATCGGTTACTTATCAAGTTTTTTGACAAGGAATTTTTGTTCTTCAATTGATAGTCGTAAAACTTCTTAAGAAAATGATAGATAGCATGTTCTTGCCTTCGTTGGTCGCTGATAAATAGCCTGTTGCAACACAAATGCATCAGATCGATCAGCAATGCCTGTTGCTTGACGGGATCGCTGATCGGACTGCCGGCCAGTGTATACATGACTTGGGAATTTCTTTCCTCCAGAAGTTGACGGACATCAGATAAGAAACAGTCATCTGCGTTCATTGCACGGGCTATTAGCTGCTTTTGTTGTCTGAATTGCTGATCCAGCGAGATCAATTCGCTCTTTTCAAGCACACTGCCAGCGGCTTGAAGTATCTGAATTTTCATCTGTGGCCGGTATTTCCCAAACGCGTTCAACAGGCCGTCGCAGGCCATCAAAGCCACCAGCCAACGCTGCTGTTGCCGGCCAGTGGTGTGCAGCGATGAAAGGGAACTTGCTATTGCCAAGCTATCATAGCAAAAGATAGATTCAATATGCTCGTATGCAATGCTGCTATATCTTTCCAGTTCCCGTTCGTATAGCTCTGATTGGAAGCGGAACACCAAACCGCTTTCGATTTCATTCTTGAGATCATTCGCCAGCGATGAAGCAAAACCTGAACTTAGTCTTTTACCTGGGCCGGTAAAAAGTCGCAATCGTATGTGGGGATCGGGGTCTTTGAACCGAAGGAAAAACCAACCCTTGATCCGGTTCGATTTTTGCAGCTTCGTACAAAAATCAAAGAGTTTCCCGGTAAGAAGCGTTTCGCAGGTTTCTTCACTCGCGTAAATTTTTAGGTATGTCCAGCCATCCTTAGCAGATACCCATCGTGTACTTTCCTGGTTTTGAGGGCTGGGAAGAAGCTCAGTTGAATTTTGCTTACTATGGTTTAGGATTGGTATCACCATTTCATTGAAGTAGTACTTGCGGTCTTTCTGCAAAAAGCCGTATTTCAGAGCATGCAAAGCTTCGTATATCCGCAGCTTTTTGTCTTTCCGCAACCTATTCAGACATATCCTGGCTGCCGGGGGCGAATGTCCGTCGATTGCAAGCAGCTGGTCCCCAGCACCGATCTGAACGTAGCGCGGCAGATCCAGGTCTTTTTCAAGCTTTCTCCACCAATTCACAAGTTCTTGATCGCTCAGCTCACTTGCCGGTACTGCCGAACTGCCAAGATTCCAACAGGCTTTTCGTAAAACGATGCCCTTGTATTGGATCCGAGGAAGAAATGGGAGCTCACTCAGGTGTCCCCAATCCCAAAGGGGGGACAATGCAGTCTCGCCTGCCGAGATGTCGGCCAGAAATTGGTAGACGGGTGGTCCGAGGCGCGGGTTGTAGGCCGTTGTTAGTCTCGGAATTATGCGTTTTTGCATGGAGGCAGAAGTTAGAATTACTTGCCCGGCCCGAACACTTACCATCAGATCGCTCGCCGCGATGGTTTTACCCGAGCCACTTTTGCCGCTCATAAGCGTTAGATGTGAATTTCCCAGGTCCGGGCGGCGAGCAACATTGGCATCTCTTCCAGGCGGCACAAAGTCCACCTGCGCAACTATTGCGTTTGGGTGCCGCGCAGTTTCGCGAGCATTCGCAGTGATTAGGCGTTCGGCCAGTGAGGTGTCTGCATCAGCGAATCGTGCTATTAAATTCAGTGATCCTGGTCCGGAAATGCCCCGCAGCTCAAAAAAGTATTTGCCCTGGTCAAACGTGCGCTCATCTGAAGAAAACACATTCCCCAACACGGAAATCCCTTCTGCAATTCTCGGCGGTTTCTCCGGCCGAACAGCCGCCAGGTCTTCGTCATTCAACAAGTAGAATTTTCGATTGGAATGTCTGGCATCGTGGTAGGCCCTGTCTATCAATTTCACCCGCTCAATGGCAGTATACGTTTGTTTTTGTTTGCCTTCGCCACCCGATGCTATGGGGACGTGACCGAAATAGGATGATTCAATGTTCCCGTAGCCGATACCCAATGCTGGATCGAGCACCTGCAATAGCGGTACTTGCTTATCGCCATATCTTTGGTAAAATCTTGTGGCAAACGATTTGAGTGCAACCGGGATTCGGTTTTCAGTAGTTTGAATCAGTTTTTCAAGATCGGAAACTATGCCTGCCACAGTTTTCCGACTAACAGTCGAATAAGACGTCTCAATTTTCATATCGATTTGTACCGGATTGCGCCAGGTTAGACCGGCATTTTTCAAACTGGTTTCTAATGCGGCAAAGCGTGCTGGGTTATCTTGCTTCATCTTGCTTAGAGCGGCTACATCCCTGAAAACTTTTGTCAGCAGAGGGTTGGCGCGGCCGTGGCTTTTCAACACATCTTGAAAAGTAGTTTGGCTGACCATTGGCTCGGTTGCATCTACCAGAATTTGCTCGGCTCTTAGCTGAGAAACAAAGTCCTTGGCCTCCCAGTGTGACAGGCCTTCCTGGCCAAGCGCATCTACGACGGTAGAAGCAGTTGCTCCATGCTGGGCAGCACTTTTGGCGGCAATCAGGAATTGGTCTGCATGGACTTCTTTCAATGCAAATTCAAAGCCGCCATTTTGACTTACTACCCTTTGTGAAAAGCGCAGGAACGAGCCGTTCGTGTAAAGACTACTGTTCACATCCAGCGTATCAGCGAGGTACGTTCCACGTAGTTGACCCGCTATTTGTTGCAGCACTTCCGCGCTAAGCGTTGTGTGCTTTTTAATCCGGCCAGTGAAACGAATATGCGAGTAATCTGACAGGGTAGCTGCGAAATATCCGGCAAAAAGACCAAATGGGGTGCAGCGGCTGGTCGCGCGAACGAGGTATTTGTAAAGGCTGAGCATGACCTTTTGCTCACCGGGTTCGCCTGGTGAGGTTTCTTCCAATTTCAACAGCGAACCGTAGAGCTCAGGTGAGGCCAGGTACAGCGCTTCTCTCAGCAGGTGACGTTTGTAGGCTTGACAAAGCAGCAATTTAAGTGAGCCGGGGTTTTGTGCCAGGCGCATATTGATCCGTCTAAGCATCCGGTATGGAAACAACGGTCGTCTGAATAGGACAAAATCATGTGGTTCTAATTTATTCATAGCGCTAAGTTTTATCTGGTTACACACAGGTAAAATCAGCGATCGAAAAGTCAAAAGGAAATTTTAGGGGTGAATGTCGGCCCGTAGGGTACGAAACCTTGTGTTTGGGGGAGGAGTCTGATGTTTTGACCCGAAACAAGCCAAAAAGTGCAGCTAAGCTACCGGCGGCTATTTCTTCACAAGTTGTTAAACCGCCAAAAGTGTTCGGCATAACCGCGCTAACGCGCTTTCTTATTCCGCTTCCTTTTGGCCCGTGCGCCACCGGTTGTGCAGAGCTTTCTTTTTTTCTTGTTTTTTCTTTGGGTCAAAACACTGTCGGTTTTCGGCAGTCAGATTTGGGAAAAGCGGGGGCGAAAGAAACGGGTTCAATCTCATAATCTAAACCGTTTAAGCTCATGGCTCACAACATTCATTTCAACGAAATTACAGGCAAACATTCTTTTTTCTCGGTCAAAGAGAAAGCCTGGCACGGGCTGGGACAAATCGTGGACAGCTGCGTGTCAAGCAGCGACGCGATTTCCTATGCAGGTCTTGACTACGATGTGATAAAATCCCCTCTTTTCACCACAGGAATTACACCCGATAGCGGGGATCGTGTGACGATCTACGCGCCCGGGAAATCAACTGTCCCGGGATATTTCGCTACTCAGCGTACCGATACCGGCCAGGTGCTCGGCGTGGTCGGCTCGGACTACCGGGTTGTACAGAACCGCGACGCGTTCACATTTTTTGACAGCATAGCTGACGGTAAAGGCATTCGTTACGAAACCGTGGGCGGCCTTGGAAACGGAGAACGTATATTTATCACCGCCAAAATCGATGATAAGATTATTGTCGGCAAGGATGATGAGATTGAACAGTACCTTTTTCTAACCAATTCGCACGATGGTTCCGGTAGCATTACCGTTGCATTTACCCCAGTCAGAGTGGTTTGCCAGAATACGCTCAATGCGGCAGTGGGGAGCCTATCCTCTGCTGTCCGTATCAGACACACCGCGAGCGCAAAAGAGCGGCTCGCATCTGCCCATAAGCTGATGGGGATGGCTTCCAGGATTTCCCTTCAGACCGAGGCCGTTTTTAACAAATGGGCGAAAGTCCGAATCACAGACAACCAGCTTCGCCGCCTGATCCAAATGGCTATGGCGCCAGGAAAGGAGACACTTGGAAAAATTCAGGATGCCCGTTTTGATCTTCTGTCCACGCAATTCAATAATCTGGTCGACCGCGTTTACAGCTATGCCATGGCCAGCCATGAGCAAAACCTTCCTACGACAGCGGGTACGGTATTCGGAGCCTATAACGCAGTGACCGGCTACTTTCAAAACGTCAGGTATTACAACACCGCAGAACACAAGGCCAAATCGATTCTTTTCGGAGGGAGTGCAGCCCAGCGAGGTAAGGCAGCCTTTGAGCTTTGCGATCAATTTGCTACCCACGGGCCGGAAATATTCGGAGCCAATTAAAAAAGCCTCCCTCAGGTTTCCGACCTGAGGGGGGCTTTTTGTGCTCGCGAAAAAACCGCGGCCGCCCTGCGGGGCGGCGATAAGCGGTGTCGCGGCGGAATCGGTTAGGCTTATTAAATACAACAAGCCGCCGCGACGGGCATTTTGATTGGGAGTATAATAAATTCAGAGTTTCAAAAGGCAGCGATCAAAAAATGGCCGCTCATTCAGGAGCCAAGTTAGCCGGGTATGCGCTGGAAGTCGCACGAAATTCCGGCATAAAACACCGGTCCTACGTGCCGGCATTTATTCCGTTGCTTCGTGCGACTTATCGCTTTCCCGGCAGGTGCTGCACCATAATTCACTTAAACCAGATGATTATGGAAACGGCAGCAAAATTTACAGAGACTTTTCAGGTAGCGGAAATTGACCTGATTTACAAAACAGGCTTTAACGTAACCGAGCGTCCAAAAATAACACAAGCTGCTGACGCCCATGAGCTCCTTCTCAAAAACTCGAACCCGGGAAGACTGGGCTTCATCGAAGAATTCAAAATCCTGCTGCTAAATCAGCGAAATTTTGTTTTGGGGGAATACCAGGTTTCGCAAGGAGGTGTCAGCGCTACATCGGTGGATATTCGTCTCATTTTTGCTGCCGCTTTGAAGGCAAACGCATCAGGGCTGGTCCTTGCACATAACCATCCGTCGGGGCAGCTTTATCCGTCTGACGCAGATCGCAGCGCAACCCGTCGGATATGCGAGGCGGCAGCTCTTTTTCAAATCAACGTTTTGGATCATTTAATTATCACTAACAGATCCTTCTATTCCTTCGTGCAGGGAGGCGATCTTTAGAAGCATTCACATACTTCGAAAAAGGCTGCCGGAGTTGCTCCGGCAGCCTTTCCCATTTCGGCCTTGCTGTTTCTCGGTGAGCTTGCCTAGGTAGTTGTAAGCAGCTGTAGCTTCTGATTCACATCGGTCAACCCGGCTTTCGAGAGTATGTTTTCTGTAAACTCTGCCAAGTCTGCGGTCACTGCCTCCCCGGAAAAGAAAAGAAGTGAGGACGGGGTCTGCTTCGCTCCTGCAATACCGGTCTGCAACCCGGCCGCTAGTGCAAGGATAGCTTTTCTTGTCAACTTCATATCAAGCTTGACCTGTTCGTTCATTCCCGGGCTTGAAAGCAATGTTTCAAAAAGGACATTAATCTCGATCTTGTTCTCCATGGTTTTTCTGGTTTTTGTTAAGAATCGAAAGCAAATGAATCCTGTCTGGACCAAATTCACCCATTCGAAAATCGAAAGGGTCATGTATGTTCGGTAGGCTTACCCTATTTTCGTATCACATCCTTAGCCCAATTTGGCTAAGGCCCTATCGCAAGTTGTCAAGTGAAATTAAATGATAGGGTGGGGCGCCCCCGTTTTTGGGGCGGCCCAACCACCTGTGTTTCCGTGGTTGGCCAGATGTACAAATGTATCACGCGGCGCGGCCGCAGCGCTTCATTTGGTTCTGGCTGCTGGCGCAGGGCCGGCCCACTCGGAACTCGTGGTCTTTTGCAGAGTGAGATTTTTGAAATAAATAAACGTGTGGACATGGAAGAGGGGAAAGGAATTCGAGGAAAATGGCTTCATATCAGGCTATCAAGTCAGGAATTGGCTGAGCTCAACAAGCTTTTCAAGGGAAGCGCAGAAAGGTATCTGAGTGACTTTGCAAGGAAGAAATTGCTCGGCAAACCAGTTCTGGTCGCTACCCGAAACGCGTCCCAGGACGGGCTCATCGAGCAGCTCGCAGGGCTCCGTACCGAGCTCTCGCGCCTAGGGGCAAACTATAATCAGGCGGTCAAAAAACTGTATGCCGTCTCGCGGATCAAAGACTTTGAGCACTGGCTGGTTGCCTATGAATTAGACCGCAGACAACTGCTGTCTCAGGTAGAACAAGCCGGACTTGTAATTGCTGATTTGGCTGAGCAATGGTCGCAGTGATTCACAGTGGCTCGTCTCTCAGAGAGGCGCTCAACTACAACGAAAATAAGGTCAAACGCGGTGTTGCCGAGTGTATCGACGCCGGTTATTATGTGAAGGAGGCGGGAGATTTGAGCTACCGGGATAAGTTCTCACGGCTAAAAAAATTGATGGACCTCAATACCCGGACCAAGGTCAATACGCTGCATATCTCGCTAAATTTTGCGGCTGAAGACAAGCTTGACAGGGCATCACTCAAACAGATTACAGGCGTGTACCTGGATAAGATCGGCTTCGCATCGCAGCCCTATCTGCTCTACGAGCATCGCGATGCAGGTCATCAGCACGTGCACATTCTGACAACGAATATCCGTGCCGATGGAAAAGCTATCAACCTGCATAATATAGGCAAAACCCGCTCGGAAGCTGCACGCAAAGAGATCGAGAGCGAATTCTCTTTGGTTCGAGCCGAAGACCACAAACGACAGGTTTTTGAGCTTAAACCTGCCGTACTTTCACCCTTGCAATACGGCCGGGCAGAGACAAAGCAAGCCATAGGCAACGTATTGCAAACTGTGATCAAAGACTACCATTATGCATCGCTCGCTGAGCTCAATGCAGTTCTCGCGCAGTACAATATCTATGCCGATCCAGGAGCAGAAGGATCCAGGGTCAGACAGGGCGCAGGCTTGTTGTTCCGTGTTTTGGACGGCAACGGACAAAGCGTTGGTGTGCCCATCAAAGCCAGTGATTTTCATTTTAAACCAACATTAAAATCATTGCAAAGCCGTTTTCTTGCAGGCAAAATTACCCGGGAAAAGCATGCAGTACGCTTGAAGAATACGATTGACAAGGCTGTTTCTTCCGCTAATTTCGGTGATCTGCCTGCCCTTCAAGAGACGCTAAAATCAGAAGGAGTAGCGCTTGTTCTGCGCACGAGCAAGACCGGTTTGACCTATGGGCTTACCTATGTCGACCACCGGACTAAGGTAGTCTTTAACGGAAGTGATCTGGGAAAAGCTTATAGTGCCAAAGCGGTTCAACAGGCGCTTGCATCCCAAATCATGGATAGTCGGCAAAGGATGCAGCACCAGTCTGCTGCACTGGGAACACCAACAATTGGTGGTCAATTTAGCCTCCCAACTCTCAGCGGTACTGCACCAGAGGGGAAGGATGAGGCAGACAACTTACTCGCTTCCCTATTCAATCCTGAAACCGGCGAGCAGGGCGTGCCATGGCAGCTTAGAAAGCCACGTCGTAAGCGAGGAAGGTAATTTATCAAATCAAAATCATAAGCTTATGAGCATCCAAACCGCAGAAAACCCGCAAGCTCTGGCGCGCATCTCGGATATGACGCGCCTTCTGTCCTTGGCAATTTTGCTGATCCATTTCTACTATTATTGCTACGGGTTGTTCCAGATCGCAGGCTTTGTAAACGGGTTCGCCGACCGGATCCTGGACAATATTGCAAGGACCGGTCTGTTGTGTGCGCCATATAAATCCAAGGCGATTGCCCTATGCCTGCTTCTGGTTTCCCTAGTAGGCACCAAAGGCAAAAAACATCAGAAACTAAAAAGCAGGTCAGGTATTTATTTAGCCCTAATCGGTCTCTGGGTCTACTGGCTACCAGTGTTGATTCTGGGAGTATCTGGTCCTATAAAGCTGATCGCCGGTCTTTACATTGGCCTGACGCTGATTGGATTTTCGCTCATTCTCTCCGGCGGGATATTATTATCTCGGGTGATCAAAGTGAAACTTGGCGGCGATATTTTTAACCGGGAAAACGAGACCTTTCCGCAAGAGGAGCGTCTGTTGGAAAATGAGTTTTCGATCAATCTGCCCGCTGAATATATCCTGAAAGGCAAGCGGCGGAAAAGCTGGATCAACTTGATTAACCCATTTCGCGGAGTGCTTGTTTTGGGTTCACCCGGCTCGGGAAAAAGCTACTTCGTGATCCAGCACATCATAACACAGCATATCCGGAAGGGGTTCTCGATGTTTGTGTATGACTTCAAATTTGACGATCTTTCACTGATTGCCTACAACAGTTTTTTAGCCAATCAACGAGCTTTCAAAGTGTTGCCGCGGTTCTATACCATCAATTTTGACGATCTCGACCGTAGCGCCAGGTGCAATCCGCTGGAACCTTCTACCATGCTCGACATCACTGATGCGGCAGAGTCTGCCCGTACGATTTTGCTTGGGCTGAACCGGGAGTGGATAAAGAAACAGGGCGACTTTTTTGTCGAATCCTCGATTAACTTTCTTACCGCGGCCATCTGGTTTCTTCGCCGGTACCAGGATGGAGAGTTCTGTACTTTGCCCCACGTGATTGAGCTGATGCAAATGAATTATGATGAGCTCTTTACGATCCTTAGAATCGAAAAGGAAATCGAGGTACTGGTTAATCCCTTTATTAGCGCCTACCTGAATAATGCCATGGAGCAGCTCGAAGGACAGATCGCTTCGGCCAAGATCGCATTGGCCAGACTGTCTTCGCCGCAACTTTATTATGTACTTTCGGGCAATGATTTGACCCTGGACATCAACAACCCGGATGCGCCCAAGATTTTATGCATCGGCAATAATCCCCAAAAAATTCAGGTCTACGGCGCTGTGATTTCACTTTATGCAACAAGGCTGATCAAACAGGTGAATATGAAAGGCAAGCTCAAAAGCAGCCTGATTTTCGACGAGTTTCCGACTATTTTTCTCAACAATATCGACGGCTTGATTGCTACGGCTCGGTCTAACAAAGTAGCTACGACACTTGGCGTTCAGGATGCATCCCAACTTCGTAAAGATTACGGGAAGGAGCTGGCCGAAGTCATTGTGAACATCACGGGAAACGTGATCAGTGGTCAGGTCTCTGGCGACACCGCAAAGCACCTTTCAGAGCGGTTTGGTAAAATCCAGCAGGACCGAACGGCACTTTCGCTCAACCGCTCCGATACCTCGATCAGCAGATCGATCCAATTGGATCTAGCCATTCCAGCCTCCAAGATTTCATCTATGAGCTCGGGTGAATTTGTGGGTCTTGTTGCAGACAACCCTGATCAGCACATTGACTTGAAAGCGTTTCACAACCGGATATTAAACGACGATAAGGCCTTGGCTCGGGAATCGGCGGCATACAAACCCATCCCTGTTGTGAGGCGGGTTAACAGCCAGATGATCAAAAAGGTGTTCGAGCAAATTAAGGACGATGTGCGCGAGATCATTGAAACCGAGATTGCCAATATCAAGCAGGATCCGGCACTGAAGCACCTATTGGTTTCGAAGAAAAAATGACTGACGTCCTTTTTGAGCCCAGTTCCGCATTGACCTAAGTCAGGGAAAGCTTTCAAATGACCGCTCTAAAACGGTGCCAAGATCAGTGTGAAGGTGATCTTGATGATATTTCTGACACGGCGGGGTGGGCTCTGGGTGGATTAGTTTTTGGCGCTTTGTTAACAGAGGGGCTTGGTCTTGGGGAATTTGTTTTTGGAGCGGGGACGAGTGCAGAGGCTGAGCAGGATGAATAAGAGAATTAGGAGAAATCGGTAGATGATCTTACCCCCTAAACAAGGTATGTCTGTAGGCAACCACCTACAGACATCAATAGCGGCTTCAACGCTTTCAATTTGCCTAGCATTATTACTTAATGACCAATTTAAAGCTTACTATTATGTTTATTTTATCACCCTCTTAATACCAATTATTGACAATAAAAACTACGCCAAAATACAGTATCCCCAGCGCTAAAACCGACAGGTATGCTTTCAGGACATGAGAACACAGCCACTTCCATTTTGCTGCCAGGAGCACGATGAAAGATAGGCCGGTCAACAGATAGGCCCATTTACCCATATTCCAGATAGCAAAAGCATTTTCGGTGGGAGAAGCTGTTCGCATTAGCTCCAACAATTGCATCCCGGAAGATAGAATAAGCAAAAAACAAATGGTGCATAATGTAGGCATCAGCCGAAGGATTAAAAGTGGTAATGGCCACTTCCTTTTAAAATACAGAATGGAAGAAATCAGTCCAAAAACAACGCTACTCATCAAAAGCAGGAAGCTCGCAATTAGTGCGATTAATGATAGCCAAGCCTCGTAGACTGAAATTTTTTCGAAAAATAGCCCACCGTCCAGGACGACTGGCGCACCGCCCTCATCGAAGGTCAGCGCGACGTGGGGCCACTTCATCCAGGCGTTTTTCAATAATAGTCGTTTGCTATCAGTCTGCTGCCATTGCATCACCGGGCCTAAAAGCAGACCAACCCTAATTCCCCCATCAGCTGTATCCAGTCTGAATGTGTTTTGCAGCCTTTCCAGAAATCCGGTGTAAAGCTGGCCAGGATTATTGAGCCGGTAATAACCTACAAAAGGCTTGGTGGCAGCCTCGGAAACAGGGTAAGTCATTTTCGTCTCAACTTTGCTTAATGTTTTAGTCAAAAAAGCCCGAATACGTGCATCGGCAAACCGGTAAAAGGATTCGTTGTGGGTATTGATGCAAAAACTGTATCCAACGCCATCCTTACGGTTATAAAGAAATGCGGAGAGGAAACCTCCTATTGCACCCCTGTGCCCTCTGAATTGCCGCCCTTCCAATTCGTAACCCTCATTTCCATAAGCATAGGTGCCTGTAAGTCCAGCCTTTGCGGCCAGGTAAGTGTGCGGCGTCTCGGATCGTAGCAGCCAGTCTCGCGAGAGAAACCGCCCGGAATCAGTCTGCCAATCCCCTAAGTAGGCGCGCAATGCACTTGTGAAATCGTCGGCTGATGCATTTAATGACCCATATGCTGCGGCGAACTGCGGCTGGTGAGGAACCAATTGAAAGTGGTTTCCTTCCCAAACGTAACCCGATGCATAGGCTCCCTGACCGTCCCCGCCCAACGCCAAATTCGCGTTACGCATTCCCAATGGCAAAAAAACATTTTGCGTGAGGTACTTCTCCAATGGCTGTCCGGATAATTTTTTCAACTACATAGCCCAGAATGGCGTAATTCACGCCGGAATATGCATGCCGCTCACCCGGCTTCCAGCGACTGGACATCATTTTTTGAAATATCAAGATACTTTCAAGGCCCGTCAACCTCTTTCCCGAGAAATTATATTCTTCAAAAGGCGATTTGTCGGCAAAGCCTGTACTATGTTCCAAAAGCTGTTCAATAGTTACTGGATGTGCCAGTTCCCATGGATTATAGAAAGGAATCTCAGGAGCAATGTCTTTTAAATGGGTTTCCAGGGATAGTTTGCCATTCTTTACCAGGTTTATCACGCCAAGTGCGACAAAAAGTTTAGTGATGGAAGCCTGCCTGAACAAATGATGTGATGTCAGACGTTCCTTGCGATAAAGATCCGCATAGCCAAGGCTGCCGCTGTATAGCACTGAATCTTTTGTGACAATCGATAGCATGATTCCGGCGACATGCTGTTTGTTCATTTCTGATTCAAGCTCGGTCAGCAGCGCCGCAACAGTCGAAGGTGTAGCGGAATTTTGACCGTACACAGATTGTTCAAGGAGGCTTACAATAAAAAGGGAAATAAATAATGCTTTTGTAGAAAACATAGCCTTTGGGATTTTTAATCCAAAAATGGCCATTCAGGGTGTTTCATGCGTTCGGATTTATACAAATGACCAACTTTTTACAGCCAATGCTCACCCATTGACTGATTTTGCGAATGCACTTGGTGCCATGCCCGTCGATTTTTTGAAAGCGGTATTGAAGGTTGTTTTGGAATTGAACCCTGATTCGTAAGCGACGCCCAGTACATTCAATTTATCGAATGCGTCCGATAGCAACAGGCGCTTGGCCTGATCGATCCGGTATCGGTTGACAAATGAGAAGAAATTCTCCTGATAGGCCTCATTGATCACATAAGATAGCTCATGCACAGACAAGTGCATTTGTCCGGCCAGCACGGGAAGCGACAATTCCGCGTTAAGATAAGGCTTTCCGGTATCCATCAGCAATTCGAGCCTTGCCTTAAGCACACGTAAATCCTGATCATCTACCCGTTTTTGCCTTCGTGGGCGTGCAGGGTTCTCTGCCACCAGTTCCCGTATCTGCATTCGTTCGGTTCGTGGAAACGGATAGACCTCCTGCTGCCGAACGGAGTAGTATGAAAGAAAATAGACCGCCAACAGATAGAGTACTGGGGTAAGCTGTCTAATCGCATCGATCTCGAAAAAAGCCAGGTTTAGCCAAAGCAGGATCACCGCTGCAAGCACCCATAAAAATTTTTCCAGCTAGTCCAGGTTTACCTGGTCCACCGAAGAGACAATTTTCCTGATATTCTGCTGATGACAGCGCAATTTGCGATAGCTCAATACCCAGTAAACAACTGTTTGAACGGGAAGGGTCATGCGGAAAAAGCCGAAGAGAACATTTGCCAACGCGCTTGAGGCGATCTGGATATTTTGCCCGCTTAGCATATGAGGGGCCATTAAGACAAGAAAAAAAGCAAACGGCGTTAAATGCAAAAAATCTTTTCGACGGACGCATCGGTCAGGATCCACGAAACTGGAAATACTCAGGTATAGGGCCGGTGGCGCGATAAAGCGGGTTACCTCCGAAAAATCCGCCAGTGTTCGAAATAGGGCAGCGAACCCGGCAACATGCAGAAATATTTCCAACATGGCACATCCATATGCGGCAACAAAGAC
Organism: Dyadobacter beijingensis DSM 21582; assembly: GCF_000382205.1. Taxonomy (GTDB): domain Bacteria; phylum Bacteroidota; class Bacteroidia; order Cytophagales; family Spirosomataceae; genus Dyadobacter; species Dyadobacter beijingensis. The sequence goes on from NZ_KB907786.1 coordinate 1,689,254, forward strand.
AGCCAACCAGCGATTAGCCAAAAGGTTTCTGCCGTCAGGCGGATTGATCAGCAGAAAGGCCAGCAGAAAAGCAGCTCCACATGTTAGGCCAACTAGAATAGGATTTTCCAATTTGCAGGGGTCATGACCTCCCCCCAGCAAACGAGACAGCTGAAAACTAGAGATTTTCGGTGGCAAAAACAGGTCAAAATTGTAATTTGTCACTATGAAAAAGTCGAAATTTACGGAAGCGCAGCCGGGTGGCCGGTGCCATCGCTTTTGCGCTTAGACAATCGGAGACCGGCACACGTGTCGAGGAGATATGCCGTCAATTAGGGGTTTCCCAGGCCACTTTTTTCAACTGGAAGAAAAAGTACGGCGGCATGGGCGTTGCCGAACTGCGAAAGCTGCGTCAGTTGGAGGAGGAAAACGCCCAGTTGAAAAAGCTTGTCGCAGATCTGAGCCTGGACAAGCAAATGCTTCAGGATGTTATTAAAAAAAAGCTGTGAGGCCTCCTTACAAAAAGGAAATGGCCAATTGGCTTATTTCGAATTATCGCGTCTCAATCCAAAGAGCATGCCGGTGTGTGAAATTGGTTCGGGCAATGTATTACTACAAATCGCACCGTCGTGACGATACATTGCTAATGATGCGCATGAAAGAAATCGCAAATACGAGGGTTCGATATGGGTTCAGACGCATTTTTGTGCTGTTGAAAAGAGAAGGGTTTAGTGACAATCATAAACGTGTTTACCGCATTTATAAGACCTGCGGGCTGAATTTGCGAACTAAGAGGCCAAGAAGAAGCCGAAGCGCAGAGCACCGATTGGAACGTCTGGACACTCAAGGAATAAATAAGGTGTGGA
>NZ_KB907787.1:0-287075 GCF_000382205.1 Dyadobacter beijingensis DSM 21582
TGTTCGAGCCTGACGGAGCTGGCGGTTTCGGTTTCGTCGAACTTGGTCAGCTGGCCGTTTTGAGTGGTCCAGTATTCGAGTTTATAGTTGTAAGCGTTGGCCTCGGTGTTCAATGCGCGGTCTACGAAGATGGTGTCGACCGTTCCTGGCGTAAGGCTGGCGTTGATGGTGGCTACCTGGGTAAATGTCGGGCCGTTCTGGCCGATTGCGCGGTAGAGGCGGTACTGTGCAGGCGATCCGGCAGAAGCGGCAGGCCGGGTCCATTTAAAGGTGATGACACCGCGGGTAGTGCTGGTCGAGTCTACCGTCACGTTGGTGATGACCGGCATTACCATCGGCAGGTTCAGACAGAACTCCGCCGAAACCAGGCTTTCTGCACCGCCTGTCAGGTAACCGGGGTCCGACGGGTTGGCGCCGGGCCTCGGGAAGATCACCACCAGCCGGTAAGAGTAGGAAACGCCTGCACGGAGGCCCTCGCCGGCATTGTTATCCAAAAATGTAGTCTGGTTGACATCCACCCGGCCGATCTGCTCGTAACCCGAGCCGGCCGGAATGCCCGTCGTGCAAACCGGATCGGGCAGGTCGGTGCATTTTTCGGCGCGGTAAATGACGATTTTGGCTCCGGGGATCTGGCATTTGTAAGGGTCCCACGTAAGCCGGTACGCAACGCCCGCCGGGTCGGCAGCCGCTAAGCCCCGCAGCCCGGTCGCCCTGGGGGCGTATACCCGGATGTTCAGCGTCGTCATATCGGCCAGTTTCTGGAACAGCGACGGGTTAGGATAGCCCGGTGGCGGGCCGTCTTCTACCTTGAAAAGCACATTGTAGGGCTCGGGCCGGATGTGGTCGCAGGAAGTTTGCCATGTGAATGTGCCCGTAACGCGGCTTTGCGCACCCTGGTTTGCTACGGTGAACCGCGCTAATTCGGGTTTGATCAGTGTCGCGTCGTATACGCCGCTCGCGGAGGTCAGCGTCAGTTTGTTGCCGTTTTTGTCCGTCGCGACCACTGTCTGGTTGATCAGCGTGCCGGCTTCTACGCAGAGATCGGGCAGGGGTGGGATTACCGGCCGGTCGTTTTTGGCATCTTCGACGATGATCTGCATATCGCGGACTATCTGCCCGATGAGCACGCCGTCGCGCCATTCTTCCACGACGAACGCGACATTATAATAGCCCTTCGTCATCGGCGCGTCCCAGGTGAGGTCACCGGTGACGGGGTTCAGTCCGAATGTGGCAGGCGAAGCGCCCGTTTCGGTTTGGCCGGGCGGCGTTACCCTGTTCGGGTCCTGGTATTCGAGGTTGAGGCCGGTACCATTCGGCCCGATCCGCTGCGGTACAAACATGCGGTAGGCCAGACTGTCACCATCCGCGTCGAATGCGGCCGGGTTGTGAATGTACCGCTGGCCCACCGCCGCGACGTCGATCGGCGCATTCCGCAGCACCGGCGTGCGGTTCAGCCCGAATGCCGCATTGATTTCCAGCACGGTATTGACGAAAAAGTTCAGGCTGCTGGTAGGTTTCGGGCCGATATTCAGCACGCTTTGATTGCGCGCGTCCTCTTCCACGGAAATGCGGTATGCGCCCACGGAAGTGAAGGTGTAGGTGGCGATGTACACATTTTGCGTTGTGCTGTTGCCTATATCCACGATGGGCGGGATGCGCGGCGCTTCTATCCGCACGGGCGTACCCGTCCCTTCGGCATTGTTGATGATGAAAACGACGGATGTCTGCCGGTCCGCCGCCTCTTTTCCCGTGGCCATATCGAAATAGCCGGTCAGTTTGAGTTCGTAGGTAGGGGTGTTGAGCGCAAGCCGGCGGGCGGTGATTTCCCCGGCCCTGAAATGGGTTGCGAATGCGCTGCTGAATGACAATGCCATCACGAAGATCATGATCAGGCTCCGGGAAGATAGAGGTATACGCATGGGTAGGTTCGTTGGTCATCCAGTTATGTAACAATTCAACGAAACTCCTGTAAGAAAATGTGTCCTTAACGGTTACAAAATAAGTTGAGGTCGACAGCTGAGCCCTTCGCCCTGAGCGTCTTGCTTTTATTAAGCCTAATCAGTCTAAATATTTCTTCATAATGATTATAAATAAACAGGGCGGCTGGCAAAAATGAAAGCGTTTTTTTGTCTCGCATAGGTTTGTGATATACCTTTGAAAGGTTCTAAATATACCTCAATTTTTTGCACTAAAACCATTCGTTTTTGTTATGTCGTGGTTTTCACAAACGTTAACGAGCTCTATCGGGAAAAAACTTTTGATGGCTCTTACCGGACTATTTTTGATTAGCTTTCTGGTGATTCATGCCACCATCAATGCCATGATTTTTTACAATGATGGCGGAGAGACATTTTCCCATTGGGGGCACTTCATGGGTACCAACCCGATTATACGTACGCTTGAAATCGGCCTCGTAGCGGGCTTTCTGATCCATATTATCGATGGTTTGATGCTCTGGAAAAGTAACCGCGATGCCCGTCCGGTGAAATACGCCGTCAACAACGCCGCTGCAAACAGCACCTGGTACTCCCGTAGCATGGGTTTGCTCGGAACATTGCTTTTGATCTTCCTGGTGATCCACACGTCGCATTTCTGGATTCCCAACCGTTCCAACCAGTTCGCGACAGGCGAGGAATTGAACCTGTATCAAATGATGCTCGATATCTTCCAGAACCCGATCGTCGTGCTGATTTACGTGCTCGGCTGTGTGTCGCTCTTCTGGCATTTGCTGCACGGCTTCAAAAGCGCATTCCAGTCGCTGGGGCTTAACCACGTGAAGTACAACGGAGCGATTTCATTTGTAGGAACTGCATTCTCGATTATCGTGCCGATCCTCTTCGCGCTGATGCCGATTTCGATTTATCTGGGCTGGGTGAAGTAATCCCGGCAAGTTTCATTTTCAAATTTCTGATTAAATAATATTTGATATGGCAACGTCATCTCGTCTGGATGCCAAAATACCACAAGGACCGCTTGAAACTAAATGGAGCAAATACCGCTCCTCAGTACCACTTGTAAACCCTGCCAACAAACGTAACCTGGAAGTGATCGTCGTTGGAACCGGCCTCGCGGGTGCTTCGGCAGCTGCTACACTGGCCGAGCTCGGTTACAAAGTGAAAGCGTTCTGTTTTCAGGATTCTCCCCGCCGCGCACACTCCATCGCCGCGCAGGGAGGGATCAATGCCGCAAAGAACTACCAGAACGACGGTGACTCGGTTTACCGTCTTTTTTATGATACCATTAAAGGAGGTGACTACCGCGCGCGTGAAGCGAACGTACACCGCCTGGCCGAAGTTTCGGGTAACATTATCGACCAATGCGTAGCCGCAGGCGTGCCTTTCGCGCGCGAGTACGGCGGACTGCTGTCCAACCGCTCGTTCGGTGGGACGCAGGTGCAGCGTACCTTCTACGCAGCCGGCCAGACGGGCCAGCAGCTCCTGCTCGGGGCCTATTCAGGCTTGCAGCGCCAGGTAGGGATGGGTACCGTTAAAATGTACAACCGCCACGAGATGCTCGACGTCGTGAATATCGATGGCAAATGCCGCGGTATCATCGCACGTAACCTCATTACCGGCGAGATCGAAAGACACGGAGGTCACGCGGTACTGCTTTGTACAGGTGGTTACGGAAACGTGTTCTACCTTTCGACCAATGCGATGGGCAGCAACGTTACCGCCGCATGGAAAGCCCACAAACGCGGTGCATTCTTCGGTAACCCTTGTTTTACCCAAATTCACCCGACTTGTATCCCCGTATCAGGCGAGCACCAGTCGAAACTCACCCTGATGTCGGAATCGTTGCGTAACGACGGCCGTATCTGGGTTCCCAAGAAAAAAGACGACAACCGCCCGGGTAACGAAATCCCCGAAGACGAGCGCGATTACTACCTCGAACGCCGTTACCCTGCCTTCGGTAACCTCGTACCGCGTGACATCGCGTCGCGTGCGGCGAAAGAGCGTTGCGATGCCGGTTACGGTGTCGGAACTTCCAAACTGGCAGTTTACCTCGATTTCGCTGCGGCGGTAGAGCGTTACGGACGCGGCGAAGCCAACAAGAACAATATCCACAATGCATCCGATGCCGACATTATTACATGGGGTAAGGCAGTTGTGAAAGAAAAATATGGTAACCTTTTCGATATGTATAAGCAGATCACGGGTGAGGACCCGTACGAAGTGCCTATGCGTATCTATCCTGCGGTGCACTACACCATGGGCGGTCTTTGGGTGGATTATAACCTGATGACCACCGTACCGGGCTTGTACTCGCTGGGCGAAGCCAACTTCTCCGACCACGGCGCCAACCGCCTCGGTGCTTCGGCGCTGATGCAGGGCCTGGCCGACGGTTATTTTGTAATTCCCTACACGATTGGTAACTACCTCGCGAGCGAAATCCGCACCGGAAAAATCTCGACAGACCACGAAGCATTCGTGAAAGCGGAAGCGGAAGTAAAAGAGCGCATCGACACATTACTTCGCATTCAGGGCAAAACCTCTCCTGAGCTTTTCCACCGCCGTCTGGGCAAGATCATGTGGGACAAATGCGGTATGGCGCGTAATGCGGAGGGCTTGAAACAGGCAATCGAAGAGATCCGTCAGCTGAGAAGAGATTTCTGGTCGGACGTGAAGGTAATGGGTACGGCATCGTACTTCAACCCCGAACTCGACAAGGCGAACCGCGTGGCCGACTTCATCGAACTCGGCGAGCTGATGTGTATCGATGCACTCGACCGTAACGAATCCTGCGGCGGCCACTTCCGCGAAGAGTACCAGACGGAAGAGGGCGAAGCACTGCGCGACGACGAAAATTACATGTACGTATCGGCCTGGGAACACAAAGGCCCGGAAAACTGGGAGCTTCACAAGGAAGAGCTCGTATACGAAAACATTAAGATCGCGCAACGCAGCTATAAATAAAACCTCCGGTGGCACGGATTTATGCCACGCTTAAAAGTTGTATCAGAAATAAAGAATATAGGTATGGAAGGAAATATGAGGTTGTCTCTGAAAGTTTGGAGACAAAGCGATAAAGACGCCGCGGGAGGTTTCGAGGACTACAAGCTGGACCACGTTTCCCCCGACATGTCATTTCTTGAAATGTTCGATGTACTCAATGAGCAGCTCATCGAAGAAGGAAAAGAGCCGGTTGCATTCGATCACGACTGCCGCGAAGGTATTTGCGGGATGTGTTCGATGTATATCAATGGCCGTCCGCACGGACCGTTGCGCGGGGTAACTACCTGCCAGCTGCATATGCGCTCGTTCAAAGACGGCGATACCATCGTGGTAGAGCCCTGGAGAGCACAGGCATTTCCGGTGATTAAAGACCTCGTTGTAGACCGCGACGCATTCGACCGCGTGATCTCCGCAGGTGGTTTCGTATCTGTAAATACCGGTAACGCACAGGATGCCAATGCATTGCCCATCGCCAAAGAAGCAGCCGACGACGCATTTGCGGCAGCGGCATGTATCGGATGCGGCGCTTGCGTAGCAGCTTGTAAAAATGCTTCTGCGATGCTTTTCGTATCAGCCAAAATCTCCCAGCTGGCATTGTTGCCACAGGGACAGGCAGAACGCAGCATCCGCGCCGAGAAAATGGTCGCTCAAATGGACGCAGAAGGCTTCGGCGCCTGCACCAACACCGGTGCCTGCTCGGCAGAATGCCCTAAGGAAATCAGCCTCGAAAACATCGCCCGCATGAACCGCGAATACATCGGCGCGAAGTTCTCGTCTTCGGCGGTTTAAGGATATATTAAATGCCAATGCAGGGCAGCCGGTTTTCCGGCTGCCCTGTTTTTGTTTTTTGCGCGGGTATAGAAAAATAATAGCAGATGATCGTGCGACCATCTGCTATTGTCTTAAATGGATATTTCAGAAATACTACTTCTTCTTGGTAGTATCAGCCGGTGCGGCTGCTTTGCCTGAGTTTTTATATTCTTTGTTCAGGCCGTCGATGATCTTTTGCGTAACATCCAAAGATGGGTTTGCGAAGAGGATACCGCCGCCCAGCGAGTAGCCGAGTACATATTCGTAACCGTTTTCCTTGTTGTATTTATCGATGTAAGAGCGGATGTTTTTGTAGAGCTCTTCGTTCTTTTTAGCCTCTTCCTGGCCGAGCGCCTGAGCCGACTGATCGCGGTAGGCCATCAGGTCCTGCTGCTTTTTCATGAGCTGCGCCTCGGTTGAGCGGGCTTGCTCAGGGGTCATCGTCTGAGCGCGTTGCTGGAAAAATGCCACTTCATTTTGGAGCGAGCGTCCTTTGGTAGTTAACTCGTTTTCAAGCTGGAAATTCTTGTTTTCAAGCTCTTTTCTTGTGTCTTTGAAGAAATCGTAGTTTTTCAAAAGCGAATCCACCTGAACGTAAACAGTACGGCGGCCTGCCACTACTGCGCCATCTGCGGCTGCACCTGAATCTGACGACGATTTGCTTGAAAAATGAAGGAAGAATAACACCGCCACCGCAAGCGAAAGGACGACGTTCCAGATCAATGAAGTATTATTGTTCACGTTTTTAAGGTTTATTGTTTTTTTGAACGAGCCGCAAAGATAATGATTTGTGTTTAAGTACAATGAATAAGTGGGGCCTGAGCGCCGGTCGCATGCATCATGACGTGCGGGCGGACAGCGGTATAGGGTTCCTGCGAAAGATTTGCCGCACCCAATAGCCCGAAAGCCCCGAAAAACCGCCAACAAGCCCGCTTATCATGGCTGTTACCAGCAGCAGCAACAGGCCGCTGGGCAGCATGAAAATCTTCGCGACGCGGTCGGATAATGCGCCGTCGGAAATGAAGTGCTGGTAGTAGCCATAAATCAGCCAGGGTACGGCAATGCCGCCGAAGCCCGTCCAGAAAGCGCCCGGGGAGGTGGCCGGCCGCCATAGAAGGATCACGAACGGCACGATGGCGATCACCCACCAGGGCGTGAAAATTTGCAGTATGGCCGACAGGATCGCGACGATGAGGAAGTTCATAAAAATCGTGGTTAACGTTTTTGTAATACAAGGCTCGACGCCATATGCGGCACCTTCTGGTCGGGCGATGACAGGAATATCAGCTCATTGAGCTCGCCTTTCTCCCACTTTTTGAGCAGATTGAGGTAGTAAGGGCTCCCCGGATTGCCCGATTGCCCGCCAGGATAAATGCCGTAAGCCCGCGGCGTCGGCCCGAGCTCCACCACCATCCGCCAAGAAGGGCCTTTGCGTTTGGTCATCGCATTGACGATGCTGCTCCCTCCGCCGGTCACCAGCGGCGGTGCATTGAATGGCTTGATGCTCCTGCTCAAATGCCGTATTTCCGCCGCCTTTACCTTCGACCATTGCCATTCCGGGCTCATGGCGCCTTTGCGGGCAGTGAGCGTGTCGAGGGCCGCATTGAAAGTGGTATAAGCGAGGTCCGGCAGCGTTTCTTTTTCAGGTGTATTCACATTGTCGAACCACTTTTCGTTGGGTTGCTTCAATATCAGGTATAATGTCCGGTCGCGGGACGGATACTCCATCGGCGCTTCCGGCGAGGCGAAGTCGTCGTTCCAGATAGCCTGGCCGAGCAGCGGAAACCAGGTTTCGAATATGGAAGCAGCCACCGATTCGGGGGTATTCTGGTAATTCCAGTTCGAAAGAAGAATGCGTGCGGCTTTTTGCTTCGGAGTAAGGGGCCTTTTTTCCAGAATGCCCAGCAATTTGGGCAGTAGCGTCCGTCCGAGCACGCTGAAATTATCGTTTTGCAGCATACGCAGGCTGTCGGCGTTGGCATTGGTCATCGCTTGCAGCCGTTCGTTAATGCGAATGCCGCGTTCGGAAGGCGCGAAACTCCAATTGATATAATAAGGATAAGTTGTATCGGCCGACGACTGGTTGGCGCTGCTCACAAAGCCTCTCGGCGGGTTTTTGACAAACGGATTCTGCTCCGCGGGAATCCAGCCATGCCAATCGTCCGCGGATGTAGAGCCGTCGAGCAGGAACTTCCCTTGTTCTTTATATTTCAATGGAAGCTTGCCGTTGACGGTCAGGGCGATGTTCTTTTCATTATCCGCAAAGACAAAATTCTGAGCCGGTCCCACGTAATGCGTCAGCGCTTTACGGTAATCGGCGAAGTTTCGGGATTTGTTCAGCTCATAGAACGTCATGAAACTGTTGCCCGGCTCATGCCCGATCCATTTGATCGCCAGGTTAGGCAAATCACCGAACGAGCCGTCCGTATCCGTTACCGGGCCGTGGTGCGTGTAAATAACCTGTTCATGATAAGGCTTTTGCCCTTTTATGTGAATCACCTCTTCGCGTTTGTGGGTCGGCTTCCATTGGTCGTCGTGCCAGTAGAAATTGCGGTATTCGTTTTTGAATTTGATTTTGTATAAATCAAAAACATCGGCGTCCACGTTGGTAACGCCCCAGGCTACCTGCTGGTTGAAACCGATGATCACGCTCGGCACGCCGGGCAGCGACACGCCGTATACATTCATATCCGGCGAATGCAGCTGGACCTGGTACCAGATCGACGGCAGCGACAATTCCAGGTGGGGGTCGTTGGCGAGGATAGGGTAGCCGGTCACCGACTTTTCGGCGCCCACCGCCCAATTGTTACTGCCAATGCCTTCCTCTTTGGGCGTCCGTTCGGGCAGCGATAGTGCCGACCGCCGGGACAATGCATTGCTATCGCCGGGGATCATCGGCGGAATAACACGTGGAATGGGCAGTTTCGGGAAATCCCAGGCTGTACCGGAGGGGATAATCGGGCTTTCCTGCAACATCGGGTAGTCGGGGAAGAGCTTTGCGATCGTTTCGCGGCCGTATTTTTTCAATGCATTGGTCATAGCCAGCTCGTTGGACCGTCCCGCTAGCGTGAGCGTCATCTGTTCGAGCATGTACATGGTGTTGATCGGCTTCCAGGGCTCAGGCTTGTAGCCCAGCAGCTTGAATTCGATCGGGTAATCCTTCGGCGCGAGCTGGCGGATGAATGCATTCACGCCCGCCGTGTAGCCCAGCAACGCTTCCCGCGTCTTCGGATCGGTCATCGCGAATTTCAAGTTGGCTTCGGCGCCGTAGCCCATGCCCAGCCGACGGCTCTGCTGGTCCATCGCCAATGTGGCCGGGCCGAGGATCTCGGAAAGCCTGCCAGCCGCGGCGCGGGTTTGCAGGTCCATTTGCCAGAGGCGGTCTTTGGCCGTAATGTAGCCCTGCGCGTAAAAAAGGTCGAAGTCGTTTTTGGCAAAAATATGCGGCACGCCATAGTCGTCGAAGCGAATGGTGATTTCCTCGCGCAGGCTGTCGAGCTGTAAGGTAACCCGCGTTTTCGGGTCGATCACCTGCTCGCTGTTCTGCCACAGGCCGCAATATGGGCTCAGGAACGGCCCCATCGCGGGCGCAGGCCCCCAGGGCTTGTCCAGCACGTAGACGAGCCCTGCGGTAATGGCGATGCACAAAATTGCCTTTAAGAACTTCATAGAGAGGATGTTGATGGATGCGTTATAAATGGCGGGCTATTCGGAAACGGCCTGAACCATGGCTTCGATCAGTTCGAGATCAGCATACATGACTGATTTTTCGTCGGGAATCTCGCCGGCCATTGAAATGCCGTCGGGGAAAAACTTCTGGCGTGCGGGGCGGAACTTCTTGGCGGTCAAGTGCAATGAATGCACGCCCGCCGCTTTTAACTCGGCGGCGTTCTGGTGGTTGACGCCCCCGCCGGCCATGATCTCGATTTTACTGTTGGCCGCCTGCGAAAGTCTGGCCAGCAAATCCGTAGCCTGAATAGCCGAAGGTTTCTGACCGGACGTCAGGATACGCTCCGCGCCGGTAGCGATCACATCGGCCAGCGCTTTCATGGGATCGGGCGTGAGGTCGAACGCGCGGTGGAATGTCACTTTCAACGGGGCCGCGTAATCCACCAATGCTTTGGTACGAGCTACATCCACCTGGCCTTCGGGCGTGAGGATGCCCAGGACGACGCCGTTGGCGCCCAGTTTTTTGGCCAGATCAATGTCTTTCCGCATGATTTCTTCTTCAAAAAAATCATACACAAAATCACCGCCCCGTGGCCGGATCATCACATAAACGGGTATATCGACGTGTTTTCTAACGATTTCAATCAGTCCCGCGCTGGGGGTGGTACCACCTTCCCCGAGGCCGCCGCATAGTTCAATCCTGCCCGCCCCGCCGGCTTGTGCATTGATACACGATTCCAGCGAATAAGCGCAAATTTCAATAGTCATAATCTGGTATTTGTAATGAAGAGGGAAATTAAGGGTTTTTCGGGGAGAGGGGAAATGTCGCGGTTACAAACTTTGTAATTCAAAAGAAAATTACCAATCTTCCGAAGCCGGCACACACAAGCAGTATGATCGGATTACCGATATCAGGCATATGTGAATGGTCTGAAAACGCCGGAACGAATCAGGAGTGAGCTGCGGCCAATACGCTCGGAGGCCACTTACCGGGAGTATTTAGGAATTATCGACGGGCTAGTGGATTGTGCAGAGGAATACTAAAGAGGAGGAGCTTCTGGAACTGGTTTCTATCTTAGTCGAAAACTATGAAGCGCAGCATAAGGGGTTAGGAGTTTCTGTGGAAACTTTATTGGCGGTTTGAGTTTTAATTATTTGATTTTCAATTAATTAAATTAAAAAAGAAAATATATTTTGTAACCTGACAATTATTTTTCTTTTTTTTCGCTTTAAGCTTTTAAAAGATAGCAAATTTTTTACTTTTGCAGAAAAGTGAAGTAACCATTTAATAGGCGAAAATATTATGTACTGGACTCTCGAACTCGCATCGTACCTTGAAGATGCTCCCTGGCCAGCTACCAAAGACGAGCTAATTGACTTTGCAATCAGAACAGGCGCTCCGTTAGAAGTAGTTGAAAACCTTCAGGAGCTTGAAGATGATGGTCAGCCTTATGAAAGCATTGAGGAGATTTGGCCCGACTATCCCACCAAAGACGATTTCTTTTTCAATGAAGATGAATATTAAATGAAAACGGCACTCTATCGGTGCCGTTTTTTTTGTGATAAATGGTCCGCTTTTTTCACGTAACTCGATCCCCATAATTTTTTAAATCTGACAAAAGGAATGTAAATTGTTAGCGTTAACTAATGAGGAGGACGAGGTAAGTTACCGAAAGTGATTTGTCATAACTCACAATTTATCCATTCCAACCCGATGGAGCTTCGATTGTTGAAAGAGCTGGTTAAGAAAGGTGAAGGGGAGCATCTGGAATTCAAACTGAAATCCAACCATCCCGAGAAAATCGTCCGCGAAGTGGTTGCCTTCGCAAATTCAGGCGGCGGCAAGCTGCTCGTCGGGGTAGGTGACGATAAGACGATCAAAGGCCTCAAAGATGCGGAGGAGGACGAATTTGCCCTCACGCGTGCCATCGACAAGTACATTTATCCCAAAATCAGCTTCAAACGTGAGCGCGTAGCCATCACGCCCGACCGTGACGTGCTCGTGCTGACGATCCCGCGGAGCATCGACAAGCCGCATTATGTGGTGGACGATACCGGCGCGCGCCAGGCGTACATCCGCGTGGAAGACAAATCCATCCAGGCCAGCCGCGAAATGAAGGAAATTATGCGACGCGGCCGCGGTGAGCACGATATCAGGTTTCAATATGGTGAAAAGGAAGAAAAGCTGATGAAGCTCCTCGACGAAAAGGAGTCGGTGACGGTGGATTTATTCGCCACGGTGGCCGGTATTCCCCGCAAAATTGCTTCCAATACATTGGTAGTGATGGTACTGGCCCGGATACTCGAAGTGCATCCGCACGAGATGATCGACAAGTTTACGATGTCGATGGCTTATCAGTCGAATTGACCTGAGTTATATTGCCAGAAAGGTTTTTCCCAGCCATATTCCCAAAAATGTAGCTGCGAAGCATGCTATGATGCTTACCAGAATGTTGGTACCGGCTTCGAACCAGTGATCGTGTAGGAAAAGCTGGATGGTTTCATTGCTGAAACTTGAAAACGTACTGAACCCGCCGCAGAAGCCGACCACTACAAAAAGTCGTGAGGCGGCGACGAGGTCTGTGGATTTGAATGTGGCCCATCCGCCGAACACGCCAAGTATCAGACAGGCCAAAATATTGGCCGTCAATGTCCCGAAAGGGAAAACTGACGGCCATTGCGAAAATACTTTTCCTATTCCGTAACGCGCCAGGCTGCCTAATCCTCCACCTACAAAAACGATGATCAGGTTATTCATGGAAGCTGGCTGTCGGTTTCAAACAGTTTAGAAAGGCAGGTCGTCCGACTCGTCTTCAGTGAAAGTGGTTACGGGGGGCAGTGGTGCGCCTCCGGCATTGTGCCCTGCGTTGCCGCCGCTTGCTCCGGCTTTCTCAACTTTCCAGGCGCGCACTTCGGTGTACCAACGGGAGTTGTACTCGCGGCTTTCCACATCAATGGAAGCGGTTACCGAATCGTTCACTTGCAGATTAGCCTGATCGATCTTATCACCCCAAAGCGAAATACATACTTTTTTAGGGTACTGTGAGGGGATTTCAAGAATGAACTCCTGTTTGCGCCACATCCCGTTTTTTCCCTGGCCTGTGACCTCAGGCAGCAAAGCAATGACTGTTCCTGATACTTCCATTGATTAAATATGTTTTAGTGTCTGGTTCAAAAATGGTTTCAAAAATAAGGCTTTTGGGTGTCGATTGCAAAGCGGAATGCTAATCCGTACCGATGGCCTGGTCGAGATCGGCGATCAGGTCCGCCACGTCTTCGATGCCTACGCTGAGGCGTATCAGCGTGTCTTTCAGCCCGATTTTCAGTCGTTCCTCGCGCGGCATGCCCCCGTGCGACATGCTCGCGGGATGTGTGCAAAGCGATTCCACGCCGCCCAACGATTCGCCGAGTGCGAAAATTTGCAGGTTTTCCATCGTACGCACGGCTTTTTCATAGCTGTCGTCTTGTAGTTCGAAAGACACCACGCCACCGAAGCCGCGCATTTGTTTCGCTGCGAGTGCGTGGCCGGGGTGATCGGGCAGGCCGGGGTAATACACTTTTCCTACTTTGGGATGCGCATTGAGCCACGTGGCCACCTGAACGGCATTTTCGCAATGACGCTGCATGCGGATGTGGAGCGTTTTGATTCCCCGTAATACCAGAAAGCAATCCTGCGGGCCTGGTACCGCACCGCTCGCATTCTGAATGAATTTCAACCGGCCCGCGAGGTCGTCGTCGCTGGTGACCAATGCGCCCATCACCGTGTCGGAATGGCCGCCAAGGTATTTTGTCACCGAATGCATCACGATATCCGCGCCAAGGTCTAGCGGGTTTTGCAGGTAGGGGGAAGCGAAGGTGTTGTCGACGCAGGTTAATACATTTCTTTCGCGGCAAACGCAGGTAATGCTTTCAATATCGATGATTTTCAGCAGCGGGTTGGTCGGTGTTTCGAGCCAGACCAGGCGTGTTTTGTCCGTTATTAACTGCGCTATGTTATCAGTTTCATCAATATCGATGAACCTGAATACCAGTCCCAGCGGCTCGAAAATGCGTTTCATGAGGCGGTACGTACCGCCGTAGATGTCACTAGGTGCGATGATTTCGTCGCCGGGATGGAAAAGTTTCAGGACCGCGTCCGTGGCGGCGAGGCCGGAGGCGTAGGCGAGGCCGTGTTTGCCGTTTTCCAATGCGGCCAGTGCGGTTTGCAAGGCGGTGCGCGTCGGGTTGCTGCTGCGGGCATATTCATAGCCTTTGTGCTTGCCGGGGCTTTCCTGTACGTAGGTGGAAGTCTGGTAAATCGGCGTCATAATGGCGCCGGTACCCGGGTCCGGTTCGATGCCGGCATGTATGGCTTTGGTGGCGAATTTCATTTTTTTGGTGGTGGCAAATATTAATGCAGAAAAGCAAGTTCACAAAAACCTTTTGTCAAAACAACTGGTTATTCAAATAGGAAAGTAAACCGGATTAGCCTTGGAAACGTCTACACCAAAAAGATTCTCACTTCCGGTCGTCGTAAGCATATTAATGACGATCGTACCATTGGTGACGACCTCTATCCTGACGGCCTGGGCGATCAATCAAGAGAAAGTCCTTCGCGAGCTTCCTATCGAATGGTGGCTCGGCGTTACGTTCATCCTCACGCTGGCGTCCGCTTCCGCGCTCACGCCGCCTACATTTCTTGCATTGGTTTACGGGTATTTCCTCGGCTGGGCGTCGGTGCCGATGCTTTTTGCTTTGAACATCGGCGCGATCGCCATTATATATGTATCGGCGCATTTCCTGCATGCGGCTTCCGTGCGGAATTACCTCATTCAGGTGTATCCGCAGGTGGGCACATTGCTGAGAAGGTTTTATAAGAATGAGTTGCGGCTGATCTTCTTCGCGAAACTGTCGCCCGTGCTGCCGTTCGCCATTACAAATTTGTTTTTCGCGATGGCCGGCGCGCGGTTCAAGCAGGTGCTGACGGGCGGAACGTTGGGTATGATCCCGCGCACGTTGCTGGCCGTCTGGGCGGGTAAGGAGGCGCAGGATATCCGTTACCTGCTCGAACACCCGAATGAAGGATTAGCTACCAAAATTGTGCTGATCGCCCTGATCGTCGTTTCAACCGTGGGGATCGGTTATTTCTTCAAAGACAAGAGTATGGTAGAATCATGAGCGCGATACAAGGCTATCTGCCGGTTGCTTTGGTAATATCGTACAATAATAAGCTACAAAACGCCACAAAACCATCAACTTCATCCTGTTTCTTTGTGGTAAAGTTATAATTACCCGAAAAGTAGAATGAAATCCTTACCTTTCATTGATCTCCTCATCGTGATCGCCTATCTGGCGGGAATGGTTGCCGTAGGGGTTTACTTTTCGAGAAAGAATACCAATGCCGAACAGTTTACCAAAGCCTCGGGCCGCATTCCCGGCTGGGCCATCGGCATTTCCATCTACGCAACGTTTTTGAGCAGCAATACTTTCCTCGGCGTGCCGGGCAAGGCATTCGGCAGCAACTGGAGTTCTTTCGTTTTCAGCCTGTCGATGCCGTTCGCGGCGTGGGTTGCCACAAAGTTTTTCATACCATTTTACAGAAGTACTGGCGAGGTTTCGGCCTACACGCACCTCGAACACCGTTTCGGGCCGTGGGCGCGCACTTATGCCGTGATCTGTTTCCTGCTCACGCAGCTCGCACGCATGGGCTCGATCTTCTTCGGCATTGCATTGAGCTTGCAGGCGCTGACCGGCTACCCGATGTCTACGATCATGGTGGTGGTGGGCATTTGCATTGTGCTGTACACGGTGATGGGCGGCATGGAGGCGGTGATCTGGACGGAAGTAGTACAGGGCGTGATCAAGACGATCGGTGCGCTCGTGATCCTTTACCTCGTCGTGACCGGGGTTTCCGGCGGTATGCCGAGCATTATCGACATTGGTAAGGCCAATGACAAATTCAGTCTCGGAACGCTGGCACCGGATTTTACGCAAGCATCGTTTTGGGTGATCCTGCTTTACGGGTTTTTTATGAACCTGAACAATTTCGGGATGGATCAGAACTACGTACAGCGCTACCATACCACGTCGTCTGTCAAAGAAGCGGCGAGCTCCGTATGGCTTTGCGTGTACCTGTACGTGCCCGTCTCGCTGATATTCTTTTTGCTCGGAACCTGCCTTTTTGCCTATTACCAGGGTAACCCGGAGCTGCTGCAAACCATTAAAATGCAGGTAGCAGCCGAAAAGCTGCCGGGCGCAACGTCGGAGGCGATTACCAACCTGGCGGCAACGCTCACCCCGGCCGATTATGGCGACAAGGTCATGCCGCATTTCATGGTAACGAAGGTGCCTGTGGGCCTGCTGGGGCTCATTATCGCGGCCATTATGTCGGCGGCGATGAGTACGATCAGCTCGGGGATGAACGCTTCTGCTACCGTTTTTTCCGTCGATATTTATCAGAAATATGTTAAACCAGACCTGACTGCGAAGCAATCGCTTCGGCTGCTTTACATCGCTACCACAGTTTTCGGGCTGCTCGGGATGGTTACCGGCATTGCGATGATCGGCGTAAAAAGTGTGCTGGACGTCTGGTGGATGCTTTCCGGGATTTTCGCAGGCGGTATGCTGGGCCTTTTTCTGCTGGGCATTATTTCAAAAAGCACGCGGAATGCCGAGGCGCTTACCGCTACGCTGATCGGGATCGTCGTTATCGTATGGATGACTTTTTCGACGCAACTGCCTGACAATTATTCATTTTTGCGCAACCCGCTGCACCAGAACATGATCATGGTGGTGGGTACCCTGACGATCTTTCTGGCTGGCGTTCTCCTTACCAGGCTGAAACGCCGGGAACCCGTAGAAAAAGAGGTGCTTTTGCACAGTAAGTAATATTCCGGCCCGGTCCGGGCCCTTGTGGGACTTTTTCAAATACATATCATAACACCAACACGATGTCATCTGTAACGTCTTCTGCCACGTCGTTGCCGCAAGGCTACATTCCGGTCATGCTCACCCCTTTTCTGGATTCCGGGGAAGTGGATTTCGAGGGTCTGAAAGCGTTGACGGAGCTGTACCTGGAAGCGGGTGCGGCCGGGCTCTTTGCCAACTGCCTTTCGAGCGAAATGTACGAACTGTCGGAAGAAGAACGGCTTGCCGTGACCCGGACGGTGGTGGAACAGGCTGCCGGCCGCGTGCCCGTGGTCGCTACCGGGACGTTCGGAGGGCCGGTAGCGGAGCAGGCGCAATTCGTGAAACGTATATATAATACCGGTGTGCAGGCGGTGATTGTAATTAGCGGGTTGCTGGCTGACGAGGACGAAACGGACGAAACATTTATCCAACGGTCGAAGGAGCTGATCAGCCTGACAGGCGATATTCCTCTCGGGTTTTATGAGTGTCCGGTACCTTACAAGCGGCTGATCAACAGCGATGTACTGGCGCAACTGATCCCATCTAACCGCGTCGTTTATCACAAAGACACCTGTCTGGACCTCGACGAGGTCATCCGGCGGATCAAGGTCGGCGAGGGTTACCGCTTCGGGTTGTACGATGCTTACATGGTGAATGCCGTAGCATCGCTCCGGGCGGGTGCGGCTGGACTTTCGTGCATTCAGGGGAACATTTACCCTGAACTGATCGTGTGGATTTGCGAAAACTACAACAATGCCGACCGCCAGGAAGATGTGCGGACGTTGCAGCAATTCTTTATTGATTCGATGGACATTGTACATTCGGCTTATCCGACGATCGCGAAATATTGTCTGCAAAAACGCGGCTTCCCGATCTCGATGTACACACGGCGCGATGTGGGCGAGCTGACCCCGGATTTGCAGCGGCGTGCGGATTTGCTGCTGGAAGAAATGGACCGCCTGCAAGCCGAGCTCGGCATTGCGAGCGTGTTCCGGAAAGCGCTCGAAGCGCCATTGAAATAACCCATCGGACCTAACCCTAATATTTAGCGCTATGACTTTTCCTAATCAACAAATTCTGGATCGGGTAACCCAGGGGGATGAAGCGGCATTTATACAACTCCGTTCATATTTTCATTTGCCTGCATTCAAATTCTGTTCGGTGCTTTTGAAAGACGAAGCGGAAGCCGAGCACGTGATCGACTCCGTTTTCAACAAGATCTGGAACGAGCGGCTGGATCTGGGTACGGAAGGGAATTTCCAGGCTTACCTGTTCAGTAGCCTGAAAGACCAGATTTTCGGGGAAATGAAAAAATACAACGATCCGGTCGCTCGCAAGCAGTATATGGACCGGATTCATTCATTCCGCGCAAGTTAACGGGCGGTGATGCTATTGGTAATATTAGTATTACACTATTAAATAGTATTTTTTTATAATCCTGTGGATTGAACAGGATGGATTATTAAAAAATTTTCTTTTAAATTGAGCAATGGCAGCCCACTAAACCCCTGCCAATGTTGAATTGAAATGAAACCGCATTTTCATAAAGTCCCCATTCCGTCAAGGACTTCGTTTAGTATCCGCCATGACAAGGATTCCGGCTTCGGAACGGTGTGGCACTACCATCCGGAGCTTGAACTGCATTATCTGGTTAAAGGAAAGGGGGTACGGTTCATTGGTGATAATATCAGCAACTTTTCTGACGGCGAGCTGATCCTGCTCGGCGAAAATCTGCCGCATACCTGGCGCGTGGAAGAAGGCGCGAGCAATACTTCCGTGGAAGTAGTGATTATCCACTTTTTACCTCATTGCCTGGGAAGCGAGCTGCTGTTGCTGCCCGAAGCCTATCAAATCCCGAAATTATACGAGCGCGCTAAAAGAGGGTTATTAATCCAGGGGGAAGCGAAGGAAAAGGTGATCCGCCTGATGCACGCGGCCGTAGATGCGGAAAACCTCGACCGGCTCATTGCATTACTATCCATTCTTAAAATCCTCGCGGAGACGAGCGAGTACGAGACGATCGCTTCGGCGCATGCATTCTACAAATCCAACGACGCGGAGACGCTGCGGTTGAATAAAATTTACGCCTACACGCTTTCCAACTACCGCAACGACATTTCGCTGCACGATGTGGCTTCGATTGCCAACCTGGGCATTACGTCGTTTTGCCGGTATTTTAAATTGATGACCAAAAAGACCTACAACGACTTCCTGGTGGAGATACGGATCAGTCAGGCGTGCCGGTTCCTGATCGAGGATAAAATGGCGACGGAGGTAATTTGTTTCGAGTGCGGTTTTAACAATGTTTCCAACTTCTACCGGCATTTCAAGAAGGTTACCGACATGACGCCACTGGAATATAAGCGGAAATACCTTTATAAAGCCGCACCCGAAATGGCCTGATCAGTTGTTGTGGTTTTTCATCCACTCGTCCATCGAGAAACGTCCGGAGCCGATTACGGCGAACGTCACGACCAGAATGAGCGTGATCATCGAAAGCCATAATTCGGAATTAAGGTAAGAAAAACCTGACCGGATATTGACGAAGAACACGGCTGTAAGCAGGATCGGAATCTGAATAACGGATGCGATACGGGTCAGACAGCCCATTGCAATGAGAAAACCACCGAAAATGTGCGCAAAAGCGACGTAGTGAACGGCTGTGACGGTGTACAGATGAAAGTCCAGGCCGGTTACCAGATGAGACAACTTGGTAGTATCGCTGATGAAGCTGATACCCTTGGCAAACAAAAAAACGCCCAAAGCAATACGAACTATGTCCATCCATGCCGGATGATGCGTATCGCCCCAATGCTCGATTCGATCCATCATGTTCATAACTTTCAATGTTTTGGTTTCAAGAAAGTTAACGCTTTAAATGGACTGTGTCAAGAGTAAATATTTTTTTTCCGGGAAGCCTTTTCAGGTCAAAAAATCAATGCTTTTCGATCAGCGAAGTGTGCTTGGTATCCTTCATTTTCACATACACGACCAAAGAAATGAAGATGCAGACCGTCACGTACCAATAGTACCAGCTCTCGTGCCCCAGATTTTTGGCCCATAACGCCAGGTACTCGGCTGTGCCGCCGAACACCGCCACGGCAATGGAGTAGGGCAGCCCCACGCCCAAAGCGCGCACTTCCACCGGGAAGAGTTCGGCTTTTACGACCGCATTGATGGACGTATAGCCGCTCACGATAATCAATGCGGCCATCAGCAATGCGAAAGCGGGCCACATGCCAGTGGTGTGGCTGAGGGTGGTAAGCAGCGGGTACGTAAAAAGGGTTCCTGACACGCCGAAGCCGATCAGCAATGGACGGCGGCCAATGCGGTCGCTGAGAGCGCCGAAAGCCGGTTGCAGCGCTGCAAATATAAACAGCGAGCAGAATGTCAGCAGGGTAGACTGGTCTTTGGTAAGCCCGACCGTGTTCACGAGGAACTTCTGCATGTAGGTGGTGTAGGTGTAAAACGCCAGCGTACCGCCCGAAGTAAGGCCTATGACGACCAGAACGGCGCGTGGATGTTTCAGGAGCTCTTTCAACGAACCTTCCTTTTTCACTTTCAGGTCTTTGGATTGGAATGCTTCCGTTTCATTAAGGTGCGCGCGGAGGTACAATGCTACCAGCGACAGCAATGCGCCAATCACAAACGGAATGCGCCAGCCCCAGTCGTGCATTTGCTGATCTGTGAGGAAGAGTTTTTGTAAAATCAGTTGTAAACCCAATGCGATGAGCTGTCCGCCGATGAGCGTCACATATTGAAAGCTGGAAAAGAAACCGCGCTTGTCCTCGGTCGCTACTTCGCTGAGGTAGGTAGCCGAAGTGCCGTATTCGCCGCCTACGCTCAATCCTTGCAGCAGGCGTGCGACGAGCAAAAGAACGGGAGCCATGATGCCGATGCTTTTGTAGCCGGGCAGGAATGCGATGAGCAGCGATCCGAGCGACATCAGCAGGACAGAAATCGTCATCGCGACCTTGCGACCACGGTTGTCGGCCAGTTTTCCGAACACAAAACCGCCGATCGGCCGCATCAGAAAGCCTACGGCGAAAATGCCTGCCGTGTTGATCAGCTGCACCGTCGGGTTCGAATGGGGGAAAAATGTATTGGCAAAATAAAGAGAGAATGCAGAATACGCATACCAGTCGTACCACTCGACGAGGTTACCTGCCGAGCCTCCGATAATGGCTTTGAGGCGCCAGCCGGTGTCGTGTTGGTGTAAAGTTTGCTCCATAAATCGGGATTAGGTTTTCCCAATTTACTTAAATAAAGTGCAAATCCATGCGGCCGCATGTTCTACCAGGCGGGTATGGCCGCTTTTTAGTTCAATGTATTGATTTGGGGGAAGGAGTTCGGCCAGCTTTCCTACGGCTTTGGGTTTGAGCAAGCTATCATATACCCCGGCGAAGAGGTACACCTTGACCTCATGCGCATGCACCGTTTTGACCAATGCCGGAATGTCAAATTTCAAATGCCGGAATGCGACCCAGGAACGATAGGTCGTCTGCCGTTTTTCAGGCGTATTCAGCACCTGCTGCGTGAACCGGACGAGACTTTTGCTTGCCAGTTTCAGCGTTCGCGCTACATGCACGCCGGGGAAAAATACGCCCGGATGCCGCATGAGCCAGCCGTAAACCCACCGCGCCGGCGGAATGCGCGTGGCAAGCGTGTACATAGGATGCTCCGAAACGCCGTCGGGCGCGATTAGAAATGCGTAATCGATATTTTCGGGAAACGCTTCCAGCGTAGCCAACGCAAAGCGCCCACCGATGCTGAACCCCGCGATGTCGAAGCGGATAATGCTATTTGTATTCAGGAAATGCTGAATGCGCTGTCTCCATTCGGCTTTTGAAATGACTTCAAACGGCGAATGGCTGTTCTGCCCGTGAAACGGCAGGTCGAATGCGTAAATGGTATAATGCGTCCCGAGCGATTTAAGCGCAGGCGCGAAACACGAAGCGCCATCTTGCCCTATCCCGTGGAAAGCGAGGAGGATGCGCGGGCCGGAGCCGAGTTTCGTGTATGGGAGTGGGGGTGTCAAAAGCTACATGCGGATTACGTTTAAAACAAAACAAAAAGACCTCCAAACGCCCTGCTACATCGAAACAGCTTGTTTGAGAGGTCTTTTGGTATTTTACGCTTCCATCAAATACGCCTTGATGAACGCATTAATATCACCGTTGAGTACCGCTTCCGTGTTTGAAGTCTGGTAGTCGGTGCGATGGTCTTTCACGCGGCGGTCGTCGAGGACGTAGCTGCGGATCTGCGAGCCCCATTCGATTTTGCGTTTTGAAGCTTCCACTTCGGCGCGGGCCGAGTTACGCTTTTCGAGCTCGATCTGGTAAAGGCGCGATTTCAGCAATCGGATCGCTACCTCTTTGTTCATCAGCTGCGAACGTTCCTGCTGGCAGGCGATGATAATGCCCGAAGGCTTGTGGTGCAAACGTACGGCGGTTTCTACCTTGTTTACGTTCTGTCCACCGGCACCGCCCGAGCGGTAAGTGTCCCAGGTAATGTCTGCCAGGTTCACCTCGATTTCGATATTGTCGTCCGCGAGCGGGTACACATACACGGAGGTGAATGACGTATGGCGGCGCGCATTCGAGTCGAACGGGGAAATGCGGACCAGGCGGTGTACGCCGTTCTCCGATTTCAGGTTACCATAGGCATATTCACCGTCGATTTCGAGGGTCACGGATTTGACTCCGGCCACATCGCCATCCTGCAAATCCACCTGGCGTACCTTGTAACCATTCTTTTCCGCCCACATAATGTACATCCGCATGAGCATCGAAGCCCAGTCCTGCGATTCGGTACCGCCTGCTCCCGCATTGATCTCGATCACGGCCGGCAGTTCGTCGCCTTCCTCGCCCATCATTTTCCTGAATTCGATTTCATCCAGTTTGTCGGCGAGTTTTTTGCCTTCTTCGTCTACCTCTTCTTCGGTAGCCTCGTCGGCTTCGTAGAATTCCCAGATCGTATCGAGGTCGTCGCGCAGGCGGGCGAGCTCTTCGTATCCGTTGGTCCAGAATTTCAATCCCCGGATCTCCTTCATGACTTTCTCCGCGCGGGTGGAGTCATTCCAGAATTCGGGCTGAACAGTCTGCTGTTCGAGTTGTCCTAGCTGTTGTTTCCGGTTAGCGTAGTCAAAGATACCTCCCCAAAGCCTCTACACGGGCTTTCAAGTCTTTCAATTGCTCTGCAGTCATTGAATTTTTTGAATTTAAGTTTGAAAAATAATGCTTCGCTGTCAGGTTTGGGCAGGGGTGGTCAGGTATGGTCATGAGTTGTCATTAGTAGTCATGAATTGTCAGATGAGGTCATTTGTTGTGACCGTCCCTTGTCTTGAATCACCGCAAGCCGCTGCCTATTGTTTTGATGTAGTTGTTAAGTTTAACAGATAACAACTCACAAAGTTGGTTCAATTCTGTGAATTTTTCCTTAGAAATGAGATTCCTGTTCAATGCTTTGGTAAGCCAGGTTACCGTTTCCTTTAAAGAACCCCTGGAATAGTAGCAGAAGTTCAGATTCTCTTTGTAATGATATCTTCCAAAACCCTCGGCAATATTGGCGGCAATCGAGTCGGCGGAGCGGATCAGTTGTTTGCCAAATGCATCTTTCACAAAATAGCTCCGGTCATCTACAATTCGCCATATTTCGTCGCCAATCCGCATTGCCAGCTGGTATACTTGTAGTTCTTCGAGTTTCATCATGCAGGCCATTTGTTACCACATTGATACGACCAGATCTCCTTTTGGTAACAACTTGTAGAATAGCCACATCAACTCCACAACAAATGACCTCTTGACTACACCTGACCATTTCTGACCACACTGGACAAATTCCTGACTACACCTGACTATACCGAATCGTACCTGACCAATTTCTGGCGATAATTGTTACCTTTGCGTCAAAATTTTGTCAACCCATTTCGTACAATAAAAATACCGGAAAATGGCTCAAACATATGATGTGATTGTAATTGGTAGCGGCCCCGGGGGTTATCCCGCAGCCATTCGTGCTTCCCAATTAGGACTTAAAGTTGCGATTGTTGAAAAAGAAAGTTTAGGAGGAATTTGCCTTAACTGGGGCTGTATTCCTACCAAAGCACTGTTGAAAAGTGCCCAGGTTTTTGAATACATCAAGCATTCCAAAGATTACGGTATTAATGTAAGCGAATCTTCGGCAGACTTCGGCGCGGTGATCAAACGCAGCCGCGGCGTGGCCGATACCATGAGCAAAGGGGTGTCGTTCCTGATGAAAAAGAACAAGATCGACGTCATCATGGGTGCCGGCAAGGTGAAAGGCCAGAAAACGGTTGAAGTAACTGATAAGGACGGCAAAAAGACGGATTATACCGCTTCGAAAGGGGTAATCATCGCTACCGGCGCACGCGCTCGCGAGTTGCCGAACATCAAGCTGGACGGCCAGAAAATTATCGAATACCGCAAGGCGATGAGCCTTGAAAAACAGCCTGCTTCCCTGCTCGTGATCGGCTCCGGCGCGATCGGTATGGAGTTTGCCTATGTCTATAACTCAATGGGAACCAAAGTTACCGTGGTGGAATTCCTGCCTAACCTGGTTCCGGTTGAAGACGAAGAGATTTCAAAAGAGATCGCGAAGCAATACAAGAAGATCGGTATCGAAACTTTGGTCAACTCTTCCGTTGAGAAAGTGGATACAAGCGGCAAAGGCTGCAAAGTGACTGTGAAAACGCCGGATGGCGAAAAGACTTTCGAGGTTGATGTAGTGCTTTCGGCAGCGGGTATCGTTGCTAACATCGAAAACATCGGTCTGGAAGAAACAGGTATCAAAACCGAAAAAGGCAAGATCGTCGTTAACGAATGGTACGAAACCAGCGTTCCCGGCTTCTATGCCATCGGTGACTGTACGCCTGGCCAGGCATTGGCGCACGTAGCGACTGCCGAAGGGATCATTTGCGCCGAAAAAATC
This sequence comes from Dyadobacter beijingensis DSM 21582, assembly GCF_000382205.1. Lineage (GTDB taxonomy): Bacteria > Bacteroidota > Bacteroidia > Cytophagales > Spirosomataceae > Dyadobacter > Dyadobacter beijingensis. The sequence continues at coordinate 24,273 of NZ_KB907787.1, forward strand.
GCAGGTCACAAAACCGAAGCGTTGGACTACGGCAACATCCCGGGATGTACTTATTGCCAGCCTGAAATCGCGTCGGTAGGTCTGACCGAGAAAAAAGCGAAAGAAGCCGGTTACGAAATCAAAGTAGGTAAATTCCCATTCAAAGCTTCCGGTAAGGCGGTAGGAGCGGGCGTTACCGACGGTTTCGTGAAAGTGATCTTCGACGCGAAATACGGCGAATTCCTCGGTGCCCACATGATCGGCGCCAATGTAACCGAAATGATCGCCGAGGTAGTGGTAGCCCGCAAGCTGGAAACTACTTCCCACGAGATCATGCGTGCGATCCACCCGCACCCAACCATGTCGGAAGCCTTGAAAGGCGCTACCGAAGCGGCGTACGGTGAGGCGATTGATTTGTAAGAATGGCCGCCGACGGCCGACCGCCGATTGCGCGGGGTTGCTGGTTGAACGTCACTATATTGCATGCACAATGCCCGGGAGTTATTCCGGGCATTGTTTATTTTTGCCTAAACTATTGCTCGACTTCCTATGTCTGCCCATACATTAACCAAGCAACATTCCGAGAACCTGGAAAAATTTCTGCGCTTGCTCCATGTGGCGGACAAATTGCATCGTGGAAACCCAACCGTAAAAAACAAGCGATCGATGGACATTAGCAGCGGGGATGTTCTGCAGCTCTTGAAAAGTTTAAATCTGCACCACGTCAAATATCTGTTGGTAGGCGGAATGGCCGGCGTAGTACATGGACATATCCGTACGACATTAGACATGGACCTTTGGATTGGTAATACCCATGAAAATACCGAAGCGTTTGTGCGCGCACTACTGGAAAATGAGGTGATCGGGGCAGAGCTGTTAAGAACGATGCCTCTAATCTTCGGCTGGACATCGGTTCGTTTTGGAAAATCAGGTTTTGAATTGGATCTGGGGCATTCGCTCAAAGCATTCAACGAAAATGACTTCGAAGCCTGTTACGAACGCGCACTGGTTGCTGATTATGACGGAGTACCATTCAGGGTCATCCATTTAAACGATCTTATCAAAGAAAAAAAAGCAACGGCAAGGAAGAAAGACCTAGCCGATGTTGAAGAATTACAACGTATTTGGGAGGAGGAAAACCGACCGCCCGCTACCGACCATTGACCGCAGATCTGCAAAACCGCATCAGCGGTCGGCCGTCAGTCGTCGGCCGTCAATAATCACTTCACCTTCCCTCTCCGCTGCATCGCCTCCCGCCACGTCGTCAGCACAATCCCTTCTTTTTCGATATACTTTCGCAATTCCGGGTCGATCATGGCGAGGAAATCGCCTTCGCGGGTGGGCCAGGAGTCGGAGATGTGGGGGAAAACCTCGGTGTGTATCGTGCAATGCATGATCACCATCGTCAGGCCGGGTTTCAGCTTGCCGATCGCTTCGATGTATTTGGCGGTTTTATATCGCTGTAATGCTTTTTCCGATTTGTCGCCGTTTTCGGGGCCCTTCCAGCCATAGCTGCTGTTTTCGAGGTCGTCGAGCACGGGCAGGCCAGCTGCCCAGAGCTGTTTGCCCACTTTTTGCGTCATTTCAAACTGCTGCTCGATCATCTTTTCTTCCGCACGGATCGCGCTGTTATGTCCGCCGGGGAACATAACGGGAATTTTCTCTTGCATGCCTACCTTCAGATACCTTTCAAGAAACTCGGGCGTGGCGAAGAGCGTGCCCATATGCGAGTCCAGGTGCGTGGGCTCGAAGCCCATCGTGCGGGCGCGGTCGAGCTGCGCGCGGATTTCCATTTCCACTTCGTCCGGCGAAGCATTCTTCACCACATCGGCAACACTACGCCATAATGCGCCTTCGGGATCGGTGAGGCCTTTTACCTGGTTTTTACCGGCCAATGGCCCCCAGCGGTAATCCTTCCATTCCGACGTCATCGTCAAATGCAGTCCGGCGTCGATGTCCTTGTTTTCTTTCCAGTAACTGACAAATCCCGGCACCCAGCCGCACGGCATCATCACGCTCAGCGAGTTGGCCACGCCGTCGCGAATGGCTTTAATAGCGCCCTGGTTGGATTCATATGACATCCCGACGTCGTCGACGTGGATGATGAGTACCTTTTTGCCTTTTGGGTAGCCGAGTTGTTCGGCATAAGTCTGTTCGCTGGTTTGGGCGGAAGTAATCATCGGAATGGCTGCGAGAAGCAGTAAGTACAATTTTTTCATAAGTAGTGCAAAAATTTAAGGGCTTGAACTGCTGCCTGTTAATACTGATCAACGCCGGATTAGTACTAGTAACCCAAAGTAATCAGTTTTGACGGAGAACGGAGCCGCCAAATGCTCCCGGCCATGCAAACCGTACAATAGGCCAGTCCTTTTCGCGTTATTTGCCAACATTTAACGCATCCCCTAACATTCCTGCATGGCTAACCCGCGCAACCTGTTAACCTGTCTGCTATTGTGCCTGATCGTTCCGGCGCAAGCCCAGCATTTCTCCCTAAGCCGCCTTTTTTACCCCAACCTGACCCTCAAAGCCGATTACAATGTACCTGCCAACCTCGACGGTAACAGGGAATACGGCGTTTCGAGGACCGGCTTTTTCGGGATCATTCCGCTTCAAAGCGAAGTACAGCTCGGTTACAGTTTACGCAAAAAATTTGATTTAAGGGCCGTGCATACCGTAGCGCTCGCGCAGTACACGCAGATCCAGCCCACTTTCGACGGGAAGAATGACCCATCCAACGGCTACAAAACATTATCCTTAGGCATTCTGCGCATGCAGGCCAGCATCAAGGACCGCCTTTGGGTGTACGGCGGGGGGCTGGGTATGACGGAAAGTAACGAGACGTTTTTTAGTCCGCAGCCATTCTTCTGGGGCGGTGCCGCGCGGATGCACGTGCTCGGGCTCCGAACGCAATTTATGTACGGATCGGTGCTGGCTTATAACCAGAAGCTGCGGTTTATTCCCGTGTTTGGGGTCAATAAAGGTTTGGGAAAACACTGGCGCGTGTCCGCATTGCTGCCTTTTATGATGAATGCGAATTACAAGGCTACCAAATGGTTCAATGTCGATTTTCTGGCCGGACTAAGTGGTTACAGCGGTGGCTTCCAGGTGCAGACGCCGGAGGAAAAAGCATTGCGGCGTGAGAATTACCGGCAGATCAAAACCGGTGTGGCGGCTAATGCACATTTGTTCTCGGTGCTGAATGTATCGGTGGAAGCGGGCGTGACGACATTCCGCCAGCTGCGCACATTCAACAGTGCCCGCGAAAACCTCACTTCCTACACACCCGCGACGACGCCGTACATTGGCGCAAGCGTCCGCTACATCACGAGCCGGTCCAAGTTTTCATCCAAATTCATGCGCAGGATGAGCCTGGGAGAAGGAGGGATTTGGTAGTTAAACCAGCCTTTTCGCCTCCGATTTCAGCAATTCCTTGTCGATAGGCACCACACCGACCATTTCACAAACCAGTCCGCCGCCGAGATTCGAAATAGCGGCAACGCTTTTGGCAGGTAACTGCAATGCCACGCAGCACGCGGCAATGCTGATCACCGTGTCGCCCGCGCCCGATACGTCCGCAATCTGGCGGATGTGTGCGGGTAACTTGTGGGTTTCTTCATTAAAATCAATGAAAACACCTCTTTCCGAGAGGGTGATCAATGCGCCTTTTGCTTGCAGCGCATCTTTCAAATGCCGCACCGTCGCTTTCAGTTCATCTAGGTTATCCACATTGAAATCCACTTTTAAACCTTCGCGGAGCTCTTTGAGGTTGGGTTTAAAAAGCGTGACGTGGTTATAGGCGAGGAAATTGCGCTTTTTCGGGTCCACAACGGTAGGGACGTTGTGTTCGTTGGCAAATGCCGTGATGTCAGCGATGGATTCCGGCGTGAGCACGCCTTTGTCGTAATCTTCAAATATAATGACCTGGCAGGAAGGGATCAATTCCTTGGCTTTCGCGACCAGTTTTTCGGTTTCTGCTTTGGAAACAGGCTTATCCGTTTCGGTATCGATGCGCACAACCTGCTGGGACCCGGCGATAATCCGCTCCTTGATGGTGGTAATGCGGTCGTCGCTGCGGATAAGGCCTTCGCAATTCAATCCTTTTTCTTTCAGGCTGTTTTCAAGCAGGTCGCCAGGTGCGTCGGTGCCTATTACCGAGCAGATAATGGCTTGTGCGCCCAGTGACTGCACATTTAGCAGCACATTGCCCGCGCCGCCGAGCCGGTATTCCCGTTTTTGTACATTCACCACGGGCACAGGCGCCTCGGGGGATATTCTTTCAACCTTTCCCCAAACATATGAATCGAGCATTACATCGCCGATTACCAGTACACGCAGGGTATCAAATGCTTCAAAAACCTGATCGATTGTCATGTAGTAATGTTGCTAAAAGTGCCGGGCAGCCTGCGCTAAAAATCAGACTTTGGCCACAAAATGCAGGCTGGTCACCTGAAATCTTTTGTTGAGGTACAGCCGGTGGGCATCGGTACGGGCCGCATTCACACCGGAATCGAGGTGGATTTCGTTGAAATTTTCTTTCTCCGCATAATCCGCGATCCAGTCGAGCAACATGCCCGCATAACCTTTTCCGCGTTGCGTCGGCAAAGTCGAAAGATCGTCGATGTAGATGTATTTTCCACGAAAAAGATTGTAACCGGTTTCAAAAACGGCCACAGCGGCGGCATCGGGGCTGCCGTCCTCGATGAAAATGATTTGCCGGTTATCGGCCAGTGTTTGCCGAACAGCCTCGAAATAAAGCTCGTCGGTCAATAACGGCCGCAGCGCCTGGATGGCGCCGCGGCATTTGAGAATATCGTCGTCGGTTTTGACAGTCTCGATGATCATAACCCTTTGCTATGTCCGACAATGGTCAGGTTGTTCAAACTGTGGCCCATTTTGTCGCGCTTGGTGAGCAGGTATTTCTCATTGTAGGGGTTGGCAGGAATTTCGATCCCTACCGAATCCACGATTTCGAGGCCGTAGCCGATCAGCCCTGCCCGTTTTTTCGGATTATTGGTAATGAGTTTGATTTTTGTCAAATCCAGGTCACGGAGGATTTGAGCGCCTACGCCATAGTCGCGGTCGTCCATCGGGAAACCCAGTTCCAGGTTGGCTTCCACGGTGTCGCGGCCCATTTCCTGCAATTTATAAGCTCTCAGTTTGTTCAAAAGGCCGATACCCCGTCCTTCCTGGTTCATATAAACGATCACGCCTTTGCCGGCTTTGTCGACCATTCCCATGGCGGCGTGCAGCTGGGGCCCGCAGTCGCAGCGGCAGGAACCGAAAATATCGCCCGTTACGCACGACGAGTGCACACGCACGAGCACGGGTTCGTCTTTTTCCCAGGTACCTTTCACCAATGCGAGGTGCAGGTCGCCCGTATTGATCTGCCGGTAGGCGATCAGGTCGAAATGGCCCCATTTGGTAGGCATATCTACGCCGATTTCCCGTTTGATGAGCGATTCCTCGCGCAAGCGGTATTCAATCAGGTCTTTGATACTCACCAGTTTCAGGTTGAAACGGTTGGCGATCTCGCGCAGCTGCGGCAGGCGTGCCATCGATCCGTCCTCATTGAGGATTTCAACCAAAACCCCTGCCGGCGAAAGTCCTGCAAGACGCGGGAAGTCGATCGCGGCTTCGGTATGGCCTGTACGGCGCAGTACGCCGCCGCGTTTGGCTTTCAATGGGAAAATATGTCCCGGACGGCCCAGATCGGTCGGTTTTGTCTCATTGTTTACCAGCGCCTGGATCGTTTTGGAGCGGTCGCTGGCGGAAATACCGGTGGTACAGCCGTGGCCCAGCAAATCGACCGACACGGTAAATGCGGTCTCATGCAGGGCGGTGTTGTTGCCCACCATCATTTCAAGTTCCAGTTCGGCGCAGCGTTCTTCGGTAATGGGCACGCAGATAAGCCCGCGGCCTTCCCTCGCCATAAAATTGACTATTTCCGGCGTTACCAGTTCGGCAGCGCAGATAAAATCACCTTCATTTTCACGGTCCTCGTCATCGACAACGATGATCAATTCACCTCTTTTGATCGCTTCGATGGCATCTTCGATAGAGTCCAGCGCGATCGGGTTGGTATTGTTACTCATTAATCGGGTTAATGAAAAAATAGTTTTAAACTAAAACTCGTTTTTACTCTGCAAAGGTACGTTGATAATGTCGAAAGTTCTATTTTTGAACGTCCGTTACAGGTTGTAACAAAGGATTTGCACGATCCGTTTCAACCGGACGAACCTGCACGACGCGCACCGCGGGAACCTACTTTACTCATCCATGACACATAAGCTACTGATCCTGTTTTTGTTGAGCTTTCTTTCGCTGGTTCGGATAGAAGTGTCAGGCCAGGGTAGTATTGCGAGGACGCAAAGCTTTTGCGGAAACACAGGCGGCTTTAATGTGACACCCACGGAGGGCTGCGCGCCTATGACGGTGAATGTCAAGAACCTGATGCACAAGGCCGAAAGCCTGACCTACGCATTCCGTTTCGACCGTAACCAGAATACGCCGCCCAACACGAGCGAGACGACTCAGGACTCCACTTTTACCTACCAGACGCCCGGTACTTATACGATTTTGCAATACGGAAGCGCCGGAGGTACCGGTTTCAGCATGTGCAAGGATGTGCAGGTAAAAGAAACCCGCGGCCCGAATGCGGAGATCATTGCCTGCCAGAACGGCAAAGTGCGCCTCACGATCGTGAGCGACGATATTTCCAAGGCTTACGACGCGATAGAAATCAGCTGGGGCGACGGAGTCAATCAAATGGTGAACATCAAGACGAGCACTGCCGCATACTTCGATCACACATACACGGGAACCGGCGCGCGCCCGGCCATCACGCTCAAAGGCAGCTATAACAGCGGACAATGCTCTACCAGTACGAAGGCCACGACCATTACCGCCAACACCCCGCCGCCATCGCTGGCCAGCATTCGTATCCGAAGCGTAGAAATGCCCGCCAGCGGCGATGCCAAGGTGATTTACGAAGGTATGGAAGGCGTGGAAACGAAGGTGTACATTGCCAAAAGCGACGACAATTTTATTTATACCAATAAAAGCACCCAATCCGGCGGGCCGCAATCGGCAACCGTGCCGCTGCTCGACCCTAAGACGGTGTACCGCTTTCAACTCTGGTCGACGGACATTTGCGGGAATATCATCAAAAGCCCGATCGTGAGCAGTATGGCGATCAAGCAGGGCGGGCTGTCGCTCGACGAAATCATCGCCCTCGAATGGGAGAACGACGCCAACACCGATCCCGTGGTGGAATATCAGATCAAACGGAACGGCGCCGTGATTTTCACCACGCCCAACAAGCGCTCGTACGAGGATACCGACGTGAAATGCGGCAATACTTATCAATACGAAGTCGTGGCGATTATCGAGAACGATGTGCGCTCTTATTCCGCGCCGATCAGCCTGGAACCTAAGACTTCCCCTCCGGGCAATATCACCAATGCGACGGTCACCGTGAAGGACGAAAATACGATCGGTACCAAAGTGGAACTGTCGGGAGAGGGACTTACAAGTGCATATAATCTCGTCGTGGAGCGCGCAGTGCTCGGCACCTCGAACTTTGAACTGGTTTCTCCGGCAAATAACCAGAGCCTGCAATGGGATGACACGAATGTGAGTACTTCACAAAGTTCCTATTGCTATCGCTTTCAATACGAGAATGCCTGCAAGATGAAATCGCCGTCGTTCAGCACACCTGTTTGCTCCATTTTGCTGAGTACCAAGAGCCCGGAGATCGTCTGGAACCCCGACGCACCGTTTATCAGCACCATTGAGGCGTACAATTTGCAGCAGGTAGACGGAAGCGGAAGTCTGATCAATACCATTTCAAAAGGTCTTTCAACAAGCCATACCCTGGATTTGGCCTCCCAATCCGATTTCGGGTATCGCATTGAAGCGAAATCCTCGGACGGCAACTTTACCAGTCTTTCCAATGTCCTCAATTTCAGAAGCGAGGCCATTATCCTCGTCCCCGATGCATTCACACCCAACGGCGATGCGTACAATGAGCGTTTCGAGGTAAAAGCATATTTCATCAAGGAATTCAAAATGTCGGTTTTCAGCCGGTGGGGCGAAGTGATTTTCCATTCTGAGGACATTGCAGAAGGCTGGGACGGCAACTTCAAAACCGGCAAGGCGCCGGGCGGCTACTACCTCTACAAGATCGAAGCGACCAACACTTCGGGTGAGACTGTCGTAAAAAATGGGAGCTTTCTGCTAATAAGATAGGATTTTTCCAATACTCTTGCCCACGGGATAATACATTTTTAATAATCCCGTTTAATAGGTACGCATTATTGCCACCCCTAAATAGCTTATTTTTGCTATCGCGTTTTTGAATTCGTTAAGATTCCCTAAAAACTTATTGTTTTATCTATCGTCTTTGAAAAAAGGTATTGGATTAATATTGCCACACTTATGAGAAAAACACTACTATCCTTCTCTTCATTCTTCATTTTATGCTCAGCCGTAACGGGGTATGGCCAGGGACTTTGTGATCGCGGCGGCGGTGATTTTGAGTTGAGCACCTACGAAGGATGTGTGCCGCTGACTGTTACAATTACGAACAAGGTACAAAATCCGATCTTGGTCGGATATAATGGTAACTACGATGGCGTGTCTCAGAACCCCAGCTTCATTGATGTTCCGAGCGTTACCTATAACAATCCAGGGTCGTTCATTTTCTTGCAGCAGGCGGCTATTACGACGGGCCGTGTATACGCTTGCCGGCGTGTAAAAGCCATTGAAACCGGGCTCATCGCAGCTACTTATTCCTCCTGCGGCGGCGGCCAGGTGAGCATGGAGCTCACCGACAATGCCATTTTGAAAGCATACGATCAGGTGGAAATCAAATGGGGGGATGGAATAACGGAAGTATGGAAAAAAGGCGATCCGCTGACATTCAGGCACAGTTATACCAATGTAAACGACAAGCCCACCATCACATTCCAGGGCCTGTATTCAACCGGGGTTTGCCGAGCGGGCCGAGTAAACAGCCTTCCCGTCACATTCGAACGTCCGCAATTGAATGAAATCCAGATGAGTGCCGTCGAAATGCGCAATGACGGAACGTTACGCCTTACTTATAAAGGCGTGGCCGGTATTCCAACCGACATTCAATTCAGCACCGACGGTACCACTTTTGCTACTTCCGGGCGGCGCACGACCGGTGGTACGCAGCCTTACGATATCAAAGGATTAAATATAGCGCAGGTTTACAAAGTCCGCCTTTCTTCCGAAGACCTTTGCGCAGGAACTACCGAAACACAGCCGATCAGCTCAGTAACACTTACAGGTAACACTTCAAATGGGGCAAATTCATTGAAATGGAGCCAATATCCTGATGCGGCACAATTCGACGGCTACGACTTGCTTCGCGACGGGACGATCATTAAATCCTTCACGGGCGTAGGTGAGACCTCCTACACTGACGAAGACGTAGAATGTGGGACCTTCGTGGAATACCAGGTGGTAGCAAGATTGAAAGCGGCCACTTCGACATCTGCCGCGGTAGGTTTGAAAGTTGAAACAGGTAGTGCGAAGCCATTGAACGGCGGTTCGGTATCTGTCCTGGATGCGGGAAGCATTGCCATTAAAGCGGATGTTCCTGGTGCGGGGCCTAATACTTCCTACGAGCTTTCGATCGAGCGCGCGGAGGCCGGTACGACTGTCTTCAAAAAAATCATTACCCTTTATAATGAAAGCGATTATGTTGATAATTCTGTAAAAACGAGCGAGCTATCATATTGCTACCGAATGAGTTATCAAAACTCGTGCGGACAGAAAGTACCGGTATCGGAGCCTATTTGCAGCATTTTGTTAAATAAAAACCTAACAACCCTAAACTGGACGGCCGACGCGCCGATTTTGGGCGGTTTTGAAGGTTATACCGTCGTTCAAACCGGTTCCAGCGGCAATGCGGAGGAGATTCCGGTAAACAAGCTTACGAACTACACAGTCAAGCTCAATAATCAGAGCGATCTGGAATATAATTTCATGATCCGGGCGGCCGATGCAACAGGCGATTTCGAAAGCCTTTCGAACATCGTCAACTACCGGAGAAATGCCGGGGTGTTCGTGCCGGATGCATTTACACCCAATGGCGACGGCTTCAACGACGTGCTCGAAGCGAAATCCGAGCAACTCCGGTCGTTCAATATGTCGGTGATGAACCGCTGGGGCGTGGTGGTGTTCCATTCCGACGACATCGCCAAGGGCTGGGACGGCACCGTGGAAGGTACCAATGCGCCCGTCGGCTACTACTATTACAAGATGACTTTCGTCGACGACATCGATCAAACTGTTGAAAAAAGCGGTACTTTTATGCTTTTACGGTGAGGAACTATTTCTGTGAAATAAGTTTTCTCAAGTTTTAAACTTAATAAGTACAGCTATGTTTGGAAATATGGCGGACATGATGGGCCTCATGGGTAAAATGAAGGACATTCAGTCGCGTATGAAAGAGGCACAGGAACAGCTTGTTCACATCACCGAAACCGCCGAATCGGGTGGGGGGATGGTGAAGGCGACTGTCGATGGAAAAAGGAAGCTGATCAGCCTCGATGTGGATAAGGACCTTATCAATGGGGACGACAAGGAAATGCTGCAAGACCTCATTGTAGCGGCCGTCAACAAGGCCAATGAAAATATTGAATCCAAAATTCAACAACATCTGCAGAAGGTAACGGATGGAGTGCTTCCCAACATTCCAGGGCTGGATTTGGGCAGCTTTATGAAATAACCCAACATCCGAATGGCTCCCTCTGTTGCGATTGTAATCCTGAATTATAACGGCCGGCATTACCTCGAAAAATTCCTTCCCAACATCATCGGGCACTCCAAAGGCCACGCTATCTGGATCGCCGATAATGCTTCTACCGACCACTCGATGGAGTGGCTTGCCGAGCATTATCCCGAGCTGAATACGCTTGCAATCTCGGAAAACAAGGGTTATGCCGGCGGCTATAATGACGCATTGCGCCGCATTCAGTCGGATTACTATATCCTGCTCAATTCCGATATCGAAGTGACGGAAAACTGGATCGATCCGGTGATCGCATTCATGGAAACCGACCAGCGCATCGCCGCGTGCCAGCCGAAGATACGCGCGTACGACCTGCCAACGCACTTCGAGTACGCGGGAGCAGCGGGCGGATACATGGATTACCTCGGTTACCCGTTCTGCCGCGGCCGCATTTTCGATACGCGGGAAGAAGATTTAGGGCAATACGACGACGAAAAGGACGTATTCTGGGCGACGGGCGCTTGCCTGTTTGTCCGCTCGGCGGCATTCCACGCGGCTTCGGGCTTCGACGAGTCGTTTTTTGCGCACATGGAGGAAATCGACCTGTGCTGGCGGCTGCTGAATATGCGCTACCGGATTACCTACTGCGGCAAATCGACCGTTTACCACGTCGGCGGTGGCACATTACACAAATCCAATCCGAAAAAGACTTTCCTCAATTACCGCAACAACCTGATCATGCTCTACAAAAACCTGCCGAAAGGCCGGCGGTGGAAAACGATAGTGATCAGGCTGATCCTCGACGGCATTTCCAGCGTGCGGTTTATGGCCACGGGCGCCTGGCCCGACGTTTTGGCGATATTACGGGCGCATTTCGCGTTCTACGGGATGATACCCGAGCTAACGCGAAAAACCGAAAGGACCCGATACAGGGCTCCGCTCTATTACAGAAGTGTAGTTTGGGAGTATTTTGTGCTCGGAAAACACCGCTTTGGGCAGCTTACGGGCATAGAACCCGTTAAAGTTCCCAGATCGTAGGGCTGTTATGCCGGCGCCAATGCTGGTGCAGATCCATCCAGAACGCCAGCACTAGGTATAATATAATAGGCGAACCGAAGGTCATGAAGGTGGCATAAATAAAGTATTTCCGAATGCTGCTGGCCGGAAAATTGAGCTTTTCGCCCAACTCGGTGCATACGCCAAATATTTGGTTCTCAACGAAATACCTGAACTTGTTCATACCTGTTTTAGAATAATTGCCTCATAATTAGCGATTTTCGCCCGGATATGCAATTCTGACCCTGTGAAATTTGCATTAAGAATGCCAAAACAGCAAAATACCGCTAACTCGTAAATTTTCAAATTCTTTAATCAAATAAATTGTTTTACAAACAATTTTTGTTTCTTTGTGATTGAAGATTTTGTAAGTTGTTCATTATAATCAAGATGTCTTCGGGAAAATTTCCAAAATTTCTTTTGCTAATGGGTTGAGCCTCCCTCAATTATTTGGTAGAGCCATTCTGACTTTTAACTGAAACGCCTTACATTTCTCCTGTATTTTCACCTTATTTCAATTTTTTTATTTCAACTATTATGCCAACAGGTACTGTAAAATTTTTCAATGAAGCTAAGGGATACGGCTTCATCGTGGAAGACGACACAAAAAAGGACATCTTCGTCCATGTGACAGGATTGGGAGGACTTACTATCCGTGAAAATGACCAAGTAGAGTACGAAGTCGTTGAAGGAAAAAAAGGACTTAACGCTGTGCAGGTAAAAAAGATATAGATTGTATTTTTTTTGCAAGAGAAATTAAAAATGCCGCTGATCTAGCGGCATTTTTAATTTATACACTATGCTACCCAAGCCTTCACATCGTCCAGTTGAGGCATTTTTTCGTCAATTTTGAGTTTCTTCCGCATTCCGCCCAGGTCGTTGAAGATCTTGTTGGCGTTTGCACTTTTCAGTTGCTCGATCGTCAGGATATTCATCTTCTGCAACGCTGGCACCCACACCGCAGGTACACCCGCAGTCACGTAATCCGACTCCTGCGCGATCACCGCTTTCTTCTCAGGCCGCATTTGCGGGAAGAAAATCACCTCCTGAATGCTGGCATTGTTCGTCAAAAGCATCGTCAGACGGTCGATACCGATACCGATACCCGCGGTAGGCGGCATACCGTATTCCAGTGAGCGGATAAAGTCGTCGTCCATTTCCATCGCCTCGTCGTCACCTTTTTCTTTCAGGCGCAGCTGGTCTTCGAAACGCTCTTTCTGTTCGATCGGATCGTTGAGCTCGGAGTAGGCATTCGCTACTTCGCGGCCGTTCACAAACAGCTCGAAACGCTCTACCATACCTTTTTTGGTGCGGTGCTTCTTTGTCAGCGGCGACATTTCCACCGGGTGGTCGATAATGAATGTAGGCTGGATAATGTTTGCCTCCACTTTCTCACCAAAAATCTCGTCGATCAGCTTGCCTTTGCCCATGCTCTCGTTCACTTCCATTCCCCATGCACGGCATTGCTCGCGGATCGCCACTTCGTCCAGCGTTTCCACGTCGAGGCCGGTATATTGCTTGATCGCGTCGGTAATGCTCAGCCTCGGGTAAGGGCCGGCAAAATCCAGCTCCACATCCCCGAACACCGCTTTTGTAGTACCATTCACGGCCAGGGCCACTTTTTCAAGCACCTGCTCGGTCATTTTCATCATCCAGAGATAGTCCTTATAAGCCACATACAGCTCCACGGTCGTGAACTCGGGGTTGTGGGTACGGTCCATTCCCTCGTTTCGGAACAGTTTTCCGAATTCATATACCCCTTCAAAACCGCCCACGATGAGGCGTTTCAAATGCAGCTCCGTCGCGATACGCAGGTACAAGCCCAGGTCGAGTGCATTATGGTGCGTCGTGAACGGGCGTGCGGCCGCGCCCCCGTGAATAGATTGCAATACCGGCGTTTCCACTTCCAGCCAGCCGCTCGCGTCGAAGAACGAACGCATGGTGGTGATAATGCGGGCGCGTTTGATGAAAATGTCGCGTACTTCGGGGTTCACGATCAAATCCACGTAACGCTGGCGGTAGCGCAGCTCGGGATCGGTGAAGCCGTCGTGTACATTGCCGTCTTCGTCGCGCTTAACCACCGGCAGCGGGCGCAGCGATTTGTTCAGGATCTTGAATTCCTGCACGTGCACGGAGATTTCGCCCGTTTGCGTGGTAAAAACAAACCCCGTCACAGCGATCATATCGCCGATGTCGAGCAATTTTTTGAAAACGGTGTTATATAATGTCTTGTCTTCGCCGGGGCACAGGTCGTCGCGGCGGAAGTACAACTGAATACGTCCCGTGCTGTCCTGGAACTCGGCAAATGCGGCGCTTCCCATAATGCGGAAGCCCATAAGCCGGCCGGCCATCGTGACGTGTTTATAGTCGATCTTGTTGTTCTCGTAGTTTTTAAGAATGTCGGCCGCATAGGCATTTACGACAAATTCTTCCGCCGGATAAGGCTCAATGCCCATCCGCATCAATTCTTCGCGTTTTTGGCGGCGCAGTATTTCCTGTTCGCTCAGTAGCATCTTAAAGCAATGGATTGGTAAATGGAACTAGGTATTCCAAAAGAGTGCGCAAAACTACTACATTTTGCGCTCAATAACGAGCAAAGCAGCCGGTAAGATGCTGAAATGACCGGTAGGACATTATTTCTGGCACGCTATTAATGTCTTCCTTATATTGTAACCGGAGCGACCTGTTCCCTTTTTCATCAACAGCGCCAAACCTCTTCGTTTCATGTATCCAAAAGTTCTGAAAATCATTGGCATAGTAGCATTGGTTGGCGCCCTTCTCTTCGGGGCGGTGGAATTTTGGGTCTATAAAAACAGGGAAAAGCTGTTCCGCAGCGCGCAGGAGCTTATTAATGAAAATCTGAACGGCAACCTGGCCATCGGGGATTTCAAATTCAGGCCATTTTACGGCGGCCTGGGGCTGAACTTCACGATGTACGACGTGAAACTTACGGACACACTTTATAACGTTCACCATAAACCGTTTCTGGAAGCCGGGCAAATCCACGTCGCGGTCGATTTCAAACGCATTTTCTCCGGCGATGTGCGCATTAAAAACCTCGTGCTGGAAGACGGGGGCGTGAAACTGTTCGTGCAGAAAGACGGCTATTCCAACCTCTCCATTTTCAAGTCCGACAAGCAGAAAAAGAAGAAGGATAAAGATAAAACCGACGACAGCATCGTCAAGAAGCTCGGAAATGTTCGTTTCGTCAATTTCAGCCTCGCCTATTCCGATTCGGTGAAGGAGAAATATTTCGGAGCGCTTTTCCACGATGCTACCAACATAATCGAACGGACGGATTCCAGCACGAATGCAAGCCTTACCGGCGCCGTTTTTTTCAATGGGTTGACATTCCGGGTAGAAAAAGGAAGCTTCCTGACCAACCAGGAAACCAACCTCGCATTGGCGCTCGGGTACGACGAGGATAGCAAAACGCTGAAAATTTACCCTTCCATCCTCGAAAGCGCCACGCATAACAAGATCGGTATCAATGGTGCTTTCGACTTTTCGGACACCATTAAAGTGTTCCACCTGAATTTCGAAGCCAAAGGCATCGCCGTGAAGGACGCATTGCCCTTACTGAACCAAAGACTGCAAAAGCAGATCGACTCGATCGGCGTGCAGACGAACGTGGATACGCGCGTGAGCATCGCCGGCATCCTCGGCCGGCCAGGCCTGAAACCGAAGGTGGACGTGCAATTCGAAACCGATACGTTCCGATATGCATTGCCCGTGGGCGTGCTGCGGAATATGAAAGCATCCGGCACATTCACCAACCGCGCCGACACCACCAAGCTGGCCGACGTGTTCAATTCCCGGCTTATCGCACCGAAGATTACCGGGTTCTTCGAAACCATTCCATTCGCATTCAAGCTGGTGGTGAACAACTTCCGCAACCCGCGCGCGGAAATCGACGGCCGTATCGAAGCGGATTCCACGAATATGGGCGCATTGCTCGATCCGGGCAGATACCGTTTCAAGCACGGCTCGGCGAAGATCGACTTCCATTTCAGCGGTAACCTGAGGAAGTTTTACAATGCGCAGAAAGACAACTTCGACGGCAAGGTGGTAGGCAAAGTTTCGCTCAGGAACATTGCCATGGATTACCTGCCGCAAAAGGTGCGGATCAGCAAGATCAATGGCGACCTCACATTCAACGAAAAGGTGATGGTGCTGCCTAACCTGCGTTTTTCCGACAGCCAGAACATGCTTTACGTGCGTGGAACGCTCCTCGACCTTATTCCCTATCTGTTTGGTTCGCCCAAACCGCTGCGGGCCAACGTAGACGTGAACATCCCCGACTGGCAGCTCAACTGGCTCGAACCGCTCCTTGCCGCACGCGGAAACAGCAAGCCGAGGTCTAAAAACTCGCTGAAACTATCGGAGCTGCTGGACAACGCGATCGACAAAATGGAGATCGTAGCGAAGCTGGATGCAAAGAAGGTGCGCTACAAGCATTTCAATGGCCGCGATGTGAAAGGCCAGCTCACGATCAGCAACAATGCCGTCAGCATCGAGTACTTCCAGCTGAGGGCATTCGGCGGGGGAAAAGTGAGGTTATCGGGCGAAATGGATAACAGCGGCTCGGGGAAATTGCCGCATATGGCCGTCCGCGCGAAGATCGAGAACGCGGATGTGCATTCGGTATTCTACTCGTTCGATGATTTTGGACAAAAAACACTCACGCACCAGAACCTGAAAGGTATCCTCAATACCGATTTCAGCTTCGAATCAGAATTGAACAACAATGTAAAACTCGTGCCGTCGAGCATGAAAGGGCTGTTGCGGGTCGATCTGACAAATGCGTACATCATCAATTTCGAGCCGTTTATGAAGATGAAAAAGTTGATTTTCAAACGGCGTAACTTCGAGCGGGTGAGGTTTGCGCCTATCCGCAACGACTTCCGCCTGCACGGGCAGGAGATCGAGATCGCCCCGATGGAAATCGAGTCAAACGTGATGACGCTCTTTATCGACGGGATTTACAGTTTTGGCAATAAAACCGATATCAACATTCAAATACCCCTCAGTAACCTCAAAAAGCGCGACTCGACGTACGTGCTCGACCCGAATAATCCCGAAAAACGGGAAGGGTCGAAGATTTTCCTCCGCGCCGTGGATGAAAACGGCGAGGTGAATATCAAACTCGCGTTCCGGCGCAAGAAAAAGGACAAATCCAAAGAGGAAGATGCCGAGGTGAAAAAGCTGGAAGATGTGGATCGGTAACCCTATTCCCGCTCGTTGCTGAACATATAACCTACGCCTTTCAGGGTTTTGATGTAGCTGTCGCCCAGTTTTTCGCGCAATTTGCGGATATGCACGTCCACGGTCCTTTCCAGCACGTAAATATCAGCCCCCCAGATTTTTTGCAGGAGCTCGTCGCGACTGAAAACCTTGTTCGGTGTTTGAGCAAGGAAAAACAGCAATTCAAATTCCTTTTTAGGCAAAACAGTCGACTTTTCGCCGCCCTGCGTCACCGTATAGTTCTTGCGGTTAATCGACAAATCGAGGATTTCGATCGTATCGCCCGACTCGGCCTTTTGGGCTTCACGGCGGAACAATGCATTGATCCGGCTCATCAGGGCACGCGGCTTGATCGGCTTGGTGATATAATCGTCGGCACCCACTTCAAATGCGGCCACTTCCGAATATTCTTCGGAACGCGCGGTCAGGAAAAGAATGTAGGTGTTTTTAATATCCGGATTTTGGCGGAGAATCCGGCCCGTCTCGATGCCGTCGAGCTGGGGCATCATAATATCGAGAAGGATGAGGTCTGGGATGAAAGCCCGGGCTATGTCGATCGCTTTTTTGCCGTTGGAGGCAGTTAGTACCGAATATCCTTCCTTGGTTAAATTATATTCGAGAAGTTCAACTATATCGGAATCGTCGTCAACTACGAGTACCTTTGGAGCCGAGTTTGCAGATTTAGCAGTGCTCATTGTTTTGGTTATTAAAACACGATTCGAAATTAGTAGATGTGATGTTCAGATTACATCAGGAAATCTATTGTTAACATAAACATAACATCACCGAAAAGTAGTTCGATAGATGTTTCCCTGCTCATTGGTCATCAGCATATCGGTATTGTTCAAAAACTCAATGGCCTCGGATTGCTTTCTGGAAAAGCGAAAACAGCCCTTTGGTTTGCTGAAATCGACATTGTCACCGCTTGTTTCGAAGAGCAGTACTTTCCCATAAGTCAGCAAGGCGAAAGTTTTACCATCCGGGCTGACCGCGGCCGAAGTTACCTGGGTGTTAATGCGGATACTGTCCGACGCGGAGATGGTATAATCCCCTTTTTCTGCCGGAATGCGGTACATCCTCACCGATTTGTCCTTGCCCCGGTTTTTCGAAAAAAGATACAAACTTCCCCGATGATAAAAAAAGGACTCGCAATCGGCCGTTTGAGCGGTATTTTGGTACCGGAATGTAATTTGTTCGGTACGGTTATCGGCGGGATTAAATTTATAAATGCTTAAAATGCTGCGTTTGGAAGCATTATTGCCAAAATCGCCGATGTAAATGTGCCCGGTCGTGTCCTGGGCCAGGTCTTCCCAGTCGGTATTTTTAGCGTCGGGAACGGGTTTTGTGTTGCGTAAATGTCCTTGCAGGTCGAAGAGGTAAAGTTCCGGTTTGCCGCCACTGTCGTTATGCGTCCAGAATGTACTGGGCTCGTTTCCAATCGCCAGTCCGGAACTTTCCGAGGCTACTGCCGGGAGCTTACCTATTTTGCTAATTTTGTAATGCCGTTTAACTTTCTTAAAATCATTGGTTCTGTGATCGGGCTGACAGGTACAGAACACCGTTTTGACCGCTAACCACAGATATATCAGTTTGTTCATGAATTTACCGTTGCGTCCTCTTCCAAACAAAGATAGAGAAACCCCTGTGTACCTGAAACTGGCGGCATCGCTGGTAGCGCTGATCGCGACAGTGTACATTCTCTATACACTTCGTGAAACGCTAATCCCGCTTGCATTCTCCATTTTGCTGGCCATTTTACTGCACCCCGTATGTGCCTGGCTCGAATTGCGGAAAGTGCCGCGGATCGGTGCCATTCTGCTGAGTATTCTCGTGCTGTTCACGGCTATTGTGGTGCTTGTTTACGTCGTTTCGGTACAAATAGGCAGCTTCGCGGAAGAGCTACCGCGCATTACCGAAAAGGCGGAAGCGATTCTCGATCAGACACTTACAATGGGCGAGCGGTACCTGAACATCAGTCGCACGCAGCAGGTGAGCGAAGCGCAGAAATACCTGATCAACGCATTGAGCGAAGGCCGCGCGTTTCTGCTGAACACACTGGTGACCACTACCGGCGCGATTTCCACATTTGTACTCATTCCTTTGTACATATTCTTCTTCCTTCTTTACCGCGACTTTTTCAGGATGTTTGTGCATAAAGCCATCCACAGCGTTCCCAATGAGGATTTGAATATTTTGCTGAAAAAAATCTACGAGGTGATCCAGAGCTACCTCTCCGGCTTGTTCCTCGTCATCCTCATCGTAGGTGTGCTGAACAGCATCGGATTGCTGATCCTGGGCATTCCGCACGCGATTTTCTTCGGGTTTCTGGCTGGTTTCCTGATATTGATCCCCTATATCGGCATACTCATCGGTTCGGTATTGCCGGCGTTGCTGAGCATCGTCACGATGGATTCGCCCTGGTATGCCGTAGGTGTGATCGGGGTAATGAGCTTTGTGCAGTTCCTGGAAGGAAATTTTATTACCCCGAACATTGTGGGATCGAAAGTGAGCGTCAACCCGCTGGCGGCTATCGTCGCGTTGTTTTTGGGCGGTCAGCTGTGGGGCCTCTCCGGTTTGATCCTCGCATTGCCCGTGACGGCCATTTTGAAGGTATTATTTGATGCCATTCCGAGCCTTGAACCATATGGTTTCCTGCTGGGCGAGCCGGTGCACGAAGTAGCAGAGGAAAAAGCGGAAATGGTACGCGAGCAAACGGTCACCAAAGACTTCCAGAAAAAGCCTTACCGCCGCTACCGCAAGCCCAAAAAACGCCCCGATGTGCCGCCTGCACCAGGCGTATAACCGATGCTATTCTTTCACGGCCACTTTCTCCACGCTTACCCCGACGCTGATGATGAATGGCAGCGGGTTTTGGCGCATGGACTGCGAAATGGTGAATGTGTAAGTGCCTGAGCGTGGAAAATGGTAATTTTTCAGGAAAGGAATTTTGTGGTCGAACAAATCGCCCAGGCCGTGACCATACGGCTTGCCGGTAACTTCATTGGAAATAAAGACCTCTTCCAGCGTATTGGAAATCACTTTTCCGTCCGGCCCGGCGAAATGGCGGGTAATGTAAAGATTGTAATAGGGGTACTGCAAGGCATTGCGCAGCACATAATACAGGTTATAGGCCTGCGCCGTGTCCGTGATCTCAACCTTAAACGAAGGTTTGTTTTTGATATACCAGAGCCCGTCATCAATGTCCTCGTGCGCTTTATAGACGACATTTTTATCACAACCCGATAAAAGGCACACAAAAAATACAACGACGGCCAGCCGGATGAACTTCATGAAGGACTCTGATATGTTGAAATGCAAAACTACCTTTTTGCCGCTTTTATAAGCTGGTTTGTTCGCTAAAATAACGGTTCAGCCACGAATTGGACGCAGGAATTTTCCAGCGGTTCATCCATTGAGCCTTTGTACTCACCTGGTTATCGAAAATCGTGGTCGTCGGAAGGATCGTTTCCTCGATTACTGCCTGTTTGATTTTCGGTACAGGAATAGTCTGCACGTGATTGCGCTCGTCGAAATACGCGAGCGAGCGGTCGAAGAAATCGACATTCATGCGCTGCCCGATTTCCTGCAACCAATGCACCGACTTGTCGATGGAGCAGCCGCTCGGCAACTCGTCGCGCTCATCGACGGCGATGACGACAAAGCGGTGTTCAAATACTTTTCCGGAGGCGGTAAGCGGTTTTCCGTGTGCCTCCCAGGTGTCGAGCGAAGCTTTCAGCGTTTCGGTGATAATGCCCGTTTCTTCGGGCGTCAGCTCGCGGTTGGCCTGATAAACCCAGACCCTGGCCTGAAAATCGATATCACTAAAAGGGATGTACATGGTTAAAAAGGGTTAAATGCCGGTCAAACGGTTAACTATATGGGTACTGTAAAACAACTATGCTAGCCGCATAGTTCGGGCTGCGTGTGGTTACAAACCTTTCGCCTGCGCGATCAGCTCGGCAAGGTCGTAAACCTTTACAGACTGCTCTTTTTCTTTATTCTTGACGCCGTCGGTCATCATTACCATACAAAATGGGCAAGCCACGGCAATCGTATCGGCGCCGGTTTGCAATGCTTCCTCGATGCGTTCGATGTTGATATCCTTTTTGCCAGCCTCAGGCTCTTTGAACATTTGTCCGCCGCCCGCGCCGCAGCACAGACCTTTGGTACGGCAGCGTTTCATCTCCACCAGGTCGGCGTCCAGCGCTTCGAGCACGTGACGGGGCGCCTCGTACACGTCGTTCGCGCGGCCGAGGTAGCAGGAGTCGTGGAAAGTGATTTTTTTTCCCTTAAAAACTTCACCGCCCTGCAAGCGCACACGGCCTGTATCGATGAGCTGTTGCAGGTATTCCGAATGGTGTAAAACCTCGTAATTGCCGCCTAATGCAGGATATTCGTTTTTTAATGTGTTAAAACAATGCGGGCACGCTGTCACGATCTTCTTCACATGGTACATGTCCAGCACCTGGATATTGGACATGGCCAGCATCTGGAAAGTAAATTCGTTGCCCGCGCGCCGCGCCGGGTCGCCCGTGCAGCTTTCCTCCGTGCCCAGCACGGCGAATTTCACCCCGGCAGCATTGAGGATCTTCACAAATGCGACCGTTACCTTCTTGTAGCGGTCGTCGAACGAGCCGGCACAGCCCACCCAGAACAGCACTTCGGGCGTTTCGCCGCGCGCCGCCATGTCGGCCATTGTCGGCACCTGGTATGCGAATTCAGCCATATTTCTGCTACTTATGATTCAGTTTGATTTTCCTGCGTGCCGCTATCTGCCAGTGCCGCTGCCCAATTGAATCGGTCGCTGGCAGAAAACTTCCACGGCGCCTGGTTGGTATCCAGGTTCTGGAACATCATATTCCAGGAGCCTGGCGCGTGCGCCTCGTCCATAACTTTGTGGCGGCGCAGTTGCAGGATGATATCCAGCGGGTTGATCAGCACGGGGCATTCCTGCACGCACGCATTGCATGTGGTGCACGCGAGGATTTCTTCTTCCAGTATGTAATCGCCCAGCAGGGATTTGTTATCGGGTACAAATTCACCTTTATTCGCCAGCATATTCCGTCCCATATCTTCAAGGCGGTCGCGCGTGTCCATCATGATCTTGCGCGGCGACAATTTCTTGCCGGTAATGTTTGCCGGACAAGCAGCTGTACAGCGCCCGCATTCGGTGCAGGAATAGGCATCCATCAGGTTTTTCCAGCTCAAATCGGCCACATCTTTTGCCCCAAAACGTTCGGGAACGGCGGTATCGCCGGCTTGCGTTTCCAGTCCCAGCATAATTTTAACCTCCTGCGTGATCTCGGGCATATTTTTCATTTCGCCCTTTGGTTCGAGGCGGGAGAAATAGGTATTCGGAAATGCCAAAGCAATGTGCAGATGCTTCGAATAGGTGAGGTAAATAGCAAATGCGAAAATCCCCAGAATATGTGCCCACCAGGCCAGCCGCTCGAAGACGATCAATGTACTTTCGCTCCATCCTGTGAAAATTGGTTTTAGCCATTGGCTTACGAGCAAATCGCCGGTAGCAGGGTAATGCGCACTGCCGAGATCCTGCAAAGCACTGTCTGCCGCATTCATGCAAAGGATCGCGATCATGAGTACGATTTCAAAAACGAGGATCAGCTTGCCATCCAGCTGCGGCCATCCGTTCATTTCACGGTGGCGCACCGGCTGGAACCGCTCGACTTTCAAAACGCTCCGCCGGATCAGGAAAATGGAACAGGCGATAAGCACTCCCAATGCCAGCAGTTCGAAAAAGCCGATCAGGAAACGATAGAAACTCCCCAGCGGCGCAACAAAAAGCCGGTGCGTACCCAGCATGCCGTCGAGTATGATTTCCAGTATTTCAATATTGATTAATATAAACCCGGCATACACGGCGAAATGCAATATGCCGATCAGCGGCCGGTCGAACATCTTCTTCTGCCCGAACGCGACCCGCATCATGATCGAAAGCCGTTTTGCGGGCTGGTCGGTGCGGATTTCCTCTTTGCCAAGCCGTATCGTCTTCCCAATGATGCCGATACGCCGGTACATCAGCCAGGCTACCACTCCGAGTGCGGCTATAAAGAGGATTTGCTGTATGATGGACATAGCGGAGCGGGTTGAGTTTAGTATGCTTGCATACTAACAAAGTAGGATAAAAATGTATTCCGGCGCAAATGGATTGGATATAAATTAATAAATGGAAAAATTAAGTAAAAGATAATGAGGCAAATACGACTTATAGAAAAACTATTTCAGAAATATTTGACTAAAATATTTGTAAACCCAAAGCAGACATCTATTTTTGCAGTCCCAAAAGGTACCAACTGAAACGGTGATGTAGCTCAGTCGGTAGAGCAATAGACTGAAAATCTATGTGTCGGCGGTTCGATTCCGTCCATCACCACAGAATGCAAAGCTAACCGCTTGATAATCTTTGAATTATCGAGCGGTTTTTTGTTTGGTTTACATTCTGGTTTACAGTTGCGCCGAAATCGCCCATCTAAGGCGGATAATCTCTTCAATCTTGCTGGCAAAAAATCTTCATTTGCCGCTCGACCTGGCAACGAAATTTCTACTTCGCGACCAGCATTAATCCCGAAAACAGCCCAATCATTTTATGCTTCCCATAATTCCGAGCCGGAATTTTCACTTTCGCTACTTTATCGCGAGGTAAGGCAAAATGCGCCTAAACGGCTTCTGGATGCATTTAATACCAGTTGAAGCAAAGTTCATACTTTTTCATACTTGATTTTTCGCCCGCCTTCCCCCAACCTTTGACCAACATCAACCGAAAACAAACGTGTCATGTCAAAACTGGTTTTAATCGAATTCGACGAGTTCAAGAGCTTCACCCGAGAGGTGATTCAAGAGGAGTTTAGAAATGCGTTCAGCCCGAATCAGGGTCTGAAAGGCTCGAAGGAAGAGCCGCTGCTCTCGCGAGCTGAAATGGCGCGTGAGCTGAACGTTTCGTTGGTCACGCTGCACCAATGGCAAAGATCGGGCTTGCCCTATCGGAGGCTACATCGGAGAATTTACTTCATCAAGTCCGAGGTGCTGGATTACATGTACTCAAATCAGAAAACAAAGAAAAAGGGATAATGCCTCGTCCGCATTACCCCCTGCAAAAATCTTAAAAATCTAAGTATGACAAATTTAACTGCCCTGAATGGTTTCTCCAACCATTCGGAAGGAAAGATTTTACACAAATCTTCACTAAACAAGATGGAAAATCTCGCGGTCAAAGGGAGAACGCTGGCTCCGCTCAGGCGTTTACTTGGAAATTATGTGCTGGAAAACTCTGCGGTGATATTCGCGGCAGAGCGTGGGACCGGGAAAACGCTTTTAGGCCTTCAAGCCTGTATTGCCATTTCTGCGGAATGGCCGTCGATTTGGAATGAGCCTATCGAGTACCATGGGAACACTTTGTTCATCAATTGCGAACTTAGCGAGGATACGATTAGTCGACGGCTGGCGAAGCTGTTTGACGCGCCACCTCAGGAGATCAAATTTTCGGAGTACCATAGCTATGTCTACACTACCAAGAAGGGTCTGGATGAGGAAGCGCAGGCTATCATTGAAATGTCGAAGACGCACAAGCCTGTCTTGATCGTCTTAGACAATTTCAGAGTTGCCTTCTTGAATTCTGATACGAACAATGGTAAGGAAGTCGCGAAGGCCATGCACCTGATCCTGACGCTTCGCGATTTGCTCGATACTACGATCATCATTACCGACCATACGAGGAAGCATACCCGGAATCTGCTGACCGATAGTGACCTTCAAAGCGGCTCCGGCGTGAAATCTGATTTGACGGATAGCGACATGTTTCTCCGGAAGAGCAAGCAGGACATTCAGTATCGGATTTTCAAACGCTCCAAATCAAGGCATTGCGAAGAGACCGACGGTGCCAAGCTCATCCGCCTGAATCCGGATTCGCTATGGTTTGAATTTGTCCAGGACAACATCGACGAAGCGCAGCACATTGGTGCCGAAGTGATGCCTGTCAAGGAGGAGCAGAAGGATTTAGCACGCGAGCTTCGTGATCAGGGAAAGACTATTGAACAGATCGCGAAGATTTTGAATAGGGGCAAAGGCACTATTCATCGCTGGCTAAACGAGTAATGAGCTCGAATGGGCCCACATTTTTCTCACAACCCCTCCTAATTTTTGAGAGGGGATTGCGAGAAAAATGCTCGAAGAAAATGGCAACATCTGGCATTAAACTTGGCTAGTCTGGCCATGTTCCATTTGTTCCAGAAGTTCCATTTGTTCCAAATTCCATTTCGTTCCATCCGTTCCGCTGGTTCCATTTTGGTCTGGGACGTTCCATCTCGTTCCACTTGTTCCAAAAATTCCATTTGTTCCAAAGTTCCGTTTCGTTCCATCCGTTCCACTAATTCCATTTGGCGTCGGGTATTCCATCTTGTTCCATTTGTTCCACTCGTTCTATTCCGTTCCAATTGTTCCGAAAGTTCCAAAATTCCATTTGTTCCACTTTTTTCGCTCAAAAATTCGACTAAAAATGGAACGTGCTAATAATCAATTAGATAGTCATTTTTTTAGGCAAAATGGAACAAGTGGAACGCGTGGAAAATGGAACGGAACGGAACAACGGCGGGTGAAAAAAGAAAAGCTATGAATGCAAAACAGATCAATCAATCGTATGAAATCGTGGCCTTCTTGGCTCGGCATGGCTTCCGGCCAACGTCTGTAAAAGGTGATAACTATTGGTATATCAGCATGATACGAGAGCCTGAGGGCCGGGCGTCATTCAAAGTTGATAGTCGCAAAAATTTCTGGTATGATCACGCACTTGGTGTGGGAGGCAACCTGATCGACCTGGCTTGCCGGTTGTTCCAAAATTCGGATGTGAGGGAGGTCATGAGGCTGATCACCGACGGTCTTTCTTCTTTTCACCCGCAAAAAACAGAAATGAGGTTGCGGCATGATGTGAGCTCCGGGCTGCGTATAATGTCCGAAGGTATGCTCGAAAGCGATTACCTGCAGCGGTATCTAAGAAGTCGAGGTATATCAGGGGAAGTCGCAAGAAGGTATTGCTTTCAGGTCAGCTATAAGCACATGGGTCGCCAGTACAACGCTATCGGTTTCAGGAATAGGGCCGGAGGCATCGAAATGCGGAGCGTGAATTTCAAATCATGCATTGCTCCGAAGGATGTTTCCTACATCGATAACTCCGGCAATAAGCTATTCGTTTTCGAAGGGTTTATGGATTTTCTCTCGTATTGGATGCTCCCCGTGTTCCAAATATCCGATGCAAATTTCCTGATCCTGAATTCCACTTCACAGTTAAAGCGAGCCCACGAATTTCTTGCAGCACCTGGTCCGAAGTACCTGTTTCTCGATAATGATAAAGCCGGATTCGAAACAGCGGCTTGTATGAAGCACAATTACCCAAATGTGATCGACATGGCAGTCATGTATGATGGCTGCAAGGACTTGAATGATTTTCTCACTCAAAACCAACACCTCAATGACCAAAGACTTGCTGTTGCGCTTGTACGCGAGGAAGGACCGAAAGCGCCGGAAAATGCTCTTCGCCCTTTTCATGGACAAAATAAAACTTGATATCTCGATCGATGCGGTAGTCGAAATGATCAATCAGGAATTGGGAAAGCGAGGGATCGTCAATGCTGCCGATATCAAATACTGTCGCCATTATTTTGGTAAAAGACAGGCCGAGATCGAGAGGCCTAAGCTGATTGCAGAAATACCCCCTCGGAATAACTCGAATTCGCTAATCATAAGGAAGGAGGTCAAAACCATCCGACCTGATCTCGACGAAGTTGATTGGACGGACGTGGACGAAATAAGTGTGGCAATGGAAGGTATTAAATCAAAATTCACAAAAAGATGAAACAATTAAATTTTATCCTTCAAGCGAAGGGAGGAGTGGGTAAAAGCCTGCTAACATATCTGCTCGCGATCGCAGAGCAAAATTTTGAAAAGTCGCTATTTGTTGATCTTGACAGCTCAACCGGTACCTCGACCCGCCAGCTCAAATTTTTGGGCGATTTGCGGACGGAGGCGGTTTCGCTTCTCAATGAGAAACAAGTGCTGGTAAGGGATAGTCTTATATCGTATCTCGAAAGTCTCGCCGAGGCGCCTTTTGACCGTATCTATTTTGATCTCGGCGCACCGGAATCAGAGCAGCTTCCCGCATTGATTGAACGGGATATCCCATTTAAGGATTTCGTCGACGAATTGGGCTGTGAAGCCAACTTTCACATCGTTATTGGCGGTGGCGGAATGTATAAATCGAGCGTCGATTATTTGCATAAGCTTCTCATGGCGTTGCAGAATGAGTTTGAAGTGACCGTCTGGCAGAGCATTACCACGTTCAACAATTTTGCTCAGCTCGGCGAAGAGCTGGAAAGGAATTGCAAAGCCCTGGGGTTACGATTCCGGAAGTTCGCCGATTTTGATCCCGGTTCAAATTTGGGCAGCCATATACTCGACGGCATAAGGAAAGGTTACAGCATTGGCGAGTATCAAACCGGTGCAAAGCTGAGATTGAAGAAAGAACTTAACGACCATTTCAAAGATGAACTCAACAATCAGTAAAGACGCAATCACAAGGATGAGGGGCGCATATCAGGCCAAGTACGGCTTTGAAATGGACGAGTGGACGGCGGTAATGCTGACCGAGCTGCACGAGCACTTCCATGACTTTGGCAAGAACGTTGCTCAGTCAAACAGCGAAATTGGAAAAGCAGCCCAGTTGATCAAAGGGCAAATCAATCAGGTGCATTTTAAAAATGACCGACAAGCATTTTGGTATGGCATGTCTCGGCTTTTACCTCCGTCATTGGTCACTTTGGTGGGAGTGTTATTGATCGCCTATTTCGTGAACCAGGGGAACAAGTATCAGGAGATAGCCAGATTCGAAGACAGTTATCCTAACTTCGAGCACTTCCGTCAGCTGATCCGTAATGGAGCACTCCACGAGGAGAAAAATACCACTTACCTAGTACTTCGTCCAGCGTCGAATATCTCTTCAATGAAGATTGGTGAGGAGTACCAATATATCAAAAAACAAAATGTAGTCCTAGTTCCGTTAGATGTTGACAATCAATGATTAACTATCAGGTTTCGACTTCTTTCGACCAAGTTCGACCGTGTTCGGCCGGGTTCTAACTTATCAACTGGCTTTCATTAAGCAAGCCATGTGTTTGTAACTACAATTTCTGCGCTTCGCTCCGAATTGCAGTTACAAACACACCGGTCGTCCCTCCCTTGTCTTGTCGGGGTGTCACCCCGAACCCCAAAATCCATCAACTTATCGACAACTATGAAAGAGCATTTCGAGAATGCGGCTGATCGGCCGCGTCAACGCAAAAAGGTTAATAAAGACCGGACAATTCCGCTGCGCGTTACGCAGCAGCAGTATGCGACAATCAAATCGAAAGCAATGCTTGCGGGGTATTCTGTGTCCGAATATTTACGGAGGCTGGGCATTGGCCATCCCGTCGAAGCCAGGTTCGACAAAGACGAGAAACGGAACTTAGTGGGTATCGGCAGAAACCTGAACCAGCTGGCCGCAAAGGCCAACAACGGCTTCTTCTATCATAAGCCGATCATGGAAGTTTTGGAGCAGCTTAAACGGATCCTGGTGAAATGATAGCGAAAACAAAAATAGGCGCGAACTTCCTGGGCGCGATTTGCTATGGGGCTGGTTTACGCCTAAGTGGGAAAGAGATAGAAGGGAAGTCGGAGCTGCTTTTGACTCATAACTTGGTTTCAGATGATCCGAAGGGGATGGCACTTGAAATGCAGCGGGAGGCGGAGTTCAGCCGGTGCAAGAAGCCGGTGTGGCATACTTCGCTTAGTTGGAAGCCGGGGGAGGAGCCGAGTAAGGAGCAGATGATTGAGGCGGCTAATCGGTATTGTGAGAAGATGGGGGCAAGTCCGGAGAATCATCAGATAGTGATATTTCAGCATCATGATCGGCCGCATAAGCACATTCATGTCTATATGAATCGCTTGCCTATAGGAGGAGGCAACGCTCTCGCGACGTCACATAATTATGCGCGGAATGTCCGAGTTTGTAAAGAGATTTCTCAGGAGCTGGGTTTTGATCGGGTGGAGAATCTGCAGAAAGGAAGGTTGCGACATGTAGCGGAAGATCGGAAAGAAGCTCAGAAGATTGTTAATTTAGCGATCAGAGAGACGTTAAAGCAGAAATGTAGGACTCTCGAGGATTTAAGACGTCGGTTAAGAGAGAGCGGTATCGAATGTAAATTCACATTTGATGCGGCAAGGCTAAAGTATTCAAGCTACCACTATAAGGGAGTGCATGTTAAGGGGCAGGATGTGGGATTTACAGCGAAGAATCTTGAAATATTGTTGTCTAACAATCAAAAAAAAGTGAAATTTTATGAACAGAAGATAACGGTATAGCACGGAACAAGGTATCTTACAAACCATATTCATAGGTTCGTCGAACGAGTTCATTCCGAGTGACACTTTCAATGGAGTAATGGCTACGGGATGAACTCACATTCGATACTACAAATCATGAAAATAGTATTTTGGAACGTTTATAAAAAGGATTTGACAAACGAGCTTGCAATATTAGCCCAGGAGATAGATCCTGATATCCTATTTTTAGCAGAATGTACAATGAATGTTGCAGATGTCCTGAACTCATTAAATCGATTAAGAACGAGCTACTTTTTTAATTATGATCCGATTTGTCTGAAGATTCACATGTTCTCTAAATTCCGCGATAAGTTTGTAAAACCCATCACAGGTAGTCTTCGATATACGGTTAGAAATGTTAAAATTCCGTTGTACCCAAGTTTTAATCTAATGTGTCTTCATTTTCAGTCTAAGCAGAATTGGGATGCACCGAGCCAAGCCGCTCATTCCGCCACAATGAGTACTGTAATTAAGGAATTTGAAGGTAAAACAAAATCTTCGAATTCTATTATCATTGGAGATTTCAATATGAACCCTTTTGAACCGGGCATGATTCAGACGACTGGATTTCATTCAACAATGTCAAAATCTATTGCTCAAAGGAAAAGTCGGATTGTAGATGGACATGAATACCCATTTTTTTATAATCCAATGTGGAGTTTTTTTGGTGACGAAGGAAAGGGAGATGTCAACGGGACTTTCTACAGCTCTAGATCGCAGCCAATCAACTATTTTTGGAGTATTTTTGACCAAGTTTTGATTCGTCCTGACTTAATACCATACTTGGAAGATGATGGCGTTAAAATTATAACTGAATTTGGTGTTGCGAAAAAATTATTAAAGCCTAATGAAACAATCGACGACGCTATTTCTGATCATTTACCTATTTCTTGTACATTAAAACGAATTTAATTATGGAGGATATTCCTAGTTTGTGGCCAAATGATATTTTGGATGCTACTCATGTTTTGCTTCCGGTAACAATCCTAAATGAGCAGGCTAGGCAGCTTGGTCAAATGACAAGAAATGTGTTACTGGGTGATGTTTCAACACAAAAAATTGCTATCGGCGCTACACATCAAGGTGACGATGTTCAACCTGGGATATTAAACACACTGAAAGTAGCTGTTCCGGCTTTTGGGAATTACGATTTCGATCTTGTCAGGGTAGTTCAAGAGAGTTTTCTTCCTTATCCGGCGACCATCTATGCCCCCTTGATTGATTCAAAATATACTGCTGAGAACTCCGATCAGTTAATCGAAATTCTCAGGAGTATTTTTAGCCACAAGTCAACCGTGGAAACTTTTCAAAGTTTGATCTTGCAATCAAGGTCTGCATAATATGATTTTGTTCGATCAATATTGTAAATTGCTTCTAACAGTAACAATTTCGTAGTACCTGCGGGAATTGTGATATCTATAGGTAATTCTTATTTTAGACGTTAGTTAAAAAGGGGGATTTAATGAGACTCTTCGTGACCAGATGGTCGTATCGTATTTTACGAAGTTGGTTTTTAGAATAACGTTTATCAATTCGCGCTTATCTACTTGGTCCCAAATAAGTCTATCAAGTCCTCTGTTTTCATTTCGCTCGAATCGGTAGGCGATAATTTCTTCAACTTTTGATTTGTCAAGGTCTTGATGATTGAAAAAATTGTTCACTAATCCACAAATTCTAGAGAAGATAGACTTGTTTAAACCAGTTAGTGGGCTTAATTTTTCAATCAAATTAACAAGATATGTATTTAATTCTGAATTTTTAAGTATAAAAAATGAACTACTAGAATTTATAGCTATTTGGTCGATATTATTTGGTAGATTAATATCGAGTAACTGTATGAAACAAATTGCTCCAGATCTATCGCTTTCAATTCGAACCTTTTCCCATATTTTATCACTACTAGACGACCAACGAAGATCAAGGCGTCTTTGTTCAGGAATAATCATAATGGTATCAACTTGAAATTGATCTAATATTATTTCGTCTAATACATTTCCATCATCAATTCCGCAGAGTAAATTGTCAATGTGATCAATTTTTGCGTCGCCGTCGCCAAACAAAGTCTTCATGAGCGAAAGTGCAGAAGTGTTTGATCCCTTGACCTCTTTCACGAGATTGTCGGCCGAAGTATATGACGCGCAATCAATTGTCCAGAAACTACCTTGCTCCTTGAGTTGATTTAAATTAACAATATCACGAATTTTTTCTCTTTCTGTTAAAATGAGATTGGTCAGTGATAAGGCAGTTTCGAATGATTGCTGATTTTGTAGCTTTGCTTCTCGATTGTTTGAGTAGCGATATCCCTGCACGAAACTATTTAGTAAATAGTTTGCTTCCTTCGCTGCCCATGAAATCGAAAAGCCTAGCTTCCTGAGATTAGATAATTCTTCTTGTATATGATCGAGATAGATTTCATAGATGGCTTTCAGCATTAAGTCACTTTCAGTTGTTGTTTCAATGTTAGACCTCGCTACATTGGTCTTTGGTGCATTTGCGCCACAACTATTAGCAATAGCGAGAAAGTTTCGCCCATTGAAGCCGGGCGTATTGAAGTCGATTCGAATCCCTTCAACACAGATGCCAGTCGGGACAAAAGCCTCAGTGTATCTCTCACGGAAATCAAAGAATGTCCACTCTTTAAAGTGTTCTATGTACCGAAGCGCGTAAGCTAGCTGGAGGCCATTTCGCTCTTTTTGAACAATCTTGATTTTTTTTTCATCTAATTGGTAATCATTACTTAATAGGAAATTTCTCAAAACGTCCTCAGGTGTCTTGTATCCTATTGAAGTAGTTTCTCCATCATTGTTAAGGATTAAATTACATGATGGGATAATAATCCATTTTCGAATTTCTGATTCGATGTTTGTAAGATCTACATCTGGCCTGACATGCAAATTTATTTTTGTTCCATGACTG
The DNA here is from genome assembly GCF_000382205.1 of Dyadobacter beijingensis DSM 21582. Taxonomy (GTDB): domain Bacteria; phylum Bacteroidota; class Bacteroidia; order Cytophagales; family Spirosomataceae; genus Dyadobacter; species Dyadobacter beijingensis. The sequence goes on from NZ_KB907787.1 coordinate 56,659, forward strand.
GGAATTTCAACTTTCGAAGTTGCTACATCTAGATATTTTAGTAGATATTTTCCATGAACCTTTCGAATTTTCAGCAATATTGCTTTCTCTGCCTTCTGAGTTCGAGTTACGATGTCAATGTCGTCGGCGATAAGAAAGCATGTTAGTAGGCCTATTCCAAATCGACTAATTGGCGAGAATTTTGGGAATTCCTTTTTGAAGTTTTCATCTTGATAACGAGAGGAACCAACTTTGAGTAAGTGGTTTTGAATGATTTGAATGTCCATCCCTGTGCCATTATCAACAAAGGATAGTTGCCGATCCGTTGAGTTCCAATTGACTTGGATTAAGGGTTCGTAGAAAATAGTTGAAGATTTTTTATTAATTTCTTCTAGTCGGCAAGCATCTATTGAATTTTGAATTAGCTCTCGCAATACTACAGACTGATTATTGTATAGAGTATGTCCAACCAGAAGATCAAGGATTTTTGTTTGATCTAGCGTAAACTCAAATTGCTTTTTTTCGAAATCCTTTGTTTCTATGTTTGAGTCGTCTATTTTTCTCCACGGGTATTTATAGTTCGATGGGAGTAGTTCGCAGGCTTGTTCGTGATATTTATAATTTAGTTTTAATTCCGAATCGGCATAGTTCAAATATGCAATTAAGCCGAAAAAGCCATTTTCTTTCTCGAATAAGGCAATGACTTCAAGGGTGTCTTTTTCGATTGTAGGATCTGTTTTGCCCTCTTTGTTTTTTTTAATCTGTGGCCTTACCTTTGTTACTGCCTTTTGTTTTGCCCACTCGTCCTGGCTTATTGGATCCACGGGGTTAATTAGGCGATATTCTATCGAAGGAGTTCGATCAGATGTAATGTGTAGCAGGTCGGCGGTTCTGAGAATCAGAGCGGCATAGTGTAAATTCGCTTCCTCATCGGGCAAAGAACCATACGGCTGATTTAATTTGTATTTCTCGAAATTATCTAAATCTGAGAGGTGGTGACTTTCGCAGACGAAGGCGAGGTCCCTGCGAAACATATAGCTGAGTGAGCCGATTAGCCGCTTTATCTCTTCGGCAACTTGATCCGCTGTCTCGAAATTGGGATTTGACTCGTCCAGTATCCAGTACTTGATTCTTTCTGCATGCGTTTTTCGTACAAATTCTTGATAAACAAATCTGTCCTGCTTTTGAGAATCTTTAATATTTGTAATCTTATCCTTGAAGTTTACTCCAAGGTGTCCTTCAAGAATATCCTTTTTAAAATTAGGAAATGCAGATTTATCCCGTTTTTCAAATTCATCTCTGGTAACGAGCATGCCAAGGTCATGAAAATATATAGCTAATACTATGATCAGCCAATCCGCCGAGGTCATGGAATCTTGTGTCTCTTCTGGAATAATCCATTCCAGGGAATTGAGCATATGATCTATATGACTTATGTCATGTTTGGTATATTCGTCGAATATGCCATCCCGACCTATGTGGCTAAGTATCGAGGCGATTTGATCTTTTATATGCAGCAGTTTTATGCCTCGGAATGCTCCTAGATTTTCGGCATATTCTGCTTTTTTCTCTGCTTTTGTTGTGAGGGCGATGATGGACATGTATTGCTCGTAAGTTTAGATGAGGGAACGCGAATGATTATTTTTCAAACAGATTATTGGGAGAAAGAAGATAATTGGGAACTTATACTCGATGTTTGTTTGTGTTGAATAAGGAATTTAGGTCTCGATATTTTCAACTTTGACGTTTATTTTAGCGGTCATCTTTTCGACAGCTTGATAACAAAATTGCAAAGTTCTCATCTACGGTTGCGATGTTTCTCGAGGTATGTAACGCTCCTTACACCATAGTTCATAGTGCCTGAACTGTCAAGCAATCCTTGACAGTTTGTGAGCCAATACTTGCATGCCTCCTTCAACCAGGTAGAGACAGCATATACGCATCAATTGCGCAGCTCAATACATTTGTTTAAGTACAAGTGGTTGTTATTCAGCATTTTCGTAGTTATTTGAGAATTTTTTAGCGAGTCTTTATAATCTGTCAGACTTTTTAGCTGCTTTTTGACTAAGGCGCGTTTTCAACATACTCAAATTTTTAAGCAGATTTGTATTCCGATATGTTCCATAGTTGTCTCTGGTCTATGACAACTACAACTCAGCTTCCTCTCCATCAAATAATTTCCTCGGGTGCGTAATCTCACTGACGATGTCTCGCTTACCTAAAGTTTACTTGACAGAAATTTTCTTAGCTCAACGATAAGTGAATCAGGAAAGTAATCCTCCGGCACACTCTCTGTTACCTTCCTCGCAATGTAACTACGTTTCATTTTTTTGAAGGGCGTAAAGTTTTTTAGAAGTGCAACAACATCATCTTGTGTCGCTTCGAAAGGTTTGTCAGCATTCGTGCTATAGAAGATCGTCTTGAATAGCGCGATAACCTTTCCTGGAGGTAAGTAGGTGTAAATATCAACTTCTTCTTCGCACTTCGCAGTGACTGTGCTTTCCTCCAGCTGTCGCTTGACTTCGACAAGCAGGCCTTCAAGTATGGTTTTTTCTTGTGCAGAATAAGGCTGTGTCAGGCGAATGGGAATTTCATTTACGAAGAAATCCAGAAACTCGACCTTGTCCGGGTAGGCTTCATAATGATACCGGAAGCATCGGAGAGATTGACTGAAAGTAGCTAGTCTTACTAGTTTCGAGAAGATGGTGTTCTCATATAGGGTTGTACTTGGTTCCGAGGGAAAGACCAGATGAAATTCATTAAGCTGGTCAATTACATCGTACTTAAAATATGGAACAAGGGGTATGTCGTCTCCTTTGATTCCTAGAAACGTTTCTCCTAGTCTCTTTGCTGTCGAATATCTCCCGACTGGTTTCTTACTTTCCTCCATAATCACTCATCTTTAAAACGCTCCTTCCAGATCTCTGAAAGCTGCCGCGCGTACTGTTTTTTAGTAACCTTGATGTATGTCAAAAATGCTTTTTCGGTCCGGTGGCCGGTGATTGCCATGATGGCGTAGGAGGGGGTGCCGGCAAGATACTCATTGGTTGCAAATGATCGCCTGGCGGTGTGAGAAGTAATTAACGAAAACTTACTTACCTTTTTCTGCGTCCGGACTTTTCCTTTCTTCTCGAATAAAGCCACGTCATCGCTCAGATTAGCTTTTTCGCCGATTTCCTTAAGGTACTCATTCATCTTCTGGTTGGAAATGACCGGCGGTAAGTGATTCGGAGTCTTGCCCTTATACTTCTCCATCACCTTCCTGACGATTGGGTGAATCGGGATTTCCAGGTATTCGTCTGTCTTTATCGTCTTGGTCTTCAAATATTTGAAGTCGGGCGATATGTTTTCGGCTTGTATGGCTGTAAGGTCAGAAAAGCGTAGACCGGTGAAGCAGCCGACGATAAAGAGATCCCGTACCTTTTCCAGCCTGGGCTCGGCTGAAAGGTCAAGTTTCAGCAGGAGCTTAATTTCATCTTCATTCAGATAAATCGAATCTACTTCCTTCCGAGGTGTCGAAAACCGCCGACTCTTGAACTCAATGTTGTCATTCTCCTTCCGCTCAGTCGCCTCGTTCAGGAAGAATTTTAAGAGGCCGGTGTGCTTATTCTGGGTGTTCTCGTTGTATTTCTTGACTTCGACCATAAACCGCTTGAAATCATGGTAGAAATCCAACGTGATGTCGTTGAAGGCAATAGTCTTCTTCTTCGTATCGGTCTGATACGCTGTCAACATCTTCAAATGGGAGCGGTAAGTCTTAATCGTGTTGGCATTCTTGAATCCCTCGACGGACTTGATGTATTTAGTGACGAACTCGATCAGGCCAGGCTTACCTTTCTCCGGAGCTGCTTCATATTTATCAGTCCTTATCTCGCGCTCAAATAGCGGTTTCAGATCGGCGGGAGTAATTGACAGCTTCTGGTAAAGTCGCTGCTGATATATCTTCTGCACTTCATTTCGCCATCGATCCAGGTTGGCGTTGAGCTCCAAATAGGCCTCATGGCTGGCTTTTGCCTTCTGATTTTTAGCGTCCCAGGATTTGGGCTTGATAAACTGATTTGTAGAAACAACAACCTGCTCGGTTCCATAGCGGAAGTACAAGGAGATCAGGCAATTGCCATTTGGTTTTGGCTTTTTGAGATAGTATTTTGTAGTAGCCATGCAGCCGACGACTTGATTTACACAAATCTATCTTAACTGAATTGGTTTACAAAATGGTTTACAACAAAATTACTTTTTAAGGTTGCATGTTACTTGGTTCAATTTTATATATTTGCCATTAACAGCTCATAATCAGAATATTTTAACGAAAAGATCATGAAAGTAGAAATCAAAGGTTCGATTCCGTCCATCACCACCCCCAAATGCATTACGCCTTGATAGCCGCGCTGTCAAGGCGTTTTTGTTTTAACTCCTTGTTGCATAACGGGAAATGGTAGGTTAATTGAACGGATTCGGATAGTTTTTGTTTATTTAGGCATAAAAAAGCCGGATCCGGCACACTACCTGCAATCGCCATGACATTCGAATTTACCGCCGGTGCCGGCTTTGATTTTTTGACGGGTTTCTCCCAACAGTTCGGCGCGCCCGTGATCGGGAATCAGTTGCAGATACCCGGGCATATGGGGCAGGGGAGTATCAGGCGGATCGATTTCAGCGATAGTTTTAAACTGCTCATCCATCAATATACTTTGCGTGACGACTTTGTGCTGCGGCGGAAGGCACCGGAGACGGTGAGCGATTTGATCACGATCATTTTTTACAATTCTTCATTGCCGAATAACCAGCTTTCGAACCGCGAGCGGAGCTTTACTTGTACCAAGGTGAATACCGCTTCGGTGGAAGTTTCGTCGAATGATCTCAATTCCGAGATCCATTTTCCAGGTGGCCGGGAGATTTATTTTACGGTGGTGGGCATCAAGGCCGCGTTATTGGCCGAACTGCTCGGGCCTACCGAGCCGAACGAGCTCATCGACCGGGTTACCAACGGGAGCAGCACTTTTTTGTACCATTTGCTGATGATCCCCGAATTTGAAAAGACGCTTAAAAACCTCGCTGAAACCCACGAAAACGATCCGTTAAATCGGTTTTTCTACAAAGTGAAGACCCAGGAGCTGCTCTACCACGTTTTTTCCAGCCTTGCCAAACGCGAAAACAAGAAGCAATGCGGCCTCAACAACCAGGATGTGGGTATGCTCATGACCGTTCGGGATGCCCTGTTGGCCGATCTTTCGGAGCCGCCGCAGCTGCGCGACCTCGCCAAACTTGCCAATATGAGCGAAACTAAATTGAAGCAGCTTTTCCGCCAGATCTTCGGCGACAGCATTTATAACTATTATCAAACGGTACGCATGGAGGAAGCCGCGACGATGCTGCGGCACCCGGGCGTTTCGGTATCGCAGGTGGGTTATCAGCTGGGCTTCTCGAATCTCAGCCATTTCAGCCGCTTGTTCGCCAAACATCACGGTAAAGCCCCGAAAAGATACCAGTCTGTCGGATAGGACTAATAATTTGCCATTTTCGAATATTTTATTCCTGGTCAGGAAAGTAGCTTTGCTCTATCCATATAATCTGAAAAATAAAATGAGCAAATTACTGTCTGAATATCAGAAAGATACTTTCAAATTAAAGAACCATCTCGTGATGGCGCCTATGACGCGTTCGAGGGCCATCGGCAACCTTCCCAATGAGCTGATGGTGCAATATTACGCACAGCGCGCCGGTGCCGGGCTGATCGTCACCGAGGGGACTGCCCCAGCGCCGGAAGGACTGGGTTACGCGCGAATCCCCGGCATTTTCAGCGATGCCCAAACGGAAGCCTGGCGGCAGATCGCAGAGGTGGTTCATGCGCAGGGAAGCCGCATTTTCATGCAGCTCATGCACACAGGGCGCATCGCGCACGTACATAACCTGCCTGCGGATACCCGCGTGATCGGCGTGTCGGATATGACGGCCGCGGGGCAAATGTGGACGGACCAGGAAGGCATGCTGGACCATTCCGCGCCGGAAGCTCTCACGACCCAAGGTGTGAAAACGGTCATCGATGAATTCGTAAAAGCGGCAGAAAATGCTGTTAAGGCTGGTTTTGATGGCATTGAGCTGCATAATGCCAACGGCTACCTGCTTGAACAGTTTTTGAACCCAAATGTGAATAACCGGACGGATGAGTATGGCGGTTCCGTTGAAAACCGCTCACGGGCTGTGCTGGAAATTGTTGAAAAGACCTCCGCGGCCATTGGCAAAGAGAAGGTCGGCATTCGTTTTTCGCCTTTTGGCACCTACAATGATTTGCAGCCTTACGACGCTGCCGAAGTGCGCAGGACGTACGAATACCTGGCCACCCGGCTTAACTCGCTGGGCATTGCCTACATCCACATTTCCCTCACGCCGGACCTCGATGCCGGGACGTTGCAGATTATCCGCCGGCAGTTTTCGGGTACCATTATCCTGTGTAACGGCTTCACGCCCGATACCGCCGAAACCGCGCTGGGCGAAGGAATTGCCGATCTCATCGCATTCGGCCAGCCGTTCCTGGCTAACCCGGACCTGGTAACCCGTATCGAAACCGGTGCCGCATTGAATGCACCGGATTACAATACGTTTTACACGCCCGGTGAAGCAGGTTACATTGACTATCCTTCACTGGTGATGGCCGATAAGTAATCGATACTGACCATTACCGGACCAATTTTCAAAGGAAGCCGCGCTTTATCGTGCGGCTTTTTTCTTTCCGGACGATCACGTAATTTGCCTGCGGCGCGATTGCCTCCCTCTCAGAAAATTCACAGGCGTTTAGCCGTCGTCATTCAAGCACCTGATATTCGTAACCTCACCGCCAGGAAGTACCTGCGCGGCCTATCTGTGTTTAAACGCTTCGGCAACCCAGGGGAACCATGCATTATTCCAGGGAGCAATTGATCGTACTTTTTACTTATCTGCCGGTGCTTTTGGCAGCAGTAATGGCTTTTATGCGTTACCGAAAGGCCCGGCCGCCGGTCAAGTTGCTCTGCTGGCTGATCTTCTTTGCCCTGTTCATCGAAAGCATTTCGCGGGTGTTGTGGTTTTTCAAAACATCCAACCTGTTTCTGTGGCCGGTGTACATCGTCGTCGAGTTCGGGCTGCTGCTCTGGATGTTTAGCCTGGTATTGGAGCAAAAATGGCTCAATCGGGCCAGAATATGGGTTTTGGTTTTTTTTGTGTGTGTTGTTTTGATCCGGGAATTCGGGCAAAAGGGGCAGTCGGTGTGGATTGATAATGCAGGCCGCTCTCTCGAGAGTGCGATGGTGATCTTTCTGGCCCTGGCCTATTTCTACAAAGTTTTCCAGGAATTAAAGGTGCAAAATCTGCTGCTCGAACCTTTCTTCTGGGTATCGGCCGGTTTGCTGCTTTTCTTTTCGGGCAACTTTTTGATTTTCGTATTCATGAATTTTATTCTGTTGTATTCCAAAAACCTGAATGACCAGATCTGGGTAATACACGCACTGATGAATTACATGCTGTACATTACTTATGCGATCGCATTATGGGTAGGCCGGAAGAAGTAGAGTTTGCGCAGTTGCTGTTTGGGGGGATCGGCATTATGCTGATGCTGGCGCTCGCGATCGTCATTTTCGTGCTGTTATACCAGCGGAAACTGCATTTTCAGCAGCGGCACCTCCACCAGATGGAAATGGTGCACCAGAAAAAGATACTGGAATCGATCGTGGCCTCGCAGGAAAACGAGCGCGAGCGCATTGCGCGCGACCTGCACGACGAGGTGGGCGCGTCGCTGTCGGCCGTACGGCTGTTTGTCAACCAGATCCAGTATGAATCGTCGCCGGACGAAATGAAGGGCCTGGCGGCGCGCTCGGGACAGATTTTGGGCGATGTGGTAAAGGATGTCCGGCAAATTGCGCATAACCTTTCGCCGGTAATTATCGAAACCTTCGGCTTTGCCGGCGCGGTGAAAATCGTGCTCGACCGGATGGAAGATTCGGGGATGGACATTCATTGTTACATCGACGATCCCGCGGAGGTGCTTTCACCCTACCAGCAGACGATCCTGTACCGCATTATCCAGGAAGTGATCGGGAATGTGGTCAAACACGCCGGGGCCAGCGAGATTACATTCGATTTGCAGCAGCATGGCACGCATCTCACTCTCCAGATGGCCGATAACGGCCGGGGATTCGATCCGGCGTCGGACCGGAAGTCGGCAGGGATGGGGATGAGCACGATCCGCACCCGCACAGACCTCCTCGGTGCCACCCTGCTGCTCGACTCCGCGCCGGGGGCGGGTACGCGTATTAAAATTGATATACCTATTTAACTTTTACTCAAAAACGAATTGGAACCCGTCAAAATAGCGATTGCGGACGATCATAAACTTTTCCGCCAGGGGTTAGGCCAGATTTTGGGCCGGAATGCGCATTTTTCGATTGTGTTGGAAGCGGAATCGGGCGAGGAGCTTTTGGAAAAAGTTGCATCCACGATGCCGGATGTGATATTGCTCGATCTTTTTATGAAAGGAATGAATGGAAAGGAAGTGGCTGAATTGTTGCTGAAACAGCATCCGGCCTTGAAAATCATCATTTTATCCATGAATTACTCTCCCGAGCACATCTTGCAGCTCATGCGCGTAGGCGTGCACGGGTACCTTCCCAAGGATATCGATCAAATGATCCTGAGCGAAGCCATCGAGCAGGTGGTTTCAAAGGGCTTTTATATTAATGACGACGTTGCGCAGGTAATGCGGCAGGGCCTGCAAGCGCGGGATATCAAGCCATCGCGGAGCAAGGTGTCCATTCCTTCATTAAATATCGGCCTTACCGATCGTGAAATGGATGTTTTGGCACTGATTTGCAAAGGTTACAACACCGCCCGCATTGCCGAGGAGCTGTTTATCAGTTACCGGACGGTGGAAGGGCATCGAAAAAACCTGTTGGAAAAAACAGGCGCCAGCAACTCGGTAAGCCTGGCAATTTTCGCCGTAAAACATCAGTTACTCGATTTCTAGGCACATTATTGCTGCTAAATGCGTGCAAAAACGCGAAGATCGGTAATACGGTCGCGGTAGGTTTCCAGGAATTGGCAGAAACGTGAAATCTGATCCTCCTGATAACTCAGATCGGCCATTTGATCATATTCTTCGAGGTACACGTCCTTGAAATCCGTGATCACGTACCGCAGACTCCGGATACCTTTCGTGCGCAATGCGGGCAGGTAAAAGTTCTGATGGCTTTTCGCAAAACAGCCAGCCCGGTAGTTGCCGGTCGTTTTAATGTCGACGGCCAGCATTTTGCCGATCACATCCACATAGCCGTAAATCAGGCTATCGTTCAGCTGGTATTCGCAATAGACCTGTGTTTTCACCATTGGCCGCGGCAGGTACGACCGCACGCGGGAAAGAATATCGGCATCGAACGACTCCTCCCCAATGCCTTTGATCACCGCATCTTCAAACGACACGCCCCGGAACTGCGCCTCGGTTTGGGGCACGGGCACGCGGTTAATGCGGTCGAGCAGGTCCTGTTCGCCGATATACCCGCGTTCGAATCGATCGAAGCAGCTTAGTAATGAGGGGTAAAGTTTGTATTTAACAGTGGTAGAAATCATTATTTAACGATGTTAACGGGCATTTTTACCGTGTTTTTGGCCGAAATGGTACTGCAATGATACGGAAATGAAACTGAACGCGTCATTCGGGGTGTCGCTGTAAGAGTCGCTTTCTTCCGGGTTGATCAGCCGCCGCCCCGAAGTGGCATCCAGTTTATCGGTGCGGACAAAATGAATGCGGTAGTCGAGTGCGATTTTCCACTTTTCTAACAATGCATATTGCACAGAAGTGCCGAGCGGGAGCATTCCCTCCCGCGTTTTTTTAATGCCCCTTGGGCCCTTCGGCGGTCCCCAGCGGAGGAACAGCGGGTTGCGCGCGCTTTGGGAACTGTTGGTAAAGCGTTGTAATGCATTGGTATTGAGGTCGAAGGCGTGCGCGCTGAACCATATTTGCCCGAAACCTCCATAAACGACCATATGTGCCGGCCCAGGCTCGCGGCTGCCGAACTGCTCCGAAAGGTCCCACCGCACAATGCATTCCACGGCATTGTATTCATTTACAAAATAGGAATTGAAAAAGGGACGCTTTTCTCCGCCGATACTTCCCGCCTGATAATCGACCTCGACCGCCAGCTGTTTATTGAATGCACGTCCGGCCCCCAGTCCAAGCGTTCCGTGCATCGCCTGGCTGTTCAGTTCGCCGTAGAATTGGGTAAGGCCGCATCCCGAAGTAGTGAACCAGGGACTTTCCATACGGCGGTTGTGATTTTTCCGTTCGCTGATTCCATTGTTCGAACGGTAACGGGTTGTCTGCGCGGCAGCCGCCGAGGTGGCGGCGCAGAGGACAAAGAGCAAAATGTAACGCATGGCCGGTAATGATCAGGACAAATTGTGTGTTCAGCCATTGATACGTATGGTTTTCGTTTCGGTCACATTTTCAGAAGCCAATTAGATGATCGCGCGCCGTGTGATAACCGTAAATATCTGTTAGTTTTGCTTGTAGTTGAAAAATACAATAAGAAGATGAGTGTAGTACCCTATAAGGATAAAGAAGGGACCAAGCGGGAGCAGGTGGCGGAGATGTTCGACAACATTTCGCCCAAATACGATTTGTTGAACCACGTGCTAAGTGCAGGTGTGGATATATACTGGCGCAAAAGGGCCATTAAACTCCTGAAAAAGCAGCAGCCGAAGGTGATTCTCGACATTGCGACGGGTACCGGCGACTTCGCGATCGAGGCGCTCGCGCTCAACCCCGAAAAGGTCATCGGTGTGGATATTTCGGAAGGAATGCTGGCCGTGGGACGCGAGAAAATCGCGAAACTGGGCAAGCAGGACGTGATTACGCTCCAAAGCGGCGATTCCGAAAGTTTGGCTTTCACAAACAATTATTTTGACGCGATTATCGTTTCGTTTGGAGTACGCAATTTTCAGAATTTGCTGGCCGGACTGACTGAGATGAACCGCGTGATGAAGCCGGGTGGTACTTGCGTGGTGGTCGAGTTTTCGAAGCCTAAAAGCTTTCCGTTCAAGCAGATTTACAATTTTTATTTCAAATACATTTTGCCGATAATCGGGAAGACGGTCTCGAAAGACAGCGCGGCATACACTTATTTGCCCGAGTCTGTGCAGGCCTTTCCGGATGGGGAAGCTTTTCTTGATATTTATAAAAAAGCAGGTTTCATCAATACCAAATGCATATCACTCACCTTCGGGATCTGTTCAATTTACGTCGGACACAAGTAATTATTGGCATTCTCGCATTGCTCATGGCGGTGCAGGAAGCGCAGGCACAGGGCATCGGGTACCGTCGTAAGCACCTCGAATACTACGACGACAAGCCGATCCATTACGGTATCCTGTTTGCCGTGCCGTTTACGCGGTTCAATATCAAGCACAGCAACGACTTCGTTTCGAAGGATTCGGCATTTGTGATCCAGTCGCCCACGAATGCTGCATTCCGCATGGGATTTACCATTAATGCATTCCTGAACGAGCATTTCGACCTGCGCACGACGCCGTCGGTTTCCCTTTACGAGCGGCACGTGAAATTCAGTTATCCCAATGGTACCGACCGCACCGAGAAGCGCGAATCGACGTGGATCGAAGTGCCGCTCTTGTTAAAATACAAATCAGTAAGGCGCGTGAACTCGCGCATGTACATGGTAGCAGGTATGACGCTGGGTATTGAAACCAACGTGAAGCGCAACCGCGGCGGGGGAGCCGGGGCCCTGGACACAAAGTCGAGCGACTTGTCCATCGATTACGGGATCGGTTACGAGCAATTCTTCGAGTTCTTCAAATTCGCCCCGGAGCTGCGTTTTTCACATGGATTGACGAATATGATGGTCCCCGGAAAAAATTCAGTTGGTAACGGCATCAGCCGACTGCGGACACACACGGTAACGCTCTATTTGAATTTCGAATAGCGTATACTGGTTATCAGGCGGTTAAAAAATATTTTAAATTTTTTTTCAAGAATATTTGCAGAGTTCAATTTAGTCGCACATATTTGCACTCCCAAACGACGGGAAAACAAAAAGAAAAAGAAAGGGAGTTTAGCTCAGTTGGTTCAGAGCATCTGCCTTACAAGCAGAGGGTCGGGGGTTCGAATCCCTCAACTCCCACAAAAAGCATCGAGCAATCGGTGCTTTTTTCGTTTTACGCCTATGATGCGGCATCTGCCTGCGCGGCTTCGGCTTACAAGCAGAGGGTCGGGGACGGTCCGCCGCTGCGGTTCGAATCCCTCAACTCCCACAAAAAGCATCGAGCAATCGGTGCTTTTTTCGTTTTATCCCGATCTGTCGTTGCTCTTCGCGCGTATCTTCCCGCCGCCGTCTTTCCATTGTCCGGAATTATATTTAACGCTTCATATCACCATAATCTGCTCGCACATGACTGATCTCGAAATGTTTCTTGTCAAAAGCCAATGGCTCATTATCCAGCAGAATAACCACATCATCCGCCAAAACCTGAACCTCGGCTCAGCGGTTAACAGCGTCATGACGACATTATCGCACATCTCTACCGGCAACGGCACCGGGATCGTCGACACGATCGAAGCGCATATTCAGCGCGTCGAGGCCAATACCAGGCTGGATATGGAAAGCTGGTCGGCATTATCGGGTGAGATGCTGAAACTGGCGGGGCTGATGGATTTGCTGGAAAAGAAGAATTAATATATAAAATTAAATTATATATAAATATTGCTCTATTTTAGTGAACAATGTTTTACTAAAACTTTAGGGCTATGAAAATCTTCCTGCTGCTGATGCTGCGCATGATGGCGGCGCTATTCCTGTTTTGCGGTTGTTCAAAAGATCAGGGAAAGACCATCGTCGGCGATCTCAAAAGCGACCGCACATTTTTGGAAGGCCGGAAAGTCTACCTAAAAAATTGGGATACACGGCTGTTCGTCGATTCGGCTAGGGTTACCGGCGGAAAATTCAGCTTTGAGCAGGCGACCGATAGTTCCGGGGTAAGCAAACGGCCGTCGCATTCCGACATTTCGAATTCAGGACCGGCGATACGGCGGAGGATATGAAATACAACAAATCCATGATCGCAAGTCACCCTGCTTCGGTCGAACTTTTGAAGGCCTTGTTTTTGGGAGCAGCTGCTCGTGGCCGACCAGTCATCCATGAGTGTGCTGGACAGGGCATACGACCTCTCCGCGATTCCCGTTTGGGTACTGCTGGATATCGATGGGAAATTAGTCAGGCGCCATACGGGCTATGACGAGGGAAAGGACGCCGTCGACGAGCAGATTGTTGAACTGTTATTTTTAAATCGTAAGGGACATTGAAAAACCTGCCGCACTCTTCTCCGATATTTTCAAGTAAATGTGACCTTAAAGTAACTTATCTGTACCTAACAATAACTTATCTGCCGTGATCGGTTTGGGTCCTCTACCTTTAAAAAGTTCTGGTTTGTCTTAGCTGACGACCGAAGGTATTCTGATTGTCCTATTATTGTTCACAACTAAATCTCGAAAGATCTTGGAAGCTACTGTCTCAAATGAACACCACATTCAGGCCAACCTGGCTAACCATTCGGAAAAGGAAAAGTCACTTTTCAGCGAGTACGGCGATTACTTCGATAATTCGCCGATCACGACGTCCGGTAAGTTGCAGAACTTTACCAAGTATGTGAGAAGACAGGATATTTCCCGTTTTCTCGCAAAAAATGAATTGTTCAAGCTGCAATTGAATGTAGCGGGGAGCATTGTCGAATGCGGCTGTTTTCAGGGCGGCGGGACGATGGCATTTGCCCAGTTATCCGCTATTTACGAGCCGTTCAACCATACGCGGAAGATTATTTCATTCGACACTTTCTCGGGTTTCCCGGGTTTGTCGGAAAAAGATGCCAATTCCGCCAGAGAATACAAGGCGGGCGACCTGGCCGTTTACAATGGCATTGAAGACGAGATCAGGAATTCGGCTACGTTGCTGGACAAAAACCGCCCCGTGAGCCATATTCACAAGGTGGAGCTCGTGAAAGGAGATGCGTGCGAGGAAATCCCGAAGTACCTGGAATCAAATCCGCATTTGATCATCAGCCTCATTTATTTCGATTTTGACATTTATGAACCGACCAAAGTGGCGCTCGAAACGTTCCTGCCGCGCATTCCGAAAGGCGGGATCATCGCTTTCGACGAGCTGAATACGAAGGTTTTCCCCGGCGAAACATTGGCGTTGCTGGATACATACGGCATTAAAAATGCACGTTTACAGCGTACGATGTTCGATCCATACATTTCATACGCGGTCATCGAATAGGCCGATCGCCTTTCCAAACCGCATCGATATAAACACCTGGCCCGCTCTGACAGGCCAGGTGTTTATTCATCATAGCTTTACCTCCGTTCCGCTCTCTGCCGAGCGAAGACCTGCTTCCAGTACCTGGATGATCTTCAAACCATCCGCGAAGTCCGGTTTGATCTCCGTTCCTTCTTCGATCGCCTTCAAAAAGTCGACTACCGCGTGCACGAATGCGTGCTCGTAGCCGATAATGTGCCCTGCTGGCCACCAGTTGCCGGCGTACGGGTGAACGGATTCCGTCGCGAGGATCGTGCGGAAGCCGTGTTCGCCTGTGGCATCTTCGTTGGAATAGTATTGCAGCTCGTTCATCCGTTCCAGGTCGAAGACAAGGCTTCCCTTGCTGCCGTAAATTTCGAAAGTAAGCCGGTTTTTGCGGCCGGTGGCGAAACGTGTCGCTTCGAATGAGCCAATGGCTCCATTTTGAAAGCGCACCATCATCAGTGCGGCGTCTTCGACTGTCACTTCGCCCATTTCATCGCCTTTCGAAGCGCCGGTGAGGCTGCCCGTAGCCGCTTCGTCGGCAATAGGGCGCTCCTTAATGAAATTCGAAGTCAATGCAGACACAGAAGCAATATCCCCGACGAGGAAATGTGCCAGGTCGACGGCGTGCGAGTTGAGGTCCCATTGCGGACCGGCTTTGGCAGTTTCTTTTTTGAGCTGCCAGGTGAGCGGAAACGCAGGATCGACGATCCAGTCCTGCTGGTAAGCGCAGCGCCAGTGGAAAATGCGGCCGATCTTGCCTTCTTCAATCATCTTTTTAGCGAGCGCTACGGCCGGTGTGCGGCGGTAATTGTGGTTGAGGTAATGCTTCACGCCATTTTCCTGGCAAACTTTCAGCATTTCGGCGGCTTGTTCGCTGTTCATCGAAAGCGGTTTTTCGCAGAAAATGTGCTTGCCGGCTTTTGCCGCCGCCAATGCGACCTCGTAATGCAGGTTTTGCGGCAAGGCGATATCAATAATGTCGATATCCGGCCGGTTGACGAGCTTTGGCCAATCGGTTTCCGTTTCCTCCCATCCCCAGTTTTCGGCAAACTCCGACAGCGATTCCTGATGCCGCCCGCAGGCCACTTTCAGCGCCGGGACCGACGGTGTATCGAAAAACAGCGGGGCTTTCTTCCAGGCATTACTATGCGCGCGGCCCATAAACTTGTAACCTACGATGCCGACATTGATCTGCTTTTTCATTCGAATATTCATTGTTAAGGATACTACGCTAAACAGGTTTTGCCAAAAATATCAAATGTTGTTCATTACAGTTATTTCGCGGAAGCCAGGCGACCGATATTTAGTTAACCAGCACACTATATTTTATGAAACAACTTGTACAGAACCTGCGCACGGGGGAAACGGTACTGTTGGACGTTCCCACGCCGCTGGCGCGCAAGGGATGCGTGCTCATACGCACACGTAAAAGCCTTGTTTCGGCCGGTACCGAACGTATGCTGATCGAATTCAGCAAGGCAAATTTCCTTCAAAAAGCCCGCCGCCAACCCGATAAACTGCGGCTCGTGCTGGAAAAAATCAAAACCGAAGGCTTCCGCAAAACGGCCCGCTCCGTGCTCCGCCGCCTCGACCAGCTGATGCCGCTCGGGTATTGCAACATGGGCGAGATTGTGGCCATCGGTGAGGGCGTTCGGCATTTCAAGCTGGGCGACCGCGTGATAAGCAACGGTCCGCACGCGGAAATGGTCTGCGTTCCGGTCAACCTGGTAGCCAAGGTCCCACCCAACGTGCCGGATGAAGAGGCGGCTTTTGCCGTTTTGGGAGCGGTAGGCCTGCATGGCGTGCGACTGCTGGCGCCTTCCCTGGGCGAACGGGTTACCGTATTCGGCTTGGGGTTAGCCGGGTTAATGGTGGTGGACTTGCTGCGTGCACAGGGCTGCGAGGTGATAGGCGTGGAACCGGAAGCGAATCGGCGGCAACTAGCCGGAGAAAAAGACATTACTACCGTTAGTCCAGATGAATATACCGGTAAACAATTCACCGAACGGTTCGGCGAGGTCGATGGTGTGATTATAACGGCGTCGTCCCGCTCGCGCGCGATCATCGAGATGGCATCGGCCATATGCCGGAAACGCGGGAAAATCGTGCTGATCGGTGAGGTGCCATTGCATTTGAACCGGGCAGATTTTTATGAAAAAGAATTGACTTTTCAGGTTTCATGCTCCTACGGTCCCGGCCGCTACGACGATCAGTATGAGGAGCGCGGCATCGACTATCCATTGCCTTACGTACGCTGGACGGAAAACCGCAATTTTCAGGAAGTCCTCCGTTTGATGGCTTCCGGCGCATTGGCGGTGCGGCCGCTGATCAGTGAAACGATTTCCCTGCACGGATATGCGCTCCTGTATGCACGCAGGAAGTCGCTGCTGGGGGTTTTGATTGATTATTCGGGGGAAAATGTGATTGAAAGGAAAGTCGCGCATTCCGACGGTCCGCTTGTGCGACAGAAAGTTGTTGGGGGGATCATCGGTGCCGGCAATTTCGTGCGGGTGACCTTGCTGCCTTGTCTCCGGGGAAAATACATTAAATACATGGCCAGTTCGAGTGGGTTGCGGGCGGCGGAGCTGGCCCAAAAGTATGGTATTCCTTATGCTGCAAGTGATTATAAGGCTGTTCTCGATGATGAGGAGGTCAATTTGGTTATCATCGCTACCCGCCACGACAGCCATGCCGCGATTGCCGCGGACGCATTGGCAGCGGGCAAGCATGTATTTGTGGAAAAGCCTTTGAGTATCGACGCGCCGGGGTTGGAAAACGTGCAACGCAGTGTCGAAAAGCTTGCTTCGCCTATTTTGCTAAGCGTTGGTTTTAACCGTCGGCATGCCCCGCATATCGTTAAAATGCGTGAATTATTGGGCGATGCGCCAATGAATGTGGTCATAACCGTCAATGCGGGCCACATTCCCGGGCATGCTTGGGTCCACGACTGTGCACGCGGGGGAGGCCGTCTGTTAGGTGAGGCGTGTCATTTTATCGATCTGGTCGCCTGGATCGCGCAGAGCCGGATTACGGAGGTTTGCTCGAATGCACTTTGTACGGACCGAACGATGAGTTCTGACAATGCTAGTGTGCTGTTGCGGTTAGCCAACGGTTCGACGGGTGTCGTGCATTACTTTTCAAATGGAGCAATTAATTATCCAAAGGAAAGGATCGAGGTGCATTCACTCGGCAGGACGCTGGTGCTGGATGATTTCAGGGAACTGCGGGGGTATGGTTTCGATGGATTCGACAAAATGAAAACCGCGGCTGATAAAGGGCACCAGGCACAGTTTGACAAGCTTTTTGAATGCATAGCGAATCAAAACGGTTCGCTGATGCCCCTGGAAGATATCTGGAATACAAGTCGGGCGACATTGGCTGCCCGGGATAGCATGTGGACGGGAGGCTGGGTGAAAGTGCTATGAAAATGCTCCGATACTTACAGATCGGCTGGCATGTGAGCCGGCAGATGGGCTGGAAATATGTACTTTTCCGGGCGGGATACTGGCTGCAAGGCCGGTTAAGCATCCTGAAATGGCGTTTTTCCCGGACAGCGACCCATCGCGTTTTCATAAGTCTGGAAAATTGGCGTGGCTCCCAGCTAACTTTTCTGTTTGACCCTGAAAACCTGCGTGTGCAAAAATACCCAGCATTAAAACGGTTGGCATGGCGTGTGGCGCAGATTGGAGCAGGCAGATTTCAGTATTTCAGCGGGGAGTGGTTTGAAATAGCGGATTGGCATACCCATCCGCTGACGGGTTACAGCTACAATCCAAATGTGCATTGGTCGGATGTGGATGATTTTTCGGCAGAGGCGGGCGATATCAAATATGTTTGGGAAAAGTCGAGGTTTACCTTTTTGTATGACCTGATCCGCTATGATCACCATTGCGGGGAGGACCAGTCGGAAACCGTTTTTGGTCTGATTACTGATTGGATCGATTACAATCCCGTCAACTGCGGCCCGAACTGGAAATGCAGCCAGGAAATAGCTCTGCGTGTGCTGAACTGGACATTTGCTTTGCATTACTACCGACGTTCCAAAGCTTTGAGCCAGCCATTGCTGGATAAAATCCTGTGCAGCATTTACGATCAAATGCGGCATGTGGCGGCTAACATCCGCTTTTCGCAAATCGCCGTCCGGAATAATCATGTGCTGACGGAAGCGTTGGGTCTTTTCGTGTCAGGCCTGATGTTTCCATACTTCCCGGAAAGCGGTCGGTGGCGCATTGAAGGCAAGCGTATTTTCGAAATTGAGATCACAAGGCAAATCGCAAGCGACGGTACCTATCTGCAATTTTCGATGAACTATCACCGCGCAGTAGTTCAACTACTCTCCTGGGGAATTCGACTCGCCGAGCTACATGAAGACCGGATGTGTGAAGCGGTTTACGATCGTGCAATGGCATCAATCACGTTTCTCAAAAACTCCCAGATTGAAACTCATGGTCGGCTTCCCAACTACGGCCATAATGACGGCGCATTGTTTTTTCCATTAACCGAATGTCATCACCGCGACTTCCGTCCTCAACTGGCGGCGCTTGCCAATGTGTTGCAGGCCTGTCTGGATTATCAAAAGGGAGAATGGGAGGAAGAATGCGAATGGCTGACGGGTAATCCGCATTCTCCTGCAATTCCTGTTAATGTAGTTACCGTCGGCGTTTCCAACTTCCCGACAGGCGGTTACCACATCATACGCGACGCAAACTCGCTTACCTTTCTCCGTTGCGGCAGCTATTACAGTCGCCCGTTTCAAGCCGATCATAATCATCTGGACATTTGGGTCGGCGGGCGAAACATCCTGCGCGATGCGGGCACGTGGCTTTATAACACCGACGAGGCATTCACCCGCTATTTTTCGGGCACCCGCTCGCATAATACCGTGATGATCGAAGATTTTGATCAAATGCAGAAGGCCAACCGGTTCATCTGGATGTATTGGATCAGAAACGCCGAAGGGAAATCAGGATCTGCCGACAGGGAGTTCTGGATCGAATCGGAATTTGAAGGATTCCGGCATTTGGGAAGAGGGATTATCCATCGGCGCCGGGTCGTCAAAGCGAAAGGCCGGTTGCATTGGCTGGTTGAAGATCATGTTTTGAATGTTCCGAAGGGCTTGCGCATTCGCCAGCTATGGCACCCGGATGAAAAATTTCGTGAGGATTACCAGATTTCTGCCGTGGATGAAAAAGGCTGCGCGCTCATGGAGCGTACGGAAACCGGCTGGCATTCTGACCAGTATGGTGTAAAAGTGGCTTGCGACATGCTTGTATTCGAGAGTTATGGGCGCCGTATCCGTACGATCATTGAAAGTTGTAAGTGACCAAAATGTGATTGCCACGTATCAAGAGAAAAATCTGGGTCAGTTATGCATATTCTTTTGATTCACCAGTACTTCCTGGAAGATCATGCCGGCGGCGGTTCGCGTTGGAATGAGATAGCGCGTATTTGGGTTTCGCTAGGGCATTCGGTGACGGTTATTGCGGGAGATGCGCATTACATGAAGGGGAAATTGAATGAGAAATCCAGGGGGCGGTTTGTTTGCGGAGAGAACCTGGATGGTGTCCGGGTGATCCGCTGCCGGGTTTCGGGGAATGGTCAGCGGAGTTTTGTGAGCCGGTTTTGGGAATATACTTCGTTTGCATTTGCTGCGGTGTATGCGGGTTTTCGGTTTGCAAATGGTGCATATGATTTTGTTACCGTCACGTCACCGCCGCTTTTGGTGGGGATTCCGGGCGTGATTTTGTCGAAATGCAAGCGTATTCCGCTTGTACTTGAAATCAGGGATCTCTGGCCGGAGTCCGCGATCGAAACGGATGTTTTGCAAAACAAATGGCTGATCTGGCTTTCTTATCGGCTTGAAAAGCTGCTTTACCGGCATGCCGGTCTCATTAATGTATTAACACCTGCTTTTCAGGAAAAGCTTATTGCTGTGAAGCAGGTTGATGCGCGTAAAATCTGCATGATACCGAATGCAGCCGATTTTCGATGGAGCGAAGAGGCTCTGCGTCATGCGCCTGCCTGTGCGTTGCGCGCGGAGCTTGGGCTGGAAGGAAAGTTTGTGGTCATCTATGTAGGTGCGCACGGGCTGGCGAATGATTTGATGCAACTCATTGAAACTGCTACGCTGCTGGCGCATACCCGTGTGCACTTTCTGTTGATGGGCGACGGAATGCAAAAGCAAATGCTGGTCGAAGAAGTGATGGCGCGGGCATTGCCGAATGTATCGTTTTTAGCTCCGGTATCCAAGGAAAGGGTTTTTAATTACATCGTAATGGCCGATGCGGGTGTGGCGGTTTTGAAGAATGCGGCGATTTTTAAAACCGTTTACAGCAACAAAACTTTTGATTATTTCTCCTGTAAAAAGCCCGTACTGGTGGCGATCGACGGGATTTCGCGGGAGCTGATAGAAGAAGCGAATGCCGGAATGTTTGCGGAGCCTGGGAATGCGGCTGACCTGGCGGGAAAAATAGCATTGTATATGCAAAACCCGCGGCTCGCACAGGCGCATGGGGAGAATGGATACCGTTTTGCGAGAAGGCATTTTGACCGGACAATTTTAGCGAGAAATTTGCTGGATATACTTGAAAATTATCCTGAAAAAAAGGACCGGACGTGCCTTTGTAAGGAGGACAAAAAGTGAACTGAAAGTGTCCACGGAGGGTTTCTAAACAAATGACAATCCGATGAGAAATGTAGCACATTTGTTCCCCGAATCCATCAGAAACGAGGCTTTCACATATTCTGAATATATGCATTTGATGGAGCAGGTAGTCCTCGAAAACCGGACGACCGGCCCGAAACAATCCGAATCGCTCAGCCACTATACCCGGCTGAACCTGGCCCGAATGCAGCGGCTGAATAAAAAATCGGTTATTCATGACCCGCTGAAAGACGCAGTGATGCAAATCGACGTTCCGCAGACCTGGTACATTCTCACAGAAGCCTGGTGCGGTGACGCGGCGCAGAATATCCCGACGATAGTTGCGGCTTCGCTGAGTAACCCATTGATAAACATCAGGTTGCTGCTTCGCGACGAACACCCGGCATTGATGGACGAATACCTGACTAATGGCGGCAGGTCTATTCCGAAACTGATCGCGGTGGATGAGAATTATAACGAAGTTTTCACGTGGGGGCCGCGTCCGGCAGGTGCTCAGGCGCTGTTAAAAGAGTATAAAGCGAATCCGGTGAAGACTTACGCGGAGTTTTCCGAGGACATCCAGCGCTGGTACATTGCCGACAAAACGGAGTCCATTCAGCAGGAATTGCAGGCGCTTTTGGAAGCAGTGTACGCGGAAAAGTGAGTTTTTGAACCGTTTACTCTATATTTGTCATAGGGTAAACGTAATACCAACGAACAGGGATTTTGTCAGAATACTTTAAAAATATATCCGACGGCATCAGTACCACCCTCACGGGTATGCGGCTGACGCTACGACACCTCTGGAATGCGCGGAAAAGCCGTAAACCTGCGGATATTCGTTCTTCCGATTTCTACGACCAGCAGGATGGCATCGTCACGATCCAGTATCCGCTGGAAACTATACCCATTCCCGACAATGGCCGCTACCGTCTCCATAATGAAATGGACGACTGCATCGTGTGCGACAAATGCGCCAAAGTTTGCCCGGTAGATTGCATTGACATCGAGCCGATCAAGGCTGTGGAGGACGTCGGGCGCGCTTCCGACGGGTCGCCGATCCGTTTGTATGCAGCCAGGTTCGATATCGATATGGCCAAATGCTGCTATTGCGGCCTTTGCACGACCGTTTGCCCGACGGAGTGCCTCACTATGACGAAGACTTTCGATTACAGCGAGCTCGACGTCCGGGATATGGTTTACAATTATTCCAACCTCACGACCGAGCAAGCGGACGAAAAACGCGCATTGCTGGAACAATTCCAGCGAGAAAAGGAAGCATTGAAAGCGGCAAAAGCGGCTGGCGCAACAGCAACTTCTCCCACTTCCGCATCGGCAGTACCAGGTAATGCCGCTCCGGGAGCCGCCGCTCCGGGAGCCGCCGCTCCGGGAGCCGTTGCTCCGGCCCGACCTGTTTTCAAACCGACGATCAAGCCTAAAACTACGGAAGAAGCTGTCGCAAAAGCAGAACCAACAGAAGCAGCGGAGCCAACCAGACCAGCGCCTAAGCCGGCATTTAAACCGGTAATGAAGCCAAAAGCACCGGCTGAAAACGCACCAACCGAAACCGAACCGACCGAAAAGCCTGCCGCTGCGAAGCCGATTTTCCGCCCGACGCAAAAGCCGAAGGTTGTGCCGGATGAAAATATTGAGAAGCCTGTTTCTGGGACGCAAACCGAGCCTGTTGAAAAACCGGCCGAACCGGTTGAAAAGCCAGTGGCAAAAGCGCCGTTCCGTCCGACGATGAAGCCGAAGGTGGTGTCAGACGAAAATGTGGAAAAGCCGGTTGCTGAAACACCATCCGAGCATGTTGAAAAACCGGCCGAACCGGTTGAAAAGCCGGCGGCAAAAGCGCCGTTCCGTCCGACCATGAAACCTAAACCCAAAGAGTAGTTAATGGAGGCGCTCATATTTTACCTGTTTTCGGCATTGACCCTCGCTGCGGGACTGTTGATATTGTTTTCCAAAAACCTGATTTACGGGGCATTCGCGTTATTCCTCGCGTTCCTCGGCGTGGCCGCGTTGTATGTGCTCGCGGGCGCAGATTTTTTGGCTGTTTCGCAAATCATGATTTATGTAGGCGGCATCCTGGTGTTGCTCATATTCGGGATTATGCTTACGCAAAAGAAGGAGCAAAGCGACGATTCTACGCGGCATAACAGGATAGAAGTGCCGATTACGCGGCAATTATGGGGGTTCCTGATCGGCGCCGGACTGTTTGGGCTGCTGGTAAAGGTCATTCTCACCTCGGATTTCAAATTGGCCGGGGATGAAATGAGCAGCAAATCTACCATCAAAACGATCGGTGTGGAGTTAATGACAAGTCATTTGCTGCCATTTGAAATAGCGGCTGTCCTGCTGCTGGTCGCGCTGATTGGCGCGGCTTATCTTGCATTAAACCGAAACCCAACGCCATGACCGTCATTCCTGTACAATATTACCTGATCGTCGCGGCGGCGCTGTTCTGTATTGGCTTGGCTATCTCGGTTACCAAACGGCACTTTATCGGAATGTTGCTGGGTATTGAGTTAATGCTCAATGCAGTGAATATCAATCTCGTGGCATTCAGCCGGCACGATCCTGAACGTTTGAGCGGCCAACTTTTTGCACTTTTTGTGATCGTGGTCGCTGCTGCCGAGGTGACGGTCGCGCTGGCAATTATCCTGCGGGTGTACGGCCGTTTCAAAACCGTCGATCCCGACAAGGTTAGCGATTTAAAGCAGTAGCACGATCGGCGGGAAACAAGTAACTTCGTCTCAAAATTATCATTTCCCGCATGAACTGGATTTTCCTGATCTTTGCCTTTCTCATTGGTATCAGCAACGCCGTGCAATCGGGCGTGAACACGCAGCTCCGCGAGTCGATCAATAACCCCATTCTCGCGGCAATGACCTCTTTTTTTGTGGGATTGCTCGTACTGAGCATTGCATTCGCCTGTTTCAATCAGAATCCCGTTCCCTCCCTTGCCGATTTCAAACAGGTTTCGTGGACGCGCTTCATGGGCGGCGTTTTGGGTGCATTCTACGTGATCACGGTTATTTTTATTGTTCGGAATATCGGGCCTTCCAATATGATGTGCCTGATCATCGCCGGCCAGATGGTAA
Source organism: Dyadobacter beijingensis DSM 21582 (assembly GCF_000382205.1). Classification (GTDB taxonomy): domain Bacteria; phylum Bacteroidota; class Bacteroidia; order Cytophagales; family Spirosomataceae; genus Dyadobacter; species Dyadobacter beijingensis. The sequence continues at coordinate 80,721 of NZ_KB907787.1, forward strand.
CTGTCATGACGATTGATCACTTTGGTTTACAGGGGTTTGCAGTACATCATTTGAATTTGCCCCGCATTTTGGGAACCATCCTGCTCGTAGCGGGCGTTTACCTGATCCTTAAAAATTAGGCACAAAAAAACAGCAACCCGATGGATTGCTGTGGATGGGATATAGATGTAAAATCAGGGGATTTTGTTGAAAATAAACAGATCAACAAAGCTCCATTTGTCATTTTCTTTCTTCCCGCGCTGAATGACCAGCTGAGTAGGGGACCGTCTTTCGTAAATGATCCGCACCGATGCGTCGTCTTTCTCAAACAACGCCTGGTTCTTTTTGGCTTCGATAAACTTGTAGCGGTCGGCAACCTCTTTTTCTTCCAGCGAAATCATGCCCGGTTTGAAGTGTTTCACCATCGCCACCGGACCATTGTCAGTCTGCTCGAATGCGAAAATCTCATACAGTGCAGGCTTGTCGTCCTTGATCATACGGATAAACCCGACAATGTTGTTGCCCTTCGGAGCCGTCCACGAAGCTTCGATAGGCCCGCCATTATAAGTCCCGAGCCAGCGGCCGTCGAGGAATGCGATGTCGTTCAGGGTGCCTTGCGCCTGCGCAAAAGTAGCCGTCAATACCAGGGCAAATGCCAGAAAGGTCTTTTGAATTGTGTTGAATTGGGTCATTGAGATTTAGGTTGTGAATTGAGAAGGCAAATTAACAGAAATGTCGTACAAAAAAATAGCCGGCCTGTTTCCAGACCGGCTATGGTAACTTCAAACTTTATCAGTAAGCCCTTTCCAGTTTACCCTCGTAAGAGTTCGTGAAAGCTTTGTTTACGACTTTATTACCGCCCTGGGTTGGATAGTTTCCGGTGAAATACCAGTCTCCTAAATGGCCTGGGCAGGCTTTATGCAGGTTTTCTACTGTTTGGAATACCACTGCAAGTTCCGCGTTGAGGCCTTTCGGACGAATAATCTCGGCGATTTTCTGAGAGATTTCCTCGTCGGTGAACGGATCGTACAATGCTTTTACGTAGTTGGTATGATATGGATTCTTAGTCGCCAATGCAGTCACACTTTGTGTGTAGGCATCTTCCAATTTGTATTCCATATCGCGTTCTTCGAGCAATTTCAGCACGGCCCGGTAAGCGACGAAGTCCTTCATTCTCGACATGTCGATACCGTAGCAGTCCGGGAAGCGGATCTGCGGCGCGGACGATGCTACAACGATTTTCTTCGGTTTCAGCCGGTCGAGCATGGTAAGAATGCTCTTTTCAAGCGTGGTACCGCGCACGATCGAGTCGTCGATGATCACGACGGTGTCCACATTCTTGCGCACCACCTCGAATGTCGTGTCATACACGCTCGACACCATGTCGTCACGCAATGCGTCGGCGGTGATGAACGTGCGGGACTTGACATCTTTCGTTACCAATTTTTCGATCCGCGGCCGGAACGAGAGCACTTTTTCAAGGTCTTCTTCGAAAAGAATGCCTTCCATAATGGCCTGCTTGCGCTTTTTAGCCAGATACTCTTCCAGACCTTCGATCATTCCCAGGAACGCCGTTTCCGCGGTATTCGGAATGTAGGAGAAAATGGTGTTTTCGAGGTCGTAATTAACTTCTTTGAGAATCTGCGGGATAAGCAGTTTGCCCAGCTGCTTGCGCTCGTTGTAGATATCCGGGTCGGTGCCGCGGGAGAAGTAAATGCGCTCGAAGCTGCATGAACGTTTTTCCAGGCGTGGCAGGATCGGGAACTCGTTATACTCACCGTTCTTATCTACAATCAGCGCAGATCCGGGAGTGATTTCAGTGATCTGATCGTAATCTACATTAAATGCAGCTTTGATAGCCTGCTTTTCTGATGCCACTACAACCACCTCATCATCAGCATAATAGAATGCCGGACGAATTCCGGCAGGGTCGCGGATCACGAACGATGCGCCGTAGCCTGTCAACCCGCACATAGCGTAGCCGCCGTCGAAATCGCGGCAAGAGCGGTAGAGCAGGCGCGGCAGGTCGATATTGTCTTCGATGACGTCGGACAACGTCGGATTTTCGTAAACTCCCTTGAAGCGTTCGAATACCCGCTGGTTTTCTTCATCTAGGAAATGTCCAATTTTTTCCATTACCGTTACGGTGTCCACTTTCTCTTTCGGATGCTGGCCTAGTGACACCAGTTTGCCGAAAAGTTCATCCACATTGGTCATGTTGAAGTTACCCGCCATCACCAGGTTCCGGCTCCGCCAGTTACTTTGGCGCAGCATCGGGTGACAGTTTTCCACTTCATTGGAACCATGCGTGCCGTAACGAAGATGTCCCAGCCATACTTCTCCTGTGAATGCCAGGTTTTCCTGCAACCATTTCGCGTCGTTGGCGTGGTCCCGGTTGTTTTTGAGACCCTTGCGGAATTTTTTGTGGATTTTGGAGAAAATATCCGTAAGTGGCTGAGGTTCTACGGATCTGTACCGGCTGATATACCGTTTCCCGGGCGGGACGTCGATCTTGATATTGGCTACCCCGGCTCCATCCTGGCCCCGGTTGACCTGTTTTTCCATCATGACCGAAAGCTTATGAACTGCGTACAGCGGCGTTTCGTACTTGTCGATGTAGTATTGATAAGGCTTTCTAAGACGGATAAGTGCTATGCCGCACTCATGCTTAATGGCGTCGCTCATAAGAAGAGTAATGCTTTAGAGATATTGGTGTTTGCTGGTATGCAAAGCGTATTCCCTGAATATTAGCGTAACGAATTTCGATTCCCGTTTAGTTCGTTATTTCTTGCAAAGATACAAATCTTTCCGTCGGTTGAAACCGACGGGTATGGATGATTTTTCTTATTGGAATGCTTGCACTGCAGAATCCAATTGCCGGCAGTTTCAACTCCCGGACCAAAAGATTATTGCAAATTCTCATTACAAGAAAGATAACTATTTTTGATCAAACTGATATTAAAATTTCCATGCTTCACAAAACCCGTGGCATCGCGTTGAGCTACATCCGCTACAAGGAGTCTTCCATCATTGCGAAGATTTACACGGAAGCCTTTGGTATACAGACCTATATCGTCAACGGCGTACGAAGCAGCAAGTCCAAAACCAACCGGATCGCCTTTTACCAACCCCTCACACTACTCGATATGGTAGTGTACCACAAAAACAAGGAGGATACCATTCACCGTATCTCGGAGATCAAATGCTATGCCCCCTTTTTCTCGATCCCCTACGATGTAATAAAATCGGGCCTCGCGCTTTTTATGACCGAAATGCTCGGTAAAACTTTGCGTGAGGAAGAGAACAACGAGCCATTGTTCCATTTTATTGAACAATCGGTATTGTACCTGGACGATGCGGAGAGCGGTTTCGAGAATTTTCACATCCAGTTTCTCATGCAATTGGCACATTACCTGGGCTTTGGCGTGGAGGCCGTCGATGACCTGGAAAATGAATTGAAAAGCAACCACTTCCCGCACGTAGCGGACGCGCAGGAGCATGCGGCCACGGAGCGAATGCTGGAAAATGGCTACGGTTTGTCCATTCCGTTGGACAGGACCAGGCGGATCGGCATTCTCGAAAAGCTGATCTTCTTTTACAAAATCCACATGGAGGGACTGGGGGAGATCAAGTCGCTCGATGTTTTGCGGGAAGTTTTGCGCTGAAAGTTGCCCGATTTCAAAATTGGCATAATTTTGATAACGTATATGGTAACCCCATTTAAACCGAATGCAATGAAACATATACTGACGACCGCCTTTTTACTGATCTCATTCCTTTCTTTCAGCCAGGTACCCAAAGGTGCATGGAAGTCGCAGGAGCCTACTGGCAGCGCTTCGACGCTCATCGTGGCCGATAATTACCTTGTGATTGCTTCTTATAGTATTGGTAATAAATATTTCGAGCGCTCGGAAGGCGGGCCGTTCACGATGAGTGGCGATAAAATGACCTACACCCCGGAATTCAACTCGGCCGACACGGCGAAAATCGGAATTCCGATCGAGTTTACCGTGACGGTGAAAGATGATATCCTGACATTGCGCTATGAAGAAGCGATGGTGTGGATGCGTGTGGATGATGCCACGAACGTGCCAATGGCCGGCGCATGGCACATTACCGAGCGCGACAACGGGCAGGGTTCGCTGGTGCAGATCCACCAGACGGGGACCCGTAAAACACTGAAGTTGCTTTCTAAAACCCGTTTCCAATGGTTCGCGATCGATCCGGCGGTAAAAGGATTTTACGCCACCGGCGGCGGTACCTACACGGCGAAGGATGGCAAATACACGGAAAACATCCAGTTTTTTTCCAAAGACAACAACCGCGTCGGTTCTTCGCTGAAATTCGATTTCAAACTTGACAATGGCCGCTGGGATCATAGCGGCAAGAGCAGTGACGGCAAGCCGGTACACGAAATCTGGGAAAAAATCCCCTGACCCTACTCGATCACCTCGGCGTCTTTCAAAATGTAGTTGAGGTGATCGACGTCATTCGCATTCAATGCGAGTTTTCCGCGTACGGTGAGTACTTCGTCGGTGCGGAATCGCTGTTTTTTCTTTCTGAACTGCAATTCGATGATAGATTCCGGCCCTGCGCCGCCGCAGAAGAAGCACGCGGCCATGGGTTTGGCGGAAATGACGTAAATGTTGTCCGCTTCGTCGACCGGGATCATGTAGCCGCGAATGCGGACCTCTTTCCCTTGCAAAACATTCACCGAGGGCCCGAAAGTGGGGTAAAGGAAATACATGCTGAGTTCCTTGTTGAGTTTGCGCGAAAATTTCACGTCGGCCAGGCGCTTCCAGTTGATTTCCAATGTGTCCGAGGCCGTTGTGAATGCAAACAGCGGGACGAGAAAAATGGCTAATCTTCTCATTTTTCCAGTCTTTTGATGGCGTGCCTTAGTTCGAGGATCGCTTCTTTCGACTGCCGCTGGTAATCGAGCATCGACTCGTCGGTCATCGGGGGCGCGGCTTTGTGCGAATGTGCGCCATGTGCATGGTCGTGGGCATGCGCGAAGCCCGGCACTTCGATCACATTTGTTTCCCAAACCTCGATCAGGCTCTTCAGGCTGTCGATCTGTGACTGATCCACATCGTTACTGGAATTGGCGGATATACTGTCTAGCCGCGCTTCCAGTTCTTTCGAAATTTCAATGGCTTCTAAATGCAAACGGTTGGCTTCAACCAGCTCGCGGCTGTTCTCATTTTTCTTTGAGCAGGCAGCGGTCAGCAGGCAAATGGCGATCAGACGGATGGATAAATTCATTTGGTAATGGAACTTCAATAAATGCAACAATGTTGCAAAAATGAATTAAATACTTTTACCGCGCAAGTACTGCGTCCATTTTCTTCTCATATGCGAAGCATTTATTCCCTGACAATCAGCTTCATCATCACTTTTTTACATATCGGCTGCTGCATTCTTCCACTCTTATCGCTGGCGTCTTTTTCGTTCTTCGCAAATGGTTTTCTGGCCAGGCATCAGCTTTTGCTTACTGCGTTACAGTGGGCGCTGTTCGTATGGCTGACGGCCCGGCTGGCATTTTTCCTTTTTTGGAAAAAAAACTTTCACGGTCGTGCGGAGACATTGTCCTATTTCTTCGGATGGTTTATCGCATTGTCGGGACTGATTATCAACCGGTGGGAGCCGTTTAAAACGGAGGACCAGGTGATGGCCGAGCAGCATTTCGAGCGTTTCAGATCTCAGCGGCAGTTGCGCATCGACCTGACCAGTCAGGAAACGGCGAACGATCTCCTGGCAGATTTGCGGAAGATTGATGGCGTACGAAAAGGAAGTATTGCACTGGAAGCACAAGCCGTAACGCTATCCTATCACAAAGAAAAGGTCTCTCCGGAGCAGATTTTGGCGGTTTTGAAAAGTAAGGGCCATTTGAAGTGACCCTAAACGCCGATTGAGTTATTTAGATTTATTCAAAATAATTTTCATCAAACATTTGAATGATTCTAAATAGATAATATATTTGCCTCAGTTTAAACAGCAATGTGAATGAGCGCTTTGACTTATAGTGATGACAATACGGGTGTGGAGCAGGGGTGTTTCTGGATGAAAACCTTCGAAGACAGCACCGAATGCGTGTTTAAGAAGTGTTGCGAGAAATACAAAAAGAAGGGCAAGCATTGTAAAAAGTGCCCTAAGAAGTAACGTTCGCTGTTACCCTTTTTGACTAGTAATACAGTTCATGGTGAATAATTGTAAGAGAGGGAGTGCCGCCTGAGCGTTCCCTTTTCTATGCTGGAGACATTTCAGATCTTCCTTTTCAGCTCGAAATTCTGCCCCAGGTACACACGGCGTACCACTTCGTCCTCCGCCAGTTCTTCGGCAGTGCCTTGTTTCAATATTTTTCCTTCGAAAAGCAGATATGCCCGGTCGGTAATCGATAGGGTTTCGTTTACATTGTGGTCGGTGATGAGAATGCCGATATTCTTATGTTTCAGCTTAGCGACGATGCTCTGAATATCTTCCACGGCAATCGGGTCGACACCGGCAAACGGCTCATCGAGCAGAATGAATTTAGGGTCCACCGCCAAAGACCTTGCAATTTCCGTCCGGCGGCGCTCGCCTCCCGAAAGAACCATTCCCTTGCTTTTACGGACGTGCCCCAGGTGAAATTCCTCGATCAGCTCTTCTACCTTGTGTTTCTGGTCGGCTTTGGGTAGATCGGTCATTTCAAGCACGGCTTTGATGTTTTCTTCCACCGTTAATGTCCGGAAAACCGATGCTTCCTGCGCCAGGTAACCCAGCCCGAGGCGCGCGCGCTTGTACATGGGCAGGCTCGTAATGTCCTTATCGTCCAGGTACACTTTGCCGCTATTCGGCTTTACAAGGCCTACCGCCATATAAAACGAAGTAGTCTTACCGGCGCCATTCGGCCCGAGCAGCCCGACGATCTCGCCCTGCTCCACCTGGTAGCTGACATTATTATTCACAAGACGAACCCCGTATTTCTTCACGAGGTTTTCAGTTCTTAGTATCATTCGTTCGTTTAAGTGCTTCTCAATGCAGCTTGATGTCTTTCAACGAAAGCTGTAAGGTTTTCTTGTCACGGAAGTTGTTCTCTTCAAGGCAATAGCAGATCGAAAACGGCCTGCCATTGATAATATCAGGATAAAAATGCCCCATTCCAAAGCCAACTGCCGTGAATACCGCCGAGGCGTTCTGTTTTACCTCGAACTTGATATGCTTTTCCTTCATCAATGTCGGCCGGCCGACGAGCGTCATATTCCTCGACTCGAAGATCGGCGTCATATTGCCCGGGCCGAACGGGCCCATCTGGCGAAGGATATTGTAGAATTTCGGCGTAATGTTTTCCAGATCGAGCAGCATATCGACGTTGATCATCGGCACGAGCTGGTCGGGCTGGATGCGGCTGCTGACGATTTCATTGAACCGCATTCGGAATGCATCCACATTATCGAGCGGCAATGTGAGTCCCGCCGCGAATGTGTGGCCGCCGTATTGTTCCAGCAGGTCGGCGCACTCCTCGATCGCCTCGTACACATCGAAACCAGGTACCGAGCGTGCGGAGCCGGCGGCTTTCCCATGTGACTGGGTCAAAATAATGGTCGGGCGGTGGTATTTTTCGATGCACCGGCTGGCCACAATGCCGATCACGCCTTTGTGCCAGTCTTCCTTATATAACACGGTACTTTTTGCATTCGAAAACCATTCGTCGTTTTCGATCATGAAAAGTGCCTGCTCGGTAATGCTCGAATCGAAATTGCGGCGTTCGCTGTTGTGCTTATTGATTTCTTCGGCGAACTCCATAGCCTCTTCCTCGATCTCTGAAAGCAGCAACCTTACCGCTTCCTTCGCGTGCTTGATGCGCCCGGCGGCATTAATGCGCGGCCCAAGCCCGAAAACAACGTTGGTAATATCCAGCGCGCCGGTCATGCCTGAGATTTGTATCAATGCCTTGATGCCCGTTCTCGGTTGCGCATTGAGCCGCTGCAAGCCGTAGAACGCCAGCACGCGGTTTTCACCGGTAATGGGCACGATGTCGGACGCGATACTGACCACGAGTAAGTCAAGGTAATCATACAGCGTTGCCGGATCGATGCCCTGTTTGATACAAAATGCCTGTAACAACTTGAAACCCACGCCGCAGCCGGTCAGCTCCTTGTACGGGTACAGACAATCCTCGCGTTTCGGGTCAAGTACGGCTGCTGCGGGCGGAAGCTCGTCGCCGGGGCGGTGATGGTCGCATATAATGAAGTCGATGCCTTTTTCGAGGGCTACCGTCACCTTGTCCACCGATTTGACGCCGCAATCGAGGGTTACTATTAATGTATAGCCATTCGCATGGGCCCATTCCACGCCCTGCCACGAAACACCGTAGCCTTCCTCGTAGCGATCGGGGATGTAGTAGTCGAGATGGGGGTAAATCCTTTTGAGAAAACCGTAAAACAATGCGACGGAAGTGGTACCATCCACATCGTAGTCGCCGTAAACCAATATTTTCTCGTTGGAATCGATCGCTTTGCTCAGCCGTTCCACCGCCTCTTCCATGTCCTTCATCAGGAACGGGTCGTGGAGGTGTTGGATGTCGGGCCTGAAAAAATCGCGGGACTGGTCGAAGTCAAGGATGCCGCGCTGAACCAAAAGCGTTGCCAGCGAGGGACTTACTTTGAGGGATTCGGCAAGTCTCTGCGCAACCTGTTCTTGTTCAGAGGTAAAGGGAGGGAAGTGTATCCAGCGCTTTTCAATCATAGAGCAAAGATAATCGGATTCCGGAATGCTCGCTGCCAAAATGTGCAATCGGGTGATCCATCGGGAAAAGCTAACCGAAAGGTCTTATCTTTGCAAACTATTAACATATTTTAAGCCCATGCCACGTCTCCTGGCGATCGATTACGGTGCCAAGCGCAGCGGAATAGCCGTTACCGACCCGTTGAAAATTATTGCGACCGCACTCGATACCGTGCCGACGCATCAGCTGACCGATTTTCTAAAAAAATACACGGCGGGCGAGCAGGTAGAGGCATTTGTGGTAGGTATGCCTAAAAAACTCGACAATACCGACAGCGAGAATGCGGCCCGGGTTACGGCATTTGTCAAAACCCTCCAAAAGGCATTTCCCGACATTCCCGTACATCTGCACGATGAGCGGTTCACGTCGTCCATGGCGTTGCAATCGATGATCGCCGCGGGTTCCAAGAAGAGCGACCGGCGCGACAAGGGCAATATCGATAAGGTAAGCGCCACCATTATCCTGCAGTCCTTCATGGAAAGCAGTAGGTAGCATTTGAAAGAAGTACATATTATATAGGAAGCAAAAGTTTTAATAAGCATGATTTATCCAATAGTTGCATACGGCGACCCGATCCTGAGAAAGCCAACCCGTTTTATCGAAAAAGACGAGGTGGATTTGAAGAAACTTTCGGAGGATATGTTCGAAACAATGCACGGTGCTAATGGCGTGGGGCTTGCAGCTCCACAGATTGGTCTGAACATCCGCATTTTCGTCGTGGACGGTACGCCGTTTGCCGAGCGGGACGAGGATGATGAGGACGATGAGCCGGATTTGTCATTGGTCGATTTTAAAAAGACCTTCATTAATCCAGAGATATTGGAAGAAACCGGTGAAGAATGGGCGTTCGAAGAGGGTTGCCTGAGCATTCCGGGCATCCGCGGCGATGTGTACCGGCCCGAAACGCTCCGCATACGCTACCGCGACCTCGACTGGAACGAGCACGAGGAAACCTATTCCGGTATGGCTGCCCGCATTATTCAGCACGAATACGACCATTTACTCGGCAAGCTGTTCGTGGATTACCTGCCTACGCTCAAAAAGCAGTTCATCAAAAAGAAACTGACCGACATTTCGAAAGGAAACGTGGATGCCGACTACCGCATGCGCTTCCCGGGCCGCAGATAGATTTTAACCGACAAACATCCGGGAATGCAGGACCACAAGGAACCCCTTTCCATCGCATTGGTACAGGCCGACCTGCATTGGGAAAATGTGACGGCCAACCTCGCGACTTTCGAAGAAAAGATCGCCGCATTGGCCGAACCCGCGGATGTGATCGTGTTGCCGGAAATGTTCAACACCGGTTTTACGATGAACACCGCGCTCGCAGAGCCGATGAACCTTACGACGACGCGCTGGATGAAGCAGGTCGCAGCGCAAACCAATGCACTGGTGATCGGAAGCTTCGCGGTGAAGGAAGGCGGAAAATTTTTCAACCGCCTCCTCTGCGTGCGCCCGGATGGTACATACACGCAAAGCGACAAGCGGCATTTGTTCAGAATGGGGGAGGAGAACGACCATTACACGGCGGGCAGTACCCGGCTGACGGTCGAATGGAAGGGCTGGAAGCTCTGCCCGCTCGTTTGCTACGACCTGCGCTTCCCCGTGTGGGCGCGAAACCTGCAAAGCGATCCTTACGACATCCTATTATATGTAGCCAACTGGCCGGCGCGCCGCGCACATGCGTGGAGCACGCTCTTGCAGGCGCGCGCGATCGAAAATCAATGTTACGTGATGGGCGTGAACCGTGTCGGGACGGACGGGAACGGATTGGAGTACCGCGGTGATTCCGTCGCGCTCGATTACCTGGGCGAACCACTGGCTATGCTCGCGAGCCAGGAGACGGAAAAGATCGTCCACATTTCGAAGGATGAACTGCTCACTTATCGCCGGAACTTTCCGGCGCTATCGGATGCCGACGATTTTGAAATCATTGTTGAGGTATAGGACATTGTGTCCTATACTTACTCAATCACTTTGGGTACCATTATATAGGTACTATTTTTCGACGGCGCATTGAACAGCGCTTCCTCGCGGGAGAGCGTATTAGCGCCTTTATCCTCGCGCCAGTTGTTTTCTTCGTCGAGCACGTGCGTCAAAGGCTCCACTCCCTGCGTATTGATCTCATTGAGTTGGTCCATCCAGGTAAGTACGGAGTCCATGCTTTGCAAGAGCGCCGCTTCTTCCCCGGGCCTGATCTCCAACCTCGCGAGGTGCGCGATCTTTTTGAGCGACTCCTGATCGATCTTCATGGTATTTTAAGAATTTGTTAAGTTAACGGCCACGCCATGCATGGAAAGCCAAAATTACCGGATTTTTGTCATTCCGCTAGTGGTAAGCTCCGGGAAATTGCCGGTGGGTGCCTGCGACGAGGGAAAAATATCGCGACCTCGGATGGATTGATTTAGTCAAATTTCAGGGTACGACGGGAAATCCCGGCCATTGAAATTTAAAATTGTTGTCTTGACACATAGTAGGAGAAAAATAATATTTGCTTTTCTAAGGTAATCTTGAAATATTTTGAAACGCAAATCTCCTCACTAAAAAACATGTTGCTACATATGAACGCAAAGAGTACAATTATATAGCGTTGTCCGGATATGCGGTATATCCTTGCTGATCAGTATTAAAACGAGAATTATTACTAAAAATAGAAGGGAGGGCATTCTTTAAATTATGCAATTCGGAGCGGTTTCTGCGAAAAATCTGAGAAAAAATCTGCCGAAACGCTTGCTTTTTTTTAAAAGGAAAACTCATACTTTTGTAGATGTCGTTTATCCGAAAAGCATTCAAAATTTTATTTTACAGAAACCAGTTTTAACCAAAAGTTTTATTTAATTCACAACCAAAATCTCAATTTAACCTTTAAAAGTAAGTCTGATGGAAAAGAAAGCTACAAGTCCGGCACCAGCTCCAAAGCCTGCTGCGGCAGCAACTAAAGGCAAAGGCGGTTTGAACCCGGCATTGGTAATCCCTCTCCTTTTTGCGATTGCATTGTGCGTTTACATTTTCGTTCTGGGCGCTCCGGAACACTTCAAAGATGGCGATCACGAAAAAGGACCTATCGATGGTGATTACTACGGAATCGTTTACAAGGGAGGTCCTATCGTACCGATCTTGATGACGTGTTTCCTTGTTGTATTGACCTTTACAATCGAGCGTCTGATCACTTTGAGCAAAGCTAGCGGAACAGGAAGCATCGATGCTTTCGTTCGTAAAGTGAGAAGCCTGCTTGACAAAAACCAAATCGAAGAGGCTATCAAAGAGTGCGACAAGCAAAAAGGATCTGTTGGTAACGTTATCAAGGCAGGCCTTTTGAAATACAAGCAATTGACTACTGAAACTGCGCTTGACAAAGAGCAGAAACTGGCGGCTCTTCAGAAAGAAATCGAAGAAGCTACTACACTTGAACTTCCAATGCTTCAGAAAAACCTGACCATCATCGCTACACTCGCGGGTGCATCTACCCTCTTGGCGCTTTTGGGAACGGTAATCGGTATGATCAAGGCGTTCGCGGCTTTGGGTACATCAGGTTCTCCTGACTCTGCTGCTCTTGCAACCGGTATCTCTGAGGCCCTTATCAATACCGCATTGGGTATCGGTACTTCGGCTATCGCGACTATTTCTTACGCTTACCTGAACAGCCGTGTTGACGATCTTACTTACAGCATCGACGAAATTGGCATGAGCCTGCAGTCGAACTTTGCTGCACATTATTAATAGTTCGCTGAACTATTTTATAGTGAAGTTTCGTTAATATAAAAAAAACTTATATATTTGTATGGGAAAGGTAAGGCCTAAGAAACATGCGCCGCATACTGATATGACGGCCATGACGGATGTTGCCTTCTTGCTCTTGACGTTCTTCATTATGACGGCGACTTTCAAGTCGAACGATGCAGAGATTACAACACCTACATCGATTTCGCAGATCAAAGTGCCAGATGATAAGATCATGGTCATTAGCATTGACAAAGCAGGGAAAGTGTTCTTTGGGGTTGATGCACAGCCAGTTCGCGCTGCGATGCTGGATAACATCGGCCAGGCCAAAGGCATCACGTTCACTGATACCGAGAAGGCGAAGTTTGCACTGCAGTCGAGCTTTGGCTTTCCGCTGAATCAGTTAAAGCCCTGGTTGAACATGCCGAAGGAGCAAATGGCCCAGGTTAAGCAGCCGGGTATTCCGGTTGACTCGACGGGCGCCAGCGAATTGGCAGACTGGGTGTATGCTGCTCGTAAAGCAGATAGCGGCCTACGTATTGCATTGAAAGGAGATAACCTCGCGAAGTTTCCTGCGTTCAAGGACGTATTGGCTAACCTGCAATCGCAGAACATCAACAAGTTCAACCTGATCACAGGTAGTGAGCAAGCACCGGCCGGTTTTACAAACGATTAATGTTATCATTTAATAATTAGAAGAAATGGCAGCAATAGAAGAATCCGGTGGTGGTGGGCACGGTAAAGGTGGCGGTAAGGTTCGCGGTAAGAAGATGTCCACCCGTGTGGATATGACCCCGATGGTGGACCTTGGATTTTTGCTTATTACCTTTTTCATGCTGGCGACAACCATGTCGAAACCGACATCCATGTCGCTCGCCGTGCCTGACAAAACCGAAGATCAGGAAAAGCCGACGGAACCTTTGAAAGCGTCGAAAGTATTGACCCTGTTTATGGGAGCAAACGACGACGTATATTATTTGGATGGGATTGCTGCTGATGACGACAAAGCACCTACCGAATTGAAAACAACCCGTTACGGATACGATCTCAGAACCGTGATTTTCGCTTCTCAGAAACGTATCAATGCGGCTAATCCAAAGGATAAAGACGGTAACGACGCTTTCGTAGTCGTAATTAAGCCAACGGCGGTATCTACTTACAAGAATATGGTAGACGTACTCGACGAAATGGCGATTACAAAGACCAAGCGTTATGCACTTGTGGACGCTCTGACAGATGCAGAGAAGAAAGTCCTGGGTGATAAAATAATTCCAAAAAACTAGTTGTAAATCAAAATTAATCACAACGCCATGGCAGAAATCAGCCCGAATGCAACACTGGACGACATAGTGTTTGCGGATCGTAATAAGGCGTATGGGGCTTTTGAACTTCGTCAGGGTTATCGCAGAGATGTGACGAAGGCCACTATAATCGGAGCTGCTCTTTTCGTTCTTGCCATGTTTACGCCGTCAATCATTAACAGCTTGACGTCAGGTAAGGAAGAAGAAGCGCCGATGGTTGAAGTGGATTTGATGAAGATCCCACCGCCGCCAATTGACCCGGCAGAACCACCACCGCCGCCACCACCACCCGTGGAAGCGCCTAAGGTGAATACCGTGAAGTTCTTGCCGCCAGAGGTGAAAAAAGATGAGGAGGTTCCGGAAGAGGTTCCACCACCAACAGTAGAAGAAATTAAGGAAGCTGTTGTTGCTGACAAGACCATCGAAGGGGACCCCAACGCGAATGAAATCATTGTTGCGCCCGAAGCTGTTGCAGCGCCTAGCAAAGGAACAGTAGTAGAGGCAGCCCCTGAGCCTGAAAAGGTATTTACAGTGGTAGAGCAACAGCCTGAATTCCCGGGAGGTACGACAGAAATGTACAAATACCTTTCGAAGAATATCAAATACCCAAGCGCGGCATCCCGTGCCAACGTTTCAGGAAGGGTGTTCTTGTCTTTCGTTGTAAACATCGACGGAAGTATCCAGGATGTATCAGTTTTGAAAGGCTTGGGTTTTGGTTGCGATGAAGAGGCGATCCGCGTAGTGAAAGCTATGCCGAAATGGAAGCCAGGAAAGCAGTCAGGACGTGCAGTTCGTGTAAAATACAACCTGCCAATCAACTTCCAATTGGAGTAAGGCATGAGGGAGAAACCATTGCATGAAAAGCTCGGTGATCTGACCTCTTCGGTAATGGCTCTGGCATACGTAGGAGGAGGGGTCTTTTTGATCCTCTCCTCCTTCTCATTTAGATTGTTACCGATCGGTAGCTTCTGGAGGTATCTGTTCGCTGGCACACTTATTGTGTACGGACTTTACCGCGGGTACAGGGTGTTGAGAAGAAATCAGGACGAGTCATGAAAACGAAACTGGCGGCGCTGCTGCTTTTGCTACCCCTGGGCGTAGCAGGATTACTGAGATGTACCTCGTCAAACAGCGATCTGGACAATCCACGGCAAGGTACGATTACCATTGCGGCCGACGAGTCTTTCCAGCCGCTGGTGAAGTCGCTCACGAATGGGTATGAGGGAATTTACCCCAATACACATTTCAATATCGACTATAAACCGGAGCAGGAGGCTATCAGGCAATTGCTGAACGACAGTGCGCGGATCATTTTCACGACCCGCCAGTTGAATGAGAAAGAGCTTGAAATCATCAAGAAGCAGAAAGGCAGCCAGAAATTCCAGCATATTGCTACGGATGGCCTGGCGCTGGTGACGGCGAAGAACAACCCGGACAGCCTCATTACGGTCCCGCAGCTCAAAGCTATTCTGGAAGGTAAAACTACCGACTGGACGGCGATCAAGGGTTCGCAGGAGGGATTGATTACCCTGGTTTTCGATAATGCCAACGCCAGCAACCTGAACTTTGTGCTGAATAAATTCGGAATTAAGGACATTCAGAAGCTGCGTATCATATCGGCCGGTTCCAACGAGAATGTGATCAAGGATGTGCGGGAAAACCCGACGCACCTGGGTTTTATCGGGGTGAGCTGGATTAGCGACGGGCATTCGCTGGCTTCCGAAGAACTCTCTAATGGCATCCGGGTAATGGGTGTGGCCAAAGACGCCCAGCCCGCATCGGTTGCCGACTATATCCAACCGTTTCAGGAAGGATTGGAGTTCAAACGTTATCCGCTGCACAGAGACGTATACATTATCAGCCGGGAAGGCTACTCGGGGCTCGGCGGTGGGTTGATGACCTACATCGCCCGGGATGTCGGAGGGCTGATTATCCAGAAAATGGGTCTGTTGCCAACGGTAGTTTATCCCAGGGAACTGGAAATTAAAAGAGAGTTATAGTGAACGTAAACAATTAGTAGATTTGGGGCTTGTTATTGAAAAACCAAGTTTTTTATCATTATTTTAACCGGGTAAAAAATGAACAGAAACATGAGAATGAAATTAGTAGCATTGGTATTTGGTTTATTAGCGTTTGTTAACCTACACGCACAGACGGTACAGGATGGCTTGGCATTAATTCACGGAGAACGCTACAACGAAGCGGGCGACGTGTTCAAGAAACTCGCCGAAGGAAGCCCTTCTGCTGATAACCAATATTACCTTGGTTATTACTATATCAAAACCAACCAATTGGACGAGGCGCAGAAAGCATTCGACAAGGGTGTTTCGCTGGACGACAAATCTTACCTGAACAAGGTAGGGCAAGGAACGGTAGCGCTTGCAAAAGGCGACCGCGCGAAAGCGAAAGAATTGTTCGATGAAGCTGAGAAGAAGAAGAAGAAAGACGCAGAAGTTCTTTTCAGAATAGGTGAGGCTTACACATTGTTCGAAAAAAACAATGACCCTGCCGAAGCGATCCGTTTGCTCGACCTCGCGATCGCCCGCGACAAAAATCTTGCTGACGCCTATTTGGCAAAAGGCGATGCATTGATGCTTCGCAACGAAGGTGGTAATGCAGTAACGGCTTATGAATATGCATTGACCGCAAAGCCAAACTACGCTGTGGCACACAACGCGATCGGTTCAGTTTACCTCCGTGGTAAAAACTATAACCTCGCTTTGGAAAATTATAAGAAAGCCATTGAATCGGACGCAAACTTCGCTCCGGCTTACAAAGACCTCGCTGAGCTTTACTTCTTCGCTCAGAAATACAAGCAAGCGGCTGAAAACTTCGACCTGTACCTGCAAAAAAGCGGTAGTACTGATCCTGAAATGAAACTTCGTGGCGCACAGTTTGCATTTACTGCCGACGACTACACGAAATCACTTCAATTCCTCGAAGAAGCAAAAGGAAAGATCAACAACCCGATCATCAAGCGTATGTACGGTTGGGCTTATTTCAAAACGAACAAGCCTGACGAAGCCATCCAGAACCTCGACGAATTCATCAAAGGATCTCCCGACAAAGTAATCGGTGATGACTACAAATACCTCGGCCGTGCCTTGAACGCTAAATCGACAGATGGCAAAGGTTACGATTCGTTAGGTATGGAGTATATTAAAAAAGGCGCCGAGATGGATACCAGCAAAGCAGAGGCTGCTGCCGCTTATAAAGAGGTAGCCGGCTTGTACTACGCTGCGAAAGATTTCCCTAAGGCTGCTGCTGCATATGAAAAAGGTAACGGCCTGGATACTGCGAAAGCAACTGCCAACGATTACTACTACGAAGGTTTGGCTAACTTCCAGACTGCACAGACGTACATTGTTCCTAAATCAGGTGACCCTAACTTCGCAGACAGTGTGAAAATCGCAACTGACAAGCGTAACCTGTACCTGAAAGCTGACTCGATCTTCGCGACTGTAACCAAAAAATTGCCGGATTGGCCATATGGATACTACTGGCGTGCAAGTACGCTTTACAATGCGTACGACAGACAAGAGAACGTAGACAAGGGTATTTCACAGCCTTATTACCTCAAACTCACCGAACTAGCTGAGAAAGATCCGGACCCAAGCAAATATAAATCTTATTTGCGTCTGGCTTACGGCTACCTGGCGTTCCATGCACAGTCTACATTGAAAGACGAGGCGAAAGCGAAGGAGTATTGGGAGAAACTGTTGAAAGTTGATCCGGACAATGCTGCGGCTAAGGAAGCACTTGGATTGGCGGTTGCTCAGCCTGCACAACCTGCTGCGGCTGGTGCTGCTGCAAAGCCGGCCCCTAAGAAGAAATAAGTTCAAAAAAGGCTATAACTAAGAAAGCCGCCCGAATCCGGGCGGCTTTCTCGTTTTTAAAGCTCTCGATTATCAAATGGTAATATTGTTGCTAATTGAATGAGGAAAGTCTCTCAAAACATGTGTTCAACACAGGAAGGTGAACAGTCGCATAATGGTCATAACACCATTGCCTAAGCCTTTTAATCTCAGCGGGCATTAACATTCTCAACGCTTTTCTGAGTTCTTTTTCAAATAATTTCCGGTCGAAGCTGACTTTTTGAAGAATAATTTTAATGTATTCAAGCATCGAGGCCATAGGATTATGTAGTTTTGTGGTTTAGGGACAACGTTAAACAAAAAGAAATCCTTAAAACGCTTCGTTTTCAGCAATTCCTAATAAAGATAACGAAAAACTGAAATGAAATTATATGCGTTATTAAATATTTTTTTGTGTTTTTCTGGTATTGCCATCGCGCAGTCCCCGGAAAGTTCGGCCACAATCGAGTTTGGTTCGCGGAATCTTACATTGGATCAGCCGTTTTTGATCTCGGTTGTGCTGCGGGATGTGGAAACAAGGCCGGCCGTTATTTTCCCGGAAATCAAAGACCTGGAAAAGAGAAGTAAGTCGGCGACCAGCTCGGTGAGCACAGTGGATGGGAGGAAGGTGGTCATTCAGACGATTACGCAGGAATATTACGCGACAAAAGCCGGCAACTACCTAATCCCCGAATTCAACCTGAACGTGAATAACCAGCGCCTGCATTCGGAAGAGACGATGGTGGTCTTTGCGAAATCCGGGGAAGAAGGCGAAAATGTACTCGCGGCGGAGGATTTGGATGTGTCGGAGGTTGATGACAATTCGCAATCGGTGTTTTTGTCGGTACAAACGGATAAAAAACAGGTCTACATCCGTCAGGGCTTTTCGGTACGGATCTCTCTTTATATTGCCGAAAATGCGCCGGTGCAAATGGAATTTTACCGTTTCAACGAGCAGCTGCAAGGCATATTGAAGGCGATCAGGCCGGTGACTTGCTGGGAAGAGAATGTGGGCGTGGAGGAGATCATCAAACGAAAGGTGACGATACGCGGAAGGAAATATGCCGAGTACAATATGTACCAGGCGCGGTTCTTTCCCATTACCACGGAGGATATCAGGCTGCCGTCGGTGAAGCTCGATATGCTTGTAACCGAAAACGGCGCCGCCGTGAATGTGGAAAACAAGCTGGTAAAAGCGTTCCGTTCGAAGCCTGTACAGGTGGTGGTAAGGCAGCTGCCCGACCACCCTTTGCGCGACCAGGTGGCCGTAGGGCAGTACAGCTTACGCGAAACACTGTCGAGCGACCTGGTATATCCCGGCGAGAGCGTGCGTTATATGTTCAAAATAGAGGGTGTGGGTAATATCGCCGCCATTCCGGCGCCGGTGATCCAAACCAACTCGTCGTTCGACATTTACCCGCCGGAAGTGAGCCAGGTCGTAAAACGGAGCTATCAGAATGTGGTGGGCGAAAAGACGTTCGATTACTTTGTAGTGCCTAGAAAAGACGGCGAGTTTCCGCTGGGACGGTATTTTCACTGGGTTTATTTTGATATCGAAAAAGGGAAATACGATACATTAAGGTCCGCGGCATCGCTGGAAGTACGGGGCGACGAGTACAAGCTGACCAATTTGTCGCTTTCCGGCTCTTCGGGCTTGTATGATAACCTCGAAAGCCTCGACAGCAGCCGCGAGACGATTGATTATAAAAAAATTTTGAAGGATTTAACCAACATCCTTATTGTGTTGTTGTTGGTAACAATGATTTGGGTATTTAGAAAGTAAGTTTGATGGGCAGTACATACGGTAAGATATTTAAAATAGCCACTTTCGGCGAGTCGCATGGTGTAGGGATTGGCGTGGTGATCGAGGGATGCCCCGCCGGTGTGACATTTGATTCAGATTTCATTCAAAGCGAATTGACGCGCAGAAAGCCCGGACAATCGCGCATTACTACCCAGCGCAAGGAAGCTGACGAATTCGAAGTGCTTTCCGGCGTATTCGAAGGAAAAACGACCGGGACGCCCATTGCGATGGTGATCCGTAACGAAGACCAGCGTAGCAAGGATTATTCGCATATAGCGGCGCAATTCAGGCCTTCGCACGCAGATTATACCTACCAGGTCAAATACGGCGTACGCGATTACCGCGGGGGAGGGCGCAGTTCCGCACGCGAAACGGCCGCACGCGTAGCCGCGGGCGCGCTCGCGAAGCTGATGCTCGCGGAGCTGGGCGTGCGCATTCAGGCGTACGTGTCGCAGGTAGGAACGATGAAGCTCGAAAAAAGCTACCAGGAACTCGACCTTTCCGAAACCGAAAACAATGCGGTGCGTTGCCCGGACCCTGAAATGGCCCAGCAAATGTTTGACTACATCGATAGCATCCGTAAGCAGGGTGACTCGATCGGCGGGGTGGTGAATTGCGTCGTAAAGGGAACACCGGCGGGCTGGGGAGAACCTGTATTTGATAAACTTCACGCTGAACTCGGCAAAGCCATGCTGAGCATTAACGCCGTGAAAGGCTTTGAATACGGCAGCGGCTTTGACGGCGTGCTGCTTCCCGGCTCACAGCATAACGACGCATTCTACACGGACGAAAATGGTGGAGTACACACGCGTACAAACCACTCTGGCGGAATCCAGGGCGGTATTTCAAACGGAGAGGACATCTATTTCCGTACGGCATTCAAGCCGGTCGCTACCATTATGCAGGACCAGGAGAGCGTGGATCAGTACGGTAATGTCGCCATTGTACAGGGAAAAGGGCGCCATGACCCTTGTGTAGTGCCGCGCGCGGTGCCTATCGTGGAGGCGATGACGGCTTTGGTACTGGCGGATTTTTATCTCAGGAACAGATCGGCGAAGCTGTAATCAGGCCTTTCGCCGACGCCGCTGGTTGAGGCTCAAAACGAGCCAGATGGTCCCCAGAAACTCGATGGCCAGGCCACTCAGAATGACGGGATCGCTGAATTGCGTTTTGGAAGAATTTAAAAAAGAACCGGTTGCCAGCACGATCATGCCGGCAAGAAGAATAAGTACAGCGTTTCTCAGGTTAAGTTTCACCGACTACATATTTCGTTCTACAATAAGTATCGTCAAGAATTCGCTTACCGAATATAGGAATTCGCTTTTATAAATACTATTAAAATGCAAAATGGCCCTCAGCGGGCCATTTTGCATTCATAAGCTTGTATTATATCACCTGAGTTTTACCCGGGATCGCCACCGGATAGAGGCCGTCCGGACCAGGAAGGATTTTCGGAGATGCGTCCCACGCCAACTTGTCGGGGAACAGGTTGATATCGGAATTCAATGCTTCCTCCCACTTGATCATCTTGCCCGAGTAGGTCGCCATACGGCCCATGATCGCCGTCATGGTACTTTTCGCGCCGTTTTCAGCATCGGCAAACTTGTATTCACCTTTGGCGATCGCAGCGAAAAGCTCGTCGTGCTCTACCTGATATGGGTTTCTGTAATTAGCATTGTCGTGGTGATAGATCACGCCTCCTTTGTAGTCTTTCAGGATCGTTTTCTTGTCGTCGAAGCTGTCGATACGGCCTTTGGTACCTACGAATGCCTCGTCGACACGGTTCCAGGTTCCTTCGAACTGCCGGCATTGGCTGGAAATCGTCGTGCCGTCGGCGTAAACGAGGTCGAGCGTGTGGTGATCGTAAATTTCGCCATAAGCTTTTCCTGTACGTACCTGGCGGCCGCCGGTTCCCTGGATGGATACGGGATAGCCTTTTTTCACCCAGTTGGCTACGTCGATATTGTGTACGTGCTGCTCCGAAATGTGGTCTCCGCAAAGCCAGTTGAAGTAATACCAGTTTCTCATTTGGTATTCCATTTCAGTCTGGTTAGCCTGGCGTTCCTTCATCCACGGGCTGCTTCCTACCCAGTACACCTGGCCGCCCACGATATCGCCGATCGCGCCGTCGTGAATGCGTTTGATGGCTTCGCGGTAGTTGGCCTGGTAGTGGCGTTGCAGACCCACCACCACATTCAGTTTCTTCTTTTTGGCCTCTTCTGCGAGTTCAAGTACTTTCCGGATACCCGGCGCGTCGGTTGCCACCGGTTTTTCCATGAAAATGTGCTTGTCGTTTTTCACAGCCTCTTCGAAATGTGAAGGACGGAAGCCCGGAGGCGTTGCAAGGATCACTACATCCACATCTTTCAATGCGATGGCCTTTTTAAATGCGTCGAATCCTACAAATTTCCGGTCTTCGGGAACGTCCACTTTCGTTTTTGTGTCAACCGGCTTTCCTGCGGCGTCTTTGTACTTTTTAGCGGTCAGGTTTTTGTAAGCATCGTCGAGACGGTCCTTGAAAGCATCAGCCATAGCCACGATCTGCACGTTTTGGGTAGTGCTCAATGCCTGTGCGGCAGCACCGGTACCACGCCCGCCGCAGCCGATCAACGCAACTTTGATCGTATCACCTACCGCGCTGTTGTAGCCGTAGCCCGTGAAGGGGTTCAGGATGGCACCGCCGGCGATGAGGCCCGATGCTTTCAAAAAATTACGTCTGTTTTGTTCCATTTCGAATTAAGAGTTTAAATATGATCAGTAGTCTTCAATCAACTTGGGGCTGTAATACGCATTGATTTCCTCCTGTGAAGGCGTTTTAAGCGGTCTTACAACGCGGAAACCTACAAATGAAGCGCTGGTCATCCACCATTCGCTTTTCGGCAATTGCGGGTCAAGGATTTTCCACTCGGGTTTGGAAGCTACGCGGGCCGCGCTGCGGAGATCAGCCGCCTCGTCGTCCCATGAACCACCGCGAACGGAAGTCGGATAAAGTTCGGTAACCGGTGCGAATGCTTCACCCTTGGGCTGTTTGGCATAATAATCGGGAATGTACTGATCGAGTGTCCATTCCATAACATTGCCGTGCATATCGTACAATCCCCAGGCATTGGGTTTCTTGGTCCCTACTTTTTTATATGCGGCGTCGCTGTTTTTGCGGTACCAGGCATACTCGTCGATTTTAGCCTCGTCGAAAGAATAGGCTGTTTTGGAGCCTGCGCGGCAAGCATATTCCCATTCGGCTTCGGTGGGAAGGCGGTAGAATATGCCGGTTTTTTCATACAGCCATTTGCAGAAGAAAATGGCGGCATATTGCGTCATGTTGATCGCCGGGTAACCCGAGCGGCCCATTCCGAACGACATATCTACATAAGGAGGGCTGGGGCGTGTGCTGGCGTCGGTTTTCTGAACGCTTTTGTCGGGATCGGGATGGCGTGCGCCCATTTCCTTCTCCATATTCTTGAAAGCGTACAAGTCGTAAATGTCCCAGGTAACTTCGGTTTTACCCATCCAGAAAGGCTCGATTTTGACCTTGTGCTGGGGACCTTCATCGGCTCTGCGGCCTTTTTCGCTGGCCGGGCTGCCCATCATGTATTCACCGCCCGGTATCGCGACCATGTCGTACACCTGAGGGCTGCCTCCGATTTTTTGCGTATAGGTTTTGAAATTACTGTCCTGCGCTACTGCTTTAAAACAAAGAAAAACGGTTAAGATTAGGTAAAGGGATTTTTTGGACATGATAATGAATGTGTTCAATGGAACCATCTAACAGAATATAAGTGGCAATATTAGCCTATTTACCCTATGAAAACGAATTTTTTCTTCGTTGTTTAATATCTGTCCTAACTTTGCATATACAGAATTTGACATTTGAACATGAATTATCTTTCGGCGGAAAATATTGCAAAGTCGTTCGGCGACCGGTGGCTTTTCAGGAACATTAATTTTGGTATAAGCAAAGGGGACAAAATGGCGCTGATCGGGACCAACGGTACCGGAAAAACGACATTCCTGAATATCCTCACAGGCAAAATCCCGGCCGATGAAGGCGAAGTGAGTATTCGGAAGGACATCCGCGTCGGGTACCTCGACCAGAGCCCCGCATTCGACGAGGGCCTGCCAGTGCTGGAAGTGATATTTTCTTCGAATAATCCCGTGGCGCAGGTAGTGAAACGCTACGAGCACGCGATCGAAAATGACGATCACGACGAGCTTGCGGAAATCATGGAGGACATGGACAAGCACAATGCATGGGATTTTGAACACCGTACCAAAGAAGTACTGGGCCGTTTGGGAATTCATCATACCGATAGTCTCTACGGAACACTCTCCGGCGGCCAGCGTAAACGGGTAGCATTGGCCAAAGTGCTTTTGGAAGATCCCGACCTGCTCATTCTCGATGAACCGACCAACCACCTCGACCTCGATACCGTCGAATGGCTCGAAGAATACCTTAATACCTCGAATACGACATTGCTGGTGGTAACCCACGACCGCTATTTCCTCGATACGGTGTGCAACCAGATGCTCGAACTGGACCACGGTTCGGCGTACACCTATAAAGGTAATTACTCATACTTCCTCGAAAAGAAGGCCGAGCGCGAAGAACTCGAAGCGGCTACGATCGACAAGGCGCGCAACCTCATGCGCAAGGAGCTGGAATGGATCAGAAAACAGCCGAAAGCGCGCGGTACCAAGGCCAAATACCGCATTGATGCATTTGAAGACCTGAAAGAAAAGGCGACGCAGAAAAAGTTCGATGTGCAAATGGAGCTGAATGTGCGCACCTCGCGACTCGGCAGCAAGATCATCGAGCTGGAAAACATCAGTAAGGGATTTGGCGAACGCGAACTGATCAAAAATTTCGAATACACCTTCCGCCGCGGCGACCGCATTGGTGTGGTAGGAAAGAACGGGATGGGCAAATCGACCCTGCTGAACATGATCACAGGTGAATTGCAGCCCGATAAGGGCAGGATCAGCACCGGCGAAACGGTCCAGTTTGGCTATTACAAGCAAACCGACCTCGTTTTTAATGAAAACCAGCGCGTGATCGATATCGTGAAGGACGTGGCGGAGGTGGTGCAGCTCGGAACGGGCGAAACCGTTACGGTAAGCCATCTGTTGCAGGCATTCCTGTTTTCGCCGTCGAAGCAATATGATTTTATTTCCAAGTTGAGCGGGGGAGAAAGGCGGCGTTTGCAGCTTTTACTGATCCTGATCAAACAGCCCAACTTCCTGATCCTCGATGAGCCGACGAACGACCTGGACATCGATAGCCTGAATGTACTGGAAGAGTTTCTGCTCAACTTTCCAGGCTGCCTGATGATCGTTTCCCACGACCGCTACTTCCTGGACCGTCTCGTGCAGCACATTTTCGTGTTTGACGGAGAGGGCAAGATCAGTGATTTTCCGGGGAATTATACCGAGCTCCGCGACTATCAAGACGAGCAGGAGGCAGAAAAGAAACTGGCCGCGAACAATGCGCCGAAGGCCCCAGCGCCGGCTCCGGCAGCGCCTAAGGAAGCGGCACCAGTTCCATCCGCACCGGTTTCTGCCAAGCGCAAATTAAGCTACAAGGAACAAAAGGAGATGGAACAACTGGAAGCAGACCTCGCCAAATTGGAAAAAACGAAGACGCAACTCGTTGAAAATCTGAACAGTGGTGGTTCGCATGAAGACCTTGCGAAATGGTCGAAGCAGATCGAGGAAATCAATGAAAGTCAGGAGGAGAAGGAACTCCGCTGGCTGGAACTGTCGGAAAATGCTTAATTTTAGAACATTAACAAACCCGGAGGCGGCGAATGGGCCGATTTAAGATTACAGATTATGGATTCAATTGTCGAGTTTTTCCAGTACATTCTTAATTCAGAGGAAATCATCCGTACTGGCGGGCTCCTGGTCATAACCTTTATCGTCTTTGCCGAAAACGGCCTGTTCTTCGCTTTCTTCCTTCCGGGCGATTACCTCGTATTCCTGGCCGGCGTGTTTTGCGGCACCGGCATTCTGGACGTCCCGATCCTCATTTTGCTGACCAGCATGTTCACGGCCGCGGTGCTCGGATCACTGGTGGGGTATATTTTCGGGAAATACTTCGGCGATATGTTCGAAAACCGCCCGGATTCCTTCTTTTTCAAAAAGAAACACATTGAAACTACGCGTAACTATTTTGAAAAGTATGGCAGCAGGACGTTGATTATCAGTCGCTTTCTGCCGATTGTGCGCACATTCGCGCCGATTCTCGCGGGTCTGGTCAAAATGTCTTTCCCGGCGTTTCTGATCAATAATGTGGTAGGAGGTGCCGTCTGGATTTTCACACTGACGGGCGGGGGCTACCTATTCGGGGAGAAATTCCCGTGGATCGTGGACTACGTGCAGTACATCATTCTTTTCTTCCTGGCAATCACCACATTCACCGTCATTAAGGGCTATCTGAACGCCCGGAAAGGGATGGCGGAGTAAATCAGGCGGGGACGGCTACCCCATTCCTCTTTTTAATGATCCGTCGTTCCGGCAATACGCCGTTACCTTTAAACAGCACCGTTACCACTACGAGAATATCAAGCTGCAATGATATTGCGAGCTTGTGAAGTATTTGTACATCCAATTTTCGTTTGTTGTTTTCAATTCTGTTAACGACGGAGGCCGATACGTGCAGGCTCATCGCCAATGCTTCCTGGGAAAGGCCTGCCCATTCTCTCAGTTTCCTGAAATTGCTTCCGAAATCGATCATAGTGTGCTTGTATCTGAGTGACTTGGCAAAGTTAGCCGCTTTTTGAAATTGCCAAACAGGACCCACCCGTTCCGCGACAATTCGTGCGGAAACCGCATGAACTCGTGCGCTTTCCGCAACATCAATTAGCAAGTAGTTCATTTACCTTGTGAGGTAGTTTCACAAAGCGTAAATGAGATGGGTAATTCATCAACAAACTTTAACAAAAATGCTCTTGGGGGTACCATCAGGGGCATTTTTGCATTAAATGCCAGGACTTTGTGGCGGGCGCTATTTATTTCGGTGACGGCCGCATTATCGTCGTTCGCGGTTCACGTCTCACACGCGCAAAGTGCTATGCGCAATACCGCGAAGACCGATAGTATGATACAGGCTCAGAGGTGGGATGTGAGCATTGATCTTTTCCGGCTTTCTTATGGGAAATCTCAGTCTGTCATGATACGGTATGGTACTTGGAACAAAGGTGCATGGCGGCTTTGCCTTGGTAATGGCGGGTATTCGGATTTAAAAGTGGGATCTGAACCTGACACATTAGGAGGCCAAACTCCTGTGCCGGATTACAGGCATAAGGGAGCCAGCCTGGACTTTCAACTCGGTTACGAAGCCCACAAAAGCATAAAACGTCATCAGCTCTTTTTCGGCTCTGACATTACCTATCAATTCAGTTTTGGTTCTTATACCTACCCGCCAAACGGCAGAGGCTCGATAAGTACCATTGGCTTGGGCCCATTTGTGGGAGTCAAATACCGGATCCTGGGCAGGTTGTCGGTTTCCATTGAAGCCCAGGCTCATTTCGCTTACAATGTTCAGCGTTTTGCGCCGAACCAAGGCACCGCATGGGACGATAACCGACTACTCTCAGTCAATTTTTATCCAGTCCATTCTATCAATCTGTCTTATCACTTTTAAAACCATTTAGCATTATGAAGGTCACACACTTATGCACTAAAATCAAAAGAGTCGCTCAAAGCTTCGCATCAATTCGTGCGGAAACCGCGTGATTTCGTGCGGTTTCCGCAACATCAATTCGCAATTAGTTCATTTGCTTTGTGAGGTAATTTCACAAAGCGTAAATGACATGGGTACTTCATCAACAAGCTTAGACCAAGTGCTTTTTGGGGATACCTATTTCATGCCACTATTGGTGAGCGCGACTTGTGAGATGAGTCAAACATGTTTATCAAACACACTTAAAATTTATTTTTTATGGAAAGCTTAAAAACAAATCCTTTTGGCCTGTTGCTGAGCGTATTCGCATTTGTTATCGGCTCAATTATTTTTTCATCCTGCCAAAAGAGTCATGAAGAAATAGCACCTCCACAAGTGTTTAAATCGCCGAAAGCTGCAAATGATGCGTATGCGAAGTTGTCGAACGATAATATCGGGTCGTTGGATTGCTCCACATTAAATGAGAATGCCCTGAATAACAAATACCGCGCGAAGACGGTAGCGCAGTACGGAGCGGCAGGCGGAACCTGGTATGATAATCTGGTCGCTTCGTACAAATCGAATCCCAACGCATATGCGTTTAACCCCGCATATTCGAAGATATTTAACTACAAGTCTCAGATAATACAGGCAATTCAGAAAGGCGCCAAGGACCTTTTCAATAGCTATTGTATCGACAATACTCCCGGTTGTAACGCGCAAATTTTTTGGAGTTCTTATCTCAAAGATGCCATCGACGTGTACCTGAATCCTATCAAGACCAATATTTCGAATAATGGTACCCTTACAGCCATTGAAAAGGGTGTACTGAACGCGGCGATTCAAGCCTATTATGACAATTTCGATGAGGCGACTAACTATTATGCAACAGATGGTAAATCCTGTTTCCCGGATCCGATATGGTCTGGTGGTGACAGCTCCTATCAGGCCGACTTATTCGGAGGACTTGGAAAAGTGATCCGGAAGATCATCAACATCGCGGCGACTATCGTAACAGAGGTTGTGGAGAAATCTGTTTATGGCGCTCTTACAGGTTTGATACTCGGCGCACCTATTGCAGGTATCGGAACTGTACCTGCTGCAATTTTTGGTGCTGGTTTTGGTGGTTTTCTTGGTCTTGTAGCTGGGGTAGACCGGTGCGTGAAGGGCGGATATGTTTGTTTGGTTTCCTCTATCTAAGTGGAAAAACTTAAACAGTCAATGCCAGCTATGTTGATATATCTATTTAATCGATATCTGCTATGCTTGTTGCTGTGGCTTGTAATGCCGGAGAGCGTCGCCCAAAAACCCTTTTTCCTCATCCAATCCGTCAAGACAAGTAAAACGGACAAGGTCAAAAAAGGGCACTTTATACAATGCATTCAGAAGAATTCTTTCGGACAGGAGGAGTTCTGTTTTGGGGAAGTCATAGACATCCGGCACGATGGGGTGAAGCTTCGGGAAAATCCTTTTATTCCTGGCAGCGGCGGATTTGCCTTTTATGAGGACATTGTCAATATTGACAAAATCAGGCTTATCAAAAGGGGAATGCTCCAATCGTGCATAACCGGGCTGGTACTTGGGGAGTTGACGATCGCTTTCCAGCTTACCAGGCCTGTTACCGGGCCTCTTGCAGGTATTGGTGTGTACTTTACGATGTTGCGGGCTATCAAGCGAAAAAGAAAATCACTCTTCGAAAACCGCGTTCCCGAGGTAGTTATTCTCATCCCTCCGGGCGTAGGGCCGCAAGGTGATCGTTATTTCGAGCCTTCGTCTTCTTTGAACCAGCCTGAATAAAGAAGATAGTTGTTTGCAGTCCGGTCGATGGCGGCGTTGAGCTCCGGGGAGACGTTTTTGAGGAACTTGGCGGGGTTGCCGGCGTAGATCGTGCCGGGAGGGACTTTTGTGCCCTGGGTGACGATCGCGCCAGCCGCAATAATGGCGCCTTCGCCTACCACCGCGCCGTCCATGACAATGGCCCCCATGCCGATCAGCACGTGGTCTTCGATCGTGCAGCCGTGCACAATGGCATTATGCGCAATGGATACGTAATTCCCGACCGTGGTCGCGAAGCGCTGGTACGTACAATGGATCACGGCGCCGTCCTGTACATTGGAATGGTGCCCGATGCGGATGCTGTTCACATCCCCGCGGATCACCGCATTGAACCAAACAGTACAATTTTCACCTAACACCACATCGCCGACAATGGTAGCATTTTCTGCAAACCAGCAACTCTCGGGATAGGTTGGGTGATGTCCGCGGACAGATTTTATCAATGCCATGATCTCATTTTTATTATATTTTGGGCAATATCAGGTTTTCAGTGCGAAAAATAAATATATTTCGTTTTTGAATTAACTATCTGTCAGGGTATGCCGTCAGCCGCAAAAGTTTCGAAAGGAGGCTTGCTCATTGCCAAGCCTTTTCTGGGTGATCCCAATTTTGAAAGGGGAGTGATCCTCATGTGCGAGCATAATGAGCAGGGCAGTTTCGGTTTTGTACTAAACCAGACAACCGACCTTTTCCTGGGCGATGTACTGGAAGAGACTATTTATCAGGATATTACACTGCATTTGGGAGGCCCTGTCGAGAAGAATACCCTGCATTTTATCCACCGCCGTCCCGACCTCGTTACCGGGGGCACCGAGATCATGAAAGATGTGTACTGGGGAGGCGATTTTCAGAATGTCAAAACCCTCCTGAACCTGAATACGCTGAAACAGGAGGACGTCATGTTCTTCATCGGGTACTCGGGATGGAGCGGAGGGCAGCTCGACGAGGAGATCAAGCAAGACTCCTGGATCATTTCCAGCACCACTTCCGACTTCCTTTTTTCCACCCCTCCCGGCAATTTCTGGCGTGAAATCCTGCGCAACATGGGCGGCGAATACCGTTCCATCGCGCATTACCCCATCGATCCGCGCTTAAACTAAGCCTTAGTTTGGCTGATTCAGACCACGCACCGATTCGTAATCGGATTTGATGCGCGCCACTTCGTGTGTCAGGAAATGCTGCAATTCCTCATTGAAAACTTTTTGCTCGTCCTCAGGCAGCGATGTGTACAAATCTTTCAATTCCTGATTGATCGCTGCTCGTTCCTGGTCGCTTCCCGCATTCATAGACCGAATGTGGAATCGTTTGAAGTCGTATTTAGGCATAACTGAAAAAGGATAATTCGCAAAAGTACCGAAAACCGTTTAGCAACAGAAATCAACCTTCGGCACATCCATTGATCCATTGCTGTACATTCATCAATAATCCATTCACATACTGAACGTGAAATTGCTGGTCTGTGTTTGTCGTTGATATGACAACGATCATTTTAAAATGAATAGAACCTTCTTTTTTATCATACTTACATTCATCCTTTTTGCCATCGACTGGTATGTCTGGCAAGGCTTGAAACTGGCCATCCGCGGCCTGGCACCTATAACGCAACGCTGGATCGGAGGCGCTTACTGGGCCCTCACATTACTGACCCTCGGTGCCTATATCGGCATGCAGCTCCTTCCCCCGGATTATTTCAAAAGTACGACGCGCACGTTCGTGGTGGCATTCATCGCCATTCCCTATCTCTCGAAATTACTGGCAGTCGTGATCCTGCTGATCGACGACGTGCGCCGCTTTTTCCAATGGATCATCAGCTTTTTTGCTCCTTCGGTGGCCACTCCTTCTCCCGAAACCGGCGAGCCGACTATCCCGCGTTCGCAGTTTCTGGCGACTACTGCCGTGGTGGCGGGGACGGGGCTTCTGGGCACATTTGCCTACGGAATCCTCTCCGGAGCACACGATTACCGCATCCGGCGGGTGAAAGTGCCTTTGAAAAACCTGCCGCGGCAATTTCACGGGATGAAAATCGCCCAGTTGTCGGATATCCACTCAGGCAGTTTCTTCAATAAAACAGCCGTGAAAGGTGGCGTCGAAATGCTGATGAAGGAAAAACCGGACATTGCATTTTTCACGGGCGACCTCGTGAATGACCGTGCGCTGGAAGTGAAAGATTATATCAACATTTTCGACAAGGTGAAAGCGCCGCTCGGCGTGCATTCGGTGCTGGGGAACCACGATTACGGCGACTATTTCCACTGGGCCGATGCGCAATCGAAAACCAGTAACCTCTCCGATTTGAAAAAAGCGCATGAACTGCTGGGCTGGAAGCTGATGCTCGACGAAAACCGTGCGATAACTGTGGACGGCGAGTCTATTGGGTTAATCGGTATTCAAAACTGGGGTGCCGGGAATTTTGCCAAATACGGCAACCTCGAAAAAGCATATGACGGAACGGAGGATTACCCTGTCAAAATATTGCTTTCGCATGATCCGAGCCATTGGGAAGCGCAGGTTTTGCCTGGTTATAAGGACATTGACCTCGCGCTCGCGGGCCACACGCACGGAATGCAATTCGGAGTGGAAATCGGTAAACTGAAATGGAGCCCGGTACAATATCGGTACAAACAATGGGCCGGGCTTTACGAGCAGAATGAGCAGTATTTGTATGTCAACCGGGGCTTCGGCTATCTGGGCTATCCCGGTCGCGTGGGTATTCTGCCCGAAATCACGATCCTGGAATTGGTAAAGGCGTAAATTTTCGCAAAATTGTGAACGGGTCGGCGCTGCGCATACCGAAACCGGGGCGCGCGGCGTTCCCTTAGTAACCTTTGAAGATCCATCGAATGAAACTCACGAAGAAAATTACTCCCTGGCTGCTGGTACTCGCATTGATTTGCAGTATTTCAGGTTTACAAGCAGTTTCGGCGTCGCCTGTCGCCACGGCAGCCGCGCCGGATGCCACCAAGGTGGAATTGTTTGGTAAAAAGAAGAAATACAAAGGTTACAAAAAGCCGAGGTCCAAGAAATTCCTCGGAATATTCAAGCGAAAAACCGACTGCGGCTGCCCTAACCACTAGGAACTTCCCGTTCATACATTTTGTACATATTCAAGAGTAAGCATACCCATCATTCTCTGAGAGATTTGGTTGGATTTGCTTACTTTTGTATTTTAAAATCACCTAATAGCGGCATTCTCAGCCTAACTTGAATGAAAGTTAATCTTCGAAACCAGGACAAGTTTGAAAACCGTCACCACGGTAAAGATGAACAGGAATTGCAGGAAATGTTGAAGACCATCGGAGCCGGATCAGTGGATGAACTGATCGACCAGACTCTGCCTTCTGCGATTCGTCTACAAAAACCACTCAACTTGCCGAGACCGAAATCGGAGCAGGAATTTTTACAATACATTAAAAGACTGGCTTCGAAAAACGCAGTGCTGAAATCTTATATCGGCACGGGCTATTACGACACCATCACACCGAACGTCATCCTGAGGAATATCCTCGAAAACCCGGCCTGGTACACGGCGTATACCCCTTACCAGGCAGAAATCGCGCAAGGAAGGCTTGAAATGCTCCTGAACTTCCAGACGGTGGTAACAGACCTGACGGGTATGGAAATCGCGAACGCATCGTTGCTCGATGAGGCAACAGCGGCAGCCGAGGCGATGACCATGCTGCACGCGCTGAAAGGGCCATCGAGAAAAAAAGCGAATACCTTTTTCGTATCGGAACTTTGCCACCCGCAAACGATCGACCTCATTTATACCCGCGCGAAGCCGATCGGCATCGACGTGGTGGTAGGCAACCACGCGACGGCTGACCTCTCCGACGAAAATATTTACGCCGCGCTGGTACAATACCCCGCCACCAACGGCGAAGTGATCGACTACACCGATTTTATCTCTACCGCCCACGAACTGGGCATTACCGTAGCCGTGGCCGCGGACCTGCTCGCATTGACGCTCCTGAAATCGCCGGGCGAGATGGGTGCCGATGTGGTAATAGGCTCGTCGCAGCGCTTCGGCGTGCCGATGGGCTATGGCGGCCCGCACGCAGCGTATTTCGCGACGAAAGATGCTTACAAACGTCAGATTCCGGGCCGCATTATCGGCGTATCGGTGGATGGCGAAGGCAACCGCGCATTGCGCATGGCGTTGCAGACCCGCGAGCAGCACATCCGCCGCGAGAAGGCGACTTCGAATATTTGTACCGCACAGGTTTTGCTGGCAGTGATCGCCGGGGCATACTCTGTATACCACGGGCCGGAAGGCATTAAAAATATTGCGTCCCGCGTGCATGGGCTCACACGCCTTTTCGTGGACACGGTAAAGAAATTCAACTACGACGTTACCACCGAAAACTTTTTCGATACGGTGACGATCAATACGCCATTGACGCGCAAGCTGCGCGAACAGGCGTTGAAATATGGTATTAACCTGCTTTACCACGGCGACGAGAGCCTTTCCGTTTCGTTCGACGAGGCCAAGACTTTCGACGACGTGATCGCATTGCTGAATGTGTTTGCCGAAATTTCCGGCTTCCAGGGTGAGATGGTGATCGACGAGGAACTCGAAATTTCGATTCCTGAGAACCTGGTAAGAACGTCGGAATACCTGACGCACCCGGTTTTCAACACGCACCACACCGAGCACGAAATGCTGCGTTACCTGAAATCATTGGAGAACAAAGACCTTTCATTGGTCCATTCGATGATCTCGCTCGGCAGCTGCACCATGAAACTCAATGCGACTGCCGAAATGATCCCGCTGACATGGCCGGAATTTGGCGGTTTGCACCCGTTTGCGCCAACCAACCAGGTCGGCGGTTACGCCCAGTTGGTAAGCGAGCTGAATATCTGGCTTTGCGAAATCACCGGTTTTGCGGCGATGTCATTCCAGCCTAACTCAGGTGCACAAGGCGAATATGCCGGTTTGATGGCGATCCGTGCCTACCACGAAAGCCGTGGCGATGTGCACCGCAATGTGGCGCTCATCCCGTCCTCGGCGCACGGTACCAACCCTGCTTCGGCGGTAATGGCCGGTATGAAGGTGGTGGTTACCAAATGCGACGAGCGCGGTAATATCGACGTAGCGGACTTGCGCGCAAAGGCAGAGCAATATGCGAACGAGCTGTCGTGTTTGATGGTAACCTATCCTTCGACGCACGGTGTTTACGAAGAAAGCATTATCGAGATCTGCGAAATGATCCATTCATTCGGCGGACAAGTTTATATGGACGGTGCGAATATGAATGCACAGGTTGGATTGACCAGCCCCGCGAGTATCGGCGCCGACGTTTGCCACCTCAATTTGCATAAAACATTCTGTATCCCTCATGGCGGCGGCGGCCCTGGCGTAGGACCGATCGGCGTGGCCGAGCACCTCATGCCGTTCCTGCCGGGCCACGTGAATTTCAGCACGCAGCCTGATCACCTGCCAAACGGCCAGGCCGGAGCTGTTTCCGCTGCACCTTACGGCAGCGCGAGCATTCTCACGATCTCTTACGCGTACATTGCGATGATGGGCGGAGAAGGATTGACCAATGCGACCAAATACGCCATCCTGAATGCGAACTATATTAAGGAACGCCTGAGCGGGCATTTTGAAGTGCTTTACACGGGTACAAATGGCCGCTGTGCGCACGAAATGATCGTCGACTGCCGTGGCTTCAAAGCGGCGGGTGTAGAAGCGGAGGATCTGGCCAAACGCCTGATGGATTACGGTTTCCACGCACCGACGCTTTCATTCCCCGTTGCCGGTACATTGATGATCGAGCCGACCGAATCCGAATCAAAAGCGGAGCTGGATCGTTTCTGCGATGCGATGATCTCGATCCGTAACGAAATCCGTGAAGTGGAAGAAGGCGTTGCAGACCGTGCAGACAACGTTTTGAAGAATGCACCGCATACTTCCCGCGTATTGCTGAGCGAGAACTGGACACGTTCTTACAGCCGTGAAAAAGCCGCATTCCCACTGCCATACCTGCGTTTCAACAAGTTCTGGCCAAGTGTAAGCCGCGTGGACAGCGCCTACGGCGATCGCAACCTGATTTGCTCTTGTATCCCGGTTGAAGCTTACTCCGAAGTGGAGGAAGCGTAATCCGGAAGCGGATAAAACAAAAATGGAGATGTCCGAAAGGGCATCTCCATTTTTTATGTCTGTTTGTTTAGAGTTAAATTAAAAACTCATAAACTTTAAACTCATGGACTCCTAAAAGTGGCGCTCGCCAATCTCTCTTTTACCCAGCAACACAGCACCTACCATTGCTACCAGCAGCAGAATGGACGCTAATTCAAATGGCAGCAGGTATTCTCGGAAAAGCATATGGCCGAGGTTTTCGATCATACCCACCTGTGAATCGTAAGTTTGCGGATTGAATGGCTCGATGGCCGTTTTGCGGTATGCACCGAAAAGGATCACGAATACGGTCCCGCCGACAATCGTGGCGGCTATTTTGGTGAGATTGGTTTTGGCTTCCTCCTGATCCTGCTTCATATTTAAAAACATGATCACAAAGAGAAAAAGTACCATAATCGCCCCGGCGTAGACGATGATGTTCACCGCCGCCAGGAACTGCGCATTCAGCAGGATATAGTGACCTGAAAGCGTGAAAAACGTCAGGATCAGGTATAGCACGCTGTGAATAGGGTTACGCGATACCACGACCATCACCGCGCTCAGGATGGTCAGGAAGGAGAGAAAGTAAAAAAATGATACTGCTGAATTCATAATGTTTGTAACTGCTGACAGTCTTGGTTTACCGATCAGGGAATAGCTCTTGGGACAACATTGGTTGCTTCTCCATTGGCTCTTTTTGCGTCGAGCAAGTGAGCCTCCTCCTTCGTCCAGGCCTCGCGGGTGTAGCGGTTGTTCATATCTTCCACGAGAAGATCCTTGCCCCAGATAACCTGGTCGCGCTCGGTGAATACCGGCACGAACTCGTCGTGGCGCAGATAAACGGCCTGTTTCGGGCATGCTTCCTCGCAAAGGCCGCAGAAGATGCAGCGCAGCATGTTCACTTCGTAAACCGCCGCGTATTTTTCTTCACGGTACAGGTTTTCTTCCCCTTTTACGCGCTCGGCCGCTACCATGGAAATCGCTTCCGCAGGGCATGCTACCGCGCACAATCCGCAGGCTGTACACCGCTCGCGGCCGTCGGCGTCTCTTTTCAGGATATGTCGTCCGCGGAAAACCGGTCCCAGGTACCGTTTCACTTCCGGGTATTGGATCGTTACTTTCTTGGCAAAAAAGTGCTTGATCGTAATCGCCAGACCGGTTGCAATAGCAGGCAGGTAGGCGCGCTCCGCCAGCGTCATTTGTTTATTGCTTACTTGCTTTGAGCGATTTGTCAATTGCATGGCAATACGATTTTGGAATTAGTTCAACCACGCGGTAATGGCAGGCTTCAGGAAAAGCACGGCTGCACCGGTGATGAGAATGTTAATAATAGCAAGAGGGATCAGCTTCTTCCAGCCGAGGTTCATCAGCTGGTCGTAGCGGAAGCGCGGGATCGTCCAGCGCACCCACATGTAGAAGAACACGAAGAACAACGCTTTCCCGAAGAAAACAGCCGTCCCGATCAGTGTCGCAATGTTATGGCCTACCTCTGTTCCGAGCGATTTTACCAGTTGCTCATATACAAAGTCCATTCCGGGGTAGTTATAACCGCCGAAGTAGAGCACTGAAATGATCGCCGAGGAAATGAACATGTTGATATACTCCGCAAACAGATAGAAACCGAGTTTCATACTGCCGTATTCCGTGTGATAGCCGCCTACAAGCTCCGTTTCGCATTCAGGAAGATCGAAAGGGACGCGGTTACATTCAGCAAATGAGCAGGTGATGAAAATGATGAAGCCCAGCGGCTGGTAGAAGATATTCCAGTTCATCCCGTGCTGCTGCGCCACGATTTCGCCCAGCGAAAGCGAACTGCTCATCATCAGGATCGCGATGAGCGACAGGCCCATGGCCACCTCGTAGCTAATGTTCTGCGAAGCCGCACGAATGGCTCCGAGGAGTGAGAACTTGTTGTTGGAAGCCCAGCCACCTACCATGATACCATACACACCCAGCGCCACGACGCCGAAAACGTACAAAATACCAATGTTCGATTCCACGCCCTGCAACGGCACTTCATGACCTGCAATGCGGAATGTGCTGCCGAATGGAATTACCGCGCTGGCCAGCAATGCCGTGAGCATCGCCAAACTCGGGCCTGCGATAAAAAGCCATTTGTTAGCTAATGCGGGGATAAAATCCTCTTTGAAGAACATTTTACCGGCATCGGCCAGCGGCTGCAAAAGTCCGCCCCAACCGGCCCGGTTAGGTCCGCTGCGGTCCTGGATGAAACCCGCTACTTTACGCTCGGCCCAGGTCGAATACATGGCGATCACGAGCGTAAGCCCGAAAACGGCAACGATGGTGACGGTTTTAACAAGAAATTCTACTAAATCCATTTGAAAGCAATTTTATCCGGCTGCTTTGACTTGATTCTCTTAATTATTGTTGGCCGCCAATGAACGGTGGTTGGCCTTGTCGTTATTCTCAATGCTCTGGTGACGGATCGTGTCTTCGTCGGTCACGTAAGGGCGCGTATCGTCGATCGCCTTGAACTGGGTTGCGGCCAGTTTCAATGCGAAATCGGGCTTCTTAACGAGATCTTTGCGGTATTTGTTGGCAGAAATGACCGAGCTGCGTTTTACCTTGGTAGGGCCTTCCAATACCCATGAGCTGGTTTGTTTGGTCTCAAAACGGCAGGTATTGCAAATGAAGTCGTTCACCTCTCCCCAGGTATTCTTGCGGGCAGTTACGCGGATTACCTCGTCGCCGCGGTACCACAATGTCACCTTGCCGCAGCATTTGTCGCAATCACGGTGCGCGTCTTCCGGTTTGGAGAACCACACGCGGTTTTTAAAACGGAATGTCTTATCGGTCAATGCGCCTACCGGGCACACGTCGATCACGTTTCCGGAGAAATCGTTATCGATCGCTTTTTCAATGTAAGTGCTGATTTCGGAAGCATCTCCGCGGTTCATGACACCATGAACGCGTCCGTCGGTGATCTGGTCTGCCGTGTACACGCAGCGGTAGCAAAGAATGCATCGCGTCATGTGCAGCTGCACATGCGGGCCGATATCGATTTTATCAAAAGTCCTTCTTTCTTCCTCGTAACGCGTTTTCACCGAACCATGCTCAAATGCGAAATCCTGCAAATGGCATTCACCGGCCTGGTC
The DNA here is from genome assembly GCF_000382205.1 of Dyadobacter beijingensis DSM 21582. Taxonomy (GTDB): domain Bacteria; phylum Bacteroidota; class Bacteroidia; order Cytophagales; family Spirosomataceae; genus Dyadobacter; species Dyadobacter beijingensis. Next base: position 118,876 of record NZ_KB907787.1, read on the forward strand.
GCAGATAGGACAGTCGAGCGGGTGGTTGATGAGCAGGAACTCCACAATGCTTTTGCGGGTGTCGAGTACTGCCTCGTTGGTCGTGTTTTCTACCACCATGCCGTCCTGCACTTGTGTAATGCACGAAGGAACAAGTTTCGGCATCGGACGAGGGTCTTTCGCTGAGCCAGCGGTCACTTTTACGAGACAAGCGCGGCATTTACCTCCGGAAACCGGAAGCGGTTTATAGTAGCACATCGCCGGCGGAACGAGGTGGCCCTGGCTCTCATCCGCCTCGGCGATCTTGCGCGCCGCCTGCATGATAGTAGTACCGGGTTCAACTTCGACCTCGATGCCATCGAATGTAATTTTCAACAATTGGGGTTTAACTTCTTCCATGTCCAATCCTGTACAATGTTCTAAGATCTGTTACACCAGGGCCATTTCACCCATATACACCGCGCCCGGAGCCGTAGCTTCCTGCGGGTGGGTGATGTGCCACACAAATTCGTCTCGGAAATGGCGGATCGCGCTGGCTACGGGCCAGGCAGCGGCATCGCCGAGCGGACAAATGGTGTTACCTTCTATTTTCTTTGAAATATCTACGAGCAGGTCGATGTCGTGCATGCTGCCGTGACCGTGCTCGATGCGGTGGAGGACTTTCTCCATCCAGCCCGTTCCTTCGCGGCACGGGCTGCATTGGCCGCATGATTCATGGTGATAAAAGCGGGAGAAATTCCAGGTGTTGCGAACGATACAGGCCGTTTCGTCAAAAACGATAAACCCGCCCGAACCCAGCATGGTACCTGTTGCGAAACCGCCATCGGAAAGCGATTCGTATGTCATCAGACGATCCTCGCCGGCCGCGGTTTTGGTTATCAAATTGGCAGGCAAAATAGGTACGGACGATCCGCCGGCTACCAATGCTTTCAAATGGTGGCCCTTGCGGATACCGCCACAATATTCGTCGGAGTTCAAAAATTCATCCACACTCACGCCCAGCTCGATTTCGTAAACGCCCGGCTTTTGAATGTGGCCCGAAGCCGAAATTAATTTGGTACCGGTACTTCTGCCAATTCCAATTTGTGCATAAGCATCGCCGCCATTGTTGATAATCCAAGGCATATTGGAGATAGACTCGACGTTGTTCACCACGGTAGGGCTTTGGTAAAGACCTTTCACCGCGGGGAATGGCGGCTTATTACGCGGGTTACCTCTTTTTCCTTCAAGCGATTCGAGCAATGCGGTTTCTTCGCCGCAGATATAAGCGCCGCCTCCGGGCTGTACCACCAGTTCGAGGTCATAGCCCGAGCCGAGGATATTTTTACCTAAAAACCCTTGTGCTTTCGCTTCTGCAATGGCTTTTTCGAGAATGCGGATGACGTACATGAGCTCGCCGCGCACGTAGATGAACGACTTGTTGGCACCCAATGCGAAGCTGGAAATGATCATCCCCTCGATCAGCAGGTGAGGGATGGATTTCATTAAATGGTGGTCCTTGAACGTACCCGGCTCCGATTCATCGGCGTTACACACCAGGTAACGGGGAACACCCTCGGGCTTGGCCAGGAAGCCCCATTTCATACCCATCGGGAAACCCGCACCACCTCTGCCGCGTACGCCGGATTTCTTCGCTTCTTCCACCACCTCTTCCGGGGTCATGGTTTTGATAGCCTTTTCAACGGCAGTATAGCCTCCCTGTTTGCGATAAACATCGAAGGTTTCGATACCGGGGACATTAATATGCTCCGTTAAAATTTTTCTAGCCATTTGAGGATAATATTTTCAGCTGCTAAAAGCTTATTTACTTAAATCTTCGATGATTTGGTCGACCTTCTCGTTGGTCAGGTTCATGTAGAACTGCTCGCGGATCTGGAAAACCGGCCCCCAGCCGCAGGCTGCAAGGCATTCTACTTCTTTCAATGTAAACAGGCCGTCGGCGGTCGTTTCACCCGCTTCGATACCCAGTTTTTTCTTAAGATGACCGTACACATCTTCTCCGCCCATGAGGCAGCAAGGTCCTGTACGGCAGTATTCGATCACGTGCTTGCCCACCGGGTCGAGGTGGTACATCGTGTAAAATGTAGCCACTTCATACACTTCGACAGGCTGTATATTCAGAAGACCAGCCACGTAATCCATCACCTCGCTGCTTACCCAGCCCCATTGTTCCTGGGCCACGTGCAAAACGGGCAAAAGAGCCGACTTTTGGCGGCCCTCCGGATATCGTGCGATAATCTCTTTTACTTGTTCAAGTCGTTCGGGTGTGAACGCAACCAGATTAGGTGATTCGGTCATTTCTAATAGGGTCTTTTCAAAACTTTAAGCATCCAATTCACCTGCGATGACATTCAGGCTACTCATTGTCAGGATCGCGTCCGACAGGGACGAGCCCTTGCACATTTCAGGATATGCCTGATAATAAATAAAGCTCGGCCTGCGGAAATGCAGTCGGTAAGGAGCCCTGCCGCCATCGCTGATGAGGTAGAAGCCCAGCTCGCCGTTCCCGCCTTCCACAGCGTGGTATACTTCACCGGCCGGCGCGTCGATTTCACCCATTACGATCTTGAAATGGTAAATCAGCGCTTCCATGTTTTTATATACTTCCTGTTTCGGAGGCAAATAGAATTCGGGCGCATCCGCATAATATGGGCCTTCCGGCAGGTTGTTAATGGCCTGCTCGACGATTTTAAGGCTTTGCCACATTTCTTCGTTACGGACCATATAACGGTCGAAAGTATCGCCGCTCTGGCCGATAGGCACTTCGAAATCGAAGTCCTGGTAAGAAGAATAGGGGTTCATCACCCGCACGTCGTAGTCCACACCCGCTGCGCGCAGGTTAGGGCCGGTAAAGCCGTATGACAATGCTCTTTCCGCGGAAATAGGACCTACGTTTATGGTCCGGTCCATGAAAATCCGGTTGCGGTTGAGGAGCTTTTCCAACTCGCGCAACACCGGCGGGAATGATTTGATGAACTCGTTGATCTTGCGGATGGCCGTGCTGGAAAGGTCTCTCTCCATACCGCCTACGCGGCCCATATTGGTGGTAAGGCGCGCGCCGCAGACTTCCTCGTAAATCTCGTAAACCTCCTCACGCTTCTGCATTACATACAAGAAGCCGGTGAATGCACCGGTATCCACACCGAGGATACTGTTACAAATGATGTGGTCGGTAATGCGGGCGAGCTCCATCATGATCACGCGGATGTATTGCGCTCTCTTCGGAACTTCAATGCCGAGCAGCTTCTCGACCGTCATGTGCCATCCCATATTGTTGATCGGGGACGAACAGTAGTTCATACGGTCGGTGAGGGTGGTGATTTGATAAAAAGGCCTTCTTTCGGCGATTTTCTCAAATGCACGGTGGATATAACCGATGGTCTGCTCCCCGGAAACGATCTTTTCGCCATCCATTTTGAGGATGTTCTGGAAAATACCGTGGGTAGCGGGGTGGGTAGGACCGAGGTTAAGGGTTGTCAGTTCTTCAACCAGCTCGGGGAGCTCGCTTTGAGAAGGGACGTTATGCGGTAATAATTCAATATCTGCCATGTCTTGCTCAAAAAAGGTCAGCGACCGAATAGGGCATCAATTTTGTCTTCGCGGGTAGCGTCTTCGAGCGGGTACTCCTTGCGCATGGGATGGTAGTCCATTTCCTCGATGTTGAGAATGCGGCGAAGGTTAGGGTGCCCGTCAAACAATATACCAAAAAAATCGAACGTTTCCCGCTCCATCCAGTTGGCCGATGCGAATAGGCCGGTGGCGGTCGGGATATGAATGTCAGCCTCCGAAAGGGCTACTTTAATGCGAATGCGGAAGTTATGGACGAAGCTGTGCAGGTGATAGACCACCACGAACTCCTGTCCTTTGTTGTCAGGATATTGCACACCGGTAATGTCGGTGAGAAAGATAACCTGCCAGGTTTTGTGATCTCTCAGGTATTCCAGCAGCGGAAGGATTTCTTCGCGCGTCGATGAAAGAGTGAGGAGCCCGTAAGGTTCTTCGAAATCGAAAACCTGATCACCGAATTTTTCCAAAAGCCCTTCGGCTACCTCCTGGTTAGTCAGCATAGGGGTTTATTGAATTTGATAAGATGCCAAAAGTTCCTGGTATTCGTCGGTATTCCGGCGGCGAAGGCTTTCATTTTGAGCCAGATACTGGATCTGCATGAGGCCGTCGATGATCTGCTCAGGGCGCGGCGGGCATCCGGGGACGTAAACATCCACTGGGATAATGCGGTCGATACCCTGCAAAACGCTGTACGTATCGAAAATACCGCCGCTGGAAGCGCAGGCGCCTACGGCCATTACCCAGCGTGGTTCGGCCATTTGGAGATATACCTGCTTCACTACCGGCGCCATTTTCTTGGCAATGGTGCCCATCACCATCAGCAAATCGGCCTGGCGCGGCGAGAAGCTCGGGCGCTCGGAACCGAAACGTGAAATGTCGTAATGCGCGCCCATGGTAGCCATGAACTCGATACCGCAGCAAGAGGTCGCAAAAGGGAGCGGCCAGAGGGAGTAGCTCCGTGCCAAACCGATGGCCTGATCGAGCGAAGTCGCGAAAAAACCCGCTCCGCTGTGCCCGTCAGGAGCTTCAACTATCTTTACTTCTTTCATAATTGACAAAAATTTTGAGCGTTCCGGCCTATTCTTCCCAGTTCAACACACCTTTCCGGATCACGTAATAGAAACCGGCAAGCAGCAGGGCCATGAACAACAGCATTTCTACAAAACCGAACAATCCCAGACCTTTGAAATTCACGGCCCAGGGGTACATGAAAATCACCTCTACATCAAACAACACAAACAGGATCGCTACCAGAAAGTACTTCACGGAAATAGGCGTTCTGGCGTCACCAACCGACTCGATACCGCATTCAAACGGGTCATCTTTCAATTTGCTTCTGCGGCTTGGGCCGATGAGGTGTGTGACAATCATCGTGCCACCGATAAAACCGGCAGCGAGCAAAAATTGCACAATGATGGGCAAATAGTCGGAAGGGAGATATTCGTTTTTCATCTCAATGGGTCGGTTTAAAACCGGTCAGGAATGCCGCAAAACGGTTGTTGGCGGGTTACATTCTTTCCCGTTTCTCAAAATTAGGCTTTGCAAATTTATCAATCAAATTCTTTCGTCTAATTAGTATCATACTAAATAAGCCCCGTGATTGCGGGGCTTATTTAGTACTAAACAAAGAAAGAATGTTTACCTGATCACAATTTGCTTCGTAAGGCTCTGTCCCTGACCGGTAACCCGTAGAATGTATTTCCCGGTCGGCAGAACGCCCACGTCGATCTGTGCGCGGCCGTCGAGAAGCTTCGGAGCGGTGGTTTTGATGATGCGTCCGTAGATATCGTACAGCGTAAATGTCGCATCCTTGATATTATCGCGCGATTCGATGTAAATGTAGGTGCCCTGGCTGGGGTTCGGATAGATTACCACCTCGTTTTGCTCATTGGTTTTGAACTCACGGGAAGCGGTGTCGGAATAGCAAACAAGATTGTTGCTACCGATCGAGTAAGTAACTTTCGCGCGGGTAGAGTACACGCCCGATTTCAGGATCTTGATGAGTGTTGCCGTCGTGTCGCTTTCCGATCCCGGGCGTCTCCATAGGAAACTCTCATTCACTTCGCCGCCTTCGGGAATGCTCGCCGAAATACTGAACGGCCCCGATGGCGCGATGACCGGCTTGCTGATTTTGGCGCGGATCGTGAGCTTCGAAGCGCTGGAATTATCCGAAACGCAGCCGAAAATGTTCTGGGCCTTCACATAGTAGTTACCGCTCTCGCCGATTTTGGCAATCGAACCCGCAGCAATGGCCGTGGTGGTGTTTTCTTTGAACCAGTTATAAATATACCCTTCATCATTCACCGAGAATTGGAACGACGAATCCGCACATGCCTGCTGCTCGCCGGTTTGCAGAATGCTCGGCTGCGCCGGTCTGGCATCGTGGTCGAGCACTACCACCGGGGTCAGAATGGAGTTACCAGCCGCGTCGCGAACGGTAGCGCGGTAAGTTCCCGCTTTGTTCACCGTCACCGAGCTGCCGATACCGATCGGGTTCTGCTCGTTGGAGCTCTTCCATTCGTATGAAGAATATCCCGCCGGCAGCGAGAGCGTCACCGCATTGTTTGCGGAAGTACAGGCGGTGGTGATCACCGGCAATGCTACTGGTGCAGCAGGGGTGACGGTACCGAAGAAATTAATATCCAGGCTTTCGTTCCATGCATTCGCCAGGATCCGAAGCTCGGCTTCCCCTTCGAAGTGAAGGCCGTCCTTGCGGTCCGGTACGAGCACGTCGGTTTGTGGTCCCGGGTAAGTCGGGTTGAATGGTGTATTGATGACCGCGTTTTGTGCGGCGATGATGCCTGGGTAGGGTTTCGGGTCCACTTTATCGTCGCCCGATGACAAGCTCGTGCGAGCAATCACCCACGTGATCCGCTTTTGCGTGTCGGCTTGTAGTTTGTCGATCACCGTTTGCAGGCTCGAACGGTATACCGCTTGTGTGGTACCGAAGAAACCGTCGGTCTCGCCCTGCATCCACAGAACCGCACGGAGACCGTACTGGTTGCCGTAGTTCCGCGCTGAAATGCGCAGGTTGGCATAAGGCATTCCGGGGTTATAGTTGTATCCGTAAAAACTCACCGTTTTTTGACCTGAGGCACTTTCCGACCAGTTGGTAACGGACGTCCCTTCCCAGGCCACATTAATAAAAAGAATGGGTACATTCAGTTTCTCAACGAGCAAATCACCCAGCGCACCCCAGCACCAGGCCGTCTGGCCGCGTGGCGACATCGTTTTAATGCTGCTTGTAATTTTGGAGAATGTAGGAGGCACCGGATCTGTGAGCACGTCCTTGTAAGTTCCCAACGGATCGTTCTCGTAGTTGTCGATGTAAAGCACCCGGTCGTCGACAGCCCCAGGAGGGGTAGGCTTTCCTTTAAGGCCCTGCGCATTGGACTGTCCTGCGATAATGAATACCTCTCCGATCCCCACGCGGGATAAGACGTCGCGACCTACTACCTTACCGTTTGCGATGCCTCGCACTTCCAGCGTGTACCAGCCACCGTAAAGTGTGATCTTACCCATGAAGACACCTCCCTTAGGGGCTACCTGCAAATCTTTCCATGGCGTTTCAATGCCTTGTCCCTGTACAACAGGTACGGCCCTGGCCTCGATCTTATCCATCAGCGCGGTGAACGTTCCCGACACCGTCAGCTCCCGTTGGCCAGAAATATCCCGTTGATAGACGGCCTGAAATGTAGGAGATGTGATTTTAATTTGGGAGAAAACCGTGGATGATACGAGACAAACCAACAGCAATGCCTTTGCCACTACCGGAAGAATAATTCTATAACGCATTGGTAATTCTGATACAGGTAAAGTTCTAGAGGCTATAAAGATTGAGTTTTTGATTTTGCTAATCTATTCAAAGACAAAACAGTCACAAATGTAAGGGATTATTTTGGCTAAAATATCACTATTCCGTTTTTTTGAAGCGGGGGCACTTGAATGCCCCCTTATCTTACAATCACCAGCTTTTGCGTCGCATTGAACGATGCAGAGGTGATGCGGATGACGTAAAGTCCGCTGGAAAGCCCGTTGAGGTTGAAGTATTGCCTGCTGTCGAACTTGGCAACTTTATAAGTACGATGGATAATGCCACGGCTGTCGATGATCTGAACGTCGGCATTGACCAGGTTGGTCAATGTTTCGATCGTCACGCGCTCGGTCGCATTCGGGTTCGGGTAGGCTACGAAACCTGGGTTTGCCGTGTCCAGATAGAACAGGAACGGTGCCGAAAACTCAGACGCGCACGTGAGCGTAGGACTGTAAACGATGGTATTGTTCACCACATAATTGCCCGCACGGACTGCTTTCAACGTCGCGGTGTTTTCGGTCAGTTCCACGTCGTTATATTTCCAGACGTGATCGCCGGTGCTCAGGTTATTTTCTGCGAAAAGCGTAAATACACCGACTTGTTTGATCGTCGGGGGCGTGGGTGAAGGCTTCACATCCACGGGCACAGCAGAAGAATAAGGCGAATAACAACCCTTGTCGTCCATAATCCGCGCCGCGTAATCGCCGGTTTTGAAAACTTCGATACTGTCGCCGGCCAGGCCGTTGTTCCAGAAGAATTCATTGCCGTTGACTGCTTTCAGGAAGATCGTATCGCCGTCGCAGAAAGTCGTAGCCTGGCGTGCGGTAACGGTCGGTGAAGGCGGCAATGCGAGTGTTTGCGTGCTGATCTGGTTACTCGGATCGGAGTAGCATTGAAACTCGTTGATCGTCTGTACCGAATAGGTGCCGGCCAATGTCACTTTTAAGGTCTGGGTAGCAGCGCCATTGCTCCACAGGAAGCCCGCGGCGTTGGTCGATGTAAGGTTTACGCTCAGGTCGGCGCAGAAAGTGGTCGGGCCGTCGGCGGTGATTGTCGGGGTGGGCGGTAGCGGGTTTGCTACGACTTGCACCACGGGCGATACCGGCGACACGCAGCCATTTGCATCTTTGGCCGAAATAGTAAAATTGCCGGAAGTCCGTATCTCGATTTCACGCTCCGTCGAGCCATTGCTCCATTGATAAGAATATGCCTCACTGCTGCGCAAGCGAGTGTAATCGCGGTCGCAGAAGGTGGTCGGGCGCAATGAGGTGACGGTCGGTGTGGCCGGCAGCGGATTCACTTTCACGGCTACTTCGTCGGATTTGGCTTCGCAGCCGTTGCCGTCGCGCTGGGTGAGTGAGAATGTACCAGTAGTGGTTACTGAAATGGTTTTGGTAGTAGCGGTCGTGCTCCAGATGTTGCCTGAATCGTAATTCGAAGTCATAGTTACATTACCGCCGTCGCAGAAGGTCGTTTCGCCGCTCAGCGAGATCTGCGGTTTGGCAGGCAATGGATTAACCTTCACCGCCACAGCCTGGGATTCGGGCGAGTAGCAGCCCTCGTCGTTCAGTGCACGTACGCGGAAATCGCCTGACGTCACCGCGGTAATCGTAGCATTGGTTACGCCGTTCGACCACACACTTTTAACTTTCGAATCGGAAGTAAGCGTCACCTCGCCGCCCTGGCAGAAAGTGGTTACGCCCGAGGCGGTAATTTTCGGTGTATCAGGCAATGGCGATGTTACTACGCGCATAGTCACCTTTTCCGACGTCGATTCGCAGCCGTAAATGTTTTTAACCTTTACAAAATATTCCCCTCCCGCGGTCACAGGCAGGCGTGCGCCTGTGGCACCAGTATTCCAGGTGGCATTGTCCTCGATACTCGACACCAACGTAGCCGTATTCCCTACGCAAACCGGGTTGCTTCCGTCGATGGTAATAGTCGGTTGGTTCGGCTGAATCTGTTCATTTACCCGGATTTCCGGCGACCAGATCAGGTTGTTGCGGTCGTCGCGGGCGGTAACGCGGTAGGTACCGTTGCCAACCTGCACGCTGCTGGAATTTCCTCCATTCGACCAGCTGAAATCGCGCAATCCGCCATTTTGCACGCTCAGGGTCACATTGCCATTACCCGCACAGGAAGCGACAACATTCAGCGGTGTCATTCCCTGGTAAGGTTCCGAGCGGTTGAAAAAATCGTCGTTAAGGCGATCGTACCAGGCGTCTGCAAGCTGGGTGAGGCCATCCTTCATAAAGTGTACGCCTTCCAGCATGTTGTTGGGAGAATCGGTGCGCGGGATCTGTATCAGGTCCGTAAGCGGGCCCTGGAATACATTGGGGACATTGTTGATAACCCGTGCCTGACCTTCGATCACCTCGTTATCAGTCTGATTTCTGTTATTGTAGGAGGTCTGGGACACCATCCATGAAATGTTTTTACCCGATTCATTTCTGGAAGCCTCGATGACCGCTTTCAGGTCGTTGAAATATTCATCCCTGCCTGTGTTTCTGTCATTATCCGCTTCGCCCTGAATCCATAGTATTCCTCTCAATCCAGTAAGTGAAGTGTAGCGGCGAATTACCTCGCGCATGTTGCTGAACGGCATCCCGGCGGGCTCGAAATATTTGTCGGCGTAATAAGACTTGGCCAGATTGCCCGAAATGCTTTCGCGCCATGCGCCGATGTGCGTTCCGTACCAGGCTACATTGTAGAAAAGTACGGGTACGCCAAGTTTTGTGCTCAGTTTGTCGCCCACTCGTCCCCAGTTCCAGGCTGATCGCCCGCGTGGGGAGATGTTGGTCTGTGAATCCACGTGCCGGAAAGACGGATACGGGTAGTCCGACCCGATGGCTGGCAGGCCTTCTATCGGCTGCGCATTCATATGGTCTACTGCGCTGACCTGGTCTTCCCCGGCCCCTTGCACTCCCCAATCGAAGTAGGGTTTGCCCGGCTCGTCATTGAAGTATCCTTCGCCGTTGGACTGCCCGGCGACCATGAACACTTCGCCTACCCCCACGTGCTCTACCGAACTGGTGCCTACCACCTGGCCGCCTTTTATCAGTCTGATTTCGAGCTTATACCAGCCGCCCTGCACGTCGTTGAGCGTGCCGGAAAAGAAACCGCCGGCCAAATTTTCTTTGACGGGGGTCCAATCCTTGTTGGAGCCAGTCCCATTGCGGCTGGTAAGCTTGGCTTCGACTTTGTCGGCGACCTTGGTATAGGTCCCTGAAATGAAAATGCTGGCTCTATTGCTTTTGTCCCGCTGGAAAACGGCGCGGTCTGAAGGGAAATCGAGGGTGATTTGTCCGTGTGCAGTGAAAGAAATAATGCTAAATACTACCCAATACAAATACGGTAGATAGTGTCTCATGGTGACTGAAAAATCTTTGAAATAACATCTCGGACACACAATTTGCATCGAATGGTTGCCTTGTTCAAGAAAATATTATTGTACGGGAAACGGTGAATTGATCAGTTCCCATATTTTGTCTTTTAATTGTTCAATTCCTTCTTGGGTAATTGCAGAAATTAGAAGAGTTGGGATACCGTTCGGTAGATTTTTCAGTAATGCAACCCGCTCTTCGTCAGCGATTACATCCATTTTGGAAATGGCCAGAATACGGCTCTTGTCAAGGAGTGATGGGTTGTACAGTCGCAGCTCCTGTACGAGGGTCTGGTATTCCGCTTCGATGTCTTCGCTATCGGCTGGTACGAGGAAAAGCAGGATAGCGTTGCGTTCGATGTGGCGGAGGAAGCGGAGACCGAGCCCGCGGCCCTGTGAAGCCCCCTCGATAATGCCCGGAATGTCGGCCATTACGAATGATTTGTAATCGCGGTAAGCGACCACGCCGAGGTTGGGAACCAGGGTTGTGAATGGATAATCGGCAATTTCAGGCTTGGCAGCCGATACCACCGAGAGTAATGTAGATTTGCCCGCATTCGGGAAACCTACCAGGCCGACGTCGGCCAATACTTTCAGTTCGAGAATGAACCATTCCTCGCTGCCGGGCTCGCCGGGCTGGGCGTACTGGGGCGTCTGGTTGGTAGCTGATTTGAAATGGTCGTTACCCATGCCGCCCCGACCGCCGCGCAACAGGATTTTTTCCTGTCCGTCCTCGGTAATTTCGAAGAGTTCTTCCCCGGTTTCGGCGTTTTTGGCGATGGTGCCCAGCGGCACTTCCAGGATAATGTCCTTTCCGATCGCCCCGGTGCGCCGGCCGCCTTCGCCGCCTTTGCCGTCGAATGCTTTGACGTGCTTGGTGTATTTCAAGTGCAGCAATGTCCAGAGCTGGGCATTGCCTTTCAATATCACGTGGCCTCCGCGCCCGCCGTCGCCGCCGTCCGGCCCGCCTTTCTCGACGTGTTTTTCCCGTCTGAAGTGCATGGAGCCGGCACCGCCGTTACCGGAGCGCGCATTGATTTTAACGTAGTCGATGAAGTTGGAGGAGGCCATGTGAGTATAGTGAAAATAATGGGGAAATCAGGCTGCTTCGATAGCACCCGAAATTTCTCCGAAAATGAAATCGATTTCGCCAATTCCGTTGATAGCGACAAACTTACCTTGTTCCTGGTAGTAGTCGGCAACGGGTTTGGTTTTGCTGTTATATTCCTGAATGCGTTTCGCAATCAGCTCTTCGTTCTGGTCGTCGGGGCGGCCGGATGTTTTCCCGCGGTTGAGCAGGCGCGCCAGCAGCTCGTCGTCGTCCACGGACAATGCGACCATGACGGAAATGCCTTCATTATAGCTGGCAAGCAGGTTGTCCAATGCTTCTGCTTGTTTCACCGTTCTTGGAAAACCATCGAAAATGAAGCCTGCAGCGTCGCGGTGCTCTTTCAGCTTGTTGTCGATCATCCCGATCACCACCTCGTCGGGCACCAGGATTCCCTGGTCCATCAATGTTTTGGCTTTCAATCCCAGCTCGGTTCCGGCCTGGATTTCAGAGCGGAGGAGATCTCCTGTGGAAAGGTGGATCAAATTGTACTTGGCAATTATTTTTTCACTTTGGGTACCTTTACCGGCTCCCGGAGGGCCAAACAGTATAAGATTCAGCATAGTTGCTTCAAAAATTGATGTCGCGGTAGATTGGTGAATTTGCCGCAAATTTACAACTCTTACTATATGTCAGTGAAATTGTTGCATAATTTTTACAAGAAAAATCCCCTTTACCATTTCGGGCAAAGGGGATTCGCTATCGTAAAAGTGGCTCCAATTAAGGTATAACTACCCTTTTCACCGCTCCATCTTCATTCTGGACCACCGTTACGAACAGCGTACCTTTTGTATTTTTCTTAAGTTCGATCTGGCCCACGTACTCGCCTTCGAACTCGTGGATTTCCTTTTTACCAACTTCCTTGCCTTTCGTATCGGTTACCGTTACGGTCACATTCCCTTTTTCCGGCACACTGAAACGCAGGTTCAGCACATCGTCGGCCGGGTTGTTGGTATAGGCATTCAGCGACCGAATACTCGCCGCTTTTGCATTGTTGCTGTTATCCCAGGCATATTCGAAGTTCCGGCTCAGGTCCTTGCTGAAATCCTCCATATCGCGGAGCATCATCCTGGCTTTGGGTTGGAAATTCTGGTTGAAATTTTTCTGGATTTTCTTCATGTTCTCGGTCATTTTCTCCGAGTCCCAATCGAGGTCGTACTTGAAATCGCCGTCCCAGTGAAATGCCATCGGCTCGCGCGGGTCGCGATGGTCGATGACGATTTTCTTGCGCTTTTTAGCCGCAATTACGTCGTCGGCACCGTCATCCACTGTAATGGAAATGGTTTGTTTGCTTTTTTTATCCACATTCAATGAATCCAGCACCTTGTCGATGAATTTTTGTCTGTCGGAATCGGTCATGGCGCCTACCTGGTAGCTCTTCTCGATGTCGCGGACTTTGCCATTGTCGTCCTCCGACACCCTGATGCGGATGCTCGTCTTCTTGCCGTCGCCGTCTTTCTCAGGCTTTTTGTCGGACTGCGCCTGTGCAATGGATAGCATAGCCGGGGCAGCGATCAGCAGGATGGCCCAAGCGATTTTTGGAATAGAAACAGTTTTCATAATCGTTTGTTTGTTTTGAGTCTGAATGAATTGCAAAACCATGGCTATGTTGCTTTTGGCGTTGTTAAATAATGTTAAAAACACCTCTGGCCGGGGGCTAAACGTTAAATTTGTTTCTGGCAAAATGTCGGGCAAAGCACGGCCCGCGTTGCACACGGGAAGCGGAAATTATGACCAAACGGAAAATACAAATTATCGTGGGGCTGATGTGCCTGGCCCTGATCGGCCTGATCGGCTTTCAATGGTACTGGATCAGGGAAGCGATCGCGATCCGGAACGACCAGTTCAACCAGAAGGTATCCGAATCGGTACAGCAGGTAGTGCACCGGTTGGAAAAGCAGGAAATGATGTACTTGCTGCAACGCCGTATCGAGGTTGAACAACAAAAAAGCAAGCTCGATCGCATTGCGCAGCTGCGCGAGATGCCCGTGAAGCGCACGCCCTCCACGACGCCCAAAGTGCCTATGCAGGAGCAGCTCGCACGCGTTCAGCCGCGGATGGAAGTGGCCATCGGGCCCAATGGAGAGGAAATCCACTACCAGATCATCACCGAAGCCGTGCCCACCGATGTGCTGAGTCCCAATTTCAGGGTGATGGTGGACCATCAGCAGCGCATTATCGAGGAGTTTTTCCAGGCGCAGCAATACGGTATGGCCGGCATCGACGAATTTATGCGCCGCAGGCTCGACGACGAGCGCCGTTTGGGCAATGCCATGCGTAATATGGGCGACCCGGAAATCCGGCGAAAAGGCGACCATTGGACTAAAAAGGATTCCATTTCCAAAAGCATTGCTAACCGGAAAGTAGCTCTGCCCGACCACGCGAAAGGTGCTAAACAAAAATCACGCGCCATTATCGGCTCCGCGGAACCCGACCGGGCGGAGTTGCTGAAAGAGGTGATGAAGGATTTTATTTACACCAAAAGACCCATCGAGCAGCGCGTGAACCGTTTTTTGCTGGATACTTTGCTGAAAAAGCAGCTGGTGCAGAATGGCGTCACATTACCTTACGAATTCGCCGTTCGCGGGGCGGTGACCGGCCAGTCGGCGGATAGTCTCATTTTCTCGACCGTGAGCATGCGGCCGGGCGAGTGGGAGGAACGGTCTTACAAGGCATCGCTGTTCCCGAACGAGACATTGGGCGCGCAGAATGCATTATACGTGTTTTTCCCCGACCAGCAGCGGTACATTCTCAGCAATATGGGCGTGATGTTCGGCGGCTCGGGCATTCTCATCACGGTGATCATGGCCTGCTTCTACATGGCCGTAACGACGATTTTGCGGCAGAAAAAACTGTCGGACATTAAGAACGACTTCATTAATAACATGACCCACGAGTTCAAAACGCCCATCTCGACCATCGCATTGGCGGCGGAAATGGCGCATGAGAATTCGGCTTCGTTCATGGATAATCCGAAAGGCGCGCGGCTCGACCGTTACCTGGGCATTATCCGCGAGGAGAACAAGCGGCTTGGGACGCACGTGGAGAAGGTATTGCAAATGGCATTGCTCGATAAGGGGCATGTCAAACTGAAAATCACGGAAACCAACATCCATGACCTCATCGGAGCCGCATTAAATGGCCAGAGCGTGCAGATCGAGCAGAAGGAGGGCGAGGTAGACCTGAATTTCGATGCGGAAGAGGACGTGGTGGCCGCCGACGAGGTGCATATTTCCAATATTTTGAATAACCTCATCGACAATGCGATCAAATACTCGCCCGAGAAGCTGCATTTGAACATTGCCACTAAAAACGAGAACGACGGCATAGCCATTTCAGTCGCCGACAAGGGCATCGGGATGAGCCGCGAGCAGCAGCAGCGGGTGTTCGATACATTCTACCGCGTGCCTACCGGTAATGTGCATGACGTGAAAGGCTTCGGGCTTGGGTTGAGTTATGTTAAAAAGATGGTGGAAGCGCACGAAGGAACGGTGCGGCTGCACAGCAAACCGGGTGAGGGAAGCACATTTACGATCTGGCTGCCGGTCCGCAAAGAGGAGTAATAGTTTAGAAATATCGCCTGTAACCCCTAACTTGCCGTCTTTTTAAGACGACCAACCGACAGTTACGGTAAATTTCCGACTATACAATGATTTCCAAAACTTATGCCCCTCAGGAGATAGAGGACAAATGGTACTCCTACTGGATCGAGAACAAGTTCTTTCAGTCGAAACCCAATCCCGATAAAGAACCTTACACCATCGTGATCCCGCCGCCGAACGTCACCGGCGTGCTGCACATGGGGCATATGCTCAATAATACGATTCAGGACATTCTGATCCGGAAGGCGCGGATGGAAGGCAAAGAGGCCTGCTGGGTACCCGGTACCGACCACGCTTCCATTGCTACCGAGGCCAAAGTAGTAGCGATGCTCAAAGAGCGGGGCATCAGCAAGCGCGACCTTAGCCGCGACGAATTCCTCGAATACTGCTGGGAATGGACCCACAAATATGGCGGCATTATCCTGAAACAATTGCGCAAACTCGGCGCTTCCTGCGACTGGGACCGTACCCGCTTCACGATGGAGCCGGATTTGTACGATTCGGTGATCGACGTTTTCATCGACCTGTACAATAAAGGACAGATATACCGCGGCCACCGGATGGTGAACTGGGACCCGCAGGCGCGCACGACGGTGTCGGACGAGGAGGTGATCATGAAAGAGGTGAACCAGAAGTTGGTATATCTTCGGTATCCTCTTGTAGGGGAAGATGGAGAAGGGAGGATGGAGGAAGGGGTTACTATTGCGACTACCCGGCCGGAGACTATTATGGCGGATGTGGCGATTTGTGTGAACCCTGCGGATGAGCGCTACCAGCATTTGATTGGTAAAAAAGTGTTGATCCCTTTGATCGACCGTGCCATACCGATTATCGCGGACGACTACGTGGAGATGGAGTTCGGAACGGGCTGCCTGAAAGTGACGCCTGCGCACGACACCAATGATTACGAGCTTGGAAAACGCCATAACCTGCCTATCATCGACCTTTTGAACGAGGACGGTACATTGAACGACAAGGCGCAGATCCTTATCGGCGAAGAGCGGTTTGTGGCGCGGAAGAAGATCATTAAGATGCTCGAAGAGTCGGGCAACCTCGTGAAAGTCGAGGAATATAAATCCAACGTCGGGCATTCGGAGCGGACCAACTCGGTGATCGAGCCGCGGCTTTCGGAGCAGTGGTTTTTGAAAATGGGCGAGATCAGCAAGCCGGCGTTCGAGAACGTGATGAACGATACCGTGCAGCTGATCCCTGCCAAATTCAAGAATACCTACCGCCACTGGATGGAGAATGTGCGCGACTGGAACATCAGCCGGCAACTCTGGTGGGGCCACCGCATTCCAGCCTATTACCTCAACGACGGCACGATGATCGTGGCGAAGTCGAAGCGGGAGGCATTGCGGAAAGCGCAGCACGAATACCAGCTTTTTGCATTGACCGAAGAAGACATTACCCAGGACCCCGACGTGCTTGATACGTGGTTTTCGTCGTGGCTGTGGCCCATCTCGGTTTTCAACGGGATTAAAGAGCCTGATAATGAGGAAGTAAATTACTACTATCCTACCAATGATCTCGTGACCGCACCCGAGATCCTTTTCTTCTGGGTGGCGCGGATGATCATCGCGGGTTACGAATACCGCGGCCGGTATCCGTTCAAGAATGTGTACCTGACCGGGATCGTTCGCGACAAGCAAGGCCGCAAAATGTCGAAATCGCTCGGTAATTCGCCCGATCCGATCGATCTGATCGATCAATATGGGGCGGACAGCATTCGTACCGGGATGCTTTTCAGCTCGCAGGCGGGTAATGACTTGCCCTACGATGAAAAGCTGATCGAGCAGGGCCGGAATTTTGGTAATAAAATATGGAATGCATTCCGTCTCGTAAAAGGCTGGACCGTGGACAGCGAGCTGCCGGTTCCCGGAGGTTCGAAACTGGCGGTACAATGGTTTGAAAGCAAATTGAACCAGACCCTGGCCGAAGTACAGGACCACTTCTCCAAATTCCGGATTTCGGATGCGTTGAATTCGGTGTACAAGCTGATCTGGGACGATTTCTGTGCGCAATACCTGGAAATGATCAAGCCTGGCTTCGAGCAGCCGATCGATTTGTCGACGTACGATTCGACACTCGACTTCTTCGACCGTTTAATGCGTCTTCTGCATCCGTTCATGCCGTTTATTTCGGAAGAAATCTGGCAGAATATCATTGAAAGAGGTGAGAAGGAGTCCATTTGTGTGGCGCATTTCCCGCAAGCCGCTGAATTTGACCAGGCACTGCTGAACGACTTCGACGTCTTGTTCGAACTCGTTTCTTCCATCCGAAACCTGCGTAATTCGAAAGGTATCAGCCCCAAAACTGCATTACCACTGGCTATCCGCACGGACGCGAACGAGCGTTACACCACATTGACACCGCTGATCGAAAAGCTGGCGAATGTAGAGGGCATCAGCTTTGTGACGGGCGAAGCGGACGGTAATTCGTTCCGGGTGAAGTCGGACGAGTTTTTTGTAAACCTGGCCGACGAGCTGGATGTGGAAGCCGAGCGCGAAAACCTTTTGCGCGAATTGGATTACACCAAGGGCTTCCTCGAATCGGTAATGAAAAAGCTCTCGAACGAACGTTTCGTGGCGAATGCGAAAGGCGACATTGTGGAGAAGGAAAGGGCCAAGCAGGCCGATGCCGAAGCGAAAATAGCTACGCTGACCGAAGCATTGGCCAGGCTCGGATAAGCGTCATAAATACAACTCTTTTGTAAAGCACAGGGCGTTAGCGCCATGTGCTTTTTTGTTATGCAGGAATACGGTTTCATGTCGATAAGACATTTAAAAAGTGCAACGGGACGACCACCTAAATGGCTCACCCTTAGGATTAATCAATGAATTAATGGAGATAAAATTATATTAATTTTTAAAAAATTTTATTAGCTCGAACTGTTTGGAAATAGGAAAAAACCGGGCGTAAATTTCCCGCCAATCTCATTGTAATTCAATTGACTATGGCGACGAAAACAGTACAGGATCTGGTGGTGCCGGTGGGCGTCACGCTCGACCGGTTTATCATGCACAGCCAAAGTGCATTCCCGTACGCGACGGGCGAGCTGTCGCAGTTGCTTCGCGACATTGCATTGGCCGGGAAGATTATCAACCGTGAAATCAACCGCGCCGGGCTGATCGACATTGCGGGTGAGAACGGGACGGAGAATGTGCAGGGTGAAAATCAGCAGAAGCTGGATATCGTCGCCAATGTCCGCTTTATCCGTGCATTAAAAAATGGGGGAGAGGTTTGCGCGATTCTTTCAGAGGAAGAAGAAGACATTATACACACAGGCAACAACCACGGCAAATACGTGGTAGCGATGGACCCGCTCGACGGCTCTTCGAACATCGACGTGAATGTCTCGATCGGCTCGATTTTCTCCATTTACAGGAGGGTTACACCCATTAACGGCCCCGCTTCGATAGAAGATTTCCTGCAAGGCGGCCGCAAGCAGGTGGCTGCGGGGTACATTTTGTACGGTTCTTCGACCATGCTCGTGTACTCGACCGGGGATGGTGTGAATGGCTTTACATTCGATCAGTCGCTGGGAGAATTCATTTTGTCACACAAAAACATAGGTACACCGGCCGAGGGCAGGATTTACTCTGTGAACGAAGGGCATTACCACAGCTATCCGAAGTTTGTGCAGCAATATGTGGCGCAATGCAAGTCGCGGAATTTCAGTGCGCGGTACATTGGCTCACTCGTGGGAGATTTCCACCGGAATATGCTCAAAGGTGGCATTTACCTATATCCTTCGACTAAAAAGGACCCGAAAGGCAAGCTGCGGCTGCTGTACGAATGCTATCCGCTGGCCTTTATCGCCGAGAAATCGGGTGGGAAGGCCAGCGACGGGTTTGGAAGCATCCTGGACATTGTGCCGGAGTCGTTCCATCAGCGTTCGCCGCTTTACATCGGCTCTGCGGGGCTGGTCGACGATGTTATAAAGGGCTGATAACCGGCTACCGTTTTAGATTTCGTACCTTTGCGTCATGCAAGAGACGCAAAGTACATTCGAGCAGTTCAAGCTCAACCGCCAATTGCTCAATGCGATTGAGGAAGCAGGTTACACCGAACCAACCCCTATTCAGGAACAGGCGATCCCCGTGGCACTGGCCGGGCAGGACATTCTGGGCATTGCGCAGACAGGCACCGGCAAGACGGCCGCTTATACATTACCTTTATTAATGCGCATTAAATACGCCCAGGGCGAGCACCCCCGGGCGTTGATCATGGCGCCTACGCGCGAGCTGGCGATGCAAATTTCCGAGGCCATCGCGCAGCTTTCGAAATATACCGATATCCGCACCGTGGTACTCTACGGCGGGGTCGGTCCGAAGACGCAGATCGAAGCATTGCGCAAGGGGGTGGACATTATCGTGGCCACACCGGGGCGGTTTATGGATTTGTATTTCCAGGAGGAGATCGTTGTGAAGCACCTGAATGTCATGGTGCTCGATGAGGCCGATAAAATGATGGATATGGGTTTCATGCCCCAGATCCGCAAGTTGCTCGAAGTGATCCCGCGAAAGCGGCAGAATATGCTTTTCTCGGCTACATTTTCGGGAAAAGTGGAAAACCTGTCCTACGAATTCCTCGAATTCCCTATCCGTATTGAAGTAACGCCGCAGGCTACCGCCGCCGAAATGGTAAGCCAGTCGATTTACGAGGTGCCGAATTTCCGCACGAAAATCAATCTGTTATCCTATTTATTGGAAGACAAGGAGAACCTCACGCGCGTGCTCGTGTTCACGCGCAGCCGCGAGGTGGCCGGGCTCGTTCACCAGAATTTGCTTAACCGGGTCGTGCCCGAAGCGGAGTTGCGCGTGATCCATGCCAACAAAGGGCAGAACACCCGTATCAATGCGATGGAGGCATTCCGGGAGGGAAATGTGCGCGTGATGGTAGCGACCGACGTCGTTGCCCGCGGGATCGACATTACCGAAGTAAGTCACGTCGTCAATTTCGATGTGCCGCTCATTTATGAAGATTACGTGCACCGGATCGGCCGCACTGGCCGGGCCAATAACGTAGGCAGTGCGATCACGTTCATGACCATCGCGGACGAATACCACATTAGAAAAATAGAAGCAATGATCCGGATGGGGATCCCGCGCGCAGCTTTTCCCGACGAGGTGTACGTGGCCGAAACGCCATTCCAGGAGCGGCAGGATATGCTGCGGGAGATCGATAACCAGCGGCGTAAAGAAGATCCGACGTTCAGAGGCGCATTCCACGAAAAGAAACATTCGTACCCGCCGGCCAGGAAGTCGACCGGAAATGCAGGCAAGGCGCGCAGGGCAACAGGCGGAAGAAGTAAACGCCGGTGATACAATACAATTTCAATAAATCCGTTTAACTTGGACAATAGAAACCTGTTCTTCTATTAAAGTCAATTATGAAAGAGTCTGTTGTAATTTGGCTTGCCCTGTTGATACCTGTAATGAGCTTTGCTCAAAACACGCATCTGGCAAGCGCGGGTACAAGCACAGATACAAACTTAGCACCCAAAAAGCCCCTCGAACTAAATGAGCGGCGCGTTCTCCCGCTCTTCGGGGAAGTGAGCAAGACATCGGAGCAGATCGACGAAGAGATCAAATTCCTGAGTGAATGTGACAAATCGTTTTCCACGCGTGCAGAGGCCAGCAGCTTCTTTGCAACCCGCGCCTGGGAATATTTGCAGGAAGGTTCTCTGGATACGGCCTGCTACCGCTTCAACCTCGCCCAACTCCTGAACGACAAGAACGTGGAAGCATACTGGGGCCTGGGAGTTGTATCCTACCAGCGCGAAAGCTGGGTCGATGCCAAACGAATGCTGAGCAAGGGCGTAAGCTTGCAGGGCGACAATGTGCCATTGCTGGTGGACCTATCGACGGTAGAGCTCAAACTCTACGCGATTACCAGCCGGAAAGAAGAGCTGGACGAGGCGGGCGAGTTGCTGAAACATGCAGTTTCCATTGATTCAACCTATGCATTGGGGCAATACAACCTGGCGCTGCTGCATTATAATCTCAACGAACTCGACAAGTCGTGGGAGCATTTGCACAAAGGCCGGACGCTGGATTTCAACCAGCTGAACCTCGATTTCGTAGAGTTGTTAAAAGCCAAGATGCCCGACCCGCAAGGGTTCTTTAAGTAAGTGGCATCATTAACGAATTTAAAACAAAAAGGCCCCGGATTTTTCCGGGGCCTTTTTGTTTTACTGGAAGAAAAACCCTTTCGGCGCGACGCCTACCTTGATGGAATCCACCAGGCTGCCGTCCGCGCGGTAGCGCACCGCGTAGCCCGCCTGCGCGTAGGAAGGCGTTACACCCGCGTAAAGCAATCCTTGCGCGGGGTCTACGGCGAGGCCGGAGAAGGTCCGCGGGATCAATGGGGTAGTCGCGATTTGGGCGTCGCCGATGCCGAACTTGTACGTGGCGCCGCGTTCCTTGTTGGTATTATCGTACCACGAGAGCACGAAGAAGATCGATCTCAGGTCCGCACTGAGCGCGAAGTTGTCCGGGGATTTATAGCCGTCGGTAGCGATGGTCAGCGTCGCTTCGGTTACGCTCGTTTCTGCATTAATGCGAAGTACTTTATTGCCTGCATTTACCCAAAGCTTTCCATTTGCGTCGATACCGATCGGGTTGGCGGCGCCTTGTGTAGCGATGGGCGAGCCTGCTTCCTCGGTAGCGAGGTTAATGACGGTCACTTTGTTGCCGGCACCATAAGCGGTGGTTCCTACGAAAAGCTTTCCATTAGCGTTGGCCAGGTTTTCAGGCCCGTCGGCCACGTTGATTTTCTTCGTTACCTTTTTGGTATTCATATCGATCACCGCCACGTAGCCGGTGGTATATTTATAATCGGCATTGGTTCCCCAGCAGGATACGTAAGCCCTGCTGCCGATGATCAATGCCTCGCGCGGATTTTCGATGTCGGGCGCGCCGATGGAGCCTTCGCTTTTGAAAGTATAGCTGTCTACAAATTCCACTTTATCCTGTCCCGCGGCCGAATTATCGACGAGGATAATGCCTTTGCCGTTTGCGGATACGAAATCCTGTACCCCGCCTTTCAAGGCAGCCCCGTTGACAGCGGCGAAAATGTCGGCGTCGGCGGTAGTTCTTTCACGTGGGAAGAAGGATACCGCGCCGTTGTTTTGGTTGAAATTGCCTTCGTTCGAGACAAAAACACCGCTTACATAATCGCCTTTGGGAGCCGGATCGCTCTGGTTACACGACCATAGCCATGCAGCTGAGATCGCTACTGCTATTGAGCTGGCAAACTGTTTTTTCATTTCCATTGATTTATTGAGAATCATAACTAAAGGTTAAACTTACTGCAAAACTTCTTCCCGGCATCGCATTATTTCTCACATTTAAATAAAACGTGTTGGTCAGATTGCGGATCTGACCCTGAACCCGGGCCTGCATTCCTGAGAAGGAAAATGTGGTTTCGGCGAGGAGGTTCACCAGGCCGTAACCATCCAGGAACTGTGTATTATCGAATGTCGTGTAGCGTTTGCTGGCCGCCTGGAACTGGCTTGTAATGCGCGTCGCTTTGTATTGAATGAAAGCATTGGCATTGACGGTATGCTCCGGGACAAATACCAGTTGTTTACCCACAATGTCCTGGGAATAATTGTCATACGCCTTTTCCTGGCTGCTTTTGTTCCAGGCGTAACCTGCGTCGAGCCCGCTCCGCCACGAAGCGCTTTGCTTTTGAAAACCAACTTGCAGCTCCAATCCCCTGGCCAATACCTGTTGTAAATTTTCTACCCGGTAGTTTCTCGAAGGGTTCCAGTAAGTCCAGTCTTTCACGCGGTTGTGGTAGAAGGTTGCGGAGGTGCGCCATGTGCCGCCAAACGCATTTTTGAGAACCTGTTCCAGGCCCGCTTCCTTGTTCCAGCCTGTTTCGGGCCGGATCGTAGGGTTGCCGAGGTCTTTCCAGTAGCGTTCGTTCAATGTGGGCACGCGATAGCTGCGGCCATAAGAGCCTTTGAGCGTCAAATGGTAATATGCCTTTTGTACCAATCCATATTCCGCACCCACCGAAGGCGTAAATGGCGGATTGAATCCGGTCACCAGCCCCTGCCGCAGATTGGCGGAAACCGTCAGCCGCGTGGCGGGCTGCCAGCGTGTGAGCAGGAAAACATCCGTACGGTTCTCGCTCACCGGCGATTGGGCATAACCCGGCACACTTGAGCGGTAATGCGTCCATTCGCCGCCGGTTTTGATGGAAACAGGATTGAGATTGGCTCCGATATTGAATGAAAAATCCTTCTCAACTCTCGTGGCGACCTTGTCAGTTACCGAATGGTCAGGATCAGAGATGTCGCCTTTGGCATAGTCGATGATGTCGCGCACCCAGGCTGTACGTAATGCCAGGGTGCCCGCCCGGTAGCGCACCATCGTGCGGTAGGCGGTGGTACGCGTCATTTCACGGCCTTGCGCGTCTTCGGGCGTCAACGTCAGCTTATTATCGGTCAGCCAGACGTGCGCCGATATTTCCCGGTCTTTGTTGGAATTGAAAAACAGGTCCTGAGCAACACCTTGCTGGAAAGTTTCAGTCGGTAAAAGCAGGTAGCCCTGGCGGTAAGGCTTGCGATAATGGTTGTTCATCCGGCCGTCGTACAAGGTTGTTTTGCCTGCGAAAGACCATTCCCCATTCAATGGCACGGCATAGCGCAAGTCCACGCGGCTCTGGTCATTATCAAAACTCTCGCGCTGAATACCCACCGACGCGTGCAGTGGCCGCACCGCAGCACGGCTGTCGAGCAGGATACTCCCGCCCACGGCATCCGACCCGATGACGCTCGCCGCCGAGCCGTATTGCACCGAAAGCTGGTCGAAACCGGCCACCGGGATAGTCGAAAAGTCCGTTTGTCCGAGCGTAGGAGCATTGATATTAAGCCCGTTCCACAGTACGGCCGTATGGTTGGCCGAGGTGCCGCGGAACGAGGCGGTACTGAGCTGTCCGGGGCCGTAATTCCGGAATGCGATGGGCGTGAATGCGGCAAGGATGTCGCCGATGTTCTGAAAACGGGTCTGTACGAGCGTCGCTGAATCGATGGCTTGTATCTTTAATCCGCTCATAAATCGCTGAGGAACAAAGCCTTTGATCAAAACGGGTTCCAGTGCTACGGAATCTTGCTGGGCATGCAGCGGCAAAGCATAAGCCAGGCTTACCCCTATGATCAGTTTAATCAGAAATCCCTGGTTGGTTACCACCCTCTTCACAACAATTGGCGCCGATCTTCCGCTTTTCCTCCGAAAACGTTCCGATCAAATGCTCTGGCAGGTCTCCTGGCTCGTCTGGCGTGTCCGGCGCCTTCCCGTTCGAAAACAGTGGCATGGGAGATCGGGCACGTGTGGGCGGACTTACAGTTGCGGGGACAGCTTCCGGTTCAACGGAATTCCCTATTAAGCCTAACAGCTGACTAGAAGCAGCTTATAGCACCAAGCGGCGCAAAGGTAGGCATTTTGCCCGACTTTCGGTTCTTTGCGATAACCGCTATCTTTGCGGCAAATTTGTTCGCTTTTGGCTGCCTCAACTGAAAATTTCCCGACCGCATCTTCCCTGAAAGGCATTTACCTCATGCTCGGGGCCGCATTTTTCTTCTCGCTCACCTCCGCGATTTCCAAGTGGCTCGGCAAAGAGTTTCACATCGTACAGCTGGTGTTTTTCAGAAATATTGTCGGAGTCGTTTTTATCGTCAGCAGCATCTGGCGGCGGCCGATGCGGCAGGAAGGTGGTAAGCTGGGATTGCTGATTTTCAGGGGGGTAGTGGGGACATTGTCGTTGTATATGCTCTTCTATGCCATACAGACGCTCGGCCTCGGACGCGCATCCACTTACCAGTATACCTACCCGATTTTCCTCGCGCTGTTCTCCTGGTTGCTGATCGGCGAAACACTGAATGCAAAGGAATGGATGGCCATTTTCGTCGGATTTACGGGGATATTATTCGTTTTCCGGCCCGATTTGTCCTCGTCCCTGCGCGACAATGCACTAGGCCTGGGCAATGCATTGCTGACGGCCATTTCCTACCTGTCGATCCGCCAGCTTGGCGTCGTGTACGACACGCGCGCGATCATCCTGTCGTTCATGCTGAGCGGGATTGTGATGCCGATATTATCGATGTTCGTCGGTACCTATTATCCCATTGACCATTTGGATTTTCTTATTGGAACTTTCAAATGGCCGGAAAATGCTTTCCAATGGCTGGGTTTTCTGGCATTGGGACTAACTGCGCTGCTGGGTCAGCGAATGCTCACGCAGTCTTTTACCTACGATAAAGCGGGACGCGTGGCCGCTGTGGGCTATTCCAATATACTTTTTTCGGTATTGATCGGGTTTCTGATGGGAGAAGCAATTCCGTCGTTGTCGATGCTTACCGGCATGCTGCTGATCGTTGCCGGTGGGATATTGGTTTCGCTGGCTAAAACTAAAAATGCTTAAATTGGGGTGACTGAATCCGGAATATGTTGCGTTCGAAGGTACTTCCGGTAATGATTTGGTTTTCAGATTTGTTCAGGAATAAATCAACGAATGCTATGAAACGAATTTTGTCATCGCTCACTCTATTGGCTGTATTACTGGTTGTCCTGACCGGTTTTAAAGCGGATTCGGATAAAAAGCCCGCGGAAGGAATCCAATGGCTGACGATAGAGGAAGCATATGCCAAAATACAGCAAGAACCGCGCAAGGTGCTGATCGACGTCTACACCGACTGGTGCGGCTGGTGCAAGGTCATGGACCGCGAAACGTTCAAGGACAAGGCCGTCACCGACTACATCAATAAGAAGTACTATGCCGTTAAACTCGACGCGGAGCAAAAGGGAACGATCAAACTCGGCGACAAAGAGTTTAAATACCTCGCCCAGGGCGGCCGGGGCATCAACGAAATCGCATTGGCATTAACAAACAACCAGCCCAGCTACCCTACCACGGTGTTCCTGGACGATCATTTCAATATGATCCAACCCCTGCCGGGCTATCTGAAAGCCAAAGAATTCCACCAGATCATCACCTTCTTCGGCGACGATTACCACAAAAAGCAGGATTTCGAAACGTTCAAAGCGAAAACTTACGCGGAGTTGTATCCGGCGAAGTAATATTTCAGTTCACTCAACTTCCATATTGAAAGTATTTACCGTCAGGACTTTGCATTGCGCCAATCAATGCGTCTCCGGCATTATTAATTACTTTATATGAAGTCCAGTGAATTCGTGCGCCTGCTGAAAAGCGATGGGTGGTTTATAGTAAGGCAGGAAGGAAGCCATGTGACGATGAGACATCCAGTTAAGAAAGGCCAGTTGGGGTCCCCAATCACGGATCGAAAGAGGTGAAAAAGGGGTTGTTAGCAGCTTTATTGAAAGCAGCGGAAATTAAAACGAATAAGAAATGAATAAGCCGAAAATAGCATTGGACATTATATCCGAAGAAGAGGGTTA
This sequence comes from Dyadobacter beijingensis DSM 21582, assembly GCF_000382205.1. Taxonomy (GTDB): domain Bacteria; phylum Bacteroidota; class Bacteroidia; order Cytophagales; family Spirosomataceae; genus Dyadobacter; species Dyadobacter beijingensis. The sequence continues at coordinate 145,760 of NZ_KB907787.1, forward strand.
CAGCGCAACGGGTGATATTGCAGGCAAATTTATTGGTATCCAGGGAGATACGGAAGGCGAGTTGAAACAAAACATCCTCGAAGCAGTCAATCTGGCTTTCTCCGGGGATGGTTACAACTATACTTTGGACGAGATCGAACTAAGGCATTTGAACGTAAAACCTGAACGCAACCTGCACTAATTTCTTGCAATTCAGCGCTTAAACCGCTTCTCCTTCCTGCATGCGTTCCGCGTTCTCTGCAATGCGCAGTTTTTCAATCAGTTCAGCGATGTCGCCTTCCATGACGGCGGGCAGGTTATATACGGTATAGCCGATCCGGTGATCGGTAATGCGGCTTTGCGGGTAGTTGTAGGTGCGGATTTTATCGGAACGGTCGCCGCTTCCCACCATGGATTTACGCTGGGAACTGATGGCGTCGTTATGCTTTTTCAGCTCGATTTCGTACAGGCGTGAGCGCAGTACGCTCAATGCGCGGTCCTTGTTTTTCAACTGTGAACGCTCGTCCTGGCAGCTTACCACCAACCCCGAAGGAATGTGCGTAAGACGTACCGCGGAATAAGTCGTATTAACCGATTGTCCACCCGCGCCGGACGATTGGAAAGTGTCGACACGGACATCATTCATATTGATCTGCACATCGACCTCTTCTGCCTCGGGAAGTACCGCCACGGAAGCCGCAGAAGTATGAATACGGCCTTGCGATTCGGTTTGAGGTACACGCTGGACACGGTGCACACCTGATTCGAACTTCATTTTGCCGTATGCATCCTCACCTTCCACCTTGCAAATGATCTCTTTATAACCGCCATTGGTGCCTTCGGTATAATCCATCACGGATGAGCGCCAGCCCATTTTTTCAAAGAAACGCTGGTACATACGGAACAGGTCGCCCGCGAAAATCGCTGCTTCGTCGCCGCCTGTTCCACCCCGGATTTCGAGGATGATGTTACGGCTGTCGTTCGGATCTTTCGGGATCAGGAGCTCTTTAATGTTCTGTTCAAGCTCTTCGAGCTTCGGCACGAGGTCGTCGAGCTCCTCTTTCGCCATTTCGCGCAGATCTTCATCTTTTTCAGTCGCTATGAGTTCTTTGGTACCGGCAATATCCTTTTGCAGCTTCTGGTAAAGCGCATATTGCTCCACGATTTTACCAAGGTCTTTATACTCCTTGCTGATCTTGGAATAACGGGTAGAGTCGGAAACAACTTCCGGTTGAATGATTTGCTGAGAAACCTCTTCAAACCGTTCTTTTATAGCTTCTAATTTATCGATCATCTTTATTGAATATCTTTGGCACGACGCATTCGGGGCACAAAGATACGCATTTTAGCTAAATGAATGGTTTCAAGACGCTAGGACTGCTTTCGGGCGAGTCACCGTTTGTTGGATCAGATTAACACTTGGGACAATGAAAAACATCATATGCATCGCCATGCTGGCAGGTATTTTCACCGGCTGCGACTTCAAAAGCGGCCGTATAGAAAATACGAAAGAATTAAACCGCGAAATCAAGGCATCGCAAATCAAGCGCGTCACAAACGTGCAACTCGTGTCATCGGCCGATGAATGGGGCAAGAAAATTGCCCAGATAGCGGAAAAAGCATTAAAGGGAGAGCTGGAAAAGAATCCGGGCATCGGCCAGGCGCATTGCAGCGACGTCGGCAGCATCCCGGTAGTGGCTGCATTGCAAAAGGAATACGGTGTAAAAGTGGAGCTGTTAGGTACGAAGGACCTGAAAAACCCGTCCCTCAACCCCAAGGAACGCGAATTGCTCGATGCCTACGCGTACAGCGCCAAAAGCGGCACGCTGGCCGGCGACAATCTGCAGCAGCTCGACGACACGCTGCTCGTCTACAATGCGCCTGTCTCACCCGAAAGCATCATTTGCAAAAAATGCATGACCGGTCAGGACACCGCATTCGCCGTCTGGCGGTTGCTCTTCAACAAGAAAGAGATCATCAGGAAGCTGGATGCCAAGCAGTTGAAGGATTGATTTGTCGTCTTTATCGCGCAAAAAAAGAGCATTGCTAATGCTAGCGATGCTCTTTTACTTTTATTTCCCAACCACCTGGTAGATATCGTACCAGTCTTCGCGGCTGAGCTTGATATCCGAAGCGCTCGCGCCGTTGCGGATACGTGCTTCCGAGAGCGAGCCGATGATGGGCAAAGTACCCAGTTTCATGAGCCATGCAACGGCCGTTTGTTCAATATTGGCGTCGTATTTTTTGCCTACTTCGTCCAGTTTGGCACGAAGGCGAACAGCTTTTTCGTCGGTGCCATTCAGGATTTTGCCGCCGGCTAATGGCGCCCAGGCGAGTGGTTTGCTGAAACTCTGTTTGATGAAATCGATCCGCCCGTCTTCGATCGCCGTCGTGTTCATGAGGTTGAGTTCGATGTGATTGGTCACGATCGGAATGCGCAGGTATGAGGCCAGCAGCTGATGCTGAAAAACCGTGAAATTGGCTACTCCGATGTGTTTTGCCTTGCCAGACGTCACCACTTCGGCCAGTGCCCCCGCCGTTTCCTCGGGATCGGCCAGCAGGTCGCTCTGGTTCAGCAGGAAAATATCCAGGTAGTCGGTTTTAAGCCTTTTCAGCGAGGCATTCACACTGTTGATAATGTGCTCGCGGGAATTATCGTAGTAGGTGAGGTATTTATCCTCCGATCGCCGGATGCCGCATTTGCTGAACAGCACGATATCCTCCCGTTTGAAAGATTTGTTGCGGATGATCTTGCCGAAATGTTCTTCGATGGTATGGTCGCCGTACACATCCGCGTGGTCGAAGGTATTGATGCCCAGGTCGAGGCAAAGGTTAACCGTTTTCTCGATTTGTGTGGTGGTAACGGCTCCTTCGTCGGTCCATCTCCAGAAACCATAAATTGCTTCCGAAACTTTCGGGCCGGAGTCGCTGAGGCTTACTTTTTTCATCGGTGGTAGTTTGAATTCCTGCAAAAATATTTATTTCTCGGATCGTTTATCCCTTACGATCAGATAAAAATCGTGGTCCAGTTCCAGATAGCCGTAATCGTAAACGAAGTGGTAAACGCTTCCTTTGAGGGTAGGGCGGATGTTCGTCAGGAAGTTAAAGTCGAAGCCTTTCGCTAACAAGACCTTTTTGGTGGTCTTGCATTTATCCTCCGGGCAAAGCTCTTCCAGTATCCGGCGGTTTTTGCGGAGTGTGTTGTTGATTCTCCGTACCATATTATAGCCATCCGCATTGAGCCGGTTATTGAAAGCATTCCGGCACATATCGCAGCAAAATTTCTTGTCGACCCTGCCTGCAACGGGCATACCGCATTCCTGGCAATTTATCATAAGCTTATCTGTTCGCCGGTTCCAAAAGCCCGGTCTGTGTGCATAGATGTACTTTGAATGCAATATAGTAAAATTCATCAGCCCTGTCCGCGACCTAGTTTATCCGTTTGCAAACGACTACAAACGCTTACATCCGACTATAAACGCTTGCCAACCGATTAATTTTTGCCCGCCACCACACTTTTGCATGGTCGCTCCGATCAAGTCCGGTGCGGCGTTGAAACAATTGTCCATCACTTAAACAGCAAGATTATGAATTCGGTAAAACTGATTGGAAACGTGGGACGCGAAATCAATATGCGGGAATTTGAAAGCGGTAAAATGCTGACCTTTTCCCTGGCGACAGACGAAGGTTATACAAACAAACACAACGAGGAAGTGAAGAACACCGTCTGGCACCAAATCGTCGTCTGGCGTGAGTTGGCGGAGCGCTGCGAAACTCTCCTCACGACGGGCAAGATGGTGTCGATTGAAGGGCGGCTGTCATACCGGCAGTATATCAACAAAGACAATAAGACGGTCAGGAAAACAGAGGTGACGGCTTATAAAGTGGAGGAAATCGCCAGGAAACAAGAGGCGGTCGGGCAGGAATAAAAGTGGCCTCGGTCCGGAAGAAACGAGGCCACTTTGATGGATACTATTTTTTCGGAACTACGGAAGGTTACGAAAGGCTCTTTTCAAGTGCTGCTTTCCAGTTGGCATAAGCATCTTTTGTAGCTTCTGCCAGCTGCTGATCCGGCTCGATCGTGCGCAATGCGGTGAGACCCACAAATGCCTCGTCACGGCTGTTGTAGTGGCCAAGTCCAAAACCTGCTGCGCGGGCTGCACCCTGGGCGCCGTCGGTATTGTACAGTTCAACGGTAGCGCCGGACACATTGGCGAAAGTGTCCCGGAAAACAGGGCTGAGGAACATATTGGCCTCGCCCGCGCGGATGTTTTTCAGTGAAACGCCAACGGTTTCCATGATTTCCATGCCGTAGTACAACGCGAAAACAATGCCTTCCTGCGCTGCGCGTGTGAAATGGCTGATGCCGTGGCGGCTGAATTGGAGTCCTTTGAACGTGTTGCCAGGATCCTGGTTTTCGAGCATCCGCTCGGCACCATTCCCAAACGGCAGACAGAACAAGCCATCCGAGCCAACAGGAGCCTGCGCGGCGAGGGCATTCATTTCGGGATAGGAAATACTACCCTGGAATAATGCATTGCGGAGCCAGCCATTGAGGCTTCCGGTTCCGTTTACACACAGGAGCACGCCGTAGCGGGAAGCGGAACTCACCGGGTTGACGTGCAGAAATGTGTTCACCCGCGATTTCGGGTCGAATTTGATCTGATCGCTGACACCGTATACAACGCCGGAAGTGCCTGCCGTAGCGGCCACTTCGCCCGGTTCGAGTACGTTGAGCGAAAATGCATTATTCGGCTGATCACCGGCACGGTAGGTGACAGGTATTCCCGCACGAAGCCCGAGTTCGGCGGCAGCTGCGGCGATTACGCGTCCTTGTTCCGCGAAGGTAGGGAGCACGGTAGGCAGGATTTCATGACTGAAACCGAAATGGTCGAACAGGAAATCTGCCGGACGCTGGTTGACGAAGTCCCAGAAAATGCCTTCCGACAAGCCGGATGGCGTGGTCACGACCTCGCCCGTCATGCGCGCGGCCAGGTAGTCGCCCGGGAGCATGAATTTGTGGACTTTGGCAAAAACTTCCGGTTCGTTCTGCTTCACCCAGCCCAGTTTCGATGCGGTGAAATTGCCCGGCGAATTGAGCAAATGCGGTAATACGTATTCCTCGCCTAATGCTTCCATTGCCTGGTTACCGACTTCCACGGCACGGCTGTCGCACCAGATAATGGATGGACGAAGGACATTCAGGTGCTCATCGACCACGACAAGCCCGTGCATTTGATATGATATACCGATGGCGGCGACCTCATCGGAGGAAACATTTGCCTTTTTGATGACAGCCTGAGAAGCCAGACATGCATTTTCCCACCACATTTGCGGCTGCTGTTCAGCAAAGCCGGGTTTGGGGGCAGCAATGGTCATTTCTCTTTCGGGATAGAATGCGGAGGCGGCAACTGCCCCGGTATCTGCATGAATTAAACAAGCTTTAACGGACGAACTGCCCAAATCGAATCCAAGGAAATACATTGCGGAATATGATTATTTTGACGTAAAGAGCTTCGATGTTTAAATATAAGTGCTAAAAAATACAAAAATGTTCAAATTACACTAAGAAAAGAAATGTATTAAGTGTAATTTTTACACTTAAATTTAGAGACGACACGTTCTCGATTGGCATGAGGAAAAATCGGTCTTGAAATTCAGTATATTGGTCAAAAGATGAAACTTAAGGGCGGATTTTGGAGTCTCCTTTGTGTTTATCTTGCGAGAGCTCAATTATCTATGCGATATTTGAGAGAAAATTCAAGTTGCGGACATCCTTTATCGGGAATTATGAAGAAAGTTGTACAAGTCGTTCTCATTGGTGGGTTGGTTTTGTTGTTCTCGGAATTTCGCCCTGCCGACAAGCGGTGGGAGAAACATTTCTCGCGCATCGATCGCGAAGTGAGGGAGAATAGCAAAGCATACACAACGCTGGGGGATGCTACCAAGTCTATCGGCCACCGGCTCACGGGAAGTGTGAATGGAGAAAAAGCCGAAGAGTACGCCTTCAAACTGTTAAAAAGCTATGGTTTTACGGATGTAGTATACCAACCCTTTGAAGTAGAGGCCTGGATGCGGGATACCGTTACATTATCCATAGCACCCGGTAGCAGTGATAATTTCCGCGATGTTCCGGTAGTTTCCCTCGCGCATTCGCCGGTGGAAGCCAATTTGCAAGGTGAAATCGTCGATGTAGGCAACGGGCTGGAAGAGGATTTTGTCGCCTTGAAAGATAAGGTTAAAGGTAAAGTAGTTCTCGCCAATATCAACCTCGTGGGTGTAACTGGCAAAAAGAACCTGCACCGGTCTGAAAAAACCGCATTGGCGATCAAGTATGGAGCCAAAGGTGTGATCATGGTCAATGGCGCACCGGGTAAGATTTTGCTGACCGGTACGGCGTCGGTCACAGGCGCTATTATTTCCATCCCGGCGGTTTGTATATCCAATGAAAGCGGTTTTGAAATCCGTAAATGGATGAAAGAGGAAGGACCACTCGAGGCGCATATTGATATGCATAACATTTCGAAACCCATCCGGGCGCGGAATGTGATCGCGACGCTGAAAGGCAAATCGGACGAGAAAGTGATCATCGGCGGCCACCTCGATTCCTGGGACCTGGCTACCGGGGCGATCGACAATGGAATCGGTTCGTTTGCAGTAATGGACGTGGCGCGGGCATTTAAGGCACTGAAAATAAAGCCGGAGCGCACCGTGCAGTTTATCCTCTTCATGGGAGAGGAACAAGGCTTGCTGGGCTCGAAGCATTTTGTGAATGAGTTGAAAAAGTCGGGTGGTATCGACAAGGTTTCATACATGATGAACCTCGATATGACCAACGATCCGAAAGGTGCAAATACCTTTGGTCGCGACGAAATGGGTGAATTCTTTGCCACTATCGGGCAGGCCATACATTCCGTGGATAGCGAGTACAAAAATGAAACGGCGAACCGTGCCGGTCTGCACAGCGATCATCAGCCGTTCATGCTTGAAGGTATTCCCATCGCTGGACTATCCGGGCATCTGGACCCAGGCGTATTGCAATGCTACCACGCAGATTGCGACGATTTCAGCCTCGTAAACAAAGAACAGCTGGAAAATACGGTACGCATTGCCTCTATGTACCTGTATGCATTGTCCAATGCGGAATCGATCGCCGTGAAGAAGCTGACCGATCAGAAAACAAAGGAATTTCTGATTTCTCAGGGATTGAAAGAAGAATTGATCATCGGCCAGGAGTGGCGCTGGGAACAATAACTATTGCAATTCGCGCAGATCCAGTGTAAATCCCGGAAGTACATCGCCGCCCGAAACCACAGAGCGGAGTGGAAGGGTAATTTCAGCCTGTCCCGGCGCAAAGATGCGAAACTCTTCTTTAAATGGATCTACCAGCCATGCGAGCTGCACGCCCAGAAGAATCCAGTCCTGCATTTTTCTTTGCAGCTTTTTGAGACGATCGGATTTAGACCTCAACTCAATTACAAAATCAGGACAGATAGGCGCAAAACTCATTTTGTCAGCTTCCGACAATGCATTCCACCGGTGCTTTTGAATCCAGCTGGCGTCCGGAGAATACAATGTGCCGGGCATTGGTTCGTAACCCGTGCTGGAGTCGAAAACATAACCTAGGCCGGATGCTTTATTCCAAATGCCAAGTTGCACCACCAGCTCGCTGTTGATTAAGCCGGTTTTTGTGAAGGTAGGCGTCATGATGGTTAGTGTGTTATGAATGTCCTTCTCAATCCGCAGATCGGGATTGTTCTGGCAGAGGATATAGAGTTCTTTCATACCGAAATCTTCTCCGGTGAGATCAATCTCATACACAAATGGGGTGCTCGTAAGCTTGATCTTTTTGGATGGTGAATGGATGATGCTTTCCATGTCCATGGTTGCGGCTGCTTTTGTCATATTCAAATATAAACAATCGGCGACGGAATATCTGGTGCATTTGCGCCGCCAAAATCATCATTTATCAGTCGGTAAAAATGTCTGATCAAAGGGCAAATTGCTGATATTTGCACCCGCAAATCCCGTAACAATGCTTCTATTCCCCAACGCCAAGATCAATATCGGTTTAAATATTGTTGAGAAACGCCCGGATGGTTTCCATAACATCGAATCATGTTTCTATCCCGTAGGCTGGTCGGATGCATTGGAAGTTACACTGGCAGAGACATTTTCCTTTCACGCAGACGGCATCTCGATCCCTGGAAACGCGTCGGATAACCTCTGCATCAGGGCCTATGAAATGCTGGCGAAGGATTATCACCTGTCGCCTGTCAAAATACATTTGCTGAAAACGGTACCTATCGGTGCCGGGCTCGGAGGCGGTTCGGCGGATGCTGCTTTCACGATCAAGGCATTGAACCAGCTCTTTGACCTCGGCATTTCCGTGGATGAGCAGGAACAATATGCCCGCCGGATCGGCAGTGACTGCGCTTTTTTTATCCGGAATAAACCCGTGTACTGCTTCGAAAAAGGCGATCAGTTTGACACGATCGATATCAGCATTTCAGGCAAATGGATCGTGCTCGTGAACCCCGGCATTCATATTTCGACTGTCGAAGCATATTCCGGCGTAGTCGCGAAACGAAGTGCGGAAGATTTACGTACTATACTTAGCCAGCCGATCTCTGAATGGAAAGGTCATGTGAAGAATGATTTTGAAGCAACGCTTTTTGCAAAATATCCTCTCTTAGCAGAAACAAAAGAAAAGCTGTATTCGCTGGGAGCGGAATATGCGGCGATGAGCGGGTCGGGATCGACGCTTTTCGGGATTTTTGAAGGCGAGCTGAATGCCAAACCGCATTTCCCGGATTTTCGCTTGTGGCAGGGTATTCTTAAATAAAATTAACCATTATGATGTGTATTAAGGTGTAAATTAGTCGTTATATTCACCTTGAATTGCGCTTTGTTAGAAATCAAAGATTGGGAGATGAGTCCGAAGCACACAACTAAGCAAACCGAAAACCCGTTCACCAAACGCCGTGAGCCGCTTGGCTTTATGCTATGGTTGGGCGTTGCCGGTAGCTCCGTGCTCTTTACATCGATCTTTGTTATTTTTCTCCTGCGCGCACATCACGAAACCGGGCACCTGGTAGCATTGCCCGACATGTTCTGGCTGAGCACGCTGGTTATCCTTTTCAGCAGTATCACGCTGCACGAAGCCAATCTGGCATTCACCAACGAGCGCTTCCTACATTACCGGGTATTTCTCGGGGCTACTTTGCTGCTCGGGTTCATATTCATTCTGCTGCAAGCGGGCGGCTGGATGGAGATGGTCAATTCCGGTGTTTTCAGCGGGGTTAATACTTCCGAAGGGTTCATTTACCTCCTTACCGGCCTACACCTTCTCCATATGATCGGCGGGGTGCTGTACCTGAGTTACTTGTTCAGAAAAGCCGTTAAAAACAGCAGTTACGTCGATTCGTTCGTGTACAGCGTCAATCCGCCGAACCGGCTCCGGATCAAACTTTTCACCCGCTACTGGCATTTCACCGGCGCACTCTGGCTGGTGGTGTTCATTTTCCTGATCGTACTTTACTGACGTCGCAATGTGGCCTTCCGGGTTACATGCGGGATTTCGTATATTTGAAATCCGAGCCATGCTACCATGATCCCCGCTTCACCTCCCATTCGTGCTGACCTCTTTTCCCTATTCATTCTCCTGGGCTGTGTGCAAGGGCTGATATTGTCTTACGTATTCTTTTCGCACGCCAAAGGGAGTAACCGGCAATCCAATTTACTGCTGGGCATCATTATCCTGTCGATGGTGCTCATCATCGGCGATGTGTGGCTCGGATACACCAATTACATGTTCCGGCTGATTTGGCTGGTCGATTTCAGTGAGCCGCTGAACCTGCTCATTGCCCCGGCGACATTTTTATACATTAAGGCCGGCGTAAACCAGCAACCGGGAAAGCGGAGCTGGCTGCATTTCCTCCCCGCGATCGTATACTTCCTGTACATGTGCGCGCTCGTGTACCCGCAAGGCTTCGCATTCAAGTACAATGCCAATATCGGCTCCTTCCATCCGGAAATGCAGCGCCTTGCAGGCACCGCCTACGGAAGCGCATGGATGTTTTTTACCAAATGGCATATCAACGACCTCACATTCATCAGCATGGTGATCTACCAGGTGGCAAGCGTTGTTTTCCTGAAAAATGCATTCAAAAAGCGCGGCATTTCCTTTTTCACGGGAGAAAAGAATTCGCTCACATGGTTCCGGGACTTTTTCCTGCAATTGGCTTTCCTGGTGCTGGTATTCTTTATCGTGCGGATCAGTTTCCGGCACGACCTGGGCGATCACATTATCGCCGCATTCATTGCCCTCATCATCTACCTCACCAGTTTCGCGGTGTTGCGCAGGTCATTGTTTTTCCATGAATCGGGTGAAAAAGCCGTGCGGAAATATGAAAAGTCGTCGCTGACACCCGAAATACAGTCGGCGACGCTGGGGAAACTGCAAGCGCTGATGGTTTCGGAAAAGCCGTTTCTCGATCCCGGATTTTCATTGCCGTTGCTCGCCAGACGGCTGGGCGTTTCCACGCACCACCTGTCCCAGATCCTGAACGAAGAATTGAAACAAAGCTTCTTCGACTTCCTGGGCGCATACCGCATTCAGGAAGCGCAGCGGCTGCTGGGCGACGAGCGCAATGCCTACATTAAAATCGAAGAGATCGGGCAGATGGTCGGGTACAACTCGAAGTCGGCGTTCAATACCGCTTTTCGCAAAATTGCCGGTTCGACACCCTCAGAATACCGTAAAAAAAGCGTCAATCAGAAGTACTGACTTATCGGGAAGAACTTCGAACGGATCAGAACGGTCGTTTTGACGCTATTCCAGGGCCTAGTTTTGGGTATCACTCAAAACTATTTGTCATGGAAACAACATCCGGCCGATTACATTCCACATCACCCATTTCCCGCCGTTACGACCTCGACTGGCTCCGCGTCATCGCGTTCGGTATCCTCATCTTTTTCCACGTGGGCATGTTCTTCAACCATTGGGACTGGCATATCAAAAACAACGTCATCACACAGGCCGTCGAATGGCCGATGCGGTTCAGCAGCCAGTGGCGGATGTCGCTGCTGTTCATGATTTCCGGAGCCGGCGTGTATTTCGCATTGGGTAGCCGCGGACCGGCAGCTTTTTTGCAAGAGCGCATGGTCCGCATTTTCATACCGCTTGTTTTCGGGATGTTCGTGATTGTGCCGCCGCAGATCTTTTTCGAAAGGCTCACGCAAGGGCACACATATGGATACGGGGAATTTTATAAAACCGTATTTCAATTCGTCCCCTACCCACAGGGCAGTTTCAGCTGGCACCATTTGTGGTACCTGGTGTATATTTTCTGCTATTCGTTGCTGGCGCTTCCGCTCTTGCTTTTTTTGCGTCGAAATACCCTTCTCACGGCACGTATAGCCGTATTCTTTTCCAATCCCTGGACGCTTATCGCCGTGCCGGTGCTGTGGCATGTGAGTGGCAGCACATTGCTTGCGGAGCATTTTCCTACGACACACAACCTGGTACGCGACTGGAACGAGCATTTTCACGATCTCACATTGTTCGTAACGGGCTTCGTGCTGTGTACGCAAACGCGCTTTTGGGATACACTCCAAAAGTACCGCCGGCTGTCGCTGGGCATCTGGATCACGCTGACGATCGCGCTGTATGCATTCTACTGGACGGTGGAGCGGGATATGAATGCGACGGAATGGTTCGTCTACGATACGATCAAAACGTTGAATGCGTGGTGTATACTGCTATCGATCTTCGGCTATGCATATACTTATTTGCAATTCAGCAACCCGTTTCTGAAATATGCCAATGAAGCGGTGTACCCCTTTTACATTTTGCATCAGACCGTGATCATTTGCCTGGCATACCCGATTATCCATGCTTCCGCGCATTGGCTCGTAAAATTCATTTACCTCTGCGTGGCCACATTCGTGATCTGTCTCGGCCTGTACCATTTCGCGATCAGGCGGAGTAATGTGTTGCGGGTATTATTCGGTTTGAAAACCGAAAAGCGCCGGCGGATCAACGCTTCGGTGGAGCCTATTTCTTCAATATCTTGAATTCCACGCGGCGGTTTTGCTGCTGGCCTTCGGGCGTGTCGTTTTTAGCCACGGGCTTTGTTTCACCGTAACCCTTGCTGGCAATGCGGTCGGGTTCGATGCCTTTGCCGATCAGGTATTCGCGAACGGCGTCGGCCCGTTTCTGTGAAAGATCGATGTTGAATTCCGCGCTACCGGTGTTGTCGGTGTGCCCGCCGAGCTCAATGGAAAGGGTTTTGTTCTCATCCATAGAAATGGCAATGCGGTTCAGCTCCGGAAACGATTCGTCGCGCAGCGTGGCCTTTCCGGTGGCGAAGAAAATGTTGTTCAAACGCACGATCTGGCCCTCTTCGATTGGGATGAGTTTCAGGGATTTGTTGGCAATTTCCTTGAAGCCTTTCTCCTTACCGTTTCCGGTCGAGTCGGTGAGGTCTATATTTTCGCCTTCGGCAATGAAATTGGGCGCTACGGCACGCATGGCGTATTTCTGGCCGTAAGGTAGCACCAGTTTGTATTCACCGGTGGTGGGGTTGGTTGTGGCGGTCCCTACTTCCTCGCCGGTTGCCAGGTCTTCGTAAATAATGGTCGCTTCGACGGGCTTGCCGGTTTTGGAATCGATCACCTTGCCGCTGATCATCACTACCGGATCGGCCGGCGGAACGGCGGCTATCGGCGTTTCTGCCGTTGAATCGGCCGGAGACGGTTTTGGCTGCAAATTATAGCGTACGATGTCGCCCTTGCCCTCGGTGTCTTTGAAAGAAACCATATAGGCGAAGTCGCCTAATGCGGAGATGGTATAATAGGCATCATAGCCGTCGGTATTGATGGCCGGGCCGAGGTTGACGGGCCGGCTCCATCTTTTCCAGGATTTGTCGATGCGCTTGCTGTAATAGATGTCGTTGCTGCCTTGCCCGCCCTTGCGGTCGCTCGAAAAATAGAGTGTCACGCCGTCGGGTGCGAGGAATGGCGTTGTTTCGGTGAAATCGCCGGTATTGATCTCCGGGCCGAGGTTCAATGGCTTGGTCCAGGTGCCGTCTTTTTGTTTAAAGCTGACGTACAAATCGTCCACTTTGCTGTTTTTCTTCTCGCTGAACGACATGACCAGCGTCTTGCCGTCATTGGACAAATACCCGCAGTCGAACTGGCCTTTGCTCAGTTTGGTATAACCGGGAATGTCGAGCTTGTTGGGGGCCGACCAGCCTCTCGCTGTTTTTTTACTGGTGGAAAAACCCCTTGTTTCGTAGGTTCCATTTTTATACGAACCCTTGATTAACAGGGTGTTGCCATCAGGCGTAATGCTGTAAAGACTATTGTAGTCCTCCTTATTGAGCGGCGAGGGAAGCCTTCTGGCGGGCGTCCATTTATCGCTTTTCAACTCCGAAAACCAGATATCCTGGCTGCCTTTCGGGCCATGTGTGTTCTGCGGGTGGCTTACCCGGGAAAAATAGATCGTTTTACCATCGGGGGAGATGATCGGGCTGATCTCGTTATATTCAGTGTTAACCGATTTCCCGAGGTTTTCCAGCTGAGCGTGGGCACAGAAGGAAGTAGCGACCGTAAAAGCTAATAGGCAGAAAGCACGCATTGTTCAGCAGGATGGCTAGTTTTTATCTACATACAACGACCCGTCCAGCGGCTTATTTTCCGCATTTTCCAAACGGTAGGCTTCCATTTTTTCCAGGAGCGTTGCGGGGTCTGCGGCAACGACCAGCAGCCGGCGGTTATCGGGCCGTAAAAAGCCTTCTTCCACCATTTTATCGAGTTGCAGAAGCAGCAAATCGTAAAATCCGTTTACGTTCAACAACCCCACCGGTCCGTGGAAAATGCGGAGCTGCGCCCATGTCAGGATCTCAAAAAGCTCGTCGAAAGTGCCGTAGCCGCCCGGCAATGCGACAACACCGTCGGACAGCGACACCATTTTGGCCTTACGCTCGTGCATCGTGTCTACAAAATGCAGCTCAGACAATGTCTTGTGCGCCACTTCCAGTTTTGCCAGGAAGTTGGGGATAATGCCCGTTACAAACCCGGCATTGTCCATGGCGCCGTCGGCTACACGGCCCATCAAGCCCATATTGCCCCCGCCGTAGATGAGTTTGATATGCCGTTTGGCGAGTTCCGCACCGAGCGCATAGGCGGCTTCGGCGTACAATGTCTTCTTTCCCGGGTTCGAGCCGCAGTAAACAACGATGGATTGCATGGGATTTGCTATTTGGGCCGGACGTGTTCAAGCCAACACGTCCTGGGCCAGTTTTTTCAAGTCGATATCGCCGAATGTACCTGAGCTCATCAGCAGCAGATTGGCGTCTTTCCACGTCAGCGAGCGCAGGAAAGCTTCCAGCTCGGCCGAATCGGTGAAAATTTTCAAATCATCGCGCTTGAATGCCGTGCGGATTTCTTCTTCCGAAAGGCTCTCCAACCGCTTGTGTTCCAGCGTGAGCGGATTGTAATATACGACCGCCACATCCGCGGCTTTCATTTTGCGCCGGTATTGCGACAAAAATCCTTTATTCAGGCTGCTGAATGTGTGCAGTTCGGCGACGGCTACGAGCGAGCGCTCCGGAAACTGCTCTTTCAAGGCGTTCGTCGTGGCTTCCACTTTGGACGGCGCGTGGGCAAAATCGCGGTAAATTTTCACCGAATCATTGCTGCCGAGCAATTCCAGCCGTTTGGAAGCGCCTTTAAATGTGGCAATGGCCTGGTAGAACTGCTCGTCCGTCACGCCCAGGCGCTCGCAAACCTCGCGCGCGCCGCTGATGTTTTTCATGTTGTGGCTTCCGAAAACGAGTACCGGCACTTCGCCCTGTTCGGCGGTAATGAGCACGGTTTGGTTGTCCTCGATGCGGTGCGGATGTACATTATAGGAAATGCTGGCGACGTCGGGACGGCCTTTCTGGCCGATTACGTCGAGCATGTCGTCCGTTTCGTCAAATATGATGGCACCTGCTTTCGGTAACGAATCCGCCAGCAGTTCAAACTGCTTCACATACGATTCCCAGGTTGGGAATACATTGAAATGATCCCAGGCAATGCCGCTGATCAGTGCAATATGCGGCTGGTAATGGATGAATTTCGGGGTAGGATCAAGCGGAGAGGTGAAATACTCGTCTCCTTCGATCACGATCAGAGGGGCGTTTTCCGAGAGCTTTACCATGTTGTCGAAGCCCTCGATCTGCGCACCCACCAGGTAGTTGAAATTCCTGTTATTGTATTTCAAAACATGGAGCACCATGGAAGTAATCGTCGTTTTGCCGTGGCTGCCGGCGATTACCACGCGTTGCTTGCTCTGGCTTTGCTCGAAAATGTATTCGGGATAGGAATATACCTTAATGCCCAGCTCTTTCGCTTTCGCGAGTTCGGGATTGTCCTGCCGGGCGTGCATGCCAAGTATCACCGCGTCCAGATCGGCCGTGATCTTTTCGGGAAACCAGCCCGTAACCGGCGGCAGCAGGTCGTACTGCGCCAGGCGGCTCGATGACGGTTCGTAGATCTCGTCGTCCGATCCCGTGACGAGATATCCCTTTAAATGTAGTTCAATGGCCAGATTGTGCATCACGCTGCCACCGATCGATATGAAATGTATTTTATGTAAAGACGAAGTTTGACTCATTGACAATGCTAAAAAACTGATTCCGTTCGAAAGTTAGCCAAAATTGATATTCGGGCAACTCCTGCCCGATACCTATTTCCCTGCATCCTTGACGAATTTTACATTTTCCTGCGCGCCGTCGGCATGGACCAGGCCGATAATGTAGGAGCCCGCCGCCAGTGCGTGCACGTCGATTTCCCGCTGTGGTTTTTCTGATTTATACACCACCTGCCCGGCCTGGTTGATAATTGTCACCGCTTTTACATTGTCCCAGCTTTTTGCGGAGATCGTCACCTTATCCACCGTCGGGTTTGGGTAAATGGTAGCCGTGACCGAAGTCTTGAAATGGAGGCTGACAATGCGGCTGTACGTAAATGTCTCGTCGCGGTCCACCATTTTAAGACGGTAAAGGTTCTCTCCCGTGAGCGGATTGGTATCGTCGAACGAATAGCGGGTGACCGTGTTCAAAACATCGCCTGCGGCCGCGACGGACCCTATTTTAATCCATCTTTTACCATCCGCGCTCCTTTCCACATCGAATTTCTCGCTATTTACTTCCTCCGAGGTCGACCAGGTGAGCCGTGCCTCCTGGCCTTCTTTGACTGCATTGAATGCGATAAGCTTCACCGGTAATGCACGCGCCACGGGCAGTACGAGCGATGTACTCTTGGCACCGCAGCCGCTGCGCGTCGATTTGGCGGAATAGTTGTAGTTGCCCGGCGTGCTGGGCGCGGCGAATGTAACGGACGTGCCGGTGCGGTTGTTGGCGCCCTCGCCGCTCCATACGTAATTGGCCGTATTACATTCCGGCCCGGAGCAGTTGATGCTCAGGGTGACCGTCGCGCCTACGACCGGCTTGGGTTCCGAAGTATTTACATTCACCGAAAACGAGCACGGCAGGTAGTTGCCGCCGTCCCAGATGTTTTCCCAATAGCCGGTATCCGTCATTCTGATAGATTTCGGTTGCAGGTCGGTTTGCCCGAAGTTCTGGCCGCCGATGCGGTTCCATTCGTCGAAGAGGAAGTTGCCGGTGAATACATTCGGGAATATGTTGATGGTCGACGCCTCTGCGCGTGCCGGCGGCTGGTAGGAAGGCTTCACATACTGCTCGCGGCATAACGCGAGCGTGGGCGCTAGCTGGGCCATTTCAATGTCGTTGTAATGCATGGCAATGTGTACGTAATCGGCACCATGCTTGTAGGCGCGGGGAAACCATTCGTAGGGAATGCCGCCGTTGATACCCGATCCGCCGTCGGGCTGGGCGAGGTCGATCGGGTCGAATTCCACGCCGGCGATTTTGTTGGGATAAGTGCCTTTGATGACGTCTATCCCCATGATTTTCTTCCAAAGGTCCCACTGATTGGTCCCGTCGGTATGGTAAATGCCGTCCGACAATTCCAGTGCGAGCAGCAGCGTGCTGCTGTGCAAGTGCCAGTTATTACCCTGCACCGATCCGAAGTCGGAGACGAAGTGGAGGACTTTAATAGAGGAGTTGCGGTTTTTGACCGTTTCGTAAAACCCTTTGAAAAGTTTCAGCAAACCCCATCCTGCAAAACGGTGCAGGTCGCGGCCCATTTCGGAATTATAATTACCATCGGTCGGCTGCGGTGCGGTGGCGATCGGGTAGGAGCTGCGGCCCCAGGTAGCATTGGTCTGCCCCGGAAACCGTGCGGGCAGAAACTTCGTGCGCCAGGCCTGCAACGCCTTGCCTTCAAACATACCCGCATAATTGACCGAATTGACATTCTTGTTGGGCATATAAAACTCTTCCGAGCCATTGTTGCCCATTGCCACGTACAAAATCCGTGACGAATAGTTCTGTACCTGTGCCAATGCATCGTCCACGAATGCCAGGAAGCGCCCCGTGGCATATTCCGAGAACACCGACGGGTAGGTATGGGCAATGTTGTCGCGCATCAGGGCGCCGGTCGAGAGCTGCGCTACGTCCACGGTGGAGAGGAAGCTGTCGTTCCAGTAGCCCGGCCGTAGGTAGGAAAAGTGCAGTGCTACCTTCATATTGGGGTTAATGTCCAGGATGGCTTTTACCGCTTGCGCGATTTTCTGGCGCTGGTAGTTGCCTAATGTCGGCTCGTAATGTTCCCATTGTACGTGGAGTCGTATCGCCGTCGGGCTGGCGTCTTTTCCGTTGTATTTTAAATTGGCAAATTTCAGGATGTAGGCCCATTGTTCCGTATTGATGCCGTTGGGTGCCGTCCGGTCGAAGCCGTAGCCGGTTGTGTTGAGGATCAATTCCCGCTGGGCCAGCGAGGCGTCCGGCCGGCAAATCAGCAGGGAAAGGAAGAATGCGATGGTTACTAAACGTGAGTGAACGGTCGACGGCGACAGACGTTTGGAATACATATACTTATGGTTCAGTGGGCGGTTATGGAATTCTCAAAATCTATTATATAGCACGAATTTGTTCTATAATGATTATAGAAATTTGTTTACTGTCGAGTCGCTGCATTGATGAAGCAGTGCTTGACGATTTATGGATGTGGATAGGGATTGGGTAGAAGAGGAATTCTAATTTTCGGCCTTAATGGCCCTCAGTCTAAGGTTTTTTGTAATGAATACTTGATAAAGGATGGTATGAATTTGATAGAAAGGTAGAATTTTAAAACTACAATGCAAGCGAATTAGTTAATAAATTCTACAATCGGTCACAAAAAAAGCGCCCACCTGGTATGGTGAGCGCCCGATCCTGCAATAGCTAATTGAAACTATGCCAGCTTCTTGTATTTGATACGCTTGGGCGTTGCGTCGCCGCCGAGCCGTTTGCGTCGGTTTTCTTCGTATTCGGAGAAATTACCCTCGAACCAGTACACCTGCGAATCGCCTTCAAACGCCAGAATGTGCGTCGCGACGCGGTCGAGGAACCAGCGGTCGTGGGAAATGATCACCGCGCAGCCTGCGAAGTTTTCGAGGCCTTCTTCCAATGCGCGGAGCGTGTTAACGTCAAGGTCGTTGGTCGGTTCATCGAGCAGGAGCAGGTTACCACCTTCCTTCAATGTCATGGCCAGATGCACGCGGTTACGTTCTCCACCCGACAGCGTTCCGACCTTTTTCTCCTGGTCGCCGCCGCCGAAATTGAACCGGCTCACATAGGCACGCGCATTCGCCTGCTTGCCGCCGAGCATAACCCAGTCGTTGCCGTCGGAGATGCTTTGGTAAACGGTTTTGGCAGGATCGAGGTTGTCGTGCTCCTGGTCCACGTAGGCGAGCTGCACGGTTTCGCCGACCTCGAAATGCCCGCCCAACGGTTTCAGCTGGCCGGTAATGAGTTTGAAAAGCGTCGTTTTACCGGCACCGTTCGGTCCGATAATGCCTACAATGCCATTCGGAGGCAATGCGAAATTGAGGTTTTCATAGAGCAACCGGTCCCCGAAAGCCATCGACACATCGTGCGCCTCGATGACCTTGTTACCGAGCCGCGGGCCCGACGGGATGAAGATTTCCAGTTTTTCTTCCTTCTCGCGGCCTTCCTCGCTGAGCAGTTTCTCGTAAGCACCCAACCTCGCTTTGGATTTGGCCTGTCGCGCTTTCGGTGCCAGACGAACCCATTCGAGCTCGCGCTGCAGTGTTTTCTGGCGTTTGGATTCGGTTTTTTCTTCTTTTTTCAGGCGTTCCTGCTTTTGTTCCAGCCAGGACGTATAGTTGCCTTTCCACGGAATACCTTCTCCGCGGTCGAGTTCGAGAATCCAGCCGGCCACGTTGTCGAGGAAGTAGCGGTCGTGCGTAACGGCAATGACGGTTCCCTTATATTGTCTCAAATGTTCTTCGAGCCAAAGTACCGATTCGGCATCGAGGTGGTTGGTAGGTTCGTCGAGCAGGAGCACGTCGGGCTGGCGTAGCAGGAGGCGGCACAACGCGACCCTGCGCTTTTCACCACCCGAAAGTGTTGATATCAATGCGTCGGAAGGCGGGGTACGGAGCGCGTCCATGGCAATTTCGAGGCGGTTGTCGAGATTCCAGGCATCCGCTGCGTCGAGTTTTTCCTGCACTTCGCCTTGTCTTTCGAGCAATTTGTCGAAATCCGCGTCTTCCGCACCGAAAGCCTCATTGATTTCGTCGAATTCTTTCAGTAGGTTCACGATTTCTTGTACACCTTCTTCTACGACCTCTCTGACGGTCTTGGTAGGATCGAGTTTAGGTTCCTGTTCGAGCATTCCCACGGAGTAGCCCGGAGAGAAAACCACCTCACCCTGAATATCCTTGTCGATGCCTGCGATGACGCGGAGGAGCGTCGACTTACCAGAGCCGTTCAGACCGAGTACGCCGATTTTAGCACCATAGAAAAAGGATAAATAGATGTTTTTAATAATATGTCTGTTGGGGGGAATGATTTTGTTAACCCCCGACATTGAGAAAATAATGGTTTCGTTACTCATTTTTTGTTTAATTTGTGCGTAACAAATATCGTTATATATCCCTACACTTAGCAGATAAAAAAAATTGAAAGAATGGAAAATGCCACATTGAATGATGAATACGGCTACGTTAAGGACAGCAAAGTATTTTTAAAGGGGTATCTGGATTTCCCCGACCGGCAAATTGGAGAAGTAAAAAGGACTGAGCAGGAAGCGATTGACTATTTCAAGAATCGTTTTAACATTGTCCTGAACAAAGTAGAACAGCTGGAACGTGAAATAGATGAAGCACTTAACAAGGGCTCCTATCTGACCAAGCTGATCCAGTTGCAGCGCAAATTGAAAGGTTTTGACGCATTGGGCGATTTCGTTCCCCTGCTGAACAGGCTGGAAGGGAAAGAGGAATATCTCAAAGGCCTGATCGAGGTCAACCAGCTGAAAAACCTTGAAATTAAACGCGCGCTGATCGAGGATGTGAAAGTTGCCGCCGCTGTTACCGATTACGCCGCAGCTACGGACCAGATTCAGGAAATCAAAGCCAAATGGATTCGTACCGGGCCGGTTGACAAAGAATACCAGGAAGAAATCGAAACGACTTTCCAGCAAATCCTGGACGACTTCTTCCAGCGCCGTCGCGATTATTTCGACGAGCAAAACAAATTGAACCAGCACCGTATTGAGGAATACGAAAAGCTAATCAAGATCACGAAAACGCTTAGTTATGCGAAAGATCTGGATGAGGCTTATGCGAAAGCAAGGGATGTCCGCAATGCATGGAACAATATCGGAGAGGTTCCGCCGAAGCGCTTCTTCAAAGTGAACAAGGCGTACCGTCACTTCCTGAAACTGTTCTATGACAAATACAATGCAGCGAAGGGCATCGAACCGAAAGTACGGGTTGACCCACGCGTGCTCGAGCAGCAAAAATTGCTGGCCCAGGCCGAAGCTTTGCTGAAATCGCCGGACATTATCGAAGCATCGCAGGAAGCGAAAGCGTTGCTCAGCAAATGGAAGGAGATCAAAATCCCGTTCAAGCTGGCCGACAAAGAGCTGTCCGAACGGTTCCGGATGATTTGCGACAAAATTTTCGAGTTGAGCTACCTGGCGCGCGTGATCAGCCGGAAATACCCGGCTTTCGACCTGAAAAGCCCCGAAGAGCAGCTGCGTACCAAATACCGCGAGCTCGAATGGCTTACCAAACGCGAGAAAAGCGACCTGGAATTTGCCCAGCTGGAATTTGACCGCACCGCTACCGGTGACCCTGAAATAGACAAGCAAGCCGCAGGGCGTATCAACATCCAGAAACGCAAAGTTCAGATGAAAGAGCGCATCCTGATCGAATTCGAAAGAAAACTGAAAGCGATTACCGGCTGATGCTCAGCGCCTGACGCTCAGCGCATAGAAGACTTGTTAATTACCAAATTGGATTGCAATACCCTGGTCTCGAATTCGGCCGGGGTATTTTTGCTTTCGATCAAATCCAGCAAAAGCGAAGTAGCCTGCTGGCCCATCTCGAACGACGGCTGCGTGACGGAGCTCACGGGAGGATCGAGAAGGGACGACATCGCGATGTCGCAAAAGCCGACCACGGCCACGTCTTCCGGCATATTGTAGCCGAGTTGCCGCAGCGCCCAGTGAATACCCATGGTAATGCGGTCGCTGGCGCCGAAAATGGCATCGGGGCGTTCGCGCAGCGCCATGAGCTGGTAGGTACGCTCGGTGCCGCCCGCCTGGGTAATTTCGCTGTGGAGTACCCATTCTTCCTGGAAATCGATCCCGTATTTCCGCAATGCATCCTTATATCCTTCCAGGCGGAACCGCGTAATGGATACCGGTTTCGGGCCTGCAATATGCGCAATGCGCCGGCAACCCCGCTTGATCAAATGTTCCGTGGCGTCGAAGGCGCCCTTGTAGTCGTCCACGCGCACCTTGTGCGTGTGCATGGCGTCGCTCACGCGATCGAAAAACACGACGGGAATGCCCTGCTCCTGCAATGAGGCGAAGTGGTCGATATTCTCCGACTGGCTCGAAATGGCTACTACCAGGCCATCCACACGCCGGGAGGCAATGTGCCGGGTGGCGGAGCGCTCGCGTTCGAGCAGCTCGTGGCTCTGATAGATCATCGTATGGTAGCCGCGGCTGTACGCAATGTCCTCGACGCCGCCGATGGCCGAAGAGTAAAAACGGTTGGCAATGTCCGGCACAATGACGCCGATCGTCTGCGTGCGGTTTTTAAGCAGGCTGATCGCGATCGGGTTAGGGTAATAGTTGAGCTGCTCGGCGAGGTCTATCACCTTCTGTTTGGTTTCTTCACTGATTTCACTGCTGTCGCGCAGTGCCCGCGACACGGTAGATTTGGAAATGCCGAGCTGCCTGGCAATCTCTTTGATGGTGATAGAAACCTTCTTCATAGGGTTATATAGAAATAGTACAATCCTGCTTAAAATTCCCTGAAATACACCGGCGGTCAATTGTTGCGCAAACCGGCGAATAGCGCACAAAGTTCCGGGAAAAATTGCGGGAACGGGAACGGTTCCGGGAACGGTTGCGTAAATTTATTGCTTTTTTTCAAGATTTATTTTTGTGTATCAACGAGCGAGTGTGTAAACTAGGTAAATCATCGACGAATACAAGGGGCTAAATACCACTACAATTCCAGGAAATTTTCTATAATTAACCTAGCTCAGTTTACATGGAGACAAACTCACTTACCAGTGCATTACCATCGGCCTGTTCCCAGAAAAGCATTCTGGAAGCCCTGTTTGGCAGAGTGGTGACTAACGGTGATTATAATGCCTTCCGCGAGTTGTTCACACGTCATTACCGGTCGCTTTGCAATTATGCGATGCGCGTGGTGGTAACGCGGGAGATCGCGGAGGAAGTGGTATCCGATGTATTTGTGAAACTTTGGAAAAATCGTGAGCAGATTGAAGTGCATACTTCCTTTCAGGCTTACATTTACAGGGCTGTGCGCAACCAGGCGCTCGACTACCTGAAATTGCGCATCCATCGTCAGAATGAGCGCGATTCGCTGGAATCGGTGCAGTGGAACATGAGCCACGCCGACCACTTTTCACCGGCGGAGGAGTTGTCGTACAACGAATTTTATTCGCATATAGAAGATTGCATCCAGGCATTGCCGCGCCAGTGCCAGCTCATTTTCCGTCTCAGCCGCGAGGAGGGCCTGCGTTACCGTGACATTGCGGAACGCCTCGAAATCTCGGTTAAAACGGTGGAAACCCAAATGAGCCGGGCATTAAAAGTCCTGCGCGAGCGCGTGCCGGAGCATCGGCTGGTAGCTTAGGGGCTGTAAGCTATAAGCATTAGGCTGTAAGCTGTATGCTTTAAGTTTGCGACAAACCATAACTGAACTAATTATAAAAATAATAACCGGCGCCTAATGCTTACAGCTTACAGCTTATCGCGCCGCAAGGCATTATCAAATGGCATTAGAACAAACCTGGCGTTGGTTCGGACCTAACGATCCTGTTTCGTTGCAGGATATCCGGCAGGCCGGGGCAACCGGAATCGTCACCGCATTACATCACATTCCCAATGGGCAAGTTTGGGAAGTATCAGAAATTCAGGCGCGTAAACAGTTGATCGAAGACGCAGGCCTTACATGGTCGGTCGTGGAAAGCGTACCCGTGCACGAGTCGATTAAAACGCGGACCGGCGATTTTGAAAGCCATATACGCAATTATCAGCAGTCGCTCCGAAACCTGGGGCAATGCGGTATCGATACCGTTTGCTACAATTTCATGCCCATTCTCGACTGGACGCGCACCGATCTGGACGCGCCGATGAAGGATGGTTCCACCGGGCTGCGGTTCGACGCGACGCAGTTCGCGGCATTCGATCTTTATCTTTTAGAAAGGCCGGAGGCTGGCGAGCTGTATACCGACGAACAAAAACGCGCTGCCAAAATCTGGCTCGAAATGGCGTCGGAGCAAGAGAAGGAAAAACTCGTCCGCAATATCATCGCAGGTCTGCCGGGTTCCGAGGAAAGCTTTACCGTGGAAGAATTCAGGAAGGTTTTAAAGACCTACGAGCATATCGGCGACCTTGAACTGCGTACGCATTTGTACCAGTTTATCCAGGCCATCGGGCCGGTGGCCGAAGAAGTGGGTATCAGGCTGGCGATCCACCCGGACGATCCTCCGTATCCGATCCTGGGCCTGCCGCGTGTGGTGAGCACGGAAAACGATGCGGAAATGCTTTTGAAAGCCTACGATAACCAGGCCAACGGCATCTGTTTTTGCACAGGATCCTACGGCGTAAGGCCGGATAACGATCTCGCCGGAATGGCAGAGAGGCTAGGAACCCGCATCCATTTCATCCACCTGCGCGCCACCAAGCGCGAGCACGACGGCAGCTTTTTCGAGGCCGATCACCTGGATGGGGACGTGGATATGTACGGCGTCATGAAAGCTTTGATAACCGAGCAGAAAAGGCGGGAAAATGAAGGTAGAACCGATTTGAGAATGCCTTTCCGTCCTGATCATGGCCACCGTATGCTCGACGACCTGTCGGCCACGAAGCGGACCAACCCCGGTTATACGGCTATTGGCCGCCTGCGCGGGCTCGCGGAATTGCGTGGGCTCGAATACGGGATAGAAAGAAGTTTGTGATTGTAAGACAAGAAAGAATGGAAACGATTAGCACAGCCGTACAAAAAACCTTCATTTCCGAAGACTTCCTCCTCCGTTCGGAAACTGCGCGCATCCTTTATCATGATTATGCGAAGGAAATGCCGATCATCGATTACCACTGCCACCTGCCGCCCGATCAGATCGCGGAGGACAGGCAGTTTGAGAACCTGACGCAGATATGGCTGTATGGCGACCACTACAAATGGCGCGCCATGCGCTCGAACGGTATCCATGAAAGATACTGTACCGGCGACGCGAGCGACTGGGAGAAATTTGAGCAATGGGCCGCAACCGTACCATACACGATGCGTAACCCGCTCTACCACTGGACGCACCTGGAACTGTTGCGCTATTTCGATATTGACATTCTCTTAAATAAAGATACGGCAAGGGAAATTTACGACGAATGCTCGGCTAAGCTGCGCCAACCCGATTACTCGGTGAAAAGCCTGCTGAACCGGATGAATGTAAAGGTAATTTGCACTACCGATGATCCAACGGACGCGCTGAATTACCATAGCGAGATCAGTGACAGCGGTTTCAATATCCGCGTGCTGCCGACATTCAGGCCCGATAAAGCCATGCTGCTGATCGATTCGCCGGAAGATTTTAAGCAATATTTGTCTAAACTGGCGAAGGCGGCGGGTATCGGCGAGATTACGAGCTATGAAGCATTGCTGGCTGCCATGCAGAACCGCCACGACTTTTTCGCGTCGATGGGCGGGCGATTGTCTGATCATGGTTTGGAGCATATTTATTCGGAATTTGACGAAGCGGCGGCGCGCGAGGCATTTGCGGCGGCATTGAGAGGCGAAAAACCTTCGGCCGGGCAGGCATTGGCGTTCAAATCGGTGCTGCTGTATGATCTGGCGAAACTGGACCACGCAAAGGGCTGGACGCAGCAGTTCCACCTCGGTGCGCTGCGTAACAACAATGCGCGGATGCTCCGCGAGCTGGGCCCCGATACCGGCTGGGATTCCATCGGCGATTACAGCCAGGCGCAGGCGCTCTCGAAATTCCTGAACAAACTGGATTCGACGGACCAGCTGGCGAAAACGATTTTGTATAACCTCAACCCGTCGGACAACGAGGTGATCGCGACGATGATCGGTAATTATAACGACGGCAGCGTGGCCGGTAAAATGCAGTTCGGCTCGGGCTGGTGGTTCCTCGACCAGAAGGATGGGATGGAGCGGCAGATGAATGCGCTATCGAATATGGGCCTGTTGAGCCGTTTCGTAGGAATGCTCACCGATTCGCGCAGCTTCCTTTCGTACCCGCGCCACGAATATTTCCGCCGAATTCTCTGCAACCTTATCGGCCAGGACGTAGAAAACGGCGAGCTGCCGAACGATATTCCGTGGCTGGGAAAAATGGTGGAGGATATTTCTTACCATAATGCCAACAAATATTTTGGCTTTTGACGAAAATTCGAATTTAAATACACTCATAAAAAGAATAGCCCAGACATTTGTTGTGGGCTATTTTAATGTTAATACGTAATTTTAGCCCGTAATCATTTTTCCAATGGCCCGTCAGGAAGCTCATTTTTTGGCAAACGGGCAATAGCTTAAAATATGGCTCAGATTGTTTCCTTCGGAGAAGTCCTTATGCGGCTTTCCACCCCTGGTTTTTCCCGTTTTGAACAAGCCCGTCAAATGAATGTTACGTATGCCGGAGGCGAAGCGAATGTTTCGACCGCCCTGGCATATTGGGGGCACAGCACGGCGCACGTTACCCGTTTCCCTGACTCGCCCATCGGACGCGCAGCGGCTCAGTACCTGCATTTTCATGGTGTAGACACGTCGCACATCATTTACGGCGGTCCGCGGATGGCCGTTTATTTTCTCGAAACCGGCGCGGCGATGCGCGGCAGCCAGATCGTCTACGACCGGGCCAATTCATCCCTCGCGACGATCGATCCAAAGGAACTGGATTGGGATAATATCCTGAAAGACGCGAAATGGTTTCACTGGGCGGGTATCACGCCGGCCCTGTCGCAGGAAGCCGCCGACGCATTGCTCGACGGCATTAAAGCGGCCCGCAGACGCAACATTACCGTTTCCGGGGACATTTTCTACCGCGCCAATTTGTGGAAATATGGTAAAAAGCCATCCGACATTCTGCCTGAACTCACGGCCGGAACGGACATCGTGATCGCCAACAGCATCAATATCAAGGAGATTTTCGGCATTGACGGAAACGATTTTGTCGAATCCTGCGTCAATTTACAGAAGGCTTTCCCGCAGGTGAAAACGGTGGTGGATACGAAAAGAACGTCGATCAGCGCTTCGCACAACCTGCTCCGGGCATTTTTGTGGAACGGCAGCGAGGTGCTGGAAACGGAAGACATAGAAATCAATCCGATCATCGACCGCGTAGGTGGCGGCGACGCATTCATCGCCGGCCTGATCCACGGGCTTATCAGCTTCGACGATCAGCAGAAGGCGCTCGAATTCGGCGTGGCGGCATCCGCATTGAAACATACCATCGAAGGCGACGCATTGATTTCGACGGTGGAAGAAGTGGAAGCCATTCGTCAGGGAGAGACCTCAGGAAGAATCAAACGCTAAGCAGTCATCTGCCAACAATCATGGATAAAGAAACAACACTGATACTTTTGAACGAAGTGGGCGTATTGCCCCTGTTCTATCATGCCGATATTGAAATAGCCAAAGAGGTGATCAATGCCGCTTACCGCGGAGGTGCACGCGCATTCGAGTTTACCAACCGCGGCGATAACGCTTTTAATGTATTTACGGAGCTGCTGGCTTATACAAAGGAAAGTCTGCCTGGCCTCTCGCTCGGTATCGGCACCATTTACGATGCAGAAACGGCTCAGAAGTTCATTGATGCAGGCACGGATTTCATCGTGACGCCCTGTCTGAATCCGGCCGTAGGCGCGGCTTGCGTAAAAGCAGGCATCCCGTGGATTCCCGGCGTTTCCACGTTGACCGAAATTTACAATGCACAGCAAGCTGGCGCGGAAGTGGTGAAACTCTTCCCGGGCGAAGTGGTAGGCTCCGCATTCGTGCGCGCCATCCGCGGGCCTATGCCAAAGGTAAAAATCATGGTAACAGGCGGTGTGCAGCCCACCAAAGAGAGCATTAACGAATGGTTCGGTGCCGGTGCTTACGCCGTAGGATTGGGTTCCAACCTCTTCCCGAAAGACGTCGTTGCAGAAGGTAACTACCCCTGGATCGAGCAAAAAGTAGCCGAAAGCATCGCGCTCGTGAAAGAGTTCCGCGCGAACAGCTGACATATTGCCAGGCGGATGGACTTGATCACCATCCGCCTGACCCATTGACTTTCTCCCGCATAATTTTGTAACTTATAAGGCATTTAGCCGTGACAAATTATGCTTATCGCCGCATTATTGCTTTCGTTGATCACTTTGACATTGGGTTTTATCGTAACACCCAACAACGCCCGGTACCTGCTTTCGGGGTACAATATGATGTCCGAGGCCGACCGTGCCAAGTTCGATATTGGGGCGTATTTGAAGTTTTTCAACCGTTTTCACATCTTTTTGGGCATTAGCCTGCTGGTAGGTGTGCTGATACTAAACTTGTTCAGCGCCAACTGGGCGACGATCTTTCTCGTCATGTACCCGCTGCTCGGGTATGTGTATATGCTCGCGATCGGCAACCGGTTTTACACCGGAACCAGCGGACAGCGCGTCGGGACGTACGTAGCGATGGCAATACTGCTCGTGGTGACGCTCGGAGTAGGGTTCATGCTCTTCTCGGGAATGCGCAGCAGCGAGGTTTTTTTGACTGATAATGCATTGGAAATCAAAGGAATGGATGGCATTAAGATCGGCAAAAAAGAGCTGACGAATTTCACCATCGTCGATACGATTCCCGACATTGCCAGCCGGGCCAACGGCTTTTCGGCCGGGGAATATTCGAAAGGATTGTTCCGGACAAATGACGGCCGGTACGTCAGATTGTATATCAATAAAAAAACTCATCCCTACCTTTTAATAAATGCTGGCGGGGATGAGATCTATTTTAGTTCCGACAAAATATCGGCTTTGGAACTTTACAATCAGCTCAAAGTGTGGAAGTCCCGGTAGCGACCGGCTCGGCCATGTAGCCTTTCACGGCATCCGCAAAACCCGGTAGCAATGTAAGGTCCGTGTCCCAAAGCGACACATCGCTCAGCACCTGCTGTGCCAGATCGACCGGCGATGCCGCATTCTGCCATTTCTCATCGAAATAAGCCGCCGAATCGCAGCGGATGGAGTACGGCTGGCCGTCGCGCTCGCCATAGTAAGCGCCGTCTTTGTGCACGACCGGCTTCATGAATTTCAGGAATGCAGCAAATCCTTTGGCAAACAGCGCGGGTACTTCTTCCGATTGCTCGTAATGCCTCAAAAGCGTGGGAATGTTGCGCATTTTCATCTTCGCCGTGTATTGCACCGTAATGTCGATCAACTGGTGGCGGATAAACGGGTTCCGGAAGCGATCGAGCACCTGGCGACCGAATTCCCGGGCCTGCGCGGGGTCGACATCGTACGGTATGGCGGGCGCCAGCTCATTGAGCATTAGCCGTTCGATAAATTGTGCCGTATCCGCGTTTTCCATCGCCTCGCGCACGGTATCCAGGCCATGCAGGAATGCAAGCCCTGAAGACAGCGTATGGGTGCCATTCAGCAAGCGCAGTTTCAATTCCCGGAAAAGGTCAATGTTCGGTTCGATGACCACCCCCTTGTCGGCCTGAGCGAAGCTCAGCACATCGCGCACATGCTGTCCGCCTTCGATGGCCCAGAGACGGTACACTTCTGAAACGATCAGCAGATCGTCGCGGAAACCTTGTTTTTGAGACAATGCTTCGATCGTCTCCGCGTCCGGCTTGCCCGGTACAATGCGGTCCACGAGCGAGCTGCAAAAATGGTTATGCTTTTCGATCCATTCGATGAAGCTGTCGCCCAGGTCGTGCCGGCGTGCCTGTTCGAGCACGATGGCTTTCAGTTTCGGGCCGTTGCCCACGATCAGTTCAGTCGGCACGATCACCATGCCCGATTCTGGCGTGCCGTTGTAAGCCTTGTAGCGTTCCAGCAGGTAGGCGGTCAGTTTGCCGGGAAAAGAGGCCGGCGGATTGGCGAAAATATCGTCGTCGGTAAGCTGTATACCTACCTCCGTCGTGTTGGAAATAACAATATTGAGTGCCGAATTATGGGCGCATTCGAGCACGTCGGCCCATTCGGTAGCGGCAGCCAATGTGCGGCTGATGCTCGTGTTGATGACCGACTCGTCGATCTGGTTGCCATTTTCGATCCCGCGGATGCTGTGGGAAAATACATTCTGCTGCTCCGAAAATGCGTCGGTCCCGCCGGTGCTGGTAGATTTCACCACCACGATCCGTCCGTTGAAAACACCCTGTGCATTGGCCTTGTTGACGAAATAATCGGGCAGGCCGCGCAGGAGCACGCCGGTGCCGAACTGGATGATTTTTTCAGGCAATGCAAGAAGTTTCCGGTGATCGTGGAGAAGTTCGGGCTGCTGGTCGAGCAGTTGAGGGGAAAGCTGCGGTAACGACATTTTCTGGTACAATAAATGGTTCGACTGTATGACGCCGTTTGGAAAGCGTAACCCCTAAACAAAAAGAGGCACCTTTCGGATGCCTCTCATGCATATTTTTTTCAAAGTAATTTCCTGAAACTAAACGGTCATCGTCGCGAACCCGCTTTCTTCTCTTTCCCGCTTTTCATCGGGGAATACGAAATTCATCGGGTTGTTGACCTTCTCGGGAAGCAGGGCGATGTTCAGCACCTCATCGATCTGGTCCACATAATGGAACGAGAGGTCCTTGATGTAATTCGCCGGTACCTCTTCCACGTCCTTGCGATTTTTGACACAAAGAATGATCTCCTTCACGCCCGCACGGCGCGCGGCGAGGATTTTTTCCTTCACGCCACCCACCGGAAGCACTTTTCCGCGCAGGGTAATTTCGCCGGTCATCGCGATGAACGGTTTCACACGTCGCTGCGTGAATATCGAAGCCATGGAAGTGACCATCGTCACGCCCGCGCTAGGCCCGTCCTTGGGCACCGCGCCCGCAGGTACGTGTACGTGCAGGTCGTAATGGTTGAATATCCGGTAATCGATTCCCAGGCGTTCCGCGTTGGCTTTGAGGTATGACAATGCGGCTACGGCCGATTCCTTCATTACATCGCCCAGCTGGCCCGACAAGGTCAATCCGCCTTTGCCGCGGCTGAGGCTCGTTTCGATGAACAGGATTTCACCGCCTACCGAAGTCCAGGCAAGGCCCGTTACCACGCCGGCGAAATCATTGCCCTGATACAAATCTTTATCAAAGATCTCGGCACCAAGGTATTTCTCCACCTGGTCCGATTTAACGGTTTTTGGGTAATCCTGCTCCATCGCTACCGATTTTGCGATTTTCCGTATCACCGTGCCTACTTTTTGTTCGAGGTTACGTACGCCCGATTCGCGGGTATAGCCTTCGATCAGTTTCAGCAATGCCGAATCGTCCACTTTTACGTCCGTCGCTTTCAGGCCGTGGTCTTTGCGCTGCTTCGGTACCAGGTAGCGTTTTGCGATCTGCAACTTCTCTTCGATCGTGTAGCCGGTCATTTCGATGATCTCCATCCGGTCGCGCAGGGCGGGGTGAATGGTATCAAGCGAGTTGGCAGTGGCTACGAACAGTACTTTCGAAAGGTCATATTCTACTTCGAGGTAGTTGTCGGTGAACGACGAGTTTTGTTCCGGGTCGAGCACTTCCAGCAATGCGGAAGAAGGATCGCCGCGGTAGTCGGAGCTCACCTTGTCGATTTCATCCAGAATGAACACCGGGTTGGCGGAACCCGCTTTTTTGATGTTCTGAATGATTTTTCCAGGCATAGCGCCGATATAAGTCTTGCGGTGCCCGCGGATTTCGGCTTCGTCGTGCACACCACCCAGCGCCATGCGGATATATTCCCGGTTCAGCGCCTTGGCGATCGACTTTCCAAGCGAGGTTTTACCCACTCCCGGAGGGCCGTACAGGCAAAGGATCGGTGCTTTCAGGTTACCTTTCAGTTTCAGCACCGCCAGGTATTCGATAATGCGTTCTTTCACCTTTTCGAGGCCGAAATGATCGGCGTCGAGGATTTTTTGCGCCCTTACAAGGTCGAAATTGTCCTTGGTATACTGTCCCCACGGCAAATCCACGAGTGTTTCCAGGTAATTCATCGTTACCGGGTATTCGGGCGCCATCGGGTTAATGCGTTGCAGCTTGCTCAGTTCCTTGTCGAAATGCGCTTTTACCGAGCCTGCCCATTTTTTCTGGCTGGCTTTCAGACGGATTTCGTCCAGGTCGCGCTCGGGGCTGTCCATGCCCAGCTCGTCGTGCAATACTTTAATCTGCTGGCGCAGGAAGTAGTCGCGCTGCTGCTGGTCGATATCTGAGCTGGCCTTGGTCTGTATCTCGCGTTTCAGTTCCAGCATTTCAATTTCCCGCATCATGTATTGCAGCAAAAGCGTCGCCTGCTTATGGCCGTTGCGCTCTTCGAGCAATTTCTGCTTGTCGGCGACCTCTACATTGATATTCGACGACAGGAAATGAATGAGGAAAATCGGGCTTTCGATGTTATCGAGCGCAATGCGTGCTTCCTGAGGGATCTCGGGATTGAGGCGCATGATCTTATGCGCGCCGTCACGCAGGGATTGCAGCAGTGCCTTAGCCTCTTTCTTGGTAGGTCCTACAAACGAATCCTCGATTGCCCGTACTTCCGCCGTCAGGTAGGGCTCTTCGTTGACAATCGCTTTGATCTCGAAACGCTGCCTGCCCTGAACGATGATCGTCACATTGCCGTCGGGCAGGGTGATCATTTTCAGAATCTGTGCAACGGTACCGATATTGTAAAGGTCCTCGGCCGTGGGATCCTCCTTGTTGGGGATTGCCTGCGTAACGGCACCGAGAATACGCTGATTGATGTCGGAATTGCGGTATATTTTCTTAACAAGCCTGATCGCCTTCTGGCGCACAACGGTAACAGGGATAACCATTCCGGGGAACAGCACCGTTTGCCTGATCGGGAGTATCGCTAACTCGTTGGGAAGTTCAAAAGGCTCGTCAGAGCCATCGGGGCCGCCAAGTGGAACGATTTCAAGGCTATCCATGTCCGAGTCGGACATCAGCAGCCGGCTATATAGATCAGAAGGTTCAAATTTCATAGGCATTCTGTCAAATTGACAGATAATCTTTTCCCAATATATAAATAATGACTTTCATATGAAAGGCATTATAAAAACAAAATAGCCGTGCCACTACGCATTATGTCATGCAATTTTATGAGTGGTCACCAAGTAATTACAAGAGGTGAGTGGTCTGGCCTTTTTTAAATAAAAACGTCTTTTTTTCGGACTGGAATTTGACATTGGTCATATTCACCTGATCGTCAAAAGCTTCCATCAGTGTAACATTAAGGAGCTTGCAGCCGTTCAAAGTGCCCTGAAAAGGTATTTCGAGGTAAACCCACGTCGCGTCCGCTTCCTGTTCTTTTCCTACGTATTTGATAGCCGCATTATTTTTCTGACTATCTGTCAATACAAAAGATTTACGAATGTATTCTTCAACGAAGCGGTCATTTTGATCATTGTCCCTGATCACAAAACGTTGTTTGGAATGGCTTTGCGACAATGCTTTTTCAAGGTCGTCGGTGAAAATGCGGATGCTTACTTCGAATACACGTGAAGATGCATTGTATTGCATTTGTGTAACCGAAACGTGGTAGTCGTGCTTCGGCTTGAAAGAAAGGAGTAAGGGGAGGAAAAGGAGGAAGGGGAGGAGGGAGGAACGGGAGAAAACCCCTTCTTCCCCTTCCTCCTTCCTCCCTTTTTTCAGAAAAATGCTTTCCATACGTCGTTGAAAATGGCGAATGCCATCAGGCCCAGCAGGAGCACCATGCCCACTTTCTGTGCGTTTTCGAGGAATTTGTCGGAAGGCTTGCGGCCTGAAATGATCTCGTAAGAAAGGATCACGGCGTGGCCCCCGTCCAGTGCCGGAATGGGCAGTGCATTCATGAACGCGAGTACCATCGAGAGAAGGCCGGTCAGCTTCCAGAAACGGCCCCAATCCCAAACGCCGCCGAACATACGCGCAATGCCGATCGGGCCGCTTAATGCTTTGGAAGCGGAGACTTCCCCGCGGAATATTTTACCGAAACCTTTGATATTGTTGTACACCACCTTGAACGCATTTTCCGTGCCAATCGCCATCGCTTCACCCAACGTATATTGAATGGTGGTGAAATTGAGCAGGATTTCAGGATAGAAACCGAGGGTACCGTCCTCGCTCACTTTCATATCCAGCGTCTTCCGCACGCCGTCACGTTCCACGACCACCGACGCCTGTTTGTTGGCGAGGGTGCTGAGCTGTTCCTGGATTTCGTGGAAGAACTGAATGGGCTTGCCATTAAGCGCCACGATCTTGTCACCCGCCTGCAATCCCGACTTCGCCGCCGGCATGCCGGGGATCACCTCAGCGACCTTGAATGGCTGCAACGGGTAAATGAAATTGCGTTTCTCGTCGGGATCTGAGAGTTTTTCGATAAAGTTGTTCGGAATATCGATCTGGACTTCCTGGCCGTTCCGGAGAACGGTGTAGGAGCTGTTGCTGCCCAGGAACAGGTCGGTGCTGATAAGGTCGTCGGAATCCTTGAATGGCTTGCCGTTGATGCGGATCACCTTATCGCCGGTTTTCAAGCCGATTTCCTGCGCAAGCTCGCCTGCTACGATACCATATCTATTGACTTCGTCGATCGAAAGGAACTGGTTGCCTTCGTGGTAGGCGATGGCGATGAAAATGATAATACCCACGATCACGTTCACGATAATACCGCCGAGCATCACAATCAGCCGCTGCCAGGCAGGTTTCGAGCGGAATTCCCACGGCTGCGGCTCCTGACTCATTGTTTCGGTATCCATCGACTCGTCGATCATCCCGGAAATTTTGACAAATCCGCCGAGCGGGATCGCACCTATTCCGTATTCTGTTTCACCTTTCTGAAAACTGAAAATTTTAGGAGGAAAGCCTATAAAGTATTTCTCTACCCTCATTCCGAACAATTTTGCGGCAGCCATATGCCCCCACTCATGTAACCCCACCAGGATCGACAGGCCTAAAATAAGCTGCCCTGCCATGATCAGTATTTCCAATGCTTTCTGTAATTCCATTCAGGTTTTGTAATCGTTACGGGTTAATTTTTTAAAATCAAAAGTTCGGCCTCCGATGCCGGATCAGTTCTCTAAACGTAAATGTAAACAGTAAAGTTACGTAAATCCCAGCATTACCGTGCAAATGCCCCTTATGGATGTACGACCGGGGATTTGTCCGGCCCGATCGCGATGCCCATCATTCGCATCAGTTCCGATGCATTGAAACTCCGGCATATTCCTTCGTGCAGCCGGTAGTCGAAATGCAGCTTTCCGTCCTCCACATCCGACCGGAAATGGAAGTTGTGGATGTAGCTTTCAGTCGCGCCCCATTCGCCGAGTTCGAGGTCGTGGGTGGACACCATACCGGATGCTTTTTTGGTATGCAGCTGGCGGATCAGCGCTTCGGCGCCTTTGTGGCGGTCGGCCGAGTTCGTGCCTTTCAATATCTCGTCGAGCAGGTAAAATACCGGCGCATGGGCCTGTTCATCCGCCAGTTCGAGTAGTTTCCGAAGGCGTTTGAGCTCGGCGTAGAACGACGAAGTACTTTCTTCGAGCGAATCCTGCGTACGCATGCTGCTGAACACCCGCACGGGCGAGCATGCGAAAGCACCCGCGCTCACGACCGCGCCCGTTTGCGCGAGTACGAGATTCAGGCCGATGGTGCGCAGGAATGTACTTTTTCCCGACATGTTCGATCCGGTAACCAGTATTGTTTTGCCTGTGCCTTCCATCGCGAAATCGTTGCTGATGCGCTTCTCTACCGGTATCAGCGGGTGGCCGAGGGCCGTAGCCGTTATGGTTACTTCGGCGGCATCGCTGAACTGAGGCGCTACATAATGCGGGTTGGCCAATGCGTGGCCGGCCAGACTGTTCATCGCTTCGGTATCGGCAAGGACGTCGAGCCAGTCGGTGAGGTGTTCGCGATGCGTCGCTTTCCAGTTTTCCAGGCTGTTCAGAATGTGCATGTCCCAAAGCGTAGGAATGCCCACGAAGAGGGCGAAATATGCATTGGTACGGTAATCCAGTTTCTCGAACAAGTTACCCAGCTGCGCCAGCGCGGTGGCAGACCCATCGATCCGCTCCTTGCGCGCCGCCCACCAACGCGATTGGTAAGGTGCCGTTTCCGCCAGTTTCAGCAGTTCGGCATAGGCGGTGAGCGTCTGACCCATCGCCGTCGTGCGGTTGGCGAGCACCTGTACGAATTCGTTGTAGCGACCTAATATGAACAAATGCACCGCGAGGCTGCCGACGAGCACAATGCCCGGTACGACGCTCGCCGCATACAAAATGGCAATTAACAATGTGATCAAAGGATACCAGCGCAATGGTAATGCAGAGCGCATCGGCGCGGGAAATGCTTCGGCAGACCACGCCTGGATCTCTCCCACGTGTTTGGCCGCGTGTTCGTGGAGCAATGCCGTCGCCTCCCATTGCTGAATGCGTTCAGGATGGCGGCTGAAATCGGCAGAAGCAGCCTGCCGGAGGTTTACTTCTTCGACATTTGCAGGGTTTTTGAGCCAGTTGCCCAGCCGGCGTGCGCCCTCGGCGGTGCGGGTGCGGTTCAGGAGCTTGAAAAGCGAATATTCTCCGAAGACGTCGAGATCGTCGGAATAGGCGTGGTCCCTTTCGCGGAATTCGGTGCCGGTTTCCGGGCGTTTGAATTGGAGGTTCAGCCGCGCGAGCTCGTCTTCGTTGATCCTGCCGAGGTTTTTCTCGTAATCCCTGCTGCGGCGTGCATCCTGCTGCCTGCGCATGAGGATCAGGAACACGGCGAGCAGCACGAGAATGCCGATGCCCCAGTAACCGACGCCCGTTTTGTTCCAAATCACCGCGAGTACCACCATTCCGGTGAACGTCGCGAGCCGCAGCAATGCAATGCTTTTGAACCGTTCATGCTCCCGTTGTTCCGCGGCAGCCGCTTTGTTTTTTTCCGTTTGAAAATATTCGCGCAAGGCGGTGATATTTGGCTCAGCGTTTTTCATGAAAGGTTTTCAGCGGTTTCAAATTGTAATTTGATGAGATTGGCATACACGCCGTTGGGCACGGTGCTCAATGCCTGGTGCGTGCCCGACTCGGCAATGCGCCCGTCGCGCAGGACGTAAATCATATCCACCTTGCGGATCGTGGCGAGCCGGTGTGCGATGACGATCGTCGTGCGGTTCTGCATCAGCTCGTCCAGTGCAATCTGCACCAGTTTTTCGGATTCCGCGTCGAGCGAGCTGGTGGCCTCGTCGAGGATGAGGATTTTAGGGTCTTTCAAAATGGCCCGTGCGATGGCAATGCGCTGGCGCTGCCCGCCGGAAAGCTTAATGCCCCTTTCGCCGACGATGGTTTCAAAACTTTCCGGGAACGATTCGATGAATTCCAGCGCGTGTGCGCGACGAGCCGCATCGATAATGGCCTCCCGGGACGCCGAGGGCTTTCCGTAAGCGATATTTTCATAAATAGTCCCGCCGAAAAGCATCACTTCCTGTGGAACGATCGCAATGTTTTTCCGTAATGCCGAAATGCCGTAATCACGCACAGGCTTGCCGTCGACGAGGATTTCGCCCGATTGATGGTCGTAAAAACGCATGAGCAGCTGCACAATGGTCGATTTCCCGGCGCCGCTGTATCCTACCAATGCTATTTTCTCGCCCGCCTGCACATCCAGTGATACGCCTTTCAGCACCGGCAAGTCTGCCCGCGATGGATAAGCGAAATGCACATCCTGGTAAGTAACTCGGCCTTCGATATGACCGGCGGCGGCCGTTTGTGCGTCTTCCACGCTCACTTCGGCCGTTTCGCCGAGGATTTCGAAAATGCGTTCCGAAGCACCGACCGTCCTGTTTATCTGCGCGTACAAATCGCCCATTCCGCTGATCGACGCGCCGATGAATGTGGTATAGAGAATGAAGGTAAACAAATCCGACAGCCCGAACTCGCCCGCCTGCACGAGCGCCGCGCCGTACCAGATCACGCCCACGATCCCGCCGAACATGGCGAAAATGATGAACGAGGCAAAGCCGCCCCGGAACCGGGCCGCATACAGGGTAAGATCCACCACGCGACCGAGAATGGTGCGGTACCGGTTGATTTCCAGCGGCTCGT
Organism: Dyadobacter beijingensis DSM 21582; assembly: GCF_000382205.1. Classification (GTDB taxonomy): domain Bacteria; phylum Bacteroidota; class Bacteroidia; order Cytophagales; family Spirosomataceae; genus Dyadobacter; species Dyadobacter beijingensis. The sequence goes on from NZ_KB907787.1 coordinate 183,660, forward strand.
TCGTAAATGCCTTCACCACATTGACCGATTGCAGTGTTTCTTCCACGACCACATTCGCAGCCGCGAGCTGGTCCTGCGCCTTACGCGAGAGCCTGCGCGTGTGCCGCCCGAAAAAAACCGACGCCACGCCCAGTACCGGCACGGTGGCCAGCATGAAAAGCGTCAGTTTCCAGGAGGTATAAAACAGGATGGACATGCCGACGATCAGCGTCGCCGCCTGCCGGAATAGCTCGGCCAATGTGAATGATAACAAACCGGCCAGCTGCGATACATCCGAGGTAATGCGGCTTGTGAGCTCTCCCACGCGGCGTTCTTCGAGAAATGGCACGGGTAATGTGATGATCTTGCTGAAAACATCCAGCCGGATATTGTTCACGGCCTTCTCACTGACTTTTGAAAACAAATAAATGCGGAAAAACGAGAAGATGGCCTGCCCCAGCAGCACTACGAACAGTAGCAATGTAATTTGATTGATCGTGAAAGACGACTTTCCCTCGATGACCTCGATAATGCTTCCGACGAGCTTCGGGAATGCCAGCGAGGTCCCCGTCGATAATGCGAGGAACAGCATCCCGGCCGCAAATGTGAGCCGGTATGGCCGCAGGTAGCGCAGCAGCGCGAGCGTAATTTTAAGCCCTTCCCATTTGATTTTTTTTACCGCAAAAGGAGAAGGTATGTCTTTATCTGTCAGCTCCTTGCTGTTTTCATCTTTGGCCATTAGATTTGATTAGGTACACCGGGCTATTGCTGACCCGGCGTGATAGAAAATTGACAGTCAGGCCACAAAATTAAGCAATAATTCAAAAGGCATTTTGAAACTGTCAGACGGTCAATTTAACGAGTAGCGGCGGCAAAAAGGGCATATTTTTTCGACGAACGGGCATTTCGTCCTTTTGCCGGTGATTAAATGCAAAAAAATTGGCAAACCCCAGGCAACCCTGTTTCCGGTTTCCACGTATAGGTTGAAAAAAGCGAATAGCATGCCCGAGTATAACTCCGCCGTTCTTCAAGAACTACTCGACGGCTGTTTAAAAAGAAACCGCCGCAGTCAGGAGCTGTTGTACAAGCAGTTTTACGGCTATGCTATGAGCATATGTTTACGCTATACACGCAGCCGGGAAGAGGCGAAAGAAATACTCAACGACGGATTCTTAAAGGTTTTCACGAAGCTGGAAAGTTTCGATGCGAGCCGGCCATTTAAAACCTGGTTGAGCAGAATCATGATTAATACAGCCCTCGATCATTACAGGCAGGAAGTTCGCAGAGATGTTTTTGACGACGTGGAGGTGGCGGAACAGGTGTCCGTCGACGAAACGGTTATCAGCAAGCTTTCCCACGACGAGCTGGTCGGACTGATCCAGCGCCTGACGCCCGCGTACCGGCTGGTTTTCAGCTTGTCGGTCATAGACGGCTATACACACGAAGAAATTGCAGATCAGCTGAATATTTCGGTTGGGGCGTCAAAGTCGAATTTGTCGCGTGCAAGGGAAAAGTTGAGAGAGATGTTATCCAAGATTAATATTGACGATTATGATAGAGTTACCAGATGACGAACTGGACAAGCTCTTCAGAAAGTCATCAGAAGAGCTTGATCCGACATACGAACCCGATGACTGGAACGACCTGCGGAAGCGACTCGATCAGCAGGATGGAAGAACTCCGGCCGGATGGTGGCGGAAATGGTGGCCGCTGGGCATACTGGCGCTGCTGATACCGGCGGGAATTGCCCTGTATTCGTGGTATGGCAGCAAAGAGGCGGCGGTAGGCAAGGTAACGGTTGGCGTGAAGGATAGTGGCGAAACGGAGGAAGGAGGAAGGGGCGCTTTGCGGAATGCCATTCCAGATTCGTCAGGTGTGGTCGGCGAGCCAGCTGTTGCGGGCAAAGAGGCTGTTGGCCAGGAGCCAGGTGTTGCGGGCAAAGCGGCTGTTGTCCGGGAGCCTCGTGAGCATGCTGAGAAAATAGGTGAAAAAGCGGGTACTGCGGAGGTTGCGGCTGTTGGAGCTGAGCCTGTTGCCGAAAAAATCAAGAATGCCGATACCAAAAAAGAGATTGGGAATAAACTGAAAGCCAGTGAAAAAGAGGCTGGTAAATCTTCCTCCATATCAGATTTGAATGCTGCTTCGGCCAAAAGCAGCAAAACATTGCCCCGGAGCCGATCTAAGGCAGGCGGAGTGTACTTAGAGCCGATCCGCTCAAAAGTGGAAGGAGGCGACGGGGCATTTTCTTTTAAAACCAATAAAAATGCGTCGGGTAACGAGAGGCCTCTGCCGCAAACAACCAGCCAGGAACCCGTATCTGCCGGCGAACCATTGACAACGGCTGGCGAGCAGGGCCGCACGTTGATTTCTGCTTCCGCATTGAGCAGCGAAGGGCTGAAATGGAATGCATTGCAACTGCCCGGAATCTTCGCACCCGTGCAGATCGCGCCACTGGAAGAGCCCGAAGAGACGCGCCCGTCGAAGCAATCGAACAGATCTGCCGACGACAAGCCGCTGGTCGCATTCCGCTTCGGGTATTCGCCGGATTTGAGTACGGTAGGATTAAAGAATTTTTCTAAGCCGGGGACGGCGGTTTCGCTGTTGGCAGAGTATTCGTTTTTGCCGAGGTTTTACTTGCAGAGCGGCGCTGTTTGGAGCAGGAAAGACTATTATGCCGCCGCCGATGCCTACGAATTGCCGAAAATTCCACATTACTACCCGCCTGAAATGACAGGTGTGGATGGCATTTGTAATGTGCTGGAAGTGCCTTTAAACCTGCGCTACGACGTCGCCCAGGGCGAGCGGTCGCGTTGGTTTGCAAGCGGTGGTTTTTCCTCTTACCACATGAATAGCGAGCGATATAAATATTATTTCGTGAACGAAAACGACCCTAATATCAAATATCGTGGCTGGAAGGGGAACACCGGTTGGTATTTGTTCAGCCACGCCAACGTTTCAGCCGGCTACGAATACAGAATTTCCCGGAAGCTATCCCTGCTTGCCGAACCATCCATCCGGGTGCCGCTCAAACGCGTCGGCTATGGAAAAGTGAACCTCATTACTACCGGCCTCTGGCTATCGGTGCGCTACACCCCCGTTTTCAAGTGAGCACTATGCCCACATTATCATTGAATTATATCTACTAATTAATTTATTCACTATGAACTCAATTGACCAAGGAAACATGAAGAGAGGCGAATTCCTGAAAAGCCTCGGGCTTAGCACCTCAACGTTGATGGCTTACTGGTGCCTGGGCACTGCCATGACAGCCTGCGGTTCCAGTGACGACGATCCTACACCGGACCCAGACCCGAACCCCGGCAGCGGATCTGGTACCGGAATAACAGGTACAACAACCGGCACGGCGATCAATTTTACCGTAGATATGGCCAATTCGAACAATACAAAGCTGAAAACCAACGGCAATTACATTATCACTGGGGATGTACTGGTAGCAAGGACCACTGCGGGCGCTTATGTCGCTTTGAGCAAAATCTGTACACACGAAGGTAACCCGGTTCAATACAGGTCGTCGTCCAACGATATCTTTTGCCAGTCGCACGGCTCCACATTCAGCATTGCCGGTGCCGTGACGAACGGACCAGCCGTCTCGGCGCTCAAAACGTATACAGTGACCGTTTCTACTGACGGCAACACTTTAACCGTGAAAGCTTAACCCGTTTAAAACATGAAAGTACTCCGCCTACTCGTGATGTTGATGTCTGCATCAACAGTGTTATATGCACAGGACGACCTGCTGAATGAGCTCTCCAAACAGGATAGCGCACAGACGGTCCCGGTAACTGCTACCTTCAAATCGACCCGGGTGGTGAATGGCCAGTCGGTGGAAACGATGAAAAAGAAGCACCTCGATTTCCGCATTTCGCACCGTTTCGGGAAGCTGAATTCGGGTGCCTACCAGTTCTTCGGGCTCGATCAGGCGACCATGCGGCTGGGTTTCGAGTACGGGCTCACGGACGATCTCGAAATCGGTGTCGGGCGCAGCACGTCGCAGAAAGTGTATGATTTTTTCGCCAAATATAAAGTGCTGAAACAAACCTCCGGCGCGCGGAATATCCCGGTTTCGATCACATTGTTCGGCGGAACGGGCGTGGCTACGGTGGACAAGGAGCGCGAGTTTCAGGATAAGCTGTACTACACGGCCCAGGTGCTGGTAGCGCGGAAGTTCGGGGAGCGGTTATCGCTGCAATTATCACCCACTTACCTGTACCGCACCATGCCGGATATAACGGGCGACGAAAAAATCGTGCTGGCGCTGGGTATCGGCGGTCGTTTCAAGCTCTCGAAACGGGTGTCGCTGAACGGAGAGTATTTTTACACCGCCCGCGAAAAAAACACGGTTACCGCGCCCTATCACGATTCGATGTCGTTCGGTGTGGATATCGAAACCGGTGGCCACGTTTTTCAGCTGCATTTTACCAATTCCCTGGGCATGATCGAGAAGCAGTTTATCGGCGAAACCGCCGGTAGCTGGGGCAAAGGAGATATCCATTACGGATTCAACATTTCCCGTACATTCAGTTTCGACAAGAAGAACAAAAGGCAGCCAAACTGATCCAAACTATGAAACTGCAATTTTTTCGCGTGGCCTGCCTGGCCATGTTCAGTACCGCATTGTTTTCCGTGAACGCATTTGCGCAAATGTTCTCGACGGCGGCCGGCAACACGAAGTTCTCGGCGACGACCCCTTTGGAAAATATCGAAGCGGAGAATAAAAAGTCGCAGGCGATCCTGAATACGGCCACCGGCGATATCGCAATCCGGATGACCATGCGGGAGTTTGCTTTCCCGAACAAGCTCATGCAGGAGCATTTCAACGAAAACTACATCGAATCGGAAAAATATCCGACGGCAACCTTCTCCGGGAAGGTCGATAAGGGGCCGGATTTTGCCAAAGACGGGGATTACGATGTGTCGGCCACCGGGAAGTTTACGGTTCACGGCGTTACCAAGGAACGGACGATCAAGGGAAAGATGAAGATCGAGGGAGGTAAGATCACGATCAATTCCGATTTCGAGGTAGCGCTGGTCGACCATAAAATCGAAGTGCCGCAGGTGGTTTTTGTAAAAATCGCGCAGGTCATCAAAGTGAAAGCGCAATATGTACTGGCACCTAAGAAGTGATAAAGACCCGGCGGGCCAAACGGAATTTCCAACCGCCGGGACGCCGGAACGCCGGAACGCCGGGGCGCCGGAACACCGGGTCTTTATTATTAACTGTGGGGTATTGCAGACTTGGCAGGCCTTTCTTGAACTTGCCAAGTCTTTTTATTTTTATCTTCTCCGGCGCCGGCGGGCGGGTTTCTTTTTCCGAACGACTTTCTTCCGTACGGGCGCTTTGCGCACGCTCGTCTTAAGTACAGGCGCGGCGGCAACTTCCTCTTCGTCCTCTTCCTCATCTTCGCCTACCGACGGGTCCGTGTTAGCGGCAGCGGTTTCGGTTTCAGCAGCCGATACGGCTTCATTGGTTTCTTTCTTGTCAATGTAAGGCAAACGTACCGCGGCGATCTGATCGACATTCGCATTGTTTTCGATCGGTCTCATCCGGTACGAATAGGCGTAGTTTTTTGCGGGCAGCAGGTATGCCTCATGCACACGCGGCGACCAGCTATCGTCCCCGCCGAGGCCCATTTGCGCGAGGTCGATATGGACGACCGTGGCAGATCCGCGGTTCAGGACTGCGGCGCGGCGTTTGGCAGCGAGCAGGTCTTTGTCCGTATAATCATGCACGTTGAAATTGAATGCCGTATCGCTTACCACCAGGATGCCGACGCCTTCCGCGTTGGTGACGGCTGCCCAGCGAACTTGGGTTTTGTTGCCGTTTTCCTGGGGGGTAATGTATGGAAAATGCTGTTCTGCCACCGTTCCGGCGTAAATACCTACTTTTCCGCTGGTTTTACGGTCGGCATAGGTTTCGTGCGGGCCGTTGCCGTACCACTGTGTTTTGGTAAAAGTGGCGGGCATTCGTAGCTGCATGCCTACTTTTGCGAGCGGGGGCCATTCGCCGCGGGGAGTGAATGTGTTTTGTACATGAATATCGCCCGATGCGTAAACCATGTACACCGATTGTACATCCATTTCGCCTTTGGATTGTTTCAAGGTCTGCGTTAATGTGACCTTGTAAATCTGCGCAGTCAGCTTTTGGGTTTTCATGTCGGACGAAATGCGTTCCAACGTATCCAGACCAAAACTCCGCCAGTGCGAAGCATAGCTTTTGGCCCCGCCGCCTTCGTCGTTATCCGTCGGCACGCGCCAGAGATTGGCGTACGGGCCGCTTTCGAGCATTTCTTCCCTTTTGTTTTTGAAAGAAATCATCCGGCCTTCGTTCTTGTCGAAAACCACCGTAAAGTCCTGGCCTGAAACCTGCACCCTTGCGGCTGTAATCTGGGCAATGCGGAGCGGTCGTTCGCCGTACAGGCTGAGATTGGGCCTTGGTGCGGCGGGTTTCACAACCGGTACCTGGTGCCAGGCTACTTCATGACCTTTGGGTGCCCACAATGTCGCTTCTTTCAAGCGCAGGCTCAGGTTCAGGAAGTACTCCGCGTTGGGTTTGGCGGCAGCGGGCAGCTCGTAAGGAATGCTGATTTGCTGCTTCTGGCGGGGCAATGCCTGCAAGTTGGTAATGTTGCCGCCTTTGCCTACCACTTTTCCGTTCTCGATCACCGACCACACGAGCTCGTATGCATTCAGCGGCTGGAAATCGTAGGTATTGTGCAGGATAACGGTCCTTTCGCCGGCTTTCAGCGTATCCGGCATTTCAAACTTGACGGATTGATATACCTTTTTGACCTCGTTCAGCTCGGGCTGGGGCGTGCCGTCAGGGTTGACGAGGCCGTCGCCGGCATTAGCGCCGTCGAGGTAGTTGAAATAATCCCAGTAATCCGTACCGTCGGGACGTTTCAGTTTCAGGCCCTGGTCAACCCAGTCCCAAATGAAGCCGCCCTGCATCGTCGGGTATTTTTCGATCAGGTCCCAGTATTCTTTGAGGTTACCAATGCTGTTGCCCATTCCGTGCGCGTATTCACAGACGATCAGCGGGCGGGACCTGTCTTTTTTGACCAGGTCGATCATATCCTGCGTAGAGGGGTACATGACGGATATGATGTCGAAACTGCTCAGCGTTGTGGGTTTGTAATCTTTTCTGCCCTCGTAGTGGATCGGCCGGGTAGGGTCGGCCAGCTTGATGAAATCGCTCATATCCACGAAATTCTGCCCCATTCCCGACTCGTTGCCCAGCGACCAGATGATCACCGACGGATGGTTTTTGTCGCGCTCCACCATTGCATTGCCGCGTGCGAGAAATGCGGCGCGCCATTGGGGATTATCGGCAAGGATGATATTTTTACCCCACAATTCATGGCTTTCGATATTGGCCTCGTCCATGACGTACAGGCCGTACTGGTCGCACAGGTCGTACCATTCCGGCGCATTGGGGTAATGCGACGTCCGCACGGCATTGATATTATGCTGCTTCATGAGGGTAATATCCCTGATCATCGACTCGCGGCTGATCACACGGCCTGTTTCCGGGTCGAACTCGTGGCGGTTTACACCCTTGATTGTGACGGCTTTGCCATTGACGAGCAACTGCCCGCCTTTGATTTTTACATCCCTGAAACCTATCCGCTGGCTCGTCGCTTCGAGCACTTTGCCGTCTGAGTTCATTAATTGCACGCTCAATGTGTACAAATGCGGCGTTTCTGCGCTCCATTTGGCGGGGTTAGGCACAGGCATTTCAGCGCGGATGGCACCTTCCCGGCCCGTTTCGAGCGTACCGACCATTTGGCTGACGGGTGTGGTGACTACGTTTTTGGAAGCATCATACAAGGTAAAAAGCACCTGGTGCGCATGAATGGGCTGCTCGCCGTAGTTTTTGACATACGCATTGAGCTTCAATGTCGCATGCTCGTGACCGGCGTCGAGCACGGTGCGCACGGCGTAATCGGTGAGGACCACTTTGGGTAAAAGCAGCAGGTTCACATCCCGGAAAATGCCCGAAAGCCGCCAGTAATCCTGGTCTTCGAGGTAGCTGCCATCCGACCAGTTGATCACCTCCACGGCGAGGTTGTTCACGCCGGCCTTCACATCTTCCGTCACATCGAATTCGAAAGGCGTCATACCGTCCTCATGGTAACCGATCGCGACGCCGTTCAGCCATACATAGCAGGCCGATTGCACCCCGCCGAAATGCAGGAACACCTGCTTATCCTTCACATCCGCCACCGTGAACGTGGTACGATACATGCCCACCGCGTTGGTATCGGCGGTAATGCGCGGCGGCGTGGCTTTGAAAGGGTGTTTGATATTGCTAAAAATGGGACGGTCGTATTTGCGGCCTTCGCGGGCGCCTACCACCTGCCAGTTGGACGGCACGGGGATATTGTCCCAGCCGGCATCCGATACTTTGGGGTCGTAAAAGTTCAGCTGCGCTTTGGAAGGGTGCTGCGCCCATTTGAACTTCCAGCTGCCATTCAGCGATTGCACGAACGGGCTTTTTTTGTCCATCGCCAATGCGGCCTTTTCGGTAGGATAGGGGAAGAAATCGGCCCTCGGCTTCTCGGTATTAATGCTGGTAACCTGCGGATCCTGCCATTCGGGAATGGTTTGTGCGTGAACGGCGTGGTTCAGTATTTGTGTTAAAAAAAGCAGTACCGGAAATCCGCGGCGAGTAAAAAATTGCATATCACTTCCTGTGGTAACATTCTGACGGTGCTTCGATTACACGAGGGAAAGCACGCGTTTTATTTCGGGGGTTAAAATTAGGTATAATCAAAAAGAAACGGAGGCAAAAGCGGGTCACCATGAAGTTTTATTTGAAGAATGCCCTTATTTTGCCCTCACATGTAAATTCTCTGCTATGCTTTTAGCCGTCGACCTTGGTAATACCGACACCGTTTTCGGGCTCTACGAATACGAAAACTGGGAGCACATCTGGCGCATGCGATCGCTGGTGCAGGAGAATGAAGCGCATTACGAGTCGAAGCTGCGGCTGCATTTCCTGGAAGCCGGCCTGTGGTTCGGGGATGTGGAAACGGTGGTGCTGAGCAGCGTGGTGCCAGCTTTGACACCCACGATATTGCGCATGCTGCGTTCGCTGTTCGGCGATGCCGTGATTGTCGTCGGCCCGGACATTTACCCTGCATTATCCATCGAAATCGACCACCCGCACGAAATCGGCGCGGACCTCATTGCCAATGCCGTAGCGGTTTCGACGCGCTACCGGGAGAATTGCGTGGTGGTGGATTTCGGTACGGCGCTAACGTTTACGACTGTTTCCAAGGACAGCAAAATCCTGGGTGTGGCTATTCTGCCGGGGCTTGTTACTGCTGTGAAGGCGTTGTTTGCCAACACGGCGCAGCTGCCCGAGGTACCGCTGCAATTGCCGCCGTCGGCCATCGGTAAAAATACGGTTGAAGCCATTCAGGCGGGCATTCTGCTGGGTTATGAAGGGCTGGTAAAGTCGCTGCTGGGCCGCATTCGCGCGGAGCTGGGCGGTGAATGCATTGCCGTTGCCACGGGTGGGCTGTCGTCCATTATCGACACCCTCCGCGACGAGTTTGCGGAAATTGACAGAAACTTAACACTGGACGGCCTCCGCGTGATCGGTGAGAGTCTCAGGGCTTAGTGTTTGAAACAGCCATCCGGGAGCAATGGCAGCTCTTCTACGGATCGGTTGTACAAATACACCCAACAATCCCTGACCACTTCCCGGCTATCCCTGACAGGAATAACTTTCCTTACATACAAACTTGCCGCCTCGTCTTCGAGAACATCCTCATATTCATCGAGTTCCTTCAATATTTCTAGTGTTTTGAGCTGGTAAATTTCCCCGTGTACACGCGTAGGCGCGTCGGGCTCGTACAGCGCGCCCGGGTACCACTCCACACGGAACAATTTACCGCTGAAATAGCCTTTTCCTATATAGTCGGATGACAACCTGAGCCTGCGCGCAAAGGGGTTGTCGAATGCCTGCATCAAAGTGCCGTAAGTGAATAAATTATATAACTTTTCCATTCTGCTGCCAGAAGATCAGAAATTCGGCTTAGTCCTGAACTGTATTTTTCTTATATTTACATGTAAGCTTCTTCATTATACTAATATACCGTTATGTACGAAAAGAATCTTGGTACAAAACAAAAAGCACTAAGGATCAACCTCGACCGCCGGATTTATGGTTCATTTGCGGAAATCGGGGCGGGTCAGGAAACGGCGGCTTACTTCTTCAAAGCCGGCGGCGCATCCGGAACCATCGCGAAAACAATGTCGGCCTACGACATGACTTTCAGCGACGCAATATATGGGACAGAGGAAGGCGGACGATATGTGGTGGAATCGCGCCTGATGAAAATGCTCAACCGCGAGTATAATCTCGTGGAAAAGCGCTTGTCGGAAAAGCGGGGTGTAGACAGTACGTTTTTTGCCTTTGCCAATACGGTAGTTGCCCTTAACTTTCAGAAAACGAACGAATCGCACGGCTGGATCGGCCTGCAATTTCAGCTCACGCCCATGGGTCCGACAAACTACGTCGTGATCCACGTGCGCATGCGCGACGATGAGAATATCCTGCAACAGCAGGCACTCGGCATTATCGGTGTGAACCTGATTTACGGTTGTTATTACTATTACAAATCGCCGGAAATCCTCCTGATGTCGCTTATGGACGACCTCACGACCGACCGGATCGAGATCGACATGGTGCGTTTCAGCGGGCCCGATTTTGCCAAGGTCGATAACCGGCTGATGAGCCTTCGGCTGGTGAAGAATGGCTTTACCGATGCGGCGTTGTTCGGCAGCGACGGCGGGGTATTGCAGCCTTCGGAAGCGTTGTATAAAAAGCATATCCTTATGATGCGCGGCCGCCTGCGCCCGATTACAAATGTGCATATCGACCTGATCAGCAATGGTCAGAAGCAATTTCTGGCCGAAGAAGATGTGGATGAATCGAAAGTGGTACTCATTTCCGAGCTCACGCTGCATAACCTCAAAGCCGGCGACCGCGATATCGACGAGAAAGATTTCCTCGACCGCGTGGACATTCTCTGCTCGCTGGGGCATATGGTGATGATTTCGAACCACCATGAATATTACCGCCTGGTAGCCTATCTGTCGCGACTGACGAAACTGAAATCAGGCTTGCTGCTCGGTAGCCCGAACTTGCAGGATATTTTCGAGGAAAAGCATTATCAGTTCCTGCAAGGGGGCATTCTGGAATCTTTCGCGACGCTGTTCAGCCGGAAGGTGAAGTTGTACATCTACCCGACATTACAGCCCGACGGCTCGGTGTACAGCTGCGAGAATTTCCGTGTTCCCGAACATTTGCGGCCATTGTTCCAGTACCTGATCGTGAACGATAAGATCGAGGACATCAAGAACTACAACACCGAGCATATGCATATCACCACGGATTTCGTGCTTGAAATGATCAAGCGGGGCGAGCCGGGTTGGGAGAAGCTGGTGCCGGAGAATGTAGCTCAGATTATCAAGGAAAAATCACTTTTCGGGCTTCCGAGCGAGAATAATTACGTCGATACGGTGAAGCAGATTCACCAGGCTGTCGGGAATTTGTAGGTACAGCATTAAATAACGACTAATCTTAGCTTTTGGACATAAATTCTCGTTTATGTCCAAACTTTTATCCCCGCCAACTACTTTCTTCGGCAGGCTCAAATACCTCGGTCCCGGTTTTATTCTCTCCGCCGCCATCGTCGGCTCCGGCGAGCTCATCGCTACCACGGCATTAGGTGCCAAAGCGGGGTTTGTCGTGTTCTGGCTGATCATTCTGAGTTGCCTGGTCAAGGTAGCGTTACAGCTGGAATTCGGGAAGAATGCCATTTACACGGGCACATTCATCATGCATAACTTCAATCATCTGCCCGGCCTCAGGCTGGGCAAGGCGCATTGGAGCATCTGGCTGTGGCTTTCGCTGCAGGGCCTGAAACTGTTGCAGGTTGGCGGCATAGTAGGCGGTGTGGCCATTGTGCTCAATATGGCGTTCCCGATTATCTCGGTCAATTTCTGGGCGATAATTTCCGTGCTGATCACTTCTTTCTGGGTGTATAAAGGCAATTATGGCCCCGTTGAAAAAGGCTCGCTGGTAATGATCATTTTATTCACGGTTGTCATTCTCATATCCCTGTTTTCCCTGCAATGGACGCCTTACGCCATTCATTGGCCGCAAATCGAAAGCGGCTTGCAATTTTCGCTGCCGACGGCGCTGGTAGCGACGGCATTCGGGGCGTTCGGCATCACGGGTGTAGGCGGGGATGAAATCATGTACTACAATTACTGGTGCATTGAAAAGGGTTATGCGGCCTACACGGGCCCCAACGACGGTTCGGAAGAATGGTCTGAGCGGGCGAAAGGCTGGTTCCGGGTAATGTACCTCGACGCGGTGTTGTCGATGGTCGTGTACACGATCGTTACAGCCGCATTTTATCTGCTTGGGGCGGCGGTACTGCATTCCGGCGGTACGGTGCCGGAAGGATATGAGATGGTGGAGACGCTGTCACGGATATTCACGGCCTCATTAGGCCCCTGGGCAAAAAACATCTTCCTGATCGGCGCATTCTTCGTGTTGTATTCCACTTTATTTACGGCGGCGGCCAGCTGGGCGCGGGTCTGGGCGGACGCATTCGGGCAGATCGGCTGGGTGCCATTCGACTCGTCGGCGGCGCAGCGGAAAAGCATTGCTATCTTCTCATGGGTGCTGCCGATTGCATGGTGCCTGTTGTTTTTGTTTTTTCAAGCCCCGGTGATGATGGTCATTCTGGGTGGCATTGCCACTTCCGTATTGCTGTTGCTGGTAGTATATGTGTCGCTGGTGTTCCGGTACCGCGAGCTGCCGGTTACCTTGAAGCCCTCTACGGCTTATGATGTATTCTTCTGGATCAGCGTGCTGTCGATCCTGTTTGTGAGCGGCTACGGGATCGTTCAAATTATGTAGCGTTGAATAGTACTTACATCGAAATGCGTAGTACTTTTTCATAGACAACGAATAAGGGAGTTACTTCTTAAACTCGTCTAACTGGTTGCGGGTCAGTTCCGTTTGGGCCCATATGCTTTCCGAAATCCTAAAATCTTTCCTATGTACAAATCAGCCGAATTATCGAGAAGAAATTTTATCCGGAATACGACAGGCGCCGCTGTGGCGCTTTCCATCCCGACGGTAATCCCCGCGAGCGCATTCGGCGCGAACGATCGCGTGCGTGTGGCCGTGCTGGGTGTGAACGGGCGCGGGCAGAGCCATATTTCAGGCTTTAATGCGCTGAGTAACGTGGAAGTAGCCACGCTCTGCGATCCCGACAACAATATCCTGCAAAAGCGTGCACAGGAGTTCGAGCAGAAGACCGGCAAGAAGGTCAAAACCGAAAACGACCTGCGTAAAGTTTTTGATGACAAAACGATCGACGCCGTGAGTATCGCCACGCCCAACCACTGGCACGCACTAGCGGCGATCTGGGCTTGCCAGGCCGGTAAAGATGTGTATGTTGAAAAGCCCGGCTCACACAACCTCCACGAAGGCCGCAAACTCGTGGAAGCCGCGCAAAAATACAAAAGAGTGGTGCAGCACGGCGTACAGCTACGCAGTTCGGAGGCATTGAAAGAAGCCGTGAAACATCTCCGCGACGGTCTTATCGGAAACGTGTACATGGCGCGCGGGCTCGTGTACAAATGGCGCCCCGATATCGGCGACAAAGGTACCGAACCCATTCCCGCAGGCCTCAATTACGATCTGTGGACGGGTCCGGCGGAAATGAAGCCATTCTCCCGCAATTACGTGCATTACGACTGGCACTGGCATTGGAACTACGGCAACGGCGACATCGGCAACCAGGGCATTCACGAAACCGATATGTGTATGTGGGGTCTCGGCGTGGACACGTTTCCGGACAAAATCACATCTTCCGGCGGTAAATTCCTCTGGAACGACGCCAAGGAAACTCCGGAAGTGCTCAGTTCTTCTTATGTGTATACCAAAGAAAAGAAGATCATTGAGTTCGAGGTACGCCCGTGGATGACCAACGACGAAGGCGGCGTAGGCATCGGCAACATCTTCTACGGCTCGGAAGGCTATATGGTGGTAAAAGGGTATGACTACTACGAGACTTTCCTTGGAAAGGACAAAAAGGCCGGGCCATCCCGCAAAGCCGGCGGTGACCACTATAAGAACTTCATCGATGCGGTTATCGCCAAAGACCCGAAGATGCTCAACGGCCCGGTCGAAACGGCGCATTTGTCATCGGGCCTGGCGCATTTGGGTAATATCGCCTACCGGGTAGGTCGTGCGTTGACATTTGATAACAAGACAGAAAAGTTTGTGGGGGACGAGGAGGCTAACAAACTGCTGGCGAGGAAGTATCGTTCGCCTTATGCGCTGCCGCAGGTGGTGTAGGGCTGCAAGAATAGTTGATGTAAATTGTTAACTGAAAAGTTCTCTTTATGAGAACTTTTCTTATATTCACACACTTTAGTGAGGGTACATCTGATTAAAGAATCCACGATCGAAAGGTTTGTGTCGGATCATGCCAGAAGTAAATCATCCTTTGATGAATGGCTGAAAAAGTTGAAAACAGCCAGATGGCAATCGCCTATTGATATAAGGGAAAGCTATCCGACCACCGATTTTCTAGGCAATGGTTCCGAGCGGGTTGTATATGATATCGGTGGAAATAACTACCGTATGATCTGCAAGTATTATTTCGGACCCAACCGCGTGCATTTGTCGATATGCTGGATTGGAACGCATGCAGAGTACACACATTTATGCAAGCGAGGGCTGCAATATTCAATTTACATATACTAGTATGGAAACGTTGAGGTATAAGGTGATCAGGAATTCGGAGCAGTACAACAATTACTGTAATGAGCTCATCCAGATGTTGGAGTCGGCGAACTCTGACCAATATGAAGAGGAAATTGACCTGCTTACGGTCCTGATCGAACATTACGACGCTGAGCATAGCATTTTTCAGGGCGAGTTTGATCCCGTGGAGCTGCTCAAATCACTCATGAAGGATCATAAGATGAAGGCGAAGGATATTGCCGGGCTGCTGAACGTCAGTAAAAGCTATGTATCCGAAATTTTAAACTACAAAAAAGGAATGTCGAAAGAGGTGATCCGCAAACTGGCCACGCGTTTTGCGATGCGGCAGGAGGCGTTCAACCGGCCTTACCGTTTAGAAGGTGAAAGAATGATGGAGGAAGAGGAGGATGCCGTAGTACCGGAGACTGTACTTTCGTAGCCGTAAGATTGTAATCACATTAACCACACTTTTTATGAACAACTACCAGGAAATCACACGCTATCTCGACAACGCGCGGGAAATTCTCAGTACCAAGGCAAATAAGCAAGGACAAGTCTATAAGGATATCAAATATGTCCAAATGGCCTCGGGAACAGCTTACAGCGCAGCATTGATGATTGCTGATGAGTATTTGAGGAAGAAAGAGGGCGCAAAATTTACAAAACCTAATAGTATTGACGAATATCGGATTCGTCTTAACCGGCATAACAAGACTTTGATGGCCTATTTGAACAAAGCTTATGATATGCTGCACCTCGCCGGGTACTACCATGGCACTCCTTCTGTTGGAACAATCAAGCAAGGAATGGAAGCCACACAAAAAATGCTTGCATTGATCCTTAATTAGAATTGAATTCAAACAAAAAAACGGCCGGCAGTTTAACCGCCGGCCGTTTGCGTATCTATCCCCTTTCTCTTCGGAGAAATGAGAGATCACCTGACTTCTGAATTATTTCAACGCAGAGAAATCAAATGACTCCAAATATTTGGTAGTGAAATTACCGGATTTGAAGCCCGGATCATCCATCAGCTTAATGTGGAATGGGATCGTAGTTTTGATACCTTCGATCACAAACTCCTGCAATGCCCGCTTCATACGCGTGAGCACCTCCTCGCGTGACTGGCCGCTTACGATCAGTTTCGCAATCATGGAGTCGTAGTTTGGCGGGATGGTGTAGCCGCTGTACACGTGGCTGTCGATGCGCACGCCGTGACCACCGGGGAAATGCAGGTTGGTAATTTTTCCTGGTGCAGGACGGAAGCCGTTTGCCGGATCTTCCGCATTGATGCGGCATTCCATGGCGTAAAGCTTCGGCGTATAGTTCGTTCCGGTGATAGGCTCGCCCGCCGCTACTTTGATCTGCTCCTTAATCAGGTCAAAATCAGTAACTTCTTCGGTAATCGGGTGCTCTACCTGGATCCGCGTGTTCATTTCCATGAAGTAGAAATCGCCGTGCTTGTCGACGAGGAACTCGATGGTACCAGCTCCTTCATAGCCGATCGCCTGCGCACCTTTGATGGCCGCCGCACCCATTTTCTCCCGCAATTCGGGCGTGATGATCGGGGAGGGCGTTTCTTCTACCAGCTTCTGGTGACGACGCTGGATCGAGCAGTCGCGTTCCGAAAGGTGGCATACCTTACCGAACTGGTCGCCGATGATCTGGATTTCGATGTGACGGGGCTCTTCCACGAATTTTTCGAGGTACAAACCGTCGTTTCCGAATGCAGCGGCAGACTCCGTACGGGCATCGTTCCATGCTTTTTCGAACTCTTCGGGTTTGTTGATCACCCGCATTCCGCGTCCGCCACCACCTGCCGTCGCTTTCACGATCACGGGGTAGCCGATGCCTTCTGCGAGTTCTTTGCCTTGCTCCAATGATTCGAGCAAACCTTCCGAGCCTGGTACAACCGGCACGCCGGCTGCGATCATCGTCGCTTTCGCGGTAGCCTTGTCGCCCATTCCGTTGATCTGAGCGGCGGTGGCTCCAATGAATTTGATGCCGTAATCTGCACAGATTTGTGAGAATTCGGCGTTTTCGGACAAGAATCCGTAACCCGGGTGGATCGCATCCGCGCCGGTTACTTCCGCTGCCGAAATGATATTCTGGATGCTCAGGTAGGATTGCCTGCTGGGCGGAGGACCGATACAAACGGCCTCGTCGGCAAACCGTACGTGAAGGCTGTCGCGATCGGCTGTCGAGTAAACCGCGACAGTCTTGATGCCCATTTCACGACAGGTCCTGATCACACGCAGGGCGATCTCGCCCCGGTTAGCAATGAGTATCTTTTTAAACATGTAATTCAGTGAGTTTTTGTCCGCTGCTTATGCAGGTTCAACCAGGAACAATGGCTGGTCAAATTCCACCGGAGTTGCGTTTTCAACGAGGATTTTTACGATTTTACCTGATACTTCGGATTCAATTTCGTTGAACAGTTTCATCGCCTCGATTACGCAAACAACTTTTCCAGGCTTGATTTCGTCACCAATGTTCGCGAAAGCGGGTGTTTCGGGGCTGGATGCGCGGTAGAATGTACCGATCATCGGCGATTTAATGGTGATCAGGTTGGATGAAGCCGGTTCTTTGGAAACCGCTGGTTCTGCCGAAGCTGCCGGTGCCGCTGCTGCCGGAGCCGCAGGAGCGATTGCAGGTGCTGGTGCCGCAACAGGTGCCGCGGTGTAGGATACCACCGGTGCAGCGCCGTAGCGTTTTACCTTGATTTTCAGATCGGTCGTTTCGATATTCACTTCATCAAGTCCCGACTGGGCAATGAAGTCAATCAGTTTTTGGATTTCTTTGGTTTCCATTTAATTAAGATTTAACTCTTTCTACGTATTCGTATGTGCGTGTGTCTACTTTGATTTTTTCACCTTCGTCGATAAAAAGAGGCACCATAATGCGCGCACCGGTTTCCACCTCGATCGCCTTTTTAGGAGAGTTGGCGGTATCGCCTTTCAAGCCCGGCTCGGAGTAAGTTACGGTTAATTCTACGAAAGGAGGGAGTTCGCAGGTCAAAGGAGCTTCCGTTTCGGTATTGATCAGGATCTCAACTTCCTGGCCTTCTTTCATCAGGTCGGCGGCTGTCACCAGTTTTTCGTCGATCAACACCTGGTCGAACGTCTCGGAGTTCATGAAGTTGTAGCCAACTTCGTCTTTATATAGGAATTGGAATTTGTGTCTTTCCACACGCACGGGCGTAATGCCGGCGCCTGACGAGAACGTGTTGTCCAGAACTTTACCGCTTGTGAGGCTTTTCAGTTTGGTACGTACGAACGCATTGCCTTTTCCGGGTTTCACGTGCTGGAATTCAATCACCTGAAAAAGATCATGGTTGAAATGGATTACCAAACCGTTACGCAAATCTGCAGTAGTTGCCATTTTTATGCTAATGAATTGTATAATAATGCTTTAATGAAATCACACTTGCGCGTCGTATGCCCATTTGAGGTACATGGCGCCCCAGGTAAAGCCTCCGCCGAATGCGGCGAGTATCAGGTTATCCCCTTTTTTGAGTTGTGATTCGTAATCCCACAGGCACAAGGGGATGGTTGCTGCCGTGGTGTTTCCGTATTTGTGAATATTCATCATCACCTTTTCCATGCCTACGCCCATCCGGTTGGCGGTTGCCTCGATGATCCGGCGGTTGGCCTGGTGAGGGACGAGCCACGCTGTGTTTTCGCTGGTAAGCCCGTTGCGATCCATGATATCGGCCGCAATGTCGGCCATGTTGGTCACGGCAAACTTGAATACCTGCGCACCATCCTGGTAAACGTAATGCAGCCTGTTTTCTACCGTTTCGTGGGTAGGCGGGTAGCGGCTTCCACCGGCTTTCTGGTTGAGGTAAGGATACCCGGCGCCATCCGATTTGATGATCGAGTCGAGAATTCCGTTGCCTTCGGTGTCGGGTTCGAGCAGTACGGCGCCGGCGCCGTCTCCGAAGAGTACGCAGGTCTTGCGGTCGGTATAATCGACAATCGCGGACATTTTATCCGAACCTACGACGATGATTTTTTTATATTTTCCGGTCTCGATAAACTGCGAGCCGAGCGTCAATGCGTAAATAAAGCCTGAACAAGCCGCCTGGATATCGAAGCTTCCGATATTGCGGATGCCTGCCATGTCGCAGATAAGGTTGGCTGTGCAGGGGAAAACAAAATCGGGTGTGGTAGTAGCGCAGATCAGCAGATCGATCTCTTCGGGACGTGTATTGGTTTTGGCCAGCAATCCTTTTACCGCCTCCGCACCCATATGTGAACTTCCTAAACCTTCGCCTTTGAGAATACGCCTTTCCTTGATACCTGTACGGCTGACGATCCACTCGTCATTCGTTGCAACCATTGTTTCCAACTCTGCATTCGTCAAAACGTAATCAGGCACATACCCTTGTATTCCTGTTATAGAGGCTTTAATATGGGTCATGATAAATCAACTATTCAAAATCCGAATAGATTTGGTAAAATAGGACAGTTTCTGTTTTTTCATAGTCATGTGGTTGTCAGCATCCGTTGTTAGTTCAATGCCTGCGCGATGTGCTGATAAGCTTTGGATTTTACCTGCTTATAGGCCCAACCTACCATATTTTTGATAGCCAGAGGCGTTGACACCCCGTGTGCGATCATCACATTTCCATTCACCCCGATAATGGGACTGCCTCCGATGGACTCGTAGTTTGTCTGGTCGATAAAATCGTCCTGAAAACCTCTCTTCTTGGAGATTTCGTACAACGACTCCCCAAGTTTAAACAAAATATTACCCGTAAAACCGTCGGTTACGATGACGTCGGCCTTATTGGTGAAGAGATCTTTCCCTTCGATATTTCCGATGAAATTGATGCGCTTGTTTTGTTTCAGGAGCGGGTAGGTGGCTTGTGAAGTGAGGGAGCCTTTTTGCTCTTCTTCCCCGATATTCATCAATGCAACCCGCGGTTTTTCGATCTGAAACGTGTGCTGGGCGAAGATGGAGCCTATCTCACCGAATTGGGAAAGGACTTCCGGCTTACAATCGGCATTGGCACCGATATCGAGCATGACCGCGTAGCCCCCGCCTACCTGCGGAACGAGCCCGGCGATGGCGGGGCGCAGGATGCCTTCGATAGCCTTAATGCTGAAAAGGGCGCCCACGTGCATGGCACCAGTGTTTCCTGCACTGCAGAATATGTCTACCTCTTTTTCTTTCAGAAGTTTGAAACCCACGCCAATGCTGGAATTGGGTTTTTGAGAAAGGGCTTTGGTAGGATGTTCCCCCATCTCGATCACATCTTCTGCGTGAACGACGTCAACATTAGTAGGCGTGAAGCTGTGCTGGTTGAAAATATCCCAGATCACGTTTTCACGGCCAATTAAAACGATTCTCGCCTCGGATGGTAGCTCAGAAGAGGCTTGGATCACCCCTTCAACAATTGCTTGCGGAGCTAAATCTCCCCCCATAGCATCTACCGCAATTTTCATTTACACGCTGTTATTTTGACAAATAAGTTAGAAACCGAAGGTGTAAATTTAGCAGATGTGCCGCAGTAAAAAAGAATTTCGCAACAACTTTTATAGGGCTGCTGCGAAATTGAATTGCTCATCGACTGAAACTAAACCGTTTTAGTATAGTTTTCAACTACAACCTTTCCTCTGTAAACCAGGTTGCCTTCGTGTACGTGTGCACGGTGCAATTGGTGGATTTCTCCGGTTGTAGCATCAGTTCCCAACTGCTTTCCGGTAAGGAAATCGTGCGCTCTGCGTGAATCGCGACGGGTGCTGGAATGTCTCCGCTTAGGATGTGCCATGATATTTTTGGTCTATTGTTATTTACTATTTATGTCCCAGGGGTTCAAATCCCTGGCTGTTGTTACTTTTTCAAATTCTTCAAGGCTTCCCAGCGAGGATCGATTTTCTCTTCATCCTCCCTTTCGTCCCCTTCCTCCGTTTTTCCCCCCGAGGTATAAACCAACGTTCCTTCCTCCTCATCATTTTCGAGGTCGAAATCATCTTCCTCAGTGCGCAGGCTCGGGTGGAGCTTCTTTACAGGCAATGACAGCGCGATAAAATCGAAAACGTAACGCGCTACGTTGATCCTGTTGGTATTACGGTTGATGATCTCGATCTCATCCGTCAGTTCCTCGTTGTGATCGCCGAATTTCAGGATAATGCGCTCGTCGGAATCAATCGGCTCCTCGAACGTTTCCAGGCTGCGGTCGCAAGTCAGGGTTACGCTTCCTTTCGTTTGAAAACGGAGCTGGATCATCGTCGCCGATTTGTTCAGCACAACGTGCGTTTTGAAGTGCCCCTGCTCGATCAGATCCTGTTCCATTTCCTCAAAAAAAGCGTCGCCAGACTCCATATCATAGTCATACTGTTTGTCTTCCAAACCGTAAATGTCTATGTTGTATTTACTTAGCTCTTTCACTTTTTCTGTCAAAAGGAGTGCAAAGGTAATGTGTTTCAGTTTAATAAAAAACATTGGGCCGGAAATTTGTTGACCATCCGGCACTAATGCTGTGCTTCGTCAGATTTTCCGCGCCGGATTGCCGAAATAGGTCGCGCCGGCGGGAACATTCTCTACCACCACCGAGCCTGCGCCAATGCGCGCATTCTTACCCACCTCAATTCCCGCGACGATCACCGCGCCGGAACCGATAAAAACACCGTCGGCCAGTTTCACGCGGTCGTTCACGATGGCGCCTGCGCCGATGGTCACGAAATCGCCTACGATGGCCGAGGTATCGATGATCGCGCCGGTTTGCACCAGGCAATGATGGCCGATCACGGTGCGCGCTCCGATCGCAGCCCGCGCCGCAATGAGGTTGCCGTGGCCGATTGCCGCCATGCCTGAAATGACCGCAGTATCGTGGACTGCATTCACAGGCATATTCTTATACTCTTCGTTGATCGTTTCCACGAGCCGCTCCCGCACCGATTTCTCACCGATAGCGATAAACACCTCGCATTTGGAACCGATGATGCTGAGGTAGCTTGTGTCGTCGGTGTTGCCGAGTACGGTTACCTCGCCAAATTCTTTGCCGTGCAGCTCCGCGTGGTCGTCGAGGAAGCCATACACGAGTACATTATTTCTTCTGAAAATATCGAGGGCCTGCATCCCGAGGTCGCCGGCTCCAAAAATTAATACGGGGTTTTCCATAGTTGCTATTGGTATTGAATAAAAAGTCTTCATTCGAGCAGTTAGTTCAAATGAAGACTCAAAAACCTGGCCAAGGGGCCGCGTTTACAGGAACGTCACGCGGATGACGATCGGCTGCCCCCAAAACAGGCCGTATGGGGAAATGTTGTTCCCGTAATCGTCGACCTGGTTGTCGTAATTAAAATTATATAATGCCGTCAAATGCACGGCCTTGATGAACTTGCCGCCCAAAGGCTGGCTGTAAGCAGCTCCGAGCATGGGCGAAGTGATCCATTTCCGGGCATCATATTTCTTATAGGTATCGGCTTCCACGTTCAATGCTTCCACTTCGCCGATGATATTGATCTCCGGGATCACGGCGTACATCAGAAATGCCCGGCCGCCATAATAGATGGAATTGACACCTGCGAGGTTCGATTTAAAATACATCCCCGTCACGCCCACACCTGCCACGAGGTTTTCGGCCAATTCATATCCGGCCATCGGCGAAAGGTTCACATTCGTATAAGTCCCAAGGCTCAATCCGAAGCTTCCACCGAGCCGCAAACGATCGATAAACGATTTGTTTTTAAAATCGGACAGCTTCTTTTTCTCTGCCAGGACGGGTTTCTGCTGCGGGTTTCTTTCGACAGGAGGCACTTCCTTCCTTTCCGGCTGTTCCTTCCGAAGCGAATCCGGGCGGTAGTATTCGTCTTGGGCCAGGAGTGAAGGACCGGTCAAAACCGCCAGCAGGAGCACGACTGGCAGGAGGATTTTACTTTTCATCTGAAAATCGTTTATTTTATAATATTGTAACTGGTAACGTAGGAACTTCTGTTTTTGGTCTGCTTCCAAACTGCGCTTCCGGCCCCTCTTAACACCCACGCGTTTTGTCTATGCATTATTACGTTTCCGTACCTGACCCACAATCCCGTTTTCTCGACATCACCTACACCATCCCCGAAATCAACAGCGATCAAATCGAGATCCAGCTGCCCGCTTGGCGGCCCGGGAGATACGAGCTTCAAAATTTTGCCAAAAATATTCAATTTATCGAAGCGATATCAGCCGCTGGTCACAAACTGCCGCTGAATAAGGTAACAAAAGACCGCTGGCGGGTTGGAACTGCGGGCGAAACGAAGGTGCGGATACATTATACCTATTATGCCTCCATTCAGAATGCGGGGAGCAGCTATGTGGACGAGGAGCTGTGGTACCTGAATTTTATCAACTTCTGTATGTATACGGAAGGGCGCATCACGGAACCGTATCATGTGGAACTCGCATTGCCCGAAGGTTACCAGATCGCCTGCGGATTGCCATTGGCGGGTAAGAATGTATTATCGGCAAGGGACTTTTATCAATTGGTGGATAGCCCGATGCTTGCCTCGGAAAGTCTGCAAAAATGCGAATACGAGGTGCGAGGGGTGCATTTCAAAATCTGGATGCATGGTAACCTGAAACCCAATTGGCGGCGCATCGAGCGCGATTTCCGCCGGTTCTCACGCGAGCAGATCGCGATGATGCAGGAATTTCCCGAAAAAGACTACCATTTCCTTAACCTGATCCTGCCCACCGCATTCTACCACGGTGTAGAGCACCAGAACTCGACGATGATCGTCCTCGGTCCCGACGATGAAGGGGAAGGGCTTTATTCGGACCTCCTGGGTGTGAGCTCACACGAGCTTTTTCATGCCTGGAATATCATCCGAATCCGCCCGACGGAACTGCTGCCCTATGATTTTACCAAAGAAAATTACTTCCAAACCTGCTTCGTAGCGGAGGGCTGCACGACCTACTACGGCGATCTTTTCCTGCGGCGCGCCGGCGTTTTCAACGACGAAACCTACGCCAAAGAATTGCAGGTATATATGAAGCGGCATTTCGAAAGCAGCGCACATGCCGCGCAGTCGCTGGCGGAATCCTCGTTCGATCTCTGGCTGGATGGCTATGAAAAGGGCATCCCTAACCGGAAAGTGTCGGTCTACCACAAAGGTGCCCTGGTAGCGCTGATCCTCGATTTGTATCTGAGGAAGAAAACCAATCACGCGCAGTCGCTGGACGACGTGATGAAGTTGCTATGGGTGCGTTTCGGCAAGCCGTTTGTCGGATATACGCTTCAAGACTATATCAATATAGTAGAAGAAGTGGCCGGCGAATCGCTCGGATGGTACTGGAACGAATGTATTTTCAGTGTCACCCCGCTGGAAGAACGACTGAACGAAGCGCTCGCATTTGTAGGCATGCAAATGTCGGTTTTCAGCAATGGTAATGTGCAGCTTAACGTCCTGGATGATTTTAAGGCGCAAATGCAGCGGGAAAAATGGCTCGAAACGGTGCAGGTTCTGACGATCGAGGAAGAAGAGCTGGAAGGGGAGGAGGAGGAATAGGGACCGCCGTCGGCTGACCGCCGACAGGTGTTTCGTGATTGGTAATCGATAATGCGACTTGACCGGCGGTCCGGGGTCGGCCCTCAACTCAGACAAGCTCCGCTTTCAATGCACTTTCCAAATCCCCATACTGGTAACGGAATGCCGTTTCGCGTTCAATCCTTTCATTGATCACATAATTGCCGCCGAGTACCACGGCTGCCATTTCTCCTAAGACGAGTTTTAATGCGAACGCGGGCACATTCGGGAACCATTGCGGGCGGCGGAGGACTGTACAAATGGCTTTTGTAAGACCTTCGTTCGTAACTGGCGGAGCCGCTACGGCATTGTAGGCGCCTCGCCAGGCTTCATTTTCCAGTGCTTCGAGGTACATTCTGCACATATCGTCGAGGTGGATCCAGGAAATCCACTGCTGTCCCGAGCCCAGCGGCGCGCCTACGCCGAAGCGCGCGGGTAATGCCATTTTGGGGATGGCGCCGCCTGTTTTACTGATCACAATGCCAGTACGGAGCTTTACGGTCCGGATACCCAATGCGGCGATTGTATCGGCCGCTTTTTCCCATTCAATGCTGACTTGCGAGAGGAAATCGTGACCGGCTGGCGTAGTTTCGGTGTTTTGCTGGTCGCCCGTGTCCTGGCCATAATAGCTGATGCCGGACGCCGAAGCAAATGCGACGGGCTTTTCGTTGCGTTCCGACAGTTTGCGGGCAATAAGCCGGATAGATTCCGTGCGGCTTGCGAGAATGGATTTTTTGCGTTCCTCCGTCCAGCGGCCTTCGCCTACATTGGTGCCGGCCAGGTGCACGAGGAAATGCAGGTTATCGAGGGCGCCGTCTTCGATGTACCCTTTTTGAATATCCCATTCAAAAACCTGTACGGACGGAATATTAACTTTCTTCCGGCTTAGATAAGCTACCGTGTAACCTTTTTCGAGCAGCATTTCAGTCAGGCGCTTGCCGATCAGGCCCGTACCGCCGGTGATCAATACTTTTTTTTCCATAAATAACGGTTTGAAAAAAGCATACCACGTCAGATTTCGGGGTTAATGGATTCGCCGGGCGTATCCACGCCGGGCGTATCCACGCGGGGCGTATCCACGCGGGGCGTATCCACGCGGGGCGTATCCACGCGGGGCGTATCCACGCGGGGCGTATCCACGCGGGGCGTATCCACGCGGGGCGTATCCACGCCGGGCGTATCCACGCCGGGCGTATCCACGCCGGGCGCTTCCTGTTCGATCGCCCGCGTGACGCGTGCGACCATTTCTTCGACGGACTCGTCCTGCCCGAAATGCATTGGCGGCTTGAACTGTACGGTGAGTTTGGTGTTCCGTTTTTTAAACCGCAGCCCTTTTTTGTCGAATGCGCGCCGGAAACCGTTGATGACGACCGGTATCACGATCGGATGCTGGTCGTTGATCAAATGTGCCGTGCCTTTGCGTACAGGGGCGTACGGTTTGGTGGTCCCCTGCGGAAAGCTCACCACCCAGCCGTGGTGCAGGCCCTCACCGATCCGGTCTTGCGCGGAAGTGTCGAGCTGGCGTTTGACGTCCTCGCCGTTGGCCCGCCAGGAACGTTCGATGGTAATCGCACCACCCATGCTGAATATTTTGGGTAAAAGTCCCCCTTTCATCGTCTCGGCGGCGGCCACGTAATACATCCGCGCGCGCGGGGAAAAGAGGTAAAACGGTGGCGAAATAGTGTCCTTATAGCCCCATTTAACGGCACAAAAAATGTGGAAAAATGCGATGACGTCCGCGAAATAAGTCTGATGGTTGGAAAGAAAAAGCACGCCCTGGTCCGGCAGATCGGCCAGGTGTTCGGTGCCGGTAATGCGGATCTTATTCACCGCCGTATAGCGATAATAGGTAAACCAGCCGAGGATAAATATCAATATCCGTTTGATAACCAGATAATTGCCGAACGGATCCTTCTCGAACAGCCCGAGAAAATCCAGCCGGGCGAGCCAGGAGGGGAGGGCGCTGTATGTGATTTTCTTAAAACTCATAGTAATGTAAATAGCGGCATACGGGGCTGGCTCAGAGCTGGTTATATTCAAAGGTTGTTCCAGGGGGCAATGCCGCTTCCGGACGAAGTGGTAATTTAGAGAATATGGCGGGGTTAAGGAAAATTTTTTTATGCCGGCCGACTGCCGTCCGCAGGCCGCCGATAGCTGATGCCGGTACGTAGCGGCGGTCAGCGGTCGGCGGGCAGAAGTCACTTTTGGCATGATTCTTTGCTTAAATTTCCCAACAACGTTAATTTTGACAACTCCTTCTAACAAGTCATTTTTCGAATTTTATGAAAATGAAATACGCATTTCGCATTCTGCCGGCGGTTGTGGCGGCTGGAATGCTCGCAGGTTGTTCTAAAAATCCGGTGACGGGCAAGAAAGAGATCGTCTTCATGTCGCAGGAAAAAGAGATCGCGCTCGGGGCTGAATCGCACCCGTCTATTGTGGCCACAATGGGCATTTATGACGATAAGAACCTGCAATCCTTCATCAACGAAAAGGGTATGGCCATGGCGAAAATCTCCCACAGACCCGATTTGCCCTACAAGTTCTTCATCGTCGACTCGCCAGTCGTGAATGCTTTTGCGGTGCCTGGTGGTTACGTATATTTTACAAGGGGAATTATGGCGCATTTCAATAATGAGGCCGAATTCGCCGGGGTACTGGGCCACGAAATCGGGCACATTACGGCTCGTCACTCGGCCCGGCAGCAGACTTCGCAGATCTTTGGACAAGTAGGTTTGGCGGCGGGGATGATCCTTTCCCCGCAGGTGCGCGCGATGGGCGAGCAGGCGCAGCAGGCGTTGGGCTTGCTGTTTTTAAGTTACAGCCGCGATCACGAAACCGAATCTGATAAAATTGGGGTCGATTATTCCAGCAAAATAGGCTATGATGCTAAAGAGATGGCCGATTTTTTTGGCACACTGAAAAAGATCAGCGAGAAAGCAGGACAATCGATCCCGACATTTCAATCCACGCACCCCGATCCGGGCGACCGTATGACAAAAGTGGGCAAGCTCGCAACCGAATACCAGACCGCGCATCCGGGTAAATATAATGTAAATCGCGACGCGTACCTGCGCAAAATCGACGGCATTATATATGGTAACGATCCGCAGCAAGGCTTTGTAGAAAACAACAATTTTTACCACCCGTCGCTGAAATTCCAGTTCCCGGTACCGAGTGGCTGGCAGTACGAAAACTCGCCCGCGCAATTCCAGATGGCGGCCAAGGACGGCAAATCGATGATGCTGTTCACATTAGCGCAGGGGAAAACATTGGACGAGGCCGCACAAGCGGTGGTGAAGGCGTATGGCCTGAAAGTGGTGGAAAATGAAAAGGCGACCATTAACGGCAACCCGGCATTGGTAATGGTGTCGCAACAAGTAGAGCAGGGGGCAAATGGCCAGGCTGCGGCTGCAACGGCAAATACGATTCAGGTGGGCACGTGGCTGATCCAGTATGGCGGCAATATTTACGCGATTCACGGCGTGGCAGCGGCAGGCAACTATGCAGCCAATGCTGGCCAGTTTCGCTCGGTGGCGCAGGGTTTCAAATCAGTTTCTGACCCGAATATCCTCAACCGCCAGCCGGAACGTATCCGTATCAAAACTGCGCAGCGCGACGCGACTTTGCGTGACGCGCTGAAAGATGCCAACCAGCCTGACAACAAGCTGGACGACCTGGCGATCCTGAACGGCATGGCGTTGACAGACAAGGTGACCAAGGGCATGCTTTTCAAAACATTCGGTAAGTAACTTACTTCGAAAATTAGGAGAGCGGCGGCACGGATCGGTGTCGCCGCTCTTTTTGCTAACCGTTCATCACGGCCTTGCGGCCATTGATCCCCCAGATCAGAAACTTTTTACTTTAAAATTTGGTTGACATATCAACACAATTTACTTTTGTAACACCATGAGCACGAATATAGACAGTTGGCAAAATCTTCGGGACGAGTTGAAGAACTCCTTGCAGTTTAAGCTGGGGGCAGTGACGAAAACCGTTTTTAAGAAAATGAATGCGGAGCTGGTCAATGAGGGCATTCCCGTTCTGGCCGAGCAGCTGCCGATCCTGATGGTTGTATATTTCCAGGAACAGGCACGCACGCAGCAGGACATTGCCAATATTTTGCAAAAAGATAAAGCAGGTATCCAGCGTTCTGTGCAGACATTGCACAAGGATGGATTCCTGAAAATTGAAAGTGACATTGAGGACAAAAGAAAGAACCTCATTTCGCTTACACCGAGCGGGAAGTTCGTGTGCGAGCAAATCCAGTCGCTTGCGATTGCTTTCAATAACCAGATTATGGAGCATTTTACAGAGCAGGAATGGACGACTTTCCTGGGATATCTGGACCGCGTCGTCAAAGTAGTAGACAAATAATTTTTTTTCAATAAATAGTTGATATATCACCAGTAGAGGTGTCAACTATCTACCATTAGCCACAAATAATCAACAACAGGTCAAATGAAAAGTAAATGGATCACAGCAATCGTGCTAGCGGCCGCCTCGGTGGCGCCGGGCTGGGCTCAGACGACCCTTACGCTGAAAGATTGCATTGCCTACGGGATCAAGAATAACGGGAATGTGAAAATAGCACAGTATAAGGAAAGTACCGCTGTGCAGCAAGGGCGCGAGGCGCTGGCGGGTTACCTGCCGCAGGTGGCGGGAACGGGCTCGCTCGACGATAACCTCAAACTGCAGTCGACGGTTTTGCCGGGCGCGTTGTTCGGCGGGGAAGATCGCCGGGTAGCATTAGGTACCAAATACCAGAGCAATGCTTCGGCCCAGGTGGATCAGGTGGTTTTCGACCAGGCAATGCTGATCGGTATCAAGGCCAACAAGCCGAACCAGGAAAACTCGGTGCTGAACTCGCGCAAGACGAAGGAGAACATCATTTATAATGTGGCGAATGCCTATTACCAGGTGTTTGTGACCCAGCAGCAGATCGCGCTTTTGAAGGATAACCTGGACAAAACCAGCCAGATATTGAGCACATTGAAGCTGCAACTCGATAATGGCGTAATCAAAAAGGTGGATTACGACCGCACACAGGTGAATCTGAACAATATCAAATCGCAGCTCACATTGGCCGAGAGTAACCTGACACTTTCTGAAAACCAATTGAAGTTCCAGATGGGCATGCCGCTCACGGAGCAACTGGTTTTGGCGGACAATCCGTTGGAACAGCCATTCAAATTGGTAGAGCCAGGCAAGTTTGACGCGTCGAACCTGACGGATTTCAAAATCCAGAACCTGAATATGGAACTGCAACAGCTTGAAAAGGCACGCATTAAGGCAGGTTATCTGCCCAAAGTGTCGGTTTACGGCCGATATGGCGTACAGGCATTGGGTAACGACCTTGGTACTTCGTGGGGCAACTGGTTCAGCTACGGGGCCATCGGTTTGAAACTGAATATCCCCATTTTCGACAGCTTCCGCCGCGACGCGCAATACAAACAGGCCGACCTGAACCTGATGACGCAGAAAGAGCAGCTGAAACTCAATGTGCAGAACTACGAATTGCAAAACAGCAATGCATTGACCCAGCTCCAAAAAGCGAAATCGAGCCTGGCGAGCGACGAAAATAATGTGGCATTGGCGAAAGAAGTCTACGACGTGACGACGCTTCAATACCGCGAAGGTACCGTGCCCCTGACCGATTTGCTTAATGCAGAAACTTCATACAAAGAATCGCAAAGCAACTATATCAACTCCATGCTGAGCTACTATCAGGCAAAACTCGGCCTCGAACAGTCGACCGGCAGCCTCAATGATTTTTACACTGCATTACCATAATATACTTCATCAACATTCACTCATTGACTTATTCACTCATTGAATTCCCATGAAAAGAAAACTCATTATCATCGGTTCCATCGTCATCATCGGCGTTTTGATCGGCGTAAGATTGGTCGCCAATAAGGCCAAGATCGACGAAAAGAAGAAAATGCCGGACAATAAAAACGTGACCATTCCGGTAACAGCGGTGCCGGTTGCCGAAGGAAGCGCTGATCAGCAACTGATCCGCACCGGTAGTCTCATTCCTTACAGGGAAGCGGAAATTATGGCAACTGCGGCGGGTAAGGTATTGTCTGTTAAATACGAACTCGGCACGCACGTATCGCAAGGCGCGACGATCGTGAAAGTGGACAGCAAGCTCAAAGAGCTCTCGCTCGAAGCTACCGAATTGAATATCAACAAGCTGAAAAAAGACACGGACCGCTACTCGAAGCTGCTGGCCGGCAATGCGGCCACCGAGGTTCAGGTGAACGATACCAAATACAACTACGACAATGCATTGAACCAGGCCGAGCAGATCAAACAGCAGATCAGCGACGCGTCCATTCAGGCGCCGATCAGCGGCCGGATTGTGAAGAAGAACATCGAGCCGGGCGAGTTTGTGAACGTGGGTACTTCGCTGGGGACGATCCTCGACGTATCTCGCCTGAAAGTGCAGGTGATGATCAACGAAAATGATGTGTATAAACTTAAAGAAGGCCAGCACGTGCAGGTGAGCACCAGCATTTTCCCAGGTAAAAAGATCGACGGCGTGATTTCCTACATCGCCCCGCAAGGCGACGAGTCGCACAACTACCCGGTGGAAATTACCGTGAAGAATTCGACCGAACTGAAAGCCGGTACCTTCGTAACCGTGGAATTCCAGCAAAAAAGCAGCACGCAATCGTTGCTGATCCCGCGTAGCGCACTCGTAGAAAGCGTGCGTAACCCGTATGTGTACGTAATCGAAGGCGGCGTGGCAAAGCAACGTAAAATCGAAGTAGGCCGCGAAGTGGGAGACAATGTAGAAGTCCTCGGCGGCCTGAAAGCAGGCGAGACGGTGGTTACGACCGGGCAGATCAACCTGAGCGAAGGCGCGGCGGTTACCGTTACAAAATAAGTTTCATCAGCAAACTGAAAGAATTATGTCAATTACCGAAGTAGCCGTAAAGAGACCGCTCTTCATCACCGTAGTATTCGTAGTACTGGTACTATTCGGGTTGATCAGCTACAACCAATTGTCTTACAACTTGTTGCCCAAATTCGAGGCGAATGTTGTGAGCGTCATGACGACTTACCGCGGAGCGTCCGCGGACGAAGTCGAAACGAACGTGACGAAGCATATCGAGGACGCGGTATCGGCCATTGAAGGGCTGGACCAGATCAACTCGACTTCGCAGGAAGGCGTGTCGTCCGTGATTATCCAGCTGAAACAAGGCATCAGCGTCGATCTGGCGCAGCAGGAGGCACAACGGAAAGTGGAACAGGTGATTTCGCTCCTGCCCGATGATGCGGACCGTCCGGTGATCAATAAGTTCTCGACCGACGAAATCCCGGTTTTGAGAATGGGTGTAACCGCGAACCTGTCGCCGTCCGAACTGTACGATTTGATCGACGACAAGCTGAAACCGCAGCTTTCGAACGTGGCCGGCGTGGGCCAGGTGACCATTATCGGTGGTACCGAGCGCCAGATCCAGGTCAATATCAGTCAGGATAAATTGAAGGCTTATCATTTGTCGATCAGCCAGGTTTCGGCTGCGATCAACAATGCGAATACATCGTACCCGGCCGGTCAGGTGAAAACCCAGGGCGACCAGTTGTCCATTCGTTTCGATGCGAAACTGACCACCGTTGCGAACCTTCGGAATGTGATTATTGGTAAATCCTCCAACGGCGGTCAGATCTTTTTGAAAGACATTGCCGAAGTATACGACGGTGTGGCGGACGCTACGGCGGTGAACCACATCAATGGCCGTCCGTCGGTGGCCTTGCAAATACAAAAACAATCCGACGCGAATGCGGTGGACGTGAGCAAGCTCACCCGCGAGCGTTTAACGAGCCTCGAAAAGCAATACGAGTCGAAAGGGCTGAAATTCAACATCGCTTCCGACCAATCCATTTACACATTGGCTTCCGCGGATGCAGTGGTATTTGACCTGGGCCTCGCGGTACTGATCGTATCCGTGGTCATGCTTTTGTTCCTCCACAGCTTCCGGAGCTCGATGTTCATCCTCGTGGCATTGCCATCGTCGATGATCCCGACATTCATATTAATGAGCGTAATGGGCTTCTCGCTGAACCTGATGACCCTCATGGCGCTCTCGCTCGTGGTGGGTATCCTCGTCGATGACTCGATTGTGGTGTTGGAAAACATCAACCGCCACATGGAAATGGGCAAAAGCCGCTGGCAGGCCGCATTGGACGGTCGGGCCGAGATCGGTTTCACTGCATTGGCGATTACACTCGTGGACGTCGTGGTATTCGTGCCGCTCGCATTGACGCAGGGTTTGATCGGTAACATCCTCCGTGAGTTCTCGCTCGTGGTCGTGTTCTCGACATTGATGAGTTTGCTCGTGTCATTTACCCTGACCCCATTGCTTGCATCGCGTTTCGGTAAAGTGGAAGTTTTGGATAAGAGGAGCCTTTGGGGCCGTCTGAACCTAGGTTTTGAAAAGTTTCTGGATAATGTAAAAGAAGAATACGGTCGTATCCTGACGTGGGTACTAGGCCACAAACGCTACATTTTCCTGCTTTCGATTGTATTGATCGTCGGTTCCATCGCATTGGTGCCGGGCGGATTCGTAGGGGCCGCATTCATGCAGCAAAGCGACCGCGGGGAGCTGAATGTATCCA
Organism: Dyadobacter beijingensis DSM 21582; assembly: GCF_000382205.1. Lineage (GTDB taxonomy): Bacteria > Bacteroidota > Bacteroidia > Cytophagales > Spirosomataceae > Dyadobacter > Dyadobacter beijingensis. Next base: position 216,603 of record NZ_KB907787.1, read on the forward strand.
TTGAGCTGGCGCCTACGGCATCGGTGTACCAGACCAACCAGGTAGCGCAGCGGGTGGAGAAAATCCTTTTGGGCAAACCGGAAGTAACCAAGGTATTTACCAACGTCGGTTACAGCAGCACCGGTTTGGGAACGACTTCGAATAGCAATATTGCCGATTTGACTGTTCAATTGGTTGATAAGAAAGAGCGTACGGTATCGTCCGAGGAATTTGGTCAGGGTATTCAAAAAGAGATCCTGCAAATCCCGGGCGTGAAAGTAACCGTCGCACCGACCTCGATCACGGGTAATGCCAACCAGGCGCCGATCCAGGTGGCCGTAAAAGGTACCGACATGGCTGTGATCCGTAAAACCGCCGAGCAGGTGAAGGACATCGTTTCCTCCGTCCCTGGTACGTCCAACGTCGATTATTCCGTGGACGACCCGAAACCGGAGGTAGGCGTAACCCTCGATCGTGAGAAAATGGCGCAACTCGGCATTAATGCAGCCGAAGTAGGTGCCACATTGCAAACCGCATTCCGCGGCGACGACCGTTCGAAGTTCAAGCAGAATGGCAAAGAGTATGACATTATGGTCAACCTCGACCAGTTCGACCGCTCGAAAGCCGACGACATCCGCCAGCTAACTTTCGTGAACAATCAGGGCCAGACCTTCGAGCTCTCCCAATTCGCGACGGTGAAAGAAGGAATGGGTGAAAGCGTGTTGCAACGCATCGACCGCCTGTCGTCAATCACCATTAACTCACAGGTGGTAGGCCGCCCATCGGGCTCCATTGGTGCCGACATTCAGGCCAAAATGGCGAACGTGAAGCTCCCCGAAGGCATCAGCATCGAATACCGCGGTGACCTGAAAAACCAGGCCGATGCATTCGGCAGCCTCGGCGCCGCGCTGTTGCTCGGTATCGTGCTCATTTACCTGATCATGGTCGCGCTCTACGAAAGTACCATTTACCCATTTGTGGTACTCTTCTCGATCCCGGTCGCATTGGTAGGTGCCCTCACCGCCCTCGCGCTCACGATGGAAAGCCTCACGATCTTCTCGATCGTCGGTATGATCATGCTCCTGGGCCTGGTGGCTAAAAACGCGATCCTGATCGTCGACTTCGCCAACCAGCTCAAAGAGGAAGGCCACGGCCTGAAAGAAGCCCTTATCGAAGCCGGCAAAGAACGTCTCCGTCCAATCCTGATGACGACCATCGCGATGGTAGCCGGTATGCTCCCCATCGCCCTCGCATCCGGCGACGGGGCTGAGGTGAAGAATGGCATGGCGTGGGTGATTATTGGTGGCCTCACGAGCTCATTGCTGCTGACGCTGTTCCTGGTGCCTAGTGCATATTATGTGGTGGATAGGATTAAGGAGCGGTTTGCGAAGCGTAAGAAGCGGAAGGTGAAGGAAGCGGAGCTTTTGGAGGCATGAAAGCGCTTTGAAACAATACTCTGATGGGTTTTTGAATAAAAGCAACGCCCCGCTGTCAGTTGATAGCGGGGCGTTGTTATTTTAATGCTTCGTACAATTCGGCGGTAGTGATCGTTCGTGTGAAACCCATTTTATGAAGGTGCTCGACCAGCTTTTTGTCGCCGGTCCAAAGCACGCCGCCCGTTTGCAAAGCAAGTGCCACATAACTAATGTCAAATGAATCAATATCCGCCGTAAGCCGCTCCGCTTTTTTCCAATGCTCTGGCTCGATCAATGTTTCATTGTAAAGGTGCATGCTGGTTAGCACATCGAACAGGTCATCGATGACTTCATTCACCGACTTCTTTGAATACTTTACAATTTTAGATTGGTGCTTAAAGAGTTCTACGATCGCATAATAGCAGCTTATGCGTCTCGCAGGCAAATCGGGATGGGTGAGAATTTTCGCCAGTTTACCATCTGGCGTGACGAGGGCACTGAAAATGATGTTTACGTCTACAACTATGATCACGTGATAAAACGGCTACGGTTCTCCGCCCACCATGCACTATGCACTTCACGTGCGAGTTCCGCGGCCTCTTCCTCATTCCCTGTATTTCGGGAATTGGATTCGATGAAGCGGAAATAGCTGGTAAGCTTTTGTACTTCCTCCATATTGATGAGAGAAGCGTTGAGCCGTATGACGATGTCCTCGTTTTGTCTTTCGATTTTCATAATCGCGTCGTCAGTTGTAATTACAATTTAACCAAATCCAGCGAGATATAATGCCCTGAATGAGCAGAAGGCTAGAAATCAACTATTAAAAGGGCCAGAAATCGCGAATCTCGCAACCTCTGGTCCTTTTACTTACAATCATGCTTTCACACAGTCAATCCGCTGAATAAAGAAGACCAGCTCTCTGAAAGTCATAAAAATGTCACTAACGCGCGGGTTGTAGCCCGCTTCCTGCTGAAATGCCATGGCATCGCTGTAAATGCACCAAAGATGGTCGAGCATTTCAGCGGGGCTGCCTGCGTTTAATAGTTCTTTTACTTGCCTGCCGTAAGCGAGGCATACCGAATCCTCGGATTCGGTAGTGTGTGATGAAGTTGTCATTTTACTGTTTGTTTAGGATGTAAAAAAAGCCCTGTTTTAGGTGTCCTAATGCACAGTAAAGGCATCCGGGTGGCTTTCGCCGCTCCCGCACCATAACAGGGCAGATCGTCTGAGATTTTTCATGTGTTTTACTGTTTTGTAGGAAGGCGTAAGTTGCGGAAATGAAGTCGGAAATGCAAGAAGGCTGAATGCGCCTTTCTGAATTGTGTATCTTTGCAATATGTTTTACAGAAGAAAAATAATACTGGCATTATTGCAGACTTTCGGTGGGGAGGTGTCTAAAACTTCCCTGCAAAAGCTGCTTTTTCTTTTTACACAAAGGCAATCGAAGCCGGAATACGATTTCGTGCCCTATAAATATGGTTGTTATTCATTTTCTGCAAGTGCTGATTTATCTGCAATGGTAAAACACGGCCAGTTATCAGAGGATCAAACTAATTATTCAAAGGTCGATATGAATGATTATGCGAAAATGCTAAACGAAGGGGATAAGAAAATTCTTGTGGGCGTTAGAAATTCCTACGCGAGTTTATCAGCCAGCTCGTTGATGAAATTAACGTACCTGAACTATAAGTACTACGCCATTAATAGTGTGAAAGCATTTGATGTTTTATCGCCCGAGCAGTACGCGGATGTTGTGGCTGCGAGGCCGATAAAGAATCATACCACTTTATATACTATTGGTTATGAGGGTATATCGTTGGAGGAGTATTTAAACCGACTCATCAGAAACGACGTTAAAGTGCTGATTGATGTGCGTAATAACCCAATTAGTATGAAGTATGGTTTTTCCAAAAAACAATTGAAGGAATTTGTAGAAGGGTTGGGAATAGAATATTTACACATTCCGGAAGTCGGCATTCAATCGGATCAGCGTAAGGAGCTTCTGGATCAGGAAGATTACGATAGGCTTTTTGATGTATATAAGAATGTTAACCTAAAAAACACGAAAAATTACCAGCAAATAATTCTTGACATTTTAAAGAGTAAAAATAGAATTGCATTGACTTGCTTCGAAGCAAATATATGTCAATGCCACCGCAAACATTTGGCAGAGGCAATTGCAAACATACCGGAATGGGAATATGAACTAAAACATATTTAATGTGGCCCTGACAAAGGTTTTAATTGCAGTAAAAACCTACCCAACTCTTTCAATTAAGTATAATGAGCTAGTTTGTACGGCAGGTTTTCTCGAAGATGGGAGTTGGATCAGAATATACCCGATCCCCTTCCGGAAATTAGAATACGACAAGCAGTTCAGTAAGTATGACTGGATTGAGATCGACCTTGTAAGGAATACATCAGATCCTCGCAAAGAGAGCTACAAGCCGAAATCTATTGATTGCCCGATGGTCCGGTTGGGTAACATCGACACGGAAGGCGGAACTTGGCGGAAAAGAAAGGAGATTGTACTGAAAAATGTTCATACGAATATGGCGGAGCTAATCGCCTCAGCAAAAGATCCTAAGAAACTGATTTCTCTCGCCGTATTCAAACCCAGACAGATCCTGGATTTCCTCATCGAGCAGGTTGACCGTAAATGGGATGCGAAGAAGTTAGCTACATTAAAAGCGCAGGCACTTCAAATGGATCTTTTCAAAAATTCGGAGAACCCGTTTGAAGTGGTGGATAAATTACCCTATAAGTTTTCTTACAGGTTTACCAGCGAAGACGGCCTCGAACGTACATTGATGATTGAGGATTGGGAGATCGGGGCGCTTTATTGGAATTGCCTCAAACGACACGAAGGTGACGAGTTCAAAGCTTGTGAAGATGTGCGAAAGAAATATTTCGATGACTTTGCAAGGACCAAAGATCTTTACTTGTTTCTGGGAACTACCCGGGAGTTCCACTTAATGGCACCGAATCCATTTGTAATCATCGGTACTTTCCACCCCAAGCCGGAGGCTCAGTTAAGTCTATTCTAGTGGGTCTGAATCAAATGCCTCGCTGCAATCCAATACGTTCCGGGCAAGTTCATCGCGTCTGATTTTTTTCTCGTTCTCCATAATGTGTTCAATTGTTTCAAACCGAATAATAGGTGCCTTGCCAACTAACAGAGATAGTTCTACCAGTTTGGACAGTTTGAAATTGAAATTTCCATTCAGAATTTGAGACACATAAAACGGCGGTACATCTAACTTCTCTGATACCTGCTCCGGGGTCAGATTATTTTCTTCCATGTATGTATTCAGCAGATTGAAAATTTCAATTTGCAGGTGGGTCAACCAATAAATTGGGCTTCTCAGGAGTTGTTCGCGTTCTTTCATGAGCATTGTTTTAGTCTTTCAATTTTCCGGCTCAATAGTGACCAGTTTTAAGAAAAGACCTGCTCAACTCCGACATAATCTTCTTTTTACACCCAACCAGCATTGGGTTCATTTCATTGAGCGAACGGAAATCATCCTTGCACATTTAACATCGAGCGTTAAATTTACAAGGACCGCGCACCTGAAACAGTCTTCGGTCAGCGGGTGTTATGCCTGCATGCCTGCACGGTGACCAGAAATCGCGGAGGTTCAGCTAATGACTTATATATAAATATGAAAAACCACATTTTCTCAATCCTGATCCTGTTTCCCGGCATGTTCGCCCAGGCCCAGCAACGGCAGGAAGCCGGTTCCCCAAACTCCTACATCCAGCTTGTGAACGGAAGCCAACAGTCGGCTTTCAAACGGGTAGAGCTGCGGTCGGATATCGACACCACCTGGTTCCGGTGGAAGGAGAGGGGGTATAGCTTCGGGTTTGCACCTGGTAAAACGCCAATGTACACGACGGTGGATGGTATTCTGAGCACGCCGTACATGATCCAGGTACGCGGTAATGCAGAGGAGCGGAACAAGAAACGCTGGGGTTATCATGTATTCGAGGGGTATGCCAAAGACGATAAGTCGCGCATCACCATGCTTGTCAACAAACATATCGAGGCTGAGCGACCGGTGGCAGAGCTTTACTATTACTCCACGGTTTATAACCACGACGAGACGGCCTATAACTGGTTTAAAATCGGGTCGGACGTTCGGCAGCATTCATTTATGTTCGGGCGTGATAAGGCGTTGTTTTACGGCTCGCTCAAACTGACAAATGCATTGACCCTCGGTGCTGTTGGTAAGGAGGATATTTCAACTACGAAACCTGACGGTGACGACGAGCAAAATGCAGAAAAGGATGCGAAATATGTCAATTACAAGGAACTGAAAAATGGTGGCGACGGGACGATCTTTTACGATAAAGACCGTGACATTGTGGTGATCAAAATCAAAGGAAAATGGATGAAAGTGGCCGTGGAGGCGCTGCCAGAGGGAGTTAGCTATGATTTTTGAGCCATATTAGGGACAACAAGAGAAGAGGTCAGAAACTGCCTCAGTAGCAATCCTGACCCCATGACTCAATGACTATACCTGACAGCCTACTTCCACTTCTCCCCAAGCACCTTCATCCAATATCCCCCAACCACCGACCGTGCGCGGAAACCGACGGACTTTCCATTAGTAGTCTCATGCCAGTCCGATAGTGGAATGCGGTCCGTAGTGCCGTTGGCATATTTGTAAATCGGCTGGATCAACGCCTGGAAATCCTCCGGCTTCTCGGCGAGGGTGGCAGTCCAGACGATCCAATCGGATTTCGTATAAGTTTTACGGCTGTCCAGCGGAAGACCGAAAGGCTGCTGTTTGGTGAGGTAGTAAGCGATTTCTTTTTGGGCTACCGTTTTCGGAAACACATTCAGACCGAGGAGCTTGTCCCACACGAGGTTGTATTTCTGGCTCCACGTGGCTTTTTTGTCGAAAGTCAATGCGTAATGATCGCCGTCGGCGGCCATTTGCATCCATTTCTGGGCGAAGTCTTTGGTTAATGCATTCACTTCGGTGGCTTCCTGGGTGTTGCCAAGTTGTTCGGCGAGTTTGGCGTAGGATGCCAGGCCCATAATGGCTTTGATGGACAGGTTGGTGTTACGTGCCAAATGCCCCGCGAAATCGTCGGTACAGAGCTGGTTTGCGGGGTCGAAACCTTCTTTTTTCAGGTAGTTGGCCCAGACGCTGAGCGTTTTCCAATGCTTTTTGGCGAAATCCGTATTGCCTTCGGCTTTGGTGATGGCGTAGGTGAGAATGAGCATGTTACCGGCTTCTTCCACAGGCATGTCCTCGCCGTACGTCTGCCCGTTCGCGAGGGGGTAGGTACCTACATCGTGCGCGGCGAAAGGTTTGGTCCATTTGCCACTCTCCGAATAATAGAAAATGGGTTCCATCATGCCTTTGAGCAATGTCGGATTGTAGAGGAGAAACAATGGCGCCGATGGGTAAGTGATATCGACCGTTCCGATGGAGCCATTGCTGAAATTCTCTTTGGAGAAAAACAATGGCGTGCCGGTGGGATCGGCTACCAGTTTGTGCGCGGAAATAGCCTGACGGTAGGCCAGCACACAAAGCTCGGCGTATTGCTTGCCGCCCGCTTTGAATGCGTCGTCGTAAATGGTTTTGTCGGTTTCTTCGCAGGTTTGCAGGATTTTGGTAAAATCGGTTTCTGCGCTTTTCAGCTCTCCGGCAATCGTTTTATTGCCTTCCCGGTTCCACCAGGGGCGCAGGTTTTGACTAAAATATTGAACCGAATAACCATCGTCATAACCCACCAATGCATGCAGCTGCTTGCTCTCGGCGCCTACTTTTCCTGCATTCAATATCAATCCCATTGACTTGGCGTCTGCCAACGCCGCGCCGGCCTGGTCGACACTGAGCGTGCCTTTGGACGCGAATTCTTTCAAAATATCCGTCGGAACGCCGATGGCGGAGGCTTTCACCATGCCCTGCGGAGCGGCGAGGTAGGCCTGGCCCCAGTCGATACGGACATCGTCGCCTTTTCTGGCCAGGAGGTTTTGAACCGTATTGCCGAGTGATAAAGTGGTCAAACCATCCTGGTTCGCCTCCTTGCCGGTCACGGACTGGCTGGCGTCATGGGTGGCCCAAAGCCCGGAAACCGTGTTCAGAATGCTCACATCATGCTGCTTACCGTCGGCGGATTTCACTTCATATACCATGTAATTTACCGGCCGGGAAATCAGGTCGAGGTCTTTCATGATCAGCGGGGCCACAAACTGGACCGTCAGCTGGACAGGGCCCGCTTCGAATTGGTAAATGGATTGCGTAGCCGTCATTTCAAAGCCGGTTTGCTTCGCTGGCGCCACCGCATCAGCCCCTTTCGGCGCGATTTCGTCGGCCAGACCCACATCAATATAACCCGGCCCGGCGCCGTTTTTGACATAAGCGGCCAGCGTGTTTTTGCCTTTTTTCAATGCCTTCGCAGCGGCCGGACTAATCGGTTTGAACTCATAATCGCTCGTAAAGCAAGGCGCGCAGTCATAGGCGGGCACGCCGTTGATAAACACCTGCACGTCGTCGTCATGGAAGATATTCAATACAGGTTTTTCAAAATCGACATTGGTAAGGTTGAAATCACGCCGGTACCAGAGCTCCTGAGCGAACTCCGTGCCGCCTTTGAGCATGGCGTCGTTGCGTTCGTGCGTGCCGAACGGCGCGGGGCCCTGTTTCCAGGTGCTGATATTGTAGCCGTCTTTGAACCACCATTTCGGATCGGGCTTTGTGGTGGTAAATTTTGCGGTATAGGCCTCCTGCTTGGCCGTCGGCAGGATGGTCTTCATGTCGGCCGTAGCGGCACCCATGAAGCGGTAAGCTTTGCCGTCGACGCGGATGAGGCCGTCCATCGGATGCGGCTTGCCGGTCCAATGTTTGGTGATGGAGCCAGCCAGCTGGTCGCCAAAGGACCAAACGCTTGTATAGGGATCGATAGTCACCAGCGGCGTGGCCGGCGGACGGATGGACTGGGCAAAAATCGTTGAGGTGGTAAATAGCATCAGCGCGGTAAGGCAGCGTTTGAGCATAGTTTCGGTCGGTTTTACGGAAATAGTGTTACAAAATCCCTGTAATGATAGGGGATAAGTTCAGTAATGAACAGTCTGACACTTATTTCTTCCCAAACGCTGCCTTCCCGCTATCCAGGAACGCCGCGAACTTCGCCGGATCCAGATCGTAGTTTTTGGGAGCCACCAGCAGCTTGCCTTCGTGATCTACGAGGCAGTAATGCGGCTGTGCATTGTTGTTGTATTTCACGATTTGCAGATCCGCATTCTGTGCGCCGATGGTTTTCTTTACTTTGTTATCGTATTTCGAAGTGTACCATTGCGCTTCCGGCAATTCGGTTTTGTCATCGACGTACAATGCGACGATCACGTAGTCATTGTTCAAACGCTGCAATACCGCCGGATCGACCCACACGCGGGCTTCCATTTCGCGGCAGTTGACGCAGCCGTGGCCGGTAAAATCGATGAAAACCGGTTTGTTGACTTTTTTGGCGTAGGCCAGTGCTTCCTGGTAGTCGAAGAAGCCTTCCAGTTCGTGGGGTAAATGGAAAAGATCGGCATACTTGCGGGTCTCGCCTGAAACGGCGTTTGGCGCTGCTGCCGCGCTTCTTTTATTTAGATCAAAATCCAATGTCGATTGGGGAGGCAGGTAACCGGCCAATGCTTTCAGCGGCGCGCCCCACATGCCCGGGAGCATGTATACGACGAATGTAAAGGTGATAATGGCGAGCAGCAGGCGCGGAACGCTTATTTTTTCAATGGGTGAATCGTGCGGCGTGCGGATTTTGCCCAGCAGGTAGAAACCCAGCAATGCGAAAATGACGATCCAGAATGCCAGGTAAACTTCGCGGTCGAGCAAATGCCAGTGGTAAACCTGATCGGCAATGCTGAAAAACTTCAACGCCAACGCCAATTCCAGGAAGCCCAGCACCACTTTCACGGTGTTCAGCCAGCCGCCGGATTTGGGCAGCGATTTCAACCATTGCGGGAACAATGCAAATGAGGTGAATGGAATGGCAAATGCCGCCGAAAAGGCCGCCATACCCACAATAGGCTTCACTACTTCACCACCCGCAGATGCAACGAGCAAGCTGCCGACGATCGGGCCGGTGCAGGAGAAGGAGACGAGTACTAATGTGAATGCCATAAAGAAAACACCCGCATAGCCGCCCTGATCGGCTTTCTGGTCCATTTTATTTACAAAACCACTTGGTAACACGATTTCGAAAAGGCCCAGGAACGAAAGCCCGAATGTGATGAAAATCGCAAAAAACAGCAGGTTCGGGAGCCAGTGCGTGCTGAGGAAGTTAGCAAATGCCGGTCCGTTCAGTCGTGAAACCAGGGTACCTATTAATGTGTAGATCAGGATAATGGAGATACCATATACAAATGCCTTGAATTTGCCCTTTTCCTGGTTCGTGAAAAAGCTCACGGTCATCGGGATGATGGGAAAAACGCATGGGGTAAGCAATGCGACCAGGCCGGATAGGAATGCTGCCAATGCAAAGCCAAGCAGCGATTTATCGGCAGCCGGGTCTTCGGTAGTAGATGGGGCGGCGATTTCCGCAGTTTTCGCGGCGGTTGTTGAACCGGTATCCGGGTTCGGGGTGGCGGTCAATGCAGCAGTCGTGTCGGTGGATTGCGTGGCAGCTGCGGAAGTTTCATTCGCTTCGGCAGGCGAAGTCGCGGGGGTAGATGCGGGCGTAGTTGCGCCTACTGCCGGCTGTGCGCTCACGGAAGAGGCGGCTGCGGCAACTTTCAACCCTTTAAACTCAAAATCTTCGCCTCCGGGAATGCAAAGTCCGTTGATGTGGCTGCAAGTCTGATATTCGGAAGCGCCCTTGATCACCGGATTGTCGGCCAGGATTTTGACGGTTTGTTTAAAAACCCCTTTTCCTTCAAAATAACGAACATTCCCCTGCCATACTTCTTCAAATTTAGTCTTCGGGTTCTGCGGTTTCAGCTTGCCGACTATTTCGAAAGTGTTGTTTTTTTCGAAAGTAAATGTGGTCAGCATCGGCCCCAGGTCCGGGTCGAAGTCGGAAGAATACATGTACCAGTCCTTGTCGATGATCGCGGTAAAAACCAGGTCGACGGTCTCACCTTTTTTGACCTCGGGTTTGGAGAAAGAATAAGTCCAATGGGCCTTGGCCTTCTGGACCTGTGCCTGCGCGAAGCCGGTTATGAAGAGGCAAATGCTGACAATGAGTATGATACCGCGTTTCATGATGCTGTTTGGGGTAATCTGCCTGGCCAGTGTATTAAGGTGGGCGATCAATCTATAATTTTGATAGAGCTTTCTTATCGAACGTAATTTTCACAAAAAAATTCATCATTTGAAATTCCCTTTCGACCGATTCGCGTTTTGGCTACCTTTGTCGCCTCAAATTCAGTCCAGTTAACAGTTATTAACATGTCCCAGACCTTATACGTTGTCAAGATCGGCGGTAATGTGATCGATAATCCCGAAGCCTGTTCCCGTTTTCTCAAAGCCTTTGCGCAGCTCGATGCCCCCAAAATCCTCGTCCACGGCGGCGGAAAAGTAGCTACCCAAATCGCCGCGAAGTTGCAGATCGAAACGCAGATGGTCGACGGCCGCCGCATTACCGACAAGCCCATGCTCGACGTGGTGACGATGGTATATGGCGGACTTGTTAACAAAAACCTCGTGGCGCAGCTCCAAGCGGAAAATTGCAACGCCATCGGTCTTACCGGCGCCGACGGCGGCATTATCCGCTCCGTCAAACGCCCCGTCAAAACGATCGACTACGGTTTCGTGGGCGACATCGAGGCTGTAAACGGCGATCAAATCGACGCGATCCTGTCCAGCGGTCTCACGCCGATCATCGCCCCATTGACATACAGCGCCGAAGGCCTGCTCCTCAATACGAATGCCGATACGATGGCCTCCGCGACTGCTGTGGCCATGTCGGAAGCATTTGAAGTAAACCTCATTTATTGTTTCGAAAAGAAAGGCGTGCTTTCCGACCCCGACAACGACGACGCGGTAATCGCCAAACTCGTACCGGCTACTTATGAAGAATACAAATCGACGGGTGTTATTAATAAGGGAATGATCCCCAAACTGGACAATGCATTCGCGGCATTAAATGCGGGCGTTAAGCAGGTGACAATCTGCCACGCCGACGAGTTGGCGAATGCGGTTTCAGGCGGCGCAGGGACGGCGATTGTAATGGCTTAACGATGTAAGATTGGAAAGTCAGTTCCTGGAAATACAGGTTAACAGTGATGTGACTGGCGTACACATGTAATTTTATTGTCTAATTATTAAATTTTCTTAAAATTTAATTTAAAGTTATTAAATTGCATGAGTTAAACCCACTCATTACCATGCTGTTTCGAAAAGGCCTCGTTCTGGTTTTTTTGCTTTTGTGTGATTGGTGTGCAGGCCAGGCTCCCGAGTTCTATAAGGATGTGCAACCCATTATTCACGCCAATTGCGTGCCGTGCCACCGCGCGGGCGAAGCAGCCCCTTTTCCGCTCGTCACTTTCGAAGACGTAACCAAGCGTTCCAAGTTCATTAAACAGGTCGTCAGTTCACGGTATATGCCGCCCTGGAAGGCCGATAATCACTACAATTCATTCGCAAACGACCGCTCGCTGAGCGATAAGGATATTAAAACGATCGTCGCATGGATCGACGGCGGCACGCCCAAAGGCAAGGCCAACACCAAGGCCGAGCAGGAGTTGCAGTCGCGCCTCGACGCCGGTACTTCTTATAAACGCAAACCCGACCTCCGCCTGAGCATGAAGGAAGCGTTCACACTGAAAGGTGACGCAAAAGAACGCTTCGTCATGTTCAAAATCCCGTTCGAAATGGCGCAGGAGGCTAATGTCGAGGCCATTGAGTTTACTTCCAATAATAAAAAGCTTATCCACCACGCCAATTTCGCGATCCACCCCGTACCTGATCCGTCGGTCGATTTGCACAACACCGTCGATTTTGCCGACCTCAGCGGGCCGGATGGCGACAAGTATTATGAGTGGGTCAAGTACAAAAAGGAAATGACCTATTACGGCGGCTGGATCCCCGGCACGACGGTCGAGGCTTACCCCGAAGACATGGGCTGGGTGATGCCTAAACGGGGCGTGGTACTGCTCACGGTGCATTTCGGACCTAGCTCGGTGGACGCGCAGAGTATCGACGGGATCAATATTTTCTTCAAAAACACCCCTATCAAACGAAAAGTAAAGGTAATCAGCCTGGGTTCGGGCGGAATCGGCGAGAAGGAAATCACGCCGCCGCTGATGATTTTTGCCAACGAGGTAAACAGTTTCAAACTGCGCATCGGTAATAATCAGCCCGACGTTTCGCTGCTGTACGCATGGCCGCATATGCATTACCTGGGCAAGGAGTTCAAGGCGTACGCGACCACGGCCGCAGGTGATACGATCCGCCTTGTGCATGTGCCCGCGTGGGATTTCCGCTGGCAGGAGATTTATAAGTACAAAAAACCGGTATTGCTGCCCAAAGGCGCCGTGGTAACGGTGGAGGCTACTTATGACAATACCGCCAGTAACCCGGCCAACCCCCATAATCCGCCGCAACTGGTAATGTCGACGGGTAATATGCGGAGCGATCAGGAGATGATGACGCTCATCCTGATGTACGTCGACAGGCTTCCCGGCGACGACGAGCTTGTTTTCAAGTGGAATTGATATTGACTGGTCCATAAAAGGAATTGCATGGGTAAACTCTATTATCTGTTGTTTTTGCTGCCATTTCCCGTTTTTTCTCAAACCGTTTTCAAAAAACTGCCCGCCCGCGAAACCGGTGCCGGCTTTGTGAACAGGATCGAGGAGAACGATTCGCTGCACATTTTCCGGTATGAGTATCTGTACAACGGAAACGGGATCGGCGTGGGCGATTTTGACGGGGACGGCAAGCCCGACCTGTTCATTTCCGGCAATACGGTTCCTAACAAATTGTATCTCAATCGCTCCAAAGACACGCAGATCGCTTTCGAGGATGTGAGCCGGAAGGCGAAAGTCGAGGGGAACGGCAAATGGGCCACGGGCGTGAGCGTCGCGGATGTGAATGGCGATGGCCTGGTGGACATTTACGTTTGCCACTCGGGGTTCTACCGCAAGCTTTCGGACAAGAATAATGAGCTTTTTATTAATCAAGGCGTTAAGAACGGCGTGCCGGTTTTCAAAGAAATGGCCGTGGAAGCAGGCCTGAATGCGATCGGTTCGCAATCGACGCAGGCTGCTTTTTTTGATTATGACAAAGACGGCGACCTGGATATGTTCCTGTTGAACCATTCCAACCACACCGTCAACCCGTTCCTCAATACAAGGGAAATGCGCGCGACGCCGAACCCGTATTTCGGCAACAGGCTGTTCGAAAATGTGAGTGAAAAGGGCAAGCTGAAATTCCGGGACGTGACGAAGCAATCGGGGATTATCAACAATGCGCTGAATTTCGGGCTGAGCGTGATCGTGGCGGATATCAACCAGGACGGCTGGCCGGACCTTTACACGACGAGCGATTACACGGAGGTGGATTGCTACTATGTCAATAACCGCAACGGCACATTCACGGAGTCGCTGCGAAAGTCTTTTACCCACGTTTCCAAGTTCTCGATGGGTGCCGACGTGGCCGATTTTAACAACGACGGCCTGCCCGACGTGCTAACCCTCGACATGCTGCCGGAGGATAATCACCGCCAGAAGCTGCTGAAAGGCGCGGACGTGTACGACCAGTACCATTTGCTCCTCGACAGCGGCTATTACCATCAGAATATGCGCAATATGCTGCATTTGAACCGGGGCGTGGATGCGGATGGCAATGTGCGTTTCAGTGAGATAGGGCAGCTCGCGGGTGTTAGCAATACCGATTGGAGCTGGGCCGGACTCATGGCCGACCTCGATAACGACGGCTGGAAGGACCTGCTCATTACAAATGGCTACCTGCGCGATTTTACCAATATGGATTTCCTCAAATACACCGTCGCCGACGAGCAGATGAAGGAAGCCGCGAAGGGCAAGCTGGATTTCAAAACTTATGATTTGGTCCAGAAAATGCCTTCCAATAAGCTGCGGAACTATATATTCCGGAACAAAGGCTTGCCGGATAGCTACGGCTTCGAGGATGTTTCCGAGCAATGGGGTATGAATGAGCTCGCCGTTTCCAATGCCGCTGCCTATGCGGATTTCGACGGTGACGGCGATCTGGATATGGTGATTTCGCACATTAACGAGCCGGTTTCCATTTATCAGAACCTGTCGGAACGGAAGGGGATTGCATTGCGGCTAACGGGCCAGAATGCCAATACGCAGGCATTCGGCGCCAAGGCGTGGGTGTATGTCGGCGGCAACCGGCAATTCGCGGAGCTGTATCCGGTGCGCGGCTATCAGTCCACCGTAACTACCGACCTGCATTTTGGCCTCGGCAATGCGGCAAAGGCCGATTCGGTGCGTGTGGAATGGCCTTCGGGCAAGGTTACGATTTTGAATGCGCAGCCTGCCGGGCTGGTGATTTTGAAAGAATCCGAAGCTGCGGATGGCAAGGCAGGTAAGGCGCTTGCTAGCCGGCCCTGGTTCGGTAAAGTGCCGCCAGCGGCTGCCGGAATCGATTTTGTGCATCAGGAGAATGATTTTGTGGATTTTAAAGTCGAGGTGCTGCTGCCTTACCAGCTCTCGCGG
Source organism: Dyadobacter beijingensis DSM 21582 (assembly GCF_000382205.1). GTDB lineage: Bacteria > Bacteroidota > Bacteroidia > Cytophagales > Spirosomataceae > Dyadobacter > Dyadobacter beijingensis. The sequence continues at coordinate 231,657 of NZ_KB907787.1, forward strand.
CTGGGACCCGCATTAGCAAAAGGCGATGTGAATGGCGACGGGCTGGATGATGTCTTTTTCGGCGGCGCATCGCACCAGTTTGGCGTGCTGTATCTGCAAAAGGCGGACGGCACTTTCGAAGGCGCAGCCGCGCAGCCGTGGCGGCAAAATGTGGTTTGTGAGGAAGTGAATGCGCTTTTTTTCGATGCCGACCGTGATGGCGACCTGGATTTGTATATCGTGAGCGGAGGCAATGAGTTCGAAGAGAATGCCCCCGAATACCGTGATCATTTGTATCTCAATGACGGCAAGGGCGTATTCCGCGAAGAAGTGCTCGCATTGCCTTCTATGCGCAATCCGAAACAATGCATTACCGCGGCCGATGTGGATGGCGATGGCGACCTGGACCTTTTCATAGGCGGCCGCGCCGTGCCGGGCTCTTTCCCGATGCCGGCCAGAAGTTATCTGCTGAGGAATGATTCGCAAGGGGCCAATGTCAAATTCACCGACATTACGTCCGGCGTGCCCGCGCTGCTGAACCCCGGAATGGTTACCGCCGCGGTATTGACCGATCTGAATGCAGACAAAAGGCCCGATTTGCTGCTTGCGGGCGACTGGATGCCCGTAATGGCGTTCAAAAACACGGGCAGTACGTTTGAAATACAAAAAACAGATGCGCTCACCGATTCGGACGGCATGTGGGCCGCATTGGAGGCCGTCGACCTCGACGGCGACGGCGACCTGGATTTCGTGCTGGGTAATGCGGGCCTGAACAATCAGTACCAAACCAGTCCGGAACGCCCGCTGGCGATCTATTACGACGATTTCGACAAAAACGGAGCCATCGACCCGATTTGCACTTATTATATCGGCGACAAAAGCTACCCGATGTTTTCGCGCGACGAGATGCTCGATCAGATGACCGCACTCAAACGAAAATACACCAGCTACACCTCCTATGCCGACGCGACAATGGAAGACGTGTTTGGAAAAGAGGCAGTTAGCAAAAGTAATAAGGTATATTGTAAAGAATTGCGAAGTATGGTCCTGGAAAACGAGGGGAATTTTTCCTTCAAAAAGCATTTCCTTCCCGAAACCGCCCAGTTTTCCAGAACAAGCGGCATCGTAGTGCAGGATCTGAACGGCGACAAAATGCCGGATTTGCTGCTGGCCGGTAACTTTTCGGCTTACCGCGTACAGCTGGGGCCGTCGGACGCATCGGTAGGCGTGGTGTTGAAGCAAGTAGCCCCATTCCGGTTTGAAACGGTTAAGCCATCGGAAACCGGCCTGTGGGCGGGGGGTGACGTTCGTCAGGCAGTAATACTGAATGGTTCGCGTATATTATTTACCGTTAATAACGATCAGCCTTTGTTACTGGAATGGAAAAAGTAGTGCGGCATAGGGGATGGCAATGGCTCGTGGGCGTATGGTGCATGCTTGCGGGGCACATGGCGTGTGCGCAGGCGCGTACGGAGCTGCTGCACCGCGCGCAGGAAAACCTGACGCGCGTGATCGTACATGATATTTTTTCGCCGCCGGTCGCCAGCCGTATATACCTGTATGCCAATGCCGCAGCTTACGAAACGCTGGTGCTGGGCGACAGCCGGTACGTGAGCTTGCACAATCAGGCTAATATGTTTCCCAAAATCGATCAACCTGCCGCGGCCAGCCATATAAACTACGAACTTGCAGCGTTGTACGCATTCCTGAGAACGGGTGGAAAGCTGGTTTTTTCGGAACCCATGTTGAAGGATAGCAGCGAGCATATTTTAGCGGGAGTAGGAGAAGTGGACGAGGTGATTTACCAGAATTCCCTGCGGTTAGGCGAAATGGTGAGCGACAGTATACTGGCGTGGTCATCGCGTGACAACTATGCCGCTACGCGTAAGAAACGCCGCTACGCATACAGTAAAGAGAAAGGCAAATGGACGCCCACGCCGCCAGGCTATATCGATGCCGTGGAGCCCTATTGGAGCCAGATCAGGCCGGTAGCGCTGGATTCGGCGGCGCAGTTCAAGCCGGTGCCGCCGCCTGCATTCAATACCGATGCCGCGAGCGATTTTATGAAGGAGGTGAAGGAGGTGTACGACGTCACCCGGAAACTGAGCAAGGAAGAAATCCTGATTGCCAGTTTCTGGGACTGCAACCCGTTTTACCTCAATACACAGGGGCATTTGAATTTCGCGACGAAAAAGCTCTCGCCGGGCGGGCATTGGATGTCGATCGCCGGCCAGGCCACGCAGCGTGCCGGCAAGAGCTGGATCGAAACGTCGAAAGTGTATTTGCTGACGTCCATCGCATTGTTCGACGGCTTTATCAGCTGCTGGGACGAGAAATACCGCAGCCAGATGATCCGTCCCGAGACGGTGATCAACGCTTATATGGACGAAAAATGGCGGCCGCTGCTGCAAACACCGCCGTTCCCGGAATACACCAGTGGGCACAGCGTCATTTCCACGGCGGCGGCGCTGGTGCTGGAACGGGAGCTGGGTGAAGGATTTGTCTTCGACGACCGGACGGAAATGCCGTATGGGTTGCCGATGAGGCGTTTTGCGTCGTTCACGGCGGCGGCGGAAGAGGCGGCGATCAGCCGGTTATATGGCGGAATCCACTACCGGTCGGCCATTGTGAACGGGCAAAAACAGGGAAGAGGTATTGGGAATCAGGTCATTCAGAAAATAAGGCTAAATGCCGGTATCGGCAAATAGTCTATCACAATTGTATGTTAATTATTAATATTTTTTAATAAATGTTATATTTTTGTTAATAAAAATATTTATTTTTGACATTCAATGCTTTTGATGTGCAAAGTGGCAGTTAGCGCAGGCTGATTGCCGGTCTTCGGATCAGAGTATGTAAGTCCAGTTTACTTAAACCACCTAAAATTTCAATTTACCAAGTTTACCATGAGACAAAAGTGTACTGCTTTATCACGTCTGGTAACATTGCTCCTCCTCCTCACAGGAAGTACCTGGAGTTTTGCCCAAGACAGACAGACCGTCAGCGGGACGGTGCTCGACAAGGATCAGAATCCTTTGCCCGGCGTTTCCTATCTTATTAAAGGAAGTAACACAGGTGGCGCGACAGACGCCAATGGAAAGTTCAGCGTTGCTGTGCCTTCCGGATCAGCTGTGCTCGTTTTTTCATCGATTGGATTTGTAACAAAAGAAGTACCGGTGGGTAATGCCACCCAATTGACCGTCAACCTCGACGAGGACAACAAAACGCTTAATGAAGTAGTTATCACCGGTTTCGGTATGTCAACCGAAGCCAGAAAGCTTGCCTATTCTGTTCAATCTGTTCAGGGCCAGGATATTACCCGTACTGCAAACGCCAACATGGTGAATGCATTGCAGGGTAAGGTAGCGGGTGTGATGATCAACCAGGGAACAGGTGGCCCTATGTCTTCTTCCCGTATCCGTATCCGTGGTAATGCGTCTTTGAGCCCTAACACCCAGCCGCTTTTCGTGGTGGACGGTGTGCTGATCCGCCCGGGAACAACCGGTGCCGACTCGTGGGGTGCCGCGCAGGACTTTGGTAACATCATGAAAAACCTCAACCCGGACAACGTGGAATCGATGACCGTACTGAAAGGTTCGGCAGCGAGCTCGCTGTATGGTTCTGAGGCTTTGAACGGTGTGGTGGTAATCCAGACTAAAAAAGGCCGTACCGACAAAGGCCTTGGTGTGACTTACAACCATACGTCTACCTTCGAAACCGCCTACAAATTCCTCGACCTGCAAAATCAGTTCGGTGCGGGTATCAGCCCCACATTTGCCAAAGGTGCTGACGGCGTGGACGAAGTGGACCGTGCCAACTATCCATTCTCTTTCGGTCCTGAATTCAAAGGACAAACCGTACGTGACCTCGACGGCCGCATGGTGCCATGGAAAGCGAACGATCCTTTGAGCTTCTTCCAGACTGGAAAGTACATCAACCACAACGTAGCTATCGAAGGTGGTAACGATCGCAGCTCGTTCCGTGCGTCATTCTCTTCTCTGAAAAACACCTCTATCATGGTGGCTGGTACAGAGCTGAAAAGAAATAACTTCAACATCCGCGGTACCCAGAAAATCGGTAAGCTGTTCAGCCTCGACGTAAGCGCTGACTATACCGACAACGACATGGTGAACCCGATCCGCCAGGGTGGTAACTACAACCCTGTGTTCCGTTTCGTATATGGCCGTCCACGTAACATGGACATCGATTACTGGTCTAAAAACTACATCGACCTCACTGCCGGCGGACGTAAAACCGGTAGCGTTACTGACCCTTACGGCATCAGCCAGTTCATGTTCGAGACATTCGAATACAAGCAGATCCGTAACGAGAAAGTATTCCGTGGTAACATCGACCTGAACGGACAGATCACCGACTGGCTGAGCTTCCTCCTTCGCGGTAACGTTCAGACCGAACTGTATGCAGGCAGCAACAAAAACAGAGGTGCAGGTACAGGTTTCAGCGGTGGTGAATACGGTGAATATACCGAAAACAAGAGCCAGACCCGTTTCCAGGGTTTGTTGATGGCCAACAAGCAGCTGAATGACGATTTCAACCTGTCGTTCAACATCGGTGGTGAAACCAACCGCCTGAACGGCGGCCGTTATTTCCGCGCAGCTACCAACGGCGGTCTCCGCGTTCCCGACGTGTACACACTGGGTAACACCCTGAATACATTGAATTACACCAACACGCTCACGCCTTCGAAAAGAATCGACGCGTTGTACGCTTACGGTGATCTGACCTGGAAAGACGCGTTAACATTGAGCGCAAGCTTCCGTAATGACTGGTCTTCTACCCTGACTTACGCAGACGGCGGCGGTGACTATACTTACTCATACCCATCGGTAGGTATTTCATGGATCGCGACCGAATCTTTGAAAAACCTGCCTTCATGGTTGTCATTTGGTAAAGTACGTGCAAGCTTGGGTTACACAGGTGGTGATACAGACGCATGGTCTACCAACAATACCGGTAAATATGGTCCCAACGGAACATTTACCCAGGCTGACGGCTCACTGGTTAACCTTTCTGCTTTCAAAGACAACACATTGCCTAACTACGGCTTGAAAAACCGTCTGGCCCGTGAGGTGGAATTCGGTGCTGACGTTCGTTTCTTCAACAACCGTTTGGGCATCGACGCGACCGTCTACAACAAGATCACTAAAAACGAGATCCTTAGCCTTAACACAACGCCTGAGTCGGGTGTAGGCAGCAAAATTGTAAACGCCGGCCGTATCCAGAACAAAGGGGTGGAGATCTTGCTCACAGCGACTCCGATCAAACGCAGTAAATTCGAGTGGAATACCAGCGTCAACTTCTCGCGTAACCGCAACAAGGTCCTTGAATTGGTAGAAGGAACTGATACCTACACATTGTCACTCGGTTTCGGAGCTGATATGTCATCGGTAGCACGTGTGGGCAAAGACTACGGTACAATCCTCACTTCGTATGCATTCGCACGTTACGTGAGCGACAATCCTGCACTGAACGGACAGAAAGTAATCGGTGCCAACAGCTCTGCTGAGGGCGGTATCGCATACCTGAGAAGCGGTGCTTACGGACAAGGTTCCAAAGAACTGGGTTCAGTTATGGAGAACTTCCTGGCGAGCAATGTGAACTCGTTCCGCTACGGAAACTTCACTGCTACTGTTCAGGCTGATGCCAAAATCGGTGGTATGATGGCTTCTGCTACACACCAGTACGGTTCTTCTTACGGCGCATTCGCATTCACACTTCCAGGACGTAACACCGAACTGGGTGGTGTAACCTTCACCGACGCGAGCGGAAACGTTCGTAACGACGGTATCATTCCGGAAGGTGTGTTGGCCAACGGATTCACCGTTCTCGTTGACGGCGCGCCGAAGGACCTGGGCGGTATGAGTTATGCCGATGCTGTTACAGCCGGATACGTGAAGCCAATCCCTGCATACCAATATTACCTGAACTTGACCCAATGGGGCTCAGGTATCCGCGAGTACTCCACTTTCGAAAACTCATGGATTGCATTGCGTGAAGTATCGATCGGTTATAACGTACCTGCTTCATTGCTGAGCAAAGCGAAAATCCAGTCGCTGCGTGTAAGCCTCGTAGGACGTAACCTGGGTTACCTGTACAAAACTGCCAAAGACGGCATCAACCCGGAAGGTTTGTATAGCAACAAAGCTGGTGAGTTCATGGAGTACGGAGGTCTGCCATTCTCACGCAACCTGGGTGTGTCAGTAAGTATTGGTCTCTAATCAGTCAGAATTGTTAAAAAATATTGAAATGAAATTCATAAAAGGTAAAATCTTAGCAATGGCTGCCGCAGGTCTGCTCTTCGCCTGCGACAAGCAAGATTTTGTAGATATCAACAACAACCCGGACGCGCTTAACTCGATTCCGCCCGAAAACCAGTTCCTGAATGCCACTACCGGTATCCACGGCCAGGATTTCGAATACTATTACGATGTCTACCGTCGCATTATGCCATGGATGCAGTACACTACTGACGTCAATGGAAACCAGGGTGCATTTACCCAGAACGTCGACAACTTCTCGCAGCGCTACGGACGCCAGTACAACGGCGTAGGCGACAGGCTGTACGACCTGGAACAGCTGGTGTTGAAAATGGACGCTGCCACGCAGCCCCGCTACACCAACATGGTTCAGATCGCGCACATCCTGAAAGCGTATTACACTTTCTACGTGTCGGATATTTACGGTGCTATCCCTTACTCGGAAGCGTTCCAGGGCCGTTACGGCGGTACTTTGCAGCCTAAATACGATACGCAGCAGCAGGTTTTCGCTGCGCTCGATGCAGAGTTGAAAACAGCGATCGCTACGTTGAAGCAAACACCGACTACGCCGCAGATCAGCCTGGGCAACTACGATCAGTACTACAAAAACGATGCGACAAAATGGATCAAAGCGGCTAACGCGCTCCGTCTTCGCATTGCCATGCGTGTATTGAAAGCGGATGCCGCAGCTGCAACGCCGATCATCAACGAGGTGCTGGCTTCGCCTGCTGCCGAACTGATGAGCTCTAATGCCGATGGCTGGATCTTCAAGGCGATCTATTCTTTCACCGGAACAGACGCTAACTCCAACTGGAACCCGACAACCCTTCGCGCACCGAAGCCGATCGTGGATTTCATGTGGGACAAAAAAGATCCCCGTATCGACGCATTCTTCGCGCCAAACGGATTCAACGCGACCAACATCGCATTGCTCGTGAAAGCCGGTAAACTGCCTGCCGGAACTCCAGTTCCTGCACGCCGTTACGTAGGCAGCTTCACCGATCCTGACGTATCCCGCCAGGCGGCTATCCAGCAGCAGTACTACACTGCCGACGTGGTGGACGGTGTTACGATCGATACGCTTTCTTACCTGCAGCCGAACCTTTGGAGCGCGGGTATAAACTCGAAAACAGGTTTCTCTTACCTGCCTGTGATTACTTATGCTGAATTCTGCTTCATGCGTGCGGAACTGGCTACGAAGTCGCTCGGAACCGGAACAGCGAAAGCCTGGTACGAAGAAGGTGTGAAAAGCTCGATCCTCTGGTATGACGAAATCGCAAAAGGCGCACAAGCTCCTGACTACACCGCGGTAACCGACGCTGAAATCACTGCTTACCTGGCCATGCCTGGTATCGCATTCGACAACGCGAAAGCATTGGAGCAAATCGCCAGCCAAAGCTACCTGAACTTCTTCAAGCAGCCGCAGGAAGGTTGGGCATTGTGGAAACGCACAGGCTATCCTAACGCGACTTCGGTAGTTCCTTTGCCGACCGTGAAAAACCTGGGTGCCACATTGGTAATACCACGTCGTGCCCCATTGGCGCTGATCAACGAAACCGACCCTAACGTGGCGAACAAGCAAGCTGCTTACGCTGCCATGGCTGCCCTGCCAGGCTTCGGAAACAGCCCTCAAGACGCAGCCGGCCGCGTATGGTGGGACAAGCCTTGATTTATTAATAGATTTAGTTAAAGAACACAAAAGGCAAGCCGGTTGGCTTGCCTTTTTGTATGTATATCCGTCAAGAATGCCGTATTACCATTATTGATTGATCAGACACCCGATCGCCTCCGTCCGGCTCCTGATGATCATTTCTCCGTTCAATGCAGCTTCAATGGCATTTCGCAGGTAGAGTTCCGTCGCTTTCGCCCGGTTTTTTCCCAATGCATAATACCAGTTATCGATCGCGCCGCGGTAGAGGATTTCGCCGTTTGCATTGGTGAGCACGGCCTCCGGCATTGTCGTAGCCTGATAGCGTTTCACCTTTTGCAGACCGGGGTCCTGGTAGCCTGGTATGTTTGTCTGGTATTTGGTTAAAAAAGCCCTGATATCGTTCCGCTTGACCGCCGGGACGGGGAAAACGGCTTCAAATGCTATGCCCCTTTTTACATAATCCGCATAAATGCTTTTGATTTCGCGCATATAAGCATTGGAAACGGGGCATTCGGGATCAAGGAAGAGGATGACTTTGAGGTTACCCGGTCCGGCATGAACGAGGCGCTTTGCGTTAGTAACTGCCATCAGGCCGAGACTAATCCAGCAAAACATCCAGACGATGACGGACCGGGTTTTCATGCGGTTATTTCAATAATGCTTCCAGAGCGGTGGTTATCTTGTCGTAGCCGAAAGCCGCTATTTCGTTTGCCATTCGCGCTCTGATCTGCTCCGTTTGCAAATTACCGATACTTCCCTCGTGGCTATGTTTCAATTCGCGCGGTGCCTGGTAGCTGCCGTCGCCAATCTCCGCGCCCACCTGCTTGTACGCGTCGCGGAAGGGTACGCCCGCGATCACAAGCTCGTTCACACGCTCCACGCTGAACAGCAGGTCGTATTTCGGGTCATCGAGCAGGTTTTGCTTCACTTTCACGTGTTCGAGCATGAATGCGGCAATGTCGAGGCAGTCGAGGATCTCGTCGAATGCAGGCATCAGGATCTCTTTCAGCAGCTGCATGTCGCGGTGGTAGCCCGAGGGCAGGTTGCTTAGCACCATCGTTACCTCCATCGGCAATGCCTTCATGCGGTTGGTTTTGGCGCGGAGGAGTTCGGCCACATCCGGGTTCTTTTTGTGCGGCATAATGCTGCTGCCGGTCGTAAGGTCGTCCGGGAGCACGATAAAGCCGAAATTCTGGCTGTTGTAAAGGCAAACGTCCATGGCAAGCCTCGAAACGGTGGCGGCGAGCGACGCGATGGCGCTCAATGCGGCTTGCTCCGTGCGACCGCGGCTCATTTGCGCGTACACGACGTTGTGGTGCATGCCTTCGAAGCCGAGCAGGTCGGTCGTCATCCGGCGGTTCAGCGGGAATGACGAGCCATAGCCCGCGCCGGACCCCAGCGGGTTGCGGTTGGCGAGGCGGTACGCGGCATTGAGCTGGATAATATCGTCGATCAAGCCTTCTGCATAGGCACCAAACCAGAGCCCGAACGACGACGGCATGGCGATCTGCAAATGCGTGTAGCCGGGCAGAAGGTCATGCTTGTGTTCTTCCGATTTGCGTGTCAAAACATCGAAAAGCTTTTCCGTTGCCTGCACCACTTCGAACAGCCGGGCGCGGGTGTAGAGCTTCATGTCCACGAGCACCTGGTCGTTCCGCGAGCGGCCGCTATGGATTTTTTTGCCGGTATCTCCCAGCTTGCGGGTCAGGAGCAATTCCACTTGCGAATGCACATCTTCGATACCCTCTTCGATCACAAATTCACCGTTTTGGACCTGCTGGTAAATGGCTTTGAGCTCGGTTTTCAATGCGGCCAGATCGCCGGCAGTCAGCAACCCGATCGTTTCGAGCATTGTTGCGTGGGCGATGTTGCCCAGCACGTCGAATTCAGCCAGATGTAAATCCATCTCGCGGTCGCGGCCAACCGTGAAACGCTCTATTTTTTCAGAAGTAACAGTATTTTCCTTTTGCCAGAGTTTCAAAATGCAGGGATTATAAAAATTGATGATTTATAATTTCACTACAAATTTAACATCATTAACCTATTCCTTCCCCTTTTTCCGCCGACTGAAGTCTGCGGCCTGGGGATTTTTGCTGTTGGAGGATTTTTTTGTTACCCAATTAGGCGTTTATCGTATCAATGGCGCCGCCGCTGGTTTCATATGCCTCGACCGCGGGCAGACGCTGCGGACGTGATCAAGATCATAAGACTCTTTTGACGGCCACAAACCGCTTGCTGTAATAAGCAGCGTTCAGCAGATCGTACCGGATGCCACCTTTCCAGGCCGAATGGATGAATTTGACATAGCCCGGCGCGACTTCCGTGATGATGCCTACGTGGCCGATGTGCTTGCTCTTCGTGCTGTTGCCTTTGAAAAAGATGAGGTCGCCGGGTTTGGCGTCATCGAGTTCGACGTTTTCGCCGTGCTGGGCCTGCGCGGCGCTCGAATGCGGCAGAGTGATATTCCACTGGTTGAAGCAGTATCGGACGAAGCCGGAGCAATCGAAGCCTCTTTTGGACGAGCCGCCGGAACGGTAGGGGATATTCAAATGCCGGGTCGCGAAGGTGACCAGCGATTGGATTGGGTTAAGGCTGTCGGCAGCGGTTTCCGGCGTGCCGGGTGCTTTCGCGTAAGACGGGGTACTGTATGTGGTGGCTGCAAAAAATAGGATTATTACAACTGCAAAGCGAATCGAAAAATGCATGAAATCAAAAGTGGATTCGGGACTTCAAATGGTCAGACAAGAGATTCTACGGTTTTCACTGTTGCATACCGCACAATCGTAAAGCTAACGACTTTTTTGCATTTGTCTTATTTTAAGAAATCGTTAATTTTTGCAATATTTTGTAAATCACTGATTTGCCAGTTTTAGGACTACTTTCGTTAAAGTAAAGGTTTAAGCCCCCATTTTGACTACTTTTGTGGCGGAAATCAGGATAGCTTACTAATCAATACGCTCAGATGAAAACTACCGACCGTTATCTCCAGCGCGGTGTATCGGCTTCAAAGGAAGATGTGCATAAGGCCATCGAAAAGATCGACAAAGGACTTTATCCCAAGGCTTTTTGCAAAATAGTCCCCGACACGCTCGCCGGCGATCCCGGGTATTGCACGATCATGCACGCCGACGGCGCCGGTACGAAAACCTCCCTCGCGTATCTCTATTGGAAAGAAACGGGCGATATTTCCGTCTGGAAAGGCATCGCCCAGGACGCCATCGTCATGAACACCGACGACCTCCTTTGTGTAGGGGCCACGGGCCCGATGCTCTATTCGTCCACCATCGACCGTAACAAGAACCGGATCCCCGGCGAAGTGATCGCCGAGGTGATCAACGGCGCGGAAGAAGTGCTGGATATGCTCCGAAGCTACGGCGTCGAGATTTACAGCACAGGCGGCGAAACGGCCGACGTCGGCGACCTCGTCCGCACGGTAACCGTGAACAGCACGGTAATCGCCCGGATGAAGCGTTCCGAGGTGGTCGACAATGCCAATATTCAGGCCGGCGACGTGATCGTGGGGTTGGCATCTTACGGGCAAGCTACGTACGAAAGCGAATACAACGGCGGTATGGGCAGCAACGGCCTCACTTCCGCCCGTCACGATATTTTGGGTAAATACCTTTCGAAATACACCGAAAGCTACGACCCGGAGGTTAGCGACGACCTCGTTTACAGCGGCAGCAAAAAACTGACCGACGAAGTGGAAGGCGCTCCATTGAATGTGGGTAAATTAATCCTCTCACCCACACGTACATACGCACCCGTTGCGAAGGCGCTGCTCGACGAACTGCGGCCGCAAATTCATGGCATGGTACATTGCAGCGGCGGGGCTCAGACAAAAATTCTACATTTTGTTGATAACCTTCACATTATCAAAGACAACCTGCTCCCCGTACCGCCATTGTTCAGGCTGATCCAGGCCGAAAGCGGCACGAGCTGGCAGGAGATGTACAAGGTGTTCAATATGGGGCACAGGCTGGAAATTTACCTTTCCGAGGAAAATGCCGCCCGCGTGGTCGAAATTTCGAAATCTTTCGGGATCGATGCGCAGGTGATCGGGCGCGTGGAGGCTTCTGACGAAAAGAAACTGACCATTACCAGCGAATACGGCACATTCTATTATTGATACGCCGCCAGGCTGGCACAAATATATTGAGCCTCCGGGAGTTATGCTTCCGGAGGCTTTTTTTGTAGGCAAAGTTTCAGAAAGTAAACGGGCATGACAATTGTAGTAGCATTTCGTATTGATTGGTAGAAATAATATTGACTATTAAAAACCGTGAAATATGAAACATATCAACCACTATAAAATACCTCGGCGCGCTTTGCCGGTATTTTGTTTCGTTCTGATCTTCTGCCGCGTTGCCGCGCAAATCCCTGACGTCGAAATCAACCCGACGCCCGTGATCAGCGGCCTTACCTCGGCCATGCAGCTCGTGCACGCCGGCGACGGTTCCAATCGCCTGTTCGTGGTAGAGCGGGCGGGCAGTATCCGGGCCTACAATCCGGGCGCATTGGGCACGTCCGTCGAATTTTTGAATATGAACAGCGGCGGGCAGGTCGTTTCCACGAGCGGCGAGGGAGGTTTGCTGAGCGTCGCATTCCATCCCAATTTTTCAACCAACGGCTTTTTGTACACCTATTATACCGACACCAATGGCGACCTGGTAATCGCCCGATACACCTCGGCCAACCCGGCCGGCAACACGGTCCTCGCCAGCACGCGCGTGGAAGTGCTCAAAATTCCGCACCCGGTCAATACCAACCACAATGGCGGTGAAATGCATTTTGGGTATGAAGACGGCTACCTCTACATTTCCACCGGCGACGGCGGCGCGGGCTACGACCCGAATATGAATGGCCAGAGTACCGCCAGCCTGTTGGGAAAAATACTGCGCATCGACGTCAACCCGCCGGCTGGCTCCGGCCTGAACTATGTGATCCCGCCGAGCAACCCGTTCGGCAATGCGATCTATGCGCGCGGCTTGCGGAACCCGTTCCGGTGGAGCTTCGACCGCGAAACATATGATATGTGGATCGGCGACGTAGGCCAGGACCGTTGGGAAGAAATCAATTTTCGTACGCCGGGTAATGCTTCGGGCGCAAACTTCGGCTGGCGGTGTTTCGAGGGCAACGGCTATACGCCCGGCATTGCGATAGGTGAATGTCCCGATTCGGCCAGTTTTGTGAAACCGATTTATGTGTATGCCACCCGAAGCGCGCGGGGCAGTTCCGTGATCGGCGGCGTCGTTTACCGCGGCTCCGACTGGCCGGTGATGAAGGGCTATTATATCGGAATGGATTACTCGTCGGGCGACATTCACAAGATCAACTCCGACGGCTCGGTGAAAGAATACGAAACTTCAACATTCACGGGGGTAAGGGACATAGGCGAGGACGAATCCGGCGAGATCTTCGCCGTCACCGCGTCGGCTGTTTACCGCATCGAGGCCGAAGACCCGCTGCCCGTTACGCTGGTGAATTTCTCCGGTGCGCCGGGTGTGGAAGGCGTGAAACTGTCGTGGCAGACTTCGATGGAGAAGGATTTTAAGGCATTCGATGTGCAATACAGCCTCGACGCGCGCCAGTTTGAAACGATCGGAACGGTTACCGGCGCCAATGCGACTGCCGGCAATACCTATTCATTTACCCACACGACGATAGAACGCGGCAACCTGTATTACCGCCTGAAAATGGTCGATACCGACGAAAGTTTCAGGTATTCCAAAATGATTACGGTCGATCTCGGTGCCGGGAACCTGACGGATCTCTTTGTGCGGCCGTCGCTCATCAGTACCAATGAGATGAACCTGCTCGTGGAAGAGCCGTTTCAGACGGTCGAGATCGTGAATACGGGCGGGCAGGTAATATTAATGGAAAAAATCGGGGGCAGGAGCGGCCCACTCAGCATTCCGCTCGGCGACACCGCCTCGGGCATTTACATTGTGCGCATGGCGGGCCACGATCGGGTGGTGCAGCAGCGGGTGTTGGTACTAAGGTAAAAATGGTCGTCCAAAGCTGAACGGATTCGTTCATAAGCGGACACCGCCAATTTTGAAATGTGGGGTTAGAGTGAAAGGAGGCCGTTTCTGACGGTCTCTTTTCGTTGGCAGGTTATTTATGCAAACACAACCGAATGGTTTGTTTCAAATTCAACCTGTCGGGATTATGATCGGTAATTACTTCAAAACAGCTTCTCGCAGCCTACAAAAAAACAGATTGTATACATTTATCAATCTGACAGGCCTCACCCTCGGCCTGGGCGTCGCCATCACGCTCTTCTGGATCGTCCGGTTCGAATACAGTTTCGATCGGTACCATGCCAAGGCCGACCGCATTTACCGGGTCAAGTCCACCGACAAGTTTGGCGAGGAACAATCGCACGTGCACCAGACGATCATCCGCATGCTGAAAACGCAGTTTCCCGGTGTGGAAGCGGCTGCGAATTTTTACGGTATGAACCCGGCCACGGTGAAGATCGGGCAGGAGATTTTCAGCCAGAACAATATCTTTTTTACCCAGCCCGAAATGCTCGGCATGCTGGACATCCGCTGGATCGCCGGAAATGCGAAGCAATCGCTCGGTGCGCCAGGCCAGGTGGTGCTCGACGAGCAAACCGCCGCGAAGCTCTTCAAAGGTAATGCAATGGGTAAAAAGCTGCGCTACGACAACCAGCGCGACCTCACTGTATCCGGTATCATCGCCGACCTGCCCGCCAACACCGAATTCCCGATGCAGATGATCATTTCGTGGGAAACCATGAAGCAAATGCAGGCCGACCTTGCCAAAGAGGACAACCTCGGCGGCGGCGATTCCATGCACCAGGGTTACGTGCTCCTGAAACCCGGCGCTTCGACGGCGCCCATCAATGCCGGACTCACCCGCTTTACCAAAAGCCGCCAATCCGAGACCACCGTTACTTCCTACGAATTGCAGCCGCTGTCCGAAATGTATTTCGACGTCGGCAAGGACCCGTTCAACTATTCCATGCCCGAATGGATGCTGTACACGCTCACAAGCATAGCGGCATTCCTCATATTTATCGCCTGTATCAATTTCATTAACCTTGCGACGGTCCAGGCTATCCAGCGGGGACGCGAGGTAGCCGTGCGGAAAGTCCTGGGCAGCGGCCGGAAACAGCTGATATTCCAGTTTTTCGGGGAAACGGCATTGCTGGTATGGGTCGCGATTGTTCTTGGTGCGGCGCTGGCTGGCCAGCTGGTAACGTATTCGTCGGAGCTGTTAAACACGCACGTGGACGGCTCCGCGGTGTGGACCGGCGAAACATTCGTGTTTCTGGGCGTGCTCGCCGTAACGGTGACATTGCTGGCCGGGCTGTATCCGGCGCTCGTACTGTCGGGCTTTCAGCCTGTGACAGCATTGCAAAACCGTGTAACGCTGCCGTACGGCGGCATTTCGCGGCGATCGTCGCTGGTGGTGATGCAGTTTGTGATCGCGCAGGTGCTGGTCATCTGCACTTTGCTGGCCATGAAGCAGATCCGTTATTTTTATGAAAAAGACCTGGGCTTCGAAAAAAGCGGCATCGTGACGGTCCATATGCCCGACCGGAGCGCCGTGTACCGGGAACGCTTTCGCAACCAGCTCAAACAGTACCCCGAGATCCGCGAGGTAGCATTCGGGCTGACCACGCCGGCCAGCCGCCGAAACCACTGGTGGGGCACCATGGAGCATCCCGGCCTGCCGAATGGTGAAGAAACCTTCCGTATCCAGCATGTAGATACCAATTATTTCCGCTTTTTCCACATTCCGATGACCGCCGGGCGCAGTTTTGCAGCTGTGGATACCGCGCGGGACCTGGGGCAGGGGCATGTGGTGGATATTGTGGTAAACGAAAAAGCGACCCGCGATATGGGCTACGACCGCCCCGAAAAGGCCTTGGGGCAGCATTTAAAATTCTGGGGAATGGAAACGAATATTATCGGCGTCGTGAAGGATTACCATTCCGAGGACCTGACCCAAAAACTCGTCGGGCACGTGTATGTGTACGCAACGTGGAACTTCCAGCTGGCGAGCATCCGTATCGACAATTCAAAAAAAGCACAAGCGCTGGCGCACATCGGGCAGCATTGGAAGGCCATGTTCCCCAACTATTATTATGAGCCCAAATTCCTGGAAGACGATATCCGCAGTTTTTACGACGGCGAAAGGAAGCTGTCCAATTTCTTGCAAATCTTCGCCGTACTCGGTATCCTCATCGGTTCGCTGGGACTGTTCGGGCTGGTTTCTTTCGTCGTGACGCAGCGTACCAAAGAAATAGGCGTACGCAAAGTCCTGGGCGCGACGGTCCTCAGCATTGTAGAACTGATCTCCCGCGATTTCCTGAAACTGATGGTTATCGCATTCGCGATCGCCGTACCGGTAGCCTGGTACGCCATGCAGCGCTTTTTGGAAAAATATACCTACAAAACCGACATCAGTGTATGGGTATTCGTGCTGGCGGGTGTGGCTTCGGTGGGCGTAGCGCTGGTGACGATCAGCTTTCAGAGCATTAAAGCCGCGCTGATGAACCCCGTGAAGAGCCTGCGGTCGGAGTGAACCCGAAAGAACCTTTTGCCCGGACTCCTCTAAAGCAAACACTCCGGAAGCATCACCTCCGGAATGTGATCATTATACAACCCTAAAACCCAATTTATAAAAGTCAGATATTGGATAGCACAAATATAATGGAATAAATCCATTTTAATGGAATATGTCCAAATATATTTTGTCGTTTTTGTAGAAATTACATGACCATAACGATGCGTGCACAAAATTTGTAAATATGAGCTATGCTTCGGTTAGCCGGCAGCAAGCCAACCTGTTTAGTAGCGCGGGCAATGCCGGGCGGGTTGATTTTTCTGACGTGGAATGATTATTGCGAATACGTTACCAAGCGCGCTGTTGTGCGCCCGAAAGCACCCTACTAGCTACGTTCCAACGCTCAAAATGAAACCATTCCAACACCATGGCCCTGACGACGATCGGGGCCTGTTCGTCAGTCGCAGACGCTTTTTTCGCCATTCTGGGGCGGCCGTGCTTTCCACAGTGCTGCTCAGTTCGTGCGATAACCTGCTCGATAAGATCATTCCTTCCCGAAAAGACAACCGCGACAAAACGCTGGCATTCTTCGGCGACAGCCTCACGATCGGTACCGGCGGCAGCCGTCCGTTCGGTGAATGGGTGGGCGAAACGCTGGGACGACCTGTACAAAATGACGGTATCAACGGCCAGGTTGCATTATCGATCGCGATCCGGCAGGGCGGTGTGCCGCTGACGGTTTCCGTAACGGGCGGCAAATTCAACGGCGGCGAGCCGGTAGCGGTATCGAAGATCAATAACGAATTTCTCTCCACACCGCTGAATGGCAACGTTTACACGCGCACGGGAACCCTCGCGGGTGTCAAATGCTCGATTACGCGCACGATCATACCCAATTCGGGCGACCGGTACACCATTGAACCGATCGTGGCGGAAGGTGCCGAACCGCCCGTAGATATTGCAATACCGGATGATTCGGTATTCGAACTGGAAGATGCGGTAAGGCTTAAAACTGCGACGCAGATCCTCTGGTACGGCCGCAACGATATGACGGAGGGAAAGCCGAGCCGCGAGATCCTGGCGGCGATCCAGAGCTCCATCGATTACATTACAGAACCCCGCCGGTTTCTCGTCCTGGGCATATTGCCGGCCATCTCGGAGGTGAAGGGAACGAGCCGCTACGCCCGGATCACGGCATTCAACGACGACCTCGCACTGACCTACCGCGACTCCTACGTAGCCATGACCCCGCCGACGGCGTCCGAAATGGAAGCGATCGGCTACACGCCTACTACGCAGGACCAAAATCGCATCGACCAGGGCAATTTTCCCGTAGGAATGCGCCCGGCAAACCGGACAGACGAGATCCACCTAAATAACCAGGGTTATCAGATTATTGCGAATAGGGTTGCACAAAAGATCAAGGATTTGAAATATTGATTTTGACTTTCCATACAAAATAATGCGGCATTAGCCGTGCATTTCAAGGTCAGCCATTTATCCGGGCTGGCCTTTTTTATTGGATAATTGAGAAGGGAAAAAGGGCCCTTGCATAACATTAAGGTATTAATTCAATAAAAAATTGAATTAATTAATTGAATTAGGCATGAACTGTTTAGTTTTACCAAGTATTCCTTCGGATACTTCATACTCATCATTCCTCAACCTTTTCCGAAAATGCTTAACAAAACGAAACTGCTTTACATCACGCATTCCATTCAGATTGGAGGCGTAGAAGTGGCACTGATTTCCGGGATCCCGGCCCTTTTTGAGAAGTACGATCTGACGGTGCTGGTACTCGGGACGGTGGACCAGAAAATGGTATCCCATTTGACGGAACCGCAAAAGGCTTGCATTCATGCATTCGACTATCCGCTTTGGAGTTATCCGGTAACCTTATTTAAAGTTTTGCGTTTCATTGGCCGTATCCGCCCCGATGTTATGATTTCGTCATTATGGCGGGCGTCGATGGTGGGTACATTGGCGAAAAGGCGTTGGCCGAACATCCGGTTTATTTCTTTTGTGCATAGCAGCACATTTTTCCATAAGCTGGATAAAATGTTCACGGTAAGCGCATTAAAGCATTCTGACTACATATTTACAGATTGCTCCGCCACGTCCGAGTTTGTTGAGAAAGAATATGCGCCCGACCGGAACATTGCAGTGATTTCTTTTTTTACCCAAAAATCCCCGGACCACAAATCCAATCCGCCGCTGACAAAACTGGAAGCACGGTTTATGTTCCTGGGGCGGCTGAGCCAGGTGAAAAACCTGAACCTGGCAGCGGATACCATCAAATACCTGCGGGATCGGGGAATCGACGCGAAGCTGGATTTATATGGCAGGGAAGACGGTGCATTGCAATCGCTGAATGAGCAGATAAAGGCCCATCAACTCGAAAATGTAATCAAATACGAGGGCGGGCTGAACATCGCCCAAAAGCAAAAGGCATTTCAGCAATATCACTTCCTTATTCAGCTCAGTTCGAACGAAGGAATGGCCATGAGCGTGGCCGAGGCCATGCAAAACGGGCTGGTGTGTTTTGTAACGCCGGTGGGAGAAATACGGCATTATGCAGGTGATATGGATACCGCGCTTTTTGCCGATATATGGGACCCTGAAAAATGGCGCCAATCCCTGGAAAAGCTCGAAAACTGCATCCGAAACCCTGATATTTACCAGCAAATATCTGCCAACAGTTTCCGGCATTTTCAGCGCGTGGAGCTCTATTCCGAATCGCTTTGCAAAACGATCGATTATGTATTTGTAAAAGAACAAGACGACTTCCAGCCACAAAAACGGGTAAAAGTGACGGGCTAACCCCTCATTGCATTATTCATTTCCCAAACTCTCAACCGGGTTCATCAGCGCTGCCCTGATGGACTGGAAGCTCACGGTCACGACGGCCACCGAGACGGCCAGCAGACCCGCTTGGATGAACGTCAATGCGCTGATGTCGATGCGGTACGGGTAGTTTTGGAGCCATTTGTCGATGGCATACCAGGCCATTGGAAAGGCGAAAATGAATGAAATGCAGACCAGTTTCAGGAAATCGGAGGTGAGCAGGTGCACGATGCTGTTCACCGATGCGCCGAGTACTTTTCGGATACCTATTTCCTTGGTCCGCCGCTCAGCCGAAAGTGTGGCCAGCCCGAAGAGGCCAATGCATGAAATAAAGATCGTGAGCATGGTGCTGAAGAGCATAATCTGCTTCCATTTGGCTTCCGACTCGTATTTTTTCAGATTTTCGTCGTCCATGAACTTGTACGTGTACGCATTGAGCGGAAACAGACGCGCGTACGTAGCCGCGATGTGCCGGAGGCTGCCCGTTTCGGTGCCGGGTTTAATTTTGACTAAAAACCGTCCGTAAGGAATGTCGTGCTTCATGGTGAACACCTGCGGGCCGATTTTCTCGTTCAGATCCGTATAATGGTAGTCGCGCGTGACGCCTACGACGGTATACCGGGCATTGTCATACCAAAAATCCACGATCTGCCCGATCGGGTTTTTCCAGCCCGCCTGCTTTACAAACGCCTCGTTCACAAGCACCGAATGCGTGGAGTCGGCCGGGAATGCGTGCGAAAAGTTGCGGCCCATGCGTACAGGCACCTCTATCGCCGGCAGGAATTCCGGGTCGACGGCCTCGATCGTGAAGGCGATTTCGGTATTGCCGTTCACCTTCGCGGAAGTATTCCATCTGCCTGCATTCTTGGGTGCCACGGCGATAATGTTCGGGTCTTTTCCGAGTTCCTGCCGCAGACGAAAGGCTTCTTCCCGCGTCAGGTTCTGCTTGTCGACGCTGACGAGGTGTTTATCGTTGTAGCCCAGGTCTTTGCTCGTCAGGTAATCGAATTGCGCGTAAATCGTAAGCGTGCCGACGATCAGGAACGAGGCTATGGCGAATTGCAGGACGACCAGCGAGGTTTGCAGGTAATTTTTGCCTGAAAGTTGCAGCCTGTTGTACAGCGTTTTCACCGGGCTATACCCCGACAGCACGAGCGCCGGATAGAACCCGGCCAGTAAGCCCGTGGCCAGGAATAGCACGAGGTAGCCCATCATGAGCTTTATATCAAATAAATAAGAAATGGCCAATGCCTTGTTCGCCAAGTGATTGAATGTGGGCAATGCTGCCTGCACCAGCACCAGTCCCAATGCAAACGCAGCCGAGCAAAGCAGGAACGACTCGCCCAGGAACTGGGCCATGAGCTGCATACGCCCGCTGCCCACCACCTTGCGCACGCCGATTTCCTTCGCCCTTTTCAGCGAGCGGGCCACGGTGAGGTTGATAAAATTGATGCAGGCAATAAGCAAAATGAAGACCGCGATGCCCGACAGAATGTACGCCAGCTGCGGATTGGTGCGGCCCTCGAGGCCATTATCGGGCGGTAACCCGGCATTGAGGTGAATGTTGGTGAAAGGCTGCAACAGGTACTCCTTCTTGTCGCGCATGTCGTATTTGCGGGCCACTTCCCGGATCGCCTCCTTCGCGTCGGCATTGTACACGGCATTTATTTTCCGCTCCACCTGCGTCAGGTTCGAGCCCGGCGCGAGCAGTACGAACGTGTTCAGGAAGGTATTGAACCAGTTCATGCTGCGTTCCATGTCGGCGGGTTTCACGACAAGCGGCATCAGGATATCAAACCGGATCGACGAGTTCTGCGGGCATGTTTTGGCAATGCCTGTCACGGTGTAAGGTTCAAAACCTGTATTTTTTTCGCCCGTGCGGACGGTGAGCGTCTTCCCGAGTGCATCCGACGTGCCGAATTGCTTTTGGGCCATTTCTTCGGAGATAACTACCGATCGCGGGTTGTTCAGGGCCGTTGCCGGGTTGCCGCTCAGCAAGGGGAATGAGAATATCGAAAAGAATGCGGAATCCGTGTGGAACACGATTTCGCTACGGATTCCGGCGCCGGTTTTAATGTCGTGCTGCTCCTGCATCAAACGAACATATGCCTGGATTTCGGGCACACCGGCGGCAAATTTCGGTCCGGGCAGGTAGCCCGAAATGCCCGTCACGCCGGTTTGCTGGCCATTGGGCGCCATGTAGCGGTTGGCGACGCGGTAAATGCGGGGATTATTGGTATGGAAACGGTCGAAACTCACGTCATCTTTGGAATAGAGCACGATCAGCATGGCCGCGGCCAATCCGATGCTGAGCCCGACGATATTGATAAACGAATACGTTTTGTTATGCGCCAGCGTCCGCCAGGCAATGGTGAAGTAATTGCGGATCATATCGTGGCTGAATAGAAAGGTAGCAGGGTAGGGGGATTTTTGCCGCCGGATATAGCGGGGTTTGATAAATCCCAATGCTTCGCGCCAGTACCGCAGCCGCGCCCGGCGCTCGCCGATCCGTTCGGCCTGGAAATAAAACTCTTCATGGAGGTCGCCCAGGATGCTTTCATGCAGGTGGGACGCGCAGGCCCAGGTGAGAAGTTTGTCGGCCCAGGTGGGCGGCGTGGGTTGAGGGTTTGCTTTCATACGTCCAATGCGGGAGTAAAAGGTTTCACAAGCCGCGACCAAAGGCCGTCCCTGACGTCGCGTACCTGTTTCAAAGTATTTTGCCCATAGGCAGTGACGGTGTACAGCCGTTTCCGCCGCCCGCCGCGCTCGGCCGTGGGCTCGCCCATTTCGGATTTCACCATGCCTTTTTCTTCCAGCCGCTGCAAGGCGGAATGCACCTGGTTGAGCTGCACCGGCCGGCCGGTTTGTTCTGTGATTTCATGGGCAAGGCCGACGCCGTATGCGTGCCCCTCCATGACTGCCACCGTGAGCAGTACTATTTCTTCGAATTCTCCGAGGTATGACCTGTTCATGACCGGACCATTAGTTTCATATTTGCTGATAAAATAGCTTGCCAGATTATTTTTATGTATTTAAATAATTGAAAGTCAATCAATAAAAGTATTTGGTGAGTCGGATCAGCTGTTCATTTGCGAACAGCGGTGTCCGGCTTTTGAATGTTTCAGAGTAACCGCCGGGCCATTTCGCGCTTTTAAGATAAAAAGCAACCAACCAGCCGCTTACAATGAAATACTTGCTTCTGATCCTGATTTCCTGCGCTTTCGTGGCCCATGCACAAGACAAAGGCCCGCTCGGCCAGGTGACGATTACATCCGAAAACGGGGAAACGAGGGGGTATGCCAATGAAA
The DNA here is from genome assembly GCF_000382205.1 of Dyadobacter beijingensis DSM 21582. Taxonomy (GTDB): domain Bacteria; phylum Bacteroidota; class Bacteroidia; order Cytophagales; family Spirosomataceae; genus Dyadobacter; species Dyadobacter beijingensis. Next base: position 254,258 of record NZ_KB907787.1, read on the forward strand.
AGGGCGAGCTGGTTTTGAATGTATCGCCGAAAGATGCTGCTAAATTTAAAGCCGCGGGCCAGGTCGGCTACCGGGATTTCGGGGCGCAAGGCGACGGGAAATCCGACGATATCGACGCCATCGCCGCCACGCACGCGTTCGCCAACCGGCACGGGTTACGGGTGAAAGCGGAGGATGGGGCAACCTACTATATCAGTGGAAAAGAGCGCACGGTGCTGATCAGCACGGATACCGATTTTGGAAAGGCGGCCTTCATCATTGATGATAAAGATGTGCAAAACCGCAATGCGGCAGTTTTTACCGTCGGTTCGGGCCTGAAACCTTTTAAGCTGGAACAAGTAGCTTCATTGAAACGCAACCAGCCGAAAATAGATGCGTCGCTGCCCGGGCCATGCCTGATTACCGTTGTGAATACGAATGTGAAGCAATACATCCGCTTTGGGCTGAACCAGAATAGCGGCTCTCCCCAAACCGATATTTTTGTTGTGGATAAAAATGGAAAGGTGGATATGCATGCACCGATCATCTGGGATTTTGACCAGATTACCGACATGACCGCGCTGCCGATCGACGAGAAGCCGCTGAAAATCACCGGCGGCCGATTCACGACCATTGCCAATCAGGCGGAATCCAAATACACGTATTACAACCGGAACATCGCCATCAGACGGTCAAATGTCGTCGTCGACGGCCTGGAACACCGCATTACCGGCGAGGGCGATCACGGGGCGCCATACGGCGGTTTTATCAATATCGGCGACTGCGCTTATGTGGCCGTTAAAAATTCCATTTTTACCGGTCACAAAACATATAGTACCATCGGCGCGGCCGGAAAGCCCGTCACGATGGGCACCTACGACCTTTCCGTGAACCGAGCCCTTCATGTCTCGTTCGTTAACTGCACCCAAACCAACGATATCAACGACAACACCTACTGGGGTATCCTGGGCTCCAACTTTTGCAAAAACCTGCTCTACGACCGTTGCGTTCTCTCGCGCTTCGACGCCCACCAGGGCGTCGCGAACGCCACCATCCGCAACTCCACGCTGGGGCACATGGGCATCAACGCGATCGGCAGCGGCCTGCTGCTCGTCGAAAACTCGACGATCCGGGGCAGGAGCGTCGTGAACCTCCGCCCGGATTACGGCAGCACCTGGCAGGGCGAGCTCATTATCCGCAACTGCGTGTTCGTCCCGTCGGGCGGCAAGCCCGTCAGCGCAAGCATCATCAGCGGCTCCTACTCGGGCCAGCACGATTTCGGGTATACGTGCTACATGCCCGAGCGCATTACGATCGAGAACCTCCGCATCGAGGACACGGCCCACCCCGAAAACTACGAGGGCCCTGCCATCTTCGCCAATTTCAATCCTGAGATGAAAGACGAGTCGTATCAGGAGAAATATCCTTATGTGAAGACGAAAGAAGTGGTGCTGAAAAAGGTGACGACGGCGAGCGGGAAGGCGGTGCGGGTGAGCGATAACGCGGTGATGTTTCGGGGGGTGAAGGTGAGGGAGTAGACCGGAGGGCCGTCACCTCAAAGCCTGACCGCATGATAATAATGATTCTCCCCCTCGTCTTCAAACTCCTCGACGAGCGAAAGGCCTGATTCGGTTAGCAACTGTTTATACTTCTCCGCGCCGAGCGATACCGATTCGATCTCTGTGATGGCATCTTCCCATTTCATCTCCCGGGACGGGGCTGTGAACAGCAGCTTTCCGCCTGTGACGAGTGCATCGGCCATTTTTCGGATCAGCACATCCTGCTTTTTTTCCGGTAAAAGGAATAGCAGTCCCCAGGCAATGATGGCGTCGAACTGCCGGTTGAAAAACGAAGAATCTTCGGCGGGTTCGCAGGCAACCGGAATATCGGGGAAGTTTTGCCTGAATGCCCGGACCATGGAAGGCGAGGCATCGACACCGTAGACGGTCGCGCCTGCATCCAGCAGGGCCCTGGTGACAGGCAACCCCATGCCACAGCCCGCATCGAGCACTACCGCATTGGGAGGCAGCGCCGTTGCCCATTGCCGCACCGACGTTGCCCCGACCCCGTCGATGCCCTTGGAACGGCAGCGAATGAACGTGGCGGCGTGTGCTTCATATCCGTTTGATTTGTCCATTGATATGATTATAAAATGCTTATTTCCCCATCGGAACCAGCACGCCGATGTGTACGGATGGACCGCGGTGGTAAGTTTTCACTCCCTCGGCTAACCGCCGGAGCCCGAGGTGATAACGCGCTTCACCAAATATCGTTACAGATTTGACGGGATAACCCATGCCCAAGCCGCCGACAGCGCCATAATCGAATGTATTTTTCCCATAGCCGCTTTCCAGATTGACGACGCCGGACTCGTCCTTGGTGACAACGCCATCGTATGTGATTTTGGAAGAGTACTTCAACTTCACATGTCCAGCAAGATAACGAAGTTCAGGCCCGAGAGAAACAATCCCCGTAAACTTTCCGATCTGTGGCCTCCATTGCAGCAAAACCGGCAGTTCGATGAAATTAAACCGGAATTTTCCCCTTTCCTCGCTTTTCAGGATAGCGCCATTCAAAGGGCCTTCCCCCAAAGTTTCGTACCTGGCCCCACGCTGTGAGAAGCCAGGTTCCAATTGAATGCTGAGGACCTTGTTCAGCGGCCTATTGATGAGCAACGCGACGTTTGCGCCCACCCTGGTATCATAATCAAAAAAAGCCCCGGGCTTGAAATTGCTGAAATTGACACCCGCGCGAACGCCCAGATGGTACTGGGCAAGGGACCTGGCATTTGAAAAAAGGACAAGCACGGCAATCAGCCAAAAGGAGAGGATAGCGTTTTTCATGGATATACGTTATGTAACTATTGACTGTTATATAACGTACGGTTACATGGTGGCGGTATTTTTTTGGGAGCAACAAAAAAAGGTCCTGAAAATCAGGACCAGACCTTGTGCCAATACTGACAAAACATCTGTTTTAACGTTCTTTGACCAAATACTTGTAAGTCCAGTAAATGTCCTTACTCTGAGTAGCATAAGCGCCATTTTTTCGTCGGTAAAGCACTTTGTAATTCTGAATTAACCCTCTTGCCACTTGCTCACCCGGTCTGGTCGCTTTTATATAGGTGACCACTGAGTCACTGGTACTTTTCGACGAATAGGTGAGTGAAGAATCCCTGACATAAAAAAGACTATCAAAATCATACACAAAGTTCTCAATCAATGGGAATTCTAGGTGTTTCAGCCGAAATACTAATCTTAGTGAATCGTTCAATAAAACATTTTTTGCGCCGGATATACGATCTAAACGAACTGTGCTTTTAACAACGTTGCCAAGTGAGTCATACCAGGTTTGCGAGTTTGTCCACTTCTTGCCTCTGACGTTAATATTACTGCCCAGATACTTTACTTTCTTACCAGGCAGGTCGAAGTATTCATATCTGTCTCCGACTGGCATACTGTCCTGCAGCATTACCGAACTCTTGAGGTTACCACTTTTATAATACTCGTTCCAAGGTCCAGTTAACTCCCCATAGAGCCATGTTTCGGTTCTAAGTAATCCGCCTTCCGAAAAGTAAACTTTTGCGAGACCGTCTACATATTCATTTACAGCTCGCGAGGAGTATATCATGTTTCCGGCTGTATCGTATCCATAGAATAACTCAACGGAATCGTTTAACGGTTTAGTCATCCCTTTCATAACTCCGTTAGAGTAGTAAGTATATGTCGGCTCCAATTGCTTGTTTTTGAAATAAGAAAATATCACGTATATAAGCACGCTGAGGATAAAAATAGAAGTTCCTATTTTGCTTAGTTTCATTGAATATTCCTTAATCGATTCCTTGATTCAACAATGACCGTAGATTTTTAGCTATATAGCTAGACAATTATACGCCCAATTTCAGCTTGGAAACCAAATCATGAAAATACTGCGGACTCCAAATGTCCAAAACACTTGCATTTGGTATAAATCTCCGAATATCATCCTTGATTCGTTGGAAGTTAACCGAATTTATTTTTGCATTCAGCAACTCCCGAAACTCGACTTCATTGATGTCGTCCCGACTCCAATCTCCGCTATCTTTCGCACGTAGCGCGAAGTGTTTGAGATTCAACGGAACGCCTTTTCGGATATACCATTCCATGTCATACCAGTCGCGGCCCTTGACATTGTCTTTCCATTTCCTGAAAAGCAACGCATACATTTTTCCGGCGAACAGGTCGGAGATGGCGAAACACTTCACGTAAAATGAAAATGGTTGGAGCAAAAGCTTTTCTTCGGTATCAAATCCCGGAGGCGGCATGGTATCGACTTCCAGTTTGATTTTGATGCTAGCTATTTGTTCAAGCCCTTGCTGACGCACAACACCTTCCAGAACCAGCTCCCGCCAGATCGTTTCGGATTTCAGAAATGCGGAATCAATGCTGGTCTTTACTGCCTTCTGTTTTTCCTTGACCGATACATGCATTCCCAGCGCTTCGAATTCATCGATGATGCCGGGTATATAGGTATTGATCGAAAAATCGGGGTTCATTTCGAGCAACGAGAAGTCGAGATCCTCTGAAAAGCGGTCGAGCCCATAAAAGATACGGAGCGCGGTGCCGCCATATAACGCAGCCTTTTCGAAGAAGCCCTTGCGATAGAGCCCAGCCAGCGCGACTTCCTGCATGATTTCGCGCAGCGCCTGAGTTGCATCGTCCTTATTGACAGGATTGTAACTTGCCAGCCATTCCTTGATCATAATTCTTTGATGAGTTTAATCACCTGCGCCAAGCTCTCGCGTTTTGGCGAATCGCTTAGCCAGGTCTCCATTGCTTGTACATCCAGCTGTTTTAACTGATCTTCGTCCATTCTCAGGTTTTCTATCAGGTATTCACTGGCTGCGATTTTACTTCGGAGGTTTAAGCCCGCTGTATTGATTATTTTGTCGAATAAAGCTTTCTCCGGGGACGCGATCAGTGCATTCTGATCTTTTCCGACCGCGACTTGCCGTATCCCGAAGCTGTAATAGGGGAGCGGCATTCGTGTAAAACTGAATGCACCAGTCGGCGTGTCAAAGCGGCGTGAGGCCTTTGTTGTTGCGGAGGAAACTTCGAACACTCGTTCGGGGATCAATCCGTAGTATGACAGCGCACTATCAAAAGACACATAGCTTGGGCCAAGCATATGGTTTGCGAGGAGAAATGGCTCTGTGCGTGTTTCTGAAAGTCTTATGGATGGTAAGTACAGGCCTTTCTTGACTGGTTCGATAATGCCTGCGGAGATGAGTTCATGGATTTTATCGTTGGGGCGTTTGTAGTCTTTCAACAGCGAGGTGAGCAGTTGATGTGTTAATGGCTGGCTGGAAAGGTTTCTTATGCTCTGGGGTAGATCCATGTGTAAATATAGTAAGATAATCGGAATTTATCCGATTATCTTACTATAAAAGTACAATATGTCTGAGCTCTTATAAGTGTTAATCTCTTATCCCTTCTGTGCCAGGAATAAGGCAAAAACGCCGATCGGACTTATAATGATAGCATGGTACACAAAAAGTACTTTAAAATAGTACTGAACGTGATACTGAATGACCTGTCGAAATTTTAGTTCGAAATACTCATGGTTTAGCAGCAAAAATTTTTTGTAGTCGATGTCTTCGTGGTTCGCGTAATTGGCCAACACCTCTTGGTATCTATCTGCGATGCTATTGGAGAATTCAGCTTTTTCTTGTTGAGAACGCTCAGTCAAAGTTTTGAATGTCCTATGCTCGTTGTACAATTTGGCTAATTTCAATGCACATTCATGATATAATTGAGATTGACGTTTGTATTCTCGACTTGTTTCAATTTGCCCGAACAACAGCAATAGGATCGAGATCGATGTTGAGCCGAAAGCAATAACGTTTTCGTTTATCGCAGCCTCATTAGAGATTTGATAGACTGACAAGAGGCCTATTATAATTAGATAGGCGTTTAGGAGTCCTAACGATAAATTGGATAACTTGTCAATTCTGGCCAACCTGTGTGCAGCCTGGAAGCGAGCACCCTTTGTGGACCAGAGTTTGTAGCCCATTTCTTCAAGGAATGTTTTATTCAGGTGGTCTTTATGCGAAGGGAATTTCTTTTCCATTAGTTAGCATTGACATTCACTTCGATCGACATAGGTTTTATTTCCGTTGGAGTTGATGTAATAGCACCCGCCCCGTGGTCCCTTGTTTAACTGTTGACCATTGTGTGTGCCACACGGAACAACCTCACCACAAGAGGCAAAGGCACTGAAAGTAAAGATAAGGAGGAGACTGTAAAGAACTTTTTTCATGTTGGATGGAGGAAGTAGTTGTGAAATACAACCAGAAGTTTTTCGTCCATTGGTCTTACTTAGGAATCTTATTTAGCGGTATGTACATATCGTTTTTTACTTATTTTCAACTCAGCGCAGCCGCTATTCTCACTCAAAGTAAAAATTGACGGGGTTCACCCCTTGGCTGCAAAGCCATTGGCGGTTTAAGGAGCGACGTAAGCGGTAAATAGCCAATGGATTTGAAGTCGTCACTTTTTGCTCTGTACCTTTCGTTGCGCTGAGGTGCACAAGCGTGTTACCATTAGTCTTACTTACTATTTTTCAACCGCCCAGAGAGCCAAGGTTTTAGCACCTTCGTAACCTGCGGCATCACAACCCAGGTAAGCAGCCCAACCATACATCCCGTCACAATCAAAGTCCTGAATGCAGGATGCAATCCCTGAATGTATGGACCAATTACATAGGTCAAAAACAAACTGGTAGGATACACACCGCAAAGCGTAGCCACCGCCATTTTCCACCTCGGCGGAGGAACGGGAGAGCGGAACCAGGCTTCCAGACCGGTGAGCTCCCGGTAGACCGGTTCTTCCGTCAACGTCGATGCATAGGCCTCCCAATCCTTAAAGAGCTTTGAATTGTAAAAAGCATCCCGCTCAGCCTGATCGGCGAAAGTCCTTAATATGCCAATTTCCCGGCTTTCGTTGCCTGGCAATGCGGTCATCATTGCCGCTCCGTGCACACCGCCATGCAAAAATGAATCACCAAGAAAGCGCCGAAGCGCATCTTTGAATTCTTCTTCTTTTCCGGGAAGGACTTTGCGGGTAATAGCGACGTGAATGGGCATGGGGGTATTGTTGAGTTTTGAATTCGAGTAAGCATAAATATAATCAATGAGGGTTCTCGCATTACACTCCGTAAATCGCTTCACGTCAAAACCCCATCGAAAACCCTCTCTGCTTTTTCTTCCTCGGTTTTCTGAGTTCCTGAGGAGTATAGCCATTATCCTGTAGAGGCGAAAACAGCGCATCTACTACCGTCCTGCTGTTTTTGAATTGACCTACTGAACTTGCTTGTTGAGTATTTTGCTGATTTTCGGCCTGCTCCGCATTTTTACCGATCATTTGAGATCTCTGCTGGTGAAGAGAAAGATCAGTATCCCTGCACCATTCTGTAATACCTTTCGCGCCGAATTCCTTTCCCAAAGCACTGCCATTGAAAACGGCTTTGCTGCGATGGTCTATGAAAGTAATGCCGTAGAGAGCTCCCTGCTCATTTCTGCGGAGCACCATATCAATACCATCCCGGCGTAGATTTTTGCCCAGACCGGACACTGTCGGGTTTTTCTGGCCATATCTAACCATGTTGATGCTATTCTTGATATTTTGATAGCCGATTTGGCGAGCAACCTCATTTTCGGGAAATATCTTTTGAAGATTTTGCTGTGTCGGTTTAAAATGAAAGTCACTGGCTTTGATCGGGACGCCCACTTTGTTCCCGTGCTTATCGAGTACCCGGTAGAGAATTCCTTTGTTTTTCCTGATCTTCGAATCAGGGGATCCGATATCAGCGGCCACATTGTATAGGTTGAGCACAGCATTCAGTTCTCCAATCGTGGTGAACTTATAGTCTTTAAGAACCCTGCTTAGCACATTTGAGATAGCCTTTTTTGTTTCCGTCTTTCCATATTCAACTTTGATGCTGGCCGGCTGTATACGAAATTCTTGTGCATTTCTTTCCTGTGCTTTCACCAATCCAAATTCTATCTCAATTTCCTTCCTCGTCTTCTCCGATTCATTCCTGCCCAAGTTATGAAGTGAAATCCGGCTGCCGTCTGCTTTAATGTTGGTCGTTACAATGTGCACATGCGGGTGACCGGCATCCCGATGCTCATAAACAAGTGCCGGTTGCTTTTCAAATCCGATGCCTTTCAGGTAGGCTTTTGAAATCTCCGCGAGCTGTTCTTTGCTCAGCTTTTCCGAAGGATCAAAGTTTAAGGAAACGTGAACCGTGTTGACCTTTGTCCGTTTGTTCAATGCGAGCTGCCGTTGAATGCGGTTCAGTTTCTGCTCGAAGGTGAGCGCGTCGGCGTCTTTTGGATAGTGAAATGCACTGATGCATTCGGCTTGTCCCTGTTCCAGCTTGTTCTCGTTGTAATGCAGTACCGCCCGAAGCCGACTGCTGGTGTGAATCACTGCAACCATCGATCCGCCAGTTTATCGGTTTGCGCTTTGATCTGATCCAGCATTGAAAACAAGAATGTCTTTTCGACTTCATAACTGGCGATCCAGTTTCTGAACTCGGCAATCTGGTTGATGCTATGCAAGCGCTTGGTCGCCTGGTTAAAGTTGTTGCCAAGCCGGTTGAGCTCTTCGCGTAATTCGGAGAGCTCGGAAATCATTTGGTCTTGCGAGGCGTTTCTTTCGACCACGGTAACTGGCCTATTGAAGATCAAAAGCCGCAAAAATTCACTTAATTTCCGGCACGTGGTCCGGCCGCGTTTGGCTTCCAGGTTAGCATATTCTTTGGGCGTCAGCCGGAAGATTACAAGCTTTGTCTTGTTCGATTTTTCTTCTTTCATCACGATCCTATCTACACTTTCAAACATTAAAACTCCTTCACAAACCTGGACCGACTTTGGAGGGGAAGGCCAGATAGGGCGCAGAGCGACCGACGATTGTTTAACAATCGTACTTGGAAACCGTCTCAATCGGCACTTTGTTACTCAGCGTCACAGTCGTAGCAAACGTATGCCGGGCAATGTGAAAAGTCAGCGTCTTTGAAATCCCGCAAAGGTTAGCAATCTCCTTCAAATAAGCATTCATCTTCTGATTACTCAGCACCGGCAGCACAACGCCCTTATTGCAGCATTGCGGATGCTCCTTGTACTTCTCAATAATGTCAAGCGCAGTAGGCAACAACGGAATACGTGTAGGCGCGTCCGTTTTCTGGCGGGTGGTGTCGATCCAAAGCTCCCCGTCCATCCCGACAACAATATCCGTTGTCTTCAATTGCTTCACATCGACATAGGCCAGTCCGGTGTAGCAGCAGAATAGAAAGATGTCCCGCACCTGGCTGATCCTTTCGACTTCAAAAACCTGCTCGGTAAGCCGTTTAAGTTCGTCTCTGGATAGCGGATTTTTAACAACCTCCTTCTTAGTCAGCTTGAAGCCCTGGAACGGATCCTTCTTCAACCACTTGTTATTGATACAGATCAGCACAACCTTCTTCAAGTTGCTCATATACTTGATCGCCGAGTTGTTGTGGTTGCAACCTCGCGCACTACGGAGCCAGAAATTGAATTCAGTAATAAATTCAAAATTTAGGTCTTTGATCTCCATATCATCCTTCTTATACTTCCACTTGATAAAGGAGGCGGTATGTTCCTTAGCGGTCTTGTACCGCTTCAAAGTGAGCGGCGCGAACTCCTGACCGACCAGCGCTTCCATTTGTTCGTTATGGCGCTCGAAGACTTCTAGGATTGTGCGGGTTTCATTGCTCTTACCGAGCAGAATGTTTTTCAACCCTTCGGCGGAGATTTCTTTGTCGTCCTCGGTGAGAATCTTCTTGGCCTGGTAAACTTTGGCGGTGAGCATGTCCAAATACGCATTAAGCGTTTTGGCATCTTCCTTGTTTCCGGCTGGTCGTCCGACTGATGAATTCCACCTTTCGGTGTTCCATAACTTCTTGGTGGATAGCTCGGCGACCTTGCCGTCAACGGTGATTCTCAGGTAAACATAGCGAACTGTTCCTTTTTGATTTCTGGCAGGCTTTAAATAGAAAAGCAGACCAAATGTTTTTTCCAACATAACACAAGCGTTTAAAAGTGGTTAAATATCGAGTTACCACGCTTGCCAGTCAAGATGTCCATGCGGTGAACATGTTGTCTATCAATTTGTTATGCCGTTTCCAGTGAGTCTTTTTCTCAAAGTGAGTGAACTACACGAAAGACTCACTGAAAACATGGGAATTTTTGCATTTTTTGACATAGTCTGAAAAACAAAAATGCCCGCAAATCATTGATTTACAGGCATTTTGTTTGACTTTGAACTTATTTCAAGGGAGGGAGACGGGTCTCGAACCCGCGACCTCTAGAACCACAATCTAGCGCTCTAACCAACTGAGCTACAACCTCCGTTTAAGCTGTATCGAATGGGCTAAGCCCCTTTCGAGGACACAAAATTAGAAAAAGGTTTACAGCTTGCAAGAGATTTTATAAATTTTTTACAAGCTGTAAACCTTTTCCCAAGCCGAAGCTTGATTATTTAGCCGCAGTGTACAGTGCGTCAGCCGCTTTCCAATCTACAACGTTCCAGTACGCGTCGATGTAGTCGGGGCGTTTGTTTTGATATTTCAGGTAGTATGCGTGCTCCCATACGTCGAGGCCGATCAGTGGCGTGCCTTTCGCTTCGGCGATGTCCATCAATGGGTTGTCCTGGTTAGGGGTCGAAGTGATGGCGATTTCACCGCCTTCTTTCACGATCAGCCATGCCCAGCCCGATCCGAAACGGCCGATAGCTGCTTTTTTGAACTCGTCTTTGAATGCCGCGAACGAGCCGAATTTCGCCGTGATCGCTTCGCCCAGCTTGCCGGTTGGCTCGCCGCCGCCGCTTGCCGAAAGCGATTTCCAGAAGAATGTGTGGTTCCAGTGACCGCCGCCATTGTTGCGTACGGGCGCCGGAGCTTTGCTGATGCCAGCGAGTAATTGTTCTATGGTTTTGCCTTCCAGCTCAGTGCCTGCTACCGCGGCATTCAGGTTGGTAACATAAGCCTGGTGGTGACGGTCGTGATGTATCTCCATGGTCAATGCGTCGAAGTGCGGTTCCAATGCATTGTTTGCGTAAGGTAAGGGATCCAGTGTAAATGCCATTTTCAGTGTAGTTTAATGATTAATAAATTTGTTTTACCAGATAAGGTAACAGCAGAAGGCCGCTTTATGTTCTTAATCCCCTGAAAAATTTGAGTAGTAACTCCTGGGATTCCTGTGCCATTATGCCCGTTACCAGCTTCGTTTTGGGATGCAGCAGCGGCTGCCCAATCCTCGAAAATCCGCGTTTTTCGTCCGTCGCACCTACTACCACCCGTTTGATCTGCGTCCAGTACAACGCGCCGGCGCACATCACGCACGGTTCGAGGGAAACGTACAGCGTGCAGTCGGTAAGGTACTTCGAGCCGAGGTGGTCGGCGGCGGCGGTGATCGCGATCATTTCGGCGTGGGCTGTGACGTCGTTGAGGCGCTCGGTCTGGTTGTAGCCGCGACCGATGATCCGGTCTTTTGCCACCACGAGCGCGCCCACGGGAATTTCCCCTTCTTCGTATGCCTTATGGGCCAGGCCGAGGGCCTCTTCCATAAAGTAATGGTCCATGATATCGGCTTGTATGTCCATCGGCTGGTCATGAAAACGGGACATCCATTGCATTGCAACAAATGTCCCGTGTATTGTTTTTAATTCAAAAATCAGGGCTTCATTACGCGCTGAACGGTACTCAGGTTACCATTCTGTATCCTGATCAGGTACAAGCCCGACGGATAATTGGCGAAATCGACCTCGGTTATTTTTTGTCTGATAGGCTGCGTGGTACGTGGCCTGCCGTTGAGGTCCACCACTTCGATAGAGGCCTGTTTCGGTGAAATCGTGCCGGTTACCTCCACGGTCGTTTTGCCATTGATCACAGTCGGGTACACTTTGGCCCAGTTGGCAGGGGCTGGTGGTTCTACGCCGAGAATCGGGTCTACCTGTACCCTTGCTGTGCCTACTCCGGTACCCGTTCCACAGCCGTTGGTCACTTTCGTGATGGCGTAGGTGGTGGTGGTTTTGGGGGCTAATTTAAATATGTAAGGCGTAGCATTGGCGGTGATCAGCGTGTCCTTGGTGCCGTTGTTCAGGCTGAAAGTCCACGGCGATTTACCGGTGATCTCCGCTTTGAGTTCTGCGCTTTCACCCACGACGATGGTCTGCGTGCCGGTCAATGTGGCCACCGGCAGCGGGGTTGCATTGATGGTGATCGAGCTAACGCTGCCTTTGACGGTGAAATCGGGGTTCGTGCCGGAGCTGATCACGCGCAGGAAGTAGGTGCCGCCTTTGGTGGTGTCCGGGAAAGTGGCTGTCACCACGTTCGAGGTGGCTGTGGATGCGATTGTGTAAAACTTGGCATCCGTATTCTCTTTCGACACCTGCAATTTGAACGTATTACCCGTCGGGAAATCGCCCGATTGCTGGAATGGCACCGTGAACGGCTTTCCTGCGCAAATTTCCGAAACAGAAGCATTACCCGAGTTGATGGTCGGCACTTTCACGGTCACTAGCGCGGTACCGAACGAAATACCTTTACCGCATGCATTCGAAACCTCCGTCAACAGATATGTGGTGGTGGTGCCCGGTTTCACGGTCACCTGCGTGTTGGCCTGGTCGGTGGTGGTGGTATCACCTTTGATTCCGTTGGACAAAATGTATTTCCACGGAGAATCGCCGGTAAACCTGATATTCAGCGTAGCCGACTGGCCGAGGTCGATGGTGGTGTTACCCGAGATCGTCGCAGTAGGCAATGATTTGATATGGATTTTGATCTCCTCTTTCGGGCTTTCGCAGCCATTGGTGCCGGTTTGCGTCACATAGAACGAATAATCCTGGACCTTCTCGGTAAATGGAATGAACGGAACGCCCTGCCATTCGGTGCCGTTTGCCTCGCGGTACCATTTCAATACCGTTCCCGTCGCGTCGAGGGCCGGAGCCGTCGCATTCTGGCAGTATTCGAGGTAAGTTTTGGTAGTTGGCTTCGGCGTGGTGTTCACTTTCACATCGATTTTCGCGCGGTCGCCCGTACATCCCGCCAGTGTTTGTGCTACATAATAAGAGGTAGTCCCGCCTTCCGCAGTGGAAGGTGTCGGTGCGGCCGGGCTGGAAGTACCGCCCGATGCATTCGTTCCATACCAATCCAGTGCAGCGCCGCTGACAGGCGTCGCTTCCAATGGTTTGGCGGCAACAAACTGGCAGTATTCGATCAATGCCTGTGAAATGCCCGGGATAGCCGGAAGCGGCTTCACGAGTACTTTTTGCGATACGCGGGTCGTGCTTTCGCAGCCCTTGCTCGTCACCTGTGTTACGAAGAAAGTCGTTTCCTTTGGTTCTTTCAGGTTAATGGAAGGCGTTGCACCGCTCGGCGATCCGCCGGTGGCAGCGGTATACCAGTTCAGCGTATTGCCAGCCGATGCCTGGGTCGGGAATGTGTAGTTTTTATCCGCACGCTCCTGGCAGAATTCGGTTGCAAGGGGCGCTACGTTGCCCGGGGTTCCGTTTATCGTTACGTCCAGCTTCGCACGCGGGCCCTCGCAAGTGAGCGTTCCGTAGGTGTTGGATTGCGTCACATAGTAAGATTGAACGCCCACTGTCGTCGCGGTTGGTGTCGGAGCGGTGGTTGATCCGGTGCCGCCGGTTGGGGCGCTGTACCATTTGTAAACTGCGCCGGAAGGAGTCAATGCAACTGGTTTTGCACCCACGCAGTAGTCGAGCGGTGTCACAGCAGGAGCCGCAGGCGTATCTTTAATAATTACTTCAATTTTTGCACGTGGGCCTTCGCATAGTCCGGCAGCCGTCTGGCTTACATAATAGTTGGTTGTGCCAACTGTTGCGGTAGAGGGAACCGGCGCGCCATCCAATGCGGTGCCTCCGCTGGCAGCTGTATACCACTTAAGGCCTGTTCCGTTGGCGCTCAACGGCGTAGCCGAGGAATTTTGGCAAAGGTTGATGCTAGCCGTTACAGTTGGTGCGGTCGATGGATTTTTAACAACCACTGCCACTTCCTTTCTCGACTGGCTTTCGCACCCATTTACTGTCTGCGAAACGTAGTAACGGGTGGTTCCGGCTACATTGGTAGCTGGCGTCGGCGCGCTGGCCAATGCCGTGCCGCCGCTCGAAGCAGTATACCATTTCAGGCCGCTGCCGGAGGCGGTAAGCGGGGTGGCTGTTTCGCCGATACAGTATTCAACGAGTGATGTGGCAGAAGGCGCCGGTGTTTCGTTGATGGTTACTTTAATTTCAGCTCTCGGGCTTTCGCAAGCACCTACTGTTTGGGAAACGTAGTAGCTGGTAACGCCTGCCGATGCGCTGGAAGGCTTTGGCGCTGTTGCCGAACCGACGCCGCCTGTGGCATCGGAATACCATTTCAGGTTCGAGCCGGTTGCGGTGAGATTAGCGGTTGGTGAACCGATGCAATAGGAAACATTGCTTACGCCTGGCGCTGCCGGGGGGATACATGCGGTAACAGTGACTACGATTTGCGCCCTTGCGCTTTCGCATCCGCCCACTGTTTGAGATACATAATAGGAGGTAGTTCCAACAGAAGCAGTTGAAGGTGTTGGTGCAGTCGCGGAAGGTGTTCCTCCGGTTGCGTTCGTTCCGTACCATTTCAGGTTGCTGCCTGTTGCTGTCAATGGGGCTGCGGCATCGCCGATGGTATAAGATTTGTTAGATACAGCAGGTGCCGCTGGTGGTGTACAGGCGTTCACCGTAACGACGATCTGCGCTCTCGCACTTTCGCAACCACCCACAGTTTGAGATACGTAATAGGATGTTGTTCCAACGGATGAAGTCGAAGGGGTGGGAGCCGTTGCAGAGGATGTTCCGCCGGTTGCATCCGTTCCATACCATTTTAAACCAGTCCCAGTGGCAGTTAATGGCGTCGCTGCATCGCCTACGGTGTACGACTTGTTGGCAACGGTAGGTGCCGCAGGAGGTGTACATGCATTAACGGTCACGACAATTTGTGCTCTCGCACTTTCGCACCCGCCCACGGTCTGAGAAACATAATAAGATGTTGTTCCGGCGGAGGTGGTTGAAGGGGTAGGCGCCGTAGCCGAACCGGTTCCGCCGGTTGCGTCGGTCCCATACCATTTCAAATTGCTGCCAGTTGCTGTCAATGGTGTAGCGGCATCGCCAACTGTGTAAGATTTATTGGCAACGGTTGGTGCGGCAGGTGGCGTACATGCACTGACTGTAACTACAATTTCCGATCTG
The DNA here is from genome assembly GCF_000382205.1 of Dyadobacter beijingensis DSM 21582. GTDB lineage: Bacteria > Bacteroidota > Bacteroidia > Cytophagales > Spirosomataceae > Dyadobacter > Dyadobacter beijingensis. The sequence continues at coordinate 269,527 of NZ_KB907787.1, forward strand.
GCGCTTTCACATCCTGCCACCGTTTGGGATACATAGTAGCTTGTACTTCCGGCCGATGTGGTAGCTGGTGTGGGAGCTGTTGCAGATCCCGTCCCGCCTGTTGAATTGGTTCCGTACCAATTGAGTGTGCCACCGGTGGTTGCGGTAGCAGCCAACGGCGCAGCGGCGTCGCCAACAGTGTAGGTCACAGGCGTCGTCACAGCGGGCTTCGCAGGTGCCGTACAAGTTACTACCACGTCAATTTTTGCACGCGGGCTTTCGCAGGCAGCTGGTTTTTGGGATACCCAATAGCTGGTGGTTCCCTCGGCCGTCGTTACAGGCACGGGTGCCGTTGCGGAGCCGGTACCGGTTGTAGCATCCGTATACCATAGCAAACCGGTTGTCGGGGTCGCTGTCAATGCAACAGCGGAGGCACCTTTTGCATAATTTACAGGGGTAGTCACTGTTGGGGCGGCTGGGACGGCATTGACGGTCAATGCGGTTTCCGATCCCGTGATTTGTACTACCAATAAAATTCTTGAAATAACCCTGACTTTGTAGGCAGCTCCGGCGGTCGTTCCGGCAGGGATATTGGCGGTTATGGGTGAGGTTTTAGCCGAACCGATTTCCGTAGGGGTCAGTCCGAAGGCGCCGGTCGCATCCGATAACTGTGCGATGAAGTCGGTGTTGGCAGCGGGAGTCCCTGCGAAGGTAAATGCAACCGAAACATCGCTGCCTGCGCAAACGGATGAGGGCGTTACCGCTCCTGTGGTGATACTGGTTTGTCCGAAGGAAAATGCCAGGCAGAATACCGTGGCGAAAATGGTAAGTAAACTCTCTTTAATAAATGTTTTTTTCATGTATCTGTCTTAATATCTTTCCGCTAACCTTTTGTCTGGTAAAGTTAGAGATATTTTTCAAATACGCTGAAGGTGATTTAAGGAAGCTGGCTTTTCCGTTGGATCAGTGAACTGTACACAACATCCTGGATTTTCCGCCGTGTACGTTGGGTCGTAATCGCCGTGTTTTCCGGGTCGGGATTCACCCGGTTCGAAAGAAATACGAACACCAGATCTTCCTCCGGGTCCACCCATACCATCGTGCCCGTAAAGCCCGTGTGACCGAACGAGTTTACCGATGCCTGCGGTGATACGTAGGAACTGTTGCCGTCGGCCGGCGCCTTGTCCCAGCCCAGCCCGCGGTGGTGGCCCTCGTCGTAGATGCGCGAGAAGAATGGCACGGTCGCTTGCTCGTAGTAACGGCGACCGGCATAGGAGCCTTTCCACAAGTTCATTTGAAGCAATACAGCCAGGTCGCGGGCGGTACCGAACAACCCCGCATGCCCCGAAACGCCCCCCACAATGGCGGCCATCTGGTCATGTACCGTACCTTGCAAAAGCTGCCCGCGGAAACGGTAATCCTGCTCGGTAGGGGCGATCTGCTTTTCCGGGAAACGGCGCAGCGGATTGAAGCCCAGGTAAGGCAGGCCCAGCGGTTCGTAAATGTTGGCAGCCACGAAAATATCCAGCGACTGGCCAGTGACGCGTTCCACTACTTTTTGTAATGTCAGAAATCCAAGGTCGCTGTACAGGTAGCCGTAATTACCGGCACGGTCGCGGCGGTTATTCATCGGTGATTCCACGACCCACTTCCACACCGAATCGCGCAATGCACCTTTGGCAAAAAGCTTGGGTGCTACCTGCAAATAGTAGGCTGTGTCCTGTTTCGAACTGTAATATTCCGGCAACAGGCCGCCCGCGCTGGTTTTCGTACGGTCCCAGAGCGACGGATAAAACGAAATGAGTCCGGAACGGTGGAGCAGCAGGTCGCGGATCGTGAAGTTTTGCTTGTTGGTGCCGGTCAGTTCGGGCAGGTATTTGGCGGCCTTTTCGTCCAGATTGATTTGCTTCCGGTCGTACAGCAGCATGACCGCCTGCAACGTGGCCGACACTTTGGTGAGCGATGCCAGGTCGTAGATCGTTTCCGGCGTTACGCGGTCGTTGGTCCGGTAGCTCAGCCCGCCGAACTGCTTTTCATAAATAATCTTTCCCTGCCGTGCCACGAGCACTTCGCAGCCGGGGAAAACATGGTCATTCACCGCCGCTGTGGCGATTTCATCAATTTTTTTCAACGAAATCCCATCCATGCCGACACTCTCCGGCGTACCGAATGCAATGCGGTTAATGGAAGTGGTGGTCACGCCGCTGCCCGATTTAAATGCGAGCACCGACACCGGCAGCCGCCCCTTCGAGGGCAGCGCACCGAATATGATCTGCGGCACGATTTCCTGCTGGTCCTTCCCGTCCTGATTCGCGCAGATTACGACATCGGTATCGGGGAAAAACTGAATGCTGTACGGTGAGCCGAACAGGCAGAGGATCACTTTTTTGTTCTGCTGTTTGAGCTGCTTCACAAAATCCACCATACCCGTGGTAATGCCGTAGTTGCGGCCGGGCTTGGAACTGATACCGTGAATGTCGACGACCACCGTGTTGTAAGGTTCCAGGTAACCCAGCATTTCAGTAATCTGCTCCTGCGAGGTCGGGCCATCGTAAAACGAATAGCTGCGCATTGGTTTGTACGTCGAAAGCATTTTCTGGAATGTCGTGCTGCTGCCCTCGCCAATGCTCACCGAAGCCATGTTATTGTCGAGCACCGAGCCGACAGGGATCAGGTTATTGTCGTTTTTAACCACCGTCACAGATGCTTCCGAAAGCTCGCGGTACAGTTCCTTGCTTTTTTCGCTGTTCAGGTCGGCGTACAGGTTGTTAGTATCGATAGGCTTGTACTGGCTCAGTCCGGCCCAGTATTTGGCCTGCAAAATGCGTTTCACCTTGTCGTCGATGATCTTGTCGCTGATCAGCCGCGAGTTGATGGCGTCTTTAATGCGGGTTACCGTTTCGGCAATGCTTTCGGGGTAAAGCAGCACGTCGTTGCCTGCTATCAATGCTTTCAGGTTCACATCGGCCGCTTTGCCGTTTTTGAGCACGCCGCGCATGTTCATGGCATCGGTGAACACGAGCCCACGGAAACCAAGGTCCTTGCGCAGTAATCCATTCACCACTTTGTCCGACAGCGAGCTGGCCTGGTTCGGCGTGTTGTCCAATGCAGGAATGTACAAATGGGCATTCAGGACGCCCATGAGGCTGTCTGCGATCATTTCGCGATAGGGGTACAGGTCGGTGTTGTTGAGCTGTTCCAACGAATGCGTGAGCACAGGCAATGTAAAATGCGAATCCGCATCCGTGTCGCCGTGGCCGGGGAAATGCTTGGCGGTAGCGATAATGCGGTTATGCTGTAAACCTTTCATATAGGCGATGGACTTCCGCGCCACATTCTCTTTATCCTCTCCGAAAGAACGTATACCGATCACCGGATTAGCCGGGTTGCTGTTCACATCCGACACCGGCGCGAAGTTGATCTGAATACCGAGGCGCTTGCATTGGCGGGCAATGTCGTCGCCCATGCGGTAAATGAGGCGGTCGTCCTGGATGGCGCCTAGTACCATTTGTTTCGGGAAGGAAATCGTGCTGTCGAGGCGCATGCCGAGGCCCCATTCGCCGTCGATGCCAATGAAAAGCGGGATGTTGGAATGCGACTGGTAGCGGTTCGTAAGCTGTGCCTGGCCTACCGGGCCGCCCTGGAAGAATATCAGTCCGCCGATCTGGTAGTCGTTGATCAGCTTGTCGATGTATTTATAATGCGATTCGTCGCGGTTGGAGAACGTCGCGACCATGAAAAGCTGCCCGATCTTCCGCTCGATCGTCATAGCTTTCAGCGTGCTGTCCACCCAGGCATTTTCCGGGAGAACAATCACGGGATCAGGTCTTTTTTTAGGGGCTTTATGTTTCGGTTCGGCAGCCCTGGCAGGCGTCGTTTTAACGGCCACCGACTTGACGGCCATCATTTTCCACGCGACGGATGCCACGGAGGTAAGCACCACCAGCGCCACAACAATTACAACAACACGAAACCGGCCGAACCACCAATTTTTCATACCTGGAACCACTGATCTTAACGAGGGAATGTTAGGTTTTCTATTTCAACAACTGACATGGGCATTTATCAAAAGTTACAATAATAACAATTTCCGCGCGCTTTAAATCCTGCAAAATATGGTTTTAATGCAATTCTAATATTTGCCCTGCCGAATATCGCCTTGGTAGTTACTGTCGGTACATCAAGCCTGCTGCGTGAGCTTCTTGAAAATCTCTTCCAATGAATCACCGGTATCTCTCAATTCTTGCAATGAGCTGTCGCTCACCACTTTGCCTCTATTGATAATGATCACGCGGTCGCATAATGCTTCTACTTCCTGCATAATGTGCGTGGAAAATAGCACGGTTTTGTCTTTTCCGGCCGTGCGGATCACCTCACGGATCTCCTGGAGCTGGTTCGGATCGAGGCCGGTAGTGGGTTCGTCGAGGATCAGTACGTCGGGATTGTGCAAAAACGACTGCGCCAGTCCCACGCGCTGCCGGTAACCTTTTGAAAGCTGCCCTATTTTCTTGCGGCGCTCCGGCTCCAGTCCGCACATCGCGATCACCTCGTCCACGCGCGCCTGCAATGCGGCCCCGCCCATACCGTACAGCTTGCCGGAAAAAAGCAGGAATTCCGCCACGTACATATCCAGGTACAGCGGGTTGTGCTCCGGCAGGTAGCCAATCGCCCTGCGCGCAGGCATCGGCTGCGTAAGCACATCGAAATCCGATACTTTCGCCAATCCTTCGGTGGGTTTGAGATAGCCTGTGAGGATCTTCATCGTCGTGGATTTCCCCGCGCCGTTCGGGCCGAGGAAGCCTACTATTTCCCCTTTTTTGAGGGTAAATGAAATCCCGTCGACCGCGCGCTGCGTTCCGTAAACCTTCGTCAGATTGGTGACTTCGATGGACATTCTTATACTTTTAAAAACAGTTTATTCCTGTAAAGTAAATACATAAATGCCCATTGTACGGCGATAAATGCAATTACTTCACCCACCGCTTCGAAGCCGTGCGGGAAATAGCTCAGTATGCCGCCAAACAATGCGCGGGCCGTGTAACCGAAGTCGATGAAGCGGCCTACCATATAAATGACGATCGAATTCATGCCGATTACGACGAAGAACAGCGTCCATTTGCGGTATTGCAGTACGTCCACGATCCAGTAGAACAAGGCAAGCAGCAACGTGCTGAAACCGCCCGCGCAGAGTACGAACGAGCTGGTCCAGAGGTTCTTGTTGATGGGGAAAAAATAGTCCCAGACGAGGCATACCAGCAAACTCACGACGCCTGCGAAGGCCAGGTACGCGACTTTGTTTTTCTGGGAAATGACTTCGTGGCTCGTCCGCAGCAGCTCGCCCGCGAAAATGCCCATGAGGCCGGTAGCGATGGCCGGAATAGTGGACACGAGGCCTTCCGGGTCGTGAATGGTGAGGTGAAGACGGCCGGGGATGATCATCTTGTCGATATAGCTGGCGGGGTTGCAGTCGATCGTGAGCAGCCCTGCGCCACAGCCCGGCACGGGGTAGAACATCATGAACAGGTAGTAGCCAACGAGCAGGCCGCCGAACCAGATCCACCGTGCCCGGTAGCCGAAGTAGAGGTAAATGATCTGCGCGAACATGCCCGCGAGACCGATCCGCGCGAGTACACTCGGGTAGCGCATCTGCGACCATTCGGTTTCGAACAGTCCGTTGTTATAAATAATGCCGAGAATGACAAGGATAATGCCCCTTTGAATGGCTTTCCGGGCCAGCTGCGACGCCGGGACGCCTTTTTCGAGGCGGCTGCCGAGGGAGAATGGCGTGGAGACGCCAGCCATGAAAAGGAATGTGGGGAAAATGAGGTCGTAGGCGCGGAAACCGTTCCAATCGGGGTGGGTAAACTGGTGGGCCAGCACAATCGCCCACGACCAGCCGGTCACTTTGGCGAGCACGTGGAAAATTTCTTCGCCACCTGAAATCCAGAACATATCAAAACCACGTAGCGTATCGAGGGACAACAACCTTTGGGAAGGAGCACTATCTTTCATCTGATAAAACAGGGTGTAGGGAAATAAAATTTGGGAAATAGAATGCAGTTTGAAATAAAACCAATAGCAACTACTGTAAAGATTGCAAAAAATACTATCTGCGCATTCGTGCAAAACTACATTTATTTGAATAACCCTAAAACTCTGTGAGATAGTGAAAAAAGAATAACATTATATACTACCGGTCCCAAATGCCGTTATAAGCATCGAATTTTTAACCCATGTTCACCCCATGAAAAGAATCCTGACGCTGATCTTCGCCCTCGGCCTGCTATTCATCGCATTCACCCCTTCTGACTTATTCGCCCAGCGCCGCGGTGGTGACCGCCGCGGTGACGACCGCCGTAACGAAATGCGTCGCAACGACGACCGTCGCGGTAACGACCGCCGCGACGATGACAGTTTCCAGAGTGACGATCCGGCCAACAGCAAGCTCAATAACCGGCGGCTGGAAAAGAACATGGACAAGTACGCTGACCAGCTTCAATTGACGAAGCGGCAGCAGAAACAGCTCAAAAAGATCGACCGCCGTTACGCGAGAATGGAAAGGAAAATGAAGCGCCGGGGCGATAATAGAAGAAGCGACCGCAAGCGTCTGGCAGAGGAAAAACGTGTTGAAATTATCGAAATACTAACCCCAGACCAACAGCAGACGCTCCAAGCATTGTCGAAAAAGGGTCGGTTTAGTTTGGATCAGTTGTTTGGGAGGTAGAGCCTGGAAATCGGCCAAATCTTATAATTTGGGATTTGAATCCAAAAATATTATGATTATTTTGGATTTGAATCCTTAAATATCATAATTTTATTGGAATTGAATCCGGAATTATGATTATTCGAGCTCAGCAACAAGCTGCATTAGATTCCTTGTTTAAAGGAAAAGCATTTATCATATATGGCCCAAGACAGGCCGGCAAGACTACTTTTTCGGAACAACTGCTTCAAATTGTCGGCAGAAAAACACTAAGGCTCAATGGCGACGATGCCGATACCCGCGAAGCTTTCCTACGGCCGAATGTGACGTTACTGGAAAGGATTATTGGGGATAACGAAATCATCTTCATCGACGAAGCGCAACGCATTCAGGACATTGGCATGGTGATTAAGATCATAGTCGATCGGTTGAAGCATGTACAGGTGATCGCGACGGGTTCATCTTCCTTTGAATTGGCAGGAAATATCAACGAACCACTTACCGGTCGGCGGTATGAAATGCAACTATTGCCAATTTCCTACGAAGAGTTGGTCAATTATACCGATTACCTTACTGAGCAACGACTTCTGGAACAACGGCTGATCTATGGTTCGTATCCAGAAATCGTCACAGACCCCGTAAATGCTGAAAAACATCTCAAACTCATTGCGAACAGCTATCTATACAAGGATTTGCTCTTACTGGAACAGGTCAAGAAACCTGTTTTACTCGAAAAGATTGTAAAGGCGATTGCATTGCAGGTAGGAAGCGAGGTGAGTGTTACGGAAATCGGCAGGCTGGTTCAGGCGGATAACAAGACTGTGGAGAAATATATCGATCTCCTGGAAAAGGCATTCGTGCTTTTTACCGTGCCGGCGTTTTCAAGAAATGTCCGTACCGAAATCAAAAAGGGAAGGAAGATTTATTTTTATGATAACGGGATTATCAATGCGGTAACAAACAATTTCAATCCGTTGCAAAACCGGAAGGACGTAGGTGCATTGTGGGAGAATTACATCATCAGCGAGCGCAAGAAGCATCTTAATTCGAAAGAGCTGGATGCAAAAATGTACTTCTGGCGAACTACGCTGCAACAAAAAGTCGATTATTTAGAGGAAGCAAGAGGCGAGCTTCGGGCATTTGAATTCAAATGGAACTCCGAAGCGTCAGCAAGATTTCCGTCAACTTTCCTTACGAACTATCCCGATGTAAAAACCGGGCTCGTTACTCCGGCTACCAGGGATCAATTCCTGACCTCCTGACACGCCTACCCATTCCTAACAAGTCCTGATCATACCTGGCTACCCTTGACAACCTCTGACCATACTTGACAATACCCTGAGCACACCTGATCAAAATTATTTCAACCCTTCCAGCCAAACCTCGATCGTAGCCCCCGACAAATCAAACAGCAGCCCTGGCAGAATGCCGACGAGGATCGTGAGTATGACCAGCGGCACGAGCATGAATTTTTCGCGGCGTGTAAGGTCGGTGAGGACCTGAGTAGTAGCGTTTTTGTACCAGAAAGTACTGAAAAACATGCGCTGGTAGGTCCATAGGAAATAGCCGGCGGCGAGCACGATGCCCAGCGTGGACAATGCGGGGATCCATACCGGTAATGCTTCCGACTGGAATGCGCCCATCAGCGTGAACAGCTCGCCGACGAAGCCCGAGAAGCCGGGGAGACCCAGCGATGCGAAATATGCGATTCCGGTGATGACCGTGTATTGCGGCATTACGCTGATCAGGCCGCGGTAATGGTCGATCCGGCGGTCGTGGGTACGATCGTAAATGACGCCCGTGAGCAAGAATAGCATTGCCGATAAAATTCCGTGGCTAACCATCTGATAAATGGCGCCGTTGAAACCTTCGGGCGTGAAAGCGGCGATACCGAGCAGCACGAAACCCATGTGCGATACCGACGAGTAAGCGATCATTTTCTTCAGATCGCTTTGGCCTAATGCATTGAAACCGCCGTAAACGATCGAGATCATACCCAGGATAGCCAGCGGAATGGCGCTGTACAATGCTTCGGCCGGGAAGAAACCGTCGACGATGCGGATAAAACCGTAACCACCGATTTTAAGCAAAATACCTGCGAGTACCACGGAAATGGGCGTCGGCGCTTCCACGTGCGCGTCGGGCAGCCATGTATGTACGGGCACGACGGGCAGTTTTACGGCGAACCCGACGAACAGGAACCAGAATGCGAGCAGGCGCACGGGAATATCGGCGATGAAAAATTCGGAGGTAGCGCTCAGGATGGAGCCGGGAATGTAGTTGCCCGGATCGGCCAGGTACGAGAACCGGAATGTGTGAATAAGCTGCTCAGGAGCGATTTTACCGTCGAAAAGCCATTGCTGGATCTGCGGGATCATGTCGGGGTGAATGGCATCTTCGGGGCCGATCAGGCCGACGGCACGCGCCGTTTCCACCGGGTCGATCACGGATAGGTAGAGGCCGATCATAACGATCAGGATCAGCAGCGAGCCCAGGAATGTGTATATGAAGAATTTCAATGCCGCATATTCCCGCCGCGGACCGCCCCACAGGCCGATGAGGAAGTACATCGGCAGGAGCATAAATTCGAAAAACAGGTAAAACAGGAAGAAGTCCTGCGCGAGGAAGCAACCCATAATACTGCCCGTCAGCAAGAGGTACAATGCAAAATAGGCCCGGGATTTGTGATTGATATTCCACGAACTCACTACGCCCACCAGCATGACGACTACCGCCAGCAGTACGAGCGGAAAGCTGATACCGTCTACTGCCAATGCATAATCAATGGAGACGACGCCCAGCGAACCGATGGGCAGCGTAATCCAATCCCTTACTTCGGACAGTTGCAGGCCGGCATCGGTGATATTGAACGACAGGTAGGAGCCTGCCGTAACAACCACTTCGAGCAGCAACGCCACCAGGGCGATGAGGCGAAAATTATGCTGGCTGTCGACCGGCCAGAAGGCGACGGCCGCGGCACCCAGCAGTGGTATGGCAATTAAGAAGGTGAGTATATGATCAATCATTAATCAATAAATTAAACCGGCCGGAGTGCATTAAAGCGCAACCAGCCACAATATCAGTAAAAAGACGCCCATTACCGTCACGATGTAGTACGACTGTATCCGGCCGCTCTGCATGTTCCGCGCCGCCTTTCCGGCCGAACGGATCGAGAAAACGGTGAAGTGTACCGCGCCGTCGACGAAGAACCGGTCGACCCAGGCAATGAAATGTCCGAACACGAGGCTGCCTTTCGCAACCAGGTCGACGAATGCGTCGACAATATTTTTTTCAATGGCTTTCAGGTACCTCGCGATGACGTCGAAAGGAATGATGAAGTAATGCTCGGTCGAATAGCCGCGTAGCCAGTTCCAGGGGCTCTGGGCCGGTTCGCCCGCGGGGATCGGGTCGTTGACCTGGAAAGGGTTTTCGGCGCTGGTTTGCCGGTAGGCAAGGAAAATCGAGATGAATGTGACCGCGCTCGCTACAAATGGCACCCATACCAAGTGCTCCCCATCCTCCCGACCGATCCAATGCAGGAACCAGCCCCCGGCATCGAACGGGTTGACGGAAAACCAGAAAAACAACGATAGTGCGGAAAGCAGCGCCATAGGCAGCCACATCGCTACCGGCGACTCATGCGGATGCACGGCAGCGGGAGAGCGGTTTGTTCCAAAAAACACGAGCCACATTTGTCGCGTCATGTAAAAGGCTGTTAATCCGGCCGATGCGATCACCAGCACCGGGAACAAGTAGCCCGGCGCGCCAAATTCCGAAGCCCATAGGAAACCTTCGGTGATGATGGCGTCTTTGGAAAGAAATCCCGAAAAAAACGGCAACCCTGCCAGCGCCGCCGCACAGATAGAAAAACATACGAATGTAATGGGCAATGCCTTGCGCAATCCGCCCATGGTGCGCATATCCTGCGGGTCGTAGCCGGGCAACTCATGGCCTGGGGTTACCGCGTGTATCACCGAGCCGGCCGAAAGGAACAATCCCGCCTTGAAGAATGCGTGCGTCGCGAGGTGGAACAATGCCGTTTGCCAGCTCCCGAAACCTACCGCCATGACCATCAAGCCAAGCTGGGACATCGTCGAATAGGCCAGGACTTTTTTAATATCCCAGCCCTTCAATGCCTTTATAGCTCCGGTTACCATTGTGATCGCTCCGATTGCGAGTACTACCAAACGGGCGTCAACAGTGAGCAAAAAGGATATTCTGGCTAACAAAAAAATACCTGCCGCCACCATGGTCGCCGCATGGATCAATGCGGAAACGGGCGTTGGGCCTTCCATCGCATCGGGAAGCCAGCCCGAGAGCGGGAATTGCGCCGATTTACCTACACAACCACCAAACAGACAAATGCCGATGGCCGTGAGCATGCCTGGCGGAATGGTCCCGATTTCGAGGGAAAGCACTTCAAAGTCGGTAGTACCTATATAGTAGAAGAGCATTAAAATACCCGTCAGAAAGGCGGCATCACCGATGCGGTTTAGCACAAATGCCTTCTGTGCAGCCCAAACGGGGCGTTTTTTAGCATACCAAAATCCAATCAGCAGATAAGAAGATAGTCCGACAAGCTCCCAGAAAATGTACATCACAATGAGGCTGTCCGCCAGCACAATGCCCAGCATCGAGAAAAGGAACAGCTGAATGAATGCAAAATACCGGTTCACATTGCGGTCGTCGTGCATATAGGCCGTCGAGAAAAACTGCACGAGCAATGCTACGGAATGCACGATGACGAGCATCATGGTCGAGAGCGTATCGAAACGGAAGGCGAGTTCGATGGAATGGCTGCCGATGGTAAGCCATTGAAAACGAAGGATATGCTCAGCACCGGGATCCGCGGAAGTGAGGCTGATGGCCAGACCGGCGAGGGTAATCAATGCGCCTATCCAGCCTGCAAATTTATTTAGACTCGTTCCACCCAGCCATAGCAATAAAAAGCACGAAAACGGCAAGCCTAGTAGCAGATAAGCAGGTAATAGGAATGCAGAATCGGGCATAAGGCGCGGAAAATTCGTTTAAATTTCGGCAAATATCCTGAATTCGCGGCCGAATTCAAACAATACTAGATGTCTTTCTCGATGTCGTCGATCTTCCCCGAACCGTGAACGACCTCCAGCAGTTCCCGCAGATCGTACGTGGAGCGGTTATACGTATTGCCAAGTACGATGATCACCGCGTCGTCTTCGGGGCATACCCACAGCATCGTGTTGTAGCCTTTCCACCAGCCGCCGTGGTAGATAAACCGGGGCGTATGGTCCTCCTTGATGTGCATCCGGAAGCCGTAGCCGTAGTTGCGGATGCCGTCGCGCTCGAAGCTGCGGGGCGTAAATGCTTCGTTCAGCATTTTCTTTTCGAGGATCAGGCCCTTGGTCAGCCCATTGTAAAACCGGTAAATGTCGGCCGTGGTCGAGTAGAGGCCCTTATCGCCGACGACGTCGTCGTAATAATCTTTTTCGAGCCTGCGGCCGTACTGATGGCCGTCGGTGCGGTTTTTCGTGGCGGCAATGGTGGTGTCGGTCACGAGGTAGGTGTTTTGCATGCCCAGCGGCGTGAAAATCTGGCTGTTCAGGTACTTGCCGAACGAATCACCCGTTACTTTTTCCACGATCGCGGCCAGGACGCAGTAGTTGGTATTGCAGTAGTTGAACGACCTCCCAGGCCGGTTGTAAGGCTGTGGGGTCGGGACCACTTTGGCATACCAATCCAGAATATCGAGGTTATCCGGGTATTTTCTGCCGTGCCGGACGCTGTCGTTGAACGAATAAATGTAATTCGGCAAGCCGCTGCGGTGGCTGAGCAGCATATCCACTTTCACGCCGTGGTAGGGAAAATCCGGAAAAAAACGCTGCACCGAATCGTCGAGCGCCACGAGGCCTTCCTGCACGAGTTTCAGAATGGCCACGGCCGTGAATGGCTTGGAAAGCGACGCGAGCTGGAACCGGGAGTCGGCCGTGAGCGTGTCCTTTGCCCGCATATGCGCAAAGCCGAACGAGTTTTGGTAAAGTATGTTGCCTTTTTGGACGACGAGCACGTTGCCATTGAAACCGGCTTTGCGCTTGCGCCGGAAAATGTCTTCGATCTTCGCGATTTTGGCGGCCATTTCGGCATCAGGATTCGTCACCGGCACCGGATCGAGGTTCGTGTTCGATTTGCCGGTTACGGCCAGGTCCGGGGAGTCGCTTTTGTTTTTTCTGACTAATCCCCACGAAATCAACAAAATAACCAGGACGGCAACCGCCATCCACCACACTTTCGGCTGCACTTTTTTCAACATAGGCTTTTGGCCTTTAAATAATTCAGAACGTTGCTTTGCTAACGACGCAGTCTTAGCATTTTTTACACTTTATCATTACAAATTAAGCGCAGAATGCTTTACGGAACCAACACTTTCAGTTCTTCTTTTACGGTATTGTTAACGTATACTACAAAATAGATGCCAGAAGGGAGTGGCCGGTAAGGTTTGAGGAATATACGTCCGTCCGGGCCATTCTCACGACGAAATGGTACCGATATTCCCGATTCGCTGTGTAACGCAAGAAACGCATTGTGGCCATCGGGCGCGTGCAGGGTAACGGTGTGCGGCGAAGCAGGGTTAGGCGCAACGTAAATACGGCTTATCGGTTCCGGAGCGAAAACGGCGACCGGTTTGCAGGTGGTAAAGCTTCCGTCACGATCGACGAGCCTTAACCTGTAATAATTGTTGCCTGCCGCAGGATCATTGTCGGTGAATGCATAGGAAGTTCGCCCGGCCGTTTCCCCGGAAGCAGCCACCGCCCCGACAGGTCCGAAGTTCCGCATATCGGCGCTGCGTTCGATCACGAATTCCTTACTGGATTTTTCCCAAGCCGTTTCCCAGTTAAGCGCCACTCGTCCGCTTTCAAATTCTCCCTTAAAATAAATCAGGTCTACCGGCAGTATAATGGCCTGCACATCGCCGTTGATGGAAATTTCATCGAACCACAATGTGCCGTAAATATCCACCGGGTTATAGGCGTAAATGCGTAATGTGAAAGTGTTACCGGAAAGGTTCCCGTAGCTGACGGGGATCGAATAGCTGTTGAAAACGCCGTTGTTGCTGATCGTGAATGCATTCAGGTCGGCCGCGAAACCGTCCATGCCGGTGCGGATTTTAATGCCGTTCGGCCCGTTGGGCGAGCGGCGGAGGCGGAAGGAAATGGAGGTAATGTTGTATTTCAATGCGCCGGCGCTGAAAGAGAACTCCATGTAGCGGCCCGACGAAAATGTCGTCGGCCACGGCCTTACAATGTAGCCCGTGCCGATGGCGCCGCCGCCGGAGCTGTACACCGTCGGCAGGGTAAATGTGTTGGGCCCACCTGCGAGCTGCGCGCCCGCAGGCGCAAAGTTGGCATGGTCGGAAATGCCGGCCTGGGTGTAATCCATCGTCCATTTGACGTGGAACGGGTCATTGGCATGGGCATTGAAAACAAAAAGCAGTACCGCAACGATGGTCGCAGTACTGCCTGTCAGGATTGGATTGTCCCTTTTCATGTGCGTGTGGTTTAAATGAAACTTACACTAACTGCTTTACTTGATACGTAAAGCCATGAAAAAGGTAACAACTTGTAATATCAGAATTCGGCGCTTTTCGGGTAACGCGGGAATGGGATCACGTCGCGGATGTTGCCCATGCCGGTTACGAACTGCACGAGGCGTTCGAAGCCCAGCCCGAAGCCCGAATGCGGCGCTGTCCCGAATTTCCGTGTTTCGAGGTACCACCAAACGTTTTCCGGGTCGATACCCACTTCATGCACGCGGCCGAGCAGTTTTTCGTAATCTTCCTCACGCTGGCTGCCGCCGATGATCTCGCCGATGCCGGGGAAGAGCACGTCCATCGCGCGCACCGTTTTGCCATCCTCGTCGAGTTTCATATAAAACGACTTGATCTCACGGGGATAGTTGGTCAGGATCACCGGTTTTTTGAAATGCTTCTCTACCAGGTAACGCTCGTGCTCGCTCGACAAATCGATGCCCCAACCGGTCACCGGGAACTGGAATTTGCCTTCTTTTTGCGGCTTCGATTTTAGCAAAATCTCGATCGCCTGGGTGTATGTGATGCGTTCGAAAGGATTATCGACCACAAATGCCAGTTTTTCCAGCAATGGCAGTGAGCGCTCGTTTTGCGGCTTGTTTTTATCTTCTTCCGCGAGGCGGTTCTGGAGGAAATTCAGGTCGTCTTTGCAGTTGGTCAATGCATAGGTGATCACTTTTTTGACAAAGTCCTCTGCCAGGTCCATATTGTCTTCCAGCTCGAAGAACGCCATTTCCGGCTCGATCATCCAGAACTCGGCGAGGTGGCGCGTCGTATTGGAGTTTTCTGCCCGGAATGTCGGCCCGAATGTATAGATCTTCGAAAGGGCCATCGCGCCGAGCTCGCCTTCCAGCTGGCCCGAAACGGTGAGGTTGGCCTCGCGACCGAAAAAGTCTTCTTTAAAGTTGATAGCGCCTTCCTCGGTACGCGGCAGATTGTTCAAATCGAGCGTCGTCACACGGAACATTTCGCCAGCACCTTCCGCATCGGAAGCCGTAATCACCGGCGTATGCAGGTAGAAAAAGCCTTTTTCATTGAAATACTGGTGCACCGCAAACGCCAATGCGTGGCGGATGCGCAGGATCGCGCTGAATGTATTCGTGCGTGGGCGCAGGTGGGCGATCTCGCGCAGGAATTCCAGTGAATGCTTCTTAGGCTGCAACGGATACTGCTCGGGATCGGCGGTGCCATACACCTCGATATCGGTAATTTTCACCTCCACCGTCTGCCCCGAGCCCTGCGACTCGACCAGCTGGCCGGTTACTTTCAAACACGACCCGGTGGTTACTGTCAACAGCAGCTCGGCAGAAAACTGACCGGGTTCAGCCACTGCCTGGATATTATGTATGGTCGACCCGTCATTCAACGCGATGAAGATCGCGTTTTTGCTTTCTCTTTTTGTTCTTACCCAGCCCTTTACGACAACCGATTGGTTTTCAGGCGCAGTCTGTAAAATGTCTTTGATTTGCAACGGTCCCATTTTTTCAATTCAAACTTTAAATGTCAGCCGGTTAAAGCCCGGTTTTTTTACGAATGAGGCGCAAAATTACAAATTCGGGCACGAAAACCTATTGTAGGCGGGCAACTTACTTTTCTGTGCGGCGCGATGATTGTACAGTCTGGTTTTCAGTTTAATTTTGCTTTCATCATCCTGATTAAAGACCTGTTGTTTTGAATAACCGACTTGCTATCATTTTATCGGTGGTTTTTCACCCGCTGATACTCACGACATACCTGTTTGCATTGCTCTTTTTGCTCGCGCCCGACATTGTGGGCGTCAGCGCACTGGAATTGCCCGCGCTGGGAAGCCTGCTGCTGCTGCTTTGGCTGAATACGTTTATCGCGCCGGCGATTATGATGTTTTATTTCAAAAAAACGGGCGTGATTTCATCGTTTTATGTAGAAGATGCCGCAGAGCGACGTCTGCCGTACTTTTCCTGCATTGTGATCTACGCGGTGGCTACGTACGTGTTTGGCTGGAAATTGCAGCCGATCAGCGAGCTCGCCCCGCAAATCTCCGTGATCCTGGCCAATGTAACGCTCTCGCTGATAGTAGTGGCGATGATCAGCAATTTCTGGAAGATCAGCGCCCACGCCACCGGCATCGGCGGGGCCATCGGCCTGCTGTCGGGACTCATGGTCCGCTTCGACGAGCTCGCATTGCTGACGCCGCTGCTGCTGACCATCCTGATCGGCGGCTGGCTCATGAGTGCGCGGCTGCAACTGAACGCCCACACGCCCGCACAAATCCTCGCCGGCATTTTTTGTGGCCTGCTGGTCAGTAGCGGCACGGTTTATTTCTTCTTTTGATACAAACCACTTCACGGCATGTATCAAAACCTCATTTTCGACAACACCGACGGCATTGTCCGCATCACGCTCAACCGGCCGGACGTATTCCACGCATTAAGTCCGGCGCTCATCGCCGAAATCACCAGGGCGGTCCAAACCGCGGCCGACGACGATTCCGTGCGCGTTGTCCTTCTGACTGCCACAGGTGAAAAAGCCTTCTGCTCCGGCGCCGACCTGAAAGAAGCCTCTGCCTCCGGCAAAAGTGCCGGTGAAATCCTGCGCGACTACTACGAGCCGATGATCAACGCCATTCGCGACATTCCCAAACCGGTGATCTGTCGCATGAATGGCCTGGCGGTGGGTGCCGGATGCTCATTGGCGTTGGCCTGTGACATGGTGATCGCCGCCGAAGACACATATCTAAGCCTTGCATTTATCCAGATCGGCCTGATGCCCGATGCCGGCGCGACGTTCTTTTTGCCAAGACTGATCGGCCTGGCCCGCAGCTTCGATCTAGCCACCAACGCCCAGCGCATTTACGCCAGCCACGCACACGACATCGGGCTGATCACCCGCGTCGTCGAGCGTGAAGGTCTCGACGCGCTGGTTGAAAAACAGCTCGCCCACTACCGCCACGCCCCGACGCAGGCGATCGGCGCGATGAAGCATGCATTCAACCAATCAATGCATTCGAACCTGCCGCAAATGCTTGAAACGGAGCGGGAGAGTCAGGGAATGCTGTTTGGCACACAGGATGTGCGCGAAGGGATCGCAGCATTTTTAGAAAAAAGGAAGCCTGATTTTCAGGGTAATTAGCGATTCAGGCAAATTTTTTGAAGATTTTTCATTCGCGGAATTTGGTATTGGAAAATCCCTTCCTATCTTTGCAGTCCAATTCGGAAATGGTTGCGTAGCTCAATTGGATAGAGCACCTGACTACGGATCAGGAGGTTTGGGGTTCGAATCCCTACGTGACCACTACTAAGGCGCCTTTCGCAAGATTGGCGCTTTTTT
>NZ_KB907787.1:287175-1532131 GCF_000382205.1 Dyadobacter beijingensis DSM 21582
TTTTTTGTTTGCGTTGCACCTGCCTACGGATCAGGAGGTTTGGGCCGGGCGGCCGGTGCCGTTCGAATCCCTACGTGACCACAAAA
Organism: Dyadobacter beijingensis DSM 21582; assembly: GCF_000382205.1. GTDB lineage: Bacteria > Bacteroidota > Bacteroidia > Cytophagales > Spirosomataceae > Dyadobacter > Dyadobacter beijingensis. The sequence goes on from NZ_KB907787.1 coordinate 287,262, forward strand.
AGTATCGAGAAGCCCCTTTGCAATATGCATTGGGGCTTTTTTCTTGCCCACATGGCCACCAGGCGAGAAAAGAAATAGATGCATGTCAGATTTATGCATTGCCTTTCAGATCCGTAGAAACAACATTCGTTGTGACCAACCGATAACTTATTTTAACTTAGCTCCAAAATGATAAAATTATACACTGCAAATTTTCAAATTGGAATGCGTCTCACACCATTAAATCATTTGGCGGCATGGATCGTGCTGCTCCTTTTTTCCGTGCATGCCCAGGCGCAGGTAGGGATCGGTTTAACACAACCCAAAGCGTTTTTGAATGTTGCGGAAGGAAGAACAGTGCTGTTCGGAGCCGATACTGTGGGTTCTCAATCACCGAATCCAAAGAATTATTCAAAAATGATCTGGTATGGCAGCAAGGGCGCGTTTCGGGCCGGCGCGGTGTCTCCTTCCCCAAACCAATACGCTTATTGGGACAACGCGAATGTAGGCAGGTTTTCTTTCGCCAGCGGTGAAGGTACCAAAGCCGGTGGGGAGCATTCAACGGCTATGGGGTTTGGTACACAGGCAAACGCGGAAAGCGCAACTGCCTTTGGTGCCTGGACATTTGCAAATGCGGATTATTCAACGGCTATGGGTTCTTCCGTCATAGCAAATCACAGAGGGTCATTTATTATTGGTGATAATAGCAGTTGTTTGGGTTGTACCTACAATACCACAGCTGTTAACCAGATGATGATGCATTTTGCAGGTGGGTATATTTTGTATACCAGCAACGCCCGTCAGGAGAACTCCCCAGTCGGAGTACAGCTTCAACCCAATGCGAATGCGTGGTCAGTGATATCCGACTCAGCTCGAAAAGAGAACTTTCGTGCTGCCGATGGAGCGCTGTTCCTGGAAAAGATCGGCAGGATGCGGCTGGGAAGCTGGAACTACAAGGGGCAAAACATGAAGCAAAACCGCCACTATGGACCCATGGCACAGGACTTTTTTACAGCATTCGGGCACGACGAATTGGGAGTAATCGGAGAAGATAAATCCATTAACCAGGCTGATTTTGATGGTGTAAACCTGATTGCTATCCAGGCCCTAATCAAAGAAGTGGAGGCATTAAAGGCAGAGAACAAAGGCCTGAAACTTGCAGAGACGTCTTTGAAAGCAGAAACCCAATCACTGAAAGCGAAAATGGAGCAATTTGAAAAACAACTTTCCACAATAATGGCCTCCGGCAACATTTCCACAATATCGAAATAAGTTCTCAGCACATCCGACTCCCATTCGGCACCGTACCATCCACCGTCGTCAGCACGATGTCGCCATTGGCGTCCGCGAAGCCGGTGACGAGGAATTCCGACATGAATTTGCCGATTTGTTTTTTGGGGAAGTTGATCACGCCCACGATTTGTTTGCCGGGTAGATCGTCGATTTGGTAAAGTTTGGTGATTTGGGCGCTGCTCGTCCGGATGCCGAATTCGCCGAAATCGACTTTCAGTTTGTAGGCAGGCTTGCGGGCTTCGGGGAATTCGAGGACTTCCAGGATCGTCCCTACTCTCATTTCAACCTTTTCAAAATCCGCCCAGGTAATTTCTTGCATGTCGTGTTGCTGTTTATTTTTAAAAAGGCAACAGGCTGTAATGCATTCTTGTTCCGATTGATCATTCGGAATGCTGCACGATTCATACGGGATAATGGGCAATCGCCGGAGGCAAAGTGTTCTTGCGCTAAATTATCCATTGAATGCAATAGCAGTTCAAAAAACGGCCTGCAAATCACTTCGCAGGCCGTTTCAATATCAAAAACGCTTAAATGATCCCTATCTCGCAACCAATACCTTCCGCGAATCCACAGCCCCGTTAACACGCGTCATCGTCACCACGTACATCCCGGACGCCCAGTTCTTGCAATCCACACCCGCTGCCGAAACCGACTGCGATTCATAAACCTTACGGCCCGACAAATCGGTAACGGTGAGCAGCTTCACGGTAGCGCTGTTGGCCACCAGGATTTTGTCCGAAGCGGGGTTCGGGAAGATGGATACCAGCGCGTCTGAGTCCATTTGAATGCTTTGGATACTGCTGTATGCGAATGTGGCGTCGAGATCGACCATCTTCAAACGGTACAAGTTTTCGCCGATGGCTGGGTTGGCGTCGGTGAAGGTGTAGCGGATTTGCTGGTTGCTTTCGCCGTGGGATGCTACGGTGCCGATGCGGTTCCAGCTCTTGCCGTTGGCGCTACGTTCGATGTCGAAATGGCTGCTGTTCGTTTCCGCGGTGGTGGCCCAGGCGAGATTTACAGCCGCCTTTTCTTTTGTAGCCGTGAATTTCACGAGCGTCACGGGCAATACGATCGAGTTTTCTTCGAAATAGAAATTATGGAATTCGAAGCCGCCTTGCTGGTCGAAATGCCCGCCGACGATCGATTGGCCGTTGATCGAGCCGCCATTACCCGTCAAACTGGCCTTTGGTGCCAGGAAACTGCCGAGGAATTTGTAATGCGAAAGCGAAATCGAGGTCGCATTCGGGAAGTTGAAGAGCACTTTGTTGTTCTCTTTGTCGGCGCCGTTCATTTTCATGCTGCCGCCGTTGACCGTGAGCGTCGTGTTCAGGATATTGATGATCGCCGACGCGCCGGCCGGGATGTCGACGCGTATTTCGTCGCTGCTGATGTTATTGGGCAACGTAATATCGAATACGTTCAGGCCGGTGCTGCTGCCGGTGAGGGTCCACTGGTGGTAGCCGTCGAATGTGTACGTGCCGGTGTTGGGCAATGCGTCCAGCGCGCCGCTCAGCGCCCGGTAATAAAGCAGCAGCTGGTTATCCGAGAAGCGGATGTAGTCGAATTTTCCACCCTTAATGCTCGTGCCAGGCACCAGCAAACTTGGGAATGTAGTGCCGGAAGGTGCCGTGTTGTACACCAGATTTCCCCGCAGGCCCCAGTTGCCGATGTTGTTAAACACGCCGTTCACGACGAAATTGTCCGTCAGGTCCGGTGCGTTCACGCCCATTCCGCCCGTACCCACGCTATACCCGCTCGTGCCGAGATTAAAATTGCCGGCAATAGCCAGCCGTCCTTCCACGTCGCCGGAGTTGCTCTGGAAATTCCCGAAAATGATCGCATTGAAATTACCGTTTCCGACAAAGTCCGGAGAAAGGTACTCGTCCGGGATGGTCAGCCTGGTTTTGGTGTTCTGGGCCATCAAATGCTGCTGCCCGACTGAAAAAAATGCAATAGAAGTAAATAGTGCGGTGGTGTAGAATGTTGCGGACCGCAGCGTGTGAATAAGTTTGAAAAAAGTTTTCATAACATTTTGAAAGAGAAGGGATTGAGTAAATAGATGCAGGAAATTACACAATCAATCATGCATAATTCAAGAAAATATCCGCTAATCCCTCACTTTGGCGAAAACGATCGCCCGGAAGCCCAAAAGATGAAAAAATTCAATTTCAAACGGTAAATTTTGTTTGACGCGGACGTAGAAAATCCGGTAAGCGATCGTCACAAATCGCTCATTTTTAGGCCTTAATAATCACACTGGACAATACAAGGTATATCGTAGTGTTCTACGGTGACATTTTCCCGGTATGCCTACCAGCGGCACTGGTTCGGGCCGTCGATCTGGACGACGCGGAACGGGAGGTAGTGGTACCACCAACGGTATTCGGCAAACGTGGAGTTTTTCAAGTCGTCGATTTGCAGGGTTTTACCTTGATAGATCAGCGTACAGGGGATTTTTCCGGGGGTTTCTCCCGACCATCTTCTGATGAGGTGACCGAACTGCACCACCGGCACCAGGGAACGTTCCATGACGTCGGCATTGAGCTTCTGCCAGCGGGAACCGCTTTCCAGCTTCACAATCTGCACGCAATCTTCTTCAAAATCCCAGATTTTCGTATTTCGCGTGTCGATCAGGAAGTGATTGCAGCGGTTCTTTTCGGTGACGAGGTTGCTGAACATCGAAAAATTCCCGACGGTACCGAGCCCGACATAATTTTTCAGCGCCCAGAATGTCATGCAGGCAAACACGGTCGCCAGCACAGGCCAATTCTGCACCCGAAGCCGGTAAGCAGGTTTTTTGTTTTCTTTAAATAGTATGACAAAAAACCAGAAGGTCGCGATCGTGAATGCGACGGTTGAAATAAATGTGACAAACTCCCAGCTGCGAAAGCCCGGCAGCTTGAAACTTCCGCCCAGATGGAAGAATGCATTCGCCATAATACCGAGCATATAAATCCGTAGTGCCTGAATGGTCCGCCCGGATACGGGCTGTTCAAAATTGATCGTCGAGCCGGCGAGGAGAAACATCGCCAATGCGCTGAAATTCAATAGGCCGTGAATGCCGAGAAACGCGTGAAATGCAATGAGCAGGTAAATGGCCGGCTTGCGGGTGCGGTGCCAGAACAGGCCGAACGGCAGGGCCATTTCCAGTAATACGGTAAAAAGCGGGAACGGAAGCTGCGTGAGTTGCGGGGCGCAATGATCACAGCCGAGCAGTCCCAGTACCTGGCCGATCGGGGCGCTCCAGTATTCGTTAATGCAGCTGACGGAGGTGTTGAAAAAGTCGGTATTGAGCTTGTGAAAACCCGAGTAAAAGTAGATGCCCAGCGTTACGAGCCGGAATGCCCAGGAGGTAAGGGCCGGGGTGACATGGGTTTTCAGCTTTAAGAATTTCAGTGCAAAAAGGCCCAGGATCACGAGAGAAATGAAGAACTCGGCATTGGCGTGGTTGGGCTGCCTGGGAAACATCGGCGCAAGCCAGCAGAGCGCAATGGCGATCTGGACCAGGGCGATATACCATAACCGGAAATTCACCAGAAGGATCAATACGGAAATTGCCAATGAGCCTTTGGCTGTCCATAGGAAATGCGTTTCCAGCGCGCAGCTGAACAGCACGAGAATCAGAGCGTAGCTGTCGGGAATGAATGTCTTTCGGGGCGGTGGGACGGTTAACAGCGCTCGGATCGTCATGGCCTAAAACAGGATTTTCTCACAACTTTCCTGCTTCAACTCCACCAGGTGGAACAGCTCGCTGGAATAAATGCGGGCGATGTTGCCTTTCGGGATGAATGAATCGATGAGGGTAGGGTCGTCGGAAAGGACGTAGTTATAGCAAAACTTCTTTTGTGCGTTTTTGAGCGGGGAAAGTTCCTTCATATAGCGGATGTAGTCCATCTGGCCGGGGCGCTCCACCTGGTTACTGGTCGCGCTCCAGAAGTGGTAAAAGCCTACATTGCGCCTGAACATCACGCCTACATTGCGGTCGGGGCGGATGTGGGGCAGGAGCGATTTGTAGCTCAGGTAATTGTCCGGATTACTGAGGAAATAGGCCCTGTCGCGGTGCATGGAGATGATGTTGGACGTGCGGTCCTCATCGTAATAGCCCGCTTCTTCGAGCAGGGAGAATACTTTTGTGCGTTCGGCGTAGTCGGGCCAGCGTTTCAAGGGATGGCAGCCGTCTTTGCCGGGGAATTCGTAGTATTCGCTCAGGTATTTTTCATAAACCTTTCCCACCGCCTCGCTGCTCTGGCAAATGGCTATGGGAATGTGGCCCAGGGCCTTCCGCGTCACGAAATTGATCGATACGAGCTCTTTGCTGGGGTTTCCGTAAACGAACGGCAGCGACAGCAGCAGCAGCGGCACGATCAGGTACACGGCCTTCCAGCGCAGTTTCAGCCCATATACGCAGGCGATCATGATCGCACCCATGGCGAAGAGGGGCATTTGCGTGCGCGTGCTCCACAGCTGGAATTTCATTAATGTACAAAACAACAGGAAACCCAGCGCGGAACAGGTCCAGAACCATTTAATGTCTCGCTTGACGGGAGAGAAAAGGAGCAGGATGCCGGCGCCGACGATGAGCCAGAAATGGATCGTATTCGGGATCATATCCTCGTGCACGGAATATTTGACCGAAAACGGGTCGATACTCAGGTCGGGATCGTCGATGTTGACGCCGATGGCGTCGTGGAAGGCGCGGATCTTGTCGTCGAGGGCGCGGTTGAAGCTGGTAATGGGCAGGCCGATGTTCAGACCGGCATTTTTAATGACATTGGATAAGGTATAGCGTACCGAATGCTTGTTGGCAGGGAGCTCTTCCGACGCAAACGGCGTGTTGCGCAGCGGGCTCATGACGTGCCCGAAAAGCGAATAATTGCGGTAAAAGAAAGGGGAGAATGTGACGGCCATCAGCGCCAGCGCCACGGCCAGCACTTTAGCGGCATAGGCAATGCGGTATTGCATGAGAATGCGGACGCCGAAATAGATGGCAAACGGTATCGCGAAAATCAGGATGGTGTATTTTGAAAAGCCTCCGAAGGCCAGCGATTGCATCATCGCCACCAGGGCGATCGTCGATTTGCGTTCGAGCAGTTCGAAGCCGAAATAAATGAATGCGATAAAAAAGAAGCATGCGCAAAGATCGACCTGGGTGCTGGTACTCTCGAAAATCCCGATGGGGAGCGTCAGGAAGCAGATCGAGGCGAGCAGCTGACCATCGCGGCCGAGGTCGAATTTTTTGGCAATGAGGCTGATGCCGCAAATGGAGCCGATGAATGCACCGAACTGGATGAGCCCGGAAAACTGGTCGGTGCCGCTGAGCAGCACGGTATCCAGCACGAGGTATTCCGCAAACACATTGAGATACAACTGCTGCAAATGCATCGTCGGGAAGTGGTCGAGGTTACTATTGTAGATCCAGATCAGTATCCGGTTCAAATGGTACATATGCGAATCGAAGTTGTTCGGCGCGGCATAAATCGCCAGGAACAGCAGCGGCAGCAGGTAAAACAGTGCGACGAAGCCGATGACGAGCTGATGCGTTCTACCAAAACCTTTCAGGCGCAATGCAGTGCCAAGCTCGCTTAACCGGCCCGGATCGATTTGGCCCGAGCGGTGCTGGTAATAGACCAACCCCAGCATTGCCAGCGCTTCCAACGACCAGAAAATCAGCGCCGAAGTGGTATTAATGGCGTTGAAAAACGACGCTATTTCATTGTATACGAAGATGATACCTGCCTGGGCGATCAGCGAAAATATGAACGCCCGGCGGAGGTTGGTATAAAGCCCTGCCTGGGAACGCAGGAAAAAGATCGTAAAAATGCAGGCAAACGAAATCAGGAGTAAAAAAATACCCATACGTGAAATTGTATCGAACCAGGAAATATCAGATGCTCAGCGCGGAGGCTTGAATTTTAGTGGTGCAAAGGTACGCGATAATCACGAAACGACATTGCGCGGATTCCCGTTCTGGAAGCTTTCCAGGTTGTCGGCCACCATCTGCAGCAGGCGCTGCCGTGCCTCGAATGTAGCCCAGGCCACGTGCGGTGTGATCACGCAATTAGGCGCCGAAAGCAGCGGATTATCGGCCTTCGGCGGCTCGCTCGAAAGCACGTCCAGGCCGGCCCCGCCAATGGTGCCGTCGCGCAGCGCTTCGGCCAGGTCGCTTTCCCGGATGAGCGGGCCGCGGCCGGTGTTGAGGATAATGGCATTGCGCTTCATTTTGGAAATGCTATCCCTGTTAATGATTTCGCGTGTTTCCTCCGTGAGCGGGCAATGCAGGCTGATGACGTCGCTTTTTGTGAAAATTTCATCCAACGAGACCATCTTCACGCCGTCGGCGGGCGCCGGATGCTTGCGGTAGGCGATCACGCGCATTCCGAATGCGAGCGCGATGTTTGCCACCTGCGAGCCGATGTCCCCGAAGCCGATCAGGCCCATTCTTTTGCCGGCCAGCTCGGTGAGCGGCGTTTTCCAGTAGCAGAAATCCGGCGAAGCGGCCCAGTCGCCGGCAAATACGCTCTGGCTGTGCGTCTCCGCCCGGTTCATGATCGCGAGCAGCAATGCGAACGTCTGCTGCGCTACCGATGCGGGCCCGTACGCTTTTACATTGGTTACCGTAATGCCCTGTTTCCGGGCGGCGTCGATATCGATATTGTTGAAACCCGTCGCCATCACCCCGATGTATTTCACGTTGGGCAGCTGCGCGAGCGTCTCGCCGGAAAGCACTACTTTATTCACCAGCAAAACCTCCGCATCCGCGGCGCGTTCCACAATCTCTTCTTTGGCCGAACGATCGTAGATGGTCACATTGCCCAGCCGCTCTATCGGCGCCCAATCCTGGTCGCCGGGGTTTAAAGTATATCCGTCGAGGATTACGATATTCATGGAATGTTGTTTTAAATGTTTTTCCAACCTAATACGGTGTACTGCGTGCGGGACTGGTTGATACTACCGCCGTAGATTAAAGTCTTTTCTCCTGTACTGTTTTCTGAAATTTCGCTGAAAAAATGAAGGCCGGCAAAATGCTCGGTCATGATCGTCTGCGTGGATTTAATCTCGAAAATATCGTACAAATTGCCGTTTTGAACCAGCAGGTCTACCTCGTGACCGTTAGAATCGCGCCAGAACCAGTAGTCGCGGTGGAGGTAACGGTGTTCGTTCTGTTTGTGTAGTTCGGCAACGATCATGTTCTCGAAGATACTCCCGCGCAATGGATTTTCATTGAACGTCGCCGTATTGCGGATCCCCAGCAAATGGCAGAGCAGGCCTGTATCGTAAAAGTAAACCTTCGGGGTTTTAACGACGCGCTTGCTGAAATTCCGGTAAAATGGCTGCAACTGAAAAGTAATGTAGCTGCTTTCCAGTATCGAGAGCCAGGATTTGGCCGTCGGCTGGGATATTCCACATTCATTTGCGATCGACGACAGGTTCATCAATTGCCCTACGCGTGCGGCACACAGGCTCAAAAATGTACGAAACTGACGCAGGTCACGGATGTTGGCCAGCTCGGTGACGTCGCGTTCGACATAGGTCTGAATGTAGTTGGCGTAAAATGTGGTTGGATCGATCCCGCGGTCGTAAATAGCCGGGTAGAATCCATTGAGGCATACTTCCGGGAATGTATCGGACAGTAGTTTACCCGACCGCATTTCAGCAAAATCGAACGGCAGCAATTTGAAAATCGCGACGCGGCCGGCGAGTGTTTGGGTAATGTTATGGAGGAGCTGAAAGTTTTGCGAGCCGGACAGTATGAACTGGCCCATTTGCCTGGATTCGTCGACGATGGTTTGGATGTAGGAAAACAGAAGCGGCACCTGCTGAACCTCGTCAAAAATGACCCTTTCGGGGTATTCTTTCAAAAAACCCACCGGGTCATCGTTAGCAAATGCACGGTTGTCAGGATTTTCAAGCGAAACATACCGGTAATCTCCGAAAAGTGTTTTGAGCAATGTCGTCTTTCCGGACTGTCTCGGACCTGTGACGGCGATAACCGGGTATTGATCTTTATGTTTTCGAATAACCGCTTCAATATCTCGCGAAAGGAGTTCCATAAGCTTTTGTTTGTCAATGCAAAGATATGATATTTTGAAATTACATAGACTTTATTTTGAAATTACATAAGTCTAATTTTGAAATTGCATAGACTTTACTTTGAAATTACATGGATCTTATTCCCAATTTCCATAAAAAATCCCTTCCAAATCATCTTCGGAAGGGATTGGTATTTCAATGGCAATAACGCTAATTCTTTGGATCGGTGCTGATCTTTCCGGCGCCGGCGCCTTGCATTTGCATCGGGTTCGGGGCTTTTTTCTGCTGCTGCTGCTTGAAGATCTGGAACCGGGTCGGCTGCGCGATGCGGGGGAAAGAATTGTTTTCCGTGTCAATGTCGGCGATCTGCTGGTAAGGGTCGAGCGTCCATTGCACGACTTTCTTTTTCGTCGAAATCACCTTGTTGATCTGCGCGTCGTTGAAGCGCCAGATTTCCGCAGGGAATACCGCTACCGAATCGGTACCGTCTTCGAAGCCCATTTTTACGATCACCGGCATCGGTACGCCGCCTTTGTTTTTCACCGACAATGTGTAGAAGTTGGTGTTCTCCTGGATCAGCTGGCGCTCGCTTTCGGATAATGTCGACAGGTATTGCTCATATTTCTGCTTGTCGGCATCGGTTACCTTGAACGGATCGTAGCGGTTATAGAAATCGGCCATGGTCGAATCCTGGGCTACTACCGTTTCGCCCTTCGTTTTGGCGTCCTGGATTTTGCTCATCGTCATCTTTTTGCGGGCATCCTCCTTGCGGGCGATCTCTTTTTCGATAGCCGGGTTTTGCGTGTCGATGCTGAACCAGTCGACGCTCACCAAATCCTGATCTACCGGTTCGGTACCATAGAACCAGCCTTTCCAGAACCAGTCGAGGTCTACGCCCGAAGCATCTTCCATGGTGCGGAAGAAATCGGCCGGGGTAGGGCTTTTAAAGCGCCAGCGGGTGGCATATTCCTTAAATGCATGGTCGAACAGCTCGCGGCCCATCACGGTTTCGCGGAGGATATTCAGCGCGGTGGCCGGCTTGCCATAAGCATTAGGGCCCAGGCCGATGACGTTTTCGGCGGAGGCCATGATCGGGCTCAGTACCGATTTGTCGGACGACATATATTCCGTGATCTGGTTAGGCTCGCCGCGGCGGGTCGGGAAGTTGTAGTCCCATTCTTTTTCGGCCAGGTACTGGCAGAACGTGTTCAGTCCTTCGTCCATCCACGCCCATTGACGTTCGTCCGAATTGACGATCATCGGGAAGAAATTGTGGCCTACTTCGTGAATGATCACGCCGATCATGCCGTATTTCACTGCTTCGGTGTACGTACCGTCTTCCTCCGGACGGCCGCCGTTGAAGCTGATCATCGGGTACTCCATACCGCCTCCCGCTACCGAGTGGCAGGAGATCGCAACCGGGTAGGGGTATTCAAATGTACGTGCACCGTAAGATTTCAACGTGTGGGCCACGGCGCGGGTCGAGTATTGCTCCCACAGCGGGTTACCTTCTTTGGGATACACCGACATACACCAGATTTTGCGTCCGCTCTTGTACACATCGCTCTGCATGGCGTCCCAGATGAATTTCCGGCTGCTGGCAAATGCAAAGTCGCGTACATTATCGGCTTTGTAAATCCAGGTTTTCTTGCCCGGATTTTTGTTCTCGCGTTTTTCAGCCTTTTCCGCCTCCGCCTGCGTCACGATCATGACGGGGGTTTTGGAAGTTTCGGCTTGTTTGAGGCGTTGCTTTTGTGTTGCAGTCAGTACCTGCGCGTAGTTCTGGCATTCTCCGCTGGCTGCCACCACGTGGTCGGCCGGAACGGTAATGGCTACTTTATAGTTTCCAAAAATCAATGCGAACTCGCCCTGGCCGAGGAATTGCTTGTGGTTCCAGCCGTTCACGTCGTCGTATGGGGCCATGCGCGGGAACCAGTGCGCGATGAAGTAATTGGCATTACCGTCTTTCGCGAAGAATTCGTAGCCGCTGCGGCCATAGTATTCGGTGATATTGTAATTCCAATCCACGCTGAACACATAAGGCATGCCCGGCTTCAACACCACGGGCAGGTCGATGCGCATCATCGTTCCGTTAATGGTGTGCGGCAATGCCTTGCCGGCCTTGTCTTTCACGGAAAGGATATTGTAGCCATATTCCACCTTCGGGTCGAGGGAAGAGCCGCGGCCGGTGTTCAATGCGGCCAGCTGGGCAGTGCTCATGCCTTTTTCGTTGACGGTCCCCGTGCGCGAGAGGGCTGCGATACCATCCTTTTTAAACAAATTCTGGTCGAGCTGCATCCAGATGTACTTCAAATCATCCGGGGAATTGTTGTAGAAGGTAATGGTCTCGGTGCCGGTAATGCGGCGGTTGTCGTCGTCGAGCTCGGCTTTAATATCGTAATCGGCGCGTTGCTGCCAATATTCCTTTCCCGGCGCGCCGGAAGCGGTGCGGTAGGTGTTGGGTGTGGGCAATACGGTACCTAGTTGTTCAAAACGATCGTTGGCCTGGTAATTGGGTGAAGTGGGTAATTGCTGGGCCTTGATACTGAGGGACACCAGCAGCAATAGTAACGGGAGCAGCGCTTTTTTCATAATTGGTTGGTCATAAATAGTTGGTTGTCAAGAGTCCACAGGCATGCCTGCGAGTGTGCGGAACAGTTCGTTGTTTAGGATCAGCGACAAGGCCATTCCGAAAATGATCCCCGATATAATATGTACCCAGGTCAGTTTCGAAACCCTCAGCAGCTCGATCATCACGAATGCGATGACTAAGATAATAAACACGATGATGAGTTGCCCCAATTCCAGGCCGACATTGAAGCCGAGCAGCGGATTGAAGATCTCCGCTTCCTTGCCGAGCAACGCCCGCAGGTAGTTCGAAAAGCCCAGTCCGTGGATCAGCCCGAAACCCAATGCGAGCGGGTACCGGAATGCCGGCTCCTTTTCTTTCGGGGCGTATGTGTTCTTCGGCATTTTATGGAAGAAGTTCAGAAATGCCGTGATCAGGATCGTGACCGGGATCAGCAGCTCGATCCAGTCCGCATTGACATTAACATAACCTAATGTGGACAAGGCCAGCGTAATGGAATGCCCTGCCGTGAAAGCGGTGACGAGTACCACTACTTTTTTCCAGTCTACCAATGTGTAGACCGCGCAGATGGCCATGATGAAGAGAATATGATCGTACCCGTTGGAATCTGTAATGTGGTTGAAACCTAGTTGGAGGTAAGCCTGAAACTCGGACATTAAATTAGGGCTAGGATAAGTGAAACCCGACAATTTTAGTTGTCAAGACAAAAGTAGATAAACCCGAAGATATTTATTTAGACTGTGTAAATCAATAAAGTGGTGAAAATGCTACAAGTGGCTAGTAATTCTTACTAAGCATTTACAAGAAAAAGACCGGAAGCATCTGCTCCCGGCCTTTCTAAATTCTGACACCAATTATATAAGATTTTTGAATCGCTTATTTGTAGATGGTATTCTGTGGATCCCAGTTAGCCCATGTTTTGGTCCAGTCTGTGGTTCCGAATGCGCCTCTGAAAAGCTCTTTGGTGAAGAATGCATCAGCACCTTTGCCTTCCCAGGTAGCACCAGCCAAAAGCGGTGAAGTAGCCTGTGGCAGGAAGTTTGGAGCAGTCAGGCTGAAATTAGCGCTGTTGAGCAGGAGGGAAGCCAGGTCTTTGGTTTCGTTCTTGCGTGCAGCAGTATTGAAGTAAGCAATAGCCTGGTCGTTGGTGATCTCGCCTTTGCCCGTGATCGGGGTCAGATTGTTCGACAACACGATACCTCTCAGGTCAAGCTTGCCGTCCAGGGCGTTTTTGTACGTACCGGTAGCAGTACCGTCCAGACGAAGACCTTCCGGTGAACCCACGAATACCGAGTTCAGGATGCTGATCGCCGTGTTTCTGCGAAGGTGCATGGCCGACTGGTAACCGCCGCTACCTTTGATGGTCGCTGTCGATGGCGTACCGGCAGTAACGAAGTGGCTTACGTTGGCGAAAGTAGGCTCTGTCAAAGGCAAACCGCTGTTGGCGCCGGTTGCAGGCTCACCCGGGTTGTAGTTATCCGATTCGAAACCGTTAGACGCAGATTGGTCAGCGTATTCAGGGTCACGGAGTGAAAGTGCATATTGTACTTTACCGGTGAAGCCCCAGTCAGTATCGAAATCATCGTCGAATCCGCGGTAAGCGATCAGGTTTTTAGCATTTACAGTTCCACCGAACCATTCGTAAGAGTCGTCACCCGAGTAAGAAACCTGAATATGGTCGAGTACCGTGCCTGAACCCACCGAATAAAGGGTAAGTCCGTTGATTTCACTGTTTGCGGTAGAGCTCAATGCGATACCAGCGAACTCGATACGTACATATTGCAATGTTCCCGAGTTGTCGGCAGCGTCGGTACCAGCACCGATCGTTCCGCGGATACCACCTTCGAATGCAGTGGAAGCAGGACGGTTGTTAGGTGCTTTACCGATCAATACGATACCGCCCCAGTCGCCATAGCTGCGCTTGCCGGGATCGTTGGCAGATGTGAATACGATAGGCTCTTCGGCAGTACCTACGGCCATCAGTTTCGCACCGGCTTCGATGATCAATGCACCGCCTTTACCGGATGCATTAGGATCGGCATCTTTGCCGGCGCCTTTGATGATCGTTCCTTTTTCGATAGTCAGCGTGTTGCCTGCTGTTACATATACAAAGCCTTTCAGAAGATACAGCTTGTCTTTGGTCCAGTTGGTGTTTGCTTTGATTTCACCGGTTACCTCTACCACCGTGCGGTCGGAAATGGTGAAGCTGGTAGTGCTTTTCACAGTTGCGCCGCCCGACGTCACGGTGATCACCCCGGCGGTGGCGCCGGCTGGTACGGTTACTTCGAGTGAAGTAGTCGTAGCCGCTGTTACGGTTGCCGGTGTGGTGTTGAACAATACCGTGTTGTTCGCGGGGGTAGGGTCAAACTTCGTACCTGTAATCGTTACTTTGGTCCCTACCGGTCCTGATGCCGGGGCAATGGCAGTCACAGTCAATACCGGTTGCGGTGTTGTGTCGGGCTCGTCGTCGTTGTCGCAAGCCGACATGCCTGCCACCAGACCTGCCAGAAGGAGCAATGAGTACAGTTTGTTTTTTAAGCTAATCATAGTGAATTCAAGTTTGTTTGCAATTGGTTGTTGTTTGGATTGGTTTACTGGTATGAACCGGCGCGCGCCGGCACTGCGATTGAATTATGGTATGATTGTTCTTCTTCCGAAATTATAGGCAGCGGTAAGGGTGAAGTAGCTGCCGCGTCTGAACTTGCGGATATCCTGGTCGGCATTCGGGCCTTTGGTGGTTACGTCGCTGCCGATTTTACCGTCATGGTTGAAATCCTGCGAGAAACGCACCGGCTGGTTCAGGAGGTCCTGGATACCCAGGCGCAGTTCGAGGTTGTTTTTGAATTTCTTGCTGATGTTCAGGTCGATCACGTTGCGCGGCATCTCGTAAACAGTCGGGTTATCCACATTACCCACGGCGAAAATGCGCTGTCCGAACACGTTGTAGAGCACGTTCCACTGCCATCCGCCCGGCTCGGCGTAGTACACACCTGCATTCACGAGGTAGGGCGACTGGTTGGCCATCGGGCGTTTGCTGTCGGTAATGCCGGTCAGGTCGTATTTTTGAATAGCACCGCTCAAATCCGGTCCTTCCACTACCTGGCCGAGGTCTACGCTGCTTTTGATCAATGAAGCATTCGCTACCAATGTCAGGTTTTGCAGGAAAGTGCTCGAAGCCTGCGCGAACCCTTTGCGGATTTCGGCTTCAACCCCGTAGCTCTGGCCGGTTCCGGCGTTGATGAAGGTGTAGGCCAATCCGTTTCCGGTAGGGATGAGGAACGTCTCGATCGGGTTTTTGAAGTGTTTGTAAAAACCGGTCAATGAGATCAGCTCGTTCTGGGTCGGGTAAAACTCCCATTTGGCGTCGATGTTCTGGATTTTCGCGGTTTTAAGGGCGGTGTTACCACGGATATCGGCCAAAAGGTTGAAATCGAAGTAGGTAAATGGTGCCATTTCACGGAACTCGGCACGGTTAAGGGTCGAGGAATAGGCCAGACGCAGGTTTTGTTTTTCGCTCAGCTTGTACGTGAAGTTCATGGACGGAAGCGGGATGAACACGATGTTGTTCACCAGTTCCTGACGTTGGTTCACAATCGTCGAATGCAGCTGCTGGTTGTTGTATTCACCGCGGAAGCCGAGGGTCAGGATCGCTTTCGAACCGAAATTCACGTCGCCGCTCAGGTAAGCCGCGTAGTAGTTGTTGATACCGTTATAAGAGTCCAGGTCTTTGGTGCCGTCCTTGATGGTCAGGCCACCGTCTACGCCGGTAACGTTTTGAGGAGTGAAAATCGAGCCGACGTCGCCGCGGAGGATTTCAGAAGCATTGCCGACATTGGTATAACCATAAAAGCGGGCGGAGTAGTCACGGTCCTTGCGCTCGCCATACACCCCGAAGCGGATTTTGTTAGGCTCGCGGTCAACAGGGTTGCCGAAAGTATGCTCGCCATTCACCGCCAGGGTTACTACGCGTTCGTTGAGTTTGGAGTAGAAGCGGCCGAGGTCGATCGGGTTCGGGTCGATAGGTGCCACAGCCTGGTAGGGAGCTTCTTCACTGCCTGGCTCGGCAGATCTGCGCTGGAAACGGATTCTTTTCCAGTCCGGCTCCCAGCGGCCGGTGTAGCCGAAGCCGGTGATCCAGTTCAATTTTGTCAGATCGCCGAGTTTGTGGTCGCCGGAAACCTGTGTGGTCACAATGCTGCGGTTTTCAAAACGCTGCGAGTAGTTTTTTACATCATACCCGTCCACCACACGCTGGCCTTCGCGGGCAACGGTTTCGGTGTTGCCCATTTGGTTGAACAACGTCTTCCATTCGAGGTTGAAAACAGGGGAGAAGCGGAATGTCCAGTTGTGGAGCACGCCGATACGCGTCTGGCGTGAGTAGTTGGAGTCTTTATATTGCTCAAAAACGTCGTTCGCATTCAGCCCATTCTGGTACAGTTTCAGGTCGATGTCTGAAACCTGGTTGGTCATCGAGTAGTTGATGTTCGTGATGTTGCTCACGTCCACATTGCCGATGTCGAAACGGCGGCCGAGGTTGAATGCAAGGCGTACGTCAGGCGAAACGTTCACGTTTTTCATTGCCCAGCTGTTAGGCAGGATCCTTCCGTAACCGGCTCTTTCAGCTGAGCTCAGGGTATTGAAGTCGGCGGAGCGTTTCGGAAATGCGCTGGAAAGCGTCTGGTCCGCACCCCACAAGCCCAGCCAGTTGGCGCCGCTGCGGGTGTGTGACTGTACATTCTGGAATGTCGTATTCGCACGATAACCTACGGTGAGGGCACCGTCTGTGAAGTTCTGGTCGGGACGACGTTTGGTATAAATCTTAATCACACCACCTGCAAAGTCGCCGGGAGATTCGGCCGAGCCGGATTTGTACACGATCATACGATCAATGATGTTGCTCGGGATAAGGTCGAAAGAGAATGAACGCGTGTCTACTTCGGTTGAGGGCGTGATCACGTCGTTGATGAGCACCGCATTGTAGCGCGAGCCCAGCCCGCGAATCATGACGAAACGGTTTTCAACAATGCTGATACCCGGTACCCGGCGGATAGCCGCAGCGGCGTCACGGTCCTGAGATTTCTGGATCTGCGCTGCCGAAATACCTACGGCGATCGGTTTAAGCTGCTTGATTTCGCTGATAACCGCCACTTCGGTGTTGGTAGCACGGGCGCCGCGAACGACAACCTCCTGCAATGCTTTGCCTTCCTCGTCCAGCTCGGTGTCGATCACCGTGGTATTACCCGACTCCACCCGCACGTTCGGGATGGTTTTGGTCTGGTAGGAAACGAAGGAGATAATGATATTGTGGTTGCCGACCGGAACATTGGAAAGTACAAAATTACCGTCGATGTCGGCAGCGGCACCGATCTGGGTGCCTTCTATCAGAACGGAGGCCCCGATGAGAGGCTCCTTGTTTTTAGCGTCTTTGATTGATCCGCGGATCGTGCCGGGGTCTGCAAATGCCGTGATGACGGCAGTGAGGGTGAACAGCAGTGTAAACAGTTTGGTTTTCATCTTCAGGTGTCAAATTTTCGACACAAAAGTAGATCGCCAATGTTACCCCAATGTTAACCCTATGTTACGCGTCAATTATTTAAAAATTGTACTTTTACTTAAAAATCAGCCGCTTACTCAACGATTCCTTGTCCTTTTTCGGTATTGAAATCATCAAGGTCGTGCACGAAACCGTTGATGACGGCATACTTGACCTTACCGGCCTTTTTGAGGATAAATGTGGCCGTATTGCCCAATCCAGGTGTGCCGGACGGTGCCGTCTGACCGCTCCGCAGTATATGTAAAGGCGTCGTGGTAAAGTAAAGTCCGAGTGCCCGCGTGTTCGAATCGGCCGCCAGGCGCACGTAGGTGTAACCTTCCTTCAGGAGGTTCAATGCATTGAGTTTGCTGATCTCGCTCACATTCCTGAAGGCGGTAGGATATACTTTCCCTTTCTCGATCGTCAGGCCCGTAGCGTCTACTTCCTGGCTGCCGAATTGGGGGTGTAAATCTCCGAAATCTTCAATTTTGCTGTAATAGAAGAACTTGGTCGCATTGGCATAACTTACCTCATTACGATTTATCCCAAGGTCCGTTGTGAATGATTTTCCGGCCTGGCGCACTGTTGCATTGCGTACGACGAGGTCGTACACCCAGCGGCCGTTTTCTGGAATATCATAATACTCCTCGCGGTTCTCTTTGGTCAGGGAGTTGTCGGCAATTTTGTCCAACGCAGACAGGATCGCCATGAAGTTGAGCTGGCGGATATACTGTTTCTCCGGATCGCCCACATAACCGCCCGATTCGATCAGGACCAGTGTAGTGCCCCATTTTTGCACATTATCGCCGAAGCCGCGCGGCTCGTGGTCGTCGGCGTAGCGGGCTACCTGGCCTGGAATATACTTTTGCAGGACCTTGTTCATCCCCACGATCAGCTGCATCGAGCGCTGACGTACATCGTTGACGGACAGCTCGTAATCGTAGGAAGTAGCCAGGAAAGAGATCGTCGCCACTTTCGCGCTGCGGCCGGCAGAGTAGCGTGGGCTCTGGTCGTGGAGGTTGAAACCGTAATCCGGTTTCAGGCGGTCCACGAGACCTTTCAGGATTTGCGCCTCAGGCGTCTGGCGTGCGGCGGCGTCGCGGTTCATGTCGATGCCCTGGGCCGTGCGGCGCTGGTATCTTTCCGCACCGTCGGGGTTGAGCATAGGTACGAAATACAGGGTGGTATTGTCGAGCAATTTCCTCCGGAGCTCGTCAAAACCATCGTTTTTGCCTTCGAGGAAATTGAAAATATCGAAGCTCGCCATCGTTGCGGTAGGCTCGTCGCCATGCATTTGCGTCCATAGCAGCACTTTTTTCTTGCCATTACCGACTTTGATCATCTGAATGCCCCTTCCTTCGAAAGAATCGCCTACTTTTTCGATCTGGTACAATGCGTTGCCTTGTCGCCTGGAAATCAGCGGCAGAATGTCTTTTTGCTTGAAACGGCGCTGGGTGAGGACCGCTTCGCGGTAGGTTTCGTGAACTTTGAACAGGCGGTCGGCCAGGTCTTTGGTTTGTGCCTGGGAATCAACGGTAATCAAGGTAATGAGCAGGAAAAATAGTGGCAGAATAATTGGTCTGGTCATGGTTCAGGGCCATTTGTTAACCGCAAGGTACGAAGAAATCTCTAAGCAAATTTTAATGTAATATTTACGCCCATCTTATCCTCTTATTGTAAATTTTACTTACATTTGTGCCATGTTAACAGCTGAAACATATCATTTGCATCATGGCCTTTTGGCTTTCGGACGTCTAGGGTGATGTGTTTTTGCAAGTAGTGTTGTAATAAGGTTGAATACATAGTATCCCCAGAAGCCCGATTGTTAAGATCGGGCTTTTTTGTTGTCGATTTCAAGCACAAATTGGAATGAAAACCGTCATTATCAAATACAACGCAGGCAATGTGCAGTCGGTCATGTATGCGCTCGACCGCATCGGCGCGAGCTACCTATACACCGACGACGAAGCCGAAATCCGCTCCGCCGACAAGGTAATTTTCCCGGGCGTAGGCGAGGCCAGCACCACCATGAACTATCTCCGTCATGTGGGACTCGACAAGGTGATACCGTCGCTGAAACAGCCCGTGTTCGGGACCTGCGTGGGCATGCAGCTGATGTGCCGGTTTTCCGAAGAGAACCATACCGAATGCATGGGCATTTTCGATGTGGATGTAAAGCGCTTCCCGGCGGATGCGGGCCTGAAAGTGCCGCATATGGGCTGGAATAATATTTCCAACTACCAATCGCCGCTTACCGCCGGCCTGCCCGACAATGCTTACGTGTATTTCGTACACAGCTATGCGGCACCGGTTTGCGAATATACCGTCGCGAGCTGCGATTATGCATTGCCGTTCAGCGCGATGCTGCATAAGGACAACTTTTACGCGGCCCAGTTCCACTGCGAGATCAGCGGGAATGCCGGCCAGCAAATTCTCGAAAATTTCCTCAAACTCTGATAACCGCCTGCCCCGAACCCATGATCCAGATTATCCCCGCTATCGACCTGATTGAAGGCAAATGCGTACGCCTCACCCAGGGCGATTATGGTCAGAAGAAGATCTACAATGAAAACCCGCTGGAAGTAGCATTGCAATTTGAAGATGCGGGCCTGAAAAGGCTGCATTTGGTTGACCTCGACGGTGCGAAGGCAAAAAAGGTCGTGAACTGGAAGGTACTGGAAACCATCGCATCCAAAACCTCGCTGCACGTCGATTTCGGCGGGGGCGTACAGTCGGACGACGACCTGAAAATCGTGTTCGAAAGCGGGGCGAAGCAGGTTACCGGCGGCAGCGTGGCCGTGAAGCAGCCCGATCTGTTCGAGCATTGGCTCAAAACCTACGGCGGCGAAAGGATCATTCTCGGCGCGGATGCGAAGAACGAAAAGATCGCCGTGAGCGGCTGGGAAGAAGGTACCGCGATTTGGGTGTATGATTTTGTGGAAGAATATGTGGAAAAAGGGGTGAAATACACCATTAGTACCGATGTAGCCAAGGACGGCCTGCTGCAAGGCCCTTCTTTTGATTTATATAAAAACCTGCAAGACAAATGTCCCGACCTGAACATCATCGCCAGCGGCGGCATTGCAGGCATCGAGGACGTGGAGAAATTGGCGGAAATGAATATCTACGGCGTGATTATCGGTAAAGCCATTTACGAAAACCGGATCAGCCTGACCGATTTACAGCGTTTTTCAGTTTAAAATATGCTTACGAAACGAATCATTCCCTGTCTGGACGTGAAAGACGGCCGGACGGTCAAAGGGGTTAACTTTGTGAACCTGCGCGACGCGGGCGACGCCGTGGAACTAGGCGCATTATACGCCGCGCAGGGCGCCGACGAGCTGGTTTACCTCGACATTACGGCCACCGTAGACGGCCGTTCGACATTTATCGACCTCGTCCGCAGAGTAGCGCAGACCATCAATATTCCTTTTACCGTCGGCGGAGGCATTTCTTCGATCGCGGATGTGTCGGCATTACTGCACGCCGGGGCCGATAAGGTGTCGATCAACTCGGCGGCGGTGCGTCACCCGGACCTGATCAACGAGCTGTCGCTCGAATTCGGCAGTCAGTGCATTGTGGTGGCGATCGACACGCGCTATATCGAAACGGCGAACGGCCACGAGCACATCGTGCATACGCACGGGGGCAGGAAAGCGACGGAGATTCGTTCGATCCCCTGGGCGAAGGAAGTGGAAGACCGCGGTGCGGGCGAAATCCTGCTGACCTCCATGGACACCGACGGTACCAAGGCTGGTTTCGCATTAGAACTGACTGCGACCATTTCGGGCAATGCGAACATCCCGGTGATCGCTTCGGGCGGCGCAGGCAGCGTGGAGCACTTTTATGATGTCTTTACGGCCGGAAAAGCCGATGCTGGACTGGCAGCAAGCATTTTCCATTTCCGGGAAATCGATATCCCCGATTTGAAAGAATATCTCAAAAACAAAGACCTGCCGATCCGGATGACCCGGTAGTGGCGCGGAATTTATCAAATACCATTACAGGCAGGCCCGGATGCTGCGGCAAGGCGGGTGTTTAATTGACATAACCAAAATGAGCGAGACGTTTTCAACCATTGACTTTAATAAATCGGCCGACGGCCTGGTACCGGCCATTATTCAGGACGTAAATACCGGTAAAGTGCTGATGCTCGGCTACATGAATGCCGAAGCGCTGGATGTGACCAAGCAGCAGGGCACCGTTACGTTTTTCAGCCGGAGCAAGCGGCGCCTGTGGACGAAGGGCGAAACGTCGGGCAATTTCCTGTTCGTAAACGACATCGCGGCCGATTGCGACGGCGATACGGTGCTCATCAAGGCAACGCCTGCGGGGCCTGTTTGCCACACCGGCGCGGATACCTGTTTTGGGGAAAAAAATAGCCAGCCGGAAATCGCAGACACTCGTGCGGGCGAGGCTGCATTCTTAAATTACCTGCAAAAAGATGTGATCCGCGAAAGAAAACTGAACCCTTCGGACGCGTCATACACGAGCAGCCTTTTCAAAAAAGGAATCAATAAAATTGCGCAGAAAGTAGGGGAGGAAGCGGTAGAAGTAGTGATCGAATCGAAGGATAACGACGACGACCTTTTCAAAAACGAAGTGTCGGATTTGCTGTTCCACCTGCTCGTTTTGCTCGAACAAAAAAACATTGACTTAGATGAGGTAATTGACGTACTTCGTAGCCGTCATCAATAAAAACCAGATCAGTATGAAGTTACTCCTACGTCTTGTAATCAGTACTTTGGCGATCATCGTCGCCGCTAATTTGGTGCCCGGGGTGGTAGTTGCGAGTACGGGCACGGCCATTATCGTGGCCATTGTGTTGGGTATCCTCAATACATTCCTCAAACCGATCCTGCAAATCCTCGCATTGCCTATCACGATCC
Organism: Dyadobacter beijingensis DSM 21582; assembly: GCF_000382205.1. Taxonomy (GTDB): domain Bacteria; phylum Bacteroidota; class Bacteroidia; order Cytophagales; family Spirosomataceae; genus Dyadobacter; species Dyadobacter beijingensis. The sequence goes on from NZ_KB907787.1 coordinate 309,577, forward strand.
TGACGCTGGGGCTGTTCTATTTCGTCGTCAATGTCTTTATCATTTACCTTGCCGCCTCGCTCGTCGACGGTTTCCGGGTCGATGGTTTCATTTCGGCGTTATTCTTTGGACTGATCGTCTCGGTAGTCTCGGCAATCCTTGGTATGTTTTTGGATTAATGTGAAAAAAGGCTGTTGTTCAGACCTAAATAGAATTCACATGATTTGAAATATACCGCTATGCTGAGTCAACTGGAAGAAATCAAGGACACCCTTTTCAAATATTTCGAAACGCGGATCGACCTTTTCAAGATTGAGACCCGTGACAAGATCGAGCGGGCCGTGGTCATGGCGCTGTACGCTGCCATTCTGCTTTGTATCGGCATTACCATCCTCATTTTGCTGGTCATATTGCTGGGTACATTCCTTAATAAATGGCTGCACAGCGATTACCTGGGCTTTGTGATATTGCTCGGTGTTTTCCTTGTTAAACTGGCCGCCACCGTCATTTGGAAAGAAACATGGATCAGGCTGATCCGGAAAATAATCGTTCGTTTTGTCAGCGCGAAGGAGGAATAATGCTTTTTGGCTGCTTTATTTGGCAATAAGTTTCTCTGAATTGCTATTTTTGGATTCCTTTTGAAAAAACCTCAGGGCACTATTTAAACAGATATGAAATGAGTTCTTCAACAGATTCTTCCGTTAAAATCACTAAGCCGTTCTCCTCGGATACGGACAAGGACAAAGAAGGTCTGTTGCAGGACGCGGATCTGTACCGCGAAAAGCTGGAAACGCAATGGAGCGGGCTTAAACAGGAAGCTACCGAGTACGGCAAGCAGGCGCTCGTTATCGGCGGGGTAGTGGCGACGACTTTCGTGGTCATGAACGCATTGCTGCCGAAAGGAAAGAAAAAGGAGATTTTGGTAGAGCCGGTCAAACCTGTTGAAAAGAAGGTTACCAAAATTAAAACCCAGTCTGCGGTCGGACAAGCCGTTCAAAGTTTAGCCTGGACATTGGCTGTGGGGTGGGCGCGCCAGAAGCTGAAACATTTTATTGAAGACGAACGTAAAACCGAATGAAAGCAGCGAAACATCAAATCGCAGACCTCCTTTCCGAACGTAAAGCAGAAAAAAGGAAATCGTTTGCTGTTCTCCTTGATCCGGATAAAATTAACCTTTCCACTTTCCCGAAATTCCTCGAATACGCGGCTGGGCACGGCGTTGACTTCTTTTTTGTAGGCGGCAGCCTCATTACCAACTACGCCATCGACCAGCTGATATCCGCCATTCACGAATATACCGACATTCCCGCGATCCTTTTCCCCGGCAGCAGCCTGCACATCGAGCCTACTGCCGATGCCATTCTGTTGCTTTCGCTGATCTCCGGCCGCAATCCCGAATTGCTCATCGGCCAGCACGTGATCGCGGCGCCGTTGCTGAAAAGAAGTGGTATCGAAGTGCTGCCTACGGGCTATATGCTCATCGAAAGCGGCAAGCTCACGACCGTCTCATATATTAGTAATACAACCCCGCTACCCCGCGACAAGCCGGGCATAGCGGCATGCACGGCATTGGCTGGCGAATACCTGGGCCTCAAAAACATTTTCCTCGACGCCGGCAGCGGTGCGCAGTTCCCTGTCCCAGCCGAAACCATCGCCGCCGTACGAGCGACGGTCGACACGCCGATCATCGTCGGAGGCGGCATCGATTCTTACGAAAAGGCCGATAATGCGCTGAATGCAGGCGCGGACGTGATCGTGGTCGGAAACGGTATCGAAGCCAATCCCGAATTACTACCCGAAGTGGCTGCATGCGTGCGCGCTTTCAACGAAAAGTTGCAGAGTGTTTAGGGGGATCGGGAGATTTAATAGGACAAATTAAAGCGAATGAAGAATTTTCTAAGGAAATTTTAAGTTCTTGGAAAAATACAAACTCAAAATTTAGGAATATTCAATTCGATCATATTACCTTTGCATCGAACCTTAATTACACCCAAGAAATGAAAAAATTCTTTGCATTTGCGTTTGTTGCCGGGATGGTAGCTTTCGCTGCTTGTACTAGCAAACCTGCTGACGAATCAGCTGATACTACTGCTGTAACTGTTGAAACTCCTGCAGTTGACACTACTGCTGCTGTTGATACTGCTGCTGCTGACACTGCTGCTGCTGATACTACTAAGAAGTAATCAGACGTACAAGTCGAAAATCTTGAAAAGCCCTATGAAAGTAGGGCTTTTCTTTTTTTATTCGGGGATGAAAAACGTGTCTTTGGGTTCGTATGTGCCGGATGGGGCAGCTGACTACTGCCAGGAATTATACCGCACCCACCGGTTTGATTTTTTCCTCTCTCGCCCGCGCCGCACACGCCTGGGCGACTTCACCGTAAAGCCCGGCATGGTCCCGCGGATCACGGTTAATGTCAATCTTAATCCTTATAGTTTCCTCATCACGTACCTGCACGAGGTGGCGCATTACGTGGTACACACCAGGTACAAAGGCCGCGGCCGGCGCCGTGTGGCACCGCATGGTGCGGAATGGAAGCACGAGTTCCGCGAGCTGCTGCTGCCCGTCATGAACGAACATATTTTTCCCGCAGACATTCTGGTGCATTTGCTTCGTTATGCTCAAAACCCCGCCGCATCTACCGGCGGTGACCAGAAACTGTTTAATGCGCTCAGAAAATACGACGAGCAGGAATTGATAACCGGCAAAGTATGCCTTTTTCAGCTGGACGAAGGGACCAACTTCGTTTTTCAGAACAGGACATTCACCCGCGGCACCCTCCGGCGTACGCGTGTACTCTGCACGGACAAGGCCTCTCAACGTCTTTACACGATCCCGGCCCATGCATTGGTTGAAGCATGCTGATGTACAAAAAATGATATTACGTACAATGTCGGGCTGCCTGGCATTGCTCATCTCCTTGTTATCCCACGCCCAAAAATCGGTGTTGTCGGAAGGGCAGTGGTTCAAGCTGGCTGTGACCGAATCCGGCATTTACCGTATCGATGCGGATATGCTTGCCAAAATGGGCGTCAATGCGGCGGCTATTCGTCCATCGGGGATCAAAATCTATGGAAACGGCGGTGCCATGCTGCCGCAATCCAATCAGTCGGGCTATGTGAATGCATTGACGGAAAATGCAATATGGGTAAGCGGCGGGGAAGACGGCCGGTTCGATCCGGGCGATGCCGTTTACTTTTATGCCGAAGGCCCGCACATCATCCGTTACGATGCCGCGAAGGCCGAGCTGAGCCATCAGATCAATTACTATTCCGACAGCGCATTTTACTTCCTCACATTTGCCGAAAGCGGCGGTTTGCGGGTAAAACCACAAACGAATGTGGCTGGCACGGCGTCGCGGACGATCAGCCAGTTCGACGACTACTGGTACCACGAAACGGAATCGTCCAACACGCTCAAGTCCGGCCGCGAATGGTGGGGCGAATACCTGGCGGGTGCGTCGGGTTTCAGCATGCAGGTGAATATGCCGGGCACCGTCGCCGGCTCGGATTATAAATTGAGGACTTCCACCATCGGAGCGGCGCAGGTATCGACGCGTTTTATATGGCAGGTCAATGGCGGGGAGGTAGGTCAGGAGGCGATCGGGACGGTGAGCCCCGGTACTTACGATGTGAAAGCATTGCGAACCGGCAATACCTATACCATAAAGAATGCACCCGCGTCGGGCAACTTTACGATTGGTGTTACCTATAATAAGAGTGGGCAGAGCTCGGCGGAAGCATACCTCGATTATATCGGTTTGCAGGTCAGACGGGAGCTGAGGATCTACGGCGGACAGCAGGTTTACCATTTCCTGCCGCAGGCGGTCGATACCGTTAGTTATCAGTTTGCAGGTTCGGGCGAAGGGTACAGCCTCTGGAATGTGACCAATGCGTTGGTACCGCAGGCCATTTCCCAAAAAGATGCCGGCGGCGTATTCCGTTGGACGAGCAGGGGCGCTACAACGCTTCAAAAGTACATTAGCTTCACACCTGCGGATGCATTTACGCCCGTGGCCTGGGCGCCCGTCGCAAATCAGAATATCGCCGCTGCGTCCACGCCCGATATGCTCATTATCACCGCTCCCGCCTGGGAGACGGAGGCCAATCGTCTGGCCGGTTTCCGCAACACCCGCGACGGGCTCGATGTGCGCGTCGTCAGCACGACGCAGATTTACAATGAATATGCCTCCGGCCGTGCCGACATTACCGCCATCCGCGATTTTGTCCGGCAATTGTACCAGAAAACGCCCGGCAAGCTGAAATACCTCCTGCTTTTCGGGGACGCTACTTACGATTACCGGAACCTGCTCGGCAACCAATCTCAGGCGCAGCGCGAGGGGTGGGTGCCCGTGTACGAGAGCCGCGAATCGCTGAACCCCGTTTATACCTATTCGTCGGACGACTATTTCGGCTTTATGGATGCCAGTGAGGGCGATTGGAACGAGAATAGCGCGGGCGACCATACCGTTGATATCGGTATCGGAAGGCTGCCGGTAAAGTCCCTGGAAGAGGCCAGGATCGTCGTCGACAAGCTGATGCGCTACGAATCGTCGTTTGGCATATGGAAAAATACGGTGCGCTTCGTGGCCGATGATGGCGACGGGAACATTCATCAGCGCCACGCCGACCAGCTGGCGAAACTCATCCAGGGACGCGCATTTGCCATAAGGTCGTTCATCGACGAGGTGCCGCAAACAACCACGGATGTCGGGCAAAAAGCCCCGGCGATCAACAAAGCCATCCGCGATGCCATCGATCAAGGCACGCTGATATTGAATTACACCGGTCACGGCGGCGTGAGCGGCTGGGCGGAGGAGCAGGTACTCACATTGGCCGACATGCTTTCGGCCCGCGGCATGAATAACCTGCCGCTGCTCATCACGGCCACCTGCGATTTCGGCCGGTACGACGACCCCGGCATTGTTTCGGGCGCGGAACTGATGGTACTCAGCCCGAAAGGCGCCGCGATGGGGGCGATCAGCACCACGCGCCCCGTGTATTCCAGTACGAACTTTGCATTAAACAAGGCATTTTACGAAGCATTACTCAATGCAAAGCCGGGACAGCGGCTGGGCGATTTCTTCTTACAAACCAAGAACAATGCACTCGCCGGAAGCCTCAACAGGAACTTTACCCTGCTGGCAGACCCGTCGATGACATTATCGCCGGGCAAAAAAGGCATTCGCTGGGCCTCGGCGCCGGATACTTTGCGTGCATTGCAGAAGGTGACGCTGAACGGCGAGATTTTCGATCCGTCCGGGGGCCGGCGCGATGCGGGTTTCAGCGGCACGGCCCGCGTCGTGGTTTACGACAAACCGATCGAGTTCCGTACGCTGGGTAACGAGGGAGATGCCGAAGCTTACACCGAGTTTCGCAGCAAACTTTTCGATGGAAGCGTATCGGTGAAGGACGGCCGCTTCCAGTGCACGCTGCAAATGCCGAAAGACATTGACTACCGGATTGGCCTCGGCCGGGCTAGCGTATACGCGGTGCACGCGGACAGCACTGAAGATGCATCCGCGCAGCTTTCGCTAATCGTCGGCGGAAGTGCTGCGCAACAGCGTGATACCATTCCGCCCAAACTGGCCGGTTACCTGAACACGCCCGCATTCCGCGAGGGCGATACGGTGGAACCGTCGTCGACGCTGGTGCTGCGCATGAGCGACGACAGCGGGATCAGTATTTCGCGGGCCGGAATCGGGCACGACATTACGATGACTTTGAATGATACGCTGACCGTCATTTTGAATGATTATTTCGTCGCAGATCTGGATAATTATCAATCGGGCACGATCAATTATCCGTTGGAAAACCTGCCTGCCGGAAAATATATTGTCCGCGTAAAAGTGTGGGATGCGTATACTAACTTTTCTGAAATAGCGTTCGGGTTTCTAGTAGGCCCGGCCAAGGGGGTCCAGCTCAGCACCTTTAAGATATACCCTAACCCATTTCAGAAAGACCTTACACTGGAACTCGGTCACAACCGGGTAAATGAGGACGTAGAATTAATTTTTAATATATTGCTGATTAATGGGCAACGTTTGGGCACTTTCAAAAAGCTTTATTATAACAGCGACCCGGTTATCAGGGAAACCTGGGACCTGACGCAGTTGCTCCGGATGATCCCGTTTCGGGAATCGCTGGTTTACCAGGTGCGGCTCAGATCGTTAAAAGACAATTCCGTGGATCAGAAAGCCGGTAAGTTAATCCGAACTCATTAAGATAATAAAACTTATCAAATTTTTAGTAATAACTATCTTTCATTGTATTTTTGACCCTTTAAAGAAGCTGATACAAAGCACTTCCTATCGCAAATCCAATTTCTATGAAACTTTTTTTTGTTACATTATCCTCACTATTCTTTTTAACATCAGGTACGCTTTTCGCTCAGCAGGATTCTACAAGAAGAATTCCGGCATCACCACTTTCCTTTTTGACATTTGCCCCTGATGCGAGAAGTGCGGCGTTAGGAGAAGCTGGTGTGGCGCTGAGCCCCGATGCCAATGCGAGCTACTGGAATGCAGCGAAGCTTCCTTACAACACCAAAGACTTTGGCATTTCCGCTTCCTACACCCCCTGGCTCCGCTATCTGGTAGACGATATGTGGCTGGGTTACCTGACGGCCTACAAGAAATTGGGCGACAGACAGGCGGTTGCACTTTCATTCAATTACTTCAACAATGGCGAACTGGATTTGCGCGACGCGATTGGTGAAAACGTAGGTTATTTCAATTCACGCGAATTTGCCGTAAATGGAACGTATTCACGCCAGCTCGGAAGAAACTTCTCGATGGGTCTGACGCTGAAATACATCTCGTCCAACCTCGCGGGTAACGCAGTGATCAACGGCGTTTCACTGAGCCCTGCACGTGTGGCGGCCGGTGATATCAGCGCTTACTATAAGAAGGAATTCAAAAACGAGGACACCGGCAGCGAGTTGGTATGGTCATTGGGTGCGGTGCTCTCCAACCTGGGCGGTAAGATCAACTACGGTTCCAGCACCGATACTGAAAACTTTATCCCGACCAACCTGAAAATCGGTACCGGTCTTTCCTACACCGGCGACGGCAGAAACCGCTTCAACTTCGTGCTCGATTTCAGCAAACTGATGGTACCAACGCCGGATGGCAAAACGAACATCAACACCAAGCCATTGCTGAACGGCGTGTTCGGTTCATTCTCGGATGCACCGGATGGCTTCAAAGAAGAAATTCAGGAAGTGGCTATCGCGACGGGTCTGGAATACTGGTATAACAACATCTTCGCATTGCGCGCCGGTTATTTCAGTGAAAATAAAAACAAAGGCGACCGCCGTTTCTTCACCGCTGGTGCAGGTCTGCGTTTCGCCGACAAATACGCGGTTGACTTCGCTTATATGTTCCCGACAACACAAGGAAGCCCGCTCGCACAGACATTGCGTATCACATTGTCGCTCGCTCTGAACAAAGCAGAAAAGCTGGACGTGAGCGATACCGAAAACTAAGCATTATCAGAATTTAATTTCTCGGAACGAATGGCGTTATTGCAACGTCATTCGTTTTTTTATACTCATCGCTTTCTCATGCTGCTGGACCGTACCATTGCGCCCGATTTCAAAATCATTCATACTGTAAACCTGCCGGAACCCCAAACCCACACGCTTGATAACGGCATTGCCCTGCACGTGATCAACATTGGCGAGCAGCCGGTGGTGCGCCTGGAATGCATTTTCGAAGCCGGAAACTGGTATGAAAGCGAAGTGGCCGCATCGTATTTCGCGGTCAAGATGCTGCCCGAGGGAGTGGAAGGATTGGCTTCGCAGGAAATCAGCGAGGCATTCGACAGGCTGGGCGCATTCACGGAAATGACCCATACTTCCGACCGCGCGGGCATTGTCGTTTACTGCCTCTCGCGCTTCCTGCCGGAGGTGCTGCCATTGGTGCAGAAGCTCATTCGCCAGGCTACTTTCCCGGAAAAGGAGTTTCAGGAATTGAAAAACATCACCATTCAGAACCTGAAAGTGAATAAGGAAAAAACGGCTTACGTGGCCACGACCGAGTTCCGGGCGCGGCTTTTCGGGGCTGAGCATCCTTATGGGCAAAGCCAGAGCGAAAGCGGTATCGAGGCATTGGGCATCGATGCGGTGCTCGCGCATTACGATCGATTGATCCGTAACAGGAAATTCACCGTGGTGCTAGCCGGGCAGGTGAGCCAGGCCAGCGTGGCCCAGGTAAATGCCGCATTGGGGCAGGACACCCTGGACACCGATGCTACCGCGCTAAGTTATGACGCGTCGGTAGCCTATCAGGGCGACGAGGTCGTGGTAGAGCGAACCGACAGCGTGCAGTCGTCTATCCGCATGGGCCGTGTGCTGTTCAACCGCCATCATGAAGATTATTTCAAAATGCTGGTGACCAACGAAATCCTGGGCGGCTATTTCGGATCGAGGCTGATGAAGAATATCCGCGAGGAAAAAGGCTTGACATACGGCATTTCATCGCATTTGGTGACGCTGCGTAATGCGGGCTACCTGATGATCGGGACGGATGTCAAGAAAGAATTTACCCAGCAGACGATCGACGAAATCAAAAAGGAAATATACCGTTTGCAAACTGAACCCGTAAGTGCCGAAGAACTGCAAACGGTGAAAAGCTTCATGGCGGGTGAATTTGCCGGTTCGCTGAACACGGCATTCGAAGTGGCCGACCGCCGTAAAGTACTATTGCTGGATAATCTGCCTGCCAACTTTTTTAATCAATACATCGAATGCATCCACGCCACCACGGCCGGGGATGTCATGGCGATGGCCAACACCTATCTGCGCCCCGAAGACATGGTGACGGTCGTAGCAGGTGGGAAGTAACTCCCTGCCGGTGTAAAGTAATTATTTGTCGGCCTTGTCGAGGGCATCCTTATATGCTTTCAAACAACGTTCCCGGGCCATTTTGTGGTCGACCATCGGCTCGGGATATTCGTCGGTACCGAATTCGGGCACCCACTTTTTGATGTATTCCATTTTAGGGTCGAATTTCTCCGCCTGCGCGGCCGGGTTGAAGATCCGGAAATACGGCGCGGCGTCAGTACCCGAGCCTGCTGCCCATTGCCAGCCGCCATTGTTGGCCGCGAGGTCGTAATCAAGCAGTTTTTCGGCGAAGTAGGCCTCGCCCCAGCGCCAGTCGATGAGCAAATGCTTGGACAGAAAACTCGCCGTGACCATCCGCACGCGGTTATGCATAAACCCGATCGCGTTCAGCTGCCGCATACCGGCGTCCACGAGCGGGTACCCGGTTTTTCCCTCACACCATTTCTTGAAATCGGGCTTGTCATACCGCCATTTGATGAGATCGTAAGCTTTACGAAATGCTTCTCCCTTGCCCACATGGGGGAAATTTGCAAGGATTTGCTGGTAAAAGTCCCGCCAGATGAGCTCATTCAGGAAGGTATCGCTGTGGGCGCGGGCATCACGTGCGAGCGCACGTATACTCACGGTCCCGAAGCGCAGGTGTACCCCGATGCGGCTCGTAGCCTCTTTGGCCGGGAAGTCGCGTTCCCTGGCGTAGTTTTTCAGCAGATCATCACCCACATTGTCGGAAGGAAAGTCGTAATCTGCTTTTTCGAAACCCATTTCCTTTAACGAAGGCGTCGATTGGCCTTTCCAGTGGTGGAAATGCCGGAAATACTTTTGATTAGGGTAGGACGAGAGGTAAAAATCGTTGCATTTGTCTTTCCAGGCGCGGCTGTAAGGCGTAAAAACGGTGTAGGGCGAGCCTTGTCCGCTGAGTATTTCCTGTTTTTCAAAAATGACCTGGTCTTTGCAGGTTTTGAAAACAATATCCTTTTTCTTTAAAATCCGGTACACCTCCTTATCGCGCTGCGTGGCGTACACTTCGTAATCCGTATTCGTATACACCTCGGCGATGTCGTAATCTTCCACCAATTTCTCCCAGATTTTTACCGGGTACCCATATTCGACGAGCATATCGGCGTTCTTTTCCTGCAATTCCTCGCGAATGCCCGAAATGGTATCATAAATGAAGGTTAGCCGGGCGTCTTTCTTTTCTTCGAGGTCGTCGAGGATATTGCGGTCGAAAATGAAGAGCGGTACCACCGGGTAACCCGAGCGCAAGGCGTAATATAACCCGGCATTGTCGCGCAGGCGGAGGTCACGGCGAAACCAGAATATTGCTACTTTTTCTTTCGTTTTCAGGCTCATGCAGCTAAGATAGCCGGACCGCAGTCCGGGTTGATGTGATGTTAGTTGCGAAATAGGGCATTTTTTTGGATTGCTAAGGTATATTTGTACAAAACCTTGCCAGCAATCATTTCAACTTAACCTGTATTCATGAAATTTAAACTCACGATCCTATTCAGCCTCGTTTGTCTGGCCGTTTTTGGCCAAAAGAATGCCGACAAACAAGAGTGGAAGCAGCTTTTTAACGGTAAAAACCTCGACGGCTGGGACATCAAAATCCGGGGTTACGACCTGAACGACAACTACAACAACACCTTCCGCGTAGAAGACGGCAAGATGGTGGTCCGCTACGACCAATATGATGATTTTGCCCAAAAATATGGCCATATCTTTCACAAAGGCGACTACTCCTACTACCGCATTGCGGTGGAATATCGCTTCGTGGGCGAGCAGGCTCCCAAAGGCGAAGGCTGGGCATGGCGTAACAGCGGCATTATGGTCCACGGCCAGCCGGCGGCTACAATGGGAAAAAATCAGGACTTTCCCGCGTCGATCGAAGTACAGCTTCTGGGTGGAAACGACAAGACGCGTACTACCTGTAACCTTTGTACGCCCGGCACGAATGTCGTGATCGACGGGAAACTGGTGACGCAGCATTGTATTAATTCAAAATCCAAAACCTACAATGGCGACCAGTGGGTACGTGCCGAAGTGCTCGTGCTCGGCGATTCGCTCATCCAGCATTTTGCGAATGGCGAAATGGTACTCGAATACAACAAGCCGCAACTGGGTGGCGGTAATGTAAGCGGCGACACCGATCCCGACATCAAAATCGCCGGCAAGCTGCTCGATCACGGCTCAATCTCGCTCCAAAGCGAAAGCCACCCGGTAGAATTCCGTAAAGTGGAAATCCTGGACCTGAAAGGATGCATGGACCCGAAAGCGACGAATTACAAGTCGTACTATGTGAAGGCGGATAACGGGAAGTGTACGTACGGGAAGAAGAAATAGAAGGCCAGGCGTTAAACAAAACGAGGTCCGTAGTTTGCACTGCGGACCTCGTCTTGTTTCAAATGTATTACAACCGCACAATCTCAGCACCGATCGCATTCAAACGCGTGTCGATGTTTTGGTAGCCACGGTCGATTTGCTCGATGTTGTCGATAATGCTGACGCCCTTGGCGGACATGGCGGCGATCAGCAATGCTACTCCGGCGCGGATATCTGGCGAAGTCATGCGGATGCCGCGGAGTTGGGTTTCGCGGTTGTGACCGATCACGGTAGCGCGGTGCGGGTCGCAAAGGATGATTTGTGCCCCCATTTCAATCAGTTTATCCACAAAGAACAGGCGGCTTTCGAACATTTTCTGGTGAATGAGCACTGTTCCCTGTGCCTGCGTAGCCGTTACGAGCACGATACTCAGCAAGTCGGGTGTGAAACCGGGCCACGGGGCGTCGGCAACGGACAATGTGGAGCCGTCGAGGTAGTTTTCGATGCGGTAGCGCTCCTGTGCGGGGATGAAAATATCATCGCCGCGAAATTCCATTTTAATACCCAACCGCTGGAAAACGTCGGGGATAATGCCGAGCTCCGGGATTTGGCAATCTTTGATCGTAATTTCCGATTGCGTCATAGCGGCAAGGCCGATGAAGCTGCCGATTTCGATCATGTCGGGCAGCATCGTGTGCTCGGTACCTTTCAACTCGCTAACACCTTCGACGATGAGCATGTTGGAAGCGATACCGGAGATTTTGGCGCCCATGCGGTTGAGCATTTTACAAAGCTGCTGCAAATAAGGCTCGCAGGCCGCATTGTAGATGGTGGTCGTGCCTTCGGCCATGACCGCCGCCATCAAAACGTTGGCCGTACCGGTTACCGAAGCCTCATCGAGCAGCATATAAGTGCCTTTCAGGTTCGCGGCGTCCACGCGATAAAACCCACCGTCCTCTTCGTCGTAGCTGAATGTCGCGCCCAATTTTTCGAAACCCAGGAAGTGGGTATCCAGCCTTCTGCGGCCGATTTTGTCGCCGCCCGGACGTGGGATACGCCCTTTGCGGAAGCGTGCCAGCATAGGTCCGAGAAGCATCACCGAGCCGCGCAATGCGGCTGCTTTCTGGCGGAATGAATCGGATTCAAGGTAATCGAGGTTGATATCGTCGGCTTCGAAACGGATCGACGTCTCGCTCAGGCGTGTCCGGCGTACGCCGAGATCGCCCAGGAGGTTGATCAGCTGGTTTACGTCGCGGATATTCGGGATGTTGTGGATGGTGACCGGCTCTTTGGTGAGCAATACGGCGCAGATGATCTGTAATGCTTCGTTTTTCGCGCCTTGCGGCACGATTTCACCCTTGAGACGACGATCCCCGGTAATTTTGAATGATGCCATAGAAAATTTTGGGCAGTTGAGACTGTATAAAAGCAACCCCGGATCTTACATTCCAGGTTTTTTGCGGTTGTTATTCCGGTTGTTGTTATTGTTGTTGTTGTTCCGGTTCTGGAACTTGTTATTCCGGTTGCGGTTCTGATTGCCCTGGTTGTTGCCGCCCTGCCGGTCGCTGTTATGGCCGGATTGCGGTTTGAAGCCGATCTGGTTCACGCGGTTGCGTTCCTGGTTGTTGTTGCGGTCTTTCGGCGCAGCTTCGATGGGCCCGGATTTGCGGATGTAGTCGATTTCTTCTTTCAGACGGCCTTTGCTCAGCTGTTCGAGCTGGCTTAGCAGCACGTTGTCTTCGGGATTGTCCTTGTTCCAGGCATTGAAGAACGACCGCATGAGGCGGAAGATATAGGAGACGAAGGCCAGGCGGTCTTCGGGGTTTTCTGTTTGGGATGCTTTTTCAAGCAGCAGGTCAATGTTCCGGCCGTAATGGCGGAAGGTCAGATTTTGTTGGTTGTATTCAACGCGGAGGGGTTTTTTACCCAGTGCTTCTTTCGATGGCGGGGGAAAAGGACTATCGACGTCCAACTCGAAACCGGAAATAATGTACAGATCGTCCCAGAGCTTGTTGGTGTAATCCTGGTTGTCCCGCATGTTGGGATGTATCTGACGCATAAGCTCGACCAGGATGTGCGCGTAGAGTGTGCGCTTGGCTTTGTCCTCGATCTTGACGATGTGGTCGGCCAGTTTTTGTACGTTACTACCGTATTCTTTCAATGGGATATCTTTTTTATAATGGACAAAAATAATAAGTTTTTGTGGAAACAAAATGAGGTAGCGCTGTAAAACAGGCATCTGCGGAGCTGTTCTCAGGGGGCGTAAAGCAAATGCCCGCGTGCGCCTTCCAAGATGGGTACCTTATTCCCTGCACTTACCGTGCTGCCGACGGTGTAATGGTAGAAAGCGGGAGAAAGCGCGCCCGGCCACCAGAAGTATTCGTTCAGGCCGGTATGGCAATGTAACAGCTTTCGGAATACAGTCGTTCCCGACTGGTCCGCGATGCAAAGTTCAAGGTCGGTATCGTCCGGCGACTCATGGTATATCGCGAACCGGAACCATTGTGCAGATGGATTAGGCGAAACGGTCACTTTAATGCCACTGGGGCGCGATGGAACTTTGAAACGGATCTGGTAAGGCGCCGCCGCATTGCCCTCGCCGTCGCGGCATTGGACGGTAAATGTGTAGTCGCCCGGTTCGAGGGCGAGGGGAAATGTAATCTCATAATAACTGCCTGCCGCATTCAGCCCGCTCGCGTTGCGCAGTGAAATCCGTTCGTGCGTGCAGCCTGTGCAATGCCGTTTGAGCCAAACGCTGATGAATGTCGTGTCATGGGCAGCTAAGGGCAGGTGATCATCGAAAATGCGTATGCTGATCTGTGTGTTTGGGGATACTGTTTCGTCATGAACCAGCGGCCTGCCGTCGAATGTGACGGCCAGGAGCGGGGGCAGGCGTGGGATGGCGGTGCTGTCGGAGGCGTCGGGCGCATTCGGTGCCGGGAAAATGCGGACGGCCGGGTCGCCGTGGAGGGTCATTTGCTGTGTGGTAATGCGGTCAATAGTGGTTGGCGCGCGCAGCATATTCCTTCTGATCGCCTCCTGCTGGATAATGCCGAACGGCTGGCTGGTGAATGCGGTGTCGGCGAGGACTTCGTAGAAAATATCGGTATAGCGCTTCAATGCCGTAGACGGCCCGTTGAATGTGTGTGCGAGAAACAGTACGGCGCCGCGTTCCGGGGCGAAGATCCAGTCGCTGCTTAATGTTTGCGTGGCGTAGAAAATGCTGCCCGCCGCACACCCATTTACGATTATTGCGGGGTATCTGGGGTGATTCTGATAATTCCGGGCCGGGTCGCTGGCGTGACCGATGTCGATATCTGTCACATCAATGGAGGAATGCCCGAATAAGGTCACGAGCGCGAGGCCGTCGTTTACCGGCTCGTCGATCCGCACTTCTTCCACGGCATTGTCAGTCAGTTTTGAAATAGAAACGACTTTGCGGGCGAGCGGGGTGTTTTTTAGTTTTTGTTCAAATGAACGGGTATAGGATTTGAACAAAGTGAGTTCCTCCCATGATCTGCCGCCGCTCAAATGCATGATCCGTTTCCGCCACGCGGCAGACCTGGGTTCTGCTTCCAGCGCCTGCACCTTGCGAAGGTAGTCGAGCAGCTGGCGGGAGGTTAATGCATTCACGCGACCAATGGCAACGTACGGACCGGAATCGTTTTCATCCATTACCAGGGCAATGTCCGAGCCCGGCCAGCCCGCATTGGGGACCATATCGACCTGCCACGAATCCTTCATTTTGCGTGCCTTTTGCGGGTCGACCGACCTGCCCGCAAGTAGTACGAATTTTAAATGCTTTTGACCGGCCAGCCAGCGAATGGCATTGCGGATTCCTTGCGGACCAGCCTGGCCTGCATTGAACTGATCATATAATTCATGGCTATACATGACGGCCGTCCAGTAGCCGCCGCCTTTTTCAGAAGCACGGTAACCGGCATATTCCGCGACGGGATCGCACCCGCCCACTGGCACGCGCATGAGTGGGTGCGTGACGATCAGGTATTCGGTTTGCGGATCGATCGGTTTGAAATGGACAATCCGGCCGGGGAGCGTCTGCTTGTACGCGGGTGCAACGCGCGGACCTGCCTGCGGGTAACGCATCCATGCGTACGAAACGGACACCTGCCCGCCAGTAGCCGTGGGCAGCAATGCAAGCGTAACGCGGCCATGTGCGTCAAAGTTTTGAACCGGGAGGGTTAGTGCAATGCGTTTCGTCTCCCTGCCTGTGACAGCGATTTCAGCCAGTTCAGTTTGCAGATTGCCCGTCGTGCCGAGCCATATTGTTATTACATGCACGCCCGGCGACCAGCCTGCCAGCAGTATCTCACAGGCAGCATTGGCCTGGCCGTCTCGAAACAGGTGATCCGTTTGGAATACCATTTCGAATGGCACGCCCGTGGCCATGGGAGGGCCGGTCCATCCCTCGCCTTCGTCGTAGGCCGTGCGCAGCGAGCCGGTTTGGTAATCGCTTTCTTCGGGGAAAAAGCGGCCGGGCAGGTAATGCGAGGTGAATAATTGTAAAGTTTCGCCGGTATGGATGGCGGCGGTGTCGGTAATCGTTCCGGGTTTCGGAAAATGAGTGCGCAGGCCTTGTTTGCCGCTGTTCCAGGTCAGGAAACAGGCGGCGGTATCCGAGTACAGGTTATAGAAGGCATGAGGCATGGCGCCGGGCGAGGTGTAGAGCGCACTATCCGTCGTACCATCATTTTTTTGACCTGCAAAAACAATATAGCCCTCGGTACCCAGCATGCCCGCAGCGGCACCTGCCACCTCAATGGCCTGTTCCGAGCCGCGCCTGAAAAGCTGAATGCTGCCGGCCAATACAGAATCGACCGGGATGCCGTAAGCGGCCAGTTCTCGACCGGTGATTTTGTAGGCGCCATTTTCGGTCACCGGAATGCGCAGGTATTGCTGGCCGTAGCCGATCCACTCGTTGCCGTACTGCGGCTGCGCATTGGTGTGAATACAATTAAACATGCATCCAATGATCCATAATGTGTGTTTCCTTGTCATCGTCCGGGTTTTTGTGACGCGCAAGGGCTGGTTCGCGGCTACTCCGGCTGCTTCCTTACATACAGATTCATGGAAAACGAATAGGCATGATCTTCGTCGGTGCCATGAAATTCCGAGCTTGCAAGCTGCCAGTCGTCCGGCTTGAATGCCGGGAAAAAGGCATCTCCTTCGACTTGTGCGTGTACAATGGTTAAATACATTCTGTCGGCAAGCGGGAGCATTTGCTGGAAAATACTGGCGCCGCCCAGAATGAATACGTCGGTTTCGCCGGAAAGTAACGCAATGGCTTCGGGAATATCTCCGGCATATTCCGTATGGGGTTCAGCGTGCGCGGGCGGACGGGCGGTAATGATCACATTCCGGTGCTCGGAATGCAGTGCGTCGGGCGCTTCGAAGCTCTTTCGGCCCATGATGAACGCCTTACCGGCGGTGACTTTCCGGAAATGCGCCCATTCATCAGGCAAATGCCAGGGCAGACTGTTATTGATCCCAATAACACGGTTCTCACTCATCGCCGCAATAATATAAAGTCGAGTCTTCATCTGCATATGATCATGTTCATATTCGTATTCCCTGCCGTCGGCCTAAGTCGACGGGAAAAGATAATAAAAGAGAAGTGATTCTGAATGGGTAGATAAGCAAAGCTTTGGGAGCCAAAGAGATTTTAAGCCGATCGGCCTTTTGAATTTGCCATTCATCCTAACGATCCCATCTTTTTTACATGGTACCTTGCATCGCAAAGTACCTGTGTATACCTTTGTATTGTTAGAATTTGGATTCTATCTATTAGCCATGAACTTATTCATTAAAAATTAACAGATGCAACCACATGAATATTGAAAATGCCCAAGTGCAGATGCGGAAGGGAATTTTGGAATTCTGTATCCTGCACATCATATCCCGGGGCGAAGTATATGCTTCGGATATGTTGGATGAACTGACGTCCGCTCACATCATGGTGGTGGAAGGCACATTATACCCGCTTCTTACCAGGTTAAAAAACTCGGGCTGGCTGGATTATAAATGGGTGGAGTCGTCTTCGGGCCCTCCAAGGAAATACTATGTTTTGACGGATGAGGGGAAGGTGTTCCTGGACGCGATGCAGGCTACGTGGTTTGAGCTCGCCGATTCGGTGCAAACCGTGATAAAACGCACGGAGGAATTGAGCAAAACGGCTTCTGGCAATCCTTCCTGACCCTAACTGATCACTTAGAGACATTCGATTATTTCAATCATGAAAAAGACAATCAGCATAAATATTGGCGGCATTATCTTCCATATCGAGGAAGATGGCTACGAGAAACTGAAAGGTTATCTTGCCTCTATCCAGAAGTATTTTTCTTCGTTCGCGGATAGCAAAGAGATCCTTTCGGACATTGAGGGCAGGATTGCGGAGCGGTTTTTGAACAAACAAAAAGCAGAGAGCAAGCAGGTAATATCCTTGTCGGATGTGGACGAGCTCATTGCGGCAATGGGTACCGTGGCCGATTTCGAGGCCATCGAGCAGGCCGAGGACATTCTCGCCGACCCATTGGAAACAGCTTCAACCCATACATCCGCACCGCAGCAAGAAACTTATACTTCCTACAATGCACCTAACCCGCCGAAAGCGGAGCCTGCGAAACCGGGCGCACCAAGAAAGCTGTATCGCGACCTGCGCAGAAAGCTGCTTGGCGGCGTGGCGGCCGGTCTGGCGCATTACTTCACGGTGGATGCGATCTGGGTGAGGCTGGCATTTTTGTTCGCCGTAGTCGGCTTACCTGCGGGTTCGGGGATGCTAGATATGAATGCGGAAGAGGTTTTCGGACCGATTTCGGGCTTCACGGTGCTCGTTTACATTGCCATGTGGGTGGCATTTCCCGGTTCTGCCTCGCTGGAAGAGGATGCGCATGTGAAGAAATTTTACCGCGATCCGGACCGTAAGGTAGTAGGCGGTGTGGCTGCGGGCGTAGCTTCCTATTTCGGGATCGACCTCGGCGTGGTACGCTTCCTGTGGGTTTTGTCCATCCTGCTGTTCGGTACCGGGTTCCTGATTTACCTCGTGCTGTGGGTGATTGCGCCGAATGCGAACACGCTGACCGAAAAAATGGAAATGCAGGGGGAGCCTATTACCCTCTCCAATATTGAGTCGAACATCAAGCAGAGCCTCAATTTGGATGAAAGAGGGGGAGAAGAGCATATTGTGACCAAAATCCTGTTGTTTCCTTTTCGGGCAATCGGGTTGATTATCAATGCCCTTGGGAAATTGCTAAGGGGGCTGGGGCCGATCGTGCGGATACTTATCGGCGCATTCCTGATCGGAACTTCCGCGCTGGGCTTACTGGGTATCGTGATCGCGGCGGGCATTGCGCTGGGGGTTACCAGTGCGGGTGCATTCGATAACCTGCCGCTGCCGTTTGTGATTTACCAGGAGCTGCCTGAAATACTGATCATTTCGTCCATTTTCGTGGCGGCTATCCCGTTGATCACCTTCCTTTTGCTGGGCCTTACATTGATTTCCAACAAAAAAATCGTCGGCGGCAGCGTGTGGCTCACCTTGCTCGGCCTCTGGATCATTGGCGTGGTAGGCGCCACGGTAGGAGGGATTTCGTACCAGCAGAATTTCGCCAAAAGAGGGGAAGTAGTGGAAACAGCGTTTTACAAAGCCCCGCAAGGCACGCTGACGCTGAATTTCGACTATGACAATGACGACGAAAATATCGACGTGGACGTGCGCCTGGCCGGGTACAGCGCGGGCGACAGTATCAAACTCGAAAAGACATTGCGTGCAAGAGGCCGGTCACGCGAGAGCGCTGAGCAGAATGCACGGGCGATCCGGTACGACCTGGCGCTCCGGGATTCGGTGCTGACATTCACGGAAGGCCCGCTTATCGCCGGCCGCACGAAGTTCCGCGACCAGGAGATCGACCTTACGGTGAGCATTCCATATAATAAGCCTTTTATCATGAACCGCGATTTCTACTACCTGCTCAACGACTGGGAGTCGGAGCAGCGTAACCTGAAACGCTACGATCTCTCGCATAACGACGAGGTGGTATGGAAAAAGCTGATCTGGGTGATGCGGCAGGATTCGGGACTGGTTTGTACCAACATTCCGGCCAAATATATCCGCAGCGAGAACAGCGACGAGGACAACAACTCGGGCTACTCGTTTGAATACAACGACAACAGCGATCTGGAACTGGGCGACCGCGGCAGTTACAGCAAGCAATTCCCGGTGTCGGAATTTAAGAAGGTCGACATCGGCGGCGCTTATTCGATCATCATCCGTCAGGGTTCTGAGTACACGGTAACGGCCGATTCTGACAACCAGGAGCATATCGACGACATCAAGGTGACCGTGGAAGATGGTGTGCTGCGGGTGAAGCGCAACCGCGAGTTCAACCTGTTCGACAGCGAAAAATGGGAGCGCGTAGGGCTGGTGATCACCATGCCGACGATCGAAGCCGTATCGCTTTCGGGTGCGAACAAGACATTGGTCACCGAGTTCAAAGACCTGCCGAAGCTTGACGTGCAGATTTCGGGCGCTTCCAAATCGGAGCTGAACGTGTTCGTCGACCAGCTGACGGTGAACGTATCCGGCGCGTCGAAAGCCACGCTGAAAGGTTCGGCCAAATCGGCCAAATTGGATGCGCACGGGGCCTGCAAACTGACGGCTACCGAAATGAATATCCAGAATGCCGACGTGGACGCGTCGGGCGCTTCGAAAGTGGAGCTGAGCCACGTGCCTAACCTGAACCGCCACGCCAGCGGTGCCAGCAAGATTAATGTGCAGTAATATTTTGAATGCCGGTGCAACGTCGCCGGCATTCATGTCATCTTTCGGGAAAATCTAACTTATTAAACCATGAAAAGAACGCAACTATTCCTCATCGCCGCCCTTTTGATCACCGCATTGTCTTGCCAGGTGTCGGCACAGGAAACACGCAAATTCTCGGTATCCGGCTTTACCAAACTGTCGATGGGCAGCGCCTTCAAAATAGATGTGAAACAAGGCAGCGGGTTCAGCGTGACGGCCACCGGCCGCTCCGAGGACCTAGACGATATGGAATCGGCCGTGAAAAGCGGTACCCTGCATTTGGGCTATAAAAACAATGGCTGGAACAAAAACCGCAAGATGGTCGAAATAGCAATCACGATGCCCGCTCTCGAAGGCGTTGATTTTTCCGGAGCATCCAAAGCCAATGTGGCCCGTTTCAGCGGTGTCAAGAGTATGGAGATCGAAGTGTCGGGCGCCTCGCAGGTAACGATGAGCGTGTCTTCCCCGAAAGTGGCCGTTGACCTTTCCGGCGCGTCCTCGCTCACCTTAACCGGCGAAGGCGATGTGCTGACCGGCGACGTTTCGGGCGCTTCTTCCCTCAAAGGACGTGATTTCTCGGCCAAAACCGTCAATATCGACGCTTCCGGCGCGAGTAGCGCGGCGGTGCTCGCCAGCAACACCGTCAATGCCGAAGCGAGCGGTGCGAGCAGCATCCGGTATTCCGGTGGTGCGAAGGACATTCATTCCAGCACCTCCGGCGCCAGTTCGGTCAAAAGAGATTAAAGACAATTAGTAATAATTCACCACGAACTACACAAAAGGCCTGCATTGCGGGCCTTTTGTGTTTATTGGCATTTGTAGCGAAATGTGGTGTTCATGGTGTACCCACTGCCGTCTGGCAGCGGCGCCCAGGATTCGGGCAGGCCGTCGGCCCTGTATGCGTAAATGAATTTCTGGTCGTATGTGGGTCCCCCGACATAACTGGTGGATTTTTCGCTGGTCATGTTATTCACGCCATTCGAGGTGCGTACCGTCTCCACACTTTCAGGAATACCCTTGAATATCCTTGGAATGTGCGTTTCAGGATTGACATGATCGTCGTAAGTGAACTCCTGAAGATAGTTGGGTTTGCCGTCTTGCGTGAATTTAACGCTCAGCATATTGCCCCGCGTGTCATAAGTGTATTCATACAGATAGTTGGAGCTTTTTTGTGTTTTCGCCTTGCCGTTATCATCATACTGCACATCCATAATAACCTTCCCATCCGTGTTTTTGGTGATTGTCGAAGCGATAACACCGTTTTTGAACGTTGAAAGGACAGAGCTCGTAGGAGTTGTGATCAATGTGGATGCCAGCTTGTTCTGCGTATCATATGCATATTTTTTCACCATTTCACTTTCCTCGACAACTGGTGTATCATTATCTCCCTGCAATCGAATGACTGTTTTAATATCCACAGTTGTGGCGCGCCCAGATTCATATTGATAAGCTGATGTCTCAATTGTCTCTGTTTTAAATTTCAAATAATACTGGGAGTTGTACTTGTATGAGTGGCCTATTGTGCCCTCATACAAATCGATTGTGGTGACGATCATCCGCGTCAAATAACCATCCGAATTATACTGGGGTACATGGTCGGTAGTTATGGTACGCTTCCACTGATTAAAAGCTTCCGAATTACTGATCGACCTCGCGCTAACCAATTGTTTGTCGTCATCCAGAACAACCTCATTTCCCGATTCATGCGTGGATGTTTGAGAAGTTAAAATTGAAGTTTTACCTGTAAACAGGCATTCAGCCGGCTGCGGCTCATGATCCTTCTTCGAACAAGAAACAAAAATCACCAGCGCAATCATCACGCACGATGCCCGCAGCGCGCGACGCAGGGATAGAGAAATAGAGGTTTGAGGCATAGAATGGAGGTTTGTGAGGTAAAGTAGCAAGTAACCCAGAATAACTTTAACAATTTGGGATAAATCAGTTTCTTTTACAACTTGCATCACTCAACAAGCTTTCCCTGACATCACACATGAGCAAAAAATATTTACTTTCCGTTGCATTGTGCCTGACGCTTTTCCACCAGTTTGCGGTGGGGCAGGGCCGGTCCAAGTTCGGGGGGCGCTATACCGATCCTTTCGGCGTGCTAAGCGTGACGGCCGGCGTGGGGGTGGCCTATTACATGGGCGACCTGAATGACGGGGTCAATATGAAGCATCTCGGACTGGGGCCGTCGATCTCGCTGGGGGCGCTTTACCGCCTCACGGAGCACGTCAGCGCACGCGGCGAGCTGCGTTTTTACCAGGTTTCCGGCGATCAGCAGTATTCCAAAAACTTTCAGAACAACCTTTCATTTAAAACATTCAATCCGGACATCAACCTCGGCGTGCAGGCCGATTTGTTTGCTTACAACCGCCAGTCGCCCATTAATCCCTACCTGTTTGCCGGCGTGGGCGCCACTTACCTGAGCCCGAAAGCGCAGCTCGGCGGGACGTGGTATAGCTTGCCCGAACTCACCACCGAGGGTGTTAAATACAAAAGACTGCCATTGGTATTCACCGCCGGCATTGGTGTTTCCATGAAAACCACACAGCGCCTCAGCCTCGGCCTCGAACTCTGCAACAACTTCGTCAATTCCGATTACCTCGACGATGTGAGTACGGTGTATCCCAATCCCGACCAGCTGCCGAGCGACATCGCGCGGGCGCTATCCGACCGTGCGCCGGAGATCGGCGAGCAGCCGCGCCAGCCGGGCTGGAACCGCGGAAGCGCCAAAAGCAAGGATAGTTATCTTTTTTTACAGGTGCGGGCCACCTACCTCATCGGCAACCGCACCCAGAACATCGAGCGGAGAAAGACCCGCTGCCCCAAGTTTTAAATACATTTTACGATCGACATGCTGAAAGCCAAAAAGCCGCATCAATCCGAAGTGACCATGACCGAAATGGTGCTTCCCAACGATACCAACACACTTAACAACCTGATGGGAGGGCGGCTGCTGCACTGGATGGACATTTGCGCGGCCATTTCGGCACAAAAGCATTCCAATCGCATTGTGGTGACGGCTTCGGTGGATAATGTGTCGTTTACAGAGCCCATCCGCCTGGGCAACATCGTGACCATGCGCGCGAAGGTGACGCGGGCATTCAATTCTTCGATGGAGGTGTTCCTCGAAGTGTGGGCGGAGGACATTCCGGCGGGCGTGCGGGTGAGTACCAACCGCGCATTCTACACATTTGTGGCCGTTGACCAGAACGGCCGGCCCATCGAAGTTCCCCCGCTCGAACCCGAATCGGACGAGGAAAATGAGTTGTACCTGAGCGCACTTCGCCGCCGTCAGCTGCGGCTCGTGCTCGCCGGACGCCTCAATGCAGCCGAAGCTACCGAGCTGAAAGCGCTTTTTAAGGTGGAATAAGTCGGTAGGCACGGCATTATTTGGTAATTTTGCGGCATCAACTCTTTGTTACTTATGCCCAAACAGATCATCTTCTCGGATAAAGCACCGGCCCCCATTGGTCCTTACAGCCAGGCTGTTAAAATAAATGGCACCGTATACGTTTCAGGACAGATCGCCGCGGAACTGGCGAAGTCGGGCGATATCAAAGCGGAGGCCGGCGTGGTTATGCAGAACATCGGCCATATCCTGGGCGCTGCGGGCCTTGGTTTTCAGCACGTGGTAAAAGCCAGTATTTTCCTTCGCGATATGAACGATTTTGCCTCCGTGAACGAAATCTACGGCAGTTTTTTCACCAAAGAACCTCCCGCACGCGAAACCGTACAGGTAGCACGCCTGCCGAAAGACGTGAATGTCGAAATTTCCGTGATTGCGGTTGAGTAACGGCTTGCGGAATGGTCAGGAAGTAGTCAAGTATGGTCGAGAAGTGGTAAGTGAGTCAAGTGTTGAGAGGAGAGAGAGTTTTAACTACAAACGACAATACCTGACAACCCATGACCACAAATGACAAACACATTAAACTTAATTTTTTGAATAATGAATAATAGACCTGTCAGGGTACGATTCGCGCCTAGTCCCACCGGTCCGCTGCACGCGGGCGGTGTGCGTACTGCCCTGTATAACTACCTGTTTGCACGCCAGCAAGGCGGCCAGATGCTGCTTCGCATCGAAGATACCGACCAGAACCGTTACGTTCCGGGCGCTGAGGCATACATCCTGGAAGCATTGGAATGGCTGGGTATCGGCATCGACGAGGGCCCGCAGCAAGGTGGCCCGCACGCGCCATACCGGCAGTCGGAAAGAAAAGAAATGTACCGCGAATATGCGGAAAGGCTTGTTCAGGAAGGGAAAGCGTATTATGCGTTCGATACCCCCGAGCAGCTGGACGATATGC
This sequence comes from Dyadobacter beijingensis DSM 21582, assembly GCF_000382205.1. Classification (GTDB taxonomy): domain Bacteria; phylum Bacteroidota; class Bacteroidia; order Cytophagales; family Spirosomataceae; genus Dyadobacter; species Dyadobacter beijingensis. The sequence continues at coordinate 333,844 of NZ_KB907787.1, forward strand.
GCAAGCGCCTCGAAGCCGCGAAAGTGGCGGCCGTGCAATACAATGCGATTACCCGGACGGAAATGACCAACTCGCTGACGCTGTCGGCCGAGGAAACGAAAGCGCGCCTCGAAAGCGGCGACCCGTACGTAATCCGTATGAAAATCAGCCCGAAAGAGGATATCCGTTTCAACGACCTCATTCGCGGCTGGGTGGTAGTGCATTCGTCGCAGATCGACGATAAGGTGCTTTTGAAATCGGATGGCATGCCGACGTACCATTTGGCCAACATCGTGGACGACCATCTGATGGGCATCACCCACGTGATCCGGGGCGAGGAATGGCTTCCTTCGGCGCCGCTGCACGTGCTGCTATACCGCTACCTGGGCTGGGAAAGCACGATGCCGCAGTTTGCGCACCTGCCATTGCTGCTCAAACCGGACGGTAACGGCAAGCTCTCGAAACGCGATGCCGACCTGGGCGGCTTCCCGATCTTCCCATTGGAATGGACCGACCCTAACACGGGCGACAAAGCGCGCGGATTCCGTGAAGAAGGCTATCTGCCCGGCGCAACGGCCAATTTCCTTGCATTGCTCGGCTGGAATGCCGGTACCGAGCAGGAGATTTTCAGCATGGACGAGCTGATCGCTTCGTTCAGTTTCGACCGCGTGCACAAGGCGGGCGCCAGATTCGATATTCAAAAAGCAAACTGGTTTAACCAGCAATACCTGAAACAACTGGACGACGCGGCGATCATCGCGGAACTGAAACCGCTGTATGCCGTGAAAGGCATTACGGTCAATGACGGCCAGCTTGCGCAGATCGTGCATTTGCTGAAAGACCGCGTGCATTTTATCAGGGAGATCGTTTCGGAATCGCTCTTTTTGTTCAACGCGCCGGAAGAATACGACCAGGATGTGGTGATCAAGAAATGGAACGAGGAAGCGGTGAATGCGATCGGCGGTTTCAAGGAGGCATTGGCGGCATTCGAAGGAAATTTCGTGGCGCACGATATTAAAGAAGTGCTTTCGGCGACGATGGAATCGCTGGGAATCAAAATGGGCAAGATCATGCAGGCATTGCGCCTGGCGGTAACCGGCGCCGGTGCCGGCCCGGATTTGATGATCATCATGGAGATCCTTGGAAAAGAAGAAGTCGTGGCCAGGCTGGAAGGTGCGCTGAACCGCTTGTCAGCCCAAATCCGGCTGGCGTAAGTTCCGGCCTACCGCAGAATCAAATTCCATTGAATCGGCGGGGATCATTGCATATTTTCGTAATAAGTGAATAACGGGCCTCAGTGCCCATTGGCATCAAACACATGGCTAAGAAAAAACAGTCGGAGACATCCAAACCCGCGCCCGAAAAACCGCGTGTGCATAAGGATTTGGAAGGTTTTGATATCCAGATCAACTCGTTCGGTGAGATCACCACGAGCTTTGATATGGACCGTATCAATGAATTTTTGAATAAAAATGTGGATGACAAAAAACTCCGTGACCGCGAGGATATCCCCGGTCGGAAAACCCGGAAATCGAAGAAAAAGAGCTCCGAGGAGGAAGAAGAGGAAGAATAAACCATAAACTTTTTACGAAAAAATGATCTCACACGAAATCGACTACAAAATCATCGGCGACGACATTCAGGTCGTTGAAATCGAATTAGATCCGAACGAAACCGTGATCGCCGAAGCGGGAGCAATGCTTTTTATGGAAGACGGCATTCAGTTCGAAACTAAAATGGGCGACGGCTCGGAAGCGAACCAGAGCGTGATGGGCAAGATTTTCCAGGCAGGTACGCGTTTGCTCACGGGAGAGTCGCTGTTTATGACGCATTTTACCAACCGCGGTGTAGGCAAGAAGAAAGTAGCCTTTTCGGCGCCTTATCCCGGTACGGTCATGCCCATCGACCTGTCGAAAATCTACGGCAACGAATTGATCGTGCAGAAAGACGGCTTCCTGTGCGCGGCGATGGGTACAAGCATGAAAATCCATTTCAACCAGCGCTTCGGCTCGGGCTTGTTCGGCGGCGAAGGTTTTATCCTCCAAAAACTGAAAGGCGACGGGATGGCGTTCGTGCACGCGGGTGGCGTCGTGATGGAGAAGCAGTTGAACAACGAGACATTGCGCATCGATACCGGCTGCGTGGTGGCATTCGAGCAGTCGCTGAGCTTCGATATCCAGCGTTCGGGCGGGTTGAAATCGATGGTATTCGGTGGCGAGGGCATGTTCCTGGCCACATTGCGCGGGACTGGCCGTTGCTGGATACAGTCGATGCCGATTTCCAAACTGATCCAGCGGCTTTCCGCTTACGGTCCTAATTCGAGAAAAGAAAGCGGTTCGGTGATCGGTGGCCTGGGCAGTTTGTTCGAGGACTAATCTTCCGAAATCATTACATCGCAAAGGCGGGCTGTCACAGGCCCGCCTTTCGTTTTTTACTTTAATATAAAAACACCTTTGCCGCCCCCGAGCCATACCTGGCCGGCCGGGCTCTGGGCAATGGCGAAAATGCCGCCGCTTTCGTCGAGGTCTTTGAGCTCCCAGCTGCCGTTGCGGAACACGCCGTATTCCTTATCGCTCCAGAATGCGGCCCATATGCGGTCGTCGCGGTCTACGAAAACCTGCTGCGTCATATACACCAATTTGTCGTCCTGCGGCAGATTAATCACCTGGCTCGACTTGCCGTTGAACCGGAATATCTGCGGCCTGCCGGGAACGATCGCGCTCGACAGTCCGTAATTGATCGACGCGACGAGCTCATTCTGCTTGTTAGTGACGATGTTGCCGTAATAATAGGGATTGAAACCGAGCTCTTTCTCCCCGAAAATCGTCCATTCATCACCTTTAATGCGTGCCATCGAGGTAGAAGTGACGCCGTCGTTCAATGCCGCCCAAACGGTATTTTCCTGGTCGATGGCAATGCCGGCGACGAGGTTGCCGGGCAACCGGGAGTTTTGCGGTGTAAATGCCGTAAACTGGTTTCCGTCGTACTTCACGAGGCCGCCCTGCCGGGATGCGCCGGCCGAAAACCACACATTGTCGGCCCCATCGACCTCGACCGCGCGTACGGCATTGCGGGGAAGGTTGTATTGGGTGTGATTAATGCGGGTAAACCGGCTGCCGTCGAATTTCACGAGATCGTCGGTACCGATCCAAACATTGCCTTTTTTATCGACGTCGATGTCCCAGATGGCGGCTCTGCTCAGAATGGAATTGGTGGAATCGAAAACGGAAATGCCGGAGCTGCTGTACCGGATGAGCCCCTGGCCGAGCGTCCCGAGCCAGGCTGTGCCGGAAGCTTCGAATGCGATGGAGATAACGTGGTAATCTTTGAGGTTGGTTTCTGAAATTTCAAGCGGAACGGGAATGTCTGTTTTGCTGCTGGTGCAGGCATTGAGCACATGGAAGAGCAACGCGATGAGTAGCAATTTTTTCATGAGTCAGGTGGTTTAGCAATTCGGGACGGAGTACTCACCATTGGACACATCGGACGCAGTCGGCGTTGGAATAGTCTGTCTGTTAAAAGGATATATTTTCTTAATAAAAAACAATATGACGCGTGTGGCGCTGATCGCCTGCGGTTACCTGCAAGATGTATTTGCCGGCCGGCAACGCGTACACGGGCCGTACGGAAAGTAACCCGACCGCTTCGTGCGCGGAGGTGTACAACGGGTGCTCGCGGCCGGCCGCGTCGAAAATGCGGCAGGTAATGCCCTCTTCGATGGTGGCGGGATCGGCGGGCGGCATGACGTAAAAATGCTGTTGGGTAACCGGGTTCGGGAATACCGTCCATGGGGCCGGTGCGCCGTTGCGGAACAAGGTGATAATGGTCGAATAGGAGGTGCTGCCATTGGAATACCCGAGTTTCAGCCGGTAAAACAGCGTCCCGTCGCCGGGGGCGGTGTCGGTAAAGCCGTATACACCCGACGCATTGGCCGGCGGCGCGGTGAAGGTTTCGAGATCGGTGTAGGTTTGGCCGTTCGTAGTTTTTTGGAGGGTAATCGTGGCGAGGCCCGGCACCGGTGCCAGGGCCCAGGCCATACGCATATCCGCCCCGAGGGTCTTCGTGCTGATCGCATGCACATAATCGATCTCCCGCGCTGAGCTTTCAACGTAAAATGTACCGGAAAGACTGCCGGGCAGCATGGGGTTTTGGCCTGCGAGCCGGATGCGGTAGGCGCCATTGGCCAGCGACGCGGGAAGCTGGATTTTCAATGGACTACCTGCTCCGTTCCCTGCCACAGCGATGAAGTGTCCCTCCGCATCGTATAGTTCCGCGGCGATTTGCAGGTCGGCGGGGACACTGCCCGTCACGACGAATGGCAGGTTGAACGTCGCGCCCGGGTACATGCGGGCGGGCGTTACGCCTGTGTGTAAAGCGTAGGCGGGTTGCAGGGGCGTGGTGCGGGCGATGGCCGTGTCGGCCAGGCTGCGGTTCCAGGCGCGGGCCGCAAGCGAGAGGCCCTGCACACCGCCGGGGACGTTTTCGAAATGTGCGGAAGCCGGGCGGGGAATCTGGATGGTGTCGAGATAGGGGCCCTGGAAGGCATTGAAACCGGAGAGCGCTATCAGGCGGTTCTGCGCGTTCAGGACCGGCAGGTAAGGGTCTTTCAGCTGGTTGCTGGCCGAGTTGCGGGCAATGTACCAGGCAATGTTGTAGCCGGAATCTTTGCGGCTGTTCAGGATCAGCGTACGGATGCCTTCGAAATACTGGTTTTCATTGAAACCCAGCTGCGCGTCATTTTCTCCGTGCGCCCATAGCACAGCCCGCACGCCGGTGAGCGAGATGAGGTAGCGCATCGTGTTGATGATATTGGTATATGGCTGCCGGTTGGGCCAGAATTTACCTACATATAAATTGTACGCATCCTTGCCCGAAGCGGCGTCGCGGTAGTTTTCTGCATTGGCGGCCGCCCAGGCGGTATTGTAGAATAGCACGGGCGTTTTCCATCTTTGGAACAACAAATCCCCCAGCTCGCCCCAATACCAGGCCGTTTCGCCATTGGGAAATATGTTGTTGCCGCTTTTCAAAGGCTCGAATGCAGGAACGGGCATCGGGCCGTCGGGTGCTACGGTAATGTTTTCCGCATTCAGCGTTTTATTCACCGCATTGTAGGAAACCACATTTGCCGAAGCATCTTTCGCGCCGAGCCCCGGCAGGCCCATGGCGTTGGAATTACCGGTGACGAGAAACACTTCACCCACGCCCACCCGCGCGACGACGGCGGAATCGGTTACGCCGTTGGGCGCCGTGGCGATGAGTTTAAGGCGGTACCAGCCGGTAGCGGCCGTGAATGTGGTGTGAAGAAAGCCTTGCGCGAGCTGGGTATCGTCGAGCTGCTGCGCCTGAGCAGGATGGGTATTGCCCTCGATGGGCGTCAATGTCACCTGAATGCTTGAATAGGGGTAATGCGCGTAGCCGGTAATGGCTATCGACGCCGTACCGGCCGCATTGCGCTGCATCACCTGGCTGGCAGCCGGGCTGGTGACGACGAGCTGCGCGCGGGCATTCACCATGCCGGCTAGCAGGCAAAACAGCACCGGCCAGCAGTGCGCGGGGAGCCTGGCAGAAAAACCTGTCCTTTTCAGCATTGCAAGGTTTTGGGTAGATCTCAGGTTGTGAATATAAAGGAAAATGACTTTGCGGGGCGCGGTGTCTGTTGATAAGAACGAAAAAAGCCGGCCCTCAGATGAAGGCCGGCTTTTGAAAAACAGATAAGAAATTATTATTGGTAACCCGGATTCTGAGGTTTCAGGCTCGGGTTGTTTCTCATTTCCTGGATACCCAACGGGAACAGCAGGTGTTTTTCCAGCAATGGAGCACCACCACTCACGTTCAGGTTGCGGTGACCTACGAAGTTGTCGAACTTCTTGGTTTCCTCGTTGAACACCTTACGCAGACGTACCATATCGAACCAGGTAATGCCTTCGTAAGCGAATTCATGCCAGCGCTCTTTCCAGACAGCTTCTTTGAAGGTAGTGGCTGTATAAGTGCCGATCGCAGGCGTAGTCAGTTTCGCACGGTCGCGGATCGCTTTCAATGCATTGTATGCTTCCTGGTCAACAGTTCCCTGCTCAGCTTGTGCTTCTGCGTACATGAGCAGCACATCCGAGTAGCGCATCTGGTTCACGTTCAGGTTGTTCAAGCGAGTAGGGGTAATGCCGGGGCCACCCAATGCCGCAATGTTGAAGTATTTGAACACGTAAGGGGCGCCCAGGTCGAATTTCTCGCCGGTACCATTGGTATAGTAGGTGGTGTAGAACCAGCCTTCCTGATCTTTGGTACGAAGGTCGCCTGTTTCGTAGGACTTGTAGAACGACATCGTTGGCACTGTGCTACCCGTTCCGCTAGGACCCGAGTAAGTTACCGCTTTGAAGTTCGGGAAGAAGTCGTTCAATGGGAAACCTGCCACCACACTGTTGTACTGGATCTGGAACATGTGCTCCATGCGGTTTTTCAGTTTCTCGTCGTGCAGCTCCTTGTAAGTTGCGAACAAACCTAATGTTGAAGGGTTAGCCTTCGCATAGTCGATCACTTCCTTCGCTTTGTCGCCCGCCAGTTTGTAATGCGAAGCACCTTTTGACAATGGGAAACCTGCCATCGTGAGGTACACTTTCGCCAGGTAAGCCTTCACAGCCATTCTGGATACGCGTCCGTTGGCATTGTAGTCGGCCAGATTGGCAGCTTCCGCAGCCAGGAGGTCGTCCACGATCAGCTTGTACACTTCTTCCTGGGATGCTCTTGCAGGGAAGAAATCTTCGGAGTTTGCAGTTTGCGGCTTGGTCACCAAAGGTACATCGCCCCACAATCTTACCGCATAGAAATAAGCCCATGCACGCAGGAAACGCGCTTCGCCGAGCAATCTCACTTTCTGTGCCTCATTGGCAGCCGGGAACTGAATGCCCGGGATTTTTTCAATTGCCAGGTTGGCGTTCGCGATCACACGGTACAAGCCGTTCCACCAGTTGCTGATATGGCCTGTGTTACCATCGTAAATGAGTGCGTACAGGTTGTTCAGGTCGGAGTTCTGGCCTGTTTCGGTGGTTGCGGTACCGGTTGGCGCTTCGAGCATCTGCCAGTTGGCCGAGAAGATACCGGCACCATCACCGAAGAAACGCATTTCTGCATAAGTAGCCGCGATGGCCGCTTCCGCGTGATCGGGAATGGTGTAGAAGGTATCCGGTTGAAGGTTCGACGGATCTTGCTCGTCGAGGAAGTCGGAGCAGGCAGTCGGTCCCAGCAGGATCGCTCCGCAGAGCAAAAGTTGATAGAATTTTTTGTTATTAAGTTTCATGCTGAATGTCATTTTGAATGATACAACCGTCCCGTAGATTAGAATGCAACCTGAATACCGCCCAGGAATGTGGTTGGCTTAGGATAGCTGTGCCAGATCATACCTTGCGAGAATACGTTGTCGCCATCGCCACCGCGGATTGGAGTCTGCTCAGGATCGCCGAACGGATATTTGCTGATGATGAAGAAGTTCTGAGCGGAAACGTACAGTCTCAGTTTGCTCATTTTCAGCTTGCTCGCAATTTCCGACGGGAAGTTGTAGCCCAGCAACAGGTTACGGCCGCGGATAAATGAACCGTCGAAGATCCAGCGCGTATCTACGTTCGTCACGTAACCAGCCTTGGTATCGCGAACTTGGGCGATCGGCGTGTTCTGGTTTTCAGGAGTCCATGCATCCAGTACGGTCGTGTAGCTGTTCGCCAAAGCCTGGCGGTCTTCGCTGGCGTGCAGGTTCATGTCCATCAGGTCGTTTCCGTATGAGAATTGCAGGTCGAGGGTCAGATCGAAGCCCATGAAACGGAGGCTGTTTGAGAGTGATCCCCATCCTTTCGGAGAACCGTTACCGATAATACCGCGGTCGGCATCGGTGATCGCATTGTCGCCGTTCACGTCTTTGTACTTGATATCACCCGGCAACATTTTCAGGTTACCACGGTAGCTGGTGAATTTCGCAGCCTCATCCGCCTCAGCAGTGCTCCAAGTACCCAGGCGGGTCAATCCCCAGAATGCACCTGCCGGCTCGCCGATACGGATTACGCTAGTCTGGTTGGTGATCGAAGGACCGCCCACACCGAAGATGTCCGCCGGGGTTGCCAGTGACAACACTTTGTTTCTGTTGAACGAGATATTGAAGCTGGTATTCCATGAGAAGTTTTCTTTCTCGATGTTCGTCGTGTTCAAGCCGAATTCGAAACCTTTGTTTTCCATCGAACCGATGTTACGACGGATCGTTGCGTAGCCGCTTGTACGTGGTACAGGCGCATCCAAAAGCATGTCGGTGGTTTTGCGGTAGTAGTAATCCGCTTCCAGAGAGATTCTTCCTTTGAGGAAGCTGATTTCCAGACCACCGTCGGTCTGAGCTGTTTTTTCCCAGCGCAAATCGTTGTTGGCAAGCCTGTTGATACCGGTTCCGCCGAAACGGGTGTCGCCGTAAACTGTTGCGTAGTTAGAGCGCAGCAAGCCGAGTGACGAGTACGGAGGAATTTCCGAGTTACCTGTCAAACCATAGCTGGTACGAACTTTCAGGCTCGAAATGATCGGGTTGCCTTTCAGGAACTCTTCGTCAGACACTTTCCATGCAAGGGCCGCCGACGGGAAGAATGCAAACTTGTGGTTATCACCGAATTTCGAAGAACCATCCGCACGGCCTGTCACTGTCAACAGGTATTTGTCGAGCAAGGTATAGTTCAAACGACCGAAGTACGAGTTAAATGCAAAGCGGGAAGCACCTGATACGTAAGGGCTGGACGAAGGCGCCACAGATCCGGCACCGAGGTTATCGAATCCGTAGTAATCGGTCGAGAAGTTTTGCGCACCTACACCGGTCGTAGCTACGTTCGTTTCCTGCCATGAAATACCGGCGAGGGCGTTGATCGAGTGGATACCGAAGGTTTTGTTATAGGTCAGCAAGTTCTCCCATGACCAGAAAGTCTCTTTTCTGGTTTCTTTTCTCGCAGTACCCAATTCGCCCGGCGTCAATGTACGCGTTTGCGACTGGTTTACTTCCTGGTTGATCACGTTCACACCCAATACCGTACGGAATTCAAGGCCTTTTGCAAGCGTCACGTTTCCGTATAGGCTACCGAGGGTAGTTTGAGTATTCAGGTTGAATTTACGTCCCATCAAACGGTGTACCGAGCTGAAAGAACCTTCCGCACCGGGATAATCGCGGTTGTTGGCATAAGATCCGTCCGGCCATTTAACAGGAAGAAAAGGGAAGTCTTCCACCATCTGGCGAGGTACGGCGTCGTTGATGTCGACAAGGTTTTCAGCCTGATTATTGTAGCTCAGAGTACCACCCAGACGCAGCCATTTCTTGACCTGGTCGTCGATGCTGAAACGGGTAGCATAACGTTTCAGATAAGATGTTTTGATCAAACCCTGATCGTCGCGGTAGTTGAGTGACAACGAGTAGGTCGTACGCTCGTTACCGCCGCTGAAACCGAGCTGGTGGTTCTGCGAGACACGGTTTTGTGTCGATTCGTCAAACCAGTCGGTGTCGTAGTTAGGGGCAAATGTGCCGTCCGGGCGTTTGGTGAACACGTCGGGGTGGGCAGCTGCCAGCTGGGCACGACGTACCTGTGGATCGTGGGTCACATATTTTTTAGCATCCCAACCTGCCTTGTCGAACTTCTCCATGTTCTTGTAAGCGAGGTCTTCCACGTCCATATATTGCTGGGCGTTCAACACTTTCGCTCTTTTCGGACCTACGGTCGGTACACTCAAATCAAGACCATAAGTGATCTGGCTTTCGCCCGACCGGCCTCTTTTGGTCGTGATCATGATCACACCGTTGGCACCACGGGCACCATAAATCGCCGTTGAAGACGCGTCTTTCAACACCTCTACCGACACGATGTCGTTCGGGTTGATGAAGTCGATCGCCTGGCTCTGCTGGTTCTGGTTACCTTGTGGAAGCATTACACCATCCACCACGTACAACGGGTTATTGGACGAGTTGATGGAGCTGAAACCACGGATACGCACGTTGGCGCGGCCACCCGGGCGACCCGAGTTCACGTTCACCTGCACACCGGAAATCTTACCTTGCAAAGCCTGGTTCAATGAAGGTGCAGGGCGTTCTCTCAGCTGTTCTTCTTTCACGGAACCTACGGAACCGGTCAAGTCGGATTTTTTCGCGGTACCGTACCCGATCACGACTACTTCGCTAAGCGCCTTGGAATCAGCGGCGAGTGAAACGTCGAGGGTAGTGCGGTTACCAACAGGCAATTCCTGGCTGATATAACCTACAAAGCTGAAAACCAGCGTAGCATTATCAGGTACAGAAAGCGTATAGTTACCTTCTCCGTCGGTGGTAGTACCGCTGCTGGTACCTTTTACGACCACGTTTACGCCTGGGAGGCCGTCACCGGTTTCTTTGTCGGTTACTTTTCCTTTGAGGGTTTTATCGGCGCGAATGGTAGCAGTGATTCCGGAGTTGGCGAGGGCTGCATTCACGAGCACGGGGCTGGCGAGCGCGGGCAGGAGCAATAGAGAGTTACGGATGCCCCTCATTCGGAGCAACCATTGATTGGTATCGGTATTTTTCATGTAGTAAGGCTTGTTAAACGTTTCTCATGCAGTCTTGGATAACACGAATTTTAGTCTTAATTCTCTGTTCATTAGGATTTTGCGTTTTTTGTTTAATCATAGTTTGCGGTTTACTGTTTAAATTTTCGTTTCGGTGAATAGTGAAATAATTATAGTTTGTATTCAATAAATTACATTCCATCGGGCGCGCAACAATCCATACCTGGTTTTTTGAATCAAATCATGACCACAGAGCCTGGCGACGCTATTTCAAAAAAGGTATGATACGTTACGTTTTCTCTGACGGAGGATGGAATGGATTGGCGGATTATCCGGGAACTGCAACCGATAATCTGCCGGCAAATGCTTCAAAGTAATTGGCGTCAGTAGTATTAATAAAAGTCTTTAAGAAAACGCGTTGCAATATTATAATATTTAACAATAGATTTCGAATAATGGGGAAGGAAAATAAAGAATATTTTATGCAAACGTTTGCACAAATCTTATCAAAAATTGTCAATTCCGTACAATAAATCAGGTAGTTACAGGTCAATTTCGGGCAAACAGACCCACCTGCACACACACATTTTTGAAGACAACTTTTTGCGAATATCCTATAATATTCCCTTAAAATGTAACCGCTATGTGCTAAAATCCTATATTAAAACATAAAGCCCTGCCCGCGGCTGGTACCGCAGGCAGGGCTCTGAAAAAGGTCTGGAAATGCCTAAGCGAGATCCACGGTCCGTCCCGTTTTCACGGATTCGTCGCAGGCAAATGCGATCTGCAGGCTCGTTACCGCGTCGGACAGGTGATCGGTCAGGTCGAGGTCTTCGGTGATCGCGCGCAGGAAGTAGCGCTGCTCGCGGTTACAAAGCTCCTGGTGGTCGGGCTCGTCTTCGAGGTTGATCCAGGTGTCTTCTTTCACGAATTCGTCGGAACCGTTCAGGTCGGCGTGGTGTACGCGGATCGATTCGGTCTTTGTATGCGCTTCAACGGAGGAAGACTTTCCCGTGCCGCCCGCATCTTTCGCTACGATGGACGCGGAGCCTTTCGGGCCGATCACGTCTTTCACAAAAAACGCCGTTTCGCTGATCATCGGTCCCCAGCCTGCTTCATACCAGCCTACTGAGCCGTCTTCGAACCAGATTTGCAGCTGGCCGTAGTTATAGTTGCCGGCAGGGATGTCGTCCGTCAGTCGCGCCCCGATCGCATTCACGCGAAGCGGTTTCGAACGCGTCATCTGGCACATGACGTCAATATAATGTACGCCGCAGTCGACGATCGGGCTGAGGCTCTTCATCAGGTTGCGGTGAACGCCCCACATGTAGCCGTGGCTTTGCTGGTTAAGGTTCATCCGCATCACGAGCGGCTTGCCGAGGCCCTGTGCTTCGGTCACGAAGCGCTCCCACGACGGGTGTACGCGCAGGATGTAGCCCACTACCACTTTTTTGTCGGCTTTTTTGGCCGCTTCTACTACGCGCTGGGCACCTGCTACGGTGTCTGCGAGCGGTTTTTCGATAAACACGTGCGCGCCGGCTTCCAGGGCCTTGATAGCGAAATCTTCGTGCGTATCGGGATAAGTGGAGATACAGACGGCGTCGGGTTTGGTCTCTTTCAATGCTGTTTCATAGTCATTGAAAAGGGCATAACCGCCGCCTAGTTTTTCATTGAGAACCTCTTTGCTTTTGCCGGTCGAAACGATCCCGCAGATCTCGAAACCATCCAGCAGCTGGTAAGCAAAGGCATGGGAAGCGCCCATGTTCCCGCAACCGACTACCAGTACGCGGATGGGGCTTGCATTTTCAAAAGATGACATAGAGTAAAGATAAATGTTAAGATTATGGGTTAGCAGGAACAAGCGGCCATGCAACATTCCGGCCGTGTTTGAGTGTCAAAATTAGGCATTAAAATCCGTTTTCAGCCAGTTTCGGTCTAAGTGAAAAAAAATCCGGTTTCGGTTATAAATTTTTCTTTGAAAATCGAATTAACTGTACGATAATGCATCAATTTTGTTACTCCTCATCTACTTGTTCATGACTACTTTTTTACTTTCCAGCAGACTGTCCTGTCTGTTCCGCAGGAAACACGCATCCATCCTTTTCCTGCTGCTTTTTATCACTTTTCAAACATTTGCCCAGGAAGATTTCAAACCCAAACTCGGGCAGATCGACCGTGCTTCGCTTGAAATGACTGCTTATCCCGGCGATAGTACCGCCGATGCCGTGGTATTGTACGACTACGGAAAAGTGACTTTCAGCTACGACAACCTCAAAGGCCTGGTTATGAGCACGGATATCTGGGTCAGGATCAAGATCCTCAAAGAATCGGCACTGGACAGGGCGTCGGTGGGTATCCCCTATTACGAAGGGCAGAGCTATAAGGACCAGGAATGGGTGGAAAGCCTCAAAGGCTACACCTACAACCTGGAAAACGGCCAGATCGTGAAAACCGAGCTGGAACGCAAAACCGTCCGTCGCGAAAAGTCCACCGACAACTACACTACTTCCAAGTTTAACCTCACGAACGTCAAAAAAGGTTCGGTTATCGAGTATTCGTACACGCTGAACTCGCCCTTCACCGTGCGGGTCGAGCCGAAGCCGTGGACGTTCCAGGCTTCGATTCCCATTCAATGGAGCGAATACAATATCATTATCCCCAATTTCCTCGATTACAAAATGACCATGGGCGGCTTTCTGCCGCTTTATATGAACAAGCAGGAATCGGTGAATGTAACCCTGGGCCATGCCAGCTTCGACGGGTCGGGCCGGTCGTACCGGTTCGTCGTGAAAGATGCGCCGGCATTCGTGAACGAGCCGTTCATCACGACGGAGATGGACTATCTTTCCAAAATCTCGTTCGAACTTGCGAGCGTGAATGTGCCGGGACAGATCCACAAAAACTACTCGCAGACCTGGGAGAATGTGGAGCGTACACTCGGCGAGGCCAAATGGTTCGGCGGCGAGCTCGGTCGCAGCGGCTTTTTAAAGGAGGTACGCGACGAAATCGCCAAGAAAACGACCGATCCGCTCGAACGCATGACGCTGGCGTACAAGTACGTGCAGGCGCATATGAAATGGGACGGTACTTCGGGCCTGTATTCGGGGGACGGTATTAAAAAGGCTTACGACAACCGCAAAGGCAATGCGTGCGATATTAACCTCATGCTGACGGTGCTGCTGCGCGAGCTGGACCTGGAATGCGACCCGATATTGCTCAGTACCCGGTCGCACGGCTATGTACACCAGCATATTCCGTTGCTCGAAAGCTTCAATTATGTGATCGCGCATGTGAAGATCGGGGAGAAAACCTATTTTCTCGACGCTTCGGAATCGTTCGCGAAGCCGGGCTTGCTTCCCGAGCGCGCATTGAACGGATTTGGCAGGCTGATACCGAAAAAAGGCCAGGGCCGGTTCGTGGAAATCAACCCGATCGACTCGGATAGCAAGCTGGAAATGATCACGGCGAATATCCTGCCAGAAGACGGCATGGTCAAAGGCAGTTACAGCATTTCCTACGGCGGCTACGAGGCCCTCGACTGGCGCTCGTCTTACGCCACGGAGGCCGATAATGTGTACCACGACGCGTTGAAGAAAACGGTACCGGAATGGAAAATCCAGAACCTGGCGATCAAGAACAAGGCCGACGATTATAAAGGTACTGTCAATGTGAGCTGCGATTTCGAACTGGAAGACGAGAATGCATCGCCCGGCGTGTTCTATTTCAACCCGATTATGGCCGGCCGCTGGACCAAAAACCCGCTGAAATCCAAGGAGCGCATTTATCCGATCGACCTGGCTACGGGTATTTCCAATTCATTCATCGGGAATTTTACATTGCCCGAAGGTTATGCGCTCGAAGAAATGCCCAAAACGGAAATCATCATGCTGCCCGACAAAGGGGGCAAATTTTCCTACCAGGTACGCCAGGTCGGTAATGTAATCCAGGTCAACAGCATGGTGCAGGTGAGCCGCACCCGCTTCCTGCCCGAGGAATATGCGGACTTGAAAGAGTTTTTCGAGCGCGTGGTGCAAAAGCACGCCCAGCCGTTGGTGATCAAGAAGAAGTCTATTTAATACCTCCCATTATGGAAAAGTTTCAGTCAATCTTTTGGAACACGATTATATGTACCGTGCTGCTATGGCCGGGCGCCGCTTTGGCACAGACCGATTTCAGCGTTTCTAGAATCAACCCGGCGCTGTCGAAGGACGCCGATGCGGTGATCCGTGTCGATGAATTGTTCTGGGATATCAGATCACAGGCCGAGGGCGTCGAGCGAACCCGGCTGGTGGTTACGATTTTTAATGAAAAAGGGGAGGACCGCTACGGCTCCACGCAGGAGTGGTACGACAAGTTCAGGAAGATCACCGAACTGTCGGGTACATTATATGATGCCAATGGCAAAGTGGTGAAGCGCCTGCGGAATTCCGATATCGAGGACCGCGGGGACGGTATCGCCGGGGACGACATTTCGGATAACCGCGTGAAAACGGCCAGCTTCGGCAAAAAAAGCTATTCCTATCCCTACACGATCGAGTTTATCAGCGAAGTGCGCACGCGGAATATGATGTTTTTCCCGGACTGGACACCGGCCCCGGCCGAAGGGTGTGCCGTGGAATACTCCTATTTCCGGGTGAAAACGCCGGCCGGGTTCGCATTCCGTTACCAGGAATGCAATGGCGCGCCGGGCGTGAAAAAGTCGAAGGATGCCGAGGGATCGGATGTTTATGAATGGACACAGAAAGACCTGGCCCGGCCGCGTTCCGACGATTTTTACCCATTGCCGCCGTTCGACCGCATTCCACTGGTGTTTACGGCGCCTGCGGATTTTGAGGTGCAGGAATACAAGGGAAATTTCAATACCTGGGAAGACCTCAGCCGTTTTTACTATACATTGAATGCAGGCCGCGACCTTCTGCCTCCCAATATGCAGGAGGAAGTGAAGACGCTGGTCAAAGGTGCCAAATCCGACCGGGAGAAAATTGACCGGATCTATAAATGGATGCAGGGACGGTCGCGGTATGTAAGCATTCAGCTCGGAATCGGCGGCTGGCAGACCATCGACGCGATGACGGTCGCCAAAACCGGTTACGGCGATTGTAAGGCGCTGACGAATTTCACCCTCGCCGCGCTGAAAGTGGCCGAAATACCTGCCTGTGCCGCATTGATCCGCGCCGGAAAGGAAGCGAAGATCAAAGCCGATTTCCCAAGCAGCAAGTTCAACCATGTGATCGCCTGCGCATTCGCGGGGAAAGATACGGTGTGGCTCGAATGTACCAGCCCGAATACGAAGCCCAACTTCATGGGCAGCTTTACCGGCAGCCGTCCCGCATTGCTGGTCCTGCCCACCGGCGGGAAGCTTGTAATGACGCCGGATTACAAGGCCCCGCAGAATGTAAAGGAAAGCCGGGCATTGGTAAAACTGACAGAAACGGGCGATGGGGAGATCGAGGCAAGGTCGCGGTACACCGGCTTGCAGCACGAACCGCGGGTACAGCTGATCCAGTACCGCACGAAAGAAGAGCAGGAGAAATGGCTCGTAAGCCATATTAACCTGCCGAGTATGGACCTGCGCCGTTTCGAGCTGGCGGAAGGCGTGGAGCCGGAGCCGTCGGTGACGGAAAAACTGAGCCTGAATGTCCGCAACTGTGCTACCAAAACAGGCACGCGACTGTTCATCAAGCCCAGCCTGATGAGCAGGACTTTCGATATGCCGGCCACGAGCGAGCGCACGTCCGATTTCTACCTACCATTTTCGGATTACAACTTTACCGATCTTGATACCGTATCTTACGACGTTCCGGCCAACTATAAATTGGAAACGACATTGCCTGTATTCCAGATCGCGTCGGCTTTCGGAAGCTACGAGCTGAAAACGAGCTACGAAAACAACAAGCTCATTTGCGCGAGAAAAGTGGTAATGAACGGCGGACGTTACGGATCGAAGGATTTTGCCGCGTGGGTCGATTTTCTGAAAAAGATCAGAAAGGCCGACAGGACGCAGGTGGTGTTCGTGGAAAACAAGCTTTGAGTGAATTTAGGGACTATGTTAAAATATGTAAGGAATTGATTAAAACATGTGAATATCCGCATGCCGGCATGGATTAATTTTGGACTAAAATTTTAACATAAGCAGGATATGAACAAAGAAGCATGGTCTGGCATTTTCCCAGCGTTGGTGACGCCATTCAAATCAGATGATACGGTTGATTTTGAACTGTTCGGCAAAAACCTCGACGCGCAGGTGGAAGCAGGTATTACCGGCGTAATCGTGGGCGGGTCGCTCGGGGAAGCCAGTACACTCACCAGGGCCGAGAAAATGGAACTGGTGAAATATGCTAAACAAGCGCTTCCTGCCGGCCTGCCGGTGGTGCTGGGTATCGCCGAGCAATCCACCGCGGAGGCGATCAGCATCGCGAAAGAAGCCGAAAGCATTGGCGCCGACGGCCTGATGATCCTTCCGCCGATGCGCTACAAGGCCGACGACGCCGAAACGGTGAACTGGTTCAAAACGATCGCCGAGAGCGTATCGCTTTCGATCATGGTCTATAACAATCCATTCGACTACAAGATCGAAGTGACGCTGCCGATGTTTGAAGAGCTGGCAAAAGTGCCGAACATCCACGCTATCAAGGAATCGACCCGCGACGTGAGCAATGTAACGCGCCTTTTCAACAAATTCGGCGACCGTTTCCGCGTGTTCTGCGGGGTGGATACGCTCATTATGGAAGAGGTAATGCTCGGCGCCGACGGTGTGATCGGTGGTTTGGTAGATGCGTTCCCGAAAGAAACGGTAGCGATCTTCAACCTCGTGAAGGCGGGCCAATACAAAGAGGCATTGGCGATTTACCGCTGGTATTTGCCATTGCTCGAACTGGATATTCATCCGAAACTCGTACAAAACATCAAATTGGCCGCTGCCAAAATGGGTATCGGTTCTGAATACGTGCGTGCCCCGCGTCTGCCGCTCCACGGCGCAGAACGCGAGAAGGTAATCGCCATTATCGACCAGGCCATCGCTACACAGCCTGAATTGCCGGATTATTTGAATCTGGCGGTAGACGTGGCATAAAATCGGGTCGGGGTAGGAGGCTCCTGAGGAGCCAAATGCCTTGGTGACGGTGTTTGCTATAAACAGGTGGCTCCTTCGATGCCGAATGCGGAGCAATCGCCTGTTTATAGCGAACCGATCACATAAATATCCCTAACCGGAGGGGTTCCCTGTTATCCGGATGGCCTCTACCCAACCAATAACCGTAATATTGACAAAAAAAGCGCCGTATGATCGTTAGATTGCATGCGCAGCATTGTTCTGTTTTTGTCAAAACATCAAATTATGAATTCATCCGAATTAGACCTTATTCTTGAAAAAGCCCAAACGGCGTTCGTAGCAATGAACGCCTACGCATTGCGCCGCCGTGTGGCATTAATGAATGCGATCGCCGACGAAATCGAGGTGCTGGGCCCTGAGCTGGTGCAAACCGCGATGGCGGAATCCAACCTGCCTGAGGCGCGGCTGAACGGCGAAAAAGCACGGACGGTTTTTCAATGGAGAAGCTATGCGCAGGCGGTGGAAAACGGCTATTCGCTCGATGCGAGCATTGATACCGCCAATCCGCAGCGTGTCGTTCCTAAACCGGATATCCGTAAAACGAATGTAGGGCTCGGCCCCGTGGCCGTTTTCGGGGCGAGCAACTTCCCGTTCGCATTCTCGACGGCGGGCGGTGATACGGCCAGCGCCATAGCGGCGGGCTGTCCGGTGGTGGTAAAAGCGCATCCCGGTCACCCGAAAACATCGCAGCTGATGGCTGATGCCATTAGCCGCGGGGTAGCCAAAAGCGGTTTCCCGGAAGGCACATTTGCCCATATTTTTACGGAAACCAATGAAGAAGCGCAGGCTTTGGTTAGCCACCCGGTGATCAAAGCGGTGGGCTTTACCGGTTCTAATCGCGGCGGACTCGCCTTGGTAGAGGTTGCCAGCAAGCGTAAGGAGCCGATTCCGGTGTTTGCCGAAATGGGCAGCATTAACCCGGTGTTCCTGCTGCCGGGCAAGCTGAGCACGGCCGGCGCGGATTTAGCCAAACAATACGCCGGTTCACTGACATTGGGCGTAGGGCAGTTTTGTACCAATCCGGGCCTGCTCATCACGGAAGACAGCCCGGCGCTGGAAGGCTTTATCGCCGCACTGGACCAGGAGATCGTCAATATCGTTCCCGCGCCGATGCTGAATGCGGGCATTGCGGTGGCTTACCGTGGTAACCGCGAGAAAGTGATCGGCCAATCGGGCGTGGAAGTGCTTTCGGTCGCGACTGCCGAGGCGGCCGACGGACAAGGCGCTGCCACGGTGGCAACCGTTTCCGGTGTTGACTTTTTGATCAATGACGATTTGCAAACCGAAGTTTTCGGGCCATTTGCATTGATCGTAAAATGCCGGAATGCGGAGGAAGTGCTGGCGGTTACGGAAAAACTCCACGGCCAGCTGACGGCGACATTGCTCGCTACCAGTGAAGACCTGGCCTCGCACCGCGAGTTAGTGGCTGCGATCCAGAACAAATGCGGCCGCATTATCTTCAATAACTTTCCGACCGGTGTTGAAGTGTGCAAATCCATGCACCACGGCGGGCCATTCCCGTCGTCGAGCAACAGCCAGTTTACCTCGGTAGGCCCGGACGCGATCAAGCGGTTTACCCGCCCGTTGAGCTTCCAGAACTGGCCCGACGAATTTTTGCCTGATGAATTGAAGAACGCCAACCCGCTCGGAATCTGGCGGACGGTGGATAACGAAATAACCAAAGCGGCGCTGTAAATGCAGCCCGGGAGCTTTTATGCGTAAAACTTTTTTCTGTATCGACGCCCACACCTGCGGTAATCCCGTACGCGTAGTCGCAGGTGGCGGGCCGCTCCTCGAGGGCAACAGCATGATGGAGCGCAGGCTCCATTTTTTGAGGGAATTCGACTGGATACGCAAGGGCCTGATGTTCGAGCCCCGCGGCCATGATATGATGAGCGGGAGCATTCTCTACCCGCCCATCGACCCGGCCAACGATATTGGCGTACTCTACATTGAAACGAGCGGCTGCCTCCCCATGTGCGGCCATGGAACCATCGGAACGGTGACTATCGCCATTGAAGAAGGCCTGGTGACCCCCAAAGTGCCGGGTAAGCTACGCCTCGAAACCCCTGCCGGGCTGGTATTGGTGGAATATGTGCAGGAAGGCCGGAAGGTGAAATCCGTCAAACTGATTAACATCAAATCATTCCTCGCGGCTGAAAAGCTGACTGTCGAATGCCCTGACCTGGGCACATTGACCGTCGATGTTTCTTACGGCGGCAACTTTTACGCGATCGTCGATCCGCAGGAGAATTTCAAAGGCATCGAAAACCATACCGCCGACCAGCTTATCAGCTGGAGCCGCGTGTGCCGTCAGCGGATGAACGAGCAGTACCAGTTTGTCCATCCCGAAAACGAACATATCAAGGGCCTGAGCCACTTCCTGTGGACCGGTGCCCCGCTTGATCCGACATCGACCGCTCGCAATGCCGTGTTCTATGGTGATAAGGCGATCGACCGCTCCCCGTGCGGTACAGGCACGTCCGCCCGTATGGCGCAATGGCATGCGCAGGGTAAGCTCAAAAAAGGCGACCGTTTCGTACACGAAAGCATTATCGGTTCCAAATTCATCGGGACCGTAGAAGAAGAAACAACCATCGGCGATAGGCCCGCCATGATCCCCGGCATTGAAGGCTGGGCGGTGATTACCGGACACAATACCATTTTTATCGACGACGAAGAAGATCCCTATGCATTCGGTTTTCAGGTTTTGTAGGGGCTTTAAGGCGTAGGCTGTAAGCTGTATGCTGAGAATGGTAGGGTTCAGTTCAAAACAGAATTATGAAACTAAGGCAGCTTAAAGCTTACAGCCTAAAGCTTAAAGCCTGAAAGCGCTAACAATTGTTATAAACGAAAATAAAACAGCTGTAAACTTTTAGCCTAAGGCTTATCGCTTACAGCTTAAAGCTTCCGATGAACATTCAAAAAGGCAGCGCCGTCATTATCGGTGGCGGGATTACCGGTCTGGCTTCGGCCTATTACATGCTGAAAAGCGGTTGGAAAGTGACGTTGCTCGATAAGGGCGATTTGTTCGACAACTGTTCCACCGGCAATGCGGGCATGATCGTGCCGAGCCATTTCATCCCGCTTGCCGCGCCGGGTATGGTTTCGAAGGGCATCAAATGGATGTTCAACAGCCGCAGCCCTTTTTATGTAAAACCGTCGCTCGATTTTTCGCTCATTTCGTGGGGTTTGAAATTCATGAAAGCGGCCACCGAAGCGAATGTGGAACGCGCCGCGCCGCATTTGCGCGACTACCATTTGCTGAGCAAGGCCTTGTACGAGGATTTTGCCAGAGACGAAAACCTGGATTTTGGATTGGAAGAAAAGGGCATATTAATGCTCTACAAATCCGAGAAAACCGGCGAGGAGGAAATCCACGTAGGTAAGCAGGGCCAGCAGCTCGGCCTGGACATCGATATGCTCAGCCGAGAGCAGGTGCAGGCATTGGAACCGGGCATCAGACTCGACGTGGCCGGCGCCGTGCATTACCGCTGCGACGCCCATTTGTACCCGACCGCATTGGTGAATGGGTTGATCAAAAGCATTCAAACGCTGGGCGGAGAGATCGTGCAGAAAACCGAAGTGACCGGCTTCGATACGGGTAATGGAGAGATCAAGGCGGTTAAAACGGCCGCTAAAACCTATACCGGCGACATCGTGGTGATGACCGGCGGTTCCTGGATGCCGCAGCTTGCCAAGCTGGCCGGGCTGTCTATCCCCGTAATGCCGGGCAAAGGTTACTCTTTGATGGAACCTAATTCGGAGCACCCTATCGTTCACCCCGCATTGCTGCTGGAAGCCCGCGTGGCCGTTACGCCCATGAACGGGCAGGTGCGCTTCGGCGGAACGATGGAGCTCGCGCCGCTGAACAATCAGATCAATATGAACCGGGTGGAAGGCATTGTCAATTCCATCCCCAACTATTACCCGGAACTGAATGTGGCCGTGCCGCAGAAAGACCGTATCTGGTACGGGTTCCGCCCTTGCTCGCCCGACGGCTTACCTTATTTGGGATATTCCAAAAAGTTGGGCAATCTGATTATCGCCGGCGGGCACGGCATGATGGGCATCAGCCTTGGGCCTGCTACCGGCAAAATCGTCGCCGAAATGGCCGATCGTCATGTGCCTTCGGTGAATGTTTCGCTCTACGATCCGGAGCGTTATCAATAAACAAAGGCGGGGCAGCACTTTGTAACCATTTTAGCGGGTGGCAGGGGATAGATATTGTGAGTAGGCCAAATACTTCGTAGTTTTCACAGATTAACACCTGACTTCATAAACCTATTACCCTTTATGCCACAAGAAAACACTTCTTTCAAGCCCTCATTGGGTCTTGTCGACGCTACCATGCTCGTAGCCGGCAGTATGATCGGATCGGGGATCTTCATCGTCAGCGCCGACATCATGCGCAATACCGGCAGCGTGGGCTGGCTCATGTTCGTGTGGCTTATCACCGGTTTCATGACGCTCACGGCCGCATTGAGCTACGGCGAGCTCAGCGCAATGTTCCCCAAGGCAGGCGGACAATACATTTACCTGAAAGAAGCCTATAACCCGCTGATCGGTTTCCTGTACGGATGGAGCTTTTTCACTGTAATCCAAACCGCCACCATCGCCGCCGTGGCCGTGGCATTCGCCAAATTTACCGCTTACCTGATCCCGCAATTCAGCGAAGACCTGGTCGCACTGGATCTCGGTTTTCTCAAAATAAGTCCCGCCCAGCTGCTTTCCATTGTGGTAATCGTCGTGCTGACGTTTACGAATACACGTGGCGTAAACAGCGGGAAAATCATTCAAACGACATTTACATTAACGAAGCTTCTGAGCTTGCTCGGCCTGATCGTTTTCGGGTTGATATTCATGAAACCCGAAGTGTGGGCCGCCAACTGGGGCGAAGGCATGTGGGACCTGCACAAACTCAATCCTGACGGCAGCATTGAATCCTACACCACCATCGCCGCATTCGGCGCTATTGCCGCTTCGATGGTAGGCTCCATTTTCAGCAGCGACTCATGGAATAACGTGACATTCATTGCCGGCGAAATCAAAAACCCGCAGCGCAATATCGGCCTCAGCCTCGCATTGGGTACGATCATCGTGACGGTCATTTACGTGCTCACCAACGTGATGTACACCGGCGTGCTTTCGTTGGAGGAGATCGCCTCGTCGGACAAGGACCGGGTAGCCGTTACCGCATCGCACGTCATTTTCGGCAATGCCGGCACGATCGTGATCGCGGTGATGATCATGATTTCGACATTCGGCTGCGACAATGGCCTCATCATGTCCGGCGCCCGGGTGTATTATTCGATGGCGAAGGATGGGCTGTTTTTCAAAAAGGTAGGGATATTAAATAAAAATGCAGTGCCGGAAATCGGCCTTTGGCTGCAATGCGTGATTGCCTCGTTGTGGGCGTTGAGCGGTAAATACGGTAACCTGCTGGATATGATTTCGTTCGTGGTGGTCGTGTTTTACATGCTTACCATTATCGGGATTTTCATTCTTCGTAAAAAACGCCCGGATGTGCCGCGGCCTTACAAGGCGTTCGGCTATCCTTTCCTGCCGATCATTTACATTATCATGGGTATCGCGTTCTGCGTGCTGCTGATCATCTACAAGCCCGAATACACCTGGCCGGGGCTCATCATTGTGCTGTTGGGCATTCCGGTTTATTATATGGTAGCGCGGAAGGATGCGGCGGTGATTGAGTAAGCATTTAAAGTGAAAAGTGCCCTGTGCGGAAAATTCCATACAGGGCACTTTTTGTTGATGAAGCAAAACGATATTACTTTTCCAGCAGCTCGTCCAGATTACCAAGTGCCATGGTAAAGCCTTCTTTGAAGCCCATTTCCATGATTTGCTGGATGTCTTCGTATTTATCGTATTGGATCGAAACCGAAACCGTCGTTTTACCGTCGGCCTCCGTGAACGTATTCGTCCAGGTAGAGCGCGCGAAATCCGGGCTCAGGTTTCCCTCCGAATCGCAGAAAGCATCGATTGCCGAGAAGCTTTTCTGAGCATTGATCGTCAAATAGTCCGCTTTCGACCAGTGCTCTTCGCCCTCGGGGCCGACCATGGCGTACAGCCAGGTGCCGCCTTCGCGGAAATCCATCGATTTCGTGCGGGCCTTCCAGGGGCGCGGTGCCCACCATTGATCGAGCAGCTCGCTCTGCGTCCACGCTGCCCAAACTTTCCCCACGGGGGCGGCAAATTCCCGTTCTACATTGACACGGTTATTTTCCTTGTCTACAGAAAAATTCATTACCAGGTTACTGTTCATTGGAATCGGAATTTAGGTTGCTTAAAAGTTGATCTAATTGATTAAAACGGTCTTCCCAGTGTTTTTTGAACTGTGTCAACCAATGGTCTAATTCTTTCATTTTGACCGGATTGAAGTAATAATGGATCTCCCTCCCGACTTTGTTCTGCTTCAAAAGCTCACAATCGGTGAGTACCTTGATGTGCTTCGAAACCGCCTGTCTGGAAGTATCAAAATGTTCTGCCAGCGCATTGGGCGTCATAGACTGCGCAGCGATCAAAACCAATATTGCCCGCCGCGTCGGGTCCGCAATAGCCTGAAATATATCTCCTTTCATACACGATTGAAATATGCAACTTGATGGTTGCAAATATATATGCAACTTTCGAGTTGCGCAAATTTTTTTTGGAAAAAGATTGAGAAATTTTAAAATGTGAGCTTCAATTGCCGAAACATATCGATCGGACGAATGCACTGAATGCTGAAATCCTGACACACGTCTGGAATCTTGATTTTGTTTTTGCGATTGGGATCACTGCGTTCGTACGAGACAATCGTTCGGTTGTGTGAATCGGCAAGGGCATGAGCAATAATGAATGCATCTGCTTCCATAGCATCCAGAAACTCGTTGAGTGCACCGGGTTGATAATGCTCGCTTTTTGATGAGGCCCATGCTATCACTCGGGCGTAAAAATCAATATCCCCGGCTGTATCCCGGAAGAAATAATCGGGCAAATTAGCGCGGCACCAGCCTTCGAGGGCATCGTTTTTATCATAAAGCTCGTCACGCACTTTATCAATACTGACTATTGTCCCGCTTTCGGCAAGCGTCTTTACCTGATTCCAGAAACCAGACGCGACGTCCAGGGGGTAGCTGTCGCGGTGTGCCTGAATGAAAAAATTGCTATCGACAATATAGATGCCCATATCAGAAATGCTTGTCAAAAAATGTTTGAAAAGTGTCTCCTTTGAGGCTCGTGAGTTTGTAGGCGTCCCGGTACAGCAGCTTGCCGGATTTTACGGCATTATTGATGTGCGAGGCGAACGTGATGCTTAAACGTTTTTTAGTAGTTGCATAGAAATCGCCGCCAGAGCTTCTATTCTCCTTTATTTCAATTTCCCGTGAGATGTATTGATTGTAAAATTTGAGGAACTGCTGTCGGTTAATTTTTCCTGTGTCGAGCGCGCGGCGGGCGATGACAATTTCGCTTACCTTAAAATAGCGCGCTGCTTGCGGAATGTTGCTGTAAGTGCGCCATACTTCCTGAAAATGTTTTCCAGGTACCAGAAACTCAGCGGCTATCTGATCGCAAAACCGCTCGATCGCTTCGTCGGAAGGTTGTAGTTCCCGGAAGTCGAAACCGGCACTTTGCCCTAGCCACACATGGGCCAGTTCGTGCGCAAGCGTAAACATCTGGGCCGCTTTTCCGTCCGCATTATTAATGAACATGAAAGGCGCAAGTTTATCGACCAGCACAAATCCCCTGCATTCGTCCACTTCGATCTTCCGATGGGTGTTATTTTCAAAAATTCCATTGAAAACCGTGATAATACCACTGTCTTCAATATGCTCTACCAGATGATCCATCGCGGATGTCCAGTTTGGAAAATTGCTTGCCCAGTTTTCAGCAAGTCGGAGGGTTTGTCTCATATCCGATACAACCTCGGAGACCGCTGAGTCTGCATTGTACTTCCCGACGAAGGAGAGGTCGGAGAATCCGTTATCCCGGAGGTGGCTTTTGAGCCATTCCTGCCGGTGCTGGACTAGTAAAATGGTGTCGTATACATTCAAAGACACTTTTGAGAAAGGGCCTTTTCCAGTGCGGAAAAAGGGGATCGGTAATTTTTCTTTCGGAGGTTCAGGTAAAAACAGGTATCCGAAAGGCAGATGAACTTTTCTGGAAAAATCTTCGAGTTGCTTTACAGTCGGGATTTTCTCTCCCGTAATCCATTTTTCGATATTGGGAACTTTTTCAGCCACATCGCCCAATTTATATCCTGCCCGAGCGATGGCCCAGGGTAGTATTTGACTGTTAAAACTGACTTCCGTTCTCATATGATAAAGTTATGAAAAATGCCCGCCTGTACATACAGAACGATACCTCTTGACGACCCGGGGGCGGCCTTCACCGCAGGCATTTTCAAAGTATGGAATGCAAAGGTAATTCTTCGGTAAGAGGCAAACCAAATTGCTTGAGAAGTGGGACCGACCGGTTATTCATTCATACAAAAGGCGTTCTACTTCTCCAACACCACCGTCACCAGCCCCCGCCCCGGAATCTTCACCCCTTCCTTCAAACCCTTAACCTTCGAACGTCGCATATCGACCCCCTTCTCCCCGGTAGTCAAATAAACATCCGCGCCTTTCACCTTAAACCCATTAACCTCCGGCCTCAAAACCCGTTCTTCATTCCCATAGTTAACAGCTACTAAGACGATCCGTTTTTCATTGGTATAAGCCGAAACCATCAAATCCTGCGCGATTTCAACATCACTGAGTTTGTCGCCGCGTTCTACGTTTAGCCGATGCATTCCCGGCCGGATAAAGCGGCTGTAATGGCCCAGCGCCCAGAGGTTTTTGGTGGCGGTAATGCTGCCATCCACGTATTCGCGCGAAGAGGGAGCGAGCGCGATGAGGTAGTACCGCGTATCGAAATCGGGGTTGCCGGGTTCCCAGCTGTTCCAGAGCTGCCAGGCAGCGGCGTTGCCGTGTACAAGGTCGTCGTGGATGACTTTGGAGAGGAACAGGGCGCAGTCGATGGCCGGGATGCGGCCGGTTTTGCCCTCACGGTAGCCGTCGGCGAGCATGGAGTATTCCGTTTGCCAGAACGTGACGCCGTATCGGGCCGTCGTGTCGGCTGCGTGGCGGCGGATGGCGATGCGGGCGCTGTCGCCCTTGTCGGTGAAGTAGCTGTGGCCGCCTATGAGGGCCGGGAGATTACGGAGGCCGGTTAATGCGAGCCTGCTTTTCGGATCGAAAAAGGCTTGCGTTTGTTGGGTAGCGTTACCTTTTCCCGTGTACAGAAAATCCAGCTGTGCCGCTTCGGTAAGGAGGACTTTCGAGGTCGAGCCGGTGGCGGTCAATGCGCTGTCGAGCGACCGGGCTACGTGGGCGATCTCGTCGTTGCGCCACGGGCTGCCTTCCTGCTTGGCGCCCTGGCCGGGGGCATGGTACCAGTCCCATTGCGGCTCGTTGATGGGGCTGATGTAATCGAAATGCAAACCTTCATCGTCGAAATGCTTCAAAACCGTTGCCAGGAATCGGGCATAGTCGCCGTAATGCTGCGGTTTGAGGTTCGAAATGTAATCTTTGTCCGTCTTATAGCCCCGGCCGTTCTTCGTGAATTGCACCGGAGGTGTGTTCGAGAATGCGATCAGGTTTTCGACGCCGTATTCCTTTGCTTTTTTGGTAAACCATACATAACCCGCCTGTTTCGACCAATCATAAGTACCATCCGGCCTCAGGAAGCATTCGACACGCTTGCGGAAGTCGGTGATGCCGCTGCTATCTCCCTGCTCGGCCGTGCCGCCGCCTATGTTGAAGCGCCAGGCGGAAAGCCCGATACCTTTGGGGTTGCCATTTATGTCGAAATCCTTACTGAAAAGCCATTCGGCCATTTGCTCGCGGTTTTGGGCAGGCCAGTTTTGGACAATGCCTTCGGTAAACCACGCCCCGGCGGCGCCGAAATTGTCGATCTTCTGTACTTTGTTTTTGGTATTGATTTTTATGACGAGTTCGCGCGGTTTCTGGGCGTGAAGCGTATGAATTCCGATGAATGAAAGGGTTAGGAAAAGTATTTTCTTCATGATTAAGTGATTAACATCGTCTATTTTCAGAATATATTAAAACCCATCGACAGCAGAATGAGCACAACGGCCCAGCCCGCGATTTGGAGCATTACCGGATGTTTATAACTGCCCATTAACCGCTGTTTCCGGCTAGCAACAAGCAAAATCGCAAGGGCAACCGGCAGCACAAAGCCATTTAAAGTACCCACAAACACCAGCACTTTCACGGGGCGGCCGATGAGCAGGAAGATCACGGTCGAAATCAGGATAAAAGCAATGGTAATGTAGGATTTATATAGCTCTATCAAAGGGTGAAACGACCGGAGGAACGAAATGGAAGTATATGCCGCACCTACCACCGAGGTAATGGCCGCCGCCCAGATCATCAACCCGAAAAGTTGCCTGCCAAATGTCCCGGTTGCATTTTCGAATACCGAAGCGGCCGGGTTGTCGGGGCTAATGCTCGCCCCGGCCAGGATAATGCCCAGCGTAGCCAGGAAGAGCAGGTAACGTATTAAGGCAGTAATGACGATGCCGGTGGATGCGCCGCGGTTTACTTCTTTCAATGCGTTCTCGCCGCGAACACCGGAATCGAGCAGGCGGTGGGCGCCGGCGAAGGAAATGTACCCGCCCACGGTGCCGCCCACGAGCGTGAGGGTGGCGATAGCGTCGAATTTCTCGGGGAGAAAAGTGTGTTGAATGGCGCTGCCCAAGGGCGGATGGGAAGTGAATGCGACGTACAAAATCAGCGCAATCATTACAAAACCAAGGATTTTGGCAAAACTGTCCATCGCCTTGCCGGCTTCTTTGAACAGGAAAATACCAATGGCTATCGCGGCGCTGACGATGGCACCCGTCTGCACGCCCACGCCCGTCATGGCTTCGATACCCAACCCCGCACCGGCCACATTGCCGATGTTGAATGCGAGCCCGCCCGCTACGATGAGGAATGCGAGCAGGTAGCCGAGACCGGGCAGCAGCTCATTCGCCAGGTCCTGGGCGCGCTTGCCGGAGACGGTGATGATTTGCCAGATGTTGAACTGGACGGCCAGGTCGATCAATATCGATAGCAGAATGACAAAGCCGAAGCTTGTCGCCAGCTTTTCGGTGAAGACGGTCGTTTGGGTCAGGAAGCCAGGGCCCACCGCGGAGGTGGCCATCAGGAATGCGGCGCCTAGCAGGGCGTTTTTGTTTTTTGACATATTTGGGTTGCCACGAAGACACGAATTCACACGAAGTTGCTTTCGTGCATATTCGTAACGTTAAGATCTAAACACCATATCCGCCGCCGCCCGGCGTTTCGATAGTCAATTCATCACCCGCAACCACTTTCAGACTACAAACTCCGGGCAGTTCATTCACTATTCCATTTGAAAGAAGCACATGCCGCCCGCAAGCCCCGTCACTGCCGCCGGCCATTCCATATGGTGCATATCGCCTGTGCTGGCCGAGCAATGTCACTTGCAGTGGCGCCAGAAATTCCAGCTTCCGCACGATGCCATCGCCGCCGCGCCATCGCCCGTTGCCGCCGGAACCCCGGCGAAGGCCGAATTCCAGTAGCCGCACCGGATATTTTCGTTCCAGCTGCTCCGGGTCGGTAATGCGCGTGTTGGTCATGTGCTGGTGCACCGCCGAACGTCCATGAAATCCCTTTCCCGCACCCACGCCGCCGCCGATCGTTTCGTAATAGCCAAACTGCTCGTTGCCGAACAGAAAGTTGTTCATCGTTCCCTGGCTGCAAGCCGCAAGGCCGAATGCTTTGAGCAATGTATCCACCAGCCGCTGGCTCACCTCGGTATTCCCGCCGACCACCGCCGGACATCGCAGCGGATCGTCGGAGAAATGCGGGTGCAGGAAGCTGTTTTCCGGCAGTTTGATCTCCACATCTTGCATTAAGCCGTCATTTAAAGGAATCTCCTTGTCTACCAAAAGCCTCAAAACGTACAAAATAGCACTGTACAGAATGGACATATTGGCATTCAGGTTGTTTGGATGGACGTCGGAGGTGCCTGTAAAATCGAAGATTTGCTTCGTACCGGTTATGGTGATTTTTACGGCTATCCGATGATCATCATCCAGTGATTCGGACGCTTCGAAAACCTGCCCTTCCAGCGGCTGCAATGCATTCCGGAGCTGCGAAACGGCTGTCTGTTTCAGCATAACCATGTATTTGCGTACCGTTTCCAATCCGTGATTTTCCACGAGTTTCAGCAACTGCGCGCTGCCCTTTTTCAGTGCCGACAATGCCGCGATAATGTCGGCTTCGTTGGACAGGAACGACCGGGTAGGGTAGTCGGCTCCCGTGAAGAGCTCCCGCATTGTATCCCATTGAAATTCACCGGATTTTACCAGGTATTGCGGCACGATCACCACCCCTTCTTCGGCGAGGCAGGTGGCGTCGGGCGGCATCGAGCCGGGTGTCTTACCACCGACTTCCGCATGGTGCGCCCGGTTGATCACGTAGCCGACACAGGTTCCGTCCTCCGTAAAAACACCGGAAATCAGCGTGATATCCGGTAAATGCGAGCCGCCGTAGCGCGGGTGGTTGGTGATCACGACATCTCCCGGACCGATCGGCAGGGCTTCGCGTACAAGACGCCCGCAGATGCCCATGCTGCCCAGGTGCACGGGGATATGCTGCGCATTCACAAGCAGCTCGCCGTCCGCATCGAGCAATGCGCACGAGAAATCGAGGCGTTCTTTGACGTTGACGGAAAATGCAGTCCGTTGCAGCTGCACGCCCATTTCGTCGGCAATGGCTTTGAAACGGTTCGTGAAAAGCTGCAATGCTACTTCTTCGCTTTGCTGACCATTATGCGTGCCGGCCGTTTCGGTGCGCCAGGCGACGGCGTCGAGGCCCCGTTGGATCACCAGTTTCCAGCCTTTCGGTAAATAGGTTGTGGAGGTGTTGTTGAGTAAAATCGAAGGTCCGTTCAGCTGGTCGCCGGGTTGGAGGCTGTCCCATTCGAAAACGGGCGTTTCGGGGACGGTTAATTCCTGTAAAAAAAGTTTCCTATGGCCTGCTGGCGTTGCTTGGTGACCATTTTCGATGATTTTTACTGTATCCGCAGCCGGCGCTTTTTCCTGCACTTTCAGCTTAATGCTTTCGAGCTCCACCACCGCATTGGCCGGGTAGTAGCCAAACTGCGCCCGGTAAATTTCCTCGAAGGCAGCCAGCGTCGCCTCGCCCGACCAGGGTATTTCAATGGTATTTTCCTGGCCCGCAAAACGAAGGTACACGTGGCAAAAGACGGTTTCCAAAGCGAGGCTGCCCTGCTCGTGCAGAGCCTCCGCCGCTTGTTTTTCCAACGCATCCCGCCAGGCTGCAACCTGCGCAGAAGCGTCGGTCCAGGGCTGTAAAACCTGTTTCGAGACGATGGTGCTGATCAACGCCTCGCCGATGCCCGCCGCGCTGAAAAGTCCGCCGTCGTAAGGCAGCAGTACTGTGCGCATATCGAGCAGTTCAGCGAGCTGGCACGCGTGCAGGCCGCCGGCGCCGCCGAAAGTGACGAGTGCGAATGCATTCGGGTTAATGCCTTTTTCTACTGAAATCTTGCGGATCGCGTCGGCCATTTTTTCGTTCGCAATGCGTTCCAGGCCGGTGAGGATTTCCCCGTGGCCGAGGTGGTTACCGGTTTGGGATTGAATGCGGTCGCGCAGCTCTTCCAGCCTCGTGATCGCGGCTGCCGGGTCGATGGGAATGCTGAATTTCGATGTTTCCAGCTTGCCGAGCAGCAGATTTACGTCGGTGACGGTCAATGGCCCTCCCGCGCCATAACAAGCCGGCCCGGGTGATGCGCCGGCGCTTTCCGGCCCGACTTGCAATGAAAAACCATCAAACCAGCAAACGGAACCTCCACCCGCCGCCACGGTTTCGATGGCCAGGGTAGGGTTGTAGAATTCGATCCGGTCTATTTCGGTAATGTATTTGAGCTCCGGCTGGCCGTCGATCAATGCCGTATCCGTGCTCGTACCGCCCATATCGAAGGTGATGGCCTTCGGAAAGCCTAGTTTTTGGGCAAAATTGGTGGCGGCTACCATCCCCCCGGCCGGGCCGCTCAGCAAGCTGTCTTTGGCACGGAAGCCGCTCACTTCCGCAAGGCTTCCCGTGCTGGTCATGACTTGCAGGCTACCGTCATTCAGTGAGTTACGAATATTGGTCAGATAATGATCCAGGATAGGATCGAGGTATGCATTCACGACCGCCGTTTGCGTTCTGCGCAGGTAATGCGCGAAGGGGAACAGTTCGGAAGACGTTGAAATATATCGAGTCCCATGCCCGGCAAACCAATCTGCCAGTTGCTTTTCATGGTCCGGGTTCTTGTATGAATGCAAAAGAGAAAGAGCAACTGACTTGTAATCAGCAGGTCCTTCCTGGGGTCTGAAATCAGTGAGGTCCAGTGCTTCAACAACATTCCCGCTTGAATCCAGCCTTTCATCGACTTCCAGCACTTCGCTGTAAAGCAATTTCGGCTCAGGAATATCAAGCTGAAAAAGGGACGGACGTTGCTGATTACCGATATAGAGCAAATCCTTAAAACCCTTTGACACAACGAGCAATGTCTTTGCGCCTTTGCGTTCGAGCAATGCGTTGGTACCTTTCGTTGTGCCCAATCGCATGGCAATCGGCGGAAGCGGTTGATTGATCGGAGTTCCGGTAAGCAGCCGAGCCGCGAGGATAGGCGCTTCTTCACCGGTGGTTATCTCAAAATCGGAAGGTTGGCCGAATGGCAGATCGTCGGCTAACGTAATGGTTTGCTGCTGCCGGTCGATGCTTGCAATGCGGGTAATCGTTTCGTTTCCGTGCAGTTTGAAAGTATAGTTTTTGAAAAGACCGCCATCGAACGGCCAGGATGCTTCGAACCGATACGTGTGAGCGTCCAGTTTCTCTGTCATGCGGCCTCGGAGGCAGCTGGAACTGAGTACTTTGATACGCGTTTTATTTCCCGCAGGATCAATGGCCAGGCAATCGGTAAAAGTCCCGCCGGTATCGATCCAGATTTGCCAGGCGGTTTCGGGTGTGGTTTTCAAAAGAATGGTTTAAGAAGATAGAGAATCAGTCCCCAATTTAGCCATTTCGGGGCATATTGCGGGGTTTGTGTTGCCGTATTAAGATAATAGGGGGGCGTTTGGGAGGTAGGAGGCTCCGACGGAGCCGTGGTAACCGAGGAATGCCAGTGCCACAAACAGAAAGACACGCTGTGGCCTATCGGTTCGGTATTGTTCAGCCGATCAAACTATTCAAAGTCTTTCGTTTTGCAATTTTATGAGTTTGTCCCGCGACGAAATTCCCGGCGGAGGTACGACCGCGGAGCGGTCTCCTGTTGATAGAAGCGAATACAGTGCAAAACATCCGGCCCCAGCGGGGCCACCTGACTATTCCTGACAACTCTTGACTACGCTTGATAACCTCCTGACTATTCCCGACACTCAAATATCCCTGAACCCCTTCTGGTATTCCCCTGGTGACATGCCGGTGGTTTTTTTGAACACCCGGTTGAAGTTCGTCACATGATCGAAGCCGGTTTGATAACAGATGTCGGAAAAGCTGTCGAATTTGCCCGAAAGGATGATTTTACAAGCTTCGTTGATGCGTACCTCGTTAAGGAAACTGACGAATGTTTTGTCCGTATGTTTTTTGAAGTACCGGCAGAATGCCTGGGGCGTGAGGTTGGCGATTTCGGAGATTTCGGCGAGGGAAATGTGGCGTTTGTAGTTCGTGACGAGGTACTGGAAAATTCGGTCCATCCGAATCCCTTCCACTTCGGATATTACCTGTTCGCTGTTGCTCGTCGCAAGCGGTTTCAGATCGCGGGTGGTCGAAAACTGATACAGGAGTTTGATAAATGCCGCCACGCGCTGACTTTCCTTGTACTGGATAATTTCCGACATGATCTTCTGCACCGCCTCCCGCGCCTCTTCCGGGATCTGGAAACCGTTATGGACGCCGTGCACGAACTTTCGGATATTGGCCATTTCCGGCAGGCTCAAGATGTTTTGGGATAAATAGTTGGGATCGAAAAAAATAGAAACCGAATGAATCTGCCTCGGTTCGTCGGGGTTGAAGTATGATTCGTCGTTCTTGAAAATATGCGACTGGTTGGCCCCGATAATGTAAATGTCGCCCGATTCGAACCGCTGCATATAATTCCCCGCGACGAGGATTCCGGACCCTTCCACCACCCATTCGATCTGCACTTCGCGGTGCCGGTGCAAGTGCGGGTAGTAATGCGGTAACTTCTCCTCCTGAACAACAATTGTACTTTCGCGGGAAACGGGAATGGTGAATTGTACGACTTTCATAATATTAAATATACGCAGGAAGGTTGGTTAATGCTTCATGCGGGATCACGTTTTCGATCGATCTTTGCATTTTTCAGGTATCACTTCAAATGGAGGACCGGCCAGGCGTCTTGCCAATCCAACTGTTCCACACGCAGCCTGGACCGTCCTTTGTCTTTCGCATCATACCCATGAAAAATCAGGTAATCCACGCCGTCGAACGTGTAAACCGCATTGTGCCCCACGCCGTGCCAATCCGCATTGCCTTCGAGGAGCAATGTGCCCCCGCCTTGCGTCATGGGTTTGCCGTCGCGGTCGAGGTAGGGGCCGGTCAGTGTTTTGGAGCGCCCTACGCGCATTTTATACGTGCTTTTTTCACCCCGGCAACAATAGTCATAGGAGGCAAAGAGATAGAAATAATCAAATTTTTTGAAAATAAATGGCGCTTCGATGGCCCCGTTACCGGCCGTGGAGTCGCTGCCGGGCCTCGTGCGCGGCACACTCGCGAGGGTAAACCACGTCTGCGGTTGGGCGATATGACGGGCGTCGGGCGCTAGTTTTACCATTTTAATGCCATTCCAAAACGAACCGAATGCCAGCCAGGGCTGCTGTTGCCCGTCGATGATCAGGTTCGGATCGATGGCATTCCACTCGTCGCGGCCGGGGATGGATTCTACCACCGGGCCGTGGTCGGTCCAATGGTAACCGGGGCTTGCGGGGTCAAGCGTTTGGTTGGTGGCCAGGCCGATGGCCGAGCGGTTTTTCCCAAATGTGGAAATGGAATAATACAGATGGTAGAGGCCGTCATAATGCGATATATCCGGCGCCCAGATATGCCCTTTGAAACCGGGAACTGCCTTTACGGCCCATTCGGGCGGGGTGCTGAATACCGGCCTCTCCTTTTTCCAGGTCTGCATATTCTTCGACGACCACACGGCAATGCCGCGGCCGGTTGCAAAAACATAATATACCCCGCCTTCCCGGATTATCACCGGGTCGTGGACGGGGATATTCGTTTGCAAAGAATCCTGGGCGCGCAGCTTGACCGCGCCCAGGATGAGTAGTAAGAAAAAAGTAAGCCTCATTATTTCAGCATAATCTTCTGCGGCATGCCGAACAGCATTTCACCCACGCCGGAAGTTTTTACGCCGATGCGCGCGTAGATGTAGTCGCGTGATGCGTGCGCGGCCGGGATGTTCACGGTCAGCGTTACGGGTTTCGACAGGTCCGTCAGGTTGGCCGCCACCTGCTGTGCATTGGCTACGTTGTTGTTGGGGTCTACGATGGTGGTGGTGCCGATGTACAGGTTCACCCGCTCGATGGTACGGCCCGTTGCCACCTGCTGCACGTCGAACGTGGCCGAAACCTTGCCTTCGCCTTTGGCATAGCGCTCGTTTTTAAAGACGAAATAGGGGATCACCGGCACATCGATCTCTTTCGAGCCGCGCAGCTGCACGTCGATCGAATCGGTATTGTCGGTCCACGGGCCGTTGCCGCGAAGCCTTACCAGCTTATAGTTGCCATCGAAAAGCGACGCCGCAAATGTGCCGTCCTGGTTGATATGTACCGGTATTTTGGTAAAAAGCTGATATCCGTACTGCCACAGTTCGAGCTGCACGCCGTTCGAGCGCACGCCTAACGGCTGGCCTTCGTGCACGACGCGGCCTTTCAGCACCGACTTCGGTTCGGTGCGGTTGTCTTTTTCGCATCCCATCATAGCCGCTCCGACCATAAATGCCAGCACGAGCGCGGGAATGCCTTTGATAATGCTTGTTTTCATCGTTTGGGAAATTAATGGAATGGATTACGGACAATTTTCGGGTTGTTGTCGATCACCGCCTGGGCAATGGACGAGTAGTAGTTGCCCATCTGGAAGAAGCGCGGCGCACGGAAACGGGGCGCTACCAGCTTGTCGAACACATATTTGCCATGGGTGGCGTGGCCTGGGCGCACGACGCGGTAGGGGTATAATGCATAGATCATCGCATCGGGGTTGTTGGCATTACCATTCCAAACCTCGTGCGCAACGCGCCAGCGCATGAGGTCCCACACGCGGTGGTCTTCGAATGCGAGCTCGACGCGGCGCTCGTTTTGGAGCTTTTCGAGGTTCAGCGTTTTCAGGCTGTTGGCGGGGAAGCCCGCACGTTCGCGCAGGGTATTGGTGTATTTCAATGCATCGGCTGTTTCGCCCAGTTCCAGTGCGGCTTCGGCTGCATTCAGGTAAATTTCGCCCAGCCGGAACCGTACCCACCACATATCGCTGCGGATACCGCGTGTGCTCGACATAGCGGTTTGGTCTACGAATTTGCGGAGGTAAAAGCCGGTATTGGATACCTCCGTCTGCGAGCGCTGCGGGCCCGACGAGCCGGTAAGCAGGCCGCCGTCCTCATAGTTGGAACCCAGCGTGTTGGATTCTACGGTTTTGAATGCACTGGTCGCACTGTCCCACACTTTAACACCCGCCTGGATCTGCACTTCGGTACCGCGGAAAGATGTTCCGGGGTAAATGATGGTGCCGTACAAGCGCGCGTCTTTGTTGGCAAAGATGTCCTGCAACTTGTCGTAATACACATAATCCGTATTGCCGGCATTGCGGTTTTTGAGCTCTCCCGAGGTGCCGTCGAGGTATTCGTAATCTTCCACGAGGTTCAGCGACGGGGTAATGGACGAAGACGAAAGGTTATCCTCGCGCACGTTGCGGGCGATGTTGTCGTACGTGAAACCATGCCGCTTGTCTTTGCTTACCAAAAAATCCTGCGCCCATATTACCTCGCGGTTGGCGCTCTTCTTGGTAATGGCCTCGTAGAAATTAACGCCCTTGTCGGGATTGGTTTTATACAGGTCGAAAGCGCCGCTATTGATGATCTCGCGGGAGGCTGCGAGCGATTTGGTATAATAGTCCTTCGCACGCGCCGCCGGAATGCCCACCTCGCCGCCCGGCGTGGAAATCGGGGAGGCCATCAGGTTGTTGTACTTCGCGATGGACGCTGCGTAGAGCATCGCGCGGCTTTTCACGGCCAACGCGGTGTATTTGGTAGCGCGGGTGTTGCTGGTACCATTGCCCAGCAGGTCCTTCACGGCATCCAGCTCGCTCGCGATGAAGTCGTACACTTCTTCCTCCTTGTTCCGGGCCTGCTGCAACGACGACGGGTCACCGCTGAAATCGTAGATGAGCTGCTTCGTCACCAGCGGTACCCCGCCCATGCGCTTCACGTGTTCGAAGTACGTGTAGGCACGCAGGAAGCGGAGCTCGGCATTGAATTGTGCCTTTTGCGCGTCGGAAAGCTTCACGGCGTATTTGTCGATGCTCTCCAGTGCGAGGTTAATGTCGCGGATGAGGCCGTATTCCCACAACCGCCACCGGTCGAACGGGTAGTTGATGATGTTGTTACGGCCGTCGTCGTTGTTGGACCACATGGCCTCGTCGTAAGCGGCAAACTCCGCCCAGCCGGTGGTGAGCGAGGTGTGGGCCGGCAGGCGGTCGTAATAGTTGGCGAGCAGGCCGGTGATCATCTTCGGGTCGTTCCAGACCTGTTCTTCGAGGATAATGTTCTGCGGCTTGCGTTCGAGCCAGTCGTTGCAGCCCGAAAGAAACAGCAGCGAGGCGGAAACGAATATTTTAACGGATATTTTTTTCATGATAAGGCATTAGAAAGTGAGGTTGAAACCTGCATTGAACAAGCGCTGCTGCGGGTACACGAGCGCATTACCCGATGAAATTTCCGGGTCGATCTCGTACTTCTTCACATTGTCGATGGAGAAGAGGTTGGATGCATTCACGTAAATGCGCAATGCCGAAAGGCCGAGTTTTTTGGAAATGTTCTGGTCGAAACTGTAACCGAGCTCGATGTTGCGCAGGCGGATGTAGCGCACGTTGGTGATCCAGTAATCGCTTTTGCGGAAGTTCACATGGCTCGTATTGTCCTTACGGATGGCCGGGTAGGTGCCTGATATCCATTTGCTGTTCGGGTCGAACGGATCTTCGCGGTGCCAGCGGTCTTCGAGCATGAAATGCGGCGAGGTACCATTGTTCTGGTAAGGGATTTTCAGCTCCCAGTTACGCTGGAAGCTTTGCAGCGAAGCACCGGCGAAGTCGAAGAACATCGAGAAGCCTTTGTAGGAAACACTCCCGTTCAATGCAAAGCTCAGGTAAGGGTTCGCGCCTTCCGCATAGCCGATCGGGCGCTCGTCGAGGCCGTTGATAATGCCGTCGCCGTTCACATCCTTGTAAATGAAGTCGCCGGGCAAATGCGAGCGGTTGCCCTGGCCGTCGTTATCGATCGGGTGGCTTTCGATCTGCTCCATCGACTGGAATTGGCCCGTTACCTGGTAACCCCAGTTGATATTGCCCCAGCGGTCCACGAACGAGTCGCGGTACTCATTGTAGGAGTTGCCGAAACGCGGTTTATAAAAATCCAGGTCGCGGCGGCGGGAGAGCGTCGCATTCGCGCTCACGGTGTAATCCACCTGGCCTACATTGCTTTTATAGGTCAATACCCCTTCCAGGCCCCGATGGGTGTCGGAGTTCAGGTTTTCGTTGGGCAAACTGTAACCTACTTCCGAAGGCAGCAGCACGTCGTAACGTGCCGCGGGCAGGCCTTCGCGTTTTCTTTCAAAAATATCGAACTGGCCCGAGAGCTTGCCGTCCATTAACCCGAAGTCGAGACCGAAGTTGGTCGTAATGTTGGTGATCCAGGAAAGCGTTGTGATCGGTAGACCTCTCGGACGCACGCCGATGGTGTAGTTTCCATCGAAAATGGCGCTGCCCTGGAGAAAGTTGTAGCCCGGCAGGTAGCTGAAAGGTGCTACCAGGAACGCGTCGTTGCTCAGGCGGTCGGCGCCGGTGCGGCCGTAGGAAGCCCGTAATTTCAGGCTGCTGAATACATTTTCCAGTTTGCCTTTAAAGAAGTTCTCCTCAGAAATGCGCCATCCGGCCGATACGCCTGGAAAGAAACCGTACCGCTTGCCCGGTGCGTACAGGAACGACCCGTCATAGCGGCCTACGAGTTCAAGCAGGTATTTTTGTTTAAAATCATAATTGATACGGCCCACATAACCGGCCCGTGCCTCGGTGCTCCATTCGTCGATGAGGATATCCTGGTTCGCGAACGACATCAGCGGAATGTAGTTGTTCGGCGGCACGGTGTGCACCACGAGGTAGGTATTCACATTGTCGGAACGCTCGTAGGCGGCCACGGCCGAGATGTCGTGGTTGCCGAATGTCTTTGCATAGCTCAGCTGGATCTGTGCAAACCGGTCCACGATGTTGCGTTTCCGGCGTTCGCGCCAGGGGTTCTGGTTACCGCCGCCGGGCACAACATTGTAGGTATCGTTCTTTTCGTCGTAGGTATAGGCGTCGTACGTGTATTCGAACCCGTCGAAATCGAAGTTGGTAAATGCGTACGAGTACGTTCCCTTCGCTTTCAGGCCGAATTTGAAATCGTATTCCGCGTAAAAGTTACCTTTCACATTCCGCCAGATCTCGTCGATGTAGCCCGTCACGTCGCGCTTGTAAGTCGCCGGGTTGACGTTCACGTTGTGGGTCTGGTTGATATAAGCAGGATTGTCGTTGGCGTAGGGGCGCTCGGTGGGCCACATGGTGAAAATGCTGAGGAACGGGTTGAAATAATCGTCGAGCCCCGGCACGCCGATCTGGAAGCGGTTTTCGATGCGTCCGCTGATCTGTGTGCCCACTTTCAAGCCTTTGGTAAGGCTCGATTCGATGTTGGCCTGGATGTTGGTCCGTTTGAAATTGAAATCGCGGATCAATGCATCCTGGTTCAAATGGCTGATCGAGAGGAAATAGTTCATCTTGTCGCTGCCGCCCTGTACGCTTGCATTGCCGAAATACTGGGGTACGTTCGGGCGCATCACCATGTCGTAGTAATCGTAGCTCTGGTAGCCTTTTTCAGTGCCGACGCGCCATTTTTCCAATTCGGCAGGGGTAATGGACGGCGTCCGGCCCTGGTTCACATCCGACTCCACGAGCCCGCGCATGTGCTGGTAAGCATTGGCCGGTTTGGGGTAGCGGGTGAAATTCTGCAAACCATAATAGCCCGAGAGGCTGATCTTCGTTCCGTCGCCGGCTTTCCCTCTTTTGGTCGTGACCAAAACCACCCCATTGGCAGCACGCAACCCGTAAATGGCCGCCGAAGCATCTTTCAGGATCGAAACGGACTCGATGTCGTTCTGGCCGAGGTTGTTGAAGCTGCCCGCATCGGAAGGCACGCCGTCGATCACGAAAAGCGGCGTACCCATGTTACGGATCTGGATGGTGGTA
Source organism: Dyadobacter beijingensis DSM 21582 (assembly GCF_000382205.1). Taxonomy (GTDB): domain Bacteria; phylum Bacteroidota; class Bacteroidia; order Cytophagales; family Spirosomataceae; genus Dyadobacter; species Dyadobacter beijingensis. The sequence goes on from NZ_KB907787.1 coordinate 374,086, forward strand.
GCGGCACCGGGGCGGGCATCGGCTTTCCGCGCCGTGATACCCTGCACGCGGCCTACCAACGCGTCGGCCGTTCCGATGGCCGGCGTGCGGATCAGGTCTTTGGCCTGGATGTTGCTCACCGCACCGGTTACCGCTGCCGAAGACTGCGTGCCGTAACCTACCACCACGACTTCCGTAAGCTCTTCGCTGCTGGGCAGCAGGATCACCTGGATGTTCGACTGGTTACCGATCGTGATTTCCTGCGACGTGTAGCCGATGAATGAAAATGAGAGGATCGTAGCCGTTTCGGAGACATTAAGCGAATAAGTACCGTCGGTACCGGTAATGCTGCCGGTAGTGGTGCCTTTCACGACCACGCTTACGCCCGGCAGCGGGTTGTTTTTCTCGTCGACGACCTTCCCCGTGATCGTTTTATCGAGCATTTTCCGGTAGGTAATCGCCGGGCCGACGCGGAGATTTTCGGCCCAAACCTCCTGGGGCGACAGGCATCCTGCCACCAAAAGGGCAAAAAGAGGCCTGCGAAGCCCCAGCGAGGGGTTTCGTCTGTTTTGGTTGTTCATTGTTAACCTGAGTTAGATGTGAGTAGTAGTTACAGCATTGTGGTTATTTATTGTATTTATAATTATTTATTAATATAAATTATTGAATAAATACTATTTAAAAATTAGCAAAAAAATAGCCCTCCCGCGGCCCGTAAGTGGCCCGCAGCTTTTCTGTTTCAGAAATTCAGCTATTCAGATCCGCAGGAAGCACTTTTTGTGCCCTGCGAATCTGAACGCTTATAGGTATACGCTAAATTGTGATTGATTTTAAAGCCATAGGCAATCGCAGTTTAGAATTACAGCCCTTTGTCCTTTACAACTTTCATGACCCCGGTCATCAGGCGCCAGTGGCCAGGGAACGTGCATACATACGGATAGTCTCCAACCTGATCCGGTACTACAAATTTCAAGCGGTAAGTCTGGCCGGGGTTTACGAGCGGTGTCGCAGCCACGACTTGGGGGATATTAGGTACGTAATTCTTCTCTGCGCCGTCTTTGGCGGTGATCATCTTGTCGGCAGCAGCGCCGATGATCTCGGTCGTTTTGGGTTTTCCGACCACAATGTTGTGCTGCATCGCATCCGGGTTTTCGAATACGATTTCAACGGTTTTTCCAGCCACCGCCGTGAATTCGGTGACGTTGAACTTCATTTCCTCGCGGATGGCCTTGATCGTCACGATCTGCACATTCGGATCGGCGGCAACTTCTTCCTTCATGCCGTAAGATTCCAGCAAGGTGGTGTAGCGGCTGCTCAGATCGTCGGGAATGGTGCTTTTTACGCTTGCGAGCAATTTTTTGCCTTCCTCGTCCGCGTTTTCCTTGCGTTTCGGGTTCCATGCACCGAGCACACCTTTGATGATCGCATTACGGCCCTGGGGGTCGAGCGTTTGCGAAGTCTTGATCAGTTTCAGTACATCGTCGCCGCTGGCGAAAGAAGTATAGCCGCGCACGGTACGTTCCAGCGCGAAGTCCGAAAGGCGGTCGAGGCGACGCACTTCGAACGACTTGCTCATGGTGTTGTTTTTGTTCTCATCCTTTTCAGGAACGACATTATCCACGTCCACCGTCGCCGTTACATTCACTTTGCCGGCTTCGTCGGAAGTGAAGCCGAATGCCGTTTTCCACGGGCCGTTGTTACCTTCCACGAGCTTCACCGTTTCACCCGGCGCGATGCCGTTGTTAAGCTGGCGGCTGATGTAGTTCGTGTTCAGCGAACGGCTGCGGATGCCCACGTTCACGGTCGGCACCTGCTCTTTGGTGACAGCTACGGAGCCGATGTTGGTGATTTCAATCGTCACCCGGGCGTATTCGCGTACGTACGGCGTTTTCGGATCGATGGTAATATTGGTGATCGCCAGATCGGCCGCTCCCTGCACGGTTACCTTGCCGGCGCCGTGGCCTTCGTGGTTCATCGCTGAATGGTCGGCGTGGCTGCTGGCTGAGGCGGTCTGCTGTGCGGCACCTGCTGAACCGGCTTTTGCCACCCGTTGCGCGAGGTATTTGGTACGCAATGCGCCGTCATGCGAATTCAGCACGGCAGCGAATGCATCCGGCATCCAGCGGTCTTCCGCATTGGAATATGTATCGAGCAATGTCAGTACCGCCGTTTCGATTTGCGGGGTCAACGGAATTTCTGAGAATGCGAGCAATGCATTCAATACCACCAACGGCTCCTTGTCGTGCAATGCGTCGGCGGTGAGCAATGCCTGGCCGGTAGCTGCATTATGCGGCAATACCTGCACGGCTGTCTTGCGCACGTCGTTCGACGGGTGTTTCAATGCTTCCAGCACCACCGGCAACACCTGCGGGTCGCTGATCGCATTCAAGCCTTCCAGTGTCCACAATGCGTGGATTACAGCGGTATTCAGACCGATCTCGTCTACGGATTTGTCTTTCGCGAGTTCGACGAGTTTGCCCACTACATCCTTGTTGCCACGCTCCACGAGCAGGCGCTGTGCGTGCTGGCGCCAGAACATGTTGTTGTTTTTCAAAGTGGCAACGAGTTCGTCCGGGCGGTTTTTGCTCAGCGAGATCGGCGTGTATTTCGGTGCATTCTTCCAACCGATGCGGTAGAGGCGGCCGTGGGTGAAATCGCGCAATGGCGTTTCGTAGGCATTACCTTTTCCGTTTTCGGAACCTTTGGGAGTCGGGTTGTGCTGGATAATGTAGCTGTACCAGTCGGCTACCCATACCGCGCCATCCGGGCCTACTTCCGCGAATACGGGCGCTACCCATTCGTCGGCACCTGCAAGGAGGTTAAAGCCGAGCTGATCTTCGTAGTCGGTGCCTTTTTTCACCATCACGTTGCGGTGCAGAATATGGCCGGTCGGCTCGGAAACGAATGCGACTTTGTTCCAGTATTCTTTCGGATAGGCGCGTGCGGTGTAGAAGTTATGGCCTGCTGCGGCGGTAAATCCGCCAAATACGTCGACCTGGCGCACTTTCGGCGTGATCGGCTGCATATCCTTATGCGTATCGGTGCTGCGGCTGCCGTTATCGACTTTGCTCGCGCCGAAATAGCGGTTCGGGATGGCGCTGTACCAGCCGTGCGAGTTGTTGGCAGTAGAACCGAACAGGTCACCGGCCTCATTGAAGCCCAATCCCCAGGTGTTATTCGAGGTTTTAGCCACGATTTCCATATCCGAACCATCCGGTTTGAAGCGGAACAACGCCTGGCCGAAATCGAGCTGGTCGCTGTTGCCTACCTTGCCTTTGAAACCTGAATAACCTACCGAGCCGTATACCCAGTTGTCGAACCCGTAATGCAGGTTGGAAGGGCCTGCGTGGGTATCGCCGGTACCGAAGCCGGAGAAGAGGATTTTCTTCACATCGGCCTTGTCGTCGCCATCGGTATCCTGCAAGAACAACATATGAGGCGCCTGTGAAACGACCAGACCGCCGTTGGCGAATGCCATACCGGTAGGAATGCTCAGATCGTCGGCGAACTTGGTGAATTTATCGGCCTTGCCGTCGTTGTTCGTATCCTCGCAGATCAGGATGTAGTCGCTACCGCCTGTGTCTTTGCGTTCGTTGGGATAATCTTTCGTGATGAGTACATACAATCTGCCGCGCTCGTCCCACGTCATCGCGATCGGGTGCATGACGTCGGGCTCGTGGGCGAATACGCTCAATGTAAAGTCCACCGGGATTTGAATGTGTTTCACCGATTCTTCCGGTGAAAGCGGCAGCTGCTGCATCTGAACGCCGGGGCGCTGCTCGTAGTTAGGCAATTTCGCCTCGCGGTATTCGAATGGTTTCGGTGCCAATGCGGCTAATGCCTTGCGGGCATCGTCGTTCACAGCCCAGAGAATACCTTTTTCGATCAGGTCCTGGAAGCCTTGCGTGCCCCAGGTACGCTCGTCGTGGCCGTAAGCGGTGTAGAAAATGCGGCCTTTGCCGTGGGTCCTTACCCAGGTATAGGGCTCTTTCTGCTGTCCGGGACGGTCTTTTTCCTGGTCTTTCTGAATGAGGCGCTCGGTAAGCACGACATTATCTGGTTGCAGCAACGTGTGCAAATACGTTTCATCCACCGTTTTGAACGGTTTCACGCCTGCGATGGCCGGGTGATCGGGCTTTGTCCATACCGGCTGGATGGTATCCCAGGTATGGCGCCAGAATTGCCCGCCGATCAGCTTCACCACTTCCGCATTGTTGCGGAAACAGTACGAAGCGCAGTGAACGGGGATAAAGCCTTTGCCGCTGGCCACATAGTCGAGCAGCGATTTCGCCTGTTGCGGCGCAATCGAGTCCCAGTTGGCATACAGCATCAGTGCATCGTACTTGTTCAGCGTCTCGGGGTTCAGGTCGTTGAGGTTATCCGTATAGGTAAAGTTGAAGCCTTTCGGGCCCAGCGCAGCCATGATCTGCGGAACACGCTCGGCAGGCTTGTGATGGCCCTTATCGCCCAGGAACAGGATTTCCAGCCGGCGCGCTTTCGCCTCGCCTTTGGAAGAAGCAGTTTTAACCGACGCGTTCTGGGAGGATGGCTGGGAGGCACATCCGAGCAGGACAATACCTAGGAAAAAGGATAACGCTTTGGTTTTCATTGAGATTGGTTGTTTCAATTGTAATGGTTATTACACATTCTTAAAATCCGGCAGCTTGATGATCGCGCCGCCCTGCAATGCCGATTCGTGCGCGAGGATACCTACGCTCGTCCAGTTGGCCGACTGCCATGCATTCGGGAACGGCTCGCGGTCTTCGATCAATGCGCTGATGAACTCGTGCGCCAAATGCGGGTGCGAACCGCCGTGGCCGCCGCCTTGTACAAACGACAAATGCGCGTTGTCATCCAGGTTATACACGCCATGACCGGTGAAATGACGGATTTCCTCGGGCAGGTAATGTGCGTAATCCGGCGTCGTTACTTTTTCCGGGATCTCATGCTCGGGCTTTTTCGCCGTATGGATCACCGGATCTTCGCCTTCAATCAATGGCCATTCGAACGATTTTTTGCTTCCGTAAACTTCGAAGCTCTCGCGGTACTGGCGCGCCACGTCGAATAGCGAGCGGTACACATAAGCCGACAAGTCGCTGTCCTTAAACTTAATATGCGCCGATTCCACTGCGAATGGCGAGTTGTGGATTTTGATCAGATCTTCGGAGATCGTTCCCGAACCGAAGCACGAAACATATTCCGCTTCGAGTTTCAGCAAACCGGCCACCGGGCCTACGCAGTGCGTCGCGTAATGCATCGGGGGCAATCCCGGCCAGTAATCAGGCCATCCTTCCATGTCCTGCTGGTGGCTCGCTTTGAGAAACTGCACTTTGCCCAGCTCACCTTTTTCATACAATTCTTTGACAAACAGGAATTCGCGTGCATACACGACGGTTTCCATCATCATATATTTCTTGCCCGTTTCGCGGGTCGCCTTCACGATCTCGATGCAATCTTCCACGCTCGTCGCCATCGGTACGGTACAAGCCACGTGCTTGCCGGCGCGCAATGCCTTCAATGTCTGCTCGGCGTGGTTGGGGATAGGGGAGTTGATGTGCACCGCGTCGATGTTCGGGTCTTTCAGCAGCTCGTCATAGTCGGTATAGCGTACTTCAATGCCGTACTGGTCACCGATTTCATTCAGTTTGGACTCGGTACGCTGGCAAATGGCGTACATATTGGCATTGGGATGTTGCTGGTAAATAGGGATAAACTCGGCGCCGAAGCCTAATCCGATAATGGCAACATTAATTTTCTTGGACATATTGATTAACAGGTTAATGATTCAGTAGATCAGTGGTTTAGCAGGCAAAATGGATTATTTCGGCTAAAACGGCCGGTTGTGTGCAGCCCGGCAAAAAAGTCAGATGGTGTGGATAGTAATCGACAATACAATTTTAAAGCAAAATAGTGCTAAAAACTTTTCGCGTTTTGATTAGTACTGAATGTATTTTGACCTAAATTTTATGTATAAATCAATTTTAAGCAAAAAATAGCTAGAAAAACAACGCTAAAATGCCGATTTTGCCGTAATTCACCGGATTTACCAGGCTGGAAAGGATAAGTAAGTAAATTCGGTCAAGCATTGATCCTAAACCTTTATTTGATGAAACAACGCCTGATCTCCCTGGACGTCCTGCGCGGGCTGACCATGATCCTCATGACCATCGTGAACAACCCCGGCGACTGGGGTCACGTATACCCGCCGCTCCTGCACGCCGAGTGGCACGGCTGCACGCCTACCGACCTTGTGTTTCCTACATTTCTGTTGATCGTCGGCATTTCCATCGTGCTGGCCACGCCGGCAAAGAATCTGAACGGGCCAACGCTGCAAAAGATCGTTACCCGTACGCTGCGTATATTTTGCCTCGGTATGTTTTCGGGTTTCTTCGTCCGGTTGCATTTGTTCGGGCTGGAAGGGAATGCTTTGCTGGCGGCCCGGCTCGTCGTGACGGCGATGGTGGTCGTGGCATTATTTTCGGATTATGACCGGAAATGGCAGTTTATCACGGCGGCCGGCATTTTTGCGATAATGATCGGGCTGGCATTCAGCGGTATCGAACCTTTCAATACCGTGCGCATTCCCGGCGTGCTGCAACGTATCGCGGTGGTGTACCTGATCGCCTCTTTGTTGTATTTAAAAACCAGCTGGCGCACGCAGGCGATCGTCGGGGCGGTCCTGCTGCTCGGCTACTGGGCCGTGATGACGCTCATTTCCGTGCCGGGCACAGGCGGAGCGACCCTGGAAAAAGGGACAAACCTGGCTGCCTGGCTGGACAATCTGCTGCTGCCGGGGCATTTGTGGGCTTCTTCCAAAACATGGGACCCGGAAGGCATTCTGAGCACGCTGCCTGCGATTGGTACAGGCATTGCCGGTTTGCTGATCGGTACTTTGCTGAAATCGGAGGGGCTTGGCAAATCGGAGAAAGTGAAATATATGCTGACCGGCGGCCTGGCGGCTGTGGCGGCAGGCTGGCTGTGGAGCCTGGTATTTCCGCTCAACAAGGCATTGTGGACGAGCTCATTCGTTTTGTATGCAGGCGGTTGGGCGCTGCTTTGCCTGGCTGTGCTGTATTATATTATCGATTTGAAGGGGCATTCCAAATGGACGGCCTTCTTCGTGGCATGGGGCGTGAACCCGATGGTCGTTTTCTTTTTTACAGGCATGATTTTCAGGCTGCTCAATGCCGTGAAGGTGGAAAATCCAGTGAACATGTCCGAAAAAACGGACCTGGTGCCTTATTTCTATCAGTACCGGCTGGCCCCGCTTTTCACCGATCCGCGGGATGCTTCGCTGGCGCAGGCGTTGCTGCTGGTGGCGCTTTGGTCTTTGATTTTGCTGGCTCTGTACCGTAAAAAACTGGTATTTAAGGTTTGAGTAAACGGCTGCGGTTAATTATCAAACGGTTAGGTTTGGGTATAAATATTTGCGTAAGGGTATCTGCGATTTTTGTCTAAATTGCCTTTTTATTTTTACTAAGCATCCATTACAAACCTACCTCATGTTCGTAAGAAGAGATTTCATCAAGGCGGGTGCATTGGCAGTCGCTGGCATTGCCTTGCCCAAATGGTCGTTTGCAAAAAGTGCCGATTTTCCGGTAGTGCGCGTTCCGGCCGATAAACGCAGCTTCACCAGCCCCGCGGTGGAAGCGACCATCGCACGCATGAAAAGAGTCATCAAGGACCCGGAACTGGCGTGGCTCTTCGAAAACTGCTTCCCGAACACGCTCGATACTACCGTACATTATAATCCTGTCGACGGCAAACCCGATACATTCGTCATCACCGGCGATATCGACGCCATGTGGCTTCGCGACAGTACGGCGCAGGTGTGGCCTTACCTGCCGCTGCTGAAAGAAGATGCGAAATTGAAAGATATGGTGGCCGGTCTCATCAACCGCCAGACCAAATGCATTATTATAGATCCCTACGCGAACGCATTCTACGACCGTCCGAAAGAAAGCGAGTGGACGAAGGACCAGACGGCGATGAAGCCCATGCTCCACGAGCGTAAATGGGAGCTCGATTCGCTGTGCTATACGATTCGTTTGGCCTACAACTACTGGAAAACCACCGGCGATACCACGCCGTTCGGCGCCGACTGGATGAAGGCGATGGAGCTGGTGCTGCAAACCTGCAAGGAACAACAGCGCAAAGACGGGCCTGGGCCGTACAAATTTGGCCGGGTAACGGCATGGTCTACCGACACCGTGCCGGGCAACGGGTACGGTAACCCCATCAAGCCGGTTGGGTTGATCGCCAGCACGTTCCGGCCGTCGGACGACGCTGCAATATTCCCGTTCTTCGTTCCTTCCAATTTCTTCGCCGTCGTTTCATTCCGCGAGGTTGCCGAATTGCTGGAAAAAGCTTCCGCCACGAAAAATGCGAAGCTGGCAGCTGATTTCAAGGCGCTGGCCAACGAGGTAGAAGCGGCATTGAAAAAATATGCCGTGCTGGAACATACCCAATACGGCAAGATCTATGCGTTCGAGGTGGATGGTTTCGGTAACCATTTGCTGATGGACGATGCCGGTATTCCGGGGCTCATCAGTCTGCCTTACCTGAATGCCGTGTCGGTAAAAGACCCGATTTACATTAACACCCGCAAATATGTGCTGAGTGATTCCAATCCGTATTTCTTCAAAGGGAAGGCGGGCGAAGGACTGGGTAGCCCGCACACGCTCGTGAACCAGATCTGGCCGATGGGGATCATTGCCCGCGCTATTACTTCTACGAGCGACAAGGAGATCGAAGCGCAGCTGAAACTGTTGAAAACGACGCATAACCACACCGGTTTCATGCACGAATCGTTCGATAAGGACAACGACGCGAAGTTCACGCGGAGCTGGTTTGCGTGGGTGAATACCTTGTTCGGCGAGCTGATCCTGAAACTCGAAAAGGAACGTCCGCACTTGCTTGCGAAAGTATATTAAGCATTGCATTAACCCGCATTCAAATGCCTCCCGGACTACCGACCGGGAGGCATTTTTGTTGCCCGGACTATCGCAGATCTTCGGAACCGGATGCAAACCCGCCTGGGCGGGCCCGTTAATTTTGCGTCAAAACGATAAGCCATGCAAGACGCAGCCATCCGCAACGACTGGACTTTCGAAGAGATCGAAAGCATTTACAACCGCCCTTTACTCAGCCTCATTTACGATGCCGCGACCGTCCACCGGCAATACCACGACCCGAAGCGCATCCAGGTATGCACGTTGCTGTCCATCAAAACCGGAGGCTGTCCGGAAGACTGCGCCTATTGCGGTCAGGCGGCGCGTTATCAGACCGGCATTCAAGTAAAAGCGTTGATGAAAAAGGACGACGTGGTGGCCATCGCCCGCCGCGCCCGCGAAGGCGGTTCGAGCCGCTTCTGCATGGCTGCGGCCTGGCGCGAAGTGAAAGATAACCGCGATTTCGACCGCGTGCTGGAAATGGTGAAAGATGTAGCGGCATTGGGCCTCGAAGTATGTTGTACCCTCGGCATGCTCACCGAAACCCAGGCCGAAAAGCTCAAAGCCGCGGGCCTTTACGCGTACAACCATAACCTCGATTCGTCCGCCGAATATTACGAGCAAATCATCACCACGCGCACCTACGACGACCGCCTGAACACGGTCGACCACGTACGCAACGCGGGCATATCCGTATGCTGCGGAGGCATTATCGGTCTCGGTGAAACCCGTGAAAACCGCATTCAAATGCTCCACACATTATCCACCATGCCCGAGCACCCGGAGTCCGTACCTGTAAACGCCCTTGCCCGCGTACAGGGGACACCGTTGGGCGATATGAAAAAGGTGGATACCTGGGAAATGGTACGGATGATCGCCACTGCGCGCATTCTGATGCCGAAGGCGATGGTCCGCCTCAGCGCCGGCCGCATGGAAATGAGTGAATACGAGCAGGCATTCTGTTTCATGGCCGGGGCCAATTCGATTTTTACGAACGAGAACGGGGAGCTGCTCGTGACGCCGAATCCGGGGCTAAGCCAGGACCGGGAGATGATGGAGGTTTTGGGGTTGAAGGCTTTGGTTAAAGAGGAGGTTAATGCTTAGCGATGTTGGTGGCGTCTAGCTTTGCAATTAACGTAGTTACACGAAGTTGATTGACGATGTGTTCGCGCATTTCGGGCGTGACATGAGTTAGGTTTTCGGTAAATAGGTATGTTTCGATGAGCGTGTTGAGTGACTCGATCATTTCGGGGCCGCTATCTTTCAGGAAGAAGTCTTTGATGATTTGCTGCTGAGATTCACTTTGATCGTATGACTCGATTCGGCATTGCAATTCAGCAGTTGCTGGTGTTTGAGAATCGGGAAGTGTGTTCATAGTTGTGTGAAGTTTGAAATTAAATATTTGTTCATTTTTCCAACAAATCCAATTCAAAAAAATTTACTTAGGAGAATACTTAATCAAAGTTTGCACTTCAATCTCTCCGTACTCGGAAAGGATTTCTTTCATTCTTGCTTGCGAAATGCCTCTGTTATAAGTGAAGTCTCTCCAAGCGTAGGTTAATTTTCCTTTCTTTACTTCGGCTGGAAGTGATGGGTAGATGTTGGTCAGCCACCACTGAAAAGCCTCCTCTATGGAAGCGAATGTCTTCATTGAGACAAAGATAGTGATTTGTGCAGGTTTCCAACAAGAAATTATTTCAAATCGAAAGTGATCGTGACTTTCTCAGAGATTTCTCCAAAGTCAGAAAGTACCTCTCTCATACGCTTTTGGGAAATCCCTTTCTTAAAAGTATAGTCGCGCCATGCATTGCGGTATTTACCTTCTTTTAAGCTTGGTGGTATTGTTGGGTAAATGGTTTTTATCCACCATTCAAATGCCTGTTCCAGCGAAGTAAAAGTCTTCACAACCGTTGGGTATAATGTGAGATGACTTCTGGAGAAATTTTGAGTTTCTCTTGAATAACATTCAGCATTGAGATGTCCGCCTTCTTGTCCTCCCACATGATCATTTCAAGCTCTTCCTGCGAAATTCCAAGCGTTTGAGCGAGATCTTGATGCTTCATCCTCATTTCATACATTCGTAATTCAAGAATTCCTTCCAGTGAAGAAGGTTCAGGAATGGGGTAAATACTTTGTTCGTAGGCCATTATTGCCTCGCCCATTGCGCGAATATGCCGTCTTTCCTCTGCCGTCGTGTTCTTTTCGCCCTTTTTCATCAACGCGCCCACCTTTTCAATCAATGCGGCATTTTCCTCGTCATTTGAAACTTCGTAGTGTGGATTTTTGACTTTCATGGCAGAAAAGGTTTTGGTTTAATGCAAAAAAAGCGAATGGCACTAGATTCTTTCTTGGCACCATTCGCTTTGTAGGACAATCCGCCAAATTGATTTATCAGAAGGCTAGAAAAACTTATCAAACAACGGCTTTTGATTTCTCCAAAATCGCCTTGCTGGTAGTAACATCCCTTCTAACCTTCTTCTTCTTAAACTTCCTCCCAACCCAAATAATCACCCCCGTAACCGGCAGCGTAGCGGTAATGAGCGCCACAATCAAAGCTAAAATCTTCGTAGGCAACCCCCAAAGGCTCCCGGTATGAATCGGAAACACCAACCTACGCACTTTCATGCCCGTGGTTTCATCATCATAAAGCCGCTTGCTGAGCAAATGGCCATCGTTCTGGTCGAAATAAAGGAAATCGACCACGTTGGCGATGGAAGCGTTTTCGTTGACTTTGGAAATGGTAATCGAAAGGCTGTCGGATTCAGGAAGTGTGAATTGAATGCGTCCGGGGTGGGGGAGCAGGCGGTTGGTTTCGGCGGTGATTTTGGCTAATGCATTACCACCGGAAGATAGCGCATTCACTGTGCTGGCATTCGCCGGTGCTTCGCGTTTTTGCTGCGGTTTACCGTCGAAAGTGAGGAAGATCATGCTATTCACCCATTTGTAACTCCAAACAAGGCCCGTCAGGGCGATGAGGAAGGTGAATGGGAGTATGTAAAAGCCGAATACGGCGTGCAGGTCCCAGTTGAGGCGTTTGAATTTGGCGCCCCATTTGATGGTCAGGCGCTGCTTCGTCTGCTTCCGGTTGGGCCACCAGAGCACCAGGCCGGTGATCATAATCACAATGAATAGCACACACGAGACGCCCGTAATGGCCTTGCCGGTGTCTTCCAGGCACAGGTACCGGTGCAGTTGGAGTACAATGTGGAAAAATGATTCGTTCTCGCGGCGTGTGTCGGTGATTTCGCCGGTGTACGGGTTTACTGCGACCGAGAAAACATCCTTCTCTTTTTTGCCTTTGACCAAACTGAAAATAACCGTCCGGCCGGCTTCGGGCTCGATGGTAATGCGGGTAATGCGCTGTTTCGGATAGCGGGCCGCGACGGTTTCGCGGAGATTATCCAGCGGAAGTGCCGGATGATTCTCCGGAGCTTCCACCACGTGAAATTTAGGATAAATCACTGGTTCCAGCTCTTCTTCGAATACGAGTATGCTGCCCGTGAGCGCCACTATAAAAACCACAAGACCGGAGGAAACCCCCAGCCATAAGTGTAGTTGCGATGCAATTTTCTTGAATGTCTTTTTCACAGTTTATGAAAGAGCACGCATTAGAATGTGTATGAAATCGTCGCCATGAAATTGCGCGGCGCGCCTGGAAATAGGCGCAGGTAATCGTAACCGCCCACCCAGTAAGTCTTGTTGGTCAGGTTGTTGAGGTTTACCTGAACCTGGAATTTGTCGATTTTGTAATAAACCCCACCATTCAATAAGGCATAACCCGGCAAAGTCTGGTTGTTGTTGAGCGATAGGTTACGCTCGGTCACGAAGTTTCCGCCGAGGCCGACGCCGAAGCCATTGAGGAAGTTGTTCACAAACGTGTATTTCGTCCAGAAGCTTCCCTGGTTTTTCGGCGCGTTCGGCTTTTGCAAGTTCACAAGCACCTGGTCGGCGGCGCGGGCGCCTGCTTCCGTGATCTTGGCGTCGTTGTAGCTGTAAGTGACGATCACGTTCCAGTTTGGCAGGATGTTGCCCGTCACGTCGAATTCCACTCCTTTCGCCGCCTCCTCGCCGATCTGGACCATCAGGTCAGGCTGGTCGGAGGCGTTGGCGGAATACAGGGTGTTCTTCTGCGTGATTTTGTAGGCCGAAATATTGGCGGTCAAACGGCCATCGAGCCATTCTGTCTTGAAACCGGCTTCCGACAGGCTGCTGCGGAGCGGATCGAAAGGCCCTCCCGATAGCGGGTTGCTTTGCACGATCGGGTCCTGCGGGTTGTAGCCTTCCGTGTAAGTACCATACACGTTAATGTGGTTATTCAGCGTATACACCGCCCCGATACGCGGTAGCAATGCGTGCTGGGTTACATTCTGCTCGTTGTTGGTCGTGTAGCCTTTTTTATCAATATAAGTATCATAGCGCAGGCCGAGCAGGATTTGCAAGCGTCTGATTTTCAGTTGTTCCTGCAAATACAAGCCGTGCACTTTGTAGAGAACGGGTGTCGTGGCGGAGTTGGCCGTTACGTTGTAAATGTATTTGGAAGGATCTTCCATGTTATTGTTCTGCAGCGTAAGGTCGTAATGCGAAATGTTCGGCTTCGGAATGCTGTAAGTCTTTCCGTTCTCGGTGTAGTTGTAGAACACGTATTTCTCAGGCGTTTTCGCATTATAAGCCGCCGCGCCGCCCGCTTTCAGCAGGTAGCCGTTCGCCGTTTGCTGGCCCGAACCTTTGGGCGTGGATGATTGGATAAAGTCGTAACCCGCTACCATTTTATGCTCCACAATGCCGGTGTTGAAGTTGTGGTTGAAAAAGAGCGACACATTATCCATAAACGACTTCGTCTTGCGAACAAACACCTGCCGTGCTACCAGGTTTTCGATGGCTTTCCCTGCCGAATCGACTGCATTCACATTGCTGCTCCGGTGTTCGAGCAGGTCTTCGGAATAGCCCGTACGCAGGTAAGCGACATTGAACGAGGTATTTTGGGTAAACTGGTGGTTCAGTGAAGTAGTAATCAGGTAGGTCTCTTCATTGAGATAATCGTTCACCGCATTCAGCGAAGTCTTGATCGAGCTCGAATACAGGTCGTTACCCTTCACCGACTGGCCGCGGTCGAGGCGGCTGTTCGAGCGGTTGAACACGAGGTCGAAGTTAATGCGGGTCTTCTCGGTCGGCAGGAATGACACTGACGGAGCCACGATAATGTTTTTGTCGAACTGCATGTTCCGGAAGTTCTGTGCATTGACATAACCCAGGTTAAGGCGGTAGAGCAACGTTTTCTTTTCGTTCATCGGGCCTGTGAAATCGGCCAGCGTGCGCAATGTATTGAAGCTTCCGGTCGTAAAGCTCAGCGATTTTTGAGGCGTTGCGAGCGGCTTTTTAGTCACGCGATTGATCGTCCCGCCCGGCGAGGTGTTACCGTACAATGCGGACGCCGCGCCTTTGATGACCTCCACGCGTTCGAGATAGTTCACCGGCGGTTGTTTCCAAAAGCCCGAAAATGTACGGAGACCGTTCACCAGCTGGGTAGTGCTTCCGCCGTTCATACGGAAACCGCGGATCGTCAAATCGTCGTAAAAGGTAAACTGGTTCACGCCGCTCATGTTTTTCACGGCATCGCCCATGAGGAATGTGCCCTGGTCGCGCATGACTTCCTTGGTGATGTAGGAAATAGCCTGCGGTACCTCTTTAATGGGCGTCGCGGTTTTGCTGGCGATAAAGGAAAGATCGTTTTTGTAGGATGTTTCCCTGCGACCGGTGATTTCTACCGTCTGCAGTTCCTGTGCATTCTCTTCTGACGTGATTTCGACCGTTGCCGTTTCGTCGGCCTTCACGTGCACGCTGCGGTCGATACGCCTGATGCCCACGCCTGTGCCTATGAGCTGGTAATGGCCGGGAGCCAATGCGGTAAATTCAAAATTACCGGCGGCGTCGGTGAGCGTCCCTTTACCTGTTCCTTTGAGGATCAGGTTGATAGATTCCGCAGGCTGGCCGGCGGCATTTTTAATATTCCCGTCGATCTGGCCCGTTTGCGCGAACGCCGCGGAACAGCAAAGTGATAGAATGAGTAAGCAAAATAGCCTCATGATGCAGGGGTTAAATAAACTAGGTACTGCCAAACAGGTGGCAAAAATAGTCTTATTTAGACCAATCCCAAATAATGAGTTTTGCAATTAGGCACTCATTTTTTAATTCGTTTTAATAATTCAATTTTTTCTGCTAATTGTTTTATCGTCAGCCAAATGTGGCTAAAAGTTACATTTAGCTGACGACAGGGATATTGAAAGTTTCGGGTGTAAAAGGTTAACCCAGGTTGGATTTGATGAATGCGAGGCCTTCGCGCATGAGCTGCTCTTCCGAGTCAAACATTTTGCGCCAGATGTTAGCCACCGGCAGTTTCGGGCTGAATGCTTCGATGCTGATCCAGCCGTCGTAGTTGATATCGCGGATCGATTGGAAAACGCCTTCCCAATCCACATTGCCCTTGCCGGGCGTAGAGCGGTCGTTTTCGGAGAGCTGGATAAACGAAATGCGGTCGCCGGCCTTGCGGATCGTGTCGCCGATATTCTTTTCCTCGATGTTCGCATGGAAAGTGTCGAACATGATCTTGCAGTTCGGGTGGTTGACCTCGTCTATGAAACGGATGATCTCGTCGCCGCAGCTGGTGAGGTACAGTTCGAAGCGGTTCAGGTATTCGAGGCCGAGGGTAATGTCCAGCGATTCGGCGTAATCGGCCACTTCCCGGATGCCTTCGATGCCCCATTGCCATTCTTCTTCGGTGGCAGGCTTGCCGGTGAAAACGCCCAATGCTGAATGGTAAGGGCCCATCAGGCGGGTTGCGCCTAGCACGAGTGAGCAATCCAGCGCACTTTTTAAATGGTCGATCGTGTGGCGGCGCATGGCGGGATCGGCGCTGATGAGGTGCTCGGACGGCCCGCAAATGGTATCCGTTTCGCAAGCCAGGCCGAGGCTGTCGAGCTTCTGGCGGAACGCAAACCAGTGCTCGGGATTTGTATTGAAGATCGGCACCTCGACGCCGTCAAAACCGATCTCTTTAATGAGTTCTAGGGTAGGAAATAGGCTTTCGTCAATCTGGTTTCCCCACAAAAGGAGGTTCATGCTGTACTTCATCAAAAATCGAATTTATCTCGCTGGCGAATGGATAAGGCGGCGTGTAAATGCCCGTGTCTTTTCAGTATACAATCTTAAAGTAAAAAAGTACTGTTTAATATACACGTTTTGACGAGTACTTAGCTGATATTGACAAGTTGGCGGCCGTTTATCTGGATATAGGGATAAAATAGAACCAGCAGCCGGCAAAGAAAAATGGCGACCCTTTGGTAAGAGACCGCCATTCGATGGAGTTTTATAGAACCTTATTACTGAATTCTGCTGAAAATGAGCTGGTTGCTGTTTTCGTAATACAGGATCAGCTTGTTTGCCTTTAAATCGTAGAGATTCACATTGGGCAATGCATTCACGAAGAGGTTACCCCAATTCGTTTCGGCCCTTTCGGTGCCGCCGCCGCCGATCTGGATCGTATTCTGCTGGGCCGTTTCATAGAACCCCGTCAGAATGTTGGTGGAAGTGGTGCCTTCCAGTTCGCCTTTCTCTTTAAAATTAAGGCCAATGTCCATCAGGCCTTTTGTAGTGGCTGGTTTCCTGATGGTAACGTCCTCCTGCACGATACTGTCCAATTGCCATTTGCCGGTTAACTCCATGTTGCTGCTGATTGTGGTTGTTTTTCCACAACCGGTTAACAGCGAAAAAAACAGCACGGATGCTGCTGGAAGTACAAGGGCTTTCATACACTTAAATTATTTTCAGAACTACCTTTAACTGACATCGTACTCGCAAAAAAGGTTGCAAAAAAGTTGGGCGGCTTTATAAATCTACAAAAAATATGCCAGCCTTCCGAAAGCACACAGTATAAATTATAACGGTTTTAAGGCTGGAATCTTTTATTGGCGCCCTAATCAATTTTGAAGGATTTTGTGCCGAAGTAATCTTATTTTGATAGTATTATCGTATTATTGCCGATATTTTGGGTAAAATACTGATAGAAGATGAAAGCACCCATTCATAAAAATATAGAGAGCCAGGTCCGTACCGTTACTGTTCACGAACTGAAAGAGTCTCATTTCGACCCTAACTGGCATTTTCATCCCCACTACCAATTATTTACCGTTCTAGAGGGAACTGGTAAACGGTTGATAGGCGACTCGATCCACACGTTCGGTCCGGGTGATACGGTGTTCCTCGGCCCGGATGTTCCGCACCTGTGGCGCAGCGATCCGGCCTATTTTGAAACAGGTTCCAGCCTGATGACCCACGGCATCGTGCTTTATTTTCAGGAAGATTTTTTGGGAAAAGACTTTCTCGACAAGCCCGAAATGCTCGGCCTTCGCCAGCTGCTCGCCGACTCGAAGCGGGGCATTTCCTACAAAGGCGCACTGGCCGAGCATATCCGCGACGAACTCGTGGCGCTCACGAGCGTGGAAGGTTTCAAGGGTATCCTGCAACTCCTGACATTGCTCGACAAGCTGGCCCACGACGCCACCGGCGAACCGATTTCGAGCTATGGCTACGTCAATAACTACAAAGTTTCAGAAACCGAGCGCATGCAGAAGGTGCACAACTACGTGCTGCAGCATTTCTTCCAGGAAATCCGCCTCAGCGACGTCGCCTCCCTCGCCGGCATGACCGAGGCCGCATTCTGCCGCTATTTCAAGGCACGGTCGAACAAAACTTTCATCGACTTCGTAAACGAAATCCGCATCGGCCACGCCTGCAAGCTGCTTCTCGAAGACAAATGGACCATCGCCCAAATCGCCTACGACAGCGGTTTCGACTCGCTATCGAATTTCAACAGGAATTTCAAGAAATACATCGGGCACACCCCGCGGGAGTATAAGGGGAATTATTGATGTTCCCTTACGTTACCGGTATTCACTGCTATCGAATGGCGAGTGTTTGCTGATCAACTGTAACATTGAACTGAACTTCTGCTTTTAAGGCGCTGAAAACTTTCAGAATGGTGTCAATAGTGGCACTATTGGTGCCATTTTCGAGCTTGGATATCTGCGCTTTCTATACGCCAACCAACTCCCCGAGCTGTTCCTGTGTAAGATTACGATCTTTTCGAAGTGTTCTGATTGCGCGTCCGAGTAGGTCCATGCTCAAACGATGCGCAAAGGCTTCACGCCGTGGAGTGCCTCTTTCTCCTACATGTTTGTCGATCATCTCGTCCAAAGTGTAGATTTTCATTGGGGCCTTTTTCATAGGTGTAAGTATGTGTTTCTAAATTTGGAAACATTTAAGTTATAAAAATATCCTGACCAGCCAATGCCAGCCAGGATATTTCAGAAGATTACCCCTTCACATTATTAGTCCCATACTTCCCGCGCTGCGGCCGCGACAGCATCGCCGTCGCTTCTTTGTCATTGATAAACTGCTCCTTTTTCGGGTCCCACTTTACCTTGCGGCCCAGCTTCATTGCCGTGTGGGCGAGGAGGCAGGCCGTGCAGGAGCGGTGCGCGATTTCGGCGTGGCTGATCGTTTGCTTGCCGCTCTGGATGCTTTCGATCCAGTTCTGGTGCTGCTCGGGGCTTTCGTACAGGTGAATTTCCTTTTCGCCGATTACCGAGCCGAGGATTTTCGGGTCGCTCGCGTAGAATGCCTTGTTTTCCTTCGCATTCTGTGCCGCTACCGGGTCGGAGGCGGTGACGCCCACATTGCCGCGCGAAACGAATATCCAGCCGTCGGTACCTTCAAATTTCACCCCATTCGGGTTGGTTCCGCCGATTTCCATCACTACGCCATTTTCATACAATGCATTGACCAGGAAATCGCCGTGCACATCCCAAAGTCCGGAACCTTTGGCGGGGAATGTAGCCTTCCCTTCGATCTCGATCGGGCCGGTGAGCTCGGTGTCCATGCCCCAATGCGCGATGTCGATGTGGTGCGAGCCCCAGCCGGTGATCATACCTGCGCCGAACTGTTCGAGACGGAGCCAGCCCGGACGGTCGTTGATGTCCGTTTGCGAATGCACGCGATCGAGGGTATAGAAAATCTCGGGTGTTGAGCCGAGCCACATGTCGTAGTTCAGGTTCGAAGGCACGGGCATTTGTGCGGTACTTCCTCCCGCAGGGTCACCCGGGAGGCCCACATATACTTTCTTCAGTTTGCCAATGCGGCCATTGCGTACGAGCTCGCAGGTGCGCTTGAACTGCGGCCACGGGTTCACCGAACGCTGTTGGCTGCCCAATTGGAATATGACCCCTTTCTTTTTGATCATATCGGCCATCTGGCGGCCTTCGCGGATCGTCAGCGAGGTCGGTTTTTGCATGTAAATGTGCTTTCCGGCCACGGCAGCTTCCATCGCGGGTTGCGCATGCCAGTGATCGGGCGTGCTGATGATGACGGCGTCGATATCTTTGCGGGCGAGGATTTCGTGGTAATCGTCGTAGGTTTTTACTTCGAGGTATTTATCCTTACCGGTGCGCTCCACGTACTTCCGCTCGATCCATTCCTTGCCTTTCGCCAACCGGTTCTTGTCCAGGTCCGCCACCGCGATCACGTGCGCGGCCTCATTTTTGATCACTTCCGGCAAGTCGTGCGTAGAGCCGATACGGCCGAAGCCGATCTGCCCGATATTGATCTTGTTACTCGGCGCATTTTTGCCAAAAACCGTCGACGGCACGATGGTCGGGAACATCGAAGCGGCGATAATGCCGGCGGTACCTTTCGCCGTGGCCTTCAAAAATGACCTTCTGTCTTGATTTTGCTCCTGCTGATCTTTCATTTTGTATGCAGATTTAGGATTAATGACTGATGAGTTCTTTTACCTGGACAATGCCGCACCTTTCACCGCATCCTGCGGACTGGTAGCGTATGCCTTGCCGTAATTCCGCGGTTTCTGCGGCCCGATGGCCCATTCGATAGCGCCGAGTATGTGTTTGCGGAGATCTTCTTTCTCATAATCTTCCTTCTGATGGCCGAGCGAGGTGTAGAATGCCCGACCGCCGTCGTACTCGTGCCACCACACCGACGGGAACACGTCCCCAAACGTATCGAGCGCTTTTCCGGCCGGTTTTTGAATGGTAGAATGGTCGTTAACCGCCAGCACGTTCAGGTTCACACCCAGTTCTTTAATGAAATAGAACTCATCCGTTTGCCGCTGCCAGGTATTCCCCAAATGCGCCAACGCAGGATTTTTAGGGTCGAGGACCTTAACGGAAAAGCCTTGCCCCGGCTCGTGCCAGAAGAAAGTTCCGCCCAGCAAGTCCTTGAACCACCGCCATTTACGCTCCGTTCCAGAAGCCGAATGCAGTCCGACGAAGTTCCCTCCCGCCTGGATGTACCGCATGAGTGCCACCCGTTGCGCATCGGTATCGAATACGTCATTATTCGTGTTTGAAAACACGAGACAGTCATACTGTTTCAGGTTTTCATCCGTAAACTTCGCCGGATCGGAAGTAGTGTCAACCGCGAAGCCGTTTTGCTTGCCCAGCGCCAGGATCGCCGTTTTCGAGTTGGCGATATTGTCGTGCACATAACCCTTGCCGTTTTTAGTGTAAACCAAAATTTTCACTTTGTTCCACTTGATCTTCTGCGCGTGTGTGCTCACCGGCCATCCCAGCCCGATCATTAGCAGGCTGAAAAGGCATGTTTTGAGTATGTTTTGTTTTTTCATTGAAATGATATTGGGAAAGGTATTAATACAAATGAAAGCTTCACAAAGAGGAGCGGTGCATCCCTAAAATCCAATCGAATTCCCGCCATCGACGGGTAGCGAAACGCCGGTGATAAATTTCGCGGCGTCGGAGCTGAGGAATACGGATGCCCAGCCGATGTCGTCGGGCTTGCCCCATATGCCCATGGGGGTGCGGTCCATCGCTTTGTCGCGGCGTGATGGGTCGCCGTTCATCGCGGTGAGCATCATCGGCGTTTCGATGAACCCGGGTGCGATGGCATTTACGCGCACATTGTAAGGCGAAAATTCGGTCGTCAATGCCTTCACCATTCCGCCTACGGCCGATTTGGATGCGGTGTACGCCACTACCCGGTCGATACCGTACAGCGCGGCCATTGAGGTGATCATCAGGATAGACCCGCGCTTGCGGTCGATCATGCGCTTGCCGCATTCGCGTGTGATGGTGAAAACGGCGTGCAGGTTGGTCTGGATAATGCGGTCGAAATCTTCGTCGGTTACCTCTACCGCGTGTTTTTTCATATTGATACCTGCATTGTTCACGAGAATATCGATCTCTCCGACCTCCGATTCAATGTCGGCAATGAGGCCGGGCAGCGATTTCAGGTCCGTAATGTCATTAACGAAATTGCGGGCATCTGTGCCGAGCGCCGGTAATGCATCTTTCAAAACTTCTTCACGACGGCCCGTGATCACGAGCTGCGCGCCCGCCTGCGCGAGACATTGGGCAATGTGAAACCCGATCCCGCTGCCGCCACCCGTCACCAGGGCGATTTTGCCCTCCAGTGAGAAGATGTTTAATGCTGAATGAATTGTATGAGTGATAGACATGTAATTTTAATCAATAAAACCTATAACTAAACGTCCCGTACCGATCGCGCGATGCTCATTTCCAGCCCCCGCAGCTCGGCCAGGGCTTTGAGCCGGCCGATCATGGAATAGCCGGGATATGTTTTTTTATGTAAATCGTCGAGCATTTGAAATCCGTGGTCGGGGCGCATCGGGAGCAGGGCATCGGCGTAATGCGCCGCCTGGCGCCGGAGCTCCTCCTGATGTAATGCTTTTACGACCTCGTACATGTCCACGTCGCCATCCAGATGCGGGGCTTCGTGGAAATTGCGGTTGTCTTCGGCCTCCCTTTTGGTAGTCCGGAGGTGCACGAAATGAATGCGGTCGCCGAAACGGCGGATCATGCCGGGAAGATCGTTGTCCGCGCGGACGCCCAGCGAGCCGGTGCAGAAGGTAATGCCGTTGGCACGGAGGTCGCACGCGCTCATCAACTCGGCGAGATCAGCCTCGGTACTCACCACACGCGGCAAGCCGAGCAATGGCCGCGGCGGATCGTCGGGGTGAATGCAAAGGTGTATGCCCGACTCCTGCGCCACGGGCGCTACCTGCCGGATAAAATAGTACAGATTTTCACGCAGCTCCTGATCACCGATCTCGGCATATGCATGAAGTAATTCCTGAAAATTGGTCAGCTCAAATGCTTCCTCCGAGCCCGGTAGCCCGAGTAGTACCGTATTGGTCAAAGCCTGAATGTCGGCCGGCGACATATTTTGCAGTTTCAACCGCGCCGAGTCCCGCACTGCTTCATCATATTCGGTTTCCGCACCGGGTCGTTGCAGAATGTAGAGATCGAATAATGCAAAATCCTCCCATACGAACCGCAGCGTTTTATGGCCTTCCGGGAACGTGTAAGCGAGGTCGGTACGCGACCAGTCGAGCACCGGCATGAAATTGTAACAAACCGTGCTGATGCCGGCCGCGGCGAGGTTGCGAATCGATTTTTTATAATTTTCGATGTATTCGTCACGCGAGGGCAGGCCCTTTTTGATATGCTCGTGCACCGGCAAACTTTCCACGACGAGCCATTTTAATGCCGTATGCCGATCGTTGCCCGCCTCTACCAGCGCGATCCTTTCCTGAATCGCCTCCTTTGTCCATACGTCGCCAACGGGAACCTGGTGCAGCGCCGTCACGACGCCGCTGCATCCCGCCTGCCGGATGTCCATCAGCGACACCGGGTCATTAGGACCGAACCAGCGCATGGTTTGAATCATAATCGAGCGTGTTTCTTTTATTAAAATATAAATATAATATTGTATTGTAACCGATTGCATTAAATTCCTGTAAATTTATCCCCCGGGCAATATTTGACCATCAAGCGCGAAGGATAAACCAACAGACGCACATGCCGGCGACAAGCCCTTACACCGAAAGGAACATGGAGAAAGAAATTACCATTTACGACCTCGCAAAAATACTCGCATTGTCGCCCGCGACGGTGAGCAGGGCATTGAACGACCATCCGGCGATTAACGTCAAAACCAAGGCGTTGATTGCGGAAAAGGCGGCCGAGCTGGGCTATCGTTCCAACACTTTCGCAAGCCATTTGAGGACGCGCAAGACGAATACGCTGGGTGTCATCGTGCCGAGGCTGAACAGTAATTTCATGTCCACCGTGCTGGCGGGGATGGAGGAAGTGGCTAATAATTTCGGCTATAACCTCCTAATCAGTCAGTCACTGGAATCCGAGTCAAAGGAGCAAGCCAATGCGAAAACGATGTTTAACAGCCGTGTGGACGGTTTGCTCGTGTCGGTAGCCTACGATACGGAATCGATCGACCATTTTGCTGCCTTCATCAGCCGGAATATCCCGGTACTGTTTTTCGACCGTGTTATGGAGCATCCGCAATGCGGCAGCGTGGTGATCGACAACGAGCAGGCGGGCTATGACGCCGCGCGCCATTTGCTGGATGAAGGCTGCCGCAGGATCATGCACGTCACCGGCGATCTCCGCAGAAATGTCTACGCGGATCGCATGGATGGCTTCAAAAGAGCACTATCCGAAGCCGGCATCGAAGCCGATAGCGCATCAATTCTTTCCACGGACCTGAGCCAGGACGCCGGCAAATCAATTGCCGACCATATAGATCAAATGCCCGCCAAACCCGACGGCCTCTTTATCGCCAACGACCTCTGCGCAGTCACATGCATGCAGGCATTGCAGGAAAAAAGCTACACGATCCCCGGCGACATTGCGATCGTCGGTTTCAACAACGACCCCGTCTCCCAGGTCATTACCCCGCAACTCACCACGATCTTTTACCCCGGCTACCAAATGGGCAAAACCGCCATCATGGCGATCCTGGCCCAGCTGAACGGCACCAAACCACTCATCCAGGACCCAATTATTCTGCGCTCAGCACTAATTATCAGGAGGTCGTCGAAACGGTTGGGTGATTCGTAAATTGCGTTTACATTCAACGTTTGCCAATCCTATTGTCCTGTAATTCATTAATTTTGAAAACAAAGCAGAAATTATGGAAGCTGTGGCTGAAAAACTCTATTCGCTGGAAGAATACTTCGCCTTTTGTGAATCACACGAAGGCCGGTTCGAATTCGTCAACGGAGAAATCATCGAGATGGCAGGAGAAACTACTACTTCCAATAGGATTGCCGGGAATATTCATCGGCATTTAGGAAACGCATTGCAAGCCGGTCAATACGAGTTTTACCAAAATGATGTGAAGTTGAAACTGGAAGAGGGCAGGGTTGTCCGCCTTCCCGATTTTATGATTTGTGAGGAAGACGGTGACGCCATTCGTTATACCACTTTACCGCTTCTGATAGTCGAAGTACTATCTGAAAGCACTGCCAGGATCGATCGCGTTGACAAGTTAAGGGAGTACTCCGCAGATCCGTCACTCATCTATTATTTAATAATCGAGCAAACCAAGTGCAGTGTCGAAATGCACATTCGCGACGGCGAGCGTTGGTATGTGGAGTTTTATGACAAGATGGAGGATGTGATCAAGCTTCCCTATTTCAACGCCGAACTGCCTTTGATTGCGGTTTACAGAAAAGTACGGTTCCCGCACGAGGCAGAATAATGGCGGCTATGGCACATTCAGCACAAACACCTGCTGCGTAGCCATACCCCCGTCATTCTTCACCAGCCTGTTAAACGCCAGCATCTTGCCATCCGCCGACCATATCAGGTTAGTGGGAGCCGCTTCCGAAGGTTCGGTTAACATTTGAATTCTTTCCTTAAATGCCCCATCGCCCGTTTCACAAAGCACAATACTGCCTTCATAAACATAGGTGATATGCTTGCCATCCGGATGCCAGCGCAGATTGCCGGTAATGTCGGATGCGCATTCGGTGAGCTGCCTGGTTATGCCGCCATTGGGTGAAATCGTGAAAATCTGATTGATACCCTTTGCATCTTTGGCCACGAATGCGAGCTGGCCGCCGTCCGCGGAGGCGCGGACGATGCCGGAGCAGCCGGGGTGTGGCGTGTTGGCGGTAAATGTCAGCCGTCGTTGTGTGGCGCCTTTGGGAGGCATCGGGAAATCATCGTCGGTGCCCTCTAATGGGCCGAGCGGACCGGGCTGTGTAATGTCGGCGGGGATGTCCACGACGAACACTTCGGGAACGTCCTTGCCATTCCTGTCTTTCACCGTGCCGAGAAACGCGCGCGCCATTTGCCTGTTGCCGGTTGGCGTAACGTAACCATTTAGGCCTACCCAACTGTCGCTGGCAGCATGACTGATTTCGTCGCTGCCGGGCTTGGGATTGGATACCACCCGCACCACGAGCGCGCTGAACCATTCACCGGAGACGTTTTCATCGTTTTTTTCCACATTGACGGGGCGAATTTTTTTCGAAACACCGATCGTCCGCAAATTCCGTTTCTGGCCGGTCGAATCTTCCAGTGCTTTCAGAATAGCGTCGTTGTAGGTAAAGCCGATCCACTGGCCGTCGCCGCTCCACTCGTGCCGGTGCGTGCCCCCGCGTAATGCGCCGGGTGTATACGGGGGCGTCACGTCGCGGGCGTCCATGTAAATGGGCACGTTCGGGTGCGCGTCGTTGATGATCACACCCGTGCGGCGCCATTGCTGATACGGATTGTCCTGCGTACTGTGGGAAAGGCCATGGATGAATACCACGTTATTTTCCTTCGGGCTGTAACTCACAGCCCCCGCGCCTGGCCCCCATTTGGCATTGCCATCAATATGAAAAAGAACTTGTTTCTCTCCCGTTTCAATGTTCACACGCTCGATCCGCGCCGATTCTGCAATGCCGCCGTCGTCCGTCCGGGTGTCGTATACGAGCCATTTGCCGTCCGGCGAAAAGTTGTCGTTGTTGTCCAGGTCGTGGTGGTAGCTCAGGTCGTGCGTGATCTGTTTTTCGGCGATGTCTGTCTGGCAGGATGGCATGCTGAGTATTGTTAGGAACGATAAAACCGGGATAGAAACAAGTTTCATGGCAAATTCTACTTTTGAGGGGCGCTGATCACGCCCAGGTACCGGCCCATCCAGTAAGGCAGCAGCCAGATATCCCCGGCGCTGTGCTCGCTGGCGCCGTTGCCGCCGTTTCGGTCGAGGCTGAACATGTTGCCATTGTGACGCTGGATCTGGCGCTCGTCGGGCGGCAGTACCTCTTTGGTGGTCTGCTTGCGAAAATTAGGCTCCAATTTTTCGATATCCTTGCGATGGCTGTTTTTAATCACCCAGTCGATCAGGTCGATCGGATGTTCCTGCAAATACCATACGGCTTCGTTCAAATCAAACTCTTTCGGACTGGTAATGGCCGTAAAAATATTCCATGCCCCTTCCTTTTCGGGCCTTTCGGCTTGCCAGTGGTCGAGGATCTGCTGCTTGTATTTCGTTTTCAAAGTATCGTTGAATGCATACCGGTAAAGCCCCCAATAGCCGAGAAAATACATTTCATCGTCGGAATGGTTCCAGCCGTCGGACATGTGTTTCGCATGTTCGTCGGCATCTTCCGGCGCGCGGCCGATGACGCTCATGGGGCGCATCATGTTTTCGAGATAGCCGTGTTTCGTCATCAATTCCATCGCTTTCGCCTTGTACTTCTCTTTTTTGGTGAAATGATAGGCCGTTTGCAGCATGGCCACGATGTTTGAAGAGTTCAGTTTCCGGTCGCCCACGTTGGTAGGGAAGGAGTTCACGTAGTCGGGGTGCCATTTGCCCCATTGGGTTGGCTTGCCGTCGTAGTCGATGAGGTACATATTGTTTTTCACGATGTGCGACATCACGGTATCGATGAGCATGATGGCCTGTTTCTTGATTTTAGGGTCGCCGATAAGTTCCGCGGCGGCACCGAATGCGAAAATGTGGCCGATTACCTCGTCGCTGCTCGTCGTCGCTTTCCAGTCCCATTCTTTTTCGGGGGAATGCTGCCAGCGCTCAATGTCGTGCAGCTCATTGATATGTCCCGAACGCTCGAAGGAACGGGCCGGAAATCCCGCCACAGGGTTCACGGTGTAGAGCCGCTCCATGGCATCCATCGATTCGCGGCAGTTCTGTAATGCTTCCGGGTCTTTGGTAGCGGCATAACGGAAAATCTCCCCACCGAGATACATCGCCGTCCATAGGCCGTCATTGTCGGAATCTTCCATGTAGCCGGTGGAAAGGTCGCCATGCATGAGGCCTACGAGCTGCGAATTGAACCCATTGCGGATATGGCGCTGCCGTACCTGGTCTTCAAACAGCAGCGCTTTCGCTTCCAGCGTCATGGGTTTGAACTGGATTTGGCCCAAACCCTTCGTTGTAAGCACCAATACCGAGTTTTTAGGTCCCTTCTGAATGTCGGTCACCACGTTTCCGGGTAGCCAGCGCTCACCGAAATAGTAATCATATCTGCCATCGGTGCGTAATGCGAATGCACCCAGGTCGGAGCCGAACCACACTTTGCCATTGACCTCCTGCACGGCCGTAATGCGGGTAGCAGGTAGCTTGCGGAGAATGTTGCCGGTCTGTTTGCCGGTTGAAATATCGAAAACCAGATACCCGTCGCCGGTACCGATGAAAATACTCCTTTCCTTTGAAGCAATGCCGAATGCGGTAAAATCGCTGCCGCTGAGCGCCTTGGTCAGTTTCTTGTCCTGCGCGCCCAGTTTGTACAATGATTTTTTTCCCAAAATCCAGAACTGGTTGGCATTACCCTGAAATGCGACGTCCGTTACGACATCGTCGGGCAGTTTGCCGTTCCAGAGGCTTTTCGAGTCCTTGATCAGCTCCAAAGATTCACCGTCCGAAACCAGGAACATGAAATCCCTGCCGCCGGCGAATCGTCTGGCTTTGGGTAGATTGTGCTTCGAAAACAATGTCCCCGCCCACGCGTTGCTGAACACGACCTGGTCGGTGAGGTACACGAGCTGGTTTTCGTATGAAATGAGGCCGCTGATCTGCTTGTCCTTCATATAGCGGTAATTCCGGTCAGGGACTACCTTGCCGGGATACAGGAACTGGCCGTCGTAAGTGTGCCGGAGGCCTTCTTTAGCCAGCATTTGAACCACGCCGTTGCGGTCAGCCGCGACTTGCAGAAGCGAACTTTGTGTGGTATCCGCATAATATTTAACACTGAAATCCTGCAAAAAAGGCTTGTCTTTATGCACCGCTGGCCCTTGTGCCCGCGTGTAGATGCTCGTCGTCAGTGATAGGAGTAGTAATAAAAAAGGCTTTTGCATGGGTATGGGTAGTTGTTTACTGAATTATTTCGAAATCATGCCTAAGTAGCGGCCCATCCAATAGGGTAGCAGCCAGAAAACCGGTTCGCGTTCCACCTCGGGGTTCCCGCCTGCCAGTGTCCACGGGTTTTTGTCCCAGCGCACCGTGAGCCGGATGCTCGCCGGTTGCAGTTCGCTCACCTGCTCGTCTTCCAGCACCGGCGTGCGTACCACGCGGATATCTTCCCGCTTCCGGTGATCGATCGGCCAGTCTACCAGGTCCAGCGGCGTATCGATGAGGAAATCGACGGAGTTTTTGAGCTCAGCTTTTTGATCCAGGCAATCGTTGTAGATAAAGTTGATCAGCGGGTTATGGTCGTCTTGGCGCTTCCGAAACCACTCTTCCAGGTGATTTTTGTAAAATTTCGAACGCTCAGGATCCTTTTCGCAACGGATCAGGATCGGGTAGAGGTAGGCTTGCAGTACTACGTCGAAATAGATAAACCAGGCCGGGTTTTGCTTCGTTACGGCTTGCATATTTTCGAGGTAGTGCTCCTTTTCGATCAGCCGGAGATATTCTTTCTGGTATTTTTCCTGGCCGGTCATGTAATGCGCCAGTTTCAAAAAAGCGAGCATTTCCATCGAATTCTGGGCGCGGTCGGGCAGCCATTCGGGGTCCCGGTTGAGCTGGTCCGGCGACCACACCGACCAGCGCGTGGCCGTACCATCCACATCCGCAAAATTGAGCCCATGCGCCATCAGGTAATCGACGATTTTACCCACATGCCCGGCAATGCGCTGCTTCTCAGCCGCATCGGCCGCGAGCGTGTAATAATAATAGTAGCCAAACATATGCCCGCACATTTCGTCGCTGCTTGTATCGCCTTTCCAGAGCCACTTTTTGTCGGGCGACAAATGCCAGCGCACCTCCACCGGTTTGAAACGGGGCTCCTTCGCGAGCTCTTCGGCGCGCTCGCGCTCCGTATACGTGCTGTTGTCGTCGTGCATGCGCGTCCAGGTGGCGGGGATGATCGTGCGCGCGAAAAAACCGTCGGTACCCGTCACTTCCTGCAACATCTTCAGAAAACCGAATGCTTTCCGGGCGTTATCTTTCGCGACGGGATCTTTGATGGCGGCGTAGCGGAAGCTTTCCATCGCGAGGTAGTTGCCGGTGTATTCGCCGTCGTTATCGTCGTCTTCCGGCTCCCAGCTCGCGGTGTCGCCCGGAACCCGCAAATGCGCCTGCCCGGCGATCCACGGTTCGCGGATATGTCTTTTCATTAATACATCATAAAAAAAGGCGCTTTTGGAAGCCAGCGTCATATTCCGCTTCCTGATCGCGCTCACGCCCTGCGGCGTCGCGATCCATGCATTGCCTTCACTGTCAAAAGCAATGTCGTTGACCTGATCGTCCAGCAACCATCTTCTCGAAAACAGTAGCGAACGACTGCCGTCCTTCCGGAAACGCACCACGCCCGTTTGCGTGCCGACCCACATCGAAGAGTCGGGAGCCCGGCGCACAGCCGTGACGTAGGTCGAAGGAATGCCATTCTCAGGCCGCAGCTCAGCTTCTTTTTTACCATTATTTTGAATGGTAACCCCGCCCAGCCCGCCGATCCACAGCTTGCCGTCGTGGTTGAATGCCAGCCCTTTGGCATAACCGGCAATCAATGCGCCGGTTTGGTAAAAATGTTCCAGGCTCTCGGGCGTCCAGTGGTAAATCCCTACGTCCGAAGCTATCCACAAGCCGTTTTTTCCGTCACTAACCACATCGCGCACGGACCTTGCGATGGCGGCATTTTGCTTGATAAAACCTTTCGCATTACCTGTCCAGAAGCCATTCGGGCCGATGGCGTGGACGTTTCGGGCATCGGTGCAAATGGCTGAAACAGGGCCGGTAGGGCCATTCATTTTCGTGGCAACACCGTTTTTATATTGGTATAACCCGTTCCAAACACCCATATACATTGTTCCCGAGGCATCCTGGGCCAGGGCAAATGCCGGTCCGTTTGCCGAGTCGGGGAGTACGGCATTCCATTTGCTTTCACGATTCAATTTGAGAAAAACACCATTCGCCGCAGCTGCCCATACGTTGCCGTTGGCCTCGGGCAAAACCGCGCGCACCTCCCCGGCACCGTCGATCGGATATGCCTCGTGGTATTCCTGCGTAAATGGCTGATCCTGATAGAAAGGCGCTTCCTCTTCCTGTGCCTTCCCGTTCCGGCACGAAACGAGCGCCGGGAGTAAGCCGCAAACCAGCCAGTAAATCAGGAGTTTTTCGAATGCGCGCATCAGGCTTCGGCGTAATTTTCGCTTTCCTGGAACAGCAGGCTGATCAGTTTTTTATGCTGCGAAAAATCGGGGATCAGCAGCTGGGCACCGGCGCGTACGAGCCTCGGGCGCTTGGCGGGGTTATGACCGAAGCGCTGTACCTCATTGCTTGTAATGCCCACGGAAATGCCGCCAGCGCGCCGCCCCTCGCGGATTTCGTCGGGGCCGTCGCCGAATACGGCCAGTTCCTTTCCTTGCAGGTTATTGTCGCGAATGATCTTTTCAATCACCATTTTCTTCGAAAACTTGGTATAATCCCGCAATGCGCCGTAAATGCCACCGTCGAACAAATCGGCGTAACCGAGCGCTTCGGCTTCGTTCCGGACGTCGTCCGCGTCGGTGCCGCTGGCGAGATACATCGTTACGCCCCGTTCTTTGAGTGCTTGCAGGAATGCCACTGCGCCCTTCATGGTATAATCCTCCTGACCGAGTTCGCCGTTGGCAAGCTTTTCCATGCGTTTGTTCACCATTTCCATCAGGCCGTCGTTGTAAATCTCTTTGTACCGAAACTTGTCGAGGATCTGGTCTTTGGGTACAAAGCCGAACTCGCGCACGAGGTTTACGAGCCCTTCCATTTGGTAAATCGTCTGAATACCAGTGGTTTTGTGGATAAATGCCTTGCATTCCGCCTGGACCTTGTGGAACGTGCCGGCATCGACCGTGTCGTATTGTCCGCCCAGGATGGATTTCATCATGACCGGCTCCATAATCTCTTCCCAGCCCTGCCGCAACGAACTGATCGTGCCGTCGTGATCGAAAACGGCATAGCGTATATGTCCGAGCTTGTCGAGGATCTCCGGAACGCAGATTTCGAATTCGGTGTCGGGATAATAAGTGGCCGTCCGCCGGGTGCCGGACCACTCGTTTTCGGCGAGGTCGGCATTGTAAATGAAATCCGGGTCTTTGGCCATCAACATAATTTCTTCGCCGGTCGCGGTGCCGGTTGTGAATAGCTTCTGTACGGTCACGGCCGCGGCGAAATTACCGAATGCCGCCGCCTCGGCAGGTGGCAACCCGGCTGCGAGGCAAAGCGTAATGGCGCTGATGGCCGTATCGCCGGCCCCCACGGTATCGAGCTTGCCTTTCAGCTGGATGCCCGGTACTTCGTGATGCCCGGCCTCGTCGAATGCGATAATGCCGCGCTCGCCGCAGGTCACGAACACCGGCTTGCGGTACCGGCCGAATATTTCGGTACCATAACCTTTCACATCGCTCACGGGCACATTTTCGTAAGGCGTCACTTCCCGGCCGTTCAGCGAAGCGATTTCCCGGTCGTTGCATTTCAGGTAAGTATTCCGGAAGCGATCGTTGAAATGCCGCGAATCGAGCATTACGATTTTGTCTGGATAGCGCTCGAAAAGCATGTTCACTTCGTCGATAAACGCTTCGTTCGTAATGCTGCCCGTTACCTGCTGGTTGAAAATCAACGCGTCGCATTCCTGCAATGCCCTTTCCAGCGCGGCCACAAGCTGCCGGTCGGTTTCGGCGCTCCTTTCATTATATACACCAAAATCAATGCGCGGCTCTTCCTGCCCGCCCACGAGCCGTTTGAGATAGCTATATGTGTTGAAATCCGCCTTCTGGATCAAAAGCGAATCCGTATCCGCGCCGAGCTGTTGCAACTGGGCCGTTAGCTCACGCCCCTGCATATCATCGCCCACCACGCCGATCACCCGGATAGCCGCCGGGTTCAGCGCTGCCAGGTTCGCGACGACGTTGCCCGCACCGCCCGGCGTATAGTAGTGCCGTGCAACGGCCAGGGCCTGCAAACCGGTTTCTATGGACACTTCGGAAGTGCGGTCGTCCATGACCCAGTAGGAGTCCAGACAGAAGTCGCCATATACGGCGATACGAACGGCGGAGATTTTCTCCAGAATGGGATTGATGCGGCTTTGATCCATGAGCAGAAGTTGGTCCGGATTGAGAAAAGTGGATATAGGTGTCAGGTGTTTTTGGATAATACTTTCGATCCAATGCGGAGGGCTATCGCGGGGCTTGCCAAATGGTAGCAAATGTTACAAAATTGTTAAAAACGCATGCCGAAACGGGCGGCGAAAATGCCGGTCATTTCTATGAATTTTCTGCTAAGAAAGTGCTGTAAATGAGGATTTATGTGATAAATGATAAGTTACTATTATGATATGATTAAATCGTACAATGATGCGCAAATTGAAGATATTTTTACGCAGTTTGCGATCTGAAATCTTGAATCGTTCATGTAGATTTATCAAACAATTGCAAATACGCCGCTCAAAATAAAACATTGCCGATTGTTCGGATAGCAGAATTTTCACTGCTGAGGCGATGTCTGACACAACTTATATTTTAATACCTGACTGATTGTCAATTCCATATCGAATACCGTTTTCAAATAGTTATTGCCGATCAATAAATAGGATCATACCAAGAATAAAAGTTTTTTAATCAATAACAAAGTCTTTATACCTAGTCCCCTTTTCTATAAGCTAAATCTGTACGACTGTGGCCTATCCCGATGAAAATACCCTGATCAGAGTGACGCAAGGCGACGAAGCGGCCTTTGCGGAGTTGTATAACTACTACAAAACACCTGCACTGCGGTTTACGGTTTCGTTGCTCAAAGACGAGGAAGAAGCTGAGAACATGGTTCAGGACGTGTTTATCAAAATCTGGGTGCGCCGTTCCCAGATCAAGCCCGACTACAATTTCAACTCGTATCTGTTCACCTGCCTGCGCAACATGGCGTTTGATCACTTCAAAAAGCTGGAAAAGAACGAGCAGCTGCGCAAACATTACCTCGACGCGATCCGCAGCGCGGGAGAAGAAGAGAAAGAAGAGTCGGAACGTCGTTTGAGCGTCATTCAGGCCGCGGTGGAATCGCTGTCCGTCAAAAGACGGCAGATTTTGAAGCTGAATATCGAAGAAGGGAAATCTTACCAGGAAATCGCGGAGTTTTTGCGGATTTCGAAGAACACGGTGAAGAACCAGCTCGTGAAAGCCAAGCAGATCCTGCGTGAAAAAGCGGATCTGGCAACCATATAGTATCCCAGTTAACCCGGCATTATATATTCCTAAAACCTTGAAAAGCAGAAGCATCCGCGCTTCTGCTTTCCTTTTTTAGTGCTAATGGAATTATTTCAGATCGCCGAGGTCGCTCAGGTTAATGCCTTTCAATGCTTCTTTCAGCTGGTCGACGCTCACATTGTCGCCTTCCACATTCACGACGTAGCGGTCGGCTACGAGCACATTGATTTCCCCGGATTTGCTTTCGTTGTTATATTTTTCAAATGCCTTGTAGCCTTCGATTTTGGTCGTTCTTTCATAGCCTGTCGTCGTTTCCTTATCGATTTCGGCGATCGACCAGGCTGCGAGCGCCATGGTAGAAACGCCGGCAATGCCGCCCGTATCCACGATTTCGATATTCAATCGATCGTCAGAACTTCCCTGGTATTTGGCTTGGGCGGTGGAAACGGTGAAGCCCATTGCACCGGATTTTTCACCCGTCGCTTCGGTACGGCTCATGCCGGCCAGTTTTTCGGGGAGCAGGTCTTTCAGTTTGCGGAAATCGACGGGGTCCACGGCTTCGCGGTCGCCCATTTCCTTGGCTTTATCGGCGATGGCCTGAAGAGCGTCGGCCGGGCTGTCGGCGGCGGCTTTTTCCTCGGCTTCTTTTTCTTCCTTGCTGCTCCCGCAACCGCTTAGGAGGAGGGCACACGATAGAAAGGCGGCTATAAAGGGTGTTTTCATCTGACAGTTGTTAGAGTTGTTTCAAACCATTTACAATGTAATGAAAACACCGCATTGATGCACGTATTCCGACTCAGCGGCCATTTCAGCTCGCTGCTTCCAGCGGATTTCTCCGGGATTGGATAATGAAGTACAGGCCTAGAAGTACCGCTGGTATACTGAGGATCTGCCCCATGTTCAATGCATAATTCGCCTCGAATGCCTCCTGGTTTTCTTTCAGGAATTCGAACAGGAATCGCAGCGTGAACACCCACACAAGAAATACGCCTACCATTAGTCCGCGCGGCGTGGCCGCCTTGTATTTGTTCCAGATCGCGATCAGGACAAACGTAAGGATGAAGCAGGTTATGGATTCGTAAAGCTGCGCCGGGTGACGCGGGATTTGCTGAAACTCGGTATTTTGCTTGAAAATGAAAGCCCAGGGTACATCGGAAGGCCTGCCGACGATCTCGGAGTTCATCAGGTTACCGAAGCGGATGAACGAGCCCCCCAGTGCGAACGTGATCGTCAGGCGGTCCGTTACCCAGAAGAACGTCTGGCCCGTGCCTCTGCGCGAGCGCGCATAGAGCCACAGCCCGGTCACCGTCCCGATCACCGCGCCATGACTTGCGAGCCCGGCGTAGGGAGGTAATATCACTTCCAGGGGATTTTTAAACAATACTTCTGGTTCATAGAAGAGAAAGTGGCCGAGGCGTGCGCCGATGACGATCGAAAGCACCATGTATAGGGTAAGCGAGTCGATATCTTCCAGCGTCTTTCCTTCTTTCTTGAAAATATAGATCATAATTTGCTGGCCGATCAGGAAGCCGGCTGCGAAAAGAAGACCATACCATCGGACAGGGAAGGGACCAAAACCGGCGATTTCCGGAATGGTAAATATTTCGGGACTGGCGTCCCACATGATATATGAAAGCATTGTTTGTGGTGTTAATGGTCAAATATACTAATATGAGACAAGACGCGAAATGAAATTTTTACTCATAGCCCTGGTGCGGTTTTATCAGGCGGCACTTTCGCCTTATTTACCGAATTCGTGCCGTTATACGCCTACTTGCTCGCAATATATGATCGAGGCGGTGCAGAAGCACGGCCCGTTGAAAGGCGGCTGGCTGGGACTGAAGCGCATTGCGCGTTGCCATCCCTGGGGCGGCCACGGCCACGACCCGGTGCCGTGAATTATCCAATGGCGACTTTCCGTAGAATGGAGTCGATGATCGTCATCGTGCGCACGCCGTCGGCTTCCGCTTCGTAGTTGAGCAGGATGCGGTGGTTCATAATGTCGGGGGCGAGTTCCTTGATGTCCTCGGGCAGCACATAATCCCGGCCTTCGAGATAAGCGAGCGCTTTGGCGGCTCGGTTGAGGTATATGGTGGCCCGGGGCGACGCGCCGAACTGGATGTACCGCGCCTCGTCGCGCAGCCCGTAGTCGAGCGGACGGCGGGTGGCGAATACGAGCTCGATAATGTACCGTTCCAGCGTGTCGGAAATATTGACTTTATTGACCTCGTCGCGGATCGCGAAAATTTCTTCCTTGTTCAGGATAGGCCTGATTTTGTATTCATAATTGATGTCCGACATCCGGCGCATTACTTCGAGCTCCTTCATCTTGTCGAGGTAATCGACGTAGACCTTCATCATAAACCGGTCGATCTGCGCTTCCGGAAGCGGGTAAGTGCCTTCCTGTTCTACGGGGTTTTGCGTAGCGAGGACGACAAACGGGCGGTCAAGCAAAAAAGTCTCGTCGCCGATCGTCACCTGTTTTTCCTGCATCGCTTCGAGCAATGCCGACTGTACTTTCGCCGGGGAGCGGTTTACCTCGTCGGCCAGGATGAGGTTAGAGAAAATAGGTCCTTTTTTGACCTCGTAATCGCCTATTTTCGGTTTATAAATCATCGTCCCGATCAAATCCGCGGGCAGCAGGTCGGGGGTAAATTGGATGCGTTTGAATTCCAGGTGCAATACTTTGGCCATCACATTGATGGTGAGTGTTTTAGCCAGTCCCGGAACGCCTTCGAGGAGAATATGGCCGCCGGTGAAAAGGCCGATCAGCAGGCGGTTCAGGAGCTTGTCCTGCCCTACGACCACCTTGCCCATTTCGTCCAGTACCTCCCTGATTTTTTCTACGTACATGAAAATTGGGTCAAATTAAATGGCTGATCAGGCCCAGATGGCTCTCACGAACCGGTCCTTGCCATTGATATCACGAAGGATTTCCACTTTTTTATAATTCCTTTCTTCAAAAACCTTCCTGGTTTCCGCGCCGAAATGCTCGTTGATCTCGACATAGCATTTGCCTTGTTGTTTCAAATGGTGTACCCCGAAATCGGCAATGGCCTTGTAAAAAAGCAGAGGGTCGCTGTCCTCGACGAACAATGCTTCGTGCGGCTCGAAACGCAGCACATTAGGCCGCATACTTTCGGCTTCGGAATAAGTCACATAAGGCGGATTGCTTACGAGACAATCGAACTGGACGATGTTGCCGGGCAGCGGGAATGTCACATTGAGCATATCCTGCTTCGCGAAAGTGACGTCGGCGATAAGCTGGCGGGCATTTTCGCGGGCTACTTCCAGGGCTTCGTCGGAAACGTCCCAGGCGTGAACGCTCACATGCGGGAGGAAGCGTGCGAGCACGATGGCAATACAGCCGCTGCCCGTCCCGATGTCGAGAATGGAAATGTTTTTATCCGGTTCCGCATAGTCGCGGGTCACCATTTGAACGAGTTCTTCCGTTTCCGGGCGCGGGATCAGAACCGCCGAGGAAACGCGGAATTCGAGGCCGCAGAATTCGGTGGAACCGATAATGTGCTGCACCGGCTCGTTGTTGTTCAGGCGTTTGATAATGCCGTCCCAGTCGGGCTGTGCGCTCGTTGCCGGAATGGGGCGGTCTACCAGCACATCGATGTTGCGGAGCCGCATATAATGCTCCAACAGCATGTATGAGATAGCTTGCGCTTCTTTTTCAGGATAAACTGTGATGTTTTTTACTATATATAAATAAAGCTGGCGTGCAGAAGTCATTTTCACTGATTTTGATCCAATGTCGGAAAGTTAGCAAATTATGGGAACTCCCGAAAGTTGAGTTTAAAAGCGCATTTGTATTTTTGCCACATGGAGACGCACGATCAATGGATGAAACGGGCATTGCAGCTCGCCGCGCACGGCCGCGGAAAGGTAAGTCCGAACCCCATGGTCGGGTGTGTGATCGTCCATGAA
The DNA here is from genome assembly GCF_000382205.1 of Dyadobacter beijingensis DSM 21582. Classification (GTDB taxonomy): domain Bacteria; phylum Bacteroidota; class Bacteroidia; order Cytophagales; family Spirosomataceae; genus Dyadobacter; species Dyadobacter beijingensis. The sequence continues at coordinate 411,476 of NZ_KB907787.1, forward strand.
GGCCATATAATCGGGGAAGGCTGGCACCGTGCCTACGGAGGCCCGCACGCCGAAGTGAGGGCCATCGAGGATGCCGACGAGAAAGGCCTTTCGCATTTATTGCCACAAGCAACGGCCTATGTGACACTGGAGCCCTGCTCGCATACCGGCAAAACACCACCCTGTGCCGATCTGCTCGTGAGCCGCCGGTTGAAAAAAGTCGTCGTCTGCAATGCCGATCCTAATCCGCTGGTTTCAGGCAGAGGCATTACCCGCCTCCGCGACGCCGGTATCGAAGTCGAATGCGGCATGCTGGAAGCGCAGGGCCTGGAATTGAACAAGCGGTTTTTTACGGCCATGACGCAGCGCCGCCCGTATGTGATCCTCAAATGGGCGGAAACCGCCGACGGTTTTCTCGGATACGCAGCAGGAAATCCGGTACAGATCAGCGGGCCGCTTTCCAGCATGCGCGTGCACCAATGGCGCACCGAGGAAGATGCCATTATGGTAGGCTATAAAACGGCGCTGATGGACAACCCGCGCCTCAATGCCCGCCACTGGACCGGCACCGATCCGGTAAGGATCGTCACCGACCGGCATTTGCAACTGCCGCAACACCTGCATCTATTCAATAACCTTCAAAGCACGATCGTCGTCAACTACGACCGGCAGACGGAAATCCCGAAAGAACCCGAGCGCTACGCCGCGCCTTCGACGGCTTACATGAAGGTGGAAACGGGCGAAAACGAGATCAGTCAACTTCTACAAGGGCTGTACCAAAGAAAGGTACAATCCGTGCTCGTGGAAGGCGGCGCGGCGGTGATCAACGCATTCTTCGATGCCGGTTTATGGGACGAAATCCGCCGCTGCCAGGGAGCATTGACGATCGGCCACGGTGTTCCGGCGCCTTCACCGAAAGGCGTTTTCAGGGGTTCCGAAAAAATAGGGGACGATTTATGGACGTATTACAGCAAAGCTTAAATACTCCACAGGTTTTCCTCGTTAGTCCATATTTCCCAGGCCTTTTCTGCTTGTAATTCCAGCATTTTCAAACCGTTCTGAATGGCGGCGCCCTGGTCTGCACCTTTTTTCAGGAACAAGGTTTCGGCGGGATTGTACACGAGGTCGTACAGGTAATGGCCCCTGGTAATCCACTGGTAGGGGATTACGGGGCATTCCTCGGTATTAGGGAAAGTTCCCAAAGGGGTGGTATTGATGATCAGCCGGTGGGCCCGCATTACTTCCTGCGTAAGTCCTTCGTATGTCACGCAATCGTCGCTATTCTGGCGGGAAACAAGCGTAAAATCCATTTCCAGGTCCTTCAATGCCACCTGCACGGCCTTGGCGGCACCGCCATTGCCGAGGATGAGCGCCCGGATGTCCTTACAGGATTCACCGCGCTTGTCGAACCACTCCACCAATGATTGCTGAAATCCGTAATAGTCTGTATTAAAGCCTTTTGTGCTTCCGTCGGCGTAGATTTTAATGGTGTTTACGGCACCTATCCGCTCTGCCGACGCATCGTCGAGGTCGTCGAGGTACGCGATGACATCCTTTTTGTGCGGGATCGTGACATTCAACCCGCGGAGATCGTGCTTCTTTTTGAGCAATTCGGGCAATTCTTCCAGCGATTTCATCTCGAAAAGCTCATAACTGCTTTCCTTGATCTTCTCCCGAATGAATTTGTCGGTGAAATATCTCTTTGAAAACGAGTGGGTAAGCGGGTATCCGATCAGGCCGTATAAGTTCATAGGATGCGTGCGACGACGGGTAAAATTTGAGGCCGCTAATTTATACCAGCCACCAGCTAATTACAAATGCGTCGGCAAATGTGCACTGGCTAATTTACGTATAGCGGCCGGGGTTCGGTCGGAAAACAGCACCATCGGATTGGTAATCAACTACTTCATCGGTCAGGCCAATTTATATTAAACTATAACCGAATTAATTTGCATAATTATCACAAATGGAGTAGAATTACCTATCCTTTATCTGTCCCTAAAATTATGAAGTTGAAAAATCTTTACTACACACTATGGCTGATTACCCTTTCGATTGGAAGCGTAAAAGGCCAGCAGCGGAAAGACTATCAAATTCTGCTCAGAAGCGGGTCCATCCTGCCCGAAAAAAACATCTCTCAGGCCTCAGGAAGGGCAAATGCAGCTTTCAGGCTGGCCAATGCCGGGCAAAAATCGTTTGTCGTAATCCAGTTTGAAGACATCCCTTCCGGCGAAGAGCGGCGTGCATTGAAAGAGGAAGGGATCGAATTGCTGGAATATCTGCCACATTATGCCTACACGGCCACGATCGAAGCCGGCAGTAGTCCTTCTACACTGGTGCGGGCGCGCGGCCGGGCCATCGTAGCACTCCAACCTGAGCAGAAAATGCAGCCGGGACTTGCCAATGGTAACATTCCCCCGCACGCATTCACAGGGCCATCTACCGTGGATTTGTGGATCAGCTATCCCAAATCATTTACTTATGAAGAAGTGAGCGCGCAGCTGGGCAAGCTGGGCTATGAAATCGTTTCAGACATTTACAAGAAATACCAGATACTCACCGTCCGCATTCCGGCAAAATCATTGAAGCAGCTCGCAGGGCAGCCATTTGTGCAGTATGTGCAGGCCATCCCGCAGCCCGACCGCCGGTTGAACAACAAAAGCACCGTCAACGGCCGCGCCAATGTGCTGAAAGCCGGCTTTCCCGGTGCCCGCAACCTTTCGGGGGCTGGCGTGGTGGTGGGCATCGGAGACGAATCGAATCCCATGCGGCACATCGATTTCAACACCCGCATTATCAACCGCGCGCCGATAGAAGCCGGTTCGCACGGGCTGCACGTGATGGGCACGATGGCGGGCGCCGGCATTATGGATGAGCGCTACGCGGGGTATGCGCCCAAGGCTACGGTGGTGGCACAGAGCTATTCGGCCATTCTGGCCAATTCGCCCCAATATGTGCAGGACTTCGGAATGGTGGTGACCAACAATTCCTACGGCTCCGACGTCGTAAGCTGCGAAACCAATGGCGTTTACGACCTCTATTCCTACATTCTCGATCAGCAGGCATTTGAAATGCCTTACCTGCAACACGTTTTCGCAGCCGGAAACAGCGGTAATGTCACTTGCGCGCCGTTCGCGCCGGGCTTCGCTACGGTTCTGGGTGGTTACCAAACGGCGAAGAACGTAATCACCGTCGGTGCGACGGGCGAAACGGGCGGCATTACAGCGGGTACCAGCCGCGGACCAGTCCGGGATGGCCGCGTGAAGCCGGAAATCACCGCGCAGGGCAATGGTATCATGTCAACCATCCCGGTGAACCTTTACGGCAGCGGCAGCGGCACGAGTATGGCTACGCCGGCGGTTTCGGGCGGGCTGGCATTGCTCTACGAGCGGTACCGCCAGCTGAATGGCAACCAGAACCCCAAAAACGGTTTGATGAAGGCATTGCTCGTCAACGGCGCCGTGGACAAGGGCAACGAAGGCCCCGATTACCGCTTCGGGTTCGGTTGGCTGAACCTGCTCCGGTCGGTGAAGATGCTCGAATCGCAGAGCTATACGACGGGCCAGATTTCGAATGGCGCGACTAACAATTTTTCCATTAATGTCCCTGCCAATACCGCCCAGCTCAAAGTCATGCTGTACTGGAACGATCCGGCGGGCAGCACATTGGTCACCCAAAACCTCGTCCATAACCTCGACCTCCAAGTGAGCAGCGCGTCGACGGGGACGGTACTGCCCCGCCTGCTCGACCCGGCGGTTGCGAATGTCAACAACGTGGCTGGTACTGGTGTGGATAACCTCAATAATATGGAGCAAGTGGTGGTGAATGCACCGGCGGCGGGCGATTACACCATCTCCGTGAAAGGCACTACCATCGGCCAGTCGCCGTCGCAGGAGTACTTTGTCGTGTACGACATTATCCCGAACTCCATCACGCTTACCAACCCCGTCGGCGGCGAGCGCTTCAAGGATGGCGACCCTACCTACATTTCGTGGGATGCATTCGGCAACAGCGGCAGCACGTTCACGGTGCAATACAGCGGTAATAATGGCGGCACCTGGACAACGCTTACGAGCGGGGTGGCTGCCGGAACAAGCCAGTATGCCTGGGCAATACCGGTAGGCATACGTTCGGACAAGGTGCGCGTGCGGGTGATCCAGAACAGCACCGGCGCCGAGAGCGTTTCAGAACCATTCACGGTGATTGGCGTGCCCAGCGTGACACTTTCGGGCCTGCAATGCGAAGGCTATATTTCCGTCGACTGGACTGCGGTAACCGGCGCCACAGATTATGAGGTAATGGTTTTGAAAGGAAAGGAAATGGTGCCGGTAGCCACTACCACCGCCACTACCTATGCATTGAGCGGCCTCTTGAAGGATTCGACCTATTACGTTTCCGTACGGGCGCGCATTAACGGGCAGGCGGGCCGCCGGGCGCTGGCGATCTCACGCAGGCCTGACACGGGTACCTGCGCGGGAAGTATTTCGGACAACGACCTGAAATTGGACGCGATTGTCACACCGGCATCGTCGGGCAGGAAAAATACCTCATCCGAGCTGGGAAATAATGTTTTTGTTAAAATCAGGATCAAAAACCTCGACGATACCGATTTCAACGGGCCGCTTCAAGTGGGTTACCAGCTGAATGGCGCGGCGATTCCCATCGAAAATATTAATCCGTTTATTGAAAAGGGGAAAACCTACGAACACACGTTTTCGGTAGGGACCAATTTGTCCAATCCGGGCGACTACAATTTCACTGCCTACATTCACAGCAATGCCGACCTCGTTTCCGCGAACGATACATTGATGAAACTTTTCAGGCAGCTGCCCAACGACGCCCTCGCGATGCCATTCGAGGATAACCTGGAAAATCTGCCGGTGCAGCAGGCAGTGGTAAGCCAAATGGGCCTCACAGGCGACGGCCGGTACGATTTCTCCCCGTCGACGGACGCGGGAAGGATACGGACATTCGTGAACACCGGTCTCGCAGCATCGGGCCAGCGGGCGCTCACGCTCGACGTGAACCGCTTCTACACTGCCGGGAATACCAATTATCTGACGGGTACTTTCAATTTGTCGGCCTACAATGTCAATACGCACGACCTGCGCCTTATTTTTTCCTACAAAAATCACGGGCAGAAAACGAATTCGGAAAACAAAGTCTGGATTAGGGGCACGGATACCGACACCTGGATCGAGCTCTACGACCTTTTCGCGAACCAAAACCTGAGTATCGAAGACTACAAAACGACGCCTACGCTTGAAATGAGTGCGCTGCTGTCGGCTAATGGGAAAAATTACTCGTCGAGCTTCCAGGTGCGGTGGGGGCAATGGGGTAAAATGATCGCCTCCGACTACAATAATGGCGCCGGGTATTCATTCGACGACATCCGCATTATCTCCGTCACGGACGACATCCAGATGATCAGCCTGCTTGCGCCGCCTACCGAAAGCTGCGGACTGAGCAATGCCGAAACCATCGCGGTAAGGATCAGGAATAGCTCCGCGCGGGACATTGCCAAACTGCCCGTGGCCTTCTCGCTGCCGAACGGCACGGTGATCCGCGATACCATTCCGTCGCTCGCCAAACGCACCACCATCGACTTCACATTCGGGCAGAAGGCCGATTTGTCAGCCATCGGCGCGCTGGATATCAAGGCGTGGTCGGAGCTCGGAACCGACACATTCCGTGAAAACGACACATTGAAAATCAAGGTATTCAATGCACCGGTACTGAGCACATTCCCTTATCTCGAAAACTTCGAAAACGGCGACGGGTTCTGGTCGGCGAAGGGGACGAACAGCTCCTGGAAATACGGCACGCCGGCTTCTTCGGGACTGAACGGCGCGGCGAGCGGTACCAAGGCCTGGAAAACCAATCTCACAGGCGGCCACAACGATAAGGAAGAATCGTTCCTCTATTCGCCCTGCTTCAATGTGAGCGGGCTAACCTCGCCGATGCTGAGTTTCAGCGCGGCGATGGACCTGGAAGTGTGCGAGCCGACGCCCTGCGACTATGTGTATGTAGAATATTCCGGAAACAATGGCCCCTGGACACGGCTCGGCGGCGTAGGGCAGGGTACCAACTGGTATAACAAAAATTACCCGGGTGGTGGTGGCTGGGCCATGCAGGATTACCTGCGCTGGCATGTGGCGAGCATTGCGTTACCTACCGGGTTTACCAATTTGAAACTTCGCTTCGTGCTGATTTCAGATGCATTTACCCACCGCGAAGGTATCGCGATCGACGATATCCACATTTTCGACAAGGTTGCCCCGATCCACGACAATCCCGGCGGGATAGCCAGCCAGAGCGTTTCAGGTTCGAATTGGGTTAATTTTATCCATAATGGAAAAGTATTCGCCTCCATTAATCCTAACGGGCAGGATATGGGCCAAACCGAAGTGCAGACCTATGTGAACACCTCGGGTGTGCGCACCGCGAACGGTCAGTACTACCTCGACCGGAGCTTCACTATTAAACCGGCCAACGACGAGCTCGCGAATATGGCCACGGTCAGGTTCTATTTCCTCGAAACAGAAAGCGAGGCGCTGATCAACGCCTCGGGCTGCGGCACTTGCGGCAAGCCGGTAAATGCATTCGAGCTGGGAATTTCGAAATACCGGAATGCGGGTAACCCCGGCAAAGAGGACGGTAATATTACCAATAGCAGTGAAGGCGGCTGGTCGTTCCATCCGGCGGGCGAGGTGGTTATTGTGCCTTTCGACAAGGGATATTATGCCGAAATGCAAATGAAAACCTTCTCGGAATTCTGGCTTTCCAAAGCATTTGTAGGCAATCCGGGCGCATTACCGGTGGATCTGGTGAGTTTCAATGTCAGGAAAAAGCAGGGAGACGATACTTCGAAAGAAGTGACCGTAGAATGGGAAACGGCATCCGAGGAGAATTTCGATCATTTCGATATTGAAGTGGCGGCAGGCGACGAGGCTTACCGGAAGGGGCAGTTTGTGCGGCTCGCGCAGGTATTTGGCGAAGGGGATCTGAAAAACGGCCGGAAATACGAGTACCTCGATCAGCGGCCGGGTAAATGGGGCAACCTGTACTACCGCTTGAAAATGGTCGATATCGACAGCACCTACCAATACTCACGCGTTCGCAACGTCGGTTTTGGCGGCCAGGCCGAATGGTCGGTTTACCCGAACCCGTCCAAAGGCGTGTTTTACCTGGGCGATCAGGTTCCGGCCAGTCCGTCCGTTTCCGTGAATGTATACGACCTTCAGGGGCGCGTGTTGAAGCGCCTGGGCGATAATGCCTGGAACCCTGCGCAAAAACGGAAAGTGGACCTTTCGGGAAGGGAATTCGAGGAAGGTATTTATGTACTTGAAATTGTAAACGGAGAAACGAAACAGGCATTCCAGGTGTTGAAAAACTGATATCCGCCGCTTCCGACCCGATTAGATTTAATTTAGAAATGCCGCAATGCAGCATATTGGTCAGGAAAAGCGAATAGCTTTACAGCAGACCCATTTTTTGGATATTGATTGTTATGAACAAATTTTTCCTGATCCTTTGCCTCTTCGCACTGTCCAATACCTATGCTCAAAATAATGCCGCCAACGCGCTCATCCTCGATACCGACATCGGCCCCGATTATGACGATGTAGGCGCTATGGCCGTCATGCACGCGCTGGCCGACAAGGGCGAAGTGAAGCCGCTGGCGGTGATTTCTTCCAATAAAAATGAACTGGTAGTACCCACGATCGAGATCCTGAATACCTATTTCGGCCGCCCCGAGCTGCCTACCGGTGCGCCGAAAGGCAAGGGCGCGAGCTTCGGTGCCACGCAGAAATGGCCGGAAATGCTGGTCGAAAAATATCCGCATAAGATTGCCAAAACCTCCGACGCGCCCGACGCGGTGGAAACTTACCGCAGACTGCTCGCCAGGCAGCCCGACCAGAGCGTGACGATCGTCACCGTAGGCTTCCTGACCAACCTCGCCGACCTGCTCGACTCCGGCCCGGATACGCATTCGCAGCTTTCAGGCAGCAACCTCGTTCGTAAAAAAGTGAAACGCCTCGTGTCGATGGCCGGCGGGTTTCCTAAAGGCAGGGAATACAATGTGCTCGTGGATTCGGTGGCGTCGGAAAAAGTGTTCGCCGAATGGCCTACGGAGATTCTTTTCAGCGGCTTCGAAATCGGAAAGGAGATCAAAACCGGCAAGCGCGTCGTTGCCAATGAAAGCCTGAAAAGCCCCGTGAAGGATGTTTTCGCCATGGCCATGCCACTGTCCAAAGGCGACGCGGACGGACGCATGAGCTGGGACCAGACGGCCGTATTGGTGGCCATTCGCGGTATTCAGCCTTATTTTAGCGTAAAAAGAGGAAAAATCACGATCGACGGTGGTAACAACAGCTGGCAGGACGACGCGATGGGCCCGCACGCCTACCTGACACCGAGTATGCCCTTCGAACAGCTCACCGCGCTGATCGAAGGACTGATGATGTGGCAGGGGAAATAGGCATTACACAATCATCGGGCTATCATCGCCGGGGGCAACCACATCGCCCGCGGCTTTTTTGATGACTTCCAAATCTGCTTTGAGCCGTTGGGTAAACAGCGCCACGTCGAAGCTGTGCACGACTATATTCACACCTTCCTTCATCCAGCGTATCTGCCGTTCCGGTTCCAGCGAAAAATGAATGCCGATCGCCAGCCCCTTTGCTCGGGTGGTACGGATAATATACGAAACCGCCTTTTCGAAATCGGGATGGTCGTACTGTTCGGGTAATCCGAGACTCACCGACAGGTCGTGCGGGCCGATAAATACGGCGTCCAGGCCTGGTACAGAGAGCAATGCATCCAGGTTATCCATCGCCGGCACGCTTTCGATATTGGCAATGCAAATGTTGCCCGCATTGTATTGATTCACATATTCACGTACATGGTCAGGCATCGGCACGGCGCCACTGAGGTAGCTGGCAAGTACCTCGCCTTTGAGCGGGCGGTATTTGGTGGCGCCCACGAGCTCGGTGATCTGCGCCGTCGATTCAAGGTAGGGGGCTACAATGCCCTTCGCGCCGGCATCGATGGCCTGGCAGGCGAGGTAGGGATCCGGGCAGGGGATGCGGACAATGGGCGTAATGCCCAAATGCCGGAACTGCTGGCACAATGCAGCGAGCTCGGTCCTGCCAAGCGGCACATGCTCCGTATCGAGAAACACAAAATCGACTCCCGTTTTTTGAATAGCCGCCGGCCACATCGGGGCCGTGGAAGTAATGCAGGTGCCGTACACATTGCCGCCGTTCCGGAGCTTGTCGAGTAAGGTGGGTTCCATTGGATGAATTATTGTTTCAAAAGCCATATTTCCGTCACCTGCGAGCCGCGCTCGCCCTCGCCGCACGTCCATTCGAAGGTTACTTTGCCGTCGGCGGTGGTGGCTCTGGGAATGTTGAATTCAAATGTGGGCTGCTCGCCGGTCTGGATAAAATCGTGGATTGTCTGGCCGTCGTCGGTGGTCATTTTCATGCGGGAGCGGAAACGGCCGGTGTAGGAAATGCGGATGCGGTAAGTCGCGCCCGGGTCGAGGTAATCGTAATGAATGCGCAACGGCTGGTCGTACAGCGTTTTGGCCTGCTTCATCCACGCTCGCGGCGTGATTTGTCCCTTAAAACCCGTCGCCTGTATTTCATCCACCCATTCCTCGCCGACGAGCCCGACGCCAAAACCAATGCGGGGCGATTGCAGGCTGCCGGGATCTTCCGCCCACGACAGGTTGGGTACGACGCGGTACCAGCTTTCGGGATCGCCGAAATGGTCGTAGAAACCACCCGGTCCCGGGTCGGTACGGTGCAGCACCTGGCCGAGTTCGCGGAGCATTTCAGCCTCGCTGCCGAGCTTTTCAATTCTTTTCAACTGGTCCAGCAGATAGGGCGCATCATTGAGCGGCATATTGATGAGGTCGATGAAATTACCCCGGCCCGACATCGCGCCATGTTTTTTCATTGTTAACTGCGCACCAATGCTTTTATACAAGGAATCGGCCAGGTCTTGACATTTCCGTTGGTAATCGGGCAGGATAGGTTCTTTCCAGGCTTTTTCAAATATCGATGTCGCTTCGCGCATGGCTTTCACGGCCCCGCCCGTACCTGCGGATGCGAGCGTGCGGCGCGCCTGTTGTTCCAGTTCGGTTTCATACATGAGCCGCTGCCGCGTATACGCGTCGAAGTACGCGCGGATAAGGCCCATTTGGAAACGTGGATTTTGAAGTAGTTTCGGTGGTGCGTGCTTTTCCAACGTCTGCCATTGCCGTAAAGTCCCGTCGATTCCGTCATTCGTAAGCACTTCCCCGCGCCAGTTTTTTTCCAGATCCACGATGGCCTGCGCTGCGGCTTCCTTGTATTCCGGGCCAAAAAACAGTCCGCTATAATCCCGCAAAGTTTCCATCACCGGCATTTCCGGGTCCCAATCCTGGTCACTCCAAACAAACTTGTTGACGTCGTCGTTCGTCCCTTCCGAGTAGCTCACGCTGCCGATGCCATATTGGTCCAGCGCATTGTGAATGACTTTTTCGTCGAATGGACGGGGATTAATGCTCTCGCGGCCGAGCGTCATCGCCCAGGTGAGGTCCCAATGCGGCATCGGATATTGTGCGGCGTAGTTATGTGTGATGTCGGGATAATGGCGGATGGGGATGGTTGGTTTGAGTATTTCCCGGATTCTGGCCACCGGAATTTTTACCCAGGGCCCGAACACGACGCCGCCAAACCACGGATACTCCTGATTGGCATGCTTAAAAAATGCATCGAACCAATGCTGCGTTGGCCGGAATACCTGTGGCGAAACCCAGATTTTAGCTTTCGGATGGTATTTCTGTAACACGACGGCTTCCTTTTCCAGCCAGCCGAAAAGCACGTCGGGTTCCAGCTCGCCGGGGTCGCCGGCCGGTACAAAAACGCCGTTCAGCTTCGGCAGACTGGCAAATACCTGGTCGCGCTCCGCGAGCTCGCTGGCAATGGAATCGGGATGGACGTAGTTTTTACCCATATTCGGATACCAAATGGAAACATCCAGCCCGTACGATTGGCAAATGCGGGATTGCTCGACGATCATTTGCGCCGCCGGAATTTTCATATGCCGGCTGGTTGCATCGTCGTCCGTGCGGGGAGGGAGTATTTCAATGGTATTCGCGCCGAATAGTGCCAATTCGCGGATATACTGGTCGAAAGCGGCGACGGTGAATGCATCGTAAGCGTTGGTTTTGGGACGATAACCTAGCTGATGGCCCCGCATCGGATATTTAGGGCTGGTACTAATTGCAAGGCGTTCTGAAATGAGCAATTTGCCGGACGTCATTTCCGCCTTCCGCAACATTCTTCCAACTCCGTAAAGAATACCTCGCGCGTCTTTGCCTGTGATGATGATGCTTCGTAATGCAGGAAGGGAAATGATTTTGAACCCTTCACTTTTGATCTCGGGCAATGCAGAAACCGCATTACGGTATTGCTCCGGCAACTTGCCCAGGTCGCTTTCAAGTGTGATTACAATGCTTTGGCCGTTTTTAGGCAGTTTTTTGACAATCGGCAAGCTGATCCCCGTCCGTTTTCCTACTTCATTTTGGAGCACTTCAATGCTTCTTAGCAGCACACTTTTGTCGGTAGGACTGTAAATCCGGCTTTTCGATAGATCAATGGATTGCGGCAATGCTGTTCCGGCCTGTAAGATCAGGAGTAGCAGAATGAAAAAACGTGAAGGTGTCGGGAAGCGCATGGACGGAAATCAGAGCTTGATGAATAGTCGTTTTTGGTAAAGCAGCCAGGCGGGAATGAAATTGATACAAACAAAAAACAGCGCGTAGAGCATGCTGGCCAGGCGCGGGTCCATGCCCGTTTGAGACAATGCATGCACAGCGTGGTGGTTCAGCGTATCTCCGCCGACCGGCATCACATAGAAAATGAGCGCCAGAATATCGGCCAGTACATAAGCCGTGATTGCATTCGCGCCGAAAATAACACCGGGTGCAATGCTTTTCCTGTTGCCGCGGATATCGACCAAATAGTAAAGCGCCCCCAGCAGCATCGCCGCAAAGCCCGAAGTGACGAGCACGAACGAGCTGGTCCAGAGATTTTCATTTACCGGAAAAATCAGTCCCCAAAAATACCCCAATGCCGCCGTTGCGAACCCGGCCGTGAAGAGGCAGTTGCTTTTCTCGTTAGGCGGGAGCGAACGCAGCATCAGCCGGCCTGCGAGCATTCCGGTAATGGTGGTGACGATGGACGGAAAAGTACTGAGGATGCCCTCCGGGTCCCAGTTTCCCTGCCACATTTTGCCCGGCAAATATTGCTGATCGACCCACGCGGCGAGGTTCATGCCCGGTTCGAGCACGACCTGGCCTGTTCCCGGAGTAGGGATCGTGGTCAGGGCGAGCCAGTAGAGCACAAGGATGGCGATGCCGGTGCCAAGTTGCTGTTTCCAGTTTGTATTTAAATACAGGACCGCACACACGAGGAACACGATCGCGATACGGTGAAGCGTGCCGGTGTAACGAAGATCCGGGAGATTGAAGTCGGGAAGCATGTTGAGGAACATCCCTACTGCGAAGATTTTCAGCGAACGAACAACGATTTTGCGGTATAGCGGCCACTTAGGTGCATTCAGCTGCTTCGAATAGGCAAATGCAATGGACACGCCTACGATAAACAGGAAGGTAGGGGCGATGAGATCGGTAAATGTGAGGCCATTCCATTTTGTATGCCTGAGGGTCGGAAACACGAAGTCCTCATGCCCCGGAAAGTTGACCATGATCATTGCCGCGATGGTAAAACCACGCATGGCATCCAGCGAAAGCAATCTCGACACCGGGCTGTTTTCCATATCAATGGGTTGTTGGGGGTAGTACTCAAATGGGAAATGAAAGGGCTATTCGATACGCTTTTTGCACCCTGTATTAGTATATTTTGCGCAATTGTCAGTAATTAGGAAGTTGTATCCTGAACTCCCGGAAAATCATCAATCCAGCCTTTTTGAACCCTATGAAGAAAATATTCCCGCTTTCGCTGATCCTGTTGAGCATGCTGCTGATTGCTGGCTGCAAAAGATCAGGCAATATTTCCAAGGAACAGGCCGAAAAAATTGCCGTTTCCTGGAAGCTTGTCAGCAATTTTACCGAACCTCAGGGGACGTTTAAAGCGCAGTTTACCATCCGCAACGAAAGCGATTTTACGTTGGACGATTCTAACTGGAAACTGTTCTGGAACATGTCGCCACGGCCGATCCAGTCGAACAAAACGCCACAACCGGCCGTCGTGGAGCATATCAACGGCGACTGGTACCAAATGGTGCCCGCGAAAGATTTTATCATGCGCCCGAAGGATTCGATGACCATTACCTACACCGGTACCGAGGGTGTGATAAAGGAAACGGATGCGCCGCTGGGCTTGTATTTCGTGTTTTACGACAAAGAAGGCAAAGAAAAGGAAATCGTTGAAGTGGCGGATTACACCATCGAACCATTCACGACCAAAGAGCAGATCCTGCGCGGTAAAATGGATTTGAAGGAAGTGCCGACCGCCGAAACACGCTACAAAGCCAATGCCGGATTTACCAGGCTTGGGGAGGACCAGTTGCTGAAAATCATTCCGAGCCCCGTGAAACTGGTTCCGGCCGCCGGTACTTTTACATTGACGGGCAAAACGAATGTCTATTACCAGGATGGTCTTGAAAACGAGGCTAAATACCTGATCAGCAAGCTCAAAGCATTGACCGGCACCGACTTGCCAATCCAGGCAGGCCTGCCTGGCAAACCTTCTTCCGAAGAACCTGCGATCGTTTTGAAAACGGGCAAGGTGACGGTAAACGGCGTTTCGAGCGAAGCCTATCATCTCAATATCAACCCAAGCGGTGTTACCATTGAAGGCAGCGATGCGGCCGGTGTTTTTTATGGCGTACAAAGCCTCCTGCAGCTCGCCCCGACGGATGCTTACCAGAAGGCCGTCGCTTCGATCGGCTTCGGGTTCGTACAGGTGCAGGACGCGCCGCGGTTCCAGTTCAGGAGCCTGCATTTGGACGTGGCGCGTAACTTCCAGACGAAGGAGTCGGTCAAGCGCGTCATCGATTTGCTTTCCGGCTATAAGGTCAATCACCTGCTGCTCTATACGACGGAGGACGAGGGCTGGCGGATCGAGATCGATGGGTTACCAGAGCTCACGCAAGTAGGTGCGCAACGCCAGCACATGTCGGGCATGAATGCGAACGCATTGCATCCGGGCTATGGCTCCGGGCCGGTCGCCAACGAGAAAGGAAAGCACGGAAGCGGCTATTACACGAAGGCTGATTTTATTGAAATACTCAGATATGCCCACGAACGGCACATCAAAATTATCCCGGAGCTGAATTTCCCCGGCCACGCGCTGGCGGCGATCAAGTCCATGGAGGCGCGGTACGAGCGCTTAATGAAGGAAGGGAAAGAGAAAGAAGCGAACGAGTACCGTTTGATCGACCCCGATGATAAGTCGGTGTACATTTCGGCGCAGGGGTATAAGAACAATGTCGTGAGCCCGGCGCGCGAATCGACTTACAATTTCTTTGTGAAAGTGGTGGACGAAATCGCGAAGCTGTACGAGCAGGCGGGTTTGAAAATGGATACCTTCCATACCGGCGGCGACGAGGTAGCGGATGGTGTGTGGACGAAGTCGCCGATGGCCGCGAAGCTGTTGGCGGAGCATCCTGAAGTGAAAGGCCCGCGCTATTTGCAGACGTATTTTTTCAGAAAACTGCTTCCGATGCTTGAAAAACGCGGCCTGAAAGTACATGGCTGGGAAGAAGTGGCATTGAACAAAACCGAAACCGGCGCTTACCTGGCTAACCCGGAATTCGTCGGGCACCAGGTGTATCCGTACGTTTGGAACAATGTGTATGATGTCGATCTGGGTAACCGACTGGCTAATGCGGGTTATCCGGTGGTGCTTTGCAATGTGACCAACTTCTATTTCGACATGTCATACAACAACGATCCGAAAGAGCCCGGCCTGTACTGGGGTGGATTTGTGGACACGCGCGACAACTGGGCATTTGCGCCATTCAATATGTTCCGTACCACCGAAGAAACGTCGATGGGCAAGCCGATGAAGCAGGAATTCGTCGGGAAACAGCAGATGAAACCGGAAGCCCGCAAAAATGTATACGGCATCGAAGCGCAGCTATGGAGCGAGACGATCAAAGGCCGGGATATGATGGAATATTCTATTTTACCTAAACTGTTGGGCTTCTCGGAAAGCGCCTGGGCGGCGGAAAGAAAGTGGGAAAATGTAGCCGATGATGCCGCCAGAAAAGTCATGATGGCCGAAGGCTGGAATATTTTTGCAAATTCGATAGCCCAAAAGCACCTCCCGAGACTAAAGTATATCAACGGGGGCTACAATTACCGCCTGCCTCAACCGGGCGCGATCATAGAAAACGGAATGCTGAAAGCGAATGTGGAGCTGCCAGGGCTGGCGATCCGCTACACGACCGACGGTTCCGAGCCTACCGAAACCTCGCAGCTTTATGAAAACCCTGTGAAAGTTTCGGGTACTGTTACGCTGAAAAGCTTCGACCTTGCCGGACGGTCGAGCCGCAGCAGTGTAGTGACAGTCCGTTGACCGAACTGATCGTTTAACAACGCGCTTATCGCTCAACTCCTCTCCGTCGATGAACATTGGTGTAGATATCGGCGGCACGAACATTCGTGCCGGTATCGAATCGGGTGGCCATATTACCCGGCAAAATCAGACATTACTGGCCAACAAACATTCGCTGTCGGCCACGCTCGACCAGCTGATGGACGTGATCCGTCCATTAACGGCGTACCCGGTGAAGGGCATCGGTATCGGTGTGCCTTCCGTGGTGGATGTGAGCAAGGGCATTGTGTATAACGTGATGAATATCCCCTCGTGGGAAGAGGTTGCATTGCGTGATATTGTGGAAAAGGAGTTCAACCTGCCGGTTTCGGTGAACAACGATGTAAACTGCTTTATCCTCGGCGAGCACCGGTTTGGCCTCGCACGGAAGTTCCGTTCGGTGATCGGGATGGCGATCGGGACGGGGCTGGGCTCGGGCATTATCATCGATAACCATTTGTACGCAGGCAAAAACTGCGGAGCGGGGGAGATCGGTATGTTGCCTTACAAGGATTCGATCCTCGAAAATTACGTTTGCAGCCGGTTTTTTGAAGATTCGCTCGGTATCGACGCATTCGCGGCGCACGAGGCGGCCTTGAAAGGCAGCAAGCGGGCTATCGAGGTTTGGGAAGAATTCGGGGTGCACCTGGGCGCGGTGATCAAAGCCATTATGTACACCTACGATCCGGAGGCGATCGTCATGGGCGGTTCCATTGCCAAGGCCAACCGCTTTTTCCAGGACAGCATGCTTGATAGCATCCAGGATTTCGCTTACCCCGAATCGTTGAAGAAATTGACATTACTGTTATCAGAAAACGAGAATATCGCATTGCTGGGCGCAGCGGCATTGCTCGGCGATTGAGTAAATGCGTATTCCAGCTTAAATTGGGTTACAAAACCACGGGCCTGTCCATGCAACGGAACATTTTCATAGTTATCCTGATCTTCCTGATCTTTTTCGTCATTTCCTTTCTGACCAACATCCTCGGTCCGATCATCCCCGACATTGTCAAAAGTTTCGATCTGAGCATTGGTCTTGCGGGTTTTCTGCCGTTCGCATTCTTCGTCGCTTATGGGGTAATGTCCATTCCGGCGGGGCTGATGGTGGAAAAGTTTGGTGAAAAAGCAATGCTGATCGGTGCATTCTTCCTAGCATTCGGCGGTGCATTGCTCTTTGCATTGATCCCCAGCTTTACCATTGCATTGTCCTCGTTGTTCCTGATCGGCATCGGCATGGCTATTTTGCAGGTGGTGATCAACCCGCTGCTCCGGGTGTCGGGCGGGGAGGAGAAATTTGCTTTCTATTCGGTGCTGGCGCAGCTTTTCTTTGGGGCGGCATCGTTTCTGAGCCCCTTGCTTTACAGCTATCTGGTGCTGAATGTGCATTCCCGGAATGGATATTCGGAGAGTTCCGGTTTTTTGATTGATATATTAAATGGATTAGTACCCGAAAACCTGAAATGGGTGTCGCTTTACTGGGTGTTTGCGGCGATTGCACTGCTAATGGTCGTGGTGATTGCCCTGGTACGGTTCCCGAAGGTGGAACTGTTGGAAGACGAGCGGATCGATGTCGGGAAGTCGTTTGCCGAACTCGCCGCGAACAAGCTGGTGTGGGCATTCTTCCTGGGTATTTTCGCGTACGTGGGCACGGAGCAGGGCATTGCCAACTGGATTTCCCAGTTTTTACAAACTTATCACGAGGTCGATCCGGCTACCACGGGTGCGTCGGTAATTTCCTATTTCTGGGGGCTGCTCACGATCGGCTGTTTCCTGGGATTGATCCTGCTGAAAATCTTCGATAGCCGGAAAGTGCTGATTTTCTTCACCTGCGGCGGCATTGTATCTTTACTTATCGCATTGTTCGGTTCAAAAGACATGGCATTGATCGGGTTTCCGATGGCCGGCTTCTTCGCTTCGGTGATGTACTCGGTGATTTTTTCGCTGGCATTAAACTCCGTCCCAAAACATCACGGGACGTTCTCAGGCATTCTGTGCGCGGGCATTGCAGGCGGCGCGGTGGTGCCGCTGATTGTCGGCGGGCTGGGGGAGCTGGTCGGGCTGCGATTTGCGATGCTTTTCCTGCTCATTCCGCTGGGCTATATCCTGAGCATTGGCCTATGGGCCAAACCGCTGGTGAACAACGAAACGGTTTCCAGCGTCAGAGAGCTGTTTAAAATGGGTTAATTCAGACGGTCATCAGGCTTTCAGCTGAGGCAAATTCCCTTTCTATTTATGTACAAAATCATTCTCCTGCTCGATTTTGCCGAAGAATACAGCAAAAGCCTGATGAAGGGGATCAATGCGTATTCGCGGGAATTCGGTCCGTGGATCTTCTGTCGGATGCCGCTTTTTCACCGCGAGACGATCGGGATCGACGGTATCCTCAAATGGGCGCTCGAATGGGGCGCCGACGGGATCGTGGGGCAGCTATATAATAAGGAAATAGATAAAATCATCCGCGCCGGCATCCCGGTGATCGCGCAGGATTTCAAGGAACGGTTCACCGAAATCCCGAACATTACGGGCGCTTACCACGAGGCCGGACAGATCGGCGCCGATTATTTCCTGAAAAAGGGCTTTACCAATTTCGCATTCTACGGTTTCAACGACATCGTGTGGTCACGCGAGCGTGCGGAAGGTTTTGAAGAGCATTTGCGCAAAAAGGGCCATAAGGTGCATTATTTTGAGCATAAAAAGGCGCGCTCGACGGAGCTTTGGTACTACAAGCCGAGCTCGCTGAGCCGCTGGCTGAAATCGCTCCCGAAGCCGATCGGGCTCATGACCTGCGACGATAACCAGGGCCAGCACATCACGGAGGCGTGCCGGCACGTAGGCATACGGATACCCGAGGAAGTGGCCGTTTTGGGCGTGGATAACGATGAAATGATCTGCGACCTGTCGGACCCGCCGCTATCGAGCATTGCGCTGGATGTAGAAAAGGGCGGTTACGACGCGGCCAAACTGCTCGATCATATGATTAAGCACGGCACCGCCGGGTTTTACGATGTGGTCGTACGGCCCACGCAGGTTATTACCCGCCATTCCACGGACATTTACGCCACCAACGACGACCATATCGCATCTTCATTGAAGTACATTCACCAGAATATCGACAAAAACCTGCACGTGGACGAGGTTGTGAAGCAGGTACCGCTCTCGCGGCGTGCATTGGAAAAGCGGTTTCTGGAAATCACCGGTTACCCGATTTACAAGTACATTTTCAACCTCCGTATCGAGAAATTCACCCAGAAACTGCTCGATACCGACATGTCGGTTTTCGAAATAGCGCTTGATATGGGGCTGGGGGATAGCAAAAATATAGCCCGCCAGTTCAGGCAGGCTAAGGGATGCAGTCCGAGTGCTTATCGGAACAAATATCTGGCCGGGAAGTGAGCGTATGAGTTTAGAGTTTATGAGTTTAGAGTTCAAAGTCAAATTTTAAACCGCAATTCTGAACTCTGAACTCTCAACTCTCTACCAGATCACAATCCGGGACGAATCGGGCAATACCATTTTGCTTCCGGCGCCGCAGCTCCATGCTGCCTGGAATTCTTTCAAATGCGGTAGCGGGCCGTTAATGCGGTCGCGAGCGGGCGAGTGCGGGTCGGTTTGTACCTGGTTGCGCAATGCTTCGTCGGTGGTGTTCATGTGCCATACCTGCGCCCAGCCGAGGAAGAAGCGCTGTTTCCAGGTGAATCCGTCGATCGGTTCCGGCTCCTTACCATTGAATGATTTTTCCAAAGCATAATAGGCCAATGTCAGCCCGCCGAGGTCGGCCACGTTTTCGCCGATGGTTAATGCGCCGTTGATTTTGAAACCGGGCAATGCTTCGATGCCGCTGAAATAATCGATGTAGCGTTTGGTCAGCTTGTCGAAATTGGTGCGGTCGGCGGCGGTCCACCAGTTTTTGAGGTTACCCTCGTCGTCGAACTGCGAGCCCTGGTCGTCGAAACCGTGGGTAAACTCGTGACCGATCACGGCGATGATACCGCCGTAGTTGATCGCATCGTCGGCATTGCGGTTATAGAATGGCGGTTGCAGGATACCTGCCGGGAATACCACCTCGTTGTTCAGCGGGTTATAGTAGGCATTCACCGTCTGCGGCGTCATGAGCCATTCCTTCTTGTCCACCTCTTTCCCGATTTTCTTCACATTCTCCTTATGCGCATAAAGCGAAGCGGAAATGACGTTTTCGAACAGTTTATCAGGCGCGATCTCGATCGACGAATAGTCCTTCCATTTATCGGGATAGCCGATTTTATAGGTAAATGCTTTGAGCTTTTTATGCGCTTTCGCCTTGGTGGAATCGCTCATCCAGGTCAGCTTGTCGATGCGCTCGCCGTACACGGTCCGCACGTTTTCGATCATTTCGGATACCTTCTTCTTATCCTCTTCCGGGAAATATTTCTTCACGAACAGTTTTCCTAACGGCATTCCCAATAATCCATCGGTAGAGCGGATGGCGCGTTCCACACGACCTTTCTGCTGCTTGGTACCGCGCATGACAGTCGCGAAGAAGCGGAAATCCTCCTGGTCGAACTGTTTGGGCAGGTAACCAGCGAAGCGCGATAGCAGCTGCCATTTGGTGTACAGCTTTAAAGTTGCGATCGGCGTTGCTTTCAGGAGCTTGTTCAGGTTTTGCAGATAGGGCTTGTTCTGCACAATGAGGGTGTCGGTCTTGACATCCTGCTTCTCGGCAAATGTCTTCTGGTCGAAATCCGGTATCAGTTTCTCGAAATCGGCGAATGACATCCGGTTGTAGGTTTTCACCGGGTCGCGGAGCTCCACATTGGTGAGTTGCAGCCTGGCGACTTTCGTTTCAAAATCGAGGATGGTCTGGCCCGGATTGGCTTCGGGGAAGCCGGCCATCGAAAACATCTTGTCGATATGCTTTACAAATTCGCTGCGCACTTTCACCGTACTGGAATCGGCGCGTTCGTAGTAGCTTCTCTCGCCGAGGCTGAGGCCGTCCTGGCCCTGGTACAGCACATTGATTTTACTGTTCCGCAAATCACCTTCCACGCCAAATCCCGTCACGGATTCTACGCCTACCTTCTGCATTTCACCCGCCACCGAGGCAAGGTCTTTCAGCGAAGCGATCGCATTGATCTTGTCGAGATAAGGTTTTAAAGGCTCCAATGCACGTTTTTCGACGGTCGCCGTGTCGAGGAACGACTGGTAGTAATCGGCGATCTGCTGCTCTTCGGTCCCTTTTTTGCGGTCCTGAACCTTGGTGATTTCTTCGATAATGCCTTTCAAGCGCACTTCTTTATTCTCTTTATCGAGAATTCCGAATGCGCCCCAGCGGCTTTCGGTACCGGGAATGGGGTTGTTTTTCTTCCAACCGCCATTGGCATACTTATCAAAGTCGTCGCAAGCCCTGGCCGTCGAATCCAGCGAGCTCACATCGAAGCCCGGTACTTTGGTGGTGTCGGTTTCTTCCTTCTCTTTTTTGCATGCTGCCAGGCCGACTACAAGGGCCAGTGCGGCAGCACGGAATGCGGCTGATTTCATTTTATGATGTATTTGTTTTTGAAGTATGTAAAATCACATTAGTGAATGCCTCCCATCCAGCCTTTGATCGGCTTCCAGAAAACAAGCAGGATCAGGCCGAAAATGGTGGTAATAATAGCTACCTGGTTGAACAGGGCCGGCATTTGCATAATATTCGATTCGTCGAAACCGCCTGCGAAAAGTCCGGCGATGAGGTTACCGAGCGACGCGCCCACAAACCAGATCCCCATTAGCTGGCTCACATAACGCTTAGGGGCTAGTTTGGTATAGGAACTCAACCCGACAGGGCTCACGCAAAGCTCGCCGATCGTGTGGAGGAAGTAGGTAAATGTGAGGAAAAACGGCGAAGCAAGCTCGCCCTTCACCGCGATATTGGAAGCGGCCACCATCACGAAGAAGCTGAGACCAAGCAATATCAAACCCATCGCAAACTTGACGGGAATGGAGGGGTTACGGTTTTTGGAAGAAAGTGAAATCCAAAGGCTCGCCAGCACGGGCGCGAAGATGAGTACGAAAGTTGGCTGGAAGTTCTGGAACCAGCTGGACGGTACTTCCCATCCGCCGATCATGCGCTGGGTATGGCGCTCGGCAAAAATCTGCAACGAAGTGCCCGCCTGCTCATAGCCCGCCCAAAACAATGCAATGGCCAGGAAGAGTATGATCAGTACGCCGACGCGGTATTTTTCCACGCGCGTAAGCCCGCCCGCCACGAGGATAAACAGGAAGTAGGCGGCGGAAATGGAAACGATAATGATACCGGCACCTTGTGCGAGGCCCTGGGCGGTGGTCATATTAATGGTACCGGTGGATTGCAGCACAATGAGGAACACGACCAGCAGTGCGATGAGCCCATAACCCAGCATTTTGCTGTTGCCCGAGGCCGGTGCACCTGCTTCCTGGGAATCTTCTTTGGCCGATGGCACGTCGCCGAGCCCTTTCAAATGCGTGGCGCTGCCATACCGGAATACGATCAACCCGAGCAACATGCCTATCGCTGCCGCACCGAAGCCCATGTGCCAGCTCACTTTTTCGCCCAGGTAGCCTACGATGGCGATACCGAGGAAGGAGCCAAGGTTAATACCCATATAAAAGATGGAGAATGCCGCGTCACGGCGTGCGCCGCCTTCGGGGTAGAGCTCGCCTACGATGGAGCTGATGTTCGGTTTTAAAAGACCGGTACCAATGGCCACCGTACAAAGCCCTAAAAAGAATATGACCGACCCGGCGGGTACGGCCAAAATAATGTGCCCCAGCATGATGACGATACCGCCGTACCAAATGGCCTTTTTTTGACCCAAAATGTTATCTGCCAACCAGCCACCGGGCAATGTGAGCAAGTAAACGGAAGCGGTATAAAGCCCGTAAATAGCCGTCCCTTCGGCTGCACTCATTCCCATTCCGCCTTTGATATTGTCGAGGAGGAAAAGCAGTAGAATGGCCCGCATGCCGTAGTAGCTGAAACGTTCCCACATTTCGGCAAAGAACAAGACATACAGTCCTTTGGGATGTTTTTGGGAAATCTGTGAAGACATAGAAGAGAAGTGTTTTATTTGGTTTTTGGGGTTGTAAACGGTACGTTTTTATCGTGCAAGATAGGAATTATGGGTAAATATCAATCAATCAGCAAAATAAAAGCGGTAGCAGCTTCGAATGCTGCTACCGCTTTTAATGAACGGTTGAAATGGCTCGTTATTTGACGGAGAATGATCCTTCGCCGATCGAAAATCCTTCGGAATAAAGCTCGATGGTGTACTTGCCGGAGGTGAATGGCGCGTCGCGGTCGTACATAATGCTTACGTCCTGGTTGTTATTGGAATACATTACATCTTTGCTGATGGTGTAGCCTTGTTCCTGTCCGTTATACTGGAAAACGCCGGAGCCGGTTTTAGTATCGGAAATGGTGGCACCGCTGGGATCGATGATACGCATATACACGGTTTTGTTGTCGGTCGTGGTCAGCGGGTTCTTTTCCAGAATGAAATCTACCCGTACCTTGTCCACCCTTTTGGATTTGACATTTTCGCCCTCCCGCACTTTGCCTTTGGAAGATACCGCGTACACTTTCACATTACGCGCACGGAGTGCAGAAGCCATCGTTACCTTCGATTCCAGCTCGGTGTTCTTGGCTACCACGCCGCTTAGCGAGTCGCGTACCGCCTGACGGCTGGTTTGGAGTTCGTTCCGTTCCTGGGTCAGGCCTTCGTTCTGGCTGATGAGCTGCTGGTTTTCTTCGCGCAGCTGCGCGATTTCGGTGTCTTTCTGGGTCAGGAATTGTTCGTATTCCTTGATTTTCCGGCCCATATTAGCATTACCCTTGCGCAAGGACGCCCGGTCGTTTTCGAGTGACGCTTTTACTTTCTGCAATTCTGCAATGTCGCCGCCGAGGCCTTGTACTTCCAGAATGCGCGCGTCCAGCTGTTTGGAGATCGAGTCGAGCTTGATTTCAGAGGCTGCAAGTTCCCTGACCCGGGTTTCGAGGTCTGTTTCCTGCTTTTGTGTGATGTTGTGTTCTTTGTAATACAGGTATCCGAACACGGCCGCCAGGATGGTCATCAGGATCAGTCCTACGACCAAACCGGTATTGCTTTTCCTTTCCATAAATCTACGTTTAGGTTTTGGTGATATAGATTATGGAATTTGTACAAAAAAGCGTGCCACTACTATACGTAGCTAGTAATCGCCCCCGGCACCACCGCCGCCGAAGCTGCCGCCTCCAAACCCGCCGAAACCACCACCGTCGCCGCCGCCGAATCCGCCCCAGTTGCCGGAACTGCTACCGCGGCCCGAATGCGTGGTATAGGGAAAGAAGATGGGGGGCACGCCGAGGTCGCGGTAGCCGCGGTTACCGCCGCCTCCGCCGCGGTTACGGAAGATAAAGATGAGGATGATCACGAATATGATCACGAAAATGAGCACGGGAGGGAATCCTCCGCCCTCGCCATTATCCTCTTTCGGATCGGCCTTGTACTCGCCAGTGGCATATTTGAATATCATATCCACGCCGTCGTTCAAGCCCTGGTAAAACTGCCCGGCTTTGAACTGCGGTGTGATGACCTGTGATACAATGCGTTTCGCGATCGCATCGGGGATAGCGCCTTCGAGGCCGTAACCCGTCGCGATAAAAACCTTCCGCTCCTTGGGCGCCCACAACAGTACGATACCGTTATTCTTACCTTTTTGCCCCACGCCCCAGTCCGTGCCTAGCTTGAATGCATAGTCGGCGATAGGGTAATCTCCCAATGTCGGTACAATCACGACTACGATCTGTGACGACGTCGAGTCATTGTAGGCGACGAGCTTTTGTTCCAACTGCGCTTCCTCCGAGGGGTTGAGCTGGTTGGCCAGGTCGTTTACGAGCCTTGGGGGATCGGGTTTGGGAGGGATGTCCTGCGCCTGCACGCCCGCGAGGGCCGCTATGACGAGCAGTATATATAAGATGAATTGCTTCATAGGATTAATAGCCGAACGAAATGTCGTCCGGAAGTTCGTTGATGTCGCCGGACTGGTAGGGGAAATGCTTTTTGAGTTGGATGCCCGCTTCCAGGATACCGTGCCGCAGCCCTTCCTTGAACTCGCCGGCCTTAAAATGGTTGCGCAAGAGCTCTTTGGTACTGTCCCAAAAGTCGGCGGTTACCTTTTCGTCAATACCTTTATCGCCCAGCACGGCAAATTTCCGGTCCTCGTGGGCGAGGTAAAACAATACCCCGTTGCGTTCGGCGGTTTCGTGCAGATGCAGAAAGAGGAACACCTCCCTGGCGCGGTCCATGACGTCGGGGGCAGGACATTTTCTTTCGATATGCACTTTCACCTCCCCGGAAGTCTGCTTTTCCGCTTCCTGGATCGCTTCAACAATGTATTGCTGCTCTTCCTCGGTGAAAAATAGGGGTTCGCTTGCCATGGGCCGGACTGCTGCTGTTGGGTGATAAAATGATTGCGCCGGACTTGGTCGGTCCGGCGCAGCGATTAGAATTGTACGGTTGGCGCTTTGTCGGAACCCGGAGCGGCCGTGAAGTAGCCTTTCTGGGCGAAGCCGAACACTCCGGCGAAGAGGTTGGTCGGGAAGGTGCGTACCTCCTGGTTATAATCTTTCACCACCGTGTTGAACTTGCCGCGCTCTACCGATATGCGGTTCTCGGTGCCTTCGAGCTGGGCCTGCAATTCCAGGAAGTTCTGATTGGCTTTCAGATTCGGATACTGTTCCACCGAAACGAGCAGTCGCGACAATGAACCGCTCAGCTGGTCTTGCGCAGCCTGGAACTTGGCGATGTTTTCGGGGGTCAGCTGATCGGCGCTGATGGTCGTTTGCGTTGCCTTGCTGCGCGCTTCGATTACCGCGGTGAGCGTGCTTTTTTCAAAATCCGCTGCACCTTTCACGGTGTTGACGAGGTTCGGAATAAGGTCGGCGCGGCGCTGATACTGGCTTTCCACACCCGCCCATGATTCTTTTACTACCTCATCTTTTTGCACGAGGCCATTATATTTACCGCAGCCAACGAATCCGAGAATCAGAACTACGACGATAACTGCAATGAGTCCTTTTGACATTGTAATATTCAGTTTAGAGTTATTGAATGTGGTTCAAAGTTGACCAAAGCTAGCAAAACTTTGAGAAAAACTATATGAGCGGTTCCATAGGGCAATATTGCCTGGTTTAAGCCGGATCAGTCTTCGCCGACACCGGCCGTATTGTTCCATCTTCCCCAGTTCACGGATGCCTCGTAATCCATCAGGAGGCTTTCAAAATACATTGCGCCCCAGGTCCAGTTAATATCCAGATCGTCGACGAGGTACTGGGCCGCGGTCCCGCGTTCGGCGGCGGTAATGAAGCCGGTGGTATTGAGCTTACGCATAATTTCGTTGATCGTCCGGTCTTCCGTTTGGGCGTTCGTCCATTTGCCGAAAGCAGCGTGATCGTTGGTCCAGCGGCGGAAGAAATGATGCTTCACCCCGCTCGGTTTGAACATCCGCGGGCCGTACCGTAACAATGTCCAATGCCAGAATTCCCGTTTTAACAGGTTGGTTATGATCGCATCTTCCGTTACAGCATGCGACTGGGCCACTTTTACGCTCCTGTAAATGTAGGAAGCCGAAATGCAGCCCAGCGAGAGCCAGTCGGAGAGGCGGGTATCGGTCAACGGCTCTGCGGACGGGTAGGAAATGTCTTTTTTGACATAATCTTCAACATATGCTTTCAATGCCGCCAACGCGTGCGACTCGCCGCCCGGTGATGTTTCCGGTGCGCCTGCGGGGATCTCTTTCGGGTCGATACCCAGCTCGGGCAGGCCCGGCATAGCGCCGGCTTCGTAGTCTGCGGGTAATGTAATTTTCTCCGGTGTCGGGAATTGTTCCTTGATTTTCAGGTCGTTGCTCAGCTGGCCGGCGAACTCCGCAAATGCG
This sequence comes from Dyadobacter beijingensis DSM 21582, assembly GCF_000382205.1. Classification (GTDB taxonomy): domain Bacteria; phylum Bacteroidota; class Bacteroidia; order Cytophagales; family Spirosomataceae; genus Dyadobacter; species Dyadobacter beijingensis. The sequence goes on from NZ_KB907787.1 coordinate 437,983, forward strand.
GAAGGTAGCTTGGAAACGGGGAAAGGCAGGTCGAACGCATTCACCATCGTATCCATCCAGAACAGCTTGATGTCCACATTCGCCAGTTTGAGATTTTTACTCAATGAGGATTCGATGCGGGTTTCCTGCGGGGCGATTTCCTTGCTGGTATACACATAATCCGCGTCGTAGTCTTCCGCAAGTTTGGCGACGATCGCTTCGGGTGCGCCCGTGCGTATGATGAGGTCGCCGCCTTTATGCCGGATATTTTCACGGAGCTCCGCCACGGATTCGATCAGGAAGCGGGCGCGCAATGCGCTGGTGCGGCGGAAACCAAGCTTTGTTTTTTCAAATTGGCGTGGATCAAAAACATATACCGGGATGATTTCACCGGCGGAGCTAACGGCAGCGGCAAGCGCCTGGTTGTCCTTTAACCTCAAATCATTCCTGAACCAATAGATAATGCGTCGGGCCATTAATACAAACTGATAAGTACTCGTTGGGATGTTTATAAATGCAAGTATACAAAAAATGACACGTCGGCATGACCCGGGCTGCCTATGAAAAAGCCCGCTGTGAACGGATCGGTTCGCAGCGGGCTTTGGTATGGTTGGGTAAAATCAGTAGCTCAGGATGGTGAATTCCGTGCGGCGGTTGCGTTGGTGCTCTTCCTCGGTTTTGGCGTTCGGAATGATGAGCTCCCTTTCCCCATAGCCTTTGGCCTCCATCCGGTCGGCCTCGATGCCTTTGGAATTCAGGTAGGCCACGGCGGATTCGGCGCGGTTCTGCGAGAGCGTCATGTTATAGGCGTCGGTCGCACGCGCATCCGTATGCGAGCTGAGCTCGATGGTCATCGTCGGGTTGTCTTTCAGAATCTGGACAAGCTTGTCGAGTTCCACCGCGGCGTCGGGACGGATATTGTATTTGTTCAAATCGTAATAAATGTTTTCCAGAACGAAGGTTTTGTTCAATTCCAGCTTGTCGAGCTTGATCGTCACATTGAATGTAGTGTCTGTTAACTCTTTGGTGAGGAAGATCGGCGGAATATTCCGTCCCGACATCGAGAACGGCTCGCGTTTGCTGATATAGCCTTTGCGCTGCACGAGTAACTGGTAGGATTGGCCTTCTTCGACGGGCTGCCGACCAAACTTGCCATCTTTGGCAGTCGGGAATTCGGCAATCTGTGTATCCGAAGTATCTGGCAGAATGTGTACGACAGCCGAGTCGATCGGGGTAGGGGTTTCACCATTGGCAATCACATTTCCACCGAGGAAATAGCGTACCACTTTCCGTTTGCCGTTTATGAAGTTGGGGTTGTTCGGATTGAGCGGATCGTTGGGGTCGCTGTGCTTGGCAACGGTGGTCGTGTCTTCTTCCTCCGGCCCTGAAAAATAGTAAATGTCGTCATCGCCCTTGCCGCCGTCACGGTTTGAAGCGAAGAAGCCCTTATTGAGATCCTTGTAAAACACCAGTCCAAAGTCGTCTTGGGGGCTGTTAAACGGAAGCCCCATATTTTCGATCGTGATCACACCTTGCGTCCGGGTAGCTGAAAACAGGTCGAGTTTGCCGAGGCCAGGGTGGCCGTCGGATGCAAAGTAGAGCTTTCCGCCTTCCGCTACGTAGGGAAACATATCGTCACCGGCGGTATTAATGTCGCGGCCCATATTAACGGGGCGGCTGAACCGGCCGGAGGCATCCATATTGGTGCGGTAAATGTCGATACCGCCTACGCCGCCGGCGCGGTTGGAGGCGAAATAGAGCGTCTTGCCGTCGCGGGAGAATGCGGGCGAGCCATCCCATGCAAGCGAATCGTTAATGGGGAGCAGGGCGGGTGGTGTCCATTGGCCGTTGATGTTGCGGCTCATGTAGAGATCCACATCCGGCGATTTGTCTTTTTTCTTGCCGGTATTACTCCTGGCGAATACGAGCGTTTTGCCATCGGGCGAGAACGCGGGAGACGCGTCGTGAGCTTCCGGCGCAAAAACTTCCTGGCTAAAAAGAACAGGGTTGCCCTGTGTACTGCCAGGATCGGAAGCGATATTGATTTTGTAAAGCCCCAGCATCGGCTGGCCGTTGTTGGTGTAAATCTTCTCTTTTTTAGAAGCGGAGAACACTAGCTCATTGCCTACGACGGTCGGCGAGAACTCCGAGCCGGCGGTATTCAACGGAAGGTCTTTGAGTGTGACTTCCATTTTTGTCGTTTTCAGGCGGTCGGCAATGCGGATGATTTCCACTTCGCGCAATGCCCTTTCCTGCAAATTCTGGGCTACATTCTGGGTTTTTGCGAACTCGGAGAATTGTGCGGAAGCATCGGCATACTCGCCGGTGGTTTTCAATGCATAGGCATATTGAAAACGGGCGTCGGGATTCGTAATGCCGCCGTCGAGCGCTTTTTTATAATAGGGAATGGCTTCTTTGAAGCGGTTGGAGAGGCGGTACGACTCGGCGATGAGGTAGCTCGTCTGCACGGGTTCATAGTTGGCTTCGGCTGCTTTCTGGAAACCCTTGATCGCGAGATCATACTCGCCGTTTGCAAATTTCTTCTGACCGTCTTTATAGGCCTGCATCGCCGAATTGCATCCGGACAAGTATAAGCAAAGGGCAAAACAAATTATGAGAGTAAAGTAACTCCGGAAAAGTTTCATAATGTAAAGTATAAAATCAAGATTCGACGCGCACTGGGTTTCTGAAAAACAATACTAATAAACAACGTTTGGAAATAAAATTCAGGATACTAGATAGGAAGAATTTTATTCGAATCTGACCCCTTGTGACCACTTCCTGACAACCCTTCCTGCCGAATGGTAGGAAATGGATAAAAAAAGTTGTTAACGGTTTGTAAATCAAGGATGGTTTATTACTTTTGCAGTCCGATTTTTCGGGAAAAGTGTTTATATAACAAACGATCGGTTAGCTAACCGGATCAAAATCAAATTGTTAAATGCCTACTATTTCACAATTAGTCCGTAAAGGTAGAGAGACCATTACATGGAAATCCAAGTCTCCGGCTTTGGATTCATGCCCTCAGCGCAGGGGCGTGTGCACCCGGGTGTACACAACTACGCCTAAGAAACCGAACTCCGCGCTTCGTAAAGTAGCCCGTGTTCGTCTTTCGAACAACAAGGAGGTGAATGCCTACATCCCAGGTGAAGGCCACAACCTGCAAGAGCACTCGATCGTATTGATCCGCGGTGGTCGTGTGAAGGATTTGCCAGGTGTTCGTTACCACATTATCCGTGGTGCATTGGATACCGCCGGTGTTAACGGACGTAAACAACGTCGTTCTAAATATGGTGCGAAGCGTCCGAAACCAGGACAAGCTCCGGCAGCGCCAGTAAAAGGTAAGAAAAAATAAAAAGTAACTCTCTCTGCTTTTATTAAGTAATTCAATCTTATAAAAGGGAAGTAATCCTGGCATTTACCCCAGGGTGAATAAGTTGCAAAACGAAACCTCGTTAAAAAAATTAAGACAAAATGAGAAAGTCGAAACCTAAGAAAAGATATATCCTTCCTGATCCGAAGTTCAGGGACGTACAGGTTACCAAATTCGTAAACAACCTGATGTACGAAGGAAAGAAGAGCATTGCTTTCACTATTTTCTATGATGCATTGGAACTGGTTGAGAAAAAAACCAGCGAAAATGGCCTGGAAACATGGAAAAAGGCACTGAACAATGTTACCCCTTCCGTAGAGGTGAAGAGCCGTCGCGTGGGTGGTGCTACTTTCCAGGTTCCTACCGAAGTTCGTCCTGAGCGCAAGCAGTCACTGGGCATGAAATGGTTGATCAACTATTCCCGCAAGCGTGGTGAAAAGACAATGGTTGACCGTCTGGCTGGCGAAATCATCGCTGCTGCGAAAGGTGAAGGTGCTGCTGTGAAGAAGAAAGACGATACGCACCGTATGGCAGATGCCAACAAGGCGTTCTCGCACTTCCGTTTCTAAGCAGGAGCGCAGACATAATGAATGGTCGGGAGCCCGGTTTGTCCGGGTTCCCGATTTTTATTTTAATGGTTTTGAGAAAAATAACTTTTCCTTAATTGTTTTTATAATCAACAATTTATACTTTTGCGCTCTGAATTTTCAAAACCAGCAGTTTACGCTGAGCAGAAAGTTCGAACAGCTTCGCATTGAATTGCACTTTGAATATAAAAAAACACATCACCATCTGTCATGGCACGTGATTTAAGATTAACAAGAAACATAGGTATTGCTGCGCACATCGATGCCGGTAAAACGACGACAACGGAGCGTATCCTTTACTACGCAGGGGTTAGCCACAAAATCGGAGAAGTGCACGATGGTGCTGCTACGATGGACTGGATGGAGCAGGAGCAGGAGCGTGGTATCACTATTACTTCCGCTGCTACGACTGTTAACTGGAACTACCGCAACGAAAAATACCACATCAACATCATCGATACTCCGGGGCACGTTGACTTTACCGTAGAGGTAAACCGTTCACTCCGCGTATTGGATGGTCTTGTGTTCCTTTTCAGTGCAGTAGATGGTGTTGAGCCTCAGTCTGAAACAAACTGGCGCCTTGCTAACAACTATAATGTAGCGCGTATCGGTTTCGTGAACAAAATGGACCGTTCGGGTGCAGACTTCCTGAAAGTTTGTACGCAGGTGAAAGAAATGCTGGGCAGCTACGCTGTACCTCTTCAATTGCCTATCGGTGCAGAAGATACTTTCCGTGGCGTGGTTGACCTCGTTAACTTCCGCGGTATCGAGTGGAACGAAGCTGATAAAGGTATGACTTTCACCGAGGTGCCTATTCCTGACGATATGCTGGAAGAAGCTACCGAATGGAGAGAGAAATTGCTCGAAGCGGTTGCTGAGTTCGACGAGACTTTGATGGAGAAATACTTCGAAGATCCTAACTCCATCACAGAAGACGAAATCCTTGCGGCATTGCGCGCTGCGACTATCAGCATGAAGATTGTTCCGATGGTTTGCGGATCTTCTTTCAAAAACAAAGGCGTTCAAACCATGCTGGATTACGTGATGGCTATCCTGCCTTCACCACTGGATCGCGAAAACATCGTTGGTACAGATCCGCGCACAGGTAACGAAATCAGCCGTAAGCCGTCAGAAACAGATCCTTTCTGCGCGCTTGCATTCAAAATTGCAACTGACCCTTACGTAGGTCGCCTTTGCTTCATCCGTTCTTACTCGGGTGTACTTGAATCAGGTTCATATGTATTGAACAACCGTTCAGGTAACAAAGAGCGTATCTCCCGTATTTTCCAAATGCACGCTAACAAGCAAAATCAGATCGATAAGCTGGAAGCAGGTGATATTGGTGCGGTAGTAGGTTTTAAAGATATCAAAACAGGAGATACCCTTTCAGAGGAAAAATCGCCTATCATCCTCGAATCAATGGTGTTCCCGGAACCGGTAATCGGTTATGCGATCGAGCCTAAGAAAGCGGCTGACAGCGATAACTTCTCGAAAGCGATCACCAAACTGATCGAAGAAGATCCGACGCTTCAGGTTGAATCGAACGAAGAGACTGGTCAGACGATCATCAAAGGTATGGGTGAGCTTCACTTGGAAATCATCATCGACCGTATGCGTCGTGAGTTCAAAGTGGAAGTAAACCAGGGTGCTCCTCAGGTTGCTTACAAAGAGATTCTTACCAAGAACTTCGAACACCGTGAGGTTTACAAGAAACAAACGGGTGGTCGTGGTAAATTCGCCGATATCGTATTCGAAATCGGACCACGTGACGACAACGAAGAAGGCAAAGAGCCAAAAACCGGTTTGCAGTTTGTGAACGAAGTTGTGGGTGGTGCTATCCCTCGCGAATTCATCGCTCCTGTTCAGAAAGGTTTCGAAGCTGCGATGATCAACGGTGCGCTTGCCGGGTTCCCATTGGATTCCATGAAAGTGCGTTTGTTCCACGGTTCATTCCACGATGTCGATTCAGATTCACTCTCTTTCGAATTGGCTGCCAAGCTTGGTTTCAAAGAAGCTGCACGCAACGCCGGATCGAAATTGCTGGAACCTATCATGCACGTGGAAGTTCTGACTCCGGACGAGTATACTGGTCCTATCACAGGTGACTTGAACCGTCGTCGTGGTATCATGCGCGGTATGGACACCCGTAACGGTGCGCAGGTGATCAAGGCTGATGTACCTTTGTCGGAATTGTTCGGTTACGTAACTGACCTTCGTACCATGTCATCAGGCCGTGCTACTGCATCCCTGACATTCGCTTACTACGAAATCGTACCGAATAACATCGCTGAGGGTGTTATCGAGAAGGCGAAAGGCCTCGTTAAGGCTTAATAAAATGAATGCGTTGCAGGAGCAATTCTGCAACGCATTTTTATGATATAGCCTGTGAAGTAAATGGTTCTTTCACAGGTGTAATTGTCAGGCAACCTGATGAGATTTTCTGAACCGGAAACAAACCAATACAATGAATCAAAAGATCCGTATCAAACTTCGGTCATTCGACCACAACTTGGTTGACAAATCAGCTGAGAAAATCGTTAAGGCAGTAAAGGCGACAGGCGCGGTAGTAAGCGGTCCTATTCCTTTGCCTACAAAGACAGAGAAATTCACTGTTCTTCGTTCGCCGCACGTTAACAAAAAATCGAGAGAGCAATTCCAGCTTTGTACCTACAAGCGTTTGGTGGACATTTTCTCTACAAGTGCAAAAACGGTAGACGCCCTGATGAAGCTCGAATTGCCAAGCGGCGTTGACGTAGAGATCAAAGTTTAGTATTACCGGCTTAGTTAAGCCAACTACATAAATTGGATGAAGGTCCGGGTTCCTCTGGAAACCACATCTGAGCTCAGAAAAGCCTGACAGGCACGCAGTTAATGGCGATATCAGTCAGCTTCTCACAAAATGAGGTCAGATGTTCGTTCATCTGACCTTTTTTGCTGATTATCAGCGAGAAATATTTTTAGGCTGTTAGGATATAAAATTCGTTTTTTCTACCTTTGCAGTCCGTTTTAAAGAATAAGGGGTTTTACCTGCTAAATTTAAATTTCAAACATGTCTGGTTTAATTGGTAAAAAAATCGGAATGACTAGTTTGTACAATGCTGACGGGCAGGCTCTGGCATGTACTGTGATCCAAGCTGGTCCTTGTGTTGTTACACAAGTTAGGTCCGAAGAAAAGGATGGCTATAAGGCTATCCAGTTAGGTTTTGGTGAGAAGAAAGAAAAGAACACCTCCCAGCCTCTGATTGGCCACTTCAAGAAAGCCAACACGACTCCCAAGCAAAAATTGGTTGAGTTCAAGGAATTCGAAGTGGAACATGAACTTGGAACTTCATTGTCCGTACAGGACATCTTTGAAGAAGGCGAGTTTGTTGACGTAGTAGGATCTGCCAAAGGTCGCGGTTTCCAGGGTGTTGTAAAACGTCACGGATTCGGCGGGGTAGGTGGTCAGACGCACGGTCAGCATAACAGGGCCCGTCACCCAGGTTCGATTGGTGCTTGTTCATTCCCATCACGCGTATTCAAAGGTATCCGTATGGGTGGACGCATGGGTAACAATCGTGTAAAGATTCAGAATTTGCGTATTCTGAAAGTGATACCTGAGCAGAACATTCTTGTAGTGAGTGGCTCAGTACCGGGTTCAAAGAATTCATTTCTAATCATTGAGAAGTAGTACCGATGGAACTGTCCGTATTAAATATAAAAGGAGAAGATACCGGCAAGAAGGTAACTGTGTCAGAAGAAGTATTCGGCATTGAACCTAGCACGCACGCGATCTATCTCGATGTGAAGCTTTACCTGGCTAACCAGCGTCAGGGAACGCACAAATCAAAAGAACGTGCAGAGGTAAGTCACTCTACACGTAAAATCAAACGCCAAAAAGGAACCGGCGGAGCTCGTGCAGGTAGCATTAAGTCTCCGGTGTTCGTAGGTGGTGGCCGTATTTTCGGTCCACGGCCCCGCACATACGGTTTCAAACTGAACAAGAAAGTAAAAGCCCTGGCTCGCCGTTCGGCACTTTCTGTGAAGGCGCAAGCTAACGCCGTTTCGGTTTTGGAAGCATTCACTTTCGACGCTCCAAAAACGAAGTCTTTCCTGAATGTATTGAATTCACTTTCTCTTGTGAATACAAAGACATTATTGATCCTTCCAGAGATCGACAACAATGTATACCTGTCGAGCCGTAACATTCCGAAAGCGAAGGTTACAACTGTGGATTCGGTTAATACATATGACCTGATGAATGCAGACCGTCTTCTGATAAGTGAATCTGCTCTTTCTATTTTGGAAACCCAATTGAACAAATAACAATGAGTGTACTGAAACGTCCGATTATAACTGAAAAGGTAACGGCTCAGGGTGGTCAAGGTAAATACGCTTTCGAAGTCTCCCTTACTGCAAACAAGGTAGAGATTAAGAAGGCTGTTGAGAAACTGTTCGGGGTTACCGTAGAGAGCGTTCATACCATGCGCAGCATTGGTAAAAGCAAATCCCGCACATCGGGAGGTAAGTTTGTCACTGGAAAAACGTCAACGATCAAAAAGGCGATCATCACAGTAGCCGAGGGCGAAGCGATCGATATCTACGGAGAAGCCTAGTTGAACGATTTCAAATCATTAGACGAGTTAATAGCAAATGGCAGTTAAAAAATTAAAACCTACAAGTGCTGGTCAGCGTTTCCGCTCGGCTCCTACGTTCGAGGAGATCACCGCGTCGAAGCCTGAGAAGAGTCTTCTGGAACCCATCAAAAGAACAGGTGGTCGTAACAGCCAGGGACATCGTACCATGCGATATATTGGTGGCGGTCACAAGAAAAAATACCGCGTTATCGACTTCAAAAGAAATCGTTTCGACGCTCCCGCTACTGTCCTTACGATCGAATACGATCCAAACCGTTCAGCGCGTATCGCTCTGATCCAGTTTGAGGACGAAGAAAAACGTTACATCATCGCACCAAACGGCCTGAAAGTTGGACAGGTTATCGTGTCCGGAAATTCAGTAGCTCCTGAGGTTGGAAATGCCCTTCCATTGGGATCGATGCCAGTCGGTACGATCGTACACAATATCGAATTGACTCCTGGTAAAGGTGGTCAGTTTGCAAGAAGCGCCGGTGCTTACGCGCAGCTGGTAGCGAGAGAAGGCGGTAAATACGCAGTATTGAAAATGCCGTCAGGCGAAATGCGTATGGTACTGGCAACATGTATCGCAACAGTTGGTGTTGTTTCGAATGCTAGCCACATGAACGTTTCGCTTGGAAAAGCGGGTCGCAGAAGATGGTTGGGACGTCGTCCACGCGTACGTGGTGTTGCTATGAACCCTGTTGATCACCCGATGGGTGGTGGTGAAGGCCGTTCGTCAGGAGGTCAGCCTCGTTCTAGAAATGGTCAGTTCGCGAAGGGTCTTAAGACACGTAACCGCAACAAGCATTCTGAGAAATTGATTATCAGCCGTCGTAAAAAATAAGTAGAACATGGCACGCTCATTAAAAAAAGGACCATATATCGACTTTCGTCTCGAAGCCAAAGTTGAAACGATGAACAACTCGTCGCGTAAATCTGTCATCAAGACCTGGTCGCGGCGCTCAATGATTTCGCCTGATTTTATCGGGCACACATTTGCAGTACATAACGGAAACAAGTTTATCCCGGTTTATGTAACTGAAAACATGGTAGGACACAAACTGGGCGAGTTCTCTCCAACCCGTAACTTCCGTGGCCACACCGCAAAAAAAGATAAAGGAAGAAAATAATTTGTCGACGTAGCTGGTCCTAACGGACGAGCCGATATCTGAAAAGAAACATGGAAGCAAGAGCTATATTAAAGGATGTGCCTACTTCTCCTCGTAAGATGAGATTGGTGGCCGACATGATTCGCGGACAGAAGGTCAGCAAAGCGTTGGCACTTTTGAAATTCCAACCGAGAGCTTCATCGCCGGTTTTGCACAAAGTTCTTCTTTCAGCAGTTGCCAACTGGCAGCAACTGAACGAAGGATCAAAACTGGAAGACGCTGACCTGATCGTTAAAACCGTTTTCATCGACGGTGGACGCATGTTGAAGCGTTTGCGCCCTGCACCTCAGGGAAGAGCACACAGAATCCGTAAGCGTTCCAACCACATCACAATCGTGGTAGACGACGCGTCGGTGTCAGTAAATGAAGCAGTAATCGAATCATAAGTAAAACGATCTATTTCGAATGGGACAAAAGGTTAATCCGATAGGTCTAAGACTAGGAATTGTTAGAGGATGGGAATCTAGCTGGTACGGAGGAAAAGACTTCTCTGACAAACTGGTTGAAGACGAGAAAATCCGTAACTACATCAAAGCACGTATCCCGAAAGGATCGATTTCAAAAGTAGTTATTGAACGTACATTGAAACGCATCACATTGACGATCCACACTGCCCGTCCAGGCATCGTGATCGGAAAAGGTGGTAGCGAAGTTGATAAAATCAAAGAAGAGCTTAAAAAGATTACAGGCAAAGATGTTCAGATCAACATCTACGAAATCAAACGTCCTGAAATCGATGCAAAACTGGTAGGCGAGGCAATCGCTCAGCAATTGCAGGCTCGTATCTCTTACCGTCGTGCAATGAAGCAATCGATCGCTTCTGCAATGCGTGTAGGAACACAAGGAATCAAAATTCGTTTGGCAGGTCGTCTGGGTGGTGCTGAAATGGCCCGTACGGAAGAATACAAAGAAGGACGCATTCCTTTGCATACATTGAGAGCGGACATCGATTACGCTATCTCCGAAGCACAAACTATCTACGGTAAGATCGGTATCAAAGTATGGATCTTCAAAGGTGAATTGTATGGAAAGCGTGACCTGACTCCAAGCGCGGCAACTGCGGCATCAGACAGGGCTGAAAGAAGCGCGCAAGGTGGCGAACGTGGAAACGATCGCGGCGGACGTGGTGACAGAAGAGGCGGTCGTGACAGAAACGACGGTGCTCCTCGCGGAGAAGGTGGAGGTGGTGACGCAGATCGCCGCAAACGCAACAAGAACAAGAAGAAGTAATCAGATACTTTCCGGTATCAAACCGGTTCAAATAGATTAGAATCATGTTACAGCCGAAAAGGACAAAATTTCGCAAACAACAAAAGAACAAAGGTTCGCACAACGGTCTCGCGACCCGCGGACATGAGATCGCTTTTGGATCGTTTGCAATAAAGGCACTGGAACCAGGTTGGTTGACTGCTCGCCAGATCGAAGCAGCCCGTATCTCGGTAACACGTGCGATGAAACGCGAAGGTCAGGTTTGGATCCGTGTATTCCCTGACAAACCAATTACCAAAAAACCTGCTGAGGTTCGTATGGGTAAAGGTAAAGGTGCTCCTGAATATTGGGTAGCTCCTGTTAAACCTGGAACTATCATTTTCGAAGCGACTGGTGTAGCGCTGGATACTGCAAACGAAGCATTGCGTTTGGCTGCACAAAAGTTGCCAATTAAGACAAGGTTCGTCGTACGCCGGGATTATCAGGAATCATAGTAGTCCGAACGTATCAAGAACACAAATTATTAAAAGCAATGGCTAGTAAAGAAATCAAGAATCTGTCGCAGGATCAGCTGAAAGAGCAGATCGCCCAAGAGAGAGAGCGCTTACTCCGGTTGAAATTTGCGCATGCTATTTCTCCAATTGAGAATCCTCTGCGTATTCGCGCCTCACGTAAGGAAATTGCAAGACTCTTAACCGAGCTGTCGGCTAAATCTAACCAACAGTAAACAGTTTAGAAATTATGGAGGCAACAGTAAGAAATTTACGTAAAGAGAGAATTGGCAAAGTGGTGAGCAACAAAATGGACAAGTCCTGCGTGATCACCGTAGTGCGTAAAGTGAAGCACGAGAAGTATGGTAAGTTTATGACTAAAACTACCAAACTGATGGTTCACGACGAAACAAACCAGGTTGGTATCGGTGATACTATCCGTGTAATGGAAACTCGTCCGCTTAGCAAAAACAAGCGTTGGAGATTAGTAGAAATCCTTGAAAGAGCGAAGTAATCATGGTACAACAAGAATCAAGACTGTCAGTAGCCGATAACAGTGGCGCGAAAGAAGTACTCGTAATCCGGGTATTGGGCGGAACTGGAAAGCGTTATGCTTCGGTGGGCGATAAGATCGTCGTGACGGTGAAATCCGCTCTGTCTTCGAGCAACATGAAAAAAGGAACGGTTTCCAAAGCCGTGGTTGTACGTACTAAGAAAGAGGTACGTCGCAAAGATGGAACTTATATCCGGTTTGAAGATAATGCGGCAGTTTTATTGAACAACAATGACGAACCACGTGGTTCACGTATTTTCGGACCAGTTGCCCGCGAGTTGCGCGAGAAGCAGTTCATGAAAATCGTATCACTGGCACCGGAAGTGTTGTAAGAAACATCAGTATTTCTTTAAACAGTTAAGAGAATACCTCAATGGAAAGTACAAATAAAAAAGCACCGGCAAAATTGCACGTTCGCAAAGGTGATACCGTGAAAGTGATTTCAGGTAACGCAAAAGGCGAAACAGGCGTGATCACCAAGGTGCTTGTAGAAAAACAGAGAGCTACTGTGGAAGGTGTGAATATGATCACCAAGCACGTTAAGCCAAACGCGCAGAACCCACAAGGCAGCATCGAAAAACGCGAAGGCGCGATTCACATCAGTAACCTGATGGTAGTAGACCCTAAAACAGGCGAAGCTTCAAGAACCGGCCGTAAAGCGAACGACAAAGGAAAACTGCAACGCTTTTCGAAAAAATCCGGAAACTTATTGTAATCCGGATTTGCCGAAAGCAGTTGATTTTTATAACCAAGCGCGTGGGTCGGCAATCCACATAATCACTTTCAAACATGGCGACGCCTAGATTAAAAGAGAAATACGTTAGCGAAATCGTTTCGCAATTGAAGGGGAAATTCCAGTATAAATCAAGCATGCAGGTTCCCCGCCTGACAAAGATTGTTATCAACAAGGGTATCGGTGCTGCTGTGGCAGACAAGAAACTTGTTGACACCGGTGTGGAAGAGTTGAGCCTGATCACAGGACAGAAAGCAATAGCTACTATCTCCAAAAAGGCTGTTTCTAACTTTAAGTTGCGTGAAAACATGCCTATCGGAGCGAAAGTAACGCTTCGTGGTGACAAGATGTATGAATTCCTGGACCGTTTGACAACCATTGCTATGCCACGTGTACGTGACTTCAAAGGTATCAGCGACAAAGGATTCGATGGACGTGGAAATTATACGTTCGGTGTGAAGGAGCAGATTATTTTCCCTGAGATCAGCATCGAAAAAGTGGCTAAAATCACTGGTATGGATATCACATTCGTGACCTCTACCAACTCTGACGAAGAGAGCTACGAACTGCTGAAAGCATTGGGAATGCCTTTCACCAACGCGAATAAATAAGAAAATACTACTAAGATTATTTACCGACAATGGCAAAAGAATCAGTAAAAGCACGGGAGAGAAAAAGACAAGCGCTAGTAGAGCGTTACGCTGAAAAACGTAGCAAGTTAAAAGCTGCCGGTGACTGGGTTGGTCTTGACAAGTTACCACGTAACTCTTCTCCTGTACGCCTGCACAACCGGTGCAAAATCACCGGAAGACCTCGCGGTTATATGCGTAAATTCGGAATTTCCCGGGTACTCTTCCGCGATATGGCGTCAGATGGAAAAATTCCAGGAGTTACAAAATCAAGTTGGTAAGAATACTTTCAATTCTGATTTCAATTACTTAACTTTGCACTCCCGTTCAAAAGGGGGTGTTTAAACTTGGCATAAACATGTTAACGGATCCCATAGCAGACTATCTGACGAGACTCAGAAACGCTATCAAAGCGAAGCACCGGGTTGTTGAGATACCTGCATCCAACATAAAAAAAGAGATTACAAAGGTACTTTTTGACAAGGGGTACATTCAAAGCTATAAATTCGACGAGGTTGGTCCTCAGGGAGTTATCAAGATCGCTTTGAAATACAATCCTGTGACAAAGCAATCTGCAATTGTGAAATTGGAGAGGGTTAGTAAGCCTGGACTACGTAAATATTCAGGTTCATCAACACTGCCACGTGTATTGGGCGGCTTAGGAACAGTGATCATCTCTACATCGAAAGGTGTAATGACAGATAAGGAAGCTAAGACACTGAATGTGGGTGGTGAAGTGTTATGTTTCGTGTATTAATATTTAAAAGTTATTCAGGAAATGTCACGAATAGGAAATAAAGTTATCACGTTGCCGGCGGGCGTATCCGTATCGGTTGCAGACGATAACGTAGTATCTGTAAAAGGCCCAAAAGGCACACTTACCCAGGCTGTCGACAGCGATATTACTGTTGAAGTGGAAGGTAGCGAGCTTAAAGTGAAGCGCCCGACAGAGCAAAAGCGTCACAAAGCATTGCATGGCCTTTACCGTTCCCTGTTGAACAACATGGTAATCGGTGTAGGCGAGGGTTACAAGCGCGAGCTTGAAATTATCGGGGTAGGTTACAAGGCGAGCTCGGCGAACAATGTTCTCGAACTTCAACTGGGCTACTCGCACAACATCTTCATGGCGATCCCAGAGGAAATCAAGGTTGTTACAACCTCTGAGAAAGGTCAGAACCCTAAGGTTATCCTGGAAGGTATCGATAAGGAGCTGATAGGTGTAGTAGCTGCGAAAATCAAGTCCCTGCGTAAAGTTGAACCTTACAAAGGTAAAGGTATTCGTTTCGTTGGTGAAGTCGTTCGTCGCAAGGCAGGTAAGTCTGCTTCTAAGAAATAGTGCGTAGCCACCGATCAATGTTATAAACAAGTAAGACAAGATTTAAGATGGCTAACGCAAAAGCAGATAGAAGACAACGCCTGAAACTTCACATCCGTAAACGGGTGAAGGGAAGCGCAGAACGTCCAAGACTTTCGGTCTTCCGTTCAAATACAAGCATATATGCTCAGATTATCGATGATATCAAAGGGATTACCCTTGCAAGCGCATCGTCGGTAGAACTGGGGGGCAGAAAAGAAAACTCCAATGTTGAAGTAGCTGCCCAGGTTGGTAAAAAAATCGCTGAAAAAGCGCAGGAAGCAGGTATCCAGGCAGTAGTTTTTGACCGCAACGGATATTTGTACCACGGTAAGGTAAAAGCATTGGCCGACGGAGCTCGTGAGGGTGGCCTGAAATTCTAAGTATAACAAAGACTATGTCTACAAATACAAGACCTTCAAAGGTTAACGAATCAGACCTGAAAGAGCGCGTTGTAGCGATCAACCGGGTAGCAAAAGTAGTAAAAGGTGGTCGTCGTTTCTCCTTCTCTGCCATCGTGGTAGTAGGAGACGGAAATGGGGTTGTAGGTTATGGATTGGGCAAAGCCAATGAAGTAACTGACGCGATCGCCAAAGGAATTGACGATGCTAAGAAAAACCTGATCCAAATTCCGATGCTTAAACATACCGTTCCTCACGAAATGGAAGGTAAGTTCAGCGGTGGTTTCGTTCTGATCAAGCCGGCTGCTCCTGGCACAGGAGTACTGGCGGGTGGCCCGATGCGCGCAGTGCTGGAAAGCGCAGGTATCAAAGACGTACTTGCAAAATCCAAAGGTTCATCGAACCCGCACAACGTAATCAAGGCTACAATTGACGCTCTTTTGAAGATGAGAGCTCCGCATCAGGTTGCTTTCCAACGCAGCGTTAAATTGGAAAAAGTATTCAACGGATAATCCTTCGGGATTATCCTCAATCTGAGAGTAATCATGTCAAAAGTACGTATTACACAAGTTAAGAGCACAATTGACCGCCCTGAGAAGCAAAAGCTGACGATCAAAGCGTTGGGTCTTGGTAAACTGAACCGGTCTGTTGAGAAAGAAAACAGCGACGCCATCGCGGGAATGATCCGCAAGGTAAGCCACTTGGTTAAAGTTGAAGAAATCTAATATACGAATAGTATGAATTTAAGTTCATTAAAACCGGCTGCTGGTTCCGTAAAGGTTGGAAAGCGGGTTGGACGTGGCCAGGGTTCCGGTAAAGGGGGCACTGCTGCACGTGGACACAAGGGAGCGCAGTCGCGTTCAGGTTACAGCCGCAAGCTGGGCTTCGAAGGTGGTCAGATGCCTCTTCAAAGACGTTTGCCGAAATTCGGTTTCAATAACATCAACCGCGTTGAATACAAGGCGTTGAACCTGGATGCAATCCAGGCATTGGTTGAGAAAACCGGCGCTGCGGTAGTAACGTTGGATCTGATTCGTGAAAATGGTCTCAGCGCGAAGAATGACCTGGTTAAGATCCTTAACCGTGGTGAAATTACTTCTGCGGTTGAAGTTCAGGCTCATGGGTTCTCCGCTTCGGCTATCGAGTCGATCGAGAAGGCAGGTGGTAAAGCAGTTAAATTGTAATTTAGCTGCGATACCCCGACAGAATTTGTTTACTTTGAACAGAGCGTTGTAAGCCCAGAAGATGAAACGATTTTTAGAGACTATAAAACACATATTTGCGATTGAGGAGTTGAGAACACGTATTCTCAACACTCTTTTGTTTATAACGATCTTCCGTTTGGGGTCTTACGTTGCGTTGCCAGGTGTTGAACCTGATCAAATGAATGTATCCTCGCAGGGATTGTTGGGGTTGCTGGATACTTTCTTAGGTGGAGCTTTTAGTAAAGCTTCCATTTTTGCATTGGGCATCATGCCTTACATTTCCGCTTCCATTGCTATTCAGCTGTTGACTATGGCCCTGCCATATTTCCAGAAAATGCAAAAGGAAGGGGAATCAGGCCGTAAAAAGCTGAACCAAATCACCCGGGTTCTGACTATCGTTGTTACACTTGTTCAAGGTACTGCCTATTTGAATACGACCGTACCTGACGAGGCTCTTCTGGTTTCCAGAAGCATGTTCACCATTTCGTCCGTATTCGTTCTGACGGCTGGCACCATGTTCTGTATGTGGCTCGGCGAGCGCATTACGGATAAAGGTATTGGTAACGGTATTTCGATGCTGATCATGATCGGTATCGTATCGCGTTTTCCTGGTGCGATCTACAAAGAATTCGTATCAAGAGGCAGCGGCCAGATTCTGTTATTTGTATTGGAGATCGTAGCCCTGTATTTCGTAATCATGGGTGCGGTGATGTTGACCCAGGCTGTTCGTCGTATTCCTATCCAGTATGCTAAGCAGGTGGTAGGAAACCGGGTAATGGGTGGTCAGCGCCAGTATTTACCATTGAAATTGAATGCAGCGGGCGTAATGCCGATCATTTTCGCTCAGGCTTTGATGTTCATTCCTTCACTGGGAGCATCGTATTTCGCTGAGAAAAGTGATTTCGCCAGCAACGTAGCAACCATTTTTGCGAACTACACGACCTGGCAGTACAACCTGCTGTTTGCGGTATTGATTATTGTTTTTACGTTCTTCTATACAGCGATCTCGGTAAACCCACAACAGATTGCCGATGATATGAAACGTGGAGGCGGATTTATCCCCGGTGTGAAACCAGGCCAGCAGACTTCGGAGTACATTAGTTCTGTATTGGACCGGATCACTTTTCCTGGCGCGTTGATGCTGGCGGTTGTTGCAACCTTGCCTGCATTCGCAAGCCTTCTGGGAATCTCTACCGACTTCGCTCACTTCTTCGGAGGTACTTCGTTGCTGATCATGGTAGGTGTAGTGTTGGATACGCTTCAACAAGTTGAAAGCTATCTGCTGATGCGCCGCTATGAAGGCTTGATGAAGTCGGGACGTGTTAAAGGACGCACCGAGAGCGTAGCAATCTGAAATGATTTATCTTAAGACAGAAGAGGAAATCAACCTGATAAAGGTTAGTGCTCAACTGCTCGGCAAGGCACATGCGGAAGTAGCCACCTGGGTAAAACCAGGTGTTACTACCGGAAAGTTGGATGCGGTTGCTGAGGAATATATCAGAGACAATGGTGGAATCCCTTCATTCAAGGGATTCAACAAGTTTCCGGCCTCTCTTTGTATATCGGTCAATGAAGTTGTAGTCCACGGGATCCCCGGGGGCTACGTGCTAAAAGAAGGTGACATCGTTTCGATCGACTGCGGCGTAAAGCTGAACGGATATCACAGCGATAGCGCATACACTTACCCGGTCGGGGAAGTATCCAAGGAGGTGATGAACCTCCTGATCGCGACGAAGAAGTCCTTGTACAAGGGAATCGAGCAAGCGGTGGATGGCCTTCGGATCGGTGATATCGGCCACGCGGTTCAGAGTTATGTCGAAGATCGGGGTTACACGGTGGTGAGAGAGTTGGTAGGACATGGAGTAGGCAGGGACCTGCACGAAGCTCCGGAAGTACCCAACTACGGGAAAAGAGGCAAAGGAATACGACTGAGAGAAGGTATGGTTTTGGCGATCGAGCCGATGATCAACCTTGGAGCGAAAGCAGTAGTGCAGGAGCGCGACGGCTGGACAATACGCACCAACGACAGAAAGTATTCTGCGCATTTCGAACATACCGTGGTAGTGCGGAAAGGAAAGGCAGAAATTCTGACAACATTCGATTACATTGAAAAAGTGACGGCCAACACCAGCCTTATGGTTGAAGTACAGTAACAAACGCTACGAATGGCAAAACAAGCATCAATCGAACAAGACGGAGTAATTCTCGAAGCATTGTCAAACGCAATGTTTCGTGTTGTATTAGAGAACAAGCATGAAGTTATCGCGCATATCTCAGGTAAAATGAGAATGCACTATATCAAAATATTGCCGGGCGACAGAGTAAAACTGGAAATGTCTCCTTACGACCTATCGAAGGCCCGGATTACATATCGTTACAAGTAAGGGGATCGATTACCTTAAATTAACACAAAGTTTAATCAGATGAAAGTCAAAGCATCAGTTAAGAAACGCAGTGAAGACTGCAAGGTTATCCGCCGGAAGGGTAAAGTGTACGTTATTAACAAGAAGAACCCACGGTATAAACAAAGACAAGGATAATAATTATGGCACGTATTGCAGGAGTAGACATTCCAGATCGCAAAAGAGGCGAAATCTCATTGACTTATATTTTCGGGATCGGCCGTAGCTCGGCTAAGAAAATCCTCGAAAAGGCAGGTGTTGATTTGAATAAAAAAGTGATCGACTGGACCGACGACGAGTCTGGCGCGATCCGTGGGGTTATTGCTGGGGAATTTAAAGTAGAAGGCGCTCTTAAGTCTGAGGTTCAGTTGAGCATTAAGCGCCTTATGGATATCGCTTGTTATCGTGGTCTCCGTCACCGTAAAGGATTGCCTTTGCGTGGTCAGAGAACGAAAAACAACTCACGTACTCGTAAGGGTAAACGCAAAACTATCGCGAACAAGAAAAAGGCTACTAAATAATAAAGTGAGCGGTGGAGTGATCCACAACTTATTATTCCAACAGCAATGGCACAGAATAAAAGAAAAGATAAAGCAAAAAAGAGAGTGGTTGTTGTGGAGCCTGTTGGTCAGGTTCACATCAAGGCTTCTTTCAATAATATCATTATCTCAATTACTAACAGCAACGGACAAGTTATCTCTTGGGGTTCTGCCGGTAAAATGGGATTCCGTGGTTCTAAGAAGAACACGCCATACGCAGCTCAGACTGCTGCACAGAGCGCTGCACAAGTTGCGTTCGACCTCGGAATGCGTAAAGCTGAGGTTTTCGTAAAAGGACCAGGGTCAGGCCGTGAGTCCGCGATCCGTACGATCCAGAATGCAGGTATCGAAGTGACCACAATCCGTGACATCACGCCGCTTCCGCACAACGGATGCCGTCCTCCAAAACGTCGTAGAGTATAGTAATTAGTTAGTACCGAAAGGTACCCATTCGTAATTTGGACACTGGGGTTACAGAATGGTTTTTATCAATTTAGTAAACAAATAGTTTTAATGGCACGTTATACAGGTCCCAAAACCAAAGTCGCAAGACGTTACGGAGAGCCCATCATGGGCCCAAGCAAAGCGCTTGCAAAGAAAAATTACCCTCCCGGAATGCACGGAAAGGGTCGTCGGTCAAAGAAGTCGGAGTACGCTCTGCAATTGGCTGAGAAACAAAAAGTGAAATTCATCTACGGTATCCTTGAAAGACAATTCCGTAGCTTGTTTGAGAAAGCTTCCGTTAAAGCAGGTCTTACGGGTGAAAACCTTTTGAGATATTGCGAAGCCCGTCTGGATAATACAGTTTACCGTTTGGGTATTGCTCCGACACGTCGTGCTGCCCGTCAGCTCGTGTCTCACAAGCATATCCTGGTTGATGGTGAGATTGTAAACATCCCTTCATACTCATTGCGCCCAGGCCAGGTTGTTACCGTTCGCGAGAAATCCAAATCTCTCGAAGCCGTAACCGACAGCCTTGCAGGACATAGTTCAAAAGGTTTTAGCTGGTTGGAGTGGAACGGTCAGGAATTGTCCGGCAAGTTCGTTTCCTATCCAGACCGCGAGTCAATTCCAGAAAACATCAACGAGCAGCTGATCGTTGAATTGTATTCTAAATAATAATCTTCATATTACATGCACTCCCCGAAATTTCGGGGTAGTGCTTTTTTTGCCGGCAACGGCACAATTTTGCGATCGCAAAGGTAAGGTAGCGTGATCAACTATCATTTACTACTATAAAAGGAGCAAGGACTATGTCAATATTAGCTTTCCAAATGCCTGATAAGGTCGTCATGGAGAAAGCAGACGACTTTCACGGGTTGTTTGAGTTTAAGCCTTTAGAGAAAGGATACGGCGTAACCATTGGTAATGCGTTGCGTAGGATTCTCCTTTCTTCTTTGGAGGGTTATGCCATCACGAGCGTGAAGTTCCCTGGCGTTCTTCATGAATTTTCTTCTATCGAAGGTATAGTTGAGGATGTAACGGAAATCATCCTGAACCTGAAAATGGTTCGTTTTAAAAAAGTTTCTGACCTGAGTGAGAGTAGGATCGTAGTAAACCTGAAAAATGTATCGGTGATTACCGCCGGCGACATTGGCAAGTTTACTAGTGCGTTCGAGGTCTTGAATCCGGACCTGGTCATTTGCCATATAGATGATCAAAAGGAGTTCGAAATGGAACTTCTCTTGGATAAAGGTAGAGGTTACGTACCGGCAGACGAGCCGCGGGCTAATGAGCTCCCGTTCGGCTACATCGCGGTAGACTCCATTTATACGCCTATTAAAAATGTGAAATACAGCGTTGAAAACACGCGTGTGGAACAGCGTACCGACTACGAACGTCTTTTGATCGACATCCAAACCGATGGTTCAATCCACCCGGAAGATGCATTGAAAGGCGCTGCCAATATTCTGATTCAACATTTCATGCTGTTCTCTGACCAAACGATGACGTTTGAGAAACAGAAAGCAGAAGAAGATAATCAGGTTGATGAAGAAATGCTGCGTATGAGAAAATTGTTGAAGACTTCATTGTCCGAACTGGATCTCTCCGTACGCGCTTACAACTGTTTGAAATCAGCCGACGTGAAGACGCTTGGCGATCTGGTGAGACTCGAAATTTCTGATATGATGAAATTCCGCAACTTCGGTAAGAAGTCACTCACCGAGTTGGAACAACTTGTTGCCGACAAACAGTTGACATTTGGAATGGACGTGTCGAAATACCGTCTGGACGAGGATTAATTAAATTCCATCATAAGTATGTATTCTGTAGCGCGCTAACCGCGCCGCTCGAAGCAACTAAACAACAAAACAATGAGACACGGTAAGAAGGACAATCACTTAGGAAGAACCGCATCACACCGCAAGGCGATGCTTTCAAACATGGCTTCCTCTTTGATCCTCCACAAAAGAATTGAAACAACCCTGGCAAAGGCAAAAGAACTTCGTAAGTTCGTTGAGCCTCTGCTGACACGTGCGAAAGAGGATTCGACTCACAACAGAAGGATCGCATTCTCTTATCTGAAAGACAAAGAATCGACAAAAGAACTTTTCGGTGTCGTTTCGGATAAAATCGCATCTCGCCCGGGTGGTTATACACGTATCATCAAACTGGGCAACCGTTTGGGTGACGCGGCTGAAACTGCGCTGATCGAGCTGGTTGATTTCAACGATGCACTGTTGCTTGCCAATGCCGACAAACCTGCTAAGACTCGTCGCAGCAGAAGAGGTGGCAAGAAAGCTGAGGGCGCTGTTGAAGCTGCTCCGGTGAAGAAAGAAGATCATCCGATCGTAGCAGAAACTGAGGCTCCTGCCGAAGAAGAAGCTCCGAAAACCGAAGAAACACCAGGCGAAACTGAAAAGGAATAGTTTGGAAATCGGAAATTGAAATATAGGAAAAGGGTTGAACGGTTTCGTTTAACCCTTTTTTTTGAGTGAAAAGTCGTATTTTTGCACCAAAATTGAACCGGCCGCCCCAAAAAGGCTCAAAACAGCCCGGAAAACAGATTAAACCATAATATGAATCAGAAAAAGGAAGCTCTGTTGTTGCTAGAAGACGGAACAGCATACAAAGGACTCGCTTTGGGTAAAAGTGGAACCACCGGTGGCGAAATTTGCTTTAACACGGGCATGACCGGCTACCAGGAAATTTACACAGACCCTTCCTATTACGGTCAGATTATCGTGAACACCAACTCGCACATCGGTAACTACGGCGTGCAGCTGGAAGACGAGGAAGAATCTGGCTCGGTTAAGATCCGCGGGATGGTTTGTAACACATTCTCACAGATCTACTCGCGTGACACCGCTGATTTCTCTCTGCAAGAGTATTTCGAACGGGCGAACATTGTCGGTATCAGCAATGTGGATACCCGCCACCTCGTGCGTCACGTACGCGAGAAGGGTGTGATGAACGCCATTATCTCTTCTGAGATCCTCGACGAAGCGGAGCTGATGAAAGAATTGAAGAAAATCCCATCCATGAACGGACTGGAGCTTTCTTCCGAAGTTACGACCGAGGAGCCTTACTACATGGGCGACGAAGCTTCCGCCAAATGGCGCGTGGCTGTCATGGATTATGGTATCAAGAAAAGCATTCTGCTGAACCTGACGTCAAGAGGCTGCTATTGCAAGGTTTTCCCTGCGAAGACGCCTTACGAAGAAGTAATGCAATGGAACCCCGACGGCTTCTTTATCTCAAACGGCCCCGGCGATCCTTCGGCGATGGCCTATGCGGTAGAAAACGTATCACAAATGGTGGAAACGGCCAAGCCGCTTTTCGGGATCTGTCTCGGTCACCAGCTGCTGGCGCTTTCGAGCGGTATCACTACGTACAAAATGCACCACGGCCACCGCGGGCTGAACCACCCGGTGAAAAACCTGATCACAGGTCTTTGCGAAATCACTTCGCAAAACCACGGCTTCGCAGTGAAACCGGATGAGATCGAAAACCACCCGGATATCGAGGTAACGCACATTAACCTGAACGATAAGACCATCGAAGGTATCCGCAGAAAGGATTACCCGGCATTCTCGGTGCAATACCACCCGGAAGCATCGCCAGGCCCGCACGATTCACGCTACCTGTTCGACGAGTTTATCAAGTTGCTTAACGCAGCGAGCTGATATAACAAAAATCCCTCCACATTATGCGGAGGGATTTTTCGCTTTTTGAGAATGAAAATAGCATTAAAGCTGCGAATCCAGCAATGCACGGAATTCTTTCTCTTCCATATAGCCATTTTTAAGCTTCACCAGCTTGCCATTTTTATAAAGCAGGAATGCCGGGATCTCGTCCACGCGCAGTTCTTTCACCAATGCCTTATTCGGGTCGAACTCGATGGTTTCGATTTTTGCCTTTCCCGCGTATTCCTTTTGCAGTTTTTCGACGGTAGGCAGCATTTTCACGCATGGCAGGCACCATTTTGCATGAATGTCCACCAGCACGACGTTTTCGGAAGTTATGATTTTGTTAAATTCAGACTTGCTCATGCCCTTAACGCCCGCCTTATTAGCTCCTTCGACAGCCTTTCCCGACGTGTTCCATTTAAGATACCCGCCCTTCATGTCGTAGACCTCGTTGAAGCCGTTTTCATGCAATGCAGTGGCTGCCGCCGCACTTCTTCCGCCCGACAGGCAATACACGAAAACAGGCTTGTTCTTATCCAGTTTTGCAATTTTCTCCTTGAAATCAGGACTTTTATAATCGACGTTGGCCGCCTTGGCCAGATGTCCCTCCTCGTACTCTTCCGGCGTGCGCACGTCCAGGAGCTGTGCGCTGCCCGATTTGGCCAGTTGTTTTTCGAATTCTTCCGTAGTGATCTGTTTCTGAGCATGTAATGCAAAGGGCAGGCTCAGCAGGATGGTTGTCAGAATGTGGGTTATTCTCATGGTAAATGGTGTGGTTGTTCAGCTAGTAAATTTAGCCTAAAATGACCGGGAGTTTATGGATGACCATTTTTTTTGCGTTATTTTGTAGCGTTTATAAGTTCCAATTTTTAATCAAACCACAAGCTGCAAATGAGTACGATTCAGTCAGTACATGCAAGACAAATTCTGGATTCAAGAGGAAACCCCACAATAGAAGTTGATATTCGTACCGAGAATGGTTATCTGGGCCGTGCCGCTGTTCCTTCGGGAGCTTCTACCGGTAAGCACGAGGCAGTTGAGCTTCGCGATGACGACAAGAGCGTTTATGTTGGAAAAGGAGTTTTGAAGGCGGTTGAGAATGTAAACGACATCATCTTCCCTGAACTGATCGGTTGCTCCGTATTCGAGCAAAACCTCATTGATAAAATCATGCTGGAACTGGATGGCACGCCTAACAAAGCGAAGTTGGGTGCAAATGCGATCCTGGGCGTTTCCCTTGCTGCTGCGAAAGCTGCTGCACAGGAAGCTAACCTGCCATTGTACCGTTACGTAGGTGGTACCAATGCCAATACATTGCCTGTACCGATGATGAACATCCTTAACGGCGGTAGCCACGCGGATAACTCCATCGATTTCCAGGAGTTCATGATCATGCCGGCCAAAGCGGATACTTTCTCTCAGGCATTGCGCATGGGCGTTGAAGTTTTCCATACTTTGAAAACCGTATTGAAAAGCAAAGGCTACTCGACCAACGTAGGTGACGAAGGTGGTTTTGCCCCTAACATCAAATCCAACGAAGAGGCAATCGAGGTTGTATTGCAAGCAATCGAAAAAGCAGGTTACAAACCCGGCGAAGAAATCTTCATCGCGATGGATGCAGCTGTTTCCGAGTTCTACGAAGACGGTTTGTACCATTTCAAAAAATCAGACGGCCGTAAATTGAGCTCTGACGAGATGGCTGACTACTGGACTCAGTGGGTGGCTAAATATCCTATCATCTCGATCGAGGACGGTATGGACGAAGACGACTGGGCAGGTTGGAAAACTTTGACCGATTCTATCGGCAAGAAATGCCAGCTCGTGGGCGACGACTTGTTCGTAACCAATGTAACCCGTCTGCAACAAGGTATCGAGTCACAAATCGCTAACGCGGTATTGGTGAAAGTAAACCAGATCGGTTCTTTGACCGAGACCATCGATACGGTAAACCTTGCAAAACGCAACAGCTACAAGAGCATTATGTCGCACCGCTCAGGTGAAACAGAAGATGCAACGATCGCTGACCTCGCGGTTGCATTGAACACCGGCCAGATCAAAACAGGTTCGGCTTCACGTTCAGACCGTATGGCGAAATACAACCAGCTGCTTCGCATTGAAGAAGAACTGGGCGAAAGCGCATATTTCCCGGGATTGAAATTCTAATCAAAACCATATAAGAGCCGGAGCCCAGTGCTCCGGTTCTTGTTTTAAGGGTATTTCAATATGAAAAACCGCTCATTCTGGTCGTTGCACACATTAAAGAACTTCTATATCGCCACATTCGTCGTGTGGCTGATATGGATTTTGTTCCTCGACAATAACAATGTCCGGATCGTGATGTCGAACCGGATGAAAATGAAGGACCTCGAAAAGGAGAAGACGATCCTGGAAGAGAAGATCCGCGAGGTTAAGAAAGAACGGAATGAGGTTTTCGGAAATCCCAGAATGCTTGAAAAATGGGCGCGCGAGAAATTCATGATGCGCAAACCCAACGAAGAAGTATATGTGATTGTGGACGAAAACAATCAGCCTGTCGAAAGCAAAAAGGAAGAGTAGCATTACGCTAGACATAACATTTTAATTCAGCATACATTGAGCAAGAAAGTCATCCTCATTATTATGGACGGCTGGGGCATCGCCAAGTCCGGCGAGGAAAACCGTTCCGCCATTCTGGCTGCAAAAACGCCGTTTTACGATTCCATTCTTCAAAAATACCCGCATAGCAAGCTCGAAGCGAGCGGTCTGGCAGTAGGCTTGCCCGACGGACAAATGGGTAACTCCGAAGTAGGACATACCAATCTCGGCGCCGGTCGCGTCGTCTATCAGGACCTGGTAAAAATCAACCTCGCGGTATCCGAAGGCACGCTCGCGCACGAGCCCGCGCTCGCACAGGCGCTCGACTACGCGAAGGCGGAGGGTAAAAGACTCCATTTCATCGGCCTCGTTTCGGATGGCGGCGTGCACTCGCATATCGACCATTTGAAAGGTCTTTGCAAAATCGCGGCAGACCGCGGTTTGAGCGATGTATTCGTTCACGCATTCACCGACGGCCGCGATACCGATCCGAAGAGCGGATTGGGTTTCCTGACCGAGCTAAGTGAATCGATGGCGCAAACCACAGGCAAGATCGCCAGCATAACCGGCCGCTACTACGCAATGGACCGTGATAAGCGTTGGGAGCGCGTGAAACTCGCTTACGACGCGATGGTTCACGGCGAAGGCAAGCACGTACCGGCAGCAGACGTTCTGAAGGCTGTACAGGCTTCCTACGAAGAAGGTGTTACCGACGAATTCATCACGCCGATCATCGCTACCAATGCCGACGGTTCCCCGCTCGCGTTGATCCAGGACGGTGATGTGGTATTGTGCTTCAACTTCCGCACAGACCGCGGCCGCGAGATCACGCAGGTGCTCACGCAGCAGGATTTCCACGAGCAGAATATGCACAAGCTGAATTTGAAATACATCACCATGACCAACTATGATGATACTTTCAAAGGCGTGGACGTCATTTTTGACAAAGATAACCTGAACAATACCCTTGGCGAGGTGCTCGAATCGGCTGGAAAGAAGCAGATCCGCATTGCTGAAACCGAGAAATACCCGCACGTGACATTCTTCTTCTCCGGCGGTCGTGAAAAGCCGTTCGAGGGGGAAAGCCGTTTGCTGTGCCCTTCACCAAAAGTGGCTACCTACGATTTGCAGCCTGAAATGTCGGCATTCGATATTCGCGATGCCATTGTTCCTGAATTGGAAAAAGGAGAAGTGGATTTCGTGTGTCTCAATTTCGCGAACCCCGACATGGTAGGCCATACCGGCGTTTTCGAGGCGGCAGTGAAGGCTTGCGAAACGGTAGATCAATGCGTACAGGCGGTTGTAACAACCGGTTTGGACCACGGTTACTCGTCGATCATCATCGCCGACCATGGTAACTCGGATTATATGTCGAACGACGACGGTTCACCAAACACAGCGCATTCATTGAACCTCGTGCCGTGCATTCTGGTGGATAATGAATACCAGAAGCCGATCAATAATGGGAAACTTGCCGATATCGCGCCGACCATTCTGGAATTAATGGGAATCGCGAAACCGGCAGAAATGACCGGCGTGAGCATTCTCTAAAACTTTTAGGGCATCGATTGATGTTAACCAACAGAGAGTCCGTCGGGGCTCTCTGTTTTTTTAGCCACATTTGAAATCCATGCATTACCGCTTCCTACCGATCCTCGCAACTTTCCTGTGCATTTCCCTCATCTCCTGCACGCCGGAAGAATCCAAAGACGACGGCCCCAAGACTTACTATGATTTGAAAGGCTTTGTGGAGAATCAGATCGAGTATTTGAACGACAAGAGGCCGGAAGTCAATAAAACGGCCATTCTGGGGAGCAAGCGCGAGGTTTCCAGGACCAGAGATGTCGATTGGAAAAAGGAACTGGAACTGTTTGTACAAGCCGATATCAATAAACCGTCCTACCGGCAGAGCTACGACATCCTTCAAAACGGGCCCGTGTATTACGAATATCGGCTCAAACCAGGTAACGATCTGCCCGTAACTTACCTGAAAATCGAAACGGATTCCGTTTTGAAACAGCCTTTATATGTAGAAGCATTGCTGCGCGCACGGAACAAGATCTACCATTCGGAAAAAAAGGTGATTTTGAAAACCGTCAAGCGGGATAATCTCCTGGAAGTAAACGCTTACCAGGTAGACGGTTACCAGAAGCTGATCTTCGTAGACAGGAAAACTTTCCGCATTCAGGGCCAAATAGGACTTTAACGGGCTAATTGCATTATTTTCTCTGTACCACTACACCATATTTTGTGGTAACATTACCCAATTTTCCAGCTGCATGTTTGAGATAACCAACGGTTTGGAAGATTTTTAAAATATACAACAGAATACACGAAAAGAGCCAAATTCGTAAGAATGAGGTTCTTTTTTGCATTTCAGCGGGTTGTGGGAAATCGGTTGAATGCATCGAAAAAGGCCATTAGCATTGAGCGGCACAGAATTGTTTGATTAGAAAGCAGAATTGCATGTAGACCCGGATTCAATTTAACCTGTCTCCATGAGAAACTAAATCACACAAGTAAAACTTAATATCAATGCAACAAGAACAGAAAAATAAGCAGAGCATAGCCTGGGCAATGGTTGTTGTCCTTGGGCTTGCAACAGCCATGTTCGGCTACTTGTTTACTACTCAG
This sequence comes from Dyadobacter beijingensis DSM 21582, assembly GCF_000382205.1. Lineage (GTDB taxonomy): Bacteria > Bacteroidota > Bacteroidia > Cytophagales > Spirosomataceae > Dyadobacter > Dyadobacter beijingensis. The sequence goes on from NZ_KB907787.1 coordinate 466,561, forward strand.
AAACAGGAATTGACCCAACAGGAGTCGATGGTAGTCGAAAAAGCAAGAGAGTTGGCTGTAACCAAAACTAAACTGGATTCTATTTCGACGGTGCTGGACGCGAAAATCGCGGAAGTTGAGAAGTTGGGCGGTGATATTACAGAGCTGACCAAAATGAAGGAGAAACTCGAAGCGGATAAAGTAGCATTCAGCCGCAGCAGAAGAGTTGAAACCAACAAGTATCTTGGTAAAATTAAGGAATACGAAAAATTCCTGACCGAGAAAGACGAGATGATCGCGCAACTGAAAGCTGAAAACGAGCAACTTGTAGCCAGCAACGACTCCCTGCACACACACGTAGGAACACTGACCAGCGAACGTGAGAAACTCGTTCAACGCCAGGCTGAACTGACAGACTCTGTTACCACATTTACTGCGGCTAACAAAGAGCTGAGCGCGAAAGTGAGCAAAGCTGCTGCACTGAAAGCACAGAACCTGAAAGTACTTACCGTGAATTCGAGAGGTAAAACCAAAGAACGCGAAGAGTACAAAGCCAGCCGTGTCGACAAGCTGAAACTGGTGTTCAACCTTCCGGAAAACGAGCTGACTGCTCAGGAGCCCAAAGACATTTATGTGCGGGTGCTTGATCCGGACGGAGCGGTGGTAGCTGACGACGCTACGGGATCAGGCGAGTTCGAAGTGGATGGTGCTCCATCTAAATTCACGACCCGCGAGTCGATCGCTTATCAAAACAACAACCAGAAAGTAGAGATGTTGTACGATAATGCCAATAAGTTCCGCCCAGGCAAGTATAATGTGGAGCTTTATGCAGAAGGTTACAAAATTGGTGGGGGTAACTTCACCATCAAGAAATAAGACATAACTTCACACCATGCATAGCTATAAGGCTGCCGATCAACGATCGGCGGCCTTTTTTTTATGATTGCTGCGTTTGCGCATTGATAACGTCGATGAAATGCCGGAGCTCCTCCGTCCGCTGCGGGCCCGATTCGGGGTAGTTCATATTCATCTTCTTTAATTCTTCGGCGATGATTTTCGCCACGGTCAGGCGGAGGTTCTTTTTGTCGTCGGCCGGGATTACATACCAGGGCGCCTTTTTACTGGCTGTGGCATTAATGGCATCCTCGTAAGCCTGCATATATTCCGCCCATTTATCCCGGACTTTTACGTCTTGTTCTTCGAATTTCCAGTTTTTGGAAGGATCTTCGATACGTTCGATCAGACGATTGGCCTGTTCTTCCTTGGAGACATTCAGGAAGAACTTGATCACGCGGATACCATTGCGGTAGAGGTATTTTTCGAGGTTACGGATGTCGGAATAGCGGTGTTTCCATACTTTTTCCAGGTCTTCCGTCAATTCCACAGGCAGGCGCTGCGATTGGGTGAGGATTTCGGGTTGCACTTTTACTACCAGCACTTCCTCGTAATAGCTGCGGTTGAATATCGTGATCGTGCCGCGCTGAGGCAGCACAAGGTTCGTGCGCCACAGGAAATCATGGCCGAGCTCGGTTTCCGTCGGACGCTTGAACGAATGGATCTTGACACCAACCGGGTTCACGCCCGAGAGCACGTGCTTAATGGTACCGTCCTTACCCGCCGCGTCCATCGCCTGGAAGATCACCAGCAGGCCGTAGCGGTTATGCGCGTACATCATGCTTTGCAGCTCGTCGAGCTCTTTCGCCGATTCTTCTTGCATGGCCTCGTACTCCGCTTTGTCGGCATAAATGTCCTTGAACTTCGTTTTGGCCTTACTGATGTCAAATTTCTTGCTACCGTCGAAGCGGTAATCATCCGAATTAAAGTCCGACATATCCGTACGATTTAAGTATTGGAAAAAATTAATGGGCTCTCAGAAAAGCTACCAGCTTCGCAAATGCCCGCCCGCGATGGCTTAGCTCGGATTTCTCCTGCATGGTCATTTCGGCAAATGTGCGCGAATGCCCTTTGGGAACAAATATCGGGTCGTACCCGAAGCCGTTGGTACCGCGGCGGTCGTCGATAATGGTACCTTCTACCGTGCCCTCAAACTGGTAATATTCACCTTCAACCGACAATGTAATGACCGTCAGGAACCGTGCAGCACGATTTTCTTCGTTAGCGAGGTTCTTCACAAGCAGGTCGATATTGTCGTCGGAACTGCGGTGCTCGCCGGCATAGCGCGCCGATTTGACGCCCGGTTCGCCATTTAATGCATCTACTACCAGGCCGGTATCGTCTGCGAAGCAGTCTATCCCATAATTGTCTCGCACGAACCGCGCTTTTTCACGCGAATTTTCCGCGATCGTATCGAAAGGCTCGGGAATATCGGTATCGCAGCCGATGTCGCTCAATGTTACAAGTTCGAACTGGTCGCCCAGTAATGCCTGTATTTCTTCCAGTTTGTGCCGGTTGTTAGTGGCAAAGCAAAGTTTCATGCGTTGAGATGATGATGATCGGGATGCATTTTACGAAAAAATGAGTAGGGTTAAATGCCGCGAAGGCACGAATTATACACGAAATGTATTCGTGAAAATTCGTGCCTTCGTGGCATTATCAATTTAAGTGGCCTATTTCGCAGGAGCCGGAGCCGGGAGCGCAGGGCCAGCCGGTTGCTTCGCGCCTTTGGTAATGTCGATCAGTTCCATTTCAAACTGCAATACCGAGTTACCCGGTATCGGACCGTAAGTCTCAGGGCCGTAAGCCAGTCCCGATGGGATCAGCAGCAAGCCTTTTTCGCCTTTTTTCATCAAAGTCAGGCCTTCGTCCCAGCCTTGGATCACCATGCCCGCGCCTACTTGCAGGTCGAGCGGTGTGCCTTGCTTTTTAGAGCTGTCGAATTCTTTGCCGTCGAGGAACTTGCCGGTGTAATGCACTTTCACATTATCGCCCGCAGTAGGGGTAATGCCGGTCCCTTCGGTTTGTGGTACGTATACTAGGCCGGAAGCAGTTTTACGCGCTTTGGCTTTCAGGTTGTTTTTTACCAGGTAATCTTCGATCACTTTCGCGTCGATATCCTTTTGTTTTTTACCTGCTTCGGCTTGCTGCTTCTGGAATTCTTCCGAAGTGAGTACGCTTACCACTTTCACGGTGAAGCTCAGTTCTGATCCTTTTTTGATCATCGGCGGCATCGGCTGGCCGATTTTCGCGAACAATGTATCGGCATTCACGAGGAATTTCGCGCTGTCGCCGGTTGCGAGCATGGTAAGGCCTTCTTCGAAACTGCCTTTGTAAGGCGGGGCCTGCAATACCATCTTCACGGGGTTTTTCTCTTTATAAGTATCCCGGAGCGTAGAGTCTGTACCATTCTTCAACACCAGGTGGAATGTCATGATATCTCCCAGTTTGGCTTTTCTTGCATCGTCTTCGTGGTCGAAAAGCGTGTATTTGAGGCCGCTTTCGGTTACCTGCTGACGATATTGATTGCAAGCGGCTGCGAGAATAGTTATGCCCATCGCATAACCGATTGTTTTTAAATTCATTGGGATGTGATTATTGAAAAGATATTTTTGGTGAAGTTATAATTCAAGTTTAGTCAACGCTCAAAAGTTCTTCCTGGTATGAGGGCAGTATGCTAAGAAATCTTGCAACTGTTTCATTCACTGATTGTTCCGACCGGCCCCCCGATGCATTCTTGTGCCCGCCACCGCTGAAATGCGCGCTGGCAAGATCACGTACCGAGAAGCTGCCCACCGACCTGAACGAGATTTTTACCTCGCCTTTCCGTTCGATGAACATCGCCGACATCACCACATTCTCGACCTGCAAACCGTAGTTCACAATGCCTTCTGTTTCGCCGGATGCGGAGTTGAATTTTTGCAGTTCCGCCTCGGTCAGTACCATGTATGCGGTGCGGTATTCGGGCAGCACCGTGAGTTTATTGCAAAGCACATAGCCGAGGAATTGCAGGCGTGAGAGCGGCGCATTATCATAAATCAACCGGTGTACGCGGCTCGAATCGAAACCGGTACGCATGAGATCAGCCACTGCCAGGTGCACCGCCGGCGTCACATTACCGTGCCGGAACGAGCCGGTGTCGGTCATGATGCCCGCGTAAAGGCATTCGGCCATAGGAATGTCGAAGATCTCTTCCGCCGGCAGGCCGCCTTCCATTTCTTTCACGAGCTCATACACGAGCTGCGCCGTAGCGGCGGCCGTGGTATCCCAAACCATCCATTTCGCAAAATGTTCCGGTTCGAGATGGTGGTCGATCATCATTTTGGGCGCTGCGGCGTCCTGTACCACTTTCCCGAGGTCTTTGAGCCGGGATAATGCCGAGAAATCGAGGCAGCAGATCATAGTCGCCTGTTCGATTTTACGTTTGCATTTGCCTTGCTCGGAAGCTTTCTCGTACACGAGCACGTGCTCCATGCCCGACAGCCAGCGGAGATTAGCCGCATAGTCGGTAGGGCTGATCACCGTTACCTCATGTCCTTTTTTGAGCAAATAACTGGCCCAGCCCAGGGACGAACCCAATGCATCCGCATCCGGGTCGCGGTGCGTTGTGATAACGATTTTTTGGGGTTGGGATAAAAAAGAGCGAAGCTCTTCAATGATTTGATTCACAGTAACTTAGTTCAAAAGAGGAATTTCCTGTTTGCTTAGAGCCCACAAAATTAACAAAATGGTTGGGATTTGTGCCAAAAAGAGCGGTAAAGGCTGGCAATCAGGCCTTGATTTAACATAAGGCGGGGCTTAACGGACGAAAGGTTCGCTATTTTAAAATGAAATATAGTAGCTTGCATGCAGTATCAATATAGCCAAGTACGTATGCCAACGAATAAGACATTTACCATGATCAAGCCTGATGCTGTGAAGGATGGTCATTCGGGTTCAATTATTAAGTTGATTGAAGCAGCAGGATTCCGGATTGTGGCCCTGAAAAAAACGCAGCTTACGTCCGAGCGTGCCGGTGAATTTTACGCCGTACACAAGGAGCGTCCCTTTTACAATGATCTGTGTGAATATATGTCATCCGGGGCGATCGTCCCGATGATACTCGAAAAGGAGAATGCAGTGGCCGATTTCCGTAAACTGATCGGCGCTACCAACCCGGCCAATGCAGAGGAAGGTACCATCCGCAAATTGTACGCGATTTCAATGGAGAAGAATGCCATCCACGGCTCGGATTCCGACGAAAATGCGGAAATCGAAGGAAACTTCTTCTTCTCGCACGTAGAGCAGTTCTGAGAAAGCGACCATATTAAAAACGAAAACCCCGGGGCCTATGCTCCGGGGTTTGCTGTTTTTGATACTATTATATACTACTTGATCACTTTCACGTAAACGCTGTCAAGTACCTGAATGTAGCCGTTGGCTGTTTCGATATCCTTCCTGCTGATCTTGGCCCCGTTGAATGTGATTACGCTGTCTTTTTTTGTTACACCAAGTTTCAGCTTTGCCGCAGTTGCAAGCGATCCAGCCTCGAACTCACTATATTTTTTCACCGATTTGATGACATGGCTGTTTAAAAACTCATCCACAGAGGTATCGGGCATGCTGGTGATCACAGATGAGCTGAATATATTAGCCTTATTAAAGGCCGCATTCGACGGAGCTAGCAGGGTTTGGTTCTGCGACCTGAAAGCGTCGCTTTTTTTCGCCCGCTGCATAATGTCTTTCAACATGCTGAATTCCGGATTTTCCATGATCACATCCGTCATCGCTTTGCGCTTTACGAGTTCCCCTTCGTCTTCCTTACAAGAAATCAAAATCGTTGAAAATAGCCCTGCTGCCAAAAAAAATGTTGCCCAACGCCCTCCAAAACGGTTTTTTTTCATAGCTTTCCAAGTGGTTAATTTTCGTAAAACTAATGGAAAATGTAGTTTGGCCGAATTTGTAACCACAAATTTTTAATCCTAATCCTATAACCACCATGTTAAAATTGAGACAATGGATTGTCGCCGGAGCGGCCGTCCTGATGCTGAATTCAGCGTTTTTCGCGCTGAATGGCCCCGCGGCAGATCCGTTGAAAAAGCCCGTAAAATTGTTCAATGGAAAGGATCTTAAAGGCTGGACCATCCACGGAACCGAGAAATGGTATGTCGACGGCGGTGAGCTCATCTGTGAAAGCGGCCCCGACAAAAAGTACGGCTACCTCACCACCGACAAGTTTTACAAAAACTTCGACCTGACCCTTAAATTCAAACAGGAGGCCAATGGCAACAGCGGCGTATTCTTCCGCTCCACGGTAGAGGGTACCAAAGTATCCGGCTGGCAGGTAGAAGTGGCGCCGCCAAACCACGATACCGGCGGCATTTACGAATCCTACGGCCGCAACTGGCTTGTGCAGATTCCCGAGGAAAAAGAAGGCTTCCTGAAAATGGGTGAATGGAACACCCTCCGCATCCGCGCGGAAGGCGACCGCACCCAAACCTGGCTTAATGGCCACGAAATGGTGGACCTCACCGATGCCAAAATCGGGGCAGGCGTTGGCTCGATCGCATTGCAGATCCACGATGGCGGCGGCATTAAAGTGCGCTGGAAAGATATCTTGCTGGAAGAGCTCTAAAACGGGACGGTTTTCATTCCGTCAGCGGGTAAATTCATCCCGCTGAAACCGGCACTTCGTCGGAATTAACTTATTAAACGGCTTCATGGCCAATAGATTTGTGTCAACAGTTACACATCATCTATTAGCCATGAAGTTTTTTTATTGTCTGTTGCTCATCATCCCCGCCGCCGCCCTGGCCCAGAAAAACATCCAGGGCAAGGTGACCGATCAGCGGGGAAATGCGTTGCCCGGCGCCAACGTGTTCCTGAAAGGCACTTACGACGGCGGTACCACCGATGCCAACGGCGTTTTCGCATTCCAGACGTCGGAATCCGATACGGCTACCGTTGTGGCGAGCTATGTCGGGTTTGAGGTTTTTGAGAATAAGATCAATCTGAAAGAAAGTATCCCGGCAATGTCCATCAGGCTCGATGAACTGGCCAACGAACTGAATACCGTCGTGATTACCGCCGGCGCATTCGAAGCGTCGGACGAGAAGCGGATGGCTTTGCTGAAACCACTGGATATTGTGACTACGGCAGGCGCGGCGGCGGATATTACCGGTGCAATGCAATTTCTTCCTGGCGCGCAGCGGGTAGGGGAGCAGGAGGGGCTTTTCGTACGCGGTGGCTCCGGTCAGGAGACGAAGATCGTCATCGACGGGATGATCGTGCAAAACCCGTTTTTCAGCTCATTACCCGACGTACAATCGCGCGGTCGGTTCAACCCATTCATGTTTAAAGGCACTTCATTCAGCACCGGCGGTTATTCGGCGCAATACGGGCAGGCATTGTCGTCGGTACTGCTGCTGAATACGACGGATAAGATTAGTAACAATGGCCTGGGCATCAGCCTGAACCTCGCCAATGCGGGTTTGAATTATGATTATGCCCATAAAAACCAGTCGGTCTCGGCGGTGGTCTATTACGGCAACCTGCGGCCACTGTTCAAGCTGGTGAAGCAGAATGTGGAATGGATTCATGCCCCGGAGTTCAAAGGTTCGTCGCTGACCTATCGCTGGAAGCCGACCAAAAACGGCGTCTTGAAAGTCTATGGTATGTATTCCGACAGCCATTTGAGTATGAATAGCAACGACCCGTCGTCGGATACGGGCAAAATGCGCCTTGTTTTGAAAAACAACAATGCATTCACCACCAGCACCTACACCGACTCCTGGGCCGACGGCCGCTGGACACTGAACTCCGGTATCTCGTACAGCCGCAATAAGGACAATATGACCTGGGACGGCGTGCATTTCGACCGTTTCGACGAACGCACGCAGGCGCGCGTCGTACTCACACGCCTGCTTTCGGGAAACAATACCATTCTGTTCGGCGCCGAGGCGCATGCGATTAATATCGGGAACGGCGTCGATGGGAAGATGTACCGGCTGAAAGACCGCTATACGGCGGCGTTTGTGGAATCGGAGATTTACATTACTCGTGCGCTGGCCGGGCGGATCGGGGTTCGGAGCGAGTATTCGTCGGTGATCGGGCGGGCTAATGCGGCGCCAAGGTTGTCATTTGCCTACAAGACGGGCCGGTACAGCCAGGTTTCGCTGGCCGCAGGGCAGTTTTACCAAAATCCGGATTACCGATATTTGTATTTAAACAAATCCCTGAAATACGAGCGCGCCGACCATCTGATCGTCAATTACCAGATTATCAAAAACCAGCGCACATTCCGGGTTGAGACATTTTATAAGAACTACGCGCAGCTCGTCCGCGAATTTACAGGCCAGAAATACGACGCCGATCCCTACCGTTTCCCGTGGGGCGCCACCAACAATTCCGGCGACGGCTACGCCCGCGGCTTCGACTTCTTCTGGCGCGATCAGAAGTCGGTCAAAAACCTGGATTACTGGGTTACTTACAGTTTTGTGGATTCCAAACGGCTCTTTCAGCAATTTGAACAATCGGCCACGCCTACATTTATTTCCAACCATAATATCAGCCTCATTACCAAAAAGTGGTTTGAAAAGGCTAGAACCAACCTCAGCGCTACTTACGCATTCACCAGCGGCCGGCCCTACTATAATCCCAACAATGACGAATTCCTGAAAGACCGCACGCCCGCTGTGCATCATGTGAGCATCCAGGCCAGCAAGCTGCAGAGCATTAAAGGTAACCTGGTGATATTCTATGCCACGGTTGATAATATCCTCAATACCCGCAATGTATTCACTTACCGCTACACGCCCGACGGCCGCACGCGCTATGCGGTCGGGCCGCAGAGTTACCGCAGCTTTTTTGCAGGAATGCAGATCATGCTTTCCAAAAAGGCCAAAGTGGGGAAGGACGATTTTTGAACATTTCATATCCCATATTTAAAACCAATCATAAAGATGAAAAAGCTGACCACATTCGCATTGCTCTTTGCCCTCGCCACCGGCATGGCGTGGGCGCAGAACGAGAAATACACCAGGGCCATGAGCGACGGTATCAATGCATTGATGGCCATCGACCGCTCCAAACCTGATCCGAAAGCATTACAGGAGATCGGAAACCGCTTCGAGCGCATTGCCGCTGCCGAGCCGAAAGAATGGCTGCCAAAATATTACGCCGCCTATACCAATGCATTACTCGGTTTGACAGGCGCTACGCTCACGGAAAAAGACCAGTATTTGGACAAAGCCAATGCCTTATTGAAAGAGGCGGAAACCATTGCCGGAAAGCCTAATGACGAGCTGGAAGTGCTCAAAGCATACCACGCGCAAATCCACCTCGCGGCCGACCCGATGAACCGCTGGCAAACCGACGGTGAAAAGTTCCAGGGCTTCCTGCAATCGGCGAAATCGCTGAATGCCGACAATCCGCGCATTTATTACCTCGAAGCGTCGAGTGCCTTCTTTACCCCGGACGAATATGGCGGTGGCAAAAAGGTGGCCAAGCCGATGCTCGAAAAGGCGCAGCAGAAATTTGCCGCCTTCAAACCGGCCACCACCATCCACCCGGATTGGGGCAAAATGGAAACCGAATGGATGCTTTCTCAGACAAACTGATATTAATGTTTAGGGTTATAACAGCATGGACGACAACAAAACGAAGCCGTTACGCATGACAGCCTCATCGCTGGACGGAAGGGATTTCAGTAACATGGATCTGGAAAATGCAGATTTCAGCTTTTCGAGTTTGAAGGATATCAACTTCGACGGGGCGAATCTGCGCAATGCAAAACTTCGTTTTTCGGCCCTCGACCGGACGACTTTCCGAAACGCCGACCTGCGGAATGCGGACCTGAGTTTCAGCAGTATGTCCGACGTGGACCTCAGCGGGGCAAAGGTAGAGGGAGCTAATTTCAGTTTTACTTCACAGGAAAAATCATTTAACTGGCAGGATTTCAGCCTGATCGGCATCATCCAGACCCAGAGCTGGATCGGGACGCTCGTGGCGGCCATGCTGGGTGCGGTGATATTGTACGGTTTCAACGCAATCGCCTATTTCACGGCGGAGCTGTCGTTTACCGACGAGCCCGTCCGGCTGGCTTTTTACAAATACCTCGTCATGCTCACCGTGGCGACGGGCGTGTGTACGATCCTCATCACGCAGGGGCTCACGGCGTGGCTCGATATGATTATCAAGAGCTTATGGGCGAAGCATATTATTCTGTCCATTATCGTGTTTTTGGCGGATAGCGTGCTGGCTGTGGCCATTCATCAGCTGTTTGCCACCGATATTGTAGCGCAATATATTTCGCGGTATCCGGCCGAGCCTTCCCAGAGTGCGCCCTGGTACTGGTATTCCTGGGCGCCGGTGGTGATCGCCAACGTGTTTTACTTCCTGAGCCGCGAAGGCCGGCAGATTTCCCGCAAGATCTCCGACCAGGAATACCAGCTTTTGAACCTGGAAAAATTGAAAACCCGTGCCGAACTGGATGCCCTGCAGGCCCGCATTAATCCCCATTTTTTGTATAATTCTCTTAATAGTATTGCCAGCCTCGTGCACGAAGACCCAGATAAAGCGGAGGAAATGACCCTGCTGCTTTCGAAACTGTTCCGCTACACCACCGGCCGGAAAACCAGTGATTATTTCGATACCATTGAAAATGAACTGGAAATGGTCGAGACGTATCTGCAGGTAGAAAAAGTGCGGTTCGGGGAGCGGCTGCGGTTTACGGTGGAAGTGGAGGAGGAGTCGCTTAAGAGCCTGCAGGTGCCGAAGTTCATATTGCAGCCGATCGTCGAGAATGCGATCAAGCATGGCATTTCACGGATGGCCGAGCAGGGGAATATTGTCGTGAAAATTTATGAGAAAGACGCATGGCTGCATTTGTGTGTGCATGACAATGGTCCCGCATTCCCCGAAACGCTGGGCGCGGGCTACGGTATGCGCAGCATTCAGGACAAGCTGAAATTGCTTTATGGCGACAATGCGCGCCTGGAACTGAAAAACGACCCGCACAAATCGGTTAATATTGCCATTCAGAAAACAGCCATCGAACAACATCAACAATCCAGTCATGCAGTTTCCGCTTAAAACCATTCTGATCGACGACGAACCGCTTGCATTGAGCCGCCTGCGCCGGCTGCTCGAAAAGCATTCCGACACTTTTAACATTGTTTCGGAGGCTAAAAACGGTGCGGAAGGGCTCGTGGAGATCGACCGGCACCATCCCGACGTAATTTTTCTGGATATCGAAATGCCGCTGCTGAACGGCTTCGAAATGCTTTCCAAGCTGACGAAAATGCCATTGGTGGTATTCTCGACAGCCTACGACCAGTATGCGATCCGGGCATTCGAGGAAAATTCGGTGGATTATCTGTTGAAACCGGTTGAGAACGAGCGGTTGATGAAGACAATCGAGAAGATCAGAAATATCACCCAGGCCGGAAACGGCCACACGGGCAGTAACCCCTATTCCGAAAACCTGCTGCGGCTGCTGGAAGAAATGAAGCCGAAACGCGAGATATTCTCGCTGTCCGTCAAATCCGGCGACCGGATCCTGCTCATACCGATGACCGAGATCACGCATTTCGAGGCCGAGGAAAAATACGTTTTCCTGAACACGCTCGACGGACAGAAGTACCTGCTCAACTACACGCTTACTTCGCTCGAAGAGAAGCTTCCCACGCATTACCTGCGCGTGAGCCGGGCGGGGATCGTCAACTCCCACCATATCAAGGAAATCCAGAAACACTTCAACGGCAAGTACGTGATCGTCATGCGCGACCGCAAGGCTTCACAGGTAACCAGCGGTAGCACCTACGGCGACGCGATCCGCCATCTTCTTGATAATTAATCGAATTCCACTCCGATTGTACCAGAATATTCATTTTGTAGACCTGATTCTTATTCCTAAATTGCGCCCTCGTTTAAATTTCCATTGTTATTTTGGAGACTAATGTGTTGTTCGTCAGGACTTTCGGATTGGTCTGAAACGGAATCAGGAATGAAATGTGCAGATTTTCGGCACACATTGAGCGGTTACTGCGTATCTGTTTAACGGCAAATGATTCCTGATTAACCCGGAGCGGCTGAAATTCATCCCCGAATGACAAGGCTCTCCGAAATGTTGTTTTTGTTTTGTTAAAAAAGGTTAAAAGGAGTCAGGAGTAATGAAGGAGCTCATTGATACGGGCAATCTGCCAAAACACATCGCCGTTATCATGGACGGTAACGGAAGATGGGCCCAGAACCAGGGAGCCGCGCGTGTGTTTGGCCATCGCAATGCGATCAAGGCAGTGAGGGAAGTGACGGAAGGTTGTGCGGAGCTCGGGGTATCGTTCCTGACATTGTATGCTTTTTCAACGGAAAACTGGGCCCGTCCCGAGTTCGAGGTCAGGGCGCTGATGGAGTTGCTCGTGCAATCCATCGGAAACGAGCTGCCGACCATGATGAAAAACAATGTGAAGCTCGACACGATCGGCGATACGGCAAGCCTGCCGCGCAGCTGCCAGAACCAACTGGGAAAAGCCATCGAGCAGACACGCAACAATTCCGGCCTGAATCTCATCCTCGCATTAGGTTACAGCGGTAAGTGGGACATTACACAAGCAACGCGCAAAGTAGCCGAAGACGTTCGCAACGGTATTTTGCTGCCCGAAGAAGTGAATGAGGAAGTAATTGCCGCCAACTTGTCGACAGGTCACAGGCCCGATGTGGACCTGATGCTCCGTACCGGCGGCGACCATCGGATCAGTAACTTCCTGCTATGGCAACTGGCATATTCTGAATTGTATTTTTATGAAGATCTTTTCTGGCCCGACTTCCGCCGGGAGCATTTGTACGAAGCGATTCTTTCTTTCCAGAACCGGGAAAGACGTTTCGGCAAAACGGGTGAACAAATCAAAGCGAATGGTGCTAAGTAGAATTATATGAACCCAGTGAAAAATTTGAATAAAACATTAGCACATCTCAAAGGTCTTTCAGCATTATTCCTTCTGTGTTGCTGCATGTCCGTACAGGCGCAGCGTGTAGGCCTTGGCGGTGCAAAACCGACGGCTGCTCCCGCGGCGAACCTGGGTATCGATCCCGCCAATCCCAAAGAATACACGATTGCTGAGGTGACCGTATCGGGAACGCAGTTCCTGGACCCCAATTCCATGATCTCCATTTCGGGCCTCAAACCCGGCGACAAGATCCGCATTCCCGGGCCTGCCGTGACGTCGTCTATCAAGAAAATGATGGATTTCGGTACGCTCGATGATGTGGAAATCATGGCGACCAAGATCGAAGGAGAGAAAGTCTGGCTCAACATCCATATTAAGGAGCGTCCGAGGCTTTACAAAGTATCCTTCTCGGGTATCCGTAAGGGTGAACGCGAAACGCTGAACGATAAGGTGAAGCTGATCAAAGGCCGCGTGATCACGCCGACGATCATCAAGAACACCCAGCTGGTCATCAAGAAATATTACCAGGATAAAGGTTTTTACAATACAAAGGTAAAAGTCCTCCAAATCCCCGACTCGACCCGCGGCCAGGCTACACTGAACTTCGGCATTACCAAAGGCAAGAAGGTTAAGATCCAGAAAATCAATATCGAAGGGAACACGGCGATCAGCGACAAAACGCTCAAACGCAAGATGAAAGGTACCAAGCAGCGTCGCATTGGCCGCCTTTTTAACCCTTCCAAATACATTCCTAAAAAATACGACGAGGATAAGGAAAAACTCATCGCCTACTACCGGAAAAACGGTTACCGCGACGCGACGATCGAATTCGATACCATTAGAAACGGCGACGAGACGATCAGCATCGACATGAAAATCGATGAAGGCCGGAAATATTATTACCGCGACATCACATGGTCCGGTAACTACCTGTACACATCCGCATACCTGAGCGAGCGCCTGGGTGTGAAGAAGGGTGATGTGTACAACCCGGAAGAACTCGATAAGAAGATCAACGGTATTCCCGGCTCCGACGTAAGCTCCATTTACATGGACGACGGTTACCTGTATTTCCACATCGATCCTACCGAGAAAGCCGTTGAAGGCGACTCTATCGACGTCGAACTCCGTATGTTCGAAGGTAAGCAGGCGACAATCAACCGCATTTTGCTGAACGGTAACACCAAAACCAGCGACCGCGTGGTATTGCGGGAGTTGTTTACATTGCCGGGACAGAAATTCAGCAAGACGGAGATCATCAATACCCAGCGCCAGTTATCGCAAATGGGTTACTTCGATCCCGAGAAAATCCAGATCAACCCGATCCCTAACCAGCAAGATGGTACGGTGGATATTGAATATACCGTGGAAGAAAAGCCATCCGACCAGATCGAGCTTTCCGGTGGTTGGGGCGGCTACATCGGTTTTGTGGGAACATTGGGATTGGTTTTCAATAACTTCTCCATTAAGAATATTCCGAACAGGGAAACATGGCGTCCATTGCCTTCGGGCGACGGGCAGAAATTGTCGCTGCGCTTCCAGGCCAACGGTAAGCAATATCAGACCTATTCGCTTTCATTCAGCGAACCGTGGCTCGGCGGTAAAAAGCCGATTAACTTCGGGGTGTCGTTCCAGCGCACCGTTTACCGTATGACGGATTTGAGCTCCTACTATGGTTATAACACAAGCGGAGGCGGAGGACGTGTCAGCTACCGCGGAGGTTATTATAACAATGGTATCACGCTCTCGCTCGGCCGCCGTCTGAAAGAGCCGGACCGGAACCTCGTGATGACGCACTCGCTGTCGTATCAGCGCTACCGCCTCGACAGCCTCGACATTTTCCGTATCGGATACAGCAAGGGTGTTTCGAATAATATCTCATTCAATACAACCATCTCGCGGAACACGCTAAGCGATTTCCAATTCCCGAGAAGCGGTAGCAACATTTCATTGAGCGCCACTTTCACGCCGCCGTACTCGGTGTTCCGTAAAAAAGATTTTACCGACAAAACCGACACTTATCGTTGGGTGGAATACCACAAATGGATGTTTGATGCGAGCTACTATGCGACCATCGCAGGCAAGCTGGTGTTAAGCACCCGCGCGCACATGGGTTTCCTGGGTGCGTACGGAGACAAGGTCGGATATAGCCCGTTCGGACGCTTCATCCTCGGAGGTTCGGGGTTGGCAGGACAGGGTACATTCTCGCTGGCGGACCAGGACATCATCGGTTTGCGCGGTTACCAGGACCAGAAAGTAGGCCCATTGGCGGCTAACGGTTATCCTGCGTCGGGTGGAGGTATTGTTTATAACAAATATGTAATGGAACTTCGCTACCCTGTATCGCTGAACCCGCAGGCGACGATCTTCGTCCTTGGTTTCGCGGAAGGCGGTAACAACTGGGGAAGTTACAGTGAGTTCAATCCATTCGACCTGAAACGCTCGGCGGGTGTGGGAGCAAGGATTTTCATGCCGGCATTCGGCTTGCTCGGTATCGACTGGGGTTACGGTTTCGACAAGATCCAGGGATCGACAACCCGAAGCGGTCCGCAGTTCCACTTCACAATCGGCCAGCAGATCAGATAATATTATGGCCGGGGTATTCGTTAAGAGGTTTGCAAATTATATTAGCAGCTTGGCATGAAGAACATCTTTATTTTACTAGTTTTGTCAATTCTATGCAGTTCAGCACTATATGCCCAGAAGATCGGGTATACGGACATGGAATTCATCACCAGTAAAATGCCCGAATACCAGGCCGCCCAGGTGGAGATGAAGAAATTCTCCGACAAATGGGCGAAGGAAATAGAGGACAAGTTTGCTGAAATCGACCGGATGCAGCGTGCTTATATGGCCGAGGAAATCCTGCTCACCGACGACCTGAAAAGGAAGCGGCAGAACGAAATCAAGGAAAAGGAACTCGAAGCGGGCGCCTATAACAGCAAGATCTTCGGCATGGAAGGATTGATGTTCCAGAAGAAGAAGGAACTCATGAAGCCGGTACTTGAAAAGGTACAACGCGCAGTGACCAAAGTTTGCAGCCAACGCCGTCTCGACTTTATGTTTGATAAATCCAGCGACGTAGGCATGCTTTATACCAATCCCAAGCACGACTATTCGGATTATGTGATGGAGGAATTGGGAATTGACCCGAAAGCGAACAAAGCCGGAGGGAACGATAAATCGGGCAAGGTAGAGCAACCGGCCCAGCAGCAACCAGCCGCACCTGCGCAAAACTCACCAAAACAAAAAAGTACAACCAGTAAACTTAAATAAGTAACAAAGCAATGAAACAAAAACTGATGGCTATTCTGGTCGTGATGACCATAATCACCACCCCTCTCTTAGCCCAGACAACCCCGGCAGGCGGGCCTACTAAAATCGGTTACACCAATGTTGACTATATAATCGGCAAACTGCCAGAAGCCAAAGTAATGCAGAACCAGCTGGAAGTAACCAAAGCGCAGCTGGACAAGGCTATCGGGGAGACCTATAAAGAGGCTCAGGAGAAATACGAGGCATACCAGAAAAATGGTGCCAACATGACCGACGTGATCCGCGCCGACAAAGAGAAAGAGTTGCAAAGCCTTTCGACCCGCATCGAAGAAATGCGTGCCAACGCGCAGACTTCCCTGCAAACCAAGCAACAGCAATTGCTCGAACCTATCCTGACGAAAGTGAACAACGCGATCCAGGAAGTAGGTAAAGAAAGCGGCTTCCTGTACATCCTGAACATGGACGCAGGTGCAGGTACAACGCCAATCATCCTTTTCGCAGCATCGGAAGAAAACAATGCAACGAACCTGATCTTGCGTAAACTGGGTGTTGACCCTGACAAAGTAGAAGCAGCAGCACCGGCAGCCACTACACCGGCTACCAAGCCAGCTACTACTCCTGCAACGGCTCCGGCAACAACCCCAAAGAAAAAATAATAAGGTAATTAGTGAACTTTAAAAACCGGAGCGCAGTCTATAAAAGGATTGCGCTCCGGTTTTTGCTTTGAGCGCGGAAAGGCTTTGGACTTGCTTTAATCATAAACCCTCTCAGAAGCTTTATTTGAAAAGTACAAACTGATTTTTTGCGCGTAACGATGTTTTCACGCGTTTCAAATTTGCAACTAATCACAGGGCTTTCTATACAGGATTTAGTAGTTTTGCGTTAAGATCAAAGTATTCTTTCACCCATGGAATTAATTATATTTTCGATGTCATGCTAACCAGAAAAATTCATAAAATACTGATACTTCTGATACCCGTTTTTTTTGCATTGAGGGTGCAGGGGCAGGATAATATGAAGGACAAAACCTCAACGGGCCCGTTACAGCTGGTGTTCCCTACGGAAGCCGAATGGAACGTGCTGTACGAAGGCAAGGAGATCAACTTTCATTTACAAACCAAAGGCGGAAGGAGCGATTCGGTAAGATATTCAGTGGCGAGTGGCCTGGCAAAAGATATGAAATTTGATTCGACAGGCCACTTCATATGGACGCCGGGATTCGACGTCGCCGATAGGATCAACACGACTAAATCGTTCCCGATCGTATTCGAAGCGCAGAACAATGCCGGCGAAAGCGCATCGCGCGAAGTCGTTTTTAAAGTAAATCATGTTAACCGGCCGCCGCAGGTCGACGAGCTGCAACCATTCTACGTACAGTACAAGACGCAGAATGTGTACAAGATCGACATGGGCGCCGTGCGCGACCCCGATGGTGACCCGATCGTGTTCGTACCCATTCTGGAAGAAATGCCGGAAGGGATGAAACTGTCGGCAGCCGGCGAAATTACGTGGGACCCGTCGGTGACGCAGTTCGGCATTCTCAAAAAAGGCCCGCGCTACATGGAGTTTTATGTCGAAGACCAGCCTTCCAAGGCGCGGACGAAAGGACGCTTGAAGCTCGACATTACGCAAATGGACCTCGCGCCGGATTTTACCATTATCCCGCAGCAGTCCGTCATCCGTAGCGCCGAGAACAACCGCATTAACCTCCGCTTTACCTTATCCGACCCGAATGGCGAGGATGATATTACGGCATTCAATTTCATCTCCGAGAACAAAAAAGTTCCTCAGGATGCACTTGTCAAGAACACGCCTACCAGCTATGAATTTATCTGGGAGCCCGGTTACGACTTCGTGAAGGACCCGTTTGATACGCTCGCTTTTAATATTACTTTTTACGTATTGGACAAGGCGCAGAACAAGAAGGAACGTACGGTGAAATTTGTGATTAAAAACACCGTCGATGAAAGCCTGCGCGACACGTATGTATATAACCTGTACAGAGGGGCATTGGTGAATGCCTGGGGCCTTATTGAACAAATGACCGAAAAGGAAGGACAGTTGAAAAGGGCTTATACCCGTGCCAAGAAGGGCAAGCGAAGCAGGTCTTTGCTGAATGCTTCGTTAGGTGCCACCACTGGTCTTGCACCGGTAATTGCGAAGGAGCCTGAGGCCCGCGGTTACATCACGACGATAGGAGGTACGACGGTAGCGACCGTTGGTACATTGGAAGCGACGGAGGTAATCGGAAAGTCGGTGAACGGCTTGCTCGACCGTTTCAACTACGTCATGCAGAAGAAAAATGAATTGCAGAACAAGGGCGATGTGTTTGCGCGCGAATGGGGCCAGAAATCGGCCCGTCGCCAGGGCGATTTTATCAGAAAGCTCGACGAATTCAAAACATTAATGAACCTGAGCGGTCTTGTGGCATTGGAGCTCGACGCCAACTGGGAAAATAAGAAGGAAGCGACGGATTCGGCTATTAAGAAAACATTCAAGGATTTCGTCCCTTATACCAAAGACGAGAATTGATCAACAACAAAGCCAGATAGCAAAAAAGAGAGCAATTAGCTCTCTTTTTTATTTTCATCCTCTTCCTGCGATGCAGTGCTGGGAGTAGAAATGTCATCCTGACGCCGCGGCTCGATGTACACATCACCACTGGTAGGCTCATTTTCAGAAGAACCCTGAAACCCGGGAATTTCCTCCTCCCTTTTCTCCCTTTCCTCCCCTTCTTCCCTTTTCTCCCCTTCCGGCTCGGTCCCATGCGAATGGAAGCTGCCCTGGAAGATCAATATGCTGCAAACGCCCAGGAAAATACAGGAATCGGCGATGTTGAATATCGGCGTCGAATAATACTGGCCGCCCCATACGGGTACCCAGTCGGGAATGAAGCCTTCCCAGAAATCGACGAAGATCATATCGATGACCTGGCCGTGAAACCACGGGGTAGGCGAGCCGTACGGTGCATTGTCGAGCAGGACGCCGTAAAACGTACTGTCAATCACATTCCCCACCGCGCCGGCCAGGATCATCGCCAGGGCCCAAAGCAAGCCTTTGGAAGCGCCCGCTTTGGCGAGGTGGATCATATAACCGCCGATCGCGACCATCGCCACAAGGCGGAACAATGTCAGGAACAACTTACCGTATTCGTGCCCGAGCTGCATGCCGAAAGCCATGCCCGGGTTCAACACATAATGCAGTTTCAACCAATCCCCGATGAGCGCTATCTGTCCTGAAAAGCCGGGTTGCATATAATGATGAACCAGCAATTTGGAAGCCTGGTCGATCCCGATCAGTAGTACGCTTAAAAGAAGGTAGGGAGCTGGATTTCTGGATTGGTTCATTCGGTTTTTAATACAATGGTCAATTTTAGGAATGCGAAAGTAATAACTTACTTATAAAGAACCGATTCCTCTTCTCTTCAATTCGCTTTTAACTAACAAAAACTCGCGGCTGCTCTGGCCGGCGATGGAAGTGTTTTCCTCGGCCCTGCGGATCAGGTACGGCAGCACGGCATCGATAGGGCCGTAGGGTACATATTTTGCCACATTATAACCGGCTTTGGCAAGGTTGTAGGAGATATTATCGCTCATACCAAGCAGCTGCGCGAACCAGATACGGGCGTCATTACGCCCGATGCCGAGCTTTTGCATTTTCGTAGCGCAGTACTGCGAGCTGTATTCGTTATGCGTCCCGAGGCAGATCGAGACGTATTCAATGCGGTCGAGGCAGAAGTCGATGGCGAGGTTGTAATCGGTATCCGTCGCTTCTTTGGAGGTGTGAATGGGGTTGAAATACTCCTGTTCGCGGGCGCGCAACCTTTCTTTTTCCATGTAAGCGCCGCGCACGAGCTTGCCGCCGAGGTAATAGCCTTTCTGACGCGCATTCAGGAAAGCGGTTTTTAATGCTTCGAGCGTTTCATGGCGGTAGAGCTGGTAGGTATTGTACACGATCGCATGGTCGCGGTTGAACTGCTGCATCATTTCATAGGCCAGCTCGTCGATTACCCCCTGTATCCAGCTTTCTTCGGCGTCGATGAAAATCCGGACGTTCTTCGCATGTGCGTGTGCACACAGGCGTTGCACGCGCTCACGGGCCCGTTCGTACGCGGCCGATTCTTCTTCCGAGAGCTCATCCTTGCGCTGTACCCTTTCGAGGAGGTCGGAAGAAGCCACGCCCGTCACTTTAAATACGGAGAACGGAATGGTGTCGGAGCCGGCGGCTTTGTCGATCGTGTGGAGGATTTCGGCCGTGGTGGCGTCGAAACTGGCTTCTTTATCTTCTCCTTCAACGGAATAATCCAGTATCGTGCCAATGCCCGACTGGCGCAAAGAAGCGATGGTCGTGTCGCAGTCGTTAATTGTCTCACCGCCACAGAATTGTTCAAAAATCGTGACCCGGATGAGATTTTTTATAGGTAAGTTAAGTTTTAGCGCAAGCTTTATAAAAAAAGTGCCTAAATTTACGACTCGAGCCTGATTCATAAGGCTGAATAACCAGTATGTCTTCCTCAGTTTAGCGTCTGATTTGGATGCGAATGCGACGGAAGTATCTTCAAAAAATACAGGTATTTGGTCGTTTGGTGACGGATATGCCATTTTGGATGTACGTTTTTCCTGAGTAACTGTTTAACAATTCATTATCGAACCACAGGAAGAAAGTAATACGCATTAAGAAGTTGATTGACTTTTACGGCACCAAATGTACGGGCAATCGAAGAAATACGCATAATACCGGATCAAAATATTACAATTATCAATTTTTTATCAAGGACAAGTTTTTGAGTATGAATGCTTCTTTAGATATCCTACCGCTCAGCAGTTGGATCAATACCGAAGGAAAGCCTTTGGTAATCGCCGGGCCTTGCAGCGCAGAGACCGAGGAACAAATGTTAGAAACCGCAACCCAGATCAAAGAGGAAGGATTTGCGCACGTAATCCGTGCAGGGGTGTGGAAACCGAGAACTCGTCCAGGCAGCTTTGAAGGCATGGGAGAGGCTGCTTTGCCATGGTTGCAAGCGGTGAAACAGCAGACAGGCCTGCCTGTGGCTGTGGAAGTTGCTACGCCTCAGCATATCGAACTGGCATTGAAATATGGCGTGGATATCCTTTGGGTTGGTGCACGTACTACCGTGAACCCATTCAACGTACAGGAGCTTGCCGATGCATTGAAAGGAATTGATGTACCTGTATTGGTTAAAAACCCTGTGAACCCCGACCTGCAACTGTGGGTAGGAGCCCTGGAACGTCTGAACCAGGCCGGCGTGAAAAAACTCGGTGCGATCCACCGCGGTTTCTCTAACGCACAGGAGCACAAATTCCGTAACTCGCCCATGTGGAATATCGCGATCGAATTGAAAACGATTTTCCCTCAATTGCCGGTAATCG
Source organism: Dyadobacter beijingensis DSM 21582 (assembly GCF_000382205.1). GTDB lineage: Bacteria > Bacteroidota > Bacteroidia > Cytophagales > Spirosomataceae > Dyadobacter > Dyadobacter beijingensis. Next base: position 488,024 of record NZ_KB907787.1, read on the forward strand.
GTGACCCTAGCCACATGGCTGGAAAGCGTGCATACCTGTACGAAATCGCTCAGCGCGCGCTTGACCTGCACTACGATGGTCTGATCATCGAATCACACCGCGATCCGGACAAAGCATGGTCCGACGCTGCACAACAGCTTACACCTGCTGCTTTGGGACAAATGCTGCACGACCTGCACGTTCGTAAAGAGTCTTACGGCAGCGACTACGCCTCACAACTGGAAATTATCCGTGGCAAAATCGATAACCTCGACCGCGAATTGCTCGAAACTCTGGCAAACCGTATGGCATTGGTTGAGAAACTGGCCGAGTACAAACGCGATAACAACGTAGCCGCTTACCAGGTTGACCGTTTCCGTGAAGTACTGGAAACCCGCGCTGGATGGGGCCGCAGCCTGAATCTGTATCCAAACCTGGTGGACGAATTGTTCAAACTCGTTCACATGGAGTCGATCCGCAAGCAAACCGAGGTGATGAACCAGGTAAGCGCGTAATCGGAACAGCTTATAAACAACGAAAGCCGCTCAGCAATGGGCGGCTTTCGCTGTTTAATATCAATCGCATTTCAAATACCCTTCTCCTCCAATACCCGGCTGATTTCCCGTGCCCAGATCTCGTAGGCTTTGGTATTCAAATGCGTTTTGTCGACGGCATACTCCGCGCGCAGGCCGGTAGCGTTCGAAATGTAGTGGTTCAGGTCAATGTAGCTAATGTTGTTTTGGGTACAAAAAGAAACGAGGAATGCGTTCAATGCATCGACTTCCTTTTTGCTTGAAGGGTCGTTCTGTTCGTAAACTGTCAGCGTCACCACAGGCGTAATGCCGTCTTGAACCAGCATTTCAAGCATGGTTTTGAAATTAGCCTGAATGCGCTCCTGCGCTACGCCGACGGTAATGTCGTTAATCCCGCCCTTAATGAAGCAAACCTTCGGATGCAGGTCGATGACATGCGATCGGATGAGTTTCAGAAAATGATAGGTAGTCAGGCCCGGCAGGCCATTGTTCATCACGTCGGTCCGGCCCAGCAGCTCCACCCACTTGCCTTGCGCCGTAATGGAATTGCCGTACATGACGATCGTCGGGTTACCTTTCATTTGCACAAAACGCTGAGCGATTTTATCGCGATAAATGTAGCCGAATAGAAAAAACGCCGCGATCAGGACGGCATTCAATGCCAGCGAGACGATCAGCCACGTTTGTTTACTCATTTTGAAAACAGTTCGTGCGCTTTTTCGCCCAGGTTGAAGCACCTGCGGCAGCGCGCTTCGTACAAATCCGTTTCGCCGAGCAGCACACGCTCATTCGATGACGAAAGGCGGTAGGAATGCGAAGCCACTTCCCCGCACACCATGCATACTGCGTGGACCTTGGTCACATATTCGGCAATGGCCATGAGCTGCGGCACGCAGCCGAACGGTTTTCCCATGTAATCCATATCCAGGCCGGCGACGATCACGCGCTTGCCCGAATTGGCCAGCCGGTCGCACACGTCCACGATACCTTCATCGAAAAACTGGGCTTCGTCGAGGCCTACCACCTCGCAATTTTGCGCCAGGTCCGATATTTGTTGGGATGATTGTACGGGTATCGACGGGATCGAATTGTCATTATGAGAAACAATGTTCTCTTCGTGGTATCGTTTATCAAGCGCAGGTTTGAAGATCTGTATTTTTTGCCGGGCAATTTTGGCGCGGTTGAGCCTGCGGATCAATTCCTCGGTCTTACCGGAAAACATCGAGCCGCAAATCACTTCGATCCAGCCGGTGCGGGGATTTTGAAATTCTCTTCTGTGAGATGGTTCTACAAACATACTTTGGTGCCCAACCGACCCATTGAAAGGTCGATTTTTATTTTATATTTACAAATCAAACATATTTTTCCCAACACTACGTTACCAAAAGCGCTTATTCGTTATGCCGGATAATCTGAATTCAATCGCACTCAACCAGTACTCAGCACGGTTCACAACAACAGTTTTGAACGAAGTGTACAGGTCGCAGGACGTCGTTACCGGTGCCGGATTATTAAAACTGACACCCGTAAGACAGGTCAACCTGGGTATCCTCAACCGCCTGTTCGAAGAATGGAAAAACAATGCCGCAGCGTTTCGCAGCCCTTACTTTGATTTTTCCAATGATGAAGTAAAAAGCGCATTGGAAGAGTTTATGAACACCGCCTCGCAGCATATTGCCGTGAAGCGCGCCGACCTCGAACCCCTGTTGTCCGACTCGGTGAAGGAGTCGTTGAAACTACTGCTCACCCCTGCCAATTATTTCGAAGACAAGATCAGGGCTGTGCCCGACGCCGAGTTTACGCACGAAAAGGCCGAACAGCTCGTCAAATATACCCACATCCACCGCGGTGTAGCCGAAGCATTACTTGGCCGCCTTACCGACAGCGGTTCCGACTCGGTGTATCAGACGCAAGCCGTGAGCTGGTTGTACGAATTCAAGGACAATGCCGATCTGATCGATGATATCGAGCAACATTTGGTACAATTCGCAGAAGTGTTCCCGATGAACATCAGCGAACTGAGAATCCAGGAAGCCGACAAATCTGCTGCGCAAACGCAGCAGCCTCAGCAGCCGCATAAGCACGAATCGTTCTTCGATTCGGCATTCAGCCAGCTGGAACCGGGCACGGCAAGGCCACAGGCGCCCCGCGCGGAACCGGCATCGGCGGTCATCAGCGAGATCGTCGCGAAGGCGAATGCACAGCCGAGCGCGGAACGGGATTCGCTCAATAACCGGTTTAAAGTGGATTTGCCCAAGCCTACGGACGATAAATCGTACGGCAGCGTGTCCGTGAAAGTGGAGAATATCGCCGGCAGCATTCCGCTGGGCCAGCGTTTCATGTTCGTTAATCAGCTTTTCGACCGCAACAGCGAACATTTCGACAAAGCGATTTACGAGCTCGACCGCGTGAAAAGTTTTGAAGAAGCCGAAAACCTGATCTGGCATCGGTATGCTTCCAAATATGCCTGGGATGTGAATGGCGAGGCGGTTACCGCATTACTCGCGATCGTGAAGCGTAAATTTGCTTAACAAAGTGTTTCAAATACTGATCCGATGCGCCGGGGGGAAACTTCCGGCGCATTTTGCTTATCCGACGATCTGCTGAAACATCGTATGCGCCTTTTGCAGCTCGTTGGCGTCGAGGGTGAGCAGCTCTTTTTGTTCTTTGGCAAATTCGACCAGCCGTTCGGTGGTCATATTACCAACGAGGTCGTCCTGCGCCATCGGGCAGCCCCCGTACCCAAGCAATGCACCGTCGAACCGGCGGCAGCCTGCATTGTAAGCCGCTTCCACTTTCACGCGCCAGTCGTCCGGGCGGGTGTGAAAATGCGCCCCGAATTCGAGTTCGGGATAAGTGGGGATGAGCCCGCTGAACAGCCACGCAATATCGCCCGTGCGTGCTACGCCTACGGTATCAGCGAGAGAGAAAGTGTTGACACCCAGTTTCGACAGTTTTTCGACCCATTCCATCACAATCTCCGGTGCCCACGGATCGCCGTAAGGGTTTCCAAAGCCCATCGAAATGTAAATGACCAGTTCCTTTTTATGAGCTTTGCACAAATCGGCCATGCGTTTGACCCGATCGAACGACTCGGCAATGCCTGCCTGCGTATTGCGAATTTGGAATGTCTCTGAAATCGAGAACGGGTAACCCAGGTAGCCGATCTGTTCGAATGCGCAGGCATCGGCCGCTCCCCGCTCGTTGGCAACAATGGCGAGCAAGCCGGTATTGGTCCCGGAAAGGTCCAGCCGCTCGGTAATCCACCCGGTATCCCGCATTTGCGGCATCGACTTCGGCGATACGAAGCTGCCGAAATCGATGGTATCGAAGCCCACGCGGAGCAACTGGTTGAGGTATTCCAGCTTCACCTCCGAAGGAATGAAGGGATGAAAGCCTTGCCAGGCATCGCGGGGGCATTCGATGAGTTTCATGGTATTATTTTAAAATCGGTGCGAGGTCGGCTTCGTTCTCGCCGAGCCATGCCGTGATCTCTTCCACGATCTGGCGAATGCCAATTTTAGGTTCCCAGCCTGTTAATGCCGTAACCTTCGTGTTATCCGTTACGTACAAGCGAATATCCGCCGTCCGGTTTTCGGGAACGACTTTGATCGGGATTGTTTTTCCAGTCACTTCCTGGCAGATTTTGGTCAGTTCCTGTAATGAAGCGCTGCTTTGGAGGCCGCCGCCGGCATTCAGGATTTCACCATCCACCTTGTCGAGGTTATGCAGCTGCCAGTCGATCAGGTTGTACAGGTCGGCCACGTGGAGCATGTCGCGGATTTGCTTGCCCGTACCGCCGTACCCGAAGTAGCCGAGTTGTTGTTCGAAATAATGCTTCGCGATCCAGAGTACCATTACGCCCTGGTCTACCTTGCCCATTTGCCACGGGCCGGTGATCACGCCGCAGCGGTTGATGACCGTTTTGAGATTATAAAACTCATTATATTCCTGAATGATCAATTCGGAAGCTAGTTTTGTGGTGCCGTAAAGCGAGCGGGCGCCGTTCAGCGGGAAATCCTCACCGATCCCTTTGGAAGAAACGCCCGGCACAGGCTGTTCGTCCGACAAGGCGAAACGGGTTTCTTCTTCGACGAAATTCAATGTCTCGATCGTCTTGATCGGGTACACGCGGCTCGTGGAAAGGAAAATAAAACCGGCTTTGTGTTTCAATGCATAATTGAGGCAGTTGACCGTCCCGACGAGGTTGGTATTGATCAGATAATCGGGCGTGCCGTCGAGGCCGGCCAGTACCGATGGTTCAGCCGAAGCTTCGATTACCGTATCGACGGCCGGAATGGCGTCGAAGTCTTCCTTGTTACGGATATCGCCATGCACGAACTCCACGCCGGCCTTTTTCAGACGGGGGATATTCAGTTCGGAACCCCTTCTTTTGAGGTTGTCGAGCGCGTAAACCTGGTAATCTGGATAGTTAGTTTTCAAGGCTATGGCCAGCGAAGAGCCAACGAAACCGGCTCCACCGGTGATCAGGATTTTCATAGAAGGTAAGTGAAATGTGTGGTACCTATAAAAGGCCAAAGTTAGGGGATTCGGGGGAACCGGCGCCTATGCATTAGATAAATAGCATTTCATTCTTTTGTGATTTTACTGAATTAATCGAATAAAATATTTAATTTACATTTGAAGTATGTAACTTATGTTCACTTCTAAAAGTACAAGCCCCGGTACTGCAGCATTTGGATATCCTTTAAACGTATTGAATTAAAATAAACTGCGTAGATGCGTATTTTTACCACTGCATTATTTCTTTGTGCCTTATTGTCGGGGAAATCGTATGCCCAGGGCGCGCTTGCCGAGGCCTCGTCGGCCCGGGACGTGGCTGCATACCCCGTTTCCCTGTACAAAAATGCGACCTCCATTTCCCAGAATCTTTATAATGGCCGCCAGTATTACGTGTACGACGCGCGCATGGAGGAACACCAGTTTTTCGAGCAACGCCGCTGGCTCAATGGAATGGTACTGTACGACGGCCAGCAGTTCGACAGCATCCCGATGCTCTACGATATTTTCAAGGATGAGCTCGTGATCCGGCATTTCAATGGCGACCACGTGCTTTTGCAAACCGTCAAGGTCGACTCGTTCATTATTGACAACCACCATTTCGCAAGGCTGGAATCGGGCAAGGATATTAACCCGCAAATGCGGACCGGGTTTTATGATGTCATTTACGGCGGCAAGTCGCGTACCATTGTGCGACGGACCAAGTCGCGGCAGGAAAAAATCGTTGAGAAACGAGTGATCGCCTACTATCCCCAAAAGAACTTTTTCTATGTGTTTAAGGATGGGCGTTACCACCCGGTGCACACGAAGAAGTCGGCGCTGGAACTCTTTCCGGACCACAAACGGGAATTACGCAGGGTACTGCGGGAGAATAAGATCAAATTCCGTAAAAACCGTGAAATGGCCATTGCGAAAATGGTCGAAACCTACGACGAACTAGCCAGATGAAAATACTTTTATCCCTAACCCTTTTTATTTGCTGCCTTTTTACCACCCAATTTTCGCACGGCCAGAATGCGCCCGAGAAAAAGATCACGATGAAGCTGGATTCGGCGCGGTTCGACCAGTTTGTGAAGCAGGTGGAGGCGCAAACCGGCTATTACTTCTACTACGACGCATCGCGGTTCGATAGCCTCACACTCGACCTCAATGTGAACAACCTCTCGCTGCGCGAAGTGCTCGACCAGGTGTTCCGCGGCTCAGAGTTCGAATACGCCATCGACGGCCAGAAACACATTTACATTACCCAGGGCCAGAAAATTATCACCCAGCTTACGCCGGGCCTGTTCAATCCCGAGCAGGCGGGGGAAAGCGATTCCATTCAATATGCAGGGCCGGAAAGCGACGCCAAGGAAAAGCTGCTGTCCACGGCCGAGAGCAAGGTGCACGAAATAGGCATTCGGAAGTACCGCATCGCGCCGGGCAACTCCACGATAACCGGGTACGTCAGGAATGCCGTAACCGGGGAGCCGGTGATCGGCGCGGCGGTGTTCATCACCTCGCCGTCCATCGGCGTCACCACGGACGCACTCGGGCAATATGCGCTCACGATCCCGCGCGGGAAGCAGATCGTGCGCATCAGGAGCACGGGTATGCGCGAAACCCAGCGACAGGTGGTGCTCTATTCCGACGGCAAGCTCGACGTTGAAATGCGCGAAAGTGTGATCGCGTTGAAAGAAGTGTCGGTGAAGGCCGGGATGGACAAAAACGTGGTAGGTACGCAAATGGGTACCGTCAAACTCACCATCAAGAACCTCAAACAGGTACCGACGGTTTTCGGCGAAACGGACCTTCTGCGTACCGTGCTGACATTGCCCGGTATCAAGTCGGTGGGTGAAAACAGCACCGGTCTGAACGTACGCGGCGGCTCGGTGGACCAGAACCTGATCCAGTATAATGATGCGGTAATCTATAACCCGTCGCACCTTTTCGGGTTCTTCTCGGCCTTCAACCCCGATGTGCTGAAAGATGTAGAATTGTACAAAAGCACGATCCCGGCCCGGTTCGGCGGCCGGCTCGCTTCGGTGCTGGATATTAACAGCCGTGACGGTAACAAGAAGAAATTCGTGGCTTCGGGCGGTATCGGTCTGGTGACGGGCCGGGTTACATTGGAAGGGCCGCTCGTGAAAGACAAGGCATCGTTCCTCCTCGGCGGGCGCTCCACGTACTCCAACTGGGTGATCAGGGCATTGGATAATGAGAATTATAACCGCAGCTCGGCCAATTTCTACGATGTAAACCTGCATTTGAACTATGAAATCAACGAGAAAAACAGCCTCTCGCTGACCGGCTACGTGAGCGACGACCGTTTCAAGCTCTACGGCGATACATTATATGCCTACCAAAACCGTCTGGGCTCCATTAAATGGAAGCACACGTTCAACTCGCGGCTCTATGGCATGTTCACCGCCGCACACACCAAATACCAGTATTCGATGGAAGCGGAAGGGTTGCCGCTCAACTCTTTCGATCTGAAATTCGATATTAACCAATCCAATTTTAAGACAGATTTCAGCTACGTGCTGCATCCGAAGCACACATTGGAATTTGGATTAAGTACCATTTACTATAAACTGCACCCCGGCTCATTCAAACCGCGGGGCACCGAATCGCTGATCCTGGCCGATGAACTGGAAGCGGAGCAGGCGACGGAAAATGCGTTGTACCTGGAAGACAAATGGGAGGTAAGCCCCAGGTTGTCGATTTCAGGAGGTTTGCGCTGGTCGTTTTTCCAGTATTTGGGGCCTAAAACCGTGAATACCTACCTGTCGGGCTTCCCGATCGACTACATTTACCAGGAAGGCGTGCAGGAATACAAGTCGGGCAAGAAGATCAAATCCTATGGCGGGCCGGAATACCGGGCTTCGGTGCGGTACAGCCTGTTCGATAACCTGTCGCTCAAAGTGAGCTACAACACGCTGCGGCAGTACATTCACCTGCTAACGAACACGATGACCGTTTCGCCGACCGATATCTGGAAGCTCAGCGATCCGTACATCAAACCGCAGATCGGCGACCAGCTTTCACTGGGTTTGTACCGGAATTTCCGGGGTAACAAAATCGAGGTATCGCTCGAAGGTTATTACAAAAACATCCGCAATTTCCTCGATTATAAAGGCGGCGACTCGCTAATCATGAACCACAACATCGAAGCGGCGGTGATCAATACCAAAGCGAAGGCTTACGGCGTGGAATTCATGATCAAGAAAATGACGGGCAAACTGAACGGCTGGCTCGGGTATACCTATGCACGCACGCTCCTGCGCGCGGTCGACCGTGACTCGCCGGATGCGCCGAACAAGGGTAACTTCTATCCAAGCAACTACGACAAGCCGCACGATTTTACATTGATTTCCAATTACCGGTTCTCGCACCGTTTCAGCTTCTCATTCAACTTTACGTACAGCACGGGCCGGCCCTACACGCCGCCGATCGGTAAATACGTGATCGACGGCTCGCAAAGGGTGTATTACGCCGACCGCAACCAATACCGCATCCCGGATTATTACCGGACGGACGTCGCGATGAACATCGAAGGTAACCACCGGATCAAAAAGCTTGCGCACAGCTCGTGGACGCTTGCGGTCTACAACGTGCTGGGAAGGAAAAACCCGACGTCGGTATATTTCCAGACCGTCGGCGGCAGGGTGAATGGCTACCAGCTGTCGATCTTCGGCCAGCCGATCCCGACTGTTACCTACAATTTCAGATTTTAAACGGGCGGTATACAATGAGATATTGGTTATTGAAAATAGGCTTTTTTGTATTGCTGCTGATTGTCGACAGTTGCGTCGAACCGTTTTCTCCACCCGAAACCAATTCGGACGAAGGGTACCTGGTGATCGACGGGTTTCTGAACGTAGGCGGCACCGATTCGACGCGGATCGAGCTCCGGCGGACGCAGAATGTGAATGCAAACACGATGCCCGTCATCGAAACAGGCGCCCAGCTGGCTGTGGAGGAAGAAAACGGCGAAACGTTCGCCTTGACCGAAAAGGGTTCGGGCCTTTATATCCTGGCCCCAAGGCAGTATAACCGCGCCGGGAAATACCGGCTGCGCGTGAAAACGAAGGACGGGCAGGAATACCTCTCGGAATATGTGGCCGTGAGCATTACGCCGGCGATCGACAGTGTCACCTACAAAGTCGATCCGGTGCTGGATGCGGCGGTTTTTTACGTCAACACCCACGATTCACAGAGCAAGACACAGTTTTACCGCTGGAAATTCGAAGAAACATGGGAGTATGAAATGGCTTATTACTCGGCCCTGATGGTGCGGAACGATTCGGTGGTAATCCGGCCCGAAAACATCAACAAATGCTGGGGGAGCATGCGTTCGGGAAGCATTCTGCTCGGAAGCACCATTAAGCTCAGTGCCGACGTGATCAAAGACCTGCCGCTTAACCGAGTGCCCATTTCGACGAACAAGCTTTATATCAAATACAGCATCCTCGTGAAGCAGTACGGCCTTTCGCGGCAAGCGTTCGAATACTGGACCGACCTGGCGAAAACCACGCAGGGTACCGGGAGCCTTTTTGATGTGTTGCCCTCGCAGGTGACCGGCAATATCCGCAATACGGCCGATCCGCGCATCCTGGCTTTCGGCTATTTCAGCGCGGCTACCGAGGAAACCCGCCGGTTGACCGTGTCGCCGCGCCTCGGAATGTTCCCGCGCTGTACCGAACCGGACACGATCCCGATCCGCTGCTCCGCGCGTGATGCCGACGAATGCGCGCTCAACACCACGAAGCTGCTCCTGACCTATTGGGGGCCGCGTTCGGATTCTGTTCTGGTAGCCGCCGAATCCTGCACGGACTGCCGCGTTCTGGGTGGTACCACGCAGAGACCTTCTTATTGGTAATGAATTAGCTGTGAATGATTGTGAATAAATTAAACTTCATCGGAAAACCAGATCATACCCTCCGGAAATCGAAGGGGAAATGGGCGGCGTTCGGGATACTGCTGGGCATCGGGCTGGTTGTGAACAGCTGCATTGAACCGTTTTCGCCACCCGAAGTGAGTAATCCCGATACGTACCTGGTCGTGGACGGCTTTTTGAATGTAAATGGCGATACGAGTACCATTCTTTTGAGCCACACACAGGCCACGAACGACAACAAGACGGTCGAAAAAGAATCGGGTGCCAGCATTACGGTGGATGCCGAGAACGGCGAAAGCTATGCATTCAGGGACATGGGCAATGGCTCGTACAAGCTGCCTCCTGCCGCATTTGACCAGAACAAAAAATACCGTCTGCGGATCAAACGCCTCAGCGGGAGCGAATACGAATCGGATTACGTGATAGTAAGCAAAACGCCGCCGATCGACAGCATTACTTACCGCGTGGACGAGGGCCGCAATGCCATGATGATTTATGTAAACACCCACGACGCCACCAATGCGACGCGTTTTTACAAATGGAATTTCGAGGAAACATACGAGTACCGCATGGCCTACTATTCCAGCCTCACGCGCGATATCCCCAACCGGACGATCGTTCCGCGAAACGAGAATATCAATGTATGCTGGCGCACATTGCAGTCGAAGGATATCAAGCTCGGCTCGACGATCAAGCTCAGCCAGGATATTATCAGGGACCTGCCGATCAACATTGTCGATATTGGTACTAACAAGCTGTATTTCGGGTATACCATTCTTTTGAAACAATATGGCCTCTCGCGCGAGGCATTCGAATACTGGACGGACCTGGCCAAGACGACCCAGGGAACCGGTAGCCTTTTCGATCCGCAGCCATCGCAGGTGACGGGCAATATCCACAGCAAAAGCGACGCGAAAGAGCTGGTATTCGGCTATTTCAGTGCGGCGCAGGAGCAGAAGAAACGCATATTTATCCGCGAGCGGCTGGGAGCTTACCCGCGGTGCTCGGCGCCTGATACGCTTACTTTTAAAGATGCCTTAGAAGGCGCGGCGGTATTACTTTACTATTACGACGGCCTGCCCAAGAGCGGTTACCTCGGTACGTCCGAGTCGTGTGCCGACTGCCGTTCGCAGGGCGGAACAACGAAGAAACCCGCATTTTGGGATCAATGATTATCCGATTGTCTGAAAATATACAATGAAAATCAGGACATTAATTTACGGCTTGCTGACATTGGCTGCGCCTGCCTGCGCGCAGGACGATGCCATGATGGCTTCCATGCAGCAACGTTTCGGGCTTTACACCGAGCGGGCCGTGCAGGAAAAAATGTACGTGCACATCGACAGGCCGTTTTACCTCGTAGGGGAAACGATCTGGTTCAAAGCCTATAACCTCAATGGCGCAACGCACCGCTTTCTCGACCTGAGCAAGGTCGGCTACCTGGAAGTGCTCGACAGTGAAAACAATGCCGTATTGCAAACCAAATTTTCGATGGTGGATGGCCGCGGCAATGGTTCGGCGCTGGTACCGTCGACGCTCGTGAGCGGGAAATACAAAGTCCGTTGCTATACCAGCTGGATGAAGAATTTCTCCGCCGACAGTTATTTTGAAACCAATATTTCCATTCTGAACCCGTTCGTGCGCTTCGACCCCGACAAAGCTTCGAAAGAAGAGACGCGCTATGACGTCCAGTTTTTCCCGGAGGGCGGGCATCTGGTGAATGGCATTGAAAGCAAAGTCGCATTCCGTGCCGTGGGTGTGGATGGAAAAGGGATCAAATTCAAAGGCGCCCTGCTCAACCAGCAGAACGAAACCGTCCGCGAGTTCGAACCGGAAATGAACGGTATCGGCTATTTCAGCTTCAAACCGGAAGGAAATGCGGTTTACAAAGCCGCCATTACCGACGGTAAGGGCAAACGCTTCGAATATGAATTCCCGAAAGTAGAGCCGCAGGGGTTTGTGATGGAAGTGAAGGATTCGACGGCGGCGCTCGTGAAGGTAACGGTTACGGCCAAGGTGGACGCCGACGGCCCGGGGAATGTGTATATGCTCACGCACACGCGCCAGGCGAATGCATTCTTTGGAAAAAAGGCGATAGGCGGCGGTAAGGCTGTATTTGTCCTGGAAAAGGCTAAAATGGGAGAGGGGGTTTCGCAGATCACGATCTTCAACGAAAAGCTGAAACCGGTCTGCGAAAGGCTGTATTTCAAACGCCCGGAAAAGCAGCTGACGATCGACGCGCAGGTAGGGAAATCCTTTACCACGCGGGAAAAAGTGTCGATGAATGTGACCGCGGGGCTCGGGCAGGCATTGCCCGCGTGGAGCAGCCTGTCGGTAGCGGTATACCTCGACGACTCGATCCAATACCAGCCCCAGCAGGACATTCACAGCTATTTGTGGCTGACCGCCGACCTGAAAGGCAATATCGAAAACCCGGGTTATTATTTTAGCAGTGCCAATAAGGACACCGACCGGCAGCTCGACAACCTGATGCTCACCCACGGCTGGCGACGCTTGAAATGGGACAAGGTTTTCGGGGGGCAGCTCGTTTCGTTCGAGCATTTGCCGGAATATGACGGGCATTTCATCCACGCGCGCCTGCTCAACAAGGCCGATGGAACGCCTGCCAAAAATAAGGACGCATTCCTGGGTACGCTCGACGTGCCGGCACGTCTGTATGTAGACCGGAGCGATGAGAACGGCCGGGTGAAATTCGAGGTGCGGCAGTTTACCGGCCCGAAAGAGATTACGCTCCAAACCGACCTTGCCAACGATACGACCTACCGTTTCGAAGTGGCCAATCCGTTCTCGAAACAGTTCTCTACCAACGGTGTTCCGAACTTTTATTTCGACAAAGCCCTGGAAAACCAGCTGCTGACGCGGTCGATCAACATGCAGACGGCCAATGCATTCCTGCCACGCGTTTATGCGGAAAAGAAAGCCGTCCTCACCGACTCGCTGCCGTTCTTCGGTATGCCCGACGAGAAGTATTTCCTCGACGATTTCACCCGCTTCCCAACGATGGAAGAAGTGCTTCGGGAATATGTTAAAGGCGTACTGGTGCGCCGCCGACAGAAGGAATTCCACCTGCGGATGATCGATAAGCTCGTCCCGAACACCTATTATACGACAGACCCGCTGATGCTCCTGGACGGTATCCCGGTATTCGATGCGGACAAGATCATTGAAATGGACCCATTGAAAATCAAGAAGATCGAACTGTTGAGCTCGCGCTACTTTCTGGGGCCAATGACATTTACCGGCATCGTCAGCTTCTCGACTTACCGCGGCGACCTGGGCGGCTTCGAGCTCGATCCGAAAGTGCTCGTCATGCCTTATGAGGGCGTGCAGGCGCAGCGCGAGTTTTACGCGCCAAGGTACGACAATAACAATGCGAACAGTCGCATTGCCGATTTCCGTAACCTGCTGCATTGGGCACCGAATGTAACGACGGGCAAGGACGGCAAAGCGACGGTCGAGTTTTACACGTCCGACCAGACGGGCCGCTACCAGGTGGTGATCCAGGGCATTACGCCTGAGGGCACTGCCGGCAGCCAGACCGTTTCATTCGACGTGAAAAAGCGGAGCCTTTAAATGTAGAACTCCGAGGTGTGCTTGATCTCCTTCAATACGAAGGTGCTGTTGAGCACGCCTATGTTGTCGATTTTCGACAGTTTGTACTTCACAAAATCATGGTACTCGTCGAGGCTGGCGACGTTTATTTTCAACAGAAAATCGACCTGCCCGGCCATGTGGTAGCATTCCTGCACCTCGTGCAGGTTCTGGATCTCCTGCTCGAACTTCTCGATAAATGCCTCGTTATGGTAGCGCATGGACACCTGGCAGATGGTCGTCACGTGCCTGTTAATGAGCTTTTTATCGAGAATAGCTACATATTGCTTAATGTAGCCGAGACTTTCCAGCCTTCTGATCCGTTCGTACACCGGCGACACCGTGAGGTTGAGCATCGTCGCGATTTCTTTCGTCGTTTTTTTTGCGTCTTTTTGCAGGATGCGAAGGATTTTGGTATCGATTTTGTCCAACTGTTCCATGGGGCAATAATATTTACTGGTGGGGCATTTGTTTCAGGCTTCAAAAAGTAAATTTTGCTTCAAAAATCAAATAGTGTGGTAATGTTTCCTGCAAAACAGACCATTTGTTGAAAATAATTTTCGCAAATGGGAAATTGCGAGTGATTTATGCTTTACCCAAAAGTTGTTTTTTATGAAAACGGACAGCGTTTTAGTAATAGGAGCAAACGGGCAGATCGGTTCTGTTCTGGTGGAATATCTGAGGGGAATTTACGGATTGGGGAAGGTTGTGGCGACGGACATCCGCATGCCCGAATTCCCTACCGGGATTTTTGAACAACTCGACGCGACGAATGCGGGTGAAGTGGCCGCTATCGTGCGCAAATATGGCGTTACGCAAATTTACCATCTGGCCGCCATCCTCTCGGCAAAAGGCGAGCAGGACCCATTGCGAACGTGGCAGATCAATATGCAAACCTATTTCAATGTGCTCGAAGTAGCTCGCGAGAATGGGGTGAGCAAGGTTTTCTACCCAAGTTCTATTGCCGTTTTCGGTGATCGTGTGGACGCTTTGGCTGAGCAATGGTCATACCTCGACCCGGCGACGGTTTACGGCATTAGTAAGGCGGCTGGCGAGAATTGGTCGAACTACTATTTCAAGCGCTATGGCGTGGATATCCGATCGCTGCGGTACCCGGGCATTATCGGGCACCAGTCGATGCCGGGCGGCGGCACTACCGATTATGCCGTCGATATTTACCATAAGGCAGTAAAGGGCGAGGCATTCGAATGCTTTTTGAAACCCGAAACCACATTGCCGATGATTTACATCAGCGATGCCATGGACGCTACCGTGCGCCTGATGGAAGCCCCCGCCGAGAAGATATCGGTCAGAACTTCCTATAACCTCGCGGGCATGAGCTTCTCGCCGCAGGAGATCGCGCAAAGCATTCAAAAGATCATCCCCGGATTTGACATTACCTACAAACCCGACTTCCGCCAGGCTATCGCCGACTCGTGGCCGCAGGAAATCGACGACGCCCAGGCCCGCAAAGACTGGGGGTGGCGCCCGGCCTACTCACTCGATAAGATGACGGAGGAGATGATCAGTGAGTTGCGGAAAAAGTATCATTTGGTGAAGAGCTAAAAGTTAAAAGTTTATGAGTTTAGGGTACATTTTAAACTCATAAACTCTTCAATCCTAAACTTTGAACTCATACACTCATAAACTCATAACTTATGTACGGCAACATTCAAGAACAACTCGCCGGTGAACTGGAAGCAATCCGTTCTGCGGGATTATATAAAAAGGAGCGCGTGATCACGACGCCGCAGGCGGCGCATATTGCGACAACCGATGGCGCGGATGTGCTTAACTTTTGTGCAAACAATTACCTCGGCCTGTCGTCGCACCCGGATGTGATCCAGGCGGGTATCGAGGCCATTCATACGCATGGTTTCGGAATGTCGTCGGTGCGGTTTATTTGCGGCACGCAGGACATTCACAAGGTGCTGGAACGCAAAACAGCCGAATTCCTTGGCACGGAGGATTGCATTCTCTACGCCGCCGCTTTCGATGCGAACGGCGGGGTGTTCGAGCCTTTGCTGAACGAGCAGGATGCCATCATTTCCGACGAGCTGAACCACGCGTCGATCATCGACGGCGTGCGGCTTTGCAAGGCGAAACGCTTCCGCTATAAGCACAACGACATGGCCGACCTGGAAAAGCAGCTGCAAGATGCCCAGGGCAGCCGCCGCATTCTCGTCGTGACCGACGGCGTGTTCTCGATGGATGGTACCATTGCGCGGCTTGACAAAATCTGCGACCTGGCCGAGCAATACGAAGCTATGGTCATGATCGACGAATGCCACGCCACGGGTTTCATGGGCAAAACCGGTCGCGGTACGCACGAATTCCGCAATGTAATGGGCCGCATCGATATTATTACCGGCACTTACGGTAAGGCATTGGGCGGCGCGTCCGGCGGGTTTACGGCTGCGAAAAAAGAGATCGTAGAGATTCTGCGCCAGCGTTCAAGGCCGTATTTGTTTTCCAACACATTGGCCCCGTCCATTGTAGGCGCTTCCATCAAAGTGCTCGATTTGCTTACCTCATCTACTGCCCTGCGCGACAAGCTGGAACGCAATGCGCAATATTTCCGCAAAGCCATGACCGAAGCGGGCTTCGATATTCTGCCGGGCGAGCACCCCATTGTGCCGATTATGCTGTACGAAGCGACATTGGCGCAGGATTTCGCCGCCAAACTGCTCGAAGAAGGCATTTACGTGATCGGGTTCTTCTACCCGGTAGTGCCGCAGGGCAAGGCGCGCATCCGCGTACAAATCTCCGCCGGGCACGAGCAGGAAGACCTGGAAAAGGCCGTTGCGGCGTTTACGAAGGTTGGGCAGACGTTGGGCGTGATTTAGACCACATTTCAATAGCTAAAACCGATAAAACAAAGCCGATACCGGATTCCGGTACCGGCTTTTTGTCCTATTGCTCCGGTTCCAGGAGCTCTACTTCTACATGCAGGGATTGCAACGTGGCATTCCCGTACTGCGTCACCATCGCCACGTCGGCGGCGTCGCGGCCGTGGGCGATTTCAATGCGGTAACCTTCGGTCTTTTCCTGCACCGCATCGAATGTGTACCACTCGCCGCCGATAAACACCTCAAACCACGCATGCAGGTCCATATCCTTCAATTTATCGAGGTAACCTACCGTCATCCGGGTGGGAATGCAGAGGTTTCGGCATAATGCGATAGCCAAATGCGTAAAATCGCGGCACACGCCTACACGGCTGCGGGCGGTATCGAGGGCCGTGGTGGAGGCATCGGACATGCCGTATTGATACCTTACATTGTTATGAATCCAGCTGCGGATGGCTTCCACCTGGTCGTAACCGGGCGTGAGGTTACCAGCGATTTCCATCGCCAGCATATTGACTTCGTGCAGATCAGACTGGCAGTAGCGGCTCGGCAGAATGTAATGCATCACTTCATCGGGCAGGTCCCCTACCAGCATATACGCAGGTGCAGGGTTCGGTATGGGCTTCGTAGGGCTTACCTGCGCCTGTACTTCC
The DNA here is from genome assembly GCF_000382205.1 of Dyadobacter beijingensis DSM 21582. Taxonomy (GTDB): domain Bacteria; phylum Bacteroidota; class Bacteroidia; order Cytophagales; family Spirosomataceae; genus Dyadobacter; species Dyadobacter beijingensis. Next base: position 505,050 of record NZ_KB907787.1, read on the forward strand.
GTAGAAATGGTAACTCTCCCGACCGGTAAAATGGTGCGCTGGCAGGGGTTACCGTACAGATCGGTGTATTCCGAAAACGGTACCGACGGCTCGATATTGAAACCTTCCTGTATGATCGATTGGCCTTCCTGGCGGCGGGGGCGTAACATGGTCGTTACGGTGGTGGGGGCATACACGTCGTACGTGAATATGCTTCTTCCCTTCATTTTCATGTATGAGTCGGATTAGTATTTGAGTTCAATGTAATGATGCATAGTTATTTAAAAATTACGTGCCATTTATTTTATCGTGAACATGCGCAAAGACCAGAATTAAATCCATTTTATCGACGTTTGTATGTCAGGAATGCTAATTTTAGAGCGAGTAGTATTTAGTGAAATTTAAATAATACATCTATGGCAGTTACAAAATGGATTGTAGACCCTACGCACTCCGAAGTGCAATTCAAGATCAAACACCTCGTGATTTCAACCATCACCGGTTCGTTCAAGAACTTTGAGGGCGGGGCTACTTCGGATTTGAATAACTTCGAAAACGCGGAAATACATTTCTCACTCGACGTGAGCAGTATCGATACCAACGTGGAAATGCGCGATGCCCATTTGCGGTCGGCGGATTTCTTCGATGCCGAGCAATATCCGCACATTACTTTTCAATCCAACTATTTTCATCAGGTAAAAGGCGATAATTACAAGCTTTCGGGCCTCCTTACCCTGAAAGGTATTACGAAGCCCATCGAGCTCGACGCCGAATACGGCGGGGCCGAGAAGGATGCGAACGGAAACACGCGCATCGGTTTCGAGGTGGAGGGCCGTCTGAGCCGCCAGGAATTTGGCCTCAACTACATGCAGCTGACCGATTCGGGCGGCCTGGTAATTGGCGAGGACGTGAAGCTGATCGCGAATATTCAGCTCGTAAAACAGCCCTGAAGCGCTTTCGACAAACATTTAATGCCCAAAAGGTACCCGGCATGAACCGAAACCAGGTTTGCCGGGTATTTTTGTGATCAATAGAAAACAGGACCTCCCGTCTTTTCCTTCAAACCTGAACTCCACTATACGCAATCCATGAAATTGCTTCGCATTGTACTCAAAGTTATAGGCATATTCCTGCTCGTGCTGGTAATCGCCATTGCCACGATGATCACGACGATGGACGACACGCCGTATCAGCAAATGGCTTATTATAAAGAATGGAAAACGCTGATCGGCGGCGTAAAAGTGACTCCGGCAGACACGGCCGGCGCTTTGCGGGCCGGTTGGGCCAAAGTAAACATCACACCCGCAACGCCAACACCCACGGCGGGCTACGGCAACCGGCGCGGCAAACCCTACACCGCCGTGCACGACTCCGTATACGTGCGTGCGATGGTGATCGACAATGGCCATACCAAAGCCGCCATCATCGCGGCCGACCTGCTCATCATCCCGCCCACCGTCATTAAGGTATTGAAAGAGAAGCTGAAACCGGGCGATATTCCGTTTGACCAGATCTATTTCGGAGCCACGCACAGCCACAACAGCGTCGGCGGTTGGGGAACGGGCATTTCGTCGCTGTTCTTTTCGGGAAAGTATGACCCTGCTATTGTGGAAAACCTTGCCAATGCATTTCACCAGGCCATTGCCGACGCGCAGAAAAGGGTAGAACCTGTGCAGCTGACATACCTCGAATCGCTCGACTCGCTGGATATCCGCAACCGGCTGGTAGGCGAGGAGGGAGGCATCGACCCCGAGATCCGGTCGGCGGCATTTGTTACCCGAAGCGGGCAGAAGGCCATTCTCAGCTCATTCGCGGCACATTCCACGGTATTGAATTCCAAAAACATCGTCCTCTCCCGCGACTACCCAGGCATGCTCGTGGACTCGCTGGAAAAGGGACGCTACAATTTCGCGATGTACATGGCCGGGGCGGTAGGCAGCATGGGGCCGATCGAAAAAGGTACGGATGATTTCGATGAGGTGAAAAACCAGGCATTCGGCGTGCAGAATGCATTGCTGTCACCTGCAACCACAAGGGAGGACGCGAAGAGCGCAATCGTGGAAACGCTGACGTTGCCCCTGCCGCTCCGTGAACCCACGCCGCGCCTGACGATGAACATCGTACTCCGGCCGTGGGCATTCAAAAAGGCATTCGGCGAATATCCCGTGTTTGTAAAAGCATTGCGCGTGGGCAACATTCTCATGGTAGGCATGCCCTGCGACTTTTCCGGCGAGCTCACCGCCAGCCTCGATGCTTATGCGAAAACCAAGGGCCTGAACCTGATGGTGACGAGCTTTAACGGCGGCTATATCGGCTACATAACCCACGATAAGTATTTCAACCGCGATTTGTACGAAACAAAAACCATGAGCTGGTACGGGCCGTACAATGGCGCCTACTTGCAGGAAGTGATCAAAGATATTATCGATAAATTATCCTAAACCGCAACTGATATGAGAACACTCGCATTCCTTTTCCTGGCATTCCTCAGCCTTACTTCCATGGCCCAGAAACCCGTTCGCGTGGCGGTAGCAGGGCTAAGCCACGGCCACGTAGGCTGGATTTTTAACCGGAAAGACAAAACCGACATTCAGCTGGTAGGCATCTGGGAAACGAACCCCGATCTGGTGAAACAGTTTACCGAACGCTACAAGCTCGATCCGAAACTGTTTTATTCAGACCTGAATAAAATGCTCGATGAGACGAAACCGGAAGCCGTTTCTGCATTCGGGGCGATCAGCGAGCACGTGGTGGTGGTTCGCGCCTGTGCGCCGAGGAAAGTGAATGTGATGGTGGAAAAGCCGCTGGCGACGACATTTGCCGATGCAAAGGAAATCCAGAAGCTGGCAACGCAGAACAATATCCACGTTTTGACCAACTACGAAACCTCCTGGTACGCAAGCAACCAGCATGTGAACCAGCTCATTCAGGACGGTAAGCTGGGCGAAATCCGGAAAGTAATGGTCAACGACGGCCATCAGGGGCCCAAGGAAATCGGGGTGAGCAAGGAGTTTTTCGCTATTTTGACCGATCCGGTGAAAAACGGTGCCGGCGCGTTGGTCGACTTTGGCTGCTATGGCGCCAACCTCATGACCTGGCTCATGAAAGGGGAGCGGCCCATTTCGGTCACCGCCGCGACGCACCAGAACAAGCCGGATATCTACAAGAATGTCGACGATGAGGCGTCCATTATCCTGCAATATCCCAAGGCGCAATGCATTATCCAGGGCTCCTGGAACTGGTCATTTGCCAGAAAGGACATGGAAGTATATGGCAATAAAGGCTATGCCGTGGCCGTGAATGCGACCACCGTTCGCCAGCGCTTACAGGAAAAAGCACCGGAAGAAACATTGAAACTAGATCCGCGCCCGGCCCCTTATACCGATCCGTTCTCTGTGCTGGCCGACGTCGTGCAGGGGCGTCTGAAACTCGATCAGAACGATTTGTACGGGCTGCCGGTGAATGTGACCGTCGTAGAAATACTGGAAACGGCCAAAGAGGCTGCTAAAACCGGTAAAACCATCTTTTTGAAAAAATAAACAATGCTTATGGAGCCCAGGCCCGTCAGTTTCTCCCAGACTACCCTTACCGAATTGATGATCCCTTCCTACGCCAACTTCGGCGGGAAAATACACGGGGGGATATTGCTCTCGCTGATCGACAAGGTCGCGTATGCGTGCGCGACGCGCCATGCGGGCACCTATTGCGTGACGGTTTCGGTGGATGCGGTGGATTTTCTGGAACCGGTGGAGGTAGGCGATCTCGTGTCGCTGCACGCATCGGTGAACTATGTCGGCCGGACTTCGCTCGTAGTGGGTATTCGTGTGGTGGCTGAAAACGTCAGGAACCGCACGGTGCGGCATACGAATACTTCCTATGTGACAATGGTTGCCAAAGACGACAATAACAAGCCTACCGTGGTGCCTGAACTGCTGCTGGAAAACGAGGGCGATGCGCGCCGTTTTCTGGAAGCGATCAAACGGCGGGAGTTGAAGGAACAGTACCGAGACGCGTTCGACAATGCCAAAACGCGTCTCGATGTATATCAGAATCTGATCAAACTGGAAAACCAGCGCTGCGTGATCGGGTTTGATACGGATGTTTAGAATCCGAACAACCCGCCCCCGCTCTTCCGCGAGGTGGTTTTCTTGCCAAACAGCATTCCAAAAACGCCGCGGACTACTTCGCGGCCTATTTGTTTGGCCAATGGCGAGTTGAGCGCGTCGGAGATCATGCTCGATTGCTCTTTCTCCTTTTTCGCCTCGACTTTCGCCTGCACTTCGGCTTCTTTCACCTCGGCTTCCTTGCGCGCCTGCTCTTCCATGCGCTTGGTCAGGATTTCGTACGCGCTCTCGGGGTCGACAGGATCTTTGTACTTCGAGTACACATCCGATTTTTGCACGTGCTGGTCGTAATCGGCCTGCACCATCGGGCCCATAATGGACGCCGGTGGCATTAAATGCGTGGCGGCCACTTCGGTAGGGATACCTTTTTCATTCAAAACCGTGATGAGCGCCTGGCCGATTCCTAATGTCGTGAGTATCTGGTCGATGGAATAGAAATCGGATTTCGGATAGGTTTTGACAGTTTGTTTCAACCCTTCGGCATCCTGCGGCGTGAATGCGCGGAGCACGTGCTGCACGCGGTTGCCAAGCTGGCCGAGCACCGATACCGGCACGTCCTGCGCCATTTGGGTACAGAAGAAAATCCCCACGCCTTTGGACCGGATGAGCCGCACTACTTGCTCGATCTGTTCGAGAAATGCTTTGGGCGCGTCCTTGAAGAGCAAATGCGCTTCGTCGAGGAAGAATACCAGCTTGGGTTTGTCCAGATCCCCCGCTTCCGGTAGTTTTTGATATAGTTCCGCCAGAAGGCTCAGCATAAATGTCGAGAACAACGCGGGGCGGTCCTGCACATCGGACACATTCAGCAGGCTGATCACGCCCTGGCCGTCGACCTTATTGATCAGGTCTTCTATATCGAATGATTTTTCCCCGAAAATACTACCCACGCCCTGCTGTTCCAGCGCGACGATCTTGCGGAGGATCGTACCGGCTGTGGATGCTGAAATAGTGCCGTAATCGGCTTTGATCTCCGCGGCGCCGGGGCCTTCGGCGAGGTAGTTGAGGACTTTTTTCAAATCGTTCAAATCCACCATCGGCAGGTCCTTATCGTCGGCGTATTTAAATAGGATGGCGAGCACGCCGGCCTGCGTTTCGTTCAATTCGAATATTTTGGAAAGCAATATCGGGCCGAATTCGAGGACGGTTGCGCGCATTTGGGCGCCTTTTTTGCCGCTGAGCGAATACAGCTCTACGGGAAAGCCTTTGGGTTCGAAAACGGTACCGAGTATCTGCGCGCGTTCTTCGAGGGCTGCATTGGTCTTGCCCGGCTGCGCAATGCCCGAAAGGTCGCCCTTGATATCCGACATGAATACGGGCACGCCGGCTGCGGAAAGCTGTTCGGCGAATACCTGCAGTGTGCGCGTTTTACCCGATCCGGTCGCTCCGGCCACCAGTCCGTGGCGGTTCATCATGCGCAAGGGAAGGTTCACGCGGGCCTCGCCGATAATCTCGCCATCGAGAATGGCCGACCCCAAATGAATTACAGGTTTGTCAGTTTGATAAGATTTCTGAATTGCTGCAATAAATTGTTCTTTCTTTGACACAGGAAATACGGGTTATGGTTTGATGAAAGGTTAATTTACAAAAATTAAACGTTTCGGGAAGATTCCAAGGCTTCCCGGGGAATTTTGTAGAATAATAATTTGTGAGGAAATAATATAACTTTTTGTATATGCTTGTATTTGCAAAATATTATTAGGTATTTTGGTTTGATCACTTAGTGATTATTCTGATTTACAAATTTAGAGACGTACTTACCCTTTATGTTGAGCCGAGTTGCGAATTCAATTTACTGGATGAACCGATATATGGAACGGGTTGAGAATTATGCCCGTTTCGTGGGAGTTAATTTTAACCTGGCCCTCGACCTTCCGCCCGATGTGGACGAACAATGGGAGCCGCTTCTGATCGCAACAGCCGACCATTTCCTGTTTTACAAATACTACGATAAGCCTACGAAAGAGGATGTCATCCATTTCATGACATTCGACAAGCGGAATCCGAACTCGATTATCAGCTGCCTCTACGAAGCCCGCGAGAATGCGCGCACGATCCGGGAGACCATTTCGAAGGAAATGTGGGAGAGTATCAACACGTTTTACCTGGCCATTAAGGGAACATCGCCCGACGATTTCCGGAATATGGACCATATGCAAGCCTATTTTACCGATATCCGCAAAAACTGCCAGCTTTTCCACGGCGTCGTCGACTCGTCGATCACGCGCAACGAAGCCTGGCATTTCGGCCGCCTCGGCCGGCATATCGAGCGGGCCGACAAATGCTCGCGTTTCCTGGATGTAAAATATTTCACGCTTTTGCAGGATGCGGGTACTTCGGGGTCGACATTGGATTTAATGCTTTGGACGGCCGTACTGAAATCGGTGAGTGCCTACAATATGTACCGGCAGACGCACCGGGCGCTGACGCCGATGAACATCGTGGCGTTCCTGATCCTCGACAAGCTTTTCCCGCGCTCGATCGCGTATTCGGTGCGCCAGGCGGAACTGTCGCTTTACGCCATTGCCGGCTCTATTCCCGAACGGGGTTATACCAGCCCGGCCGAGCGCGCATTGAGCAAGATCCGCAGCGAGCTGGAATTCACAGACGTGGAAGACGTTTTCAAGATGGGGCTGCACGAGTATCTCGATAAATTCCAGATCAAGAACAACGAAGTGGACAATAAAATCTTCGATATGTACTTCGGTTTGGATACGGGTCAATCGCAAAGCCAGAGCCAGGGGCATTTCAAAAGTCAGTGGATGAACTGATCAAAACTTTCCTATCTTAGCGACTCTATCATTATTGAGCCGCTAAGACATGACATATTGCCTGGGTATCAAAGTAGCATCCGGCCTGGTGGCCATTGCGGACACCCGCCTTACTTCCGGAACCGAAGTTTCGACCAATAAGAAAGTATCTGTATATCAGTCGGAGAAGCATTCGATTTTTGTCATGACCTCCGGTTTGAGGTCGGTGCGGGATAAGGCCATTACCTATTTCAAGGAAGTCCTGGAAGAGCGGGACACTTCATTCGACAAGCTTTACAAGGCCGTGAATGCATTGGGGCAGCAGGTCAGGCGGGTAGCCGACGAGGACCGGCATGCGCTCAACAATGCGGGGCTGGTTTTCAACCTTTTCGCGATCGTCGGCGGCCAGCTCGAAAACGATTCGGACCATAAGCTGTTCCTGTTATATCCCGAAGGCAACTGGGTGGAAGTGGGCGACGGCTCGCCGTTTATCATCATCGGTAATTCGGGTTATGGCAAGCCGTTGTTGTATCGGAGCCTCAAATTCGAGTCGTCGATGCAGGATGCATTGAAAATCGGTTTTTTGTCGTTCGATTCTACAAGGGTCAGTTCCAATGATGTGGATTACCCGATAGATGTCGTCATGTATGAAAAGGACTCATTCCAGCTCGTGGAGCACCGTTTCGAGAAGGACGACCTCGACTACGTGGGTAAGCAATGGAGCGCATTATTGAGCAATTCCGTACAAAAATTGTCCCTGGAATGGATGGACCCGGTGTTCGGTAAAATGGGGGAAACTTCGACCGCATAACCGGTCAATGCAGCTCTGAGACACGTTTTAATGCCCTATTTCCGGCAAATCACTCATGCCGAAAACAGACGAACGATATCAATCCAGATAATCAGTTGTAGTTTTTTGTTTGTAGAAAAATCTAAGTGGGGAGAGGGAATTTTAGTATTTTTGCAACCAAACATAAAGAGGAATTCTAGATCGTGACGTTAATTAAATCTATCTCAGGAATCAGGGGAATCGTGGGTGGAAAATCGGGTGAGGCGCTGACTCCGATTGATGTTGTTAAGTTTGCTGCGGCATACGGGACATGGGTGAGGCGTACAAATCCGCAGAATCAGAAGGTAGTGATCGGCAGGGATGCCAGGCTTTCCGGTGAAATGGTAAGCCGCCTCGTAGCCGGTACCTTGCAAGGCGTGGGCCTGAATGTGCTCGACCTTGGCCTTTCCACCACTCCTACCGTCGAGATAGCCGTGAGAGCGGAAGGCGCGGCGGGGGGGATCATCCTGACAGCAAGCCACAACCCGATCCAGTGGAATGCCCTCAAACTGCTCAACCACGAAGGCGAATTCATTTCGGAAGCGGAAGGCGCGGAAGTGCTCCGCATCGCCGAAGCGGAAGATTTTATTTTTCCCGACGTGAAGAAACTGGGCGGATACGCTTCCGACAATACCTATCTCCAAAAGCATATCGATCATGTGCTTTCGCTATCGCTTGTGGATGCGGAAGCGATCAAAAACGCCAATTTCAGGATTGTGGTCGATGCGGTGAACTCTACTGGGGGCATTGCCGTACCGCAGCTGCTCGAAGCGCTGGGCGTAGATCCGAAGAACATCAAGAAGCTGAACTGCGAGCCGACCGGTAACTTCGCACACAACCCCGAGCCGCTGCCGGAGCATTTGCACGACATCAGCAAGGAGCTCAACAATGGCTCCTACCAGCTCGGGATCGTCGTGGACCCGGACGTTGACAGGCTCGCGCTCATGTGCGAGGATGGGACGCCGTTCGGTGAAGAATATACATTGGTTGCCGTGGCGGATTATGTGTTGAAACATACCCCGGGCAACACGGTTTCGAATTTATCGTCGACGGCCGCATTGCGCGACGTCACCCTTAAAGCCGGCGGCGAATACCTTGCATCGGCAGTAGGCGAGGTGAATGTGGTGAACGCCATGAAAGCCAACAATGCGGTGATCGGCGGGGAAGGCAACGGAGGGGTCATTTACCCCGAAAGCCACTATGGCCGCGACGCGCTCGTGGGCATAGCATTGTTCCTGACGCATTTGGCGAAATCGGGCAAGAAAGCATCCGGTTTAAGGCGGGCCTACCCGAATTATTATATCTCCAAAAACAAGATCGAGCTTACGCCGGAAATCAACGTCGACAATATTCTCGACCGCATTCAGACACGCTATTCCAAGCAGCCCGTTAATACGGTCGACGGCGTCCGCATCGAATTCGACCGCGAATGGGTGCATTTGAGAAGGTCTAATACCGAGCCGATTATCCGCATTTACTCGGAATCGGAAACACAGACGACGGCCATTAACCTTGCCAATAAGATCATTTCCGATATCAAGGAAATCATTTCGGAACCTAAGAAATAATAAAGCTGTTGCTAAGCAAATTCAGGTCACTTGTTGTCGGAAACTGGCAATGAGTGATCTTTCTAATTTATATCCAATGAAAGTCTATCTGGACAATGCGGCGACGACGCAACTGGACCCTGAGGTTCTGGAAGCCATGCTGCCGCTGATGACCGAGCAATTCGGTAACCCCTCATCCATCCATTCGTTCGGCCGTGCGGTACGCTCATCCATCGAGCGCGCCCGGAAGAACATCGCGGGAATTTTGAATGCGGCCCCGGCAGAGATCTTCTTCACATCCGGCGGTACCGAGGCGGACAATACCGCTATCCGTTCAAGCATCGAGACTTTCGGCCTGAAACATGCCATTACTTCCCGCATCGAGCACCACGCGGTACTGCATACGCTGGAACATTTGAAGAAGCTGGGCGTCATCGAGCTGAGCTTCGTCAACCTGAATGAGAAAGGTGAAGTCGACCTGGGGCATCTGGACGCACTGCTGGCCTCGAAGCCACGCTCGCTGGTATCCCTCATGCATGGTAACAATGAGATCGGTAACCTGCTCGACCTGGAAGCGGCGGGCGACATTTGCGAGAAATACGACGCGATTTTTCACAGCGACACCGTGCAGACGATGGGCCATTACCGCCACGATCTGCAAAAGCTGAAAACGAATTTCATCGTCGGCGCGGCACATAAGTTCAATGGTCCGAAAGGCGTCGGTTTTTTGTACGTTCGTCCGGGCATTAAAATCCATCCCTTCGTGCACGGGGGCGCACAGGAGCGTAACATGCGGGGCGGGACCGAGAATATTTACGGCATTGTAGGCCTGGCGAAAGCACTGGAAATCGCTTACCGTGACATGGACGCTCACCAGGCGCATATCGAAGGGCTAAAAGGCCGCATGATCGCAAAATTGCAATCCGGTATCGAAGGAGTGACGTTCAATGGCAAGTCTGCCGAATTGGGCGAAAGTCTTTACACCGTGCTAAGCGTAAGCCTGCCGCCGTCGGACATCAGCGATATGCTGCTGTTCAACCTTGACATTGCCGGGATCGCCGTTTCAGGCGGCAGCGCGTGTTCGAGCGGGACCGACATTGGCTCACACGTGCTGAATGAGCTCAGGATCGATGAGAACCGCGCTAATGTGCGTTTTTCGTTTGGCAAATACAATACGGAAGCGGAGATCGATTACGCAGCGGAAACGCTGATCAGTCTTTATAAGAAAGAAAGCATTATTCTGTAAATGCCTGCCAGGCCTTAACAGCGGTTCGATCTGCAGAAGCATGAAGCTATAAAAGCCAAAACCCGGCCCCTGAATCAGGAGGCCGGGTTTTTTACGATATCTTCGAGGCATTCGACCCATATGTCGGAGTCGTTGAGACTCTCGACAAGCTGCCAATGCACTCCGCCTTCCTTCTCGAACAGCTCTTTATATTCTTCGCCCACCTCGATGGTCGTTTCCAGACAGTCGGCGACGAATGCGGGGGAAAATGCCAATGCGCTTTTCACGCCTTTTTTCGTCAGTTCAGGGATTACCTCATCGGTATAAGGCTTGATCCACGGATTTTTGCCCAGTCGCGACTGGAAGCAGGTTGTATACTTGCCTTCGGGAATGCCCATGCCTTTCACGAGCAAACGTGTCGTTTCGAAGCACTGGGCGCGGTAGCAATGCTGGTTGCGGTGATCGAGCTTGTCGCAGCAGCTGCCGAACTGGCAAAAACTGCCCGTCACATCGCCCTTGGTGATCTGCCGCTCAGGCAGGCCGTGGTAGCTGAACACGAAATGGTCGTAATCGTGCTGCGCCATGTATTTTTTACCCAAATCCACGAAACCCTTGATGAACTTCGGGTGTTCGAGGAAACGGTTGACAAAACGGATTTCGGGTAATACTTCCCAGTCTTTCACGACGCGCATGACCTCTTTGTACACCGAGCCGGTGGACGCCGAGGCATATTGCGGGAAGAACGGCACGATGACGATTTCTGTCAGGCATTCCTTGCGCAATGCGGTCAATGCTTTTTCAATGCTCGGGTTCTGGTAACGCATCGCTAATTCCACGATGTAGTCTTCGCCCAGTACCTTTTGCAACTTTTCCTTCACCGAATAGCCGTACGTTTTCAGCGGAGAGCCGTCGGGGCGCCAAAGCTGCTTGTAAACTTTCGCGGATTTGGGTGCGCGGAACGGCGCGATGATCAGGTTAATGAGGAACCAGCGGTTCAGGTACGGAATATCGATCACGCGCTCGTCCATCAGGAACTGGCGCAGGTATTTGCGTACATCGGGTACCGACGGGCTGTCGGGCGTGCCGAGGTTGACGATCAATACGCCCGTTTTCCGGACTTCATTCATCGTTGTGGTATCGAAGGGTTGAGCCAATGTGGTTGTACTCATTTTATAATCAGTTTCATGAGAGGAAGCCAGTCGCGGAAGACTATTCCCTTTTCTTTTTCAATCTTGCAAAAATAGCAATTACAATCCTAACAAGACCTCTTTCAATGCCGCCTGCGCCGACCATTCACGGTTGGCAGCCTGCTCGATCACGAGCGAACGCGGGCCGTCGAGTACCTCGTCGGCCACTTTCATATTGCGGCGAACGGGGAGGCAATGCATGAATTTGCCGTTGTCGGTCAATGCCATTTTAGCCTCGGTGATCATCCAAGACGGGTCGGTGTTCAATACCTTGCCATATTCATTGAAAGACGACCAGTTTTTGCCGTATACAAAATCCGCGCCTTCCAAAGCCTTGTCCTGGTCGTAGATAACCTGCCCTTTACCCACGAAATCGGGGGAGAGGTCGTACCCTTCCGGGTGCGTGATCACTAGTTCGACGTCCATGGGGTTCATCCATTCGCAGAAAGAGTTGGCTACCGCCTGGGGCAATGCTTTGAAATGCGGAAGCCAGGTCAAAACCACTTTCGGGCGCTTTTTGAGCTTGAATTCTTCGATGGTAATGCAGTCGGCGAGCGATTGCAGCGGGTGCCGCGTCGCCGATTCGAGGTTCACGATCGGTACCTGCGCGTATTTTTTGAATTGCTGGAAAACAATTTCAGAATAATCCTTCTCGCGATCCTGCAAGCCTGCGAACGAACGGATACCGATGATATCGCAATAGCTGCCGATCACAGCCGCCGCTTCCTTCACGTGCTCCGCCTTGTCGCCGTTCATGATCACGCCTTCTTCCATTTCCAGTCCCCAACCATCCTGGCCGACATTCATCGTAATCACATTCAAGCCGAGGTTTTGCGCTGCTTTCTGGGTACTGATCCTCGTCCTCAAACTCGAATTGAAAAACAACAGGCCTATCGTTTTGTTTTTCCCAAGCGCCTGGTCTGCAAACGGGTCCTTTTTGGCTGCGATACCGCTGCTGATGAGCTGAGGGAGGTCGGTGACGTCTTTAATGGAAAGAAAGTGTTTCATTCAGGTTAAAATTTCGGAGATAGGTGTTCCTATTCTCAACTGGGACAAGGATGGTATTAGTTCAAAAAAATCACTCAGCTGCGACAGATACTTCTTTTTTCAATGCTTCGAGGAACAGATCGGCCTCCGTTTTGCCCAATGCGAGCGATGGCAGCAAACGGATCGTGTTCGCGCCCGCCACGCCTGTGAACATTTTGTGCTCAAACAAAAGCTTGTTACGCAGGTCTTTCACCGGGAAATCATATTCGATCCCGATCATCAGCCCGCGGCCTCTCAATTCCTTATACCCGCCAATCGCCTTAATGCCTTCGAACAGATAGTCGCCGATCTCCGCCGCATTCGCGATCAGGTTTTCTTCCTTCATAATGTCGAGCACCGCCACGCCGGCCGCGCAAGCCAGGTGGTTACCGCCGAATGTCGTTCCCAGCAAGCCATAGCTCGCTTTGAATTTCGGAGAGATCAATATCCCGCCGATCGGGAAGCCGTTGCCCATGCCTTTGGCCATCGACATAATGTCCGGCTCGACGCCGCTGAACTGGTGCGAGAAGAATTTGCCCGTCCGTCCGTAGCCGCATTGTACGCTGTCGAGGATCAGGATCGCGCCGGTTTCGTCGCATTTGCGTCTCAGCGTCTGCAAAAATTCGTCGGTACACACATTGATACCTCCTACGCCCTGAATGCCTTCCACAATCACTGCACAAACCTCGTCGGTAATGCCTTCCGCAGCTGCTTCAACATCGTTGAATGGCAGGAAAGTAACGTGTTCCTTGTAATTTACCGGTGCAACGATCGATGGATTATCAGTAGCAGCCACCGCGCCTGCCGTCCGGCCGTGGAACGATTTCGTGAAAGAAATCACCTTCGTTCTTCCATTATGAAAAGAAGCGAGTTTCAAGGCATTCTCATTCGCTTCCGCGCCGGAGTTGCACAGGAACAATTTGTAATCGGGATAGCCCGAAAGCTCGCCCAGTTTCTCTGCCAGCTCTTCCTGAATGGAAATTTTGACGGAATTGGAATAAAAGCTGATCGCATTCAGCTGCTTCGTCAGCTTATCCACATAATAGGGATGGCAATGGCCGACGGAAATCACCGCATGGCCGCCGTAGAGGTCGAGGTATTTGGTGCCATGCTGGTCCCAGAGGTAGCTGCCCTCGGCTTTTACGGGTTCTATATCGTAAATGGGGTAGACGTCAAAAAGGTGTGACATTTTTTTGTGGTTTATCAGGCTAAATCCAAAGTTTCAATTCTTTGAAAATGATCCTTGTTTAATGTTTTGATCGGTAATTGAAAAACGAGTGCTGTGGCAGCGATGAATATGTCGCGAAATTCAATCATCAGGTTCCGCCTTCGCAGATTGTGATATATTTCAGCAGCCTTCATAGAAACCTCTTCATCAAAAGGCAGGACGGAAACTCCTTCAAGAAGTATTTCCACGTCTTTTTTCTTCTGATCGTTAGTTGCTCCCATCATCAATTCATATACGGTTACAGCAGAAACAAACAGCGAGGAATCATTGGGTAATGACGCCAGGATAGTTTTCGATTTTTCAGTTTTCCGGAGATATTCAATGAAAATCCCGGTGTCGATTACCAATCCTGTGCTTTCCACTTACTTATATGTTTTGCGTTCTCTTCGAGCGTTTTAATGTCTTCTTCACTCCAAGTGGAAACCTTGGCTATCTTGTCTTTCCACTCAGTGAGATTTCCGGTTGGCTGCTTAGCCTTCTGTTTGAGCAGGAGCAAATTAGCAAAAGCAACTAGTTGCCTTTGTTGTGTTTCGCTCAACTGATTATATGTTTGAATCAAATCATTCATAGCGATGGTCTCTTTACATGCAAAACTCAAACAAGGTGCGGCACTAATTAAAACGCCGGCGCCTTCAACCGCAGCCCTGCATCTTCCGGCAGGCCGAACAGCAGGTTCATATTCTGTACCGCTTGTCCCGACGCGCCTTTGGTCAGGTTATCGATAATGCTCGTGATCAGCAGCTGGCCGTCATGTACTTCCAAATGCACGAAGCATTTATTGGTATTCACAATCTGCTTCAAATCGATCGGCGTGTCGCTTACGTGCGTGAACGGATGGGAGGCGTAAAAGTCTTTGTAAATGGCTTTTGCTTCATCCAACGTTCCGGCAAAGCGGGTATACACATTGGCGATAATGCCTCGCGTGTAGTCGCCGCGGTAAGGCACGAAATTCACAGCTTTATCGAAACCGCCCTGCAACTTCCCGAAAGTCATTTTGATCTCCGTCAAATGCTGGTGCGAGAAAGCCTTATAGATCGACATGTTGTTGTTCCGCCAGGTGAAATGCGTCGTCGCGCTCAGCGCCTGCCCCGCGCCCGTGCTGCCCGTAACGGCGCTCACGTGAACGTCGTCCTGGATCAAACCTGCCTTGGCGAGCGGCAATACCGCCAATTCAATGCTCGTCGCGAAGCAGCCTGGGTTAGCGATTTTAGTCGCGCCTTTAATCTGCTCGCGTTGCAACTCAGGCAAGCCGTATACAAAACCATTCGACTCATCCCGAAAATCCGTGCTGAGGTCGATTACTTTCACCGTCGCCGGTAATTGGTATTCATCCAGAAACTTCTTCGATTCGCCATGGCCGGAGCAAAGGAAAATCGCATTCAAACCTGCCTGATCCAACAGGGGCTGAATGTCGTCTCCCGAAAATACCAGTTCTGTATCCCCTAGCAAATCTGTGTGCGTCGCATAAACCGGCTTGCCCGCCTGGCTTTTGCTATGCGCGAATGCGATGTTGACGTTTGGGTGGTTTACCAGTATTCTGATCAGCTCACCGCCGGTATAGCCGGCTGCGCCTATGATGCCAATATTTATGTTCGTCGATAAACTCATTTTAATTACTGATTCACCGAGTCACTTACTTTTCCATAAATCATCACCTGGTTCGAAGCCACTTTCGAGAAGCCTCTTACGTCGTCGCCGGTCCAGGCATTGTTCATTTCACCGTAGCTGCCGAATTTCGACGACATCAAATCAAATGGTGACTCAATACCCTCCACATGGAAGCGGTGCGGTGCGAGGTACACATGAGCTTTACCCGTCACGTGCGACTGCGTATCTGCGAGGAATGTTTCGATATTACGCATGACCGGCTCTACAAACTGCCCTTTGTGCAGCAAGCTGCCGTACCAGTTCGAAAGCTGTTCTTTCCAGTACAATTGTTGTTCTGTCAAAACATGTTTTTCAAGCGTATGGTGCGCTTTGATGATGATCAGCGGGGCAGCTGCTTCAAAACCTACGCGGCCTTTGATACCGATAATGGTGTCGCCCACATGGATATCCCGGCCGATGCCGAATGGCTGCGCGATTTCGGCCAGCTTTTGAATAGCCGTTACCGAGTTTTCAAAAGTTTCACCGGCAACGCCTTTCAATTCACCATTCACAAATTCCAAAGTAATGCGCTCCGGCTCTGTTTTGGTGATCTGCGTAGGCCATGCCGATTCGGGCAGGTATTGGTCGGAAGTCAATGTTTCCTTGCCGCCCACGGATGTTCCCCAAAGGCCTTTGTTAATGCTGTATGCAGCTTTGGTCCAGTCGCGGGAAACGCCTTTAGCCGTCAGGTACTCGATTTCCGCTTCGCGGGAAAGTTTCAGGTCGCGGATCGGGGTGATGATCTCGGCTTCCGGTACGATGATACGGAACGCCATATCGAAACGAACCTGGTCGTTACCGGCCCCTGTGCTACCGTGCGCGATCGCGCTGGCACCGATTTCTTTGGCATATTCAGCCACCGCAACGGCCTGGAAAATGCGCTCTGCGCTTACGGAAAGCGGGTAAGTATTGTTTTTGAGAATGTTACCGAAGATCAGGTATTTGATACAATCGTTGTAATATTCTTTGGTTTTGGAAATCGTGGCATGTTGCTTCACGCCCAAAGCATAGGCATTCGCTTCGATCGTTTTCAGCTCTTCGTCCGAAAAACCACCGGTGTCAACCAAAACGGAGTACACTTCGTAACCTCTGTCTTCGGCTAAATATTTTACACAAAAGGAGGTATCAAGTCCTCCCGAAAACGCTAATACTACTTTGGGCTGTGACATTATGTAATTATATATTGATTCTGACTAAATGCTTGATTTGCGGTGCAAAAGTAACAAAAAATACCCCGCTTCGGACCTTTTCGGATGCCGGGCGGGGTATTAAAAATGAGATACTAAAATCTATCAAGTGTGCGGCACATTAATGTACCAGCACGGCCCCGGCGTTTTTCTTTTTGGCGCGTTCTTCCCTTCGTAGCAAAATGCGTTGCTTAATGCGCATCCAGCGCTCGTAAAGGCTCGATTCCTTCAAGAAATCCCAGGTATGGCTTTCGGTTACCGGTTCGCTCCCGTTGGTAGGCTTCGCGGCAGGTTTCTTATCTTCCGGATCATACATCATACCCGTGCAAAGACAATGCTTTCTGCCCGTCCGGGTGAGTACGTCGTAATTCACACAGCTCGCGCAGCCTTTCCAGAATGCGTCGTCCGCAGGCAATTCACTGAACGTCACTGGCTCGTAGCCCAGGTCCGAGTTGATTTTCATCACCGGAAGGCTCGTAGTGATACCGATAATTTTGGCATCAGGATATTTATGACGCGACAGTTCGAATGCTTTCATTTTAATAGCTTTCGCCATGCCGCTGTTGCGGAAATCAGGATGTACGATCAGCCCTGAATTCGCCACGAATTTTCCATGCTCCCAGGTTTCGATGTAACAAAACCCTACCCATTCGCCCGTCTCAGTGGTGGCAATGATGGCTTTTCCTTCCACCATTTTCTCCATAATGTACACTGGGGAACGTTTGGCTATACCGGTACCACGCTTTTTGGCGCTCTCCTCCATTTCCGCGCAGATTTGTTCGGCGTAATGGAGATGATTTTCATTGGCAGTCTGTACGATAAACTTACTGCCCACTACTTCGGTATTTTTCATTGATGACTATGCTGACAAAATGTTCAAGACAATAAATTAACTACCCAGAGGAAAACGATGGGACGTCTAGAAATTGTAAGAAAGTTGCGGGTATTAGATATTTACCACGTAGGTAAAAGGAGATTATGCGGTCCGTGGGGACCTGAATCGGAAAGGCGTAGTATGCAGAACAGTATGTATGCCGTTGTGATTCATTGACTTGCTTGTGCGTCTAAGAGGCTGCAAATTTTCAAAAAAAAAATCTTACAGCAAAGAAACAGAAGATATATTTTTATGGTTCGTTTTGAACGGTAAACTTTGTACTATTCCCACTTCGATCAACAATATTTTTTCCCCAATTCAGTGGCTTTCATGACTACAATCAGTACCGACGATTTGCTCAATGGCTATATCAACGGCATATTCCCGATGGCCGAGGCGGACGGTACGATTTACTGGTATTCGCCCAACCCGCGGGCGGTCATCCCGATCGATACTTACAAACCGTCGAAATCGCTTCGGCCCGTTTTGAACAAAAAGCATTTCGATATCCGCATTAACACCGATTTTGAAGGCGTCATGCGGGGCTGCTCGCTCCCTCGTGCGAGCGAGCCCGGGACCTGGATTTCGGAGGAAATCATCGCTTCCTACACGGCATTGCACGAGATCGGGTACGCGCATAGCGTGGAGGCGTGGCGCGAGGGGAGGCTGGTAGGAGGGTTGTACGGGGTTTCTATAAACGGGGTGTTTTTTGGTGAATCGATGTTTACGATCGAGAGCAATGCATCGAAAGTCGCATTCCACTACCTGATCCAGATCCTGAAATTGAACCGTTTTGCATTGCTCGACACGCAATTTATTAACGACAATGTGCTTCGTTACGGCGCGATCGAGATCCCGCGCGACCAGTACCTGGACCAGTTGCAGAAGGGATTGAAGCTCAGAAGGACATTTGACGGCGCGGTTTTAAGGGAATTATAATGTGCCAAAAGCGCGGTGTGCAAGGGTAACGCATCCGTTTTCGTCTGAAAAGAAGTATTTTTGGCGTCAGATCGATTACCGGGTGCCGGCAGTATCAGCGATGGCACCGCTTATTTGAATACCAAAGTGTCAAAACCTATTCTCGTCATAAAGTTCGGGACGGCCTCTATCACGCTTCCTTCGGGTGAACCTGATGTCAGGATCATTTCGGAAATAGCCCGGCAGGTTTCGGAAATCCATTCCCAATACCGCATTATCATCGTTTCATCGGGTGCGGTGGGTGCTGGTAAGGCCTATATCAATGATTATAAGGGTACAATGACCCAGCGAAAGGCAGCCGCATCCGTCGGTAACCCGCTGCTGGTGGGCCTCTATGCTTCTTATTTTGCCCCGAATCAGATTTATATTGCTCAAAGTCTTTGCGAGCGGCAGCATTTTGCCAACCGCAACAAATTCCTCCAACTTAAAGAGACGTTCGAGGAACTCTGGTCGAACGGCATTATCCCGATCGTGAACGAAAACGACGTGGTGAGCGACCGCGAGCTGAAATTTTCGGATAACGACGAGCTGGCTACCTTGCTGGCCGTGGGTTTCGGGGCCGAATCGCTGATGTTCTGCACCTCGGTAGGCGGCTTGCTGGACGAGGAAGGCAAAATCCTGCGGAACGTATCCAATGTGAACGAGGTTTTTAAGTTTGTCAGAACGGATAAATCTTTCCTCGGCCTCGGCGGGATGGCTTCCAAGCTGACCTTCGCCAAACTGGCATCCAGGATGGCGATCCGGGTGGTGATCTTTGGAATGAACCAGCCGGACGAACTGCTGAATGCATTGAAAGGCGAAGCAGGGACATTGATAACGCCCGGAAAGAGCACATTATCGGCACGTAACCGCTGGCTGGGAAGCGGCGGGCTGGTATCCGGTACATTGCGTGTCGACGAAGGCGCGTCGAAAGCGTTACTGAAACGTAAGAGTTTGCTAGCGGTAGGTGTCACCGAAGTAACGGGCGATTTTGAAGCGGGCGAAATCATTGAAATATATTCGTCGGAAGACGAAATGATCGCCGTCGCACGTGCGCGTGTGACGTCCTCGGCGATCCGCACCAATCTGAAAACAGTGAATTTTGAAGTGGCGCATGCCAATGATATAGTTTTGTTATAATGGAATCGATAGTACCTCAATTAAAGGAAGCGCGGGAGGCATCAGTTGCCGTTCGCCGGCTGACAGACAGGCAAAGGGCTGATCTGCTGATCAACCTTTCGGCCAGAGTGTTGGCCAATGCCGAAAACATCATCGCCGAAAACCGGAAGGATCTGGATTTGATGGATGATGCCGACCCGAAAAAGGACCGGTTGCTCCTGAACCAGAAGCGGATCAATGAACTGGCGCAAAGCCTGGTTGAGGTAGCCGAGCTTCCGGACCCGACGGGCGAGGTATTTGTCGAGAAAACCATTCAGCAGGGACTTTCCCTCAAAAAAATCGCCGTGCCGCTGGGTGTGGTAGGCGTGATTTATGAATCGCGTCCAAATGTGACTATCGATGTGGCGTCATTATGCCTGCGCTCTGCAAATGCGTGCGTGCTCAAAGGCGGTAAGGAAGCGCAGCATTCCAATAATTACCTGGTAAGCCTTATACATGAATCACTGGCGGATTTTGGTGTGCCTGCGGCGGCTGTGACTTTGCTGCCGACCGGCCGGGAGTTTGTAGGCGAGCTGCTTACTGCCATTCAATATGTGGACATTATCATCCCGCGCGGTTCCGAGGGGTTAATCAAATTCGTACGCCAGAACTCATTGGTACCCACCATTGAAACCGGGGCGGGTGTCTGTCATACTTATATTGAAAAGACGGGTGATCTCGATAAAGGTGCCCAGATTGTGGTGAATGCGAAGGTTTCGAAGCCTTCCGCCTGTAATGCGCTCGATACTGTGCTGGTAGACAGGGTAGTAGCAGCTGAATTTCTGCCAAAATTGAAAGAAGATTTTATTAAGTGGAATGTGGAAGTGTTCGCGGATGAGGAATCCTATGAGATTCTTGCAAATGCTGAATATCCATATCTCCAAAAAGCCAGCGAAGACGATTTCGGCAAGGAATTCCTGGATTTCAAATGCTCTGTGAAGGTGGTAGACGGTTTGAGCGATGCTTTGAAACAGATTGAACACTATTCGTCGCGGCACTCGGAAGCCATTGTCTCTACCAACGAAGAAGCGATCGAGACGTTTCTGAAAGAGGTGGATGCAGCTTCGGTATATGCCAATGCTTCGACCCGTTTTACGGACGGCGGCGTGTTCGCATTAGGCGCGGAAATCGGTATCTCGACCCAGAAGCTGCACGCCCGGGGGCCATTTGCATTGGAGAAACTGGTAACCGAGAAATGGATTGTTAAAGGAGACGGACAGGTAAGATGGTAAATACTTTGGAAAACATACAGACGCTGTCCGCCGAGGCCATCGCATTGCTCAAAAACCTGATTGAAACGCCTTCATTCAGCAAGGAAGAGGAAAATACAGCCAGGCTGATCGCTGACTTTTTCACGGGAAAGAACATTCCTTTTCATACTAAAAAGAACAATCTCTGGGCTTACAACAAGCATTTCGACGCGAGTAAGCCTACCATGCTGCTCAATTCGCATCATGACACGGTGAAGCCGAACAAATCCTGGACGCTCGATCCCTTCAAAGCCATCGAGCAGGATGGGAAGCTGTACGGCCTGGGCAGTAATGATGCCGGCGGATGCCTGGTGTCGCTGATTGCCACATTCTGCCATTTCTACGAAAGAGAGGATTTGACCTATAATGTTGCCATCGCTACGACGGCCGAGGAAGAAATTTCCGGTAAAGAAGGTTTGGAAATCGTCGCGCCTGAGCTTCCGGAAATTGCATTTGCCATTGTTGGCGAGCCTACCGAAATGCATTTGGCGGTAGCCGAAAAAGGACTGCTGGTGCTGGATTGCACGGCGAAAGGCATTTCCGGCCACGCAGCGCGCGAGGAAGGCGACAATGCGATTTACAAAGCATTGAAAGACATTCAGTGGATCACCGAATATAAGTTTCCCAAAGTATCCCCGACGCTCGGCCCGATCAAAATGTCGGTGACGATCATCAATGCCGGCACCCAGCATAATGTGGTACCAGATGTGTGTACTTTCACGATCGACGTGCGGGTGACAGAACAATACACTTTGGAAGAAGTAATCGCGGAAATCAAAGCGAATATTCAATCCGAAGTAACGCCGCGTTCGATCCGCCTGCGGCCATCGAGCATTCCGATGGATCATCCGATCGTCGTGGAAGGCTTGAAATTGGGGCGGAATGCATATGGTTCACCGACTACCTCGGACCAGGCATTGCTGGATTGTCCGTCTTTGAAAATGGGCCCGGGCCATTCCGCACGCTCGCATAGTGCCGATGAATTCATTTACCTGCACGAAATCGAAGAGGGCATTGCCCAGTATATTAAGATGGTAGAGGGCGTGGTGACCCGATAATTTGCTATACTTGCCAAAGCGAACTAACCGTGTTTTGGCATGCGATTCTACACCGAAGAAGATATCCAGGCTTTCGACACTGTCCGGTTTTTGCATATTAAAACTGCAAAGGCCGGACATCTTTTTACCATCACACTGGCGCGGCCGGAGAAGAGGAATGCATTCACGCCGACAATGGCGGAGGAAATCACTTATGCATTGGCCTATGCACATTATCAAACGGATATTCGTTGCGTGATTTTGAAGGCCGAAGGACCGGTGTTTTGTGCCGGGGCGGATTTGAATGCATTTCATGATCCTTCTGCGAATACTGTGAATGAGTTATTGCCACGAATACACGAAGAGGCACGAATGGGGGATGCGTTTATTGAATTACTCAAACCCTGCATTGCCCAGGTGGAAGGGCCGGTACTTGCCGGAGGATTTCTGATGATATGTGGTTGCACATTTGTGTTCAGTGTTCCAGAGGCCACTTTCAGTTTGCCGGAGGTTAAACGAGGAATCTGGCCGATGCAGGTAATGGCATCGCTGGCGCGGATTGTACCTCAACGGAAGATTCTTGAAATGTCGATCACCGGCAAGCCTTATTCAGCTACGGAAGCGGTGGAGATGGGGCTGGTAACGCATTTGGCAGACAAGGAAGTGATTGAGGTGCAGGTTAATGCATTGGCCTCACTAATTTGCAACAGTGCTCCGTTAGCTATCCAATCGGGAATGCGAAGTTTGCAGGAATTGAAGCATATCCCTCAAAATGAGCAACATACCTTCCTGAAAAGCGAGCTTGATAAACTTCTGCAAACAGCAGATGCCAAAGAAGGAGCATTGGCCTTCAAAGAAAAGCGGGAAGCAGTCTGGAAAGGAAAGTAGCTAATAATCGGCGATCAGCCGTCGGCGGTCGGGGCCGTCAGGCCCTAATTCGTCGGCACAATCTCAATTTCCTCCCCATACCGGTTATGGAACTTGAAATCCACTACGCCTAACGATGAATCTTTGATCAGTTTCACCCAGGTTTTGTAATGGAAGAACCATTTCACCTGCTCGGAAATCAACCCTTTCGTGAAATAAGAATGCAGGAACGGGTGGAGCGAAATCGTAATGCCGCGCTCGTTCTGCTTGGTGAGAATGTAATCGAGGTTGTTGGCGATCACATCGGATACGAGGATACTCGCCTGGATTGTGCCGGTACCGCCGCAGGTAGGGCAGGTTTCGCGGGTGACGATATTCATTTCCGGCCTTACGCGCTGACGTGTGATTTGCAGCAGACCGAATTTGGATAGTGGCAATACGGTGTATTTCGAACGGTCGCCCTTCATTTCATCGCGCATGACGTCGAACAGCGTGCGCTTGTTCTCTGCCTTTTTCATGTCGATAAAATCTACGACGATGATACCGCCCATATCGCGCAGCCGCAGCTGGCGGGCAATTTCTTTTGCCGCTTCGAGGTTGACGCTCAATGCAGTAGCTTCCTGGTCCTCTTCCGAATTGGATTTGTTACCGCTGTTGACGTCGATCACGTGCAACGCTTCCGTATGTTCGATGATCAGGTAGCCGCCATTAGGCAAACTTACCGAGCGGCCGAATAGCGACTTGATTTGTTTTTCCAGACCGAATTGCTCGAACAGCTTGTTTTTGCCATTGTGCAGGCGGAGAATGTTCTCTTTTTCCGGCGCAATGTTGTGAATATAAGCCTTGATATCGTCATAAACCTCCTTCGAATCCACGGTAATGCTGTCGAACGACTCGTTCAACATGTCGCGGATAATGGAAGATGCTCGGTTCATTTCACCGATAACGCGGTCACGGGGCTTGGCGTCTTTCAATGCCTTGATACCGTTCTCCCATTTGTCGAGGCAATCCTGCAAATCCTTGTTGAGCTCTTCCACATCCTTGCCCATTGCCACGGTACGGATGATCACCCCGAAGTTCTGAGGTTTAATGGAAGACATCAGGCGCTGCAAGCGGTTGCGCTCCTGCTTGTCGGTGATTTTTTTGGAAAGGTTAACCGAATTGGAGAATGGTACTAATACAATGTACCGGCCGGCGATTGAGATATCGCAGGATAGTCGCGGGCCTTTTGTAGAAATAGGCTCCTTGACAATCTGAACGAGGATCGGCTGATTTTTGGAAAGGACCTTATCGATTTTACCAAGCTTTTCGATTTCCGGCTCCATCTTGAAGTTTTTCAAGTTGCCGGAATGCGCGCGCTTGGCGATGACGTCCTTGGTGAGCTTGTTCAGCGAGTTGATATTGGGCCCCAGATCGAGGTAATGCAGGAATGCATCTTTTTCAAAACCAACGTCTACAAAGGCAGCATTGAGCCCTGCCACCAGCTTCCGCACTGTACCGAGGTATATATCGCCTACGGTAAAGCTCTGGTCCGGTGTTTCTACGTGATATTCTAAAAGACGTTTATCCTGCAAAAGGGCTATACGCTCTCCCTTTTGAGTAGAATTGATTAGTAATTCGTTACTCAATGTTCAACCAACTGAATGGCTCGATAATGTTGATACTTAACTCCCCGCATATCAGACTGTTAGCGGGATACAAACGTGGGGAATAACGATGACCGGATCTTAATGTTAAAACCCGGTCATAGCCAATTATTTCTTCTTATGTCTGTTTTTTCTGAGTCTTTTCTTTCTCTTGTGAGTGGAGATCTTATGTCTTTTTCTCTTTTTTCCGCAAGGCATGATTATGTCGTTTTATAAAATAAGTAATGTATTTCCTTCACGATCTGATGATCAGTTTTTCAGACGGCCTTCCAATTCGCCAATGGCTTGCTGGATCACCGGGTCTTTCTCCTCTTTTTTAACCTCCGACAGAACTTTGCTTGCTTGTTCCTTGTCACCCAATTCCACCAGCGAAAGGCCAAGATAGAACTTAGCTTTCGTATTTGCAGGATTGTTGGTTAAAATCTGTCTGAACCTGTCAGCAGCTTTCGAATATTGGTTAGATCTCATGGACAGGATACCCAGATTGAACAACGCCAATTCGTTGGTAGGGTCCGCGTCGATCACCTCTCGCAGCATCAGAATTCCCTGCATCGGGTTTTCCGTGTTTACGTAAGTCATCGCCATGTTGGCTTTGGCAGTCAACAGTCCAGGATTCTGGTCAATTGCTTTTTGGTAATATTCGCGGGTTTTGGACCCGAGGTTTTTGGCTTTTTGCTCATCCACCGCGAAACCGTAAGCCTCATAGTAACGGTCGCCCGCTCTCATCAGGTTTTCTACGGCCGGGTTGAGCAGGGCTACTTTTTCGGCGTAGAATGCAGCGCTGTCAAACTTCTGAAGCTTTGCAAACTCGTCCGACAGCTTAACGCCCGCCACTGCCTTGTCCTTATCACCCGCCTGATTGAAGCCGCTTCTCAGCTGATCCACAATTTTCTGTTGATCCGGGGACAAAGCGGCTCCATCATGCGATTTGGAAGAGGATTCAGCTGCATCGGCTGGTGCCGTTGCGTTTGCCGCAGCTGCCGACTGGCTCCTCTCCTTGTCCACATCCTTGCCCTTGTTGTTGACAACTACCTTGGGAAGGCTGAACAACGTTCCCACAAGTGCCACAGCAAGCACACAAGAAAGGAGAATGGACTTTTTCATACTCTTATAACCTAACCTTGTTCAGGTAAATTACTTTTCAGCGACTGCTTTCAGTTTGTCACTTTCCTTTACCTGCTCAACAAAAACTTTTGCAGGCTTGAAGCTTGGTACAAAGTGCTCGTCAATAATCATGGAAGTTCCCTTTGAAATATTGCGGGCAACCTTGCGTGCACGTTTTTTGTTGATGAAACTACCGAAACCTCTAACATAAAGGTTCTCACCATCAGAAAGTGAGTCCTTTACCACGGTAAAAAACGATTCTAGCGTTTGCTGAACGTCGCCCTTGTCTACGCCTGTTTTCTCAGAAATCTGTGCGATTACGTCTGCCTTAGTCACTTTGATTGTTTACTTTAAGTGGATATTATTTCATTAATTTACTTACTCCTGTAAATTTTGGGAACACAAAGGTACGGTAATTTTAATAAAACTTAAAAGGATGATCACTTCCTTTTTTATATAATTCACTAAAAAACAGTGCATATAAGTGAAAATAATCTCATACCGGACGATTTTGAGGTGATTGATTTTAACAGAAGACTCAAATCGTGGTATCTCGAAAACCACCGCCCTTTACCCTGGCGCGAAACCAAAGATCCGTATAAAATTTGGTTGTCGGAGGTGATTCTCCAGCAGACGCGTGTAGCCCAGGGGTTACCTTATTACGAGCGATTTACCGAACAATATCCGACGGTGTTCGACCTGGCTGCGGCCGACGAGCGCGACGTGCTGCGGCTATGGCAGGGGTTGGGGTATTATTCCCGGGCCCGCAACATGCATTTCACGGCAAGGCAGGTGGTTGACGAATACAAAGGGAATTTCCCCCAAAGCGCGGAAAAGCTTTTGAAACTGAAAGGCCTTGGCCAGTATACCGCGGCGGCCATTGCTGCATTCGCGTTCGACGAGGCGGTGCCGGCGATCGACGGGAATGTGTACCGTGTGATGTCACGGATTTTCGGCATTCAATCCGATATGCTGAGCAATGAGGGGAAAAAGGAGTTCGCGGCATTGGCGAGGCAGTTGGTGTCGAAGGAAGATCCTGCTACTTATAATCAGGCCATGATCGAGTTCGGGGCGCTGCAGTGCGTGCCGGCCTCGCCGAATTGTACGGTGTGCATTTTCGGCGATGAATGCTATGCCAATGCGCACCAAATGCAGGGTCAGTTGCCGGTAAAAATCAAGAAACTGACCGTGAAACAGCGGTTTTTGAACTACTTTATCATCAAACAAGACGATAAGCTCGCTATGCACGAACGCCGCGGACGTGATATCTGGACGGGCCTTTACGACTTCTTTTTAATAGAGTCCAACGCTCCCGCCTCAGCACCTGACGACCTCGCCATCACCGACCCTGTTTTTCAAAATCTGCTCGCAAAAAGCCGTCTCACCGAAGTCCTTAAGCTGTATTCCCATATTCTCACGCACCAACGGCTGCAAGTGCGTTTCTGGTGGCTCGAAATTCCGGAAACCGAAAGGATAGATTTGCCCCCGGGAATGGCTTTTTACAGTCATGAGGAAGTCGAAGTGCTCCCGAAACCGATCCTGATCGACACGATCCTGCGCGAAGAGGGCTACCTGTAACCGCTGGATCATTCTGATAACTCCCCAGGATCATCGGTGTGGTGTTTCGGATTCGATTGTGTTTTAACTCATATATTTTTGTACAAAACACTTAGCGCTATGGGAAGTTTCAGTTTGAATGCGAGCCAGGTTGCGGATTACAACCGCGACGGCTATCTGGTGGTAAAGGCCCTGTTTTCTGCGGAGGAAGTGGAAAAGCTATATCATACCGCACTGGAAAATTCGATCATGCAGAAGAATGCGATGGATCTGAATGACCAGTCGGGAAAGAAAACGAAGCTGTCGCTATGGTTTACGCCGGGCGACGATGTGTTCGGCTACCTGATCCGCAGTGAGCGGATGGTCAATTCGGTATGGCAGCTCTTGCAGCATGACAGCCAGGTTTGCCATTTTCATACCAAACTTATGCAGAAGGAGCCGAAGGTAGGCGGGGCGTGGGAATGGCACCAGGACTATGGGTATTGGTATAAAAATCAATTCATTTTCCCGGACCAGCTCATGAGCGTGATGATTGCATTGACACCCGCTAATAAAGAAAACGGCTGCTTGCAGGTGATTAGGGGATCGCACAAGATGGGCCGGGTCAACCACGGCTTCGCCGGTGAGCAGGTGGGCGCGGACATGGAAATGGTCAACCATGCATTGAAAACGATGGACTTGGTTTACAGTGAATTAGAGCCGGGCGATGCATTGTTTTTCCACAGCAACCTCATGCACCGCTCCGAAGCGAACCTGTCGGATCATCCGCGCTGGTCGCTGATTTCCTGCTATAATTCGCAGTCCAACATTGCCTATGCCGAAACTTCGAACTCGTGGCGCGTGCCCGTGGCGACGGTGCCCGACAATGCGCTGCTGGAATGGAATGCCGAGTCATTTGAGAACGCGGATTTTCTCAAAAAGGAGGATGATCCGGCGCTGAAATCGACTGGTTGGGAGAATGAAGTAAAAACATCTTGATCTTCAATTTGTAGTCAGGAATTGTCAGGTGTGGTCAAGAGTTGTCAGGTGAAGTCGTTTGTTGAAAAACAATTCCTGCCTACCAATGACTCTACCTGACTATCCTTAAAAATACGTGACCACACCTAACAAAACATGACTACTCTTGACAATACTTGACCACACCTGACTACTCGTGACTACTCGTGACAACACTTGACCACACCTCACTACTCGTGACAACACTTGACCACACCTGACACTACCTGACTATCCCCAAGTTGTTTCCAAAACGTTAAATCGATTGTTGATATGCAGAAAATTGCAATGCTGGGCTCCGGCTTTATAGGCCGTTTTTATGCGGAATCCATCCACGGGCAGCGGGGGCGCGACCGCGTGACGGCCATTTACGCGCGGCGGGAAGAGAGTGCCAAAAAGTTTGCCGACGACTACGGATGCGACTTCTGGTCATCGGATATGGAGGAGGTGATCGCTCATCCCGACGTAAATATGGTTTGCATTGCATTGCCCAACAATGTGCATGAAGAGGCGGTAATGCTTTGCGCCAAACATAAAAAGGCTGTTGTATCGACCAAGCCCCTTGGACGTAATGGGGCAGAGGCATTGAGAATGCTGAAAGCGGTAGAGGAAGCAGGGATTTTTGCAGGTTACCTGGAAGATTTGTGCTACACGCCGAAGTTTTTGAAATCGCTGGAAAGCGTAAAAAACGGTTCGCTGGGCCGCATCATCTGGGCCAAATCACGCGAGGCACATCCGGGACCGCATAGCGAATGGTTCTGGGACATCGAGCAGGCCGGCGGCGGCTGCATTCTCGATCTGGGATGCCATTGCATTGAAATATCACGGAATTTTATTGGCAAGGACATCAAGCCGGTCGAGGTAATGTGCTGGGCCGACACGCAGGTAAAGCCGATCGATGCCGAGGATCACGCCATTGCATTGGTCAAGTATGAAAATGGCGCTATCGGGCAGTTCGAGGTGAGCTGGACTTTCCGGGGCGGGATGGACCTGCGCGACGAGGTAATGGGTACCGAAGGCACGATCTGGATCAACAACTTTTTACGGACCGGTTTTGAAATGTTCACGACCGGCCAAAATCCGGACAGTGCCGGCGAGGATTATGTGGCCGAAAAGGCGGAGAGCAATACCGGCTGGTTATTTCCCGTGGGCGACGAAGTGAATGATCTGGGCTATAACCACATGTTCACGGATATGTTCAATTCTGCTGAAAAGGGTAGTGCGCCAGCTGAGAGTTTTTACGACGGATATGTTGTGAATGCAGTAATCGATGCAGCCTATAAATCGGCGAAGACGAAGCTTTGGGAGAAAGTCGAACTGCCTGTATGGCGGGGGCGCGAGGGCGTGGAAAAACCTTCCAACTATGTTTCGTACAATGAAACGCATTACCTGATCAAACAGGAGGTCACGCATGACGGCCGGAACAAGCTCATCCTGAAAGACAAGGCAACCGGCAAGATCACCGAACAGGACATTTAAGCGGCATTTTTCACGAATTTTGCCTATATTTAAAGTTGCAACAAACATTAACCACGTTAAAAAATCATGGCAGGAAGCGTTAACAAAGTGATATTGATCGGTAATCTCGGCAGCGATCCCGAGGTTCGTTACCTCGAAAGCGGATCGGCCGTGGCGAAGTTCAATATCGCTACTACCGAAAGCTATACCAACAAAAACGGCGAGCGCGTAGACAATACCGAATGGCACCGCATAGAGTTGTGGGAAGGACTGGCCAAGGTGGCGGAAAAGTACCTGAAAAAAGGTAATCAGGTGTACATCGAAGGCCGTATCCGCACCGATACCTGGACGGACAAGGAAGGCCAGCAGCGGACGGGCGTCACCATTCGTGCGAACAGCATGACCCTGCTCGGCGGCCCGAGCTCCAATTCGGGAGGCGATTACAATCAGGGAGGTAGCCAGGGCGGTTACCAGCAACCCGGTAATGCGCCGCGTGGAAACAATGCGCCAAGGCCGTCCGATCCGATACCACCGTCGATGGCGGCCGGCAACGACGATGACGACGATCTGCCGTTCTGATGCATTCAAACAGATAATGACGAATCCCGCTGGTAAATGTATTTATTCCAAAATTAATACGGTTATTAAGCGGGATTCGCTACATTTATCTAACTGAATACCGATTTTGAACATTCTCTGACATTTCGTGAAAGAAACAGAAGACAGTGACGACCCGCTTGCCCGAACGCGTACGGGGATCCGTTTTCCCCAGAAAAGTACGCACCCCATTCTGGCAGGGGTAATCCTACCCGGGCTAATTCTACCCGTCGATTTCCTAGCTCCCTACGATTTTATCCTCGTTGTATTTCTGCTCCTAATTTCCCTTTCCCTGTCGGGTATCCGGGCGGCTTATGCGGCTTCCGGCGCCATGGAAAACCCTTGGGAACGCAAGGCAGAAGGTGAAAGTAATTTGCCTTCCCGCATTCAGCAGCTGGCTCTTTCGCTAGTGCAGCGGGGGATCACGCTGTTTGCATTACTGCTCGCGGCGCGCCTCGCGTGGCTGCATAT
The DNA here is from genome assembly GCF_000382205.1 of Dyadobacter beijingensis DSM 21582. GTDB lineage: Bacteria > Bacteroidota > Bacteroidia > Cytophagales > Spirosomataceae > Dyadobacter > Dyadobacter beijingensis. The sequence continues at coordinate 535,748 of NZ_KB907787.1, forward strand.
GCAGGCAGGAAATATCGAACTTGTGCGTTGGTCGGTGCTGGTGTTCCTGGTGTTATGGATCTGGTCCGATGCGATGGTGCGCTACAACAGCGCCCGCAAGGCACAGGAGCTCATCCCGAAAATCAGCGGCCTGACGCAGTTTCTCATTAAAATATGCAAACCGCTGACGCAGCCCGTCATGAAACTCGGCTACTCGTTCGGCGTGCTTACGCCGGAAGGTGCCGAAATCACGACCGAAATGCTGGAAGCGAAAGCCGAGAGCGAAGAGGAAAGCGACCTGCTGCGCGGGCTGGCCAATTTTCGGCAAACCAATGCACGTAAAGCCATGCAGGCAAGGGTGCAGATTACGGCATTCGATATCGAGCTGGATTTTCACGAACTGATGGACCGGATCAACAAGTCGGGCTACTCCCGGGTGCCGGTGTACCGCGATGACCTCGATCACGTGGAAGGTATTCTGAATGTGAAGGACCTGCTGCCGCACATTCATTTGGACGAGCATTTCAACTGGCAGAAACTGCTGCGCCCGGTGTACTTCATCCCCGAAAGCAAGCGTCTCGACGACCTGATGAAGGATTTTCAAAACCGGCGCGTGCACATGGCGATCGTCGTGGACGAGTACGGTGGGACGAGCGGGCTGATCACGCTCGAAGACATTATTGAAGAAATTTTCGGAGATATTAATGATGAATACGACGAAGATGAGGAGGTGAATTATACTCAGGTCGACGAGCATACGTATGTCTTCGAGGGTAAGGTGCTGATCAACGATCTGTGTCGCATTCTCAACCTCGAAACCGATTATTTCGACGAAGTGAGAGGCAATAGCGAATCGCTGGCGGGGCTCTTGCTCGAACTGTTTTCGAGGCTTCCGCGGACGGGAGAAATCGCGATGCATCGTGAAGTGACGTTCAAAGTACAGTCGGCCGACAAGAAGCGCATAAAAAAAGTGCGGGTGCTGGTATCATAAAAAAATACAATTCGATTTTATTTATTCAGATCTTATTCTTAATTTTGCCCGGCAAATAACAATAGTTTATTTGCTATGAACACAGACCCATCCAAAGTCCTCTTCGAGGCACTCACCTACGACGACGTTCTGTTAATCCCAGGTTATTCAGAAGTCCTGCCTCGTAACACAACAACAAAAACCAAGCTTACCCGCAACATCGAGTTGAACATTCCCATTGTTTCAGCTGCTATGGACACGGTGACGGAATTTGAGCTGGCTATCGCGATGGCTCAGGAAGGTGGTATTGGAATAATCCATAAAAATATGTCCCTGGAAGCGCAAGCTGAGCAGGTGAGAAAGGTAAAACGTTCTGAAAGCGGTATGATCCTCGATCCGATCACACTGCTTGATACTTCGACCCTCGGCGACGCGCATCAAATCATGCGCGAGTTCAAGATCGGAGGTATTCCCGTAATCGATAAAGACCACAAACTCGTCGGCATCCTCACCAACCGCGACCTTCGTTTCGAACGCGAAATGAACAAGCCGGTAACCGAGATCATGACGAAAGACAATCTCGTAACGGCTTCGGAAGGACTCTCGCTCGACGATGCGGAGAAAATCCTGCAAGAATACAAAATCGAGAAGCTGCCGATCGTCGATGCAAACTACCGCCTGACGGGCCTGATTACTTACAAAGACATTCTGAAACGCAAGTCGCACCCGAACGCATGCAAGGACGAATACGGCCGCCTGCGTGTAGGTGCAGCCATCGGCGTAACGCCCGACGTGCTGAAACGTGTGGAAGCATTGGTGAAAGCCGGTGTAGACGTTGTAAGCCTTGACACAGCGCATGGCCATTCCAGAGGTGTGATCGACGCGTTGAAATCCATTAAAGCCGCATTCCCGAAACTGGACGTCATCGCTGGTAACGTGGCGACGGGCGAAGCAGCCAAAGCATTGGCCGAGGCCGGTGCCGATGCGGTAAAAGTGGGCGTAGGTCCCGGTAGCATTTGTACCACACGTATCATCGCCGGTATCGGTGTTCCGCAGCTTACGGCAGTAATGTGGGCGGCGGAAGGCCTGAAAGGCACCGGTGTTCCGGTCATCGCCGACGGCGGTATCCGTTTCTCGGGTGATATGACCAAGGCATTAGCCGGCGGTGCCAGCACTATCATGATCGGTTCGATGCTTGCCGGTAGCGACGAAGCGCCGGGAGAAGTAGTGATTTACGAAGGACGTAAATTCAAGGCTTACCGCGGAATGGGCTCGGTGGAAGCAATGGAAGATGGTTCGAAAGACCGCTACTTCCAGGACGCCGAAGACGACGTGAAGAAACTCGTTCCGGAAGGCATCGTAGGCCGCGTACCGTTCAAAGGCAAGGTTTCCGAGATCATTTACCAAATGGTAGGAGGTCTGAAAGCGGGAATGGGCTATTGCGGAGCCGGTGACATCGAATCGTTGCAGAATGCGCAGTTCGTGAAAATCACTTCGGCAGGTGTGAAGGAAAGCCACCCGCACGATATTATGATTCAGAAAGAAGCACCGAATTATTCGAGATCGTAGTTTGGTTTGGTGGTCGGTAGTCGCTATGACCGCCGACCATTGACCGCCGATGCGCGGTACTGTTATAGCAAAAAAGCTTCGCAGGATGTCCTGCGAAGCTTTTTTGTTGGGTATTAAATGTATTATAACTCAATAACATTATTCGGCGGTCAGCCGTCACAAACATCTACGCCGCGCTGGGCTTTGCAAACCGGCTTTTCAGGTAAGAAAAAATCATTGGAAGGATAGAAATCCCGATGATGCCGAAGATCACGAGTTCAAAATTCTTTTTCACAATCTCCATATTCCCGAAGAAATAGCCGAGCAATGTGAGTGTAGGCACCCATAGCAATGCGCCGACGATACAGAAAACAATGTATTTCGAATAATTCATGCTTCCCGCACCCGCTACGAAAGGCGCCACCGTGCGTACGATCGGGATGAAGCGGGCCATAATTACTGTGCTGCCGCCGTGTTTTTCATAGAATGCTTCTGTCTTTTCGAGGTATTCTCTTTTCAGGAACAGAATCTTTTCCCGTTTCTTGATCTGGCCGCCGAAGGTTTTTCCGATAAAATAGTTGACGTTGTCTCCCATCAATGCGGCGATAATGAGGATAATGATGATGAGCCACACGTTGAGGCCGGTAGTTTCGTTGGCGGCAATGGCACCGGCGGCAAAAAGGAGCGAGTCACCCGGAAGCAGCGGCATGATAACCAGGCCGGTTTCGGTGAAGACAATTAAAAACAGAATGACATAAGTGAGTGTACCGTATTCTTCCACAATGTTGAACAAATGCTTGTCCAGATGGAGGAAGAAATCAATGAACTGGGTGAGAAATTCCATAGCTATTCGTTAAGTTGACAATCTGTTTTATTGGCCTGCTCTTATTTGGAATCGATTTTCCACTTCTGCTTGGTTTTGGCATTCAGGAAGTGGTTGAATGTGTCGCCGCGAAGGCCGAGGCGGATCGTTTCGAGCGGGATCAGTTCGCTGGGGGCAATGTTGCCAAGGTTGACATTTGCGCCGAGCAGCTTCACAAACCACACCTGCTGCGATTTCTGGGGCGCTTCCCAGATCATGTCTTCAAATGCAATTTCGGTCAGAATCTCTTCGACCAATCCCTGACGCACTTCGCCGCTGGCGCGGAACAAACCTACATTACCCGATTCGCGCGCCTCGCCGATTACCTTCCAGGCACCCGCCTGTAACTCGGATTTGATCAGCTGGATCCATTTGTAGGGCGGGATGATTTTATTTTCGTCTTTGGAACCTACTTCGGAGAGGACGGTAACCTGCTGCGCAAGTTTGCTGATGTATTCGCATTTCACATCCTGCGGCATTTCAATGGAGCCGTCGGAAACCTCCGCATGGGTTAACTGGTACTTATCGAGCAACTTACGGTAGTCTTCGAACTGGTTACGCACAACAAACGCTTCGAACAGCGTGCCGCCGAAGTACACCGGAATATTCGCATTTTTATAAACCGCGAGTTTCTCGTTCAAATTAGGGCTCACGAAAGAAGTGGCCCAACCCAGTTTTACGATATCAATATAAGGCGATGCGGTAGATAGCATATCTTCTGTCTCCCTGACACTCAGTCCTTTGTCCATCACCATGGTAAGTCCTTTTGTTCTGGGTTTCTGGGAACGCTCGGGAACCTGCGATAACGTAAAATTCATATATGAGTAAGCATTTATCTCTGGCAAAAAACTCCGGCAAAGGTAGTAATAACCTTCGATACGTAACAATAAAATCCATAGCATTGACTTCCAGCCATCAATTTTTCTATGATAATTACTATTTTTAAGAAAATCGAATTCACTGCAAACCAATCATTGTCAAATCCATGAACACACACTCGATTCCTGATCCGCTTACGGAAAACAAGCGGCTTTCATTTCTCCGGGAATTCATCGGCAAGCCGATGGACCGGCATTTCTCGCCGGTTGCCAAATGGCTGAACGGCAAACTCATTGCGATCGGCGACGGGCAGATGGAGGTTGAATACGTCGTGCGGGAAGATATGTGCAACCCCATGGGCACGCTCCACGGCGGCATTGCAGCCACGATCCTCGACGATATTGTCGGAACGATGGTGTACGCTATGGGGCGCGAGTTCGGGTTTACTTCCGTGAACCTCAATTGCGACTTCCTGAACCCTGCTGTGGTAGGCGACGTGCTGGTGGCGCGGTCCGCCGTGATAAGGGCGGGCAGGAACATCGTGCACGTAGAAGGCCGCCTGCATCATGCGGATGGTCGTATTGTGGCCAAATGCACGAGTAACCTCATTCAGACGGCCTTTAAATTACCGCCGGTGCCGGGGCAGTAACGGGTTTCGGCGTATCTTTGCGGCATGGAAAAACAATTCAGTGACCTGCCGGAAAGCCGCCAGCAGCAGCTCATGGCCTTTGACCGCCTGTTGACGATTATGGACGAGCTCCGCGAGCAATGCCCGTGGGACCGGAAGCAGACCATGGAGAGCCTGCGCCACCTGACCATCGAAGAAACCTACGAACTTTCCGACGCCATTCTGGAAAACGATTTGCCGGAAATCCAGAAAGAACTCGGCGACGTGTTGCTGCACATTGTTTTTTATGCCAAAATAGGTTCGGAAAAGGCGGAGGGCAAGTCCTACAATTTTGACATAAAGGACGTGCTCCACAGCATTTCCGATAAGCTGGTAGCCCGTCATCCGCACATTTACGGCGACTTCGTGGCCGATTCGGAAGAGGCGGTGAAGCAGAATTGGGAGAAGCTGAAACTGAAAGAAGGGAACAAGTCGGTGCTGTCGGGCGTCCCCGGTTCGCTGCCAGCATTGGTGAAAGCCATGCGTATTCAGGAAAAGGCAAGAGGTGTTGGTTTCGACTGGGACGAAAAGCAGCAGGTATGGGCCAAAGTAGAGGAGGAGCTGCACGAGTTCAAGCAAAATTTCAATATCGAAACAGCCGATGTGATCGATCAGAAGGAGGCGGAAGGGGAGTTCGGCGACCTGTTGTTTTCACTGGTAAACTATTCCAGATTCGTCGATATCAACCCCGAAACGGCATTGGAGCGGACCAACAAAAAATTTATCAGCCGCTTTCAGTATCTTGAAGAAGCATCCAAAGCCGACGGCAAATCCCTGGGCGATATGACGCTGGAAGAAATGGATATCTACTGGAACCGGGCGAAGGCGCTCGGGGTTTAAAAAGTTTGTTCCTAAAGATGTTACTAAATGCTGAATGTAGCGTATAAATAGGGTCGGGCTGTGTGCCGAACTGAAAGCTATTTATGCACTATAAACACATTGAAACATGTACCTGGAACAACGCGTCGAGCAACTTGAAAGTGTAACTGTTGAACACGGAAAGCAAATTGACATGATAGCAGCAGGATTAGCTACGTTGACAACCACAGTCAACAATGGATTTGAGGAAATGCGCATGCGATTCTCGCGGATAGATGAGAGATTTGATGAGCATGACGCACGGTTTGACCGCCTGGAAGCACGCGCTGATCGCATCGAAGCAAGATTGGATGAACACGATATACGATTCGATCGCATCGAAGCAAAACTGGCTGAGCATGACGCCCGCTTCGATCGGATCGAACTACGTCTCGACCGGCTTGAAGTACAGGTTGTCCAAATCCATGGCGTCTTGACCGAGCTTGTTACCCTGGTAAAGAATAAATTATAGTAAATGTCATCGCATCATATCGTTCGGGAGAAGCAGGAACCTGCTTTGATTATTGCTAATGGGGAAGCCTGCTCTCCTGAATTATTAGGCCAGTTGCTCGAATGGAGCCCTTTCATCGTTGTGCTGGATCACGCCATTTACCGGGTGCTGGATTTGGGAATTAAGGTGGATGCCTGGCTGGGAGATTTTGACTTGGCGCACGATTTTGAAGCGATCCGCGAGCGGCAGCACCCGCTTGAAATTGTGAACACGCCCGATCAGGCGAAGACGGATTTGAACAAAGCCATCGAATTTCTCATCGAAAGAGGCTTCCCGGCTGCCAATATCGTTTGGGCGACCGGCCGCCGGGCCGATCACGCCATTACCAATATTACCGACCTCGTCCGATATAAGAATCAGATCAAACTCGTGCTGCTGGACGATTATTCGAAGATTTTCCCGCTGACAGGCACATTCGAAAAATGGTACGCCGCCGGGACACCCATTTCGCTGATCCCGGTCGGGACGGTGGACGGGATCGAAACCAGCGGTTTGAAATACAACTTACATCACGAAACCCTGACGATGGGTTACAGGACCGGCAGTAGTAATGTTACCGAAGTTGATGGCATGGTCAGGGTTTCCGCGCAGCAGGGCGACCTGCTGATCATGGAATGCTGGGACTTATAAGGCCGCTTGCTTGCTCTCCTTCGCTTCGACGTAGAAGTTCCGGTCGACTGTCAGCGACTTATCCCCTTTCACTTTCAAGGTCTTCCATTCACTGGTGGGGTACAGGAATTCTTCTTTTCCGCCAGCCAGCTTCACCTTTACGGGCATATCAAAGCCTTCCACCACATTGATCCAGCGATATTGCAAGCCTTTGCTGCCGAATGCATATTCCAGCACCGGAATGCGGACGTCGCGCAGGTATTGATCAAAAACTTTCGAGAGGTTTCTTCCCGCATGCTCGCTGACGTAATTTTCGATTTGTGAACCGTCTACCGTCTGGTGGTAGAATGTTTTGTTCAATCCGCGCAGGATCTGGCGCCATTTTTCATCGTCGTTCACCACCTGCCGGATGGTATGCAGCATATTGCCGCCTTTGTAGTACATATCCTTCGACCCTTCCTGGTTTACCCCGTAAACCCCGACAATAGGAATGTCGTTCGCAATGAGCTCGCGGGTACCTATCACGTAGTCTTCACCGGCCTTTTTACCGAAATAATACTCGGTATAAAGGTTTTCAGAATAATTGGTAAAGCTCTCGTGTACCCACATATCGGCCACATCCTTGTAGGTAATGTTATTCGCAAACCACTCATGCCCGCTCTCATGGATAATGATAAAATCCCATTTGAGGCCCCAGCCAGTATTGGAAAGGTCTTTGCCGCGGTAACCCATTTTGTAGTCGTTGCCATAGGTTACCGAGCTTTGGTGCTCCATACCCAGATATGGCACTTCCACGAGCTTGTAGCCATCTTCATAGAAAGGATACGGCCCAAACCAATGTTCGAATGCTTTCAGCATCTTCGGTGCCTGCGTGAATTGCTGCTTTGCTTTTTCCAGGTTTTGGGGCAATACATAATAGCTGAGCTGCAAATCGCCCTTTTCGCCTTTGAATGTTTCTTTCCAGCTCACATAATTCGCGACGTTCATATTCACCCCATAGTTGTTGATCGGGTTAGCGACAAACCAGTTGTAAGTATGCGAGTTATCGCCATTCTCGACCACCGATCGGAGATTGCCGTTTGAAACATCCATCATATTTTTCGGGACGGTAATGCTGATGAGCATGCTGTCCGGTTCGTCGTACATATGGTCCTTGCACGGCCACCATACGCTTGATCCCAACCCCTGGCAGGAGGTGGAAATTATGGTATTGCCTTTTCCATCCGGGACCCATTGCACGCCTCCGTCCCACGGCGGACGTTTCGCCAGGCGCGGTTTTCCCGTGTAGAATACCTCAATTGATTCCGTTTTGCCCGTTTCCTGGGTTTTCTTTAATGTGATAAAAAACGCATTGCCATCCCGCCGGTAGGTAAGCGATTCGCCATCCTGGATAACTTTTGTAATCTGCAAAGGCTCTTGCAAATCCACCTGCATCGTGTGGGAGGGTTTCAGGACTTTGTATTGAATAACCGTGCTGCCGGTCAGCGTGCTGTCTTTTTCGTTGGGCCTTACGTTCAGATGGTAATAACTGAGGTCCCACCACGCGCGCTCCGGCGTGATCGCGCCGCGCAGGGTGTCGGCGTGGGTGAATTCCTTTTTTTGTGCAAAAGCGCCAGAAGAGGCGAAAAGGAGACAGATGACAGCTACTTTTTTGAGCATTTGAATTTTAATTAGCAATGAAGTGTCCTATTTATCGAGTATTTCCATATCGTTCAGCTCGGGGCCGCCTCCGCGGTTGGCCGAGCCGGCTGCGATGTATATCTTTTTGTTGAGCATAACCGCCTGCGTTCCGTGCCGTCCCTGGTGCAGCGAAGGCAGCCGCTCCCATTTCTGCGTCGCCGGGTTGAATGCCTCTACCTCGTTGTGTGCCTCCACGTGCGCGTCGCTTTCGCCGCCGATGATGAGGATTTTATTGTTGTATGCCACGGCCGTATTGCCGGCACGCAGGGTTGGAAGGTTGTTGGATGCATCCAATGTGCTCCATTTGCCGGTTTTGAAATCATAAACATCCACTTCCCTGATCACCGTGTTCAAAACCTGGTTAATGCGAGCCGTGGATAACCGGCCGCCTGCGACGTACAATTTATTGCCCAGCACGGCTACCTGCACGTGATCGCGGGGGCGAGGAGCGTCGGTCAGGGTTTTCCAGGTACCGGTAGCCGGGTCGAACTCGTCGAACCAGGTCACCTGCCCGTCCCAGTGACCATCCTGAATGCCGCACACGAGGTAAATCTTATCATTCAATGTAAAAGCGCCTGCCGCACCGCGCCGGCGGTTTTCGGGGATAGCGGCGCCTTTGCGCCACTCGTTTTTGAGGGGATTGAAAATGTAAATGTCCGGGATGGGTACCTCGTGCGGATAACCGCCCGTGAACGCGCCCAACACATAAATCTCATTCTTATAACTCACGGCCTGGAAATGGCTCATTTCGAGGGGAGAAGGTGCCAGGTTTTTCCAGGAATCCTTTTTGAAGTCATATTCATCCACCGGCTTGATACCCCTTCCGCCCAGCAAATACAGTTTTCCGTTCGCGGTAGCCATCGCATTTTCATGCCTTTTCTCAGGAAGGTTCTCGGGTTCGGATACCGTCCATATCTGCGCCGACGCCGGTAATGCCAGCGCGACCAATGCGAGCAGTCCAACAGCTTTTTGGTAGAGTGGTTTCATGTCGATTACGTTTTTGAATGGCGGGATATGCATGATTATTTTGCCAAAAACGGTATCAAGGTACAATTATATTCTATAAAAGAGAAAGACCGGCTTGCGGCCGGCCTTTCTGCGAATTTTAGCTAAAAAGCGGTTAATTTCTGCTGGATATGCCCAAGGAAGGGCTTTCGAAACCCAGCTTTTTCAAACCTTTCTGCACGTCGGGATCTTTCATGAACAGCTTCCATAACAGCCCCGTACGGTAGTTTTCGATCATCACGATAATCGGCCCCTGGTCGATCGCCAGATGGGAGGTAGCGTACCAATTCTGCGTTTCGTTGAATGCGTCTGTAAACCCATATTCCGACCAGATTCTATCACCCATATCATCATAAAAGTGGCGCAATGCCTTCATCGACTGCTCCGGCGTGTAGGGGAAAGAAGACAATGCGGCTGTCGGCGTGATCGTCCCAAAATCGTTCGTCGGCGAATGCGCATTATAGCCATTGTAAGTGTCGCTAGCGGTCAGCCCCCAGCTGTTTTCCCCATAACCTTTAAACTTGCCCGGATTAGCGACGCAATGCTTGTAGTTGATCAGCGAATGGTTCACATTCTGCTCCCAGTAATCGGCATATTGATCTTTCAGGTTGCGCGGGTCGAGGCCGAGGAAGGAATAATGTGTAAAAAACAGCGGTCCGCCATATTCGAAGCCCAGCGGTAGTTTGACGCCGTAGTATTCCTTGCCGTTCTTGAAATGGTCGCTTTGCGCCCAGCATTTGTCGTACACCTGGCGTGTAACCGGGTACCGTGGAGCGGAAGCGCCCATGATGTAGGTGATCAGCGTTTCATTATAGCCGCGAAGTTCAAAGTTCATGGCCCAGCCGTTATTCGGGCTCCAATGCCAATAGAGCTGGTTCGGATTGCCGCGGGTATACCAGTCCCATTCCGCTTCGTCCCAGATCCATGTAATGCGATTGCGGAGCTCGCGTTCCAGTTCGGTATTGCGGTCGAAGTACTGCCTCGCGGCGAGCAGGCCCTGGAAGAGGAAAGACGATTCCACCAGGTCGCCGCCATCGTCCTTCCGGCCAAATGGAATGATTTTTCCGGTAGCGCCATTGAGCCAGTGTGGGAAAATGCCGTGGTAATGGTCGGCTTTGGAGAGGAATTTAACCATTTTCAATAGCCTCGCCGCTACGGAATCGCGGGGCTGCCATTGCCGCTCGGCTGCAACCACCATTGCCATGACGCCAAAACCGGTACCGCCGATGGTGCAAACTTCATCGCCATAGTCGAACGCGATATTGCTCCGTTCGCGGGCAAGGCCGCTCACAGGATGGCCGAATTCCCAGAAGTACCGGAAGGTCTGTTTCTGGACCAGTTCGAGCAATGCCGTATCTGAAAGGTTTTTAGGCCGGTTGGCAGAATTGAATGCCGCGGGCTTTGCCGCAGCGGTTTTTTTCTTTTGCGCCAGGCTGTTCGCCTGTATGCCGGTCAGCAGCGCAAAACATAGTAATAGTTGAAAGTATAGTTTCATGTTTCGGAGATAGTATTTGATTGGCGGGATAAGTTTGTTCAGATTCCCGGACTACTGAAACCGAGCTTTTTGAGGCCGGTTTTGACTTCCGGATTGCTCATAAACAGCTTCCAGGGTAATGCAGTGCGGTGATTTTCGATCATGACCACAACAGGCCCCTGATCGATGGCGAGGTAAGAGTCGGCATACCAGAGCTGATCCAGCGAGAATGCATCGCGGAAACCGTATTCTCCCCAGATCTTGTCGCCGAGTTTGTAATAAAAGAATTTCAACGCCTTCATCGACTCCGCGGGTGTATACGGGAATGCGGATAATGCCGCTGTGGGCGTAATCACGCCCCGGTCGTTGGAGGGGGAATTGGCATTGTAGCCACCCGGAATATCGCTTGCGGTCAATCCCCAGCATTGGTCGCTATATCCGAAGAATTGCTGCGGATTGGCTTTGCAATAGTTATAGTTAATGAGGGTGTGGGCTTTGTTTTGGGTAAAATAATTGGCAAAACGGTCGGTAAGTCCCGTCGGGTTTAAGCCTAGAAACGAATAATGCGAGAAGAACAGCGGTCCTCCGAGTGCTTCGCCGAGCGGCAATGCGATGCCGTAAAATTCTTTCCCGTTAGTGAAAGTATTGTTACCGGCCCAGCCATTGTCATACACGGTTTTGTCAATGCCGTGGGTGGGAGAGGCGGCGGCCAGCACATAGGTGATCAGGCATTCATTCCAGCCGCGGATCTGGTGGTTCATATCCCAGCCAAAGTTGGGGCTCCAATGCCAGTAAAGCACGTTCTCATTGTTTTTCCTGAACCAGTCCCATTCTACGGCTTCCCAGATCTTGCTGATGTCCGCCCGCAAGGCGGTTTCTGCGGCACTGTTCTGATTGAAATACTGCCGTGCCATTAGCAATCCCTGCACGAGAAACGACGTTTCGACCAAATCGGCGCCATTGTCCTTCTCACTGAACGGTACCGCCACGCCGGTAGCGCCATTGAGCCAATGGGGGAATGCGCCGTGAAAAGTCTGCGCTTTTTGCAAAAAACCGACCACCTTCTGCATCCTTTCCAATCCCTGCGCCCTGGTGATAAACTTTCGTTCGACGGCGATCGGGATCGTCATAATGCCGAAGCCGCTGCCGCCTGAGGTGACCACATCGCCCGAGGTGTTCCGCTCACGCGCGAGCCCGCTTGCAGGATGCGCGAAGTCCCAGAAATATTTGAAGGTTTGCTGCTGCACCAATGTCAAAAGCGCCTCGTCGGTGATCGCGGGAAATTTATCGGTAGAATCCAGCGCGGTCGTCAGTTCTACCTTTACTTCGTTCAGCAACATTCCGCCGGCTTTGGATTTCAATGCTTTCGTAGCTGTTACCGCGTATTTGGCGAGGTATGCGAGGTTGGCGGAAGGCGTAATGACCACCGAGCTATCGCCGTTTTCGAGTGTCGAGGCGAATGCGATGTTTTCGCCGGCCGCTGTTTGGAAAGTTAGGCCACTCGCGACGGAAGCATTGTTGAGCGGGGCGGAAAATGTAAACCTGATTTTAGGTTTCAGGTTTACATCCATGTATTTGAATCCGGAATAGGCGTCATTTACTTTCAGGCTGTTAAACCCGAATGAGGACGGTACGCCGGGGATAGATGGCCCGGGGTCGTCCTTTTCCGATTTGCAGGAAACCCCGAGCCAGATCATTGAACAAAGAAAAAGAAAGCGTTTGAACGGCATTATTTTCCTCTTGATTCCAGTTTAACCAATGCATCCACTTCCGCGTCCTTCAATGCCACATTGTAAATCCGTACCTCGTCGAGCAGGCCGGTGAGGTAAGTGGCCCAGTCTTGCGCCGAAGCGCCCGAGGTCAGGCTCGGTTTGGTCTGGAACTGGACGGTACCGAACACCATTTTGCCCGGCTTCTGCCATTTCAACTCGCCAAAACTGGCCACCGTGGTGGTAGCTGTTTTGGAACCATTGACATAAACGGAGAAAGTTGATGAAGTGGCATCGTATGCCAATGCGATGTGCGTCCACGAGTTATAGAGGTTCACGATACCTTCTTTGGTCACCCAGGCGTCCTTTTTATCGTTTTGGATATGCGCTTTGAAAATCCCGTCGGTGTCGGTACCGCCATTTTCGAAGAACGTCTCGATATTGCCCCAGAAACCATCGGTTTGGGAAAGTCCCACCAGCCCGATAATGCCGCCGGCCGATTTTGTGGAAGCGCTGTTGACCCAGTAGGTCAGCGTAAAGCTCTTCAAGCCGAGAATGGCCGTCGTAGGGTTAAAAAGGACATACCCTTCCTTCGCGCCCTTCATCGCCTGGCCTTTCAGCCCATTCGCGAAAGTCGTACCGGTATTGGTGCCCGCGGTATTGGAAATAACGTCGTTGTAGTTGCCATCGAACGGAAAATGGGCCACCAGGTTAGTTTTCGCGATTTCATCCGAGCTCGTAAATCCCCCGATCGTCACGCTTGGTGCGTAACTTTCGGGATCGAACTTTTCGTAGCAGGATGTGACCCCAACGACCGTCAATGCGCACAATGCCACGGTCAGTTTATTCTTAAAAGTTTTCATCGATAGATCGTGGTTTTGGATTAATAACCTGGGTTTTGGGTCAGCACGCCTGCGCTGAGGTCGATCTCGGTCTGTGGTACCGGCCATACTTCGTTTTTGTTGGCTTTCCATCCTTTCGGTCCGAACACCGCCGTACCGCGTCCCTGGCGGATCACATCGAAATAGCGGTCGAATTCCATGGCCAGTTCCGCATGGCGCTCGTTCCAGATCGCCGTACGCAATGCGGCCTTATCGGTCGTCGTCACTTTCGGCAGGATCGTTTTGCTGGCGCCTCTCGCACGGGCACGCACCAGTTCGAGCGAGGCCAATGCCTGGGTCGAATTGCCGATTTCGTTCGCTGCTTCCGCATTCATCAAGAGCACGTCCGCATAACGGATCACACGTACATTCTGCTGCGAGCCTTCATTAAAGCCTGTTACGTAAAGCTTGAACGGTACGTATGATTTCTGGTTGTACATCGGGTTGTCGCCAACGGCCGGGATCGCGTCGCCGGAAGGAGTGGTTTCGCCACGGAAGATAATGGTAGCATCCCGGCGCGGGTCACCTGTTTCAAACGACTTCGACAGCTCTTCGGTAGGCACATTGAAGCCCCAGCCACCGCCTACTACACCCCGAACGCCCTGCACCTGCGAGTACTGCGAGTTCGAAGCGTCCTTGTTGGAAGGAATGAGCTCGTTCTGTATCTCGAAAATCGATTCCCTCGAATTTTCGTTGGCTACGCGGAATAGCGCCTCGTAATCTGCAAACAATGCATACTGGCCGGAGTTGATCACCTGCGTGGTGAGGTCGAATACCTGCTGCCATTTCGCCTGGTACATCGAAACCTTGGCGTGCAGCGACTGTGCGGCACCCTTCGTCACACGGCCCACGTCTGCTGCGCCGTAGTTTTGCGGCAACGCGGCCGCTGCTTCGGTCAGGTCTTTTTCGATGGCTGCATACACATCCGCTTTTGGCGTGCGCGGAATGTTGTATTCGGTAGCGTCTTTCGGGACCGCAAGGCGTAACGGCACATCGCCGAACGCGCGCACCAGCCTGAAATACGAATAGGCACGTACGAATTTTGCTTCGGCCAGGTATCTCGCTTTCAGGTTTTCGTCCATGCTGATGGCCGGAATATTATCCAGCACCTGGTTGGCATAGTTGATATTCTGGTATTGTCCCTGCCAAAATCCGCCCAATTGGCCTTCCGTCGAACCTACGGTGAATGTATCGTATTGGTTGAAGAACGTCGCATCGGAAGCCGTGCTGCCTTTTTCCGCGTCGTCGGAACCGATGCTTTCGATCGCGATCGGTGCGAATGCCGTATTGTTCCAGCTGCGCAGGTTCGCGTACATGGCATTCACCGCCTTGGTCGCGTCGGCTTCGTTTACCCAGAATACCGTCCCTGCCTGTTTTCCCTGTGGGTCCACATCGAGGAAGCTGTCGCTGCAGGATGAAGGGAGGATCAGGAGCGCTGCCAGTCCCAGGTACAGCCCTTTCTGCTTCAAGTTGTTTTTTAAATCTATATTTTTCATATCGGTTGTAATCTTAGAAAGTGACGTTAATACCAAAGTTGTAAGTCGCTGAAAGCGGGTACACGTTGGCGTCGATACCGGCCTGTGTCGGCTTGTTCTCATTGGCCCTTACCTCGGGCGACAGTCCTTTGTATTTGAAGAAGTTCAAAGGGTTCTGTGCGTTCGCATACAGGCGGAGCTTGCGGATTTTAAGCCTTTCATTGAATGCCTGCGGGAATGTGTAGCCGATTTGCGCATTTCTTACCCGGAAATAGCTGCCGCTTTGTACGAAGAAGGTATTAGGAAGGTAGTTCTGGCCGCCACCGATATTGGCCGACGGGTAGGTGTTCGAAGTGCCTTCGCCGTGCCATCTGTTATCGTAGAAGTCCTTGGTGAAGTTTTCGTTACCGTAGCGCCAGCCGAGGTTGGCATTGTAAATATCCACTTTCGCCACGCCCTGGAAGTCGAGCATGAGGTCGATGTTGCGGTAGTTCCAGCTTGTGTTGATACCGTAAGTGAATTTCGGGTTCGGGTTACCGATTACCTGGCGGTCGAGGCCGGAAATGGTCCCGTCCGGAACGCCATTGGTACCGCTGATATCGCGGTATCTGAAGTCGCCCGGCTTGGCGGTTGGCTGCGCGGATTTGGAGATTTCATCCTGATTCTGGAAAATACCATCCACAATGTAGCCATAGAATGAGCCAATCGGGTCGCCTACACGGGTGCGTGTGGCGAGCGCGCCGCTGGTAAGGCCCACGCCGCCGTCGTAAATCGGGTTCGCGCCGGATGATACCGAAAGTACTTTGTTATTATTCACCGCGCCGTTGAACCCAATGCTGTAAGAGAGGTCTTTACCGATCTCGTCGCGCCAGTTCAATGCAAATTCAAAGCCTTTGTTCTGGAAATCCGCCTGGTTACCTACGATACGGCCCGATTCGGTTCCCACGGATGTCAATACGGGAATGTCGAAGATCGCGCGTTCCGTTTTCTTGATGTAATAATCCAATTCAACGCTCAGGCGCGATTTCAGGAACGATGCCTCGATACCCGCATCGGTACCTACGCCACGCTCCCAGTAAGTAGTAGGAGGAATAATGGTGTTAATGCTCGCCCCAGTATTCAGCTGGCCGCCGAAGATCGCCGCAAGGCCGCCGCCGGTTGCTACCGTCAATGTCGAGAGGTTGGAAGGGACCGACGCGTTCCCGATTTTACCCCAGCTACCGCGGAGTTTCAAATTATCGAAAATGGTCTGGTCTTTCATAAAACCTTCATTGCTGATCACCCAGCCCGCACCTACCGACGGGAAATAACCCCACGCATTGCCGCCCTGGTAGAACTTCGAAGAACCATCCGCACGAAGGGACGCATTCAACAGGTAACGTTCGCCGAAAGAGTAGTTCACCCGACCGAAATAGGAAGCATAAGTTCCCAAATCGCCTTCATCCTTTACATTGCGGCCGTCTGCACTTCCCAGCGCGAGGTACAAATCACCTTCGCTCGTGTAAGGAACATTCAAGGCATTGGCGGTGAGCTTGTACGACTGGTCGCGCTGTGCCGACTGGCCCAGCAATGCGGTAAAACTGTGATTGCCAAAATCCTTGGAATAGGTAAGGGTATTTTCAAAAATCCAGTAGCGGGTCTGCGGACGTACGAATTCCAGGAAGCTCGTCGTGTTGCGTTGTTTGAATGTCGCAACATACTGTGGCACGTAGGAGCGTGTTTCGTCCTGTCCGTAGCGGCCGCCGAGGCTGGTTTTGAATGTCAATCCTTTCAAAATTTGCAGTTCCGCGTAGGCATTACCAGTGAGCAAAGTCTTTTTGGTATTCTGATTGTAGAAATCGATCGTTGCCTGCGGATTGAAGTTGTTGCCATCGCCGAGGTTGTAATCGGTCGGGTCGCCGTACGTGCCGTCGGCATAGTATACCGGCACTACCGGGCCTGCTGCGTATAACTGGCGGAAAATACCGCCTGCTTCGTCTCTCGACTTGCTGAATGAGCCTGTCGCCGAGTAGCCTACTTTCAGGTTTTTCAGGATCTGGAAATCGTTCTGCAAGCGGGCGGTGTAGCGTTTGAAATTGTTCTTTTCAACGATACCGTCCTGATTCAGGTAACCCAATGAGAAGTTGTAGGTCGATTTTTCGCCGCCGCCGCTGATCGAAATCTGGTGGTTGGTCACGAATGCATTGCGGAGGATCTGATGGTACCAGTCGGTTCCTTCGCCGAATTGCGCCGGGTCGAGGATATTGCCTTTGCCGTTAATATTGCTCAGCTCGTTAACCATCGTGGCGTACTCGTTCGCATTCGCCATTTTGATCTGATTGGTCACTTTCTGGTAACCCACAAAGCCATTGTAGTCGATGACCGCCTGTCCTGACTTCCCTTTTTTGGTAGTAATCAAGACGACGCCATTCGCGGCGCGTACCCCGTATATGGACTGGCTCGAAGCATCTTTGAGAATGTTCATGCTCTCGATATCGCCGGAGTTGAGGAAGCTGATGTCGTCAAACCACACACCGTCCACCACGTACAGCGGGTTAGCGCTGCCGTAGGCCGTTCCGACACCCCGGATACGGATTTGGGGCGCCTCGCCGGGTTTACCGGAGTTGTTGATCTGCACCCCGGCCACCTTACCCTGCAAGCCGCTCACGGCGTTCATAGAGGGTTGCTTGGCAATTTCGGCACCCTTAATCTGCGTAATGGCACCCGTCACGTCGAGTTTTTTCTGTGAGCCGTAACCTACCACCAGCACTTCGGTGAGCGCTTTCGCGTCTTCCGCCATGGCCACATTCAATGTAGCCTGGTTGCCTACGGTAATTTCCTGGGTGGTCATCCCGATCATCGAGAATACGAGAACGGATTGAGGTGACGGGACCTTTATAGCATAGTTACCATCTGCGTCGGTAGGGACACCGGTGGTGGTGCCTTTGATGAGCACGCTGGCGCCCGGAAGCGCCGAATTGTCGGCACTCGAAGTGACTCTGCCGGTCACATTTATTTCCTGTGCGTAGGCGAAACTTCCCACGGTCAGGAAAACGAGCATGTACAGTAATCGTACAATAGTTTTCATCAGTTTCAAATTGGTGATTGAATTATTATAAGAATTTATTGACTTCAAAATTAAGTGCGAAGGCGGAGAGGAATCAAGAAAAGCACTACATCACCACTACATCAATGAGAATAATGCAAGGTTTGGTTGAATAAAAAGGGGTGTGATAACGGATTAGTGCAATTGCATCAAATGTCCATCATAAATTGTGCCAGGTTGGCGTCCATATCTAATCCGAGCTTCTTACGCAGGCGGTAGCGCTTGATTTCCACACCGCGGACAGAAATCCCCAGTACCGGGGCCATCTCTTTCGTGGAAAGATTCATGCGAAGACAGGCGGCAAGGCGCAGTTCGGAGGGAGAAATGGTAGGATAAATTTGCCGGAGGCGTTTGAAGAACTGCTCGTGTACTTCGTCGAAATTTTGTTCGAACAGAACCCAGTCGTCCTTGCCGGCCACGTTGCGTTCGATACTGTGCAGCAATTTCTGGTAATGAATGTTTGGGAGCTGCTGGCCCATTTCCGCTTTGACCTGTTTCAGCTCGTCGCGGATCTCTTCCAGGATTTCGTTTTTCCGCACCACGTTAATGGCGACATTGCTCAGCTGCTGGCTCTTGCTCTGGATTTCCGTTTGCAGTTTTTCGTTCTGGATCTGCATGATCTGCCGCTCGCTGGAAAGGCGCTGTTGGCGCAGCTTTTCTTCCTGCTCCTCGATCAGCTTCCTGCGGTGGCGCGCTAGGCGTTTTTCCTGGTATAGCAGCAACGCGGCCAGCGCCAATGCCACCAGCACCGCGAATATGATTTTGGCAAAAACCGTCTCGTGCCACAAAGGCCGTACGCTGAAATGATAGGCGGAAATGGTGTCGTTCAGACTGCTTCGGATCTCGAAAATGTAATCCTTGGATTCCAGGTTGGTAAATTCCACAAAGCTCTGGTCCGACCATTCCGACCACTGATCGTTCAATCCGCGCAGCCGGTATTTGTACTGGATATTCTGCCCGTAAACCGGCAATGCATATGCGATACGCAGCGAGCGTACTTCCGCCGGTAGCGACGGACCACCCGAAATAGCGAATGTTTCATTGAGATTGCGCAGGTTGGCCACTTTCCGGATCACCGGCGGGCCGGCTGCTTCATGGTTGTCGTCGGGCGATTTACGATTGTACAATGCATAGCCATTGTCGAGGCAGAAGAAGTAATATTCCTCGGAAAGCGGCACGATGGTTTCGCTGTTGCGCACGAGCGAGAGCGGGAGGTTGCGCGTTTCCTTGCCGGGCTGGTAAAATGCGATCCGGTTCATGAACACCTTGAACCAGTCGCCATGCAGGCCTGTCCTGACTTTGTAATCTTCGTCTTCTTTGGAAAAATCGCCGCTGGAAACGAGCTTGCCCGATGCGTCGGGCTGGAAGAACCGGTTTCCCGACCGTACTCGCACCTGGCCATTGAGCCATTGCACCACTTCTACCGAAAACTCGCTGGGAATAGTCTGGGGCGCTTTAAATTCCTTCCATAGCAATGCCGAATCGAGCGTGGGCGTGAGTCGGGCCTGGAAAAGGCCTTTGTAAGCGTGGCCCAGCCAGTAGGTACCCGCATTGTCGCGGACGATCTGCTTCACGGGAATGGGCACCGAGCCTTTCACGGCATTGGAGTATGTCCAAATGCCCTTCGCATCCCGCTTATACACGTGGAGGCCCACGTATGCGCCTTGCAGCAGCAGCGTGTCGTTCCCGTTCCGCACGGGCAGGAACACCCAGCCGCCATTGATATTCGAAATTTTGGTCACGCCGGTTTCGTCAATGCGATAAGTCGCGTCGTTGTGGCCGCACAGGAGCTGGTCGTCGATCACTTTCAGTGCCCATGTCTGGCCTTCCAGCCCCCATACCGGACGGAATGGCTTCGGCGACAGCCATTTTTTGACAAATACGCCTTTGTTCGAACCGACATAGAGGTTGCCATGCCAGATCGCCGCCGCGTACGTAGAGCCGAGCGGGTTGTCGCTCGTCTGGTAAGCGATGATCGGCGACGACATTTTGACCATATCAATGCCCTGGTCGAGCCCGATCCAGAGCTGCTGCTGTGCGTCTTCTTCCAGCGCCAGCACGGTGTTGTTCTGCAGACCTGTCTCTTTGTTGAACTGGTAGCGCAGCGAGCCGTTTTTCGACACGACATACACACCATTCTGGATCGTACCGAATACAATGCTGCTATCCCGGCTCATGATGAGCGCGCGGTTGATGATATTTCGTTTTAATACGGGCGCAATGGCAATGTCCCAGGGCGAAAGCGTGCTGTTTTGCAAAAGGAAAACGCCGTGCTTGGTAGTGGTAATGAGCAGCCTGTGCCCGGAATAGGGCAGAATGGAGGAAACGATGGCCGGTGAGAGACTTTCGGTGCCTGGCAGTGGTTCGAACCGCTCGCCTTTCAGCTCGTAAAGCCCGCGCCCGATCAGCTGCACGAGCACGCGGTTGTGTACGTAGCGCATGAACATGAAGTTGCCCGGCCCTTTGATTTCGACGAGATTTTTGCCGTCGTAGCGGTAAATGAAAGAAAAGGACTGGAAATAAATGTATCGCGGCGTTTTCAGGATATGCCATATTTCCTCCGTTTTAAGGCTGGGAAAATTGGCTTTCTTGCTGAGCGAATAATATTTCAGCTGGCCGTCGGCTTCTTTTTTCCAGTATCCGAATTCCGAAAAGCCGCCCACGTAAATGCGCTTTTCGCTGGGCGAAGGCCGGTTGAGGACTTTTCCACCGGCAGGCTGCGCGGGTTGTTCGTCGTAAAGTACCGTGCGGACGATCTGGCCGTCGGGAAGGGGATAGAGCTTCCACGCGGCGCCATCATGTTCCAGCAGGCCGTCGGAATTGGCAGAATAAATGATGTCGTCGGCGCTTTGGCAGATGTCCCAGTTCTGATTATGGGCCTTGTAGAGCGTCGCCGGATAGTTGATCAGCGGAGGAGTTTCCTGCGCCAGCGCGGGGAGGAAGATTGTAACCCAAAAGAGTATGGCGGTATAGCAACCCGCCTTATATTTGAAGGCCCGGCTTGGGAAATGACGCTTTGCAGGTCGTTTTTCTGCCGTGTTCAATATCATTTTCAAATAACTTTAATGTCGTTTTTAGCTCGTTCAGAAGGGCTCAGGTCGGTATTAATGCGTGTAACTCAATAGTTTTCTCAATGAAAAAGATCTTTTCCCTTATCATGCTCGGGACTACCGTGGCGGTGGCGCAGGTGAAGTCCCCGGACGATAACAAGCGGAACGATATCCGTTACAATCTTAACGAATCCGGCTCACATTATGTGAAATTCACGTTCACGAATCAGGTATGGCTGCGGCTGAACGATAACAATCCCGGTACGACCGTTTTGAGCGACCCGAAAACCAGCACTTTTGACATCGGCCTCCGTCGCACGCGTATGCAGCTGTTTGGCCAGCTCACCGACCGCATCTTTTTCTACACGCAGTTCGGGATGAATAATTTTAACAAGGTCAGCGCTTTCCCGGCCTATAATACGGCCGGTACCCCAAGCCAGCGCAAGATTGCTGCGTTCTTCCACGACGCCGTGGGCGAATATGAGGTGCAGCGCAAAGGCAACAATTTTATCCGTTTCGGGGGTGGGTTGACTATTGTCAGCGGTTTCTCGCGTTTTTCGCAACCCAGCATCGGCACCATTATGACGATGGACGTGCCGGTTTTCGCGCAGGCCACCGTGGACCAGACCGACCAGTTTTCCCGCAAGCTCACCGTTTACAGCCGCGGGCAAATCGGTAAGCTGAACTATCGCCTCGCCATAGCCGATCCATTCCCCGTCGAAACAAGCGGCTCGGTACCGGCGGCGCTGAACCAGAACTCCGTTTTCGCGCAGCGCAAAAACAGCAAGCAGTTTCAGGGTCTGTTGATTTACAACATTTTCGACACCGAAGACAACACCACACCCGGCTATATGACGGGAACCTACCTCGGTAAACGCAAGATACTCAACCTCGAAGCTGGCATTACCTCGCAAAAAAATGCGACCTGGCGTAAGGACGCTGTGGATACATTGTACAGCAGCATGACGCTCTGGTCGGTGGCGGCTTACCTGGATATCCCTTTAAATGCAGAGAAAGGGACGGCATTGTCGGCCTATGCGGGCTATTTCGGTACGGATTATGGCAAGGGTTATCTCCGTTACAACGGCATTATGAACCCTGCAACCGGCACTACGCAGCCCATCGCGGGTGTCGGGGGCACGCATGGGAACGCCTACCCGATGTTCGGGACGGGTAATGTGATCTACGCACAGGCAGGTTATAAGTTCAAAGATGGCCTGCTGGGCAGCCAGGGTACATTAATGCCGTATGCTTCCCTGCAGCGCGGAGACTATGACCGTTTGCAGGACGCTGCGGACATTTATAATGCGGGTGTCAACTGGCTCATAAAGGGCCATAACGGCAAGCTATCGCTGAATTATGAAAGCCGGCCGGTCTACAAAAACAGTGCGCCCGTCAATGAGCTGGCCAAAGACGGCCGGAAAGGCAGCTGGACGTTACAGTACCAGATTTCGATTTAAACCGTTTGTCAAACCGTGGCTATTTCGGACGGTGATCGCCGTAAATAGCCACGGTTTCTATTTATTAAAAATTGAAATTAACCCTCGCAAACAGATAGCGCCCGTTGAAACCCATCTGCTGAACGCGCCGCGAGTAAACAAACCGCCCCAGGCTTACATTGCCCGAATGGAGATGCTTGTCCTGATACACATCGAGCACATTGTTGGCACCGATCGTCAGTCCGATGCCTTTGACCACATCGTAACTTAATGCCAAGTCGGTCACCACTTTGGCACCAAAGGTTTGATCTAGCGTCTCTTTTTGGCCTGTCAATGTGTTTACCGGCCACGAATCGGGCTTGGTCGGGTCGATCGTCGGGTCCCAGTAAGTCACTTCTCCGAATCGCACGGCCCGCACCATAGCGCCGAATTTTCCTGCTTTGTAATTAATGGTCAGACTTTGTTTGTTACGCGGGCTCGCGATTTCGAACCGGCTCATGTCCTCGCGGTTGAAATAGGTGTTGACCTGGTTGGTCTGGATCAGAATGTCGGATGCGTGGATGATCGGTTTGCCATCCGCACCTTTTTTAACCCGGTTTTGGATAAATGTACCTGCGAGAACCGCTCGTAGCGACTGGTTTTTGCCGAATTTGGTATTGTAGGACAAAACCCCTTCTATTCCCCTCGAACGCGTATCGACAGCATTGGAGAAGAAATTAGCGGTGGTCGCATTGGCTGCGGCAAGCTGCGCTTTCAGGTTCGCATTGCCGCCGTCGTTGAAGTTGTTCGTCAGCACGATGCGGTCGTCGATATCGATCTGGTAGGCATCCACGGTCAGTTCAAATGCATTGCTGACCTGTACGGTAGCCCCCACGGTGAAGCTCTGCGAAGTTTCCTGTTTGAGTTTCGGGATGCCCAGGATTTCGGCGGGCTTGCTGTCATTGGTGAAAGTACCGCTCTCCTGCGCGACCTGCTGGCCGTTTTGGGTAACAAACAGCGTGTTCGTTTTGGCATAGTACCGCTGCTGCAAAGAAGGCGCGCGGAAGCCGCTGCTGGCAGAGGCGCGCAATGCAATACCGTCGGTCAGTTTGTAGCGGGTCGATACTTTGTAGTTTAATGTATTCCCGAAATCGGAATAGTTCTCGAAACGCAGCGCGGCGCTCAGCACCCACGCCCGGGTAATGTCCTGTTCGAGGTCCAGATACCCGGCCACGCTGTGGCGCGAATGTGAACCGGCATTCTGCGGAAAGAACCCTGAAAAGACCTGCGCGCCCGCCGCGACGCCTGCTGCAATATCGTAATTCTTGTAGGAGGCCTCTTCGCCCGCCGTGATTGTGTACTTGTCGGTACGCTGCTCGCCGCCGAGTGCTACGTTCAGCCCGTGCAGGACGTCGAATTTCCTGCCGAGATCGAGGTTGATCGTATTTTGAAGAAATGCATTGCCTCCCGCATTGAACTCTCGTTGAAAATTGGCGTTGGAAATGGCCTGGGTGTAGTTCACGGAATTTGTAATGCGGTAGTCGAAGTCGTTTTTGCCAAACGTGTTGCTGAGGTCGTACCGCCATTCACCCAGCTTGCCGCGAATGCCCGCAGCAGCCGAAATATCGGTGACGTCGCTGTTAATTTCCGGCAAAAAGCCATTGGGATACACCGCAAACACATTTGTACGCACTGCTGCCGGAACACCATTCGGGTAACGGTAGAAGCCTGCCGCATTGCCTTTCTTGTTATTGTACTGGCCGAATGCGTATACTTCCACCTGCTCGGAAACGGGAATACCCGCATTGACCATCACGCCGCCGCCTTTGACTTCGGAGTTCCCGATGCGCATGTCGAAGTCGTTACGCGTGAGGTTCTTTTGTTTCAATAACTCATCGTCCACGACCGTGCCGTTTACGGCCGGAAAAATCTGGCCGGTGTAGGTGCCTGTCCGGTTGGTCGCGTCCCGGTGGACGTATTCCCCGGTGATATTCACAAAGCCTTTCTGCCCGATTTTCAATCCATAGTTCAGCCCGACCTGCGCCGTGCCGCCATCCGAAATGTTTACGGAAGCATCTTTGTTGGCATTGATAATGTAATTTTTGTCATAACTCGTCACATTCTGTCCATAAGAAACATTGCCGCTCAGGCCCGTCCGTGATTTGAGAATGATATTGATCACACCCGCAATCGCATCGGAGCCGTATTGCGCCGCGGCGCCATCGCGCAGGATCTCGATTTTCTCCACGGCGGTGGCGGGGATCGCGTTCAGGTCGGTACCTACCGTTCCCCGGTTGACTGTTCCGTTGACATTCACGAGCGACGACTGGTGCCGTCTCTTGCCGTTCACGAGTACAAGTACCTGGTCGGGCCCGAGGCCGCGCAGCTGGGCGGGGTCGATGTGGTCGGAGCCGTCGGAGATTGTTTGCCGGGAAGATTGGAAGGAAGGCGCTACGTAGGTAAGTATCTGGTTGATGTCCACCTGCCCGACGCTGTTGGTGATCTGCGATACCGGGATAATGTCGACCGGCACGGGCGAATCGATGCGTGAGCGGCCGCCGCTGCGGGAGCCCGTCACCACGATTTCTCCTAATACTTCCGAAGATTCGGCCATCGCGACCGTCAGTAGCGGAGCCTGCCCGCCGCTGACGGTCGCCGGAACGATTTTCGGCGTGTACCCGATGAACGAAATGACGATGTTGTAAGTGCCGTCGGCGAGGCTCAACGCGAAATTGCCGTCCGGGTCGGTGACGGTTCCGGTGTTTGTCCCTTGTACCAGAATGGAGACGCCGGGGAGCGCGGCCCCATTCTTTTCATCAGTGATCTTTCCTTTGAGCGATTGCGAAAAGACGGTAATCGAGCTCAAAACAAGGCATAGCAGTAATAATGTTCTTCTCATCGCAGTGTGCTTTTAATGATGAATGTTTGTTGAAAAATGGTAGTATATTAACTTTTTATTATACTATTTAATCTTAAATTACCTTAACCTGTCATCAAAACCAAATGTGTAGATAAAGAAAAAGCCGGCCCGGAAATCCGGACCGGCCTGTATTTTAGTGAATTAAGTTCCGCTTACAAGTTCAAGGCGGCATTCATTGATCTAACGGCCTCTGCCGACTTTTCAAAGGCAGCTTTCTCTGCATCGCTCAGGCGCAGGTTGATGA
This sequence comes from Dyadobacter beijingensis DSM 21582, assembly GCF_000382205.1. Lineage (GTDB taxonomy): Bacteria > Bacteroidota > Bacteroidia > Cytophagales > Spirosomataceae > Dyadobacter > Dyadobacter beijingensis. The sequence continues at coordinate 561,512 of NZ_KB907787.1, forward strand.
TCTTTTCCCAGCCGCCGCGGCCCAGAACTACCGGCACGCCCATACAAATGTCTTTCTGACCATACTCGCCGTTCAGGTACACGCTGCAAGGCACTACGCGCTTCTGGTTGCGGACGATGCTTTCCACCAGCATCATCGTAGCTGCTCCCGGTGCATACCATGCCGAGGTACCGATCAGTTTGGTAAGTGTGGCGCCGCCTACCATCGTGTCGGCAGCCACTTTTTCGAGCTGGTCGGCGGACAGGAAGCGGCTGACCGGGATACCGTTGTAAGTCGCCAGTCGGGTCAATGGGATCATCGTCGTGTCACCGTGGCCGCCGATCACCATCCCGTGTATGTCGAGCGGGGAAACGTCCATGGCCAGGGCGAGATAGGTTTTGAAGCGTGCGCTATCCAATGCGCCGCCCATACCGATGAGGCGTTTTTTAGGAATACCCGATTCTTTAAGCGCCAGGTAAGTCATCGTATCCATCGGGTTTGAAACCACGATCACGATGGCTTTCGGCGAATATTTCAAAAGGTTTTCAGTCACTACCTTTACGATTCCTGCATTGATACCGATCAGCTCCTCGCGGGTCATACCCGGCTTGCGAGGCAGTCCCGAAGTGATCACTACCACGTCTGAGCCTTTGGTTTTTTCGTAGTCATTGGTCGAGCCGATGGGCCTGGTGTTGAAACCCAGCAAGGCGGCAGTCTGGTACATATCCAGGGACTTGCCTTCGCTGACACCTTCTTTGATATCCAGCAACACCACTTCTTCTGCCAGCTCACGACGAATGATATTATCGGCAGTGGTTGCGCCGACCGCACCCGCACCTACAACAGTAATCTTCATAGGGAAATATGGTTAATTGTATAGAAATTGATGCTTTTTATATTTTTTCCTAAAAGTATGATACATAATTTGTTTAAACCAAGCGGAATCTGATTTTTTGCCGCAACCGCCCCGGCTGGAAGCCCGCCTGGAAGCACGGTCGCGATCCGGAACGCAATTTTTTCCGTAAATTGATAGTTATAATGGCTTTATCAACCACTTTTTCCTGCTTTGTACCATGAATGACGAGTCAATGATTTCGCGGATTTTACATTCGATTTTTTTCAAAAATGCCAAGGGTAAAGCAGGTCGATACGCCAGAAATTCCACCCGCCTGTTCGAACTTCTTAAAGAGGTGATCGGCAAGTTGCAGACGGTCGGCGTCAGGGAAAACCTCTCCGAATTCCAAACGAGCGTCCTAATTCTCATACGCATGGTGAAAGCCTACGCTTCCGGCGAATATAAGCAGCTTCCCTGGAAAAGTTTGGTGTCGATCGTCGCTGTGCTCATTTATTTCGTATCTCCTATTGACCTTATTCCTGACTTCCTGCCGGTTATCGGCATCTCCGACGACGTGGCGCTGGTGGTATGGCTGGTCAAGACGCTCGGTGACGATATCCGGAAGTTTGCCGATTGGGAGAAGGCAACCAAGACAATTAATATCGGATAAAAGTGGCCTTTGGGCTGGTTGTTATAAAAAAGAATAGTTATTTTTGTAAACATTAATTAAAGAAACAGATATGGAATCAATAACCGTTTTAGGAATTATGGGGTTGGGTGGTCAGGAGATCTTCCTGGTTGCTCTGTTCGTGTTGCTTTTCTTCGGAGCAAAGAAAATCCCAGAACTTATGCGCGGTTTGGGGCAAGGTATCAATGAGTTCAAGAACGCTACTAAAGACGTTAAGGAAAATATTGAAAAAAGCATGGAAGACCCCAAATAACGCTTCCATCTTATCGAAGGTTTGATCCAGAGCCATTAAGTAGCACTTAACGGCTCTGATTCTTTATTTACAACCCCACAAAGAAATTGCCTTGAAAGAGTATCTGACGCTGGCCGAAATTCAGAGAGATCTACGCGAAGAAGGTTTGACGTGCGTCAAGTTGGTTGACCATTATCTGGAACGGATAGAGGCCAACAAGCATCTGAACGCTTTTGTAGAAGTTTACACCGAGGAAGCGAAAAAGGCCGCTCTGGCCGTGGATGCAAAGATCGCCAATGGTACTGCCGGAAAACTGGCGGGGCTCGTGGTCGGCCTGAAAGATGTGCTTTCACTTACCGGTCACGGCTTGCAGGCCGGAAGCCAGATTCTTCAAAATTACACCGCACCATACACCGGAACGGCCGTTCAAAGGCTGCTCGACGAGGACGCGATCGTGATCGGCCGGCAAAACTGCGACGAGTTCGCGATGGGCTCGTCGAACGAAAACTCGTCGTTCGGGCCAGTGCTGAACGCTATCAACAATTCCAAAGTACCGGGCGGCTCGTCGGGCGGATCGGCGGTAGCCGTTCAGGCCGGGCTTTGCCATGCTTCGTTGGGAAGCGATACGGGCGGGTCGGTGCGCCAACCGGCCGCATTCTGCGGGGTGATTGGGGTGAAACCATCCTATGGCCGCGTCTCGCGGTACGGACTGATCGCCTATGCCTCGTCATTCGACTGCATTGGTCCTATTACCAAAAGCGTTGCCGATGCCGCATTGATCCTCGAAGTAATGTCGGGAGCAGACGACTTCGATAGCACGGTTTCGGAACGCCCGGTGCCGGCTTACACGCAAAACCTGGAATGGAAAGGAAAAGCCAAAATCGGCTATGTCCGCGACGCGGTGGAAAACGAGGCGATCGCGCCTGAAATCCGCCGACAGACTTCCGATCTGCTCAACCGCCTGCGCGCGGAAGGGCACGAAGTGGTGGGCATTGATATGCCGCTGCTGGATTCGCTTTTACCAACTTATTATATACTCACTACTGCGGAAGCGAGCTCCAACCTGTCGCGCTTCGACGGTGTGCGCTACGGTTACCGCAGCCCGGAGGCTACCGACCTTGAAAGCATGTACAAAAAAACACGCACAGAAGGTTTTGGGGATGAGGTAAGGAGAAGAATACTATTGGGTACTTTCGTATTAAGTGCAAATTATTACGACGCATACTATACCAAGGCGCAACGCGTTAGAAGATTGGTGCGGGAGGAAACGAGCCGTTTTTTCGAACAATTCGATTTCCTGATTTCCCCGGTAACACCTACCACAGCTTTTACGCTCGGTGAAAAAACGGAAGATCCTTTGCAAATGTATCTTGCGGATATTTTCACTGTACAAGCGAATGTCGTGGGTAACCCAGCGGTTTCGATCCCGAATGGATTGGACGACCAGGGAATGCCTATCGGGATTCAGATCATGGCGCCTTATTTCGGTGAGGAAAAGATGCTGGCATTTGCCCATTATCTGACGGAACTGAACAGGGAGGGAGCCATAGCATACAACCAGAGCCACTAAGGCAGGAGAGGGAAATTTTCCCTTTTTCTCTGACCTTTACAGGAAGCCGAGGCTGTATTTCAACCCTGCGTTATAAAGAAAATTATCATGCCAGAATAACAGGCGAATCGGTTACGTTATTCTGAATGAGGATTTTGTGTGAATTTGAGAATGTATTAGAGATTATTCTGATTCATCAGGCCAAAAGGACCTTTTTATCTGTCAGTCAAATCATCAACAGGTATAAGCCATTGAAAACCGTGAATTGATTAACCTTCAAAAAACATTTATTAATGAGGATTTCGAAAAGAGTATTGTGGCTCGGAGCCATGTGTGCTGGGTTATGGACTGCGCCCGTTGTGGCGATGGTTCCACAGGAGAGTTTGACATCCGGGCAGGATACGGTTGAGAGTATTGCTCAGGAAGAAGATGATTTGATGCCGTCGCTTCCGGAAGTGGAGGAAATCGGGCCGAATCCGGCTGTGCCGGAGAAGTTGCTGAAAGAGCGCTTTGCAAAGCTGGAAAAATCGATTCCGCTGACTTACCACAAGTCTTCTCATGAATTCGTAGAGTACTTTATCTACAAAAAAGCCAAGTTCACCCAGACGATGATGGAGCGCATGCCGCTCTACTTCCCGCTTTTCGAAAAAGCACTGGCGAAACATGGGCTTCCTACCGAACTGAAATACCTTTCCATGATCGAGTCGGGACTGAACCCGACGGTAATTTCTCACGCACGTGCCGGCGGATTGTGGCAATTTATGCCCGCTACCGGACGGGAATTCGGTCTTTACCAGGACAAATACATCGACGAACGTTTCGAACCGGCGAAGGCTACCGAGGCGGCTTGTCTTTATCTCAAACAGCTTTACAATATCTTTGGCGACTGGGAGCTCGCGCTCGCATCGTATAATACCGGCCCGGGCAATGTGAAACGCGCCATGCGCCGCTCGCGCGGGACTACGTTCTGGACGATCTACAATGTCCTTCCCCGCGAAACGCGCTCATACGTACCGCAATATGTCGCCATGAACTACATGATGAACTACGGGTACGACCACGGAATTTTCCCGGAAAGCGCCGAGTTCCAGATCCCGAACGATACAATTCATATCAACGGGTATATTGATCTTGCGACGTTCTGTAATAATGCGAGCATCGATTTCGAAATCCTCAAAAAGCTGAACCCGCAGATTACCAAAACGATCCTCCCGGACCAGACGCGTGACTTTGTATTAAAAGTACCGAGCGTGCAGTTCACCTACCTGGTGAGCAACCGCTCGTCGATCATGGACTCATGCACGAGAAGGTACCTGGCCTCCGGTGTAATGGTAGCCAAAGCCGACAGCACGAAAACAGATTCCCTGGGCAACAACGGCTCGTTCCCTTACGTGCTCGCATCGAACGTGCAGAATGCGTCGGGCGACGAGGATTACGAGGAAGACGGCGAGGAGGAAACCATCCAGAGAAGCCGAACCAAGAGAGTTTCGTATACCGTGCGCAGAGGGGATGTACTGGCTGGAATTGCCCGAAAATATGGTGTATCGGTGGTTTCTCTCCGCAAATGGAACCACATCCGCCGCAACAACATCCGCAGGGGCCAGCGCCTGGTGATTTACAAAGAGGTGAAGGAAACTCTGCCCGCGACCCGCATTGCCGCCAAGCCCCGGCCGCAGGTGGATGAGGAGCAAATGGCCAAGCAGCAGCGTCATACCCGCAAACGATATCATACCGTACAAAAAGGAGATACATTATGGATTATTTCGCAGCGCTACGGTCTGGAAATCGGGCAGCTGAAAAAACGGAACAAGATCAGAGGCAATTCGATCAAACCGGGCCAGAAATTGATCATTTCGACCTAGAAATTAACGCTTCAACATACACATACTATTTTTATGATTGCCTACGTTAACGGGATTGTAACCTATAAAGACCCAGCGTACGCTATTATCGATGTGAACGGAGTAGGTTATGAAGTACGTATATCGTTACAAACCTACACGTCGCTCCCTGATATCGGTGCCCGATGTAAGCTGGTAACGTTTCTCAATATACGGGAAGATGCCCACATCCTTTACGGTTTTTGGGGGAATGATGAGAAAAAGCTATTCCTGGACCTGACAAGCATTTCAGGAATCGGGCCATCGACGGCGCTGGTGATGCTTTCCTCCCTGTCATCCTCCGAAATACGGCAAGGGATCATTGATGAAGACCTGCGCCTGATCCAGTCGATCAAAGGCATAGGTTCCAAGACCGCTCAACGCGTAATCCTCGAACTAAGAGACAAAATTCGAAAGGAAGAACTGATTTCAACAGGTCCCAAGTCTGTCGAAACATCGTCGAACACTCTTCGGAGTGAAGCGTTGGCTGCGCTCGTTACTTTGGGGATTCCCAAAGCTACGGCGGAGAAAAGTCTGGATGCCATCATCAAGCGTGAGGGGCAATCTATTAGCGTAGAAAATCTGATCAAACTGGCGTTACGATAACCGGAACCGCAATGATATTTGGTGAAAAATTTTACAATGGTAAGATCGTTTTGACGGATTTGTTTGTAAATACAACCTTCTCTAAATAAGTATATTACCTTGTCATCAACGATTTACTCTTATCTTTTTAAGGTACTAAGCATTTCGGCCGGAGCGGTATTCCTGGTGAACGTTCCTGGCGGCAAGGGCGAGCCGTATGCCGAACAGGCTGAAGAATGGGCCATGCTTGCCGATACGCTCAGAGAGGATTCTACCAAGAAAAACATCGACCGTTCGGGTTCGCAGCTCATTATGCGCTGGAAGGATTACTATTCCAACCGCATTTCGGAACCCAGGCCGCGTTCGCCGCTTTACCTCCGCGAACCGAACAATATCTCTACCAACATTACGCTCGACAGTGCAGGGAAAGTTGCAGTGACGGAGAAAATTCAGACGCCCGGCGGGACATTGAATTACCGCGCCCCCGAGCGAATGGATTTGGAAACGTACGACAAAATCCAGGAAGACCGGGCATTTAAAAGCCTCCTGCGCGAATATGCGGGCAGGCAGGATGGCAACAGCGCCATGGGATCGCGCGGGCTGCTGCCAAAGCTCGATCTGCCGCCGGGGCTGACGAAGCTGCTCGGGGATGATTTCGTCAATTTCAAACCGACCGGATTTGTGTCGCTGGACCTGGGGCTCATGCACCAGTTCCTCGATAACCCATCCATTCCGATCCGTCAGCGCCGCAATACCCAGTTTATTTTCAACGAGCAGATCAATATTAACTTCGACGCGAAGCTCGGCGACCAGCTGGGTTTCCAGACAAACTTCGATACGAAGGCGAACTTCAACTTCGAGAATGCGATCAAGCTCAATTACAAGAACCCGGAGGAAAGTTTTATCCGTAAAATCGAAGCGGGAAATATCAACTGGGCCATCAACAGTCAGCTCATTCCGGGCGTGCAAAACCTCTTCGGTCTGAAAACCGACTTCCAGTTCGGCCGATTGAGCGCCACATTCGTGGCCTCGCAACAGAAATCGAGCAAGGAACGCATTACCCTCCGCGGCGGCGCACAAAGCCGTGATTTCGAGTTGCGGGCCGATACTTACGACGAGAACCGTAACTTTTTCCTATCCCAATACTTCCGTAACATTTACGAAAGTTCGCTGCAAAATACGCCTACCATTACATCGGGGGTAACGGTAACGCGGATCGAAGTGTATGTGACAAACCGGACCACTACGACGGAATCGCTTCGGAACGTGGTCGGTTTTGCCGATTTGGGTGAACCGGCGCCTTACCGTGCGGGCAATCCTAATGTGCAGCCGGTACGCTCCACCTCGCCGGCCGGCAACGAAACGAACGGGCTTTACAAAACGCTGTCGAGCAATACCGCATTCCGGCAAGTGGATAACACCAACACGGCCATCACCGGGCTGGGGCTGGAAAAAACGATCGACTATGAATTGCTCCGTGGCGCGAAACGTCTCATCGTAGACCGTGACTATACCTTCCACCCGCAGCTCGGCTATATCTCGCTCACAAACGCACTCCGCAACGACGAAGTGTTGGCCGTTTCCTATGAGTATACATTGAATGGCCGGGCTTACAAAGTAGGGGAGCTTACGGAGGATTATCAGGCGAGAAAAGACAATGAGGTGATCGCGTTGAAACTCCTTAAATCGTCGACGATCCGCAACAATACCAAGCTGCCGATGTGGGATTTGATGATGAAAAACATCTATTCCCTCGGTACCAGCCAGATCGACAAGCAAGGATTTCAGCTACGCGTCATTTACAAGGACGACCAGACGGGTATTGATAACCCGAACTTGCAGGAAAGCAGCATTGCCAACATTCCGCTGATCCGCCTCTCCGGCCTCGACCGCCTGAATCCCGTCAACGACCTGCAACCCGACGGTAACTTCGACTTCGTGGAAGGCATTACTGTTGATAGTAAGACAGGCCGCATCATATTCCCCGTGCTGGAACCATTCGGTATCAACCTTTCCCGTAAATTCGGGCCGGGGGAAGACGCTTACCGCAACAAGTACGTGTTCAGCGAACTGTATCGTACGACGATGATCGATGCGCAGCAGGTTTCGGAGCGGAATAAGTTCTTCATCAAAGGTGCGTACCAATCGAGTGGCGGGGCAGAGGTGCAGCTGCCATTTGGCGTGCTGGAAACTTCGGTAACGGTTACTTCGGGCGGCGTGCCGCTTTCGCCGGGTTCTGACTATCTCGTGGAAGCGCAGATCGGTCGCGTGCGGATTTTGAATACCAGCGTGCTCAACTCCGGTCGTGAGATCGTGATCGAATATGAGCGCCCGGATATGTTCCAGAACCAGATCCGGACATTGGTAGGGACCCGCCTCGACTACGTGGCGAACCGTAACCTGAGCGTCGGTTTGACGGCTATTAAATACAAGGAGCGTACCGCAGGTTTCCTGTCGAGGGTATCGATCGGGAATGAGCCGGTGAACAATACCATGCTCGGTTTCGATGTGAATTTCCGTAAGGATGCGCCATTCCTGACCAAATGGCTGGACGCATTGCCATTGCTGCAAACGAAGGAAATGTCGACGATCCAGTTCAAAGGGGAATTTGCCAAACTTTTTCCGGGCGTTTCCAAAGACGTGAACAACCGCTCGCTGGTAGATGATTTCGAAGCGGCGCGGACCGTTTACGACCTCGCGCGCCAGCCGCAAAAATGGCGGCTCGCGGCAGTGCCATCGAAATTCCGGGATGGTTTTGATGGTAAAAACCTGAACTACGCCTACAAACGCGCCAAGATTTCGGCTTATACAGTCGATAACATCTTTGGCGGAGCACAGGGTTTAGGCGGCGGTTACCAGCCACCGGCCAACTTCGACGATGCCGACCGCAAGAACTATTACGAGCGCCTGTACCTGCCCAACGAAATATTCCCGAAACGCGCCATTGCCGGTTTGGTAACCTATCCGCAGCAAGTGCTGGACATTGCGTATTATCCGAGCGAGCGGGGAATGTATAACTATAACACCGATCTCAACCCGGATGGCCGGATGAAGACGCCCCGGAACAACTTCGGTGCACTGAGCCGGGCCATTACCTCGGATAACGACTTTGATAATGCCAACATCGAGAGCATCGAGTTCTGGATGCTCGATCCGTTTATTAATGATCCAAACGGCGTAATCCGGGACGGATATGATCAGCCGTACAAATCGAACACAACCGGCGGCAAGCTGGTATTCAACCTCGGCGATATCTCGGAAGATGTAATCCCCGACGAGCGCTACAACTTCGAGAACGGTTTGCCGCTCGTCCCCAAGCAAGTAGGTGTGAATGTCGATTCGACGGCCTGGGGATACGCGACCAAATCGCAGTACCTGATCAATGCATTCAGCAATGAGAACGGCGCACGTCAGAAGCAGGATGTCGGTCTGGACGGTTTGTCGAATGAGGAGGAACGCGCGTTTTTTAAAAACTTCATCGACCGCCTGCCTGCCAACCTCACGCCTGAGGCCCGTGCCAAAATCCTGGCCGACCCTTCCGGTGACGATTTTAAATTTTTCCTCGGTGCCGAGCTCGACAGCGCGAACCTGAAAGTTCTCGAACGTTACAAAAACTACGTCGGCATGGAGAATAACTCGCCCGAAAGCCAGGGCCGGTCCGTGGACGTAACGCCGGCTTCGACCAACATTCCTGACGGCGAGGATATGAACGTCGATAACACGATCAATGACAACGAATCTTACTACGAATACGAGATCGACCTGAAACCGGGCCAGCTGGCGGTAGGTAATGGTTATATTGTAGATAAAACCGTAAACACGGCGGATGGCCAGAGCTGGTACCTTTTCCGCGTGCCTATCAAGGAGTTTTCGGGTATGGTCGGCAATATGAACGGCTTCAAATCGATCCGTTTCATGCGGATGTACCTGACGGATTTTCAGCAGCCGGTGGTGTTGCGTTTTGCGCAGCTGCAAATGGTTGGCCAGCAATACCGGAAATATACTTACAACCTGGATTCGCCGGGCTTGCAGGAAGTGCCAGAGCCTTATGACGCGAAATTTACCGTCGGAACGGTGAGTATCGAGGAAAACAGTCAGGCCAATAACAGCGCCAACAAATATGTATACGACATTCCTCCGGGCTGGATTCGCGACCAGGACAACACCCAGCGACCTCCGTTGTTGCTGAACGAACAGTCGATGAGCCTGTGCGTAACCGACCTTCGCGACGGAGATTCCAGAGCGGTATTTAAAAATGTAAACCTCGACTTGTTGTTCCGCAAGCGCCTGCGTATGTACGTGCACATGCAGAACGAGCAGAGCGAGGATAATACGGTAGGTACGTTCATGCGTATCGGTACCGACCTTACCCAGAACTACTACGAGATCGACCTGTCGGCTTTGAAAGCCACGCGCCCGAATCAAAGCGCGAGGGAAGAAATCTGGCCGGAAGGCAACGAAATCAACATTGCCCTGGCAGACCTCATCGAAGCGAAGGCACAGCGGAACCGGCAGCTCGACAAAAACCTGACGGTGCCTTACACCATTACCACTTCCGACGGCCGGTACAAGCTCACGGTGGTTGGTAACCCCGATTTGAGCGCAGTGAAGGTGATGATGATTGGTGTGCGTAACCCGAAATCGGTGGATGAACGCGCCAAAACGTTCTGTATATGGGTGGATGAAATGCACGTTGAAGGCTTCGACGACACGGGAGGTATTGCGGCCATTGCCCAGCTGAATGCCAAGCTGGCCGACTTCGCGACGTTGACGGCTTCCGGCCGTATCGAAACGTTCGGGTTCGGCTCGGTGCAGCAGCGCATCGGCGAGCGCTCTCGTAATTTCACGGCTGAGTATGGCTTTTCTTCCAACATTTCTTTGGATAAACTGCTTCCCGCTAGCTGGGGCTTCCAGATCCCGCTGTTTGTGAGCTACGACAGGCGGAATGTGAAGCCGCATTTCGACCCGCTAGACCCCGATACGCCATTGAATACCTCGCTCGGGAACCTGCAAACGGACGAAGAACGGGACGGTTACAGGCGCATGGTCGAGGAAAATGCGGTGAAGCGAGGGTTTAACTTCTCGAACGTCCGAAAGGTCAAGACGAAGCCGGGAGCGAGAAACCACTTCTACGATTTCGAAAACTTCTCGTTTACCTACGCATTCAGCGACGACAAGCGGCGGAATATCCTGACGCAGGAATACAACCAGCGGATGTACAAGGCCGGTATCGCCTACATGTATGCGAGTCAGCCGAAGGCTATCGAGCCATTTAAAAAGTGGCAGGCGACGGGCCGTTGGGCAGAATTTATCAAGGAATTCAACGTGACGCTGCTGCCGAACATGGTATCGCTGCGAACCGATGTGGACCGCCGGTTCCTGAAAACACAGCTGCGTAATGCCGATCTCACAACCGACGGCATGCAGCCATTGTACGAAAAGTATTTCTGGTTTAACCGCTATTACGACTTCGGCTGGAACCTGACGCGGAATATGACTTTGACCTATGCCGCATCCGCCAACTCGATCGTCGATGAACCGGAAGGGGACATTAATACCGGTGTGAAAAAGGATTCACTCTGGAGTAATTTCAAGAAGCTGGGGCGTATCAAGAATTTTGACCAGAAGATTGACCTGACCTATCGCCTGCCGTTGGACAAAATCCCGCTGCTCGACTGGATGTCCGCCGATTACAAGCATTCGGTGGCTTACCAGTACCAGGCCAATGCATTGGGCTTGAAAGACACGACGGGCCTGCCGTTCGGGGACATTATCCGCAACAGCCGCGAGCGGGGTGTTACCGGAAAGGTGGATTTTGTATTGCTATATAACAAGCTGCGCTACCTGAAATTTGCCAACACGCCATCGGTAGCCCGCAAGAACTTCGCGCGCAGCCCGGGCGATATCGAGGACATCGATATGCGCACGACGGATGTGGTGAAAGCGCTTACCAGGGCATTGATGACCGTGCGCGGTATCAATTTCAGCTATTCGGTTTTGGAAACGACTGCATTGCCCGGCTACCTGAGAGCGCCGAAGTACTTTGGTCTGGACAATGCCAATGCCCCGGGACTGGGCTTTGTGCTCGGTCAGCAGGATCGGAACTTCCAGCGGAAGGCGGCAGAAAAGGGTTGGGTTACCCGGAGCCAGCAGCAGAATATGCCTTTCCAGCAAACCATCGCCAAGAATTTCTCGGCCAATACCACATTGGAACCATTCAAGGATTTCAGGCTGATCATCGAGGCGCGGCTCACGCGGCAGGATGCTTACCAGGAATTTTACCGACCCGATTCGACGGGAAATTTTGCATCTCAAAGCCCGCTGCGGAACGGGCAGTTCAGTATGTCGTTCATGTCGTTCCGGACGGCATTTGCGAAGATGCGGAGAGACAATTCTTCACCGGTGTTCGATAAATTCCGCGCTTACCGCGCCATCCTGCGCGACCGCCTGAACGCGGAGAATAACAGCGGCGGAGAGTACAACGAAACGTCGCAGGACGTGCTGATATCGTCGTTCTTCGCGGCTTATACCGGTAAGGACCCGAACACGGTACGCACCAATCCGTTCCTGAAATTCCCGATGCCGAACTGGGACCTGAGCTATTCGGGCCTTTCGCAACTGCCGGCATTCAAGCGCTTTTTCAGCTCGTTCACATTGCGGCATAAGTATATGTCCAATTATAGTGTTGGTAACTTCACATCGTCGCTCGACTATGAGGCATTGTATGTAAACCTGGCGGTAATGGGATATCCGCTGTCGTCGAGGCTGAACGATCTTGGTCAGTACATTCCGGTATTTGCCATGAGCACGATCACACTTTCGGAGAAGTTCCAGCCGCTCGTGGGTGTGGAGATGCGCACGCAAAGCCGGATAACCGCCCGCCTGGAATATAACCGCGACCGGACCATCGCATTGAACCTTTCGAACTCCCAGGTGGCCGAGCTGTTTAACCAGGACATTACGGTCAACATTGGCTTTACAAAAAACAATGTGGCCTTGCCGTTCAAGATCAATGGCGTGAAGAAGAAGCTGAAAAACGATATGACGATGCAGCTCGCGATGACTTTCCGCGATACCCGCTCGATTCAGCGGAAGTTCGACGGCGAGAATATCCCTATCGCCGGAAATATCAACTTCCAGCTGCGTCCGACGGTGAATTACATGGTCAACAACCGTTTGAGCGTCCAATTTTATTTCGACCGCACGTTCAACGACCCGCTCGTTTCCAACTCATTCTACCGCGCCAGCACGGCCGGTGGCGTACAGCTGAAGTTCAATTTGGCTGAATAACATTTTGATTTGGAAAATACGTCGCACATCGTGTAATTTGCGCTCCAAAGATGTTCACAACTTACCTGATTTTATCATGAATTTTCCATCAGAACTCAAATACACAGAAGATCACGAATGGATTCGTATTGAAGGAGATACAGCATTTATCGGCATCACCGACCATGCCCAGAACGAATTAGGTGACATTGTGTATGTGGACATTAACACGGTAGGCGAAGCACTCGGCAAAGGCGATGTTTTCGGTTCGGTAGAAGCGGTGAAAACGGTTTCAGACCTGTTCATCCCCGTAGCAGGAACCGTACTCGAAGTTAACCCTGAACTCGATGGCGAACCCGAACTCGTGAATACCGATCCTTATGGCCGCGGATGGATGGTCAAGGTCAGTCTGGCTAACCCCGGCGATGAAGACGGTCTGCTGTCGGCGGAAGAGTACCAGAATTTTATAGGTGCCTGATATTAGGTTGAAGCTCCATCCGGAGCTTTTTTTTTGAAACCGGTTTAATGCAGCATTTCCGGTGTTTAGTTTGAAATAAATATGAAATTGTTAGTTCGCTCGGTTCGGGTAATTGATAAAAAGTCCCCTTTCAATGGTCAGGTGAAAGATATCCTGATCGAAGACGGGAAGATTAGAAAAATTGGAGACAGCCTCGATGCCGGCGATGCGCAGGTGATCGACGGTAGCGGCCAGTGCGTATCGGCCGGATGGGTGGACATGCGCGTGCAGGGCCGCGATCCCGGTTTCGAGCATAAGGAAGACCTGCATTCCGTGCGCGAGACGGCTGCGCATGGCGGGTTCACGGAAATCGTGCTGCTGCCGAACACGCAGCCGGTGGTGGACACGAAAGATACGCTGAACTACATCCGCCACAGCAGTTTCGGCGGACTGGTAACCCTGCATCCTGCGGCGGCTTTGACCAAAAAGGCCGATGGTGTGGATTTCACGGAAATGATGGACCTGCACCAGGCTGGCGCCATTGCATTTACCGACGGCGAGAACCCGGTACAGAATGCGGACCTGCTTTTGAAAACCATTCTATACCTGCGCCCGCTGAATGCATTGCTCATTAACCGCCCCGAAGACCGCCAGCTGACGCTTTACGGGCAAATGCACGAAGGCGTGGCGAGCACGCTCGTGGGTATGAAAGGAATGCCTGCATTGGCAGAGGAAATGATGCTGATCCGCGATTTGAAATTGCTGGAATACGCATTGGAAAAAAATACCTACGACACATCGGCACCGGTACTACACGTTTCGCTGCTGTCGACCGTGCGCGCCGTCGAGCTGATCCGGGAGGCGAAAGCGAAAGGCCTGCCGGTGTCGGCGGATATTGCGGCGCACCAGCTGGCATTTGAAGATAAGGACCTGATCGGCTTCGATACGAACCTGAAAGTAAACCCGCCGTTCCGCTCGCCGGAGGACAATGCGGCATTGCGGCAAGGTTTGGCGGACGGCACCATCGACGCCATCGTTTCAGACCATAACCCGCATGACGAGGAAAGTAAAAACCTCGAATTCGACCACGCCGATTTTGGCATTACAGGCCTGGAAACGGCATTCGCATTGTCGGTTATGCACAGCGGCCTGGTGGTGGACGACATCGTAGAGAAACTGACGGTGCAGCCGCGTCGTATCCTGCGCCTGCCGGAGGTGAGCGTAGCGGAAAGTGCGGCGGCTAATCTCACATTCTTCGACCCAAATGCGGAATGGGTATTCGGCAGAAGTTATTCCAAATCAAAAAATACACCGTTCCTGGGGCAGACGCTGAGAGGCAAGGTAAGAGGGGTGATCAATAACGGTAAACAGGAGTGGTTCCAATGAATTCGATTTTAGCATATTTTAATAAACCTATCTTAAAAGTGTCGCTGCAATTCGGAGCGGCGACGGGCATTGCTGCGTTTTTGTTTTTTACAGGATTATACCTCGTGGGTGCCCAGCCGCTGGCGGGCGTAAGAGTGCTCGATATGGGCATTTACACGATCATGATTTTTAGCGGACTGCGGTATTTTCGCAAAAACTATGGAAACGGGCTGCTCCATTTGTGGGAAGCACTTACGATGGGATACGTGATCACCTGCGTAGGGGCGATCATTAATGGCTGGCTCATTTATCTTTTTGTAACCTATATTGATCCTGCGGTTTTCTCCGACTATATTACCAATGCGCTGGACGTGCTGACCCAGGGCCGGAAATCGCAGACGAGTTACCTGAGCGACAAGGAGTTTCTGGAATTGTACGAGACGGTGAAAAATAATAAGCCTTCGATCCTTATCAGCAATGAGATAACGCAGCGGCTTGTGATGGCAATCATCCCGATCCTCGTGATTTCCTTGATTTTGAGAAAGCAGGATTATAGTGTTCTTCAAAACAACAAAACTTAAACCTTTACATGGAAGAAAAAACATCTACCGCCCGCGTTGCATTGAAGTACGGCGTATTGGCCGCCGTCGTGACGATGATCTACTCCACGATCCTGTACGTGACCGGCCTGGGCCAGAACAAGACTTTGGCTTCACTGTCCTACGTGTTTATGCTCGTGGGTATCGTGTGGGCGATGCGCGAGTTCAGGGAGAAGAACGGCGGCTTTATGAGCTACGGCGAAGGCCTGGGGCTCGGCTCGCTGACGTCGGCGGTACTGGGGCTGCTGAGCTCCGCGTTTACGATGTTTTATATCCAGTTTATCGATAACGACCTGCTCGCAGCGGGCATCGACCAGATGCGGGAGGATTTGGAAAGAAAAGGAATGGACGACGCGCAGATCGAACAGGCGATCGAAGTTTCGCAGAAGTTCATGTCGCCCGGCATTATGTTCGTGACGGTGATTTTGGGCTACGTGGTAATGGGTTTCATCGTTTCGCTCATTATCGCGGCCATTATGCGAAAAGAGAAGCCGGTTTTCGAGTAATGCATTCCTGGAAAGACTTTAATAATAATTCTAATAGTGTTAGCAATCTTCCGAAAAGAGGTAGCCAGTTTTTTCAACTCCCTGATCGCCTACATCGTCATGGCGGTGTTCCTGACGGCTATTGGCCTGATCGTATGGGTTTTTCCCGATTCCAACATCCTGGATTACGGTTACGCCGACCTCGGCTCGTTTTTCGGCCTCGCGCCTTATGTGCTGATATTTCTCATTCCAGCTATTACCATGCGTTCGCTGGCAGAGGAATCGCGCAATGGCACATTGGAATTGCTGTTAACCAAGCCCATTCGTAACATCGACCTGGTACTTGGCAAGTTCTTGGCGAACTGGGTGCTTGTAGTGCTCACATTGCTTCCGACGCTCATTTATTATTACAGTGTGTACAAACTGGGTAATCCGGTAGGCGACGTCGATTCTGCGGCGGTGGCAGGCTCGTATCTTGGGCTATTCCTGTTTACCGGCGTGCTGGTAGCGATGGGCATATGGGCCTCGTCATTGAATGATAACCAGATCGTGGCCTTCATCCTGGGTGTGTTTCTGGCATTCATCTGGTACGTCGGCTTCGGGGCGATTTCCGGCATGTTTGGCGACGGTTTTGCGGCCAACCTGCTCTCCGGTATAGCCCTGGACGTTCAGTACCAGGCGCTCGGCAAAGGCCTGATCGATTCCCGCAATGTGATTTACCTGCTAAGCCTGATCATTTTCTTTATCTTTCTGACACTCTGGCGCGTAGAAGGCCTCAGGAAGTGAATGCGGATTACCTGAAATCAATCGCTGTCGATCCATTCCGGTGTGCTGTTCGTATATGACAAAAAGCACACTACGATGATGAGCACAGACAGACGGTCCAGGGTGCCGACAATACCCCCTTCTCTGGTGATCTCTTTCTCCTACGGCAATGAGGCAATAATTTGTTATAGCCCAGCCCGCTATCCGGGAAATTTTATTAGATTGCCGGTAAGTAATTTACAATTAACTATTAAGCAACTCTTGGCGACAGGCAAGGTAAAATACTCGGAAGAGGAATTGGTGGCAGCGCTCAAACGGAACGAGCGAAACGCCTTCGAATTCCTGTACGACCATTACTCGGGAGCTTTGTTTAATATCATTTCGAAAACGTTGAAGGACGAGGAGAAAGCCGCAGATGTGTTGCAGGAGAGCTTTCTGAAGATTTGGAAGAATATCGCTTCCTACAATCCGGAGAAAGGGCGATTGTTTACATGGATTATGAATATCGCACGTAATGGAGCGATAGACGCAGTCAGAGCGGAGGGCCGGAAACCGGCGATGGATGATATTGAAAACACGGTGGTCCTTAATGAGAAGGATACGTACGAAGATTCACAGACAGTCAGTTCGGACATGAAGGCGATCGTCGACATGCTGCGGCCCGAACGGAAAATACTCATCGATATGGCCTATTTTCAGGGCTACACGCATGAGGAAATATCCGAGGAGCTGAGTATACCGCTGGGCACCGTGAAATCGCGGATAAGGACCGCATTACAAGAGTTAAAACAATACTTTGCAGTATGAATATCCAAGCCTATATAGAGTCCGGTATATTGGAGGAATATGTATTGGGCACTGTTACTCCCCAGGAGAAACAGGAGGTGGAGTGTATGTCGCATATTTACCCTGAAATCAAGGAAGAGCTGTTGCGTACCGAAAGTGCATTGGAAGAATATGCACTGAAACACCAGGCAACGCCCCCGCCTTCATTGAAAGAGTCGATTTTTGCACAAATGAATTTCGAAGCACCGGCGGAAGAGGAAATCCAGGCCGGGGAAATAGCAGAAGAGAAGACCGTTTCATTGTCTGACACCACCGCCACCGTGCAACCCGTGGAGCCGGAAGCACGTGTGATCGACCATGCATTCGACCGCGTGGAAACGCAGGTAGTAACGCCTACATGGGCGAAACTGGCCATTGCGGCCTCCGTACTGCTGGCATTGTTCGCGGGATGGTCGGCTATGCAGATGACCGACATGAAAAGCGCCAACAACAAACTGACGGCCGAAGTGGAGAGCATGCAGGCCGATATGGCGGCGATCAAAGGGCAGGCTGAATATAACCAGTCGCTGGCTGCATTGTTCCGCAGCCCGTCTTACAAACACATACATTTGGCAGGTCTGCCGAAGTCGCCCGAAAGTGCGGTATCCGCATTCTGGAACACGCAAACGAACGAAGTGTTGCTCGACGTGCAAAACCTGCCCGCAGCGCCCCAGGGCAAGCAATACCAGCTTTGGAGCATTGTGGATGGCAAGCCTGTCGATATTGGTATGCTGGATAATGCATTTACCGGCAAAGTCCTGAAAATGAAGAACACCAAAGCCGGTTCCGTCGCATTTGCCATTACATTGGAAAAAGAAGGCGGCAACCCAACCCCGACGATGGAGGAAATGTATGTGATGGGGAAAGTGAGTTAGTATATTGATTTGTAAGATGATACGCGCTCATTGCGGGGGAGATACCTTGCAATGAGCGTTCTTTTTGTTAATCACCTAAATACCTTAAACCTTATGAAACGCCGTAATTTTATCGGAAGCGTTACCCTTGGCGGAAGCCTGCTTTCGGCACCTTTCGAAAAACCGGAAGCCGGAAATGCTGTTTCCGGAAAGCAAAACATCGCTAAACCCGCTACATTAACCGCCGACCTCGTCATCGCTGGCGGCGGTCTCGGCGGTTGCGCGGCCGCATTGGCGGCATTGCGCAATGGCCTGTCGGTAATCCTCACCGAAGAAACCGACTGGATCGGCGGGCAGATTTCCCAGCAAGGCGTGCCGCCCGACGAGCACCAGTGGATCGAAACGCACGGCGCCACGAAAGCTTACCGGCACTTCCGGACGGCCGTTCGCGAATATTACCAGAAAAACTACCCGCTCACCGCCGACGCCAAAAGCCGCAAAAACCTCAATCCCGGCGACGGCTCCGTATCCAAGCTCTGCCACGAACCACGCGTAGCAGTGGCCGTGCTTACCGACCTGCTCAATCCATACCTCAGCACCGGCAAGCTCACATTGCTTTTGGAACACAAAATCGTGGCCGCCGATGTAAAAGGCAACAAAGTACAAGCCCTCACCGCGCAGAACCGCCGCAACAAAGCCCAGGTAACCCTCACCGCGCCCTATTTTGCGGACGCTACCGAGCTCGGCGACCTGCTGCCCATGACCGGCACCGAATACGTCACCGGCGCCGAATCCAAAGCCCAAACCGGCGAATCCCACGCCCCCGAAAAGGCCGACCCCGAAAACGTGCAGGCATTCACCGTCTGCTACGCGATCGACTACCGCCCGGGCGAAAACCACGTGATCGAAAAGCCGCGCGAATACGATTTCTGGAAGAACTACGTGCCTAAAATGGCCAAACCATGGTCGGGCAGGCTGCTGGACCTTTCCTACTCCAACCCCAAAACCCTCGAACCGAAACAGCTCGGCTTCCATCCGGAAGGCTTAGCCACCGGCGACAAACTGAACCTCTGGCTCTACCGCCGCATTATCAACAAGGCCAACTTCGCGCCCGGCACTTACGCCGGCGACATTACCATCGTAAACTGGCCGCAAAACGATTACACCCTCGGCAACCTCATCGGCGCCAGCGAAAAGGATTTCGACACCCATTTCGAGCGCGGCAAGCAACTCAGCCTCTCGCTCCTTTACTGGCTCCAAACCGAAGCCCCGCGCCCCGACGGCGGCAAAGGCTGGCCCGGCATCCGCCTCCGCAAAGACGTCATGGGCACCGAAGACGGCCTCGCCAAATACCCCTACGTCCGTGAATCGCGGCGCATTAAGGCGCTATTTACCATTAAGGAAGAGCACGTAGGTGCCGAGCAGCGGGCTGCTGTTACCGGGCAATCTGCTGGCGTGAAGGCTGCTACTTTTGAAGATAGCGTCGGGATTGGTTATTACCACATTGACTTGCATCCGAGCACGGGCGGGGATAATTACATTGATTTCGGGTCATTGCCGTTTCAGATTCCGTTGGGGGCTTTGTTGCCCGTAAGGATGGAGAATATATTGCCTGCTAATAAGAATATTGGGACTACGCATATTACGAATGGGTGTTATAGGCTGCATCCGGTGGAGTGGAGCATTGGGGAGGCTGTGGGGTTGTTGGTGAAGTATGCTTCTGAGAAGAAGGTGCTTCCGCGGGGTGTTAGGGAGGATAAGGGGCTGTTGGCGGGGTTTCAGGGGTTTGTGCGTGGGGAGGGGGTTGAGTTGGAGTGGAAGGGGTGATTCTAAACTTTTTTGAATCACAATAGACTATCTTAACCTGAACTTAATATCACGGACTTGTTCAACCTGTATTGTTGAATCTACGGGAATTTCGCAAAGGGGAGCCAAAATTATTGTCATGATACTACCATTGACAAGTAATCTATCGTTATCTACGTCTATCGGCGGAGATATTGGATCTGATAAATTAAGTTTTGATTGTTTTATCGATTTGGATATAAAATTCTTTTGATTTGTAATAAAATTCTCAACTACAATAGCGAAGTCCCAAGCATCTGCTTTGTCATATTCGATCTTTCTCTGAGAGATTGACTGTAAGTTTTTTAGACTTATCTCATCAAATAGGATATATCCATTTTCGTGTTTTAGACGATTGAAAGGGTAGTGTGTAAAGTCGAAGGTAACTGTATTCTCAAACCTCTTCTCTTGATTATCTTGACTGAAATACGATTTATCAATTGATAAGGATAGATTTTCTAAAAGTATTTTTCTAAAACTCAAAAAAATATCAACTAAATTTGGGCCAATTTCGCCGAGTTCATTATAAAGTATTAGAGACGTGGGTGCTTCCGTCGTGGTTCCGAAAGCGACTTCAAATTTTGGTGTACTCGCTGGTGGCCTATTAGTACAAGATGTGTATCTTGAATTTCTAAAATTAATCGATGAGAAATTGCAGTTTAAAAAGTGTAAATAGAAGTGAACCTGTCTACCAGTTTTTCCCCATTCTTCGTCCAATAAGTCTCGTATTAAAAAAATATCGATATTCTTGCTTCGAGCATATTGAACAGCACCAGCCTCATATCCAACAGTAGTGAAAATAACTCCCTTATCGCCATTTAAATCTTCAATCGACGCTGACAGTACATCGACAACCTGCCGATCAACCCTTTTACGCCACTTTTTGCATTCAATTAGTATTTTAAGTGTGTGTAGCTTGCTTTTTTGAGTTACTCTGACATCAATTTGGCGTTTGGTACCAGATTTCCCGATTTCGATAACATTATGCTCTACGGCAAAATTTTCGCTATCTTGATAGATTTCTGCAACAAATTTTTCGAACTCTTTCCAATCAATGATATGTTCGAAAAAAGTCTTCATGAGCGGATGTTAAAATGGTAGTCGATTATCTTTGTTTAGTACATACTCTTTATCTGTTCAATCCATTCTGGCGTCTTGTAGGTAGCTGTTAATTTTTCGACATACTTTTTTGCGAATTCAAACTTTATATTACCAGAATTGAAGAACTGATCAAGTGATTTTTGCTTACTTATGGATAGGTCAAGAGCGAAATATGTAGGTGTCTCATCAACAGAATCTATTCCTTCTAGTAGATTTTCTAGTTCGGAAAAGTTCGATCGGAATTCGCATAATGTTTCAAAGAATAGTTTGCCATTTAGAGAATCTTCGATTTCTGTTTTTGGGGAGACAGGATTGGAATCGATATTTACCAATATTGTGTTTTTCTCACTTGCTTTATTTACAATTCGCAAACAACTCAAATTTTTGAGATCATTTCGAACAGGATACTGAACAAGCTCAGAATCTGTATCAGATAACAGAACGACTTTTCCCCTAATATCCTTTTTGAAATCTTCGTAGGCAACTTGCAGATTGTTATAAATTCGCTTGATTTCACTAGCGCCACCCACAGGAATTACACGAAGCTTCTTCTCTTGCTTGATGTCGGATAGATAGGCTTCAAAATATATTTTCTCCGACGAGCCTTCGCAGATAAGCCAATTGTAAGGCTCATTATCTAAAATACTTGTTACGACTGACTGCGTAAAGTCATTAATGCTTTTCAATCTTATATCGAAGGGGAGTTTTCCTTTTGACGCGGATATTGCTTGCTTAACTTCTTCCCTATAACTCGTAACATTTACCAAATCGAAAAAATGGCCCTTGTCATTTCTAGATATTACGCTAACACATCCATCTTCAACGGTTGGTATAAATCCATACCAATGAGTAGTAAATAGCAGTTGTTTACATAATATACTTACCTCAAATAGCTTGTTGAATTGATCGTAGCACGCTGACATATGCAGCGAAGATTCGGGTTCGTCTATACCAAGAATTATTTTTTGAGTTTCGCTACGATACCTTTTTAAGAAGTGATAAGCCAATTCGATAATTGCTTTCTGTTTCTCGCCAGAGCTAAGAACAGACATTTCGAGCCAGTGAGAGCCTTCTTTTTTATGAAGCTTTCTAATCTTGAAATATGCCTCTACTATAAGCTTATAAACATCGTGTTTCCTGAGATTAACTTGTCTCTCTCCAATTGTTCGAAAAGAGTAATCTTCAAGCATGCCGGAGAGAGAGTCAATGAAAACACCCAGGCTGCTATTAATTTCTTGTATTTTTGTGTTAGGTACATACTTTTCAACAATTTGGTTTAAAGTTTCACCCATTAGTGATTGTATTTCCTTTGTTTCAAGTTGTAGAAAGTTTTCAGGATCAATATCTTTTGGAATATAAATGTATTCAAAGAGGTTCTTTAATTCTGATAGAAGACTCCTAAACGTTTCTAAACTCTCATCGGGTATAACCTGCGAAGATTTGTCGAAATCAGATGATAGAATTTCTCCTAGTTTTCGAGTGTTGAATATACTAAGACTAGGTAGTTGGTCATATGTGATACCAAGAGGTAGTATGAAACTGTTCTCTTTTGTGTGATTTCTTTGAATAATCTTTAACTGATCTTGGAAAATCTTGAATTGCTCTCTATTCTGACCTATAATGTCACTTTCTTGGAGGTCCCAAATATAGTCACTTAAAGTTTGTGCGATCGGTTTGTTTTCTTCACCGATATCTTGTTTGTCTATTAGAAAAATGGGTACAATATAAGGACGTGTGGTTGTTAATCCACTTCTTTTAGTAATAACGTTCAGATTCCAATTTTTGGCGTTAAAGAAGCTGTCCAGAGCTTCCAGTACTGAACTCTTTCCAATTCCGTTATTACCAACGAGCCCACAAAAATTTTGGCCGTAGGTAAGCGGAACGTAATTTATTCCAGAATAAGTTTTGTAGTTTCTGACTAGTAAGCCAACAATCATGGATATGGAGGGTTGTATTTAATATATATATTATAAGCTTTGGCAGAAGCCGATTTACTGTTTGTGGGACTTTCTTTCTGATTATGACTGGTCTATATACGCAGATCCAATAGGCAACCTTGGGGAAGTAATTTTCTCTTTTTATTGAATTGATAATCAGGCTGTTGCGCGACTTTTGAGTGCTCGTGCTGAAATTTTAGCGACTGAGTTAACATAACTTTGTTGTTGATATGTTTAGACAGGCTTGGAACAAGATGCTGCGATACTTATGAATTTAAATGACTGTTTTTTGGCGCTATACTTTGTCAGCAATGTGCAATGCATTCTACTTACCCTGAATCAACCGCTCCAACCGCCCCATCATCTCATCCTTCTCCTTCAACATCCGCTCGTACAAAGCAATCTTCTCCTCATGAAGCTGCATTAATTTATCGATAGGATGGAAAGTCGGATTATTGTTCACCGCATTGAGCATAGCATTGTCATTGAATGTATTAGAAATCACATTCACCGCCTTTTCCTCATCAAAATTCCGAATCGCCTCAACCGGTATTTTCAATATCGCTGCTACTTGTTCCAAAATGTCGGAATCGATCTTTTCGCGCTGTTCGAGCGTGGAGATTCTTTGCTGGTTCCAATCGCTGCCGAGCTCGAAGGCGAGCATGTCCTGTTTGATTCCGAGCATTTCGCGGAACCGTTTCACGTTGCGGCCTTCGTGGATCTTCGGGTTGGAGGTAGTATGTGTCATACGGGGGCTATTTCGTTGAAAAGGCAATTTATATAAATCCATCGGGAAGTGATCCGGTAATTTACAGGTATTTCGGCGTAAGTTACGGGGCCCGCGGGTTGGGTACGGGTTGCAGGAATGCGTGCTTTACGGAAAACGTAAATGCACGGTTTGTCCCGCACTTCTTACACCCACAAAATGAACACAGAAACACACCCTATCGAATGCACGGATGCAATGTTGCTGGCCTATGGCCGCGAGGTAGGCAAGCTCCTGAGCAGCAGCAGCGCCGAATGCTGGCGCGACGAACTTTGGACGATCTTCACCGGCTACATCATCTCCCTGAAAGAACAAGGCCCCGCGCCGGAGCTTTGCGATACTTACTTTTCGTTTAAGGAGCTGATTGCGTTTTTCGAGAATGTGGAGCGGATTGGGAGAGGGGACGAGCTTTTATCCGTCTGAAAATAATCGTTTTTCACAAATGAGGCCGTTTTATAATCATTTTTCATGAAAATTAATTATTTTTCACAAATCTCCATGGAATCGAAAGCCAGAAAGTTATGTCGGAAAATAATCGTATTTCAGAAGAATGGGCTGAAAATAATCATTTTTCACAGTCTGTAACTGTTTTTCATGGAAGGCAGGCTCCGGAAAGAGCATTACTCGTAGGCTATGGTGCCATTATAGAACGGCTTGCACTCAAATTGCCCTTGCCGGACAAGTTATCGTTGATTGGCGCCCGCTACAAACAGCTATCGGACGAGCACTGGAATGTATTAACAGCAAGATATACCCCGTCAGATAGCCTTTACGGTCATTTGGTCTTCGCTTTGAAATATGAAGGGGTCAACTTGCTATTTTTCAAAAAGTTATTCGAGCGCATTGGGAAGAGTGAAGTCGAAGCGTTGGTGAGCATTGAACGTACGGGCCAGTACAGCCGACGAATATGGTTCTTGTACGAATGGCTGATGGACGAGCCGCTCGATATCCCGGATTTGAAGGAAGGGAATTACGTGCCGCTGCTGGACGGGGATTTACAGTTTGCACTGGAAAAGTCTGTCAACGTGCCCCGGCAGCGTATCCGCAATAATTTGCCGGGAACGAGGCAGTTTTGCCCGCTGATATTTAAGTCGGAAAAACTCAAAAACTTTATTGGAGAATCGCTTGAAAAGCATTCTTACGCGACTTTAAAAAACGTCCACAAGGATATTCTGGCCAGGACATCGGCATTTCTGCTGTTGAAGGACTCGAAGGCATCGTTTTCGATCGAGGGTGAGAATCCGTCGCCAAGCAGGGCTATGCTGTGGGGCAAGGCGATCGGGCAGGCCGGTGACAAGCCACTTACTTCGGAGGAACTACTGCGTTTGCAGCAGATAGTGATCGGCGATTCCCGTCGGATACAACTAGGCTTTCGGACAGAGGGAGGGTTCATTGGCGAGCACGACAGGTCAACCGGAACCCCGATGCCCGATCATATTTCGGCGCGGTGGGAAGATCTGGGCGAATTAATGGAGGGGCTTCTTGAAGCTGCTGAGCTGATGGAGCAAAAGGGCTATCATCCTGTTTTGATTGCCGCGTCGATCGCATTTGGCTTCGTTTTCATTCACCCGTTTGTGGATGGCAATGGTCGGCTTCACCGTTACATCATTCATCATTTGCTTGCTCAAACCAAGTTCAGCCCGGAGCAGATGATATTTCCGGTTTCGGCGGCGATTCTGGAAAAAATAGGCGACTACCGGTCAGTTTTGGAGCATTACTCTCATTCCGTTCTCCCGTTCATCGACTGGGAGCCGACTGCCGATCACAACGTGGAAGTCAGAAATGAAACGGCGGATTACTACCGCTATTTCGATGCCACGCGGCAGGCCGAGTTTCTCTTCGAGTGCGTTGCGCATACGATCTACCGCACGATTCCGGACGAAATCAAATACCTCGAACGATACGACGCATTCAAAAACTGGCTGGACGACCACATTCCGATGCCGGATAAGATGGTGTCGTTACTAGTGGTTTTTTTATCCCAAAATGCGGGAAGGCTGTCACGCAGAGCATTGGATAAGGAGTTTGCTGATTTGGAACATGAAGAGATTCAACTGATTGAAAGTAAATACAAGGAAATATTTCAAATGCAGGAACCAGCCCGCTACATGATCGCGATACGGCCGACCGCCGAGATTGTCGAAGCGGTCAGGAAGATGAAACTGGCATTGAAACAGGCTGTCGGAGGGTTTTTCAACAGTGTGAATTCGGAAGCGCACATTACCATATTTGAGTTTTACGCTTACGAGCATGACTATCCGCTGCTACTCAAAGAACTGTTGGACAAGGCAGGCACGCTGCGTCCTTTCGAACTGGAATTCAATGGATTTAATCATTTCGCTACAAGCGGCGCGTTCTATGTAGAACTAACGCCTGAATCAACAAAGGCAATCGTCGACCGCTGCAACCAGCTTAAACAGGCATTGAATTCAAAACTCCTGAAAGACCACACCGAAGGCTGGACCGACATGTTCGAAACCCCGCATATGACCATCGGCCGGCGGCTGCGAGCGGATTGGATCGAAACAGCCTATTCACTGTTCGAACGGTTCGATGCAAAGTTCTGGTGCGATTCACTCGCTGTGCGAAAGTTCAATGACGATCGAAAACAGTTCGACGTCATTGATACACTGCCCATGCTGGGGGGCGGGGGTATGTTTTAAGCTGGCTGTAATGCGTTGTTTTGCAAAGGGCGGAAATGTTGAATTGTTTTACGCTCTACTGCTCTCTCGGCATGCCACAGATCGTAATTCCGTTGAATGTCCAGCCAGAATTCAGCGCTAGTCCCAAAAGCTTCGGATAAACGAACGCACATTTCAGAGCTGATTCCCTGATGCTCATTCAGGATGTTAGATAGTGTTTTACGAGTAATGCCCAAGCCCTTTGCAATTTCAGCCTGGGTGTAGTCGTGACCGGTCTCCTCTTTTAGTCCTTCGATAGTTTCCTTTATCAATGCCCCAGGGTGGGCTGGTCTCATGCCTCTTTTCATAATTTGCTTTGTTAATGGTAGTCCAGATAGTCGACGTCGAAATGTAACAGGGTGTGTTACATTTTGCAAGAGCCTGCGTTCAAAATGAAAAAGACGAGCGGTATGTGCCGTTCGTCTTTTTCACTGATATCTATTTGATGTGGGATTATTTCCCACCCTTCGCCTGCTTCAACGCCGACGTAGTCAGCCAATATTTAGCAATCATATTAGGCACCTCCCACTCAGGCAATTTCCCGGCTTTTAGATACTCCATATACTTGTTAGCCACCTGCGCGAAGTGCGATTCGTGGCCGGTGTCGTACTTGGCATCGATCACCACTTCCCAACCCGCAGCAGTCTTTTTCAAATCCACGCCGGGATACTTATCCTGCACAGATTTAAATGCAGCCGCCACCGCATCTTCGTATGCTTTCGATTTGTCCGTAGTTTCAATATAAAGCACAGGTTTGTACTTCTGCTCCTTGCCCTGGCGGACGATCAGGTTGGCTTTGGAGCCTTTCATGATCGAGTAATGCGTGTCGCCAGTGCCTTCGGGGGCCTGGAAGTTCCAGATCACGGATACCTTCGCGTGAACGCCTTTCAGGGTATAGTTCAGCTCGCCGTTGGAATAGACATTCAGCAAAGTGTCCTTAATATCCTTTTTGAGGAAATCAGGATAGGTTTCGCTTTTGGTGACGAGTTTGAATTGCGACGGCGTGAGCTGGGTAGCCGTGCGCTTGGTCGAGAGGAGTTGAATGTCCTTTTGATAATCGAGGGATACATTTGGGAAGCAGCTCCATTGCACGAGGTCCACGAGGTGGGTCGTTACGTCTACCATGCCTTCGCCTTGCTGGTTCACGTCGAAAAACCAGGTTGGACGTACCAGCGGCTCGCCGGAAATGTATTTGAAAAAGTGGTGAACGCTTTCTTTCGATACCGCGGGGTTCTCGGGCGTGCCTTTTTGCAGTTCGCCGAAGATCTCGGGCAGCAATGCGAGTTCGCGTTGCAGGGTGTTGGTGATTTCATAACGCTCGGTCATGATATCGTACAGGAGCACCTTATTCTTGTCGGCGCTGGCGAATGCTTCTTTCAGCTTGTCGAAGCCCGCCGCGTCGATCGCCATCGGTTTGTCGGCAAGGACGTTCAGGCCTGCATCGACAGATTTTTTGATGAAATCGGTCTTTTTCTGGTTGTTACCGGCCAATACCACCACATTACCTTTTTTCTCCGAAATCATTTTCTCGAAGAAATCGGCTCCCGTGTACACTTCTTCTTTCCAATGCGTCGGGTCTTCGGGGCGGGTGTTGTATTTCTCCACCTTGTCGAGGTAAGCCTTCACGTCCGGGCCTTCGGACGCGTACACGTGCACGACCGAATCCACATCGTCGTACATCGATTTCTGAACCAACGCCGCATGGAAGTGGCCGGGCTCTACCACGATCAGGCTCAGCGGTTTCTTCTCCTCATTCTTGGCCTCCTCTTTCTTCGAATTACATCCCTGATTGAATACCATTGCGCTCAATAAAGCGATTGTCAAGAGTTCTTTTCTCATTTGAATGGGTTGAGGTAATACATTGCAAGATAGCTCCGGTGCGGAACTATGCCTGCGAGTATGACGAAATTTCTTTGAGCTTCCCTGAACTGGCCTGGTCGATGAACAATATCGCGTGCGGGTGCCTGCGAAGGATGGTCGACGGGTAGGCTTCCTGGATGTCCTCGGCCACGGTGTGGTAAATCGCCTGCGCCTTTTTCTCACCCGGTACGATGCAGAAGGCATATTTGGCCTTCATCAATGTCGGAATGGTGAGGGTCAATGCGGTTTGCGGTACTTCGCCGAAGGTGTCGAAGCATTCGTCGTTGACCTGCTGCTGGCGGCAGGCGTCGTCGAGTTCCACTACTTTCACTTCCAGTGGATCATCGAAAAACGCCACATGCGGGTCGTTGAATGCCAAATGCCCATTCTCGCCGATACCGAGGCACACGATGTCGATCGGGTTCTCGCGGAGGAGTTTCGCGTACCGGTCGCATTCCTGCTGCGGGTCGGTAGCGTTACCGTCGAGGTAGGAAACTGAACGCACGGGCACATGGTCGAACAACCGCACTTTCAGGAAATACCCGAAATTCTGTGGCGCATCGGCGGCGATGCCGATGTATTCGTCCATATGAAATGCATTGATTTTCTCCCATTGAATGCCCGGCTCGTCCTTCAACGTCGCCAGAAACTCGTTCTGCGAAGGCGCCGAAGCAAAGATGATATTCACAAATTCTTTGGTATCCTGAATCTCCCGGATCTTCCCGGCAACGGCTTTGGCCGCGGCTTCGCCCATTTGCTGTCGGGTTTCGGATATGTTGATTTCCAGTTGGTCGACTTTCATTTTGTGTTAGTTAAATTTGGGGTATCGCGTTTAGGTAAATGGTTTTTCCCTTGATAATGGTCCTTTGAATGCGGATATCGGCATCGAAAATGACGATATCTGCGTCCTTGCCCGCCACTAATGTGCCCTTGCGGTCGTGTACGCCCATAATGCGTGCAGGTGTTGCGGTCGCCATGCGCACGGCGTCGAGCAGGGACACGTCGGCCATATTCACCATCGCGCGCACGAGCCTGTCGGCAGTGGAAACGCT
Source organism: Dyadobacter beijingensis DSM 21582 (assembly GCF_000382205.1). Lineage (GTDB taxonomy): Bacteria > Bacteroidota > Bacteroidia > Cytophagales > Spirosomataceae > Dyadobacter > Dyadobacter beijingensis. The sequence goes on from NZ_KB907787.1 coordinate 591,121, forward strand.
TCCGGCAAACGAAGTACGGTCGGGCAGCTTGGCGACGCCATCCTCGACGATCACTTTCAAGCCGTTTTTCAGCGAGCCCAATGTGCTTTCGCCCTCCGGCATTCCCGCAGCGCGCATGGCGTCGGTAATCAATGCAATGCGGTCGGGACCTTTGATTTTATAAATGAGTTTCAAAAGCGGCGCGGGCAAATGCACGCCATCGGCGATGATCTCCACATCCATATCGAGCAAAAAGGCGCTCTCGATCGTGCCGGCGTATCGGAACGCGTTCCGGCGCGTCACGCCCGACATGGCCGAGTACAGGTGCGTCGCGAGCGTGTAGCCGTTTTCGAACGCTTCCAGTACATCTTCATAAATGGCGTCCGTATGCGCCACCGCCGCCAGAATGCCTTTTTGTTTTAATCTTTTTCCAAAATCAATAGCCCCCGGCAGCTCCGGCGCGGCGCTCCAACGTGTAATGGAATTGGAGTATGCCAAAACCTCCTCATACTCTTTTGGATCAGGATTGCGGATGTACCGCGGGTCCTGCGCTCCCCGCTGGCCCAATGCGAAATAGGGGCCTTCCAAATGCATTCCGAGGAATTGCGCGCCATTGGCATTGGCTGCATTGGCCTTTTCATAAAAATCAAGGGTTTCAAGCAAATCCTCTTTTTCGGCCGTCAATGTAGTCGGTACCATTGCGGTGGTACCATATTGGGCATGGGTTTCAGCAATCTTCAAAAACGCCTCCACGCTGCCATCCATGAAATCATGCCCCCCGCCGCCGTGGATATGCAGGTCGATAAAGCCGGGAGCCACATAATGTCCTTCGGCGTCGATCACATCCGCGCCTGGAAAATCCACATCCCGCGTTTCAATCCCGATAATGATGCCGTTTTCAACCCAAACCGTCCCATTCCGGATGTACCGGTACGGGGTGATAATGGTTCCGTTTATGATTTTTAATCGCATTGTGTTACAAATATTGCGGTCTACAAATCTTGCGGTGCTCTGCACCTTACCGATGAAGGTGCAGAGCACCGCAAGATTTGTAGATATGATACAATTTTAAAATCCCCATTTGCGCAGTTTGTGCCCTTTTACGGCATAAAAAACCAGATACAAATAGCAAGGCAGCAACACCCAGTAAGCCTCCCGCACATTCACCACATCCGCGAAATGCCCGTAGAAAAGCGGCATAATCGCATTCCCGCAAAGGCCCATGATCATGACCGACGCGCCGAGCTTGGTAAAACGCCCCAGATCGTCGAGCGCGAGCGGCCATATGCCTGCCCATACGAGCGAGTTGGCGAGTCCGAGCAGCACGACAAACCAGATGGAAATGTCCGTAGTGTGGCCGAGGAAATTCACTTCTCCATGCGTGAAAATGATGAGTAATGTAAAAATGGTGCCCAGCAGCGTGCATATCCGCAACGCATTTACCTGACTGATGAATTTTGGAATAACCGTAATGCCGATCAAATACCCGCAAATGGTGCAGAACAGCGTGTAGGACGGAAAGACTTTTGCTTCCAGCAGATCAATGCCCATGGAATTGGCATAACCGATAATGGTATCGATCGCGATCACCTGTGTGCCTACGTGCAGGAAAATCGCTAGCGCGCCTAAAATAAGGTGCGGAAAGTCGAAAATGCTCTTCTTGCCCGCATTGGCAGAGGCGATTTCCTGGCTTTCGTGTTCGGTGTCGATTTCGGGCAATGGGGATTTGAAAACCAGGTAACCCAATACAAACAGGAACGTTCCGAGGGCAATGTAAGGATTGATCACCCTCCGAATAAGCTCGTCCAACGCTGCACTGCGTTCGACGTCACTCATGGTACCGAGCTGGGCAAAAAGGTCGGTGTCGGTAGGCTTCAATATCACCGCTGCGAAGACGATTGGTGAAAGTATACCGGCGGCCTTGTTACAAATGCCCATCATACTGATCCGCTGCGCCGCGCGTTCCTTCGCGCCGAGGATGGTAATGTAAGGGTTGGCTGCGGTTTGGAGAATGGCGAGACCAATTCCGATCGTGAATAGCCCCATCAGAAATATCTCGTAAGTCCTCGACATTGCGGCGGGTACGAATATGAATGCGCCGAGAGCCATCGCCCAGAAGCCGATCATCATGCCCTTTTTGAAACCAACTGCTTTTAGCAAATACGAAGAAGGCACCGACATCACGAAGTAGGCAATGTAAAAGGCAAATGCGACGAGGTAAGCCTGAAAGCTCGTCAGTTCACAGGCGATTTTGAAATAGGGGATCAATATCGAATTGACCCACGACACAAAACCGAAAATAAAGAACATCAGGCCGATCAGGAAAATCGAGATCGTCGTTTCCCGCTTCGTCAGGTTTTCTACTTTGATGGCAATGGCTTCGCTTTTCATTAAAAAATTGTTTTTCAAATGAAATAATTGAGAAATCCCGACTTCGTGGAGATTTCCTTCCGTCAGATAAATCAGACGGGACTGGATTTTTAATTAACCCTATCTATTACCGTCGGCTTTATCCGACGGAAGGCCCAGAAGTTGAAACTGGCCGATTCGATTAAACCGTCGGTTCCCACCCCTTCTGATACTCCCGTTTCCAAAACTTCTCCGCCGCTTTACTCCCTTTAATATGCCCGTTCGTAGGATCGATATTCAGGGTCTCACCAGACCGGATGGCAATATTCCCCAACTGCGCCAACAACGTACTCTGGTGCCCGCCCACGATCTCAGCCGCCAGCGGCGCGCCTTTCTTGATGCCATCAAAGAAGTTCTGGATATGAAATGCATCGAGGCTCTGCGAAGGGTTCATCTTGTTGCGCGGATCGATGACCAGGTCGTTCTTTACCTCTTTTACCAGCTTGTTATCGAGATCGTAAATCTTATAGTTATTGCCTTCACCGATTTGCAGCGAGCCTTTTTCACCATAAAAAACAACTCCCACGCTGCTACCTTCGATCGTCCGGCCATTGCAGCTGCGGCCTTCCCAGGTCATGGCGGTATTGTTCGCAAATTCGAGGTTTATGACCTGCGTATCCGGTGTTTCCCAATCATCTTTGTAGCGGAAACGGCCTCCTGAGGAAGTTACGCGAGTCGGGAAGTCAACCTGTAAGCCCCAACGCATGAGGTCGAGCATGTGGGTGCCGTTGTTGAGCGCCTCGCCTGTGCCCCAGTTCCAGAACCAGTGCCAGTTGTAATGGACAATATTGTCCTTAAATGCGCGGCGTGGGGCCGGGCCTTGCCACAGTTCGTAGTCGAGCCAGGAAGGCACGGAGGTTTCCTTACCGATGCCGATGGACGCGCGATTATTGGTATACCAGCCTTTGGCAAAATACGGCCGGCCGATTGCACCATCATGTACTTCCTTGATACCCGCAGCCACATTTGGCCACGAGCGGCGCTGGTTGCCCATCTGGATCACATTCTTGTATTTTTTCGCGACCGCCACCAGCAGTTCGCCTTCGTGCGGATTATGGCTGCAAGGTTTTTCGAGATACACATGCTTGCCTGCTTTGGAAGCCAGAATGGCAGCCGGGGCATGCCAGTGATCGGGCGCAGCTACCACCAACGCATCCATATCCTTGTTTTCAAGGGCCTTGCGGAAGTCGGGGATGTTGGCGGGTTTGGATTTTTGCGTGTCATTTACAATGCCGATGCATTTCTCCGCAGCGCGGGTATCGACGTCAGAAATCGATATGACTTCGCAATTCGGCTGCAATGCATAATTGGTCGCCAGTGCGAGGCCGCGGCTGTTCACGCCCATCATACCTACACGAACCTTCTCGTTCGCGCCGATGATTTTGGCATAGCTTTTCGGACTGAACCCGGGCAGTACGCCTCCGAAAGTGAGTAATGCGCTGCCAGCCAATGATTTTTTGATAAAGTCACGACGGTCGTTGCCGCTATCGCCGTTGGGATTATTTAGATTTTCCATTGAGAAAAAGGTTAATGTCTGGTTATTGGAACGGGTTAGGAACTTTAACTAGGTCCTGGATTATCTTGCCCTTATGCTCGAAGCGGGCCAAAGTATAAACTGTACCATCAGCACCCACGGCAATGGAGTTCACATAAGTAGGTCGCTCACCGTCCTCGTAAAAGATCGCAGCGTGGTCTTTATAGGTATGGGTAGGTAAATGATACGTAATTAAATGCAAATTTTCCAGTCCGCGCGCCGCACCCTTGGCGATCTGATCTTCCCCTTTGATGCGTTTGCCATTTTCAAAAATGGGTCCGCCGGTGAGGTAATAGATCGTTTCGCCATCCGGGCCAAGCTGAAAACCGAGGTAACCATAACTGAACTGGTCGAACATGCCGCTTTTGCGGGAAGGCTCGGAAGTAATGCGTTCTACAATTTCAATTTTCTCGGCCCGGGGATCGAACCGGAAAAGGTAACCCGAGTTGCCATGTACACCGTAAGCGACCTGCTCCGTGGGATGCCAGAAAATCTTTCGCCAATTGTAGCACATGCTGCCGGGGCGCGTCGGGTCGTATTTGCCGAAATAGTCCAGCCGCAAATCCACGTTTTCAAGTTTATGCAGGATTTGGGTTTCAGGGTTGTAAGTCAAAATATCGCCGTCGGCGGTGGAGAAATACACATCGCCCAGCTCCGCATCCACAAACAGCGACCTGCATAGCGAGCGGAAATCGCTGCCCGGCGTGCCTGCTTCGCCTTTGTGCGAGATCGGGCCGAGGTTTTTCAATACTCGTTTCTCAGTATCGAAATGGATGAAATGACCGTACGGCCAGCTAATGCCATATAAATGACCCCGGTCGCGGTCCATTGTCATCGATACCATGCCTTCGCCGTTAGGTACCAAGGCAAGGTCTTCGAATGCACCGGTTTGGAGGTCATAGGAAAGAAAATGTCCGCCCGGGTACAATGTGTAACCTTCGGGGGCTTGCTCGGGCAGCCGGTCCATGCCGTCGATCAGCTGGTAATAGCCAACATGCGTCGAGAAATACAGCTTTCCATTTCTTTCGTAAAAACGGACGTGGCTTTTGCCTTGCGGAATGGCTTTTAAATGCGTTTCGCCACAGATTTCGGTCAGGTCGCCCAGGTGTTTAGTGTCGTCAGTGGCCGGGTCGTACACAAACATTTGCCCGCCGATCTCGTGGTTATCGGACGAGAGCAGGTAATAAATCTTGCCGTCGCTCGCAGCCGAGAGCGCATTGTAGGTGTCATGCGCCCGCGAGAAGCCCGAATAATAATGTTTCGCGATCAAGGGTTTCGGATCGGTTAATGGCTCGAAGGCGATGGAATAATCGATACTGTTCACAGGTGGAGGCAAACTTTGGGTAAACACTAATTTTTAATAACCTTCGATTCCGGTTTGACGACCCCGGCCTCCTTCGCCAGTTGCACCATGCCGTTCAATATTTCAATTTCGACATCTGAGGCCCAGGTAGCAGGCAGGCCGTACACAATCGCCGCCACTTCGCCCTCGTACCCGCCCTCGCGCAGGATGGTCGTGCTCGGAATGTAGGTCATCACATCATTGGAATAACCCATTACAAATGCGTCCTGGCCGAATATCTTTTTCAAATTAATCGCATAATCCACCACCAGTTCACCGCCCAGCGTCATAATCGCCTGGTCATCGAGCTTCCATACTTGCAACGGAAAAGGGTAGGAGGTTTGAAAAGGCTTGCCCTCGTCGATTTGCGCGATCATCCGTTTGGCCCATTTCTGCTGGAAACCGGTCACTTTGTCGGCCATGGCGCTAAGTTGCTGGCGCGTCGGAGCGGTGGTCAGAGAAAGCGTTACTTCTTTGTATGCGGTGGAAAGCTGCGGGGCCAAGGGCTTCATTTCTTCGCTTAAAATACGCTCCACAGCTGCTGCAAGCGTTTTTCCATACTGAATCGCCAGCGGAACCGTATGCCTGGGTAATGGATTCTGATCTGCCCCCGCGCCCTGGAAAAACAATGCGGTAGCACCGGGATACAACTTTTCCAGCTCAATCTGCGCCCAGCCGGGATAGTCGCCCGACCATTGGTAACCGTCCAACACGGTAGGATGGCAGGCATATCCGAATGCAATCGCGATGATCTTACCTTTCGCATCGGACACTTTCAGTACGGGTACGGCCGGGTCACCGGGGCCGGTGATCTCGGTTAACCGCTCCAAGGTCGCCGCATCGTTATTCCGGCGGTTCACCTGGAAACGCGTTACGCCATTTTTTGCCTCGATCGTTGCGGGTTGCAATGCCTTCAATGCTTCGCCGGTCAGGTTGACGATCTGGTCAATCAATTTGGATGAATATTGATCGATTTTCTTTTGATCCCCTTCCTGCAAAGGATAAATATCCGACAACGCAGCTCCGAGCACGGGCCCGGAATGCGTGTGCGAACTGTTGAGTATAATCTGTGCTTTGGAAAGTTTGTATCGCGTATTGATTTTGGCACGAATATCGTCCGACATCGCTTTGGGAAAACCCAACAGATCCGTCGTAATCAGCACCGCCTGCCTGCCATTCGCATCCTGAATGGCTAATGCCTTTGCCCATATATCATGCAGCTTGCCCTCGGACGCATGCGTGCGTGCCGCGAAGCCGGCCATCCACATCGGTTCCGCCGGGGTAATGGCTACTTTGGCCACGCCCGCTTTCCAGCCCTGCGCACGTGCGGGGAGGAAGGATATAAGCAGGAAAGACAATGCAAAGGCTATCCTCATTTTTGTCCCAAAGTTTTGATCTTATCGACGTTGTGATGCACTTTCTCGATCGCCGAAGCGATGGCTTTCATATCGTCCTTCGTGCCGAGGAGCATGTTTTGGGTAAACCAAACGGCTTCCTCATTGCAGATTTTATCGTTCACCGGACATTTGTTCTGCTCGTTGTATTGGTTAATGTCGAGCATTTCCTTCGGGTACATTCTCCGGTAATTCTCCGATTTGAAGGTTTCTCCTAAAAATGGCTGGGTATTCAACGTCGAATAGCCGCTCATGCAAGGCACGCCCTCCGCTTTCACCGCGTTGATAAAACGCTCTCGGGAAAGACCTTTAAAACCATCCTTTTGATAACGGAAAGCAAACAAATGAAAAGCGCCGCGATTGACTTTGTCGTATAATTTGTAAGGCACAATGCCCGGAATGTCCTTGATAAGCGATTTCAAATAGGCCGCATTCTCATTGCGGGTGGTCGTTTGTGCATCCAGCCGTTTCAATTGGGCAATGCCAATGGCCGCCTGGTATTCCGAGAACCGCAATTTGGTACCCTGCATCACGCTGCCCGTACTCACCGAGCCGACAGCCGTTCCGTAAGGATTCCCGAAATTGTGATAGGAATAGCACAAGTCCATAAAATGCTCGTCGTTGCTCACAATAGCCCCGCCCTCACCAATGGGCAGATTTTTAGAGTTTTGAAAACTAAAACAGCCGACATTACCAATCGTGCCGACCTTCTTTTTGTCATATTCGGCCAAATGCGCCTGGCAGGCATCCTCGATCACGAGCAACTTGTGTTTTTGGGCAATGGCCATAATGCGGTCCATATCCACGGGGAGGCCCAGCACGTGCACGGCCATGATAGCCTTCGTACGCGGCGTAATTTTAGCCTCAATTTTAGCCGGATCGATCTGGAAGGTTTCCGCATCGATATCCACAAAAACCGGCATTGCGCCATTGGACAAAATCGAGGATACGGAGGCGATGAAGGTATAGGGGGGCACCAGTACTTCATCACCCGCGCCGATACCGAGCTGGTTGATGGCGATGACCAGTGCATTGGTGCCGTTGACCACCGCAAGACTTCTTTTGACATTCAGCGCCGCCGCCCATTCTTTCTCAAACTGCGTCACCACATTCGCCCGCGACCAAACCCCGCTCCGGACCACTTCCAGTAGCTGCTTTTCGTCCGTAGCAGGGTTCCATTGCGGCCAGACCGGCCATTTATCTTCCGCCCAGGCCGATGGCCCGCCCAATATCGCCGGCAACTGCGCCGACTTCGAACCCATTACCGGCAGCGCCGCCACCGATGAGGAAGCCAGGGCCACACCCAGCCCCGCCAGTGAATTCTGTTTGAGAAACGTTCTTCGCGACAATCGGGAGCTGAATGTTTTCATGTGAAATTGGATTAAGGGTTGATATGGGCGCTTATTTTTTACCGGCTTTGGCAAGCACGCTTTCCAGCGTCACGCTCTTGCCGCCCTGGCGCTTGCTTTCATCGGCTGCTTCCATGAAAGCGAATATTTCAATGGTTTCCTCAGGCGTAACCGGCACCTCGCCGGTTTTGAAATACTTGATAATATCGACCAAAAGTGGTTCATAACCACCATATGGGCCCAGAACTTTGTTGCCATCCTCGGTGAAAACGGTGCCGCCGTAGTCGTGCTTGCCGGTGCGTGTGCCGCGGAATGTGCCCGTGCGGCCATCGCCCCAGATGCCCACCACGATGTCGGTATTCGGGGTGTTCACGCGCGTCACACTTTTGCAGCCCGTACCCATGACGGTATACAGCGTTTCCACGCCGTGAATGCCGTACCAGAAGAAATCGGGGTGTGTTTTTTCAAGAACGGCAGGGCTATACGTATCCGCGCCCAACACCTTTTTCTTGTCAATACTTTCGATGCCTTTGATGTAGCGCAGCGACGAGGCTGTGAAAATAGGAATGTTGTATTTCTTGGAAGCCTCGTAAATTTTCAGTGTGTCCGAAAGCGAAGCGGCGACGGGCTTGTCGATAAACATTCTTTTACCTGCTTTGAAAACTTCCAGCGCCTGTTCCAAGTGCAGGCGGCCGTCGTTGGTTTCCAATAATATCACATCGGTCTTGCCTAACAATTCTTTGATCGAGCCGACGATCTCAACGCCCAATTTTTTCACTTCCTCGATATAGCCCGGAATGCGTTTGACGCTCGATTCGATATCCTTGCTTCCGTAAGGATAGGCGGCTACAACTTTATAGCCATCGTATACGGGATCGGGTTCCGCGGCATTCAATGCCTTGGCAAATGCAATTGCATGCGAGGTGTCCAGCCCGATAATCCCGACTCTCTTACCCTCCGCAGGCCTCGCCCACGCAGGCAAATGATTCAGTAAACCAAGACCGATACCAGCTGTTGCCGATTGAAAAATAAACTTTCGTCTGCTAAGCGAATGCATAAACAAGGGGAAAAGAGTTCAGGAATAACCAGCCCGATTTTGATTTCGGGTACGTACCCGTAAATATACACACATATTTTAATTTACAAGTAATGCGGGATATTGTTTACAGGAAATTTTGTGATGCTTCATATTTTGGTCATTAAATGTTGCCCTTTTGTGTCACAGCAACATTTAATGTAAAATCAGTTTTGATAAAACGCCTGGTTCTCCTTCGTCACAATATCAATCGGCATAAAATGCGTCTTTTCTACCGGTGCGCCGAGGACGAGCGTCTGGTAGAGTGCCATCAATCCGCGGTAACCCTGCTCTTCGGGTTTGTGGCAGATCAGGAAATCGATGAACTCCTTGTTCAGGTAGTCGATGTTTTCTTTCAAGTAGTCGTAACCAATGAGCGAAATGTCGGAGCGCTTGTTCTTTTCTAGAAATGCGGCTACGGAGAAAACGCGGGAATTCGTCACAAAAATGGCTTCAATATCGTCGTGGTCGTGTAATGCGCGGGTAAGGTCGCGGGTGACGGACAGGCTGTCGGTATCTTTGATATCAATGCGGATAATCTCGATCGGCAGCTGCTTGTCCTTGAAGTAGGAGCGGAAACCCTCTTCGATTTGCAGGTAATTGTAGCTGTCGCTTTCCTTTGAAATATTCACGACGGCCACTTTGTGCTTCTCTTTCAAACGGTAAGTCGAAAGCTTGGCGCCTACATACCCGCTTTGGAACAAATGCGGGCCGATATAGCAGAGGTTGTCCTCGTCGGGCACGTCGGAGTCGATGAACACGAATGGTACTTTTTTCTCCCGGCAGGATCGGATGAACTTTCGGGACTCTTCGATGAACGAGGGGGCAAGCAATACACCTTTGAAATCGCCGTCGAGAATGGCCGCCGCCTGGGCATTAAAACTGGCCGCATCGTTAAGATCGAAATAGAAGGTCGATACCAGGATGCCGTATTTTTTGATCTCCGCATCGGCGCGCGTAATACCTTTCATGGGCGCTTCCCAGAAATCCGTTTCCTCTGAAACGCGCGGGATCAGCACGGCCAGCGAGATGATTTTCTTCGAAGCAAGCCTGCTGGCAAGGATATTCGGCTGGTAATCCAGCTCCTTGATAATGTCGTTGATCTTCTTCTTGGTCTTTTCCGAAACGCCCGAGCGGTTGTGCAGCACCCGATCGACGGTGGCAATGGAAACATTGGCGCGGCGGGCGATTTCTTTCACCCCATAGTAGGTATTTTCTTTTTCCATCCCGACAAGGAGGTTTGGTATCAGTAGCAAATTCGTTCAGACGGACGGTCTCTCCGCTGCATGACCACGAATAAAAGGGTTTTAGATTTTATTTAATGGTTTTCCCTCAAATTTTTGGCAAATACAATCATGCATTCAATATTTGTATATATAATCTATGAATTTAATATAGTAAACAAGAATCGGTTATGGCGCTGAACTACATGGCATTGGCCGTCCCATTGTTCCTCTTACTCATCGGAATTGAATATTGGGTGTCCAAACGTCTTGGCCGTCAGTTGTTTAATTTCAATAGCTCGATCGCCAATATGAATGTCGGCGTCGCCGAGCGGCTGATCGACCTGTTCACCGCGGGGTCGTTCTTCTTTTTTTACGATTACGTCCAAAAAAATTACGGGTTGTTCGAGATCCGGCCCACGCTGCTCGTCTGGATCGCATTGATCCTCGCTACGGATTTCGTTTGGTACTGGTATCATCGCGCCGGACACAAAATCAATCTTTTCTGGGGCTTTCACGTCGTGCACCATACGAGCGAAGAGTTCAATTACACGGCCGGCACGCGCATTACCATTTTTCAGGCGGTAGTCCGCACGGCCTTCTGGTCGGTACTGCCGCTGATCGGCTTCCCGGCGCCGATGATCACGACGATGCTTATCGTGCATGGTTTATACCCGTTTTTCACGCACACGCAGGTGATCGGCAAGCTGGGCATTCTTGAATATGTGTTGGTAACCCCCTCGCACCACCGCGTGCACCACGCGAGCAACGAGGCTTACCTCGACAAGAATTTCGGCGACATGTTCATCATTTGGGACAAGCTTTTCGGCACATTCGAGGAGGAAAAGGAGCAGCCCGTTTTCGGCCTCACCAAGCAGCTCGACAGTTATAGTTTTCTCTGGCAGCATTTCCATTTCCTCGTTGAAATATGGTACTCTGCCCAGCAAAAAAAGGGCATTACCGCCAAGTTAAAGGTCATTTTCGGCAGTCCTTCGGATTTTGATCCGGCTGTCCGCAGGATCGTTGAGAAACGCTTTTTGTCCAAAAATAAAGTCCGCGTACGCTCGCAGAAATTCCGGCGGTACGTACTCGTCCAATTCACGATCACCGTGATCACCCTCTTTTTCCTCCTGCTTTTTGAACACCAGGAAGAGACATTCCTGCAAGTGATGGTCGCGCTGGTCATTTTTGTGACGCTCATCAACTGCGGCGCGATCCTCGAACAGCGCCGCTGGGTATTTTACCTCGAATTCGCGCGCGGCGCATTAATCTTCATCACCGCCTACCATTATTTCCCGCACCCCACATTGCTCTTCCTCATCTGGGCAGTGCTTATCGGCGGCGTACTATATTTTTCAACCCTGCAAAAGCAGTATCTGCAAACGATCTACGGCCGCTAAGTAAGTTTAGTATTTTTGTGTTTTTTAGTTAAATAATAGAAGTAATCGACAAAAATCGACCTCTTTGTTAAGAATAAGTAAACACGGGTTGCTTGTTGCAGATTCTGCAATTTACTTTGCCTATCTATTTAATAGGATTTATAGTGTACTCCGAACCCATTAACAACCACCAATCCGGGCTGTCGGCCCATCAGCCCCATTTTTACTAATTACTATGTTCCAAAATCTATCCAGTAATGCTCTTTTGAGCAGAGGCAGCCTGCTTGTGGCTTTCCTGCTCCTTGGCCTCAGCGCCTATGCCCAGACCCTCGTGAAGGGCACCGTAACCTCGGCCAGCGATAACAGCTCGGTACCGGGAGTGAATATCGTTGTAAAAAACACGCTTACAGGTACTTCCACGGATGTCGACGGCAAGTACGAGATCAGCGCGCCGTCCAATGCCACCTTGGTTTTCTCCGGCATCGGGTACGTAACCCAGGAGGTGGCTGTGAACGGCCGGTCGACGGTCGATATCAGGCTGGCGGCCGATACGAAGCAGCTCGATGAGGTGGTAGTAGTAGGTTACGGCACGCAAAAACGCAATGCATTGACCAACTCCGTGTCCCAGATCAGCGGGGAGACGATTACCAAACGGCCGGTTTCAAATATCCAGCAGTCGATGCAAGGGCTCATGCCGGGCGTAACCGTGCTCGACGCGGGCGGATCGCCGGGAAAATCCAACACGAACATCCGCGTGCGGGGGATCACCACGTTCAATATCAACGGCAGCAGCACGAGCGGCTATGACCTGGGTAAAAACGATGCGCTGGTGATCGTTGACGGCATCGAGCAGCGCCTGAGCGACATTAACCCCGACGATATCGAATCGATTTCCGTGTTGAAAGATGCTTCTTCAACAGCTATTTACGGTTCACGCGCGACGAACGGCGTTATCCTCGTCACCACCAAACGCGCCAAAGGCGGCAAGGTGCAGGTGGATTACCACGGCTACTACGCGATCCAGAAATCCAATAATGTGCCCAAAATGATGGGAATCGAGGCTTACATGCGTGAGCAGGTGGCTGCGTATACCAATGCCGGCCTGGCGGTGCCGGCGCGCTTCACGGAAGAATCCATTCAGGCATACGTGAACGCAACCGACCGCGAGAAATACCCGATGCCCAACACCTGGTTCGAAACCATGCTCCGCTCGGCACCCCAGCAGAACCATACCATTTCGGTAGCCGGCGGCACCGACGTGATCCGCACCCGGCTGAGCGCCCGCTTCCAGGACCAGCAAGGGGTAATTGCAGGTTATTCCAATAAAATCGGCGAATTCCGATTGAATACGGATTATAATGTCTCGAAACGCATTCGTGTGAGCGGCGACGTCAACTACCGCTACGCACGGGCATTGAACCCGACGGTAAACAATACCGGAAACAACCCGCAGCCTTTGAATAACTTCTTCCACGGCACGTTATGGGCGGTTCCCAAATATGCGGATGGTACCTACGGTTTGAGCACACAGGGAAACAACCCATTGATGTTCAACGAAATCGGCGGGCAATCACGACAGGTAACGGACTACCTGGCAGGTTACGTAAAAGCCGAATTCGATATCCTGGAAGGCCTGACCTTTTCGACGCAGATCGCTGGCCGGGGCACATTTACCAACCAGAAAAACTATACCAATTCCTACACCAATACAGACAAGAATACAAACATTACAAAAACGGTAGCCATCAACTCGCTCACCGAAGTTCGCAATACCCTGCGTGAGTACACGATCAACAACCTGCTCAATTACGAGAAAAGCTTCGGCGATCACGGTTTGAAGGCGTTGGTGGGGTATTCGCAGATCGGTAATACGCAAACATTCCTGTCGGCCTACCGCGAGCGCTTCTATAATAATGATATCGGGTCAATCGGCCAGGGTGCCAACGATGGTACCAAAAGCAATGCGGGTAACGATGCCGATTACGGCCTGCGGTCCTATTTCGGCCGGGTGAATTACGATTACAAAGAAAAATACCTGTTTGAAGCGAATGGCCGCTATGACGGTTCATCCAAATTCACGGGTGCGAAACAATATAGCTTTTTCCCTTCCTTCTCGGCCGGATGGCGCATTTCGAAGGAGAGCTTCTGGCAAGGATTGGAAAAAACGGTCAACGACCTGAAACTGCGCGGTTCGTGGGGGATCACCGGAAACCAGTCGGTGGATTTGTACAGCTACTACTCCGCATTGACGGCCCTCGGATACAGCTTCGGCGGCACGCCGGTGCAAGGTTACCGCCCTACCACGCTGGCCAATACCGGCCTGGGCTGGGAATCGACTACGCAGCTTGACATTGGTATCGATGCGGCTTTCCTTAACAAGCGGCTCACACTCACCGCCGATTACTACCGCAAGCTAACCGACGACATCCTTTTGAACCTCGACATTCCGGCCACCATTGGTTTGAAAGCGCCGCCACAGAATGCAGGATCGGTCGAAAACAAAGGCTGGGAGTTCAGTGCGAGTTACCGTGGTGCTGCGAGCAGTTCTGGTTTCCGCTACACGCTTGGCGCGAATTTGAGTATCAATGAAAACAAAGTGACCGACCTGAAAGGTACCGGTCCGTACATTACCGGCTCCGACATCGACCCGCGCTACATTATCGCGAAAGGATTGCCGATCAATACATTGTGGGGTTATCAAACGGACGGCCTGTTCCAAACCCAGCAGGAAATCACCGATTACAAGGCGACTTACGTAGCCAATACCAAACCAGGTGACGTGAAATACGTGGACCGTAACGGCGACGGCAAGATCAATGCCGACGACATGACGGCGATCGGTAACTCGTTCCCGAAATATACATTCGGTGTGAATGGCGATTTCTCCTACAAGGGTTTCGACCTGAGCATTCTCTTCCAGGGCGCAGCAAAAGTAGATGCGCGTTTGGCCGGTGCATTGGCCGAAATGGGGAACCAGGAAGGCTTCACCCACGAGATTTACACCAATAATTACTGGACACCGGAAAACCCCGGCGCACGCTTCCCGCGCCCAACCAAATTCGACCTCCGTAATGTGGCCACTTCCGACCGGCTGGTCATCGACGGTTCGTACCTGCGCCTGAAAAACGTGCAGCTGGCCTACAACATTCCTTCCGAAATCGTGAGCAAGCTGCACGTAAGCCGTATTCGTGTGTACACTTCGGCCACGAACCTGCTCACGTTCTCGAAACTGAACGAATGGAACCTCGACCCAGAAGTGCCATCCGGCCGCGCCGTCTATTTCCCGCAGACAGCCTTGTACACATTCGGCTTGAACCTCTCATTCTGACCGCATTGATTTTATGAAAACAAATACATTCAAACATAGCATATACGCCGGACTGACGATACTCACGATCAGTCTGGCCTCCTGTGACTCGGGCCTGCTCGAAACCGTGCCAAACGACCGTCTTTCCGAAGATTTGTTCTGGAAAACCGAAAGTGACGCCAAACTGGCCGTTAACTCACTCTACACGGACCTGGACAGCACCACGGCCGTCACCTGGGACGGCATTACCGACCTCGCGCATACCAACCAGAGCTTCAACGTGGCCGCTTATATTGAAGCAGGCAGTTATGATGCGACGAGTTCGGTAATTTACGACGAATGGAGAAGGGCTTACCGCGGCATTCGCGGGGTGAATTATTTCCTGGAAAACGTCGATAAGGTGCCCAGCACCAATACCGCGCTGATCAACCAGCTGAAAGGTGAGGCGAAGGCATTACGGGCCTATCAGTACCTGAGGCTGGCTTCCCTGTTCGGCCCGGCGCCGCTGGTAACCTCGTCGATCAGCATCGAGGAAGGCCGCACCTTGAAAAACACGCCTGTGGAGGAGATATGGAATTTTGTGGAAAAAGAGCTGACGGAAGCGGCCGCATTATTGCCGACGACTTACGGTGCTGCCGACAAGGGGCGTTTCACGAAAGGCGCTGCTTTGGGCCTGCTCGCACGGGCCGACCTGTACGCGGGGCGCTACCAGAAAGCAGCCGATGCGGCCGATCAGGTGATCAGGCTGGGCGTGTACGGTTTGTATGATTCTTATGAAAAACTGTTCAGCTATGCCGCGGAGAATAACAAGGAAGTGCTGCTGGACAAGCAATATTTAAAGGATGTTGCTCAAAATAACGTGTTTAACCTGCTTGCGCCGTACAGCCAGAAGAATGCGCAAAGTACCTACGTGCCCACCAAGGCATTGGTAGACACCTACGAAACACTGGAAGGCAAGAAAATTACCGATCCTTCGAGCGGCTATGACCCGGCGAAACCTTACGCCAACCGCGACCCGCGCCTGAAATTCTCCGTATTCCTCGAAGGCGACGCATTGCCGAGCGGCATTACTTTCCAGCCCCGCCCGACAAGCCCTACGGCGGACGCGATCGGCAGTACCTATATTGCTTCCACGACGGGTTTTAATATTAAAAAATACATTAACAATGAAGATTTCGCCAATCCGACCAACAGCGGTATCAACATCATCCTGCTGCGCTACGCCGAGGTATTGCTGACTTATGCGGAAGCTAAAATCGAACTCGGGCAGGTCGATGCGAGCGTGATTTCGGCGATCAACCTGGTGCGGAATGGCCGTGCCGACGTGAAACAGCCATCGGTAGCAACGGGCACGCAGGCGGCATTGCGCGAGATCGTGCGCCGCGAACGCACGGTGGAGCTGGCATTTGAAGGTCAGCGGCTAGCCGACATCCGCCGCTGGAAAATCGCGGAACAAGTCATGAAAGGACCGGTATATGGCATTACCTATCCGGATGCTTCGGGCAAACTCGTCACCGTGCAGGCCGCGTCGTCGGACCGTGTGTTCGATCCGGGCCGTCATTACCTGTGGCCAATCCCGCAGAAGGAGCGCGATTTGAACCCGAACCTGCAACAAAACCCGAACTGGTAGTTACTTTTGAGGATATGCATTTACCTAAAACCACCTTACAAAATGTTTAGAGTACTCTCACTGCTGCTGGTATCCCTGGGCTTATGCGCCCTGGTAGCCTTCAAAAGCGAAAAGCCGGCCGCAAAAACACCCAACATCGTCCTCTTTTTCATCGACGACCTCGGCTACGGCGATCTCTCCGTGAACGGCGCATTGGGCTACCAGACGCCCAACCTCGACAAAATGGCCATGGAAGGCACCCGCTTCACCAACTTCATGGCCGCCCAGGCCGTGTGCAGCGCCTCGCGTGCCGCATTGCTGACGGGCTGTTATCCCAACCGTCTGGGTATATCGGGCGCATTCGGACCGAGGGCTGGTGTAGGGCTGAACCCGAAAGAAGAGACCATCGCCGAAATCGTGAAAGCGCAGGGATATGCCACCGGTATTTTCGGTAAATGGCATTTGGGCAGCGAGCAGGAGTTTCTGCCGTTGCAGCAGGGCTTCGATGAATATTACGGGGTGCCTTACTCCCATGACATGTGGCCGCTGCACCCGTGGCAGGAGCGCGCCAAATACCCGCCATTGCACTGGATCGACGGAAACAAGGAAGGCAAAGAGATCAAGAACCTCGAAGACGCCAGCGAACTCACGCCGGTCATTACCGAAAAGGCGATTTCATTTATCAAAAGGAATAAAAACAAGCCATTCTTCCTGTATGTGCCGCATCCGCTGCCGCACGTGCCATTGGCAGCCTCCGCAAAATTCCGGGGTAAGAGCCAGCGCGGCATTTTCGGCGATGTGATGATGGAACTGGACTGGTCGGTAGGGGAAATCATGAAGGAGCTCAAAGCGCAGGGCCTCGATAACAACACGCTGGTGATTTTCACGAGTGATAATGGTCCGTGGCTCAACTACGGCGATCACGCCGGATCGGCAGGCGGCTTCCGCGAGGGCAAAGGAACATCCTTCGAAGGCGGGCAGCGTGAGCCATGCATTATGCGCTGGCCAGGCGTGATCCCGGCCGGCCGCGTGTCGAACAAGCTGCTTTCAAACCTCGACGTCCTTCCGACCATCGCGAAGCTGACAGGTGCCAAACTGCCGAAGGAAAAAATCGACGGCCTCGATTTCAGTGCATTGCTGAAAGGGGATGACACGCAGACCCCGCGCGAAAGTTTCCTTTACTACTACCGCAAAAACAACCTCGAAGCCGTTCGCAAAGGCGACTGGAAGCTTGTATTTGCCCATCCCGGCCGCACTTACGAAGGCTCGCTCCCCGGTAAAAACGGCCAGCCCGGCCCCGCCCCGGAAGACCACCAGTTCCCGAAAGCCCTCTACAACCTGGCCCGCGACCCATCCGAACGCTATGACGTGCTGGAACAAAACCCCGATATCGTAGCCGAACTGGAAAAAATCGCCGAGGCGGCACGTGAGGATATGGGCGATGATTTGCAGAACAAGACAGGTAAAAACGTTCGCGAAATCGGGCGTGCCGTTAAAAAATAGGAGATAGTGTTTCTCAGCAGCAAGTAGCATATTGCTGCTGAGAAATTTGTAACCCCGGGGTGACAGATTCTCGTTACCATTGAACGTTATGGGAAGAGAAATGAAGCCGGTACACCCCGGCGCCGTGTTGCGGGAGGATGTATTGAAGGGAATGAAAATCTCCGTCACAAGAGCAGCGATGGAGTTAAATGTAAGCCGTAAACAGCTTTCCGAGGTTGTCAATGAAAGCGGCTGCTGTGTCGGCGGAAATGGCTGTACGGCTCGAAATTGGCTTCGGCATCAACGCCGAATTCTGGCCCTTCACCGCATTACCTCTATCCCAAATCTCCAATAAAAAATAAATGTGAATACCACATTTCATTTGTTTGTTTAACCGATTTATCTTTACTTTGTCTATCAAACAAGTAGATTATATCGATCCTTCGATTCGCGATATTCAGAACGTATCTGCTTTCCGATACCCTAAATGACAGTCCTGGCTCGACTTGCCGGAATTTTCGGTGGTTGTCAATTCATGCCGGTCGTCCGGGCTGTCGTAGGGTATCGGAAACAAAGATACAGCAAGCGCGCCAAATTCAAGTAATCCGACGGCCGCCATGTCTTTCTGAAATATATTAATCTACTCCACATGAAAAAGTATTTGTTCTTAATCCCTCTTCTCTCCGCTAAGTTCCTTCAACCCAATGCCTACGCGCAAGCCCCTAAACCGGCGCGGCCCAACATCGTTTTTATCCTGGCCGACGACCTCGGTTACGGCGATGTCGGGTTCAATGGACAGAAACTCATTAAAACACCCAATATCGACCGGCTTGCCCGCGAGGGAATGATTTTTGCACAATTTTACGCAGGCACGTCGGTGTGTGCGCCTTCGCGGTCGTCGCTGCTTACCGGCCAGCATACCGGGCATACTTTCATCCGCGGTAACAAAAGCGTGGAGCCGGAAGGCCAGCAACCCATCGCCGATTCGGTGACGACACTGGCCGAAGTGCTCAAAAGATCGGGCTACGTGACTGCTGCCTTCGGTAAATGGGGCCTTGGACCGGTAGGGTCGGAGGGCGATCCCAACAAACAGGGTTTCGACCGTTTTTATGGCTACAACTGCCAGAGCCTCGCGCACCGATACTACCCGGAGCATCTTTGGGATAACAGCAAAAAAATACCGCTGGAAGGCAACCAAGGCCTCATTCATAATAAAGAATACGCGCCTGACCTGATCCAGAAAAAGGCGCTCAGCTTCGTGGACGCGCAAGACGGCAAGCAGCCATTCTTCCTGTTTTTACCCTACATTCTCCCGCACGCCGAGCTCATGGTGCCGGACGACAGCCTATTCCGCTATTACAAAGGGAAATTTGAAGAAAAACCTTACAGAGGAGCCGATTACGGGCCCGGCGCGACCGGCGGCGGCTATGCGTCGCAGGAATTTCCGCACGCCACATTCGCGGCGATGGTGGCGCGCCTGGACCTGTATGTAGGGCAGGTGATGAATAAATTGAAGGAAAAAGGGCTCGACAAAAACACGCTCGTGATCTTCACCAGCGATAACGGACCGCATATCGAAGGCGGCGCCGATCCGGCGTTTTTTAACAGCAGTGCCGGTTTTCGCGGTGTAAAAAGGGATTTGTACGAAGGCGGTATCCGCGAGCCATTTGCCGCGCGCTGGCCGGCCGCGATCAAGCCGGGTTCCAAAAGCGACTACATTGGGGCATTCTGGGACATCCTGCCTACCTTCGCCGAACTCGCCAGTGCTCAGGCACCGCGCCACATCGACGGCATTTCGTTCACCGACGCGCTGAAAAGCAAGCCGACCCAGAAGAAACACGATTACCTGTATTGGGAATTTCACGAACAAGGCGGCCGGCAAGCCGTGCGGCAGGGCAACTGGAAAGCCGTTCGCCTGAAAGCAGCCGGTAACCCCGACGCTCTGGTAGAGCTTTACGATCTTTCCAAAGACCCGCAGGAAAAAAATAACCTCACGCCCCAGTTCCCCGATAAGGCCAAAGAACTAGGCCAGATCATGAACCGGGCGCACGTATCATCAGCCATCTTCCCCTTCGGCAGCATGGCCACTAACTGACAGCAAACAATAAGCCCTGATCATTATTGGAATGATCAGGGCTTATTGTTTTAGATTCCTCAAATCAACCCCAATCCCGCTGCCAGCTTAATCAGTGATGCGGTATTGGACACTTCGAATTTGATGAGCAGGTTCTGCCGGTGACTGTTTACGGTGGTGACGCTGATGAATAGCTGTTCCGCGATTTGCGGGTTGGTGAGCCCTTCGGCGATGAGTACCAGTACTTCTTTTTCGCGCCGGGTCAGGAACGGCACCGTTTTGGGCGCCGTGGCGGGTGTTACCTGGTCAAACTGGACGTTCATGAAGTAGCCGCCGGCTTGTACCTGGGCGATGGCTTCGAGGATATCTTCCTTCCCGGAGCTTTTGATGAGGTAGCCCGAAGCGCCGTTCTGGATCATGCGCGATACGTAAGCGCGCTCATTGAATGTACTCAATGCGAGGGTTTTAACGTCCGGGAACTGGTCTTTTACTTTTTTGCAGAGATCGATACCGCTGATATCCGGCAGGTTGATGTCGAGAAATGCGATGTCAACTTCGTTACTTTTCAAAAATGCGATGGCGTCGATGGCATTGGAGGCGGTACCCACTACCTGCACGCTTTCCACGTCGGCCAGCAGTGATTTCAATCCCTCCAATACCAGCGGATGATCGTCTACGATGAGGATTCTGACACTCATAAGTTCTTTTATGTTTCAAAGTGTTATTTCTACCAATACCGAGGTGCCTTCGCCCGGTTTCGACTGAATGTCGAGCGTACCGTTCAGGTAATCCACGCGCGCCTGCACGTTGCGGAGGCCCGCACCCTTGTTCTGTTCCAGGTTTTTCACGTCGAACCCTTTGCCATTATCTTCCACAGTTACGCTCACATTATTTTCGACCCAGGTCAGCTGCACCTGCGCTTCGCTGGCGTCGGCGTATTTGAGCACATTGTTGAGCAACTCCTGGATAATGCGGTAAAGCACCACTTCTACCTGTGAATCGAGACGTTTGTCGTCGAAACCGAACGCCTGCATGGTCACTTTCAAGCGGCCGGAGGTGCTGATGCCGTCGCAAAAGTCGCTCAGCGCGTCGATTAACCCGAACCGGACGAGTGATTCGGGCATCATGCTGTGGGCCACGCGGCGCATTTCGCTGATGGCGCCGTCGAGTTGGGTCAGGGCCCTGGTAAACGTCATCGCGCTTTCCTCGGGCAGGATTACATTTCCTTTCACGGAATTCAGAGTTAATTTAATGCCGGATAATAGTCCGCCGAGGCCGTCGTGCAGGTCGCGGGCCACGCGGGTGCGTTCTTCTTCTTGTCCTTTCAAAATCGAATTGGTCGCAACGAGCTGCTTTTCCTGTTGCAGTTGCAGCACTTCCTGCTCGGCCACGCGGCGGCGGAATGCAATGTTGCGGTATACCAGAACCGCGATCGCAAGCAATGCTACCAGGCCGACGATCAGGCCGTATATCAATGTGTTACGGGTTTGTTTTTCCGCTTCCAGCGTCACGATCTGCTTCTCTTTCTGTGCAGTCAGGTATTTGGTATCGAGTTCCTGCAACTGCTTTTGCACGTCGATGCCCTGGATGGAATCGTTCAGGATCGAATACTTCATCAGGTAATCGTAGGCAGCCTTGTAATTGTTCTGGCGGGCGAGGTCGGTTGCGTAATCTTCGTAAAGCTCCACCAAATGGTCGGTCATATTGTTGGCTTCCGCAATGGTGAGCGCTTCCTTCGTGTATTTCGCCGAGAGGTCGATCTTTTTGTCGTCCTCGGCCAGGAACATCAATGCGCGGAGGCAGTCCAGTTCCAGGAACACGTTACCTGTTTTACGGGCGAGGTCGAGGCCCTTTTGGCCGTAAATCCATGCCTCGCTGAGATTTTTCAACAGCCGGTTGGTGCGGCAAAGGCCAGCATATGCCTGTGTTACAAATATTTCCGAATGGATTTTTTCAGAAACAACCAGCCCTTCCTTGAAATGGGCGAGCGCTTCATTGTAGCGTTTCAAATTGAAATAACAGCCCCCGATATTGGTCAGAATGTCGGCCAGTTGCAGGCTGTCTTTCATAGGGCGCGCCAGTTGCAGTGCTTTGTGCTTATATACCAATGACTTGTTAAACAAATTGGCATGCTCGAACGCGGTGCCGATACTAATGTAAAGCCGGGGCAAAAACTCCTTCATTCCCAGCTTATCAAACTGGCTGGCAGCCTGCTGGTAGTATTTGATTGCCTCGGTAAAATTGCCCATGTAGGTATAACTGGCCGCGATATTGTTCAGGCTCTTGCCGATATTCACCTGGTGGTTCATCCGTTTCGCAATTTCATAGCTCTCGCGGTTCAGTTTGAGCCCCTCTTCGAACTTGCCCTGCAAATTGAGGATGTAAGTGTAGTTGGACCTGAATTTAAACCGGCCCAGATCGTAGTTCAGCTGCTCGCTCAGGGCATCGGCTTTCAAATAGTACTTGCCCGCACTGTCGAGGTTCTGGTTTTCCAGGTATTGCCCGTATTCAATATACGCCAGCACGCGGTTGGTGTCCTGCCTGCTCTGCTGAATGCGTTTCAGTATCGCGGCGGGATCTGGGTTTTGTGCAAATGCCTGGTTGTATAAAAGCACCAGTAAAAAGGTTCGGAAATATAATTTCATCGTATCCGGAGAGTAGAATGGATTGGAAAATTACAGGGACAAAAGTCTGAAATAAAACCTTTTAATAATATCCTATAAACATATGATTTTCTAAAAATCATGCTTTTAGAGGATTGTTCGCGCCCTCCCCGCCGAGCTACCTTTGTGATGTCGAAAGACAAAAATTATCACATCCATTTATCATTTTAAAATCATTACAGCCATGAAAAAGATTACATTTTTGAAAAACATTTTCGCCCTGTTGCTGCTCTCTACAATGATGTTCGCTTGCGAGGAAAAAGACAAGGACGTATCCCCGGAACTGAGCTCGAAAGTGGCAGGCAGCTATAAGGTAACCCGGATGACGGAAGACGGAGAAGAATACCCGCTCGAACGCGCCAAGGCCAAAGTGACCGTCGAACTGGAAAAATTCTCCGCGGAGGTGGTTACCGCGAAAATGACGCTGTCGCTTGACGGCGTTCGCCAGCCGGATGAAGAAGTAGGCACGCTTACGCTCAAAAATGCAGGCAGCACAGGCGTCGATATCTATGAAGGTACCGACAAAGTAGGCAATGTGAAGGACGGCAAACTCAACATTTTCGTGATCTACGACGGCGCGGAAATCGAAGTGACCGCCACGAAACAGTAACTAAGGCCGCATTATAAACCAATTACCTCTTGAACAATTACAGCCATGAAAAATAAAATAGTACCCTTTTTGCTCTATGCCTTTTGCATTGCATTCCTCAATTTTACATTCAGCGACGAGTTCGAGGAATACGGGATTTCGCAAAAGGAACTTCAAAACCGTGTGTGGAACGGCTTGCAGGCCGCGTCGGTGAATGTGCCTTATTTCAGTAGCTCAGTGAAATCGGCCTGTCGCTCACTGGCACCCGATGTGCAGGCGACGGCCATCAAAAAGGCAGGATCGTTCGTGAAGACGTATTTCAGCTCCGAAGATTTTCAGAAACGTTATACGGAATCCATCGCGAAGCGTTATCCTAAACTGGAAACGACGGTCAGCGAGCAGCGCAAGCAGGAAATCCGGACCAACCGTTTGAAAGGCGTGCAGGGCTTGCAGGCGAAGGATATGGAACCGGTGGTCGACATTCAGATCCAGTCGGCCGAGACGTTCGTCGGGATGGAAAGTATGCTTAGCAGCATTCCGGCGGAGCAGCGGGCCGATTTCAAAAAGCAGATCGAGGACGGCAAGCGCAATGCGGCGTTTTTCAAAAAGATCAAACCGCTTTTGAAGACCAATATGGAGGAGTTTAAAAAGCAATATGCCGAGTTCCTGGCCAACGACGAGATCCGCCAGTCGGAGCAGACGCTGGCGCGCAACGCGAAGAGCAACGCCGATGAATACGAGAAGTTGAAAGACCCGAAAAGGGTACTCACGGCCCGCCTGACCGATTTTCTGAACCAGAGCAAAGGCGTGGATTTCGCGGCGCAGACGAAAGAGGTAAATGGGCGCAAAAAGTTTATAAATGCAGCCTATGAGGGCAAAAGCGATGTGTGGAAGTTCTGTTACCGCATGGGCGCAACGCCTACCAATACTGCGCGGGCATTCGCTCAGCAGTGGTTGACCGAGTTGAAATAAATTGGTTTATATAAAATCGACAGCCGCGTGTCATTTGACGCCTTTCTGTCTGATCCGTGGCCGACAGCGCGTTACTGTCACCACGGATTTTTTTTTATTTCAAGAAAAATGAAGAGAGGTATTGCATTTTCAAAAACATTAAACTTACTTTGTCTATCAAATAAGTATACTATTAAAAAACAAAGCTCCTGAACCACCCTGAGCTGAGTATTAATCCAGGCATCTTTGATATGAGCACGGTTAATTTACTTTGTACATTCCCTTCGAAGGGAACAGGGAGGGGCGCCTTCACGCTTTGTTTATCCAAGCCTCATACCGGACGCTGTTGTTGAAGCAGCGAGGTATCCTCTGACATTTCTCGGAAATATCCCGCCAGACAGTCATGGCTGATCATCTGAAATTTTCGGTGGTTGGCGATTTCAGTTGCCGGCTGTGCTGTCCCGGGGTATTTCCGTACCCATATTACGTATTACGTTTATTGCTTACCGGTATATTATTCCCATCGAAATATGTTCACATTTTCAGACGCGGTATTGCTGGTGCGGAAAATCGCCGTCGGCGTTCTGCTCACGCTAGTTCCTTTTGCATTGATTGCCGGCGGCATATGGCTGGCCTTGCAGCTCTTTCACTGACATCTCATTTCACCTTTTAAATACTGATCACGCATGAACCTGGACAAATCCCTGGCCCAAAAAATAACCCGCGACGGTCTGATCAGCGTGGTGCTCTACCTCGCGCCCATTGTATTGATGTTTGCCAGCTTCCAGATTTTCGGTTACCGGCCGTGGGAGGGTGTCAACGCGTTTCCGTTCAAAGCACCGGGATTCGTTGAAGATGTATTCAAAAACCTGAGCAGCTGGGGGTTACCGGTGATTATTCTCGTGCTCGGCGCGATCGAATTTGCGGCGGGTTTGTACGAAAACAAATGGACGAAGAACGAACGCATTCTGGATATTGTCTGCTTTGTCGTTCCGAAGCTGATTATCCGGCCTTTCGTGGCATATTTTGGATTAAAATTCCTGCCGCTGGTGCTGCCCGACGCGAAGAATGCATTCGAATGGGTGCCATTCTGGTGGGCATTCCTGATCATCGCCGTAGCCGACGACCTTACGCAATACTGGTACCACCGCCTGCACCACCAGGTGCCCTGGCTATGGCGCTTTCACCGCACGCACCACTCGGCCAATTACATGGGAATGGCGATGGCGAGCCGGCAGAATGTGATTTACACCCTGTTCTTCTCGCAAACCTACCTCACCATTGCGCTGACGTATCTAGGTCTGGGTTATGCCGCATTGTTTGTGAAAGTGATCAAATCGTTCATCACAACGGGCGCGCATTCGAGCATTCCCTGGGACAAGCCGTTTTACGAAAAGAAATGGCTGCAACCGATCGGCTGGGTACTGGAAAGGCTGATTTCCACACCCGCCACACACCATGCACACCACGCCGATACCACCGATGATGGGGTGGGGTATTACAAAGGCAACTTCGGTAATATGTTTTTTCTCTGGGATATCATTTTCGGAACGGGCATTATCACGCGCAAATATCCGTCGAGCTACGGCATCAAGCATTACCAGGAGGAAGAATGGTATGCGCAGTTTATGTGGCCCATTTTTAAATCCAAAAAAGAAGGCAGCGAGCTATCTCACAACGGCCCCATCGTAGGCGATGCCGAACCGGTGGAAGTGCATGAGCCGGTAGCGCTCAAATCCGAGCCAACTACCGTGGCAGTCGCTTAAATTCATACCTCATTATTGTCGGAATCTCGGTATGCGAATACCGGGATTTTGCATTTAATCGGCTTTGCTAATGCCTTCGGACTTGCCTTTGCGCGCTTGGAGCGGTACCGTCGGAATATAACCTTTCGTCCCATCATCCAGCTGAATGCGGTACCCCTTGCCCGACTCCCCGATGATACGCACCGGCTCGCCTGCCGGCAGTGCCCTGATCATTTCAGCGCGGCTAAATTGAGCACTGGTGTACAGATTTGCCTTCTTTTTAATGGTAACCGTATCGCCCATCCATTTCGAAAGCTCGGGCAAACCCGCCAGCTTTTCCTTCCGATCGTCGATAAACGGCAGCGGGTTCACTGCGCCGGAACCGCGGGCGTAAATGCCGAAATGCAAATGCGGCGACGTGGTGATGGCATTACCCGTATTCCCGACTAATCCGAGCGTATCGCCCAGCCGCACGCGCTGGCCTGTGGACACGACCTGGCTATCCAGATGCGCATAATACAGCGAATAAGGGTTATCCAATGAAGATACGAACACCACTTTTCCACCCAGGTTGTTGGTCCCAACCTGGGTTACGAAGCCGTCACGCGCGGCAATGGCGGGTGTCCCGCGGCGCGCACGTATGTCGATGCCCTCGTGCAGGCGTGCGCCTGCGTCGCGGTCCGCGCCCCAGAAACTGATCACGCTCGACATGCTGTGCCCGGCGACGGGAAATGCAAGCGTCGGTTCTGTGAGCAGCGATACGGCTACGGAAAGCGTTTGGTGAAGCCCCGTCTGCACTTTCAGGAGAAGCGTATCCTGGCCGTCGTTGGCGTAGGTAATGTTGGCGACATTGTCTTTGAGGTATTCCAAACGCTGGGGCTTCCCGTTCCGCTTGATTTTATACAATTCCAAAAACAGCAGCGCCGTGGAATCTTCGTTCGACCGGTTTGGTGTGATAACGAGCCTGCGGCCTTCGGGTACCGTCAGCCTGAACGCCTGCGCCGGAATGGAATCGCCGAGGAAAATGCGCTCCTGGTGGGGGACGGCGGTCACAAGTGAATCCGCAAGCACGGCGGTACTCATGCGAAACCATGTCTGCCCGGCCGATGTTTTCTCCAACTTCGCTTTCAGCAACTCGCGCTCATAGTGCTCCTGCGGCGTGACGGGAAACCAATGCGAAACCGGCACAGGTTTACAAGCGGCCCAAAGCGCGGCCAGCAATGCGAATGCGGATATTTTTTTCAGGATTTTCATTTGTTGATGACTTTGTAAAACGCAGGATAACAAAGTCGTGCCATTGGGACATTAGATGAGGTTCGCCAACGGGCGTTGGTCGATATTGCCGTTTTCGGACTTTTAAAACTTCATCGACATGGCAAACTTTAGTGCATTGGTGAACTCGATTCACGAAACAAATTCAACGCTTCAGCAAAGCGCTTCCAAGGCGATCAATCGTTATTTGACAATCCGCAATTGGCTAATCGGCTTTCATATTGTCGAATTTGAGCAGCACGGCGAAGATAGGGCACAATATGGGCTGCGGCTGGTCGACGAACTTGCAGAAGTATTGCGCATTGCAGGCCTTGGTGCGAGGAATTTGAAACTGTTCAGACAGTTCTATCTGACTTATCCGCAAATTGTGCAGACGCTGTCTGCACAATTCAAAAATGGGTTGCCTGCCAAATCGAAAGACTTGGCGGAAATAATTGGCAAGGTCGGCTATGTGCTGGACGATGCCTCAGCGAAGCGTTCAGTGGATCCGGATGTGTTGATTTCCAAACTATCTTTCTCACATCTTACGCTACTACTTCCGCTTCGGGAGCCTGAAAAAAGGCGATTCTACGAGAACCAATGCATCAAAGGCAATTGGAGCGTTTCTGAGCTGAAAAGACAAATCAACACCCTCTACTACGAAAGGTCAGGGCTAAGTATTGACCCCGTTGCACTAGGCCGGGATGTCGAACAGCATGCTCAGCGGGTGGGTATTGCGGACATTATCAAATCCCCTTTCACTTTTGAGTTTTTGGGCTTGGAAGCCAAAGATGTGGTATATGAAAACGACCTGGAACAGGCATTGGTCGAAAACCTGGAAGCTTTTCTGATTGAACTGGGGCATGGGTTCTGTTTCGAGGCGAAGCAGAAGCGGATCATTATCGGGGATGATTACTTTTTTGTGGACCTGGTTTTTTACCACCGCATTCTGAAATGCCACGTGCTGATCGAACTGAAAACCAATGAGGTAAAACACGAGCATATCGGTCAGCTGAAAACTTATATCAATTACTATAAAAAAGAAGTGATGGCCCGCGACGATAACCCGCCGGTGGGGTTGCTGCTCGTCACAAACCAAAACCGCGCACTCGTGGAGTACGCGGTGGCAGACAGCGATATGCAGCTGTTTGTGAGCAAATATGTCGTGCAGCTGCCGACCAAAGAACAGTTGCAGGACTTTATTCAAAATGAACTGGCGCAAATGCGGCCATAATCAGCCTACGCGCTTGTAAACCGTTTCCGTCGCCTTGTCTTCGTCGCCTTCCGGGGAAATGTTATAGGCAGTGATGACCAATGTGTCGGGATCGGTGAGCTCGGCAACGGTGCGCCAGTTCCAGGGGGCGGGATATTCGGGGACGCTGTACTGGCCGAGGACGGTGAAACCATTTTCGGTAGGGGTGCCGTTGGAGAGCATCATGCCCGTGCCCATGTGAAAACTGTCGACCCAAAACGCCTGGGCATTGCTGTTGGGAATGTCGAAACCGTAGATGGCGATGCCCTGGAAGGGCTTTCCGTCAATGCTCCCCTGGTATTCGTGCAGCAGGAAGCTGCCGCCGAGGATGGATTTGATGGTACCGGTCATCCCGGACTCGTCGGCCAGGACATTCGGTTCGAACCATGTTTTAGTGACGCCCTTCCAGTTGCCTACGAGGCTTTGAAGTTGGTGGTGTGTTCCGGATTCGAGGGAAATTTCGAATTTGCTTTTGGACATAGTGTTTGAATTTAAATGGGCATCGGTTGAAATTTGTTAATTCAAAATTTGACAAAAATAAGAAGCAAAACAAGGTCGAAGATGCCAATCGCGAGGGGTATTTGGGACAAAAATATTTATATTGGTGCCCGCTTTGATCTGAATGTCAAAGATTAACCATCAACAACATGCTACAATTAGGTCTATTAATTACCAATCGGCACCGCTTATTGAGCGTAGCAGCGATACTCGATGTTTTCGAGTCGGTGAACAGCTTCTACGAACGTGCCAATCAGCCCCATTTTTTCAACATTACCCTGTTTTCGCCCGACCCTGAGCCGGGCCAGTTTTACGGCGCCTATGCCATGCAGCCGATCAGCGAGTTTACGAAGCAGGATTTGATCCTGATACCTGCATTCGGTTCGGGCGATGTGCAAAGTTCCATTACGAGCAACCAATGCTGCGTTCCGTGGCTTTGGGAGCAATATAAAAACGGCGCGGAGCTGGCAAGCTTCTGTACCGGTGCATTCCTGCTGGCCGCTGCCGGCTTGCTGAATGGCCGGCATGCTACCACGCACATCGATGCGGCGGAGGCGCTAGCGTCTAATTTCCCGGATATTATCATGAAAAGCGACGCGGTAGTGACTGAGGACAGAGGTATTTATACAAGCGGCGGCGCTACGAGCAGCTTTCATCTGATGCTGTACCTGATCCAGCGTTTTTGCGGAAAGGATCTCACATTGCGGACGGCCAAGATGTTTGCGATCGATATGGACCGGGAGCAGCAGACGTATTTCGGCACATTTGCCCCGCCGCAAGATCACGGCGACGGCCTGGTAAATATGGCGCAACAGAAAATCGAACAGGAATACCAGGAGGGCAGCACGATAGAGGTGCTGATCCAGGACATTCCGGCGAGCCGGCGCAACGTGGTAAGGCGTTTCAAGCAGGCCATCGGCGTGACGCCGATCGAATATTTGCAGCGCACGCGCATCGAAGCAGCGAAGAAATTGCTGGCCCAAACCGACCAGAGCGTGCTGGAAGTAATGCTGAATTCAGGCTATAACGATCTGAAATCGTTTCGGCAGCTCTTCAAGAAAAGTACCGGCGTAACGCCGAAAGAATACCGCGACAAGTTTAATATCGCCCGCCTCGAAAGCGGGAGCAGGCTCAACCGCCGCCTGAGCGGGGCCGCATTTTTAGATTGAAACAACAAAGCCCGGACCGCAACGATCCGGGCTTTTTCTCTATTGATCTTCTGTATTAATTGACTTTCGCCACCTTCCTGAACGCCCGGTCGTTCCCTTGCCTGATCTCGACAATGTAAACACTCGCAGGCAAATGCGTGATGTTCAGCTGGTGCTCGAAGCGGTTGGCCGTTTTATTCACCTTCATATTCTTGAAAAGCCGTCCTGATTTCGCGTCGAAAATACGGATTTCGATCAGCTCTGTTTTCTCGTTGGCGAGGTCGATCCGGAGGTAATCGGAGGTTGGGTTTGGATAAACATTCACATCCGCATGCAGGGGAGCCTCCGGTTCCAATGCCGGCGCGGCCATTTCCACCGCTGCCTGGCGCGCATTGGAACCGTCGGCAGCCATGACGAAAATCGGCGTTTCGCCGGCGGTAACCGTCACTTTGCCATCCACGATCGGCAGCTCGGCCATAGCCATATTGTCGGCGCCGGCGGTAGGGGTGTAAATTCTCGCAACGCCCGATTGGTTGAGGTTCAATGTATATTCGGCGGTGCGGCCTACCTCGTCGGGCACGGTGAGGATGTAAACCGATTTGCCGTTCAATTCGTAACGGTCCACGATCGGGTCGTTATGGATCGTTTCCTTGTATTCGTACTGGCCGAAAAGCTTCTGCGTTTGCAGGAAATAGTCGGCAGATGGCCGGCGGGTCTGGTCATTGTTTACAAATCCCGAAGTGCCGAACATCCCGCCGTGGCCGTGATCGTCATACATTTGGTAGAAAAACAACTTTTCGACCCCATTACGGGCAGTGAAGAGCGACGTGCGCAGAATCCAGTCCGCCTGCGTCTGCATTGCGGACTTGCTGCCGATCGGGATCGCTTTCAACGGGCTTTCCGGGTGTATGTCGTAACCGGCTTCGGTATTCCAGATAGGCAGGTCATTGGACACTTCGCGGGTTACTTTCACGAAGTTTTCGAGGATTTGCTTTGCGTTCGTCACCTCCGGCGCCGCACCGCGGGTAGAAGTACCGCTCTGGCTCGACGATGCATTATCGGTATACAGGTGAAAATTAACCACATCCCAGCAGAGGTTCACGGTTCCATCGGCATTGAAGCCGCGGAATTCCTTGCACCAATCCACCATTCCCTTCACGAAATCGGGGCCGGTAACCAGCCCGGCAATGACTACTTTCATGTTCGGGTCGGCATTTTTCACGCCTACGCCAGGACCCATCGTATTTTTATGTCCGTCATAAAATGCCGACATGTTCGCTGCGTATTCGCGGGCGGTCTGGTAGCCTTTGCGGCCTTTCCACCACTTGTCGCGCTCGTTGTCGCATTCAATGTATTTGATCAGGTTAAGGCCGATTTTAATGGTATTGACCGGGTCGTTCGTCCAGCGCGGTGTAGTGGAAACGCTTAGCAGCGAGGGGTCTACATTGGGATTACTTCCATAACGAGCCGCATACTGGAACGCTACCCTGGCTTGTTCTTTGTAGGACACCGGATCCGAAAAGCTCTTTCCGTAGCGCACCGGCACATTCTCGGGATCGCGCTGGTCTTCGGGGTATGTTTCCCGCATCCAGGCGGGCTGCGTTTTAAGACAAGCCAGTATTTCGATGCCTTCCTGCTTGCAACGTTCGTAAATCAAATCGTAATTCCAGCTGCCGCTTAATGTGGGATTGTAGGAATACACGCCTTCCGACGATTCCAGTTTTTCCCAATCCATATAATGACGCAGGCCGGTGAAACTCTTCGCTACCTGCACCTTCGATTCGACTAGCGATTCGGTATGCGCACCATCCTGGAAATACCATTCGTAACCATTCACACCGAGCATGTCGTTGAGTTTGATATGCTTCGCACGAGCCGGTTTGACGGTCTCTGTGCCCGGCGTATAGCTGCCATAGAACTCGATTTCCGTCGGTAAGGTGTTCGACATCGTCATGACCAGGTAGCGGATGTTGCTCATCGGTTGGTCGAGTTTGAACTGCGCGTCGCCGGAAAGCTGGCGATCGGGGTAGGGGCCTACCCAGCCATTGTAGATCTCGCCGGTGAAAGTCGCCACCGGAATGCGTTCCCATTGATCGGTGATCACGGCAAGCGTTAGCGGGAAATCTTGCGCAGAACCTGTAAAATCAAAGAATTTAACTCCATTCAAAGTGATCTGCTCGTCGTCTTTCAGCGGGTAATAGGCTTCGTAATTGTTGATCACCTTGCCCCAGCCCGTCAGCACGTTTTCTTGCGTATTGCCGTCGAACAAGCCTTCCAGACCGTTGGCGGCATTCGTGAGCTGGTACCAGCGTTTCGGATCGATCGGGATTTTGGTGCCGAGCGCGGGGTTGTTCGGGTTGGAATTGTCCGAAACCGTGAACGTTCTGGCCACATTATCGGCCGTCAGATAATTATTATTACCCGCTTGCGAAGCGGTAATGGTCACCTGCCCGGCTGTGTGAATGGACGCCTTCCAGATACCGCTCGCGTTCGAAACAGATACAACCGACGGATTGGAAGAAGTAAATTGTAACGGTGTTTCGGGATTGGTACTGCTGGCGGTCAGATTGAATGAGCCATCGGTCAGGCTTTTGTCCGAAATGGCGTCGAATGTGATGACGGATTTTCCCTGCACCGAACCGGGGATGACTTCAAACCAGTTGAAATTGAATGCCCCGCGATTGGCGAAAATGCGGAAAATCTGGCTGCCCGCTTCAAGCTGGATCGTCGTGCGGACGGTAGTATAGTTCTGCCAGCCGCCGGTTTGCGGCACATCTACGCTTCCTAGTACGGCCCCGCCGGTGTTTTTGAACTGAATATTGCCATTTCCCCATTGGTTGGCCACCCGGAAGTTTACCGTGTAGGTGCCGGCTGTCGGGACATGCACATTATAGTCCATCCAGTCGTTGTCGTCGATGTAATTGACGTTCTGGTCACCGTCTACGTCGCCCGTCGTTTCGGTCCGGACGTCGGAAGCCGCGTCGAAAGTTTCAGCTTCGATGCGCGAGGCAAGTGCGCGCGACTCCAGGGCTTCAAACCAATTGAAATTCCAGCCTCCTTTCGTCGCGAAAACGCGCAGGCGCTGGTTACCGGCGGGTAGGGAGGCGAGCATGCTCACCGTTTTCCAGCCCTGCATTCCGCCTGTTTGAGGTAACACAATGCTGCCCAGGTCGTTGCCGTCGCTGTTTTTGAGGGTCAATGCTGCCTCGGGACTGAAACCGTTTGCAATGCGGTACTTGAAGGTGAAAACCCCTGCCGTCGGCACGTGCACATCGTAGTCCATCCAGCTGTTGTCCTGTATCCACTCTACATTCTGACCACCGTCGGCATCTTCCGTATTTTGTAACTGTACGCTGTGAGAATCGTCGAAATTTTCGGCCTCCACCTTGGCAGGCAGAATGGTGCCGGTAATACGCTGGCTGGCCGAAACGAATGAGAACCAATTCAGGTTGAATGCCCCGCTTCTGGCAAACAGCCTGATCACCTGGCTGCCTGCAGGCAAAGGCACGGTGGTGCTGATGGTTACCCAGTTCTGCCAGCCGCCCGTTTGGGGCACATTAACGCTACCCAAAACCGCGCCGGAAGCATTCTGTATTTCAATGATACCATTTCCCCATTGATTGGCAACCCTGAACTGGATTTCATAATCGCGTGCATTGGCCAGGCTGAGGTTATAATCCATCCAGTCGTTATCGTCAATGTAGCCGACGTTCTGGCCGCCGCCTTCGTCGCCCGTATTCTCCGTACGGACTTCGCGCATGGCATCAAAACTTTCTGCTTCCACCTTGCCTGACGACAGCGGCCGCGAGGCCGATACGTCGAACCAGTTGAAGTTCCAGCCGCCTTTTTCGGCGAAAATGCGGATCGTCTGGTTGCCTTGCGGGAGTAGTGCTACAAATGAAACCGTTTGCCAGCCTTGCATTCCGCCGGTCTGGGGGAGAACAACACTGCCGAGCGTTGCGCCGCCGGCCGAGCGAAGGGCCAAGGTAGCTTCGGGGCTGTAACCATTGGCAATGCGGAAACGGAACGTGTAGTAACCGGCCGACGGTGCCTGGACGGCGTAATCCATCCAGCTGCCATCCTGGATCCAGCCTACGTTTTGTCCGCCGTCCGCGTCCGAAGTAGCTTCGGTGCCGACGGCATTCATTGCAACAAAATCTTCTGCTTCAATCTTTCCGGGAAGTAACTTATTTGACTGAGCCTGAATAGAGAAGGAGATAAAGAAAAAACAGAGCGTAAAAATTTTAGTCATTCGTCGGGTCTACAAAAAATTTAAGTGAAGATACGACGAATTCAAATCCGACTACAAATTTTGTAGTAGGTTTTGTGACTACTTTGTGAAAATAGTCACTTTGTCCTGAATTAACTTTAAATTGTGAATGTTGTAGACGGCTGTTTACTTAAATGCCGGAATGCCAGGTTCTTCGCCGGGCAGCGGCTCCACTTCCGGGACGACCGGTTCGACAGGCGGCAACTCCGGCTCCGGCTCAATGGGCGGGGTTTCGGGCTCCTTTTCGTAGGGCGGCGTTTCCTCGGGAATGTCGGGCGAAGGAACTTCGGGCCGTGGATCGAACGGCGGGGTTTCGCGAGGATCGGTAGGATCGCCGCCACCGGCATTCGTATCCAGGTATTCGTTAGCCATTTGATAGATATCCATGATTTCCGATTGTTTTGATGAAATGTTGTGGGGCGTTTATTAAAAGAATTGTGCCGGAAGCTAATTTTCTACGTCCGCGTGATGACTGTTAATAAAGAATTTATCTAATCGCGAATTGAAATTTTTATATTTGATTTTCCTCGCTTTCATTGACTTTCTTCACTTTCAAATCTAACTAAATGGAACTGCATCAAAACGAAACCCGCCAGCTCAGTTTTCACGGCGAAGGTGCTAAGCTGTTCGGTATTTACATTGTCAATATTCTGCTGACGATGGTTACGCTGGGTATTTATTATCCCTGGGCAAAGGCCGCCTTGCTGAAATACATGTATGAAGAATCGGAGTTTGAGGGCAGCCGGTTTACCTTTCACGGAACGGGGAAGGAAATGTTCAAAGGCTTTATCAAAGCGATCGGGATTTTCATCGGGCTTTACGGTATCCTTTTCCTGGCCGCATTATCGCGGAATTTCACCATTACCATGCTCGGTGTTGCGGTCTTTTACATTGGTTTATTGATTTTGGTACCCATCGCCATTCACGGTGCGCTGCGCTACCGGACGTCACGTTCATCGTGGCGCGGAATCCATTTCGGGTACCGCGGAGACCGTAAGGAATTTCTGAATATGTTTATAGTGGGAAGCCTGATCACCATTTTTACGTTCGGGATTTACGGGGCGTGGTTTGTGATTGAAATCCGGAAATATATTTTTAAGAACCTCCGCTTCGGCAACATTACATTTTCCTACGAGGGCGAAGGGTCTGCTTTCTTTTGGATGAATTTCAAAGGGTACCTGCTCACGGTGATCACGTTTGGTATTTATTTTTTCTGGTGGGCCAAAGAGCTTTTTGCCTATTATGTCGACAATATCCGAATGTACCAGGGCGAGACGCGGCTTACCTTCCGTTCCACAGCTACCGCGGGCGGTTATTTCAAACTCATTATCGTGAACTTGCTGATCATCGTGCTCAGCCTGGGCCTGGCAACACCCTGGGCGATTGTGCGGGCCATGCAGTTTGTATTTAATCATATTCATATCGATGGACCGCTGGACGTGAATGCCATCACGCAAACCGAAGCCGATTACACAGACGCAACCGGCGAAGATCTCGCGGATATGATCGATATTGGGCTTGTTTAATCACATTCGACCCCTTTCATGCAGCATTTCAGTGCCCGTTACCACGACGGCAGGCGCTCCATCGCGCACGACGCTACGCTTACGCTCAGGCCTGATCACTGGCTTATCCATTATCAGGACCCGTCGGGCGAGCTCACTTCTGCGCGATGGACGCTGCCCGGCATCGTCACCGACGAGAATTTCAGCGACCTTTTCATATTCCGCTACGGCAGCTTCCCGCAGCAGACCATCGAGTGCAAGGACCGGCAGCTACCCGCCGCACTCACGCAGCATTATCCTGACCGGGTCTTTTTCAAAAAAGGTATTTCGCGGCTTTTCAAGCTGAGTAATACGGCTATTGCGGGTATGGCCGTGCTTGTAGTGGCTCTTTTGGGGGTGGCGTACTGGTACGGGCTCCCGCTGCTGGCGAGCGCCGTTGCGTCACGCGTACCCGTGAGCGCGGAGGTGGAAATGGGAGATACAATGTACGAGAACTTGCTCCACGGCTACGACGTCGACTCCACGCTCACCGTTAAAGTGAACGACTTCGCCCGATCCATCGATTTCAAAACGCGGTATCCCATTCGGGTGACGGTGGTAAGGGAAAAGGACGCCAATGCATTCGCATTGCCGGGCGGGAACATCGTCGTATTCGATGGTATCCTGCGCAAGATGAAAACGAAGGAAGAGCTCGCCGCGCTGCTCGCGCACGAGGTGTCCCACGTCCATTACCGTCATTCATTGCGTAACGTCCTCCGAAGCCTGGGCGGTTACCTGTTCCTGTCTATCCTCCTGAACGACATTAACGGCATCGTCACCGTCCTCGCCGACAATTCCAATGCCCTTGCCAACCTTACCTATTCCCGCGAGCTGGAAACCGAAGCGGATCAAAAGGCTATGGCGATTTTCCAATCCGAAGGCCTGAATATCAAAGGTTTCGTGGATTTATTCACGATGCTCAAAGGTGAACATGGCGACATGACAAACCTGAAACTGCTCAGCACGCACCCGCTGACCGAGGATCGGCTGAGGGCCGCGGAGGCGGCAGTGAAGGGGCAACGTAATGTAAAGGAAGATGCCGGATTGGAGCGGAAATGGGAGGATATCGAACGCGGCTATCATGGGGATGAATAAAACCGGGCCGTTTTTGGGCGGCCCGGTTGAAGTCAAGTCATTAACCGTTGGATCTACTGTGAGATATTTACCATGAAGACGGGTGACACTAATGATCACCTATTTTCATGGATTTTCAATTCGAATATTTAAGCAAGTCAACAGTAGTTTTTACGCCATTATTATTGCCATACCCGAGTGGGTGATATTCGGTAACTCTCGTCGTTACGTACCCATCCGAATTAGTCGAATAGGTAAGTTTGGTAAATGTTATCGGCTGATT
Source organism: Dyadobacter beijingensis DSM 21582 (assembly GCF_000382205.1). Lineage (GTDB taxonomy): Bacteria > Bacteroidota > Bacteroidia > Cytophagales > Spirosomataceae > Dyadobacter > Dyadobacter beijingensis. The sequence goes on from NZ_KB907787.1 coordinate 628,545, forward strand.
GGAGGAATTAAGCTGGGCAACCGATATTTGTTGAACGAGGTAGTTGCTGAAATTTCCATAGATATGGAGATATCTGTCCAACCCGATATCCGGATTTAAGGGGTATTTATCCGTGATCAATGTCCCACCCGGCAGGGTGTAGCCGATTGTCATTTCGCTGACCGGCCCCGTGCTTTCATGCACACTGATCGTTCGTAGCCGATATTCCTTCGTAGCGCTGTAATAGGCATGATCGAATATGATTTTGTAAGTCGAAGCGTTTTGCGGTATCGCCTTTATTTCGGTCAAACGATTTGCGGCGTTGTACATGTATGCATAGTCGATCTGATTAGTCACGTCACGGCTTGCAATGCATTTTCCATTCGAAACCTGAAATTTGTGCTCATTAACCAGAGCATTGCTGGCTTTGTCGTAACGCTTACTGATGATCCATAAATCGGTGGAGCCGTTATTGTCATTATAGGAGTATTCTGTAAAATACTTGCTATCGGTCACTTTGGAAAGTTTGCCGGCATACCTTCCCCAATTGACATATTCCAAAGTCTTATCTCCATCTATAACCAGATTAGGATTGGCGATTAATTTTGCATTTTGATCCGCTGATTCCACGGAAGAGGATTGCAATGTTGCAATGGGCTCATCGTTTTGGCAAGAGCTCAGCAACCCTGCCAGTACCAAGATCCTTAACAGTTTTTCGGAAATTTTTGAGTGCTCCATAATACTTAGATGTTTAAATGGTGATTTTAAATCGAACGTTCGATTTAAATGTATCTAAGAATTGCTTTCATACTAAAATTATTGAATTAACGGCTTTTGTTGATGATTGTTCTGCGTAATGGTAATTAAAGTTTTCCATTTATACATAACTTTACTCCCTATTGGTATTTTTTTACTGTTGTTTAATGTATTCGGTATTGGGAACTAATTTGATTAATTATTTCTGTCATGATTTTTTAATAGTTTTAATATTTAGCTATTTTTTTATTTTTTTGGGATTTTTGAGTAACTAAATAGCTTATTGTAATATTTGCTGACCTCAACTTGACTTTCTATCATTGATCGAAATGTACTGTAAAAAAAGAAAAGCAGTCAATAATGCATTGACTGCTTTTACGATTAAATTGATAAAATTATAGACCTGCCCAGCTAGTGGAATATTTCAGCTCGCCCGATATAGTTTGCTTCCCATTATTATTACCCGCGCCACCAGGGAAGTATTCGATTGTACGAAAGGTCGGATAACCATCCGAATTGAGGGTGTATGTAAATCGATAAAATGGAATGAGGCTGCTTGGATCAGAAGCCAGTTTTGCAGTCAGGTCGGTGATTAAGGCGTCACTGAACTTTCCGAAAATTGGCAAATATCTGTCAAGTTCGGAGAACTGCGGGTTGAGATGGTATTTGTCGGGAATATTGCCGACACCCGACTTGTAGTAATTGTAGTCAATTGTTTTGTAAGTAATTCCATTCGGATTTGCAGCGGTAACGTTGGATGCGAATGTGAGAATATTCAAGCGTTCAACTCCGGTGGCTGAAATATAGTCATATGTGAATATGCGCTTACTTGAAGATCCATTAGCTGTCGATTTGATCCAATTGAGACGGCCTACCTCGCTGTAATTATATTCATAATTAATATTGGAGGTCTTATCAATACTGCTTAAACATTTCCCGTTGACAATATTGTATTGAAGTTCCTCAACCAGGCCATTGTTCGACTTCTGGTAGCGTTTGCTGGTAACACTAAAGTTATTGCCTCCACCGTCGACATAATAATACTGAGTGTAATAGTTGGTTTCCGATACCTTTGATATCCAGCCGGTAAATCTACCCGATTTTATGTACTGAAGAGAAGTGACCCCATCTTTTGTCAGTTTCAATTCCGCATTCACCTTCGCCCCAGCCTCATTCGCGAAAGCACTTTCTTGTAGCTGCGGATTCAAAACATCGTCATTCTGGCAACCCGTCAGCATCCCCGCCAACAGCAATCCTTTCAACAGATTTCCTGCGATGTGTAGTTTTTTCATAACGTTTAAAATAAAATGTGTGAATTGGATTAAAATGGAGTCAAACTTAGTCTTGTCGCAGAACACGCTTGAAATCCGATAGGTGAATGGTTTAAATGGGTAAATTTTCGGTTGTTGGAGGAGGTGCCGGATTGAAATTATAAGCCGGGAGTAGTGTACGTCCGGTTCGTCACGAGAGGAACGCCGCCCATGCTCGAATTCGCAGTAATGGTCTTAGGGAAGCCGTTTGCGTTGAAGGCATAGGTTAGACTGTATGTGGGGTATGCCGCGCCATTCCAGGGGAGCATTTTGGTAGATTCATAAGTGGGTAGCTGTGCCTGGAATGCGCCGAATAACGGAAGGAATCTGCTGGTAATACCGAGCGCAGTCGGGTTGACCGGATATTTGTTTTCCATACCAGTGCCGCCTTGTACCATGTAGCCGTAACTTATTTCCTTTGTCGCCGCATTCGCCTGGTTAAAGAACGAGATCGTTTTTAGCAAAGTCAGGGCGTTGGATTCGTAGGTGAATTCCATCCGTTCATTGGGGGCTGCTTTGTTGTATATTTTTGTCAGCCGGCCCGTTTGGCTATACTCGTATTTCAGCGTTTTGTTTGTCTCGGTGCTGAGGCTTTCCACGCACCGCCCCGAACCATCCAGCTGGTAGGTTACCTGATAACTCAGAGAATTAGTAGAAATTTTCCGGCGCTGCGCTACGATCGTTTGCCCGCTGTATTGATATTCGGTGTAGTAACCCTCGTCGTTATTGGTCAATTTTTTCAGCTTACCCCTGTTGACATCGTAATCGCCGAAGTATTCGAGTTGGTTGGCGTCCTCTTTCAATAGTTGGGGGGTGAATGCGATCTTCGCATGGTTGTCGTTAGCCGTAACGCCCGGTGAAGGGCTTTGCGTTACAACGTCTTCTTGCTGGCATCCGGCCAGCACCGCGGCCAGCGCCAGTCCCTTTAACAGGTTTCCTGTCATCGTGAGTTGTTTCATAAACATACCGTTTGATGGTTGAACATTTGACTTGTGTCGGTTCAAACATAAAGGCAATGTAGAAGTCGCCCGAAATCCGATGCGTGAATGGCAGGGTTCGGTAAGTATGCGGTAATTTGGGTGCTATGGCATTGTTTTTGTGTCCGTTAATCGAAAAAGGGAAATCATGAAAGTATTAAGCACAGACGGGCAGCGGAAAGTCAACGAAATCGCCGCCCGATATAAACTACAACCTGAAACCGTCGAGTCGCTTCTTAAGGCCATTATCCACGGAAATGGAACGATGGCACAGTTCAACCTGCCGGAGCTCGGCGGGCAGGGACAATGGATGAAAGGCGGCATGACGATGGTGGGCGATATGTTCAATAGTTCGCTACGTGCGAACGTCGACAAGCTGGCCGGCGAACTGGCGGATCTTGCCTCTACCACGGTACTCTTTGAAGACCGGGAAGACGAACAGCGCGCGGCATCGCAGGCCGGGATCGATGCACCGAGAGGAGCGGTCAAAGGAAGCGGCTTTTTCAGCCAGCCCAGCAGTTCGTGGCCTGCCGTATTCGGAAATCCGACGTCCAGCGGTTCGCAGAATAATTTCCGTTATGCGTATTTTGCTCCGGTCCACCGACTGGTAGTGGAGGATGGCGGTAAACGGACCATTTACGACACGAAACACCATCACATTACGGGTATTTCGCAACAACAGGGTGCCGCGAGCAGTTACCGCTTTACGAGCCAGGAGGGGCAGGTGGATTTGTCGTCGCTGGAAGTGGTGTCGGATCCCGACGCGTCCCGGCAGGCTACACCGGAAATGGCGTACGACGTGACATCCAATACTGATTTGTCTGCGGAGGCGAGAAGTCCACAGGATATTGTGATCGCTACGATCGAAAAGTTGAATGTGCTTTTTGAAAAAGGACAGATTTCAGAAGAAGAATTCAGCACTAAAAAGAAAGAGCTGCTGGATCGGCTGTAATCCTGTATTCAGTAAAAAGCGGGCGGGGCCGGGATCGAATCCGGGCCCCGCTTGTTATTTTTGTGCACCACACAACAATTGAGAGCCCGTCCATGTTTTGAATGCGCTGGCAAACAATCCGTGGCCTTGCAGATTTAACGACAGATGATTTTCGCCCAGATTTCCAAAATAGTAGATCCGATAGCTATTAAACTCGACCGCTGGACGGTGGAGATTTATCGCTTGTTGCCCAACATTTTCATCGCGATCCTGATCCTGGTTGTTTTCAGGTTCATGGCGTCGATCGGCGGTAAGTTTGTCGAGCGCATTCTCGGCCGGGCGTCGCAGAATATTGCATTGGTGGGGCTTATTTCAACCATTACGCGCATTGCAATCATCACCACGGGCCTTTTCTTCGCATTGGGGGTATTGGGCCTGGATAAAACGGTTACCTCGCTGCTCGCGGGCGCGGGTGTGCTGGCGCTGGCGCTGGGTTTTGCTTTTCAGGATCTGACGACCAACTTCATTTCAGGCGCATTCATTGCCATTCAGCGGCCTATTCAGGTGGGGGATATCATCGAAACCAATGGTTATACGGGCAAAGTGCTGTCCATCGGGCTGCGGTCGGTGAAGCTGGATAACTTCGAAGGCCAGCAGGTGGAGCTGCCGAGTAAGGACATTTTCCAGAAACCGATCGTCAACTTCACGCATTCGGGCGAAAGGCGCGTGCGAATGGAAGGAAGCATTGGCTACAAGGACGACCTCGCCATTGTGGAAAGCCTGGCATTAAGTGTCGTAAAGGGGCTCGATTTCCTGGACCCGCTGAAGCCCGTCGAATTCAACTTCCTCCGGTTCAGTGAGAAGAGCATTGATTTTGAAATACTGTTCTGGATCAGGCAGGATAAGATCGGTCCCGGACCGGCAAAAAGTACGGTGATGAAGCTGGTGAAGAAGGTTTTCGACGACCATAACATTTCATTCCCCACACCCGCGAGACCGGCCGATTTGCTGCCGCCTGCGCCCGGTAAAGCCGAGGCATAGCTGGCACAAAAAAAGACCCCGCCACGAATGCAGCGGGGTCTCTCCATATCAATCCTATTATCAATAACGGTAAGTTTCCGCTTTGAAAGGACCTTCGACAGTGACGCCGATGTAAGCAGCTTGCTCGTCCGACAGTTTGTCGAGGTTCGCGCCTACGTGTGCGAGGTGCAATGCCGCTACTTTTTCGTCCAATGCTTTTGGAAGAACGTATACTTTCTTCTCGTAAGCAGCTGTGTTAGTCCAAAGCTCGATCTGCGCCAAAGTCTGGTTCGAGAATGAGCATGACATTACGAACGACGGGTGGCCCATCGCGCAGCCCAGGTTCACCAGGCGGCCTTCTGCCAGCACGATGATGTCTTTTCCTTCAACGGAATAAATATCAACCTGTGGTTTGATCTGCGATTTGGTGTGGCCATAAGTGGTGTTCAACCAAGCCATGTCGATTTCGTTATCGAAGTGGCCGATGTTACAAACAACCGCTTTGTCACGCATTTTAAGGAAGTGACGTTCGGTGATGATTTTGTAGTTACCGGTTGCAGTCACGAAAATATTGGCACGATCAGCAGCTTCGTCCATCGTTACCACCTCGAAACCGTCCATAGCAGCCTGCAATGCGCAGATCGGGTCGATTTCGGTCACGAGTACGCGGCAGCCGGCACCACGGAGTGATTCGGCAGAACCTTTACCTACGTCGCCGTAACCTGCTACTACCGCTACTTTACCAGCAAGCATCAGGTCGGTCGCGCGGCGGATCGAGTCGACCAATGACTCGCGGCAGCCGTATTTGTTGTCGAATTTAGACTTTGTAACTGAGTCGTTTACGTTGATGGACGGCAAATGAAGCGTTCCGTTCTTGTAGCGCTCGTACAAGCGGTGAACACCGGTTGTGGTTTCTTCCGAAAGCCCTTTGATACCGTCGATCAGCTCGGGATATTCGTCGAATACCATGTTGGTCAGGTCACCGCCGTCGTCGAGGATCATGTTGAGGGGCTTACGCTCCTCGCCGAAGAACAAAGTCTGCTCGATACACCAGTTAAATTCCTCTTCGTTCATTCCTTTCCAGGCGTAAACAGGGATTCCCGCTGCTGCGATCGCCGCTGCTGCGTGATCTTGCGTAGAGAAGATGTTACAAGATGACCAGGTAACTTCCGCACCCAAAGCTGTAAGGGTTTCGATCAGAACGGCTGTCTGGATCGTCATGTGCAAGCAACCTGCAACACGTGCACCTGCCAAAGGCTGCGATGGACCGTATTCAGCACGGATCGCCATCAAACCAGGCATTTCAGCTTCTGCCAATGTGATTTCTTTACGGCCCCATTCGGCCAGCGAGATGTCTTTTACCTTGTACGGAATGTACGTTTCGGTTGACGTTGCCATTATTTTACAGTTTAGTTAATATCTTGATTTTAACACAAAACTAAGTAGAAAAACCACCGGAGGGAATATTTGCAGATACAAATTCTAAAATGACGCCCGAATTTGGATATTTTATCTTTGAAAGGCCCGCTCAGGCAGCATTATGAAGTGACGGCCCCGCGATTCGCCGGTCAGCGGAGATATTTTGTCTGTGCCCCAAAGATTTACCGGCCCGATGCCGTTCGTCGACGAGAGAATGACATTGGTCGACAATGCTTTTCAAACCCGGTATTGGCCCCCGAATTCGCTATCTTTGTTACCATGCGTCCCGTTACCCCGGTCCTGAATCACATTAAACACAGACGAATTTTACTGCACATTTTGTTCTGGGTCGCCGTGCTGACGATCCTGACAATCATTTACGGTGCAGGCATGCCCGATTACTGGCTCACGATCGGCATTGTGGCGCTGTTCATGCCCATTCACGTTGGCTATTTTTACCTGATCGCCTATGTGATCATCCCCCGGTATTTCGACCGCAAGAAGTATGTGCTATTCGTGGTCTGGTTCCTGCTGATAGTCATCGGTTCGACGCTGGCATTCAGGCTGATGGAAATACTCGTGGCCGACCCGGTCATCTATCACGCCGTCAAAAAGAACGACCCGACGTTCGTGTGGCGCAAGCTCGACGGGACGTTCAAACAGCAGCTTTTGAAGCCGGTATACCTCATCAGCGCATTCGAGCAGACGAACATTTTCGTCTGGATCGCATTGTCGGTGAAGTTTTTCAAAATGTGGTTCGACAGGCGGCAGGCGGCGATGGAGGCCGAGCTGAATTTTCTCAAAGGCCAGCTGCACCCGCATTTTTTATTCAATACATTAAACAACCTGTATGCGCTCACGCTGAAACAGTCGCCGCAGTCGCCCGGTGTAGTAATGGGCCTGGCGGAGATATTGCGGTACATGCTTTACGAGGCCAATACGGAGATCGTGCAGCTGGAAAGGGACATCAGTATTCTCAAAAGTTATATCGAACTGGAAAAGATCCGGTACGAGGAGCGGCTGGACATTCATTTCAGCGTCAACGGATTATCGCCCGAATACCGCATTGCACCGCTGCTGATATTGCCCCTGGTGGAAAATGCGTTCAAGCACGGCGCGAGCGAGCAGATCGGCCAGGCGTGGATCAATATGGATTTGCGGGTAAAGGGTAATGCATTGAAATTCAAAATCTCGAACAGCAAACCCGAAACCGCCACGCCCGACGACCGCCCGCATCACGTCAGCATCGGTCTCGCGAATGTGCGCAAGCGGCTGGAAATTTTGTACCCTTCGGCGCATCACCTCAAAATCATGGACGAGGACGACGTTTTCGCCGTGATCCTGGAAATAGACCTTGACAAACGACTGGATATCTGATCATGATGAAGCTGAAAGCCATTCTGGTGGACGACGAACCCCACGCGATCGAAGTGCTGGACAACTACCTCGCCAATTTCACGGAAATAGAAGTCGCGGCGCGCTGCCAGGACGCCATCCAGGCATTCCAGGTGTTGCAGCAACAGAAGATAGACCTGATGTTCCTCGACGTGAAAATGCCGGGCCTCAAGGGTACCGACCTGCTTAGAAGCCTCAAAAACCCGCCAAAAGTCGTTTTTACGACCGCCTATCAGGACTATGCCGTGGAGGGTTTCGACCTTAATGCGGTGGATTACCTGTTAAAACCCATTCCGTTCGAACGCTTCCTGCGGGCGATGGACAAGGTTTTCACCGGATTGAATATCACGAACCAGACCGTTTCGGTTGCGCAGAAAAGCGGGCAGGCCAGCCAGGATGTGTTTTTGTATTTAAAAGTAGACCGGAAAATGGTGAAAGTGAACGTCAACGACATTTACTGGATCGAAAGTCTGCGGGACTATATCAAGGTCGTTTTGAAAGATAAGGCATTGATTTCCAAACAAAAGATCAGCCTTTTGGAAGAACTCCTGCCCGAGGACGGCTTCATCCGCATTCACCGCTCCTTCATTGTTTCGGTAGACAAAGTGGAGAGCTACCATTCGCATAAGCTCGAAATCGACGGGAAGGAGCTGCCCATCGGCCGTAATTTCCGCAATGACTGCCAGCGCCGTTTCAAGCTCACCTTTTAAGCGGCGCTGCAAAAGGCGTTTGTCGATAAAACCCGCTGTTGATCGACACGCCTTTTCCGGCGCTTCCCCGGCTCGCCAAATCGGTTTAAAATTGCACCACCATTGAGAAATGGAATGTAATTCATTCAAATCATTTGGAATATTAGCCATGTTAAAAACAAGAAGAATTCTTTGGGCAGCCTTGTCCTTTACCCTGTTGCTGGGTAGCTGCAAGGAGGACGAAGATGTAAAACCCGCGCCGGACCCCGATCCGGTAGATACGACTCCCATTGTGATCGATGCCAACATCCGCGCCAAACTCACTTTGAACGACCGCTTCGACAATCCTGCCATCCCGGATTACATCGTGAATGCGAACGTGACGGTGAATGCGGAGCTGGAAATCAAGCCCGGCGTTGTGATCGCATTTGCGCGTGATACCCGTTTGGAAATCAATGACAACGGCGGAATTCTCCTCGCAAAAGGAACCGCGGAAAAGCCGATCCGCTTTATCGGGAAAGAAACGACGAAAGGTTTCTGGTCGGGCGTGACGTTCCGCTCGTCGAGCAGCGCCAATACACTGGAATATGTGCAGGTGTTGCATGCGGGTAGCAAGCCATTGTACAGCACTACCAAAGCGGGTATGGCTGTTCTGGGAAGTCAGGCGGAGGTCAATATTAAAAACTGTTTGTTCGAAGCAAATGCCGGCTATGGCCTTTACATTCAGCAAGGTGTGAAGCTGGCGTCATTTGAAAAGAACAATTTCAAAGACAATACCGAAGCGGGCATCCTGCTGGGTGCCGAGAATGTGAAAACGCTTGATACGGATTCCAAATTCACCGATGGCAACGGCCGTAATGTGGTGGAGATCTTTGCCTCTTCCCTTCCAAAAAATGCGACAAGCGATGTCGTATGGAAAGGTTTTAAGGATAAAACCCCTTACCGCCTGCTCGAAGGACTTACTTCCGATGCCAACTGGAAACTGCTGCCGGGTGTGATCATCGAAGTGGGCCGCGCTGGCTCCATCACCATCGACGACGGCTATTTCAATGCGGTGGGCACCGAAACCAGCAAAATCGTGATCCGCGGAGCCGAGAATACGGCCGCTTACTGGAAAGGAATGATCTGCTTCTCGACCAGCGACCAGAATGTCATCGAGAACGCGGAAATATCCGGCGGAGGTAATATCGCGATCGTGTCGGGCAAGAAGGCCAATATCGCGGTGTACGGTGGACAATCCCGCATGACGATCCGTAAATCGGTGATCTCCAACAGCGGCGGCTACGGCATCTTCGTCAACTACCAGGCGACGATCAATGCCGACGTGGAAACGGCCAATACTTTCAAGGACAACGCGCAGGCGAAGTTGCTGAAAGAGTAGTAGGGCCATGAGAATCATCACCTGGTGTATGCTTGCGGGCCTGCTGACGGCCGCAAGCATACAGGGCCGCGCCGTGCACAAGGCCACGCGCTCAGCCCGGCAGCCTTTCCCCGAAAAGGGTTTCTGGGTAGCCGAAACGGCCCCCGATCAGAAATCGACGATCGTTCGATACTATGCCCATAGCAACTACATGGTGTCGGAAACGACCGAACCGGCGGTGCTCGATGTCAGAAAACTTTCCGTCAGAAGGTATTTGAATGAGAAGCTTCGCAGGGAGCTGGAAAAAGACACGACCGGCCGGGCAGCGCTCCGTTTGTATGAAATCCATTGAAATGCTCACGGTGGTGCAGGCAACCGGCACGGTGCTGTACTTTTTTCTCGCCGCACAAGGGGCATTCTACGGGATGGGTTTCGGCAAAGCGCTCTTCGACATTTCCCCGGAAGCATTCATCGAACTGCGGAAGGCCGTGGACCCGCGGGTGCGGAAAAACCTGAAACGGTGCTACCTGGCTGCATTGGCGACCATGCTTACCTGGCTGGTCCTCTCGGTTAGATCTGGCGGATTATTTTCCTACGGGCCGGTCCTGGTCGCCTTATTGCTGCTCGTTGCGGACCTGATACTTGCCCTGAAACGCAGCGAACCTGTGAACGAGCTGATCAACAGCGATTTGCTGAACAACCGGCAAAGTTACGTGAATGCACGCGACGAATGGATGAGGTACATTTTCATCCGCGGAAACCTGTCCATATCGGGCTTCCTCGTCCTGTTGCTGCATTTGGTTTACTAGCGCATTTTGTCAAAGTATTGAAAATCAATCTTATATATATTTTAGAAACAGCCATGAAAAAGAAAATCCAATCACCCTCGATGCTGATCAGCCGTTTCGCGAAATCTGCATTGGCCCTGGCCGTACTGGCCATGTCCTTCACCGCTTGCAAGGACGACGACAACCCGAACCCCGATGGCGGAGATGGCGGCGGCACGGAAAAAGCATTCATTCCTTCCAAGGACAAACGCTATATCTACAAAATCACCGATTCCGACGGCGCCGATGGCGATATCATTACGAAAGTCGCGAGTACCAAAGATTCAGCCGGACTGGTCGTTCATACAATCGAAAACTTCGTTCGGGAGAATGAAGAGGAAAGAACATTCATTTCCAAAGCATATGCCAAAGGCGGCACCACCACGAATGTGCTGCCGTACCCGATTGCGCTGAAAGAGCTGCAAAACCAGATCAACGACATCGCCTACATTTCGAAATTCAATGTGACCGGGTTCCCGCAATACCAATTCCTGGAAAACAATGGCAAGGTCAACAGTGCGCTCACATTCCAGGGCGACCCGATCAAGGTGATCATGGAGCTCGAAATCCCTGCTGGCGACGAAGGTTCGGTACTGGGCAAGCTCGAAGCGCGCATGACGAACAAGAACGGAAAAGCGGTAGCCGAGGAATCGGTAACTACGCCGGCGGGCAATTTCAATTGCACCAAATGGGAATACTCCTATGAGGTGTATATGAAATTCGAAACGGAGGTCACCGAGCCGGAAATCACGACGGAAACGATCCAGGTGACATTGTGGACGGCACCGGGCGTAGGTATCGTGAAAACGATCGAAAAATCGGAAGACGGTACTTCCACTACCGAACTGCGTAAGGTCGAATAATGAAAAAGTGGGTTATGATGCTGCAAGGGGCCCTGATGCTGGGGCTCGTTGCGGCTTGCACCACCGACGACGAGCCTGGCGTGGCGGGCGGAAAGAAAGGCTACGCTACCGGAAAAATAACCGATACGGCAGGCAACCCGATGAAAGGCGTGGAAGTGGTGATCGACAATACGATGTTCCACGCTTCTTATTCCCTCGGTGTGACCGATGCCAACGGCAACTATGAAATCCAGCTGCCCAGCGTCGGTACATTTATGGCGTCGGCGCAGATTGTGAAGGAATATAATGGGCGACGTTACGAGCAGGACCTTAATCCGGATGTTTTCGAGCCGTTCAGTATCGATGGGGCCGTCCGGAATTTTCAATGGAAGCTGACAGGCCTGCGCCCGGAGGGGGAGGGCTATTTCGGCGCGACGGTCGGGATCAACAAAGCACTGTACAGCGCAATTTACGATGACGAAAACATCGAATTCACGCTCACACCCGTGGGGAACCTGATCGACGGATCGAAGGGGAAGGTTTTGAAAGTGAAACCGGCTCAGGGATACATCGAGGACATTCCGCTGGGGCGCTACGAAATGAGCGCCTACTACAACGGAGAGGCCGGCAAAATGCCCCTCAAACTGCGCGATCACTTTTCGGACGATGCGTATGAAAGTACGCTGGTGATCGATTTCGAGCCCAGTACCATCTGGGGCCGCAATTCATTCTACATCAGCTACACGGAGTAGCGTGACGCGCAGCACTTAACGAAGAAAACAATAGAGAAATAGGATGGATAATTTGGGACTAGCCAGATCTTTGAGACCTGGCTAGTTTTGTTTTATACCAATACGGCGAAGCTTTTGAAGATCGCGCCCACCCTAACCGCGTCGAATATACGCGCCTGGGTACCGCCGTGGTTCAGCACCGATTGCTCGTGCGAGGTCACACACATTTCGCAACCGTTCAATGCGGATACGACGAGGCTCAGCAATTCGAAGAATTCCTTGCCCAGCACGGGGTTCACCATAATGCTCATTTTGATGCCCGCAGGTGCATTATCGTAAAATTCCTTGTGCATGAAGTGGCGGAAACGGTAAAACACGTTGTTCGCGTTCATGAGTGACACACAGGCCGTTACCTCGGCGAGTTCTTTCTCGTCGGCTCCTTCCTGCGTGGCAAGTTCTTCCAAAGCCGCGATCAGCGCCGCGTTCTTTTCGTTCACCGCTACGGCCAATGCGAGCAGCAACGCCTCCTTACGGTTCAATGTCTGTGATTTCAATACATTACCTACATTGATTTTCAGGTCTTTGAGGTAACGGTGGTCAATCGCCGCGAGCTTGTTGATCAGCACGCTTTCGAATTCCGCGGGCAAATTGACCTCTTTATACAGGGACTCTTTCGTGTTCCCTGTGGCTGCAAATGGATACATGTCGGTTTGAATTTTGGGCGGGAAGGTTTTCCCGTGGGTGGAAAAAAAAGCAGTTCACAGAACCGGCGTACGAATGACTGACCGCTGTGAACTGCTTTGTATGGGACTATTACGCGATAGTCGCTTCGCCTTTTTGCCAGTTGCAAGGGCAAAGCTCGTCAGTTTGCAGAGCGTCGAGTACGCGGAGTACTTCCGGCACATTACGGCCTACTGAAAGGTCGTTTACGGATACCCAGCGAACGATTCCTTGCGGATCTACGATGTAAGTCACGCGGTAAGCGATTTTCTCGTTGGCTTCGAGGATACCCAGCTCTTCCGCCAGTGATTTCGAAGTATCGGCCAGCATCGGGAATTGCAGGTCGCGCAGGTCGTCGTGGTTTTTGCGCCATGCCAGGTGCACATATTCGCTGTCGGTAGAAGCACCGATCAGGATCGTGTCACGGTCAGCGAAGTCGCCAGTGTGCTTGTTGAACTCGGCAATCTCGGTAGGGCATACAAAAGTGAAATCTTTTGGCCACCAGAACATTACCATCCATTTACCGGCGTTTTTGTGATCTTCTGAGGTAATATCGTAGAATTCATTTCCTTTTTCCAATGAAACTACGGATGTCTTTTTGAACTCAGGGAACTCCGATCCCACCGATAACAGTCTATTAGCCATGATTGCTCGTTTGTTTATAAATTGTATTTTTTTGTGTTACAAAACTACGAACGATGAGTACATGGGTCAAACTCTGCCCTGGTACTATGCCAGGAAAGAGTTGATTTAATCAAATGAATTTAGTTTTATTTATAGGAACGGAGTTGTTATCAATGAAATTTATAATACCATTGATTTTTGCAATATAATTATACTAATAATAACTGTAATTATAAATTATTTATCGGGCATGACGCCAAGCACCGTTTCCAGCGACATCCCGCGCGACCCTTTGATGAGGAAATGTGTATTTTCCTGCGGATTGTCCATAATCCAGTTGTGGAGCGAGAATTTATCGGGAAAATAGTATGCCTTGGGCAGTGCAGGCAGCGCGTGCTGCATGAGTTTACCTGCAAGTATTACGACGTCGAACTTCTCACCGGCGATTTGTTTTCCCAAAGCTAAATGTTCCTCCGGCGCGGCATCGCCCAGCTCGAACATATCGCCCAGGATCAATATCTTCCGGGCCGCCTCCATTCTGCCGAAATTGGCCACCGCAGCCGCCATCGACGACGGATTGGCGTTGTAAGCGTCCATGATAACGGTATTGGTACCTTTTTTCACGATCTGCGAGCGGTTGTTGTCCGGCTCGTACGTCGCTACCGCCTCATAGGCATCCGCATCTTCGACCCCGAAATGCTTGCCCACGGCCAGGGCGGCGCAAATGTTGTCGAAATTGTATCTTCCGGGTAAATGGGTGGTGACAGTCCGGCCACCGTTTTGAAATACAACAAAAGGATTCTCATCCACCAGCGTCGGGTTCACAGGGCTGTTTTCAGAACAATAGAATACGATCTCACCAAATGCGCGGCGCTTCGCGATCATGTCCATGATGACATCCTGCGTCGAATTCGCGAACACGGTACCCTTTTTCTTGGAAAGGTAGTCGAACAGCTCACCTTTGCCCTTGATAATCCCGGCCACACCGCCGAAGCCTTCCAGGTGTGCCTTGCCGATGTTGGTTATGAGCCCGTGGGTAGGCTGTGCGATGCTGCTCAGCAATGCTATTTCCTGCTGGTGATTGGCGCCCATTTCGACGACCGCCATTTCATGTTTGGCCGGGTCGATGCTCAGGATCGTGAGGGGCACGCCGATGTGGTTATTCAGGTTCCCGCGCGTCGCGTACGTGTTGAACTTCATCGAAAGCACCTTCGCGATCAGCTCTTTGGTAGTGGTTTTGCCATTCGAGCCGGTCAATGCTACCACGGGTATTTCCAGCGTCTTGCGATGGTGCCGCGCCAGGTCCTGCAAGGCCGTTAATCCATCTTCAAAAAGCAGGAAGCGGTCGCTGTTGGCCACATGAGCGTCGTCCACCACGGCGTAGGCTGCGCCTTTTTCCAGGGCCTCCGCCGCATATTGGTTACCATCGAATTTATCGCCCTTCAATGCGAAGAAAATACAGCCGTCGGTGATCTGGCGGGTGTCGGTGGAGACTTTGGCACCTTTGCGGTAGATATCGTAAAGTGTTTCTATGGAAGTAAACATGAATTGTCGGGTCGTTATAAAGTAATGCTGGCTTATTTCGTTAGGTTTAGGACAAACATGCCCTCAGGAAATCCTCGGAATCCTGCAAAACTAATAGATTATTCCTCAACGATGCGAACCAAATTTACCTCCTTCATCCTCTTCTTTATTGGCATTTACAACACTCCGGCATCGCTCGCCCAGCAGGCGTGGTTCAGGCCCGATACGCTCACGCGCGTGTCCGTGGCAGGTGTCAGAATGCTGAATCCCTGGGGAGGCGGGCTCAATGCGTCGCAATACCTGAAAATGCATTTGAACAATGACGCCGACGAAGATCTGGTGGTTTACGACCGCACCAACAGCAAAATCACCACGTTCGTGGCCGCGCCCGATCCGTTGAATGCGGGCAAAAAGACGTTTATCCACGCACCGTATTACGAGACGCTTTTCCCCCAGGCCGATAACTGGATGATCCTCGCCGATTACAATGGCGACGGCCTGAAAGATCTTTTCGCCAGCACCTCGCTCGGCATTGTCGTGTACCAGCAGGTTAAGACAGGCAATGCGTGGTCGTGGAAGAAAATGCGGGACGTGCTGTATACCAAAGGCTTTTCAGGAAACATTAATATGCAGGTGTCCGGTACCGACATTCCGGCCATTACCGACGTGGACGACGACGGCGACCTCGACCTGCTGACCTTCGATTTTTCAGGGACATACATTGAACTGCACCAGAACCTGAGCGTTGAAAAGTTTGGCGTGCGCGATAGCCTCGGCACGCAGGCGAGCCCCGTTTTTCAGCGGAATGGCGATTGCTGGGGAAATTTTCACAAGGGGAATGCCGAAGATTTCGTCGTAGGTGCGGACTGCGGCGTGGTTACCGATCCTTCTAAACGGGAAGCCGTACCGGCGCGCGTCCTGCACGCGGGCAACTCCATTCTCCTGCACGACCTGAACGGCGACGGTACCAAAGATCTCCTCGCCGGGCACGTCAGCAACGACCATATTTCGTTCCTGCCCAATTCCGCCAAAGGCATTATCGCCAATTTCACGGGCTATTCGAACACTTACCCGGCCGTTGACCCGGTGACATTACACATTTTTCCGGCCGGTTTTTATGAAGATGTGGATTTCGACGGGGTCAAAGACCTGCTCATCGCGCCCAGCATCCCCGCGAACGACGCCAATCTGACCGATTTCAAATCATCGGGATGGTATTACCACAATGAAGGCACGAGCGACAAGCCGGTATTCAAGCTCGTGCGTAAGAATTTCCTGCAAGACCAGATGATCGAAGTCGGCGAGAATGCCGCGCCCGCGTTTTTCGATATCGACGGCGACGGCGACCTGGATATGTTCATCGGGACGGGGGGCAACCCCGTAACGGGCGGTTTTAAAGGGAGTTTATGGTTTTTGAAAAACAATGGCACCGCTGCCGAACCGGATTTCAGCGTGGAAACACAGGATTATCTCGAACTGCTTTCCAAACTTTCTGTTTACAATATCAAACCTCAATGGGCGGATTTCAATGGGGACGGCGTGCCCGACCTCGGCTTCGCAGCCACTTCCACCTCGGGCCTGAAACTCGAATACCGCTATATTCCCAACAAAGGCACGAATGGCGGTGCGGCCCGGCTGAACCTCGCCGAGGCCGTCACGATCGCATTACCGGCCGAGCTCCAAACGGGTGACTCGCCCTATTTCTATGATGCCGACGGCGATGGCGACCTGGATTTGCTGATCGGGAAAACGCAGGGCAATATTTATTACTATACCAACACCGGCGGTAGCAAACAATATACTTTCAAGCTCGAAACAGATTCGTTCGCGGGAGTAGGAATCAATTTCGCCGGCCGTTTCTCGCAGGTAGCCGTCACCGATTTCGATCTCGACGGCAAGCCCGATCTCGCTACCGTGGACCACACCGGTACGATCCGCGTCTTCAACAACGCCGACTGGGGCAAATGGACCGAACGGCAGAGCGCATTGGTCAGCGTCAATGGCAAGCCGGGCGATATGTACTTCGGTAATTACCTCTCGCTCGCCGTCGCCGACCTGAACGGCGACAAGAAACCCGACCTGGCCATCGGCACAAATGCGGGCGGCGTGCGGCTGCTGACCAACATCCTTCCCGTATCGGTAACCGGTGTCGAGCCCGGCGATCCGGCGGAGGTAAAGGTGTTTCCGAGCCCGTCCGTCGAGTTTTTCAAGATTTATTCATCCCGAAACGGCACGTTCGACGTGTTCACCACCGGCGGCGTGCGCATGCTGCAAAACCGCCGCATCCGCGCCAACGAAACGCAGCAGGTGTCTACGGCGCAATGGCCGGCGGGACTGTATCTGGTGGAACTGAAGACGGGTAACAGCCGGGTTGTGAGGAAGGTGGTCGTAGGCGATTAGCCGTGGTCGTGCGGGAAAGACTTACCGCGGCATCAAGTAGATAGCCCAGGGAATGCCCTTACATGATAAAATTTGAACAATATTCATGCAAGCTCTTCTGGGTGTTATCTTCCATTTTATCGGCGGCTTCGCTTCCGGTAGCTTTTATATCCCTTATAAGCAGGTCAAAGGCTGGGCCTGGGAATCGTACTGGATCGTCGGGGGGCTGTTTTCCTGGCTCATCGTTCCGCCGCTCGCCGCTTACCTCACCATTCCCAACTATACCGAAATCATTGCCCATACCAACGGGGGCATATTGTTCCTGACTTACTTTTTCGGCGTGCTATGGGGCATAGGCGGCCTCACTTACGGGCTGGGCGTGCGCTACCTGGGCGTCGCGCTCGGGAGTTCGATCATCCTTGGGCTATGTTCGGTTTTCGGCGCGCTGATTCCTTCGATTTATTACGAGTTCAACCCGCAGCCGGGCAAGGACACCATTTCAATGCTTTTCAGTGAAAGCTGGGGGCAAATGGTGCTGCTAGGTCTGCTCGTTTGCGTGATCGGGATCATTATCTGCGGGAAAGCCGGTGCCATGAAGGACACCGATCTGCGCAAATCCGGCCACGTCGCAGCGGACAATACCGAGTTTAAAATCGGCCTAGGGCTCACGGTTTCGATTATTTCGGGTATTCTCAGCGCCTGTTTTGCATTCGGTATCGACGCCGGCAAGATTATGGCCCAGGAAGCGAACGAGGTGTGGAAAGCGGCCAATCCGGGGCAGGGCGAATTTTTATTCCAAAATAATGTCACCTATGTCGTGATCCTCTGGGGCGGGCTGACGACCAACTTCATTTGGTGCATGCTCCTCAATGCACGCAATAAGACTTTCGGCAACTACACCGATTCGTCGACGCCGCTCGTATCCAACTATATTTTTTCCGCGCTGGCCGGTACCACCTGGTTCCTGCAATTTTTCTTCTACGGTATGGGCGAAAGCAAATTAGGCAACGGCCCGAGCTCATGGATTTTGCACATGGCATTCATTATCCTCGTGGCCAACTCGTGGGGACTAGCCTTAAAGGAATGGAAAGGAGTAAGTAAAAAGACCATTTCCTCGATCATCATCGGTATCCTGGTGATTATCCTGTCGGTACTGATCGTCGGTTATGGCAATTATTTGAAAGAATAGCCATGAAAGCGCATTATCCGGTCGTCCTTGCAGCGCTGGTGGCGATGGCGGGCTGTCAGTCGAAAACCCAAAACGATCAATTGGAAACACAGCAGTCGCAGGCGGCCGGTACGTTCGGCCACGACCTCGCATTTTTGAACAAATACAAGCAAACGATAGTCCTTACCGCGCCCGATAATGCCGGCGCACAGGCCATTGTTATCCCTGCCTACCAGGGTCGGGTGATGACCAGCACGGCCAGCGGCGACGCTGGCAATAGCTACGGCTGGATCAATTATCCGCTCATTGAAAGCGGTCAGTACCAGCCGCATATGAATGGTTTCGGCGGCGAAGAACGCTTCTGGCTGTCGCCGGAGGGCGGACAGTTTTCGGTGTATTTCAAAAAAGGGCAGGCGTTTGATTTTGCCAACTGGCAGACGCCCGCATTGATCGATACGGTAGCCTATCCGGTGGTAGAATCGGATGCGCATTCGGTGCATTTTCATATTAATGCAATGATCGAGAACTATTCGGGGAAGATGTTCGTGATCGATATCGACCGCAAAATTCAGATGCTGACGCGGGAAAGCATAGCCAATCTGCTTCGTTTGCAGGCATTAGGTAATGTGAAAGCGGTCGCATACCAGTCCGTTAATTCCATTACCAATAAAGACGATGCCTGGAAGCCCGAAACGGGGATGCTGGGCATCTGGCTGCTGGGGATGTTCCGGCCGTCGGAACAGACGACCATCGTAGCGCCCTTTTCACAGACATTATCCGAAAAGCCGCTCATTACCGACGATTATTTTGGTAAAATACCTGCGGAACGACTGGTGATCCGGGACGGTAAGCTTTATCTCAAAGCCGATGGTAAGCACCGCAGCAAGATCGGTATCGCGCCCAGATCCGCCAGGAATGTGGCCGGCAGCTACGACGCCGAAAAAGGCATTCTGACGATCATCCAATACGACCTCGACCCGCAGGGCAAATACCTGAAATCTACCTGGGAACTCCACAATGACCCTTACAACGGCGACGCATTGAACGCCTACAACGACGGCAAACTGGCCGACGGCACGCAAATGGGCCCGTTTTACGAACTCGAATCGAACTCATCCGTGCGGGCATTGCAGGAAGGCGAAGCCATTATCCACAAGCAGAGCACATTCCATTTCGAAGGTGACAAATCGGAGCTGAATGTGATTGCGGAGAAGGTGCTGGGGGTAAATATTGATCAAATTGGCGTGGTATTCAAATAAGTCCCGGTTCCGTCGCGCCTGCGTATACGCTAGCCCGTGAATCCCTGATCCCGGCAAATAATCCGGATCTGCCACTCGAATATCCTTCGGTGTGATTGTAATTCAATTAGGTGACATTCGGCATCAAAATGTCCGAATGTTAAACAATTACAATCACGCACAATGAAAAAATTACAAAAAGCAGGGCGAATGGCATGGGGTGTCATGGCCCTGAGCCTGGTCGGCTACGCGGCGCAGGCGCAGGTAGGGATCGGGACGGAGACGCCGCAAGCTAAGTTGCATGTTCATGGAGGAGGCTTGCAGGTTAATACCGCCAATCTTAATCCGGATGTTAATCCATTCTATGATGACAGTAACCCGGAACCGGTCGAAAGCAGGCTGAGGTGGTATGATAATAAGTGTGCTTTCCGGGTAATCACCGAACGAGTAGGCAATGGTGGGTTTGATATTGCGAATATTGGCATGTTTTCGTTTGCTTCCGGATTTGAGACATTTGCGAGCGGAAATTCGTCAACGGCATTGGGGCTGAGGTCGGTAGCCAGCGGAAATTACTCGTTTGCTGCTGGGTTCAACTCAACTTCAAGCGGATTACGTTCGATTGCGCAGGGTAATGCTTGTACCGCAAGCGGGATTTCGGCAGTTGCTCTGGGAAGTTTCTGTACCGCAGGGGCAGAAGGGGCTGTGGCTATTGGAAATTTATGCTCGGCGACGGCTGACAAGTCGATAGCAATAGGAAACTTTTCTACGGCGGACGGAACGGGATCTATTGCGATGGGGCAACAGGTTGGGACTAATGGGAAATCTGGCTCTTTTGTGTTTGGCGACTATACCAATATCAGTACCAAGAACGACGCCAACAATCAGATGATGATGCGTTTCACTGGCGGTTACAAGCTGTATGCAAATGATAACGCGAATATTGGGGTTGAACTTAAACATAACCAAAATTCCTGGTCGGTACTCTCCGACGTTCGCAGAAAAGAAAACTTCGCCCCCGTCAACGGCGAGGATTTTCTCAACAAGATCAATGCGATGAACCTTACTTCCTGGAACTACAAAGGCCAGGACCCTAAGCAATTCCGGCATTATGGTCCGATGGCGCAGGACTTTTACAAAGCATTCGGGCAAGATGCCTATGGCACGGTAGGGTCGGACACGACGATTAATCAGGCGGATTTCGACGGGGTGAATTTGATCGCCATTCAGGCGCTGATCCGCCGGATGGAGCAGATGAACAGTGATTTGCTGGCCGAGCTCGCTTCCATCAAGGCACAACTGGCCGAAGCGCAATCGGGACAGGCACGGAAGAAACGGAAGATGCTCGTGAGCCGGCGCTAACACTCATTTAACCAATAGATTCATGAAACATGTAATGATATCCGTTTCGCTGGTGGTGGGAACTTTGCTGAACGGCAGTTTTGCCAGCGCACAAATGGGTGTAGGAATCAGCCACCCAAAAGCGAAATTGCACGTTTATGACGGCACTTTTCTTTCGCAAACGCCGCAATTAGACCCACAGACCAGCCCTTTCTATAATCCTGATCTCTTCGATGTTGATCCTGTTCTGCATACCTTCAAATGGATAAGCGAAAAAGGAGCTTTTCGGGCGTTGGGTTTGGTGACTTTTAATCAAAACATCTACACGGCGTCAGCGGGTAAATTTTCCTTTACCTCAGGTTTCGACAATTATGCAACCGGGATAGCGACATCGGCAATGGGCATGAGAGCAAGTGCTACGGATATAGCAGCTTTTGCTGTTGGCTGGAGCGCGATCGCTAACGGTAAACGTGCATTTGTATTCGGAGAATCGTCTTCCGCAAATGGGCTTAATTCAGTGACTTTGGGTACGAATCTCGAGGATAATTATCTCACAGGCACCTTCATATTCGGGAATATCGAAGGGAATTTACAAAATACAGATAACAACCAGATAATGATGCTGTTCCAAGGAGGTTATCGCTTCTTTACCAGCGCGGACCTGACGACAGGCGTATATATGGGCCCGGGTGCCAGCTCATGGAGCATTCTTTCGGATGTTCGCAAAAAGGAAAATTTCGCGCCCGTAGACGGGAAGGAATTTTTGCAAAGCATTAAAAAGATGCCTATTACCTCCTGGAATTACAAAGGGCAGAACGCCGCAAATATGCGTCACTACGGCCCGATGGCGCAGGATTTCTTTAAGGCATTTGGAAAGGATTCCTATGGTACCATCGGGGCGGACACGACCATCAACCAGGCCGATCTGGACGGCGTGACGCTCATTGCCATTCAGGCACTGGTCAAAGAAACAGACGATTTGCAGAAAATGAATGATGATCTGGAAACCGAACTCGTCAGACTGCGCGCGCAGCTTTTAGGTCGAAGGGATTTCCGGCATCCGGCCAGGCGCACATTGCTGGCCCGAAGAAAAAATTAAGTTTTTACTCTCAAAAATCACACTATGAAGATGGAATTGACAAAACAACTGGCTAAGCCGGTATCGGTGTTTTTACGCGGTTGCATTCCCGTGGGTTCCGCACTGATGATGATACTTGCTCCCCGGCTATCGACGGCACAGGTCGGGATCGGGACCGAGCAGCCACAGGCTATGCTGCATGTCCACGACGGCTCGATCCTTTCCGGGACGTCGCAGTTGGCGCCGGACAATAACCCGTATTACAACCCCGCATTTCCCGACCCGGTGGAATTCAAAATGAAATGGTTTCATGATAAGGGTGCATTCCGGACGATCGGCGAGCGCGTAGGTAATGGCGGTCTCGATCCTGCCGTAGTGGGTAAATATTCATTCGCTTCCGGGTTCGAAGTGTTTGCCACCGGATTGGGTTCGACAGCCCTAGGTTTAAAAACGTTATCCTCCGGCACTGCCTCATTTGCAAGCGGTGAAAATTCTTCGGCCACCGCGTTCTGTACCTTCGCGCATGGTGAATCGGCCATTGCCAGCGGTTCCAATTCGGTAGCCCTCGGCACGCTGGTGTCTACCAACGGCAAGAAGGGTGCCTTCGCTTTTGGTGATAACAGCAAAAACATGCAGCTGGCAAGCAGTTTCGAGAACCAGATATCCATGCGTTTCGCAGGCGGTTATCAATTTTACACAAGCAGTCAGCTGATTACCGGCATGAGCCTCGCAGCCGGCGGGAATTCCTGGCAAGTCCTTTCCGACCGGAACAAGAAGGAGAATTTCAGTCCGGTAGACGGTGAAAAATTTCTGGAAAAGATTTCAAAAATGCCGTTGACCTCCTGGAACTACAAAGGCCAGGATCCGAAGCATTTCCGGCATTACGGCCCGATGGCGCAGGATTTCTTCGAAGCATTCGGCCATGACAGTTATGGGACCATCGGGAACGACACGACGATCAATCAGGCTGACCTGGAAGGGGTGAACTTTATTGCCATTCAGGCATTAGCAGAAAGAACGCAGCAGTTGCGGCAGAAAAATGACGAATTGCGGCTCGAAGTAGCGCAGATCAAGGCGGAACTCGCAGGTAACGGGCCTGTTCGCAAGCGGAAAAGGCTTCTTTTTTCGAGACGATAATAGGCATTACATTAACTGAAACAGCAATATTATGAACAAATATAAAATACTAACCGGCTTGCTGTTAATGCTTTGCGCAATGCAGGCCCATTCGCAGATCGTCACCGGCAACAGCCTGTACGTTAAAATCGGGACGGTCTTTTCGGTCGACAGCCTTGTTTTCATTCCCACCGAGGACCTGAACCTGGGGAACAACTATTCGCTGAAAGTGGAGCACACGGCGGTACCGGGGAGCCCGAATGCAAGCATTAAAAAGAAATATGTTTTCAATAATCCGGTCAATTTTGAGGGGAATCTCGGGGTGATTTATGATCCGGTTCAACTGAACGGGAATACGGAATCGCTGCTCGAACTGGCCAATTCCATGTCGGACGAAACGGCTTTCGTGACGCTCTCGGGCAGCACGCGCGATTTGGCCAAGCATTTGGTTTCCAAAGATGTAAGCGGGCTGGATATCGGCATGCTAACCCTTGTAAATGGCCAGAGCGCATTGCCCGTCACGCTGGTCGATTTTAGTGCAAGCCGGCAGGAAAATGCCGTAAAACTGAGCTGGAAAACGTCATTTGAAGCCAATAGCGATTTCTTTGAAATTCAGCGAAGTGCCAATGCCAAGGACTGGCAGGCGCTGGACCGTGTGGCTTCCGCAGGGGAGAGCCGGCAGGCAACGATGTATGATTTCACAGACCACGCACCGGTCTCGGGCGACAATTACTACCGCCTGAAAATGGCCGATCGCGATGGCACATTCGCGTTCAGCCAGATCAGGAAAGTGTCCTGGGACGGAGATGCTCTCACGGTGTTTCCCAATCCTGCCGCCGACCGCCTCGAGGTGACCGTGAAAGACTGGTCGAAAGTAGTGAAGGTAAGTGTGCTGGATGCCGCCGGGCATATGGTAAAGGATGGCGGCGCGGGTTTGAATGCCCGCGAAAGAAATGTGCCGGTTTCGGGGCTTACAGCAGGCAGTTACATCCTGCGCGTGGAGTACCGCGACGGCTCCTCCGAAAGAACGCATTTTATTAAATACTAATGGTAACACCACGGGGGCTGCGGTACAGGATCGCAGCCCTTTTTTGGGATTAACATCCTCATTGTTATAGTAAAAGTGCAGCGGTTTCTGGTTTATTACATTACGATTTCAACAAATCCTCAACCCTGCTTCCTTCTCGATCGTATGGTGACCCTCCGATGCACTGTGAAAGTCGGCCTGGCTATCCTGGCTGCGTCCACGTTGTTTCAAACGCAGAGCTGTAAACCTCCCCAAAACAAACCCGGCCAGAAGGTTACCGCTGCGTCGCCAAAAGACATCTACGCCGAACATATCCGTTCCACGGGGTTCAAAACACCGGAGGAAGAGCGCCTGAGCTTCGTATTGCCAGAGGGTTTCGAGGTAACGCTTTTTGCCTCCGAGCCCGACATTACCAAGCCCATGAACATGGAATTCGACGACCGGGGCAGGTTATGGGTCACACAATCGTCGGAGTATCCGGTGGCTGCGGGGACGAGCGACGGTAAGGACCGCATTACGATCCTGGAAGACAGGAATGGCGACGGGCGGGCCGATATATTTACACATTTCGACGATAACCTCAATATCCCGATCGGCATTATGCCCGTAGCCGATGGCGCTATCGCGTACAGCATTCCCAATTTATATCATTTCAAAGACCTCGATAACGATGGTAAAGCCGACAGCCGGGAGATTCTGCTGGCTGGCTTCGGGCATAAGGACACGCACGGGATGGTGAACAATCTCATGCGCGGGTACGACGGCTGGCTGCACGTTTGTCACGGTTTTTCCAACATTTCGACCGTGGCGGGAACGGACGGCGACTCGATCCGTATGACTTCCGGGAATACTTTTCGGGTGAAAATGGATGGCAGCCACGTAGCGCAAACGACTTTCGGGCGCGTGAATCCATTTGGGTATGCCTACGACGAGAAGGGCTATCTGTATTCGGTGGATTGCCATACGAAGCCGATTACGCAGCTGATTTTCGGGGGAGAATACCCGCACTTCGGCAAAAAGGCACCCGTAGGCCTCGGTTTTGCACCCACGATGATGACGTATGACCTGGGTTCGACCGCATTGGCGGGCCTGGTATACTACACGGGCCGGCAATTTCCGGCCGAATACCGCAACAGCTTCTTTACCGGCGATGTGGTGACCTGCCGCATTGACCGCAATACCATTACATTCATCGGTTCGACACCCTCGTCGAAAAAGGAGGAGCCGTTTCTCGTGAGTAAAGACCCGTGGTTCAGGCCCGTGGATATCAAGGTGGGGCCGGATGGTGCATTGTATATCGCCGATTTTTACAACCGCATTATCGGGCATTACGAGGTAGCATTGAACCACCCGGGACGCGACAGGGTAAGCGGGCGCATCTGGAAAGTGGCTTATAAGGGAAACAAGCCGCACGAAAACCTGCCGGTTACCGATTGGTCGAAAGCAACGATCGGACAATTACTGCAAGGCCTGCGACACCCGCAGCTGAATACGAGACTGAAAGTAGCGGACCGGCTGGTGGATACCTGGAGAGAAAAAGCCGTGGGGCCTTTGAGAGGCTTATTGAATGCGGACACCGATCCGGCAACTCATGCACATGCGCTATGGATCCTGCATCGGCTTGGGGTGCTGGATGATGGCTCGCTGGATCATGCATTGGCACACCATGACGCCGGGGTTAGAATCCATGCGTTGCGTATCCTGAATGAGCGCCCCGCCATTTCTGATGCGCATTATGTCAAAACGACCGAGGCATTGACAAATGGTGATCCGTTCGTTCGGCGGACGGCTGCGGAGGTTTTAACCCATTTCACCAAAGCGGAGAGCCTTGCCTTACTAATGGCCTTGTACGAAAAAACGCCGGAGGAGGACACGCATTTGCGGTACACGGCACTGCTGGGTGTTCGGGATAACCTTAAAAATCCGGGTGTAATGTGGCGATTGCCGGCAATGCACTGGAACGACCGGCAGCTGGCGTTGATCAATAGGGCGTTGCTCGATGTACCGTCGTCGGCTGGGGCGTCTTTCCTGCTCGACTACACGCTCACGCACGAGCTTGCGCCGAAAGAACTGTTGAACAACCTCGAATACATCGGCCGGCTGGCAGCGCCCTACCAGATCGAGAAGGCCATTGACCTGATCACGACGAGATTTGCCAACGAACCGGAAACGCAGCTTTCGCTCTTCCGGACGATCCAGACGGGTATCCGGCAAGGCGGTACTGTGCCGAGTGCCAAAATGATCGCCTGGGGCGAAGGGCTGGCGGGGAAATTTCTTGAAAATGTTTCAGGTAAGGATAAGGAGTCGGCCGCGGTATTGAAGCAGCGTGTTACCGCGGCGGAAATTGCCGGGGAATATCGATTCAAATCTCTGGAACCGGCGCTTCGGGCAATTTTGCAGAATTCCTCCGTGGACCCTGTCATACGCGGCGCGGCGGCGGGAGCATTGATGAACATCGATCCGAGAGGTAATGTGAATGTGCTTGCCGGCATATTCAATGACCCGTCCCAGACACCGGCGTTACGCGAGAAACTGGCCATTGCGATGGGTCAGGCGGCGTCGCCTTCGGTATTTGAAACTTTGAAAAAGCAACTTGCCAGCGGTGCACGGAACCTGCAGATAGCGATCGCAACGGTGCTTTCCAACAGTTCCGAGGGAATCGGTTATTTGCTCAATGCTTTCAAAGACGACGACCTCGCGGCGGATATTGCTGTTGAAACGGCCGTGCAGGAGCGGCTTACCACCCATGCGAACGCGGCCCAGCAGGGGCAGATGCGCGCACTGCTCGCCATAGGTGCAAAAGAGCGCGAAGAACGGCAGAAGCTGATCGACGACCGCATTGCCAATTTTAAGCCGGCCACGGCGTTTTCGGATGCGGGAAAGGTGGTTTTTGTACAAAATTGCAGTGGCTGCCACCAGATCCAGGGCTCGGGAGGGATGGTGGGGCCGCAGCTCGACGGCATCGGAAACTGGGGACACAAGGCATTGACCCAAAAAATCCTTGACCCCAACAGGAATATAACTGAGGCGTTTCGTACTTATAATATCACATTGAAAAATGATAAGACCCTCACCGGCTTGTACCGAAGGACCGAAGGCGAAACGATGGTGTTCGCGGACATGGCCGGGCAGGAGTTTTCGGTGGTAAAAGGCGATTTGAAGGAATACCGGGCGTCGAAATACACGTTAATGCCCGACCAGTTCCGGAACATCATTCCCGAAAAGGACTTTTACGCATTGCTGGATTACCTGCTGGGGGTGAAATAACATTTGAGTACTAATCCAAACCCATAAACCTGATGATTTTAACCGGAAGAGTTTTAAGATGGCTTTGTCTGATCAATATAGTAGCATTAACCGGGACGGCGGCGACGGCGCAGACGAAGGCAAAAAGCGGTTCGACCATTAACTTTAAGAAGACGGAACTGACCAAACGGTTCATCGCGGAAGGAGCTGCGATGGGGGATGTGAACAAGGACGGTAAAAAAGATATTCTCTCAGGGGCGTATTGGTTCGAGGCGCCCGATTGGAAAGAACACGAGCTGGCCAAACCGCAGGAATTTATCGTGAACGGCAGTTACAGCGATTCCTTCCTGGACTTCGCCATGGACGTCAACCAGGATGGCTGGATAGACCTCATCCGCATCGACTGGCCGGGTAAGGCGGCGGCGTGGCACGAGAACCCGCAAAACAAGCCGGGCCATTGGCCGGTACATACCATTTATTCTTCGGTAGGAAACGAGTCGCCGCAGCTGATCGATATCGATGGCGACGGCCGGCTGGACTTGCTATGCAACGACCCGACGGAGAAAAAGGTAATATGGCTTAAATGCCCCTCCAAAAAGGGCGAGACGAATTGGGAAAAATACGTCGTCAGTAACGACCCTAACAACTCGACGCATATGTACACGCACGGGATCGGGTATGGCGACATCAATGGCGACGGCCGGAAAGATGTGATCGTGCGGAATGGCTGGTGGGAAGGACCTGCGGGCGGCCCTGCGAAATACCCCAAAGACAAGGATTGGAAGTTCCATCCGGCGGATCTGGGACAGGATTGTTCACAAATGTATGTGCTTGACCTGAATGGCGACGGCCTCAACGACGTGCTCAGCGCGTCGGCGCATAATTACGGCATCTGGTGGCACGAGCAGCGGAAGGAGGGCAAGGAAACCGTTTGGATTCACCACGATATCGACAAGACTATTTCCCAAACGCACGGTTTGGCATTGAAGGACCTGAACGGCGACGGTCATCCTGATTTCATTACCGGCAAACGCTATTTCGCGCACAATGGCAATGACCCGGGCGAGTTCGAGCCGGCATTTGTTTCGTGGTTTGAATACAAGCCCGGCAAAGTCCCGACGTGGATCAGGCACGATATTGATGACAACTCGGGCGTAGGACTGCACGTGACCGTGGAAGACCTAGACGGCGACGGACTGCTCGACATTGTGACCGGCAATAAAAAAGGCGTCCGCATTTTTACACAGCAAAAAGGGAAATAGCCTCGATGAAATTTGGTATCAATACCTACCTGTTTTCTTCACCATTCACGAACGAAAGCATCTCGTTTTTCCCGCAGTTCAAAGCGTGGGGGTTTGATTTTGTGGAAATCGCATTGGAAAACCCTGCGGACATCGATCCCGTGATCGTGCGGAAGGCGTTGGATGATAACGGGCTGGAATGCAGGTCGGTATGCGCGGCCACCGGTGCCGGGCGCGACCTGCGCGGCACACGGAAGGACCAAGTGACGGCGATCGAATACGTGGAGGCATTGATACGTATTGCTCTCGTGCTCGGTAGTAAGCTGGTGGCTGGTCCTATTTATTCGGCGGTAGGCCGGGCGGAACTGGTACCGGACGACCAAAAGCGGAAGCAATGGGAACTCGTAGCAGGCAACCTCAAAGCTCTGGCCGATTATGCAGCCCAGCAGGGCGTCAAACTGGCTATTGAACCGTTAAATCGCTACGAAACCGACTTTATCAACACCTGCGAGCAGGCATTACGCATGATCGCCGATGTGGGAAGCGACGCATTGCAGGTCCATCTCGACACATTCCATATGAATTTGGAGGAAAAAGATCCCGCGCTGGCGATACGGAAAGCGGGGAGCAAGCTCGGACTTCTGCACGCCTCCGGCAGCGACCGCGGCACACCCGGCAACGATCAGATCAATTGGGACCGCATTTTCGCCGCACTGGATGCCATCCATTATCCCGGAGACATCGTCATCGAATCGTTCACGCCGGACGTCAAAGTCATCGCCAAAGCCGCCTCCATCTGGCGCCAGGTAGAGCCCTCCCGCGAGGCGATCGCCGTGGATGGGTTACGATTTCTGCGCTCGCTGGCGTTTTGACCTGTTGATTATAATGCCGGTACTTTCAGGAATTGAAACCAGCTGTTTAGCTGTTATAGTGGGAATAGGCATGCGGATTTGGTATTATTGTAAAAACGAATGGGCTCATGATCACAAGTTTCGACCAATTGGACCTTACGAAGCAATACACCTACGCCGATTACCTGAAATGGCAATTCAAGGAGCGTCTGGAACTGATTAAGGGGCATTCTACAAAATGTCACCGGCACTGTCCCGGCGGCATCAGGCGGTTGTATGGAAGCTTTCTCAGGCCATCGGAAACCATATCAACGAACATCCATGCGAGGCATATGGTGCGCCATTCGATGTCCGGTTGCCTGACGACAATGGTTGCCTTGGGGCGCCCGATCTGGTTGTGGAAGTACTTTCGCCGGGTAATACATCCCGGGAGTTAAACTCTAAATACAAAATTTATGAGGAGAGCGGAGTTCGTGAATACTGGGTTGTGTACCCTGATTATGAGCATGTAGCGGTATTCTTACTCGATGATTCAGGAAAATTTGTCGGGCAGGAGCCTAAAACGAGTGGCGAAGTGCTGACTTCTTTCATATTCCGCGACCTCAGCGTCAATCTCTCAGACATCTTCGCGTGATAAAACCCAAAAGCCCCGGATCATTCCGGGGCTTTTCTATATCATTTTAACCTAAAAATCACGCGGTAACTTCGGCTTCCAGGTGCGAAGCGCTCAGGTGCAGCACTTCGGTAGTCCACGCGCGGGTTTTGGCGGCAAGGTCTTTCTCCTTTGACAGGGATTTTCCGAATGACGGGATGATCTTTTGGAATTCGCGCTGCCATTCAGGGCTTTTAGCTTCGGCGAAGCATTTGTGGATCAATTCGAGCATGATCGAAACGGCGGTGGATGCACCCGGGGACGCGCCCAGCAATGCAGCGAGCGAGCCGTCGGCTGCCGTTACCATCTCGGTTCCGAATTCGAGCACGCCGCCCGCCTTCTTATCCTTTTTGATCACCTGCACACGCTGGCCGGCCGTTTCCAGGCTCCAGTCTTCCAGTTGTGCCTCGGGGAAATAGTCTTTCAACGCTTCCAGGCGGTCTTCCGGCGACTGTCTTACCTGGTCGATGAGGTATTTCGTCAGCGGAATGTTGTGCAAACCAGCCGCGATCATCGGTTTGATATTGTTCAGCTTGATCGAAAGCGGCAGGTCGAGGTATGAACCGTTTTTCAAAAATTTAGTGGAAAAACCGGCATATGGGCCAAATAGCAATGCTTTTTTGCCATCGATAATGCGGGTATCGAGGTGAGGGACCGACATCGGCGGCGAACCTACCGAAGCCTTTCCGTACACTTTCGCCTGGTGTCTTTCAATGATTTCGGGCTTGTTGCAAACCAGCCACTGGCCGCTTACCGGGAAACCTCCGAAACCTTTTCCTTCCGGAATATTCGATTTTTCGAGCAGGGGCAGCGAACCGCCGCCGGCGCCGATGAAAATGAATTTAGCCTGGATCTTGCTCTCTTTCTTCGTTGCGCGGTCTTTCACGTCGATCTGCCAGGTGTTGTCCTTTCTGCGTTTCAGATCGTCGACCTCGTAGTTGAGGTAGAGATTCACACCGTCCTGTTTTTCGAGATAGTCGAACATCGCCTTGGTCAATGCACCGAAATTGACGTCGGTACCGAGTTCCATGCGGGTAGCGGCAACTTTTTCGTCGGCATTACGGCCGTCCATGACCAGCGGAGCCCAGTTGGCGATCACATCCTTGTCTTCGGTATATTCCATACCCTGGAAAAGGTGGTGGCTCGTAAGAGCCTCGTAACGTTTGCGTAGATACTCCACGTTTTCCTCACCCCAAACAAAGCTCAGGTGTGGAATGTTGTGGATAAATGTATCAGGTGAATCGATCACCTCATTTTCTACCAGATACGACCAAAACTCCTTCGATACCTCGAACGACTCGGCGATCTTGATGGCTTTTTTGGTTTCGATGGAACCGTCGGCGAGTTGCGGCGTATAGTTCAGCTCGCAAAAAGCGGAGTGGCCGGTACCGGCATTGTTCCATGGGTCTGAGCTCTCGGCAGTTACGCGGTCCAGACGTTCGAAAACGGAAATGGTAATGGAAGGATTAAGTTTTTTGAGAAGAACCCCGAGCGTAGCGCTCATAATGCCTGCCCCTATCAAAACCACGTCAGGTGAGCTCGTTTTTGAAGACTTTTTGGTATTCATCACGACAAAAAGGAAATATGGTAAGAAGGCCTAAGCCCGGAAAAGTACAAATTGCTGTTAGATAACAATCGTTCTAACAATATTTGTTTCGAAAATAGTATAATTTCAAAAATAAAAGTTAAGGGCAAATGTAAGTTCTTGGCAGGGGGCAATTAAAACTTCCTATGTTGCAAAAGCGGAAGGGTTAAAAAGAAAAAGCTGCCCTTGGGAGCAGCTTTTTCCTGTGCAATCGGGACACCGTTACAGATCGGCGCTTACCGCATCTGAATCTTTAAGATTTAAGGCTTTCACGACCGCGTTGTAATCCTTCCAGTCGATTGCCGCAGCACGTCTGAACTTTTCTGTTGGTACGATGATCACTCTCACAGCATCCAGGTCTCTTGCCGGTGCGGTAGGGGTGTCGTCAGTCCAGCTGGTCGGTTTGATCAACACAAAAAACGTTCTGCCGTTACGCAATGCATAGCGGAAGCTGAACGACGTGGTGTCACCGCTGGCAAATCCAACAGGGCCAGGAATTGACCACCAGTAGTCTTTGCTTTTGATGTAAACGAAAATACCAGCATTCACCAGCATTGCAGTGTCGGCGGGAGTCATGTTGCTGATACCGAACGAGTAACCGCCGTCAGATTCTGTTTTAAGCGGTCCGGTGGTGATGATTTTCGCACCAAGGGCATCTTTTCCGGCAACGCCTGTGTCACCTTTGGGTCCCTGGGGGCCAGCAGGGCCGGTAGCTCCGTCTTTACCCGCAGGGCCGACGTCACCTTTATCGCCATCGCAGTTTGCCAGTGCTACGCCGACTAGTACAACCCAAGCAAAGAAAATTAATCGTTTCAACATACTGATCGTTGTTTTGGTTAGAGTATTAGAGTACTTGTTTGCGGACAAATATAAGGATGAAATTATTTGGCGGTTGAAAAAATCATGCCTGCGGCAACATGTTGTTATTATTTGTCGTATTAATGCTTTAACCCGAGGCAACGCAATTAAGTAACCTTGCGCTGTTTTGAAATTATTGTATTTTTGTTTATTCATAATAGCGTTTCACTTTCCGCGTTGCAATCATTAAAGAGTTTATCGTTTTTATTATACACTAACAGTGTAAGTTATGCACTATAAAATTTGAGCTTATGAGATTAAAAAGGTTTACTTCATTCGTCAGTATGCTGGTTCTGGGAGTGTGCTTGTGCATACCCGATGCGTTTTCTCAAAAATGGGGCGGTGCTCATGGTAATGAGTGGCTCGCTGGCAAGTATGGCCAGCAATGGGTACGTATCGGTGTAGGTGCAAAAGGCATTCACAGGGTAGCAATTTCGTCGTTGCCAGCGGCATTTCAATCGGCTGACAAAGCCAAGCTGCAGTTGTGGCACCGTGGCAATCAGGTCGCGATCCTGAAAGCCGACGATACTGAAATTCTTTTTTTCGGGGTGCCTAATGATGGTGCGTCGGATGAATTGTTATATCGCCTTCCCACTTCCCGGAAGAACCCTTATTTCAGTACTTTCTCCAATGAAAGCGCTTACTTTCTGACAATTGGCGCTGAGAATGGTTCGCGTGCGGCAGTGGAAAATACGGCAGTTGATAATGGTGTCGGTGCAACTGAATTTCACAATCAGGTTGAGCTGAAAACCTATCAGACCGAGTATACCCATTTTACCTATTATTCAACACGGCCGTCTACTTTCAACAGCTATTTTGAAGATGGTAAAACCGGTACAGGCTCACGACTCCCGCTCACAACCGGCGCGGCAAGCCCGGTATATGTGACCAACCCTGCGTCCGCGTCGCAGCCCGGGTCAGTAGCGAGTAACTTCAATTTTGCTGCAAAAAACATATTCGGAGGTTCTATTCCGAAGGTGAAATTGCTTTTGAGCGGAAGAGGTAATGCTGCCCAGGTGCAGGTTAAGGTGGGTAAGACGAGTGCAGCCCTCAGATCGGTGACGACCGTCAACACATTTGACTTCGGACCCCAGGAAATCAATTTCGACCTTGATCCGTCGGTGGATTATGATGCCAACGGTGGTACATTCGGATTTCAAAACGTCGTTCCTTCGTCGTGGTTCTCTGTTAGCTACTTTACAGTATCTTACGACCAGACGATCGATGCGCAAGGTTTGAACACATATCAGTTCAACCTGCCGGCTGCGCCTGACGGCTCCAAATCAAGGGTGCCGATCGCTAATCCGCCTGCGAACCCGCTGTTTTACGATATTTCAAATATCGATAGCCCCCGCATTATCCAGGGAGCTGCATCCAACCTGATGGTAACACGTAACGGTGCGGCGTTGAACCTGCTCGTTACCAATGCCGCTCAGAACATCAACGTAGCTGCCGGTAAAATTTCTACCGTAACATTCCAGGAAATCAGTCCTGCGAGCTACAACTACCTGATTATCGCTGCGGATAACCTCGCTGCTTCTGCGCAGGCATTTGCAACCTACCGTCAGAGTGGCTCGCCAGGTGTGAAATACGATCCCGTTGTCGTGAAGGTGAAGGACCTGTACAATGAATTCAACTATGGCGAACCAAGCCCGGTTGCGATTAAAAGATTTGTGGACTACATGATTTCGGATGGCAACAAATCGAAATTCCTGTTGCTGCTCGGCAAATCGATCACCAGACCAGACAAAGTAGTAAAGGAATTGCCGGATGAAGTGCCAACAGTGGGCTTCCCTGGCTCCGACCTTTTGCTGGTAGACGGTCTGCGCGGTACTCCGGACGACGTTCCTGCGATCCCGGTTGGCCGTATTTCCGCGCAAACCGATGCAGAAGTAAATGCATACCTGGCGAAGATCCAGGCGTATGAGGCTGAGAAGACCGTCGCATGGAGAAGAAATGTATTGCACATCAGCGGTGGTAAAGATCTGGGCGAGATCAACCAGTTCGGAGGATATCTGAGCACGATCGGTACAACCGTAGCGAGCTCTCCGTTCAATGGTAGTGTTACCGCAAAATTGAAAACCCAGGCGGCCGATGTGATCGAAGAATTGAACATTGCCAACGAAATCAACAATACCGGGATGGGGATGATCAGCTATTTTGGTCACGGCTCTACCTACCGGACAGATTTGAACCCTGGCTACGTGACTGATCCAGGAAAAGGTTACAACAATACCAAATTCCCTGTGTTGTTCTACAATGGCTGCGGTGTCAATAATGTTTTCAGTGGTCTTTTTGCTACTACGGTCAATACCAGCTCTTCACGCCCGTTGTCGCTCGACTGGCTGCTCGCGCCAGGTAAGGGTGCTATCGTGGTGTTCGGAAATACCTGGGATGCATATGCGAGTACTTCCAACGAATATCTGGATCGCCTGTATCCCGTGATCTTCTCGAAAACGGACAAAGATCGTGGCACCATCGGCCAAATCTTGCAGGATGTTGCATTGCAAACCAAGCTGGCGAAGGGTTATACCTACAATCCCGGACAAAACAGCCGCGTGGCTGCGTACTATGACGCCGACCGCGCGAATATCCACCAGGTATTGCTTCAAGGTGACCCGGCGCTGAAAATCCTGATCAACGAAGCACCGCTGCCGGTCGACCTGATCTATTTCAACGCCAAAACCATTGGCGAAAAAGTGGAACTGACCTGGAAGACTGCTTCGGAACGCAACAACAGCCACTTCATTATCGAAAGAAGCTACAATGCTCGTAATTTCGAAGAAGTTGGCCGCGTAGAAGGAAAAGGCGATTCCAATTCAGAAGTAACCTATTCGTTCGTGGATTCCAAGCCGTTCAGCGGAAGAAGCTACTATCGCTTGAAGCAAGTTGACCTTGACGCCGTAGTGAATGGAAGCATCCAGAAAGGTGAGGAAACGCTGTCGAGAATCGTTTCAGTTGAAGTAGACAAAACTGCCGCTATGTCGGTTTCTCCCAACCCGTCTTCGGAATATTTCGAGATCAAACTGGAAGTGCCGACTCAGATCAGCAAATGGAAGCTGGTAGATGTGAATGGCCGTTTGATCAAAGACAACGGAACGGGAAGCCGCGTGAATCTGACGAATCTTTCACCAGGAGAATACATTGTGGAGGTTACCACTGTCAATGGTGATAAATACACCAAGAAGGTAATCAAACTGTAATTGTTTTTGCAGGGCATGGAGTCATTTCCATGCCCTTACTTTTTTATTTAAGCTATGTCACTGAAAGTTTTACGGCATTTACAGTTAATTCTGTTGTTGGGAATCGGGTTTTCCCGGAGCGTTTTTGCGCAATGGGGAGCACCTTATACCAATGAATGGATTGCGTACGATCAGCCCTACGTTAAGCTGAAAGTTTCTCAAAAGGGAATTTATAAAGTACCATTCTCGGCATTGCCCGCAGGTTTTCCTGTTAACCAGCCCGAAAAACTGCAACTGTGGCATCGGGGTACGCAGGTAGCAATTCTGAGCGCCGTAAACAACGAGATCCTTTTTTACGGCGTGCCCAACGACGGTTCGATAGACTCGCTTCTGTACCGGCCGATGAGCAGCCGGATGAACCCCTACACAAGTCTTTACTCCGACGAAAGCTCATACTTCCTCACCGTTGGAAAAACCAACGGCCTGCGTGCCGAAGCTGTGGGCTCCACCACCGGCGCAGGAACAGTAGCAACCTCACACGTGCGGACGGACGTAACGGCATTTGCCAATGAATACTCATTGAGCACGCTGAGCTCTATACGGGCCAGTTTTTTCAACAGCTTTTTCGAAAATGGAGCCAGCAAAACCGGCGTCACAGTGTTGCCGGGCAAGTCGGTTACTTACAATTTTCAATTGACGAAACGTGCAGCCGGCGGCAAGCCGCTAGTTAAACTAATGGTGCACGGACGCAGCAACAACACCCGGTCAATCGAAGTGTATGTTGGTAAGACAGAAGCATCGGCCCGGAAAGTTTCGGCCATAGCGAATGCCAACTTTACCGCGTCGATTTATTCATTTGAACTGGAAGAGGCCGATCTCGCGGCCGACGGCAGCGGCATATTGCTTCTGAAATCCATCGCATCGGATACCCGCGACCGGTTTTCCCTGGCATACTACACCATTACTTATAACCAGGCTACGAGCATAGGCTCGGAAAAAAGCCTGGAATTCAATTTCCCCAAAACAACAGACGCTAGCACACACGTAAAAATTGCCGGAGCCTCGGCGGGCAGTAAAGTATATGATATTTCAAATGCCGATGTGCCGCGGCTTCTGCCTGGTAACGGCGCCGAGCTGGTTGTACCTCGCGTGAAGGACAAGAACCTGACGGTGCTTCTGACCAACGAAACGCTCTCGATTGCGGCTGCCAAAATCTCATCCGTTACGCTTGTCAAGCCCGATGTGAAGAAATACAATTACCTGATCATTACCAACCAGACGTTGGAAGACGGCGCCAAAGCATACGCCACTTATCGCGCGTCGGCAGAAGGGGGCTCGTTCGTGCCGCTGGTGATGAAAATAACGGATGTTTACGATCAGTTCAACTTCGGCGAGCCGAACCCGGTAGGAATCCGCAGGTTCGTGGATTATATGCTATCCGACAAAAATCTGGATAAGTACCTTTTCCTGATGGGCAAATCCATCACATTCAATGAACGGATGGTGCGTGAACTCCCCGACGAAGTGCCGACGGTCGGTTTTCCCGGATCGGATATCGTGCTGGTAGAAGGATTGGCGGGTGCGCCCAGGGAGGTGTCGGCGATCCCAGTCGGGCGTCTTTCAGCTATCACGAATCAGAATGTATACGATTATCTGGCCAAAGTAAAGGAATATGAGCATGCAGGCAGCCAGGATGTAAGCTGGAAGAAAAACATCCTTCACCTGAATGGAGGCAAGTCGTCTTCAGAAATTACGCAGCTTAAAAACATTCTCGCGGGATTGGCGCCACTGGCCGAAAAAGGCTACATCGGGGCAAAAGTGACCCCATTTGTAAAGCAGCAGGGCGTCGGCGAAGTAGAACCGGTGAACATTACGCCTGAAATAAATGCCGGCGTAGGGCTTCTGACCTATTTCGGTCACGGCTCGACGACCGTTACCGACCTCGATATCGGCTATATTACCGACGCGGCACGTGCGTATAACAATCAAGGCAAATACCCGATGTTGTATTTCAATGGATGCGGCGTAGGTAATGTCTTCAGTGCGCGCTTTAATACCAGTCCGTCTTCTTCCGACCGGATCGCCCTTTCGCTCGACTGGATCATTGCACCCAAACGAGGTACCGTAGCGCTCATTGCCAATACATTTGATACCTACGTTTCTTCAACCAGCAACTATCTCGATAAACTATATACGACGCTTTTCCTCGATGCGAATACATCGAAACAGTCGATCGGGAAAATTCAGGTGGAAACAGCCAGACGGATTTTTGCCAATGGCTACAATTCCTACGATATCGCCAATGTACACCAGGCGCTTCTGCAAGGAGATCCGGCCCTTAAAATGATTTACGTAGCATCACCGGATTACTCTGTGGATGCCGACGAGAGCATTACCATTTATTCGGAAGCGCCCGGAAAGAGCATCGAGAAGTCTGCCAACCTGCGTGCGTCGATCGTGATCAAGAACCAGGGTAAATACAATACTGACGAAAAGCTGCCGGTTCAGCTGACCTACGTTTTCAAGGACGGTACCAGCGAGACCAAAACGCAAACCGTGGCGGCAATGCCTTACGAGGATACAATTCAAATTGCATTCCCTAACAAAGGAGCGTTGAAGCTCGTGCAGGTAAGACTGGACCCTGCAAATACGATCGTAGAATTGAATGAGTCGAATAACGTGGCCGAACTGGTCGTAGACTGGGAGATCGCTAAAAACCAGGAAGTATATCCGGCCGAAAGGGTGAAAGACGTGATCGCACCTGTTTTGGATGTAACGTTCAACGGGCGGGTGATTCAGGATGGCGAGGAAGTAGGTGCGCAACCGACCATTAAATTTACCCTGACCGACGACCGCCTGATGTCGGCCGACACAAGCTTGATGGATATTTTTATAAAACCGTGTGCGGATAACAACTGCGATTTCCAGCTTGTTCCCTACAAGGATTTGACGATCAAACAGATTTCCGACAAGGCCGTGCAGATTGAATTGAAAACTACATTGGCTGCGGCGGGCATTTATGAAATCCTCGTCAACACGCAGGACAATTCAGGTAATGCCTCGGTCGGCCCGTACCAGATCCGTTTTGCGATTGGTGAAGGGGTAGAGGGTATTGAGCTGGTCTGCTCGCCGAATCCCGCAACGGACTACGTGAGGTTCCGGGTGAAAGGCATCAAGCCGGATGCGGTACAGCAGGTGCGGTATGTGATTTATGATTTGAAAGGTATTCTGCGGGTGGATCAGAGTGTCAAGCCCGCGTCATCTATTTCTGACTGGTACTGGACACCCAACGCCAGCGCCGGAACCTACATTTACAAGGCTGTGGTAACCAAGACCGATGGCTCAGAACAAACCTTTACAGGAAGGGTAAATATCATTAAATAATAGTGGAAACGGTATTGAATGGTTAAGGTCGGTAATTCTCTGATTTTAACCATTCAAGCCACGCCGCAACGGAAATCGTTCGCGTCACGTGGAAAAGGCTCCGGGTATACTCGTCCATCGCAATATTCTCCGTTTTCAAAAATTTGACCGTCCCCTCAAATTTCCTCCGGTCGACGTACTGCCAGATTTCCGAAGTATCATTCAACAGCTCTTGCGACTGATCGTACAATGCGAGCGTCGACAGGCGCCCGCGCGGGCCGATATGTGTTTTCTGCGAACGTAGCCGCACCTTTTCGGGAAGTATGCCCTTCATCGCCTCCCGGAAATGCATTCTGCCCAGCCCATTGCCATACTTGGTAACCTCGGGAACAGCCATGCAAAGCTCAAATAGTTCCTTGTCGAAAAATGGCGAACGGCTTTCGAGTCCATAGTCCGCGGCCAGAATGCTCCGGTTTTCGTTGTGAAATATGGTGTGATGGTTATAAATTTCCTCAAAAGAAGCCTGAAATGTGGCCGGCACATCACCGCGCAACAGCGTTGACAATCCGGATAATTTCGGACGTTTTTTGAATGCCGATTCCAGAAAGTCGTCGCGCAACAATGTGATGGGCTGTATTGATTTTCCTTTCAACTTCTTCCAAACAGCAGACAACCCGCGTTTGCCGAAATACTGGGGTGACAACTTAAAATGCGCCGTGAGCTCACGGTATAAGCCCGGCAACTGCGCAGGGCCCATGATTCGCAGCGAACGGGAAATTTGCCGGTACAGGAAATTCTGCTCCACAATTTGCGTCTGTTCTTCGAAAGTCAATTTATCCCAGTTGGGGAAATCGCCTGCTTTGGAAAAGAATTGCGTTCGTTTGGTCAGGAGATCTTTTAATAATGCCCAATCTTTTTGCTGGTACAGCAGCGCAGGATATTCAAACCCGCTCCCAACGACTGAGTCGCCGCCATTTCCATTGAACAATACCTCGCAACCGAGCTGTGAAGCAAGCTCATACACCCCTTTTTGAAACGATGGGGATACGAACGTGGGCTGTGGATAACCCAGGATAGCCGTATGTTGCTGAATAGCTTCTAAATGCTTTTCAGAGAGCAGAATCTCGTGATGCGATGAATGAATGTTTCTCGCGACTTCGTGCGCAAAATCCTTGTCATCCGACGCCTCGCCCTGTGTGTTGTAATAAAAGGTGTGCAAAGGATTTTCAGGCGCGTAGAGACGCGCGAGTGTGCTCACCGACGAGGAATCGAGGCCGCCGCTCAAATGCGATCCCATGATGGTCCCGTCAGCCGGTAATTTGCCTGTAACAGCGTCTGTAAGCAAGGTTTTGAACCGTGCGGCGAAGTCAGGTAGTGAGTCTGCCAGTGGCGGGATCTCGAATTTAGTGAAGGGACGGGCTGTCACACTTTCGGCGCCGGCCGTTAATACGTGGCCCGGGAAAACGCATTTGACATGCTCGTAAAACGTTTCTCCGTTATAGTCGAGCTGCATGTCGCCGGAAAAGGTGAGGAAGGATTTGAGCCTCGCCTCATTGAGCGTTGCAAGTTGCTTGTCTTTCAGCAGGGAGAGCAGTCCGTGGAGATTGGACGAGAATGCGAAGAACTCGCCGGGAATATGTGTATAGTAAAGGGTATGCAGGCCAAAGATGTGCCGCGCGAGATGTACCTGGCCATTCGACTCTTCTATCCAGATCCCGGCAGCAAGCTTATCCCCCAATTTCGGGATCAATGCCTGAAAATCAGAAAGCGATGTTAAGACAACGGGACTAACGCCCCAGAGCTTAACATCGCTTTTGTTTTTCCCCTGAAATCCAACTACGAATGCATCGTTAGCTGTTTTTGACTTGCCTGGCTCCGAAAAGTTCAGAAAGCCGCCTTCCCAGGAGATTGAGTGTTGTTCGCCAGATTGACTTGACCAGTTGTTCGAATGATAA
This sequence comes from Dyadobacter beijingensis DSM 21582, assembly GCF_000382205.1. Lineage (GTDB taxonomy): Bacteria > Bacteroidota > Bacteroidia > Cytophagales > Spirosomataceae > Dyadobacter > Dyadobacter beijingensis. The sequence goes on from NZ_KB907787.1 coordinate 669,926, forward strand.
GAAACAAACCCTTGTATCAGCATTCTGTACGTAACTACGAAATTAGAAACCTAATTCTTTTCAAGAATCAAGCATCTGGTGCGTAGTTCGGCTCAGTTCCTTCATCATCAGGCTGGCTGCCGAGTTTTCCTTTGGTCAGCTTGTTAACACTCCCGTGTTGAACGAGCACCGGCTTCCGGTAAGACTTTTTTGTCTGTGTAGAGTGCGATGTCAATGTTCTCATTGTTTATCGGTTAATGAATGATTAATACCAGTATCCGTCGTAAAAATAGACAGATAAATTGAAATTACAAATATTATTCCAAAGGAATATGAAAAAAACAAGTCTTTGAGCAAAGTAAATCGCCCGGGCAATTAATTAACGGCTGCCAAATTCCAGGATTTTGCGCGATTTGTGACTGCCCGATTCTATTTTTTTCGAACCAATACATTCGTCATTTTGGCAAAATTCAAAGGCAGTCTGGTCGTCAGAAATGAGGCCCACGCCGCGTCCGTATTGTTTAACCGTCACATAGCGGTTGATGATCGAAGTATCGAAGCGTTCCACCACGGTAAGCACGTCGGCGAATGACTGGTCGTTGACCTGCGCAGGTTTGTTCACCGATTCATAAAAACATTGCTGCTTGTCCAGACTGTTGTAGCTGTTGCCGTTCCAGGTAGTCCGGGAGTCGATCGGGAAAGTGAGCGACAGGAAAGGCAGGTTGTCGATGTTGGTCAGGAGCTTGTCGGGATACTTTTGAATGGTGTATTCCTTTACTTTCTGCCAATAATCTGAGGATGAGCTGCGTGTGGATCTCGCGACAATGTACGTCACAATGCCCGCCGAATCCGAGGCAATGCGGTCGATCTCGTCCTTTTCCTGCCATTTGCTCACCGCTGGCTGCGTCTGGCCGGTGGAATACACTTCCTGGTCTACCTGGTAAACAATGTAATGACCCACAGCGGTAGGGTAGTAGCCGTAAGGATCGGAAGGGCCGGTGTCGTCGCCATCGCAGGCAAACAGAATAACCGACGCTACTGCAAGAATAGTGATGTGTCTAAGAAACGGTCTGAAAATCGTTTGTAAAGAATTCTTCATTAACCCGGTTAAATTTTGAAATGATTATGATGAACGTTTGTACTCTTCCTGCAATTTCCCTTTCAAAAAGCCGATCAGCACTTGAAGGCCCGTATCGAACCGCGAATTATTGTTAATGATCATATCGGCTTCGGCGCGCAAGGGAAGTATGAATTTGTCATAAGTTGGCGCCACGTGATGTTCCCACCGATACAATACGTCGTCGAGATCGTACCCACGTTCATTATTATCACGAATAATGCGGCGTTTTATTTTAACATGCTCCTTCGCATCGACAAAAATTTTCAGATCGATCAGCCGGGCTATTTCAGGAAAATAGAAAACGAAAATGCCTTCCACAATAATAATCGGTCGCGGCTCGAACACCAGTATTTCAGGCTTGATCAGCGGGTTGTTGAACGTGTATTCCTTCTGGTGCACCGAACGCCCCGCCCGCAGGACGGCAATATGCTCCGCGAAAAGGTGGTGGTCGATCGTTTCGGGAAGATCGAAGTTCTCCACGCCGTTCTCGTCCCGCGGGATCTCGTGAATGGGCCTGTAATAGTTGTCCTGAGAAATGCGGGTAACCTCCTCCTGGCTGAATGCGTCGATGAGGTTTTTCATGAAATAGGTCTTCCCCGAAGCGCTGCCGCCCGTGATTCCTACGATATAGGGCGGTCTTTCCTGGTTCGCCATCATATGGTCATGCGGCGCCCGTTCATCGGAACGCCTGGATCAATTTAGGATTTTAATTAATAATTGCCAATTTACCCGCCTGACGTTCATTGCCGTCGGCTCCCACGACAAACACCATATAGATGCCTCCGCGTGCGCGCCGTCCCGTGTAATCGTTCAGATTCCAGGACGCCATACCACCTTCCGAACGGGTTTCGAAAACGAGCCTGCCCGCCAGGTCGGTGATCTTCACGGTCGACTGTGCGGTGAGCCCGCTGATGCCTACATTGCCCGAATAACCCGGTCTGACGGGGTTCGGAAATATGCGGATGTCTGCCAGGCGTTCCGCCGCCGTTTTAGAGTCGGTTTGGTAGGACACCATGCCGGCGGGCGTATCTATAAAAAGCAGCCCCGTTTCCCCTTCGAAACGCAGTGCTGTGATCATGTCGGAGGGAAGCGGGCTGTCTGCCGCCGTAAATTTCCGAACCAGTTCGGTGCCGTCCGCGCTGAATTGGTACAGGCCCGTACGCGTACCGATCCATTTGCGGTTGCCAGGTTCCACGGCAATGGCCGTACATTCTTCATTGTTGAACAACCGGCGCTGGCCGTAAATGGGCAACAATGCATCTACCCGGCTCGCTTCGAGTACGCCGTCGGGAATGAAGTAGCCCGCGCCTTTCGCGCTTGCGAACCAGACGTACCCGTCCGTGTCGAGCGCAAGACTGTTAATTTTCGAAGCCGGCAAGCTGCCATTACCAATGGAGGTCGATAGCACCTTTTTGCGGGAGCCGTCTGCATTGCTCACAATGATACCGCCGCCCAATGCCTCGGGCAGGCGTGTCCACGAGAGGCCGGCGAGATCAGTAATGACCGAATCGGGGCGGGGCGAGATAGTCGTATCGGTTTGGGCAGGGGAAATTGGTTTGAAAGCCCCGAACTGATTCGTGACCAGCCCATTTTGAGGATCGGCGACCCACCATGCATTCCCATCGGCGCGCAGCCCCGCGCGAATGCCCGTGAAAAGTGGATTGGTCAAGGTCGTCGTCGTGTTACCCTGGCCAATGTTCACAATGGCGGTACCGGTCGTGGCGGTTAGCACGTCTCCGCTATCGAGGAGCCGCAATGCGGTGCTTACATTTGCATAGACCAGTTTCCAGCTTCCTTTTTCATATAGGTAAATACCTTTTCCGGAAACAGCAGCATAAATCGCATTGCCAAATGCCGCTATACTGGTCACATTGCCAGGCGCAGGAATGCTTTTCCAATTGGCAAAATACTGCCGGTTCACGTCTGCGCGCATGGATGTGGCCAGCACATTGCCTTGTGATGTTGTTACAAAAAGGGAATCACCGCCGAATGCGAGATCGCTTACTGCTATCTGTGCGCCGTTGGTACCGATGTAGCGGTAGGTTTCTTCGACCTGTTTGAGCCGGGAATCCAGCACCAGCACGCCGAAGCTCGAAGCGATATAGGCCAGTTCATCCCTGAAGACGATGCGCCGGATCGCTTTGTTTGCCGGTAGTCCCTGGGTGTTGTTCAAAAGGTCCCAGGTTTCGATCTGGTCCGGCTCCGACTGTTCGTTTAAGAATACAAAATCAATCACACCGTTGCGGTAGGCGAGCAGCAGCAGCTTTGAATCCGGTGAATAGCCCATCGCGCTGATGCCCGTGTTGCTCAGGCCATCGGCTTTCGACAGCGCGCGGGTGTCGCCATTCGTCGTGTTGACGGTAAAAAGTCCATTATAGGAAGCGCAATAAACCAGCGGGCCAGCATGAACGACCTGCTGTGCCGAGCGGTAATTGAAATGACTTTGCCATTGACCGATCGGCAAAACCTGTCCCAGGATGCGCGAAGGGCCGAATGCAACGGCCAGAAATAGCAACAGTATCCCCGCTTTGCGCATGTCTGAATGCTAGTTTTCGACCGTCACGACAGCCGAGCCGCGTCCGCTGCCCGTGCCGCAACCGCTTTTAAGCGAACTGATGGTATATTCGGTCGTCGAGGCTGGCGAAACGGAAATCAGGTACGGATTAAGGAATGTACCATTAATCGCCGTGCCGTCCGACAGCGTGAACGACCACGGCGGAAGGCCGTTTTTAAATCTTAACTGGATACGCGTCGTGCGCCCCGCTGAAATGGTACCGCGTCCCGAAACTTCGCCAACGGCCTTGTCCGGCGCCACTACTTCCAGTTCCTCAATCGCACTCGAAACTGCCGGCGAGGAGGAAACGATACGGATTTTCTGCAATTTGGTCGTATCACCCGGCGATGCGGCCGCGATTTTTACCTGCATGGCCGTCGCGGTGACGGTAGTCGGCAGGTTGACGAAACGTCCCGATTTGTCGGTCATTTGCACCGTGAACTTGTTGCCCGGGTTGTAGCGCCCTTCGGTTTTATAAGGTATATCAATGGTAGAACCTGCGCAGACCATATTTTGCGGCAGTTTGTCGAGGGTAATGCTCGCGGGAGGACTTTTCACCGTCACCTTCGCGGAACCCGAGAATTTACCTACACCACACAAACCACCTGCCGAAGTAATCTGGTAATTGGTGTCATAGAAAGGCTTTACCTTCATTTTGTGCGGCGATTCCTGGATGTTATTCTCATAGGTACCATCCGAAAGCAGCACGAACCACGGGCCTCCGCCCGTGAATTTGACGGTGAGCATACCCGATTCGTTTTCGCCCAGCCGCAATGAATCCTTCTGCAAAGTAGCCACGGTAGGCGACACAATGGAGATATTGGCGGTCTGGCTCACAAGGTACGGAGCTGTGGACGTCACGCGGAGGCGGTATTCGCCCGGTTTGTAGGTATCCGGGATTTGCGTTGTGATGAATCCGGTGGAATCTGGTGTCGAGATGTTCTTGAATGCACCGCTGCGCTCGGCGATCTGCACGATGAACTTGTTGCCTTCCTTATATTTCCCGGTTGCATTAAATGGCACCTGGAAAGGCACGCCCGCACACAGCTTGGCGATTTTTTCGATCTCTTTCAGTTCCAGCTTGGGCTCGGGATTGTTGTTTACATTCACAATCGCCTCACCGGAGGTAGTGCCGCTTCCGCAGGCATTGGAAACGCCCGTTACCCGGTAGGCCTTCACATCGGTAGGTTTTACCGTAATATAATGTGGGTTCGAAAGCGTTTGCAGCACAGTGGTGCTGTCCGAAAGGCGGAACGACCACGGTGCCGCTCCCGTCAGGTTCACACGCAAATGCGCTTCCTGGCCCGGCATAATGCGCACGGTCTGCGTGCCGTCGATCAGGTCGATCTTCGCGGCGGGCGCTTGGAGCAGTCGTAAAGGCACTTCCTGGCTTTTCACGACCGGAATGGACGCTACGATCTGAATGCGGTACACTTCCCCACCCACCTTATAGGAAGGTATCACGGCCTTCACCGGACTCTTCTTCACGGGCAGCGAGATAGGCACCGATTTGCCGGTCGCGTCGATAATATGTGCGATAAAGGTGTTGTCTTCGTCAAACGGCCCTTCCACTTTGAATGGAATGGTCACATTCGTGCCCGGACAAACGGAAAGGTATGAAATGTCCTCGATCGTAATTTTGTAGGAGTGAATGCTGTCCGCCTTTTCCACGGGAAGTTTGGCTTCATTGGCCGCTTCCGTCAGCGTGTCGCCATTGGCTGAAACCCCGCTCGGCATCGTCGTGTCCGCTGCGGTGGTATCCGTTGCAGGCGTCGCGACGCCCGGCGTGGAGACGCCCGGCGTGGACACGCCCGGCGTAGTAACAGCCGACGCTTTTTTCAGGGTGTCGGTCTTTACGGCCGACGGTCTGGCGGGAGCAGGGGCTTTGCTTTTAGGCGTGATCAACGTTCTTCTGGGCGTGCCGGACTTTCTTTGCGCTTCTGCCTGACCTGCGAACAGCAGCAATCCTAGAAAAATAACGAATACGAATCGGAACATGCAGTTTGGATTGAGTAAATATTAGTTCATGGAAACCAGCGTACTACCCCGGAGCACCGGAACCACATCGTAAAGATCGGTTTGCAGGCAGTACGAAATGTCCTTCTGAATGCCCAGGCGCTGTAATCGACGCACGTGCGACGAGTTGGAAACGCTGGCGAGCAGGTTGTCGCGGCTTTGCTGGTATAAACGTTGCGCCATCAGCGTTCCGTCTTCCAGGAGCATAAATTGATCCTTCAGTGCTTCGGCCAACGCCCCTGCGAACAAGGTATCTTCCAGGTTCGGGCGGCCTTTCCAGCCTGCGCACAGTACCAGCACATCGTAAGGCTCCGTTTTCAGATGGGCGGCCAATGCGCCCAGGTTCAGGAACGAGCCGATCATCACTTTCACCGCCGACGATTTCGCCTTCGCGATCGAAAGCGTTCCATTGGTAGTGGTCATCGCTACCTGCGCTCCGATGAGGCTTTCGTGCATGTAGCTGAATGGTGAGTTATCGAGGTCGAAACCTTCTACCTTGCGCGCATCGCGCTCGGCGGCGGCTATAAATCCTTTGTCTTGCAAAAACTTGCATTCTTCCACACTCGCCACGGGCGTAATGCTTTTCACACCGTAAGCGAGGCCGGTTACCATGCAGGAAGTTGCGCGGAAAATGTCGGCTACGACCACGATCGAGTTATCCAGTTTGTGCAGATGAAGTAAATCCGGAGTCAGACAAACGTCAAGTTGTTTCATAAATGTGCAATCGGACTTTAATAGGAGGGTTAATTTTTTACAAATGGCGTTTTTACAACCTGTGCTTTCAACAACCGGTCGCGGACTTTGACAAAAATCTCCGTACCTGCCTTACTGAATGCCGCGGGAACGTAACCCAGCCCGATGCCTTTTTGCAAAGTCGGCGATTGCGTTCCGGAAGTCACTTCGCCGAGTTTGTTGCCCTCCGCGTCGCACAGTTCGTAATGCCCGCGCGGGATACCCCGGTCGATCATCTCGAAACCGACCAGTTTTTGCGTCAAACCGGCTTCTTTCTGCGCTTTTAATGCTTTGGAATTGATAAAATCTTTCGTGAATTTGGTCACCCAGCCCAGGCCGGCTTCCAATGGCGACGTTACATCATCGATATCGTTGCCATACAGGCAGAATGCTTTTTCCAGTCGCAGTGTATCGCGTGCGCCGAGGCCCACAGGCTTGATGCCGAACTCCGCACCTGCTTCGAAAATGGCTTCCCACATCTTTTCGGCATCGGCATTTTTTACATATATTTCAAAACCTCCCGCGCCGGTATAGCCCGTTGCCGAGATAATAACATCCTTGATTCCCGCCATTTCCCCGATTTTGAAAGTATAGTACTCCATCGAAGCGAGGTCTACGTCGGTCAGTTTCTGCAATGCAGCAGTCGCTTTCGGGCCTTGAACGGCCAGCAGGCAAAGCGCATCCGACAGGTTTTCCATCGCCACCCCTTCGGTATTCTGGCCCTGGATCCAGTTCCAGTCCTTTTCGATGTTCGAGGCATTCACAACGAGGAAATAATCGTCCTCGGCAATGCGGTACACGAGCAGGTCGTCCACCACGCCGCCGGTCGCATTGGGCAGGTAGCTGTATTGCACTTTTCCGTCATACAGCGCCGTAGCGTCATTCGCGGATACTTTCTGGATCAATGCGAGCGCACCAGGCCCTTTTACGCTGAATTCGCCCATGTGGGATACATCAAACACACCCACGGCATTTCTTACGGTGTGGTGTTCATCCAGATCCGAGGAGTAACGGACAGGCATTTCAAAACCTGCGAACGGGACCATTTTTGCGCCCAAACGGATATGGAGCTGATGTAAAGGGACTGTTTTCATGAACGATATTTGGTTTCACATTAATTTACAAAAGTAGGCAATGGCAGTGAAAGCGACACAAAAAACTGTTTTTTCAATGTCCGCTGAGCGCTTTTTGAAGTATATTGTTAAAAAATAGGTTAAAACATTTATTCTCCGGCCGGTGCCGGTTTTCATAAATATGACTAAACGACTATTGCTCCCGATGGCCCTTCTGATGGCGGGCAATGCCTTCGCACAAACGGCTACTTTCAGCGGGCAGACTATCGACGATAAGGTGAGCATCGGCTACGGCCTGGCGTCGGGTGACGTGGACGGCGATGGTAAAACGGATATTCTGCTGGCGGATAAGAAGGAAATCGTCTGGTATAAAAATCCCGGGAAAGGTACCGGCGCCTGGACGCGCTACGTGATCGCGAAAGACCTCACCGAACAGGACAATGTGTGCATTGCCGCCCGCGATATCGACGGCGACGGCAAAGTCGAAGTAGCCGTAGGAGCCGGCTGGAACCCCTCAGAAACCAAAAATCTGAAAACATCGGGCGCCGTTTTCTACCTGGTATCGCCGGACGACCGTACACAGCCGTGGACGCCCGTGCGGCTGCACCACGAGGTGACGATCCACCGTATGCATTGGGTCAAAACGGCCGATGGGCCGTTCCAGCTGGCGGTACTGCCGTTACACGGCGAGGGAAATACGGGCGGAAACGGCGCAGGCGTGAAATTGATCGTTTTCGATGTGCCAGAGAACAGGAAGGGCATCTGGCCCTATAACCTGATCGAAACCAATATGCATATGACGCACAATTTCCAGCCGATGGAAATCCCCGGCAGAATGGCCGGAATGTCCATTGCAGGCAAGGAAGGCGTGCAGGTGTTCCTGGATGGGGCTGATGGCTGGGCACCGTCGGGAAACTGGATGGTGCCGGAGCGCGGGGTAGGAGAGATCCGCACGGGAAGCCTGGGTAAAAAGCAATTGTTTACCGCCACCATTGAGCCGATGCACGGTACCGAACTGGTCGTTTACACTAAAGAGGGTCGTACCGTACTTACCGACCGCATCAAGGAAGGCCACGCATTAGCCTGCGCCGATTTCTTCGGGCAGGGCCGCGACCAGGTGGTCATGGGCTGGCGCAACCCGAACGTGACCGGCGAAACCGGCGTCCGCATTTATGTGGGAACGGACGCCGAAGGCAAGAAATGGACGGAGTATACTTTGGATGAAAAGATCAAAATCGCCTGCGAAGACCTCATACCGGCCGATCTGGACGGCGATGGGGACCTGGATGTTATAGCCGCCGGCCGCGCGACGCATAATCTGGTCGTGTACTGGAATCAGCGGAAGAAATGAGTTTATTAATCGCGGCGCCCCATCAGCAAGCTCACATAATAGAGCAGGGTAGCCAATGAACCGATTGCCGCTACGAGGTAAGTACGGGCTGCCCATTTCAATGCATCGGCAGACATCACGTACTCGCGTTCGTTCACAATGCGGTTTTTCTGGATCCATGCCAATGCACGATTACTTGCATCGTATTCAACCGGTAGTGTAATGAAGCTGAACAATGTCGTCACCGCGAATAATGCGACACCGATTGTCAATGGGATAATCGACGTATTGATCAGCAGCACACCGATGAAAATGATCCACTGCATATATTGTGACGCGACGCTCAGGAACGGTACCATTTGCGAACGGAATTGTAGCCAGCTGTAAGCAGTCGCGTGTTGCACGGCGTGCCCGCATTCGTGGGAAGCCACAGCCGCGGCCGCTACGCTTCGTCCGTAATATACATCGGGGCTCAGGTTGACTGTCTTATCCTGCGGATTATAGTGGTCGGTCAGACGGCCTTCCACGGACACCACTCTTACGTCGTAAATGCCGCTTTCCCGGAGCATCGTTTCGGCGATTTCCTTACCGCTCATGCCGTTGCTCAATCCCACTTGTGAATATTCTTCAAACTTACTCTTCAAACGCCATTGCACGTAAAAGCTCACGCCCATTACGATCAAAGCAATCAAAAGTCCCATAGTTATTGCTATTTATTTATATCCTTGTTTTATTTTCTCGATCAGTGCAGTCGTTGAGTAGCCTTGTACCAAAGCAATCGTTTTGACCTCACCTCCTCTACTCAAAACAAAATCCGCGCCAGCAATGTTTTCGATCGTATAATCGTCACCTTTGACCAAAATGTCAGGTTTTACGGCCTCGATGAGCTGACTAGGCGTCGGTTCGTCGAACAAAATGACAGCATCGATGAACGAGAGTGCTGCCATCAGCCTGGCCCTTGCATACTCATTGACGACCGGTCGGAGCGGACCTTTCAGGCGGCTTACCGAAGCGTCGGTGTTCAGGCCGAGTACCATTCTGTCGCCCAATGCGCGGGCTTTTTCGAGGTAATCGATGTGCCCGAGGTGTACAATATCGAAACATCCGTTGGTGAATACAACTTTTTGTCCGGCTCTTTGCCATGCTTCCACGGTCGGCACCGCTTCTTCTAATCTCAGGATTTTGCTTTCGGTCAAATTCATTTGTAAAGACAATATGGATTTAAGAAATGGATAACCTAACATACTCCATTTCCATTTTTCGAGACTATTAAGGTAGCAATTAGTTTGCCGCGGACACTTGCTCCGGCTCGGCGGCGGCGTTTTTATTCACAATCAGCACATACAGAAATGCCAACGCGCCGATGGCGAGCATAAAGAGCATTTGCGCACCGTGGATGAATGTCGCCAATGTGATGCCGTCGTTCTGCGAAAGCCCGTAAAGGACCATCACATTGCCCACCAGCAAATGGTACGCACCGATCCCGCCCTGCGTAGGCGCCGTCATACCGATCGCGCCGACAACGAGCAATGTCAGCCCGGCAAGCGGACCGAGGTCGGAAGTTTCGGGAATGCAGAAGAAAAGCACATAGGAAACAAGGTAATACAATACCCAGATCATTACGGTGCTGAAAATGAAAAGGCCCGGATTCCGCAGCTTGCGCACGCTCAGAAGGCCTTCCAACATGCCTTGCGCGAAGCCGATGATTTTGGCAATGAGCGCATTCTGCTGCAATTTGTTACGCAATGCGGCATTTTTGAAAATAACAGTAGCCGCCACGCCGACAGCCAACAACCCGACGATCAGAATACTGAGCAACATACCGCTACCCGAACCGCCGCCCTGGCTGCCGCCTATTTTACTTTGAAAAAAATCAGTAAAAAAAGTGCTGAGCCGCTCGAATTCGAGGATGAAATTCAGCCCGATCATCAATACCAGGATAATCACATCGAAAATCCGCTCCGCCACTACCGTACCGAAGCTCAAACTTACCGGAATACGTTCCAGGCGATAAAGTGTACCGCAACGCGTCACTTCGCCCATGCGGGGCACGATGTAGTTGGCAAAATAGCCGGTAAGGACCGACATTGTGCTGTTCACAATGCCCGGCTTATGGTCCAGCGGCTCGATGAGCATTCCCCAGCGCCATGCCCGCATGATGTGCGCGAGCAGGAGGCAAAAGCATGATACGGCGATCCACCGCCAGTCGGATTTGGCAAAACGGTCAAGCATTTCGCCCAGGTTAATATCTTTAAACACAAACCAGAGCAGACCGCCTGCCAGGACAAGCGATATCGTGTAACGCAGTATATTTTTCATGCTTTGCTAATAATGTATAGTGCAGGGTCCCGGAAGGCTAGCTTACCAGGTGGTTGTTATGGTCGGGGAAAACGATCATCGGTTTGAATGTCTTCGCCTCTTCCTGGCTCATGCTGCCGTACGCGATGATGATGATGATGTCGCCGATCTGCACCCTTCGCGCCGCCGCGCCATTGAGGCAGATCATGCCGGTACCGCGCTCACCTTTAATGACATATGTGATAAAACGTTCGCCATTGTTATTGTTCACAATGTGAACCTGTTCATTCTCTATTAGTCCCGCGGCGTCCATCAGATCCTCGTCGATCGTGATGCTGCCAACGTAGTTCAATTCCGCCTGAGTCACCTTCACCCGGTGAATCTTCGATTTCATTACTGTGATTTGCATTACCCGGTGGTATTGGTCTAATTGAAATGCATTACCCCGCAAAGTTACAGGAATAATACCCAGCCATCAAAACATACTCTCCGGTGGGACGGTTCCAGAATATTTGAAATCGCGTTCTACATGATGTTTCGTAAATACATTATTATATTTAAGCGGGATTTAATAGTATTTGGGCCTCAATAGAAACTTATTCCTTACATCTATATTAATCTACTTTATTTTTTCATTACCAAAACCGATGAGTACAGAAAACAAACCGAAAGACGTTAATCGCCGGGACTTTATCCAGAAGTCCTCCGCGGCGGCCATTGGAAGTTTCTTCATAGTACCCCGCCACGTGCTGGGGAAAGGATATAAAGCCCCCAGCGACAAGCTGAATATCGCCGGTGTCGGTGTGGGTGGCAAAGGTTTTTCTGATACCAACAATGCCTGGAACAAGGGCGCTGAGAACCTGGTGGCACTTTGCGACGTGGACTGGTCGCAGGCGCAGGTGAAAAAGAACTTCGAACTGCACCCGGATGCCAAGAAATACAAGGACTTCCGCAAGATGTTCGACGAAATGGACAAGAGCATTGATGCCGTAACCGTTTCTACGGCGGACCACATGCACGCGATCATCGCCATGGCCGCTATGCAGCGCGGAAAGCACGTATATGTGCAAAAACCCCTTACCCACGATATTTACGAGGCACGTATGCTCACCGAGGCGGCGCGCAAATATAAAGTGGTAACCCAAATGGGTAACCAGGGCGCTTCCAACCCGGCTCAGACGCAAATGAAGGAGTGGTTCAACAAAGGCCTCATCGGGAACGTCCACGAGGCGCACGTTTGGACCAACCGTCCCGTATGGCCGCAAGGCATTCCCGTTCCGACCGGCAAGCACGAAGTGCCTGCGGACATCGACTGGGAACTGTGGGTAGGCTGCGCCGACTGGGTGGATTACAACCCGGCCTGGCACCCGTTCAAATGGAGAGGCTGGTGGAACTTTGGTACCGGCGCATTGGGCGACATGGGTTGTCACCTGATCGACCCGGCGTTCCGTACGCTCGGCCTCGGTTATCCTACGGAAGTTGAATGCTCGGTAGGACAGGTGTTCATCAAAGACTGGACGGCCGAATACATTCCGGAAGGCTGCCCGCCGTCATCACGCGTACAATTGAAATTCCCCGCGAACAAAGTGAATAAGTCGGAAGTGACTTTGACCTGGCACGACGGCGGTCTCCGTCCGTTCCACCCGGACCTGATCCCTGCGAACGATCCGCTGGGCGAACCTGACAGCAGCAATGGCGTACTTTTGATCGGTGAAAAAGGTGTTATGACCTGCGGAACTTACGGTATTGCGCCGAAGGTGTACCTTAAAGACGGTACCAAGCTCGAATACAAGCAGGGAGATTTCGGTAATAAATACACGCCGATGCCGGAATTTGGCCACCACGTGTCTTGGAGCGACGCCTGCAAAGCCGGTTTCAACAGCAAAGAGCACAAAGCGTTGACATCATCGTTCGATTACGCGGGTCCTTTGACAGAAACTGTGATTATGGGTAACCTCGGTATCCGCAGCTACAACCTCCGCACCGCGAAGGCTGACGGCAAAGGATTCGACTACCCTGGCCGCAAGAAACTGTTGTGGGATGGCAAGAATATGAAAATCACCAACTTCGACGAAGCGAACCAGTTCGTACAACGCAAGTACCGCGGCGACTGGAAACTGGCTTAACAGTTGATAGTGGTAAAAGCAGAAAGGCTCCGATAAGGAGCCTTTCTGCTTTATCAAGGTTTTTAGACCAATATCAGAATATCACATTGTCGATCAACCGCACGGGACCGAGGAATGCCGCGACGCAGATCGCATTGCCGCCTTCCGGGCCGATTTGGTCCACAGGCCGCAAGGTTTTGATATTAATCACTTCGAAATAGTCCAGCGTAAACCCGGGCGCAGCTTTGAAAAGCGCTTCCGCCTCGGTGGTCACTGCATTTACTGCCTCGCCCGCGAGCAAAGCGTCGCATGCGCCTGCAAGGATCTTGTAAATCTGCGGCGCGATGGCACGCTCGGCGTCGCTCAGCCGCCGGTTACGGGACGACATCGCTAACCCGTCGTTTTCGCGCACGGTAGGGCATATGACGAGTTCCAGGCCGAATGCAAGGTCGCGCACGAGCTGGCTCACGACCGATACCTGCTGCAAATCCTTCTGCCCGAAATAGGCACGATGCGGCCTCACGATATTGAACAGCTTCGACACGACAATGCCGACACCATTGAAATGACCCGGCCGCGAAGCACCTTCCATCACCGTTTCCAGCTCGCCGAAGTTAATTTTCAGTACCGGCTGTTCGGGGTACATTTCCTCCACCGCCGGCGCGAACACGGCCGAGCAGCCCGCTTTTTCGAGCATCGCACGGTCCTCTTCGAACGTACGCGGATATTTGGCCAGGTCCTCGGGGTTGTTGAACTGCGTGGGGTTCACGAATATGCTGCAAACGACGATATCGGTCCCATTTTTGGCCGCTTCGATCAGCGAAATGTGGCCTTCGTGCAGGGCACCCATGGTAGGCACGAGCCCGATGGTTTTTTGTTGTAAAAGTTGCTGGTCGAGGTACTGGCGGAGGCTTTTGACCGAAGTGAATACTTCCATGTAAATTCTGAAAACTGAGGGAGTAACCTGCGAGCTACGATTGCTTTTTCAATATAGCGCCTTACGTAAAGCAGATTATGGAAACATCAGGATAGGGAATTCCCAAACTGGCCGCAATATGACAATTAGTTTGGAATATCTTTTGAAATTGCCATTTTTTTTGTATAATTTTGCAAAACTTTTTTTCACAAACTGCTAAAAGATCTATGGAGAAACTACGAATTTTGTATGTAGCCAGTGAAATCAATCCCTTCCTCCAAACAACCGATGTTGCCGACTACGTGAGAAAACTCCCTCAGGCAATGCAGGAAAAAGGGGCAGAAATCAGGATACTCGTTCCGCGTTTCGGGTTGATCAACGAACGCAAAAACAGGCTTCATGAAGTAGTTCGACTGTCAGGAATCAATATTACCGTAGGAGATGAAGAAAAGCCGCTAATCATTAAAGTAGCTTCGATTCCCAATGCGAAGTTGCAGGTCTATTTTATAGATAACGACGATTACTTCCATCGCAAATCCGTTTTCTTCGATAAGGAAAATAACTTTTTCGATGACAACGACGAACGCGCGATCTTCTTTTGCAAGGGTGTTTTGGAAACAGTTAAGAAACTGGGATGGGCCCCGGATGTGGTGCACTGTAATGACTGGATGACGGCTCTGATTCCATTGTACCTGAAAACCACTTACCGTAATGATCCGATGTTTAAGGATACGAAAAGTGTGTTTACCGTACATAATAATGCTTTCGACTACAAATTCGACGCGGATTTGCAGAGCAAGGCCAAAGCCATGGACGTGAGCGATGAAGCACTGGCACATTTGCATTCCGCCGATTTCGAAGGTTTTGTCAAAATCGGATGTGCTTATGCGGATGCCGTTCTCAAAGCCGAAGAGCATTGCAGCGCGAGCCTCAACGAAATTTTCAACAACGCGCCCAAACGCGTTCAGCTCGACGAGCAGGATGAGAATTTCTCCGAGTCGTACTACAACCTCTACAACGATCTGGTAAGCTAGCAGATACATTTCACAGGGCAGAAAAGCCGGCGATTTTCACAGTCGCCGGCTTTTTTGTGTTTTCCCGGAATGTTTCGTGTGTTCGAGCACTGTTGATAAATTGGATATTTTTTAGTATTTAATTGAAATTTAGCTTGCTAACGATCCCGCTTTGCCATTTATTTGCTCCCATCAATCACATACACAAAATTTAAAATATTTTAAGAATATGTGCGGAATTGTGGCTTATGTTGGAAGCAGAGAGGCATATCCTTTAATTTTAAAAGGATTGAAGCGACTCGAATATCGTGGTTACGACAGCTCGGGGATTGCTTTACTCGAAAATGGTAAATTGAATATTTACAAGAAGAAGGGAAAGGTAACGGACCTCGAATCCGAGCTGAAAGAAAAGAAGCTTCCCGCAACGATCGGCATTGGCCACACACGCTGGGCCACCCATGGGGAACCCAACGACGTGAATGCCCACCCGCACTATTCCAACAACCGCAGATTATCGATCATCCACAACGGGATTATCGAGAACTACGCGGCGATCAAACAGAACCTGATCGGCAAAGGCCACCAATTCCTCAGCGATACGGATACCGAGGTGCTGATCCATTTTATTGAAGACGTGCAGAAAGAAACCGGGGCGTCGCTCGAAGCAGCTGTGCGGCTGGCATTGAAGGAAGTGGTCGGTGCCTATGCTATCGTGGTGATGTCGGTGGACCATCCCGGCCAGCTCATTGCGGCCCGCAAAGGCAGCCCACTCGTAATAGGCGTAGGCGAAAACGAGTATTTCCTGGCCTCCGACGCCACGCCGATCGTGGAATATACCAAAGACGTGGTATACCTCGACGATTACGAAGTGGCCGTTATCAGCGAGGGCAAGCTGAGCATCCAGCACCTGGAAAGCACCACCGAGACCATTCCCTACATTCAAAAACTCGAAATGGAGCTCGAAACCATCGAAAAAGGCGGTTACGACCATTTCATGATCAAGGAAATTTTCGAGCAGCCCCGCTCCATCGCGGACTCGATGCGCGGACGCCTCCGTGCGGACGACGCGCACCTGCAACTCGGCGGTTTGAACGATTACCTCGACAAGCTGGCCCAATCCGACCGGGTGGTAATCGTCGGCTGCGGTACTTCCTGGCACGCCGGGCTGGTGGCCGAATACCTGTTCGAGGAGCTGGCGCGGATCAATGTCGAGGTGGAATATGCGTCGGAGTTCCGCTACCGGAACCCGGTCATTAAAGAGAACGACATTGTCATAGCCATTTCACAATCGGGTGAAACGGCGGATACCCTGGCGGCGATTGAACTCGCCAAGTCCAAAGGGGCTACGATTTTCGGAGTTTGCAACGTCGTGGGCTCGTCCATCGCCCGCGCCACGCACGCAGGCGCCTATACACACGCGGGCCCGGAGATCGGTGTGGCCAGTACCAAGGCGTTTACCGCCCAGGTGACTGTGCTCACGCTGATGGCCATTGCCCTAGCGAAGCGCAAAGGCACCATTTCGGAGGAAACTTATCGCCAACTGCTGATCGAGCTCGAGACGATCCCGGCGAAGGTGGAAAAGGTGTTTGAAAATGCAGCCAAAATCAAGGAGATCGCATTCATATTCACTTATGCCCGCAACTTCATTTACCTCGGGCGCGGTTTCAATTTTCCCGTGGCATTGGAAGGTGCATTAAAGCTCAAAGAAATTTCCTACATCCACGCAGAAGGTTATCCGGCCGCCGAAATGAAGCACGGCCCTATCGCATTGATCGACGAGGATATGCCGGTGGTATTCCTGGCCACGAAAGACAGCTCGTACGAAAAAATCGTGTCGAACATCCAGGAAGTGAAAGCCCGTAAAGGCCGCGTAATCGCGATCGTGACGGAGGGTGATACATTGATCCCCGGCATGGTCGATTTTGTGATCGAAGTGCCTGATACCCACGAAATTCTGACGCCGCTTGTTTCCGTGATCCCGCTGCAACTGCTCTCGTACTACATTGCAGTCATGCGGGGCCGGAATGTGGACCAACCAAGAAATCTTGCCAAATCGGTTACCGTAGAGTAACGGAGGAGGATGCCGGAGAGCGAGACTGTCTATGACGGTTTCGCTTTTTTCTTTTCAGGGTTTGGGATAAAATGAATGTAAAACTGTTTTCGTTAGTTTTGCGCAAGTTTGCCAACGGGCCCTATTGATATGTACAAAACCATTGTCGCGATTTTCCTGCCCCTTTCACTGCTGTTTTCAGGTTGTAAAAAAGGGGAGGACCAAACCTACATCCCCAAACCCAAAGGTTATAACCGCATCGACCTGCCGGGGCACGCCTACAAGCAGCTTACTGAAAAGCATCCCTACTCTTTCCAGGTTTCGAAATATGCGGTGGTGGAGCCGGATACCTTTAAACTGGCAGGAAAAGACTGGATTTTTATCAACTATCCGCAGTTCAAGGCCAATATTCAAATTACTTACAAGGCATTGAATAACAATCCCACCTTGCTGAAAGCATTCATCGACGACAGCTACAAGCTCGCCAGCAAGCACCAGATCCGCGCGTCGTCCATTCAGGAGCAGCGCGTTCTGGGAAAATCGGGGCGTACGGCCATGCTTTTCAAGATCGAAGGCGATGTGCCGAGCCCTTACCAGTTTTACACCACCGACAGTACCGGGCATTTTCTACGGGGGGCTATTTATTTTCCAACGGCTACAAAGAATGATTCGCTGGCACCGGTAATTGACTATTTGCAGGCCGATATGCTGCAACTGCTCAATACTTTGGAGTGGCGATAATATTACCTGTCGGCTGTTGCGGCGGAAATGGGAAGGACGTATCTTTGAAAGTTAACACCTCAACAACACCTCGATATGGCCCGCAAACAGCCCAAAAATCAACTCCTTTTAGATTATTCCGTCCGCGGTAACCGCATTGTCCTGCATTTGGGACAAGTCGAAAGCCGTCGCGCCGCAGATC
This sequence comes from Dyadobacter beijingensis DSM 21582, assembly GCF_000382205.1. Classification (GTDB taxonomy): domain Bacteria; phylum Bacteroidota; class Bacteroidia; order Cytophagales; family Spirosomataceae; genus Dyadobacter; species Dyadobacter beijingensis. The sequence goes on from NZ_KB907787.1 coordinate 688,034, forward strand.
ATCTTTTTGAAGGCTTGGTGAATGGCGACTGGATGATCGAACCGGCAGGCGAGGTAGCGGATATTTCCTACGCACAGGACATCGTGCATCAGATCGGGCACAAGCTGCCGTACCCGGAAGGCATCAAAATCGCGCAGCTGCACAACGTAGATCCGCATTTTAAAGGCTTTTCAGCCATTTACCATCAGAAAGGATGGGTATTTGTGAATGCGGCTTCAGATATCAACGAGCGCAATTACCACATTCATTTGCTGACGGTTTCCCTTGGCCTGCACACCATTTACGCGAGCGCCACTTCGCTGGCAGCCCGCTCCGAGCAGCTCATTTTTGAAGCATTGCTGCCGTTTGAAGAAGTAGAGAGCTTTTTCAGGAACGATATTTCCAAAATCCCGGATTTCCTGGCGTCGGATATCGCCAATTTCTTCAAAGTGCCGTTCCCAATGGTACTGAAACGTGCATTGGCATTGAAAATCATTAACGACGAGCAATATCGCAGCTTCATGACCGTCAACCCCAGCACCGCTGCCAAGCCACGCGAACTCTTCTTCTCGAAAGACGGAAGCATCGATGACCTGGAAGCGCAGCTATTTTCGGGCGAATAAACCTAGTTTTTCTTTACGTTCATATTGCTGAGATCGGGCAGGGGACTTACGGACGTCCAGCCGCCGTCGACGATCAGGCTTTGCCCTGTAATGTGCCCCGAATGCGGCGACAGCAGGAACAATGCCGCATGGGCGATGTCTTCGCAAATGGCAGGCCGACCCATCGGCGTGATCGCCGACCATGTTTTGGGATAAGTAGGGTCCTCGGCCAATGTCCGTTCCGTTAAAGTGGCGCCGGGGGCTACGGTGTTAATGGTAATGCCGTGCGGAGAAAGTTCGATGACGAGGTTCTTCGCGAGCATTTCAAGCCCGGCCTTCGTCATCGCATAAGCACCGAGAAACTGGTGCGCCTGGTGGCCGACTACGGACGACATGAGCAGTATCCGTCCGCCCGATTTCTGCTTCCGCATTTGCCTGGCCGCTGCCTGAGTGAGCAGGAAGGAGCCCATCAGGTTCACTTCCAGTACCTTGCGTAAATTTTCCACCGGATATTCAAAGAAATCACCAAAGAGGGTAATGCCGGCGTTGCAAACGGTCAATGTCAGCTTGCCAAAGCATTTTACAGCTTCGTCTACCATCGCTTCGATCACTTCGGGCTGGGAAGCGTCGCCAGCGAAGGCCACGCATTCGCCCTCCTTGTTGCGGATTTTCTTGGCGGCCTCGGCGGCGAGGGCCTTGTCGGTATCGTTGAGGATAACCCCTGCGCCCTGGCAGGCCAGTTGTTTGGCTATTTCAAACCCGATGCCTTGCCCGGCACCGGTGACGATCGCTACGTGGTTGTCAAAAAGTTGGCTGCTCATTGCAATATTGAATTTGTCGGCGGTAATGCGGTCGTACATGCCGCATTACCGGCCTGTTTAATGCGAATCTCTCGTTACCTGATCCCCGGAGCCTCCGCGGAGGAAATCGAGGTCGGCGCCTTCATGCGCCTGTGTCACGTGGTTGATGTGCAAATGCACGTAACCACGGTTATAGCCCAGTTCGAGCGGCTTCCAATGCTGGCGGCGGCGCGCCAGTTCTTCGTCGGATACTTCCAGGTGCAGCTTTCTGTTTTCTACATCCAGTTCGATATAGTCGCCGTCCTGCACCAATGCAAGGTTGCCGCCTACCGCCGCTTCCGGTGACACGTGCAAAATTACCGTTCCGAAGCCGGTACCGCTCATGCGGCCGTCGGAAATGCGTACCATGTCGATCACGCCCTGTGCCAGCAGCTTCTTGGGTAACGACATATTACCCACCTCCGGCATGCCCGGATAGCCTTTCGGCCCTACATTTTTCAATACTAAAATACTGTTTTCATCCACATCGAGCTCAGGGTCGTCGAGACGGGCCTTGTAATCGTCGATATCCTCGAACACGATCGCCTTGCCGCGGTGCTGCATCAGTTCCGGTTTCAGCGAAGCAGATGGCTTGATCACCGCGCCGTTCTCGCACAGGTTCCCACGCACGACGGCCAGTCCCGTCAGGTCTTTGATTGGCTCTTCCATCGTACCGATCACCTCCGGGTTGAAGCATTCCGCGCTTTCGGAGTTTTCGGCCATCGTTTTGCCATTAGCCGTGATTACCGACTGATGCAGCATTCCGCTCAGTTCCTTGATCACCACCGGCAGGCCGCCCGCATAATAGAAATCTTCCATAAAATACCCGCCAGAAGGTTGCAGGTTGAGCAGGAGCGGCACTTTTTTACACAAATCATTGAAATCATCCAGGTTGAGGTCCACGCCGATGCGGCCCGCGATCGCGAGCAGGTGGATCACAAAGTTGGTGGAGCCGCCAATGGCCGCATTGATCATGATCGCATTCTCGAATGCTTCGCGGGTCAGGATTTGCGACAGGCGCAGGTCTTCCTTCACCATATCCACAATGCGCCGGCCCGACAAATGCGCGAGGACTTTCCGCCGCGAATCCGCCGCCGGGATGGCTGCATTCTCGGGCAATGTCAATCCGAGCGATTCCACCATACAAGCCATCGTAGATGCCGTGCCCATGACCGCGCAGTGGCCGTCGGAACGGCACATACAGGCTTCGGCGGTGTAGAGCTCTTCCTGCGTGAGCTCGCCCTTGCGGTGAAGCTCGCTGAAACGCCAGACGTCGCTGGTGCCGATGGTTTTGCCCCGGTAGCGACCGGTGAGCATTGGCCCGCCGGACACGACGATGGTCGGGATGTTCACGCTCGCTGCGCCCATCACGAGCGACGGCGTGGTTTTGTCGCAGCCGCAGAGTAGTACCACGCCGTCGATCGGGTTGGCCCGGATCGATTCTTCCACGTCCATGCTTGCCAGGTTGCGGTAGAGCATCGCCGTGGGTTTGATGAGCGTTTCACCCAATGACATCACCGGGAATTCCAGCGGAAACCCGCCTGCTTCCCACACACCGCGCTTTACCGACTCGGCGAGCTCGCGGAAATGCCCGTTGCAGGGCGTCAGCTCCGAAAATGTATTACAAATGCCGATCACCGGCCGTCCTTCAAACTCGTCAGCGGGATAACCCTGGTTTTTCATCCAGGCGCGGTAAATGAACCCGTCCTTACCCGATTTGCCAAACCAGCCCCTGCTGCGCAACTTGTTTTCTCCCATTATTTCGCCATTTTTTGTATCTCATCAGAAAAGGAGCACGGCAGTAAAAACTAATTCCGGCCGCCCTTTAAAATAAAAAATCGTATATTCGGCTAACACGTGCCCGCTAGTATCCATGCTTTTTTTTAGAAATTATAAACTGTTGCTCCTCTTGTCTTTACAGCTGGCAGCCCTGCCGATCCACGCTCAATATCACGCGGATAATTTCATTGAAAAATTACTGAAAAAGCATCCCGAACGATTCTCGGCGATCCTGCAAAACCCTGAACAATACAAAGTCCAGATCCTTTACACGAAGATCGACCGTAATAAAAACAACGTCCCGCATTTTACTACGCATGGTTACCGCGTCAATACCGGCGAATATTTTTATCCGGCCAGTACCGTTAAGCTACCGGCGGTAGCGCTGGCATTCGAGAAGCTGAACAAGCTGGGAATCGACAAGTACACGCCGATGTACACCGATGCCGTCCGGCCGGAGCAAACGGCCGTAAAAGCGGATACGAGTTCCGAGGACGGGCTGCCTTCGGTGGCGCATTATGCCAAGAAGATATTGCTCGCGAGCGATAACGACGCGTTCAACAGGCTCTACGAATTTATCGGCCAGCAGGAGTTCAACGACAGCCTGCATCAAAAGGGCTTCACCAGCAGCCGCATTCTCCACCGCCTCGATTCGCCCATCGGGCCGGAAAATAACCGGTATACCAATCCCATCCGGTTTGAAAAGGACGGCAAAATCGTCTTTCAGCAGCCCGCGAAATATGATGAAAAGGAATACAATGCGCCAGGTCCCATTCTGTTAGGCAAAGGTTATATGAAAGACGGGGCGCTCGTGAACGAGCCGTTTGATTTTACCAAAAAGAACTTCTTCCCGCTCGAAGAACAGCACCGGCTGCTAAAAACGCTCTTCTTCCCCGACCAGGTGCCGGCTTCGCAGCGGTTCAATCTCACCGAGGACGATTACCGGTTTATGTACCAGTACATGTCGCAATTTCCCGTGGAAACGAGCTATCCGGCGAGTTATACCGACGATTACTATGATGGTTTCGTGAAATTCCTGCTTTTCGGGGCTACTAAAACGCGCCTGCCGCGGCATATAAGGCTTTTCAACAAATGCGGGGACGCATATGGCTTCCTGCTCGACAATGCCTACATCGCCGACTTCGAGAAGGGGATAGAGTTCATGGTAACGGCGGTGATCTACTGCAATGAGGACGGCGTTTTCAACGACGACAAGTACGACTATGAAACCGTAGGCTTCCCGTTCATGGCTAACCTGGGGAAGACGTTTTTTGAATACGAACTAAGCCGCAAACATGCCAACAGGCCCGATCTGAGCCGTTTCGAAGTGCAATACGATAAATGATCAGCGGGTGCGGAACTTCAACCGCGGGGCGATCTGGCAAATGTAAAGGTTGATGAGGTGGCCGACGATCAGCAGCCCGGAACCCACGTAACCCAGCCACGCAAATACCTGGTGACGGCCTTCGAAGATCAGCGAAACGGAGAAAATGGCCAATGCGCTCCAAAGTAAAACGCGGATGCCGATCGAGCGATGGTCGCGCGTGGCGTAGTACACGGCGATACCATTGATGAGGATAAAGAGGTAATCGAGCGAAATGAGGCCGATATGCGCGTGGTTATGCGTCGCTACCGACGAGCCCAGCGCCAATGCAGGAACCAGTATGCAATGGATAATGCACAACACGGACCCTAAGATCCCAATGTAGTCGGCCCTGCCATGTGAGTGTACTGCTTTCATTTCCTACATACAATAATGTTGCAAAAATAACACCCTCGCTTCGAACTTGCAACGGGGTTGCAGAATATTTTTCTCTTGTGGTTCGTCAATTCCTGAAAGTGTAATCGGAATCCTTGGAATTTGAACCGGTTAGAACTTAACTTTGGCAGGAAAGGTTTTAGAAGGGAGGATTTTATCAAACTGTTGGAAACAATGGACCAGTTAAGGGAAACGCTGAAAGTACACCACCTGCGCACCACCACGTGTCGCGAAGACGTGCTTTCGACTTTTATCAATAGAAAGAATGCATTGTCGCACGGGGACCTGGAAGGCGCGTTGGGAGAGAGTTACGACCGTGTGACGATATACAGAACGCTGAAAACATTCCTCGAAAAAGGTATTATCCACAAGGTGCTCGACGACGAGGGCCTGCGCTACGCATTGTGCTCGCACAGCTGCTCCGAAGAAAAGCACCAGCATGATCACATCCATTTCAAATGCAGCTCCTGCGGCGAAACCAACTGCCTCGAAAACCTGCATATTCCCGCCGTGAGCCTGCCGGACGGGTACCATCCCGAGAATTTCAACCTGCTGATACAGGGCATTTGCCCGAAATGCAACTAAACAAAAATGGATCAGTCAACCGGCTGATCCATTTTTGTTTCACTCCAATTTCACGGTTTATTTCACTTTCAACTGGAAATCCAGGTTTACATCGTCGCTTCCTGGCGTTGGCGTGCCGTTTTTGGCGCCTGGCTGGTGGCGTAGCTGCACCTTTAAAGTGCCATTGCCGGCTGCACCGGTTTTCGCGGAGCCTGTGAGGCCGATAGGATAGTTGTTTTTGTCCTTGTCGCCATAGGTGTAGGTCAAAAGCGCCGCGGGCGAAGGGGTGTACACAAACAAATGCTCGTCCGACTCTTCCGCCACTTCCTTGGTAATATCATCCACGGGCGACTTGCTTTCGTCGAGCAGCTCAACGGCCAGCGTGTAGGTCGTGTTCGGTTTCAGCGCAATGGTGTCGAATTTGGTAGGTGCATTGCCACCGTCGCCGTCGGCGTCCTTATAGGAGAAAGTACTGACGTTGGACGTGCCTTGTTCGGTGAATTTCAATGTCACGGAAGTGATCAGTTCATTCTCGTCGTCCGGTTCCACCTCGTCGCCCGAATCTTTACATTGCACAAAGGCGGTGGTCATCGCGGCGAGCAGCATCCAGGTCAGCTTACGGTTCATTTTCATACGTAATAGGTTTAAGTATTGTATTAAATTCATTTTTAAGTCGGGCTTCGTTAAGTCGGGCTTCGTCAAGCCCGGCTTCGCTAAGCGCCGAACTTCCATTTCAGGCGGAGAGACGCATTGCGGCCCATGTCGTCGGCATAGTAGCGGAAGCGGTTCAGGTAGTCGCGGTAAATGGTGTTGAACAGGTTCTGCACATTGATACCGATTTCCAGGTGCTGTTTTTCCGATACCTTCAGCGTCGCGCCCGCTTGCAGGCTCCACAGCGAATAGGCTTTGGGCGGCGGAAGAAAGTCGCTGTTGGCGGGCACGCGTTTTTGCTCCGCTACGAGCAGGTTACCGACCGAAATGAAGCCGTCCTTCCACTTGCCCCGATCGGCGAGCTGGTATTTCAATGCATTATCCAACCGGTTGGGCGGGATCATGACCAGGTAACCGTCGTTACGCTCGTCGTACACGCGCAGGTACGTGAGCTTGCTCGAAACCGTCGTGCGCTTCGCAAATTCCCAGCTTCCCGACACGTCGATGCCTTTGAAAGAGGCGTCGGTTTGAGTGTATTTGAAGTAGGGAAATGCACCGCGGATGGTCAGGATCGGTTCGGGCTGCGGTTTCAGGTATATAAAATCAAAAATGTAATTGTAATAACCGCCCAGCTCGATACTCCATTTCGGTGCGGCGTATTTCACGCTAGCGATGGAATTAAGGGCCTTCTCAGGCTGCAAGGTGGCGTCGCCTTTCTCGTAGGCGGCCGCGCCGTGGTGTACGCCGTCGCTGAACAGCTCGCTCACGTTCGGCGCGCGCCAGGCCGTACCCACGTTCAGGCGTGCGGAAAGGCGTTCCGAAAAATTGCGCGTCGCGCCGGCAGTTCCCGAAAAATTGCTGAAATCGAACTGGTCGGCGATCTTCTCGCGGTTCACGATCCGGTAGGTTTTCAGCGTCCGGTAATCATAACGCAGGCCGGCTTCCAGCTCCCATTTCGCGGTCACGTACCGCTCGATCCAGAACAGCCCGGCGTTGAACTGGTTGAAGTTCGGGATCAGCGGACGGCCGCTCATGAGGTTGTATTGGTATAACGTACTTACGCCAATTTGCCCCGTGATTTTGCCGGCAACGGGTTTGTGGTCCCAGACCACGTCGTTTGTCAATGAAGTGAGTTTGAATGTCAGTTCGGGGTGGTTCAGGGCCGCTATGCTGTCGTTGCGGGGGCGGTGCAGGTCGAATTCGTTGCGGTTGTTGTACTGCCGTGCGAATGTCCATTGCACCCGGTTGCCGTTTTTGAAATGGTAATGTGTTTCGGCTTTGACGAGCTCGTGCGTCGCATTCTGGTTAGGCCGGTTGATGGCATAGCTGAACCCGGATTTGACGAACGGCTCGCCGTTTTTGATCACGTTGAGTAAATCGGTGACGCTGCCGATGTGCGACCCGGAGAAAATACCGATCTGCGTATCGAAGCGGCTGTAAAATACATCGATGCCCAGCCCCTTATTTCTGTAACCTGCTGCCAGTGAGAAGTTGTTTTCGCTAATGCCGGTATTATCGAGGAAATAATCCGGTGTGCGGATGTTCCCGCCGCGCTTGATGGTACCCTGGGCCCGCCAGCCGAATCCTTTCACAAAGTTCAGCCCCCCCTGCACGGTGCCCGATAATACGCCCTGGCGGCCGTTGGAAAAACCAACCGCATTCAGTTCGCCGGTAATCGGTTTGTCAACCGGCAGTTCTTCCGGTTCCACCAATATTACCCCGCCGATGGCATCCGAGCCATAGCGCACGCCTGCCGCGCCTTTCACGACGGAAATGCGCGTGGCAATGAACGGGTCGATTTCCGGCGCATGTTCCGAGCCCCACTGCTGGCCTTCCTGGCGAATGCCGTTGTTCATGATGAGCACGCGGTTGCTGTGCAGGCCGTGGATGACAGGCTTGGCGATGGAAGAACCGGTTTGGAGCGTCGTTACGCCGGTAACGCCTTTGAGGCTTTCGCCCAATGTCTGGCCACGGGTTTTATCTAAATCTGCGCCGGAAATAGTCGTCAACGGCTGCGAAGAAGGCGCGTCGGTCCGGTGGGCCGTGATTTCGACATCCTTTAAATGCACTTCCTGTTCAAGCAGGTTGAAGTTTTCTTCGTGCCCCGCCGTCAGATCGACTTTCTGTTGAAATGGATTATAGCCGATAATGCGGCATTCGAGCGTGTAGTTGCCCGGGCAGAGGTTGCGGAGCTCATACCGTCCGTTCTCGTCCGTGAAAACACCATTATTCTGCCCGACGATCAGCACGGTGGCACCTACAATGGGCTGGCCCGTGTGCTGGTCTTTCACGACACCTTTCACAAAGCACTCGCACGCGGGCTGCTGGGCGTGGGCCGTCAGCGAAAGCAGCGTGAGCAGCAGGAACAGGAGTGAGTGTCTGAACGAGGGCATCGGTATCGGGTGCGAAGCGGGTTATGTTCTTTTTGTTACAACGTTGCAAAAATAGCATCATTGCAACTGTGTTGCAATTAAAAACAGGAAGTATTTTCTCAAATTTTCAGGGGATTAGGGTCTAAAACGTAAATTTGTGCTCCATTTTGCCGCATTCAATCCTTGTCCGACCTGCTTTTAACCAAGATCATGCTCATGCCCCCGCTCATTGCCGGGGTAACCTTAGCTGTTCGTAAATGGGGCGAGGGGCTGGGTGGCTGGATCGGCGGGTTTCCCTGGGTAGCAGGGCCGATCTCGTTTTTTATCGCATTGGAACATGGCGCGGCATTTGCGGCATCTACCATTCCTTCCGCATTGCTTGGGTCGGTGGGTACCATGCTTTTTGCATTGGTATATGCAGTGCTTTCTTCGCGGCTGCACTGGTTGCCGACGGTGCTGCTCAGCTACGGGGCGTTTTTCGTCGTGGCGATGCTTTCGCTGGGACGGGATATTTCGCTTACGGCCGGGGTGGGGATCAACCTGCTGGTGCTCACATTGGTCTTATATTTTTTCCCAAAACCGAAAACAAAAGGCGATTTCAAAAAGCAGCCGTCGTGGGATATTCCCCTGCGCATGCTCGTGGCGACGCTGTTCGTCGTCATACTCACGCAGGCGGCGGATTACCTCGGGCCTACCTGGAGCGGCATTCTCACGCCCTTCCCGATCATGACGTCCACGCTGGCCGTATTCACGCATTCGCAGCAGGGCTCCGATGCGGCGATCCGGATATTGTATGGTTTGCTGCTGGCAGGGTACGGATTTGTCGCGTTCCTGGTGGGCGTGGCCTGGCTCGTGCCGCAAATGCCTATTGCAGCGGCTTACGGCATTCTCACCATTTCGACGATGGTCGTGAATGGCATTACTATCAAAATGATCCGCTAGCATTCGCCAGCGGATCATTTTGTTTGCGTAAAATCTGATATTGCTTAAACCCTTTCCAGCTTCACGGGGTATGTTTTCTTCGCATTCCATTGGCAGACGTAGATATTGTGGTCGTTGTCGACGCACACGTCGTGGCAATGCATGAATATCGGTTTTTCCTGTAACATCAATTGCAGCTCGCCGTTCCGGTATTCGGGTTTGGTACCGCCGGGGTTGGAGATCACTTTGTTAGCCTTGTCGATGATCGTCACGAACCCTGAGTTCGGTGTCTGGTTCAAATAGCGCAGGCGCGACCAGCAGACGCCGGCGTACAGCGTATCGTCCTTGAAGACCGGGCGGCAAACGAATGCGCCGGGGAGGAAGATGGTGCTGAGGTATTTGCCGTCCAATGTGAACTTCTTGAATGCGTTGTGGGCACGCGAGGTGACGATCAGCGTCGGGTTTGCTTTGTCGCGGTAGTCGATGGCGATGCCGTGGGCGGTGGAGAATTGGGCGTCGCCGTCGCCGGAGCCGCCGAATTTGTCGATAAACTCGCCTTTCGGGGTGTATCTCAAAATCCATTGCGAGCCGTAGCCGTCGGCAATGTAAATGGTGCCGTCCGGGCCGATAGCCGTTTCTGTCGGTTTGAATGGATCGGCTTCCTTATAGGCGCCTACTTTCGACGGGTGTTCGATCGTAAGCAGGATTTTTCCTTTCAGATCCGTTTTAAAGACCTTGCCGATGTTGGGATCGCTGATGAACAGGAATTCCTCGCCGTTGGCATTCCACAATGTGAGCCCATGCCCGCCGGGAAATTCGTGCCCCCAGCTTTCCAGCAGCTTGCCCGAGCGGTCGTACACGAGGATGTTGTTTTTAATTTCATCCCCCACCATAATGAGCCTGCCTTTGCTGTCCTGCACCATTTCGTGGCAGTTGTTGACCGGGAACTGCGAAGCGTCGAGGTTACCCCAGCCCTGGTGCACCTTGTAGCGGTGGCTACCGTGGCCTATCACCTCGCCATCGGCTTTCGGTTTGGCGTGCAGGATGTAAAACGGCTTGAATGTAAGGGCTGCGGCAGTGGCGGCGGTGATCTTCGCGAACTGACGGCGGGAATGTGTATCGGACATGACTAAGTCTTTTATTTTGAGAAAGACCGCACGCCCGATTTCTTACTATTACCCCGAAATGGATTTCGTTAACTGGCCGAGTAGCGCTTTCCGTAGCGGTTGAGCCAGTCGAGCAGGCGGTTCACATCCTGCATCCTGAACAGCTCGCTGCCTGAATTCATCGTCGCCGCCGTTCCGCAGGCGACGCCCATTCTGACGGCCTCGCGGTAGGATTTGCCTTGCGATAACGTCCAGATAATGCCTGCCAGCATGCTGTCGCCGGCGCCTACCGTGCTTTTGGGCTGTACGGGCGGTGCGGGAATGTGTTCTACCTGGTCTTCGGTGACGAGCATCGCGCCCATCGCGCCCATGGACACGATCACGATCTCGCATTGCCCGCGTATGATGAGTGCGCGTGCGGCATCGTCCACCTCGTCCATTTCGAGCTTATCTACGCCTACAAGTTCGCTGAGCTCGGTAATGTTGGGTTTTAATAAATAAACGCCCGCTTCGGTGGCGTAGCGCAATGCATCGCCGGATGTATCGGCAATGAAGCGTGCGCCCTGCTTGTGGGCTATCCGGGCTATTTGTCCGTAAAAATCGGAGGGGACGCCGGGCGGCAGGCTACCGCTGGCGATGATATAAGACGGCTTGGGGTCGAGCTCTTCCATCGTTTCGAGGATAGCCCGTACTTCGGTCGGCATCATTTCGGTGCCGGGCATTCCGAAGCGGTACTGGAACCCGGTACTTGTTTCGAGCACGTGGAAGTTTTCGCGCGTCCATTGTTTGGTTTCGATCACCATGGTTTCCACACCCTCGCTTTTCACGAGCTTGTGCAGGCGCTGGCCGGTAGGGCCGCCCACGGTAAAAATGGCGATCGGATTTCCTCCCAGCCTGTGAATGGCCTTGGCTACGTTAATACCGCCTCCTCCCGCTTCAAAATTGGGTGCGTCGCAGCGCAGTTTGTTGTCGGGTACAATGCGCGGTACATTGGAGCTTTTGTCGAGCGCGGGATTTATTGTAAGGGTTACAATCGGTCCGGTAGCCATAGGAGTACGGTGTCTGGTGAACTATTTTACGCGAATAAAAGAAAAAAAGCGATTCTCTCTGCGTCGATAGCAATTTCTTCACAGCGCGACCGTTGGGGCGGCCACTAGTATTGCTCTTCCAGCACACTCCGGCCGCCGTCGACTACGAGCACCTGTCCGTTGGTGAACCGGGCATAGTCCGACAACAGATACACCGCTGCGCCGTCGATATCAGCGGGCATCGCAGTGTCGGTGGCAATGACATTGATCCGGATATCATGACCGGCATAGGCCGCTGCAATGGATTTGGAAAAACCAATAACAGCTGCTTTGGATGTCGCACGGGCATGGGTTGCAAGATGATTTTCTGTCGAAGCGATTTCCGGGCTTAGGTTAAGAATGGACCCGCCTTTGTTCATTCCCATGAAAGTCCTTACCGCCGCCTGATTGGAAAGCATTAAGGACGTGAGGTTCTGGTCCAGCGTTTTGCGCCAGCTTTCGAGGCCCAGGTTGTGCAACGGGCCATCGGTTGCAGGCTCCTCGTGGTCTTCCGGCGCATGGTATAAAGCGTCGAAACTTCCGAATTCCCGAATGCAGAGCTGGATTGCGTCCAGCGCTGTTTGAGGCTGCGTTGCGTCACCTTGTTTGGCTCTTGCATTGCTTCCCAGGTTCAGTTCTGCCATGAGGCAGCTTTCAGGGTTGCGCCCCACTACCACCACATTCGCGCCGTTTTTGACAAAGGCTTGTGCCGCGGACAGTCCCGCGCCGGTGGTTCCTCCGATAACGACGATCGATTTATTTACGAGCCAGGTTTCCATTAAAATAATATAGTGTTTCTCTGTAAAAGTAGGATTATTGGGATGAAAAAAGAAGTGCCCTGCTTCTTTGGAAGAGACAGGGCACTTGTAAATATGCTAATGCGATGAATGCTAAGCCACTGAGCGAAGCAATGCCATCGAAGATTTTTCAAATTTGTCTTTCGCGTAGTCGAGCGAGAGCGTAAATTCCTTCACGTCCTTCTGCGACGGTAGGTCGAACATCGCGTCGGTCATGATCGATTCGCAGATCGCGCGCAGGCCGCGGGCGCCGAGTTTGTAGATCATCGCCTGGTCGACAATGTAATCCAGTACCGCATCTTCGAAATGGAGGGTAATGCCTTCCATGGCGAAAAGTTTGGCATACTGGCGAACCAATGCATTTTTCGGCTCAGTGAGAATGCGGCGCAGTGTCTCGCGGTCGAGCGGGTTCAAATGCGTCAATACGGGCAAGCGGCCGATCAACTCAGGGATTAATCCGAATGATTTAAGGTCCATTGCCGTCACGTAGCGCATCAGGTTTCCTTTGTCGAAAATCTCGATAATGCGGTTATCGCCATTGAACCCGATCGGACGGGTGTTGATACGCTTTCCGATATGGCGCTCGATACCGTCGAATGCCCCTCCGCAGATGAAGAGGATGTTTTCGGTGTTCAAAGAAATCATCTTCTGGTCGGGGTGCTTGCGGCCTCCTTGCGGCGGCACGTTCACGATCGAACCTTCGAGCAGTTTCAGCAATGCCTGCTGCACGCCTTCGCCGCTTACGTCGCGGGTAATGGAAGGGTTATCCGACTTGCGGGCGATCTTGTCGATCTCGTCGATGTAAACGATGCCGCGTTCGGCTGCTTCCACATTGTAATCCGCCGCTTGAAGGAGGCGCGTCAGAATGGTTTCCACATCTTCGCCTACATAACCGGCTTCGGTCACGACCGTCGCATCGGCCACGCAGAATGGTACCTGCAGAATGCGTGCAATGGATTTGGCGAGATAGGTTTTACCGGTGCCGGTTTCGCCTACCATGATGATATTGGACTTCTCGATCACCACGTCGTCCTCGGTCGCAGCCTGGTTCAGACGTTTGTAGTGGTTATATACGGCCACTGCCAGCGAGCGTTTCGCTTCGTCCTGGCCAATGACATATTGTTCGAGGAAATGCTTGATTTCAGCAGGAGGAATGGGTTTCAGTTTCGGAAGTTTCGATTTCTTCTCTTTCTTATCCTCCTTCGGTCCCAGCTCTTCGGTAACTACCTGGTGCCCCTGGGCAATGCAGTGGTTACAAATGTGAGCGTCAATCCCGGATAGAAGCAAATCCACTTCGCTTTTTTTACGTCCGCAGAACGAACAACTTACTTGTGCCATCGATTCGATTTAACAGTTTGGTGAGTGTTTCGGGCAGGTATTTTTTTACAAATGCCCTCATAAACAATCGTATTAAGCCAACTTAACAAGAAGACCGAATGTAATGTTTCAAATCTTCCTTTGAATTGACAATTAGCGGTTATCTTTTTGCAAATTTCCGGTTTTTTGACCGGGTTACCAAATCAACCTTAGGCCTTATACTAAAAACGCCCCGACAGCCAGGCTGCCAGGGCGTTTCCCTAAAAAATTATTCCTGTTATTTTTCGCGGGTCAAAACCTCGTCGATCAGGCCATATTCTTTTGCTTCCAAAGCCTTTAACCATTTGTCACGATCGGAATCGAGCGCGATCTGCTCCGGTGTCTGACCGGTGTGGTGCGCCAGGATTTCGTAGAGTTCATGACGCAGCTTCACGATTTCGCGGGTAGTGATCTCGATATCGACCGAAGTACCCTGCGCGCCGCCGGATGGCTGGTGGATCATCACACGTGCGTGGGGGAGCGCCGAACGCTTGCCTGCCGCGCCGCCCGCGAGCAACACCGCGCCCATAGAAGCGGCGAGGCTCGTACACACGGTCGCTACGTCCGGGCGAACATATTGCATGGTGTCGTAAATACCCAGACCTGCGTAAACCGAGCCGCCGGGGCTGTTGATGTACATCAGGATATCTTTCTTGGGATCAGCCGATTCGAGGAACAGCAGCTGGGCCACGATGATGTTGGCGATATTGTCGTCCACACCGGTACCCATAAATATAATACGGTCGGCCATCAGGCGGGAGAATACATCGACCTCGCGGAAGTTCATCGGGCGTTCCTCGATTACCGAACGGGTCATGTTCTCAACAGAGTGGTTCATGTAACCGTCCACGGTCAGACCATTCATTCCCAGGTGGTGAACGGCATATTTTCTAAATTCATTTCCGTAATTCATCGAAAAAATTAATTTTTAATTTATCAATAGTTAAAGGGCAACTGGCTTCGAGAACGAAAAGCAATATAGGTTAGTTTCTGCTTATATCGCGGTATTGTTCCCGGTTGCATGGCACAAATTTGAATATTTCACCGAATAATCCTTGTCAATTTCGGCGATAAATTATCGAAAAATGCGACAGCCAGCGATGCCGTCAAGTGATTACATTGCAGCATTAAAAACCTCGTACCCACGCATTATAATCGGACATTATGAACGTGACATCCAATTTATCAGAAAAAATCAGACAGATCCGCCTGCAAAAAGGACTGTCGCAGGAAAATATGGCAGACATGCTGGGCTTGTCGACGACGGCTTACGGGGACATCGAGCGCGGCCGCACGGAACTGTCGGTTTCAAGGCTGGAGAATGTGGCGAAGCTGCTGGACGTGCCGCTGCCCGAACTGCTCGGCATCGACATCACGATGTCGGAAACGGAATGGCTCCGCCAGGAAAACACGCGCTTACTGGCCGAGAACCGCCGCCTGCAGAACGAGGTCGATCAGCTGAAAACCAAGTTCCGCCAGCTTTTCGGGGAAGGTGTGCTGCGGATAGGTGATGAGCGTACGCGCATCGGGTTTTAATGCATTAGTTGTAAACCAAAAAAACACCGTTCGGTTGTCCCGGACGGTGTTTTTTATATGCTAAAAGAAACTTCGATTAAGCTTCCGCTTCCACTTCGCCTTTCGCCAGTTTCTCGAACTCTGAAACCTCTACGGTCTGCTCGTCAGTGCTTACCTGGCCGCGGATTACTTCGAGCACTTTGTTGTCGAACACCTGGTTGAACACGCTCGTATAGTTATCCCGTTCTTTGTCTGCAAGGTAGCCTTGCGCCACGCGGTCGATCGTTTCGCGCATCGATTCGTCGTCGCCGTAGATACCGAACTGCCCTTTTACCATCTCACGGGTAAAAGCGAGGATTTCAGGGTATTCTACTTTTACTTCCGATTGGTCGGCGATTTTATTTTTGATGAGGCTCAGTTTCAAAGATTTCGCGAAATCACCGAACTGCTCGTCGATCTGCTCGCGGGTGAACTTGCCTTCGTTGGTGCGTTCCAGCCAGTCTTTAAGGAATTCCTCAGGCAGCTCGATGGAAATGCTGTCCAGCAATGCATTCTCGATATCGCGGCGGAGCAATGCTTCGGTTTCGCGCTCGTAGTTGCTTTTGATGATTTCAAGTACCTTCTCGTTGAACTGCTCTTCGTTTTCAACTTGTCCCGGTCCCAAAACCTTATCGAAGAATTCTTGCGTCAATGCGGCTGGTGCAGAGCGGGTTACGTCCTCGACGGTCAATGTATAGTCGCCTGAAAGTTCCGCCACGTCGTCTTTTTTCTTACCGGTTACGTGGGCGATCGCCGATTCATCGGTGAATGTATCCTTGATGTCGAAAGTAACTACATCGCCTTTTTTCACGCCGTTGAATTTCGCAGCGGCTTCCTCTTTCACCTGCTTGGTGGGAATAGCGGTGCGGGTAGTGAATTCGCCTTGTGTCAATTCACCGAAAACCATATCGCCGGCTTCGCTCACTTCCGGATGGATGCTGTCGGCGAAACGCTCGCGGAGGCTATCCACAGTTTTAGTAAGCTCTGCATCGTCTACATTAATCGCGTAACGCTTGATGGCAGGCAGTTCCGAAAGGTTTGCTTCGAAATCGGAAGCGATACCGAGGTCGTAGCTGAACTCGAATGAGCTGGGGGTATCCCAGTTTACTTCGGCAGCCTTGTCGCGATCGGGTACGGGATCACCTACTACCTGCAATTTGTTTTCGCGGATGTAGGTGCTTACGGCGTTGCTGAGGATGTTGTTCACCTCGTCAACCAGAATGCTTTTACCATACATGCGTTGGATCACATGGGATGGTACTTTGCCAGGACGAAATCCTTTCAGGTTCACGCGTTTCGAATAATCCTTGATCGTTTTATCAACTTTGGGCTGATAATCTTCCTTGGTCAACGTTATTTTCAGAGAGGCTAAGGTCGGCGAACTCTTTTCTAACAATACTTCCATGTTTCGCTATGCTATGGTAAAAACCTTGTGTTACATTGATTTGAAAAAAACAAAAATGCCCTCAAAACGATGTCCTGAGGGCATTTGACGGGTTTCAATACTACGGAGCAGTTCATCTTTCCAAACAAACAGGAATCTGACGCCCCGTCATTCCCTTGTATTTTGTACGGGCGGAGGGAATCGAACCCCCACGCCTTGCGGCACTAGATCCTAAGTCTAGCACGTCTACCAGTTCCGCCACGCCCGCTCATTTTACCCCGCATTTCAACACGATCGTCGAATTGGGAGTGCAAAGGTATTCCTAATTTTTCAAAACATGCAAATTATTTTCAAAATTTTATCTTTGGGTAAAAGTATGTTGAAAAATGTCGCCAAAATTTGTTATTTTGGTGAAGCGTACTAATAAGAAATAGCAGTGGAGCAACTGGTTGAATCCCTCAACATAGACCTGGAACAGGAGCGTAAGGATATCCTCAAAAAATACCGCCGACTTTTAAGGACAGCCAAACCTTTTTTGAAGGATAATGATGCTAAATTAATCAAAAAAGCCTTTTATACGTCCGTCGAAGCGCATAAGGACATGCGCAGGCGGTCGGGCGAGCCGTATATCTACCACCCGCTCGCGGTGGCGCAGATCGTCGTGGAGGAGATCGGGCTCGGTACTACCGGCATCGTGGCGGCATTGCTGCACGACGTCGTGGAGGATACCGATATGGGCATCGACGACATCGAGCGCCTGTTCGGTAAAAAGGTAGCCAAGATCATCGACGGGCTGACGAAGATCTCGGGCCGTTTCGAATACGGCTCCTCGCAGCAGGCCGAGAATTTCCGCAAGATGCTGCTCACGCTGTCGGACGACGTGCGCGTGATCCTCGTAAAGCTCGCCGACCGCCTGCACAATATGCGGACGCTCGACAGCATGCCGCGCGACAAGCAGCTCAAAATCGCTTCGGAAACGATATTCATTTACGCGCCGCTGGCGCACCGGCTCGGGCTGTACAGCATCAAGTCGGAGCTCGAAGAGCTGTATTTGAAATACACCGAGCCCCAGGAGTACCGGGCCATTGCGCGGAAGCTGCGGGAGACCAAAAACACCCGTGACCGCTTCATTTCGAAGTTTATGGAGCCGATCGCGCAGGACCTGGAAGCGGTAGGGCTGAATTTTATCCTCAAAGGCCGCCCGAAATCGATTTATTCGATCTGGAACAAAATGCGCAAGCAGAACAAGCCTTTCGAGGAAATATATGACCTTTTCGCGATCCGGATCGTGCTGGAATCACCGCCGGAAAGCGACCGCGAAAAGGCGATCTGCTGGCAGGCGTATTCCATTGTAACAGACCATTATAAGCCCAACCCCGACCGGCTGAAAGACTTTTTGAGCACGCCCCGGGCCAATGGGTACCAGTCGCTGCACTCGACGGTGATGAGCAAGAGCGGGCAATGGGTGGAGGTGCAGATCCGCACCTCGCGCATGGACGAGATCGCCGAGAAGGGTTACGCCGCGCACTGGAAATACAAAGGCAACGATACCAAGGTCAAAGGCAATATCGAGCAATGGATCACCCAGGTGCGCGAGACGTTGGAGAATGGTTTTGGCGATAAAACGGCGGCTATCGAGTTCCTGGACGAGTTTCGCAGCAACCTTTTCAATGAAGAGGTATTTGTATTCACCCCAAAAGGCGAGCTGAAGGTATTGCAGGCGGGCTCTACCGCGCTTGACTTTGCATTCGACATCCACTCCGAGGTAGGCGCGCATTGCATGGCGGCGAAAGTGGGAGGGATTCTCGTGCCGATCAGCTATGTGCTCAACAATGGCGACCAGATCGAGATCATCACGTCCAGCAAGCAGAAACCGAACGAGGACTGGCTGCGGATCGTGGTCACGTCCAAAGCACGCGCGCGGATCAAGGATTTCCTGAAAGAGGAAAACCGCCGGTACGAAACGGACGGACGCCAATTGGTCGAGAAAAAACTCAAAATACTGGGCATGGACGCTACCGCCGAGGTAATGAACCAGCTCCGGGCATTTTTTGAATGCAAAACGACGACGGACTTCTTCTACCGGATCGGCAAGGGGTACATTCCGATCGACGACCTGAAAAGGTTCAAGCGCGACCGCGATGCGAAGGATAAAAAGGCGGCGGAAAATGGTGCGGCAAGCAACACGCCGCCGGTTGCCGGAAGCGATGGCAAGACGCTGACGAAATATTTGAAACAGATCCACGGCGACCGTGCGGATAGCGATATGCTGCTCATCGGCGACGATATGGATAAAATAGATTACAAACTCGCCCAATGCTGCAACCCAATTGCCGGCGACGACGTGTTCGGGTTTGTGACAATCAACGAGGGCATTAAAATACACCGCACTACCTGCCCGAATGCTGCCGAACTGATGTCCAAACACGGCAACCGCATTATCAAGGCCAAATGGTCGGGTAAGGAAGAGGCGTTCCTGGCGGGGCTGTACTTGTCGGGTACCGACCGTGTGGGATTGGTGAACGACGTGACGCGGATCATTTCGAATGAGCTGCACATCAACATGCGCGGGCTGACGATCGATACCAAGGACGGTGTCTTCAATGGCGATATCAAGCTTTACGTGCAGGACACCAGGCACCTGGATGTGCTCATCGCGAAGCTGGAACAGGTTGAAGGCGTGTACAATGTCCAGCGCTTCGACACGAACCTGAGCGGGAAATAGCCCTAATGAACCATTGCCGCTCCCAGGTGTTATTGAATTGGTAATTAATGAGGTAGCAAGACTATGCTTGCGAATGTGAGAGTGATTTAAGTAAAAAAGCGTATTTTCGCGCAAGATTATCAGAGATATGCCACAAGCCAGCAAACCAAATTTTGAGGCCGCAAAGAAAATTTTGACGGCTTACCTGGAAAATAAAGGACTTCGTAAAACGCCCGAGCGCTTTGCCATACTGGAAGAAATTTACACCAGGGAGGATCATTTCGATGTAGATGAGCTGTATATCAGCATGAAAAACAAGCGTTACCGGGTGAGCCGCGCAACGGTTTACAATACGCTCGACGTCCTGGTTGATTGCGACCTGGTGACGAAGCACCAGTTTGGTAAAAACCTCGCGCAATTCGAAAAGTCGTACGGTAACAAGCAGCACGACCACCTGATTTGTACAGATTGTCATAAAGTGATGGAATTCTGCGATCCGCGCATCCAATCGATCCAGAACATGGTAGGAGAGATGCTCAATTTCAGCGTAATGCACCATTCGCTTATTTTCTACGGAAACTGTAACAAGGAAAACTGCCAGAACCGCACGGAAGCACCGCGGGAAGCCACGGCAGTTTACGAAGACAGATAATTATCACGATCAGGCCCGGTAATGCGCACATTGCCGGGCCGCTTACACCATATAAGTTTCAGTAATCCAATATCTTGAATGAAAGTTGACGTACTACTTGGTCTTCAATGGGGAGACGAGGGAAAAGGAAAAATTGTGGATGTCCTGGCGCCACGCTACCAGGTTGTAGCCCGTTTTCAGGGTGGGCCAAATGCCGGACACACATTGGAGTTTGACGGTATCAAACACGTGCTGCACCAGATCCCGTCGGGGATTTTCCGCAGCGATATCCAGAATATCATCGGTAACGGCGTCGTGCTCGATCCGGTTGTGTTCAAAAGGGAAATCGAAGGATTGGCAAAATACAACCTCGACCTGTTCAGCAATCTGTTTGTTTCCAAAAAAGCTTCCATTATCGTTCCTACCCACGCCCTGCTCGACGCCGCTTACGAGCGTTCGAAAGGCGATTCCAAGATCGGTTCGACATTGCGGGGTATCGGTCCTGCTTACCAGGACAAAGTGGCGCGCCTGGGCTTGCGCGTAGGCGACGTGCTATCGCCTAATTTCGCAGCCAAATACAAAAAACTGGTAGACGCGCATAAGGTAATCCTCGATTTCTATTCATTTGACTACTCGGAAACACTACCGGCCGCCGAAGAAAAATTCTTCGACGCGATCGATTTCATGAAGCAATTCACGCTCGTGAACAGCGAATATGTGGTTAATGATGCATTGAGTGCAGGTAAAACCGTGTTGGCGGAAGGTGCGCAAGGTTCATTGCTCGACATCGATTTCGGTTCATACCCATTCGTGACCAGCTCTACCACCATGACAGCCGGCGCTTCAACCGGATTGGGCATTGCGCCGCGCCAGATCGGCGAAGTCTTCGGGATTTTCAAAGCGTACTGCACACGTGTCGGTAGCGGTCCGTTCCCCACTGAATTGAACGACGAAGTAGGCGAGGAAATCCGTAAGGAAGGCCGTGAGTTCGGTGCTACCACCGGTCGCCCGCGCCGTACCGGCTGGCTCGACCTGCCTGCATTGAAATATGCGATCATGATCAACGGCGTAACCCAGCTGATTATGATGAAAGTGGATGTTCTGACGATTTTCGATAACATCAGGGTTTGTACCCATTATCGCCTTGCGGATGGTACTTTGACAGACCAGCTCCCGTACGACCTTTGCGACGAAGCCGTAGAGCCGGTTTACAAAGATTTCAAAGGCTGGCAGACTTCGCTGGACGGTGTTCGGGATTTTGACGCCATCCCCGCGGAGCTGAATGCATATGTGAAGTTCCTCGAAGAAGAATTGAACCTGCCGATTACATTCATTTCAACCGGCCCTGACCGTGAAGCGCTGATCAGCCGTGAGGCGGCGGCTGCGGAAGCATAGTAGTTGAAGTATTTCAATATGAAAAGAGCCCTTGAATGTTCATCATTCGAGGGCTCTTTGTTTTAGTAATGTAGATTCAGATTAAGAAAGCAGGTTCAAAACATCCTCCCGCGTCAGCGATTTGATAAAGCCTTCTTCGCTCGAAATCAGATCATCGGCCAGCTGCTTCTTAGAGCGCTGCAATGCGAGAATCTTCTCTTCCACGGAATTTTTGGTGATAAACTTATAAGTGAATACCGTCCTATCCTGGCCAATGCGATGCGCACGATCGACGGCCTGTGCTTCGATGGCCGGGTTCCACCAGGGGTCGAGGATAAAAACGTAATCCGCGGCCGTGAGGTTGAGCCCTAATCCGCCAGCTTTCAGAGAAATGAGGAATATTTTAATGTTCTGGTCATTCTGAAAGGATTCTACCTGCTCCTGGCGGTCGCGGGTAGCGCCGTCAAGGTAGGCATAGGTGATCTCCTTTTCATCGAGGTAATGCCGGAATAGATCGAGGTGTTTAATGTATTGGCTGAAAATCAATATCTTATGGTCCTCGCTCATCACGGTTTGCAGCTTGTACAGCACATCTTCAAACTTCCCTGAATCATGCGCATATTCCGGATCGACCATAACCGGGTGGTTGGCGAGCTGCCGCAGCTTGGTAAGGCCCTGCAAAACAACGAGCTGCGATTTGGAAATGCCTTCCGAATCAATGCTTTGCAGTATAAGATTGCGATAGTAGGCCTTGGCTTCCTCGTAAGCCTTTTCCTGCTCATCGGACATGTCGCAGTATTGAATGCTTTCCACCTTCTCGGGAAGGTCGGTTGCCACCTGTGATTTTAATCTCCTTAAAATAAATGGTTTAATGAGGTTATATAGGCGCTTGGACTTTTCTTCGTCGCCTTTCTTCTCGATCGGCACCTGGAATTCGTCCCTGAAAAATGCCTGCGTGCCCAGCAACCCCGGGTTCACAAACGACATTTGCGACCAGAGATCGAGAGTATTGTTTTCAATGGGCGTGCCGGTCAGTACGAGCCGCTGGGCGGAATTAAGGCGCCTTACGGCTTTTGTAATGATGGATCCCGGATTTTTAATGGCCTGCGATTCATCGAGGATCACGTAATTGAACCGGTAATCCTCCATAATATCGATATCGAGGCGTACAATGCCGTAGGACGTCAGAATGAGGTCATAATTGTCGAATAGGGCGGTGTCCTTCTCGCGGTTGGTGCCCGTGTACAGGAGCACACGCAGGTCCGGCGTGAACTTGCTTGATTCCAGCTGCCAGTTGTAGAGCAGGGAGGTAGGCATGATGAGGATAGAGGGCCGGTCTGCACCGCCTTCTTTCTCGGATTGCAGCAATGCGAGCGTCTGCACCGTTTTACCCAAGCCCATATCATCGGCCAGGCAGCCGCCGAAACGGTATTGTTTTAAAAACCGCAGCCAGTCGTAACCGGTTTTCTGGTAAGGCCGCAGCAGGCCCTGGAAATGCGCCGGGGCTACGGCAGGCTCAATATGCTGGAAATTCCGAAGATTTTCGAGCTTTCGGCTGATGACGGCGGTCGCCAGGTTGTCTTCTTTGAGTTCCTGCACCAATGCAAGATGGTGCATTCGCAGGCGCAGCTGGTCGTCGTCATGGCTGCTTTCCGTAAATGAGAAGAACTCGGAGTATTTGGTGAACCACCATTCGGGGATCACCGCGATCTCGCCATTGGGTAGCAGGAATTCTTTTTTGCGGTGTAAAATGTAGTTGCGAAGCTGGATAAAAGGTATCTCAAACTCGCCGAAAATGACCTTTGCATTGATATCGAACCAGTCGCGTCCTTCCTGGATCGAAATGTCGAGCGAGGAATAGCCCAGGAAATAGCGCTTGGAATCGGCCGTATTCTGCCGTACGATAATGCCGTGCTCCGCCAACGCGATCGCATTGCCTTGCAGCCATCCGAATGCCTCGGATTTGGGCATTTGAACCTTGCCGTTCCGGATATTCAGGCCCATGTCCTTCAAGGTGCGGACATGCTGGCCTTCGACCTCGATATTTCTTTTAACCTTATTGAAAAAATACTCGTTACCCTTCTTTTCCATATGCACGCTCGAAGCATGCGCGAAGCTGTCGTAATGAAACGAAAAGCCCGCATACTGGAAGGAGAGCTCGAAAGCCACGTCATTGTCCTCTTCTTCCATCACCTCCACATCCTCATTGTCCTGGAAAAGCACGGCGGATTTCTTCGGATTGGATGAAAACTCCGAAATTGTCAGGATCGTTTTCGGTAGCGACGACACATTTCGGATCTCGAAACCGCGGGCTACCACATCGTATGACGCGATGAGCGGCGCTACGAACCGGCCATAATATTGCTCCTCAACCTGCCCCGGAATGGCGATGAACTTCTTGGCGAGGAAAGGTTTGATCTTTTTGCCGTCCACGTTGCCTTCAAAGTGGTACAAATGGCCGTCGAGCACGAGCCAGGCAGGATCTTCGCCAATCAGGAATGCATTTTTGTACTGGAAATCCAGCTTTTGCATTTTGTGCCGGATCGTGGGGAAATAATGCGTATTATCCTCATTGCGAATGAAATGGAAGCGGATCGTCGCCTTTTCATTCTCCCAGATGACGGGCTTCCACAGCGGGTTGCCGTCGTTGCCCATGATGAAAATATCCTTGCCGGCCAGCCGTTCAAGAATGCGCGATTTGCAGTTTTCAAGATAGCCGGCAATTGTTTCCTGGATGGTTTTGTCACCTTTTTGCTGATCGTATACCTTCAAAAAGAAGTCGACTGCATTCAATTTTTTGGGATTGTACTTTTTGAGAACGGCGTCCTGCTGGATGTCGTCGATGAGCTTCACGAGTTCAAAATCCCTGGTGTCGAGCCCGGAACGAAATTCCTTGATGTTTTTGGAAGAAATGTTCTGGATCTGAAATGAAAAATCGCCCTGGCTGGTCAGCTGGACGACGAATGCCTCGAAGATATACCCCAGATACTCGTGGTTAAGAATTGAATAGACAATTTTAAACGGCTCTGAGGGAGAAACTTTCATCAGTATATCGTTGGCTGAGATTCATGTTGATGCCGAAGGAGCGCTTTCCATTTGCAGGAACACAACTTTCGGGTAGGGAAACTTCAAATATAACCTAAAACAACCCGAAATGAAAGAGCCATTTTGCCATTAGGTAAAAAATATTGTAGAATAAGTTTGAAGGAGCGTATCGGCATTTTTGTACGCCGGGCCGGCCTGCGCTTTTGCGTGTAGCGATCTTACGCACCCGGCCCCAAGGGCTTGTCGTTTACCAGGACGTCGGGCATGGAGGACTTCGACTTTTCGTCGATGACGGTGACGCGGGTGATGAAGGCAGGTCGGGGAATGGTTCGGTAGAATCCGGCAGCAATAAAAAAGGAGCTGCGATTGCTCGTAACTCCTTGAAAACGTGGTACCGGGGACGGGAATCGAACCCGTACGGGCGTTTCGGCCCACAGGATTTTAAGTCCTGCGTGTCTACCAGTTCCACCACCCCGGCAAAAGCCAGGTTTCCGGCACCAGTGAAGAGAAAAAAAGCACCGTCTCCGGTGCTTTTATCTCTTGGAGCGAAAGACGGGGTTCGAACCCGCGACCTCGACCTTGGCAAGGTCGCGCTCTACCAGCTGAGCTACTTTCGCGTATTTTGCGAAACCGTTGTCGGTTATCGTGGTGCAAATGTAGGGAGGTCTACCATTTGACGCAAGTTTTTGGGTAAAATATTTGGTAAAAAAAATTCAGAAAAAGATTAACAAATTGTAAATCAATTCGTCAGAGCTGAAAATTTTTTTCACGAAAAACTGTGTGCACGCCGTATCGAGGGCCTTTTCATTGCTGACCTTGCTCAGCCCGCCAAAATTAATGTGCGGCAGGCCCCATTTACCGCCCGTCAGTTTTCACCTTTCCACTTCATATTTTCCTTACCTTTGCCTCCTTTAAAGCGTACAGGCGCGGATTTGCCGGCATGGCCCGGTTTTATTAGCGCTGCCGACCGCCCACTAACACCTAAATTTGCTTATTCATGTTTTCCAACGAAGTGCTGTTTTTTGGAGGTTTTATACTGGTAATCAGTGTAATGCTGCTTTTGGATCTGGGGGTTTTCAACAAAAAGGACCATGTGGTCAAGTTTGGGGAAGCGGCCGCCTGGACCATCGCCTGGATAGCACTGGCCCTGGCGTTCTACCTGGTGATCAACACGCACGGCGACCTCGTGCACGGGATGGACAGTTACGGCGAGCTCGAAACGATCAAAAATAAGTATGCGCCGCATTTGAGGCTCATTCCCGGAGATTACCAGGAAAGTCTTGAAATCTACCGCAAAAACATGTCGCTGGAATTCATCACCGGCTATTTGCTGGAATATGCGCTTTCCGTCGATAATATCTTCGTCATCATTCTCATCTTCTCGTCATTCGGAGTAAGGCCCAAGTACTTCAAAAAAGTGCTTTTCTGGGGCGTTCTCGGCGCGATCGTGATGCGTTTCATCTTCATTTTCGTAGGCTCGGCTTTAATGCAGCGCTTCGAGTGGATCATTTACATCTTCGGATTGCTGCTCGTTTACCAGGGCGGAAAGATCTTTTTCGAAGGCGGCGAAGAAGAAAAGATCGATCCCGCAAAACATCCCGTGGTCAGGTTCGCATCCAAGTACCTGCCCGTGTTCCCGCGTTACGTACGTGAGCATTTCTTTGTATTGAAAAAGGGCAAATGGCTCGTGACGCCGCTTTTCGTTGTGGTGCTCATCGTCGAGTTTACCGATCTTATTTTCGCCGTCGACTCGGTGCCGGCGGTATTTTCGGTGACCAAAGACCCTTACGTGGTGTTCTTCTCGAACATTTTCGCGATTATGGGGTTGCGTTCGATGTTCTTCTTTTTGAGCAATATCATGGGGCTTTTCCGCTTCCTCAAATATGGTTTGGGTGTGTTGCTGGTGTTTATCGGCGGCAAAATGCTCGCGCACCACTACCTCGAATCCATCGGCTTCAAAACCGTGTATTCGCTGTACGTGATCCTGGGTATTCTCGCGGTCAGCATTCTCGCTTCGCTGATTATTCCTGAAAAAAAGGAGGTAGAGAACGAGGTGTTATCCAATAGTTAAGCCCCGGGTGTCGTTTGAGTACCTATGAGCCGGATTCTTAAAGCCTATCTAAAACGACTTACCAATCTTAGTACCCGCAACAAGTCGCTGTTGCTCACCGGCTTGTCTGCCGAACAGTTCCTGGATTTCCACGATACGGATTTCCTGTTGTCGAAGCCTTCGGTGGAGGTGCTCAAACAGGTTATCCAGGGCAAAAGCCGTGTCGCATTGTGCGATGTGGCCGATCCACGGTACGAGAAAGTGAATGAAGCGAGCAAGCGGCTGCGAAAAATCGCGCGTACGGAGCGGTTTATCGAAGAAGAGCGCGGCTCGCGCGATCTGTACGTAGGCTATCCGTTCATCAAGGGAAAGCTTTCTGACGGGACGCCTATCCATGCGCCGCTGCTGTTTTTCCCGGTGACGTTGCGCATGGAGCGTGAGCAATGGTGCCTTTTCGAGCGGGACGATATCGGGGTGGTGCTCAACCAGAGTTTCGCTCTGGCATATGGGCATTTCAACGAGGTAAAAATCCCGGATGAGGTGCTGGAAAAGTCGTTTGAGGACTTCCCCGACGATTTCCTCGAATTCCGGACGCAGCTATACGAATGGCTCAAATCGACGCCGTTTAAAATCAATTTCAATCAACAGCTTTTTGAAGACCAGCTCGTCGCATTCAGTGCCGAGAAGAGTTCGGACCTCGTGGCTAACGAGAGTAATGGTGAACTAAAATTGTATCCCGAGGCTGTACTGGGCATTTTCCCACAGGCGGGTTCCTACCTCGTTCCCGACTATAACAAGCTGCTCGATCTGGCGGAAGAAGATGAATCCGGCATTCCGCTGCTTGGTTTTAATGAGGAAGCCGACGACTATATTGAACCGGAAATGCCGGTGCAGACGCCGGAAATGAGGCTAATCCGCGAGGAAGATGTGCTGACGCCTTTCCCTGTCGACGAATCGCAGGAGGAAATTATCCTGGCGGTGAAAGGCGGGCGTTCGGTAGTGGTGCAGGGGCCTCCCGGAAGCGGCAAGTCGCAGCTGATCTGCAACCTGATCGCCGATTTCGCCTCTCGGGGCAAGCGTGTATTGCTCGTATGCCAGAAACGCGCCGCGCTCGATGTGGTATACCAGCGGCTGGCTACGACGGGCATGAAGGATTTCACGGGACTGATCCACGATTTCAAAAATGACCGATCGGCATTGTATGCGCAGATTGCGTCGCAGATAGAGAAAGTAGAGACCTACCGGCAGCAGAATTATAGCCTCGATTCGGTGTTCCTGGAAAGACAATTCACCCAGGAAAGCCGCGCGATCGACAAAACGGTGAGCGAGCTGGACGGTTTTCGGACTGCATTGTTCGACGAGAACGAATGCGGCGTCAGCATCAAGGAGCTATACCTGACGAGCAATCCACAGCAGCCGCACGCGGACATGCGAGACTATTACCGCCAGTTCAGGATCGATGGATGGGATGGATTTAAAAGGCATTTCAAAACCTATTGCGACTATGCATTCCTGATCCGGCCGGATCATCCGTGGTATAAACGCCGGAGTTTCGCTTCGTTCGGCATGGGCGAGCTGCGGACGATGGAGAATATGCTTTCGGAGTGGCCGAATGCGTTTGAAAAGCAAGCTCATGCATTTGAAAACCTGACGGGCCTGCCGTTTGAGAAAGAACATATCCGCAACCG
This sequence comes from Dyadobacter beijingensis DSM 21582, assembly GCF_000382205.1. Classification (GTDB taxonomy): domain Bacteria; phylum Bacteroidota; class Bacteroidia; order Cytophagales; family Spirosomataceae; genus Dyadobacter; species Dyadobacter beijingensis. The sequence continues at coordinate 716,256 of NZ_KB907787.1, forward strand.
GCCCGAGATCATCGAACGGCTTGGCAACATCGCTGAGCTCGTTTCGGACGAGACCGCGTGGAGATTGCTGAAAAAATATACCAAGTCACCTTCCAGCCCGCACGAGCGGCTTGCGTTGGCGCGCCAGGCGGTGGATGCAATGGCGGGTTTTATCGCCGAGGGAGGCATTGAGTTATCCCTGACCGCGTCTCAGCTGAATGCATTCGAGGTAATGCTGAAAAAGTCGATGGAAACGAAACAGTCGGCTGTTTCGGGATTTTTCTGGGATGTTTTTAGTAAAGAAAAAAAGGAAATCGAGCGGGTAGCGAATGCGAATGGGCTCACGGTTTCGCTGGAACATCTGACGCGCCTCGAAGAGCGCCTGCGCAACCGCAGGCAGCTCGAATCGTGGCTCCAAGATCCTGGTTTGGGCTTTGATGATGCATTGATCGATGATTTTTCGACGGACAAGGCTGGTGAATACCTGGCGTTCTTCCGTGCAGCCGAGCGCGCATCCGACGCGTCCGTGCGTATGGAGGTGGGCGTGTGGCGGAAAGTGTTGCACGAAGCCGTCCGGGCGAAGGATCAGCTGACTCATTTTACCGACCTTGTTCAAAACCTGGCGCAATGGCTGCAAGTGTGGGACCGCATGGAAAAAGCCATGCTGCCTTACCTGCTGCCGGAGCAGATTACGGCGTTGATCGATCGGAGGGCGGAGTACAGCCGCACATTGCTCGAAGCTTTACGCAACGACTTCGACTCGCTGGCTGATATGGACCGGTTGTGGACGGATATGTCGGCCAATGAGCAGGGGGCTGCCAAATCTGTTTTGGAAAAAACGGCAGGAGAGGAGACGGCCGATGCGCGTCGTGCCCTGGCGATTTTTGAAAACAGCATTAAATTGGCCTGGATTGAGCATATTGAAAGCAAGTATCCTGCATTGCGCTCGGTAACCTCCCTGAAAATGAAGCAATGGGAAGATCAGATGCAGGGCAGCATTACATTGAAGCAAAAGCTGAGCTCGGACATTGCCAATATCAAGCTCCGCGAGGCAACGTACGAGGATGTAGAAAAAAACCGCCTCGGTAACCGCGTTACTTACCGGGAGCTCGGGCATCAGGTGACGAAAAAGCGCAAGATATGGCCGATCCGCAAGCTGCTGGAAAGCTACCCGGATGAGGTATTTGCCTTAATTCCTTGCTGGATGGCCTCGCCTGAGGCCGTTTCGGCCATTTTCCCCATGGAACGCGGGCTTTTCGACCTTGTGATCTTTGACGAAGCTTCGCAATGCTATGCGGAGTTCAGTTTACCGGCGGCATTCCGCGGGAGGCAATGGGTGGTGACGGGCGATAGCAAGCAGCTTTCACCGAGCGACCTTTACCGGGTAAGGTTCGAAGACCGGACCGACGACGAGGAATATTCTGCGGCCATCGAAATAGAATCCCTGCTCGATCTCGCAGGCCAGTCGCTGGACCATTACCAGCTTACGGGGCATTACCGCAGCCTTTCGCTGGACCTGATCGACTTCTCGAACCGCAAATTTTACAAGCAAAGCCTTAAACTGCTGCCCGATTTCAACAAAGTCAACGACCGCAAGCCGGGTATTGAATACATTAAAACAGAAGGCATTTGGAAAAATAATACCAATGCTGTGGAGGTGGAAGAAGTGTTGCGGCTCATCCGCGAGCTGGGCGGAAGCGGCAGGAGTATTGGCGTGGTGACATTCAACTTTTACCAGCAGGCGGCCATCCAGGATGCATTGGAAAAGGAAACTTCGGTACCGGAAGGGCTTTTTGTGAAGAATATCGAAAATGTGCAGGGCGACGAGCGCGACGTGATCATATTCTCGATGGGCTACGCGCCGGATGAAAAAGGGCGGGTTTCCATGCAGTTTGGGACGTTGAACATGCAGGGTGGTGAAAACCGCCTGAATGTGGCCGTCACGCGGGCGAGGGAGAAGATTTACTTTGTGACAAGCCTGTGGCCATCGCAATTACAAACTGAGAATACAGCCAATGAGGGACCAAAACTGCTCCGGGCTTACATGGACTACGCATTGCAGGTGTCGGAGGGCAGGTTCGAGGCAGCCCCGATTGCTACCGGCTCATTCCGCTCCGACTGGCTGCTGAAAGACCGCCTGGTAAGGCAGAATTCCGCATTTGAAAAAGAACTGCCATTCGGGGACATTACGGTAAAAGAAGAAGGGGCCTATAAGGGTTTGGTTCTGACGGACGACGATCTGTATCATTACAGTAAATCGTCCAAAGAGCCTCACGCTTATCTGCCCCTTCTGTTGCGGTTGAAAAACTGGCCGTTCAGGCGCGTTTACAGCCGCGAGTATTGGTCGGGTAACCTGAAAAACGGGTTATTATAGTTCCTTGATGCGGATATTGCGGTAAGAAACCTTGTCGCCGTGGTCTTGCAATGCGATCTTTCCTTTGGACGACGCACCGAATCCCTGCCAGGTTTTGAACTTGCTATTGGCAACGAGTTTGTCCCATTCAGCACCTTGCGTCGGGAATTCAACCACTTTTTTGCCATTCAGCCAGCTTTCGCCTTTGCCGCCTTTGATGACCACCTTCGCTTTGTTCCATTCTCCGGCAGGTTTTACAGCCGAGAAATCGGAAGGAGGAAGCATATCATACAACGAACCGCTTTTGTGGTTGCCGTCCTTGCCGGCTTTGGCGTCGGGATGTTTCACGTCGTCGAGTACCTGGATTTCCGGGCCGGTAGAGTAGGGGCAGCAGTATTTTTTATCTTCCACCACGTGGTAAATGATGCCGCTATTGCCGCCTTCGGCGATTTTCCATTCCAGTTCGAGTTCGAAATCACCATATTCCTTGTCGGTAACGAGGTCTTTACCGCCTTTTTCAGCCAGTACAACCGCGCCATCCTCTATTTTCCATTGAGGCAACACTTTATCCTGCTGCCAGCTGTGCCAGCCGTTCAGGCTTTTGCCGTCGAAGAGAGTAACCCATTTTCCTTTTTGCGCTTCCGCGTCATTTGAAAATGCCAGGGTGGCCAGGGCGATAACGGATGCTTTTCCGAAAGCCTTCCATTTTGTACAATTCATGTTTCGCTTGTTAAAGTTTTAGTCCACAATATTAAGTACTTTTTGAGTTTTCAAAGCCATATTTGGATCGAAAGTTGACGACGCCTATTTTTGGGAGTAATGCAATTTAACCTGACCGCATATCCACATGGCTTCTATATTTTCAAGAATTGTAGCAGGCGAAATCCCTGCCCATAAAATCGCTGAAAACGAAGATTTCCTCGCATTTCTCGACGCATTTCCTATTGCGCAGGGCCACACGCTCGTGATCCCGAAAAAAGAGGTTGACTACATTTTCGATCTTGACGACCGCCTTTACACCGGCCTTTTTGCATTTGCCAAAACCATCGTTCCCGCCCTTGAAAAGTCGGTTCCGTGCCTGCGCATAGGCGTGAGTGTCATAGGCCTGGAAGTGCCGCACGTGCATGTGCACCTGCTCCCGCTGAACAGCATGGCCGACGCGGATTTTACCCATAAAATAAAAACGTCGCAAGAAGAACTCGCGACGCTGGCTGAAAAGATCAGAAGTAACCTGGCTCAGTAAAAAGAGAAGTCTTTCCGTACCCCGAGCATAAAACCATATGTTTTGCGGTACAAATCGCCGATATCGGCGGCATAGGCGCCTTTGACCGTCAGGCCGCCGAGCACATCGAGCTTGGACTGCATCATGAGCATGCCGGAAAACTGCTTGGGCGAGCCTTTAAATTCTTGCAGCCAGGCCCCGCTGTTTTCCGAATAGGAGAATTTACCCATCCACTGTATTTTACGGAACAATGTGCCTTCCATTCCGAGATGGAACATCATTACCCGGTTATTGCTCGTGAAATTATCGGCATAATTGGGCCATCGCCATTTGGTTTGCGAAGTCGGCGGGATAAACGGCGTCCCGATCGTGCGGTCGTAGTAGCCCCAGCCGTCGCGGACCTGCTGATTATTGAAATAGTTGTCGTGGCCGCGCTTCCTGCCGTCACCCAGCACGAAATCGTTACCGCCCTGGTCTTTGGTATACAAAAATTCCAGCACGGCTGCATTTACCTCGAAATTGGCGCCATAGGAATGCTTACGTTTTATGCGAGCGCCGTAAAGTCCGTCTTTCAGGCCTGTCATGTAAAACAGCGAGCCGTCTTCGTAAATGAATTGCTTGTAGAGGAAAATGCTGCTTTCGTAGGTCTCGATCTCCATTGCGACGTCGATAGAGCCAAGGTGGTTGCCGATCCGGCTCGTGCTATCGAAGTAGGTGATGTCGTCGCCGCTGCCGCCAATGGCCCCGATTACCGCATTAATGTAGTTTTTAAAACCGGAAGGCATATTGAGGTTGTCGTTGGTCAGCCCCAGGTTCTTTTTGAGCTTTCCGCCCCATTGCACCTGATGGTTGAAACCGCCATACAGTTTCAGCGTCGAATGCGGCTTGCCAATGCGCATGTAAAACGCTTTCTGGTGAAATTTCAGGTTTTCGGTAATAGGCCTGTTGTTTTCGAACAGCCCGTCGGAATAAAATGCCTGGAACGACAGCCACCCTTTGGTGAAGGGTACCGGCACGAAACGGGTCGTGCCGAGGTAAATTTTGGGAATCGGCAATGCATTACCCGACCATGCATAGGAGCCGGAACCGATCGTAGAATCGGCCAGGCCTAACGCCTGCTTCTTTCGGCCTACATAAAACTCCCAGTTCTTGTAGCGCAGCGTCGCATGCGCCTGCGGGAGCAGGAAATTTTTGGTTTGTACAAAATTGCCTACCGCTTCGACACCCACGCCGACGCGCAGGTTGTTGCGGGTTTTGTTTTCAGAAATGGTCCAGTAACGTTCGAGCCCGGCGCGAGCGCTCAGGTTTGGCCCCGTTTTAGGAACGATCCCGTACTGGTTGGACTGAATCCAGAAGGGCGTGTACCCATTGGTACTTCCCATTCCGACAAATTCTACGTAGTTGGTGGTAGAGTCCGTATATATAACTGGTTCTTTGGTCTCGGATTGAGAAAAACCAACAAAGGGCAGCGTCAGTAATATGGATAAAAGAAATCTCATAAGTGTGCCCTCACGCCTTTGTCCCTAATGTGTATAATAGCCATCAAAAATAAGTATTACTTTTCTATTATCATATTGAACATTCACGTCGAGTAAGCATTGCTACGGTCAATCCAGAAAGCCGCTTTTACGCAATCCGATGCTTAATCCGTAGGTATTCGGATACAACTCGCCAATATCGGATGATAAGGCGGAATAAACACTGCATCCGTTCAAGATATTTAGATTTTTTTCAGCACTCAGCAATAATGATACCTGCTGCTTAACGCTGTCGAACGGACTGAGGAAGCTCCCCGAATTGCGTGAATAAGTGCCTTTGAAAGCAAGTTTCAAATGTAGCCAGGTGGCGGTCACTCCTGTATGGAACGCCCAAAAACGATTATTATTGGTGAATTCCGACTTATTTCGGGGCAATGAGGTGTCGGTATTGCCCGCCGGCGGCGCCAGGGGCGTGCCGATACCGGACCCGTAATACGACCATCCGCGCTGATACACATAGCTGTTGAAGTAGTTCCCCTTTTCAAATAATGCAAGCTCGGAAATCGGGTAGCGGTTGGTCTGGTTATGCGTGCCGATCACTTCCAGGAGGAAGGAATGGAATGCGAAATAGGAGGAGCCTTTCGGCAGCGGCCTGGTGCGTTTGACGCTCAGCCCGGTCAGGCCGTCTTCGAAATTAGTCGTCCTGAAAAGCGAACCAGTTTCATAAATATTTTGCCGGTACAGGAAGAAATTCCAGTCTTTTCCGTACCATTCACCGCCCAGGTCGAACGTGCCGAAATGGTTTCCTACTTTGCGGTAATCCAGTGTCTTGCCGGAAATGGTGTACCAATAGGCTTTCAGCATGCTCAGTTGATAAAGCGGAATGGTTTTGTCCTCGCCGCCCCAAATGGCCTGGTGGTTGCCGCCAAGGTAAATGCGGTACCGGTGCGAATTGTTGCCAAGCCGTAAATAGAGCTGTTTCTGGTGTAAATAAGTTTCCGGTACGTAAGGCGCGCTGCCGTAGTTAACGCCGCTGCCCCCGAGGTAACCGTCGGAATAAGTGAATTTGAGGGAAACGAAATTGTTGGTAAAATATAGCGGGAAATAGTCCGGCATGGAGATTTGTACCTTGGGATAGGGCCTCGCATTGCCTGCCATCGCCAGCGACCCGGACGAAAGCGTCGTATCCACCAGTCCGGCAGTCATTCTTTTCTGGCCGGCCAGGATTTCCACCTTCCCGATTTTGACGGCCGCGTACAAGTCCGACAGGAAAACATTCTCCGATTTGCCGTAACTCGCAATACCCTGAATGCCCGCGCTCCATTGGAAAAACCGGGGGTTGTGCGGGTTATATACTTTGTAAATGCCGGCATCGGCAATACCGAAGTTGCCGTTCAGCGGAATGCTGCCGTGTTGATTGGCATATTGCCAAAAAGGGGTTTGGGCCGTGGCCCCGGCCGCCATAACGGACGCTTTATAGTATACCGTAGAGTCTTGGGCTTGTAATTCGAAGACGATGAGTAATAGACAAAGGGCCAGGCAAACTCTTATCTGAGAAATTAGGAACGACATTTAGTAAAGATCAAGAAGATGGTCAGCGGAATTCTATGACAAAGTTTTAAAGTTACCAGATAAAGCCAGATTTCCTCCAACTGACCATTAATGCCATATTCTGCGTGTAGAGCTGGCCAAAGTCGGAGGCTATACTTAAACCTAAAATATCGTTGTTCCTATGTAAAAGCGGTGTTTCGATCCTGAACAAGAGCGAGCCCTGGTTCACTTTCGGGCGAATGGGGTAATCGTAGGTGCCCGAATTTTGAGAAAAAGTGCCTTTTAGCAGGAAATTTACTTTGTTCCACGATGCTTCCGCACCCAAATGGTAAGCGACGACCATGTTGTTCGCCGTAAAAAGCGTTGCCTTCGTAAACAAATTATCGCGTGTCACCCGTTGCGAAGGAATCATGGGTGTGCCGAGCCCTTTTCCCCTGTACGACCATCCCTGGTTGTACACGTAATGGTTGAAATAATTGTCTTTCCCGAAAATACCATTCAAATAGTCAAATACCGCACCGCCCTGGTTTTTGGTGTAAAGAAATTCAAAAAGCAGGGTGTTGAACCGGAAGCCGTCCCCATCGGACCGCCTTTTCCGCTTGAATCGCAGGCCGCTCAGACCGTCGGTAACGGAGGAGAGGTTTTTCAGTGAGCCGTCCTCGTAAATGGTCTGCCGGTAGAGGAAAATATCCCATTGGCTGGCCTTCCATTCCGCTGCTACGTCGATCGTCCCGAAATGGTTGCCTACGCGGCTATGGGCCCACGGCTTCCCGAAAATGACGTACCTGTAAGCCTCGCGGGGTTTAAGGCCGCCGGTGAAGATCTTATCCTCGCCGCCCCACATCGCCTGGTGATTGAAACCGGCAAAGAGGTTAAGATGGTGGGCGCGTTTGCCCAGTTTGAAATACAGTGATTTCTGATGCAGATATACGTCGGGAACGCGCGTCACATTACCGTAATCGACCGCGGCCGATCCAAGCAGTCCGTCGGAATACGAGAATTTGAAGGAAATAATGTCATTACCGGGAATGAGGCCGACAAACTGCGGTGTCGAAAGCTGGATTTTGGGATACGGCCGGTAGTTGGGTGACATGGCGATCGGCCCCATTGTGAGCAGGCTGTCGCCCAGGCCCATGAATTCCTTCCGCTGACCGACGGCGAGTTCTACGGGTCCTGCCTTACCGGCCAGAAACAGATCGGTGAAGAACCCGGTCGTTTTTTTACCGGCATATCCTACGAGTTCGGCCCCGCCGGACCATTGGAAAAAGCGGGGATTGTTCTGGTTGTACACGCGGTGAAAGCTCGCGGCTGCTTGTACGAACGAGCCTCTCTCGGGTATCGAACCGTTCTGATTGGCATACAGCCAAAAGGGAACACCGGATGAAGAGCCGGCGGCATTGATCCGGGCTGAATAAAAGAAAGTGGAATCCTGTGAGTAGCTTTTAGTGCAAAGTGCTGCCGTAAACAGCAGCACGAAAAACAATTTCCTCATTCCAGGACTGTTAAGGATACTACGAGGTGTCAGAGGACCTACCGGCCTTTTTTGCCGAAAATGACAACGGCGGTAAGCAGTATGATTTTCAGTTCCAGCGCCAGGGTCCAGTTTTTGATATAATACAGATCATACATCAACTTGTGGCGGGCGTCATACACGCCGGCTCCGTACGAGTACATTACCTGCGCATAACCGGTGATGCCTGGTTTGATGTTGTGGCGCATGTTGTAGTAAGGGATAATCTCGTCGAATGTCTCCGTGAATACCGGGCGCTCCGGGCGAGGGCCGATCAGCGACAGGTCGCGTCTGAAGATATTGATGATCTGCGGAAGCTCGTCGATCCGTGTCAGGCGCATGAATGATCCGTAAGAGAAAATACGCGAATCGTTCTTCTTCGAGAATGAAGCGCCGTTTTGTTCGGCGTCCACCCGCATTGACCTGAATTTGATACAATTAAAATTCCTGTTGTTCATCCCCACGCGCTCCTGGTAGTAAAATACCGGCCCCGGCGATTCGAACTTGATGCGGAAGTAGCTCAGGATCCAGATCGGGAATGTAAGGAGGAAGAGGATGATGGATATCGTGACGTCGATGATTTTCTTGGGGTAACGTACGCGTCTGCCGAAAGTGGGGATCGTCAGCAGGTTGGGGTTGATTTCCGTAACGTCGTCGGGGATATATACTTTTTTGAGGTCCCGTTCGCAGAAATCGTAAACGGTGGTAATGCGGATCGATTTGTTTTTGCGGACTACCAGTTCGTAAATCACGCGGTTACGCCGGTCGTATTGGGGGTTGGTGACCAGGTGTATTTTTTCAAATCTGTCGAGTAATGGCCTTACGGTGTGGTTGAGCAGGTAGTCGTCGTTGTCTGAATGCGGGATCAGGATGATTTCCCGGTATTTTTTCAGGAGCGCGGCCAGGTCGTATTTTTGAAGAAAGTAGTCGTAGCTGGTAACAATCAGGACTTCTTCTGAAACGGCATTTTTGCTTTGAAGCCGATGAATGTACTTGCGGTCAGTTACGTAAGTGTTGCCCATATGTGTGTATTTAATGACTTAGAAATAGTGTGAATTATAGACTATACGTGTGTTCAAGCTACAAGTTTAGGAATAAACTTTTGAAATACGAAATTGTCAACATAGTCAAATCAAATATAATTTTTGGCAGAGAAGGGACTTTGTGCTAAAAATTAATATTTGGTGGAGAAGGGATGAATCTGCTACCAACAAATATAACCAAGGTTTTAACACAAAATATTATTTTACTGTAAAGAATTTTCCCCTTTTTTTTAAACAAATTGTACTTTTTGCTGAATTTCCTGTTTTATGATATTTCCGATAATGGACTGTCACCACTTGTGACCGGCCGCCGTCTTTCAGTTGATGGACTTATACAGCGACAGGTACATCCGGTACATCGCTCCCACGGTGAAATATGCCTCATACGATTTCCGTGCCTCGGTTTTAGCCTTCGTTAATTCCGCCGGATGGCTGGCATAGTGTAGAATTTGTTGCGCAAATTCGCTCGCCGTGTTCGGCAACGCCTTCCCATTCAGCCCGTTAAGTACTTCCCCTACGCCGCCAACATCCGAGGCGATCACAGGTACGGAATAGCACAATGCTTCGAGGATCGACATGGGCATACCTTCGTAGTTGGACGGCAGCATGAACAGGTCGGCGTATTTCAGAAACCGGTGCGCATCTTCCGCCTCGCCCAGGCAATAGGCATTCGCAGGAAGATCGGGCATGTGGTCCTTGTTACCGATCCAGAAAAAATGAATATTCTGATCGGCCAGCAGGTTAGCGACTTCACAAAACAGTTCAAATTTTTTCTGAGGCGAAATCCGGGCAATGCACATGACTTTAAAGCCCGTTTTGGAGCGGATCATGTCCGTAACCCGTTCGTAATCCTTGTCCAGGTTTTCGGGCGTATCGGCGGAATAGTCGGTGATGCCGTTATAAATGTAGGACACGTTCTTTTTAATGCCCTCGTTCAGCAGGTTCTTGTAATCGTATTTGCTTACGCCCACAATATGCTTGGCGCGGCGCTGGAGCACGCGTTCGAGATGCAGGAACTTCCTGAATGCCACCCGGATAGAATCGAAGCCATGTACGGTGTAGATGATCTTTTTGCCGGGAAATGCGAGCCGGCCGAGGATACCTATTTTGGAAGAATGCAAATGCACGACGTCGGGTTTGAAAATCCGGTAAATGCGGCGCAGTTCATTCACCACTTTATGCTCCTTGGAAATGCTGATGGAACGTTGCAGCGGACTGATCTTCCATTGCCCTACTTCCGACGGCAGTACCTTCCACAACTCACCATCCTCCGACGACGCCACCATTACTTCATGACCATCGTTCACCGATTCCCGCGCCAGGTTGATCACCACGGATTGTGCCCCACCGAGTTCCGCAAGCGTGATGACGTGTAAAATTTTCATAATCTCAATAGCAAACCCACTGGAACGAATTGTTTAATAACTCCGGCATCAACGATCGCCGGCATGCACTTTATCGGGCAGGATTTCATCAATATTTTCGATTAATGACTCCGAGTAAGTGCCCACTTGCCTGAAACCGGCGTAACCGTCGCTAGAAATCCGGTCGTACAGATCGGCATCGGCGACCACCGTTTCCAGCTTTTGTAATGATAGCCTGAATGCTTCCGGCGTACTAATATCGGCAAAAACCGCCGTTTGCATGTCCGTTGCGTAGTTGGGAATTTCCCCTACCGCGGTCACAAAACAAACCAGCCCGTTTTGTATCGCTTCGGCTACGCTCATGGCCATTCCCTCGTTGGCGCTGAGCTGAATGAGAAAATGGTGGTTTTTAAATGCTTCCAGTTTCTGGCTGCTGTTGACCTCTCCCCGAAACTGTATCCGGTCTTCGAGCTGCCGGGCGCGGATGTAATCATTCACCGTTGCAAGCATGCCGTCGTCCCGTCCGTAAATATCCAACGTGGCGTCATAGCCCCGGTCTGACAAATATTGAATGGTATCGATCGCGAGTGGGAGGTTTTTTACGGGGTTAATACGCCCGAGGAACATAAATCGTATAGTACGATGATCTAACGCCGGCGCTGTCTTAATTTCCGGCGATTCGGTAATAAAAAACGAGATCACATTGACCGGTATGGCAGGCTTGAAACTGGCCTTGACGAAATCGGCCGTTGCCCTGGAGTCTGTAAATACTGCGTCGGCTTTGCGGATGGCGGTTTGGGTAAAAATACGGTCGAGGCGGTGGAAAAACGCCGTGTTATGCACAAACGAGACAAACCGGGTCTCCGGCCGAAGGGATTTCGTGATAATGCCTAGCAGCGATGCCCGCCACAACGAGCATATCAGCATATCGGGCGCGAAACGCCGGATGAAACCGATCATTTTGAATATGGTGATCGGATAGAGACCGAGCGGGGAGTCGAAAGTATGAAAACAGGCCTTTTCCGCGGGGGTAAGGTGGCTCGTCATGTTCGCGTCGATGCTGCCCAGCACCATGATTTTCAAATCGAATCTTTTACTCAGTTCGGGGACTGCCGACAGCAGGGCCACTTCTACGCCACCGATTTGAATGTCGTGCAGGATGTACAGTAATTTGTTCCTTTTCAATGAATTGGGTGCAATAGTGATGTGTTATTGGCTTACTTCAAATTCCATAATGCCCATTTGTGCGCCTTTTTGCCCGCGGGCATCGGGTTTCAATGCCCTGACCCTGAAATAACGGGCACTGAGATTCTTTAAAGGGAATACGCATTTGATGTCCGAATTGTCCGATTTCTCGGCGATCTTTTCCCAGTTTTTTCCATCTACCGACGAAAATACCTGTAATTCAGTGGCGTAATTGGCTTCTCCGAAATACACGGTCACGGATTTCAAACCGTCGTTTACCTTATTCAGATCCACCAGGAACGTCCACGGATATTTGCCGCCTGCCTGCGCCATCGTCGTTTTGTCGCCGTCGATGCCGTTCTCGGCGTAGAGTGTTCCGCGGGCGGGACCGAGCGAATAACCGTCGTTGTCTTTCAGGAATGCCGTGGTACCGATAGCTAAATTACGATTTCCTGCGTTCGCAACCACTTCATAACGCAGATTTAAAAGCGTACCGATCTTGTCGTCCTGCACCGGATCGCGATCGCCCACGGGGCTCAGGATCGCGTGGCCGGTAATGCGGTAGTCACCTGTTTCCACCGGCGCCTTGAAATCCGAAGCATAGAACTGGTCTTTTTTGTTTTCTTTTGAAACAATCATATACGACTTGCCTGCTTCCAAAATGGTCTCGGGCGTATTCACATAATTGAAACCATCCTCCGCGACTTTCGCCTTGCTGGCGGTGATGGACGTCCGCAGAATGGGGTAATCGTCCTGAAAACGCTTGATGAGAATCGGGTGCGCCGAAGTATTTCCTTCTGCGAACTGGCGGCCGACGGCATGCAGCCGGATCGGTTTCGGGCCGATGGTGATTTTCATGCCGCGGTAATATTCGCGGGCATCGGGCTCGTGGACGGCCGCGGCAGCCGGTGCCGCAAGCGTACGCGCGCTACGTGCGGAAGGCGTACTACGCGTGGATGCGATATTGATCACATAGTCCGCTTTTTTGCTGGCCGGCTTGCCGTTTTCAACGGAAATCGCCCTCACACGCGTCGTTTTGTCCAGTTTCACGGGACCTTTGTAAAGTTTCGCCTGGGGCGAAGGCGCGCTGCCGTCGAGCGTGTAGTAAATCCTGGCGCCGGGTTTGGCGCGAAGCGATAATGTTTGTGCAGTGGTGTATTCGACAGTATCGCTCAGCGATGCTTCCGGTGCAGCGCTCCAACCCTGGTTACCTTTCACAAATGCACCGATTTTTTTCAGGATAGCGGCGTAGTCCGCCGGCATGATTTCGCCGTTGGTCGGGACGGGATAGTTGAGCATATAGGTAGCGCCTACGGCCCAGTTGGCCTTGATATTATTAATGATTGTTTCCGCCGATTTCGGTTCCCGGAGCTTGGGGTCCGTCCGCCACGACCAGGTATTGTCCAGCAAATTATCCACTTCGATCGCCACTTTCTTCCGCACCGAAGCCGGTTTGGCCACTTTCAATGCCGATGCATCGGGCGACATGCCGCCTTCGTAGAGGATCACATCCGTATTGGGATAGCGCAGCACCGTTCCGCCCTGGTCGAGGCCGGGGTTATTGGCACAGATCACGTACGGATTATTGGCCCGCATAATGGGCAGTATTTCATTCCAGGGAAACCATTTGGGATCAAAATCCTTGTGTATTTCCGGTGAGGACGTCACATCGATCCAAAAACCGTCGACGCCCATCAGTACCAGTTCTTTAATCAAACCTTTGTTCAGCGTACCCCAGCTGCCGTCGGCGCCGGTTTCCTGGAAAAGTTTATTGGAAGTATTGTCGGGTGCGAAGTAGGCCACGAATTTGATGCCTCTCTTGTGGCAGGCGGCAATGAGCTCGGCGACGATGTTGCGCTTCGTCTTCATTTCGTACTTACTTGGCGTCGTGGAAGGCCATTGCCGGCTTCCGTCGAAGGATTTGGCTGTGAAATTCAGCACCTTCCCACCCATCGCGGCAATGGCTTCTGCCCAGGCGTCGGCATTGAATTTGGTAATGCGCTTTTCAAATGTGGCCCTGTCTTCTGGTGTGAGCAAGCTTGGCTGCGTGAACGAACCCCATTGTACCATAATGCCGAATTTGGCATCCGCCATCCACTTCGAGCGGTAGGATTCTGCCTGGAATACCAGCTTTTTGGTAGCGGCTGCACCGCCGGCGTCCGTCGCTTTGACGGTGAAATTGAACGTGCCTTCTTTCGTAGCGGTTCCCTGGATTTTACCGTCGGCGGTGAGTTTCAGCCCGGACGGTAAAGTGCCGTTCACCAGTTGCCATTTGTACGGGGCCTTCCCGCCTTGGGCGGCGAATTGGAAATAGGATTTCGGGCCTTCCTCGGTCCACGATTGATACTGTATCCCATCGACGAATGCCGGATAAATGGCGTTTTTCTTATCCTTCATGTACCCCGTGCTCGACGTCGTGGTAATGCTGAGCTGCTGCGCCAGCGTTATCTGGCAGCTGAATAGCAGGATTACAAACGAGTTTCTGATCAATGCTTCCATCATAGCGACATCTTTTATTCAAAAATTTTTTGCCATTGCTGTATGATAGAGGGGAGGTTGAGTAGTTTGATACTTTGGGACTCATAGGCCCGCATTTCCGCCCGGAGCGCGTCGTTGCGCATGAGCGTGGCGAGTGCTTCCGCTAACCTGGGTACATTTCCGGGTTGGACGAGTAACCCGTTTTTTCCTTGTTCGACCAGTTCTTCGGGGCCGGTATCGCAGTCGAATGCCACGATGGGCAGTTTGAATGCCAGCGCTTCGAGCAATACCATCGGCAGCCCTTCGAACCGTGAGCTCAGGCAATAGATCGAAGCATCTTCAAAATAGGCAAATACTTGTTTGGTAGCACCTATCAGGCTCACAGAACTTTCGAGGCGGTAGGCGGCAATTTTTTCCCGGAGCATCGGCGTTTCCTCGCCGTCGCCGATGACCAGCAGTTTCCAGCCGGTCCTGTCGTCCTCAGAAATTTCATGCCAGGCGTCGATCAGCAGGTCGAAGCCCTTTTGTGCGGTGACACGGCCTACCGAAATGACTGTCCTGGAAGGATTTGCCGGTACGTCCCTGATTTCCAGGAACATCGGGTTAGGAATGTGCACAAGCTGTGCTTTGCGGTACCAGGCGCCCTGTTTCCAGAACTGGATGTCGCGAGCCGTGAGGGTAATGATTTTATCCGCAAATAGAAGCGCCAGCTGCCGGGCAAACGACCTGGCCGCGATACCCAGGTTGACCTTGAAATTGAAATGTTCCCAAACCACATGCTTAATGCCCGTCATCGCGAGCGCGGGCACCGAGTAGGTGGCCATGATCGATTCGACTGTTACGAATGTATCGATGTGGTTGTTCCGGACGAATTCCCTGATTTTCCGGGTGGAATAAAGTACTTTTTTGACGCCTTTGAGGTGCTCGATGTGCAGGCTGGTGACTTTCACCGACGGCTCGAACGGAAAAAAGATCTTCTCCGGGTCACCGTAAAGCCCCAGCACGTGGATATGGTAGTTTCTTTTAGCTAATTCATTGATAATGACCGACGCGACGCGCTCTGTTCCGCCCACCGCGGAGATGTTATAAATGAAAAAGACTACATTCATTTCCCTCCTGCCAGACTGTTTTTGAAATTTGAAACTTTCACGCGAAACCAGTAATACGTCCCGACGGCACTTCCGAGATTCTTGTAGACCACTCCCACGATATTCTTTTTGTGCACTGGGTCCACATTCGTGGAACTCATGCCGAGGTCGTTGTACAAGGATATGAGTTTGGGCAGGTATACAAACTGCGACTCGTACCGGCTGTACAATTCAACATTGTAGATGTGGTCGGCCGTTAATTTGTAGTCCAAGTTATATTTCTTTTCCTTATAAATGGATTTCGGGTAAAAAATGGCCTGGTGCGAAATGTTGCGCAATGCGATATTCCACCTGCTGACTTTCCCGGTGTAGATTTGATTACTCTTTTTCAGGTATGTATTGCCATAATAGATGCCGTCGCGCTGAGTCATTTCGGCGGCCACTTCCTCGATAATGGTCGGAGAGGAGAGCACGTCGTCGCAGCCGAGGAAATACACGTAGTCGCCGGTGGCGAGGTCGAGGCCCTTGTTCATGGCGTCGAATATCCCGCGGTCGGCCTCGCTTTTCCAGAGGGCGATCTGCGATGCGTATTTTTGGATGATATCCAGCGTCCCGTCCGTGGAGAGGCCATCCAGGATAATGTACTCAATATGGCCGTAGGTTTGATTGACCACACTTTTAATGGCATTTTCGAGGTCCTGCTCGCCGTTTCTTACAACTGTGATGATCGAGATTCTGGGGTACTGCATAACTTGTTTTTAACGGCAACTTTCCACTTCCCTGACAAAGTTGTCGCGATATTTTGTAATCGTAAAATTCTGGAGAACATGTTCCCGCGCCTGGCCGGTAAGGGTAGCACGGAGGGACGGGTCATTCAGCAGCCGCTCGATCTGCAAGGGCAGGCTGCCGTCGTCGGTGGTGAACAGCAAGCCGGTCCGCTCGTGCTCGACGATTTCGCTGCTTCCCGCGGAGTCAAACGCGACTACGGGCACGCCGTGCATCATGCCTTCGATCGTCACGCGGCCGAGCGCCTCGTTGGGAGAGCACATGAGCAGCACGTCCATCTGGCGGTAAATGCTTTCAATGTCTTTGGTAAAACCGATAAACTTCACGTAATCGGTCATGCCGTTTGATTCGATGTAATGCAGGATTTCGGCGTGGTAGTCCGGATCGCCGATTTCGCCTATAACGTTTAGCTTGACGGGCCTGCCTTTCCGGATGAGTTGATGAATGGCCTTGATCGCCGTCATTTGTCCTTTGGCAGGGTCGATAATGCCTACAATACCTGCCACCGGCGGCTCAGCGGGCGTGCGAGGCGACAAATCGGGCAGTACTTCCTCCACGAGCCCGTTGCAGATCACGACATGCGGCGCGGTAACCCCGGTTTCGATGACGCGCCTTTCCGCGATGCTTTTGGAAATGCAGATCAGCCGGGCAGCCTTATTCGCCCAAAACCGGAAAGATGATTTACCGAAATTGTATTTCAGCGCGTAGTCTTCGTATACAAACTCGCGGATGTGCCAAAGGTGCTTCCGGCCGGAGAAGAACGACACCATCGCGCCGATGAATATCACCGACGAATTGGTATGTATCAGCGTTACCTTTTTCCGCACTACGAGTGCAGCAATGTACAATGCGGCGGCAATGTTGAATGCAAATCGTTTGACACTGTGAAACCATTGCGGGAACCTGGGAACCTTGTGAATGTCGTTGGTAAAGGGGATCACATCGTATTCGATCCCGTTTTTGGCCAATTCCTTCACAAAATCACCGTCCTCCCGGCATATTACCCACCAATCGATTTGCTCGCGGCTTGCTTTCAGCAACGTCAGCAGCGAGCGATTGGCGCCGTAAAGGGTGCCATAATGGCTGAATGATAATATTTTTGGCTTCGGGCTGATCCTCATGACTTACTTTTCAGGTGGCTGAGTTTTTTGACATAAGGTTCGATGAGGGGAAAATTGAATGCGGCCATGACAAGTCCCATCATACAAAGTTTGATCCCCAGCGAAATGATGAGCATATAAGGCCCGGTAACCCAATGGCGGGTGAGGTTTCCTTCGGCAAGATAAGCTAATACGAGCACGATCACAGCGGGCATTTGCCGCACCAGCAGCGCATACAGTTCGATCATGTGCTGTCCGAGCACGATCTTGATCAGAATATAGTACCCGACCGCGAAATTGATATAAAAAGAAACAACCAGCAACATTGCCGTCTGTTCCAGCGATTTGAAGTACATCACGCCCACGAGAATGGAGAGGATCATGATCGAACCGGAAATGAGGCCGGAAATGAACAGCAGGTCGGTGCGGCCGGCGGCCTGGTAAATGGAGCCGCTGCTCGACAGGATCATCTGGATCCATATCGAAAGGCTCAATATGCGGAGAATGGGCACGACTTCGAGCCATTTTTCGCCCAGGAAAATGTGGATGATCTCCGGGGACGCGAAGTAAATGAATGCGGAAATCGGTAAACCGAGTATGGCCAGCAGTTTCACGATTTTGATGTACTCCTGGAAAATTACCGTCTTGTTGTTCTGGTATTTGGCTAAAATCGGGTGGATTACCGGCGTGATCACATGCGTGAGGTTCGCGATCGGGTACATCATGAGCTGGTAGGCCTGGTTGTAAAGGCCGAGCCCTGCATTGCCGATGTACTTACCGATGAGGATGTTGTCCAGGTTGCGGGAAAAGTAGTTGATGAAATTGAATGCAAACTGGTAAGACGAGTATTTGGCCACACCCCGGATACCGGAAAACGAAATGCCCGACTGTATTTTCAGCCCCGAATTGGCAAAATAGAGCAAGAATACCAGCAGGCTGTAAGCAATGGAACGCCACACGATGGAGTAGAAGCTGAAATGCTGATAGGCGAGTACTATGGCCAGCGAGCCGGTAAAGAAGGCGCTCCCGACGTCGATCAAGCCGATCGTTTTGAATGCCTGCGCCTTGATGAGCATGTTTTTGGGCACGATGGCGAGTGCGCTGAAAAACACCTGAATGGCCAGCAGCTGGCTGATGGGGATGTAGACTTTGTCGTTATAGAAAGAGGCGATACCGTAAGAAAGCAGCGCAAAGGCACCTGCGAGCACGACGCTGAGCAGCACGCTTATCTTGAATATATCAGAGAAATCCTTATTGTTGAAGTCCTGGTTCTGAATAATGGCTGCCCCGAGGCCGATATCGCTGAGAATGTTGAAAAAGGTAATGAAAACGGTTACCACGCCCACAATCCCGAACTCGGCAGGCGATAATAGCCGTGCCAGTACTGAATTTACAACCAGTCCCAGTAGTATTCCGCTGTATTTCGTAATAAAAATGATCGCCGCCCCTTTCCTGATTTCCTGCTGAACTTTCATTGACCCGCTATTTTAGGATAAGTTTCAATTTGGTGGCAACGAGCAATGCGGGTACCGACAACGTAAACAGCGCTGTCGCATTCGGACAAAACGCAATATTCTTCAATGCTTTGAAAAAAACTTTATTACCGTGGGCTTTGTACATCATAAACCGCCAATATTGGTGCAGCATGAAATTGAATTCGAGTTGGAAGCGCTGTAAATAGGTAACAGGCAGCTTTTTGAAATTATCGAATGCATCGTTCACCAGGCCGTCGTGTCCGTAACCCCAGTCTTTTTTCTTCACGGGCTGCGTTACCAGCACCGGGTTTTGAGAAATAGCA
Organism: Dyadobacter beijingensis DSM 21582; assembly: GCF_000382205.1. Lineage (GTDB taxonomy): Bacteria > Bacteroidota > Bacteroidia > Cytophagales > Spirosomataceae > Dyadobacter > Dyadobacter beijingensis. Next base: position 735,191 of record NZ_KB907787.1, read on the forward strand.
TACACTTTCCCCGTCCACGCGCTGATCGCCACGAAAAAGATGAACAGGTACATATTACTCACTTTGTATTTATCATATTCGCGCAGCAGGTTTTCACGGTGGAATACCAGCCCGCTCAGCTGATGGCCTTTCCAGGCATTTTCGAGTACCGAATCGTAGCCGGCAGCAAAAGTCAGCGTCGGACCGATCTGCTGCCGCGAGTTGGCAACAATATCCCCATCCACCGACACCGGTACGTAGTTGGGTACAATAGCAGTTAAGGCCGCGTCCCGGTGCATGATACTCATGCATTCCGACAAATATTCATAACTGATATAGTCATCGTCGCCCAGGTACATCATATATTTTGCCGTGCTTTTTTCCAGCACAAAAAGGCAGTTCGCCACGCCGCCCTTATTCGTTTCATGTTCGTACACCGTGATACGCAGGTTCATACGCGCCTGCACGGCTTTCAGGTCCTCAATGGTCGTGTCGGTAGAGGCATTGTCGGAGATGATCAGGTCGATTTCATTCTCCCAGCCGCCCCTTGTGACAATGTCGTTGAGTATCTCAATGTTTTTGATCAAAAACTCCGCGCGGTTGTACGTGGGAATCAAGATATTTAGCATGTGTACGCGGTTATTTACGGAATGGTTGCCGGAAGGCGCCTGCATTGTGAACAAATCGGCGGCCTCCCTCCGGCATATACCCGTAAGCTAGGAAATATTTTGAATGTATTTCGATATAACGTCTTGAATATAAGCGTAATGGTCTTCGGTTAGCCCAGGCCATACGCCGAGCCAGAATGAACGGGTCATAATGGTGTCGGTATTCGTCAAATCGCCCACCACGCGGTGGTTAATGCCCTTATAAGCTGGCTGACGCAGGAGGTTACCCGCAAAAAGCAGGCGCGTGCCTACCTTGTTTTCTTCCAGGTATGCCTGCAAATCGGCGCGGTCGATCGGGCTGTTGTCGCGGAGCGTCACCATGAACCCGAACCAGCTCGGATCGCTGTGCGGCGTGGCTTCGTGTAGGATAAAATGCTCTTCGAATGGTTTGAGGTATTGATAAAGCAGTTTGTGGTTCTCGCGGCGGCGTTCTACAAACAGGTCTGCTTTTTCCAGCTGACTTAGTCCGATTGCGGCCTGCATATCGGTTACTTTCAGGTTAAAACCGATGTGCGAGTACGTATATTTATGATCGTAGCCGAATGGAAGGTCGCCCAATTGCCATTCGAAACGTTTGCGGCAGGTGTTGTCCTTGCCGGTTTCGCAATAGCAATCGCGTCCCCAGTCGCGAAAGCTTTCGACGATCATTTTCAATTTCGCATTGTTGATCAGCACGGCACCGCCTTCACCCATGGTGATATGGTGCGCCGGGTAGAACGACACCGTTGCGAGGTCGCCGAATGTACCTGTTTTACGGCCGCGGTAGGTCGCTCCAAGTGAATCGCAGTCGTCTTCGATCACCCACAGGTTGTATTTTTTCGCGACCTCCATCACCGTATCCAGGTCGAACGGGTTGCCGAGGCTATGCGCGATCATGATGGCTTTGGTTTTGGGGCTTACGGCCTGTTCGATCATTTCCGGCTTGATATTGTAAGTCGGAATGTCGACGTCCACGAACACCGGCACGGCGCCGTACTGGATCATCGGGTTCACGGTCGTAGGAAAGCCGGCAGCCACGGTAATGACTTCGTCGCCCGGTTTGATCTGCCGGTCGCCGAGCTTGGGTGACGTCAGCGCGTAGAATGCACAAAGGTTTGCCGACGAACCGGAATTGACCAGGATCGAAGATTTTGAACCAAAATACTTGGCAAACTGGTATTCGAATTTTTTACCGAAACGCCCGGTTGTGAGCCAGCCGTCCATCATCGAGTCGATGCCCAGGAGCAGGTCGCTTTCGTCCACGATCTTGCCGGTGACGGGGATATAGTCTGTGCCGGCCTGGATTTCGCGTGTCGTTTTCTTCTTAAGAATGGGAAGTAGCTGGGCGATCAGGTCGCTATCGAGGTTATTGATTTGTGCCAGTATTTGTTCCATCAGTATGTATTAATGGGGTCAGATTTCGCCATGCCCCGCGTTATGTGTTTGTATTTCGATTGATTAATGAATGCGCTTAAATGCAGGTACGGGCCTGACGCCCGCTCTGTTTCACATCGAAGTGAATACCTGCTCAAATGCCACCGAATTCCGTGATCTGGGCGCTGGTAAACGGGATGATCGCATCCGTTTGCCTTGCATTGCGGTACCAGGCCAGGGTTTTTTCAATGGCTTGTGCGGCATTATACCTGGGCTTCCAGCCGAGGATATTGGTAGCTTTGCTGATATCGAGTTTCAGCAGGCCGGCCTCATGCGGTTGCCCCGTTACGGCGGAATGGTTATAGTTGCCGTGGCCCCAGATTTTCAGGGCGGCATTCACCAGTTCCTCAACGGTCAGGTTGTCTTCCGGCTGCGGGCCAAAGTTCCAGCTGTCGGAAAATTCGGTAGGATTATCGATAAGCTTCGTTCCCAGGTGCAGGTAACCGCCTACGGGTTCAAGCACGTGCTGCCACGGACGGATGGCGGCCGGGTTGCGCACGGCCACTGGTTCGCCCGCTTGCAATGCCCGCACGATGTCGGGAATGATCCGGTCTTTGGCCCAGTCGCCCCCACCGATCACGTTTCCGGCCCTTGCGCTGGCAATGGCTTTGCGGTGTATGTGGTAGGTTTTGGTATTGAAAAAAGAATTCCGGTAGGAGCTCACCACCAGCTCGGCGCAGGCCTTGCTGGCACTGTAAGGGTCATAACCACCCAGCCGGTCGTTTTCGCGGTAGGGGTATTGCCATTCCATATTTTCATACACCTTGTCGGTGGTAATGCATATCACGGCACAGGGCTTGTCAAGCGCCCGTGCGGCGTCGAGCAGGTAAGCTGTTCCAATGGCATTGACGGCAAATGTATCGGAAGGAATGTCGTACGACAGCCTCACGAGCGGCTGCGCGGCCAGGTGGAAGATGAAATCGGGCTGGAATGCGACGATTTCCTGTTCGAGCCGCGCTTTGTCCCTGATATCGGCGATCACTGACTCGCAAAGCGAATCCCCCTCAATGGACGGGTATAAGTCTGAATCGTTTTCAGGAGCGAGCGAGTAACCTTTTACCTGGGCGCCCAGGAGATGTAGCCAGTAAAGAAGCCATGAACCTTTGAAACCTGTATGCCCTGTTAAGAAGACTCTTTTGTTTTTATAGTAATGTGTTAAGTGTCGATAATCCATTTCTACCAGTTTTTCCAAGGAGCCTTACCCGAATCCCACAGATGTTGTAAATCATATTTGTCTTTGAGCGTATCCATCGGGCGCCAGAAGCCGTGGTGTTTGTAGGCCATCATCTGGCCCGCTCTTGCTATGTTTTCCAATGGTTCCTGTTCGAAGACCGTGCTGTCATCCGCAATATACTGCAATACTTCCGGTTGGCAGACAAAAAAGCCTCCATTTATCCAGGAGCCGTCACCTTTCGGTTTTTCAAGGAAAGAAATCACATTCTGGGAGTCGGACAGGTTCAATGCCCCGAAACGTCCCGAAGGCTGCACCGCCGTTACGGTAAGAAGTTTGTTGTTATCCTGGTGGAATTTAACCAGTTCCGCGATATTGATCGTGCCTACGCCGTCGCCGTAGGTGAGCATGAACGGTTCATCGTTGAGGTATTTGGCGACCCGTTTCACCCGTCCGCCGGTCATGGTGTCCTGGCCGGTGTCCACGAGCGTCACTTTCCAGGGTTCGGCTTGTGAATTATGGATCTCCATCTTGTTGCCCGACATGTCGATGGTCACATCCGACTGGTGCAAAAAGTAGTTGGCAAAGTATTCCTTGATCACATAACCTTTGTATCCCAGGCAGATAACGAATTCGTTGAATCCATGGGACGAGTAGATTTTCATGATGTGCCAAAGGATGGGGTTGCCTCCGATCTCCACCATGGGTTTTGGTTTTACAACCGTTTCTTCTGATAAGCGTGTGCCTAAGCCTCCTGCTAGTAATACAACTTTCATTGCTTATGATTTGCTAATTGGTTACGGTTTTCGCAAAGACCGTGCGCGGCATTATTCCCTCGCGCCTGAAACGATCTTTTGTATCACTTTTTCTTTAAAGAGGAGGATGTAGAGAATGGCAAAAAAGCCGCCGAGAAATCCGGCGATGAGCCCGATGCGCAAGCGTTTCGGACTGCTTTTGAATAGGGGGACTTTAACAGGTTCGAGCACTTTGAAAACAGGCCGTTCTTCTTTCACACTCACTTTCGCCTGCTCGTAGCGCCGTACGAGATCGCTATATAACGATTCGGATAATACGTATTCCGCCTGCAAACGCTGTTCTTCGATTTTGGCGGTATTGGAGAAGATGTTTCTGTTTTGATCGCGGTAGCTTTGAAGCGCATATTCTGCGGAGCGCAGCCGTGCTTTGGCTTCCTTCACACGGTCGCCCAGGAGTACTTCGCGCTGGGTAGCCTTGGAAGAGCGGTAATCCTCGACGTAATCGACAAGGTATTTTTGCGCCGCTTCCACGATGATCGCTGAAACGAACGGATCGATCGTTTCGGCACTGATTTCGATCACGCCGCTTTTTTGCTCCACCTCGGCGGACAGCAATGAAATGGCGGATGAAATCTGAGATTGCTCAGCAAGCGAATAGGAGAGTATGCCTTCCCGCGATAGCTTGACTTCCTTCACAGGCTGCTTGGGAGACGAAGAGAATAATCCCGACAAAAGTCCCGGTTTACGCTGCGCTTTCATGAAATCGAGCAGCGTTTTGTAGGATTTGTTTTCCTGGTCCACCACCGGCTGTTTGAGCAGATATTCACCGAAAGGCGAGCTCTGCATGATCGTCGGGTAGAGGTCGGGTTGCAGTTTTTCGGCACCGTCGCCGTTCAGGCCGGCATTCAGCAATGAGAACGAACCTCTTTTGGAAGTACCGTATTCCGGCAGGAGGCTTACTTTTGCTTCGTATCTCTTGGGAAGCAAAAAGCTGTACAAAACCCCCGCGATAATTGATATGACCACGACCACGATCAGGAATAAAATATACTTCCTGACGAACAGAATGATATCTGCAAACCGTATTTCAGTAGCATTGAACGACCTTTCCTGGCTGGCAGGAGCAGTTACTTCGGGCTTTCTTTCTGGATGGGATATCATGTTAATTTCTGCTCAGGGTAATTGCAGCCAGTGTGATGGTACTTATCATCGATGCAATGAATGAGAACAATGCAACGCGCTCGCCAGGGGTCCGCTCACGTTGCGGCTCGGCCACTTTGATCGGCACGGTCACCACAGCGCCGGGTTCCACTTTGGGGAATGACCTGAAAAACAGGAAGTTTCTCGTGCGGTGGGTGCGGCCATTGGGATACGACACGTATACGCGCTTTTTCCAGCCTTGCTCGGTATAACCGCCTGCTTGCGAAATGTAGTCGTCGTAGCCAAACTTGGAATCGAAGTTCATCACCGACGGGTTGTGCACGCCGCCCTGAATGCGCACCGTTTCGAGGCGCCGCGGGATAATGAGCGTGTCGCCGTGCATGAGCAGCAGGTTCGCTTGAAGCGAGGGTTTGTTGGTGACGGCATCAATATCGACGGCGATCAGTTCCTGATTCCGGTAAAAACGGGCGCCAGGCAGATAAGCTTCGGGCCGGAGGCCTCCTACTTTGCCCAAAAGGTCTGAAATGCGTTCGAAATTATTGATAATGGTGTAGCTGCCCGGGTATTTCACTTCGCCGATAATGGTTACCGCTTTCTGTGCCTCATATCTTGGCGATTTGCGCACCACGACGATGTCCTGTGGCTGCAATTTGAATTTCTGGTCTTCCGGGTTCAGCACAAGGTTGTCGGCCACGTCGATCGTGAAAATGCGGACGTTTTGCGATGTGGGCAGGTCCAGCGTATCATTTTTCACGCGGCGCGATACTTCAATGCGGTAAGGGATACCGCCTTCGGTGTAGCCGCCCGCCTGGAAAATAAGGTCGGCGATCGTAATGTCCTTGTAATAGTAGTAGTTGCCCGGATTGATGATCGATCCTGAAACGGTCAGGAAGGTAAATTCTTTCAGGTCTTCCACCGATTTGACCGTCAGGATGTCGCCTGCCAGCAATGGAATGTCCTCGATTTCACCGTTAATGAGCTTTCTGAGGTCGATGGCCACGATACCGGTTTGCGTTTCGCCGCTGGACCGTTCGAGGATCGCACGGTTGAGGAATGCACGCGGGCTGATACCCTGCGCCATTTGGATCAGTTTTAAAACCGTATTGCATCGTTCTTCCAGGGCGTACGGGCCGGGAAGCGTCACCGCTCCGCGCACTTCCACCTGATTGCTGACAATGTCCAGAATGCGTTTCACATTGAAAATGTCACCATTCCGCGGCGCGAATGATTCCACTTGCAGGGAATCGACGCTACCAATCATGTAATTGGTGCCGGTGTTGCGCTGGTAGGTAAATGTTTTGGTATAAGCCTCCGGGGTAAATCCGCCTGCATAACGGATAAGGCTCATCAGACTTTCGCCTGCTTTGCTCTCAAAAATACCCGGACGTTTTACCTGCCCGTTCAGCTCGACGCGTGTCTCAAATGGCCGGATAAGGATGATGTCCTGGTCTTGCAGGGCGATATTATCACGTAAATCGGCATCCACCAGGAAACGGTAAAGGTCGATTTTTTTGATGACGTTGTTGTTTCTTACAACTTCGATATTCCGGTAGGAGCCGTTTCTGCCGGGCCCGCCGGAAAGTGAGAGGACGTTGAATGCCGTCGCAAGCGAAGAAACCGTGTAAGTACCCGGCCGGGCCGCTTCACCGGTGATCATCACGCGGATGCTGCGGACATTGCCGAGCGTAATGGAAGAGTACGTCCCCGAACCCGGGCGGTTCAATGACGAATATGCCTGCCGCAACCGGTTAACGATCCGTTCGCTGGCTTGCTCGATCGTCAGGCCATTGATATAAACCGGCGCCAGGTTAAGCATTTTTACAGTTCCTTCCGGGCTGATCTTCATGCGGAAGTTATCGACCGCATTTCCATAAATATCGACTACGATTTCGTCTTCCGGCCCCAGGATATAGTTTCTCGGGGTAGCAATGCGCAGGTTCGGCTCAAATGTAGAAGACGATCTCGCGAAAAATGATGCGCCGAAAGTGCGGTTCAGCCGACGGCTCCGGGAGCGGCGCGCATTGGTTGAATCGCGTTCGTTGTTGGATTCGTCGTCGAGCTCGTCGGCGTCGTCCTGGTCGCGGGTTTCGTCCAGCTCGTCCCGGTTAGGGTCTTCTACCTGCTTTTCTTCCGGCTTTTGTTGCAGCCGTTTGCGCATGGTGGATATCTGATCCAATGTATAACCTCTTTGCAGCGCCGCCCTTTCGATATCCATATCCGACATCCCGGCAGATTTTGCCTGGTTGTAAAAATCGACCGCCTGCTGGTTGGTCACTTTCGACGGGTCAACTTTTTGCGTCGGGTCAGCGATGGGAAGCTGTGGAGATGTATTGTTTTGGGCCCAAACCCCGATGCTGGACAAGAGTAACAGCAACAAAAGGGTATTCCTGAAATAATTGCTCACAAAGGATTGATAATGCATGCAGTGTTTTAATTACGATCAGGGCCTTTTCCGGTTCCGGATGGCCCTGGGTTAAATTTATAACAAGCTCGGGGCAAATCTACAAAATCTTATTTTATTAAAATTATCTCGCAGATTGATATCATTTCAATCAGGAATTGGCGATTTCCGTACGGATTGCCAGCTCCTTCAACTGTGCTTCGGAGATCGTCGAAGGGGAATCGATCATCACATCGCGGCCGGAATTGTTTTTAGGGAATGCAATAAAATCCCTGATTGAATCCGCACCGCCAAAAATAGAGCAAAGCCTGTCAAAACCAAATGCAATACCTGCATGCGGAGGCGCGCCGAATTCAAATGCATTCATGAGGAAACCAAATTGCTCCTGCGCTTCTTCGGGTGAGAATCCGAGTATTTCGAACATTTTCCGTTGCAGTTCTTTTTCAAAAATCCGCACGGAACCTCCGCCCACTTCAACGCCATTGATCACCATATCGTATGCATTGGCCCTTACCAGTCCCAAATTTTTATCCAGCAAATCGATATCCTCCGGTTTCGGGCTGGTGAACGGATGGTGCATCGCGAACCAGCGGTTTTCTTCTTCGCCGAATTCGAGCAGCGGGAAGTCAACTACCCACAATGCACGGTATTCCTCGGGGTTACGCAAGCCCAGGCGCGAGCCTATTTCAAGGCGCAGTTCACTGAGTTGCTTGCGCGTTTTGTCGCCCTGGCCGGAGAGGATCAGCAAAAGGTCTCCCGGCTTGGCATCAAACGCTTCCACCCATTTTTTCAGCTCTTCTTCCGTATAGAATTTGTCTACGGACGATTTGATTGACCCATCGGTATTGTAACGCACGTACACGAGGCCTTTCGCACCGATTTGCGGGCGTTTGATCCAGTCGGTCAGTTCGTCTACCTGTTTTCTCGTATAGCCTGCGCATCCGGTCGCATTGATACCTACTACCAGGCCCGCATCGTCGAACACGCCGAAGCCTTTGCCCGACGTAAGATCGCGGTCATCGCCTTTCAGCTCCACAAACTGCATATCGAAGCGAATGTCCGGCTTGTCCGAACCGTAAAGACGCATGGCATCCGCGTAGGTCATACGCGGTACTTCCGGCAGGGCAATGCCTTTTACTTTGTCAAAAAGCTCGCGGATCATGCCTTCGAAGGTATTCAGCACGTCTTCCTGCGTTACGAACGACATTTCGCAGTCGATCTGGGTAAATTCAGGCTGGCGGTCGGCACGCAAATCCTCGTCGCGGAAACACTTCACAATCTGATAGTAACGGTCGAAGCCGGCCACCATCAGCAGCTGCTTGAAGGTTTGCGGCGATTGCGGCAATGCGTAGAACTCGCCCGGGTTCATGCGGCTCGGCACCACGAAATCGCGGGCACCTTCCGGCGTGGATTTGATCAGGACCGGGGTTTCTACTTCGATGAAATTCAGGTTATCGAGGTAGGCGCGGGTGTAGCGTGCTACCTGGTGGCGGAGTTGCAGGTTTTTGCGTACCACGTTCCGGCGAAGGTCGAGGTAGCGGTATTTCATGCGGATATCATCGCCGCCGTCGGTCTCGTCCTCGATCAGGAACGGGGGTAGTTTTGCCGGGTTCAGAATGCTCAGTTCCGACACACGGATTTCAATGTCGCCGGTCGCTATTTTATCATTTTTAGCCAAGCGTTCGATCACCGCACCTTTGGCCGAAATCACGAATTCGCGGCCCAGAGAGCGGGCGGTTTCCAACACATTTGCAGGGGTTTTGCCCTCCTCGAAAAGAAGCTGGGTGATGCCGTAACGGTCACGCAGGTCGAGCCAGATCATGCCTCCTTTGTCGCGGACGCGCTGAACCCAACCACATAATACAACGTCTTGATTTACATGTCCTAAGCTTAATTCCCCGCAGGTATGTGTACGTAACATATAACTATTTTAATACTGATATAATGAAAGTCGCTGATAATAAATGCGGCAAAAGTACGTATTTTTAGCAAATCTAACATGAAGTGTTTTTTATGAAAATATATGACAGCGTGAGCAGGCAAGCGGGAATGGTACTTTCAACACTTGTTTTTTGCGCAACCTGTTCATGCAGCGATCCCGAACCCTCACCGGGTGGAGGCGGGCTGTCGGACCAGTTCGAGACCGCGCCCGAGCAGTTCCCCATCACACCGGGCATCATCGACGAAGCATCGGGCCTCGCTGCGAGCGCGACCCTCGGCGGGTACCTCTGGACGATCCAGGATTCGGGCCAGCCGAACTCGCTGTACCTGATCAGCAGGGACGGCAAGAGTATCAAGGAATATAATGTACCCGGTAGCAATAATCACGACTGGGAGGAAGTAGCCGTGGGCCCCGGCCCCGACAATGGGTTGTCGTACGCATACATCGCGGATATTGGCAATAACAACCAGCCCGTCACCGCCACCAACGTTATTTACCGCGTTCCCGAGATCACCGGCGCCGACGGCGCATTCAGCCAGAATGCATTGCAAAAGATCACATTCAGCTATCCCGACGGCCCCCGCGACGCCGAATCGATCATCGTGGACCCGCAGACGAAGGATATATTCGTGCTTTCGAAGGAAATGCAGAATACCAATATCTACCGCCTTGCCTATCCGCAGTCCACGAGTGATGTTTCCGTGGCCGAAAAAGTGGGGACCGTTCCCGGTGTGGCATTGGCCACGGCGAGCAGTATTTCCAAAGACGGCAGCGAGATCGTCGTGCGGACTTACCTGGGCGTGTATTACTGGAAAAGAAACTCCGGCGAGAGCGTCGGGCAGACGCTGACGAAATCCGCGACAAAGACTTTGACAGTCGCACTTGAACCGCAGGGCGAGGCCATCTGTTTCGAGAATGATGGCAAGGGCTTCTACACATTGAGCGAAAAGGGTAATGCCGCCAGCGTTTCACTGAATTTTTATAAGAGAAAATAATCGCAAACTATGATCAAAAATCTACTCCGGGCAGCGCTCATCGTGCTGGCTCAGCATGTTTATGGCCAGGCTGGCTTCGACGAGCAGTACATTCGTGAGAATTATTCCAAAGCGGAATACGACATCCCAGTACGAGATGGCGTGAAGCTCCACACGATCGTATACACGCCGAAAGACGCTTCCACCGACAAGAAATATCCCTTTTTAATGCAGCGCACCTGTTACAGCGTGGCGCCTTATGGTGCGGACAAATACCCGCCCCGCCTGGGCCCGAGCCGGACATTGATGCTCGATAAATTCATTTTCGTGTACCAGGACGTGCGCGGCCGCTACCTGAGCGAAGGCGTGTGGACGAACATGACGCCGCATATCGATCAGAAAAAGGGCAAAACCGATGTCGATGAGGCTTCCGATACGTACGACACCATTGAATGGCTCCTTAAAAACGTACCCAACAACAACGGCCGGGTAGGGCAGTGGGGCATTTCGTATCCCGGTTTTTATACCACAGCCAGCGCGTTGGCCGGTCACCCGGCATTGAAGGCGTCGTCTCCCCAGGCACCCATCGCCGACTTTTTCTTCGACGATTTTCACCACAACGGCGCATTTACACAAGGCTATTACCTGACTTTCCCCGTTTTCGGTATCAAGCCGCCGAAGCCGACGACCGAATCGTGGTTTGCACCGGAAATGTTTACGCCCAAGCCGGATGGTTATACATTCAACCTGGAAATGGGGTCGCTGAAAAACTTCGATAAATATTACAGTCAGAATTTCTATTGGCAGGAGACTGTCAACCACCCCAATAAGGATGAGTTTTGGAGAAAGCGCGATATTCTCCCGCATTTGAAAGGGGTAAAACATGCCTTCATGACCGTAGGCGGATGGTTCGATGCCGAGGATTTGTACGGGCCTCTGAATACCTATAAAACGATTGAAAAAAATAATCCGGGCATTTACAATACGATCGTGGTAGGGCCATTCGGGCACGGCCGGTGGAGCCGCGAAACCGGGCATACCTTGCACAACGATATCTATTTCGGCGATAGCATTGCCACGTTTTACCAGAACAATATCGAAGCGAAATTTTTCAAACACTTTTTAAAGGAAGCGGGCGACGGGAAAACCGGTTTACCGGAAGCATATTTGTTTGACACGGGTAGAAAAGAGTGGAAAACCTTTGATAAATGGCCGGTGGCTAATGCGGAAAAACGCAAGCTGTATTTCCATGCAAAAGGCAAACTGGATTTCGAAGCACCGAAGGAAAGCAAATCAGTGTCCGAATACGTGAGCGATCCCTTGAAACCGGTGCCTTATACGGCCAATTATAAGCAAATGTCGGGCTTTACGCCTTTTGAATACATGTCGGAAGACCAGCGCTTTGCCGCCACGCGCCCGGACGTGCTCGTTTTCGAGACCGACGTGCTGACGGAAGACATTACCCTGGGCGGTGAAATCAATGCATTGCTGAAATTCAGTACGACAGGTACCGACGCCGATTTCTTTGTGAAACTCATCGACGTGTACCCCGATGACGAGAAAAATCACGCCTACATGCCCGATCCCAAAGTGGTACTGGCCGGTTACCAGCAGATGGTACGCAGCGAGGTCATGCGCGCGCGCTTCCGCAACAGCTTCGAAAAGCCGGAACCGGTGGTGGCAGGCAAGGTCACCGACCTGAAATTCCGCTTGCAGGATGTACTGCATACCTTCAAAAAGGGCCACCGTGTGATGGTGCAGGTGCAGAGCACGGCATTCCCGTTGTTTGACAGGAACCCGCAGAAATACGTGGAAAACATTTACAAGGCACAGGATACCGACTTTACGACTGCCAAACACACGATTTATCACGAGGCCGGCGCCCCCAGCTCGATCGAAGTGGAGGTGATCAAATAACGGCCGCATTTATGGATTCAAAAATTGTAGTAATGACTCTGATAGCAGCATCGGCATTGTCGGAACAAGGCAATGCGCAGCCATTGAAATACCCTGAAACACGCAAGCAGGAACATTTTGACGAATACCACGGTGTAAAAGTCGCCGACCCGTACCGCTGGCTCGAAGACGATCGCTCGGAAGAAACGGCGGCGTGGGTAAAGGCGCAGAACGAGGTGACATTCGGCTACCTGCGTGCGATACCGTTCAGGGAAAAGATATTCACGGATCTCGAAAAGGCCTATAATTACCCCAAATATTCGGCACCACGCAAAAAGGGCGGGTATTTCTATTTTTATAAAAACGATGGTTTGCAGAACCAGGCGGTACTGTACCGGCAAAAAGGGCTGGACGGGACGCCCGAAGTCGTGATCGACCCGAACAAGCTTTCCCCTGACGGCACCACAAGACTGACGGTTTTCAGCCTTTCGAGAGATGGCGCTTATGCGGTACTGGGCTTTTCCAAGGGCGGCTCCGACTGGCAGGAATACCAGGTAATGCAGATGAAAGACCTTTCCATGCTCGCCGACAAGGTGGAATGGGTGAAGGTTTCCGGTGCTGCCTGGCAGGGCAACGGCTTCTATTACAGCCGCTACCCCAAGCCCGACGGCTCCGCATTGGCCGCTAAGAATGAGAACCATCAGGTGTTTTTCCATCAGATCGGAACGAAGCAGGAGCAGGATAAGCTGGTATTCGAAGACGCCGCTAATCCGCAGCGCTTCCATACCGTAGGCACGACCGAGGACGAACAATATGCCGTGCTCAGCGTGAGCGACCGTGGCAAAGGCAAGGACGGTAATGCGGTGTGGGTATTGCCCAAAGGCGAAACCCGTTTCGTGCCGGTCCGCGAAGAGATTACCGATGCCAGTTTCCGCATTATCGACAATATAGGCGCCGATTTCCTGATCGAAACGAACGACGATGCGCCGAATGGAAAAGTGGTTTTATTCAAAACTTCCTCCCGTACCTGGGAAGCGGTGCTGCCGGAAAAGCCGGAGCCGTTGGAAAACGCGGAGCTAGCCGGTGGAAAACTCTTTGCGTCCTATTTGAAAGACGTCACCACGCGTACGTACGTGTACAGCCCGCGCGGCGTGCAGGAGAGCGAAATCGCATTGCCTGGCCTGGGCTCGGCGGCTGGTTTCGGAGGCGAAAGCAAGGATACGTTCGTGTTTTACACATTTACTTCATTCAATTACCCGTCGACCATTTTCCGCTATGACATTGCCAGCGGCAAAAGCAGCGTGTTCCGTGAGCCTGAGGTGTCTTTCAAACCGTCGGATTACGAAACGAAGCAGGTATTTTACACAAGTAAGGACGGAACGCGCGTTCCGGCATTCATTACCTATAAAAAAGGCCTGAAACTGGACGGTACCAACCCGACGATCCTGTACGGCTACGGCGGTTTCAATGTAAGCCTGCCGCCTGCGTTTAGCCCTACCCGTATCCCGTTTTTCGATCAGGGCGGTGTGTACGTGCAGGCCAACCTGCGCGGCGGAAGCGAATACGGAGAAAAATGGCACGAGCAGGGCATGAAGCTCAAAAAACAGAATGTGTTCGACGACTTCATCGCAGCCGCCGAATACCTGATCAGGGAAAAGTATACTTCCCCTGAGCGCCTTGCCATTCAGGGCGGTTCCAATGGCGGCTTGCTCGTAGGCGCGGTGATGAACCAGCGGCCCGAGCTCTTCAAAGTGGCATTCCCGGCGGTGGGCGTGATGGATATGCTGCGTTTTCACAAATTTACCATCGGCTGGAACTGGATCGCCGACTACGGCAGCAGCGACAATGCGGAGGAATTTAAAGTGCTATACGGCTATTCACCCCTGCACAATATCCGGGCAGGTGGCCATTATCCGGCCACGATGGTCACCACGGCCGATCACGACGACCGCGTGGTGCCTGCGCATTCATTCAAATATGCCGCCGAATTGCAGTCCAAAGCGGGCGCAACATCCGCCAACCCGCTGCTGATCCGCATCGATACGAACTCCGGGCACGGCGCCAGCAATACCAAAAAAGCCCTTGAAACCCAGGCGGACATCTATGCATTCCTGTTCCGGAACATGGGCCTCACGTGGAAATAATCCCCGGGCGATCCGGCCTTGTTAAGCGTCGGGAAATTTTTGTGGCCGGTGTGCAATTCTATTGCTTACCGCGTAGCCAGACGTGTATTTTGCCGGAGGATCAGCGCCGATAACACATATAAAAGGTACAAACACGGCATCCTCGTTGCCACTGCCTTTGGCGACGAGTAAGGTTATTTTCAATTTTAGGAGTCTGAACTGGTAGAAATCCGGTTCAGACCTTTTTATTTATGCCAAAACTTTCAATTCTCACATTAATTCTCAAATTATTTCAACATGCAGGATACAACAGGACGGTGTGGATAGGTAAGTTTCCTAATCTTGCACATACGTTCAGAGTAGTATTAATCTGTTAAAATACTTTCAGCAAAGAAGATTTCTTACCTCAAAATCGATCAATAATCAGGAAACAAATATGAGCAGTTCTAAAGTAAGCCAGTACAGGTATGTAAGCTATTTATGGGATGAAGAGAAAGCCGCTTCTCTGGGTGATGATCAGGTAGCGCTTCTTCTATACCGTTCAAATCTGTTGGGTGCCGATCTTCGCCTGACCAACTATGCTGGTGGAAACACGAGCTGTAAGACCATCGAAAAAGATCCCCTCACAGGCAACCCCGTAGAGGTTATGTGGATCAAGGGATCTGGCGGTGATATTGGTACTTTAACAAGAAGCGGACTGGCCGGTCTGTACGTCGACCGCCTGCACAGCCTGAAAAACATCTACCGAGGACTGGAATTCGAAGATGAAATGGTGGAGCTGTTCAACCATTGCATTTATGATCTGAAATCGAAGGCACCTTCTATCGACACGCCGCTGCACGGCCTGCTGCCTTTCAAGCACATCGATCACCTGCACCCTGATGCATTGATCGCCATCGCCGCGTCGAAAGAAGGCGAAGCTATTACGAAAGAACTGTTCAATGGCGAGCTGGCGTGGGTACCCTGGCAGCGTCCCGGTTTCGACCTCGGTCTGCAACTGGAACAGGCATTGAATGATAACCCCGGCATTCGTGGTATCGTGTTAGGCGGTCACGGATTGTTTACCTGGGGTGATACCGCTTACGAATCTTACATCAATACGCTAGATACGATCGAAAGAGCGTCGGAATACCTGGCTGAAAACTATGGCAAAAAGCGTCCCGTTTTCGGTGGTGCACGCCTGGAAAGCGAGCCGAAAGAACGTCGCGCTGCCATAGCGGGCAAACTGGCACCTTATTTGCGCGGTTTGGCTTCCGAGAAACAGGCGATGATCGGTCATTTTACCGATGACGAGCGTGTATTGGAATTCATCGCAAGTCATGACCTGGACAAGCTGGCGCCGCTTGGTACCAGCTGCCCCGACCACTTCCTGCGTACGAAGATCCGTCCGCTGGTGCTCGACCTGCCGTTTGAAAAACTGGACGCCGCCGATGCGGAAATCCTCGATCATATCCGCCCGCAGTTCGAAGCATACCGCGAAGACTACATCGCTTACTACGAGCGCTGCAAGCATTCCAACAGCCCGGCCGTGCGTGACCCGAACCCGGTGATCATCCTTTTGCCAGGCGTAGGGATGTTCTCATTCGCAAAAGACAAGCAGACTGCCCGCGTAGCAGCCGAATTTTATATCAATGCAATCAATGTTATGAAAGGCGCCGAGGCGATCTCTTCTTACGTTTCATTGCCTGAACAGGAAGCATTCGACATCGAGTACTGGTTGCTCGAAGAAGCGAAATTGCAGCGTATGCCGAAGGAAAAATCGGTATCGCGTAAAGTCGCGTTCGTAACCGGTGGCTCGGGCGGTATCGGCAAGGCTATTGCCCAGAAACTGTTGCAGGAAGGCGCCTGCGTCGTAATTTCGGATATCGATGAAAAAGCATTGGCAGAAACCAAAGCGGAATTCGATGCGAAATTCGGAAAGGACTTTTCGGATACGACCGTAGCCAACGTCCTCGACGACCAGGCGATCAAAGCCGCATTGCATGCGACGAAGTTGAAATACGGCGGTTTGGACATCGTCATTAACTGCGCAGGTTTGTCAATCTCGAAGCCATTGGCAGATACGACCATTAAAGACTGGGATATTTTGCAGGATGTATTGGTGAAAGGCCAGTTCCTCGTGTCGCAGGAGTCGGTAGCGATTATGCGCCAGCAAGGCCTGGGCGGCGATATTATCAACATTGCGAGCAAGAATGGTATTGTTTCTGGCCCTAACAACGTGGCTTATGGAACGGCTAAGGCGGCTCAGCAGCATATGTCGCGCCTGTTGGCTGCGGAACTCGGTCCGGACAAGATCCGTGTAAACGTGGTGAACCCCGACGCGGTAATCGCCGGCAGCAAGATCTGGGAAAGCGGCTGGGCAGCCGGACGCGCCAAAGCATACGGCATTAAAGTGGAAGAACTCCCCGCATATTACGCGAAAAGAACGGTATTGAATGCAGAAATCCATACGGACGACATTGCCAACGGCGTATACATTTTCGTGAGCGGCCTGCTCAACAAGAGCACCGGCAACGTGATCAACGTCGACGGCGGTGTACCTGCGGCATTCCTTCGCTAATATTCAAAATATGTTAAATCAGACTTGGCGGGTTGTACCAACTTGCCAAGTCTTTTTAATTCTATCCAGATGAAAATTGAACAATATCAGATCGATCAGCATAACGACAGCCTGTTTTCGCGGCATAACAACCAGTTTATCTTCCTGCAAGAACAGCTGGGCGAGCAGGGTATCCATGCGAAGGACATTGTAAAATCGCTGGAAGCATTCCAGGTAGCGATCCCGAGCTGGGCACTGGGAACGGGAGGCACGCGTTTCGGCCGCTTCTCGGGCGTAGGCGAGCCGCGTTCTTTGGAAGAAAAAATTGAGGATGTAGGCCTGCTCCATGCATTGAACCGTTCCAGCGGCTCCATTTCGCTGCATATTCCGTGGGACATTCCCGGTGCAGCGCAGCCGATCATCGACCTCGCCGCCTCGCTGGATTTGAAATTTGACGCCGTTAACTCCAATACATTCCAGGACCAGAAGGACCAGGAGCTATCGTACAAATTCGGCTCGCTCTCGCACGTGGACGCGAAGGTGCGTAAGCAGGCGGTGGAACATAATATCGAAGTGATCAAACATGGTGAAAATCTCGGTTCCAAAGCATTGTCGATCTGGCTGTCGGACGGCTCTTGCTTCCCTGGCCAATCGAATTTTGTCAAGGCATTCCAGAATACACTCGAATCATTGCAGGAAATTTACGCCGCATTGCCCGACGACTGGAAGGTTTACGTGGAATACAAAGCCTACGAGCCGAATTTCTATTCGACGGTGATCCAGGACTGGGGCAGCTCGCTGCTATTCTGCCAGAAACTCGGCCCGAAAGCCGATGTACTCGTCGACCTGGGCCACCATTTGCCCAATGCAAACATCGAGCAGATCGTAGCGACGCTGATGATGGAAGGACGCCTGGCTGGTTTCCATTTCAATGATTCCAAGTACGGCGACGATGATTTAACGGTAGGCGCTATTCGCCCTTACCAGCTGTTTTTGATCTTCGTGGAACTGGTGGAAGGCATGAAACGCGCCAACCGCGCCAGCGACACGTATGCCTGGATGATCGACGCAAGCCATAACGTGAAAGATCCATTGGAAGACTTGCTGCAATCGGTAGAGGCGATTTTGATCGCGCAAGCCCAGGCATTGCTCGTAGACCGGAAGAAACTCGAACAGGCCCGCAACGAAAACGACGTGGTACTGGCCCAGCAAATCCTGCAAAATGCATTCCGCACGGATGTACGCCCGCTCGTGCGCGAGGCCATGCGCCTGAGCGGCGGCTCTCTCGACCCGATCGCGCTGTACCGCCACCTGGGTGTGCGCAATGAGTTGCTGAATGAACGCGGCAAGTTGACGGTCGCGACGGGTCTGTAAGGCTTTGTGAAAAGACTCTCATGCCAGATTTTGAGAGTCTTTTCAAAAAACGCATTGGGAATTAATGTCCGTGTTCTGCAAAAGTAAGATAGAATCCGTCAATGTCTCGAATCGTGAATTCTGTCGCACCATAGAAAGTCTTTTCAAGGCCTTTGAAGATGTCCACCTTGGTTTTGATATCTTCGTAAAAGCTTTTGATATTTTTCACTTTTATGTAAAAGATTAACGTGCCCCCCGATTTTTCACGGCTGATTTCCGGTAGCTCATTGCCCATACTGGCAAAAGATTGAATCATAATTGTGACACCGCCATTTGAGATCATGCCCCACACAGGTGGTTCTCCCTTATCGGGTACTGTCATTGTAACTGTGAAACCAAGATTCTTGTAAAAGTCAATTGTTCTGACAATATCTTTTACGAATGTGTTTACTACCAGCGATTCCATGTATTGCTCCATGTTGTAAAAGTTTGTAATTAAACATTTCATCAAACGAGGAACATTGAGAGAGCGCAAGATACAAAATATTTTCAAAGCGATTTCCGCCTGATCAGCGTAAACGGGTTTTTAACCAGCGCCCTTTTTCCTTCCCGGATAATCTCTGCTGCCGTTTTACCCATTTGTTCGTGATCTGTCGAAATGGTAGTAATGCCATCGAGCAGGATTTCTTTGAGCGGCGTTTCATTGTAGGAGATAATGCCGATGTCTTTCCCCACCGTCAGTTGCTGCTCCTTGCATTTCTTGATGAGGTTAACCAGGTCGTTTTCCTCGATCACCACATAAGCCGTGTCCTTCACCGCCGCGCTGTTTTCATGAAAGTCGTACATGATCTCATGCTCAAATTCGTGCTGGATGCAGAAAATCCGGAAGCCCTTGATAATCTCTTTCGGATAGCGGATAATGGTCGGGAAGATGAGTACGAGTTTTTTGTACACTTTCAGCAAATCCACCGCCTCGTTCAGCGCGTGTACGATGTCCTTCTCGAAGTTCTGGAAAACCGATGAATGCTTTTTGGTATTGAATTCGATATCCTTGTCGAGCAAAATCAGCTTTTCGGGCGGGATCATTTTCAGCGTCTCGATCGCCTCTTCCATCTTTTCGTAGAAATGCGGCATGATCACATAGTAATCGTATTCGCCGAGGCTGTTTTTAATGAGGTTTTTGAAAATGTTGGTATTGGAATGATGAATATGCAGGTCCACGTTCACATTACGCCCGATATTCTCGACAAATGCATTGTAAACCTGCTTCTTATAGTTGCTTATTTTATTGAAAACCAGCAAAATACGTAGCGAAGTTTCAATGTCCACACGGTTGATAAAATAACCTTTACCGCGTACGGAAATCAGTACACCGTCCTTGATGAGGTGCTTGTAAGCCTTTTCTACGGTATCGCGGGAAAGCAGGTATTCTTCACTCAACTGGTTAATAGAAGGTATTTTATCGCCTCGTTTCAGCTTCCCTTTACTAATCGCCTGTAACAGCGATTTAATAATCTGCATGTACTTGGGTGCACTCTCCTTGAACTCAATGTCAAATTGTATTTCCATTCAATACCGTGGGTTTGGGATTAAGCTAAAAATAGCGTTTTTAACATAAAAAACAACCCGCCGGTGCATAGTTACTACTCCGGCGGGTTGTTTTTTTATGTGAATAGGCTGCAATTATCTCGGTCCCCGGCCGCTTCGTTCGCTGGAACCGCCACCGCGGTTGCCATTGTCGCCGCCACCGCGGTTGCCGCCACCATTGTCGCCTCCGCGGTTACCGCGGTCGTTGCTGCGCGGTTCGGGGGCGCTTCTCTCCTGACGTTCCACACGCGGCGCGGGTTCGTAGGAGCGGTTGCCGCGTTCCTGTCTTTCGGGGCGCTCGATGTTCGGGCGCTCGATGCTTTCCGAACGGTTACCGAAGCCGCCGTTGCGCTCGGGGCTGTTGCCCGGATTGCCGTAGTCGCGGTTACGTTCCGAACGGTTTGGTGCTTCATACCGATCGTTGCGACCTGGGTTAGGTGTTTCGCTGCGTTCGTTCCGGCCTGCACTCGGCGACTCGTAACGGTCATTACGGCCCGGATTCGGGGTTTCGTAGCGGCCGCCACGGCTATCATTCGATTCACGGTTACGGCCGTTGCTGCTGCGTTCATCGAACGGGTTACGCGAGCCGCGTCTCGAATTATCGCCCGGCTCAATGCGGTTATCGTCGTTGCGGTTGCTGCGATCGGTGCGCGGGCCATTGTCGGAGCGGCCGCCCCGGTTGCCGTAGTCGTAGTTGCCATTTCCACGGTCGGCGATGATCACACGTCCCCGTCCTCTCGGACTGGCGTCGATGGTGCGCACCGGCACGCTGCGGCGTGTAACACGTTCGATCTCGTCGCGGCGCGGGCCGTATACATAGGTGCGGTTATTGCTGCGGTAGTAATTGTTGATCACCACCGTGTTGTTATAGTAATGCGAAACACGTCGTGCAGGGGCGCAGTACGAACGCCATCCGGGGCTCAGGACATATCGTTGCGGCACGAACACCCACCAGAACGACGGAATGTTGACCGACACATTGATATTGATACCCGGTCCCAGCGGTGCCCAGCCGTAATAGCCGCCACCGGAGCGCCAGTTTACCCACGCAGGTCCCCATTCGTAATCGGGCACCCAAAACCAGCCGTAATAATCGTCGAAAGACCAGCGGCCGTAGTGGAACGGCGCCCATCCCCAGTCATATTCCGAAACCCAGGTGTTACCATATTCGGTCTGTTCCCAGTAACCGGCGGTAGAATAGGGCTGAAAGCCGCGGGGCACGTCGGGAATCCAAACCGAGCCGTAATGCGGGTTGCGCACCCACCGGCCGTAGGGGGCCAGCTCATCGTAAAAAGTCTCAAAAGTGATCCTGAAACCGGGCTGTGCCTGGGTTTTTTGAGTAACCGAAACACCTCCCAGCATTAAAATGAACAAGCCGAGTATTCTGAGTGTACGCATGGTGTCCATGGCTTTATGTTTTAATTGTTTTCCTGTTGTTAAAAATCGGTTCTTGGACGTTACTTTTAGATCGTGGTTTAATGTTTCCGCCGGACATTAACACGTGTTAACAAAACTGTAAAAAACATGATCGATCCTGAAATCCTGCATCCCGAACTGGTGTTTCAGACAGCCCGGAGCGGTGGTAAGGGAGGACAAAATGTGAATAAAGTCGAAACAAAGGTAGAGCTGCGTTTTGATATCCCGAATTCGCAATTCCTGACCGGCGAGGACAAGCAAAAGCTGACCGATAAATTATCCAACCGATTAACGAACGGTAAAGTGCTGGTATTATACCACCAGACCGAACGCTCGCAGCTGGCCAATAAGGAGAAGGTGGTCGAGAAATTCGACCGGCTTATCCGCCAGGCGCTTACCGTTGAAAAGGACCGCAAGGCAACCCGGCCTACACTGGCCTCCAAACTCGAAAGATTGAAGGTGAAACAGCGCAACTCCGCCATTAAGTCGATGCGCCGCAAGCCTTTTGACGAATAAACGAAAATACCCCTATGACCGCCGTCACGCCTGTTCAGCCCAAACTCAGCGCCGTATTTACATTGCCCGTCATCGTGGCCTCGCTCGGCTACTTTGTCGATGTTTACGATCTGCTGCTCTTCAATATCGTGCGGGTACCGAGCCTGAAAGACCTTGGGCTTTCCGAAGAAGAAATCTCGCAGATCGGGGCGAATATTTACAACTGGCAGCAGGCCGGGTTGCTTATCGGCGGGTTTATGTGGGGGATACTGGGCGACAAGCTGGGCCGCCGTTCGGTGCTTTTCGGCTCGATATTGACCTATTCGCTGGCCAACATTGCCTGTGGTTTTACACAAAATGTCGAAATCTACTCGATTCTGCGGTTTATCGCCGGATTCGGGCTGGCAGGCGAGCTAGGCGCGGGCATCACGCTCATTGCCGAGATATTGCCGAAAGAATTGCGCGGGTACGGCGCATCGGTGGTTGCGAGCGTGGGGTTGGCAGGCGCCATCGCCGCATTTTTCGCCGTCAAGCTCACCGACTGGCGCATGGCCTACTTCATCGGCGGCGGAATGGGCCTGATATTGCTGATCCTCCGCGTGAACGTGCTGGAATCCATTGTTTTTAATAAAAGTCTGGAAAAACGCGGCTCCAAACCCGTGCCCTGGTGGACGATCTTCACGAGCTGGTCGCGGTTTGTACGCTATATACGCTGCATGGGCATCGGCCTGCCGACGTACATGGTCATCGGCATTTATTCCACATTCGGGAACGAGTTTGCCAAAGCGTTGGGTATCGCGGAGGAAGTTCAGGCGGGCACGTGTGTGCTATACACGTACATTGGCGTGGTCACGGGCGACTTTTTCAGCGGGATACTGAGCCAGTGGCTGCATTCGCGGAGAAAAGCGATATTGTTGATGATGCTGATGACGCTCGCAGGCGTGGGATGGCTGCTTTCGGGAGGCATTAACACGGCCACGGCGCTTTACATCTGCTACATGTGGCTTGGCTTTTCCATCGGCTACATTGCCATGTTCCTCACCACCACGGCCGAACAGTTCGGTACCAATCTCCGCGCGACGGTCACTACCTCGGTCGCCAACAATGTGCGTGCTACCGTGTTGCTCACCCTGCCGCTGTTCCAGTTCCTGAAAAAAGACGCTGGTGTGCTGCATTCCGGCGGCATCGTCGCTGCTATTTGTTTCTCGCTCGCATTATTGTCGCTTTGGCGGATGGAAGAGACTTACGGCAAGGAGCTGGACTACGAAGAGCAGTAATCGAGACGCGGAAAGTTTACCGGCATCCGGGCAGGTCGGTGGCTCATTCTTCGGGCGTCTTGCCAAAAATGAGCTTATCGGGCGTAGGGTATTCCAGTAACTTGGTAAAATCGACCTTCCAGAAATCAAGGTCGAGCAGCTGGCCGTTGGTGTCCTGGGTCAATGTGATCACAACCGGCGTGTCGTCGATATCGACGTATTCGGCCTGGATGAGGTCGCCGGCATAGCCATTCACGTCGCCTCCAAGGCTGATACTGCCCATTTTACCGCCTTCATATTCATCCACCATTTCGCTCACCGGGAAGTCGATGGGGTCGAGGTTCAGTTTTTCGAGGAGGTAATGGATGAGGTCGAGTTCTTCGCCGCGGATGGGTCTGATATTGCTCATGGAATTTTTTCAATGGGTAATTAAATGGGTCATCCGGCCGTTTTGCCGCGCCATTGCTCGGCTTTTTTAGCCACAAACCAGAAGGACAACGCCAGCAACGCAAAGAAAATCCCCGCATTGGTACGGTCCCAGAAATATTCGAAATAACGGGTATAAATATTCAGCAGGAAGAACACGAGGCAGAGGTCGCGCAAGGTCTCCTGTTTGTATTGAAATGCATAATAAAGCATTCCCGCCAAAATGAGCGTGAAACCCAGAGCCCAGAACCAGAAATCGCTCTGTTTAAGAAGCTTCCAGGCCTCGTAGTCGGCGTAGTTGCCGAATATCGACAGCGTCCAGCCGGCGATCAGGAATAGGATAAGCCCCACAGTATAAGTGACGTCTCTCATGAACGCCATCGACGGAATTTTTCCTATGATCAAAGAACTCGCCCACACGGCCAGCCCGAATACCGTCATGCGTAAGGGATAGTTCATTCCCATAAACCGGAAGCCGCCACCCGACCAGTAATGCGTTTGCGCTCCCCACCATCCTGCCAATGCGATCACCGCCGCAACCCAAAGCAGTGTCGAGCGCAGGAAAATGGCAATGCCGCCATAAGCGAGCGCGGCGAAAAGGAGCGGGAGTGCATAGTTACCGGGGCCGTCGAGTAATCCTCGGGTCCAGTACGTAATCGCAATCGCGACGGTGAGTATGATGGCTATATTGTAAACTTCATGACTGATTTTGGCCCCTTTCGTTTTGCTGAGCCGGCGTTTGGCCAGGTATACGAAAAGCCCGGCCACCGCAGTGAACAAAATGCCCACGATATTTTCCGAAAAGCCCCACCGCTTACGCAGCAGCTCGATCCATTTTTCGTCCAGTACCAGCGCTCCAAATGCCAGCAACCCGCACGAAACTGCCGAAATCAACGCATAGATGGCAATGGCGTCCACATTCGCGTTGCGAACGCTGTAACTGCCCCGCAGCTCCGCCGCCAGTTCCTTCGAAATGCGCGACTCATCTTCCCAGCCCTGAATAGCCCGGTTAACAATCTCGGCCTCCTTTTTGTCAAATTCCATTCAAATATTTTGCTGTTGATGAATGATAAAACCGTGCCTGTGCAAGATGTGCAATCCGCCGGTAAAAATGAAACCCCGGAATCATAAAATCCCGGGGTTTTGAATGGTATTGTATTTGGCGGTTACTTCTTCAAGCCGGAAAGGAATTCAACCACGTCGCGGATCTCTCTTTTCGACA
Organism: Dyadobacter beijingensis DSM 21582; assembly: GCF_000382205.1. GTDB lineage: Bacteria > Bacteroidota > Bacteroidia > Cytophagales > Spirosomataceae > Dyadobacter > Dyadobacter beijingensis. Next base: position 759,968 of record NZ_KB907787.1, read on the forward strand.
TGATATTACCCATTGGCGGCATGCTGGAAGGCACGTTTTCGCGTTTAGCAATACGGGAAACGGCGATTTTCAATGGTTCAGCTTCCGAGGTTTTCAATATGAGCTCGTGTTCGTTTTCCTGCGCGAGGATACCGGCCGCGGACGTGCCGTCTTTCAATGTCAGCATGACCATACCAAAGCCGGGCGACAAGCGCGCGCTTGGCTCGATGAGCGCTTGCAGGATTTGCTCACGCGAAAGGATATTACCGATGTTCGAAAGGTTTGGACCTACTTCGCCGCCCTGCCCGCCGATCGAGTGGCAACGAACGCATTCGGCTGCCGAGCTCGTCATGAAATAACGACGGCCCGCCTGTGCATTACCGCCGAACAGTGCGTCCTGGTAATCGGCTGCCGTATTGCCCTGCTTGCGCAATGGCGCTATTTTGGCGATCAATGCGCTGGATTTGGTCGAATCTACGGCTTCTCCGAGGTCGAGGAGCAGGTTTTGCGGCAGCTTGTTATCCGCCATTTTACCGATCAGTCCGTTGAAAATAGGCTCTGTCCTGGCTACCGGCAGGCTACCCAGTACTTTCAGGATCTGCTGCTGCTCGCGCACGCTGCCTTTCTCGAAAATGGTATTGGAAATGTCTGCCAATGCTTCTTTCGACATATTTACGCTTCCTACCATGCCCAATGCCGCCGTGCGGACATCGGCGTCGGAGTCGCTCATGCCTTTTTTCATCACGGTTTCCATATCCGTATATTTCAGGTCGTTCAAAGCCACGAGCATTGCTGCGCGTACCTTGGCGTCGTTGCTTTCGTTCAGGATTTTCGCCAATGCGGCATTGTTGTCGCTCACATTGAGGTTGGTCAGCATCTGCGCGGTGGCGATGAGGATCGCGGGTTCGTTTTCCTGCAACAGTTCAGCTACCATCGGCTTGATTTTCGCTTTCACACCGGCCGGGTCACGTTCCATCGGGCCACGGTAACGGCCGTCCACGCGGTCGGTTACCGATGGGCTGGCCCAGGTGCCGAGCGTCGCCAATGCTTCTGCACGCATTTCCTTGTTCACGTCTTTACGCTTCGCAAATGCGATAAGGTCGTTCAGCTGCGTTTCACCGCCCACTCGCAACGCGGCGTTGATCGCCCGGCGCAGCAATGGCTCTGAAGTGAAGCCTTTCTCGTTCAGCACAGCTGCCAATGCCGGCAATGCGGCCGGGATCGAGAGGTCGTCGTTGATACCGCGGGCGGCTTCGGCGACGATATATTCGTCTTTGTCTTTCAGGAATACGCTGATCTGCTCGTTACGCATGCGGCGCAGCACGAGCACGGCGGCAATGCGCAGCGACTTTTCAGGACTGTTGGCCAATGCCACGATCGGCGCTACCTCACCTATGCGCGAGAGCGCCAGCACGCCTGCATGACGGAGGTAAACGTCCTCGTCTTTGTTGGCCTTCACCATGTCGATCAATGGCTGTACGGCATTCTTGTCCTTCATCCGGCCAAGTGCCTGTGCGGCGAAGAACTGCGCCCGCGGGTTTTTGCTGCTCAGCATCGGGATCAGCATCGGGCCGGCCTCGGCGATTTTAGCGTCGCCCAGTACTTTGGCGGCCTGCACCGCGATTTCCTCGTCGGAATCTTTCAGCAAAGTCATCAGCACATTGGCATAGGCCTTATCCTGACGCGCCAGTTGTCCCATTCCCCAAATACCGTGAATGCGGCCGAACTGGTTGCCTTTTTGTTCAATCGCTTTGCTCAACACCGCCGCACCTTTGGCACCTCTCGAAGCAAGCTCGAACTGCGCTTTCTGGCGGATACGCATATCTTCATAGGAAAGCAACGGAAGCAATGCGTCGTCGGATTGTTTGGTATAATCCAATTGCATTAACCGTTTCGTTTCAGTACGGATCGCTTTCAGGTCGTTTTTATCCTCGGTCACGTCGAGTTTCCACACGCGGCCGTAGTTTTTGGTATCCCAGCCATTGATCCAGTCGGCCACATACAATGCGCCATCAGGACCGAAGCGGATACCGGTCGGGAGGATACCTGTAAGGATATTTTTCTCGCCATCCAGCACGAACGATGCGCCTTTTGGTTTCAGACCAAACGACCAGATCGGCGACCGTGCCGGGTTACCGACGAATTCCACGAGGAAAAATTTGTTTTTCCACTCCTTACCCAATGCGGTGCCGGGGTTGTATTGCATCCCGGTCGGGCCGTTGTGGTAGTTTTGAATGGGGGGAATAATGTAGGCAGCCTGGCCGTCCCAGCGTGGTTTGAATAATTTTTCGTCCATCCACACTTTGTATGCATTGTTTTTCGGATCGGTGTATTTGCCGTACTGCCAGTTGGAGCGCCAGCCGGCATCGGAACCTTCCACCACGTGCACGAGGCGTTCGCTTTCTCCGGGGTGGTCGCCGTCGTTGTCGGAGCTGATGAGGTTACCATATTCGTCGAACACAAACTCGTGCGTATTGCGCAAGCCATGCGCGTAAATCTCGAAATCGCTGCCGTCCGGGTTGGAGCGGGCGATGATACCCGAGTTAGGGTGCTCGTGCTTCACGCCTTCGGCCGTCGTAATGTTGGCGCCAATGTCGCCGATGTTCCAGTAAATCTTGCCGTCCGGCCCTTCGATCGGGTTGGACATGCCGTGCCCGCTGAACCCGATGTGCACGCCATAGCCGTGACTGATGGACGTCTTCTGGTCGTAAACGCCGTCCCCATTGGTATCTCTCAGCCGCCAGACGTCCGGAGCGATCGTGACGAACATATCTTTCGCACGGACGAGCAACCCGCCCGCTACGTCGGAAACTTCATCGAAAAAGTCGTCCAGAACGCGCATGGAAACGTCCGCGATGCCGTCGTTATCGGTATCTTCGATGCGCCATACTTCGTCTTTTTCCACGGCGAGGTCCTTCCAGTCGTGCGAGCCGTCGCCGTTGAGGTCTTTGAGCCAGTTGTTTTCCTTACTTTTTTCAGGCGCAAATGTTTTATGCAAAAACTTGCGGCGGTCTTCTACCGTCTGCAATGCGATCGATTCGGTGATCCAGTTGCGGTGCCCGCGGATATCGAATTCGGAGTTTTTCTGGCGGTTGGTCCTGTTCAGGTACACACGTCCGGCGTCGTCCATTGCGATCGCCACGGGGTCGGGCGCGAGGGAATCGGATGCCCAGAGGTCGAGTTTCAGGCCATCGGCCAGCTTCACGACGGTCTTTTCACGGATTTCTTTGGCGTGGGCCTTCCCGGTTGCGGCATCTTCCTTCACGACCACTTTCGTGCTATTCGTTTTCAGGACCGGCCCGGACGCCGTCGGCGCCATCTTCATACAGGAAGCTACCACCACCGCAGTAGCCGCCATCAGGGTTAAAGGTGTTTTGAGATTTTTGGAGATCATTGAGGACGTTGCTTAATGCAGATTATTCAGATTCAGTAATGAACCAGGTACAAAGGAATTAAAAATAGCGCTAAAATCTGCTTTTACCTTCTGTAAAGAATGCAGATATAACTTGGAAAGATGATTATTTGGGCATTCAAGCCGAGAACAATTCCCGCACCGAAATTTCGAAATCTTCCATGACCGGATATGCCGAACAAACGTCCAGTTCTGTGCAGATTTTGACATTCTTTCTGGAAGAATATACATACACCACCTCATTGTCGGGGTAAATGTGCCAGACGACTTTTACGGAGGTATTGAAATACTCGGCGAGTTTTTCTTCGACTTTCTCGGCGTCGTCGGTGGGGGAAACGATTTCGATGACGAATTCCGGGATGGGCTCTTCGTTTGTGGAGGCCGATGCGTCGATTTGTGCGCCATTGAAGAATGCGAGGTCGGGGCGGCGCATTTGGATGCCACTGAGCATGACATCCTGCTCCATGATCAGCGCGCCGCCACCGGAAAACGCTGCCGTGCGGAAAAATAGCTGCTGTAACTTTCTGATGATGAAGAGATGCTTTTTCTTCAATTTGCCGAATCTGATGATTTTACCGTCGTTCCATTCATATTTGAATCCATCGACGGGCTCCCATTGAATGAATTCATCCAGCGAGCGTGGCAAAACCGAAGATGGGGAACGGAGTATCATCATTGTTCAGGTATCGGTAATTATACCGGATTTAGCCGGTAAAGGCTGTTGTTAAAATTAGTAAATCAAATACTCCCGTCAAAACAGCTCCAACTGCCCATTCCGTCCTTTCGGCTTCGGTACTTTACGTTTCACGGTGCGGCCTTCGTATTTCCAGGAGTTGTCCCGCTCTTGCTGCACGATGTCGTTGAAACGGTTGTTGGGCTGGAAGTCTTTTTCGAGCTGGGCAGAGACTTTGGAGAGGTTTTTCAATGCGTCCGATTTGTCTTTTTCGCCCATTTTGGCGAGCTGAATGGCACGGTCGAGGGTGAGGATGGACTCGTCGTACACGGTGACGGGGACCGGAAACGGGTGGCCATCCTTGCCGCCGTGTGCGAATGAGAACCGGGCCGGATCGCTGAAACGCGACGGTGTGCCGTGAATAATCTCGCTCACGAGGGTGAGCGACTGGATCGTGCGCGGGCCTACTCCTTCGAGCAGGAGCAGCGATTCCATATTATCGACCGGATGATCATGTGCCAAGGCGAGTACCGCGCCCAGCCGTTTGAGATTTACATCTTCGGCGCGGACGTCGTGGTGGTCGGGCATAACGAGTCTCGAAACTTCCCGCATGATCTTGTCGGGGTTTTCCTTCGTCAGGTCGAGGATGCCCGTGCGGGTGGGAGCGGCGTCTTTGGCGGTGAGGTTCAATATGCTGCCCCGGTTTTGACCATAAATGAATGTATGGGGCTCCTCGATGAACGATCGGATGCTTGGAGAATGCCAGTGATAGCGGCGCGCCAGCCGGTCGCCGGTGTTCATGCCTTGCTGAATGACGGCCCAGTGGCCTTCTTTGGACAGGACAAATGAGTGCAGGTAAAGCTGAAAGCCGTCCTGAATGGCCGTGTTATCGACCTTGGCCGACAGCTTGCTGTGGTGCACGAGCAGATTGCCGTCCAGACCGGTTTTGTCGGCGATGGCGAGCAGTTCGGCAGGTGTTTGTCTCGAATACTTGCCCCGGCCGCCGCAAATGTAAATGCCCAGTTCGGAAGATCGCCGGTTGACGGATTGCTTCAATGCGCCCATGACCGACGTCGTAATGCCCGACGAATGCCAATCCATTCCCAGCACACAGCCGAGCGACTGGAACCAGAACGGATCGCTCATCTTTTGGAGCAATGCATCGCGGCCGTATTCCATCACGATCGCTTCCACGATGGCGCCGCCGAGTGCGCTCATGCGTTGCGCGAGCCAGATAGGCACTTTCCCGTAATGCAGGGGTAAATCGGCGTGACCACTTTTCATCATGTATTCAATTTACGCAAATTCGGGGTAACTAGGGGTAACCGTTCATGCATTAATGAGCTCCTGCGTTTCCCAATGGTACGATTTTTTGTTAACATGCAGCTTTAAAACCCATACTATCTCCCAACTGATCCACCGGCCTCCATGGTTTTACAGGTTCTTATTACCCTTGTTCTCGTCCTTCTGAATGGTTTCTTCGTCGCCGCCGAATTCGCGATTGTCAAAATCCGTGCTTCGCAGCTCGAACAAAAAGCCCAGGAAGGCAACCGGATGGCTATTCTTTCCAAACAGATCGTGTCGAACCTGGATGGTTACCTGGCGGCAACGCAGTTCGGGATTACGCTGGCGAGCCTTGGGTTAGGTTGGATAGGGGAACCCGTCGTATCGAAAATGATCATCGGCGCAATGGACCTGCTGGGCCTGTCGATCGACCCGGAATTAGCGCATCATATCGCATTGCCCACCGCATTTGCCATTATTACCGTTTTGCATATTGTTTTTGGGGAACTGGCGCCAAAATCGATCGCTATCCAGCGGCCTGAATCGACGACGCTGGCATTATCCTATCCATTGCACGGCTTTTTTCTCGTATTCCGGCCGGTCGTATGGCTTCTGAACGGGATAGCCAATGTAATTCTCAAAGGCGTGGGCATTACGCCGTCGCATGGAAGTGAAGTTCATAGCAGCGATGAATTGCGCTATCTGGTCCTCCAACAGAAGGATAGCGGGCTGATCGAAGCGGCGGACTACGACCTGATCAAGAATGCATTCGATTTTTCGGAACGCGTGGCGCGCCAGATTATGATCCCGCGGCCACAGGTAGTCGGTATCGATGTGAATGATTTTTCGGAGATCAAACTGGAAAAAGTGATCGAGGAAGGCTATTCGAGGATGCCGGTTTACGAGGACACGCTTGATCAGGTAGTGGGCGTGCTGCATTTGAAGGACCTGCTTTTGAAAATGCGGCAGGGCAAGGATATCGTGCTGCGCGAGCTGATCAGGCCCATTGCCACAGTGCACGGTTCGAAGCCGATCGGTGCATTGCTCCGGGAATTCCAGCTAAGCCGCCAGCAAATGGCCGTGATTATCGACGAATATGGCGGCGTCGACGGCATTGTTACGATGGAAGATATTCTCGAAGAATTGGTAGGAGAGATTCAGGACGAGTACGACAACGAATCGCCGGTCGTGAAAAACGAATCGGACAATACCTATACCGTACAGGGTTCGGCGCCTATCGCGGATGTGAACGATAAGTTGCCGCACGACATCACCAAGCGCCCGGATTACGAAACACTGGCCGGTTACCTTATCTGGAAATTCGGCCGCATCCCGGCGGTTGGCGAAAAGCTTAAAACCAAGCATTATGAATTCACCGTGCTGAAAAAACAGCGGAGTACGATCACGCTCGTGAAGATTGCGGTGTTGGTAGGGTAATGAGGTTGGCGGCCTACCGCCGACCGCCGATCTCTCGGAGGCATATCGGCGGTCGGTGGTCAGCCGTCTGCCGTCAGTCAGTCAATCATCAAGCCTCGTTATAAAGCTTCAAAACCGTCTGCCGCAGCTTTTTTCCTGTATCACTTAATACAAACGCGATCCCTTCGGCCATGTCGGGGGCAGGGATCCATTTGCTGAAATCGGAGCCAGGCATGGCGGCGCGGTTGTCGGGGGTGTCGATGATGCTGGGGACAATCACAGTTGCCGTGATGTTCTTCGATTTTCCTTCGGCGTTGATCAGATCGGCCATTTGGAAAATCAGCGTTTTGGCGAGTGTATAGGCAAAGCTTCCCGTTCCAGCCTCGGGCACGAGCGCGGGGCGTGCGCCTATGAAGATGAACTGGCCGCCGCCCTTTGCTTCGAAATGCTTTATCAGCGGCTTTACAATATGAAATGCCGTTTTGAAATTCATCGTCAGCATTTGCTCGATATCGGCGTCGGTGGTATCCGTCAGTTTGGCCATTGCGAAACCGCCAGCCAGCAGAATACCCGCTTCGATGCCGCCTGATGCGGCAATGGCTTCTGCCACGAATAGTTCGGCCTGTTCGGCGTTGGCGAGGTCGGCGAGGTAGTTGGATACATTCGCATTGCCCGCATAGGCGTCGGTTTTGCCTTCGCGGACATTGATATGCAAGCCATAACCAAGCGCTGTAAGCTTCTTGACAACATCTTTACCAAGGTTTCCGGTGGCTCCGCTGACGATCACTTGTTTGGGCATGGTTATGGCTTTTAAATGCTTATTTGTTTAGAATATCAACGAGGAATTTGCGGAATGGTTCAGCGAATTCCTTTCTTTTTAAGGCAAACTCCACCGTCGTTTTGAGGTAATCGAGCTTGTCGCCGATGTCGTGGCGCTTGCCTTCGATGTGGTGTGCAAAGATATTTTCGCGTTTCAAAAGGAGCAGCAGCGAGTCGGTGAGCTGGATTTCGTTGTTTTTGCCTTTGGGGGTCTGCTCGATGGTGTTGAAGATCTCTGGCGTCAGAACATACCGTCCGGCAATGGCCAGGTTCGACGGTGCTTTGTCGATCGCCGGCTTTTCTACCAGGGTGCTCAGCTCCATAATGGAATCGCTCAGCGAGTTACCGCCTACGATGCCGTAACGGTTCACTTTATTGGCAGGTACTTCCTCCACCGCGATCACCGAACCGCCATACTGCTCGTATGTGTCCATCAATTGCTGCGTCACCGGGATGACGGAATCCATGATGGTATCGCCCAATAGCACGGCAAATGGCTCGTTCCCTACATGGTGGCGGGCATAGTAAATGGCATCGCCCAATCCGTTGGCTTCCTTCTGACGTACAAAATGCACATTAGCCATATCTGCCAAACGGCGCATTTCATTGAACCAAAGTAGATCTTCTTTCTCTTCCAAACGGCTTTCGAGTTCCACATTCCGGTCGAAATGGTCTTCGATGGCCCGCTTCCCTTTCCCGGAAATGATTAGAATATCTTCAATACCCGAATCTACGGCTTCCTGCACCACGTATTGAATGGTCGGAATGTCGATAATCGGCAGCATTTCCTTGGGCATCGATTTGGTGGCCGGCAGGAATCGGGTACCCAATCCGGCGGCAGGTATAACGGCTTTGCGAATCATAGTTTTGGTGAAGGCTTTAAGCGATAAGCATTAGGCTGTATGCGTGGGGCCTTTTTTAATTTATCAAAAAACTGGTATAATAGTCAGAGACATAGAAATGCCTGTCGCTTAGAGCTTAGAGCATCAAACAACAAACGGCCTGATCACCCGCGCATTGAATTTTTTCAGTTGCACAAAAAGCTGGTTCAGCATATCGTCGTCCTTATAAATGCCGATGATCGTACCGCCGGAGCCCGCGAATTTGGCGGATGCGCCGCAGGCACGTGCTGCGTTGATCAGCTTCTTGTTGGATTCGGGCACGTTGTAAATTTTGCAGCGCAGGTCGAAATTTTCGTTCATAAGCTGGTGCAGCTCGTCCGGGTGACCTTCGAGCAGCGCGGTACGGCCGTCTTCGGCTTTCTGGGCGATCTGGCCGAGGACGTCGATCACGTCCTGTTCGCCGCGGTCGTAGCGTGTACGCACGTCGTTGTGCACCTTACCCGACACTTTACTGAGATTGGTATTGTATGCGACGTACAATTTCGGCAGCAACTCGGGGTTAATGCGTTCGTAGCGGCCGTGGCCCTGGGTTTCGATCATGGTTTTATCAAAATCCATATACACGCAGCCCTCGTAGCACTGGATCACGCGGTCCTGCAAGCCGGCGGTAATGCCCAGCTCCTCGGTTTCGGTTACCATCACGAGCTGCGGCAATATTTCAATCGGTATTTCAACTTTGTAAAACTGCATCAGCGCCCGGAACAATGCGACAATGATCGCGCTCGAACCCGACATGCCTACCTGGCGCGGAATGGACGAGCGGTATCGGACGGTGAAGTTTTTGTTGGGTAAACGAATACCCTGCTCTTCGCAATAGTCGCCGAATTTCTTGATACCCGCCTTGATGAGCGGAATGCCGCCATTATAGCCCAGCATATTCACCGAATCGCGGAGGTGGAAAATGCTGCGGAAAGTGTTCAGGTCCTGCGGCTGCGGCTCGATATGCAGCTCGGGCGACTCGTACAGCGAGATGGATGCGCCGAAATTTCTTACAGATATGGAAATCGTTTTACCGAAAAAGCCATCAGAAGGATTGCCCAGAAGCCCCGCACGGGCATAGGCGCGTGTTTCAATGATCAATGTAAATGCGTGTTTAACCGGATGTAATACCTGTTTGGACGATAAAATACCATTTTGCCCTTATAAGCAGGTATTTCAATTTTTTACCCAATGCGGCTTGAAATCTATGAATGAACGGGCTGGAAACAAAAAAAGCGGGATAAAAATATCCACGCTTTTGTCAAGAGGAGGTCTGTTATGTTATTGCTTCACAACCTGAACGTTCGCGATCAGCTTCACGTCGTCGCCTACGACCACGCCGCCTGCTTCGGTAACCGCGCTCCATTCCAGGCCGAATTCCTTGCGGTTGATTTTACCGCTGATTTCAAAACCTGATTTATTGTTGCCGTAGAAGTCGGTCATATTACCGCCGTACTCTACCGCGAAATCCACTGGTTTGGTTACGCTTTTGACAGAAAGCTCGCCGTGCAGTTTATATGAGTCGTCACCTTTTTTGCTCAGTTTACCTGTGAAAGACAGTTTAGGGTGATTGTCGGCGTCGAAGAAATCAGCTGATTTCAAATGCTGGTCGCGTTGTGCCTGGTTGGTGTCGATGCTGTCCACATCGGCCGAGAAGTGAACGGTAGCACCGTCGAAATCTTCGGTTTCGGTTTCAACACCGCCCTCGAAGCTTTTGAATGCGCCGGTTACGGTGGAGATCACAAGGTGTTTCACTTTGAACTGGATTTCTGAATGTGTTGGGTCAATTACCCATTTAGTAGTAGCCATGTCTATTTATGTTTTCGTTGTATCAACATTTAATGTATATACATGTAAATATAAAAAATAGTTTCAAACACATAAAAAAATCCCGGAAAAAAATGTTTCCGGGATGCGCTTATATACAACAGATGCCGTTATTGAGGCATCTCGAAAATTTTAGGATCGATTTTCGGGTTAATCTCCAATGCGGTGATTTTAAGTCCCATCTTCGTGCCGGGCATGGCCGAAGTAGTTACCTCCGAAGCGAAAGGGTAGTAAACGCCGTCCACCGCCCGAAAATCCGACTGGGTGTTTTCGGACATGATATCCTGGCCATTCACTTTCGTCTGCGCCACGATCTTCAAAATGTAGAATGTGTCTTTGGAAATATAGTTGATCCGGCGGACGCCGCTGGGCAGGATCATGGTAACCTTATACACTTTCGCGCCGGCCAGCTCTTCCTCGCCGTCGAGGGTTACCTTGTAGCCTTTTTCCTTATAGCGATACAGACCGGTCAGGTCGGTTTCGTTGGCCAGGGATTTCACGGCATCTTCGGGTAGGGCAACGGCCTTGGTATTGCCGGCCATCGGGTTGATCGTCCACCCGGTATTCCCGCTCACCGCCTGCACGACGGTCATTCCCTGTACGGTGGTTTCGCTCCGGAAGCCTTTGTTTTGCACGATCGTCGTCGTGATGGGCACCTTCATATTCATAATGTCCATTTCGGCGGTAATCTTCATGCTTTGCAGTTGCCCCAGCTTATCGCCGCCCATGGCTTTGATATGCTTGGCCACAATATCGTCGACATTTTGGGCAAGCACAGCATGGCCCAGGCAGGTGATCATCAGGAGTGTGAGTAGTCTCAAAAGGCTTTTGGAATGTTGCATAATGGTGTGGTTGGTAATGTTTGTCAGTTGTGGTCAATATTAGTAAGATATTGTCAAAAGTTTAGGCTAGCGTCTATGTGTGCATTTTCCAATGAGGGGAATTGGTGTAAAGAATCAGCCATAACTATTGTTTAAATGACAGATCACCTATTAGTAAATAAACAAAAAAACGGCCGGATTGTTGCAATCCGGCCGTTTGGTATATGGTTTGGAGGTAGCCTTAGTTTTTCAATGCTTCGGCACCACCTACGATTTCGAGGATCTCTTTCGTGATCGCTGCCTGGCGCGTACGGTTATACACGAGGCGCAGTTCTTTCAAAAGTTCCTGGGCGTTTTCCGTCGCTTTGTCCATTGCGGTCATCCGCGCTCCCTGCTCCGATGCATTGGATTCGAGAACGGCACGGTACAGCTGGATTTTCAGCGATTTCGGGATCAATTCCGCCAGGATTTCTTCCTCTGTCGGTTCAAAAATATAGTTAACCTCGGTCTTCTTAGCCTTGGTCGATTTGTTTTCAGCTACGATCGGCAGGTAAGGATCGGTGTGGATGATTTGTGTAGCCACGTTTTTAAATTCGTTGTACACGATATCCACGGCGTCGTAACGGCCTTCCGAGAAATCCTTCATGATTTCTTCGGCTGCGCTTTTCACGTTTACAAAGCTCAAACGTCCGAACAGGTCGGTGTAAGCCGTGTTCACGGTAAAGCCGCGGCGTACGAGCGACTCAGCGCCTTTTTTACCGATGGCAAAAATCTCTACATTTCCCTTAGCCGCCTGAGCCGCATATTTCGACTCGATCAGCTGGATTGTAGCCTTGATAACGTTGGTATTGAATGCTCCGCACAATCCACGATCGGAGGTTACGACGATGATCAGCACCTTTTCCACCGCGCGAACGGCTTTCAACGGGCTGTCGGCTGCGCTTTCCGATGCTGACGAAACTGTCAGAAGCATTTCTCCAAGCTTCTGTGCATAGGGGCGCATTTGCAGAATGCTGTCCTGTGCACGACGCAGCTTGGCGGCCGCCACCATTTTCATGGCTTTGGTGATTTGCTGTGTGGAATTAACCGAAACGATACGGTTACGTACTTCTTTTAAGCTTGCCATTTTCTGGGTGTTTTAAGCGATCCGGTGATCCTATTATATATGTACTAGGAAAATGCCGGGGCGTATGCCGCTCCGGCATTTTTACCGGTTAACGATATTTTACAGCAACTTCTCTAGCTACTTTCTCGATAACGTCTGTTACGCTGTTGTCCAGTTTTCCGGCGCGCAAAGCAGCGAGTGTTTCCTTATTCTGGCTGGCCAATACGGTCGTGAAATCTTTTTCGAATTCTTTCACACGTGCTACGTCTACAGTATCCAGCAAACCTTTGGTGGATGCGTACACGGTCGCTACCTGTAATTCAACAGGAACCGGCGCGTATTGAGCTTGTTTCAAAACTTCCTGGTTGCGGCGTCCCCGGTCGATCGCCAGCTTGGTAGCGGCATCGAGGTCGGAACCGAATTTCGCAAATGCTTCGAGCTCGCGGAACTGAGCCTGATCCAGTTTCAGGGTACCCGAAACTTTCTTCATCGATTTGATCTGTGCGTTACCACCCACACGGGATACCGAAATACCTACGTTGATCGCGGGACGGATACCCGAGTTGAACAGGTTTGATTCGAGGAAGATCTGGCCGTCGGTGATCGAGATTACGTTCGTAGGAATGTAAGCCGAAACGTCACCAGCCTGTGTTTCGATAATCGGAAGGGCTGTGAGTGAACCACCACCTTTTACTTTGCCTTTCAATGAAGGCGGAAGGTCGTTCATATTCGCAGCGATGGTATCATCGGCGATTACTTTCGCAGCACGTTCCAACAAACGGCTGTGGAGGTAAAATACGTCACCTGGGTAAGCTTCGCGGCCCGGAGGACGACGCAGGAGCAGGGACACCTCGCGGTAAGACACCGCTTGTTTCGAAAGGTCATCGTAGATTACGAGTGCAGGACGGCCGGTGTCACGGAAGTATTCACCGATCGCAGCGCCTGTAAACGGTGCGTAGAATTGCATGGGCGAAGGATCTGACGCGCCGGCAGCCACGATCACCGTGTAATCCATCGCTCCATATTTGCGAAGGGTCGCTTCGATCGACTTGATAGTCGAAGCTTTCTGTCCGCAGGCTACGTAGATACAGAATACGGGCTCACCTTTTTCGTAAAACTCCTTCTGGTTAATGATTGTATCGATCGCCACCGCAGTTTTACCTGTCTGGCGGTCACCGATGATCAGCTCGCGCTGTCCGCGTCCGATGGGGATCATCGCGTCGATCGCTTTGATACCGGTTTGGAGCGGCTCGGTTACCGGCTGGCGGTAGATTACCCCCGGCGCTTTACGCTCGATAGGCATCTCGAAAAGCTCACCGGTAATAGGTCCGTTTCCGTCGATCGGCTCAGCCAGCGTGTTTACTACACGGCCGATAATTCCGTCACCAACTTTCACGGAAGCGATTTCTTTGGTACGTTTTACAGTAGCACCCTCTTTGATGTCACTGAAATCCCCCAGCAATACGGCACCCACATTGTCCTCTTCGAGGTTCAGAGCGAGGGCTTTAAGGCCATTCTCGAAAACAAGCAGCTCACCTGCCTGTACCTGGGAAAGACCATAAATGCGGGCAACACCGTCACCAACTTGAAGGACTGTTCCTACTTCTTCGAGTTCTGCTTCTGATCTAGCGCCTGCAAGTTGTTCGCGCAGGATGGCCGAAACTTCATCCGGTCTAACAGATACCATAGTATAATTGACTTATTTAGAGTATAGTAGTAAGTTTTCTGAAAACTGCCGCAAAGGTAGAGTTTTATTTTGGTAAAAACAGAATGATTTGACTAAAACCTGTGATATAAAATTAGATTTTTCCAAGGATATGGGCGGAAGGGCTTCGCGGGGCGCAAATTAACCGTTTATCAGTTCCTAATAACATTTTTAAAACTTTTTTAGGTACTGATTGTGTTTTTGTTGTAATTGAGATCGTTAATAACACTTACAAATTAAATTTTAATCTTTTCGACCGTCTTTCAGTATAATGTACAAATTAGAAAAAACCATTTTAGCTGCCCTGGCATTCGGAGTATTGGCAATCGGGGAAGGCAATGCACAGACTATCAAAAAAACAACCAAACCCGCCGCAACTGTAAAGAAATCAGCGGCAACACCTGCGAAAACATCAGCCGCCCCTGCAACATTGAAAACCAGTGCCGACTCTTTATCGGCAGCGATCGGGGTGAGCTTCGCAAACTCGTTATCTTCACAAGGTATCAGCGATATCAACAGCGACCTGCTCACACAAACGGTGAAAGCGGCGTTGAAAGGTGAAAAAACCGCATTTACGACCGATGAGGCCAATATGTTCATCCAGGGGTATTTCACCAAGATGATGGAGGCAAAAGGGGCCGTAGTGCGCAAGGAAGGCGAGCAATTTTTGGAAGAAAACAAGAAGAAGCAAGGCGTAGTGACCACCGAGAGCGGCCTGCAATACCAGATCATTAAAACCGGCGAAGGCCCGAAACCGGCTGCAACCGATAAAGTAAAGACACACTACCACGGTACATTGACGAATGGAACGGTTTTTGACAGCTCGGTCGACAGAGGTGAGCCGGTTGAGTTCCCTGTCAATGGAGTGATCAAAGGATGGACCGAAGCGCTTCAGTTAATGCCTGTCGGATCGAAATGGAAGCTTTTTATTCCATATCAGCTGGCTTACGGTGAGCGTGCGGCAGGACCTCAGATACCGGCTTATTCGGCCCTCGTGTTTGAGGTTGAATTATTGGAAATCGTAAAATAGCAAACGTGCAAATGAAAAAGTATCTTATCACTCTTATTCCGGTTGTGTTGCTGGGTTGGCAGCGGGGCCCTGTTCAGGAACGAGTGGGAGCAATGGCACCAGCGGCCGCTTCCATGGATGAAGATATCAAGCCGATTCCAGCGCAATACAAAGCGGAGGAGCTGACTACCAGGATCTTATCCAGCTATCATTATCGCAAAACCAAGCTGAATGACTCCCTTTCGGTAGCCATGTTTGATAAGTACCTCGACGCGATCGACCACGGAAAACTCTATTACCTGGCTACCGACATTGCGGAATTCGAGCAGTATAAGAACTCTTTCGATGACTATTTGCAGAAAAGGGAGCTCGACGTTCCTTTCCAGATCTATAACGTTTTCAGAAAGCGCTATAAAGAAAGAAGCGAATACATCCAGACCCTGCTGAAAGACCCGAAACCTTTTGATTTCACGCAGGACGAATCGATGAATACCGACCGCGATAAAGCGGCGTGGGCTAAAAACACCGACGAGCTGAATGATACCTGGCGGAAATATCTTAAAAGCGAGGCATTAGACCTCAAACTGTCGGGCAAGGCGGACACTGCCGTGGTATCGACCCTGCGCGACCGCTACAAAACGCGCGACCGTGCATTGGGCCGTATCCGTACCGAACAGGTGTTCCAGATGTTTATGAATGCTTATGCCGAGTCGCTCGACCCGCATACGAGCTACATGGCGCCTACCTCGGCCGACCGTTTCAAGCAGGAAATGAGCCAGTCGCTGGAAGGAATCGGGGCATTGCTCCGGGAGGAAGATAATTATATCAAAATCGTGGAGGTAATCCCCGGCGGACCGGCATTTAAAGGAAAGCAGCTTAAAAAAGAAGACAAGATTGTAGCCGTTGCACAAGGCGACGAAGGCAAGTTTGTCGATATCGTGGGCTGGTTCGTGGACGATGCCGTGAAGCTGATCAAAGGCCCGAAATCGACCGTCGTGCGTTTGCAGGTAATCTCTGCCGATGCATTGCCGGGAACGCCTCCGAAGGAATACCGTCTCGTGCGTGAAAAGATCAAGCTGGAAGAGCAGCGCGCGAAGAGCGAGATCGTATCGATCAATAATGGTAATAAGGATTTCAAAATCGGGGTGATCGACATCCCATTGTTCTACCGCGACTTCGAAGGCGCGCAGCACCGGGAAAAGGAGTTTTCAAGCACTACCCGCGACGTTCAGAAGCTGATCACCGATTTGCAGGCATCGAATGTGGACGGCATCGTGATCGACCTTCGTAACAATGGCGGCGGTTCGCTGACAGAAGCGGTTTCGCTGACCGGCTTGTTCATTAACCGCGGGCCGGTGGTTCAGGTGAAAGAAAGCCAGGGCGAAATAGAAGTACAATCGGATAATGATCCCAGCATTGCCTACGACGGTCCATTGGCTGTAATGGTGAACCGTTTCAGCGCTTCGGCTTCCGAAATCTTCGCGGCGGCGATCCAGGATTACAAACGCGGCCTCATCGTAGGAGAGCAGACCTATGGTAAAGGAACCGTTCAAACGCTGATCGACCTGAACCAATGGGTGCCGAAAGAGCAAGACCAGCTTGGCCAGGTGAAACTGACCGTTGCGAAATTCTACCGGATCAACGGCAGCAGCACGCAGCTGAAAGGGGTGACGCCGGATCTGGAATTGCCGACCGCATTCAAGGTAAATGAATATGGTGAAGGTTCCCAGCCAAGCGCATTGCCGTGGGATCAGATCGCGTCGTCTCGCTATGAGGTTACCAGCAATATCAATCCAAAAATCGTCGAGCAGCTCCGCGACAAGTATAAGCACCGTCTCAAAAGCGACGAAGAGCTGAAAACGCTCGTGAAAACGCTGGAAGATTTCAAACAGGCACGTGAGAATAAGATCGTGTCATTGCAGGAATCGAAACGGAAAGCGGAACGCGACGAGGCCGAGAAGAAACGCGCGGCTATGAAGCAACTCGGCGAAGACAATGTGGACGGTGACGAAGAAGAAGAAACCGACACTAAAACTGCGGAAGCACCGAAGGACGTGAAGAAGAAAAAAGACATTTACCTGACCGAAACCGGCAGAATGCTCGCAGACCTGATCGTTATTTCGAAAGAGCCAAGCCTGGCGGGTGCGAAAAAGAAGCAATAGTTTAAAGTATTAGTAATAAAAAAGAGCACGGATCGTGAGGTCCGTGCTCTTTTTGTATGCAGTATATTGGTGCTTATTCCCAGCCGCCGCCCAGTGCGCGGTACAATTCAACCAACGCCAGGAACTGCTCTTTCCGCACATTCGTCAGGTTCAATTCTTCCTGCAAAACGCTGCGCTGCGCGGTGATCACTTCGAGGTAGGAGGCATAGCCAGTCAGGAAAAGGTCTTTGGATGTGACCACAGCCTGTTGCAATACGTCCACTTCCTGCCGTTTCAGCTCGCCGATCTGTTTCGTGTTTTCCAGCTTTTTGAGGCTGGTGCTCACTTCACGGAAGCCATTCAGGACCGATTTGTTGTAGGCATACAATGCTTCCAGACTCGCGGCTTCCGCACGCTTTTGCCCGGCTTTCAATGCCTTGCGGTTGAATAACGGAGCGGTTAATCCGCCCAGCGCACTGTATGCAATGGAACCGGAAGAGAAAAGCAAGTTGCTTTTGAATGCATTGAAGCCGAGGAATGCCGTGATATTCAGCGAGGGCAGGAATGCGAGCTGCGCGGCCTGCTGTTCATTGTAGTTGGCTTGCAATTCGAGCTGGGCTTGCTGGATATCCGGGCGCCGGCGGAGCATTTGCGCGGGTACGCCTGCGCTGACGGTCGCGGGTACTGATTCCGCCAATGTGCTGCTGCGCGTGATAGCCCGCGGGAAGCGGCCTGTGAGCAGGTTTACATTGTTCTCGATTTCGATGATCTTCTGCTGCACCTCATATTCAAGGCTTCGGGTATTGAGCAATTGGGCAGTGAGTTGCCGCACGCCGAGTTCGTTGGCGCGACCGGCCTCTTTCTGGATTTTGATCGTTTCCACGGCCGATTCCTGCAATGCGATGTTCTTGCGGATGATGTCGAGCTCGGTGTCGAGCGCCAGCAGTTCATAGTATGACCTGGCTATTTCGGCAATCAGGCCCGTTACAATAGCCTGGCGGCCTTTTTCGCTGGCCAGCAGGCGATTGTAGGCTGCTTTCTTCTGGTTTTTGAGTTTACCCCAAATATCGATTTCCCATGAGCTGCGCAGGCCCACGAAATAGTCGGGCATGAATGGGGCGGGCAGGCGACGGTCTTCGTCGATGTTTTCGGAGAAGTTGGTATCGTAATTACCGACGCCGTCCATGGTGTAGTCGCCAAATTTACGCCCGCCGCCGGAAACGTCGGCGCCTACGACGGGCAGCATCGCGCCGCGCGCGGCCAGAATGCCTGCGCGGGCCATTTCGATACGCTGTACGGCCATTTTCAGGTCCAGATTGTTTTGAAGGGCCGTGTCGATCAGCGCCACCAGGTGCTGGTCGGCGAAGAACGTTTTCCATTGAATGGCGGCGATCCCGGTCGAATCGGATTGCCGGGCGAACATTTCGGGTGACTTAATGCGGGTATGCTGCTCCACGGGCTGCGTGAGCTTACAGCCTGTAACGGATACAAGCAATGTGGCCAGCAGCGCATAGGATAGCTTTTTATTGTTTTTCATTCAAATAAATGCTGATATGAATGGCCGCGGACAGTGCCGCGGCCTTGACTGAGATTCCAGAGGGTATTAGTGCAGCACGGCTTCTTCCTGCTGCACGACGCGCCGGGCTTTTTTAGGTTTGGCCATACTCGCAAAAACGACATACAATCCCGGGATGATGATCACCCCGAAAATGGTACCGATGAGCATACCGCCCGCCGCCGCCGCGCCGATAGACCTGTTACCGATCGCGCCCGCGCCGGAGGCCATTACCAGCGGAATGAGACCCGCCACGAATGCAAAAGATGTCATCAGGATCGGTCGGAGACGCTCGGTGGCACCTTCCAGCACCGCCTCGATGACCGTCCGGCCCTCTTTCTGGCGGATAATGGCATATTCCACGATCAGGATGGCATTTTTACCCAGCAAACCAATGAGCATGACGAGCGAAACCTGCGCGTAGATATTGTTTTCCAGCCCCATCAGTTTCAATGCAAGAAATGCACCGAATACCCCGGTAGGCAGCGAAAGGATTACCGGAAGCGGCAGCAGGAAGCTCTCATACTGTGCGGCGAGCAGCAGATACACGAATACGAGGCAGATCGCGAAGATGAAAATGGCCTGGTTCCCTGAAAGGATTTCCTCGCGCGTCATACCTGACCAGTCGTACGTGTAGCCCTTTGGCAAACTCGTAGCGGCCACCCGCTCAACGGCTTTGATCGCATCGCCGCTGCTGTAACCCGGTGCGGCGTCGCCGTTGATCATCGCGGAGGTGTACATATTGTAGCGTGTCAGCAATTCGGGGCCGTACACCCTTTCCAAACGGATGAATGTCGAGAATGGTACCATTTCGCCCCGGTTGTTTTTGACATACAATTTCAGGATGTCCTCGGGGTTTTTACGGAAGCTCGCATCGGCCTGCACCATCACCTTGTACATCTGCCCGAAACGGATGAAGTTGGAGGCGTAATAGCTACCGATCATCGTTTGCAGCGTGCTCATGGCAATGTCGACCGAGACGCCTTTTTTGGCGGCAATGTCGGAATCCACGTGGATCATGTATTGCGGGAAACTCGCGTCGAAGCTGCTGAATGCGGCGGCAATCTCGGGCGTGGCGGCGAGGTCCTTCACGAATTGGTTGGTAACCTCGGCCGTTTTCTGCAAATCCTCATTACCCGACCGGTCCTGCACGCGGAGCTCGAAACCGGAGGAGTTACCAAAACCGGGTACGGTAGGAGGTGGGAAAAACTGGATTTCAGCATCGGTAATATGCTTCGTTTTGGCCTCCATTTCCTTGATAATATCCTGCACCGAGGCCTTGCGCTGATCCCAGGGTTTCAGGTTGATCATTGCCATACCATACGATGAACCGGCGGATTCGGTCAGCAGGCTGTAACCGGAGAGGGAGGAAACCGATTCTACGGGTTCGAGGCTTTCGGCAACTTTCTGAATTTCGTCCAAAACAGCCTCCGTTCTTTCCACAGTCGCCGCTACCGGAGTCGTCACGTTCACGTTGATCACGCCCTGGTCTTCCGTCGGGATAAAGCCGCTTGGCAGAATGCTGTTAATACCGAAAGTAGCGACGCAGAAACCGATGAGCAATCCGATGGTGATCATCCTGCGGCCTACGATCGAGCCGAGCAGCTTACGGTACCCGCTCTGCACACCGTCGTAGCCTTTGTTGAACCCACCGAAAAACCGGGTGAGCAGATTTTGCTTTGCCGGCTGGCCGTGCGTGTTTTTCAGCATTAATGCGCATAGTGCAGGCGTGAGCGTAAGCGCATTGATACCCGAAATCACAATGGATATCGCCAGGGTAATGGAGAACTGCCGGTAGAAAATCCCGACTGGCCCCGACATAAATGCTACCGGCACGAATACCGCCGACATGACGAGCGTAATCGCGATGATCGCGCCGCTCATCTCTTTCATTGATTCGATCGTCGCCTCATAAGCGTCCAAATGCTTCTCGGCCATTTTGGCGTGGACGGCCTCCACGACGACAATGGCATTATCGACGACAATACCGATCGCCAAAACCAATGCGAAGAGCGTCAGCAGGTTGATCGAGAAGCCGAATAGCTGCATGAATGCGAACGTACCCACCAGTGCCACCGGCACCGCCAGGGCCGGGATGAGCGTAGAGCGGAAGTCCTGCAAAAACAAATAGACGATCAGGATCACGAGGATGAATGCCTCGATGAGCGTGCGGATTACCTCATGAATGGAGGCGTCGAGGAAGCGGGAGACGTCGTAGGAAACAAAATAGTCCATGCCGGGTGGGAAAGTAGTGCCTTTTAGTTCCGCTACTTTGTCTTTGATATTCTGGATCACCTCCTGTGCATTCGAGCCCGGGCGCTGCTTGATCATGATCGAAGCCGACGGCCTGCCGTTGGACTTGGACGCCATATCGTATTCCAGCGTTCCGAATTCGACGGTGGCGACGTCTTTCAGTTTGAGTACTGAGCCGTCCGGGTTGGAGCGCAGTACAATGTTCTCATATTGGGCCGGTTCAAAAAGTTTTCCCGTGTATTTTAAAACATATTGCAACACGTTCTTCTCGCGGCCGGAGCTAACGCCCGTCTTACCCGGTGCCGCTACCACGTTTTGGTCGCGGATGGCCTGGATCACCTCGTCGGCGGAAACGTTGTAGCTGTTCATCCGGTCGGGTTGCAGCCACACGCGCATGGAGTAATCCTTGCTGCCCATGATCTGCGCGCGGCCTACGCCGTCGATCCGTTTGAGTTCTTTGAGGATATTGATATCGGCGAAGTTGTATACAAAGTCCTCGCCCACAGTGGTGTCGGAGCTCATAATATCGAGGTACATGAGCATACTGTTCACTTCTTTTTCAGTGGTCACACCGGCTTTGATTACCTCCTCGGGTAACTCGTCGATCACCGTTTGCACGCGGTTCTGGACGTTAACGGCCGCGAGATCGGGGTCTACGCCGACGTTGAAGGAAATGCTGATCGTCGTAACACCGTCGTTACCGGACACGCTCGTCATGTAGGTCATGCCGGGTACGCCGTTGATCGCCTTTTCGAGCGGCACGGCCACGGCGTCCACGCATACTTCGGCATTGGCGCCCGTGTAGGTGGCGGTTACGACAACGGACGGCGGTACGATGTCGGGGAACTGGGAAACGGGCAATTCCAGCACAGCCAGCACCCCGAGCAAGGTTATGAAGATAGAGATGACCAGCGAGAGCACCGGTCGCTCAATGAATTTTTGAAACATAATAAGTCAATCAGGTGGAAGGAAATGTTACCGTGCGGTAAGCTCGATTTTTTCGGTCGACACGTCGGTCGTGTCGATGGAAACAGTCTTTGGATTGATGGTCGCACCATCGCGCAATGACTGAATACCTTCGTAAACAATCGTTTCTCCGGGTTCCAGGCCTGATTTGACGACATAAAAAGTAGAGAGCCGCGAATGCGGTACAAAACTGCGGGTCTTGATCTTATTATCTTTTCCCAATACGTATACAAAATTCTTGTCCTGGATCTCGAATGCGGCCTTTTGCGGGATCAGGATCGCATTATCCACGGTATTGGTAAGGCGGATCGTACCGGTCGAGCCGTGTTTGAGCAGCTTCTCGGGGTTCGAAAATTTCGCGCGGAAGGCAATGGAGCCAGTGCCTTCGTCGAATGCGCCCTCCATTGTTTCTATTGTGCCTTTGTGTTTGAAAAACGAGCCGTCGGCCAGTTCCAGCTCTACTACCGCGCTTTTGGTAGCGGCATTGCCGCGTGCTTTCACGTATTCGAGGTATTCGTTTTCGGATACATTAAAATACGCATACACGGTTTTGGTGTCGGAGAGCGTCGTGAGCAAGGTGCCTTCATCGATCAGGCTGCCCATTTTGTGCGGGAGGCGGTCCACCACGCCATCGAAGGGCGCTTTGATCACTGTATGCGCCAGCTGAATGCTCGCATTGGATTTCTCGGATTTGGCTTCTTCGATTTTGGCATTGGAAGCGGCGAGTTTCGCGTTCGCCACTTCGAGCTCGGTTTTGGAAACGACGTTTTTATCAACCAGCAGCTTCACGCGTTTCACTTCCAGCTCGGCGCCTTTCGCATCGGCGATGGCGCTTTGCAAAGTGGCTTTTGCCTTGGCCAGCTGCGCTTCATATTCTTCATTGTTAATGCGAAAAAGGGTCTGGCCTTTCTTCACTTCCTTACCCTCGTCGACGTATACTTCTTCGAGGTAGCCTTTTACGCGGGCATATATTTCAACGTTACGTACGGCGTGGATATCGCCTACGTATTCGCGGTGCAATTCGGTTTTCTGGGGCCGGAGTTCCGTGACGGGGATGGTCAGGACGCTGTCTTTGGCGTCGGAAAGCGTTTCGCTTTTTGTGGCACAGCCATAAGCGAACACGCTGACGAGCAAAAGGAGTGGCCATTTCAAATTTTTCATGATGATGCGTTTGTATAAATTGGTTGGCGGTGATGCAAGAGTATAGGAACATAACCTTATGGCTGCGCGGCAATGCGGCAGCGATAAGGAAATAACGGGAAGCCGGAAATGGCCCGCCGGTGCGCTTGAGGGCACGACGAATCAGTCCGTCAGTCGGGAAAAGCCTGGTGAAAGAACGCTTGCGGCGATGTCAAAAGGGGCAAAGGCGATGGAGAAAGCTGTAATAGTCGGGCAGCGTGACTTCTCCATTGCTAACGGGCAACAGTTGTACGGACTCCCTGATAACTTTGGGTATCCGGGTGATTTCGTATTGCGGCGCGGCCTGGGAGACCAGCGTCAGGAAACGGTAAGTGGAATGCCGGTGGCTGAGCAGGTCGGAAATAGCTTCTTTCCATTCGGACTCATCGGCACGGACGACCGTCTCGTTTTTGCAGATCGTATCGTCGATTAACACAATTGCACCCGTCCCCGCTTTTTCCTCGATTTCGTAGGGAGAGAAAGCCTCAGTTCCGACATCGATCTTGCACGCAACGGCCCTCCGCTGCCCGATAAGCAGCGAAACGGCAAATTGTGCAAGCCAGAAAAACAATACAAAAGTTCGTTTTGTCATGATGCTGATTCAGATCAGTTCATTGAAAAATTCATACTTTTATAATGAATTCAAGAATGATTGGAACTATTGGAACGGAATTGTGATACAATAAGGCAATAGTTCAAATATAACGTTTCAAATGTAGATTGCAAATTTTAATGAATGTTAATGAAGGTTAACGCACGGTATATCGTTGGTTTTGAATAACCATTGTACCGGTTGTATCAATAATCAGGCCTATCGTCTTCTGTATTTCTCCGATAATACATCCGGCCGTCCAGTTCGGAACTTGATGCGGAAAAGTGCCAAAGCTTTGTCAGTAAACGTGTATATTTAGCCTGTTGTCTCTTTCCGGACATGAATACCCGCCGCCATGCCGATTACACCCATTTATACCGAACATTTTGTGCTGACAAAGATGACGGCCGCCGATGGTGACAAGTATTACAGGCTGAGCAACAATGATAAGGTGATGAAATATGTGACCGGCTACTCGCTCACACGCGAGGAGTCCGACAGGATGCTGGCCGGGTTCCTGGAAGAGTACGGGATGGATACCTACCTGGGCAGGTACCTGATCGAAGACCGGCATTCGGGGGAGCTGATCGGTGCTGCGAAGCTCGACAAAGTGGGTAAGGCAATCGAAATCGGTTACCGGGTGATGGAGGAGTTCTGGGGCAAAGGGGTTGCGACTGAAATCGCAAGCGGGCTGATCCGTTTTTCCAGGGAGGTGCTCAGGGCAAGGGATGTTATCGCATTTGTGAATGTTAATAACGCGGCGTCCATTCGGGTGCTGGAAAAAGCCGGTATGATCAATACCGAGCGTATTGAGGATCTTGATGAAGTCAAGTACAGGTTTAATTATTCACCCAAAAGCAATTCCCGTATGAAAAAAGTGCTCTACATTATCCTTGGACTGATTGCCGTCGTCCTTATTGCAGCATTCCTGTTGCCCAAAGAATACGCCGTCGAGCGAGAGATCGTTGTCAACAAGCCGAACGCGGAAGTTTTTAACTACATCAAATCCCTCGAAAAGCAGAACGAATGGAGCGTATGGGGCCGGCGTGACCCGAATATGAAGAAGAGTTTCTCGGGCACGGACGGCACGGTCGGCTTCGTGTCCAAATGGGAAGGAAACGACGAAGTAGGTTCCGGTGAGCAGGAGATTACGAAAATCGAGGAAGGCAAGCGCGTGGATACCCAGCTGCGTTTCCTCAAACCGATCGAAAGTACGAGCGATGCCTACATGACTACCGAGGCGATCGACTCCACCTCGACGCGGGTGCGCTGGGGCTTCAACGGCAAAATGCCTATTCCAATGAACCTGATGCTTGTTTTTATGGATATGAACGAGGCGATCGGTAAGGATTTTCAGGAAGGACTGGCTAATTTGAAGACCAATCTCGAAAAATAACGCATGACCGGCATTCCGGGCGGCACCTCCCGGAATGCCCAACTATATTACCCATGAACCATACCGACCCACGGGTTGACGCGTACATTGTCAAATCCGCCTCATTTGCCATTCCCATACTCGAATACCTGCGCGCGCTCGTGCACGGGACATGCCCGGAAGCGAAGGAAACGATCAAGTGGGGTTTCCCGAATTTCGAATACAAAGGCAGCATATTGTGCAGCATGGCGTCGTTCAAGCAGCATTGTGCATTCGGCTTCTGGCTAGAATCGCGGTTGAGCGACCCGCACCAGTTGCTGGCCGTGAACGGAGATCGGGTAGGAATGGGCAGCCTGGGTAAAATAAGCAGTATGGAGGACCTTCCTGCCGAAGCGTATTTGAAAGGCTTTATCCTCGAAGCCATGCGCCTGATCGACAGCGGCGTGAAAATGAAGAAGGAAGACAAACCCAAAGAAGTTAAAGAACTGACGATCCCGGCCTACGTAACCGAAGCTCTGGCGGGAAATACGGCGGCAAAACAGGTTTTCGACGATTTCAGTTATTCCAATAAAAAAGAATATGTCGAATGGTTTGAAGAAGCCAAAACGGCAGCGACGCGGGAGAAAAGGGTCAACCAGGCGCTGGAATGGATGGCGGAAGGAAAGCCGCGAAACTGGAAGTATATGAAGGGTTAAGGTATTAAATAGCAGATATACCCGCTCAAAAAAGACAATTTGTTTACCTTTGGGTAGCTCCCAACGGGCTTTTTAATAATTTGCGCTTCCTAATCTTTCCCGAAAAGCGCAATTTTGTTTTGTTACACACTAAACGCAATCTATGAATCCAATCATCAGAGAAGACATTGAGAAAATCATCGAAAACAGCCAGTTCTGGGGCCGCTTCAAAAACAAAGTCATTCTGATATCCGGTGCAAACGGTTTTTTGCCAGCCTACCTTGTCGATGTGCTGGTTCATCTCAACGAAGTCTTCGAAGGCCACAATACCAAAGTGATCGGCCTCGTCAGGAACCGCGAACGGGCCGCTGCCAGGCTCGGGCATCTCTTTTCAAATCCCCATTTCCAATTGATCGAACAGGACGTCAGTGACCCGCTGACGGTGGCCGGTCCCGTCGATTTTATCATCCACGCAGCCAGCCAGGCCAGTCCCAAGTATTACGGGGTCGACCCGGTAGGTACATTGAATGCCAATGTGCTGGGGACGATCAATTTGCTCAATCTGGCGCGTGAAAAGGAATGCGAGTCGTTTCTGTATTTCAGTTCGAGCGAAGTGTACGGGCAGGTGGAGGAAGAAAGGCTGCCGATCAACGAGCTGACTTTCGGTTACCTGAACCCCGCGAGCGTGCGGGCGTGCTATGGCGAGAGCAAGCGCATGGGCGAGAACCTTTGCGTGAGCTACGCGCACCAGTACGGCGTGAAGGCCAAAATCGTACGGCCTTTTCACACGTACGGACCTGGCATGCAGCTCAACGACGGCCGCGTGTTTGCCGATTTTGTCAATAATGTTGTCAGTAAGAACGACATCGTGCTGAACAGCGACGGGTCGAGCCGGAGGAATTTCTGCTACCTGGCCGATGCCGCCACCGGCTTTCTCACGGTTTTATTGAATGGGGAGAACGCGGAGGCTTATAATGTGGCCAATGCGCGGGAGGAATACAGCATTCTGGAACTGGCCAGGACCATTGTGGCGCTGAAACCGGAGTTGGGACTGAAAGTGACGGTCAACATCCCCGAGCAGCCGAATATCAATTACGTGAAAAGCGTGGTTTCGAGAGGAACGCCCGATATTTCCAAGATCAACGGAATAGGATGGGACCCGGCAACGACCGTTCCGGAAGGGTTTTTGAGAACTATCAACAGTTTTAATACACATTAATCAAGATGAGCATTCAATCGTATAAGGACAAGTATAAAAACGGGGAAATCACCAAGCACCAGCTGATCGACGAGCTGTACGCGAAATTCCATTCCATACTGTTCGACTACTCACAGGTATTGAAGGATACCGAATACGACAAAATTGAAATCACGGACGGTAAAGTGCATTTCGTGACGAAGGAAACCAACTTCCACGACGGCGGTATCCGGCTTTTGGTGGACCAGCACGACAAGAACACCATTCCGCTGATGTCTTTCGATTTCAACGTACTCGAACCGAACGACTCAGAGATCATCTTCAAAATGGTGAAGGAGGGGGATGTCGTTTTCGATATCGGCGCGAACATCGGCTGGTACTCGATCCATTTGGCTAAAAAGGTCGGTAACGGGCACATTCACTCTTTCGAGCCGATCCCTGCCACATTCGCACAGCTAAGCCAGAACCTTGCGCTGAACGGTTTTGAGAATGTTTCCATCAATAATGTAGCATTGTCGGAAACGCCGCAGGTTTTGAAATTCTTTTTCTCCCCACAATATTCGGCGGCGGCATCGGCGCGCAACATCACCGGCTCGGCGGAAATGATCGAAATGGAATGTCAGGCGATCACGCTCGATCAATATGTGCAGGAAAACAATGTGACAAAGCTCGATTTTATCAAATGCGACGTCGAGGGGGCGGAATATTTCGTGTATAAAGGCGGGCTGAAAACGCTGGCGGACCTGAAACCGATCGTTTTCACGGAAATGCTGCGCAAATGGGCGGCCAAATTCGATTACCACCCGAACGATATCATCAAGCTCTTCAAGGACCTCGGTTACCTGTGTTTCTATTCCGACAATGGCAAGCTCATTGAAATAACCGAAGTGACCGAAACGACGCTCCCGACGAACTATCTTTTCCTCCACCAGGAGAAACACGCCGGCATTATCGCCGGAGTTTAGCGGTTGAAAGCCATAAAAAAATCCCGGATCGATCCGGGATTTTTGCTTTTCAGGCTCGAATGGAAAGTTTAAAACTTCCCATCCGCTCCCGCAATCGTGTATCTGAAAGTGTAGTAGCTCGATTCTTCCGTCGGCACATCTTCCGGCGCGCCTTTGTAGTAGCTGATAATTTCCAGTTTAGCCACTTTGCCGTTCGCTGTCTTGACGAGTAACGTCCGTCCGGGGATAGGCAGGATCGCATGTACGCTCATGTCGTACTTGTACCACGAATTGCCGCTTCCGCCGGGAATCGCAAAGCCTGCGTCGCCGTCGGTTTTGAAGCCGTCTTTCGGAGCGTCGCTGACCTGGTCGAATGGTTTTTCCAAAACGATGGCGCCGCCTTCACCCGGGCCGCTCGTGCCATTGTTGGTAGCAATAGTGGTTTTGCTGAATGCAATGTCCCAGTTCTTCGTTTTGGCGTCTGCCTCCGGTACTTCCTTCCCCGTGGCGAGGCTGAAATAAATGTAAGATTTGGTATTCGCATTCAGGTCTTTGATGACCGTGATCTCCGGCCTCGCAGTTTCCATAACGGATGTAATGTTGGCCGGTTGGCGGGTCATTTCAGGCATCGCGAGGGCAAATGCCGAGATCATGATTGATTTCAATAACATATTTCAGCGTATTTAACTCAAACAGCCGCCGGGAACATGGCATCGGCCGGCAGCTGATTTGAATGGATGTTCTACTATTATGCGCCCTTCCTGACGAGCTTGTATTCCAGTTTCGGTTTGCCGCGCTCGCCGCCGTCGCTTGGGTGGAAGCTGATGAAACGCAGCTTGTAAATGTTACCGGCCGGGTCTTTGATGAGGTAGTACCGGTCGGTTTTAACACCCACGGTTCCGCCCGAAGTTACCCGCCATTTCGAACCGATCGCGTCGGCTGCTTTGCTGAATGTGACGCCGGTGAGGTTAGTTTCAGCAAATGCGTCGTAAGTAGCTGTGGTAGTGAGTACTTCGGCTGCTTCTACGCCGGCAAGGCTGTTGGTGAATACGAGGTCGGAGAAGCCGTAGGGAAGCACTACGCCGGGGCCTGCCGCGGTGAAGTACATGCTGTAACCCCATTTCAGGTCCCAACGATCTTTCGCGGGTTCCACATCCACGTTAGCACCTTTTTCCAGCGAAACGAATTCGAAGTTGTAAGCTGCATCTTTGGTAATGTCGAGCGTTTTGAATGTCGTATCGTTCACTTTTGCATATTGCAGCGTGTAGCCGGCGCCTTTGCGGAGCACGCGGATTTTGTACAAATCGGTGGCTGCCAGTACCGCGCCGCTTCCACCCTTACGGTTCAGGATGTACACTTTGTTGTCGGCATCGGTAGCTGAAACGGCCGCGATCACCGTTTTGGTAATATCGCCCGCCGCATCGTCCACGAGGGCCAGTTTACCAGCGCCCTGGCCTACCGCGAGTGAGTCGGCTTTGAAGTCCTTGTCGGAAACGGCGTTGAGATCCGTCTTATTGATTGCCAATGCAGAAGCGCCATTGGTACCGTTGATCGTCACGCGGAAATCGGCGCCGTTG
The DNA here is from genome assembly GCF_000382205.1 of Dyadobacter beijingensis DSM 21582. Taxonomy (GTDB): domain Bacteria; phylum Bacteroidota; class Bacteroidia; order Cytophagales; family Spirosomataceae; genus Dyadobacter; species Dyadobacter beijingensis. The sequence continues at coordinate 789,353 of NZ_KB907787.1, forward strand.
TAGAATCCAAGATCCCAGCTGTCACGCAAAACGGGCGTCTGCACATTGCTGCTCAGGTCGAGAAATACCGAATTGCCCGCGCTGCTTCCCGCCTCGCTGCCGGCAATGCCGTTCAGCTGGATGCTGGTACCGTCGGAAATGATCGCTTTGAAGCTCAGTTTCAGGCCCGAATTGGTCCCTACCAGGACAGGGCTCGCTACCGAAGCGATTTTGAAAGCAATGCTCTCGTCGCCATCCAGCAGTACGCCCGCCTTTTTGGCAACTTTGAATGAAACGGACGACTGCCCGGCCGGTACCGACAAAGCGATGGTATTGTTTGCCGCAGCCGGTGTAGTAGTGAATTCAGTTCCGTAGGTCAGTTGGGTAGGGGTCAGCGATACGGAAATGGCTGTCGCCGCATCCGCCGCCCTCGAAAGCGCGATCCTGATTTCGGTTTCTTCACCTTCAAAACCCTTTTCGGTGCTCTCGAAAGCCGCCAGGTTATCCGGTAGTGGTGGTTCGTCGTCGCTACATGCATTGAATGTTCCCAGGAAAGCAACCAGTAGTAGTGACCGGACTATTTTCTTCATGATTAATTGGAGTTATAATGAAAGGGTATTGATGATTAGTTTTTTGTGAATTGAAAGCTCAGGCCGAGGAAGTAAGACCGTCCGAACGACATCGGTACTGCGCCGCCGGTGCTGTGCGCCCCGCCCGTGTCAGTAGAGCTGTTTTGCAGACTGGTGACGTCGAACAGGTTTTTAATGCCGCCCAGCAGATTGAGCTGCTTGCCGAGCGTCTTGCTGAGCGTGAGGTCGGCCATGTGGAAGCCCTCCGTCTCGGCCAGGTGGACGTTGACCTGATCGGTGGTTTCGTAAACAGGGCGCTTGCCCGAGTATTTATAAAAAAGGTTAATGCTTGCCCCGGCCTTTTTGAAGTTGTAAAGCAGGTTGGCATTGATTTCGGTTGACCAGACAAACTCCGGCAATGCCCCGAAAGCTTCCGGCGCTTCGGAAAATTCGTTGTACCGGCCAATGTAAGTCGCACCAACAGTCGCTTGCAGGTTTTTCCAGAAAAACTTGTTGTCCAGCGAGAAACCGGTGGTTTTAAACAAATGGATATTCAGGTAGGTTGTTTGCGTGCGGTCGTTCGGGTCGATGCCGGTGTCGATCAGGTCGTGGAAAACGTTGTAAAACCCGCCGAGCGTGGAGTTCATGTGCAACCCATCGCGGCTGACGGCCTGCCATACGAGGAAGGAGTTGAAGCTGTTGGAATACTCCGCTTTCAGGTTCACGTTGCCGTTAATGGAGTGGGAAGCGTCATGAAAATCGAAGTAAAGCTCGCGCAAGGCCGGCGAGCGGAACCCGCGTGCGTAGCCGAAGCGGAAGTCGAGCGATTTGGTCAATGTGAGCTTGCCGTTCAGGGAAGGGATCACCGGCGGCGCGTCGTACACCGAATTGCCGAGGAAACGCAGGCCGGGCGTCAGTTTGAAAAACTTCCCGAAACGGATTTCAGGTGCCACAAATAGTGCGTATTCATTGATCGCAGGTGCGCCGAGAATGCGTGCGCCGGAGGCATTGTTGTTGGAAAAATCAACGCCTGCTAGTAGTGAAAAATGGTCGCTGGCTTTGAAAAAGGCTGTTCCGCGAAAGAATGCCGTCGTGAAAACGGACTTATCCTGCGAGCCCGGATCGAGCGATAACGTGCGGCGGCCGAGTGAATCTTCGTTGGTACTGAGTGTCCGGCGCGAATAATCGGTATAGGAGCCTACCGCAGTGATATTCAGTTTGTCATTCAGCCTGATTTCCGATTGCACCTGGTGGAACCAGCGCTTGGTCATGTAATCCTTATCGGCTGCTATGCCAGATACCGGGTTGCGGTTGCCGAGGTATTGTATCTTTTCATCGGTGCCGTTGAACCGGTACCAAATGTTCCATTGCTTGCCCGAAAGGCGCGTTCCGGCCGTGTAGAGCATTTGTTCCTTCGGCATCCAGTCCTTGGCGCGGCCCGTGGAAGCGCCCTGCCAGCCGCCGAAATTATTCCGGGTCACATTTCCCGACATTTGCAGGCGTTCGTTCTGCCATACCACACCCACTCCCTGGTTATGCGTGCCCTTTTTGGTGAGCGCATCGTACTCATCGCCGGCCGTTTCTTCCTGCACACGCGCGTTCACGGTCAGTGAAGAGCCGCTCTGGGAAGAGCCGCTCTGGCCTTTTTTCGTGATAATGTTGATTACCCCGGCCAATGCGTCGGTCCCGTACATGACGGACATCGGTCCCTCCACGATCTCGATTTTTTCGATTGTATTGATGTCGATCTGTGCGAGGCTCTCACGCGTACTGCCGCGGTCCACCATCGGGATGCCGTCCAGCAGGATCTTGACGCCCTGGCCCGACATGCCCATGAGCTGTATGTCGCTGGTACCCAGCGTAAGGTCGTTTGAAAAGCGGATTCCGAGTTCGGTATTGAGGATCGTTTGCAGGTTTGTCGCGCCGCGCAGACGAATGCGTTCGCTGTCGATCGTGCGCACCTGATACACCGAATTACGCAGCGATTGCGGCTCCGATTGACCGGTGATGACCACCTCGTTCAGTGTGAGCGTCGTATCCGCGCGCCGAGGATTATCGGCCTTTGGTGCGAAAATGCCGCTGCCTTCCTGCGCCATTACGGCATTGATACCGAGTAGTATGAATGAGAAGATAAAAGTATTTCTCACAGAGAATTTAATTTAGACTAATTACATTCACAAAGGAATAGATTATTTAGACTAATTACAATTACAGGAAAATATTTTTTGTGACTGGCTGATTGTCAGCTTCTAAATGAAAGAGAAGTGCTATTTGATGGTCGCTTGAAGGTTGACGGTGACGATGTCTTTGAGCTTCCAGTCCTTTTCGCCGATCTTGTAGTCGAGGCGATTTACATCGAAGGTGCTCGTAATAGCATAGCTGCCGTCGCCACTCTTTTTGGCTTCGAAGGGAAGGGTAACGGTCTTGGACACATCCCGCATGGTAAGGGTGCCGGTAACCTGGTACTTGCCGTCTTTCTTCTCGACTTTGGAAGATTTGAAATGAATATCGGGATATTTCTCGACCCAGAAATACTTGTCGCTCTTCATGTCCTTGTCGCGCGAGTTGTTGTTGGTTTTAAATGTATTCGCAGCGATTCTGACGTTGAAAGAAGCATTTTCAGGATTCTTTTCATTAAAAACAGCCTCACCGCGCGGTGCGTCGAATGTGCCGTTACAGGTGCCGAGGATGAATTTGACGCTGAATTTCGTGGAGCCAGAAACGATTTTGGAAGTTTGCGCCGATACCTGGCCTGCGAATGCCGCCAGTAGCATGGATAATGCGAGAATGTGCCGCATGGTTTTTCAGTTTGGATGAATGTCAGAGTTCTTCCAGCAAGGATTCTCCTGCCGAGCAATCGCCGGAAGTCCATTGCCATTTCTCGTGCATACGGATTTTTCCGTTCGGTAGTTGCTCGGGCGTCGAGCGGCAAATGCCGGTTGTAATTTCGCCTTTGTCGTTCACCTGGTGGTAGCGCATGTCCAGATTCCCGTGGTCGTCTACGAGCGCAATGAGGTGCCCCGCACGTATGCGCCCGCCCGAATACGTGGAAGTGACGATGTTGCCGGTTTGCTGATACACAAACTGCATGCTGAGGTCCACCTCACCGTTTTCGGAATTGGACAATGGGACGAATACTTTGTTGTTATAATCGATCATAGGGAAAATGCCGTCTTAATGCGCTAAATATAGGCATTAAGACGGCATTTCGATCAAAGGACCGACGTGATCCACCACGTATTTCCGCAGGGATCGGTGACGCCGCAGCTTCGCCCGTAATCCTGGTCGGCGGGCGGCATCACGCTCGTTCCGCCGCTGTCGAGCGCCTTTTGGTAACTGTCGTCGGCATTATCGACGTACACGAACAGGTTAGCCGGCTGTGCGGGCCATTCGGGGCGGCTGTCGCAGAACATAATGGTGCTGCTGCCGATCGTCACTTCCGAATGCTTGATCTGTTGCGGATCGTCTTCCTGGTAGTGCGTGGAACTGATCGTTCCGCCGAAAACGGCGGTGGTGAAATCTTTGAATTTCGAAGCGCCGTCGAGCATCAGGTATGGCATGATGGTCTGGTGGCCGTTCGGGACTCTTACATTGCTCATGATTTTTGTTTTTGGTTTAAACAAAAGTAGACTGGCAGCTACCCGGGAAATTGGAAAAAAACGACATTATGCATCGCGGTACTCCGACCCTTCGGCATTTCCCGAAAAGAAGGTTTTGGGATGATCGCCCGAGAATGCTTTGAAGTCGTGGATGAAATGCGACTGGTCGTAATAGCCGCATTCATAGGCGATTTCGGTGAGGGACTTGCCGGTGTTTCCATATTGACTGAGCGCAGCCTGAAAGCGGATGATCCGGCTGAAAAGCTTGGGACTGAAGCCCGAAAATGCCAGGAACTTCCGCTCGAACTGCCTGGTCGACAAAAAACTCTGTGCCGCGAGGTCAGGAATGCGGGCGAGGCCGTTGGAGCGGATAACACTGCCGATCACGGAGAAAACCGCCGGCTCGCTGATCTCGCGTTTGCGGATGCATTTCCTCAGAAATTCGGAAATAATGCCGGCGCGTGCGGTGTGATCGGGAGCAAGCATGACACGTTCTTCCAGGTCGGTACCGGCCGGACCGAAAAATGTAGCCAGGTCGGGCATCTGGTTGCTGAGCTCCGCGGCAGGCACGCCAAACAGCGCCGGAACGGCATATGGATAGAGATATACCCCGAATATTCCGAAATCCTGGCCGATCACAAACCGCCGGAACGACCGCGACTGGCCGTGAATACCTGCATGGAAAGAGGCTTCCTGTAAACCGGTCTTTAAAATTTCATCGAACCGGCCTTTGAAATGAAACACCATTTCCGCGCAGCCGTCGGCCATTGTCCGGTGAAAATAGGGCTCGTCGCCGGGCAGGTCGTGTTCCAGTACCCAGAAAAAGCGGACGTATCTGGCCAGGTCGGCGGGCGGTGGTATGGTGAAATATTTCATACTTTTACATTATTCTATGAAATTTACATTTTTGAAATCTCTTTAATACATTTGAACAGCATTTTGATCACTTGAAAGAGATGGTTTTATGCAGCCGGAAGAAAATTTTCCCGCAATACTTTAATTAGTCGATTACCTACTCAATTTCTTGCTATGAAATTAGTGCCCATAGAGAAGCGCACCGGACTCACGCGCGAAGAATTCATCGAAAATTATCTAAAACCAAGTCGCCCTGTCGTATTTACCGACCTGGCGAAGGACTGGCCTGCGGTTCAGAAATGGACGTTCGACTGGTTACGCGAGAACCACGGAAACCTGGATGTGCCTTTGGTGGACAACCACATTCACGATGCGGACAAGTATTTCCAAATTGCCAAAACCATGAAATTCGGCGATTACCTGAGCCTGATCGAAAAAGGTCCGACCGACCTCCGCATTTTCCTTTTCGACATTTTCAAAAAGATCCCCGAGCTGGCCGACGACATCCGTTTCCCGACGATCATGGACGGATTTCTGAAATCATACAAATTTGTATTTTTCGGCGGCGAGGGCTCTATCACCAACCTGCATTACGACATGGATTGCTCTAACGTATTCCTGACGCAATTCCAGACCCGCAAGCAGGTTATCCTGTTCTCTCCCGAGGAAAGCCGCCGGCTTTATCACCACCCATTTACGGTGATGAGCAAGGTGAACCCGCTCGACCCGGATTATAAGAAATTCCCTGCACTGGAAGGTGCTACCGGCTACGAAACGATCCTTCAACACGGCGAGACGATCTTTATACCATCGCTTTGGTGGCATTATATCCGGTATGTCGACGGCGGTTTCAGTCTCGCATTACGCGCGAACAATTCCATTTTTACGGCCGTGCGCGGCGGTATGAACCTGGTACGCCACACGTTTGTCGACAAAAGCATGACCAAGCTGCTGGGCCTTGACTGGCAGCACTGGAAAGAGAAAAAGGCGGTCGAGAATGCACAGGACCTGCTTCAAAAGCAAGCCTGAGGAAGTTCAGGTTAAGTGAACCGGCGATCGGTTGTTTGAAACGCATTTCAAAGAAACTAATCTATCTTTGAAATGCGTTTCTCTTGTATTGCCTCACGACTTGCTATGAACTTCGAACTCACTTCAGAATACCAGCCGACGGGCGATCAGCCGGAGGCAATCAACCAGTTAATACAGGGAATTGAAAATGGAGAACCGGCCCAGACGCTGCTCGGGGTGACAGGTTCGGGAAAGACGTTTACGGTGGCCAACGTAGTGGCCCAGGTGAACAAGCCGACGTTAGTTTTGAGCCACAACAAAACGCTTGCGGCGCAACTTTACGGCGAATTCAAGCAATTTTTCCCCAATAATGCTGTCGAGTACTTCATCAGCTACTACGATTATTACCAACCGGAGGCATTCATTTCCACTACCAACACCTACATTGAAAAGGACCTGATGATCAATCAGGAGATCGAAAAGCTGCGTCTGCACACGGTTTCGTCGCTCATGAGCGGGCGGCGCGATGTGGTGGTGGTGGCGTCGGTTTCCTGCATTTATGGTGCGGGTAACCCTTTGGAATACAAAAAGAGCATTGTCAGCGCCAAACTCGGCGATATCGTTCCTCGCAACCAGTTCTTGTTCAGGCTGGTGGAAATCCTTTACAGCCGGACGGAAGTGGAGTTCAACCGCGGTACATTCCGGGTTAAAGGCGATACGGTCGACGTATTCCCGGGCTATGCGGATTTCGCTTACCGGTTTATCTTTTTTGGGGATGAAATCGAGGATATTCAGCGCATTGAACCGGAGACGGGCAAGAAAATATCCTCCGAAAAGGCGATTGCTATTTTCCCTGCCAACTTGTTCGTGACCGGCCGCGATGTACTGATGCAATCGATCAAGGAAATTCAGGATGATTTACAAACGCAGGTCAAATACTTTATTGCGGAAGGCAGGCTCGCGGAGGCGGAGCGCGTGAAAGAGCGCACCGAGTTTGATATGGAAATGATGCGCGAGCTGGGCTATTGCTCTGGTATTGAAAACTATTCAAGGTATTTTGACCGCCGGATGCCGGGGCAACGGCCATTCTGCCTGCTCGATTATTTCCCCGAGGATTTCCTGATGGTGGTGGACGAAAGCCATGTGACGATGCCGCAGATCCGCGCGATGTGGGGCGGCGACCGCTCGCGGAAGGAGGCATTGGTGGAATACGGCTTCCGGTTGCCGTCGGCGCTGGATAACAGGCCATTGACATTCCAGGAGTTCGAGGATATGACGCCGCAGACGATTTTCGTGAGTGCTACGCCGGCGGATTATGAATTGCGCAAATCGGAAGGTGTTGTGGTTGAGCAAATTATTCGTCCTACTGGCCTGCTTGACCCTGAAATCGAGGTAAGGCCGAGCCTGAACCAGATTGACGATCTTCTGGAAGAAATCACCAAACGCATTGAACTCGGCGACCGCGTCCTGGTGACGACTTTAACCAAAAGAATGGCCGAAGAGCTCAGTAAATACCTCGATCGTGTCGGTATCAAATGCCGCTACATTCACTCCGAAGTGAAGGCGCTGGACCGCGTGGAGATTTTGCGTGAACTTCGCCTGGGTGTTTTCGATGTGCTCGTGGGCGTCAACCTACTGCGTGAAGGACTAGATTTGCCCGAAGTATCGCTCGTGGCCATTATGGATGCCGACAAGGAAGGTTTCCTGCGCGACACCCGCTCGATGATCCAGACCATCGGCCGCGCCGCACGTAACGACCGCGGAAAGGTGATTATGTACGCCGATACCATTACGGGCTCGATGCAATTGGCGATCGACGAAACGAACCGCCGCCGCAGCATTCAAATGGAATACAATATCGAGAACGGCGTTGTACCGAGAACGGTGCGGAAATCCAAGGAGGCCATTATGGAACAGACTTCCGTAGCCGATTCCAAAGTCCGTAAAGTGTACGTGGAGCCGGAGGAAGTCAAAATCGCCGCCGATCCGGTGGTACAGTACATGGGCAAAACCGACCTCCAGAAGCTCATCGCCGAAACCCAACGCAAAATGGAATCCGCCGCGAAGGACCTCGACTTTTTGGAAGCCGCGAGGCTGCGTGACGAGTTGCTGCAACTGAAAGCGCGGGTGCAGGAGCAGGGGTGACGATTGTGAGATGCAGATAAATGTTTAAATTTATCAAGCGTTTGTCAACTATCTTATGATCAAAACATTAATTACGCCGGAGAATACCAGTATTTCGCTGGAACTGCCTGCTTCTTTTGTCGGAAAGCAGGTAGAGATCATTGCGTTTACAATTAATGAATCGGTGAAGGAAAGTGGCGAACAAGATTACACACTCACACACTATGCCAGCCAGAAATCACTCGAAAAAGACTGGCTGACGGAAGAAGAAGACAAAGCATGGCAAAATTTGTAAAAGGTGAAGTAGTAGTAATTCCTTTCCCATTCTCCGACCTGTCGGGCTCCAAAAGAAGACCTGCATTGGTCGTTGCCGATTTGCCCGGCGACGACCTGTTATTATGCCAGATCACATCACAAAGTTCCAGGGATATTTATGCCGTCCCATTGCTGGTCACTGATTTTCTAAGCGGCTCATTGCCCGTGAATAGCTTCATCCGGCCCATTCGCCTTTTTACTGCTGACAAAAATATTGTTATCCGCAAGGCCGGTTTCGTCAGAGCGAAAACGATGAAAGAAGTTGTCCAGACGATTTTGCGGGTTATTCAGTGAGTTGGGTGGGAAATTTCAAGCTCCGATGCCAGCAATTCCAGCACTTCTTCCCAATTATTTACCCGCGTGTGCTTGTTGATGCCCAGGTTATGCCCGGCGGTGAACAGAATGGGTTTGCCTTTATGGAAATCGAGGTTTTTTAAATGGTCGTCGATGAGGTAATCGGTGTTGATGACGCTTTTGTCGCCGCAGAAAATGATGTTTCTCCAATGAATGGATGGGAAATGCTCGGCGAGCCAGTCGTATTTTTCGGGGAGGGAGTTGGGGAATTCCATTGCGGCCGATACGATGTAGACTTCGTAGTTTTCCTGTAATTTGATAATGGCCTCCTGCGCGCCGGGAATGAGCGGTGCGTAGCGGAAAAATCCGGGTTTGTAAAGCAGGGTGCGCGCGGCAAGCGGATCGGGAAAGGCCTGATCTTCCGGGATACCGTGCATATCCTCTTTGGTAACCCGCACCCCGAATGCGTCGGCGTAATGGTTGATCCAGTTCGCTTCTATGTCCACGATGACATTGTCCATATCCACCGCAATTGTTTTTTTCATGATGTAGTAAAATTAGTATTTGCAATTATTTGCGACAAATATAAGCCATATATGCAATATTTTGCAATATTAAATTTAAAATGTTTGTTAAATTTGCAAGCATAACCGAAGTCACTATGTTAAAAGAAGAACGTTTCCAGATCATACTGGACCAGCTGGGGCACGAGCAAAAGGTATATCTGGGACATTTGAGCACGTTGCTGAATGTGTCGGAGGATACCGTCAGGAGGGATATCAAGGAGCTGGCCGATCAGGGACTGCTGAAATCGGTAAGGGGCGGGGCGGTACCTCATGCGCCTGGGCCGCATCATTTCCGCGACCGCATGACGTATGACAACGAGCAAAAGCAAATTATTGCAAAAAAGGCATTACAGTTTCTTAAAGATGGTCAGGTAGTGATTTTCGATGGCGGTACATCCGCGTTGCTGATCGCACAAATGCTGCCGAAAGACCTCAAATTGACTGTGATCACCAACAGCTTCCCGATCGCATCCATTCTGGAAGAGCATGAGCACGTGGACGTACTTTTCGCCGGCGGCCGGTTGCTGAAAGATTCGTTCGTCACGATCGGCAACGACGCCATTCAGTTTTTCAAGAAGTTCAGGGCAGATATTTGCCTGCTCGGAATTTGCAGCATTCATACGAACCTCGGCGTTACCGGACCTGATTTTGAGGAAGGTGAGGTGAAAAGGACGATGATCGAATGCTCCAAGGAAGTGATCGCATTGGCAACGACCGAAAAACTGGGCACTGCTGAGGCGTATTACGTTTGTCCTACCGAACGGTTGTCGACGATTATTACGGATAAACAAGCTGATATCGAGGAGTTTGACATTTACAGGGGGCTGGGAATCAGTATGGTCTGACTCCCAGGTTCCTTATTTTTTGGTAGTTTCTTCAATCTTGAAAGAAGTATCGTCGATGCTCTTCGACTCCTGATTGATGGCATTCGAAAACCCGAGCATAAACGAAATTGCGATCCGCAGAAGCCATTTCCGCAGAAAGTAAACTGTCCGTCTGATTCCCATTTTCCGTTTTTATTGAATCGTAAATAATAAGCGCATGGCATTGCCTGGATGCGTTTTCCGGCGCATTCAGGCAATGCGTGTTTCATGCAGGATTACGACTGTGAAATGGAAGGATCGTCGGATGAAAGCGTCCGGCTTCGGAAATGCTGGTTTTGGACCTGAACCTGGTTACGTGTGGGGTAGCAATTCAATGCCGCATTATCGGCGACTACATTGCTCAGGTTAGCCGAAAGGCAGGAAATGAGCACAGATTGTGCATGTTTGAAATGTGCAGAATGCGCGGATAGATTAGTATTAGGTTTGGAATGCCTAAAATGGAGGACATTGCGGGTGCTGAGATGATGCCGACTGACGGTCTGCTCAATCCGGTAGTGGCCGGTTTGGCTGGCGTCGCGAAAATGCAGGACACTGACGGACAGTACCGTCAGAAATAGCCATTTTAAAAGATAATGTCCCCTCATGATCGTAGTGATTAACTATTTTGGAGCCATCCTGATCGCGCCGTCGAGGCGGATTACCTCGCCATTCAGCATCGGATTTTCGACAATCGATTGGGCAAGCTGCGCATATTCCGACGGTTTTCCAAGTCGGGAAGGAAATGGCACTTGCTGCCCCAGCGAAATGCGCGCTTCTTCCGGCAGGCCCATAAGCAGCGGTGTTTCAAAAAGCCCCGGCGCAATGGCCATCACCCGGATGCCGGATTTAGCCAGGTCACGTGCCACAGGCAAAGTCATACTCACGATCCCGCCTTTACTTGCAGCATAGGCTACCTGGCCCATTTGCCCATCATATGCGGCAACGGAGGCAGTATTAATGATCAATCCACGCTCGCCTTCCACATCAGGCTCGTTTTTCTCCATCGCAAACGCAGCCAGCCGCATGACATTGAATGTCCCGATGAGGTTAATGCGAATGGTTTTTTCAAAAAGCTCAAAAGAATGCGGCCCGTAGATACCATCGGCCTTGCCCACGATCTTGCGCGCCGGTGCTATTCCCGCACAGTTGACGACGATCTGAATGCTGCCGAATGCTTGCAAGGCAACATCCAAAGCATTTTGGACTTCGTCTTCGCTTGTAACGTCGGTTTTGATGAATTTAAGCCGATCGGGGAATTCGTTCTCCAATGCTTGTCCGGCTGCCTCGTTCAGGTCAAGAACAGCCACATTGGCTCCATGACTGACGAACAGTCGTGCAGTCGCTTCTCCAAGGCCGGAAGCGCCGCCGGTGATGAGGGCAGTGGAGGTAGATAGTTGCATAAGGTGGTTATTTCCGCTGCAACCGTTCTGGAAGCGGATGTTCCTCGAAGAATTTTCGTGCCCGTTCTGCCTTCTCCAACGCGACTTTTAGAGTCGGGAGATTGTCGAGGCCGGGATCGGAGGTGAATTTTCCGGGCTTAATTGTTTTTCTATCTAAAATTTTCATTTTCCAGAAAGGCAATTTCTATAAAATTAAAACTTTTTCTTCACTAAAAAACCTCGGGCATATCGCCATTGTCCGTCACAGAAATGTCGCTGAATTTTTGGGTGAGAGGGTCGTGATCGAGTAGACCCAAATGATGGATATCCGGCGCGACTTGGATGAATTCAACTACTTTATCGAAAACGCCCCGCTTCCCGATACTTTGGAAAAGCGGGTGTTTTCAACGTTGAATGTTACCGGATATTCCTGATATTGCCTCATTTACACCACCTCAATCTTCACCTTCAGCAAAAACTCATCCATTTCGATCTCCGTCGCTTCCCCGTTCAGGTCGCCAACTAGGTTGAGGTCCAGGGCTTGTACTTCCTGGCAGATGTAGTCTTTGTTGGCGGTTACTGCGCTGGCGAGCAAGCCGTCGTTGTTTTGCAAGGTAATGCGGATTTTATCGGTTACTTCGAAGCCGCTGTCCTTGCGCAGGTTCTGCACGCGGTTTACGAAATCGCGGGCGATACCTTCCAGGCGCAGGTCTTCGGTAACGGTAATATCGAGTGCTACGGTGAGGCCGCCTTCGCTGGCTACGAGCCATCCCGGCACGTCTTCGGCGATGATTTCCACATCGGTTAATGCAATGTCGATCGGGCCGCTCGCTGCCGTCAACGCGATGGTGCTGTTGGCTTCGATCTCGCGGATCTGCGTTTCGTCCATGGCTGAAATCGCCGCAGCTACTTCCTTCATTTTCGGGCCGAATTTCGGGCCGAGGGCTTTGAAATTCGGTTTGATTTTCTTTTTCAAAATGCCGCTGTCATCGTGGACGAACTCGATGTGCTTCACATTCACCTCCGAAAGGATAATGTATGCCACCTGCTCGATCTGCCGCTTCGTTTTCTCGCTCAGAACCGGGATCAGGATTTTGGACAATGGCTGACGTACTTTCAGCTTGTGTCCCTTGCGGATCGAGTGTACGAGCGAACTGATGCGCTGCGCGAGGTCCATTGCTTCTTCCAGGTCGGTATCCACCACTTCCGCCTCGATTTTTGGCCAGAAAGTCAAGTGTACCGAATCGTATTTGAACGGCGCATTGTGGGCGATCGAAGCTTCCCGGTCGCTGTCTGTCAGATTTTTATACAGCCATTCGCCAAAGAATGGGGCGATCGGCGACATTAATTGTGAAACTGTTACCAGACAGTGGTGTAATGTTTCATAAGCCGCCGCCTTGTCGTCCGTCAAACCGGCTCCCTGCTCGGCAGAGGGGTTCCAGAAACGGCGACGGTTCAAGCGGATGTACCAGTTCGAAAGCTGGTCGGTGACGAAATCCTGCACGAGACGGCCCGCTTTGGTCGGGTTGTAGTCGTCGAATTGTTCGCCTACCTCTTTGATCAATGTATTCAGTTTCGACAAAATCCAGCGGTCGAGCTCGGTGCGCTTTTCGATAGGCACCGAATTGGCCTCGTGGAACTCGTAACCATCCAGATTCGCGTACAATGCAAAGAAATTATACGTGTTCACCAGCGTTCCGAAGAACTTGCGCTGCACTTCGCCGATACCGTCGATGTTGAATTTCAGGTTATCCCAGGGCTCGGCATTGGTGATCATATACCAGCGTGTCGCATCCGGGCCGTATTGTGCCAGTGTCGCAAACGGGTCCACGGCATTGCCGAGGCGTTTGGACATTTTGTTGCCGTTCTTGTCGAGTACCAAACCGGTAGAAACGACATTTTTGAATGCAACAGAATCGAACAGCATGCCCGCAATGGCGTGCAATGTGAAGAACCAGCCGCGGGTTTGGTCTACCCCTTCCGAAATAAAGTCGGCCGGGTAAGCCTGGTTAAATATTTCCTGGTTCTCAAACGGATAATGCCACTGCGCATACGGCATCGCACCCGAGTCGAACCAAACGTCGATCAGGTCCGGTTCGCGGTGCATAATGTGGCCGGTTTTACCTACCAGCACCACATCATCCACGTATGGACGGTGCAGGTCGTAATCGCCGTGTTCCAGTTTTTGCAAATATTCAGAATTGTGCAATGCCTGCTCGCGGGTGAGGTGACCTGAGATAATGGCTTCTTCCAGCAAATCTTTCAACTCTTCGATCGATCCAACGCAGACTTCGTCGCCGTAGTCGTTCCGCCAGATCGGCAGCGGCGTGCCCCAGTAGCGCGAGCGAGAGAGGTTCCAGTCGACGAGGTTTTCGAGCCAGTTGCCGAAGCGACCGGTACCGGTGCTTTCGGGTTTCCAGTTAATGGTTTTGTTCAGTTCCACCAAGCGGTCCTTCACCGCCGTCGTGCGGATAAACCAGCTATCGAGCGGGTAGTAAAGCACCGGCTTGTCCGTACGCCAGCAGTGCGGGTACGGGTGTTCGTATTTCTCGACTTTAAATGCCTTGCCTTCTTCTTTCAGTTTGATGGCGATCAGCACGTCGGTCGGGCGGAACTCGGGATCGTCCTGCTCTGCCTGTGAGTAATATTCAGGTTTGACAAAACGACCCGCGTAATCCGATATCTCTTTTACAAAACGGCCCTGGCGGTCGACGATAGGCACTTCTTTGCCATTTTCGTCCTTCACCATAATGGCGGGGATGCCGTTTGCCTGCGCTACCCGGAAGTCGTCCGCACCAAAAGTAGGAGAGGTGTGCACGACGCCTGTACCGTCTTCGGTGGTTACGAAATCGCCGAGGATCACGCGGAATGCTGGCGTCTCAGGCTGGATATACGGCAATAGCTGCTCGTATTCGATTCCTTCGAGGTCCTTGCCTTTAAATTCTTTCAAAACGGTCCACGGGAGCAGCTTCTTGTCGCTGGCCGCATAGCCTTCGAAATCGCCGTCGCGGCCTTTTTCGGAGAAATATTTGCCTGTCAGGTCCTTCGCCAGCACCACCGCCACGGGCTCGTGCGTGTAAGGATTGAAAGTTTTAACCAATACATAATCGATATTGCCGCCGACGGTCAACGCCGAGTTCGCAGGAAGCGTCCACGGTGTCGTCGTCCAGGCAAGGATGCGGATGTCGAGGTCTGCCGAACCGGCCAGTACCGGCCATTTCGCGGCCTCTTTTACCTTAAACATCGCCACGATGGTCGTATCCTTCACATCCTTGTACGTGCCGGGCATGTTCAGCTCGTGCGACGACAGGCCCGTTCCCGCAGCCGGAGAATAGGGCTGGATCGTGTAGCCTTTATATAGCAAGCCTTTGTCATACAGCTTTTTAAGCAGGTTCCAGAGGCTTTCGATGTATTCGCTTTTGTAAGTAATATACGGATCGTCGAGATCGACCCAGTAGCCCATCTTCTCGGTCAGGTCATTCCATTGATCGGTGAATTTCATCACCGTCTGACGGCATTTTTCATTATAATCTGCAACCGAGATCTTCTTTCCGATATCGTCCTTGATAATGCCGAGTTCTTTCTCCACTTGCAGCTCCACCGGCAATCCGTGCGTGTCCCAGCCGCCTTTGCGCTTTACCTGGAAGCCTTGCAGGGTTTTATACCGGCAGAAAATGTCCTTGATCGCACGGGCCATTACGTGGTGGATGCCCGGTGTGCCGTTTGCCGACGGCGGGCCTTCGAAAAATGTAAATGTGGGCGCGCCCTCGCGGGTCTCTACCGACGCTTCAAAGATCTTTTTGTCTTTCCAGAATTTCAGTACTTCGTCCCCGATTTGAGGGTAACTCAGATTTTTATATTCGTTGTATTTCATATGCGTAGTTGGCAACGGCTTTTGCCGCGGCCGATCAATGTAAATAGCACTATTTATAACCCGCTTCGGATTTTAAGAGTGCAAAATTACGGATTTTTTTCCGCTAAAAGGATGTGCGCTTTTGAATGAATCTGAGAGAGATTGTATTATTTTGGTACTTCAACCATCAATCACAAAATGGAACTCATTAACCGCCTATTGACCGCCAACAAATCCTGGGCAGCCAGGCAGCTCGAAGTTGACGAAACGTATTTTGATAACCTGGCCAAAGACCAGAAACCGGATTTTCTCTGGATCGGATGCTCCGACAGCCGTGTGCCTGCCGAAGACCTGACGGGCTCGCAGCCGGGAGAGATGTTTGTGCACCGCAACGTGGCGAACCTTGTGGTGCATACGGATATGAATATGCTCAGCGTGTTGCAATATGCCGTGGAGGTGCTGAAAGTGAGGCATATACTCGTGGTAGGACATTACCAGTGCGGAGGCGTGAAGGCATCGATGATGCATAAGGACCTGGGGCTTATCAACCGCTGGCTGCATAATATCAAGGATGTGTACGATAAGCACGCGACCGAGCTCGACGGTATCGAAGACGAAAAAACGCGCTTCGACCGCCTTGTGGAACTTAACGTGATACAGCAGGTACATAACCTTGCGCAGACGAGCATCGTACAAGGCGCCTGGAACCAGGGTCAGGAAGTGCATTTGCATGGCTGGGTATTCAGCCTGCACGATGGCCAGCTGAAAACCCTCGCCCACATGCCGCCGAGCACGAAAGTCGAGGGGATTTATCGATATGACTTCTGATAACGTTTTGATTGTTTAGTGCGGGGATTGCTGTGTGAGGAAAGGAGAAGGGAGGCCCCCCTTTCTCCTTTCCTCCCTTTTGGTAGTTCACATCGTTCGCCCTATATTCGTAGTCTTAAATGAGTCTAAATAAGATACTGCGACGAATCGATGAAAAAGCTGATTGGAAAACTGCACCTGTACCTCGGGCTGGTCTCTGGCATAATGGTGCTTATCATTTCCATCACAGGGTGCATCCTGGCGTTTGAGCAGGAAATCAAGAGCGTTACACAGCCATATATGTTTGTCAATGGCCCGACGGGCGGGAAGGTGCTGCCTCCCTCGCAACTTGCGGACATTGCCAGAAAGGCGCTTCCGGGCAAAGTGGCGAAAGGAGTACTCTACGATACGCCCAACCGCAATGCGCAAGTCGGTTTTTACAATCTCGATCCCGAATACTATTACGTCGTTTACCTCAACCAATACACCGGAAAGGTGGAACATATCTGGAACGAGGACGACGATTTCTTCCATTTCATCCTGCACGGGCATTATTACTTATGGTTGCCCGAGAAAATCGGTCAACCGGTAGTGGCATCGGCGACGCTGGTGTTCTTTTTTATGATGATCAGCGGGATGGTGCTTTGGTGGCCCAAAAACAAATCCGCTGCCAAACAGCGATTTTCGATCAAATGGAATGCGGCCTGGCGGCGTAAAAACTACGATCTGCACAATGTGCTTGGTTTTTATATGATGTCAATAGGCGTGGTACTGGCCGTTACCGGGCTCGTTTGGGGCTTTCAGTGGTTTTCGCAGGGACTTTATACCGTTACCGGCGGGAAGGGTTCGGATGTGTACTACAACCCGGCTTCCGACACCGTTTCCACCGCGCAGGTTACGGGCCCGATGCAGGCAGTGGACAAAGCGTGGTTCCAGCTGCAAAAGGAATATCCGGTCTACAAAACGCTCAATATTTCTTTCCCGACCGAAAAAGCCGAGTCGATTTTCTCCTACGTTAACTTCCGGGAAGGCACCTATTACAATGTCGATTACACCTATTTCGACCAATATTCCGCAAAGAAAATCAATGCGGAAGGGCCTTATACCGGCAAGTACAGCGAGGCCAATTTTGCCAAAAAGCTACGCCGGATGAACTACGACATCCACACCGGCGCGATCCTCGGCCTGCCGGGTAAAATGCTCATGTTTTTCGCCAGTTTGATCTGCGCAACCCTGCCCGTCACCGGGTTTGTAATCTGGTGGGGCCGGAGAAAGAAAGCACCGAAGAAAGTGCGGAAGAGCGTTCCGGTATGGGCGACCCCGTCATGAAAACGGCGGTTTAAGCTGCTTCCGGAAATACATTATTGTTTCTGATAAATCCTGACATAATCCACCTCGAAGCGGGCGGGGAAATCTGTTTTGGATAAATCGCCGCCATTGTCGCCGCCCAATGCGAGCCCCAGCAGAATGTAATGCGGCTGCTTAAATGGCGTAATGTCTTTGTTTTTGGCGTTCACAGCCTTAGCCTGGTCCTGCGAAGCCAGCAGCTCGTCGTCCACATATATTTTGACGGAATTTTCGTCCCAATCCATCCGCCAGACGTGAAATTTCGAAGACCAGTCCGCGTCCTGGAAGGTATTAATCTGCTTCTTATTGCTATTCCAAATGGGTTTATAACGCTCAGTGGAGCCCCAGGCCAGGTTAGCCAGCAACATTCCCCTGTAAAACTCCATGATGTCGATCTCGCCGTTGTCGGGCCATTCGCCCTTTTCGCCCAAGGTCCAGAATGCCGGCCACAAGCCCGATCGCGTATCGATTTTCGCACGCATTTCGAAACGGCCGTACTGAAAGCTCTTTTTGCCGCGGGTAATAATGCTGGCCGAAGTGTATTCGGCATATTCCCGGCTTTCCTTCCAGTTGCTGCTGCCAGCCACATATCTGGGATTCTTTACCCTTTCTTTTTTGGCTTCGATGATCAGGTAACCGCCTTTACAGTACGCATTTTCACCCTGGTACCATTGGTCTTCGTGGTTTCGGGTAAAACCTTTTTCGGGCTGCCACACATTCGGGTCGGGCGCACCGTCGTAGTCGAACTCGTCGGCCCAGATTAGCTTGTATTGCGCTGTGGAAGGTGCCAATGTGGTCAGCGTCATCAGGATTGTGAGCAGCAGTTTTTCGGCGGTTGTCATTTTTAGTCAGGAGTTGTCAGGTGTAGTCACTTGTGGTCAGGGGGGGGCATGTGTTGTTGCTGATATTATCTGGGAAAGTGGTATCGGCCGGTCATTTACCCAAAAACAGCAAATTGGAAAGATTTGACACTATTAATCGTTTGCCGGGGTTTTATTTCTGACAGTTTTTAATTCTTTTGTAAAGTACAGTACGCCGCCGCCGTCATGCCGGGCGACGATTTTTTTTGATATGAACAAACTGATTGATACAGCTAAAAAAGCGGGCCTCGACGGATTCATGCTCGCATTGCTGAGTATGATCGTCCTCGCGTGGCTCTGGCCTGCGCCGGGCATGCAGGATAGCCCGCTCCACCTTTCCACGGTTTCTACCTACGCCGTGTCGGTGATATTCTTCTTTTACGGCCTGCGCCTGAGCCCCGAAAAGCTGCAAGCCGGGCTAGTCAACTGGCGGCTTCACATGATGGTGCATTTGTCGACATTTGTACTTTTCCCGGTATTGGCGCTGGCATTCAAGCCGTTTTTTCACAGCGGGGAAGGACAAACGATGTGGCTTGCCATTTTCTTTCTTACCGTTTTGCCGTCCACAGTCTCTTCGTCGGTGGTGATGGTGTCCATCGCGCGCGGCAACATTCCGGCGGCGATATTCAATGCGAGCATTTCCAGCCTGATCGGCGTTTTCATCACGCCGTTGTGGATGGGCCTCGTGCTGGATTCCAGTCCGGGACCATCCAGTCCGGGACATTTTGATTTGCTTTCGGTAGTCGGAAAGCTGGCATTGCAAGTATTACTGCCGGTATTCGCCGGAATCGCGCTCAATAGTCGCTGGGGGCATTTCGCGGAGCGCTATAAAAAGTACATCCGCTACTTCGATCAGTCGTCGATACTGCTGATCGTCTACACTTCTTTCAGCGAATCGTTCGGGGAGCATCTCTTCGATTCGCTTGGAATAAAAGAAATTGTATTTTTAGGGATAGGAATGCTCGCGCTGTTTTTCGGGATCTATTTCCTGCTGACGTTCATCTGCGGTTTGCTGCATTTCAACCGGGAGGACAAGGTGACCGCCGTTTTTTGCGGTTCCAAAAAGTCGCTGGTACAGGGTGCGGTGATGTCGAAAGTGCTGTTTGCCGGGCCGGAAGCGGGGCTAATGCTCTTGCCCATTATGCTTTACCACGCATTGCAGCTCATTGCGGCGAGCATTATCGCCCAGCGGATGGCGCGGGAAGCGGATTTTGTACTTAAAAAATAAGGTATGCGGATTATATCGTGGCTGGTGCGGCTGGTAGTGCTGATTTTGTTGTTGGCGGGGATCAATGCGCTGTGGTCGGGGTTCAAAACCGGCAGCTGGCTGCCCGAATGGCTGAGCGGCGAGGATAAAACCGAAACCATGCATACATTGGTGTTGCAGGAAATCACGTCGATGGGTAAGCTGGAAGTGGTGAAATACAATTTCAAGGACGTGGTGGAGCAGGAGATTGTGAAAATGTGGCTGCCCAATGCGAAAGCGATCCTGATCGTACAGGGCGAGGCGATAGGCTGTGTGGACCTGGCTAAAATATCGATGGAGGACATTACTTCCGACGACCAGACGCTGGTGATCAACATGCCTGAGCCCGAGCTTTGTGTTTTTAAGATAGATCATAGTAAATCAAAGGTTTATAATACGGAGTACGCATTTGCCGACGAGGCCAAACTGGTGCAGGAAGCCTACAAACAGGCCGAAAAGCAAATCCAACAGTCGGCCCTCGATATGGGTATCCTCGACCAGACGAAGGAAAATGCCCGGAAAATACTGACACCCATGCTGGAAAAAGCGTCCGGTAAGAAGGTGGTGATCAAGTTTCCGATGAATGCCAGAATTGAAAAGCTGCGATGACCTCAATGCGCTAAACCAACCCTTTCTGATGAGTAAAAAAGGATTTTTGACGCTGGATGAACTTTCGGGCAAGATTGGGGGAGGAGAGATCGACACAATTGTAGTAGCATTCACGGACCATTACGGCCGCCTGATGGGCAAGCGCGTCGACGCGGATTATTTTATCGATTCGGTGTCCCAATCGGGCACGCACGGCTGCAACTACCTGCTCACGACCGACATGGCGATGGACCCGGTGCCGGGCTATCAGTACGCCAACTGGGAACTCGGCTACGGCGACTTCCACATGGTACCCGACCTGTCTACGTTGCGCGTGGCCGATTGGCTGGAAAAAACAGCCCTGGTGATCTGCGATGTTCATAACGACAAATCGCACGAGCTGGAATCCATCGCGCCCAGGTCGGTACTGAAAAAGCAGCTTTCACAGCTTGCTACCGACGGTCTGGAATGCTTCGCCGCATCGGAACTGGAATACTACTTGCTTGAAAACAGCTACAAACAGGCATTTCAGCAAAATTACCAGAACCTCAGTCCTGCGGGATACTACCTGGAAGATTACCACATCATGCAAGGCACACGGAACGAGAAGTTCACGTCGACCGTTCGCCGGCACTTGAAAAACTCGGGTATTCCCATTGAAACATCGAAAGGCGAATGGGGCCTGGGGCAGCACGAGCTGAATGTGAAATACGCCGATGTACTCTCGATGGCCGATAACCACGTCGTGTACAAGCAATGCCTGAAAGAAACGGCCGATCTGATGGGCCTTTCGGTGACGTTCATGGCCAAGTTCGCGACGGACCAGGCGGGTTCGAGCAGTCATATTCACATGAGTTTGTGGAAAGATGGGAAAAATATCTTCGACGGCGACGAGCAGCTCGGGCCGGTAAAGGGCTCGGATATTTTTCGCTGGTTTCTCGGCGGGTGGATCAGGCATGTGCCGGATGTGATGCCGTTCTACGCCCCGACGGTTAATTCCTACAAACGCTTCGTCGACGGTTCCTGGGCGCCGACGCGCCTCGCTTGGAGTTACGACAACCGCACGGCAGGTTTCCGGGTGGTAGGCAGCGGCCCGAGCCTGCGCATCGAATGCCGCATTCCGGGCGCCGATTGCAATCCTTACCTCGCATTTGCCGCATCGCTTGCTTCGGGCCTCGACGGTATCCGAAACCGCATCGAGCCGCCCGAATGCTTCATCGGGGACATTTACGCAGCCGCCCATTTGCCGCGCGTGCCTTACACGCTGGCTGAATCGATTACATTGTTCGAAAACAGTCCGTTTGCGAAAGAGGCGTTCGGAGAGGAAGTCGTGCAGCATTACACGCATTTCTTCAAAACCGAGCAGCGGGCCTACGATACGTCCGTGACGGACTGGGAGCGCAAGCGGTATTTTGAACAGATTTAAGACACTCAATTACTATCAAAAAACATAACCAATCAACCCATGCGCTTAGAGAACAAAGTCGCGCTTATTACAGGTGGTAGCGGCGGTATTGGCCGGGAAACCGCTATTTTGTTTGCCAAAGAAGGAGCTAAAATCGTTGTGACCGACGTGAACGACGCGGCCGGTCAGGAGACGGTCGACGAGATCGTCAAAAACGGCGGTGAGGCCTATTTCCTCCACTCGGACGTGTCCAAAGCAGCCGATAACGAGGCGGCGGTGGCATTTACGGAAGAGAAATTCGGGAAGCTGAATATCCTTTTCAACAACGCGGGCATTATGCACAGCGACGACGACAATGCCGTAACTACGGAAGAGGCGATCTGGGACCTGACGATGAATATCAATGCCAAAGGCGTTTTCCTGGGTTGCAAATACGGTATACCGGCATTGAAACGCGCCGGCGGAGGTTCGATCATCAATACGGCCTCATTTGTAGCGATTCTGGGTGCTGCTACGCCGCAGGTGGCTTACACGGCCAGTAAAGGCGCCGTCCTCGCGCTGACGCGTGAGCTCGCGGTCATCCACGCACGCGAGAACATCCGCGTGAACGCATTATGCCCGGGCCCGCTGCGCACGGAGCTGCTGATGAAGTTTTTGAACACGGAAGAAAAGAAACAGCGCCGCCTGGTACACATCCCGATGGGCCGTTTCGGCGAAGCGAAGGAAATGGCATATGCCGCATTATTCCTCGCATCGGACGAATCATCGTTCGTAACCGGCACCGACTTCCTGGTCGACGGCGGTATTACTTCGGCTTATGTAACTCCGTTATAATTAGGAGGAAAGGGAGGATGGAGGAAGGGGAGGATGGAGGAGGCTCTATCCCAGTTCCCTTTCTTCCATCCTCCCCTTCTTCCCTTTTCTCCTTTCAAAAACATGACTCAAAAAACTATAAGCCCGATCGATGGCTCTGTGTATGTGGAGCGCGAACTGGCGAATGCGCAGGCTGTGGAGTCCGCTTTGGAAAAGGCCGTAGCTGCACAAAAGAAATGGAAAAAGACGACGCTGGCCGAGCGCGAGGCGGTATGCCGCAAGGCAGTGGAATATTTTCTTGACCATGCCGATGAAATCGGTCTGGAACTGACCTGGCAAATGGGCCGGCCTGTCCGCTACACCGCCAACGAAATCCGCCGCGGTTTCCAGGAAAGGGCCAATTATATGATTTCGGTGGCCGGAAAAGCATTGGCCGATGTGGAAGTCGATGAGATTCCGGGCTTCAAACGGTTTGTCAGACGCGACCCGCTGGGCGTCGTTTTCGTCGTGGCGCCGTGGAATTATCCCTATCTGACGTCCGTGAACTCGGTCATTCCCGCGATTATGTCGGGGAATGCGGTGATTTTGAAGCATGCGCAGCAAACGCCGCTCTGTGCCGAGCGTTACGCCGCCGCGTTCGAGTATGCCGGCTTGCCGGAAGGTGTGTTTCAATATTTGCATTTGAGCCACGAACAGGTCGCGCAGGTGATCGGCGACACGCGGATCGACTATGTGGCGTTTACAGGCTCGGTCGAAGGTGGTCACGCGGTGCAGAAGGCTATCAACGAGCGTTTTATCATCGGTGGCTTGGAGCTGGGAGGCAAAGATCCCGCCTACGTACGCCCGGACGCGAACCTGGCCGATGCGGTTGAAAATCTCGTAGACGGTTCTTTTTTCAACTCCGGCCAGTCGTGCTGCGGTATCGAGCGCATTTATGTACACCAGGATGTGTATGATGCATTTATCAAAGGTTTTGAAGAGCTGACTAAAACCTACGTTCTGGGTGACCCGCGCGACGCGGACACGACATTAGGGCCAATGGTAAGGACGTCCGCCGCCGATTTTGCCCAGAAACAGATTGACGATGCTGTTGCCGCCGGAGCTACTGCATTGATAGACCCCGCATTGTTTCCCGCGCACCAGGCCGGTACGCCTTACCTGGCACCACAAGTACTCGTAAATGTGAGCCATTCGATGGCGATCATGACGGAAGAAACCTTCGCCCCGGTGGTAGGCATTATGCCCGTCGCCAGCGATGAAGAGGCCGTTCGCCTAATGAACGACAGCCAATACGGCCTCACCGCATCCATCTGGACGTCGGACGTCGACGCTGCGCTGCAAATCGGCGAGCAGGTCGAAACCGGTACCTGGTTCATGAACCGCTGCGATTACCTCGACCCGGCACTAGCCTGGACGGGTGTCAAGAATTCGGGGCGGGGCTGTACGCTGTCGGTAGTGGGGTACGAGGCATTGACGCGGCCTAAGTCTTTTCATTTGAAAACAGGGTAAGTTGGTTTCCCGGTTTATATTTAATGTAAACCAGACAACAGCAATATGAAAAGTATCGACACACTGGATCTGAACGGTACGTATAGCTATGCCGACTATTTGAAATGGGAGTTTGAAGAGCGTTTGGAACTGATTAAAGGGAAAATCTTTAAAATGTCGCCTGCGCCTCCTACCCGGCATCAGAAAATTGCCGGGATGCTTTTTGCTGAAATATGGCAATTGCTTAAATACAGAGATTGTCAGGTTTTTATAGCTCCGTTTGATGTGAGACTTCCAAAATTTGATGTTCAGTCTGATACGGAAATTCTCACGGTTGTCCAGCCTGATATTTCGGTGGTTTGTGATCCAATGAAGGTCGATAAAAAAGGCTGTATAGGTGCGCCCGACTGGATTATTGAGATACTTTCCCCGGGCAATACCAGGAAGGAAATGAATAATAAGTTTGATGTATACGAGGAATCGGGTGTAAAAGAATATTGGTTGGTAGAGCCGAATGATGAAGTGGTTTTTGTGTATGTGTTAATTGGAGAAGGAAAATTTATAGGATTGAAGCCGTACACCATAGGGCAGGCGCTTACTTCAATTACATTACCTGACTTTACTATCGATTTAAACCAGCTTTTCGATAAAAAGTAATTAATAATGACAAAAGTAGGATTACTGGAATGTGACCACGTGCGCGAGGAGCTGTTGCCGATTGCGGGGGATTACCGGGAGATGTTTCCGGCCCTGTTCGCGCAGGTGGCACCGGACTGGGAGTTTACGTTTTATGATGTTTGTAATGGTCATTTCCCGGCTTCGGTGGACGAATGCGAGGTGTATTTGTGCACCGGTTCGAAGTTTTCGGTGTACGACGATGAGCCGTGGATCGGGCATTTGAAGGAGTTTGTGCGGGAAATTCATGCTGCCGGGAAGAAGTATATCGGCATATGTTTCGGGCATCAGATGCTGGCGGAAGCATTGGGCGGGAAGGTGCAGAAGGCGATGGTAGGCTGGTGTGTGGGCGTGCATAACTTTCAGGTATTGAGCCAGGAAGACTGGATGTCGCCGCCGCGGCCATCATTTAATTTGCTGATGATGTGCCAGGACCAGGTGATGGAGCTGCCGCCCGACAGTACCATATTGGCCGAGACGCAGGATTGCCCGGTCGGCATGTTCCGCGCAGGCACGCATATGGTGGGCATCCAGGCGCATCCGGAGTTTTCGAAACCGTACGAAAAGGCATTAATGGAGATCCGCACGGAACGTATCGGCGCCGCGAAGGTGGAAATGGGGATCGTCAGCCTGGAATTGCCGCTGCATGAATTGACTTTTGCGAATTGGTTAAAGAACTTCGCTGCGCTATGAAGTAGCCATCCGGTTTGCTATTTTTACCGCTACTAAGATTTCAACTTACCAATCCCCGCAATGAGTGAAAACAGTACGGTGTCGCGGCGTCAGATTTTAAGTGCCCATCAGACGGGACAGAAAATACGCCGGATCGCTTTTGAAATATACGAGCAGAATTTTGAAGAAAAGAGCATCATCATCGCCGGTATTGCCGGTGAAGGGTATGCTTTCGCCAGAAGGCTCGCGACCGAGCTTACGCAAATTTCCCCGCTCGACGTGCAGCTGATCGAACTTCGTTTCGACAAAAATATCCACCAGCAAAGCCCCATCCTCTTCGACCGGGACCTGAATGTTGAAAACCAGGTCGTGATCGTTGCCGACGATGTGCTCAACACCGGCCGCACGCTGGCATTCGCATTGGAGCCGTTCCTGAAAGTATCGATGAAAAAGGTACAGGTAGCCGTGATCGTCGACCGCAGCCACCACAAATTCCCCGTCCACGCGGACTACGTCGGGTATTCACTGAGTACGACGCTGACCGAGCATGTAGAAGTGGTCCTGAGCCGTGCGGAGGAAGAAGGGGTTTATTTGAAATAATATAGCCACGAAGGCACGAAGTTACACGAATATACTTTCGTGCCTCTTCGTGCCTTCGTGGCACCATCTATCTCACCTCCAAAACCTCCAAAATCACACTGGTCCGCCGCGCATTGACTACCGGGTTGAAGCCCGCCGTCATCAGGAAATCTCCCGAATACACCTGGTCTTCCTTGATTGATGATTTCGTGTCGGGGTAGAGGTTGAGCTCTCGCACTTTATATTTTTTCCCCGCATCCAATCCCTGCAAACGAATGGCTATGTCCGAGCCGGCGCCATTGCGGTTGCTGACGAGGTAGGAGAATACGATCGCCCGGTCTTTGGCTTTGGAGCCGAAAAGGAGCGAGGCGAAGTCGTTTTTCTTGGGATCGACAAGGCGGTATAGGTCGCCGTGCCATACCACATCCTTGATCGCATTGTACGTTGCGACTGATTGCTGGCTGAATTGCAGGTCTTTTTCATTCAAATGGCTCACTACGATGTCGTAGCCCAGCTTGCCCATCATGGCCACGTCGGTGCGAAATTTGAGCGGCTGCTTGCCCCAGTCGGTCACGTGTGCGCTTTGCGCGATGGCGGGGAAGAAATAGGAGTATTCCCATTGCATGAAAATGCGTTCGAGTGGGTCGGTGTTGTCGCTCGGCCAGAACTCCGTGAAGTATTTCAGCGCTTCGTAATCGACACGCCCGCCGCCGCCCGAGCAGAGCATCATCGGTACCTTCGGGTATTTCGCGCGTAGTTTTTCCAGCACTTTATACAAGCCTTTTACATAATCGACGTATAGCTGCGACTGCTTCTGCTTGCTCTTTTCAAGGTACGCCGAATGCGCATTGAAAGTAATTGCATTACAATCCCATTTAATGTAGGCGATGTCCGGATTTTCGGTAAAAAGTTTATCCAGGATGCCGTAGACGAAGTTTTGTACCTCAGGATTAGACAAATCGAGCGGGAGCTGGTTGCGCATGTAATGCTCCGGCCGCTGCGGCTGGCGGATCACCCAGTCGGGGTGTTTTTCATAGAGTTCGCTTTTGGGGTTGACCATTTCCGGCTCTACCCATATCCCGAATTTGATACCGGCATTTTGGGCTTCTTTCACGAGGTAACCAATGCCGTGCGGCAGTTTTTTCACGTTTTCCTGCCAGTCGCCGAGGCCGGCGCGGTCGTCGTTCCGGGGATATTTGTTGGCGAACCAGCCGTCGTCGAGCAGAAACATATCTACGCCCAACTTCTTGCCGTCCTTGAAAAGCCCGGCCAGTTTTTCTTCATTAAAATCGAAATAAGTGGCTTCCCAGTTGTTAAGCAGGGTCAGGCGCGAGCCTTCGCCGTCCAGGATGCGGTATTTGCGGGCCCAGTTGTGCAGGTTGCGGCTGGCTTCGCCTTTGCCATTTTCGGAGAATGTATAGATAAATGACGGTGTTTTGAAGTCCCTGCCCGATGCGACCGGGTATTCGGACGCATAGTTGTTGATGCCCGCGATCAGGCGCAGGTTATGGTACGAATCGACCTCGAAATCCATGCGGAAGTTACCCGACCACGCCAATGTGCCGAGCAATACTTTGCCTTCGGTTTCGGTAGCCGGCTTGTCGAACGAAAGTTGGAAGCTTGGCGGCTGGAACAGGTTCGCGCGGGTGCCGAGTTTGGAATCCAGTACGCGGATACCGGCCGTGAGCAGCTCTTCTTCCGGGTTCATCTCGCGGGCCCAGGTGCCGTTGTAATGCGTGAGGTAGAAGTCCTTGCCGGGGAAGTAGAGGTTCGCGGAGGCATATTTGTTCAACGTGATCTCGCCCTTCTCCGCGCTTTTGATCACACTCCACTGTTCCATTACATTCTCGCGGGAGTAGGTTTTGTAAAACAACGTCACCTCGACTGCATACACCGGATCTTTGAGCTGAATGCTGGTAACCGACACATTATCGTTCTCGCGCGTGGTATGGTGATTTTGGTAAACCAGATCGGTCGATTTGTTGCCGTCGGCGTGGGTAATCTGCAAGGCTGGCTCCGAAACGCTCCATGAGCCGGCGGGCGTGTAGGCGGAGTTGTAAATGCCGGCATTGCCGTCGCGCTGGCGGCTCTGGGATGCTACAAGATCGTATTCCGCCGTTTGGGATAGTTTTTTACCAAAATAAATGATCGATAAATGCTTGTCCTGATCGGTTTGAAGTACCAGTGCGTTCCGGGCAGTTTCGATGGGAATGGTAACCTTGTTCTGGGCCTTTGAGTCGATCGCGTGCAGGAGCAGCAGCAACAGGGGGATGGCAATGCGCCGGAGAAGATTCATTGAAATACAAAATATAAAGGTTAGGAAATAAAAAAGGACCAACGCTTGCAATGATACTGCGCAAGATTGATCCTTTCCAATGTATGAGAGGCGCGATCAGGTGAATACCCGGCGCAATTTCACATTCTCTACCGGCCGGATAATGAGCGGTACCTTCTCGATTTTCACCGAACTGCTGTCCAGCCCGAACCATTTGTCTTCCGGTGTCGTGAAATCCTTTACGAAGAAATAGGTTTTCATGACCAGCTGCTCGAAGAATGGCAGGTCGTTTTCGAACGACAGGAACCTTTCGAGCACGACAAACCGGAAATCTCCCGTAATGTTCTGCTTGCTCAGCGATTCGTACCGGCTGGTAATGTCTACTTCTTTGTTTAAAACCATGTCCTCCACCACCTTACGGAAGAACATATTGATCCGCTGATCGACGCGGAAGCCAAGGCGGAAGTTGATTTTGATGACGTTATCGTGGTTGTCTTCGTCGGACAACACCTTGTATTCCATCGTGTAAGGATCATCGGTAATGTCTACGTGGATAAACCAGTATACATCCGCGCGTTTGGGGCGTTTCTGGAAAATGGAGTAGATGACCTTCGTTTCGATCTCCGTCGCGCGGGAGGCGTTGGTCATGAAAACGAGGTGCGTCGTGTATTTCGGAATGCTGATATCCCGGCTCAGCTCGTGCAATGCGGGCAGGTACTTTTCCAGCTTGGTATATTCGGTGAGCCTGAGTTTGATGTAAAATGCTTTGAGCCAGACGGCCATCAGCCCGGCTACCAGCGTGCCGACCATGATCGTAAACCAGCCTCCGTGGGTGAATTTCAGCAGGTTTGCGCCCAGGAACATGCCCTCGATAAACAGGTAGAGCAGCATGAAAACGATCACTATCCAGAGGTTCACCCGTTTGATATACAAATAATAGGAGAACAGGATGGTGGTCATGATCATCGTGAGCGTAATGGCGAGGCCGTATGCCGCTTCCATGTTCGATGATTTTTGGAAAAACAGCACCACACCGCAGCAGCCCAGCCAAAGAAGCCAGTTAATGCTCGGCACGTACAGCTGGCCTTTCTGGTCGCTGGGGTAAATGAGGCGTACTTTGGGCCAGAAATTAAGGCGGATCGCTTCGGAAATCAATGTGAATGACCCTGTAATGACGGCCTGGCTGGCGATAATGGCAGCCAATGTCGCGATGACAACACCTGGCAGCAGCCACCATTCGGGCATAATTTCGTAGAATGGCTTGCGGGCATCGAGCAGGTTGCCCATTTCGGTCAACAGCCAGGCCCCCTGACCGAAATAATTGAGTATCAAACAAATTTTAACGAAAATCCAGCTGATGCGGATGTTTTCGCGTCCGCAATGGCCGAGGTCGGAATACAAGGCCTCGGCACCGGTGGTACAGAGGAAAACCGCGCCCAGCATCCAGAAACCGCCGGGATGTTTCGTGAGCAGGTCGTACCCGTAAATGGGATTGAGCGCTTTGAGGATTTCGGGATGGTTTTTGATCTGGTTCAGGCCCAGCACGCCGAGCATGACGAACCACGTCACCATCAGCGGCCCGAATGCGCGCCCCACCACTTTGGTACCGAACGCCTGGATAACGAAAATCATCGTGAGAATGGCGATGACGATCGGAACTGTCTGAATATTAGGATAAAGCAGCTGCAAACCTTCGACTGCGGAAGACACCGAGATGGGCGGCGTAATGACCCCGTCGGCGAGCAGCGTACTCCCGCCTATCACCGCCGGAACGGTGAGCCACTTCGCATGCTTGCGAACGAGCGCGTAAAGTGCGAAAATCCCGCCCTCGCCGCGGTTGTCGGCCCGGAGAATGAGGATCACATATTTGATGGTGGTTTGGAGCGTGAGCGTCCAGAAAATGCAGGAAATGGCCCCGTAGATGATTTCTTCGGTAATGGGCTCATTCATGATGATGGCCTGCATTACATAGAGCGGCGACGTCCCGATGTCGCCATATATAATGCCGAACGCCACCAGCAATCCGGCGGCCGTTACCTTGTCAACTTTGTGTTTTGATTCCATCCACCTGTTCGTAAAAACGGCGAAAGTTAGGAAACCGCTTGCAAAGAAGGTATTACAGCATGCAATTTAATTTGTCAATGCGACACTATGCGGTAAAAGTGTTGAAAAGCAGGTAACCGTTCAACCCGATAATAATGAGCGCTATTACCCAGCTGATAGCCGCCAGTGACCGCGAATTGGCAAAACGGCCCATGATTTTGCTGTTGGAAGTGAAAAATACGAGAGGTACCACCGCAAAGCTGAGTTGCAGGGAAAGTATTACCTGGCTCAGTACCAGCAACTCGGCCGTGCCGCGCTCGCCGTACAAATAGGAAACGATCAGTGCCGGAATGATGGCGATACCGCGGGTAAGCAGCCGGCGTACCCAGGGTTTCAGGCGAATATTAAGGAATCCTTCCATGACGATCTGCCCCGCGAGTGTGCCCGTGAGCGTAGAGCTCTGGCCCGACGCAAGCAATGCCAGCGCGAAGAATATCCCCGCGAAGCTTACGCCCAGCACGGGATCGAGCAGGTGGTAGGCGTCGGTAATGTCGGCGATCGTGTAGTGGCCGTTGGCGTGGAATGCCGATGCGGCGAGGATCAGGATAGAGCCGTTGATGAAGAACGCCAGCGCCAGCGAAACGGTGGAGTCGAGGGTCGCGAAGCGGATCGCGGTACGTTTGCCCTCCTCATCCTTTTTGAAATTACGGGTTTGAACGATGCTGGAATGTAAATACAGGTTGTGGGGCATCACGGTAGCACCCAGTATGCCGATAGCGATATAAAGCATGCCGGAGTCCGTCACGATCTCTTTTTTCGGCAAAAGCCCGCCCATAATGCCCGCTAACGAGGGTTGCGAGACGATCATTTCATACACGAAGCTCAGCAGGATAATGCTCATCAGCCCTGCCACGATGCTTTCGATAATGCGAAATCCTTTTTGCTGAAAATATAAAACAATCAGCACGTCGAATGCGGTGAACAACACACCAATGGGCAGAGGAAGTCCGAAAAGCAGGTTCAACGCAATGGCCGAGCCGATCACCTCGGCGAGGTCGGTGGCGGCGATGGCGATTTCGGAGAGCAGCCACAGCACAAACGATACGGGACGGGAATAATAATCACGGCAGGCCTGGGCAAGGTCTCGGCCGGATGCGATGCCGAGTTTCAGCGACAAATGCTGCAAAAGCATGGCAAAGAGGTTCGAGATCAGGATCACCGAAAGCAACGTGTAGCCAAACCGCGAGCCGCCTTCAATATCGGTAGCCCAGTTGCCCGGATCGATGTAGCCTACGGCCACCATGAGCCCTGGCCCGGCGAATGCCGCCATTTTTTTCCAGAAACCGGCGCCCTCCGGCACCGAAATGGAAGAGTGCACTTCCGACAGCGATCGGAGCTGGTCGCTGTGATCCGGCGTTTTATCTTGCAATGATGAATTTACTTTTAAATCGTCAATCATTTCCGTACTCTCCGAAATAAACAATTAAGTTCTCTGAAATCAAAGATAAGGAAATTCTTAATATATTTTTAGGTTAGCCTAAATTTTTTAATTTACAGATTGGAAATCGTACTTTTGCCGGATAGTCAAGATTTGGTAACCGGGGCATATTGGGCATGCAGAACTCCTTCACAGAAGAAAATTACTTAAAGATCATCCACGCACTCTCCGGCCGCGACGGCGCGGAGGTGAGTACCAATGCGCTCGCAGAGAGTACGTCTACGCGCGCGGCGTCGGTGACGGACATGCTGCGGAAGCTGGCCGACAAGGGATTGATCCATTATAAAAAATACCAGGGCGTTACGCTCACGGAAAGCGGGGAGAAAGTGGCGATCAAGGTAATCCGCAAACACAGGCTCTGGGAGGTATTTTTGGTCGAAAAACTGGGTTTTGGCTGGGACGAAGTGCATGATATTGCCGAAGAGCTGGAACATATTCCGTCCGAAGTGCTGGTGGAAAAGCTCGACGCATTCCTGGGGCATCCGAAGTTCGATCCGCACGGCGACCCCATCCCCGACGCCAAAGGAAACCTTACAGAACCCGATTACCTGATCATGACCGACGTGCAGGTTGGTGAAAAAGTGTTAATGATGGGGGTACTCGACCATGCGCCTTCTTTCCTGCAACACCTTGATCGGTCGGGGATTACGCTCGGGGCGGTGATAGAGGTGCAGGAAATTAATGAATACGACAAGTCGGCATCCGTACGGATTAACGGCGGACAGACGTTGTTTATCAGTCTCGAAGTGTCCAAAAACCTGCTGGTACAGCGCCGATGAGACCATAACCAGCCATGAACTTCAAAATCCTCGATCGGTACCTGATCAAAAACTTCCTGATTACCTACGTGTTCGTGGCGTTCGTCATCGTACTGATCATCTGTATGATCGACTACACGGAAAAGGTGGATGACTTTCTCGACAAAAAAGCGCCGCTCAAAGAGATCATCATCGACTACTACCTCAACCTGATCCCTTACTGGATCAACTACATCAGTCCGCTGATGGTGTTCATCGCGACGGTGTTTTTCACCTCCCGCATTGCCGCGCGGACGGAGATCATCGCCATGCTGAGCAGCGGGATCAGTTTTACACGGATGCTCATGCCCTACATGGCCGGTGCAGTGGTACTGGGGATTCTGACGTTCATCCAGGTAGGCTGGATTTTGCCCAAGGCCAACAAGATCCGCAA
Source organism: Dyadobacter beijingensis DSM 21582 (assembly GCF_000382205.1). GTDB lineage: Bacteria > Bacteroidota > Bacteroidia > Cytophagales > Spirosomataceae > Dyadobacter > Dyadobacter beijingensis. Next base: position 822,244 of record NZ_KB907787.1, read on the forward strand.
TGGTTTTGAGAAAACTTATGTGAAAAACGAATTCTATTTCAGCGGGCATAACGTGCATATCACCATCGCGCCCGATGTGTATGCATATTTGGAAAGCTACAATACCACGACGCAAACGGGTAACAAATTCACGATGGAGACGATCAAAGGCACGAACCTGCTCCAAAAGTTTTACGCCGAAAAGATCGTCTGGCAGCCGAAAAAGAGGAAATGGACGCTTCAAAACTACCAGGTACGTACGCTCGACAGCCTCGGCGAGCGCCTGAGCCGCGGAACGGCCATCGATACGACCATCAACCTCTCGCCCAAAGATTTCGAAAGCGATTATAACCTCTTCGAAACATTTACGTTACCCGAGCTGAATGCCTACATCGACCTGCTTAAAAGCCGCGGCGCCGATGGGCTGGAAGTGTACCTCATTGAAAAATACACCCGTTTCACCCAGCCGTTCGCGATCCTGATCCTGACGGCCATCGGCGTGATCGTGTCGGCGCGGAAGAGCCGTCGCGGGGTGGGCTGGCAGATCGCGCTCGGTTTTATGCTCGCATTCATTTACATTCTTTTCTTTTTGCTCTCGAAAGGTGTTGCGGAGGCCGGGACCATTAATACGCTGTTCGCGGTATGGCTGCCGAATATCGTTTTTTCGGGCATCGGGGTGCTGCTTTATAAAACATTACCGAGGTAAATCATGCTGTCGTCTACGTCCGTCCGCGCTTACCTGCATTTGCACTTCCTGGTGATGATCTGGGGCTTCACGGCCATTGTGGGGCTGATGGTGAGCATTTCGCCGGTGGCACTGGTGCTCTACCGGACGCTTTTCGCGGCGGTCGGGCTCGGGTTGGTGATATTGTTTTTCAAAAAACCGTTTTCCGCTGCCGGGCGCGATCTGGTCAAAATGCTTTCCGTCGGTTTTGTGCTCTCGGCGCACTGGATGCTGTTTTTTTCCTCCGCCCGCGTTTCGACAGCGTCGGTTTGCCTGGCTGGAATGGCCACCACTTCGCTCTGGACGAGCCTGCTGGAACCTTTGGTAAACAAACGAAAAGTGCGGCCGCTGGAAGTAGGGCTGGGGATTCTGGCGTTTGCGGGGTTGTATGTGGTATTTAAATTTGAATTCGACCACGCGCTGGGCCTGGGCCTGGCATTGGCCTCCGCCATGCTGGCGGCGACATTCACGGTGGCCAACAGCCGCCTCGTGCAGCGGATCGATGCGTGGGTGATCACATTTTATGAAATGGTAGGTGCCACATTGTTTTCCCTACTGTTTTTAGGTATTTCTGAAAACAAAAACTGGAATGGCGGCGCGCCATTCGTCCCCGCGGCAGGCGACTGGGTCTGGATTTTGTTCCTCGCATTCGTATGCACCGTGTACGCGAGCACGATGGCGACGCAGCTGATGAAGCAGTTCTCGGCTTACCTTATCAACCTCACCATCAACCTCGAACCTGTGTACGGCATTGCACTGGCGTTTTTTATATTCGGGGAAAAAGAGCGGATGACGCAGGGATTTTACATGGGCACGCTGCTGATTTTGCTGGCCGTGCTGCTGTACCCTTTGTTGACCACGGCTATTTTGAGGAAACGTAACCGAAAGATAATTGAGGCCGGTAAATAGGTGTTAATGCACCGCCGGGCGGGATGAGAAGGAGCATATTAACTTATTACTGCTATTTTTGTCGATTCAACCAACAGGGTGACTTATGAATCCAGCTCGTTTACTTTTAGTCATACCATGCTACAATGAGGAAGCGATCTTGTACCGGACGTATGCTAAATTAAACACGTACTACAACGGCATCAAGGAGCAGGGCCTCATTGCGGAGGACAGTCGCATCTGTTTTGTGAACGATGGCAGCCGGGACAAAACCTGGACGATCATCGAGGACCTGTGCAGCCAGGACCCGAATGTGATAGGGGTAGGGCTTTCGCGCAATTTTGGTCACCAGAGCGCCATTATGGCCGGTCTGGAACAGCACGTCGACGATTTCGACGCCTTTATCACCATCGACGCCGACTTGCAGGACGATATCAACGCGATAACCGCCATGATCGAAAAGCACCGCGAAGGCGCCATGATCGTGTACGGTGTGCGCTCCGACCGCAGATCCGATTCATGGTTCAAGCGCTCCACCGCCGAAGGTTTTTATGTACTAATGCAAAAAATGGGCGTACCGGTGGTGTTCAACCATGCAGATTTCCGTTTGATGGATCGCCGCGTACTCAAAGAGCTCGGAAACTTCCGGGAAATCAATATGTTCCTCCGCGGCATTGTTCCGCTGATCGGATTTAAAAATGAGAAGGTATTTTACAGCCGCCTGGAACGGGAGGCCGGCGAAACGAAATACCCGCTTTCCAAAATGCTGCTTTTCGCCTGGAACGGCATTACTTCGTTTTCCACATTCCCGATGCGGCTCGTGCTGTATTTCGGATTTGCGAATTTCCTGATCGCCATGCTGATCGTCGTGTACATTCTTTTTTCGTTCCTGATCGGCCATACCGTGCCCGGCTGGACGTCGACGATGCTGCCGCTCACATTTTTCAGTGGTTTCAACATGATGGCCCTTGGCCTGATCGGTGAATATATCGGTAAGATTTATGAAGAAGTAAAAGGCCGTCCACGCTATATCATAGAAAAAATTGTCAATGAATAGATTTTATAGAAAATACCGGGTTGTAGGTAACTGGATCAATATTCTCCTGATGCTGACCGTGCTGGTGCCGCTGCTGGCGCTTTCGTATTTCAATCATCCGTCCCCGGCGGACGACTTCTGCTACATTTTCACGGTATTCAAAATCGGCTGGTTCGAGGCCATGAAGCTGTATTATACCGAATGGACCGGCCGCTATTTTGGTATTTTCCTCAACCATACCAGTCCGCTGCTATTCCATTCGATCATCGGCTTCAAAGTGCTGCCTGTCATCCTGCTTACGGGAATGGTATTCGCATTGTACAGCCTCTTCCGGCATTTAACCCCCACATTATCGAGGCTGGCGCATCTGGGCTTCGCAGGCGTCGTGTTCTTTTTGTACATCCTTAAAATGATGAGCATTTCGGAGGCGTTCTACTGGATGGCGGCCTTCGTGACCTATACCGTGCCGAATATCCTCACCTTGCTCTGGATCGTGCTCGTGCTGCGCTGGTACCGGCAGGATACGCAGCCGGCCAAGCTGCTGGTGGGCGCATTGTCGGGGTTCCTGATATTCGCCGTGATCGGCAGCAGCGAAACCAACCTGCTTATTATGGTGCTCCTTGTGGGCGCGTGGCTGGCTTACCGGGTGCTTTTCCACCGCAAAGTGGATGCATTCATGGTTGCGATGGCGGTGGTGACGGGCCTTTCGTGCTACTTTTACTTCGCGTCTCCGGGCAATGCGGCGCGCATCGGTGGCAACCCGCTGGGCGGCAACATCCCGTTCTCGGTAGTTTCTTCATTTAAGAAATTGGCTTACCTCGGGTACGACTGGGTTTTCCGTACGCCACTGATATTCTTCTCGCTGGCGTGGATTTTCGTGCTTTCGCGACTGTCCGACGGCGCCCGCAACTACTTCTCGATCCCCATATGGTACGCCGTGCTGCTGTTTATCGGCGTACTGTCGGCGCAGCTGTTCCCTTCCTATTACGGCGTAGGCATCGAGCCCACGCCCCGCGTGATCAACTGCGTGTATTTCTTCTTCCTCATCGGCTGGTTTTACATGATAGGCGTGGTATTTCATTATATCAAACAGCGAAAGTTTACCGCATTGAATTTCACCACCGTGCGGTATGGCATCGTCTGCGCGGTACTGGTCGTGTCCGTAGCAATGTCGTTCGTTCGCAGCAGCAATGTAAAAATGATGTACTCCGACCTGCTGAAAGGCAAAGCGGCGGCATTCGACAAGGAAATGTACCAACGCTATGCATTGATCAAGAACGCGCAGGAGGACATCCTGTACCTGCCGCCGATCCGCTCGAAACCGATGACGATCTTCCTCGACGACGATATCAAAACCGACCGCAACCACTGGTGGAACAAATGCACGGCGGGTTATTTTGGCAAGGAGGCCATTTACATGAAAGATACCGAAGGTGAACAACAGCAATAAAAAGCCGCTTCTCTTCCTGGTAATGTCCCTGCCCGTCGTGGTATGGGTGATCGTGATCCTGTATTATTCGGTAAACCTGCCCTGGTACGACGATTTCGACCCGTTTCCCGACTTTCTGCACAAATGGATCACGAGCGATGCATTATCCGATCGTATAAAACTGCTTTTCCAGCCCAATAATGAACATCGGATGGTGGTCGGCAAGCTGGCTACGCTCACGTATTACTGGGTTACCGGGCACCTCAACTTCACGTTTCTGCACATTGGCGCAGCGCTGTTCACATTGGGTACGCTGGCAGTTTTCTGGCGTGCATTCAGGCGCTCGAATCTCAGTGGCTGGTATTTTCTGCCGGTACCGTTTTTGCTGTTCCAATTGCAGTATCACCTCATTTTCCTCTGGGCCATATGCGGCTGGCAGCATGAGCCGGTCGTTTTCTTCGTGGTACTCACCATGTTTTTGCTCTCGGGAAACCGCTTTGCGGGCGCGTTGCTCGCGGGCGTGTGCGCTACGTACGCGATGAGCAGCGGCATATTTGTGTGGCCTGCGGGCGTGGCGGTGCTTTTATTGCGTTCACAATACAAACAGCTGGCGGCCTGGATATTGGTAGGCGCGGTGGCGGTAGGGCTGTATTTCTACGGTATGTCGGCGCAGGGTAACGAGTCCAGCTTCGCGTTTTTTGCCCAATATCCGCACCTGTCTGTGCTGGGCTTCTTCGCATTCCTGGGCGGTCTGTTCGACTTTTTTCCTGAAAAAACCATTGTCGTACGCTCGGCATTGCCGGTGATCATGGCGTTCACCGCGATGATCTGGGTGGTAATCTGGCTTTGGCGGCAGCTCGGTCCGTGGCAGGCACGGACATTCGGTGCATTCAGAAAGCAACTCACGCCGACGAATACGGGCGGTATGACTAACCTGGACGCTTTTCTGCTGGGGATTCTGAGTTTTCTATTGGTAGAAGCGCTGGTAATCGGGCTGCTGCGGCCGCGGTTTGGCTTTTTTGTCATGATTGTAAGTAATTACAAAATCTACCCGGCGCTGTTCCTGACGGTCGTTTACCTTACTTTTATTGTTTCTGCCAAAAGTGAAAACCTGCGGAAACGGGCATTGCAAGTGGCCGCATTCGTTGGTTTGGCCATTTGGGGAATATCCATTTACGCTACATTGCCGGTCATCGCAGAGCGGCGCAAATACTATTCCGTAAATGGCTATAACCAGGAGCATAACGGCTTCGGTCTGGGCCACGTACCGTATTCGGAAGGCGCGAAATATGTGGATAGCCTCATGAAAGAACTTGTTTCGATGGGTGTATACAGCTACCCGAAAGAAGGTAACGAGCTCGGCCGCCAGGTGCATGCGCTCACGACGGCCTTCCCGGTGGAACGCCAGGTAACTGTCACGCACCGCGATAAAGGCATTTACATCAACGACCCGGAAGGCACCATTTCACCCCTGCGCTCGAACGGCGAATATGCGTTCGTGCGCAATGCGCAGCGCTTGTATTTCTTCAAAATGGAGCCGCACAAGTATGCGGGACGCAATTTTTTTAAGCAGTACGACAAGGGTTTTGACATTGAAATACCACATGCCTCCCTGCTGCCAGGCACTTACGACCTGGGTGTTGTGAATGTGGAAGGTACAGCGCTGAAAGGTGGCATTCTTGGAAAAGTGACAATACCTTAAATAACTGAATATTTCGATAATGCATCGAAAGGTGTATTTTTGCCGCTATTGGTCATTGAAAAACTTAGCAAATTGAAAACTCCTCAAATTTCCATTGTCGCGCCGCTGTATAATGAATCGGAGACGTTTCCGCTGCTGGTACAACGTATCAACGCATTGATGGACGCCAGTCCGCTGTCGATTGAAGTGGTGCTGATCGATGATGGAAGTAGGGATGATACAGCGCTTAAAATCAGGCAGGTAGCATTGATGGACGAGCGCTATCACGGCGTTTTTCTCTCACGGAACCACGGCCACCAGCTGGCCTTGACGGCCGGCATTTCAGCCGCCCGCGGTACCGAGGCGCTGTTCGTGATCGATGGCGATTTGCAGGACCCGCCGGAGCTATTACCGGAATTTTACAAATTGTTGCAGGAAGGCAACGACGTGGTATATGCCGTTCGGAAGAAGCGGAAAGAGGGTTTTATCAAGCGAATGGGTTACCATTGGTTTTACCGTATCCTCCGTTCGATATCTTATGTGGACATCCCGCTCGATAGCGGCGATTTCGCATTGATCAGCCGGCGGGTAGTGGATGTACTAAATAAAATGCCGGAAGAAAGCCGTTACCTGCGCGGCATGCGCTCGTGGATCGGTTTCAAGCAAACCGGCTACGAGTACGAGCGTGATGCGCGGGCGGCGGGCGAGTCGAAATATTCGTTCAAACAGCTTTTCCGGCTTGCCTACAATGGTATTTTCAATTTCAGTGAGTTCCCGATCAAGTTTATGAGTCGGGTGGGCATGACCGCCATTGTCATTTCTTTGATCTATTTTGCTACCGTGGTGCTTAAAAAGCTGTTTTTTGCCCACGTGATCGAGGGTTTTGCAGCCCTGCTTTTTGTGATTATCCTGTTCAGCGGCGTGCAACTGTTGGCCCTGGGCATTATTGGAGAATATGTGCTCCGGATTTTTTTTCAATCCAAAAACCGTCCCCTGTACATTATTAAAGAGGAAATAGTCAACCGGGAGTACATTTGACCTGATGGATTTTCATTCGATTCAATTTGCGATTTTTTTCATAGTAGTCACGCTGGCGTATTTCAGCCTGTCGTGGACCGGCCGTTGGGTGCTCCTGCTCCTGACGAGCTGTTATTTTTACATGGTTTTCAAACCGGTTTTCATCCTGATCCTGTTTGGCACCATCATTATCGACTACTATGCCGGCATATGGATCGAGAAATCGCAGGAACAGAAGCAGAAAAAGCTGTTGCTGGTCATCAGTCTGATCTCCAACATCGGCATTCTCGCATTCTTTAAATATTACGATTTCGTGCAGGATTCGGTGAATACCATTCTCACCAACCTGCATCTGCGGCCGATGTTCCCCTCGTTCACGCGCCTCATTCCCGGCCCGATCGCCGAATGGATGACCACCGGCAGTGGGAAGCTGCTGTTACCCATCGGGTTGTCGTTCCACACGTTCCAGGCGATGAGCTATACCATCGAGGTATACCGCGGTAACCAGAAAGCCGAGAAGCATTTCGGGATTTATGCATTGTATGTGATGTTTTATCCGCAGCTTGTGGCTGGCCCGATCGAGCGGCCGCAGAACATGCTTTTCCAGTACCACTCGTTTTTCAAATACGATTTCGAGCAGGTAAAGGAAGGGCTGATGCAAATGGCTTTCGGTTTTTTCAAGAAAATGGTGATCGCCGACCGGCTGGTGATGCTTGTCGATCAGGCTTATAACAACCCCGCTGAACACAATGGCCTTACGCTCATCGTAGCCACCGTTTTCTTCGCATTCCAGATCTATTGTGACTTCTCGGGTTACTCCGACATAGCCATTGGTGCAGCCCGCGTAATGGGTTTTACATTGATGGACAACTTTAAAACGCCCTACATTTCCAAATCCATTTCGGAGTTCTGGGGGCGGTGGCACATTTCGCTTTCGTCGTGGTTTAAAGATTACCTCTACATTCCGCTAGGCGGCAACCGGAAGGGCGAATGGGTCAAATACCGCAATCAGTTTATCGTATTCCTCGTGAGCGGGCTCTGGCATGGCGCGAGCTGGAATTACGTTATCTGGGGCGCATTGCACGGTTCGTACCAGGTGGCGGCGTCGCTGCGGGACAAATGGTTGAAAAAGGCGGGCATCGAAGTGCCGAAAAACGCCTTTATGGATGTCCTGAATATGATTTTGACGTTTGTGCTCGTCACCCTTACCTGGGTGTTCTTCCGCAATCACAAAGCACCGGTGGGCCGCTCGTTCCTGATTTTGGAAAAAATGGCCGGCTTTTCCTTCTCCGATCCGTTACAAACGCCTTTGAACCAGGTAGAAATGGGACTTTGCGTGTTCCTGATCGTGTTCCTGCTCATTAAGGAGCATTTTTACCTGAAAATCCCCACCCGGAATACGACGTTTTTCTTCATCCTCTTCCCGCTGATCCTGCTGGCGAACTACTTTCTCGGCGTCGTTTCGGAAAATCAGTTCATCTACTTCCAGTTTTAAAAGGAAGGAGAAAGTGGCAAACATTTGCTCTTAATTATTTGTTACCTCATTTTTGAAGGACAACCCGACGTTCTTATTACCGATTTAAGTATCAATTAAAATGTACGAAGTAACATCCGACAACAGGCTCAAAAGCCTGATCGTAGTAGGCGACCGCGTTCTGATCCGCCCGAAAAGCCCCAGCGACCGCACCAACAGCGGCCTTTACCTGCCGCCGACCGTGACTGAAAAAGAGCAGGTGCAAACCGGCTATGTGATCAAGGTAGGGCCGGGCTATCCCATTCCCGTGGCTGCGGAGGACGAGCCCTGGAAGGAAACCGAAGAAAAAGTAAAATATATGCCCTTGCAATCCAAGGAAGGCGATTTGGCCATTTACCTGCAACGCAACGCCATCGACCTCGAATACGACGGCCAGAAATACGTGATCGTTCCGCAGTCTTCGATACTGATGCTGGAACGTTCGGAGGATTTGTTTGAATAGTTGGGCGTGGCCAGGTATTGTCAGGAGTAGTCAGTTGCTGTCAGCGAGAGAATTCCATTATTTACAATACTTGACAATGAATGACATTCCTGACTACCCTTGACAATAAATGACAATACCTGACCACACTTGATAATATCGTAACACTAACCCCTTGACGCATGAAGTACAAATTTTTGGGCAACACCGGCGTGCTCGTGTCGGAACTTTGTTTCGGGACGATGACTTTCGGTGGCGATGGTTATTTTGAAGTAATTGGAAAAGTGCAGCAGGATGACGCGAATGCATTGGTGAAAACGGCCCTGGATGCAGGGATCAACTTTTTCGATACAGCCAATGTGTATTCTTATGGTAAATCCGAAGAAATACTCGGGCAGTCGTTCAGGACGCTGGGCGTGAAGCGCAGCGACGTGTTTATCGCGACCAAAGCGCGGGGCCGGATGGCACCGGGTGCCAATCAGGTAGGGCTGTCGCGGCTGCATATCATGGATTCCGTGAATGAGAGCCTTACCCGCCTCGGCTCCGACCATATCGACCTTTTCTACATTCACGGCGTGGACGCGGAGACCTCGCCCGAAGAGACGATGCGCGGCCTGGAAGACATTGTGCGGTCGGGCAAGGTGCGTTACCTGGGCGTGAGCAACCATGCCGCCTGGCAGATTATGAAGGCCAATGGCATCGCGGAGAAAAATGGCTGGACGAAGTTTGTCGCCTGCCAGCATTACTACACGATCGCCGGCCGCGACCTGGAAAGGGAGCTGATCCCGATGATGCAAGACCAGAACCTGGCATTAATGCCGTGGAGCCCGCTCGCGGGAGGTTTTCTGTCGGGCAAATACACCCGCAACAGCGAGTCGACCGGCGATAATCGCCGCGACAACTTCGATTTTCCGCCGGTGGATAAGGAGAAAGCCTACGACATTATCGACGTGATCCAGCCGATCGCGCGGGCCCATGGCGTATCCGTGGCGCAGGTCGCGCTGGCGTGGCTGCTGCACCGGCAAAGCGTTACGAGCGTGATCATCGGCGCGAAAAAGCCGGAACAGCTGTCGGACAATATTGCCGCCACCAGCGTGATGCTGACGGCCGACGAGCTCGATCAACTGAACAAAATCAGCGCATTGAAACCCGAATATCCACAATGGATGATCGAACGGCAGGCACGCGAACGCATTCCGGGCAAGCCATGAGGAAATACTGTCTTGCGGCGCTCGCATGCGTATTCGCAATATACGCCCGTGCACAGGGGAGCGTCGCCATTACGATCGACGACGTTCCGAACGTTCATTTATATGCGGCGGACGGTAATTCGTCTTTGCTTTTAAAAAAATTGGATTCACTCAACTTACCGGTTGCCGTTTTTATTAATGAGGCTAATTTGAAGCAGAATACGGCTTTTGAACCCAACAAAAAACTGCTGCAAACCTGGATTTCAAGGCCTTACATAACGGCAGGAAACCATAGCTATTCGCATCCGAATTACGGCGAAATCGGTTTCGAGGCATTCAAGGGGGAGGTTTTACAAGGGGAAGAACTGTCGCGCAAAATGGCGGCGGATGCGGGCAAAAAGCTGGAATATTTTCGGTTTCCGTTTAATGGAACTGGAAAGGACAGCTTGGAGCAGGCCCGGATGGCGCAATTCCTGGCGGAGCATCATTATGTTTCAACACCGTATACCGTCGAAAGCGAAGACTGGCTTTACACGCAACTCTACGAAAAGGCATTGAAAGAAGGGAAACCGGAAGAAGCGCGTAAAATTGGCGAGCGGTATGTAAAGCAAAGCCTGGCCCTGTTTGCATATTTCGATCAGGTTGCATGGACTGCATTGAATCGAAAAGTAAAACACATTTACCTCTGCCACGATAACCGCCTCAATGCCGATTATCTGCCGGTTTTAGTGAATAAATTAAAGGAACAAAAATACCAGTTTACCAGCCTGGCCGAGGCGCTGGCCGATCCGGCATACGGGCTGCCGATTTACTATCATGGCAATGCGGGTTTTTCGTGGATTTACCGCTGGATCAAGGATGTCGAAAAGCGCCGTTCGTTGATGCGTGCCGAACCGGTTGATCAGGAAACGCAGCGTGCATTAAAATAAAAAAGCACGTCCCGTAGGGCGTGCTTTCGAAATGTCCTTATTATGACTGAAATTAGAGAACGCGAACGTTAACTGCATTCAGGCCTTTTCTTCCATTTTCCACTTCGTAGGACACTTTGTCGTTCTCGCGAATGTCGTCCTGAAGACCTGAAACGTGAACGAAAATGTCTTTCTCTCCATTCGATGGAGAAATGAATCCGTATCCCTTAGACTCATTGAAAAACTTAACTGTACCTTCTGCCATTAGTATTGATCTTATATTTTGTAAAAACCAAATTTAGATATAAAAAGCAAATTTGCAATATTAAAAGTTGGTTCGCTTAGATTAATTCCAAAATACGAGAACACGTTTTATACCATGCCTTTAACCCGATTTGAAACAAAAATATCTCCATTCTGGCTTCCAAATGGGCATTTTCAAAGCATCTATCCGGCACTGTTCCGGCAGGTGGGTGGTATAAAATATTTTCGTGAAAAAATTGTAACTCCCGATGATGACTTCCTGAACCTGGACTGGTCTTACGCGGCGGGAGAGGGGCCGAAACCGCTGGTGATTCTCTCGCACGGGCTCGAAGGAAACTCCACGCGGCAGTACATAACGGGGATGGTTAAACTTTTGAACAAGCACGGCTTCGATTGCCTCGCGTGGAACTTCCGTAGCTGCGGCGGCGAGATGAACAAAACCGCCCGGTTTTACCACAGCGGTGCTACCGAAGACCTCGACGCGGTGATCCGCTATGCATTCGGAAAAGGCTACGCGGATGTGCGGCTGGTAGGTTTCAGTCTGGGCGGTAACCTGACGCTGAAATACCTCGGCGAATCGGGCGTGACCATCGACCGGCGCATTCAAAGTGCCATCGTTTTCAGCGTGCCGATGGACCTGAAAGCGTGCAGCCTGGCGATCATCGAACCACGAAATCAGGTTTATATGCACCGTTTTCTGAAATCTTTGAAACCGAAAGTGGTAGAAAAAGCGGATGCATTTCCCCATATCAGCCTGAAAGACCACCGGCTGGTGAAGACGCTGTATGATTTCGACCACATTTATACGGCGCCCCTCCACGGCTTCGACGGGGCGGACCATTATTATGCGCAATGCAGCTCTATGCATTTCATCGAGCCGATTGCGATCCCGACGATGATCGTGAACGCCAAAAACGATCCGATCGTACCTTTCGACAGCCTTCCGATCGGTATCCTGCGGGCACATCCCGAGGTTTCGTTACTGGCGACGAACGACGGCGGGCATTGCGGTTTCCGGCCTGCGCGCATGACAGACGAGTTTTACTGGTCGGAAAGGCGTGCGCTCGAATTTCTGACGACGCTGCGCTGAGAATAAAACTGTTCCAAACATTATTTTGTTAGTGTCATATACCGACAGATTTGGTAATTTTGTGGCCTGTTTCAGACAGGTCGGGCCCTTACAGATAAAAATTACGTTAACTCGATCATTTTTCAGTTATTTCCTGCTTCATGTCCACATTAACTCTCAATCCACCACCGTACATTATCATTGATTTCGACAGCACGTTCACGAAAGTGGAAGGGCTTGACGAATTGGCCGCGATCGCCCTCAAAGGCCATCCGGAGCGTGATCAGATTGTTCAGAAGATTTCTGACCTGACCAACAAGGGTATGAATGGCGAAATGTCGTTTGCGGATGGTCTGCGCCAGCGAATCGCCTTACTGAAAGCCAACCGTTCGCACATCGAGGAACTGGTTTCGTTCCTGCGTACGAAGGTGTCGGATTCGTTTAAGCGCAATACGCAGTTTTTGACGGAAAATGCGGAGCAGATTTTTATCGTTTCCAGTGGATTTAAGGAGTTTATCGTACCTGTCGCCACCGAACTGGGCATCCTGGCCGATCATGTGTATGCCAATGAGTTCTTGTTCGACGAGGAAGGAAGCATTGTAGGGATTGATGAGGAAAACGTATTGTCGATGGACGGCGGGAAGATCAAGATCCTCTCTGCGCTGAACCTGTCGGGCGACGTTTATGCGATCGGTGATGGCTATACGGACTATGAATTGAAGGCGTCCGGCCTGGCCAATCGTTTCTATGCATTTACGGAAAATGTCGAGCGTCCGAAAGTGACGGCGGTAGCGGACCACATTGCTACTTCGTTCGATGATTTTCTTTATGATAATAAATTCAGCAGAAGCCAGTCTTATCCTAAGAGCCGGATCAAGGTGTTGCTGCTGGAAAACGTTCACCCGGTTGCCCGCAAGGCATTCGAGGACGAAGGTTTTAATGTAGAGTTCGTGAAAGGCGCTCTCGACGAGGACGAGCTTTGCGAACGTATCAAGGACGTGTCCATTATCGGTATCCGTTCCAAAACGACCATTACCAAGCGTGTGCTCGAACATGCGAACCGCCTGATGGCGATCGGCGCATTCTGTATCGGTACTAACCAGATCGACCTCGACGAGGCTGCGAAAAAAGGCATTGCGGTATTCAATGCGCCTTACAGTAACACCCGTTCGGTAGTGGAACTGGCTGTGGGCGAGATGATTCTGCTGATTCGTAATATTGTGGGCAAAAGCAACCAGCTGCATAAAGGCATTTGGGACAAATCGGCGAACGGCAGCTTCGAAGTACGTGGCAAAAAGCTGGGTATGGTGGGTTACGGAAGCATCGGCACCCAATTGTCGGTTGTAGCCGAGGCATTAGGTATGGAAGTGTATTTCTACGATACGGTCGAAAAACTGTCGATCGGAAATGCGAAGAAGGTGAATACGCTGGAAGAATTGCTTTCGATCTCCGACGTGCTGAGCTTGCACGTGGACGGCCGCAAGGAAAATACCAACATGATCGGCAAGCGCGAGTTTGACCTGATGAAAGACGGTGTGATCTTCCTGAACCTCTCACGCGGGCACGTGGTCGATATCAAAGCATTGGCCGATGCCGTGAAGAGCGGAAAAGTAGCCGGCGCGGGTGTGGACGTGTTCCCGAAAGAGCCAAAAACCAACGATGAAATGTTCGAAAGCGAGCTGCTCGGCCTGCCGAACGTGATCCTGACCCCGCATATCGGTGGCAGCACCGAAGAAGCGCAGGAGAATATCGGCCATTTCGTGCCTTCCAAATTGCTGGAATTCATGAACAACGGTAGCTCATACGGCAGCGTGAACTTCCCTGAGGTTCAATTACCGAAATTAAAGGATTCGCACCGCCTGCTGCACATCCACGCGAACGTGCCGGGTGTGCTGGCGAAGCTGAACCAGATTTTTGCGAAAAACAATATCAATATCACTGGCCAGTACCTGAAAACGAACGAGCATATCGGTTACGTGATCGTGGATATTGCCAAGGATTATACGGAAGAATTTATCCAGGAAGTGAAAGAGGTGGAAGGAACGATCCGTTTCCGGATGCTATACTAAAAGTGATTCAGTGGCCGTCGGGATACCGGCGGCCTTATTTTGTTTTGCCGCAGCCTATTCACCCATACCATTTACCCATGTCACTCACTTTTTTCACTCCCGGACCTGCTCATTTGTATCCGACATTCGAGCAGCATTTGAAGACATTTGTCGAAAATCAGCTCGGCTCGATTTCGCACCGGAGCCAGCAGTACCGGGACTTGCATAAATTCACCGTAGACCAGCTTCGAACGCTGCTGAATGTGCCCGACACGCACGCGATCCTCTTTCTCGGGTCGGCTTCGGAAGCCTGGGAGCGCATTCTGTTCAGCACGGTGGAGCTGGAAAGCTTCCATTTGGTGAACGGCTCGTTTTCGAAGAAGTTTTACGATTATTCGAATGCATTGAATAAGTACGCCCACCTGTTTGAAAAACCAATGGGCGAAGGCTTCACGGCGGACGAAATAGCGGTCCCGGAGTACGCGGAGCTCATCGCTACCACGCATAACGAGACCAGTTCGGGTGTGCAGATGCCGGTGGCAGAGATTCATAAGTTAAAGCAAAAGAACCCGTCGAAGTTTATCGCGGTAGATATGGTTTCCTCGGCGCCTTACCCGGCGCTGGATTACAGCATCATCGACACGGCGTTTTTCTCCGTGCAAAAGGCATTCGGACTGCCTGCCGGCCTCGGCGTCTGGATCGTGAATGAGCGTGCGCTGGAAAAATCGAAAAGCATTCGGAATACCTATTCCATTGGTGCGCACAACGACCTGCCGACACTGTGGAAAAATGCACAGAGCAACGAAACGCCGGCGACACCGAATGTAATGGGCATTTACCTGCTCGGCAAGATCGCGGAGGATTTCAACCGCATCGGCGTGCAGAATGTTCGTAAAGAAACCGAGCATAAGGCCGGTTTGATTTATGATTTTATTGAAAAAACAGCAGGTTTCTCGGCATTCGTGAAGGAAAAGGCGTTCCAGTCGCAGACGGTGATCGTTGCGGACGTAGAGGTTCCCTCGGCGGATATTATCAAAAATATGAAGGCAAAAGGCATCGTCATCGGCAGCGGTTATGGTGCCGGCAAGGCTACGCAGCTCCGCATCGCTAATTTTCCCGCCACTTCGCTGCAACAAACGGAAACGATGCTCCACGAACTCGGTAAGCTCTAAAAAATAAGCGCTGCGAAAACGTGACCAAAAGGGTGACTGAACGTCTAAATGTTCAGTCACCCTTTTCTTTTTTGCCATGAAGCGTAACGACATACTATGGAAATCGATACTGGAAGAAGTTTTTGACGACTTCCTGAAATTCTTTTTTGCCAATGCGGAAACACTTTTCGATCTGGACAAAGGCTTTGAATACCTGGATAAAGAATTGGAGCAGCTTTTTCCACCGGAGGGCGACTCCTTCGCCATACGTGATGTGGATAAGTTGGTAAAAGTACATTGCCGCACCGGCGCCGAGGCCTGGCTGCTGGTCCACATCGAAGTCCAAGGCTACCGCGATGAAACTTTCCCCGACCGGATGTTCACCTATTACTACCGTATTTGGGATAGGTATCGCAAACCTATCACTGCCTTCGCCATACTGACGGACAATTACAGTCATTTTCAGCCAGCGCAGTTCGAGCAGGCGTGTCTGGGTACCAGCTTGTGTTTTCGGTTTAACATTTTTAAGGTACTGGATCAATCCGGGGAGGATTTGGAGGCGAGCGATAATCCTTTTGCGCAGGTTGTGCTGACGGCCAAAATTGCCCTCATGGAAAAGAAGGTTACGGTGGACGAACTCTACCGTTTGAAAATTGATCTGGCTAAAAGGCTGTTAAGTCATGAGATTCCGAAGTGGAAGATTGGAAAGCTGATGGAATTTTTGAAATTTTATATAAGGTTGGGAAATGAGGAAATGGATGAACAGTTAGATCTGGAAATCGACAGTGTTGCCAATCAATCGTATATATCTATGACATTCGAAGAAGCTATTTTGCATATTGTAAAAGAAGAAGCCAAAGAGTATGGCATAGAAAAAGGTTTGGAACGAGGAGTCGAACAGGGCCATCTCGAACGCAACACAACTTTTGTTCAGAATCTTCTTCGTGAAACGCAGTTTACCGATGAGAGGATTGCACAGCTGGCTGATGTTCCCATCGAATTTGTGCAAGAAATCAAGCAAAAGGCTTAACAGCCAAAATACATCACCTCCCAAATCCTTCTTACGATAGTTGCCGGCGCAATGGTATTTTAAGGATAAATTTTTAGCTTTATGCTTTCTTACGAAAACATTCAGAAGCGGTGATGCAAATTGCTACCTCAACGGGGGAAACCAAAGATCATGATCTGTGGCAAAGGATTCGCACGGGCGATGAGCAGGCCTTTACAGCGATCTTCGAAAGGTACCACCGCACACTTTACAACTACGGCAGCAAGCTTTCGACCAATTCATCGCTGGTAGAAGACGCCGTGCAGGATGTGTTTATCGATATATGGCGGCTGCGAGCCAACCTCACCGAGCATGTCACTTCCGTCAAGTTTTACCTCTACCGCGCACTGCGGCGGCGCATTCACCTGGCGCTCGACAAGTTTCCATCCATGGAAGAGATCAGCGAGCTCGACGATGAAGATACGCCGGCAAATCACACCCATTCCGAAGCAATCCTGATCGAAATCGAATCCTCGTCCATGCGTGCCCAGCGCATTCAGGAATTACTTGCCCAGTTGCCCGAGCGGCAGGTCGAAGCGCTTACACTCCGGTATTTCGACGATTTCAGCATCGAGGAAATCGCCGGGATCATGAGCGTCAATGAAAAATCGGTGCGCAACTTTATTTACAAAGCACTTACCTCCCTGCGTCAGAGCCGGGAAATACTGCTCATTTCTTCCCTGATTTTCTGGTTGTTACTGTTTTTTTAAAATTTTTCTTCAAAAAATTTCATTTTGAAGAGGTCAAATCCGCGTTTCGTCGCTCTGTATAACTGAACGACGATAACTGCATCCCGCGAAACATGAAGCATGATCCTTATTCTCTGACCGAACTGATCAGAAATGAAGAGTTTATCGCCTGGGTAATGCATCCTGACGAACTCAGCGACCGCAAGTGGCGGGCGTTCCTGGACAAGCATCCGGGCAAACGCAAAACCGTTGAATCGGCCAGGGAGTATGTCATTCTGCTGGCGAAAGATACCGGAAGGCATCAGCCGACCCAGAAGCAAAGCGACCGGATGTGGAGCGTCGTCGAAAGCCATATGCACGACGAGGCACCCAAGGCGCAGGAAGAGGTGAATGCGCCGGTGTTCCAAGTTACCCGCGGACACGGGTGGCGCTGGATGCGCGTTGCGGCCTCGGCTGCATTGATCCTGAGCATCGGTTCGGTGAGCTACTGGTTCTATTACAAGAAAGCCGAAAGCCCCTTGCAGGCAGTAGCGGCGCGTGACGAGGCCGTTACACCCAACACAATCCAGAAATACAATGATACCGACAAACCCATGACGGTATTGCTGCAGGACGGAAGTTCGGTAGTACTGCAACCCGGCGGCAGGCTGAGCTACTCGGAAGGGACCAACCGGAAACGCCGGGAGGTTACACTGACCGGCAAAGCCTTTTTTGAAATAGTCAAAAACAAGCAGAAGCCGTTCCTCGTGTACAGCTACGGCCTGGCCACGAAGGTGCTCGGTACCAGTTTCATGATCGACGCCTCGTCGGAGAGCCAGGATATTAAAGTAGAAGTGCGGACGGGCACGGTCTCGGTTTTTTCGATCAGTAACCTCGATAACAGCCGGAAGGACGCCGTGCTCGATAAGCCGGAGCTGGAAGGCGTCACGCTGAACCATGACCAGCGGATCGCATTTTCGAAAGAAAGCGGAAAAATCGTGCAGATAACGGCGCCGATCGCCGTGGCCTCGGAGAAAGATGTTTCCAAACAGCAGTTCGTATTTGATGAAACGCCGGTTTCGGAGGTTTTCCGGATACTGGAAAGCGCCTACAATGTCCGGATCGCGTACGACCGGGAAAAGTTGGGCAGTTGCCCGCTGAATGCAACGTTGGTCGGGCAGCCGTTAAAGGAAAAGCTCGAAGTGATCTGCAATGCGCTGGACGCGCAGTACGAAGTAGCCGATAACCAGATAACGATCCTGGGAAAAGGATGTAAGTAGTTTTTGACACCACATATCACATTTTACCCTGAACGCCGCCTATGACGTAACGTTACCCTATTGCCTAAAAAATAAAAAAGACCAGCCATGTTCCAGCATGACTGATCCGGGTTCCCCAACAGTAACGGACATTACTGCACATCCATTTGGACGATGGATGAGCCGGGGAAGATTTCGTTGAATAATCTCCTTAAACAACAAATTCATTCAAAAATATGAAAAAAGTTCGACGACCTGAAGACTTTCTCATCAAGCTCATGCGAATCACATTAATGCAATGTATCCTGGCAGGCCTGTTCGCGGGCATCACGTGGGCGCACGACGGGAGGGCTCAATCCGCATTGAGCCAGAAGGTTACCGTTGATATCCGGAACGAGGAGATCAAAACGATCTTCGCGCAGCTGGAAAAGCAAACTAATGCAAAGTTTATTTTCAGCTCGAAATTGATCCAATCCGACCGCCGCGCTTCGATAAAGGTAAAAAATGGCTCACTATCGGCCGTGCTCGACGCCTTGCTGAAACCGCTGGATTTGCATTATAAGATCAAAGACGACCTGATCGTGATCAAACCCGACCACGCAGCGCAGGCCGGAGAAACCGTTTCGGAGGAAATTCCCGTGGTGGAAATCAGCCCGGAAGTGGTGGATAAATCGCTTTCCGGTGTCGTAAAAGACGAAGCCGGCGCAGGGTTACCGGGGGTGAGTGTGGTGTTAAAAGGAACACAAACCGGTACGTCGACGGACGAAAAGGGGCGCTTCAACATTACCCTTCCTGATGGCGACCAGGTATTGATATTCTCGTTTGTGGGCTTCCTTTCGCAGGAAATAGCCGTTCCGGCAGGCCAGAGCGCATTGGATATTACGATGAAAGTAGATGATAAGGCCCTGGAAGAGGTGGTTGTAGTAGGTTACGGTACGCAAAGAAAAGAGTCGCTGACCGGTTCCATTTCGACCATAACCAGCAAAGACATAGAACGCGTACACGGCGGCGCGACGGTCAGTTCCGGCCTGGCCGGTAAAATCCCCGGTGTAACTTTCCGGATGCCGGATGGCCGTCCGGGTGCGAGCGCGAACATCCAGATCCGCAACATGGGTAACCCGCTGTTCGTCATCGACGGTATCCAGCAGGATGCGGGCCAGTTCAACAACATTTCTCCCAACGATATTGAAAGCATTTCGGTGTTAAAAGACGCTTCCGCAGCTATTTACGGCGTTCGTGCCGCGAATGGTGTGGTAGTAGTGACGACCAAGCGGGGTAAAATGGGTGCTAAAAATACCGTGAGCCTCGACGCCTACACGGGCTGGCAAAACTGGTCGCGGTTCCCGAATGTGGTGAACGATTCCTACCAATGGATGCACGGCAAAGCCGAAGCGGAAATGAACCAGTACGGTAAAACGTCGATTACGCAGGCGGAACTCGAAAAGTACCGCGCAGGCACGGAAATGGGTTACAAGACATTCAACTGGAAAGACTTCATTATTAAAAAGAACTCGCCGCTGAACTCCATTAACCTCAACATGACGGGCGGTTCGGACAAAATCAACTATTACATTTCAGCAACAAGACTACACCAGAACTCTGTGCTCGGCCGCGAGTTTACGTTTGACCGTACCAATATCCAGAGCAATGTCGATGCGAAAATCACCGACCGCCTCAAACTCGGTGTGCAGATCAACGGCCGTATCGAGAAGCGCGACCAGCCTGGTATCCCCGGCGGCGATGATTACTGGCTCCCGCGTTTCGCCATCCTGCGTAACCGCCCGTTCGAGCGACCGTACGCGAACGATAACCCTGAATATCTGAACGATATCAAGCACAACGAAACCAACTGGGCCTACAACAACAAGAAATTGGGCGGTTACTGGACCGAATACTGGCGCGTACTCCAAACCAATTTCTCGGCAGAATATCAGATTCCGGGCGTGAAAGGGCTCAGTGCCAGAGGAATGTACTCCTACTACATCGCCGACCGCGTGATGAACGGGCACGAGTACACCTACAAAGCCTACACATACAACCCGACCGACGATACCTACACCGTAACCGGCGGCAGCACCAATCCGTGGCGTGAGCGTGGTACCCGCAAGGTCATGCGCAATGTGTACCAGGGACAGCTTGCCTACAACAACACGTTCGGCAAGCACACCGTCGGTGCGACATTCGTTTCAGAATGGCAGGACGAGCGCGTGCAGGACCAATGGGTACACGCCGTTCCCAAGACGAATGTCCTTCCATTGATCTACTTCCCGACCGTGGATACGTACAATGACAGTGATACGGAACTTGCGCGTATAGGGTATATCGGTAGAGTGAATTACGACTATGCCGGCAAGTATTACCTCGAACTTTCAGCCCGCCGTGATGCTTCGTGGAAGTTCGCGCCGGACCGTCGCGTGGGTTATTTCCCGTCGGCTTCCGTCGGTTGGAGAATTTCGGAGGAAGGATTTTTCAAAAAGCTGATCGGCGAGCGCAGTATCCTGGACGACCTGAAATTCAGGGCATCTTATGGTATTCTCGGGGATGACAACATTCTCTTCAACAACGATCCGGGCAGACCATTGAGCCCTTACGCCTACCTGCCGGGTTATGATTACAACAAAGGCAATGTGATCCTGAGCGGTAATGCAGTCGTTACGAGCCGTGACAAAGGCCAGATCATCAACAATATCTCGTGGTTCAAAAGTAAAATCACCGATATCGGCGCCGACTTATCTCTCCTGGGCACTAAAATCACGGGTACCGTCGATTACTTCTATCGCCTGCGCACCGGCTTGCTGGGCCGTAAATACGATATTCTGGTCCCAAGCGAGTTGGGTTATTCATTGCCCGACGAAAACGTGAACAGCGATTCGCAGCAGGGATGGGAAGGTGCATTGACCTACAATGGCAAGGCAGGCAACATCAATTATTCGATCGGCGGAAACGTGTCGTTCAGCCGAAGCAAATTCGTGTCGTCGTACAAGCCGATTTTCAATAACTCGTGGGACCGCTACCGTGCATCGGGCGAGGGCCGTTATACAGGCATCTTCTGGGGTCTTGAGACGATCGGCCAGTTCGAATCGCAGCAGCAGATTGCCGAATATCCTGTCAATATCGACGGGCAAGGTAACCGCACATTGCTGCCGGGTGATTTGATTTACAAAGACATCAATGGCGATAACATCATCAACGGTCTTGATGAAAGACCGATCGGCTACAATGCCACCGGCCAGCCCAATGTCAACTTCGGATTGAACTTCTCCGTCAGCTGGAAAGGCATCGGCTTCGTGGCCGACTTCTCGGGCGGCGGCATGTACTCATGGAACCAGAACTACGAACAGCGCTGGGCGTACCAGAACGAAGGTGCATTGAACAGCATTTTCCTCGACAGATGGCACCGCACGGATCCGTTCGATGTGAACAGCCAGTGGATTCCAGGCAAATATCCCGCATTGCGCTTCAACGACAGAGACCATAGCAACAACAGGAATTCGACCTTCTGGCTGCATAATGTGAAATACATCCGCGCCCGGACCATCGAGCTCAGCTACTCGCTGCCTAAATCGGTGCTGGAAAAGCTGAGAATGTCACGTGCAAGGTTCTACATCAACGGGTACAACCTGTTCTCGATCGACAACCTGAAAAAGTTCGGTGTCGATCCGGAGATCCAGGATGACAACGGGTTGCAGTATCCGCAGAACAAGTTCGTGAACATAGGTATCAACCTGTCTATTTAAACCGATTGGAATTCAACATGAAAAAGATATTTCAAATACTCTCGATTGCTGTATTGACGCTGGGTTGGAGCTGTAACGACGACGAGTTCCTGAACCGCCCGCCGACCGGGCAACTTTCCGAAGAACAGATCTGGGGCGACGAAGGCCAGGTGCTGTCCGTACTGGGCGATCTTTACAACCGCTATGTCGATCTTTCGACATTCAAAACGATTAACGATTATCCGGGCTGGCTCACCGTCGGCGACTTCAACGAGGCATTCTGGTCGGAAGCCGGGCGTTACAGCGCATTTCAGAACAGCGGCTGGGGCTTCGGGAGCTGGGCGGCGTGGGATTACGGGTACATCCGCGAGATGAACCTGTTTATCCAGAAATGTACGGCAGCCGACAAGCTGGCACCGGCCGTGCGCGAGCGTTACCTGGCGGAAGCTCGGTTCCTGCGTGCTTCCTACTATTTTGAGTTGGTCAAAAGAATGGGCGGCGTGCCCCTGATCCTCGAACCGATGGTGTACGATTTCAGCGGCGACCCTACCTACCTGCAACATCCGCGGGCCAAGGAATCGGAGATTTACGATTTCGTGATCAAGGAGGCCGAAGAAATCAAAGACAAGCTGCCGGCGACACCGGGCGAAAAATCGCGGGCTACCAAAGCCGCGGCCCTCGCGATGGAAGTGAGAGCGGCGCTTTACGCGGGTTCCATTGCCAAATACGGGGTGAATACGCCGAGCGTGACTTTGCCAGGGGGTGAGGTAGGTATTCCTGCAAGTGCTGCAAATGGTTACTATACCAAAGCACTGGCGGCAGCGAAGGAGATTATCGGAGGAAAGGCGGGCGCTTATGCATTGTATACCAAAAAGCCCGATCTCTCGGAAAATTTTGCCAGCGTTTTCTATGATAAAGCCAATAACCCGGAAGTCATTTTTGTAGAAGATTTCAAGCTGCAAAGCGGCAAGGTGCATTACTTCACGGGCTGGAACCAGCCACGGTACGGCGCCGAAGAGGAAGAAGGCGGGCGCATTAACCCGTCGCTGAACTTCGTAGAAGCATTTGAAAAACTCGACAACACCTTCGCGCCTATCCCCGCGACGAATGCGAACGGCGCGCCGATCTATTACACCGAGCAGACCGATATTTTTGCCGGTCGCGACGCCCGTCTCGCAGGAACGGTAATGCTGCCGGGGACGACATTCAAAGGCCGTAAAGTGGACATCTGGGCCGGTTACCAGCTCGGCAACGGCACGATCATCAGCGGCGACGACCGCGGCGCGCAGAAAACGCTCCCCGGCAAATCCGTCCCCGAGCAGGTAGTAGGCTTCGATGGCCCGATCGACGGTTTCGAATTCACCGCTCAAACCGGTTTCTACCTCCGCAAATACCTCGACCCGGTAGTAGGCTCCGGTCAGCGCGGGGTCAACAGCGAAGTGTGGCTCGTTCGCTATCGTTACGCCGAAGTGCTTTTGAATGCAGCAGAGGCCGCATTTGAACTGGGCCAGGCAGCGGAAGCGGCAGGTTATATGAACCAGGTACGTGCCCGTGCTGGTTTGGTAACACCATTGAAAGCGTCGGAAATCAATTTCGATCGTCTCGTGCACGAGCGCCGCGTGGAGCTCGCATTCGAAGGGCATTTGTTGTACGACATGAAAAGATGGCGCATTGCCCACCAGATCATGGACGGTAATGCGATTACGGCGGCGGAAGTGTCGAAAGACCTCGGCAAAGCCACCAAGCGCAATACGCAGCCCTGGGGATTGTGGCCTTACAAAATTTACGATCCGGGTTCGCCCAACAATGGCAAGTGGATCTTCAAGCCCGTTAAGCTAAGCCGCATTACCGGCGCCGACCGCTTCCAGCTTGGAAATTACTACTCGTACATCGACGACGCCATTATCAGCAACAACCCCAAGCTCGTCAGAAACCCGAACCAATAGGCCATCACATTCAAACGATACGATATCATGAAAATCAGATTTCATATAATGCCGCTTGTGGCCTTGGTAGCGCTCCTTTCGGCTTGTGAAAAAGACAACTATACCGAACCTAAATCGACGCTTTCGGGGCAGGTCGTGTACAAGGGCGAGCCCATCGGGGTGGAGGAGGGGCAGGTGCGCCTCCAACTCTGGCAACCCGGTTTCGGCAAGCTGGCCGCCATCGACGCGCCTATTTCACAGAGCGGTACTTACTCTGCAGTGCTGTTTGACGGTAATTACAAATTGGTTTTTCCCAAAAACCGCGGACCGTTCAAGACCATCTCGAAGGATGCAGCGTCCAAAGACACGCTTTACGTGAGCCTGGCCGGTAATCAGAAGCTGGATGTGGAGGTCACGCCGTATTACATGATCCGCACGCCACAGTTCAGCGGGGGAGAGAATAAGGTAAATGTTTCATTAAAACTCGAAAGAATCCTGGCCGGCACCGAGGGTAAGGACATCGAAAGGGTCTCTCTGTATGTGAACCGAACCGATTTCGTGTCGCGCGCTACCAATGTGGCTGTGGCGGACATGCCCGGTGCCGACGTGAAAGACCTGAATGCGATCAACCTCTCAGCCACCGTGCCGACGCTTTCGCCCGTGCAGAAGTATGTTTTTGCCAGGGTAGGCGTCAAAATCAAGGATGTGGAGGACATGGTATTCTCGCCGGTCCAGAAAGTCGATCTATAATGGGTTCAGTCCCGCATTAAAACCGAAACTTTTCTTTAAAAAACCATTTGAATGAGGAATTCCATTGCACTTCTGCTTGTCGGGCTCATCGCGCTGGCATGTGCAAAGAGCAGGCCCGAGCGGCCAACCGCCGGAGCGCCGTCGACAAAAGCCGGTGCCTCCAAAGGCCGGCGCGCCGAGGTATTGTTTCTGGGTCACAACAGCAAGCACCACGATTCGGGCAAATATGCGCCCTGGCTGGCGGTGAAGCTGTTCAAAAGCGGTATCAACATGTCGTATACCACCGATCCCAAAGACCTTAATCCGGAAAACCTGCGCAGGTACGACGGGTTGATCATCTACGCTAACCACGATTCGCTGTCGCCCTCGCAGGAGAGCGCCATGAAGGCATTTGTAGAGGGCGGAAAAGGCCTGATACCGGTCCATTCGGCGTCGGGCTGTTTCAGGAATTCCTCATGGTATATCAAAACCATCGGCGGCCAGTTTGCTTCACACAAAACGGGCACATTTGAAAACACTATTCTAAAACCGGAACACCAGGTCATGAAAGGCATTACCGCCTTTCGGACCTGGGATGAAACTTACGTGCACAAAAACCTGAACCCGGACAAGATCGTCCTGGGCGAGCGGGTGGAGGGCGATATGCACGAGCCTTACACATGGGTGCGCAACGAGGGCAAAGGCCGCGTTTTCTACACCGCTTACGGCCACGAGGACAGTACCTGGACCAACAAAGGCTTCCTCGACCTGGTAAGAAACGGCGTGTTATGGGCTGTCGGCGAAGATGTGCAATCGCAGATCGCCGCATTGAACCTGCCCGACGTGGACATTTACAACTCCGACACGATTTCGCATTATACCAAACGCCACGTGGTGCCGAAAATGCAGGAGTCGCTTTCACCGGCTGAATCGAACAAGCTCACGCAGATCCCGCCGGATTTTGAAATACAGCTTTTTGCTTCGGAGCCAGACATTACGAACCCTATTGCAATGTCCTGGGACGAGCGTGGCCGCCTTTGGGTGGTAGAATCCGTGGATTATCCGAACACATTCAAGGAAACCGACGGCGCGGCCAACGACCGCATTAAAATTTGTGAGGATACCAATGGCGACGGCAAGGCCGACAAATTCACCGTCTTCGCCGATAAGTTGAATATCCCTACCAGCATGGTGTTTTCCAATGGCGGCATTATCGTGTCCATGGCGCCGGATTTCGTGTTCCTGAAAGACACCAACGGCGACGATGTGGCCGATGTACGCGAGGTGATCATGACAGGCTGGGGTAAAAACGACACCCACGCCGGGCCATCGAATCTGCAATATGGGTTTGATAATAAAATCTGGGGCGTACTGGGCTTCTCGGCATTCAACGGGACTATCAATGGCAAGAAAATGAGCTTCTCGCAGGGGCTCTACCATTTCAAACCGGACGGGAAAGAGTTCGAATATCTCGGAAGCAGCAGTAACAATACCTGGGGCCTTGGCTTTACGGAGGATAACAACGTTTTCCTGTCGACGGCCAATAACACGCACAGCGCATTTTTTTCCATGCCGGGGCGACTCATGCAACGCACTTTGGGTGAAGAGCAGCCATCCGTACAAGCCATTCAGAAGATCGACGGCCACTACGATGCGCATGCGATGACGCCCAATTTGCGGCAGGTCGATGTAGTAGGAGGGTTTACTTCCGCTGCCGGTCACCATTTTTACACAGCCCGCAATTTTCCGAAAGAGTACTGGAACCGCGTCGCATTCGTGACCGAACCGACGGTCCGTTTGGTACACAAAGCGATGCTGGAACCGGATGGTGCAGGTTTTAAAGAAAAAGACGGCTGGAACTTCATGGCCAGCTCCGACGAATGGTTCGGGCCGGTGCAAGCCGAAGTAGGTCCCGACGGCGCGGTATGGATCGCGGATTGGTATAACTTCATTATCCAGCACAATGTGTTCGTGCCGGCGCAATCGCCTTCCAAATTCATCCTGCCGTTTGAAGAGCAGCCGCACGGTCCGGGTAATGCATTCAGCAGCCCGATGCGCGACCTGAACCACGGCCGCGTTTACAGGATTGTCTATAAAAATGCAAAAAAAACACCAGCATTGAAACTCTCGAAAGACGACCTGCCGGGGCTTGTGGCCGCATTGGAAAACGACAATATGTTCTGGCGCATGACGGCGCAGCGTTTGCTCGTGGAGTCGAAAAAGCTGTCGGTCGTGCCGGATTTGTACAAAATCATTAATAATCCCAAAGTCGATGAAATTGGTTTGAATAGTCCCGCGGTACATGCATTATGGACGTTACACGGCCTGGGTGTGCTCGACGGCTCTAATGCGGAGGCATTGCAGGTCGTAGGCAAAGCATTGACGCACCCGGCAGCAGGCGTACGTAAGGCCGCGGCGAGCGTGCTGCCGAAGCAGGAGCAAAGTTTTGAAATACTGGAAAAAGGCATGAAAGATGCCAACCTGAATACCCGTCTGAGCGTATTCGTGGCGCTGGCCGAGCTGCCGGCTTCTGACAAAGCGGGCGCAGCGGTGTACCAGGCTTCCCTCGACGAGCAAAATGCCAAAGACGCGTGGTTGTCGCGAGCGCTGCTGGCAGCCGCCATCAAGCATGAGAAGGGCTTCCTGGCCGCCGCCGGCAAGCAATCGCAGCCATCGGCATTCACCGCCCAGCTGACGGAGGCATTAGGCCGGGAAGTGTATCCGCTAGGCAGGAGAAACACGCTGCAATTCCCGCCGGATGTTTCGGGCAAGGAAATCACGATCCGTGCAACGGTCATCAAAGGCCGCGACCGCGCATTGCAAGGCTTCATTGCCGGCCAGGGCGGTAAGGATGGCGGTTATGCGCTGTACATCCAGGACGGAAAGATGATCATGGCCGTGAAACAGCACGGTATGCTCAGCCAGGCGGCTACCAGCGGTACCTTACCCGACAAGTTCGACGTCGTGGCGAGCCTCACGCAGGGCGGCAACATCCGTATTGAAATCGATGGCAAAGAAGCCGCCACGGGCAAGGCGCATATGCTCTTTAACGCGCCGCTGAGCAATTCGCTGCGCTCCGGGGAGGATATGGAAGGCGACGACCGGATCGGTAACTACGAAGGGCGATTTGGTTTCGCAGGCAATTTCCAAAAAGCATCCGTGGAGCTCAACCGTCCCAACGAAGGCGGAAACAATGCCGGAGTTGCGGAAAAACCGGCCGCCAAACCTGCCGCTTCCAACGCGACGGTAATCGAGCTGAAAGTGGAAAAGGAGATCATGCAGTACGATAAAAAGCTGATCACCGTGAAAGCCGGCCAGAAAGTGGTGATCAATCTCGAAAACCCGGACGGTATGCAACACAACCTGCTGATCATCAAACCGGGCACATTGCAGAAAGTTGGGAAGGCCGCGGATGAGCTTCTTACTAATCCGAAAGCTGCTGAAATGCAATATGTTCCCAAGATTCCGGAAGTGTTGGTTTCGACGAGACTAGTTAATTCGGGAGAAACGGTAACATTGGAATTCACCGTACCCAGCGAGCCCGGTGATTATCCGTATGTGTGCACTTTCCCCGGCCACTGGCGCGGTATGAACGGAATCCTGCGGGTGACGAAGTGAGTACTCATAAACTATAAACTCATAAACTATAAACTCTAAAACTTTGAACTCAAAAATGAAAATCATTGCCTCATTATTGCTTCTGTTAGCCATGATTGCCAATAATGCAACGGCGGAATCCCGGCCCGGAAAGAAAACGGCGATCCGTGTGCTGCTCGTAGGCGGCGGTTCCTCGCACGATTTCGACCGGTGGTACAAGCAGGAAGATGTTCAAACGCTTCAAAAAGGCGGTTTGGCCACGGTGGAATACACGAGTGACCCCGCCACCATTCTACCGAAGCTGAAAGACATCGATGTGCTGTACCTGTCCAACAACCAGCCCATTGCCGATAAGGCGACGCGAGACGCCATTTTCGCGTTTGTGGACGCGGGAAAAGGCCTGGTACTGGCACATCCCGCTCTCTGGTACAACTGGGCCGACTGGCCGGAATACAACCAGAAGCTCGTAGGAGGCGGCTCGAAAGGTCATGATAAATACGGACCGTTTGAGGTAACCATTACTGCGAAGCATGCAGTGACCAAAGGCGTCCCGGCGAGTTTCAAGCTGGATGACGAGCTATATTACTTCAAACCGGATGCGGCAGGCACGCCGATCGAAGTGCTCGCCACCGCCAAGGCGGAGACTTCCGATAAGGTTTTCCCCAGCATTTTCATTGTCAAATATCCGAAGGGGAGGATAGTGGGCATCGCATTAGGGCATGATGCCAAGTCACATACCATCGAGCCTTATCAAACCCTGCTGCGCAATGCAGTAAAATGGGCATCCAACTAAGCCCTTTTTCCTCGGGGTTGAAACCCGGGCCAAAAATGATCGAGCCGCTGGCTCTACGCTTCCAGACTGCAAATGCCGGGGCCGGAGGCTCGACAAAACAAAAGCAAATCAATCCATTTCTTAACCCGGGGTTTTAACCCGGGGGCTAAACAAAGTAACAATGAGCGACAAGCAAATCACAGTAGTTATCGTGGGTATGGGTTTCGGGAAAGAGTTTATCCCTATCTATCAAAGCCATCCGAACATCAAGGCGGTGGGAATTTGTACCCGCAGCAAGCAAACCCGCGACGAGCTGACTGCCAAGTTCAACCTCGATCCTAACCTCGTTTTCGAGCATTTCGAAGACGTTCCCAAGCGCGACGACGTGGACGCGATACACGTGGTAACCCCCGTGCCCGACCACGCCCGCATGACCCTGGCATCGCTCAATGCCAACAAGCATACCGCCTGCACCATTCCGATGGCGATGACCGTCGAGGATTGCAAGGCCATTGTAGAAGCCAAACGCCGCTCCGGAAAAGTATATATGATGATGGAAACCGCGCTGTACACCCGCGAATTCCTCTACGGCCTGAACCTCGCGCAAACCGGCCAGCTGGGCCGCATTCAGTTTGTACGCGGCTCGCATATCCAGGACATGAGTATGGAAGGCTGGGGCGAATACTGGAAAGGTTACCCGCCGATGCTTAATGGCACCCATGCTATTTCCCCGCTTTTGAAAATCAACAATACCATTGCCGAAACCGTGGTATGCCACGGCTCGGGCCGGCTGAGCGACGACCTAGCCAGCCGCTACGGATCGCCTTTCGCTGTGGAGACGGCTACATTCACATTGAAAGGCACCGACGTGGTGGCCGAAGCGACCCGCTCGCTGTTCGATGTGGTACGCCAGTATCGCGAGAGCTACGATGTGTACGGCACCAAAATGTCGTTCGAATGGGAGCAGTTGCAAGACGAGGAACACGTGATATTCGATGGCGGCGAGAATGCGACGCGCATCAATGTACCGGATACGGACGAGTTGCTGATTGAGCCGATCAAGCATTTCACGAAACGGGAGAAGATCGACGACCCGAACCACGTGTCGTTCCTCCAAGGCGCGGGGCACGGCGGTTCGCACCCGCATTTGGTGCAGGAGTTTGTGGCGGCGATTGTCGAAGGCCGCGATTCGGCGGTGGACGCGGCCTTGGCGGCGAACTACACCTGCGCGGGCATTTGCGCGCACGAGTCGGCTATGAAGGGCGGCATTCGTGTGGATGTCCCGAGTTTTGAAGAATAGTTTTTCCCAATATAAACAAGCCAGGCCTCAAAAACCTGGCTTGCTGCTAAAACCTGAACCCTTATGCTATTCGGCGCCAGTACATTTATCTGGGTATCCCCGTTCTCGACGGACCATATAGCCCTGCTCACGAAGGTCAAAAACATGGGCTACGACATCATTGAAATAGCCGTGGAGGACACCCGCATTATCGACTGGAAACTCATTCGGGACACCGCCCGCGACCTGGATCTCAAAATCACGATCAGCGGCGCATTCGGGCCGGAGCGCGACATTTCCAGTACCGACCCCGCATTCCGCGAGATCGGTAAGCAATACATCATCGACTGCATCCGCATCGCCGGACAAATGGACAGCCCGGTGTTCGGCGGGCCGGTGTATTCGGCTGTCGGCAAGACGCGCATTGTTTCCGAAGAGCAGAAAATGCAGGAACGCGCGTGGTGTGTGGATATTTTGAAAGAAGTAAGCCAAATCGCCGGTGATTGCGGGGTGACGCTCGGGTTAGAACCGCTGAACCGCTTCGAAACGGACATGGTGAACACCGTGGACCAGGCATTGTCGATTTTGGACGAGGTAGGGAGCCCGCATCTGAAAATCGTGCTCGATACCTTTCATTCCAATATCGAGGAAAAAGATATTCCCGCTTCGATCAGGAAAATCGGGAAAGATCTGCTTTGTCATGTACAAGGCAACGAAAGCGACCGCGGCACGCCCGGTACCGGCCACCTCGAATGGGAAGGCATTCAGGAAGCGCTTTCGGAAATCGGTTACGACGGCGCCGTGGTGATCGAGACCTTCGGGCAACCCTCCAAAGAACTGGCGCGCGCGGCCTGCATCTGGCGGCCATTGGCGAACAGCGCCGACGAGCTGGCCGAAGAAGGGCTCGCTTTTTACAAGAAATTGTTTGTTCCAACTCATTCCGTCATCAATGCGTAGTCTCCTGTTTGTTTTCTTGTCGATCGTTTCCGCGGCATTACACGCACAAATCCCCGTCGATTTAAAAGGTTTTGACAAGAAAAGCGGCGTCCAGGCGACCGTCAGCGAGTCGAGGCTGAACATCGAATGGCCCGCCGGTAATGCCGAAACCGCGAAAGTTTCCATTGACCTGAACAAAACAAACGCGCTGATCGGCAGCCTGGGCATTGGGACTAAGGAAAAACAATACACCATCGCCCGCGACCTCGACCCGGCCATTATCCTCACCGTAGGCAAGCGCGACCTCGTGTCGCAGAACGGCTGGAATATTTTCTTTGATAAAACCGCTTACCAGAAATACCAGAGCTATGCGGTGAAACTGGAAAAAAGCGACGTGAAAGTCGCGACAAACGGCACCCGGACCGAAATTACCGTGAACGGCGCCAAAGCCGGACCATTTACGGGTGCGGTCCAACTGACCTTATACAACGGAAGCCCGCTGCTGAACGTGGCCGCCGTGATGACGACGAACGTCGACTCGCTTGCCGTGATCTACGACGCCGGGCTCACCTCGCGCAATGAGCCCTGGGAAAGGCTTTTCTGGGCAGATACCGAAGATTTTATGCGGAATGTGGCCGTAACGAAGATGGATACGGTAGAAATGATGGCCGTGAAATACCGCACGATCATCGGGCAGGGGAAAGAAGGTAACCTGGCCGTTTTCCCGGCTCCGCACCAGTATTTTTATCCGCTGGATAATTGCTATAACCTCGAACACATCTGGTACGGAGAGAATTACCGCAATTTGCTTCCGGGTTTCGGAATCGGTATCCGGCATGACCTGCTGGGCGACCGCCGCTGGGTACCCTGGTTCAATGCGCCGCCGGGAACGCAGCAGCGGTACAATTTCTTCTGCCTGCTGAGCCGCGAAAAAGATGGTAAAGTGCTCGAAAATGTGAAGGCATTCACACATTCCGACAAGTACGAGCCGATTCCGGGTTACTACACGATGTCGAGCCACTTCCATCAGGAGCATGTGGACGACGTGCTGACGCGCAAGCCGCTGCCGGAAATGCCGGGGTTTGTGAAGGCATTCCGCAATACGGGCGTGAACATTGTGCATTTGGCCGAATTCCACGGTCCGGGTAGCCCGCGGGGGCCGGAGGCTAAGCGCTGGCCGGAGCTGAAAATGATGTTTGAGGAGTGCAAGCGGTTATCGGGCGGTAACTTTCTGCTATTGCCCGGCGAGGAGCCGAACAACTTCTTTGGCGGGCACTGGATGAATATTTTTCCCAAACCCGTTTACTGGGTCATGTCGCGGGAAAAGGACCAGCCTTTTGTGGAAGACCATCCGGAATACGGCCGTATTTACCGCATCGGCAACAAAGAGGAAATGCAGAAACTGCTCGAAATGGAGAACGGCCTCGCGTGGACGGCGCACGCCCGTACGAAAGGCTCAACCGGCTTCCCCGACAAGCATAAGGACGAGGCATTTTACAAATCGGATCAGTTCCTTGGCGCCGCGTGGAAGGCCATGCCGGCGGATCTGTCGCAGCCCAAACTGGGAAAACGCGTGCTGGACCTGATGGACGATATGGCCAATTGGGGCTATAAAAAGAATGTGCTCGCCGAAGCCGACCTGTTCCGGATTGAGCCGAATTACGAGTTGTACGGGCATTTAAACGTCAATTACCTGCAACTGGACCAGCTTCCGAAGTTCGAAGAAGGCTGGCAGCCCGTACTGGACGCGATGCGGAAGGGGAAGTTTTTCGTGACAACCGGTGAAGTGCTGATCCCGTCATTTAAAGTGAATAACATGGTGGCGGGCGAAACCGCGAAGCCCGACGCGAAAGGGAATGTGGAGATCACACTCGATGCCAGATGGACATTCCCGCTTAACCGTGCGGAGGTGATCTCCGGCGACGGTAAGGAAGTTTTCCACGATGTGATTAATCTGAGCGATACACACGCTTTCGGCCAGAAAAATTTTAAGTTTACCCAAAATATGAAAGGCCGGAAATGGCTGCGCCTGGAACTTTGGGACGTGGCAGCCAATGGTGCATTCACGCAGATTATCTGGCTCGAATAACGAATTTTAAATGCATTTGAAATGATCAGACCCATCCTGTCGCTGCTGTTTCCATTGCTCATCAGTGGCTTTGGTCCCGGACTGGATAGTCCCGAACTGTCCAGTCGGGCAGACAAGGAGTATAAAAACCCGGTTTTTGAACCCATCCTCGCCGATCCGACGGTCGTGAAGGCCGATGACGGCTTTTTTTACGCTTACGGGACACAGGACGACTGGGGCGATGGCAAAGGCTCGCGCCTGATCCCGATCGTGCGCTCTAAGGACCTCGTGCATTGGGATTATGTGAAAGAAGCGTTCACTACCAAACCCGCATGGAAGGAAAAAGGCGGCATTTGGGCGCCGGACGTCGTGAAAGTGAATGGTAAATACCATATGTACTACGCCTATTCCACCTGGGGCGACGTCAATCCGGGGGTAGGGCTGGCCATTGCCGATTCGCCTGCGGGGCCATTCGTGGACCACGGCAAGCTGTTCAACAGCCAGGACATGGAAGTGCCGAATTCGATTGACCCGTTTTACCTCGAAGCCGACGGCAAAAAATATGTTTTCTGGGGTAGTTTCAGCGACAAACCGACGCAGGGTACATATGGCGTGGAGCTCTCCGCCGACGGCAGGTCCGTACCCGATTTGTCCAAAAAATTCAAAGTGGCCGCAGGCGATTTCGAGGCAGTGATGATCCAGAAAAAGGGCGAGTACTATTATTTTCTCGGTTCCAAAGAAAGCTGCTGCGATTTTGAGAAGAGCAAATATCACCTTCGTATGGGGCGCTCCAAATCGATTTTCGGTCCGTTTCTCGACCAGGAAGGCAGGGATTTGAAAGAACGCGGCGCGGGTACGATGCTGCTTCATGGAAACGATATTTATGCCGGTCCGGGGCACAATGCGAGGTGGATTGCCGACGACGCCGGGGACGACTGGCTGCTCTACCACGCCATTATAAAAGCCGAGCCGCGCGTATCCACGGGCGCCAACCGCCGCGTGCTGATGCTCGATAAACTGGTCTGGAAAAACGGCTGGCCTGAAATTTCCAATGCCGAGCCAAGCTTAGAAAACCGGCCGGCACCGCTTTTTAAATAATCAAAACCAATTCTAACACCTGATGAAATTCTTAAAAACGACGATCTGGGCCCTTGCGGCCTGTCTGATGTTGCAGAACTGCGCCAAAAAAGCAGAAGAAGAAAAGAAAGACGAGGCGGCAGCGACCGAACAATCCGCCGGTCGTGAAATCTGGACCAAAGAGCAGGCCAGGGAATGGTATGCCAAGCAGGGCTGGCTCGTAGGCGCCGACTTCCTCCCAAGCACGGCCATTAACCAGCTCGAAATGTTCCAGGCCGAGTCGTTCGACACGGCGACGATCGATAAGGAGCTTGGCTGGGCGCAGAATATCGGCATGAACACGATGCGCGTGTACCTGCATGATTTGCTCTACCAGCAAGATTCCGCAGGATTTATCAAGCGCCTTGATACATTCCTGGATATTACGAAAAAGCACAATATCAAACCGGTACTCGTGCTATTCGATTCTTGCTGGGACCCATTCCCGAAACTGGGTAAGCAGCGCGATCCGAAACCCGGCGTGCATAACTCGGGCTGGGTGCAAAATCCGGGCTTCGATGCATTGAAGGACAGCACGCAATATCCGCGCCTGGAAAGGTACGTGAAAGGCACGGTGGCCGCATTCGCGAACGACGACCGCGTGCTGATGTGGGACATCTGGAACGAGCCGGACAACACCAACAACAGCTCTTACGGCAAAGTGGAACTGCCTAACAAAGTGGATTATGTGCTTCCATTGATGGTGAAATCCTTCGAGTGGGCACGTTCCGTAAATCCGTCGCAGCCGCTGTCATCGGGCGTATGGGCAGGCGACTGGTCTTCACCGGAAAAACTGAAACCGATCGAAAAAGCGCAGATCGACCAGTCCGACGTGATCACTTTCCACAATTACGAAAATGCGCAGGAGTTTGAGAAACGCATTAAATGGCTGGAACCTTACGGTCGTCCATTGATCTGTACCGAATACATGTCACGCGGAAACGGCAGCTTCTTCGAAACCTCTCTGCCCGTGGCGAAGAAATACAACGTAGGGGCGATCAACTGGGGCCTTGTGGACGGCAAGTCGCAGACGATTTACCCGTGGGACAGCTGGAAGAAGACCTATACGAAAGAGCCAGACCTCTGGTTCCACGACATTTTCAGAAAAGACGGCACGCCGTACAAGCAGGCTGAGGTGGATTTGATTAAGAAGCTGACTGCGGCGAAATAGGCGTATTGCTTGAACCGCAATTAGAAACGCTCTGTTTGACGTCAAGCAGAGCGTTTTTTATTCCCGAATGCGCTGCAAAAGAACCGCGAGGTTAAGTTCTGGAATTACCTTTTCCAGTTCTGCTTGCTGTATCAAAACCATTCCTTAGTTGAGCATGCCGGATAGCCGGGAAAAGTACAACTCGTTCTGCCGCCGGATCTCCCTGAACTCTACCAAAATTTCAGTGTTCGCGTCACTTGCCGCGCCTTTTTCCAGCAAGGCAATTTTGTGATCGTAATTTTCGACCACTTCACTGCGGTAATGCAATGTGGAATGGACGGCGTCAGCGATTTTCTGTCCAGGCCAGAATTTCTGCAGGCGACTTAACCCGTAAGCCACCAGCCCCGGCGCGTAAGCCTTCTCCTGAATTAATATATCCACATACTTACCGAGCTCGTTTGCCGCCAGGCTGGATGTGTCGGCAAGCAGGTTGGTTTTCGTAATCATTCCTCTCGCGCATTCCTGTTTGTAGAGCGACAGGTATGGGCCGGCCTCCATTTTTTTTAAAAAACGGTCCACTTTGCCGGCTTCGGTTTGCCAGTCGGGCACAACGGGCTTTCCTGCTTCTATTTCCGTCAGCTTGTCGTCCGCCGGCAGGAAAAGCCGGTCTTGAAACATCGTTTGATAGAAAACAATGTCATAATCCGGTGCCGGTTTCAGGTTATGAAAATTCAGGTCAAACGGTATAGTGGTTAAATTCCCTTCGTTGAAGCCATTCTGCAAGTATTCGAGCACTTTCGCCTCTTTATCGGGTACGGTGCCACCCTGTTTCTCGACGCTGCACGCGGAGACGGCAATGGATAGCAGTAAAGTAATGTGTGTAGTGTTCATGGGTGGTTGCAGGTTTTAATTTGCGGATTTTCTTGCGGTACAATCCATGTTGCAATAGGTGTCGATCATCATCTGATCCATGTACAGAGCCTGCGTCCAGTTATTCGAACCGCACAATTTAACGAGCTTGGTCACCGTGTATGGACTTGGAAGCTTGTTCTGATAGCAGCACCCCGGCATTTGGTCATTTACGTAATAACCGACTTTGTTTTTCGTGCATCCGTCAGGCGGGTTGCCCCATTCACAGGAGCACATAAACGGTACGGCATTGACAAATAGCTGTGCGGCAACCGCGAAGATTAGTGCTGCGAGACTTGTGGATTTTCTTTTCATAGTAATGTGATAGCGTTAGGTGAAACTTGTTTCGGCCCGTACAAAGAATTTGCAACCTGAAGGTCAAGTTAAATGTGGAGGGATTTGTTCTCCAAATCCATTTATCCCACGGTTAAACTATTTCCCAAAACCCTGTTATAGGTAATCTTTCAATTTTCAACCGGCAAAGTCGGCGTGAATCAATATCTTCACGGACTGATTCTTAAACCATCTTTATGACCCAAAAGTACCTTTCGCTCACGGGCGTGTGCCTCGCCGCTTTCCTGCTTTTATCGTTCGCGCTTTTCGCCCAGAAACGCCCGTCCAAACCTAATGTGATCTTCATCTACGCCGACGATGTCGGGTATGGCGACCTCAGTGCCTATGGCGCCACGAAAATCAGCACGCCCAATATCGACCGTATCGGGAAGGAGGGCATTCGCTTCACGAACGCGCATGCGAGCTCTGCTACCTGTACGCCCTCGCGGTTTGCGCTCATGACGGGCAAATACCCGTGGCGGCAAAAAGGTACCGGCGTGCTGCCGGGCGATGCGTCGCTCATCATCCCGACCAACCAGCTGACATTGCCGGCGATATTCCAGCATGCGGGCTACAAGACCGGCTCGGTGGGAAAATGGCACCTCGGGCTTGGCGAGAACAACCGGCAGATCAACTGGAACAAACCTATTACCAAGGGTCCTAACGAGGTCGGTTTCGATTATGCATTCTTTTTCCCGGCCACGTCCGACCGCGTCCCGACGGTCTTTGTAGAGAACCACGACGTCCAGGACCTCAACCCGGACGACCCCATTGAAGTGGATTATTCCAAAAAAATCGGCAATGAACCCACCGGCCTCGAAAACCCGGATTTGCTCAAACTACCGGCATCGCCTAACCACGGTCACAACAATACGATCGTGAACGGCATCGGCCGGATCGGCTGGATGACGGGCGGCAAGCAAGCGCGCTGGACCGACGAGGAAATCGCCCATGTTTTTCTCAGTAAAGCCGGGCAATTCATCGAAGAAAACAGCAAGAACCCGTTTTTTCTCTATTTTTCGCTGAACGACATTCACGTGCCGCGGATGCCGAGCACGCAGTTTAAAGGCAAAAGCAAAATGGGTTTGCGCGGCGATGTGATCCTGCAAATGGACTGGACGGTCGGCGAAATTTTGAAAAAGCTGGACGAGCTGAAAATCGCTGATCATACGCTGATCATCTTTTCAAGCGACAACGGCCCTGTGCTGGACGACGGCTATGCCGACCACGCCGTAGCGCTCGCAAAAGGCCACAGTGCGGCCGGGCCATTGCGTGGCGGCAAGTACAGCGCATTCGAAGGCGGCACGCGGGTGCCGTGGCTGGCGCGCTGGCCGCAGGGTATCAAGCCGGGCATTGTCTCGGATGCATTGATCTGCCAGATTGATATGATGGCGTCGTTTGCGCACTTCTTTCATCAAAAAACGGAGAGCGAAGAGGCGGTGGATAGTTTCAACGTGCTGGATGCCATGCTGGGCAAAAGCACGATCGGCCGCAGCTGGCTCATTAAACAAGGCGGCGCGCTGTCCATCACGCAGGGAAACTGGAAGTACATCGA
Source organism: Dyadobacter beijingensis DSM 21582 (assembly GCF_000382205.1). GTDB lineage: Bacteria > Bacteroidota > Bacteroidia > Cytophagales > Spirosomataceae > Dyadobacter > Dyadobacter beijingensis. The sequence continues at coordinate 860,643 of NZ_KB907787.1, forward strand.
ACCCCGGGAAGGGAAAGCGGTGGCAGAGCTGACCAATATTGAAACCGGCGCGAACCCAAAGCCGCAGCTATATGATTTGAGTAAGGATATCGGGGAGAAAAACAACGTGGCGGACAAGTATCCGGCAAAGGTAAAGGCGATGGCCGCCGAGCTGGAAAAAGTGCGGGAGGCTGGTAGGAGTCACTAGCAAAAAAAGATCTAAAAAAAGTTACCATCGTAATCCCCTCACGTCTAAATGCATAAACGACCAACCAGTTTATGCAAAAAACAATCTTTACCCTCGCATTCGCGCTGCTGGCAGCCGTCGGCAGCGCTCAAACGGTTTACTTTCACCAGGATTTCAGCCAGACCACCGGCCTGATCGACCCGCAACCCGACACCGGCCAGTTCAGCCACGTCATTCTAACAGCCCCCGCGCTCTCGTACCATCAGTTTCACAAAGGCTACATGGAGCTCGTCCGCAGTCGGCAGGATTCGGCAACGGGGGGTATTATACGTACACTGCGTGCGACGCCATTTGAACCGAATCCCGAAACGCTCGTCATACGTATCAAACTCAGTGTGGAAGATATTCAGTCAGCGGGTGTAAATGCCTTGTACCTGTACGTCGGCGAGGATTTTAATCCTGTCAACAACTCTTTTCCCGGCAATGGGCTGATGTTTGCCAAATGCTCCATGAACTTCACAGACGAGGGGTTCACTGTGAAAGACCTCGAAACGCAGCAAACCAGCCCCATTTGCCCGGAAAAAAAGCAGGTAACGCTTACCTGGGTACTGAATAACTCGCCAAAACCGTTGCCTTACCGCATCACCACGGCAGGCCCCGAAGAAACCGCCCGGCCCGGCACCTACGATCTCTGGGTCGGCGACGTGCCGGTCTGCAAAGCCAGCCGGGCCTATCCCGGTACTTCTGCCTATTCCAAAACCAAGCTCTCCAACTTCGAAATGCGCTTTCGCAACGGCGTTGGCAAGATCCGTATCGACGAAATTTCCATCGACGACGGCACCCCGAAACATGTCAGTGACGACTTTTTCCTCGCCCCGAATCCCGCCGGGCGAGATGGCATTTTTGTCGTTGGAAAAGGGGTGAATGCAGCCGCTATTCGTCTGATCGACATGAATGGGTGGGTATTGCCGGTTAAAACATCCCTCCCAAAACAGGACCGTTTGAAAGTGCTGCCATTGTGCCCGCCGGCTTCCGGCATTCATACGCTCGAGCTGAAAATGCCGGACGGCCGGTTGCATAGGCTGAAATTGATGATCGAGTAGCTGCAAGTAGGACGATTGCCGGAATGAATTAAACTAATCTTGTAAAATAAATTGAGTTTGCGGTTAAGTTTGACTTATTTAGTCGTCCCTTTCAGCAAGTTATGAAATCTACATCCCCTGTTCCGGAAGATCGCGTGCTTTGGCAGGATTTCCTGGCGGGAGAGGTTCGTGCATTCGAAAAGCTGATGTCCGACAATTTCCGGCTGCTTTTCCGGTACGGGAGCAAGTTTTCCAAAGACCGCGAGCTCGTAAAGGACAGTATTCAGGACCTTTTTCTCATACTCTGGGAAAAACGTGCCAACCTCAATCCTGACGCGGCCGTGAAACCCTATCTCATGGCGTCACTGCGGCGGCTCATGCACCGGCACGCGTCGTCACGCACGTGGGTAGGCAACGAGGCATTGCAGGAGGAAGACGATTATTTCGAAATCGAATTTTCGGTGGAGGAAGAGTACATTGCCCATGAGGCCACGGCCGTACGGTCGCAGCAGCTGGAAACGTTGCTGAATGCATTGCCGCGCCGGCAAAAGGAAGTGGTATACCTGAAATTTTTCCAGGAACTGAGCCGGGAACAAATCGCCGAGGTGATGGCCGTATCGCCGCAAACGGTTTCCAACCTGCTCCAAATCGCGATCCGGCATTTGAAATCGCATTGGAAAGCGGAATCTTTTATATTTTTTCTCCTGCATTTTCTATTCTAACCAGCGGATTATCAGCCACTACCATAGTTTTTATTCTTTTTTGAAGAAAAAGTTTAAAAATTGTTGGTATCCGGCACCAGGTTTTGTCTATACCTATTCAGACACAATGAACTGGTATGGACCGCTACAACGATTTTGCTGTTGAAGATTTTGTCTGGGACGATTTCTTTCGTCAGTGGACACTCTCGCCCACCCCTGAAACCGACGCGCTTTGGGACGATTGGATCGACGCCAATCCAGAAATGCTCGAAAAAGTGGAGCAGGCCAAGGCCCTTGTGCTCTCGCTGCGCCTGCACGAGCCCGAGATCGGCGACGCGGAGATCAACCAGGTGGTGAAGCAGACCGTCGGGCGCATTACCGCAACCGACGAACAGGTCCTCCGCCCCGCCAGCCGGCGCATTCCCGTGTTTTCCATTCCCTGGATGCAGTTCGCCGCATCCATCGCATTCATCATCCTCATGGGCTGGGCGGTATATTCGGTGATGATCAAAAGTGATGAAAAGCCGCAGCTCGCGCAGCAGGACAGCATGGGCACGCTCAACACGTCATTGACCGAAAAAATCAATACTACCAATGAAACAATCCAGCTCGCATTGAGCGACGGCAGCCGCATCAGCCTTGCACCGAAAGGACGCATTCGTTACCCCGAGCGGTTCTACGGCGAGCGGCGCGAGGTGTTTCTGGAAGGGGAGGCGTTTTTCGACATTGCCAAAGATGCCGAGCATCCGTTTTTGGTGTATGCCAATGGATTGGTAACCAAGGTATTGGGTACCAGTTTCCGCATTAAGGCCTACGACGGCTCCCGGGAAGTGACGGTGGAAGTGAAGACAGGAAAAGTGGCGGTATTCGCGCAGTCGGACCCGCATTTGAAAGAAAAAGTCGAAGACAAACAGTTCCAGGGCGTGATCCTGACCCCGAACCAGAAGATCATCTATGCCCGCGACGAGGTGAAAAAAATGGTAAAAACGCTGGTAGAAAAGCCTGAAATGGTCGTATCCAAAGCGGAAATTCCGCAGTTCGAATTTGAAGACACACCCGCCAGCGACGTGTTCAATACCATCGCCAAGGCTTACGGGATCGACATTCTGTATGACGAAGCGCTGCTGAAAGACTGCCCGCTCACCGCCATGCTCGATAACCAGACATTGCACGACAAGCTCAATATCATTTGTAAGGCCGTCGAATCCAGCTACGAGATCGTGGACGGCCAGGTGATCATTCACAGCAAAGGATGCCGGAATTAATCCCAGATAATCACGTAACCCTTTAAAATTCAGAATATAAGAAACAGAAAGAATCCCTAAAAGAAGAGCCGGCAATGTTCCCGCATCACCGGCTCGGATACCCCTGATTTTGGTTGGTCGCCATTTATCCTCCCGGGAGGGGAGGCAGGGATCGTTTTGCCAAATTTTAATCCTACAAAACAATCAAATCTATGAAAAAACCTTTAAAATACCGTAGGGTATTACTGTGGACCATGCGAATGACAGCTACTCAACTCATGTTTGCCCTTGTGTTCATAGCGACAGGTTATGCGCGTGAAGGAAGTGCCCAGTCGCTTCTGAGCCAGAAGGTTTCCGTAACCGCCAATGCCAGCGAAGTCAAGAAGGTGCTGGGGCAGGTGGAAAAGCAGGTCGATGTACGGTTTGTTTTCAGTTCCAAACTGATCAAATCGGCGCGGAAAGTAACCGTTTCCATTAAAGAAAAGCCGCTCTACGAAGCCCTCGACCATATCCTCACGCCGCTGGGGCTCGACTATGAAGTTTCAGGTAAAATTATCATCCTCAGAAGAATAGAAACCGCCACCCCCGATGCGCCGGCGGGGCAAAGCGTCCCTGCGAATGCGCCCAAGCGCGCGGTATCGGGTAAGGTGCTCGACGGCGAATCCAACACCGGTCTACCCGGCGTGAGCATTGTGCTGAAAGGGACGCAAACCGGGACTACCACCAACACGGACGGCGGTTTCCAGCTCGAAATCCCCGAGACAAGCGCCCCGAATTCCGTGCTGGTGTTCAGTTTTGTCGGGTACAAATCGCAGGAAATCGTGCTGGGCAGCCAGACTGAACTTACTGTAAGCATGGTGCTGGAAGACAAGTCCTTGCAGGAGATCGTCGTGATCGGTTACGGTCAGATCAAGAAAAGCGACCTTACGGGTTCGGTGTCGTCCATTAAATCGAGCGAATTGAATGCCTACCCGGCCACCAACCTCGTGCAATCCCTCGCGGGGCGCGCGGCGGGTGTGTACGTATCGCAGAACACCGGTGCGCCCGGCAGCCCGATCAGCGTGCGCGTGCGGGGTACCAACTCCATCCAGGGCAGCAACGAGCCGCTTTACGTGGTCGATGGTTTTCCCTATTCCGGTAACCCTACCTTGCTCAACAATGCGGATATCGAATCCATTGAAGTGCTTAAAGATGCTTCCGCAACGGCCATTTACGGTTCGCGGGGGGCGAATGGCGTGGTTTTGATCAGTACTAAAAAAGGGAAAGCAGGCCGGGTAAGCGTGGATTATGACGGCTATTACGGCGTGCAAACCGTCCGCAAGAAGCTGGACCTGATGAATGCGACCGAATATGCCAATTTCTACAACGAACAGGCGGCCAACGACGGCCTCGCCCCGCATTTTACCGCCGACCAGATCGCCGGCTTCGGGAAAGGTACCGACTGGCAGGACCTCGTGTTCCAGAAAGCGCCCGTCCAGAACCATGCATTGACGGTGAGCGGAGGTAATGAAAAGACCCGTTTCTCCGTGGCAGCGAGCAATTTCAGCCAGGACGGCATTATCATCGGCAGCGACTACGTGCGGAATGCATTGCGCATTAATCTCAGCTCGGATATCGGCAAGAAATTTAAATTCGACCTCAGCTCCATGCTCAGCCGCATCGACTCCGACCGCAAGAATTCGGAAAAAGGAAACCGCGGCGGTACGCTCATGTCGGCCATGCTTTCGGGCTACCCGACCATCGCGGCCACACTTCCCGACGGCAGCTACTCCCGCCTTGCCGAATCCTATGCGTGGGGTTCGAACGTGATTACCAACCCGTTGAACTTCCTGTACCAGTTCTCGGACGTTATCCGCTCCAACAAGGTACTCACCAACGGCGCCATAACCTACGAGCCCATTAAAGGACTGACGATCAAAACCCTGGCCGGTATCGAAAGCACCGACGACCGCACGGACACTTACACGACGACGAAATTTGTCAATTCCAAAGGATCGGCGACCGTCGGTACGCAGCGGGTAACAAGCCTTTTGAGCGAAAATACCGTGAGCTACATCAGGGATTTCGGCAAGCACAGCGTGTCCGCAGTAGCCGGGTTTACTTACCAGGATTACACCACCACTTCGCTCAGTGCCTCCGGAAGCGGTTTTATCAGCGATAACCAGGAAACCTACGACATTGGCGCCGCCGCCACGCAGGGCGTACCGAGCACTTCCTATTCCAAATGGTCGCTGCTTTCCTACCTTGCCCGTGTCAATTACACATTCAATAGCAAAATCCTCGCAACGGCCAGCTTCAGGGCTGATGGCTCGTCGCGGTACAGCGAAGGGCAGAAATGGGGCTTTTTCCCTTCCGGCGCGTTGGCCTGGCGGATGTCCGAGGAAGAATTTATCAAAAACATCCCCTTTGTTTCCGACCTGAAACTGCGGGTAGGGTATGGTGAAACGGGCAACACGTCCATTAATCCCTACTTCACATTGAACCAGCTCGCATCGGGCCAGGTGGTGTTCGGAGATGCATTCATGACGTCGTATGCGCCGGGTACCCGCCTGGCGGGCTCGCTGCGCTGGGAGACCACCGCGCAGACCGACTTCGGGATCGACCTCGGCCTGTGGAACAACCGCGTGAACCTTTCTGCTGATTATTATATCAAAAACACCCGCGATTTGTTGAATAACGTATCGCTGCCGTCGTCGCTCGGATACACGTATACCATTCAGAACATCGGCAAGATCCAGAACAAAGGTTTCGAACTGGCGGTGAATGCAGCCGTGCTGGAAGGGGATTTCAAATGGAACTTGTCGACGAACCTGTCCATCAACCGCAACAAAGTCGTGAAGCTGTACGGCGGCAACGACATCCTGGGAGGTACCATCGGCGCGGCGGTGAATGATAATGTCAATATCCTCCGTGAAGGTTATCCGCTGGGCTCATTTTATGGTTATGTGGAAAAAGGATATGACGACAAAGGTTTGATCGCCTATGAGGACTTCAACGGCAACGGCAGCCGCGACGCGGGCGACAAGCAGATTATCGGTAATCCCAATCCCAAGTTTACCTACGGCCTGAACTCGAACATGTCGTTCAAAAACTTCGAACTCACGTTCTTCATCCAGGGCTCGCAGGGTAACGATATTTTCAACCTCAGCGCGCAAGGCCAGGGCTACGACTACGGCCAGGCGCTGAATATGCCGCGCGAAGTGTACCTCGACCACTGGACACCGACCAATACCAATGCCAAATACCCGATCATCAAAACTTCCTCGCAGGCGCAAATGTCGAACCGCTTCGTCGAAGACGGCTCTTACCTCCGGTTTAAAAACATCCAGCTGAGCTACAACCTGCCGGTGGCGAAATTGCATATCAAATGGATGAAATACGGCCAGTTGTACGTCAGCGGCCAGAACCTGATCACGCTCACCAAGTATTCGTGGTACGATCCCGAGGTGAACTCCTACGGAAGCGGCAACTCCATCGTGCAGGGCGTGGACCACTATGTGTACCCGGTGGCCAAAACCACTACGGTAGGGCTTAGGATAGGTTTTTAAGGTCAGATTTTACAACCGGTTTAAAGAAATGATTGATATGAAAAAGATATTCACCAGTTTGTTTTTGGCGGCGGTTTGCATGGGCTGTTCCGATATTTTGGAAGAAAAACCCAAGTCGCTGGCGTCCGAAAATTTTTACAATACCGCAGCGGAAGCCAAAGCGGCCGTGAATGCGATCTACGGCCCGATGCGCACCGACGCCGCGCTTTCCACCAACTACCCGGCCCAGCTGGAAGGCCTTGCCGACTACGGCAATTCACGCGGAACGCAAACGCCCGTGAGCTTGTACCAGGGCCTCGATAATACCAATATCAACCGCGTGGCGACGATCTGGGACAATTTTTACCAATCTATCCGCAATGCCAACCTCGTGATCGCCAACGTGCCGAAAGGAACGAGCATGACCGACGCCGAGAAGACCGCATTCGTCGCCGAGGCCAAATATATGCGGGCGCTGACCTACTTCGCGCTCGTACGTAACTGGGCAGGCGTGCCCCTGCGCACGGAGGAGAACATGACGGTGGCCGACATACCGAGATCGAGCGTGGATGACGTGTACAAACTCATCGTCGCCGATGCATTGGTGGCCGAAGCGGGGCTGCCGGACAATCCTGCGGAAATAGGCCGGCCTACCAAATGGGCCGCCAAAACGCTGCTGTCGGAAGTGAATTTGTATCTCGAAAAATGGGAGGATTCGCGTGCGAAAGCGAAGGAAGTGATCGATTCGAAAAAGTATGCGCTGGTAGCGGTGACGGTTTCGGAAGATTTTCAGAAGATCTACGGACCCGAGGTCGTGAATACGCCGGAGGAGATATTCTATTTCAAATACAACCGCCAGCAGGGCTTCGGGCTCGTGAGTTATGCGCACCGCAAGATCGGGCAGTACAATTATTACGGCCCCGGCGGCGTGTACGCGCAGTACACCGACTCCGTTTCCAATTCGGTCATTAAGAACTGGGATTTCAAGGATCTGCGTAAAAACCACATCTTTTATAATGTGGACATCGGCCTGGGCAAGACTTCGCTGCTATACCGCAAATACCGCGACCCGCTGGCGACCGGTGGTGCGGGCAACGATTACCCATGGTACCGCTACGCCGACCTGCTCCTTTTCCACGCCGAAGCCGATGCCCGCGCGAATGGAAAACCCACCGCCGACGGTCTCGAAAGCCTGAACAAGGTGCACCGCCGTGCTTACGGCAAACCGGCCGAAGCCGCATCGACCGTCGATTTCAAACTGGCTGATTTCGCGACGCTGCAATCGTTCATCGACAAGGTGGTACAGGAGCGGGGGTACGAAACGATGTATGAAGGCAAACGCTGGAACGATCTGAAACGCCTCGGGATAGCCAAGCAGCGCATTCTCGAAGTAAAGAATATCGTAGTGGCCGAAAAGCACATGCTCTGGCCGATCCCGAACTCGGAGATTTTGTATAACAAAGCCATCACCGCCAAGGACCAGAATCCCGGATATTGATTTCAGAACTAAGAGGTATTTGATATGCTCAGAAAAAAGATAGTATTAGCGCAGTTCGCCTGCATGCTCGCATTCATGCTGTCCGGGTTCCGTTTGTCGGAGCCACGACAAGCGGAACGACGGAATGCCGGTGCGGATTCCGGGCAAATTCAGGCACAGCAGGCGGATGTATGCGTGTACGGCGGCACAGCGGCTGGCGTGATCGCAGCCTACACGGCCAAAAAAATGGGTAAAACCGTCGTCCTCATCGAACCGGGCGGGCATTTGGGCGGGATGACGTCCGGCGGGCTCGGCTACACCGATATCGGCAACAAATATGCCATTACGGGCCTCTCGCGTGACTTTTACCGCCGCATCGGAAAGCACTACGGCAAGTTCGAGCAATGGACATTCGAGCCGGGCGTTGCGAAAAGTACCTTACAGCAATACCTCGACGAAGCGGGTATCAAGGTTATTTACCAAAGCAGGATTATCAGCGCCAAAAAGTCCGGCGCCGCCATCCAGTCCATCGTTTTGGAAAACAGCCAGAAACCCAATGCCCAAACCAATCAGACCATTACCGCCAGAATGTACATCGATTGCAGCTATGAGGGCGACCTGATGGCGAAAGCGGGTGTATCCTACACGGTAGGGCGGGAGGCCAACAGCCAGTATAACGAAACGATCGACGGCGTGCAACTCATGCACGGCCACCAGCTGCCCGACGGTATTGATCCCTACAAAACCGAAGGAAAACCGGAGAGCGGACTGCTATGGGGCGTTTCACCGGCCAAACTGGAACCGAACGGCACGGGCGACAAAAAAGTGCAGGCCTACAATTACCGCATTTGCCTCACGTCCGATCCGGCCAACAGGGTGCCCATTACCCAGCCGGCCGGCTACGATCCCGCTCGCTATGACCTGCTCGCCCGCCTCATTGCAAAGCAGCCGCAGCGCAAAACGCTGAACGACTACTTCATATGGAGCAAAATGCCGAATAATAAAACGGATATCAACAACCGCAACGGCTTCTCCACAGACATGATCGGTATGAACCACGATTATCCTGACGCCGATTACAAACAGCGTGCGGAGATCATCAAGGCCCATGAAACGTATACCAAAGGACTGCTCTACTTCTTCGGCCACGATCCCCGTGTGCCTGCGGAGCTGCGCGAGGCTATGCTGCAATGGGGGTATCCCAAAGACGAATACGTGGAAACCGGCAACTGGTCGCCGCAACTGTACATCCGCGAGGCGAGAAGAATGGTCGGAAGCTACGTGATGACCCAGGCGCATTGCGAGTTGAAGGAAGTGGTGAAGGACGGCGTGGGCATGGCGGCTTACCAGATGGATTCGCATAATATCCAGCGCATTGTCGTGAACGGCATGGCGAAAAACGAGGGTAATGTAGAGGTAAGCGCTTCCGGGCCTTATCCGATCGCTTACCGCTCGCTGGTGCCGCAGGAAAAGGAATGTACGAACCTGCTCGTGCCGGTCTGCCTCTCGGCCACGCACATCGCCTACGGGTCTATCCGCATGGAACCGGTGTTCATGGTACTGGCGCAGTCGTCGGCGGTGGCGGCGGTGATGGCGATCGATTCGAAGAAAAGTGTGCAGCAGGTCGATATCGCCCGATTACAGGCCAGGCTCAAAAACGACCCGCTCGTGAACGGCAAAACGCCTGAAATTCTCGTCGACAACGAGGATAGCAATGTTTCCATTAAAGGAAACTGGCAGCCGATCAAAAAGGGCGGCTATGGCCCGTCGTTCCTTGCATCTTCTGAAAACGATCAGACGGGCGGCTCGGTCACTTTCACGCCTGAGATCGCCGCTCCCGGCGCTTACCACATCTATGTGTATTTCCCAAAAGTGGCGAAGCCTGCCTCGGAGATTAAACTCTCGGTAAAAACCGGGAATGAGGTCAAGGCCATTTCGGTACTCGAAAAGGACATTGTCGTGGAAGGGCAGACCTCCGGTGAATGGTACAATGCGGGCAAATTCAATTTACCCAAAGGCAATGCCTCTTCGGTGAATATCTCGTCGGAAGGGGCCTCGGGCGCAGTCGCCGCCGATGCGGTGCTGTTCGTGCCCGCTCGAAATAGTAACTAAGCGACCGGCGGTCGGCGGTCGGCGGTCAGCGGTCCGCGGTCCGCGGTCAGCGGCCAGCGGTCGGCGGTCAGCATTTCAAAATCTCAACTCAAAACATTCATGAAAAAATTACTTCTAATAGTAGCATTCCTCATAACCCAGGCCACGCCGCGGGCGTTCGCGCAGTCGTTTGAAGCCGATGTGATCGTCTATGGCGGCACTTGCGCGGCAGTTACGGCGGCCGTGCAAGTGGTCAAATCCGGTAAAACGGTGCTGGTAGTTTCGCCCGACAAGCATTTGGGCGGGTTATCCTCCGGCGGGCTGGGCTTTACCGATACCGGCAACAAATCCGTGATCGGCGGGCTGGCGCGTGAGTTTTACCACCGCGTTTACTTGCATTACGACAAGCCCGAAGGCTGGCATTGGCAGAAAAAGGAGGAATACGGCAATAAAGGCCAGGGTACCGTGGCCATGGACGGCGCCGAACGCACGATGTGGATCTTCGAACCGCACGTGGCAGAGCAGGTTTTCGAAGATTTTGTGAAGGAAAACAACATCAAAATCTACCGCGACGAGTGGCTCGACCGCGGCAAAACCGGTGTGCAGAAAGCGAATGGCCGCATTGCGTCGTTCAAAACCCTGAGCGGCAAGACTTTCAAAGGTAAAATGTTCATCGATGCTACCTACGAAGGCGACCTTATGGCCGCTGCAGGCGTGAAATACCACGTGGGCCGCGAGGCGAACAGCGTGTACAACGAAGAATGGAACGGCATTCAGGCCGGGGTGTTCCAGCACCGGCATTATTTCGCGAAGAATATAAGCCCTTATAAAAAGGAAGGTGACCCCAAAAGCGGCCTGCTGCCTTATGTTACAGCTGAAAAAATCGGTAAAAACGGGGACGGCGACCATAAAATCCAGGCCTATTGCTTCCGCATGTGCCTGTCGTCGCACCCGGATAACCGCATCCCGTTCGCCAAGCCGGCTGGCTATAACCCCGCCAATTACGAGCTGCTCGCCCGCGTGTACAAAGCCGGCTGGACGGAAACCTTCGATAAGTACGACCCCATACCAAACCGCAAGACGGATACCAACAACCACGGCCCTTTCAGCACGGATTTCATCGGCCAGAATTACGACTACCCCGATGCTACCTATGAACGCCGCAAGCAGATCATCAAAGCCCATGAAGTATACCAGAAAGGCCTGATGTATTTCCTCGCCAACGACCCGGCCGTACCTGCCGACGTGCGCGCGAAAGTGAACGAATGGGGCTTGCCAAAAGACGAGTTTAAGGACAATGGCGGCTGGCCCCACCAGATATACGTCCGCGAGGCGCGCCGCATGCTGGGCCTGAGCGTGATGACCGAGAATGAGACATTAGGTAAAAAAGCAGTCGCGCAGTCGGTTGGAATGGGCTCGTACTCGCTCGACGCGCACAATGCGCAGCGCTATGTGAAGGAAGACGGTTTCGTGCAGAACGAAGGCGACATTGGCGTACACCCGAAAACGCCTTACGGCATCTCCTACGGTTCCATTGTTCCTAAAAAGGCCGAATGCGAAAACCTGCTCGTGCCTGTGTGCGTGTCCGCGTCGCACATCGCGTACGGGTCCATCCGCATGGAGCCGGTGTTCATGATCCTCGGGCAGAGCGCCGCCACGGCAGCCGTGCAGGCAATCGACGCGAAAGTGGCCGTTCAGGACGTGGATTATGCCAAATTGAAAGAGCAGCTGCTGAAAGACAAGCAGAAGCTGGAACTTTGAAACCTACCGGTCACTCATTGGGCCTACCGGTCACTCGGTAATATGCCGGGATGGAAAAGCGGTCGTTTATTTTCGTGATTATTTATCACAAAAAACGAGACGACCATGAAAACTCCATCCATGAAAAAACTGGCTAATTGCCTGATGCTGTTTGTATTTGCAGCCGCTATGCTGGCGTGCAGCAAGGATTCCGACGATCCGAAACCCGAAACGCCGTCCGGCAATGCCGTGGAAGGTACCTGGAAGATCAAAGCGATGAATGTAGACCCGGCGCAGAACGGCGTTACCGACGTGCTGGCATTCTACGAAGCGCTTACCGGAAAAAAATGCCTGTCGGAAACCGAGATTACTTTTAAAAGCAACGGCACGGTAGGCGCGAAGGTGCCCATCGGCTGCGACGACGTCATCGACGACGTCGATATTGTGGACGATGCTTCGAAATGGACTGTGAAGGACAAGAAGATCATCCTCACCGAAGGTACCGACGTGACCGAGTTCGACCTCGAAACGAGCGCGACCGAAATGAAATGGTCGACCACCGAGGAAGAAGACGGCGTCAAATACAAAATGACCATCGTATTCAAGAAAAGTTAGACAATGGAAGCAAGAGAAAGTGAATGTCCTGCAAAACAAAACTTTCTCTTTAAATTTTATTAATTTACCAACGAATAGCCGGGCTTATGTCCGGCTATTTGCATAATATTGCAAGTTATTCCGATGAAACCCATACAAAACCAAATGTCAACCGTCACAGCAACGCGCTCAGACGCTTCTTACCTATTCAGTGCTCCCGTCATAGTCGCTGCCCTTGGTTACTTCGTAGATATTTATGATTTGCTCCTTTTCGGGATCGTGCGCCTGCCGAGCCTGGCCGCATTAGGCCTTTCCGAAGCCGACATTTCCGTTACCGGTGCCAGCATTCTCAACTGGCAGATGACGGGCCTTTTGCTCGGAGGCATTCTCTGGGGTGTTTTGGGGGATAAAAAAGGGCGCCTTTCGGTGCTTTTCGGCTCCATTATCACGTATTCGCTGGCTAACATCGCCTGTGGTTTCGTGCAGGACGTGACGGTCTATAAACTGCTCCGCTTCATTGCCGGGATCGGTCTGGCCGGCGAGCTGGGGGCCGGTATCACGCTGGTTTCCGAAATCCTTCCGAAGCATTTGCGTGCCATCGGTACTTCCCTCGTGGCGGGGATCGGCTTGCTGGGGGCCGTGGTGGCCTATTTCACGGTCGAGTTTTTCGATTGGCGCTATGCCTATTTCATCGGCGGCGGACTGGGGATTTCGCTGCTTTTGCTGCGGATCGGGGTTTTCGAGTCGGGGATTTTCAAGGATATCAAGGAAAAAGAGCACGTCGAGAAAGGTAACTTCTTTGCATTATTTACCAACAAGGACCGCCTCGGACGTTACCTCCGGTGCATCGGGATCGGCCTGCCTACATGGTTCGTGATCGGCATCCTGGCGACGTTCAGCAATGAGTTCGGCAAAGCGCTGGGCATTGCGGAGCCTATCAAACCGGGCCTTTCCATTATGTGGTGCTACGTGGGCCTTTCTGCCGGCGACCTTTGCAGCGGGTTCATCAGCCACTGGCTCGAATCGCGGAAGAAGGCCGTGTTTTATCTCATGATATTCACGCTCGTTTGCAGTATTATTTACCTGTTTGCGGGCATTCAAACGGCTTCTGCGCTCTATACCGTGGCCACATTGCTGGGCTTCGGGATCGGGTACTGGGCCATGTTCGTGACCATCGGCGCGGAGCAGTTCGGTACCAATCTCCGTGCTACGGCCGCCACCACCGTGCCCAACATGGTACGCGGTACGGTAGTGGGAATGACTACATTATTTGCTATTTTTAAAGGTTCTTTCAGCGTCATTCAGGCGGGGGCACTGGTAGGGGTGATCTGTTTCGCGATAGGTATCTTCTGCATTCTCACCATCCCTGAAACGCACGGAAGGGACCTGGACTTTCTCGAAGAGTAGTCAGGTGTGGTCGAGTGTAGTCGGGGAATAGTCAGGTGTAGTCAAGAATGGTCATGCGTGGTCAGAGACAAAGTGAGAGAAGAACTTCTTATTGTTTCAATAAATGACAACCCCTGACAATGAATGACAACTTCCTGCCTACAAATGACAATGAATGACAAAAAGAACAAACAATAACAATACAAATATCACGTCAAACGAAACGAAAATGGAAAGACGCGTAGCGCTGAAAAGCATGGCAGTTGCCATGGGCGCCATGGCGGGTTTGCCTGCGTGGGCATCCGGATGGAACAAGAATGCGGTGGCGAAGAGCGGGTTGCTTTCGGCAGACCAATCCAAAAACCTGGCGATGATCGTCGAAACCATTATCCCCAAAACCGACACACCGGGCGCGGGCGAACTGGGGGTAGGCGACTTCGTGCAGAAAATGGTGAAGGATTGCTACGACGCCAAGGCCCAGGCCAGCCTCGCCAGCGGCATTTCGAATATCGACGAGCAGAGCGTGCAGCGTTTCGGCAAGTCGTTCGCGGATGCCGGCAAGGAGCAGCGCCTGCAAATCCTGCAAGACATTGAAAAAAGCAGCGATGCCGCGCAGAAAGGCTTTTTCAGCATGGTCAAAAACCTCACGATCCAGGGTTATATGACCTCGGAATACGTCATGACCAACATTACCCATTATGAAATGATCCCCGCCCGCTACCACGGGTGCGTACCTGTTAAGAAGGGATAAGGGACTACCACCGAAACTATGGCAAATTTTAATATTGATAGTAAAAAAGCCCGCACCTACGATGCCATCGTGATTGGCTCGGGGATCAGCGGCGGCTGGTCGGCGAAGGAACTGACCGAAAAAGGATTGAAAACCCTCGTACTGGAACGTGGCCGGGATGTGCAGCACATTAAGGATTATCCCACGACGAACATGATGCCGTGGGAGTTCGAACACCGCGAACGACTCACCAAGGAAATCGCAGACGCCAACCCTATTGCGGCGCGCTGCTACAACTTCAAGGAATCGTCGATGCACTTTTTCGCGAAGGACAACGAGCATCCCTACATCCAGGAAAAGCCGTTCGACTGGCTGAGAGGCTACCAGGTAGGCGGTAAGTCGCTGCTATGGGCACGCCAGACGCAGCGTTGGAGCAAATACGACTTCGAAGGCCCTGCGCGTGATCAATTTGCAGTGGAATGGCCGATCGGCTATGACGACATTGCGCCATGGTACAGCCACGTGGAGAAATTCGCAGGCATTACCGGCAATAAGGACGGCATCGACGCATTGCCCGACGGCGAGTTCCTGCCCCCGCACGACCTGAACTGTGTGGAGAAATATTTCAAAGAGCAGGTTTCGAAGCAATTTAAGGACCGCCACATCATCATCGGTCGCGCGGCGCACATTACCGACCCGCAGCAGATCCACCTCGACCAGGGCCGTGCCAAATGCCAGCATCGCGTGATGTGCGAGCGCGGGTGCCCGTTCGGAGGGTATTTCAGTAGCAATGCTTCTACCATTCCCTGGGCGGCCAAGACGGGCAATATGACACTCCGTCCGCATTCGGTGGTGCATTCCATTATTTATGACGACAAGAAGCAAAAGGCTTCCGGCGTGCGCGTGATCGATTCGAATACGAAGCAGATGATCGAGTTTTATGCCGACATCATTTTCCTGAATGCTGCCGCATTGAACTCCAACCTCGTGCTGCTGAACTCGACATCGAGCCGTTTCCCGAACGGACTGGGCAACGACAGCGGCCTGCTGGGCAAATACGTGGCATTCCACAATTACCGCGCAACCGTTTCAGGCGAATATGAAGGCTTCCTCGATTCGACCACCGACGGAAAGCGTCCCAACAGCGGCTACATTCCCCGTTTCCGTAACGTGTACAAGCAGGAAACCGACTTTTTGAGAGGATATGCGGCCGGCTTCGGTGCCAACCGCAATACTTACAACGACCGCAATGGCCTCGGTGAATCGCTGAAAGCAGGTTTGCACGAAACCAAATACGGCAATTGGAGCGTAGGCTCGCACATGATGGGCGAAACCATTCCGAAAGAGAGCAATTATGTAATGCTCGATAAGAACGAGAAAGACCCGTTCGGCATGCCGAAGCTGAGGATCAACGTCGGTTACGATGATAACGACGAGAAGATGATCAAGGATTATATGGAGCAGGTGAGCGAAATGTTTACCAAAGCAGGTTTTACCAATGTGAAAACGCACGATAATCACCGCAATCCCGGCAACGACATTCACGAAATGGGTGGTGTACGCATGGGTAAGGACCCGAAAACATCGCTGCTCAACAAATGGAACCAGCTGCACCATTGCAAAAACGTTTTCGTGACGGACGGAGCCTGCATGACTTCCACCGCTACTCAAAACCCATCGCTGACGTATATGGCGCTATCGGCACGCGCGGTAGACTATGCCGTAAAACAAATGAAGGCGAAGAATTTGTAACTCAAATTAACTACTTGTAATAAAAGGCTGCTATTCGCGAGAATGGCAGCCTTTTTAGTTTCCGGTCCGAAAATGTCAGGATGGTATTTAAAAAAGTTAAAATTTTTTTAATTCAAGGATAAGGGATTTTAAGTGCAACAAAGTCTTTTAATTATTACATACGAACAGACATTCAATGCACGATCCTTTGCTTAACCCGGAAACGAAGCGCCCTGGGCCATTTGTGTCTCCTGTACACGAAGGCAAGGCGCCTGTGAGTGAAATCGATTCTGCGACGTTCCTGAAAGCGACTTTTGAACAGAACCCGGGGAAGGGCCTGGAATTGCTGTTTAAAAGGTATTACAACCCGCTGTGCAGCCACGCCGTGCGTTTTGTGTACTCCAAACAGATCGCCGAAGACCTGGTGAGCGAAGTGTTCTTCCAGTTTTACCGCACGAAAGCTTACGAAAACATCACGTCGTCGTACACCAGCTATCTGTTCCGCTCAGTGCGTAACGAATGCTATACGTATATGCGTAGAGAGTTCGGGAAAACCGACAGCCTCGAACTGAACGAGGAGCATCCGATTTCGACCTATCACCAGCAGCCGGATGCGGAAATCCATTATAACAACCTGTTCCTGAAAGTAAACGAGGTGATTGCGCGCCTGCCGATGCAGTGCCAGAAAGTGTTCTTGCTGAGCCGCTTCGAGAACAAAAAGTACCATGAGATCGCGGATGAGCTGCATATCTCGCCAAAGACCGTGGAAGTACATATCTCCAAAGCACTGAAACACCTTCGCTCCGCCCTTCATGGCGAATGGATGATATCGCTGTGCCTCACCATTTTGAGTATCCTCTGAAAATCAAGCTGGAAGGCCGCCCGGCTTTGCCGTCCGGAAAGGACTGTCGCGGGCGCGGCCCGTCAACATTGTAAACCGAACAAAAATGGAAAGAACTATATCGAAATATACCCTTTTCGAGTATTTGGCGGGCCGCGCCAATCCGCTCGAAAGGCAGCTGGTGGAGGACTGGATCGTCCGGAAACAGAATGCCGAAACATTTCATCAATGGCTCCTGGAATATGAAACCAAATGCCCGCAGTTTGCGCCGGATCAGGACGCTGCGCTGGAAAACCTGCTCCTCCGCTTGAATTCGACGATGGAGGAAGCGGAGGAAGTGGAAGAAGGGAGGAAGGAGGAAGGGGATGAGGAGCGTTCGCCGTCCTGGTTTGGGAGGCGGAGCAGCCGGTTCTGGATGGCGGCTGCCTCGGTAACCCTGCTGGTCGGTTGCGGCTGGTGGTTTCGTGAACCGCTCCAATACAAATCTTACCAAACGGCCTACGGACAAACTACCGACGTGTACCTCGAAGACGGAAGCCGGGTAGCATTGAACTCGAATTCGAAACTGAAAGTGCCGCGCCTGGGGTTCTGGGGCGATGTGCGCGAGGTGAAGCTGGAAGGCGAAGCGGAGTTTTCGGTGAGCCATACCATTGATCACAAGCGCTTTGTCGTGAAAACTTCGGAGGAGTTCCAGGTGGAAGTGCTTGGTACCACCTTCTCGGTGTTCGCCAGGCCGCGGGGTACCAAAGTCGCATTGAAATCCGGCAGCGTGCGCATCGATTACTCGCAAAACAACCAACGCCGGGAGGTGATGATGGAACCGGGCGACCTCGCGTTCCTCGACCACGAAGGCGCCGTCCAGCTGGAACGCAAACAGGACGTGAAAACTTTTGCGCCTTGGACCGAGCAGCGCTATGTGTTTAACGGAACGCCCGTGAAGGAAATACTCGCCATGATCGAGGAGAATTTCGGGCAAAAGGTAACCCTCTCCGACTCGAACATCGCCCAGCGTTCCATTACCGGCAATTTCAAGACGAAAAATGCAGAAGAACTTTTGAAAACGATCTCTGAAGTACTTGACCTCAGGGTCGAGCAAAACGGCGCAAGCATCCTTTTAACGAACAATTAATTATTCCAAACCACTTGATTATGAATCTAACGCTATCAGCCAAGCAATGGGTGGCGATCGGGATCGTGTTGATGACGCAATCGTCCCGGATCGTGCATTCCCAGGTCATTGCCTTTGCATCGATGCCGTCCAAGCAGCACACGTCTATCGGGCAGGAAATGAAGCTCAAAAATGTGCTGCTCGACCTGCAACGGCATTACGGGGTGGAAATCATCTTTGAAGACCGCCTGGTGGGCTCCGTGAACGTCGCTTCCGGGAATCTCGATTTCAACCAGCCGATTGAAAAGAACCTCGACGTGCTGCTGCGCCAGAATGGCCTGAAATACAAGAAAACCCGCAAAAACACATTCGTCATCACCGAAGGCAAGGCCAAGGACACCATGCCCGTGAAGGATGGAAAGGAGGAGGCGATGGCATTACCCGAGACGCAGATGATCCCGGAAAGCGTCACGACGCCGGGCACGGCCGCACAGGCGGCCGTGGACCGCGCGATCAAAGGTAATGTGACCGACGAAGCCGGCGCCGGCCTTCCGGGTGTGAGCGTCGTGCTGAAAGGCACGCAGCGCGGTACATCCACGGGGGCGTCGGGCGAGTTCAGCCTCGATATTCCCGATGGCGGACAGCCCGTGCTGGTTTTCAGTTTCGTGGGGTATAAATCGCAGGAGGTGACGGTGGGAAACCAATCGGCGCTGAATGTGACGCTGGCGCCGGATGAGAATGCATTGGAAGAAGTGGTGGTAGTGGGATATGGTACTGTTAAAAAGTCCGACCTGACCGGTGCCGTGGGTACCATCAAGGCCGAAGTATTGCAGGAGCGTCCTGCTTCCTCGCTCAACCAGGGGCTTTCGGGCCGCATTACCGGGGTGAACGTGTCGTCGAACTCCGGCCGCCCGGGCGGTCGCGCCAACATACGCATTCGTGGAGCCAGCTCTATCAGTGTTTCCAACAACCCTCTTTATGTGATCGACGGGGTGATCTTGAATGCGGTGGAACTCGCCAACGGCAGTACACCGATCGATTACCTCAACCCGAACGACATTGCGTCGATCGAAGTATTGAAAGATGCGTCTTCGACAGCGATTTATGGCGCGCGCGGTGCCAACGGGGTCATCCTGGTGACCACCAAACGCGGTACGTCGGGCGGCGGCAAGGTGACCTACGATACCGATTTCAGCATTGGCGTGGCTCCCAAGAAACTGCCGGTACTGAATTCGAGGGAATTTTTGCAGGTGGAGGAAACCGCCTATGCCAATGCGGCCAAATATGACCCCGTAGGCTGGGCGACCGGTACCAAATACACCGATCCCAAAAAGAAGCGCACCAATCCGCTGCTGTTCGATTCCAATGGTAACCCGCTGTACGATACCGATTGGCAGAAAGAGACTTTCCAGAAAGCATTTACCCAAAACCACCAGCTGGGCCTGACCGGCGGTAACGAGAAGGGAAGCTTCGGTGCGTTTCTGAACTACCGTAACGAGGATGGTATCATCAAAGATTCGTGGCAGAAACGTTTCGCAGGCCGTTTTGTATTTGATTCACAAATCAAAAGCTGGCTGAAAGTAGGCGGTACGCTGGGCTACACCGACCAGAACGAGAAGCAGATCGACCAGCTCGGCGGCGGCGGTATCACGGCCATGCGCCAGGTGCTGGAAGCATTGCCGATCATCCCCGTGAAATATCCTGACGGCCGCTGGGCCAGTAACCGCGATTACCCGGGTATGGAAGGCGGCGACAGCCCGCTCCGCGTCGTGGCCGAGCGCCTCTATTTCCTGAAAACACAGACGATGCTGGGTAATATGTATGCGAGTATCCGCCTCGCCGACGGCCTCGAACTCCGCTCGACCGTGGGTGCGAACGTGATCAACCAGCGTAACGACTATTTTGCGGCGGCAGGGCTCCAATACATTTCCAGCAATGGCGATGCATCGGTAAGCAGCAGCCGGTACAATTCATGGCAGTTTGAAAACTACCTGACCTATTTCAAGGATTTCGGTAAAATCCATTCGATCAATGCGATGCTCGGTTTGTCGTGGCAGCACGTGGACCGTTTCGATAATGCAGCCCGCAGCCAGAACTTTACAGACACCTATTTTCTGTACAATAACCTGGGCGCAGGCGCTACGGCACTCGCACCGAGCTCGGCAGCTACGGCCTACGGTCTGAACTCCTACTTTGCGCGGATCAATTACAGCCTGATGAACAAGTACCTCGTGACATTCACGGGCCGTATCGATGGTTCGTCGAAATTCGGGGATGCCAACCGGTATGCATTCTTCCCGTCGGCAGCCCTGGCGTGGCGTGTGAACGAGGAAGAGTTTTTGAAGAATTCGAACTCGATCTCCAACCTGAAAATCCGTGCGAGCTACGGCGCGACGGGTAACTCTGAAATCCCGGCTTACCGCGCACTGGCAGGTCTGGCGAGCACCGACGTGATCTTCGGCGGAACGCGTAACATTGGTATCGGTGTAGGCCGGATGTCGAACTCGAACCTGCAATGGGAGAAAACGCAGCAGGTGGATCTGGGTATCGAGCTCGGCTTGTTCCAGAACCGTGTGAGCTTCGAGCTCGACCTGTACCGCCGGAAAGTGAATAAAATGCTGCTCGATGCGCCGCTTCCATTCAGCAGCGGGTACACCAGCATCTTCACCAACATCGGCAGCATGGAGAACAAAGGCTTCGAATTTGCCGTGAATTCGACCAATATCAAGACCGGCGACTTCTCTTGGAGCACCACATTCAATATTTCGGTAAATAAAAATAAAGTACTGGCGCTGTCCGGCGGTAGCGACATTTTCTCGGGCGCTACGGTGATCCGCGTGGGCGAGCCGGTGGGTTCGATGTTCGGGCGTGTACACCAGGGCACCTGGTCGACAGCGGAAGCGGAACAGGCCAAAAAATACAATATGCTGCCCGGCGACGTGAAATATGCCGACCTGAACAACGACGGTACGATCAATGACAACGACCGCACGATCATCGGTAAAGGTATTCCCGATGGCTTCGGTACATTCCTGAACACATTCACGTACAAGCAGTGGTCGTTGACGGTGGATTTGCAATACATGTATGGCAACGACGTGCTCGACAGAAGTATCCACTCGGCTGAGGATCGCCAGGGTATCGCCAACAGCTACAAAACCGTGCTGAACGCGTGGACGGAAACTAATCAGAATACACCGATCGCACAGGTACGCCCGATCAACGCCTATTACACGACCAACAACGACAGCCACAAGGTAACCGACGCATCGTTTATCCGCGGACGCAACCTCTTGCTGGCCTACGTTTTCCCGGCGAGCATCGCTTCGAGAATGAAGCTGGATCGTCTGAGAGCCTATGCATCGGTTCAGAACTTCTTCGTAGCGACCAAATACAAAGGTTATGATCCGGAAGTGTCCAACTCCGGCTCGCCGTTCGACCAGGGATTTGGTTTGTATGACTATCCGAAACCAAGAGTATTCATGCTCGGCCTGAACATCGGTTTGTAACAATATTGACTCTTACCCGAATTAACAATGACTATCATATCAAAGAAAATCGGCTTGCTCGCATTGCTGAGCTTATTTGGGGCGACAGGCTGCTCCGACTTCCTGGATGAGTCCGACCCCAGTAACTTCACCGAAGAGAACTATTTCACGCAACCTGCGCACGCACGCAGCTCCGTGAATGCCATATACGCACCCTTGCGCGAGCCGATGAGCAGCGGTTTCGGGGGCGGCGCGTGGATGATGCCCGAATTCGGCACCGGATTGGCCGGTACGGACCTTGGGCAGGCTGTGAACAGCTATTTTATCAAAGATCTCCGCAATACTTCCGATAATGGCTACGGACAGACTTACTGGACGCAGTATTACAAAGGTATTGCCGGCGCGAACCTGTCGATCGCCAGGATTCCGGGCATTACGATGGACGCTGCGGAAATGAAACGGGTGCTGGGCGAGGCTTACTTCCTCCGGGCATTCTACTACTTCCAGCTGGTGCAGATGTTCGGCAATATCCCGCTCGTGACGCAGCCTGTGAACCTGCAATCGGAGCAGTTACGGCCGTCGGCGGCAACGACCGAAGCAGTTTATAACCTCATTGTGGAAGATCTGAAAACAGCGGAGGCTGCGGGCCTTCCGATGACGGAAAACAGCGGCAAGGTGACGCTCGGCGCCGTTAAATCGCTGCTGGCGAAGGTATATCTGACAATGGCGGGTTATCCATTGCAAAAGGGTGCCGCTTACTATGACCTGGCTGCGAAGAAAGCGGAGGAAGTGATCGATTCGAAGGCATTCAAGCTCTTCACTTCTTACGACGATTTGCATAACCCGGCGAAGAAAAACATCGAAGAGAATATCTTCATGATCCAATACAAAACCCAGCTGATCCCGTCCAACTGGCAGGTGTCCATTATTCCCTACAATAAAAACATCTCGGCTTATTCCGATGAAACGGGCGGTATTTACGCTACGGGCGATTTTGTGAAGTCATTCGAGGCGAACGACCTGCGTGCGAAGGAGAAGCAATTCTTCTTTACCAAATTTACCAACGAGAGCGATCGCAACAAGGAAGTGGACCTGGGAGGCTATTTTATTTACAAACATTTTGATAATGTAGCCCAGACAAGCAGCGCTAACAGCGACCTTAACTGGCCGGTCATCCGCTACGCAGATGTATTGCTCATGTACGCGGAAGCATCCAACGAGGTAGGAGGGCCGTCGGCCAAGGCTTACGAGGCCGTGAACGCGATCCGCACACGGGCACAGTTGCCTGCACTCGCGGGGCTTACGAAAGACACGTTCCGCGACGCGGTGTTGAGCGAACGCTGGCACGAGCTGTGCTTCGAAAACATCACCTGGTTCGATATGGCACGTTTGCGCAAGGCTTACAATGTGACTACCAAAAAGTTCGAGAATTTTGTAGGACATAAATTCTCTTACGGACCTACATTGACCGATCGTGAGCTGCTTTTCCCGATCCCTACTCCGGAAATCCGCAACAATACGAACCTTAACCAGAACAAAGGATATTAGCAGAACAGGTTAATCATTAAACTTAGTCAGTTTAATAGTAGATAGTAATAGAAACGCCGCCGGAAATTTCCGGCGGCGTTTTTGCTATTAACTAATCCTTGGATGATTACCTGTTAACCATAATCTTCGAGTTCTCGACCTTGCCGTCCAGGCGGCTGATCTCGACCACGTACATGCCCGCAGGTACATTGCGCAGGCTCACGAGGGCGGTCGGTTTGCTGCCGGAGTCGTAGATGGTACGGCCGAGCATGTCGTAGATACGGACTTGTTTCACCTGGTTCCAGTTGGTGGTGGTGATCTTCATGTGATCGCTCACCGGGTTAGGATACAGGGTCGTCAGCACTTCGGAGCCGAATCGGAGGTTTACAATGCGGCTGTACGCGAATGTTTCGTCCCTATCGATCATTTTAAGGCGATAGAAGTTCTGGCCATCTACCGGCTCGTCGTGGCGGAAAGAGTAATTGCGTTTCACAATGCTTTCGCCGCCCGACACCTGCGTGCCTACCACGGCCCACGTTTTGCCATCCGTGCTGTGCTGGATATCGAAACGGTCGCTGTTGGTTTCCTCGGAGGTAGCCCAGGTCAGCAATGCGCTGTTTTCCTCTTTTACACCATTGAACGAAATGAGGGTTACCGGCAGCGGGTTGGACGCGCTGCTCAATGTCCACGGTGAGAACTGCGTTACGTTAAACGGTGACGTTGTGTACAGATCGCCCGTTAGCGACGCACTGAAAGCATCGGTTTTCTTTTCCCAGATCGTGCCGTTGTGGCGGTAGCCGTACAGTGTGGCAGAGTTCTGGCCATTGAGGAAGTTGGCGAGGAAGCTGAGTCTGACGCCATTGCGCCCCACAGCGCCCGGATTGCCCGGCGTGATGTTCCAAAGCACCTTGATGGCGCCCGCGGCGAAGCTTGGCGTGATCGGGTCGTTGGACGTGATGCGCTCGATGGTAAGCGTGCCGAGGTCGCCTCCCGAAGGCAATGTAGCGCCCAGGAAGTTGATCGCCGCCGCATTCACCGCCCGGCTGAGCATAATGGCCCGGCCGAGGATGTAGCTTGTGCCAGTTTCCGCTTTTGCACCGGTGATTATGTCGGAAGCTGTCGTTCCGAATGCGATCGGCGCGTTGGTGGCATTCAGGATGCCGCTCGTGAAATGCAGCTTGCCATTGACGATGAACGGATATGTAGGCCCGCCCGGCGGAATGGTGAAGTTGCCGTCCAGTTCTACAATCGCATCGGGTACTGTATTGATCACCGAAGCGGTGGCGTTTCCGTTGCGGTTGATCAGCAAGCTGTTTTTGATGATCAGGTTGGAAGCCGTTGCCCCTGCTGTACCTTCGAGTGAAATACCGGCGGTAGTGCTCGGCGAAAATTTCAGCACCGAGGCACCTACGGTTACCTGTGCGTCCTTTCCATCTACCAACACGGCAAAATTTTCCGGCTGATCGATGTTGACATTGTTCACCAGGGTTACTTTCACCGTTGCGTTGTTGGTGTTCAGGCTATTGTCTTTGACGAACAGCCCGGTTCCGGGGCTATTGACCGTCACACCGTCGATCGTGTACGCGCTGGGGTCGGCATTGGAGCCGGTGTTGTCCGGATAGCCATCGAAGTTGTTGGCAAATATCCCGTTGGCAACGCCCGACACCGTTCCGCCTTTGATCGTCACGGTATTCGACGGGTTGTTCCAGAGGTGGTAACCGTTTGAAACACCCAGCAAACCGGTAATGGTATTGTTTTCAACCAACGGTGCCACGGTTCCCTGCGTCGAGCTGATCATGATACCATCGTTCAGGATGGTGCCGGCCAATGCAGTGATCGTGTTGTTCTTGATCGCGAAGTTCGAGGCGGCCGCGTAGGTCAGGTTGTGCCATATACCCTTGCGTCTCGCTTCGATCGTGTTCAGCTCGATGGTATGGCTGTTGCCCGGGTCGGCCTGGTAGAAGTTGCCGGTCTGGATACCGATGCGCACGGCAGTCATCACGTTGTTGGTCACGTTCGCATAGCCATTATTATAGAGCAACACACCGATACCGTACACATTGGGCAGCAGGTTCATAAACCTGTTTTCGCTGACCACGTTGCCGGTCGTTGCCGTGCCGTTTTCGTTGTAGATATCGACACCCGCGTAGTTGAGGTTTTTGACAATATTGTTTTTAACCAACATATTCGTCACCCCGCCCGTTGCCGCGATACCTTCGGCCGCATTCACATCGGAGCCGTTCATGGCCACGCCGCCGGTAAGGGCCGCATTGTCGCCGTCGATCGTGAAGCCGTCGATTTCAACGCCCGTCAACGCACCGTCTACCGACACGATGATCCCTTCGTTCGAGTTGTTCGTGCCCGGTACCACGATCGTTTCCGCAGGACGGCTGCCAGCGTTCGGGTTAACGCCCTTGTTTGCTCCGTACAGCTTCACCGCCTTGTTCACGATCAGGTCTTCGGCATAGGTGCCTGCTTTTACATTCACATTCCAGCCGCTCTGAGCCGCATCCACACCCCGCTGGATTTTGGGTTCAGTAGTAAATGGGGTGTTGAAGCTGGCCGGCGTTACATAGGCATTGCTGGGTTTTACCAATGCAAAACCCAGTGTACCGTTGTCGATCTTATGCACGATTTTGTCCTCCACCTTGTAAAGCGATTCCAGCGTCATGCCGGAAGCGGATTCAAGGCCGGCTCCTACATCGAACTTATTGTTGCTCGCATCTACATTACCGCTCCAAGGGGCAATATTGGTCACAGGGGCAGCGGTAGCGCCCGACTGGCCGTCCATAAAAATGAAGTTGGCCAATGAACCGGCAAACTCGTTTTCATTACCCGCCGTACCGATCTGGAACGTGCCGAATACCGGGCTGTCGTTGTCCTGGTTGTAGAATGCAAGGCCGGTCCCGCCTGATGCACCGGAGCCGATGAACTTGTTGTTCGTGAAAGTGGCGCCCAGCACGGGTGCATAGAAGCCGCTCGACGAGCTCAGTTCCTTGGTATTCACTGTCACATGGCGGAATGTAGTCGAGGCCGATTTTGGCGTCAGCGTGTTGTTGTCGAACGTCAGGCCCTGCACGTTTTCAAGGCTGATACCCCATTCATAACCGCCGAAAGTATTACCGCTTACGGTGATCGGCTTGTTGTTATAATTGTTTTTCAAACGGAGCGTAGCCGTGCCGGAAGCATTCGCGAAATCACCTGTGAATGTGTTGCCATTGATCGTCAGGCCGGTAGCCGAGCCGTTCATTTCAGGGATTTCCACACCGCCGCCATTGAACGTGTTGTTATTGATGGTAACAGCACCATTGCTCGCGAAACGGACGATGACATCGTGGCTGATCGCCTGGAGGTCGTTGTTATTGAATGTACCCGAGGCTTCGTCGGCCGCGATACCCGCGCGGAACTGGTTGTTACCCACGCCTTTCACGGTGTTACCGGTGAACGTGATTTTGTTCAATCCACCCGCAATGCGGTAGTTGGTAGGCCCGCCGTAATTGACGCTCACCGCATTGCGGTCGCCGTAGTTGCCGGCGAGCGGTACGCCGTCGCCTTCGATGAGGTTGTTGGTAACCGTGATCTCATTGAGCGTGGCGCTGCTGGCGATGATCGCGCTTTTCAGTTTGGCCAGATCGACTTTGAAATTCAGGTTGTCGATCACCACTTTGTCGGCAGAAACGTCGAAAATCGAAAGCTTGCCCGCAGGTGTTCCCGTGAAATTGATAACCGGACGGGTAGGCGTAGCGCTCTGGATCGTCACGGATTTGTTCACGATTACCTGTTCGTTGAATGTCCCCGCACCCACTTTGATCACGTGCGTATTGAGCGTTTTGGTGCTCGCTACGGCTGCATTGATCGAGCAGAAAGTAGCGCCGGTGTTGGTGTTGATTACAAAGCCTGCTACCGGATCATAAGTAATGTCACGAACGGCGTTGCCTGTATTGCCTGACACCTCGATTCCACACGAGTAAGGCGCGTTACCGCGACCGAACAGCTGGTCTGGCTTGTCGCTTTGGTCCCCGTCGGTCGTCGAGTAGGCCACGTAAGGCGTATTGCCGGCCTGACGCTGCAAATCCACGTCGTTACCCGACAATGTGTTGTTGAGCACCTTATGGTTGGTTCCTTCCACGACGATACCGAAACCTTCGCTGCTGCTAGGCTGTGCGAAGCCGCTTACCGTATTGTTGGTCACCACAACGCCGGTTGGGATATCCACATTACCATTGGATTCGATGACGCCGCGGCGGTAAACCGAGATACCCGCCAAATCGCGTTGCTCACCGGGAGGCAGGCTGGTAAATGTCACGGTATTGCCCCTGACGACGATCGAGCCATCCAGTGACGCATCGGTACTGCCGGTTCCGTTCGGGTTTTTGATTTCAATACCAAAGCGGCCTTTCACCGAAATGGTGTTGCCCTCGATCACGTTCGCTCCCGAACCGCCGGTGAGGCCTACGAGACCGATGGAGCTGTCGTTACCTTCTATTACGTTGTCTTTGATCAATACACCCGAAGCACTACCGTCTTGCAGCTCGATGCCGCAGCAGTTGTTGTTCTTAATGGTCGAGTTTTTGATCGTGATGTGCGTTTTAAGGCCATTCCAGATCACGATACCGCGTGCACTCGCTCCGTTGTTTTCGGCTGTCAGGTCGTCGATCAGCACGTTGTCGATCGGGCCATTGGCGTAGAAACCGGATGCCGTCGGGTTGTTGGAGCTTACCACGCGCTGCACGGTGAGGTTGTTATTGCCGCCGATGGCGTAAATGCCTGCATGGCTGTTGCCGTTCGCGCCGGTGTAGTTTTTAATGGACAGGTCCTGAATGAGCACGCCGGTTTTACCGGTATTAATTACGATACCCGAGCCTGTGCCCGCCAGCCCCGTGCCATCGAGGATCACCCCGGCTTTCGACTGCCCCAGCAACTTAACGGCCTTCGTAAGCGTCACGCGCTCGTTGTAGGTGCCGTTCGCAATCGCGATTTCGTCGCCATCCTGCGTATCGCTGTCATCCACAGCAGCCTGAATGGTTGCGAAAGTTTCGTTCGTGCGATTGTTTTTCACATTAAACTCGCATGGTGCGCTGGTTTGGAATCCAACTGTTCCGGGCTGGTCGTCGGTCCCGCTGGTCAGCTTGGGCGTCGCTACAATGCTGCCGCCTCCAGTGCTGCTGAGCACTTCGCCGCCGTCGAACCAGTTACAGGAAGCCTCGGTAGCGCCGCTACCTTCGTTCACAATGTCAAAAGCAAGCGAGCCCAGGAAGCTGTTATAGCTGATCTTGGCAGGCGAGCCCGTGTTCGTACTTCCAGCCGATTTCCGTACGACTACCCCTTTATTGGTGGCGTTGAAAATGTTGTTCAATACCTGAACCGGCGTAGCGCCCGTATTATAGTCGGGCGGGGTGTTGCCGGTATATTGGCCGCCGAGCCAGGCGATACCTTCGGAATAGCCGGTTACCTCATTATTTTGGTAAACCACATTCTTTGCTCCCGAGCGTGAAGTCACCCAGAATGCCGTCTGGCGGTTCTTGTCGGCGGTGTTGCCCGGCGTGTCGTTGGTGAATTTGTTGCCGCTAACGGTGATTTCCGCACCTTCGTTGTGACCGTTTTCCCAAACTCCCTTGATCACCGACGGAATTGCATTGGGCGTGCCGGTAACGGTAAACTCGTTGTTGATGATTTTCAAACCATCATATGCCGTGCCACCGCTCGTGGCCGACTGGAGTGCGTACGTAGCCGAGTATTTCGAGTTCGCATCGTCGCTCACACCGGTTCCGTCGATGAAGAACCTGTTGGAGCTGATCTCGATATTTTTACCATAAATATAATGGATACCGATATTCTGGAAGTTGTCGGCTGCCGCCGCAGTCGCGTTCAAATCCGCAGGAATGTGGATTTCATTACCGGCAATTTTCAGATTGTCGAGCGCGTCGACAGGGCCGCCATTGTGGTCGGCGATGATCGATACGTCGAAGCCTTTGAGGATCAGGTTGCTGATCGTCCAGTTTTTGAAGCTGCTTCCGGCCTTGCTGTTCAGGAACAAGAAGGTTTCGAGAGAAGTAACAGCGAGGTCGCCGCCGGTCTGAATGGTGGTAGCCCCGGATGCCGAGGTAATGGTCACGCCATTGACGGCCGCAGGCGGTGTAATGCTGTAATTGTCGCCGCTACCCGTCATCGTTCCGATACCGTCCGCTGCTTTGGCATTGGTACCTTTCGCCCATTCTTCCGCAGCATTGGTTTCGTTCCAGTCGAAGTTACCGTTCAAAGTAATGGTCTGGCCTTCCTGCACGCAGCCGATCGCGTTCGCGAGGATGCGGTAGTTGTTATTGGCGGGCGTAAACGAGCCGGTAACAGCGTCCACATTCAGTGCGGCATTGGTAAGGACGAAGTTCGTCGCGCCGCCCCCCGGTGCCGGGATGTTGATCAGCCAAGGCGCGGTGGTCACGTCAGCGATTTTATCCCCTGCAAATGAAGCCACGAAGCCGGGCGAACTACCACCGAACTGGCCGGGGGTCTGCGACAAATAGGAAGGCTCGCTTGCACCGCTCGCTACCGTGTTCGCGGCATTGGTATTATAGGTATTACAGCTCAGGTCGGCAGTCGCGTATACGCTCGTAGCGCCTGTACCGTGTGCGTATATGTCTGTAAACCAGTTTCCGCTGAATGCGTTGTAGCGTACTTTGACATTGTTGGCAATGATACCCGTGCCGAACCCGTGGTTGAAGATGATACCGTGCGTAAAGTTGTTGCGGATCACGTTGTTCGTAATCGTCGAATTACTGATATCCGATCCCAGCGAAATACCGGTGCGGTTCTGCTCGATCAAACTGTTGGTGATCTTGAAGCCCTGCTGGGTATGCGCGTAAATACCGCTGCGCTGGTCTTTTACGGTCACGTCGTCGATCGTCACATTGGCTGCATTGATACTAATACCCGCGTCGCGGTTGCCTTTTTGCCACACAGCCAGCGAAGTTCCGTAGTCGCGCGTGACGGTCAGCTTCTGGATCCTGGCGTCCGCGGCGGTTACTTTGATGACCGCATCGCCATTGCCCTGGATACCAATATCATAAGTACCCCGGATGATCGCATTGGCCCGATTAGCACCGGTGAGCGTCACTTTCTTCGTCACGAACACATTGTCGCTGTAAACACCGTCGGGCAGCGTGATCACTGCATCGGTATTCGAAGCGGAAATCGCGTCGGCGATGGACGGGAAGTAGTCGAATGTACCGTGACCGGCGATGTTTGTATTGTTTGAAGAAACGAAATTGACCGTTCCAGGGCGGGGCTGGGCCCCATTGGCGTAGACGAGCGTTGCATTGTCGATCGCACCCGTATTGGTCCCTGAAATCTGGTTGGGATAACTCACGCCCGGAAGCGAGTTGTTGTTCACCAGGATCGGCGGGGCGGGGTTATCGTGGTCGGGTACGTTGAAACCCCCGTTGGTATTACCGGCAAAAATGGTCGGGTTTGCGCTACCGAACCAGTTGTTGCGTAATACGATTTTCGTGCCGCTGTGCGTATTGTCGATTTCCAGACCACCGGCGAGGTTGCCGGTAATGTTGTTGCCGAGCAGGTAGGCTTCCACGGGCGAGTTGCTGTTGTCGGTCAGGATAAAACCGTAACTGCGGTTGTTGATCAGCTCGTTATCAATGATGTAAATCTTCGATAAGCTGGTAGGGTTCGTGCTGCCGGGGAAGATGATGCCTGTCCGGTTGTCGTCGAACCGGTTACGTTTGATCGTAACGTTCGTCGAGCCGGGTTCCAGGTAAATCGCCGTGCGGTTGCGTACAAAAAAGCAGTTCTCGATCACAACGTCGTTCGCGCCTGCGGCCAGTGCCACAGAAATAGTAGGCGGTCCGGCCGCGGTGCCGGGGATAATCCGCTGGATTTTCAAATTCCAGAGTTCGGTATTGCCTTGCAGTGAAAGCGGCCCGGTTTGCACGGTAACTACCGAATTGTCGCCCGCGGTGCCGATGATCTTCACACCGCTCTTGACGGTAATGGAAGGGGCGAGGTACGTACCCGCGTCCAGCAAAATACGGTCGCCCGATACGGCCACGTCCATGGCTTTGGCGAGGGTAGCATATGGCGAAGCGGCCGTTCCCGAATTTGCATCGTTCCCGGTCGCGCCAGTAAACTTATCGTTAGCGGTAGAGTTATCGTTTACATAGATGATTTTTTGGGCATAGGATACCTGGCAAAGCGCCAGCAGGGCGGCCTGCAACGCAATGCAAATAGCGAGTCGTTTCATAGAATTGAGTCATTGAGTTAAAAGAGCAGTTTTGAGTTCACGTTCCAGAACAGTCAGGGCATACCTCTTCCGGGCTCTTTTCGGGGTGGAAAAGGCAAAGAAAACAGGGTTCGGCTGGTCATACCTGCGGTTGCGCACACCGCTGTAATACCGGCAGAACCTGATGCGGCCTGGTTAATCGTTGAGTAAAAACACGCCTGTGCGCCCGTATGGCGACGTGGCTAAGTTGGAAGAATGGAATAACGTTGAAGAATGAAGGGAAATCCCCGGACACAGCCAATCACCCGGCAGGAAAACTGACGGTCACGGATAAACGTACTTCTTAACGTATGGAAAGCGGGTTATTAAAGAAGAGCTGACCAAACCGCAGGTTCAGTTTGTAAAACTATCGGTTTGAATCATGGAAAGGGACCTGTGAAGGTGGTCGAACGCAGAGGTCCCTAGGTTGGAAAGAGTACAGTGAGGTACATAGAGTTAGAATTTTAGGTTAGTTATAGAAGGTTGACTTAAAAATAGGAAATAACATTGATTCGATATTACAGTTCGATCAAAATTATTGTAAAAATTACGAAAGAATCTGAGAAATAGTTTATAGCGAAACTATTTCTCAGAAACGGTTACTTAATTGATTTTAAGTGATTTCCGGCAATATCCTCCCAGCGGTAGAGATGGAAGGTCTTATCATCGCTCATCGCGACGAACAGTCCGCTACGGAATTGCGCATTGAGGGGAACGGAAACGACGTCGGAACCGTCGCTATGGCTCGCTTTCACGGTCACTTTCCGGAGCAGCGGGTGATTGTGGGGATTCTTGCCTTCACCCTCGCGGGGGAAAACCTGGAAGCTGTTGGCGCCCTGGTCCGAGACGAGGATATAACCCGTGCTGTCGGTAAGCTGGTAGATGGAAATACCTTCGTGGTCTTCGGTAAAACCCGTCGTGCCGAAAAGCGCCAGTTCGTCGTTGCCTTTCTCCGGATCGGCGTAATATTTGCGGACGCCTGTTCCTTCATCGGAGTAATACACATAACCCAGCTGGTCGTCCACGGCGATGGCTTCGATCTCTTTCAAACCGCTGTATTTTCCGAATTTGCGCACGAGGGAGGCTTTTACCTGGCCTTTCCCATCGTCTTCCAAAGCATATTGCCACAGGTACGTGCCGTCGGTAGGGCCTGATTTTCGGCCTACTATGGCGTAAATTTTGCCTGATTTGTTCTTGTAGAGGGCAATGCCCATCAAATCCCGCACATTTTCACCCGTTTCACCTACAAACACTTCAATACCGCCATGATCGATGGGCCTCATGTCGGGCAGGCTGTAAATGCGGAGCTTATGGGTAAAGCGCTCGGTGGTCACGGCAATGTCGGTGGGCCTTCCGCCGAGGTTCAGGCCGTACTCGATATCGACATTGTCGGGGCGTTTCAAGCCCTTTACTGTTTTGTCTTTCAGTAACTTGCCTTGCAGGTCGAATACGTACAAGCCGCCTTCCTGATCTTTGTCGGTGCCGATAATCAGGCTTTGTGCCGGGTCGGCCGGGTTGACCCAGATCGCCGGATCGTCGGTATCGTGGGCGACGGTGTCGGTGATGAAAACGGGCTGAACAATGGCCTGGACGGTGTCGGCCCGGGCGGAATGGATCGGCGCATTGTGGTTGACCTGGCAGGCCACAAATGCCCCCGCCAGGCCCATCAGGGCCGGTAGAATGGATGATTTCACTGGTGTTGGAATAAAAAGCTCCCGGCTGCGAATGCGAACCGGGAGCGGATGATGATATTACTTCGTGCCCAATGCACCGATGTAGTCGGCGGGGGCGGGGGATTTGTAGGTGACGCCGTTCACGACGATGCCTTCCGCGTACAGGCGTGTGAAAGTAGTTTTGCCCTTGCCCAATGCGGGTGATCCGGCTTGCAAATGGAAGTCCCAGGCTGTATTGAAAGAAGCGTTTTTGTTATCGGTTGTCAATGGGTAGTTGACGAATTTCGGATCGTTATCACCTACTTTGGCGGAAATCAGGTCGTTGGCGCCTTTCAGGATTTCCACCGACGGCTGGAATTGCTTCACGCCTTCTTCGGTAGCACCGTAATACAAGGTGTTGCTGATCGCCGAGCGGTCGTCCACCGATTTATCCACATTCTCCTTTTTGATACCGAAGCGGTCGTTGGCAAGCAGGTTGTTATAGAGATCCGCACGGACGCCTTTTTCCAGCCAGATCGAACCGCCTTTCGTTGTAGGCCTTCTCCAACCGGCATTGATGATCGTGTTGTTGTAGCCCACAATGTAGGCCTGCGGCGTGCGGTCGCCCGAGTTGGAAAGCTTCAATGCATTGGTATTAGGGCTGTACACGATGTTGAATGCCACATCCGCCTGTACACCCGACTTGATGTTGATCGCATCGCCGCCCGAGACGCCCGTGGTATTGAAGGTATTGTTGGCGATGATCACTTTGCCGCCTTCGATGTAGAAACCGTCCTCGTTGAAATTGCGGATAATGCTGTTCATCACGATCAGCTTGCCATTCACATTGGGATAATAAATCACCGGCACGTGCTCACCGGCGGCAGCTTTGTACAAGCCTGCCTTTACCGAAGGCGACTCTTCCGTCGTTACCGCGCCGCCGTATTCGAGAATGGTGTTGCTCAATACGAATTCCGCTGCATTAGGACCGGCAATGAGCCCTCCCCAGAGGTTGCCAAACTGGTTGTTAGCCGTTTTCCATGCATCGGGCACCGTGAATTTCACCGGCGCGGCGGCAGTACCGAGGCTGTACAGATTACCTTTCACCACAACCTCGGGCTTGATCACCGAGTCGCTGAAAAGTACCGTTACACCTTCCTCGATGGTCAGTGATTTGCCTTCCGGTATCTGAATGTGGCCGGTTACTTTGTAAGTATTGCCTTTGGTCCAGGTGCCGGATACTTCGCCGGTTACCGATTGCTCGGTGGGCGTCGGGTTCACGGGCGTCGGTTCGTCTTTGTCGTCGCTGCAACCGGTGATGAGGAATGCGGCCAGGGCCGATAGCATGAATAGCTGTTTCATTTTGGATTGGTTCATGAGATTTAAAATTTTGATGACTGATTAAAACTTGTATCGTAAGCCGAGCAGGTAGGAGCGCTGGTAGCGGTCGCGGCGGATGAGCGTCTTGCCTTTCAAATCCTGGTTTGGGATGTTGGCATTGCCTGCATGGGTATTTTTCATGTACACTTCCATGGGCGTGTCCAGGAGGTTATTGGCTTTCAGGAAAATGCCCAGGCCATTGCGGAAGGTCTTTTCAATGGATGCGTCCATTTGAACGAAGCCCTTTTGCCACAGGTCGTTGTCGAGGAACTGGGATACGGTGTTGATCCGGTCGCCGGTGTAGCCGCCCGCCAGCTGCGCATCGATGCCGTTTTGCTGGTTTTTATAAAGTACCGAAAGGTTCGCTACGTGGGCGGATTGTCCGTAAAGCGGCCGCGACTGCTGCACATTGACTGTTTCCAGATCACCGCTCTCGTTGCGTATGCGCCGCGACTTGGGCGTGGTAATGCGCGAATGCGTATACGTGTAGTTGGCCTTAATGCCGAACTGCTTCACATATTTGATGTAATCGATTTCCAGGCCGTAGTTCTTCGCATTTCCGAAATTGCCCGGCGAGTAGTAAATGTCCTGGCCACGGATCGCGTCGCGTTGGAGGGTGTATTCGATCGGGTTTTTGATCATTTTATAAAAAATACCTGCCATAAACTGTTCGGAAGCACGCGGGAAAAGCTCGTAGCGCAAATCGATATTGTCGGCGATGGCGCGTTTCAGGTCGGGGTTACCGCGCTCCTGATACTCTTCATTCACAATGCGGTAGGGGACTATTTCAAAAAAACCGGGGCGGTTGATCGAGCGGAAATAGGAGGCGCGGAGGTTGATGTGCGCTTCGGGCTTATACTTGAAATGCAGGCTGGGCAGCATGTCGGTGTATTGCTGGCTGCCTTTTGGCCGGTCCTCGCCGATCGGGAAAAGCATCGAGTAGCCCTGGTCTGTATTTTCCGCACGCACGCCGCCGAGGATTTCGAGGGTATTGGTTTCGGCTTTAAACTGGACAAAACCGGCGGCAATGCGTTCGGTGGCATCGTAGTTCAATGCGCTGGCTACCGAGCCGCGCGGGTTCTGGATCGTCCAGCGGATCTGGGTGTAATCGGTGAAATCCTTTCCGTATTCGGCAAACGGGTCGGCCGGGCGGAGCTGGTAATTGTTGTAAAAATTCGAACGCGCTTTGTCGCGGAACAGCCCGCCGGCGGTCCATGCTAGCTGCGCAGCACCCACGGTCATGTTGTAGCTCAAATTCAGATAGGCCGAAAGGTCGCGGTCGGAGTTGTGCTCCCAGCGGCGTGAGGCATCGCCGACAGTCGTTTTCCTTTCCTGGAAATTCTGGCGTACACCGATGAGCGGCACGGTCACATTGTCGGGAACCTCGTTTGTGGCTTTGGAATACACGGCCGACCATTGCAATGCGAGTGCATCGAGCAGCTGGTGCTTGCCTTGTAATGTGCTGTTGAAAATCTGCTGTTTGGTTAACCGCGAGCGGGTAGTGAAGCCGAGCGTCGCGTTACCCGCCCCGGGGTCGTAACCGCCGATGGTTAGCTGCGTGGATTTGACGTCGCGCACCTGCACGTTCGTCAGGTTCATGAATGCATTGTAAAACTGGATCTTATGTTTGTCATTGATGCGGAAATCCATTTTGGCATGCAGGCCGTAGCGGATCTGCTGTTCGGAATACTGCCGTTCGCTCATTTTGGTGAGCGCTTCCCCTCGTAAGGTATCCACGGCCTCGGAGTCGAAAAATAGGCTGTTGCTGCCGCGGTGGGTGTTCTGGTAGCTTCCGGCGAGGAGGATGCCCAGCTTGTCGTGCAGGAAGCGGTTGCCTACGGCGATGC
This sequence comes from Dyadobacter beijingensis DSM 21582, assembly GCF_000382205.1. Classification (GTDB taxonomy): domain Bacteria; phylum Bacteroidota; class Bacteroidia; order Cytophagales; family Spirosomataceae; genus Dyadobacter; species Dyadobacter beijingensis. The sequence goes on from NZ_KB907787.1 coordinate 897,221, forward strand.
TCCCGAGCAGGTTAGGGGTTGGTGTTTTGTATTGATAGTTAACCGGCGCCGTCGAGAAATCGGCCGGCGCGGCATTATACTGGTTCCCGTTACGTTCATAGGGCGATTTCGACTGGATTTTTCCAAAATCGTAACCCATAAACTTCCGGTCCATGAAGAGCTCGTTATAGCCCGTTGAGACATTGGCAGAAAATGTAAACCGTTCCGGCGCGTCTTTCATCACCATATTCACGGCCCCACCGATGGCGTCGCCTTCCATGGCGGGCGTCAATGCCTTGTACACTTCGAGGCGATCGAGCAGGTCGGATGGGAAAATATCCAGCGGCACGTAGCGGTACTTGTTGTCCGGGCTCGGGATTTTTACGCCGTTCACCAATGTGTAATTATACCGCTTATCCATCCCCCGCAGGATGGCATACTGGCCGTCGCCGTTGCTGTTACGCTCGATGGAAATGCCTGAAATGCGCTGGATCACGTTCGCGACGGTGAGGTCGGGCGAAATCTGGATCGTTTTGCCCGATACGATATTCATGACCTGGCTCGCATTGCGCTCCATGAGACGGGCGGTGTTATCGCTGGCGCCGTCGCGCTTGCCGGTGACGGCCACCTCTTCGAGTTTCAGGCCGGCCGCTGCTTCCAAAGCGAGATCCATTTGAATTACTTCATTCCCCGCAATGGCAAACTCCCTCTGAACCGGCGCATAGGAAATGTGGCGGACGGTGAGTCGGTAGGCGCCTTTTTGCAGGTTAGGAATGCTGAACGAGCCGTCGAGCCCGGAAATGTCGTGCAGGTTGGTCCCTTCGATCGAGATCACAACACCTAATGCAGGTTCGCCGGTGGCCGCTTCGAGCAGCTTGCCTTTGAGCGTCCCCGCATGCAGGCCGGTGACCGTGATGAACAGGAGGAGGGTATGTAAAAAACGTCGGATCATCACATTTAAATTCTGGGTAAGTACCGGATTCGGCTGTCAGCTGTCAGCGGTCGGCCGTCAGCGGTCAGCCCGCCCCTTCCCGGTTGGCGATGCGAAGGTGTGCAGAAGCGATCGAGTGATCCAAATCGGCCCCGTTAACAAAAGGGCAACTGGCCGTTTCGGGCCGTTACATGAAGGCAACAGACGTTGCGATTTGGCTGTAACGTTTTGTTAGCCAGGGATTTAAATCCTCGGTTAATGGCATTATGTTTGCGTTACGGCACGGTTAAGAAATTGTTAACCAGCTAGATCGACTGGATGTAGGCGGAAAGATTGTCGCCCGCGGCGAGGTTCAGTTTCTTGCGCAGGCGGTGGCGGATTACGCGCAGGCTGTCCTGCGAAATGCCCAGGAGCGTGGCAATGTCGGCGGATGTAAGGTTCATTTTAATGAGCGCGATGAGGCGGAGGTCGTTGGCGGTAAGCGGGCCGGTTTGCTGTTGCAGCCGGTCGAAAAACGACTGGTGTACCTGCTCGAATATACCCCGGAATTCCTCCCAATGCTGGTCGTCCTGCAAGCCCTCGCTGATCTGCCCGGACAATGCCCTGATCTGCTTTCGCTGGTCGCGCTTGTCGTCTTTGATCATTTCATCGAGGCGGGTGCGAAGGTCTTCCAGCAGCTGGTTTTTACGGATTACGTGCAGGGTGTAGCTGCTCAGTTCCTGTGTTTTGGTTTCGAGTTGTTGTTTGAGGTGCTCTTCTTCGAGCTTTTTGTTCTTCAATTCAACCTCCATCAACTGGTTGCGCGTTTCGTACACCTGCTTGTGCTGCGCGCGGAGTTTCTGTTCGTTCCGGATTTTGAGTCGCTGCCGGCTAATAATCAATGCCGCCACGAGAATAACTAATATTATCACCACGCCCGTGGCAATGGATATGAGCGTGTCAATGCGGCGCGCCTGCGTCAGCTGTTGTATTTCATTGTCCTTTTTCTCGATTTCATACAGCGTTTGCAGCAATGCGAGCTGCTTGTTGCTCTCTTCGGAGTAGATGTCGTTGAGCAGGGTGCGGCTCAACGTGAGATAGTGGAACGCGCTGTCGTTGCGGGCGAGCAGGTTGTATGCTTTGGCAATATCATTGTAGGCACTCGAAACCTGATACCGCTCGCCGTTGGTTTGGGCCAGGTTTAAACTTTGAATACTGTAAGATAACCCCTCGCGGAACCGGCCGGTTTTGCGGAGCACGTCGCCGAGGTTGTTCACGACCTCCACCTGCGCGCGGACATTGCGCGTCTGCGTATTAAGCGCGTAGGCCCTGTTGAAATAATAATAGGCCGAATCGTATTGTTCCAGGTCCTCGTAAATGCTGCCGATGTTTTCGTAAATCTTCGCGGCGCCGTCGGTATGGCGGTCGAGCTGGTAGGATTGGAGGGCTTTGCGCTGGAAGTAGAATGCGCTGTCGTACATTTCCCGCTTTTCGTACAGGTGCCCGATCCGACCGTAAATTTCGGCCTTACCCGATTCCTGTTTCAGGTTTTGGTAAATGGCCAATGCCTCGTCGTACTGTTTCCGGGCCAGCTGCGGGCGGCGGGTGCGGTAATAGAGTTCACCGAGCATATCCAGGTTTGCGGCGAGTAAATGCTGCCGGTTTCGGTTGCGGAAAATTTTTTCGGCCTGTAAAAGGTAATCCAGTGACTGCGGGTAATGCCCCGAAATGAACAACAACTGCCCAATCTGCTGCAAATAGCCCGCAGCCTGCTGCTCATTGTTCTGTGCCACCGCGGCATTGTAGTGTCCTTTTAGTTGTAATAGAAGCGAATCCGGGTTCTGTGGGCTGGCCGGGATTTCGCGTTCCGTATCGGATTGCAGCCTGTTCTGGGCAAATGAGTGCATGGCCGAAGCTATCCAGATCATGATCAGGACAATGCTCGTTAATGCGGGAGGGGTAGAATATCGGGGGGCGCGGCCGGTATGCATGGCAAAAAGCGCTGGGTTAATTTTCACGCAAGGTACGGCGTACTCGCCTGCATGAATGCGAAAAGCCATTGAAATACATCAATGGCTTTCGCAAATTTAATATTCAGGTAATATCCGAAATGCGTCTCAGAGGAAACGGTTGATCAGGTTTTCGAGGTATTCCTGCTTGCCGGAGATCGTTGCGGGCTCGCCTTTGGTGGCTGCGTGGTCGAACAGGTCTTCCAGTTTCAATGCACCTTTTTCGTAATCGGCGCCTTTGCCGCTGTCGAAGCTCGCGTAGCGGTTCTTGCGGATTTTGTCGTACTCGCCGTTCTGGATGATCTTGTCGGCGATCACCAATGCACGTGCTACGGTGTCGATACCGCCGATGTGCGCGTGGAAAACGTCGTCGACGTCGGTCGAGTTACGACGGCGTTTCGCATCGAAGTTGATACCGCCGCCCTGCAATCCGCCTGCATTCAGGATCACGAGCAATGCGCGGGTCCATTCTGCTACGTCGTTCGGGAACTGGTCGGTATCCCAGCCATTCTGGTAGTCACCACGGTTAGCGTCGATCGAGCCGAGGATGCCGGCGTCGGCTGCTACCTGCAATTCATGTTCGAAAGTGTGGCCGGCCAATGTGGCGTGGTTCACTTCGAGGTTCAGGCTGAAATCGCCGAGCAGGTCGTGCTGGCGGAGGAAGCCGATCACGGTCGCCGCGTCATAGTCGTACTGGTGCTTGGTAGGCTCGCAAGGTTTTGGTTCGATGAAGAATTTACCTTTGAAACCATTTGCGCGGGCATATGCCACGGAGATTTTCAGGATTTGTGCAAAGTGCTCCTGCTCGCGTTTCATGTCGGTGTTGAGCAGGCTCATATAGCCTTCGCGCCCGCCCCAGAACACGTAGTTTTCACCACCCAATGCAATCGTAGCGTCCAGTGCCATTTTGATCTGCGCACCGGCGTGTGCTACCACGTCGAAATCGGGGTTGGTAGAAGCGCCGTTCATATAGCGGTGGTGACCGAACAGGTTGGCAGTTCCCCAAAGGAGTTTCACGCCGGAAGCCTTTTGCTTTTCGCCCAGGTAGGCAGTCAATGCTTGCAGGCGCTTTTCGTTGGTACGAACGTCGTCGGCGTAGTCCACCACGTCCACATCGTGGAAGCAGTAGTAGGGGAGCCCCAGCTTTGTAATGAATTCGAATGCGGCGTCGGCCTTGTCTTTGGCACGGTCAACGGCATCCGCCTTTTGGTCCCAGGGATAAAAAAGCGTCGGTCCGCCGAACGGATCGAGGCCCGCCCCGCAGAAGGTATGCCAGTAAGCCACTGCGAAACGCAGATGCTCTTTCATCGTTTTGCCAGCGATGACGCGGTTTTCATCATACCAGCGGTAAGCCAGTGGGTTGTCGGTTTCGGGCCCTTCGTAAGCGATTTTGCCGATGCCCTTGAAATACTCCTGTTCTCCGAGTAGAATGCTCATTGTAATGTTGTTAATCGTTTTGAAGGCCAACCAAGAATGTCACTTTTGATAATAAGTGTAGGATTGACATTTTATACTGCAATACTATCACTTTTTTCGGAAAATTTTGCAGTACAAATAAAAAGAGGAGCAGATTTAATTTCTGCTCCTCTTTTGCCGAGATTTTAACGGTATTTGATCAGAAGAATTTCGCGCGGTGGTCTTCGATCTTCGCGTTTTCACGAATGGCTTCGTTCACCAGGTAAGACATACGGCTTTCCAGTGATTGGGTAAGCTGCGTTTTGTACTGGGTGAAGTCTGCGATCTTAGGTGCCTCGGTTTTGTTGATCACTTCCATGATGAACACACCGTTTTCGCCCGTGAACACGCCTGATTTCTGACCGGCTTTCAGGCCGAATGCTTTACCCAGAGCGATAGGATCGAAACCTGCGCTGGTAAGGAAGCCCGTTGCGAGGGAGATTTCGTTGGCATATTCCACCAATGCACCTGCACCGTATTTCTTCGCGATGTCGTCGAGGCTGCCGGTAGCGCCTTTCAGCTTGGCAGAAATCTGTTCCGCTTTGATCTGGTTACGCACTTTGGTCGTCAGCTCGTCGCGGAAGTCGTCCACTTTCACGTCTTTAGCATCCGATTTGCCGGTCAGTACCGCCACTACATATTGTTCTTCCGTTTCGAAAACAGGGGAAACGTTTGAAGTTTTGGTATCGTCCTTGAATGCCCATCTTACGATTTCGCGTGCATTCTGGATGGCGTTGATATTGGTAGCTGATTCAGGAATGCGGTTCGCATTGGCGAGTACCAGTCCTTTGTTTTTCTTAACGGCTTCTTCGAATTGCTCGCGGCTTTTCACCGTGTTGGCAAACTCGTCGGCTTTTCTGTATGCTTCGTCGCGTGTAGCCTGGCTAGGTGCGATGGTCTTGCCGATGGTCGCAATGCGGTACAAGGTGTTGGATTTCGGAGCGGTTACCTTGATAATGTGGAAACCGAACTGGCTTTCTACCAAACGTGGGATCAGGCCCGGAGCCGTTGCGGAGAATACCGCTTCTTCGAATGGCTTCACCATGGCGCCGTTGTTCTGGAAGTAGCCCAGGTCGCCACCGCGTTGCGCAGAACCGGGATCTGCGCTGGAAGTGGCTGCCAATGCTTCGAAGTTAGCACCTGCCTTGATCTGCGCCAGAATGCCTTCCGCTTTGGTACGTGCCGCCGCTTTCGCCGAGTCCGACTGGTTTTCCGCACGGATCAGGATGTGGCTCGCTTTCGCCGACGATACGGTGTCCGAACGTGTACCGCCGTATTTGTAGATGTAATAAGTGTTGCCTTCGCGGTAAGGGCCATATACACCGCCCGGAACGAATGTTTTCACCGCTTCTTTCAACTGGTCGCTCATGGTAGCGTACGACTGGTTGATCGGCAATGGAATATCGCTGTTCATCGCTGCGAAAGCCGAGTCGCTTTGTGCGGTGGCAAGGCCGCGTGCGAGTTCTTTGATTTCGGTGTACAATGCCGCGCTGTCGTCTTTCGCTGGCTGTACGGGGAATGTCACGTACTCGATCGAGCGGGTGTCGGTTCCCTTATATTCTTTTTTGTGCGCGCTCAGGTATTCTTCGAGCTGTGCGTCGGTTACTTTAATGGTAGTGTCTACAACCGAGAAATAAGGTACGTACAGGTAACGCAGGTTGGCTTTGGTGTTTTGCGCTACGTACTCTTTTTCAGCCTGTGCTTTCGGTGTGTACGTCGAGAGGCGAAGCATGTTCTCATATTTCGCACGGGTACGTTCTTCACGAAGGCTTTTCTCAAAATTCTCCCATGATTTTTGTTGTTCCAATGGAAGGGTTTTGAGGTTTTTCAGGTAGTTGATCACCGCGTTCTTGTCGAAACGGCCGGTGGTCGGGTCTGAAAATGCTTGCAGAATCGATGGGCTGATGTGGTTACCCTGTACCATATCGTACAGTTCCTCGTCGGTTACTTCGAGTCCCAGCTTGTCGTATTGCTTTTTGTAGGCAATGTCCACCACGAACTGGTTCCAGGCCTGGTCTCTCAAAGAAGCCAGCTCGCCTTCGTTCAGGCTGCGGCCCGATTGCGCCTCGTAGTTCTGACGGAAACCGTCAACCCGGCTTTGAAAATCTTTGATATTAATTTCTTTCCCGGCAATCTCTCCCACTGTCTGGTTGTTGTTGCCGCCCAGAAGGGAATTAGGGCCCAGCAAATCGCCTCCAACCATAAAAAGAATTAAACTGATAGCGATAACCGTGACGGCTACCCCGGATTTTTCTCTGATCTTGTTAATTAAAGCCATTTTCTCGATTCAAATTAGTGCGCAAAATAAAAAGTTTTCTTCATGGAATGCAAGACCTTACATCCCTATTTACAATTATTGGTAACATCCGGACGTTGCGCGGCGCGCCGGAATGTACAAGAGGTAGGTTTCAGGGCTTTAATACATGTGTTTCAGATTGAAAGCGTAGCAGATCGCCATGAATATGCTGAAAAACACACCGGCCATCGCGGTGATGACGCCCATCCAGCCGCCGATCATCAGTAAAGGCGCCGCAAATGCGACGGCTAATCCGCCCAGATAGAGGTAAAATCCCCGTTTTTGAAGATTCCACATCAGGTACGCCGCGTACAGCGAGAGCGATTCGAAAATGAGCATGATAATGGCGCCTGTCTTGATATTTTCGGCGGTCGTCTGCCCGATCACCGCTTCAAACATCCTGTCCATCGTTTTGGCTTCGGCGGTTTGCTGCTGGCGGTCGAGGTTTTCGCGGACGGCTTCGAACGTTTCGCGCGTTTTGTCGGCGGTAATGCCCGGGTTCCAAAGTCTTTCGGACTGGGTCCAAAGCCCCGAAACCGAGCTCATGAAGGTAAGAAAACACAAAATCGTAAGGAACGTGGGGCGGTTCACAGCAGCACTCATTCAGTTAGTAAAGGATCAGCAGGTTTTCTGATGATGGATGTAAAATTTGCCGTTTTCGGTGAAAACACCAAAGGCATTTGAATATTCTTCCGACGGGTATACATTTGTCGTTTTTTAATCCAATCAAAACTCAAACTTTCTAACAAACGGTACTTATGAGCCTTCAAATTCTGACTGATCGTATTCAAAACATTCTGGGAACCGATAGCGGACTGGATGCCACAGCCAAATTTGTGACCGACGAGGGGGTGCTGTTCGTGGATGGCAAATCGGTACCGAACAGCGTTTCCAACACCGACGCGGAAGCGGACTGCACGTTTGAAGTATCAGTGAAAAATGCATTGAAACTCATCGACGGGGACCTGAACGCGATGATGGCGCTGATGACCGGTAAACTGAAAATAGATGGCGATATGGGCGTGGCGATGAAGATCGCAGAAACCTTCGGACGCCGATAGTAGGCTTTGGTGCCGGATGCCTTTTTTGTGATACATCAGTTTTTCAACAAACGATCACACAGGCATGGACAACCACGAAAAGGCATCCGGAAACACCACTAACAGAAGGGATTTTATGAAAGCCGGCGCATTGGCTGCCGGTACGCTGATGATCGTCCCGCGCCATGTACTCGGCCGCGGGTTCATTCCGCCAAGCGACAAGCTCAACATCGCCGCCGTCGGCTGCGGCGGCAAGGCGGATGTGAATATCCGGCAGGCCTACAATAATGGTACAGAAAACATCGTGGCGCTGTGCGACGTCGATGACCGCCAGTCCGAAAAGTACCGCAAGCAATTCTCCAAGGCACCTTATTATAAGGACTTCCGTAAAATGTTCGAGAAGGAGGCCAAAACCTTCGATGCCGTGCTCGTGACCACGCCCGACCATATGCATTACCCGATCGCGATCGCGGCTATGGAACTCGGCAAGCACGTGTATGTGGAAAAACCATTGACCAAAGACATCTGGGAGGCGCGGAAACTGACCGAAGCCGCCAAAAAATACAAGGTAGTAACCCAAATGGGCAACCAGGGCAGCAGCAGCGACGGGACGCGCAATACGGAAGCGCTCGTTCAATCGGGCGTGATCGGGGATGTGCATACGATCGAGGTGTGGACCGACAGGCCCGTGTGGCCGCAGGGCGTGCAATCGCCGAAAGACAGGGGCGAATCCCAGCCCGTACCGGCGGGCGTCGACTGGGACCTGTGGCTCGGTACCGCCCCGAAACGTGACTACCACGAAGCTTATATGCCGTTCCGCTGGCGCGGTTACTGGGATTTCGGTACGGGCGCATTGGGCGATATGGGCTGCCACTTCCTCGACGTGCCTTTCCGTGCATTGAAACTGGGCTATCCCACCTCGGTGGAATGCAGCGTCGGCTCGGTGTACGCCGATTTTTTCCAACAAGCTTTTTTCGACGACGTGGCACCGCCTTCGGCCAATATCCATTTAAAATTCCCTTCGAAAACACCAGGCAAAGAGGTCAACCTGAACTGGTACGACGGCGGCATGCGCCCGCAACTCCCCGACAGCTGCGATTACCAGGGTATTTTCGGCAGTGTGGACGGCGGAATTATGTTCATTGGAACAAAAGGCATTATCAGCGCGCACATGTTCGGCGAGAACCCGCGGCTATGGCCTGAGAAGAAATTCGAGAACGTCCGCGTCGCCACGAAGCCGCGCGCATTGGTGCAGGGCAGCTGGGAAGGACATCAGCAGCAGTTTGTACAGGCTTGTAAAAAGGGGCATGGTGCTTATACGAGTTCCTCCTTCGACCAGTCCGGGCCCTTGACGGAAATTGTGCTCATGGGCAACCTGGCCGTGCGCTCGTACTTGCACCGCGAGGCGAAGGCGGACGGGAAGGGCTTTACCTTCCCCGGGCGCCAGCGGCTGATGTGGGATGGGGCGAATATGAAAATCACCAACTTCGATGTAGCGAACCAGTTTGTGAAAAGGGAGTACCGGAGTTTTTAAAGCTCCAACTCCCGTAAATACATCTGGATCGTATTTTCCAGTCCTATATATAATGCATCGCAGATCAATGCGTGGCCAATGGAAACTTCATCGAGCCAGGGGATGCTTTGTTTCAAAAAATGCAGGTTATCCAGGCTGAGGTCGTGGCCCGCATTGAGTCCGAGGCCTACTTCGCGCGCTTTTTCGGCGGCTTTGACAAACGGCAGTACCGCTTTCTGGCGGTTCTCGAAATAGCCCGCCGCAAATGGCTCTGTGTAAAGCTCCACACGGTCGGCGCCGCAGATTTTGGCGCCTTCCACCATGTCTTCATCGGGATCGACGAATACCGAAACCCGTATCCCGGCCGATTTGAATGTGCCGACAAGGTCGGTCAGGATACTCCGGTGGGTGATGGTATCCCAGCCTGCGTTGGAAGTAATGGCGCCGAGCGCATCGGGTACCAGCGTCACCTGGTCGGGTTTGTTGGCGAGCACCAGTTCCACAAATTTCTTTTCCGACGGGTTGCCCTCGATATTGAACTCGGTGGTGACGAGCTCGCGCAGGTCGTACACATCCTGGTAGCGGATATGCCGCTCGTCGGGGCGCGGGTGGACGGTAATGCCCTGCGCGCCAAATCGCTCGCAGTCAAGCGCAACTTTCAATACATTGGGATTGTCACCGCCACGAGAGTTGCGAAGGGTGGCGATCTTGTTGATGTTTACGCTTAGACGGGTCATGGTACTTTAATGTTGAATGAGTGAATGAGTGAATGTGCCGCCGTGGAACGGTGAATGTGCCGCCGTGGAACGGTGAATGTGTGCGTAAGTAGTAAAGTCAGGTGTTAGTCAGGCATTGTAAGTAAATGTCGGGTATTGTCAATTAGGCATAGTTGTGTGACCCGGTCGCCGGAGCGAAGCGTGAGTTTTGATTCTTTGAGATGACTTTTCAAGTGAATCACTAACTTTGCCGGTCTGTTACAAATTTAGCATTTGAGTACTTAAAAACACTTTTGAAGCTAATTTTTGACCAAAATCAATGCAATTCGCTCATTCAGTCATTCAAAATTGATCGATTCAATCATTCAACATTAAAGTAACATGTCCCTAAAAACCCAAGTAGAATCCGGCATCAAGGACGCGATGCGTGCTAAGGACCAGGATACATTGCGTGCATTGCGCGCGATCAAGTCATTGATTTTGCTGGAAGAAACCAAAGGCGGCGCGAGCGGAGAACTTTCATCCGAGGACGAGTTGAAGCTTCTGACCAAAGCCGCCAAGCAGCGCCGCGAGTCTGCCGATATTTATAAAACACAAGGCCGCGCCGACTTGCTCGAAAAAGAAGAAGCGGAACTGGCCGTGATTGAGCAGTTTTTGCCTAAGCAGCTGACCGAAGACGAAGTAAAAGCCAAATTGCAGGAAATCATCGCCCGCGTGGGCGCATCCGGGCCTTCGGATATGGGCAAGGTCATGGGCGTCGCTACCAAAGAACTGGCCGGCCAGGCCGAAGGAAGGGTTGTTTCCACATTGGTGAAGGCATTGCTCGCATGAAATTACTGGATGTGCTCATCCTCCTTCCCTTGCTTTGGGGCGCATTACATGGTTACCGCAAAGGCCTGCTGATCGAGATCATCGGGATTCTGGGCATGGTGGTAGCCATGGTTTTGGGTTTCAAATTTCTGGGGTTGGGGATGGAGGTCCTCACGCCGTATTTCAGCGAGGGCGTCGCACGGAAAATCCTGCCTTATGTAGGTTTTTCGGCGATCTTCTTTCCTACTATTTTTTTGTTGAACCAATTCGGCTACACCATCCGGCGGTCGCTGCGGTACTCCATACTCGGTACTTTCGACAGTTTTGCCGGCGCGATGGTGGGCGTTTTTACCTGGGTTTTCGGGATCAGCGTGTTCTTCTGGCTGGTCGATGCGATCGGCGTGAAAATACCCGCACACCGCACCGAAGACACTTATCTCTACCCGCTCGTGGTGCCCGTAGCGCCTACGGTGATCACCAAAGGACTGTCGCTCATGCCCAAAGGCACCGACATTATCCGCGAATGGAAACGCGATTACCTCGAAGATTGAACTTTCGAATTTTCCTCCGGGTTAAGCTTTCATCATTGACATTCAGTACCTTTGCAGAAAATTACAGTTGAATGCCCTGTGTGTTTGACAGATTATAGCAGAAAATGACCACGATACAGCAAAAGCAGGACATCCGTAAACTCAACGTCGACCAGATCAAAACCTGGATGACCGAACGCGGGGAGAAGGCTTTCAGGGCAAAACAGATATATGAATGGATCTGGAAAAAATCGGCCCATTCTTTCGAGGAAATGACCAACCTCTCTCTGGCCACGCGCCAGCTGATGAACGAGCATTTCGTCATCCATTCACTCGAAGTCGCTAAAAAGCAGCATAGCAACGACGGTACGATCAAATCCGCATTCAAACTTTTTGATGGTAACCTCGTGGAAGGCGTGCTCATACCCGCCGCCGACCGCATGACCGCCTGCGTGAGCAGCCAGGTTGGGTGCTCGCTCACGTGCAAGTTCTGCGCGACGGGCTACATGGACCGCAAGCGCAACCTCGAAGCCGGCGAAATTTACGACCAGGTAGTAGCCATCGCGCGGCAGGCCGAGGCGACTTTCAATGCCCCATTGACCAATATCGTGTACATGGGCATGGGCGAGCCGCTGCTGAATTATGCCAATGTCCTTCAATCGATCGAATACATCACCTCGCCGGAAGGGCTCAATATGTCGCCCAAACGCATTACCGTTTCGACTGCCGGCATTGCGAAGATGATCAAGAAGCTGGCGGACGATGAAGTACGGTTCAGGCTGGCATTGTCGCTGCACGCGGCGAACGACGAAAAGCGGAACCAGATCATGCCGATCAACGAGTCGAACTCGCTCGATAACCTGGCCGAAGCATTGAACTATTTTTATAAGAAAACCGGCAACCGCATTACATTCGAGTACATTGTCTTCAACAACTTCAATGATACTTTGCAGGATGCCAGGGAGCTGTGGGAATTTTGCAAGCGCGTTCCGGCCCGTGTAAACATTATTGAATACAACCCGATCGCGGAGGCTGACTTCAAAAATACCGAGGCCGACCGGCTGGATAAATTTGCCGCTTTCCTGGAAGACAGAGGGGTTTCGGTGCATGTGAGAAGGAGCAGGGGCAAGGATATCGACGCCGCTTGCGGGCAGCTGGCTAACAAAGAAACAAACTGAGATAAGGCCGACTTAACAATTTCTTAACATTGGGTCGGTCGTTTATAACTAGTTTTGCGTCAATAATTCAACCTATCAACTTCTTTTATGTTTGGTCTTGAAACCGACATTTTCCTCCTCCTCGCGTTTAGTATTTTAGCGGCCTGCGCATTCGAATTTGTCAACGGTTTTCACGATACCGCCAATGCGGTGGCAACGGTGATTTACACCAATTCACTGAAACCGAATGTGGCGGTCATATGGTCGGGTTTTATGAACTTTTGTGGCGTATTCTTCGGAGGGATAGCCGTTGCAATGGGGATTGTGAACCTGCTTCCCGTGGAGCTGCTCATTGACCAGAACGTCTACCACAGTGCGGCGATGGTGTTTGCGCTGCTTTTCAGCGCCATTATCTGGAACCTGGGTACCTGGTACTTCGGCTTGCCGAGTTCCAGCTCGCATACGCTCATCGGGTCCATCCTCGGCGTAGGTCTTGCTTTTACATTAATGCCTGAAAATACCCAGGGAACGGGCGTGAACTGGTCCAAAGCGGAAGAACTCTTCATGTCGCTGCTCAGCTCGCCAATCTTCGGTTTTGCATTGGCGATCATTATCATGTTCATATTGAGAAGGTCGCTTTCCAAGCCGCTTCGCGAAGTGGTTTTCAGCGAGCCTAAAAAGAATGAAGCGCCACCGATCTGGATCCGCGCCATTCTGATCACCACTTGTACGTTGGTGAGCTTTTTCCACGGTTCCAACGACGGCCAGAAGGGCGTCGGCCTGGTAATGCTCATTCTGATCGGTATCGTCCCTGCGCATTTTGCATTGGATAATTCGAAAGATCCTATCGGTATGAAGACCGACCTCATCGGCATCGAGCAAGCCGTAGGCCGCATCGATACGACGCGCCTTTCGATTACGGACCGCAGCCATTTGTCGACCGTCAAAACAGAACTGACGCATTTGCAGGCGCAGATCAACCACCCGATGCCGGAGCACCGTCTTCCAAAAGAAGAAAGAATGGAAGCACGCCGCTCGCTTTTGCTCGTGAGCCGCAATATCAAAACGATTCTCGACAATGGCCAGGCTAACCTGAATGCTACTGATCTTGCGTTCCTGAAAAAACAATCCGGCAGCGAGCACGGCATCAGAAGATACACCGATTACGCGCCGGACTGGGTAATCCTTATGATCTCACTCTCCCTCGGCCTTGGAACAATGGTAGGCTGGAAGCGTATCGTGGTGACGATCGGCGAGAAGATCGGTAAGCAGCATTTGACTTACGCACAAGGTGCTTCCGCTGAATTGGTAGCGGCGAGTACGATCGGGGTGTCCTCTTATATGGGACTTCCGGTGAGTACGACGCACGTACTTTCCTCGGGTATCGCGGGGTCGATGGTAGCGAGCAAGGGTGTGAAGAACCTGCAAGGCGGTACGATCCGTAACATCGTGATTGCGTGGGTACTGACCCTCCCGGTGAGCATGCTGCTATCGGGTACGCTATACGCATTCTTCCGCTGGATATTCTAAAAGACCTTATTTTACATGGATAAAAAGCCGTCGGGACCGTTCCCGGCGGCTTTCGTTTTTGTGGTGGGGCCGCACTTTCTTTGCTTTGCATTGGTTTAATATCGTAAATTCGGCATGGATTTTTGATAGTACTTAAAAGCCAATTATTCACCATAATGACTACAATTGAAGCGCAGGTAAACCGCTACGGATATGTGACGGAAGCAATTGCGGAAGATATCGATCTCGTTGCGGAGATCAACCGCTTGAAAAAAGAAAAGAACGCGGTGATCCTCGCGCACTACTACGTGGATGCGGAAATCCAGGACCTGGCCGACTATATCGGCGACAGCCTCGGGCTTTCACAGCAGGCCGCGGCGACGGATGCGGACATGATCGTGTTCTGCGGCGTGCATTTCATGGGCGAGACCGCCAAGGTGCTGAGCCCGCAGAAAAAGGTAGTGATCCCCGATCTGAATGCAGGCTGCTCGCTGGCGGACTCGGCCCCGGCCGATAAGTTTGCGGCTTTCAAAGCGCAGTATCCGGACCATATCGTGATCAGCTATATTAACTGCTCGGCGGAGATCAAAGCATTGACCGACATCGTTTGTACTTCTTCGAATGCATTGCAGATTGTGGAAAGCCTGCCGAAGGATCAGAAGATCATCTTCGCGCCGGATGCGAACCTGGGCCGTTACGTAGCCCATAAAACCGGCCGCGACATGGTGCTGTGGGATGGTGCCTGCATTGTGCATATCGACATTTCAAGGGAAAAACTGGCACAATTGCGCGAGGAGCACCCCGACGCATTGCTCATCGCCCACCCGGAATGCAAGGAGGATATTCTGAAACAGGCCGATTTCGTGAGCTCCACGACCGGGCTGTTGAAATTTGTCAAAGACTCGCCGCACGAGAAATTTATCGTAGCTACCGAGGCGGGTATTTTGCATAAAATGAAACAATCGGTGCCGGACAAAAAGCTGATCCCCGCGCCGGGATCGGATAACAACACCTGCGCGTGCTCCGAATGCCCGTATATGAAAATGAATACGCTCGAAAAGGTATATAATGCGCTGTATTACGAGCAGCCGGAGATTTTTGTACCCGAGGACATCCGCCTGAAAGCTTATGATTCCGTGGCACGTATGCTGGAACTGAGCAAAGGCATCTGACACCCGATATAAAACCCTATTCCTGAAATTATGCCCCAGTTTGATTTTCTGATTATCGGTTCGGGAATTGCCGGACTTAGCTACGCAGCCAAATTAGCCCGCCATTTCGATGAACTGAAACAGGAAGTGTCCATCGCCGTGATCACCAAGGTCCAGGCCGATGAAACCAATACCAAATATGCCCAGGGCGGCATCGCGGTCGTCTGGGCCGAATCCGATTCGTTTGAAAAGCATATTCAGGACACGATGGACGCGGGGGACGAGGTCAATAAGCGGCATATCGTCGAAATCGTCGTGCGGGAGGCGCCGGAGCGCATCCAGGAGCTGATCGACTACGGGACACGTTTCGATAAGGAAAAGGGCGGGGAATACGATCTCGCAAAAGAAGGCGGGCATTCCGATCACCGCATTCTGCATTTCAAGGACATTACCGGGGCGGAGATCGAGCGGGCATTGCTTGAAGAGGTCAACCGGCACAAGAGCATCCAGATTTTCACGCATTACTACGCAGTGGAGCTCATCACGCAGCACCATTTGGGCGAAACCGTTTACCGCTACCGCGAGGATATCAAATGCTTCGGGGCCTATGTGCTCAACCGGCAGACTGGCGAGGTGGAGAAGTTTTTAGCCAAAACCACACTGCTCGCCACCGGCGGTATCGGGAACATCTACCAAAGCACCACCAACCCGACCATCGCGACCGGCGACGGCATCGCCATGGCCTATCGCGCCAAAGGCATTTGCGATAATATGGAATTTATCCAGTTCCACCCGACGAGCTTCTACGAGCCGGGCCAGAAGCCTTCGTTCCTGATTTCGGAAGCCGTGCGCGGTTTTGGGGGTATATTAAAAAGAGCGGACGGGAGTACCTTCATGGAGAATTACGACGCGCGCCTGTCACTGGCCCCCCGTGATATCGTGGCCCGGGCCATCGACTCCGAAATGAAGAAAAACGGGGTGGACCACGTGTACCTCGATGTCCGGCATCTCGACTACGAAAAGTTTTTGGAACATTTCCCCAATATCACCGAATACTGTCTCCAACAAGGCATCGATGTACGAAAGGACATGATCCCCGTCGTGCCCGCGCAGCATTATATGTGCGGGGGCGTAAGGGTGAATGAATGGGGCAAGACAAATATCGAATTTCTGTACGCGGTAGGGGAATGCTCCTGCACGGGCTTGCACGGCTCCAACCGCCTGGCCTCGAACTCCCTGCTCGAAGCGGTGGTGTTCGGGCACCGCGCCTATGAAAGCACCATCGAGCATTTCGAAAATGCGGTAATGCCGCTGAATATCCCCGAATGGGACGACTCGGGTACCACGCACCCGGAAGAGCAGGTACTCGTAACCGAAATGACCCGCGAACTGAACAGCATCATGTCCAACTACGTGGGCATCGTCCGCACCGACCGCCGTCTGAAACGCGCCTATGACCGCCTCGAACTGCTGCACCAGGAGCACGAGGATCTGTACCGCGAATCGAAGGTGTCGGTAGCGATATGCGAGCTGCGCAATATGATCTCGGTTTCATACCTGATCATCAAAATGGCGATGGCCCGACGTGAGAACATCGGGCTGCATTACAATGCCGACCACGTGTAATTTCAGGGTTTCGGGCTTTGGGCGAGCACATTCCTGCTTCGGCGGGTAACCGCCTTCCGCCATACATTTTCACCCACTTTCTGGCCCAAATGCGTGCCTTCCTCCACGCCGTCGCGGTAGTGGATACCGCCGTATACCCGGCTGATGGACGCGTCCCAGTATGCTTCTTCAAACGATTTGAAGGATTTAATGCCGTGCCCGTACTTCTTCTCCGTGGTATCGGTGAACGCTACATTGCTTCCGATCAGATGCGTGAGCACCACACCGCAGGCGGCCGAAATGGAGCTGTGCCCGCTTACATATTCGGGAAATGCGGGTGTTTCCAGGAATGGGCGCCAGTTAGGGTCCCAGTTATTATTGATCACTGTTTCAGGCCGGATGCGGACGGTGCGGTATTTCTCGTCCCAGCAGGCAATAAACGAATCGTAAATCGCCAGCGCGCCCAACGTATAGGCTTCTACCGACTGCATCAGGTCGAGTTTTTTGTCCGTTGATACCGTTCGTACGATCGCCATCCAGTGACCGGCGGGTGTCATTTTTTTATTGGCAAACATTGCATGACCAACGACATTCGTCACAAAGGCATTGTCGTCCCAGAAATAGGCCGTGGCTTTCTGGTCGTCGGTCAGGTTTTTTCCCGTGTTATAGACTTCCATCGCGAGCTCCATGAACTTGCTGTCTTTGGCGAGATCGTATTTGGCCGGCGGCGGGCAGCGGAATTGCGTCACCGAGTCGAGCGCAAACGTCCTAACGGTATTCCACATAGGTTCGCAGGCGTCCGCGTACGCAGGGGGCGTAGGCACCCAGGTACCTGGTTTATTGGTCACCGTATAGCGATAACCGCGTATCTCTTTATAGTGGTCTTTGGCCGCATAAGCCATTATATGCTTCGCCACGGTGTCGCCGTATGCGATGGAGCGTTCATATACGTCCTCCGGAATACCCATGTCCTGGTATTTGGCAAAAAGGTCCTTTTCGTAGGTGTCCCACATGTTGCCGGAGAAAGTGAGCGTACGGGCCACCACGGTAAATGCCTTGACGCTCGCCAGCGGAAAACAGTAGGCGAGGGAGGTGTCCGGCCGCGGAGGTGATTTGAATTTAACAAGCTGATCTCCAAGTGATTGGTAGTCGGCATGGCCGGGCGCTAGTGCCTCGTAGGCAGCCAAAAACGAATAGCCGTAAATGCGGCTGGCCACCGGTGGTTTGAAAATATCGTGAATGATAACGTCGGTCAGGTAGGTGGCCGTTTCATGGAAAAGCTTCGGGTCGGCCGCCCTGGCATTGTACTCGTCCGGCGATGACTCTTTTTTACATCCGAAAACAAGCGGTAGAAACAAAAGGGAGAGTAAACGGAACTTCATTCGATATGGATGGGAATTTGTAACTGAAATGCTCTACGAATATAGCAAGAAATAGGAATTCGGTGATAATTCTGTACAAAAGAGTGATCGTTTGTAACTTATATATCACCAAATGATAAAAAATGTTCGAAGGGTGCCATTATTTATTGTTATTTTTTAAGAATGCATATTCATTAACCGGGAAACCTTTTTTTTGTAAAAAAATTAATATCTTTTTGTACAATCAAACGAGTATATCACACCTAATGGTACTTCTTCTACAATCAAATGGAGTATCTGAATACAATTGTGTATGATGTACACTGTTTGATCCTGAACTCTGATCGATGGAAGTAATCACCCTAACGCCTACCAAGTACCTATGTAAAGAATTCTCCAATCCACTCTTTTTTTTAAGCCGCCCGGACCGGATTTCACAAGAAATCACCGGCTGACTCTACGTTCCGTGCTTATACGGTTAAGCAAGCATTCTTACTACAACTTTTTAATCTAACTATTAATCTATGAGATTTTCTACTGGATGGACGCCTCGTGCTGTATCACGAAGTGTTTTTTCTCTTTGTCTCGCGCTGGTGACCGTGGTGGGCGCATTTGCCCAGAACACGATCAAGGGTAAGATCAAAGATGAACAGGGACAACCGCTGCCTGGCGTAAGCGTTGTCGTGAAGGGGACCACCGCAGGTACAGTAACCGACAACGAGGGCCTTTACACAGTGAATGCCGAAAGAAACGGCACGCTGGTATTCTCGTTTATCGGATACCTTACACAAGAAATCGCGGTAGGCGGTAAAAGTATCGTTGACGTGACCCTCGCGGCGGACACCAAGGCACTTGAAGAGGTGGTCGTGGTAGGTTATGGTACCGCCAAAAAAGCAACGCTGACCGGTTCGGTAACAGCGGTGAAAGGTGCCGAGCTCCAAAAAGCGCCTGCTGCCAACCTTTCCAATACATTAGGCGGACGTCTGCCGGGTATTTCAGCGGTACAATCCAGCGGTGAGCCGGGTTACGATGGTTCGGCCATCCGTATCCGCGGTACCAACTCACTGGGTAACAGCAACGCGCTGATTGTAGTGGACGGTGTCCCCAACCGTTCAGGCGGTCTGGACCGGATCAACCCGGCCGATATCGAAAGTATTTCGGTACTGAAAGATGCGGCGGCGGCGATCTACGGTTCACGCGCCGGTAACGGGGTTATCCTCATCACCACCAAACGCGGTAAAACGGGCAAGCCACAGATTTCATACGATATGAACCTGGGTATTTCGCAGCCTACGCGTACACCCGAAATGTCGAATGCAGTCGAATACGCGACAATCCGCAACGAATTGCAGATTTACGACAACCTGCCCGTAGGACAGTGGCAAGGTGCATTGCAAGGCTTCAATACAAACGGCTCGTATACCAGGACTGATAACGGGAACGTACTGAATGCGGTTTACAAACCGGAGGATATGCAGAAATTCAGAGATCAATCGTCTCCGCTGCTTTATCCTGATACCGACTGGTACGGATCTGTGCTCCGCAAATGGGCGCCTCAGCAACGTCACAACCTGCAATTGACAGGTGGTAGCGAAAACATCAAATACCTCGCTTCATTGGGTCACATCAATCAGGATGGTTACTATATCAACTCTGCAACAGGTTACAAGCAGTATGATATGCGTATCAACCTGGATACGAAAATTAACAAGTACATTACAGCGAACCTGGGTGTTACATTGCGTGAAGAATTCCGTCACTTCCCGTCGGGAGGTAACAGTGCGGGTGCGATCTTCCGTATGCTGATGCGCGGTAAACCGACCGAAATCGCGATCTGGCCGGACGGACGTCCGGGCCCGGATATCGAAAACGGTCAAAACCCTGCGGTAATTACTACCAACACAACGGGTTACAACAACGACAAGCGCGATTATATCCAAACCAACGGTGGTCTTGAAATCCAGGTGCCAGGCGTACCAGGATTGAAAATCAATACGATGGCTGCGCTCGATAAGCAACTGCGCCGCGTGAAAAACTTCGAAACGCCCTGGACGCTTTATTTCTGGGACAAGAAGACTTTCGAAGCAGATGGCACCACTCCGTTGCTGACGGGGACCGTTCGTTCGACTTTCAAAGACCCGCGTCTGACAGAAACTTCTGCGCAAGAACTTTCTATTCAGCTGACCGGTCAGGTGTCTTACGAAAAATCGATCGGTGGACATAACTTTAATGTAATGGCCGGTGTTCAACGCGAGAAAGTAGATGCTGACGGTTTCTTCGCATTCCGCCGCTACTACATTTCACCGGTTGTCGACCAGCTTTTTGCCGGTGGTACTGCTGAGCAAAACATTGATAACTCAGGTACCAACCGTGGCGATCTGTACAGACGTGCACGTTTGAGCTACTATGGCCGTGCAGGTTACAACTTCAAAGAAAAATATCTGGCCGAGTTCCTGTGGCGCGTAGATGGTTCCTATGTATTTCCTAAAGAAGGTCGTTTCGGTTTCTTCCCGGGGGTATCGGCCGGATGGCGTATTTCGGAAGAAGGTTTCTGGAAAAACAGCATTTCCCGGTACGTAAACAATGTAAAACTACGTGCTTCGTGGGGACAAATGGGTGCAGAACCTTACTTCCTCGGAACGGAAACATTGGCAGAGTACCAATACCTGTCGACAATGGGCTTCGGAAGCTACATTATCAACGATCAGGTGGCAAGAACTTTGCTGGAAACACGTATTGCTAACCCAAGCTTTACCTGGGAGGTCGCAAACAACACCAACTTTGGTATCGAGGGTACTTTGCTGAATGACAAACTTTCTTTCGAGTTTGACTATTTCGTGAACAACCGTTCAAAAACACTGATCCCGAAAGCGGGTTCTACGCCTTCATCAGTCGGTATCGATGGCCGTCTTCCGCCCCAAAACCTTGGAAAACTGGTGAACAAAGGATGGGAATTTAAAGTGAGCTACGACGGCAATGCGGGTGATTTCACTTACTCTGTGAGCGTAAACGGCGGTTATGCCAAAAACAAGATCACTTTCTGGGACGAAACACCAGGTGCTCCGAGCTATCAGCGCACGACAGGAATGCCTTACAACTCATTCCTCATGTACAAATTCGACGGTGTTTTCAAGGATCAGGCGGAAATCGACGGCAACAAGCTTGATTACAGCCCGATCACAGGTAACCTTCGTCCGGGAGACATGAAATTCCAGGATATTAACAGTGATGGTAAAATCAATGGCGATGACCGTGTCCGTTCCGACAAAACGCAACGTCCTTGGTTTACAGGTGGTGCGTCCATCAACTTGGGCTACAAACAGTTCGACCTGGCGATGTTGTTCCAGGGAGCAATGGGTGGCTTGCAACTTGTAGGCTTGACAGAATCCGGGGACATTGGTAATTATCTGAAATACGATTATGACCACCGCTGGACCATCGATAATCCAACAAGCGAGTATCCACGTTTGACTAACCGTAACAACAGGTACTATACCAACGTCGGCTCTGGTAACGGTTTCACCGGCGGTAGCGGTGGTGGTATCAACGACTACTTCCTGAAAAGCAACAACTACCTGCGTTTGAAAAACGTCGAAATCGGCTATAACCTGCCATCGGAAATCGGTTCGAAAATCGGTTTGAGCAATTTCCGGGTTTACGTGAACGGTTTGAACTTCATCACTTTCGATAAGATCAAAGTGTGGGACCCCGAAGCAACAACGACGAGCGGCCAATACTATCCGCAGGCAAGAGTTCTCAGCGCAGGCGTACGTGTAGCATTTTAACGATTAAGAAACATGAAATTGAAATATAAAAGTCTATTGCTAATTGCCTTGCTGGGCGGAGGGCTTGCGTCGTGCGACACTGATTTTCTGGATGTGACGCCGCCAACGGAAATCCCGAGCGAAGAAGCATGGAAAGACGGTGCTTTGGCAGAAGGTTTTGTGACCGGTATCTACGCGGGTCTTCAGCAGGGTGGTTTCAGCGAGCAAATGCTCGCGTCGCTGACCGACGAAGCCGTGTTTACCCACACGGGCCGTAACATCAACACCGTAAACGAAGGGAGTTTGAGCCCGTCCAACCTCGGTTGGGTGGATGATACCTACGGCTGGGGCCCGATGTACACCCGCATTCGTGCTACCAACATCGCGCTGACGAACCTGGTAACAGCTACATTCTCGGACGAGACGCTGAAAGCACGTTTGAAAGGCGAAGCCTACTTCCTGCGTGCCTACTATTACCAGCAGCTGATTCGCTATTACGGAGCGGTGCCAATCATCAAAAAAGTGTACGCGCTGAACGAAGACTACTCCGTTCCCCGCAATACCTGGGACGAATGCGTGAAGCAGATCGTGAGCGACGCAGATAGCGCAGCATTGTTGCTGGATGGTAAAAACCTGGCGAAAGGTCGCGCTAGCAAAGCCGCCGCCCTGGCACTGAAAGCACGTGTGTTGCTTTACGCTGCGAGTGATTTGCACGATGTTCCTACAATGAAGGCGAAATCGGCGGCCCTTGCCGCTTTCACGAACCCGGAATTCCTCGGTTATACCTCCGGCGACCGTAAGGCGCGGTGGACCGCTGCGCAAGCCGCAGCGAAGGCTGCCCTGGATGCCAGCGGTAATGGTTACAAATTGAACCTGACGGCTCCCGTAACCCCGGAACAAGGCCGCCTCAATTACATCTCACTGGCAATGGCCGGCGCCAGCGCGGACAAATCGCTGGATGCTTCGGCCAACGATATCGTTTTCGGACGCTACTTTACCCCAAGCCAGAACGAAGGTGCACGTCAGACCGGTTTGAACAACGGTCCTAACGGCTACCACAACTGGGCTGGTAACACGCCGATCGGAACGCTGGTAGATGATTACGAAATGATGGATGGCACGCCATTCTCGTGGACTAACCCGACGCACAAGGCAAGCCCTTACGTAAACCGCGACCCACGTTTCTACGCAACTGTCATGTACGACGGCGCTAACTGGAAACCACGTCCTTCCGATGCGAAAGACCCTGCCAACCAGGTTCAGACGGGTGCTTACGACCTGCTCGACGATAAAGGTGTGCTGTTCAACCGTAAAGGATTGGATACCCGCAGCAGCTCTATCGAAGACTGGAACGGTAGCCGTACCGGTTACTACATGCGTAAGTTCATCGATCCGAACCCTTCTCTGTACGACAACACCGACCGTCAGAACATCCCGTGGCCATTCATCCGGGTGACTGAAAACGTGTTCAACTACATCGAGGCGAGCATCGAACTAGGCGAAGAAGCAGTTGCATTGGAATGGCTGAACAAGATCCGCTTCCGTGCCGGTATGCCCGCGCTGAAAGTGTCGGGAGCCGCTTTGAAAGAAGCTTTCCGTCATGAAAAACGCATTGAAATGGCATACGAAGAACAACGTTACCATGATGCACGCCGCTGGATGGTTGCGCCTGCTACATTGGGCCGCTCGCTGCAGTACATCAACGTGATCGGTAAGTTCAAAGCTGGAAAGTCGATGAAGGAACCATATCACTATGATCCAACGGTTTATGATTACACCTACACCCCGGTAGAGGAGAAATCCCACGAAAACCGCACCTGGGTGGACAAGATGTATTTCCGTCCGTTCAGCCGCGACGAAATGAACCGTAACGCAAAACTGGTCCAAAACCCCGGTTACGATAAATAGTTATATTTTATTGACTAATTTTACAGAAACTATGCCTTGGCTTACAAGGCATAGTTTCTTTTTTTATTCCTTCAAAAACTCTTCATTCCTGTTATGAAGCAATTATCGCCCTGGAAAGCAGGCAGCATGATCCTGATCGCTGGACTGGTTCTTTCCGGTTGTGACAAATCCTCCGATTCCCAAGAAAATAAAAAGCCTTCCGACGGACCGCCGCTCTTCACGCTCCTGGACCCCGGACAAACCAAAATCGATTTCGCCAATACATTGACCGAAGGCCTGAACACGAATGTGCTCATGTACGAATATTTTTACAATGGCGGCGGCGTGGCGGTAGGCGACCTGAATGGCGACGGGCTGGAAGACATTTACTTCACCGGCAACATGGTGCCCAACAAGCTGTACCTGAACAAGGGTAAAATGGTGTTCGAAGACATTACGGCCATCGCGCAGGTGGGCGGTCGCGAGCGGCCGTGGAAAACCGGCGTGACGATGGCGGATGTGAATGGAGATGGCAAACTGGATATTTACGTGTGCTACTCCGGCGCCGTGTCGCCCGAAAGCCTCAAAGACCAGCTTTTCATCAACAAAGGCAACAATGCACAGGGCATTCCACAGTTTGAAGAAGTAGCGGAGCAATATGGCCTCGGTACGCCGAGCAACAGCACACAGGCCGCATTTTTCGATTTTGATAAAGACGGGGACCTCGATATGTTCCTGCTCAACCATAATCCCAAGGCGCTTCCGATCCTCGACGAAGCCAGCACGGCCGACATTCTTAAAAAAGAAGACCCCGTTACCGGCGTCAGGCTTTTCCGCAACGACCCGCAAAACGGCATACCGCATTTCTCCGATATTACCACCAAAGCGGGCATTCACAGCTCCCAGCTGACCTACGGCCTGGGCATCGGCATTGCCGACATTAACCAGGACGGCTGGCAGGATATGTACATTTCCAACGACTATTCCGTGCCGGATTTTCTGTACATTAACAACGGCAACGGCACATTCACCGACGTGCTCGACGCGGCCATCGGGCATACGTCGCACTCGTCGATGGGTAACGACATTGCCGATTTCAACAACGACGGCCTCCCCGACATCTTCACGCTCGACATGCTGCCGGAGGATAACCGCCGGCAGAAGCTGCTCACGGGGCTGGATAACTACGAATTGTTCGATTTCAATGTCAAAATGGGCTTTCACCACCAGTATATGCGCAATATGCTGCAACTGAACGAAGGGCTGGGCAAGGGAACGAAAAAACCGGTATTCTCGGAAATAGGGCAGCTTTCGGGGGTGTCCAACACCGATTGGAGCTGGGCCTCCCTGTTTGCAGACTATGACAACGACGGCTGGAAGGACCTTTTCATCACCAACGGAAACCTGCGTGACTTTACGAATATGGATTTCGTGAAGTTCATGGGCGACCATTTGAAGCGCATTGAAGGGCAGGTAAAACGCGAGGACGTGCTGCAACTCGTGTACCAGATGCCGTCTTCGAACATGAAAAATTACCTTTTTCACAACAAAAAAGACCTGACGTTCAGTAATGTAGCCGACGCCTGGGGCCTGGGTGAAATCTCCAATTCCGGCGGTGCCGCCTATGCCGACCTCGATAACGACGGCGACCTGGACCTGGTCGTGAACAATATCAACAAGCCGGCGTTCATTTACCAGAACGATGGTGATAAGTATTTGAAAAACAATTATTTAAAAGTAAAACTTACCGGAAGCGGGCAGAATACCCAGGGCCTCGGCGCGAAGGTGGCCATTTACCAGAAAGGCCAGCAGCAATACCTGGAACAAATGCCGACGCGCGGCTACCAGTCGAGCGTGTCGCCGGTGCTGCATTTCGGGCTCGGTAAGGATGGCGGCGTGGATTCGCTGGTGGTCACCTGGCTGGATGGGAAGGTGGAAAAGGTGATTAATCCCAAAGCCAACACGACACTGGCGCTTTCGCAGGCAAATGCGAAGGGCTACCAGAAGCTGGAAAGGCCCGCAGCGCCTGTATTCGCGCCGGTGGCTTCGCCGATCGCATTTAGAAGCCCGGCGGTGAAAATGAATGATTTCAAACGCCAGCCATTGCTCATTAACCCGATCTCCTTCTCGAACCCGTGCATGCGCAAGGGTGATGTGAACGGCGACGGGCTGGACGATGTGTTCATTGGCGGTACCTCCGGCGAGGCGGCGAAATTGTACATCCAGCGAAAAAGCGGCGCATTCACAGCCAAAGCCGTTCCCGGATTCGAGGCCGACAAGCGCAGTGAGGATACCGACGCCCTGTTTTTCGATGCGAACGGCGACGGTGCGCAGGATATTTTCGTAGCAAGCGGCGGGTATGGCAGCTTCCTGCCCGAAGATCCGTTGCTCCAAAGCCGCCTCTACCTGAACGACGGCAAAGGGAATTTGACTAAAAGCGCAGGCGCATTGCCCGCAATGCTCACCAGCACCAGCTGCGTGCGTACGGCCGACATCAACGGCGACGGCAAGCCCGACCTTTTCGTAGGCGGCCGCGTGGTCCCCGGCCGGTACCCCGAGGCACCACGCAGTTATATATTGATCAATGATGGTAAGGGTAAGTTCACCGATCAAACGGCGAGCCTCGCAAAAGAACTGGAACGAATCGGTCTTGTAACCGACGCGGCCTGGACGGACTTAAACGACGACAAAAAGCCCGACCTGATCCTCGTGGGCGAATGGATGCCGGTGACGGTTTTCATCAATAACAATGGAAAACTTGAAAACAGAACGACCGAATATTTCGACAAGCCTTACAATGGCTGGTGGAACAAAATCCTCGTCGAAGACCTGAATGGTGACGGTAAGGCAGATCTGGTGATCGGTAATATGGGCACCAACACCCAATGCAAGGCCAGCGACGCCGAGCCCGTGGAAATGGTTTACAAGGATTTCGACGACAACGGAAATGTGGACCCGATCATGAGTTTTTATATTCAGGGCAAGAGCTACCCGTACGTTACGCGCGACGAGCTGCTGGACCAGATGAGCATCATGCGGACCCGTTTCCAGGATTACAAAAGCTACGCGGACGCGACCGTGAAGGAAGTCTTTACCAAAGAAGAACTCGAAGGCGCCCGGGAACTGAGAGCGAATTACCTGCAAACGGCCTATTTTGAAAGGAATGGCACGGCGAAATTCTCCGAAAAGGCATTGCCGCTGCAAGTGCAGATTTCGCCCGTTTACACGATTACGTCGCTGGATTATAATGGCGACGGCAAAAAGGATCTGCTGCTTTGCGGGAACGTAAGCAAGGCGCGGCTCCGGTTCGGGAAATATGATGCCAATTACGGCATTTTGCTGAAAGGCGACGGCCGCGGGCAGTTTCAGTATGTGCAGCAGGATCAGTCGGGACTGGGCTTGAAGGGCGATGTGCGGAGCGTACTGCCGCTGGGTAACAAAGTATTATTCGGGATTAATCAACAGGAAATAAAAGCATATCAAATTGGTAAAGTTCAGTAACCTTCTGCTGGGAATGCTGATGGCCGTGAGTTTCGTGGCCTGCAAGAAAAATGAATCGAAAAAGGAGATCAGCCCTTCGGTAATCGGGCAGATCACGATGCAAATGACCGATGTCATGGTCCACGACGTCACGAACCCGCCTTTGGGGGCACGTTTCTACGCCTATGCCTGCCTGGCCGGCTATGAAGTGGTGGCATTGAACGACAAGCAATATGCCGGCATGCACGGCGTGCTGAATGATTTTCCGGAAATAGAAAAGCCTAAAATCGAGGAATATTCCTACCAGCTGGCAGCGGCATTGGCTATGCTCGAAACGGCGAAGAAAATGCAGCCTTCCGGCGGCGTGCTGCTCAAAACCTACCAGCAAAGCCTGATCGACTCTTGTAAAAAGATCGGTTTCGACGAGGCTGTGATCGCCGGTTCGCAGGAATACGCATTAGCGATCAGCAAGCAGATTTTGAAATATGCCAAAGCCGACCGTTACAACAAGATCAGCAACTTTCCACGCTACGAGCCGCACGGCGGTCCGGGTACCTGGTATCCGACACCTCCGGGCTATTTCCCACCGGTGGAACCGTATTTCAAAACGGTACGGCCATTTACGCTGGATTCGTCCGGGCAATTCAAGCCCGCGCCGCCGATCGCATTCTCGGAGTCGAAGGATTCGGAGTTTTTTAAATTAATGAAACGCAACTACGACGATACCAAGGAGCAGGAGCACCGCGTGATCGCCGCATTCTGGGACTGCAACCCGTTCGCGCTCGAAAACAAGGGGCATTTACTGGTAGGAATGAAGAAAATCTCGCCGGGAGCACACTGGATGGGCATTACCGACATTGCGTGCCTGAAAGCGAAGACCGATTTTGGTAAAACACTGCTCATCAACACCTCGGTGGCGATCGGGCTGATGGACGGTTTCATGGCCTGCTGGGACGAGAAATACCGCAGTAACCGCATCCGCCCGGAAACGGCTATCCGCAAGTACATCGACCCGACCTGGAAGCCATTTCTCCAGACCCCGCCATTTCCCGAATATTTGAGCGGGCACTCGGTCATTTCCACGGCCGCTGCGGTGATCCTCACGCATTACTTCGGCGACAATTTTTCTTATATCGATACTGTGGAAGAGCGTTTTAACCTCAAAGCACGCCCGTTCAAATCCTTCATCGCTGCATCGGAAGAATCGGGCATGTCGCGGTTTTATGGCGGTATTCACTTCATGGACGCCATCGAAAACGGCCAGAAGCAAGGTCAGCAGGTGGGCGAATGGGTGATCAGTAAGCTTGGCAACAAAGCCGTGGCGGCGTCAGGGAAGTAATACGCCCTGCCCGTTCAGGAGTGCTTTGGTAAAAGTGTAACCCGTTTCAAAAAGCTGGTCGGCCTTTCTGAAATCGAAGATACTGAACCGGCTCAATGCGGGTGGTTCGATCAGCAAATTGCATTTCGCGAAACGGGCCCTGGTTTTGGTGTGCATCGCAAGGATCAGGGCCCGGTACACGATTTCGGTCGTGCGTTTCAGCGGTTTGTCGAGATTGAAGGGGTTGCAATGGCTGCCGATGAAATAATCGGCGTCTCCGAGAACCGGCTCCACAGGCAGGTTGTTCAGTACGCCGCCGTCCACGAGCTCGTGTCCATCGTAATGCATCGGGCTGAACAGGCCGGGAATGCAGCACGAAGCCAGTACCGGCAATGCAAGCTCTCCGCTGCGGAAATGTACCTCTTCCCCCGAAACGATATCAGTAGCTGTTACTACGAAAGGCATTTTCAGCGACTCGAAACTGTTTTCCGGGATAAACTTGCGGAATGCATCCTCCATTTTGCGCATGTGCAGCAGCCCGCTCGCCCCGATACCGAACCGTAAATAGGAGTAAAAACTCGTTTCACGAATAATCCTCAAAACATCCCGCGGCTCGTACCCGTACGCGAGCAATGCACCTACAAATGCCCCCGAACTCGTCGCGCTCATCACATCTACCCGCACGCCCCGCTCCCGCAGCGCCTGCACCACACCCAAATGCGCAATCCCACGCGCACCACCGCCGGAAAGGATGAGGGCTGTTTTCATAACAGAATTTGAAGTTCTTCGATCCGTTCGAAATGCCTGGTATTCAATGTTGCAAGCGGCAGCGCATATTGCAATGCTGTGGCGGCGATGAAGATATCTGCCATGCCGATTAGCTTATTTTGCTTTTTGAGCGCCATACTAATGTCAACAGCTGTACGAGCAGTTTCCTTATCGAATGCCAGGACCTGTGTCCGGAATAAGAAGTCTTCCCAATAGGGTACCTGCTCCGGCGTAGTGCCCGTGTAGATTTCGAATTCGGTGATCGCCGAAATGCAATATCTCAAATCTTCCCTGACCAGTTTGATCAGCCGGGAATTAGTCTTATCGGACTTGCGGAAAAAATCGATGAGAATGGAGGTGTCAGCTAGGACTAGTTCTTTCGCCATTGGTCAATTGCCTTTCTGGTTTCTTCAATCGTTTTGATTTGATTTTCAGAGAACGTTGGGGCTGACAGCAGGAATTCTTCGAGCGAGCTGCCGGTAGACGCTCGTTCAAGCCGATCCAGCTCAGCTTTCAGTTGCCTGCGCTGGACTTCCGACAAGCCTCTGACGAGGTTTATCAGTTGGTCGAATTGGATGTCTTTTTGAGCGTGCATATTCAAATGTAACGAAATATCGGCATTTACTCAACCAGGAAATCCTTCAACGCCCCGCGCTCTTTTACCCGAATGCCCTTTTCCGTATTTTCTACTATTGCAGCCTCATACACCGGATCGTGCTCGAAAAGGAGGATACATTCTTCGGAAACGGCCTGGTCGAGGATGCGCTGCTTTTCTTCCATCGTTTGCAACGGCCGCATGTCGTAGCCCATGAGCCAGGGGATGGGCACATGGTAAGACGACGGAATAAGGTCCGCGCAGTAAATGATCCTGCGGTTTTTGTATTCGATCACGGGCAGCATCATTTGCTCGGTATGGCCGTCCACGTTTACCAGGGTAATGCCTGCGAAAGGCGATTGCCCGTTTTCCACAAACCGCAATTGCCCCGATTCCTGCAATGGAAGGATATTTTCCTTCAAAAATGAGGCTTTTTCGCGCGGATTGGGATGTGTGGCCCATTGCCAGTGTGCTTCGTTTGACCAATAAGTGGCATTCGGGAAAGTGGGGTCGAGGCGGGAGCCGTCGCGGCTGAACTGCACGGCGCCGCCTACGTGGTCGAAATGCAGGTGGCTAAGGAACACGTCGGTAATGTCTGCGGGGCTGAAACCCTTTTCTTCGATGGACGAAAGCAAGGTGGCGTCGCCGTGAAGGTCGTAATGACCGAAAAACTTGTCGTCCTGCTTGTTGCCCATGCCCGTATCCACGAGTATCAGCTTGCTGCCGTCTTCGATCAGCAGGCAACGCATGGCCCAGGTACAGAGGTTTTTGTCATCGGCCGGGTTCTGTTTATTCCAAAGCACTTTGGGCACCACGCCGAACATCGCGCCCCCATCGAGTTTAAAAAAGCCGGTGTCGATGATATGGATTTTCATAGGGTTTTTAGGATTTAAATCGTCTTGTTCAAAGGAATATCAACATTCCATCGACCTAACATACCATTATTTTTTCGATCTTCCGACCTGAATTACTAACAAGCCTTACCATGCGCGTACCTTCCCTCTCAGCCAGTTTGCTGTGTTTGTCAATGCTTTTGATTGATAATCAGTCCTATGCCCAGAAAAATCCCGTCGACTATGTCGCTACCATGATCGGTACCGCCCCTTCCGCGACGGAAAGCGCCAAAGCGCACAGCGAGGCGGGCAGCGAACTGAAAGGGCAGACGATCCCGGCGGTAGGTGTACCCAATGGCATGACGCAATGGACGCCCCAGACGCGCGCGACGGAAACCAAATGCATTGCGCCGTTTTATTATAACGACAACAAATTCCAGGGCTTCCGCGGTACGCACTGGCTCAATGGCTCCTGCGTGCAGGATTACGGCTCGCTCACGATCATGCCGCTCTCCGGCGAGCTGGTGACCGATCCCGAACTGCGCGCGAGCACATTCAGCCGCGATAAGGAACAAAGCACGCCCGACCATTACGGCGTATGGTTGCAGGATCACCAGGTGAATGCCGAAGTAGCCGCATTGGCGCGGACGGCCATGATGCGGTTCAAGTTCGAAAGCGGAGAGGAATCTTTCCTGGTCATTGAGCCCAATAGCGACGAGGGGGAAGGTTTCGTGGAAGTGCTGCGCGAGCGGGGCGAGATCGTGGGCTATAACCCCGTGCACCGTATTTACCAGGGTGCGGGGCAGCCGGCGGGTATCAGCGGGTATTTTGTCATCAAATTCGACCAGAAATTCATGCAGTCGGGCACCTGGCTCGGCGATACGATCACGCCGATGGGCCGCGTGCTGACGGGCAAGGGAAAGCGTGAGCGGCTGGGGGCTTATGTAGGTTTCGGGGATGAAAAACAGACCGTTACCGTGCGCATCGGGACATCATTTACCAGTATCGAGGGCGCCCGGGCCAACCTTGAAAAAGAATTGGGTACCAGGACGATCGAGGCCGTGCGTAAACTGTCGCAGGAAGCGTGGAACGAGGCATTGGGAAAGGTAGAAGTAAATGGCAGCGAGGACGACAAGGCGCTTTTTTACAGTGCATTATACCGTACCAAGCTCTCACCCAGGCTGTTTTCGGACGTAGACGGCAGTTACCCTTCCTTTGCTGGCGGTACGCCGGTTCAAAAGGCGGAAGGCTTCGACTACTATTGCGATTTCAGCATGTGGGATACATTCAGGGCGGCGATGCCGCTGGAAATCCTGCTGGAACCGAAGCGGGCAGGGGATATGGTGCAATCGCTCGTGAAAAAGGCCGAACAAGGTGGCTGGATGCCCATTTTCCCGTGCTGGAACCATTACACCGCGGCGATGGTGGGCGACCACGCGCTGTCCGTGATCGCAGATGCCTATGCGAAGAATGTCCGGAATTTTGATGTAAACAGTGCATACACCTCGCTCCGCAAGAATGCATTTGAGGTAAATACCAACTGGAAAAGCTACGAAGCCGGCCAGGGCCGCCGTGCATTGAAATCCTATTTGCAATATGGTTATGTGCCGCTCGAAGACAGCGTTTGGCAGGCATTTCACAAGCGCGAGCAGGTGTCGCGCACGCTCGAATATGCGTACGACGATTTTTGTCTCTCGACCCTGGCTGCGAGCCTGGGTAAAAAGGAGGACGCCGACCAGCTGCGCAACCGCGCACTCAACTACCGGAACGTTATCGACCCGGCGACCGGCTACGCGCGCGGACGCCACGCCGACGGCCGTTGGATCGCCAATTTCGACCCGTTTGCGAAGCGCGTCAGCTTCATTACCGAAGGCTCCCCGGCGCAGTACACTTGGTTTGTGCCGCAGGATATCGCGGGCCTGCAAAAGGTCATGGGCGGTGAGAAGCAGTTTATCAATAAACTCGATACGCTTTTTAACCAGGGGCATTACTGGCATGGCAACGAGCCGAACCACCAGATTGCCTATCTTTATGCATTTGCTGGCCAGCCGTGGAAAACGCAGCAGTGGACACGCACCATTATCCGCAGCGAGTACGATACCAGCGTCGGCGGGCTGAGCGGCAACGAGGACGGCGGCCAGATGTCGGCCTGGCTGGCATTCAGCATGATGGGATTCTACCCGGTAGCACCGGGAACAGACCAATATGTGCTTGGCAGCCCGGTATTCAGCGAAATGTCGGTAGTAACGGGCAAGAACAAGAAATTTACCGTCGCGGCCCGCGGCGTTTCCGACACCGCCCGGTACATTCAGTCGGCGACTTTGAACGGGAAGCCGTTTACACGTACCTATATTACCCACGGAGAGTTGCTGAAAGGCGGCACGCTGGTGCTGCAAATGGGGGATAAGCCCAACAAGCAATGGGGTACGCAGGCGGCGGATCTGCCTTTTTCGCTCTCCAGATAAATTTGCATTCATGGCGGTTGGTTTATAAATTCCAGAATTCCATTACTTTTCACTCCAACCCAATGAACCGCAGAGACTTTTTTGAAAAAGCCGTCCCGGCCAGCTTCGCATTAGGCGCAGTGGCTTCTTCCTGTGCGCCCAAAGGCGAGCTCAGGTATCCCGACAAGCATTACCACATCAGCAAAGGTTATCACCAGATCCCCAAACTGCGCCTCTCGATGGACCGCATCGTGAAGGAAACGGTGGGTTTGCGGCCGTTCCGCGCATCGGGCCCGCGCCTGGATGTGGAGAAGCTCGGTAACAAAACCATCGTGCACAATTACGGCCACGGCGGAAGCGGCTGGTCGCTGTCGTGGGGAACGGGCAACATCGCGCGGAAGAATGTGCTGGCGACGGGGGAGAAGAAAGTGGCGGTGCTGGGCTGCGGCACGGTGGGGATAGCCACGTCGCGGCTGTTGCAGGAAAGCGGCTGCGAAGTGACCATTTACACGAAGGACGTTCCGCCTAATATTACGAGCAATCTCGCGACCGGTACCTGGTCGCCGGCGTCACGGGTGTGCGACAAGAAGATCGCCAAACCGGAGTTTCAGGCCATTTGGGAGGACGCGACGCGCTTTTCGTTCCGCCGGTTTCAGTTCCTGCTCGGTATGAACGACATTGCCACCTGGGCGGAAGAATACAGCGTTTTCAAGCAGGAGCCCGTGTATGTTCCCGGTGGGGGAGGCGAGGAATTTGAAATAGAAGGGCTTTTGCCGGAGCGTGTGCGGCTGACGAAAAAGGAGCACCCGTTCAAAGCGGATTACGTTACCCGCCGTACCAATATCATGTTCAACATCCCGACTTACCTGCGGCACCAGTTGCAGGATTTCACGATGTTTGGCGGAAAAGTGAAGATTCAGGAAATCAAAAAGCTGGAAGATATCGACGCATTGCCCGAAAAGGTGGTCGTGAACTGCATGGGCTTAGGCGCGAAGCCGGTATTCAATGACGAGGAGTTGACGCCGATCTCAGGGCAGCTTTCCTGCCTCATTCCGCAGGGCGATATCAATTACAAACTTTATACGCAGGGCGCAAATTTCATTGCACGAAAAGACGGCATTTATATCGGTAGCAACGGCATTGTCGGCAATTGGGATACCACACCTAGCAAGGAGCAAACCGAGAAAACGGTAGGCATCCTCATGAAACTGATGGAAGAAATGAGGGGTTAAGCACCCGCTTCTTCTTTAAGCAGGTAGCGCCGGCGGATTTCGTTGATCAGGAATTTTTTGTGGGCCGTGAAACTTTCGGGATGCATGGTTTGAAAAAGCCCGTCCCATTCCTCGTACCGCATTACATCTCCTTTCCGGAATGCCCCGGCGTCTATTTTTTTTGCTTTCAGATATTCTTCGAACTCCATTTGCCTTGAATTTGCCCGCAATATACCCGATTAAAAGTAATCAGACCTCGGGAATCGCCTCTTCGTACTCATATTCCGAATTAGGTCCCTGGTAAATCACTTTCATGCCGGTCAGGTCGGCGACGTATGTGTGAATGCCAGCTTCCCCGATTTCGCGAAGAAAGGTCGGGTAGTCGGTCAGGCCGTCTTGCGTGCGTTTGATAGCCGCCTTCACTTCGTCGAGCTTGAATGCCTCGGCGCATTCGAATTCGGGCAGGTCGCCGGGTATGATTAGTTTGTCGCCGTTAACGGACGTATAGGTACGTTTATGGTTTTTTACCTTCACCTCATAATTGTCGACACCGATCGCTTTCAGGTTTTTGACAAAATGCGGATAGGGCTGGCCGGCAGACCGTTGCTCGGCAGAATGAATGAGTTCGTCGGTCAGTTCGATCATTTCCATGGTCATTTCACTTTAATAGTCCGTATAAAAATGCCTTAAAATACCCGTGCCAGCCTTGTAAGGCGGTTTCTGTGTAATTTATCAATCCGGCCCGGTAAAAAAAAATGTTGCCCTGCCGGCGGGCAAGACAACACGGTTCACAGGTTAATGTCAGGCGAATCAATGTGCCATATCGTCGTCTTCGGGATGGTGGACGATCAGCGAACTGCGCGTATCGAGTTTTCTGATCATCTCGTTGGACATCGCGTCGGCATACACGCCGTAGCTGCTCACGAGCGTTCCTTTCAGTCCGTCGCGGGATTCAATCGCATACAAAATTGACATATCCGACGGGTCGGTCATGCCTTCGAAACGGTATACCT
Source organism: Dyadobacter beijingensis DSM 21582 (assembly GCF_000382205.1). Taxonomy (GTDB): domain Bacteria; phylum Bacteroidota; class Bacteroidia; order Cytophagales; family Spirosomataceae; genus Dyadobacter; species Dyadobacter beijingensis. The sequence continues at coordinate 932,575 of NZ_KB907787.1, forward strand.
GCACAATGTCGAAATCTTCGGGCGACAATGTCAGGCAAATGCCGTCGTCCTTATGTACTTCCAGGGCATGGGCCGTCAGGTTGAAGTCGTAGGTATAGCCTTGCTCCTGTAAATCTTCAAGCGTCTCGATGAGCGTATCGGGCTCACTCATGTTTTTGTTGGCAGGAGTCGGTTTCTTAACCTTATCCTCGCCTGTTCCTTGCAAGTCCATAGCATTTATTGTTAAGATTGATGATCTGAATGAATGAACGACTGATAATGGTTTCCCTGGTCAGAACAAAAAAGCATGCCTTGAAGCCTCGCCGTGTTACGCGGTGAAATGGTTTCCGCGGATGTACATGTTGAGGTACTTTGACCTCAATTTGCCAGATTTTGTAGAAAGTAGTCTGGATAAAAATCAGATTATTTTGGACGATAGACGACTTGTCCCGAGTTGTATGCCCCGAAGCATCCCAGGCCGCCGTTGATGTTGGTGTAGATCAATGACGGCTCCACGAACGGGTTATCGGAGTCGCCGCGTGTCTGCACCGAGCGGTGGTACTTGAAGTAATTTTCATCGGTATTATAGACTTCCATAGTCACCGAAACGATTTTGCTTTTGGGATACACAATGTAATCCACGCCATTGAAGCCGTAACTCAGCGGATCGGGCAGGTTCACGCGGCCAATGGGCGAGTTGAACACGGTACCGTCCAGGTTTTGGTCGCTGCGGAAGTCGTTCCGGCCAATGGTGTCATCCCAATTGAAGTTGAAGCGGTTTCTGATCCTCTTTTCCGTCATTTGGCCGGTATTATCGGGAAGCCGGTCGGCCACGCTGTATTCCAGGTCGAGCGAGGCGCGCACGCGGTAGTAATTCGTTTCCTGCGCAATGTCGTTCCAGGTCATTTTCAATGTCAATGAGGTATCTCTGCCTGCACCCGAACCTGAAAATGATGAGTCGATGTCGTATGTCGCGGGTTTAACTTCATTCGCCGGGACTTTACAGCTTGCATTTACCGAGCGCGCACCGTCGGTTACGGAAAGGAAATAGGTTTTGCCCGGGGAAATAATAAAAAGTGACTTATCGATGGAGAACAGCTGGCTGGTGGTGTCAAATGGCAATACCACCTCCTTCGTCCCGTCCGATAGCCTGACGACCGCATTGCGGATGACGCCGCCTTTGAGGTAATCGGGCTCGGCGAAAAGCGGTATCGATTCGGTCACGACCACATTGGTACGCGCTGCCTGGGGTGAAATGAAGCATTGCACCACCAGTTTCGAATCGACCTGCGGCAGCTTCGACTGGTCGATATCGGTAACCAGCGACTCGCATGCTGCCAGCGCCGCGGTGAGCAAGAGTACTATGAGCTTTCTCGAAAGCATGGGAAGCTGCATTTAGAATTTAAAATTATAACTGAAATAGGGCAGTACCGGGAACAGCGAATAGCGTTTCAGCGAGTATTTGGTGACCGGCGTTGCGGGCGTCACGTTCGGCATGATGACAACGTCTTCCTGGATGTTATAGAAAAACGGATTGCGGCGGTTGTAGGCATTGTACACGCCGAATTCCCAGGTGCGTTCGTGCCGCTTTTTCTGCTTGCGGAACTGCACGGCAATATCCATCCGGTGGAACGGCTCGGCCCGATAGCTGTTTTTCTCCCCGTATTCGCTCACCGTCGGCCCGAACCAGTTGATGGCCGGCTTACCGTCCGAAGTCACGCGCGTTACGAAATTATCGGTAGCCGCGCGGTAGTTCGATACGGGGAGCGTGAGCGCGTTACCGGTGCCGTACACCCACGTCGCCGACAGGGTTACCCTTTTGCCGAGCTCGTAAATGCCCACCACCGAGAGGTCGTGCCGGCGATCGTAGCGGGGAAAGAACGTCTTTCCGAAATTGAGTTCCGGGAATTTCCAGTAGGTCCAGGACAATGTATAGCCGATCCACCCCGAAAAGCGGCCGGTTTTCTTTTGGATGAGAAATTCCCCGCCGTACGACCAGCCCTTGCCCGCCGTTACATTATCCTCCCAGCTGAGTTCGTTCGCATTTTCGCCATTAATGCTCAGGAACGACGAGCCTTCCTTGTAGTTGAGGATGTTGCGCATTTTTTTATAATACCCTTCCAATGTAATGGTGAGTGCCGGGCGTTCGAGGTCTTTGGCAAAGCCCGCCGCCACCTGTTCGGATTGCTGCGGCGCCACGCGTGAGGTGGTGGGCACCCACAGGTCGGTCGGCAGGCCGAGGCCTGTGTTGGAGAGCAAGTGCACGTACTGGTTCATGCGTGCATAGGAGGCTTTGAAGGAGAGATTTTCCGCCAGGCGCAATGCGGCGGAAAGCCGGGGTTCGGGGCGAACGTAGGTTTTTACCTCCGTCTGAAAGGTGCTGAGGCGTATGCCGGCATTCACCTTCAAGGCGTCCAGCGCCTGCCAGGTATCTTCGATGTAAACCCCGGTTTCGAGCGAATGCACGGGCCGCACCGATCTTTCGATGGGATTGTCGGTAAATGTGCCTGCAATGGCCAGAGCGGAAGGTACAAACTTGTGGAATGTCGCTTGCGCCCCGAAGCGCACGGAATGCCTGGAAGAAGGGTAAAAGTCAAAATCCGTTTTGACACCGAGATCGCGGATGCGGGAGTCGTATTCGAGGCTGAACTCGTCGTCCAGCGTACCATCCGGGTTAAGTTCTTTGGAATAACTCGATACCCCGAATTTGAAATTGCTGAAAATGAAAGAGGTATTGACGAACAGTTTCTGGTTGAGGACGTGATTCCAGCGCATCGTGGCCGTGGCATTGCCCCAGTCGAGGCCGGCGCGGGTCTCGGTGGTACTGCTCTCCTCGTTGGCGTGGAACTTGTCGCGGCCGAAATAGCCGCTTACGTACAGCTTGTCCTTGCTGCCCAGATCGTAGTTCATCTTTGCATTGAGATCGTAAAAATAGTAACCGGGCTTCACCTGGCTGTCTTCGCCCCGTTGCTGGCGGGCGATGAGCGGCGCCGCCAGGAAATCGATGTAGGTACGCCTCCCCGAAATGAGGAACGACGATTTTCCTTTCGAAATAGGCCCTTCAAGCGTCAGCCGCGATGAAATAAGCCCGATACCGCCTTCGCCGTGCAATTTTTCCTTACTGCCTTCCTTCATATTCATTTCCAGCACCGACGAAAGCCGGCCGCCGTAGCGTGCCGGAAAGCCGCCCTTGGTAAGCTCCACGCTGCGGAGCGCATCCGAATTGAAAATGGAGAAGAAGCCGAAGAGGTGGTTGGCATTATACACGACGGCGTCGTCGAGGATGATCAGGTTCTGGTCGGGCCCGCCGCCGCGCACGTAGAGGCCTGTCTGGCCTTCGGTGCCCTTTTGTACGCCGGGCATGAGTTGGAGTATGCGCAGCACATCCTTTTCACCGAAGAATGCAGGGACTTTTTTCAACTGCTGTATCGGAATTTCCACCTTACTCATCTGCACCGTCCGGCTCACATAATCCTCCTGTTTCCGCGCCGATACAGTCACTTCTTCGAGCTGGGTAATGGTGGGTAGGAAAATATTCAGTTCGGTGTTGGTGCGGAGCGTTACCCGCAGCTCCTGTTTTTCGTAACCCACAAATGAGAAGGAAACCGTCGCGGAATCCGACAGGGGCACGGTGAGCGAATAAAATCCGTAGGTATTGGTGACCGCGCCGTAGGGCGTGTTACCGATGTAGACATTCACACCCGGAAGCTGCTCCTGGCTGCCTTTTTCCCGCACAAAACCACTGATCGTAACACGGTCCTGGGCGAATAAAAGGATAGGGCAGAGGAAAAGAAAAGCCGTAAAAATGAGACGCATAGACGGACGTGTGGGTTAGTTTCAGTAACGTGCCTGTGGGTGATCTAGTATGGAAATGGATATTTCACCAAGACGATATATCGCCACGTTCCGTTGCAGCATGGACAAAAGAAATGGCGGAATTTCCCGGCAATTCAGGAAACCCCGCCATTATAATCGGAAGCAAAGCTATTTGATGCCTTTGACCTTCATTTTTAGTCCATAAACTGCGGTTTCCGCCGTGATGAAGAGCAGGTCGCGGTTTTTGCCGCCGAAGCATACATTGGCCGTCCAGCCTTTGTGTACGGGGAAATGCGCTATTTGGGCGCCCGTTTTATCAAAAACCGTTACGCCGTCGCCGGTAATGTAGAGATTGCCTTCTTCGTCGAGGATCATGCCGTCGGAGCCTTTGGGAACGAATAGCTGCCGGTTAGCCAGAGAGCCGTCTTTTTGAATATCGTACACGTAGGTTTTGTTGTCGCCGATGTCGGCTACGAACAATCTTTTGCCATCCGCGCTGCCGATAATGCCGTTCGGTTTTTTCAGCTTATCGTCCACGCGCGTGAGTTTTTTGTGATCGGGACTGAGGTAGTATACATGCTGGCCGTCCTGTTGCATTTCGGGATCACGTTTCCAATAGTCGCGTTTGTAGAGCGGATCGGTGAGGTAAATGCCGCCATTCGCATCGATCCAGAGGTCATTAGGGCCGTTCAGGAGCTTACCGTCGTAGTCCTTAACTAGCACGGTCGGGTTACCTTTTTTATCAAAAGACCAGACCTGGTTTTCTTCGTCGGAACAGGCTACGAGGTTGCCTTTCTTGTCGAAATACATGCCGTTAGCACGCCCTGCCTTATCGGAAAATGTGCTGAAAGCGCCGGTCCCGGCATCCCAGCGGATGATTTTGTTATTAGGCTGGTCGGTAAAAAACACGTTGCCGTCCTTGTCGGCAACGGGGCCTTCGGTAAACTTATAGCCATCGCCCAGCTTCTCGACCTGCGCGCCCGGCGCCACGATTGATTTCGAATCCATAATTTGTGCGGATAGTAGAACAGGAGAAAACAGTGCGGCAAGGCCGACCATTGCTGTTCTGAACAAGATTGATTTTTGCATATAAAAAAGCCGGCCAGATAATGGTTAAGGACCGGAATATACTCATAAAAGTCTTTGATCAGCCTTGCTTTACTGCTTTCTCCGCTAAACCACCTCCTTCTCCAAAAGCGCGTCCAGCCGCGCGTAAGAATCTACCACGCCACGTTCCATTCCCGATTGCACCATGCCATCGCGATCGGCGACTGACTGGAAAACGGATTGGACGGTGAGGCGCGTGCGGCCGCCGGGGAGGTCTTCGAAGCGGGAAGTTTCTAGTATGACGTGGCCTTTTTCGGGGAGGCCCTCAAATTCGAAAGTCTGGATGATCCGTTCCGGCGCCGTGTGCTCGTGGCATACGCCGTGAAATGCGAACTCCATATTGTTGCCCGGAATGGTATTGATAAACCGGTAGGAGCCACCCGCATAGGGCTGGAATTTTTCGTATCGGACGGTCATTTCGTTGGGTCCGGAGGCCCATTGCGTAAGCAACTCCTCTTCGCTGAATGCGCGGAACACGATTTCGCGTGGTGCGTCGAATTCGCGGATGATGAAGAGCTCCTGTTTTCCTTGTTCGACTATGATTTTGGTTTCATTTTTGGTTGCCATGATTTTCGTTTTTTAAAGTGTTGATAATGTTGTCCAGTTTGTCAAACCGGTCTTCCCACATTTTGCGGAATGGCTCGATCCAGTCGGCCACCTCTGCCAGCTTTTTCGGCTGCACCGTATAATAGCGTTCGCGGCCCTGCGGATTAATGGCAAGCAGCCCGCATTCGAGCAGGATCTGCATGTGTTTCGAAATGGCCTGGCGGCTTACATCGAAGGCATCGGCCACAGCATTGGGCGTCATCGGGTTTTTCGCGATCAGGCCAATGATATCCCGTCGCGTCGGGTCTGCAATGGCCTGAAAAACATCTCTTCTCATTTTACTCTGATTAGTTGCGCAATCGATCGGTTGCAAATATATGTGCAATTAATCGGTTGCGCAATAGGGCGAGGAAATTTTTATAAAAAAAGCGTCCCGAATGAGACGCCTGAATGTATTTGCGGTTTGTGTTAACTATTTTCCGGCCAGCATAATCTTGGCCCCGCCCTTGCGGATCGACTCGTACACGGCATCCACGACGATCATATCCTTCAATCCTTCCTCGCCGGTCACGTTCGGGTCGGGTTTGTTGTTGAGGATAATGTCGGCAATGCCATCCATTTGAAGCGTCTGGTGGGTAACCACGGGTTGGTTCATAGGGCCGAGGTGTGAGCGGCCTTTAATGGGGCCGTAACCGAATGCGGGGCTGATCTCTACAAATCCTTTTTCACCAATTACGTAGAGCCGTTCGTAGTTGTTGAATGCATAGGTGGTGCCGCAGCTGGCCACGATGCCGCTCGGGAAGCCCAACTGGAACATGATGGTTTCGTCGACCTCCTTGAATTTGACGGGGTCGGTTTTGGTTTCCTGTGCCGTGACCCAGACTGGTTCTTCGCCCGTTGCGTAGCGTGCGCCGTTCAATGCGTAAATGCCGACGTCCATCATGGCACCACCGCCCGCGAGTGCTTTTTTGAGCCGCCATTGGTTAGGGTCGCCGGATTTGAAGCCCATGTAGTTGTTCACATGCATGATTTTGCCGAGCTCGCCCGCCTCCCGCATGCGTATGAGCTCGCGCGTGTGCGGCTCGAAATGCATCCGGTATCCGATGTAGAACTTCACGCCAGCTTTTTTACACGCCGCGATCATCTCGCGGGTCTGCTGTGCATTGTCGGCCACGGGTTTTTCACAAATTACGTGTTTTCCCGCCGCTGCGATTTGCAGCACGTGCTTGTGGTGCAGGGAATTAGGTGTAGTGACGTACACAATATCGATGTCGGGATTGTCCTTGATCTTGCTGACCGTCTCGTAGTTATAGGTGTTTTTTTCAGGGATATTGTACTTCTGTTTCCAGGTTTCGAGCTTCGCCGGGGTACCCGACACGGCGCCCACGAGCGTAGCCATTTTGCAATCTTTCATTGCATCGGCCACCCGGCCTGCGTAGCCGCCGAGCCCCATTAACGCCACACGCAGCTGTTTGTCGGCCTTAGGCCCCGCGTACAGCTCGCGCGCCGATGCAGGAAGGTCGGTCAGCGCCGTGGCACCGATGCCTAATGATATTTTTTGCAGGAAATCTCGACGGGTATCCATACGAATGAGTGATTTTCAGTTGAATATTCAAAAGCCAAAAAGTGACCCAGGCTGCTGATCTCCTTGGAATTTTGTAACTCATTTATTTGAAAGTGTTAGTTCGGTCAATGGCAAGATTGTCCGTTAACTCAAATATGTTTCCGGAGTAACTACTTGTATTTGTGCATTTTTGTAATCCTTGACGTTTCTCGTTACCAAAATGCCGATCTGATTTTCAGTAGCCGTATAGTATTGAATGGCATCCTCGAAATCGGCAATATCCGAAGTGAGGGCCAGGTCAATGATCCGGCTGTCAACCGACAGCGTCGTCACAATTTGTTTGAATGCCGCCAGCGGTTTGCGGCTGTTGCCCTGGCGGTAGGTCGATTGCAGCACGTAGGCGATGTTGGAGAACGAAAGGGAAGAGACGCAGATTTCCAAAAGGTTCAGGTCTGAGAGTGTGAAAAGCCGCTCGGCAAACAAACTGAACGGTTTTCGGCCGGAAAGCAAGTCCAGGCAAACGTCAGTGTCTACGAATATCCGCTCCATTTTAGCCTTCGTTCGCGTATTTTTTGTTTAAATGCTGGCGGTATTCCGTTTTGGGATTATAAGATTCGGGAAGTACAATTATGCCGGAAAGGCTTTTGACCAATGGGGTAACCTGGAAATCGTCCTTCGGCGGTGTTGTCAGGAAGTCGAGGTATCGTTCCACTAATTCGGACAAACTCACGTTCCGGTCCTTGGCGTAGGATTTGGCCTTTTCGATGACGTCGCTGTCAAGTTTCAATGTGAGCTTCGAGTCCATTGATACGTATGATGTTGTTGTGATTGTACGTACAATTTAATGAAAGCGGCCAATTATTCCAATTTCCAATGATTCGGAGATTGTTTCTAGCATTTTAACGGTCTATTTGATAAACAAAAAGCGGCACCTCCCGCATGGGGAAGGTGCCGCCTGGAAACTTTGTATTTGAACCTTAATTAACTGTCAGAACACGTTCTACTTTCTGGTCGGCGAGTTCGAAGGTCTTGGTCTGGATTTCGTTTCCGCTGATGATGTCCAGCTTGTATTTGCCGGCGTCCATCGCGTCCAGGTTCAAGGTGCGTCCGAATTTCTTGTTCTCTTTTGAAATCGTTTCGCGGTATACGATCGTGCCTTCGGCGTCTCTGAGCAACAAAGTTGTCTTGGAATCCGTGTTGGCTTTGTCGACGAGGACGTTGATTTTGCCGGTTTTGGTGGCGTAAATGCCGGTCCCGAATGTGGAAGCTTTTTTGGCTTCTTTGTCTGCCGCGTTGGCGGTGAAAGAAGCGGCTGCAAGCGCAAATGCGCAAATGAAGGTTTTAACTGATGTTTTCATGACTATTTTATTTTTATGGCTATATATTTTGTTCTATTTTAAGAACAGGACAAAGGTAAGATCAGGCTCGGGTACCCTGGCGGGCAAAGTACACGAGCGGATTTTCGGGTGGGACAAGTGGTTGATTCCCAGCATAAGCAATTAAACGGTATCTCATGGCTATTTTTAAAAATTTAACCAAGAGACGGAAGCGGGCGGGAGCGCGTTGCTTGGAAAAGTGTTAATAACTGTTAAAAAAAACGGCCCTCCATCTGTGGGGGCCGTTTTTAACTAAAACTAAAACCGAAACTATTCTTTTTCTACAAAGTCCATATCCTTTGTAAATGTCTCTTCGAGGAAATACAAGGCCAGCAATGCCACTACGGCCGTGGCTACTCCTATCATCAGTCCGCTCTGGATCACGCCCAGGTCGGATTTGAAATGCACAAATAATGCCGCCAGCGGGATCGTCGCTCCCCTGACGAAATTGGGGACGGTCGTCGCTACGGTGGCCCGCAGATTGGTACCGAACAGTTCCGCGGCAATGGTAATGAATAACGTCCAGTAACCATTGCAGAACCCGAGCAAGGTACAAAGCAGATAGAACGAGAACAAATCCTGCATCGGAATCAGCAGATATCCGATCACCATCGCAAGCGATAGCACAATAAAGAGCCGGATCACCTTTTTTCTACTCCGCATGTACTGACTCAGTAACCCACTGACGATGTCTCCGCCCACCTGCCCTGAAAAGGCCAGCATCACAGCTTTGCCCGCATTAATGCCTTCAATGCCCTTTGCGGCGCCGAATTCGGGCGAAAATGTGATGAGAATGCCCACCACAAACCAGATCGGTAATCCTACCAGTATGGCCATCAGGTATTTGCTGAGGCGCTTGCCGTTCAACAGGATCATCATAATGTTACCACGATCCACCGAACGCTCCCTGGCATGCTTGAACATACCCGACTCAAAAACATTGAACCGGAGCACCAGCAGCAGCAGCCCCATGCCGCCTCCCACGAAGTAGGAAACACGCCATGCGAACAAATCGGCTACGAAATAAGCCAAAATTGCGCCCAAAACCCCCAACGTCGCTACCAAAGTGGTACCATAGCCGCGGATTTCTTTCGGTAGTACCTCCGTCACGAGCGTAATGCCCGCTCCGAGCTCGCCCGCCAGCCCTACGCCCGCAATAAAGCGAAGAAGCGCGTACTGATCAAGCGTGTTCACAAATCCGTTGCCGATATTAGCCAGCGAATACATGATAATTGAACCGAAAAGTACGGAGAGACGCCCCTTTTTATCCGCAATTATCCCCCACAACACACCGCCGATCAGCATCCCTGCCATCTGATAATTCAATAAACTAATACCCTCGGTCAGTAGCTGGTCGTCGGGCACATTCAACGCTTTCAGGCTCGGAACCCGCACCACGCTGAACAGGAACAGGTCGTACATATCGACCAGGTAGCCCAATGCCGCCACGATCACGGGGACTTGCAAAAGCTGCGAGAGCAGGGAAGGATTGGTATGGTTGGTTGTTGACATAGGGTTAGGATGTTTTATAATCTGTCGATCAGCATTCCGCCGTCCACGCCGATCACCTGACCGGTGGAGTAGGGGAAGTCGCCGCGGGTGAGCGAGGCTACTGCTTTTCCTACATCTTCGGGCGTGCCCCAGCGCGGCTGCAATGCAATACCGCTTTGGAAAAGGTTATCGTATTTCTCCTGTACTTTGGAAGTCATGTCGGTGGCGATAATACCCGGCCTGATTTCGTAAACCGGAATATTGTATTCGGCCATTCGCACGGCAAAGAGCAGGTTGGTCATCGCCAGGCCGGCCTTTGAAATGCAGTATTCGCCCCGGTTAATGGACGCGACCGTCGCTGAAATGGACGTCACGAAAATGATCGCCGCTTCGAACGCGTGGTTGTTCTGTTTCGCGTGGGCCATACGTTTGCCGATCGCCTGGGTAAAAAAGAACGGGCCCTCGAGATTGGTCGTCATGACTTCCTGGTAATTCTCGACCGTCGTTTCGAGCAGGTCCAGGCGGGTGCGCGGGGCTATTCCGGCATTATTGACGAGCAGATTGATTTGCCCGAATACGGAATAGGCCTTCTCGATAACCGCCTCGCGGTCTGCGGCATCGGCAATGCTTCCCTGGCAATACACCACTTCGGCGCCGAGCTCGCGGAGCTCGTTCAATGCTTCGGCCGCCCCCGATTCGTCGCGGACGCCGTTGATGGCCAGGTTATAGCCTTCTTTGGCAAGGGCTTTGGCAATACCGAAGCCGATGCCGCGACTGCCGCCGGTGATCAGTGCGGTTTTTTTCATAGCTCGTGTACGTCAACCCATTGGCGTTTTTCCCAGCTTTCGAGGCCTTTTTCGGCGAGCTGCACCCCGCGGGCTCCCGCTTTCAGATCCCACGGGAAAGACTCGTCTTTCACAATATGTTTCAGGAAAAGCTCCCATTGCGCCTTGAATGCATTGTCGTAAATCTCCTGCTCGGGTACTTTCGACCAGCCATCAAAGAACGGGATCGGCTGGGGGATATCCGGGTTCCAGACAGGTTTCGGCGTGTTGCCGTAATGCTGAACGTAGCAGTCGCGCAAACCGGCAACGGCCGAGCCGTGCGTTCCGTCCACTTGCAGCGTCAGCAGGTCGTCGCGGCGTACGCGAACCGTCCACGATGAGTTGAAGTGCGCGACGACGTCGCCTTCCAATTCGAATGTGGCGTAGCAGGCATCGTCGGCGGTACATTGATAGGTGTTACCATTTTCGTCCACGCGCTCGGGAATGTGCGTGGCGCCCAGGCAGGAAACGGCCTTTACCTTTCCAAACAAATTATCGAGCACGTAGCGCCAGTGGCAGAGCATATCCACGATAATGCCGCCGTCGTCTTCCTTGCGGTAGTTCCATGAAGGCCGCTGTGCCGGAATGCTGGTTCCTTCAAACACCCAATACCCGAACTCGCCGCGTACCGAGAGGATTTTTCCGAAGAAGCCTGCTTCCATCAGTCTTTTCAATTTCACCAAACCCGGCAGCCACAGCTTGTCCTGTACCACGCCGTTTTTCAAACCTGCTTTCGTAGCCAGTTCATAGAGTTCCAATGCCTCCTCCGTCGTCGTACCAGTCGGTTTTTCACAATAAATATGTTTTCCAGCCTGGATCGCCTTCTTCACCGCCGCAGCACGGCGGCCGGTAACCTGGGCATCGAAGTAGATCTGGTAATGGGGATCGGACATTACAGCGTCGAGGTCGGTCGTATATTTCTGAACGCCCGACTGCTTGCACAGCGCTTGCAGCTTGGCTTCATTGCGTCCTACCAGGATCGGGTCGGGCATAATCACCTCGTCGGAAGAGATTTTTACGCCGCCTTGCTCGATGATCGCCTTGATCGAGCGGAGCAAATGCTGGTTGGTACCCATACGGCCCGTAACGCCGTTCATGATAATGCCAATGGTATGTGTTGTCATTGTTTTTATACAGTTTTAAGAAAAGCCTCAGTTATTTCATTCAAAAACAAATGCTGGTCTTTCGCCCAATGGATATTCGAAAAGATCTCCACCTCGCAAAAGCCGTTAAAGCCCGTCGCTTCCACCCAGCCTCTGATCTTTTTCAGGTCAATGCAGCCTTCGCCCATTAACCCGCGGTCGTTGAGCAGGTCGATCGTGTTCACTTTCCAGTCGCAGACGTGGTAGGCGAGCAGATTGCCATGGGCACCGCACCGGGCGATCTCTTTTTCCAGATCGCTATCCCACCACAAATGGTACACGTCCACCGCCACGCCCACGAAAGGCGATTTGAAATATTCGGCCATGTCATTGGCCTGCCCGAGCGTGTTAATGGCCGAGCGGTCGGCGGCATACATCGGGTGCAGCGGCTCGATCGCGAGCTTGACGCCCAGCTTTTCGGCCAAGGGTAGTATGGCCGCGATACCTTCCTTGATCTGCTCACGGGAAGTTTCCAGCGGCTGGTCGGGAGACGCCCCGCATACGAGCACGATCATGGGTGCCCCCAAAGCTGCGGCTTCTTCGAGGAGCTTGCGGTTATGGTCGATCGCCTGCGCGCGACCCGCGCTGCTGGTATGGGGGAAAAAACCGCCACGGACGTAAGAAACGATTTCCAGCCCGGCAGCGCGGATGATCTCGCCCGAACGATGCGGTCCGATTCCCTCCGTCGCATTCTGCCAGACGCTGATGCCTTTCACCCCGGCGGCAGCGTAGTTTTCCACTGCCTCCGAGAGTCCCCAGGGCTTGGTGGTAATGGTGTGGATGCAGCACCGGTCGAGTGTTATGTTTTCCAATGCGGTAATTTGTTTTAAATAGACTTGGTTCGATTTATACATGTCACCCGGAGCGCAGTCGAAGGGTTTTGGCGACGTCGCAATTATCCTTCGACTCCGCTCAGGATGAAACAACGCTAGCACCAGGCTGACAATAGCGTTATTTCACTGCGCCCAAATACGAGTAATAAGGCAACCCCTTATTGATCCGGTGCAGGTAAAGCGCCACTTCCCTCGCATGGTAATCGCCCCACATGCTCGATTCGCCGCACGGGATTTTCTGGCCTGCCGGCACATTGTCCCAGCCATTCGGGCGATGGTAGATCGAGTGCAGGATCAATCCCTGGTGCGTTGGGTCGGTAGACAGGTAGGGTTCTTCGAAAAGCGTATCCACGGCTGTCAGCCCAGCCTGCCAGTAGCGGTTGCCGGATTCGCTCTGGCCTTTGTCATTCAGGTATTTACCCAATCGCAGCAGACCTTGTGCGCCAATGGCGGCAGCCGAGCTGTCGATCGGTTCAAATGCATTGTAGGGATCTGATTTTCGGGTAGTGTAGTCGCCCAGCTGGTAGAGTTGCGGCGCGCCTGTGTCCCAGTAAGGAATGCCGTCGGCAGCGGTGTTGGCTATGTAAAAATCGCAGGTAGCCTGTGCCGCTTTGAGGTAAATGCGCTCGATTTCGGCCCGGCCGCCCAACGGTGCCAGCTCCTCGTCAGTAAATCGTGGAAGCGATTCGAGCTGTTCCGCAAAGCCGACCATCGCCCATGCGAGGCCGCGCGTCCAGGTGGTGAAGCCGGAGAAACCTTGCTGCGAGTTGGGGCAGCGGTAGTTGCCGTCGTTGGTATTGAAAACGCTTTCGTGGGCGGTACGGCCCCAAAGGTCGTAGCTGTCGCGGCCTTCGCCGTAGTATACCGAGTAATTGGCCGTAGCGATGGAATGCAGCGTGCCGCGTTCCAGAAGGCTGGTTTTCAAGTCATTTTCACCCATATAACTGTGCCCCAGCAAATGCGAAACCATCAGCGCACGCACCGAGCGTATCGTATCCACAAACAACGAATGCGGCCCGTTGAACGAGTGGATATACCCCTGTCCGTTCCTGATGGGCGTCCAGCGCCGCGCCTGCACGGCCCCGGAGATTTTCAATGCGATCTCGTAGAAGTTGCGCTCCCACTCGTTTTCGGGCAGCACGCCTTCGTTCATCAGGCGGAGCAGGTTACCGTACGTGCTCACATTGTTGAACCCATGATCGTGCACGCCGAAATGGCCTACATGCGAGGCCATCGATTGCACGGTGTTCCTACGGGCGCTGGCGAGATAACTTTCGTCGCCTGTCGCGTCAAACTGCAATACTTCGGCACCGTATTGGAAGCCCTGCGTCCACTCGGTCCAGCCGCGAAGGGTGTATTTGCCATTCACGGTAAAAACCGGCGTTCCTTTGGAGTTGTCGTACTCTTTGTTGATAAGCTTGATTTTCTCACCTGAAACTTCCCAAAACCGGTCGAGTTTGGTTTGGAGTGAAGCCGCGGTCAGTTCGTTTTTTATCTGCATAACTTATATCAATAGTATTATTTAGCCATTTTAATTTTGGATAATACAAAGATATTTGCGGCAAAAAGCGATAGCAAGGTACAAATCTGCTATTAAATGGTACTTTTCCGAACATGCTCGCGGTACTCGTTCGGGGTTAGTCCGGTTTTCTTTTTGAAGATACGGCTGAAATAGGACGGGTCGTCCATATGGATGTGGTAAGCGATTTCCTTACTGCTCAGGTTGGTAAAAACGAGCAGCCGTTTGGCTTCTAGCAGGAGCTTGTCGAGGATGTATTCCTGGCAGGAAATGCCGAGAGATTTTTTGATGATTTTACTCAGATAGTCGGGCGTCACCGCCAGCTGATTGGCATATTGCTGCACCTCGTGCATTTGCCTGAAATTCTTTTCCACCAATTCCTGAAAACGCCCCGCGAGTTCTGGCACGCCCAACGGCGGAGTTTCCGCGGCCTGGCGGCCGTGCTGGGTCAGGAAAGCGCATTTTTGCACCAGCAAACCCAGGTACCGGCCAATGAGCGTCTGGTCGGTCTCGGCATTAAGGTGGTCGGTTACCATGTTTTCCAGGATATTGTGGAAATAATGTTTGTCGCTTTCGGAGAGGGTAATGATGGGCTGCCGGCGCGCTGGCTGGAAGAATGGCAGCTGTGAAAGCGGCGGGTTCACCGGGTTGTAGAAGGTATAGTAATCTTCCGAAAATGCGACGATATAGCCCTGGAAGGAGGTCGAAAAAGTAAGCAAATGCACCTGTCCCGGCGTAAGGAAATGCAGTCCTGCACCCTGAATATTGTACGAATGGAAATCGATCTCGTGGAATCCCTGGCCTTCTTCGATGAACAGGATCTCGTAGTACGTGTGCCGGTGCGGCGTATCAGTAGGAAGCGGGGTAATGGGCAATGCGACGGGCCCGGGCTGGATAACCCCCTCATGATTGGCGCTGAGGCTGTTCTTGAACCGGAAAATCTTTAAAGCAGGTACCTGGCTGGGGGTTTTGGGAAGGGAATGTACCGGGATTGCATCAGACACGAAAACCATGCATTCAGACTTTTTCAAGTTCGCTAATCGTTTCAAAAGCCGGCAGGGCGGCAAAACTACCAAAAGATAGGGGCCGTTTGCCAGATTTTTTATACCCTTTGTGACATTTTATACCTTTGCGGTGTTGATTCTTCACAACCACTGTATTTTAAAAGCTACCCGGTGAACCAGGAAACCAAAAGCGGCCAGATATTCGATCTTCCCACCCTAAGGCGTCTATACACATTCGTTCGACCTTACCAGAAGCGGTTTTACCTGCTTGTTGCCATTATATTGCTCAATGCGATCCTCGCGCCGCTTACACCCCTGCTGATCAAATACACCATCGATACGCCCATTTCGAACGGCGATTACGCGCAGCTGACGGTCATGCTGGTTATTATGATTGTCGTGACCATTTTCCAGGGCATTGCGCAGTTCTGGAATACCTATATGTCGGGCTGGCTCGGGCAGTATATTATCCGCGATATCCGCGTGCAGCTGTATGAGAAGATCGTCGGGTTGCGGCTTAAATTCTTCGATAACACACCCATCGGGCGGCTAGTTACGCGGACCATTTCGGACGTGGAAACGCTTTCCAACGTATTCAGCGACGGTATGGCAGCTATTGCGGGAGATATCCTGCAACTGGTACTGATCATCGCCGTCATGTTCTACACCGACTGGAAGCTGTCGGTCATCAGTCTTTCGATGATCCCGCTGATGCTTTTCTGCACCTATGTTTTCAAGGAAAAGATCAAGGATTCCTTCAACGAGGTGCGTGCGGCGGTTTCCAATCTGAATGCATTTGTGCAGGAGCATATTACCGGAATGGGCATCGTGCAGATTTTCAGCAGCGAAGATATCGAATACAAGAAATTCAGGGAGATTAACAAGGTGCACCGTAACGCGAACATCCGGTCCATTCTCTACTATTCGGTGTATTACCCGGTGGCCGACGTGATTGCGGCGGCAGGTACGGGGCTCGTCGTCTGGTATGGGTCAAAACAGATCCTGGACTCGGAAGTGACGTTCGGTACGGTGACGGCCTTCGTGATGTTTATTAACCTCTTTTTCCGCCCGATCCGCCAGCTCGCCGACCGTTTCAATACCCTGCAAATGGGGATCGTGAGCACCGACCGCATCCTGAAACTCCTGGATAGTGACGAATACACCTCCAACGACGGCACTTTTGCGCCGGAATCCATTCAGGGAAATGTAGAGTTTAAAAACGTATGGTTTGCTTACAATGACGAGGAATATGTTCTGAGGGATATCAATTTCAAGGTAAAAGAAGGGGAAACCATTGCTTTCGTCGGCGCTACCGGGGCGGGAAAATCTTCGATCATTAACCTGCTCACGCGTTTTTACGACATTAATAAAGGAAATATCTATGTCGATGGCGTGGAAGTGCATGACTACGAGCTGAATGCGTTGCGCCGGCATATCGGCGTGGTGTTGCAGGACGTGTTCCTTTTCTCGGATACCATTGAAAACAATATCCGTCTTGGCGACGAAAGCATTACCCAGGAGAAAATCGTCGAAGCGGCCAAACTGGTGGGTGTACACGACTTCATCGAACGCTTGCCCGGCGGCTACACCTATAATGTCATGGAACGCGGCGCGACATTGTCCGTAGGGCAGCGGCAGCTCATTTCGTTCGTTCGCGCGATGGTGCACGAGCCGAAGATCATCGTCCTCGACGAAGCTACCTCGTCCGTGGACAGCGAAACGGAAGAACTCATCCAGCACGCGATCGAAAACCTCATGCACGGCCGTACGGCAATCGTGATCGCGCACCGGCTATCGACCATTCAGGAGGCGGATAAGATTATTGTCGTCGATAAAGGCCGGATCGTGGAGGAAGGTAATCACGAGCAATTACTCGAAAAGGATGGCGCTTACGCAAATTTGTACCGGATGCAGTACAAAGAGGTGCATAAGATTGGGACTTTGTAGTTTTTGGGCTGTAAGCATTAGGCCTTAAGCTTATGGCCTAATGCTTACAGCTTACAGCCTAAATTCAATTCCTCCGCCCTGTATCCAAAGGAATAGGCGGTGGCCCGATCAGGAAGTCGTCTTCGTCGCTGCGCTTGGAAGGTGTACTGTCACCTTCAATACCCAGCGAATCGCTCTCGGCAGGCGCCCATTGCGTAGGGCAATTGTAGGTTTTCGATACTTTGAAACTCGGTTTCGGGAATGGACCGGGTTCTACGGATTTGTCCTTGTAAATCTTTTCCAGGAATGCGCCTACGATCGGCAGGGCCGTTTTAGCGCCTTCGCCGAGGTTCGTGGTCCGGAAGTGGATGCTCCGATCGTCGCCGCCTACCCAGGCGCCTACCACGAGGTCGCGCGTGACGCACATGAACCAGCCGTCGGAGTTGTTGGAAGTGGTTCCCGTTTTGCCGCCCATTTCATTGCCGTTCAGCGTCGTGTTGAACCGCCAGCGAATGCTTCCGGACGTTCCACCCGCCTCTTCCACGCCCGCGCGCAGCATTTGCAGCATCAGGAATGCCGATTCTTCACTAATCGCCTGGCGGTGCTCCGGCTGGAATTCTTCGATCACCTTGCCATTGCTATCCTCGATTTTCGTCACGAGAATAGGCTGCGTGTAGGTGCCATTGTTCGCGAAAACGCCGTAGGCCGCCACCATATCATACAGCGACACGTCGAATGGCCCGAGACCAATGGACGGAACGGCTTTCAGCGGCGTGGTGATGCCCATTTTCTTGGCATAACGCACCACATTGGCGGCACCAATCTGGTCGGTGAGCTCGGCGGTAACGGAGTTGATCGACTGCGCCAGTGCGCGGCGAAGCGTCATCGGGGCGTAAGTGTAAGAACCGGTTGCATTGCGCGGTTTCCAGACTTTCTCCTCGCCGTCTTCTTCGTAGGTTTTTTCAAAAGGCTTGTCGACGATCTCGTTGCAGGGGTTCATATTGTATGTCGAGTCGTCGATCGCGGCGGTGTACACGAACGGCTTGAAGGTAGATCCCGGCTGGCGCTTACCTTGCTTTACCGCGTCGTATTTGAAATAATTATAATCCAAACCACCCACCCAGGCGCGGATTTGGCCCGTCTGCGGGTTCATCGCCATCAGGCCCGCACGGAGAATGCGCTTGTAATAGTCGAGCGAGTCCATCGAGCTCCAGTATTTCGTCATTTCGCCACTGTTTTTCCAGTCGTAGACGGTCATCGTGTCTTTTTTGTTGAGATAAAAGGCCACGCTGTCGGGACTGTTCGGGAATTTGGCGGCTAATGCGCGGTATTTGGTAGTGCGCTTCACGACGGTCGGAAGGAAGTCGGTGATCTCATTGCCCTGCTCGTCGCGCCACGGGTTCTGGTTACGCCAGTGGTCTTCGAAAACGCGCTGCAGCTGTTTCATTTTCTGCGTCATGGCTTCTTCCGCGTCCTCCTGCATCCGCGAGTCGATGGTGGTGTAGATTTTCAAGCCATCGGTATAAAGGTCGTAACCATTCTCGTCGCCCCATTTTTTGACAAAATCCACCACCGCATTTTTGAAATAATTGGCATTGCCATCATACGGAGTTTCGAATTTGGTTTTCAGCTCGATGGGCAGTGCGCTGATGGAATCGGCCTGTTTGGCATTCAGGTAACCATATTTGCGCATCTGATCGATCACCACATTGCGGCGTTCGAGCGAGCGCTTCATGTTCCGGATCGGGTTGTACGTCGTGGTGGCCTTTTGCAAACCTACCAGCACGGCCGATTCCTGCACGTTGAGGCTGTCGGGCGATTTACTGAAATACGACTTCGCCGCCGTGTTGATACCATAAGTATTGTTACCGTAATCGACGGTATTGAAATACATCGTCAGGATTTCCTCCTTGGTAAAATTCCTTTCCAGCTTGATGGCCGTAAGCCATTCCTTGGTTTTGTAAATCAACGTGCTGAGGCCCGGAACATAACCTAGCAGCCCTCTTGCGCCGGATTTACGGGTTTTGAATAGCTTTTTGGCGAGCTGCTGGGTAATGGTGCTACCACCCCCGCGGTCGGTAGCGCCGGTGACGATCCCCCAGGCCACGCTGGCCATCGCCTTGTAGTCAATACCCGAATGCCGGTAAAAACGGGCATCCTCGGTGGCGATCAATGCTTTGACGAGGTTAGGTGAAATCTGCTTGTAGGGAACGGGCGTCCGGTTTTCGGTGTAGAACTTGCCGATCATCACGCCGTCGGCCGTGTAGATTTCCGAAGATTGGGCCACTTTCGGGTTCTGGAGGTCTTCCACGCTCGGCATGCTGCCCATGAGCCAGAGGAAGTTGGTTTCCACAGAGAATATGTACACCGCGAAGAGCACGAAGCCGTAAACCAAAGTTTTCCAGACCGTTACAATCGTGCGGTAATACCGTGCATTGACATCCACCTTATCTTCCCACCAGCCACGCAGCGACCTCTTGTTCTGCCGGTACGAATGGAACAACTCGTCGGCCTTGGACTTGCCCGTCACAAGCGAGGTAATTCTATATGCAATCCTGTTGATGAGTGTGGCGAGCCGCGACCGGAAAGCCCGGAACAGCATCCTGATTTTAGTAAAAAACGATCGGAGAACTTCCATCAAACGTTTTGGTTCGTAATGGGTCAAAGATAAGAAAAGCCGGATAGATATGACTCAATCCGGCTTTTTCTGAAATGGTTTCTATTCAGCTTTGTGAAATTTGAGGGCAGCTCCGTTCATACAGTAACGGAGGCCAGTGGGCTTGGGCCCGTCGTTAAAAACGTGTCCTAAATGCCCTCCGCAGGTTCTGCAAACGACTTCCGTGCGGGTCATACCGTGGCTGCGGTCGACAATTTCTTCTACATTGTCCTTGGCTATCGGTGTGAAAAAGCTCGGCCAGCCTGATCCTGAATCGTATTTTGCTTCGGAACTGAAAAGCGGCGTTCCACAGGCGGCGCACACGTAGGTGCCTTCTTCTTTATTGTCGTTATAAGGATGTGAAAAAGGGCGTTCTGTACCTTTTTCAAACAGCACGAAGCACTGCTGGTCGGTGAGCTCCTGCTGCCATTCTTCCTTGGTTTTCTGGACTTCTCTCATGGGTTTGTTTTTTAGGAATGGCAGGAAAAATTCGTACCATATCCTCTGATAACGTTGAAGCGTAAATTATCGTTTGGAAAAAATGCGGCGTATCCACGAATCCTGGGGCGGCCAGCATTGGTTCTGGGATTCGGGCGGCCGCCGGAACAATCCGCCGGAGATCCCGAAGTAGAGGTTGAAAGACCTCGGGTTGCCGATGTTGAGCAAGCCGGTGAGGTGATCGGTACCCAGCCAGAGCGGGCCGATACGTCCCGCCAGCCCGATAGCCGGTGAACGGTAACGGTTCATGAGCGAGAGCGGCACCGATATTTCGTACCATCTGTGCTCGTAGCGCGGGGTAATGCCCACGTACGACTCCGCTTTCATGCCGAATGCACCCTGCGGGATGAGGTTTTGTACCCAAAGGCCATTGACATACACATTGGGTTTTACATTGTAATCCACACTTGCCTGGAATGCCGTCGGCAATACCGATTTAAAATTCGGCGCAATGGGCTGCCCGCCGTCCAGCGACGAGTTAATAGCGTTGAAAATGCCTTCGGAGCCTTTCAGCTTCTGGAATGTGTCGTAACGGAATTCCTTATTGGTCGTATGCGTCTCCTGCTGGAGAATGTAGGCCGGATTGTTGAAATGCACACGCCCTATGTCGGTGAGCGACACGGCTACGCGGTAGAGGTATTTGTTTTTGGACGCATCACGCTTGCGGACCCCGCGTTCGCGGTAGGTGGCTTTGTTCACGTCGGGGCGGTACTCGTACACCGCGCCGATGTCGAAACCCCAGCCGCTTCCCGGAGGTGCGTTGCCGAGCAGCCAGGCTGGCGATGGTTTGACGTTCTGGAATCCTTCGTCGCGCGTGAGTGCATAGCGCACGTTGATTTCGTTGACATTAATATACTGCCGCTTGTTCTCCCACGTCGGGTCGGGCTGAATGTCGTAGGAAGAATTTTCGATAATGGCGTGGGCATTGTAAAGGCCGATGAGCCTTTTGACCGTAAAGCCGACTTTGAGATAGTCCGTCTCATTATCAAACACGGTCCCGCCCAGCGTGAGCGCAATTTCCCCCAGGCCATTCACATGCAGCTGGCCCGACTGGTTGTTATAAACCTGCCCTTGAATATCCTTGAACTGCGTCGTTTTGCTGATCAGCCGCGCCATAGGTTCGGTTACCTGGGTCATGTTCAGAATGTAGCGCGCCCGGGAGGAAATGCCCACGCCGATACGTCCTTTGAACATATTGAACATGATAGACGGCAGGCGGGTGTCGCCACCTGCATTCATATACTTTTTGTTGCCATTCAGTTTCTCGCCCAGGTAAGAGCGGGGGAACAGCAGCATACCGCGTTCATTGTGGTATTTGGCGGGCACCGTGTTGGTGATCAGGCTGAGGAACGAGTAAGGCGCTTCGTATTTGACGTGGTTGTTGGCAGTATAAAACTGCGTGCCGACCAGGTTCACATATACGCTGTAACGGCTGTCGGCCACAAACGCGGGATTGTGATATAGCGCGTTCGTTCCGGCGAAGTTGCTCATGGCGGTGCCTGGCAAATGCTGGGATAATGCATCGATGGTTATTCCGCAGACCAGTCCTAATATGGATAACCAGCTTTTTTGCATAAGGAACGTAATTCGGTAGGGTGCCGACATTGAGATCAGTTTACAAAGAAAATGCGTACGGGACTGACTTCCAAGACTGGTTTACTGATTGGGTAAAGAATATTCCATAACGAATAGCGGCACGATTTTAATACGGACGATATGCGATAAAGGTTGCGGCCCCGGAAAGCATCACGGTCAAATAGTTAGCATTAGGTACTGGCCCGGTGTGACTGCTGAAAGATGTGGCAGGGTTGTGCGTAACTTGGTAATTGTTTTGGTAATTCATACATTGACCATATATTGTTCTGTGAACTATCGGTATTGACTTATTCAAATTTTGAATTGTATGAATTTTTCATTTTCAAATTACCAAATAGAAAATTTCTTCGATGAGATGTTTACTCCGACGGGCGAAATCCGTCCGGGTTACGAGCATTTGAAGAATAAATTTGAAAACCTGACACACGAAGACCTCACCAACCGGCAGTCGGCCACGGAGCGGGCATTGCTGTCGATGGGGATCACTTTCAATGTGTATTCGGAAGGCGAGGGTACCGAGCGCATTATGCCGATTGACATTATTCCGCGCGTGCTTTCCAACGCGGAATGGGAATGGCTGGAAAAAGGTCTGAAACAGCGGATCAAGGCGTTGAACATGTTTATCGACGATGTTTACAATGAGCAGAACATATTGAATGACGGCGTCGTCCCACGCGAGCTCATCGAGTCGAGTAAGTGCTTTCTTAAACCATGCATCGGTCTGAAACCGCCGAAAGGCATCTGGTGCCACATTACAGGTACCGATCTGATCAAGGGCGACGACGGCACATTTATGGTGCTGGAAGATAACCTGCGTTGCCCGTCGGGAGTTTCTTATATGTTGGAAAACAGAGAGTTGTCGAAGCAGATATTCCCGGACGTGCTTGCGCGTACGGGCGTCAGGCCGGTGTCCGACTATCCGACACGCCTGCTGCAAATGCTGCAACATCTAGCCGACCGTCCTAACCCGACGGTGGCGGTGCTGACACCCGGAATCTACAATTCCGCCTATTTCGAGCATTCGTACCTCGCGCAGCAAATGGGTGTGGAGCTGGTGGATGCGCGTGACCTCGTGGTCTCGGATGGTTATGTGAAAATGCGGACAACCAACGGCTTGCAGATCGTGGACGTGATCTATCGGCGTATCGACGATACCTTCATGGACCCGGAATCATTCCGCGAGGATTCGCTCATCGGTATTCCCGGCATTTTTGAAGTGTATAAAAAGGGTCGTGTGGCATTGGCCAATGCGCCCGGAACCGGCGTGGCCGACGATAAGGTGGTATATGCTTATGTGCCGCGCATTATCAAGTATTATCTCGGCGAAGAAGCCATTATCCCGAACGTGCAGACGTACATCTGCGGCGAGGAGGATGATATGAACTACGTTCTTGAGAATATTTCACAATTGGTTGTAAAAGAAGCCAATGAAGCCGGCGGCTACGGAATGCTCATCGGGCCAAAAGCGACCGAGGAAGAACACGAACTTTTTCGCGAAAAAATAAAGGCCAATCCGAGGAATTATATTGCTCAACCTACGATTTCACTATCAAGAGTGCCTTGTATGGTAGAAGGGCATGCAGAAGGTCGCCACGTCGACCTGCGACCATACATTTTGTATGGCGACGACATCAGCGTAATT
Source organism: Dyadobacter beijingensis DSM 21582 (assembly GCF_000382205.1). Taxonomy (GTDB): domain Bacteria; phylum Bacteroidota; class Bacteroidia; order Cytophagales; family Spirosomataceae; genus Dyadobacter; species Dyadobacter beijingensis. The sequence goes on from NZ_KB907787.1 coordinate 956,094, forward strand.
CCGGGCGGGCTTACGCGCGTGGCGCTGCGTAAGGGCTCGCTTGTGGTGAACTCGTCGCAGGGTGGTGGCGGAAAAGATACGTGGGTATTGTATTAAGTTATCATTAACAGTTACTGGCAGGCTGTTCATGATAACGGTTTATGATTTCTTTTGATAAACCTTGTTTGAACTGCCTGAAATAGAGTATGAATAGTCAGTAACTTAAATGATGTAACAATGCAACGCCATATAACCGGATGGTTCAGTCCGGCGCTTAACAAGGAGATGGAGATTGCCGTTTACGGGCATTATGGAATTGCGCTCCTGCTCATTCCGACCGCGGCTTCCGATTACCTGGAATACGAAAGGCACGGATTGATCGAGAGCATCGAACCTTATATTTATTCGGGAAAGGTAAAAGTATATTGTATTAACAGTATCAATGCAGAGAGCTGGCTGAACCCGCATATGCACGGTTATGATAAGGCGGTGCGGCATCAGGCGTTCAATGATTATGTGATCAAGGAGGTCGTGCCGTTTATCAAGGAAGATACCAGCGCGAACAACGAGATCATCGCAGGCGGTGCGTCGTTCGGGGCATTGCACGCGGCCAACCTGTTTTTCAAGCATCCCGACTACATTAATGGCGTGATCGCGATGAGCGGGTGCTATGACCTGAGCGTGTATACCAATGGCTATTACGACGACAACGTCTATTTCAATTCGCCGGTGCACTACCTGCCGAATCTGAAAGCGGAATGGCACTTATCCATGTATCGCGACAGCCGTCACATCCATTTCATCACAGGCTCGGGCGCGTACGAGGTGCCGGATTATTCGAGGCACATTTCATCGATCCTGGCTTCTAAAAACGTCCCGCACGAGCTGGATATCTGGGGTAGCGATATTCCCCACGAATGGTGGTCCTGGAAAAAAATGCTTCCCTATTACCTGGAAACACGTTTTTAACAACACGATAATAGATACCAAAAGCAGAAGCCCTGGCATGTGATGATGCCAGGGCTTCTGCTTTTTAAGTATTCCCCATCACGCTCCTTCGAACTGGCGCAGGAACCTTACATCGTTTTCGGTGAATAAACGCAGGTCATTAATGCCATAACGCAGCATCGTGATCCGTTCGATACCCATCCCGAATGCGAAACCGGTGTATTCCTCGCTGTCGATGCCGCAGTTTTCGAGCACGTTCGGGTCAACCATTCCGGAACCGGCTATTTCCACCCAGCCCGTGTGCTTGCATACATTGCATCCTACACCGCCGCAGATAAAGCAAGAAACGTCTATCTCCGCGCTGGGCTCCGTGAACGGGAAGTACGACGGCCGCAGACGGATCTTCGAATCCTTGCCGAACATTTCCTTCGCGAAATGGTATAAAGTATCTTTCAGGTCTTTGAAACTGACATTTTTATCCACATACAGGCCTTCTACCTGGTGGAAAACGCAATGTGCGCGGGCTGAGATAGCTTCGTTACGGAACACGCGGCCGGGCATAATGCTGCGGATAGGCGGCTTCTGGCGCTCCATCAGGCGCACCTGTACGTTAGACGTGTGCGTACGCAGGAGCACGTCGTCTTTTACCTCGCCGGTACTTTTGGAAATAAAGAAAGTGTCCTGCATTTCACGTGCAGGGTGGTTGTCCGCAAAGTTCAACGCGCTGAAATTGTACCAGTCCTTCTCGATTTCCGGACCGTACGACACATTGAAACCCATGCGTTCGAAAATTTCGATGATCCTCCGGCGCACGATGGTTAGCGGGTGTAAGCTTCCCTGCAAGTTGGGCGTAACCGGTAAAGTAAGGTCGATCAGCATTTCAGGGTTGCTGTCGGCGGCATTCTCCAATGCGGCTTGGAAATCCTGAAAGCGGGTTTGTGCCAGGTTTTTAAGTGTATTCAGTTCCTGGCCGACTGCCCGGCGATCTTCCTGGGGGATATTTTTAAGGTTGTCGAAAAGCTCGGTAACCGCGCCTTTCTTACTGATGTATTTCAATCTGAAAGCTTCCAGCTGCTCTTTGTTGGTAACTGTCGCCTGTTCGATTTCAGAAACTAACTCCTTTACCCGGTCGGTAATCATAAAAAGCTTGTAGTTATTGGTGACTTACACGGCCTTGCTGCGGCTGCAAGCCTGTTTTCAAGGGGCCGAAATTCCTGCAAAGATAGCGAAAGTTAGCGCGCAGGAGGAAGCGAAACGGCAAGGAAACGTCTAATGAGGCTGTTTATTGAAATAATCCATGTTTTTGAGACTACGTAAAATTACGCATTTTACTAAGTTTCGTTACGTCATTTGATGTATTACCTATTTGTTAAAGTATTTAAAATCAGTTAGTTGGATGGCTGTACGTACTTTTACGTATTTTCTGGTCGTTACGCTATGTGCTAATTTTGGAACAAGAAATCACAACAATATTAGCGTAGTTACCATGAAAAATTTTCCAAGCTTTACTCGCCCCAACCTGTCAGAGAGATCATATAATGACAGCCGCTCTTATATTTCAGTTCAGTCCATGGGCAGAACGATCTTTTTGACTCCCGATGTAATCACCTTCCTCGAAGGTGAAGGAAACTACACATTCATATATACCAACACCGGGAAGAAATACCTGGTTTCGAAAACATTGAAATCGCTCGCCGAGCAGCTGAACGGGAAGTTTCTCAGAGTTCACAAATCTTATCTCGTGAATTCCGACTACGTGGTTGAGCGCCTCGAAGACGATCGCATGCTGAAACTGTCATGCGGTAAAGAAGTGGTTGTATCACGCAGAAAAATCAAAGAAGTATCGGGCTTGCTCGATCACAGCAATCTTCTCCGCATCAGCGCATAAGAGATATTTGGTGAATTAAATTAGTGGGTTATTCATAAAAACAGCAGCCATCGCTACGATCGAAGGCTGCTCGTTTTGTTTTTGGGCGATGCTGATTGACCGCTGACCGCTGACCGGCTGACCGCCGACGGCTGACCGCCGATTAGTTTGTACGTCGAATACTATTTATACATTCGGTGGTTAGCGGTCAATTCCCGGCGGTTAAAACTACAATCGGCGGCCAGCGGCCAGCGGTCGGCCGTCGGCCGTCAAACTGCAGTCAGCGGTCGGCCGTCGGCCGTCCATTAAAACAACTTCAACCCCAGCGTCACCTGCCAGGAACTCACCTTTTGCTTCACAGAGCCGCCCGCCGACTGCTGGCCATTCACCTGGAAGGAAGCCAGGTTGGTGAATGATCCTTCTTTCCGGACATCGAGACTGAAATTGCCCAAATCCAGACCTGCTCCCAATTGGTACCCGAATGTCGCTTCCGACATCGCATTGTTCAGATCGGAAGTATAATATTTGAATGCATCGCGCAGACGCTGATTGTCGCCAATGCGGAAGGACGCAACCGGCCCGGCCAGAATGCGGAATGGCCCGCCTTTCAAACCGATCAGGAAGGGCACATCGATATTACTGTATTTGATGTTGATCGTTTTTTCTATCGGCGTTTCCTGGTCGTGCTCGATGATTTTAAATGAGCCGCCTTTCGTGGAGACCAAAACCTCCGGCTGAACGAAAAGCGTCCTTCCGAAACGCATCCAGATCCCGCCGACCGCCCCGGTTCTCGTATTGAAGCTTTCTTTCAGATTATCGCGTACTTCTTTGCCGTCATATCCCAGGTATGGATTGCCATTTTCATCGTAACGCGTCGTGAACACATCGCCCATGGTAAGCCGCGACAAGTTTACCCCTCCCTTGATACCGAACGCAAATCCTTTTTTCTGAGCCTGCACATTCGAGAATGCAAAAACGCACAGCAGACAGGCACAGGCTACTTTTGTCAGGAGTTTCATGGAATATAATTTTTTAAGTAAAACCGGTTAATAACGCCAAATTGCAAAAAACTATACCTATCCTACATTTTTTTTGATTTTATGGCCAAAACATCTAAATATTGGATTAATATCACTGGAAATACGTTAGTCACCAGGACACTATAAATTAGACTATTCTATTATGGCCAAAGCCAAGACGGCATATTTTTGTCAGGAATGTGGGTATAATTCGCCAAAATGGGTCGGCAGGTGTCCGTCCTGCGGCGAGTGGAATACTTTCGTACAGGAAGTCATTGAAAAGGACGACAAGAAAACAGCGGTGTCGTGGAAGTCGGTGAACCTGGCGAACAAGCCGCGGGCCATTGCGGAGATTATCTACGAAAATGAGCCACGCATACGCACTTTCGACGAGGAGCTGAACCGCGTGCTGGGAGGCGGTATCGTGCCGGGCTCGCTGGTACTCATCGGCGGTGAACCGGGTATCGGTAAATCGACATTAATGCTGCAAATCGCATTGACGCTTTCCAATAAGAAGGTTCTGTACGTCTCCGGTGAGGAATCGGAGGCACAGATCAAGATGCGGGCCGAGCGAATGGCCGCGAAAAGCGACAAATGCTATATCCTGACCGACACCCAGACGCAAAACATATTCAGGCAGATCGAAGATTTTCAACCCGAAATACTCGTTGTAGACTCCATTCAGACCATGCAATCGACCTACATCGAGTCGGGTGCGGGAAGTGTGTCGCAGGTACGTGAATGCACGGCCGAGTTCATGAAGTATGCCAAGGAAATGGGCGTTCCGGTGTTCCTGATCGGGCATATTACCAAGGATGGCTCGCTTGCCGGACCGAAAGTGCTGGAACACATGGTGGACACCGTGTTGCAGTTCGAGGGCGACCGGCACAACACCTACCGCATTCTCCGGACGATGAAAAACCGTTTCGGAAGTACTTCCGAGCTGGGTATTTACGAAATGCAGGGGACAGGCCTACGGCAGGTGAGTAACCCGTCGGAGATACTCATTTCGCAGCGCGACGAGCCTGTGAGCGGCATCGCGATCGGTTCGATGATGGAAGGGAACCGGCCTCTGTTGGTTGAAATCCAGTCGCTTGTGAGCGTGGCCACTTACGGCACGCCCCAGCGCAGCAGCACGGGCTTCGACGCGAAGCGTTTGCAAATGCTGCTGGCCGTTCTGGAAAAGCGCGGCGGGTTCCGGCTTGGCGTGCAGGATGTGTTTCTGAATGTTGCGGGTGGTTTGAAAGTAGAAGATCCGGCCATTGATTTGGCGGTGGTGGCGTCGCTCGTGTCGTCTTATGAGGATAAATTTATCCCCGCGTCCGTATGTTTTGCGGCAGAAGTGGGTTTGGGAGGCGAGGTGCGGGCCGTTAACCGGATCGAAAACCGAATTTCCGAGTCTGAGAAACTGGGTTTCAAGAAGATTTACATTTCGAAATATAATAGCAAAGGGCTCGATTTGAAGCGTGCGAAAATTGAAGTGATCCCCGTAGCGCATCTGGACGAGCTGTTTATGTCGCTCTTCCTGAATCAATAATTTACTACTAATGTATAAATGCGTTAGAAATCAACGCATTTTGGAATGCTTCACCAGGTAGGCGAGCAGTACAGGGTCGAAACCTTTGGCAATATCCGCTTCAATGAAGTCGATCTTGTATTGCCCGCATTTCAATTTGAGTTTTTGATAAAATTCTCCTACAAACTGCTGGTAGGATTCACGTACCTGCTCGGGCTGCACTTTAATGCGTTCGCCGGTTTCTAAGTCGATAAACTCGTAGGGACGGTTTTCGAATGCAAAAGCCTCTTCCGTTTTCCGGTCGGTGACGTGAAACAGCAGCACTTCATGCAGGTTATGACGCAAATGCTGTAATGCAGAGAAGATCTTGTCGGCCTCTTCCAGGTTATCGAACATATCGCTGAAAATAACCACCAGTGAACGCTTATGGATCTTTTCGGCGATCTGATGCAGCACATCCGCTACCGAAGTTTTCATTAACGGACGCTTCGTTTGCAGCTGCTGTTCCAGTTCTAGCATGATCTTGTGCACATGCGAAGGCGTAGATTTCACGGCCGTTTGCACTTCGATCTGCTCCGAAAATGTGCAGAGGCTTACAGCGTCTTTCTGGCGCTGCAGCAAATAGGTAAGGCTGGCCGCCGCCATCACGCTGAACGTCATTTTCCCGAAATTTTCTTCGGGATAATACATGGAAGAGGAAGTATCGAGCAGGATGTGGCAGCGGAGGTTGGTTTCCTCTTCGTAGCGCTTGACGTACAGACGATCAGTTTTGGCGAACACCTTCCAATCGATGTTGCGGGTGGATTCGCCGGTATTGTACAGCTGATGTTCGGCAAATTCGACCGAAAAGCCGTGAAAAGGAGATTTATGAAGACCGGTGATGAAACCTTCTACCAACTGTTTTGCAAGAAATTCCAGGTTTCCGAATTCTCTGACTTTGGCCAGATCCAGTTGGCGGACACTCATATTGGCATCAAGGCTTACTTTCTCATGGAAATGACTTTGCCCGATTTGGGGTCAATTTGTTCGTTGGGTGATAAGAGCACCATTCCTTCCATTCCCACAACCCTTACGGAGACATTGGCAACGCCTTTTGCCAGAATGCCCAACAGGCGGGCTGCTTCTTTGCTGAGGTCAATCACGCGGTGCCGCGAAAAAGGACCTCTGTCGTTGACTCTCACAATCACTTTCTCGTCATTATCCAGATTCGTCACTTCAAGCATGGTATTGAGCGGATAGCTCGGATGGGCGGCCAGCAGCTCACTGCTTTTGTGTACTTCCCCGAATGAGGTTTTCCGGCCGTGGAACCGCGCCGAGTAGTAGGAGGCGCTTCCGGTTTCCGTTTTGCCGAGCTTCACTTGTGCAAATGCATCAGGAAGCAGCGCGGCCAACGCTAACATGGTGAGAATCAGAATCCGACGATAAGTCATTTTTCTGGATTTAGGTGAAACATAATAAGGTAAATGTCCCTTATTTCATATCTTTCTTTGGTATTGCAGATCAATTTTAAAACCCACGAATTTCAAAACTAGCAAAAAGATTTTAACAAACCAGTAAAAATTGCGGTTAATTTGAAACGACGTCAACGCCAGAGTTGTAACCCGTAACCAACAAATCGCTAATATGTTCCGGTTTTTTTGGAAGCAGCAATAAACTTTATATTTTAGCGTTTGGAAACCTATTTAAAACTAAACATAGTGGAAGACAGAGAGCAAATCTACTCCAAAAGGGTCAGGGCGGGAAAACGGACTTACTTCTTCGATGTTCGCTCTACGCGATCTAACGATTACTATCTTACCATCACAGAGAGCCGTCGCCACCCACAGGGAGACGGATTTACGTACGAAAAGCACAAGATGTTTTTGTACAAGGAGGACTTTGACAAGTTCGTGGAGGCATTGAAAGAAGCGGTGGATCACGTGAAGACAGAATTGATGCCAGAGGTTGACTTCTCACAATTTGAATCCAAAGGAGACGAGGTAGACGTAGTAGGAGAGTCTGACCTTAAGTGGGATTAAGAAATTAAGATAATGTAAGGAAGCCTTCGCAATTGATTACGAAGGCTTTTGGTTTTTGTACCTGCTAAATAGTAATTTTGCGAAAATTATTATTCAGCAGGCGGGCATGCTTTGCATCACCAGTCAGGCATGCGGCCGCCGTTCACTGCTTACCATCAATATATGAGTCTTCAATGCGGGATTGTCGGATTGCCGAACGTTGGGAAATCCACCCTTTTTAATGCCATTTCTACCGGCAAAGCCGAAGCTGCCAATTATCCTTTCTGTACCATAGAGCCTAATGTGGGCGTTGTGACGGTGCCGGACGAACGTCTGGACACGCTTACCAAGCTTGTCAGCCCCCAGAAAGTCATTCCTACCATCATCGAGTTTGTCGACATTGCCGGCCTCGTGAAAGGCGCGAGCCAGGGAGCGGGTTTGGGAAATAAATTTTTGGCCAATATCCGTGAGGTAGATGCCATCGTACACGTAGTGCGCTGCTTCGCCGACGACAATGTCGTGCACGTGGAAGGGCGTGTCGACCCGGTTTTTGATAAAGAGATCATCGATGCCGAATTGCAGCTCAAAGACCTCGAATCGATCGAGAAGAAAATCCAGAAAACCGAAAAGGGCGCCCGCGCCGGCGATGCCAAAGCCAAAGCGGAGCTCGAATGGTTGAAAAAATATAAAACAACACTCGAAGAAGGCAAAAATGCCAGGGCCGTTGAAATCGATGCGGAAACGAAGGAATCGGTTATCGGCGACCTGCAATTGCTGACGGCGAAGCCGGTGCTTTACGTAGCCAATGTGGATGAAGGTTCGATGCTGACAGGCAACGAGTATTCTGAAAAGCTGCGCGAAGCCGTAAAACATGAAGGCGCCGATGTGATCGTTCTTTGCGCGGCCATCGAATCGCAGATTTCGGAAATCGAAGATCCGGAAGAACATGAAATGTTCCTGAGCGAATACGGTTTGGCGGAATCCGGCCTAAGCAAACTGATCAAAGCATCTTATGCGCTTTTGAACCTTATTACCTATTTCACCGCGGGTGTAAAAGAGGTGCGCGCCTGGACGATCGTAAAAGGCTGGAAAGCGCCTCAGGCAGCCGGCGTAATCCACAGCGACTTCGAAAAGGGCTTTATCCGCGCCGAGGTGATCAAAATCGCCGATTACGAGCAATATAAAACGGAACCTGCCGTGAAGGAAGCCGGTAAAATGGCGGTGGAAGGCAAAGAATATGTCGTGGCAGACGGCGACATAATGCACTTCCGTTTCAATGTGTAGTTGCTGAAAATACCGGAATATGCGAAGAGCGGCCATTTGCGCCGCTCTTTTTGCTTTATATCAGTCCTCGTAATAGTCCGGAGCGTCCTTGTGGATGACCGCCCGCAGCGTCTTCGCCATATGCAATATCGAATCGACCTTGTAATGCGCTTTTTTCATTAATTCGGGGTTATGTCCTTCATTGATGAGCTGCATGAACATCTCGCGCAGGAAAACGAGGTCGTCGGTGTTCTGCGTGAAATCTTCGACAACGTACATCTGAAACCCGCGATCGTCGTGTTGCGGGAAATACAGGACGAGGCAGAGGTCCGTTTGGGCGTAGAAACTGATAACGTGGCTTGCCTCGAAATTCGCCGGCATTTCATCGTGGTCCACCAGGCAGTCGACAATGTAATTCTCGTCGTTGGTAATCGAGAGGTTCGACGTGAGGTAGACGGTGTTCGCTGATGATTTCATAACGTCAGGTGTTTAACGCCGCCGGTTCCACTCCACAGTGCGGTAACCGATCAGCAAATCGGCGCGGCTGGCTGGCGGGCGGTGGTAGATCAATATGTCGTAGTCGTTCTCGGTAGGGGAGAAATTGCCTTCAATGACAGATTCGTCCGGTTTCTGATTGCCCCTTACCACGGTATAATCGTAGTTGATAACGCCCTGTTTCACCATCATTTCGACCTGGTAGGCTTGCGCGGTTGCGTCATAGGTCATTTTGTTTTGGTCGGTAAGCTGCCACATAGTGAATGCGCCGTTTACATAGAATGTCGCATCCGGCTCTTCGGCCATTTTCAATGTGAATACAACCGGCGTGTAGTCGGCCTCCACACTTCCCCGTCCGGATTCGCGCTGGTCTACAATGTATTGCCCGTTGAAATCGTCGATCTGTACATAAGGCACATGCGCACGAGGCTTGTCCGGGAAAAGGAACAACTTAGTGTAATCATCCGTCCGCTCGATCTCGTTCACCCCGTATCCGCGGCCGGTCAGCGAGCGGCTGTCGAAATACCGGAATTCGTTGCCGCCCTGGAAGGTGTTTTCAAGGTCAAAAAAAGTGTATTCCAATTGCTGGTCGAACGGCCGCACGTTGCTCGGTTTGAAACCTGTTTTAGCCTGGTCCCAGCGAAAGTTCTTGCGCATCACCACTTTCAGGTCCGTTTGCGGCGCTACGAGCTGATAGCCTTTGTAATCCACCGAAAAATCGATCTGCTGATCCGAGAATTGCTGCTGGATACCCTGTGAAAAGCGGGCCTGCGCATTGATGTTCACGCGCGTTTGATAATGCATAAATCGCCGGCTGCACATTAGTTTACGATCCCTGTCTGAAAAAACATAGATTACGTAATTCCCCGGCAACTTCAATTTTGGCAGCTCGAACCTGTAATGCACGTAAGGCACTTTGGTGCTGAACGACTGGTCGTATGCATTGATCGGGTATTCGTTGAACTCGTAGGTGAACTCGATATCGTTCAGGTTGGATTTGGTCCAGTCGGCATTGCAGTGGACAATCTTGGCGCGGAAGCCCTCCGGCTGGCCGGTCATGTCGTCAAATTCCAACACGAGCGGGGCGGGGTTGTTCAGGGGTGTAATGGGTGGCGTGAGCAGGCGTGTCGGCGTTTCGGGATCATCCAGGGCGGGATACAAGAGTACCGTTTTGATCTTGTCCTGGTAAATATAGTCTTCCAGGCGCAACCCCTGAGGCTGCGCGTAAATGTGTGTGTAAATGAGCAAAAGGCATGTCAGCAATACTAAACGCATTTCCGTTTTTTTAAATGGGTAACGTAACTTTTAAGTGTAAGGTACATATAGTTTGGAAAAGGTGATTTGAACATTATTAACTATTTTTGATTAGAAACCATGACAGCAGTAGCTATCAAAATGTACACACAGGAGGAATATCTCGAACTGGAACGCACCGCGGAGTACAAGAGTGAGTACTACCGTGGGGAGATATTTGCGATGGCCGGAGCGAGTCTCAATCACACGCAAATTAAGGAAAACCTGTCGGTAGGCGTAGGTACATTTCTTAAAGGCAAACCGTGCAGAGGTTTATCCGGGGATATACGTGTTCATATCCCTGAAAATACGCTATACACCTACCCCGACTATTTGATTGTGTGCGGCAAAGCCGAACTTCTCGAAGGAAGAAACGATACTTTGCTCAATCCTTCCGTCATTGTGGAAATCCTTTCTCCCAGCAGGGAAGGATATGATCAAGGGAAAAAATTTTACCTTTATCAGAGTTTGAAATCCCTGGTAGAATACGTTTTGATCAATTCTCAGGAGGTTGGTGCGCGGGTGTATCGTAAGGGAAGCGATGATATTTGGTATTTATCTTCTGAAGCCTACGAGAAAGATGGGAGCATTGAAATCGGTCACATTAGCCTCACACTGAAAATGGCAGATATTTATGAATATGTCGAAGATTTGAAGTAACAAAAAAGGGAGCCCTCGCTCCCTTTTGCATTTCCTCTATTTCCCCGAAAGCTCTTCCACTTCCAGCATCAGATTTTCCCAATCCTCCGTGCTCTGTTCCAGCTTTTGCTTGATATCCGCATAAAACCGGTTCATTTCGCCCAATGCTACCGAATCATTGTAAATCTTCGGATCGGATAGCTTGGCTTCGGTCTCCGTTTTTCTGACTTCCAGGTTGTTGATCGTCTCTTCCAATTCCTCGATCTGCTTCCGGGCCTTTTTCAGCTTCTGAGCATCTTCGTTGGACTGCGGTTTGCCATTGTTTTTGTTTTGAGGTGCCGGCTGCGCCTTTTGCGGCGGTGCGCTGCTTACCTGTACTTTTTCACTGACAGCGGATTGCAACCCGCGCTCTTCCACCCAAATTTCGTACTCCTCGTATGTGCCCGGATATTCCTTAATCTGATGATCCTCGATGTACCAGATCTTGTTCGCAATGTTCTCCACAAAATACCGGTCGTGGGAAACGACGATGTAGCTGCCTTCGTATTGCTGCAACGCCTGGATCAGAATGTTCACCGATTGCATATCCAGGTGGTTCGTTGGCTCATCGAGCAGCAGGAAGTTCGCCTGTGAAAGCAACACTTTCGCCAATGCGACGCGAGATTTCTCGCCCCCGGAAAGCACCTTGATCTTCTTGAAAACATCATCCCCCGTGAAGAGGAAACAGCCCAATACCGTCCGTAATTCGGTTTCCGTCTTGGTCGGGTTGGCGTACTTCAATTCCTCGATCAGATTGTGCGCCACGTTGAGCGATTCCAGCTGGTGCTGCGCGTAAAATGTGAACGATACGTTGTGCCCCAACCGTCTTTTACCATCAATAGGCTCCGTACCGGCCACAATGCGCAGTACAGTCGACTTGCCGCGGCCATTCGCCCCGATCAGCGCAATCTTGTCGCCGCGTTCCATGCTGATATTCGTCGCGTCGAGGATCACTTTGTCGCCATACGCCTTCGAAGCGTCTTCAAGCTGGAATACATGGCGTCCCGGCTGCGTCGTGAACTGGAAGCGGAAATGCACTTTCGCATTCTCGTCCATTACCTCGTCCACAATGTCCATCCTGTCCAACGCCTTCACGCGGCTCTGCACCTGGCGCGACTTCGTGGCCTTAGCCTTGAACCGCTCGATGAATCGCTCGGTCTGACGGATCTTAGCCTGCTGGTTTTCATAGGCGCCACGCTGAATATCGTTGCGCAATGCCTTCTCTTCCAGGTAGTAAGAGTAGTTGCCGGCATAATAATTGAGCTTCCCGCCCGAAACTTCCACAGTAGTATCAATGGTATTGTCCAGGAACTGGCGGTCATGGGAAACGACGATCACAGCGCCTTCGTAGTTCTGCGTGTATTTTTCCACCCACTGGATCGACGGAAGGTCCAGGTGGTTGGTCGGCTCATCGAGCATGAGCAGCGACGGTTTTTGCAAGAGCAGCTTCGCGAGCATTACGCGCATCCGCCATCCCCCCGAAAACTGGCGCAACGGCAGGTTCAGATCGGTGGTGGAAAAGCCCAGGCCTTCCAGGATGGCTTCGGCCTTGGATTGTACCGAATAGCCATCCAGTGCTTCGAACTCGTCCTGCACGCGGGCAAGCTTGTCCACGAGGTCATCGGTATAGTTGTGCTCCATATCGTGCAAAATCTTGTCCATTTGCACTTGGAGCAGGTTTTGTCTTTCAAATGCCTGCATCGCCACCGAAAGAATGGAATCTTCGGTCTGGTACGAAAGCAAATCCTGGTTGAGGAAGCCGATCGTGCAGTCACCTGCCTTGGAGATCGAACCGGCGTCGGGCTGGAACTCTCCGTTGATCATGCGCAGCAGGGTCGACTTCCCGGTACCGTTCAGTCCGATAAGCCCGATCTTTTGTTTGGGTTTAATATGCAGAGAAGCGCCGTCATACAATGCACGGTCGCCCAGGAAATAGCTGAGGTTCGTAATCGCGATCATGGTGCAAAGGTACGGGGAAAGAAGGAGATAGAAAAAGCGGCATGTTGGAATAGTTATAAAGAGATCCGCAACGTGGCTACTAATGGGTTATTTATGTAAATTTGATACAATGAACAATCTCTTCCCGATATTCCTGAAACTCGAAAACCTGCACACGCTCATTGTGGGCGGCGGCTATGTAGGTTTGGAAAAAATAACCGCAGTGCTGGACAATGCGCCGCTTGCCCGCGTGACGCTTGTAGCACCCGAAATCCGGGATGAAATCCGCGACATTGCCGCAGCCAATTCCCGAATAAATCTAATTGCGCGTAAGTTTGAAGACAGCGATCTCGCCGAAAAGGACCTGGTGATCGTCGCGACGAATGATAAGGAAGAAAACCGGCGGATCTGGGAAACGGCCCGCGCCCGCCATATGCTCGCCAATGTGGCCGATACGCCTGATATCTGCGATTTTTACCTCTCTTCGGTGGTCCGTAAAGGGAACCTGAAAGTGGCTATTTCTACCAACGGCATGTCGCCGACGTTCGCTAAACGCCTCAAAGAAGTCCTCGGCGAAGCGCTCCCCGATAACCTGGATCAAGCCATGGAACAGCTCAAAGCGGTGCGCGAAATGCTGAAAGGTGATTTCGCATCCAAGGTCGACGAGCTGAACCGCATTACCGCCGTTTTGACAGGAAAGAAAAAAGATGCTCCCTGACGCCGCTTAAATCGCTTTTTTGAACAATAAAAAAGGATTTTAGGGTGTTTTTAGGAAGATAATTTGCTAAAATGGTGAAGTGCCGCTCCACGGTTTCGGTATTTTGCACGTATTAAGTATATTCTTTTGTTTTTATACAACCAATGCCGCTTAAATTTGTCACCGGTGGTGGTAGAATGTTTTCGCTTTTCGGGCGATAATACGTATTATTGAATTGATTAAATTTTAAAACCGCCTCAGGCGGACGGACAGTTATTTGGGGTTAGACTTATACTTATTTATATGAATCTTTTCTATCGGATCAGTGGCCAGAGTCGGCTTATTGTGTTGCTCCTGGGTGTTTTCTTTCTGTCCGTTTGCACTTCTCCGTTTTCCTCCTTTGCATTTGCCGCCGATATCGACATCCGGGGCGTGGTGAAAAGCAGCACCGGCGAGCCGCTGATCGGGTCCACCGTGCGCGTGAAGGGTTTGCAAAAGGGTACGGTCACCAATGAAAAAGGCGAGTTCGTGTTACAGGACGTGAGCGACAATGCCACGCTCGTGATCACGATGATCGGCTTTTTGCCCAAAGAGGTGAAAGCCGCCCGGAGCATGTCCATCGAGCTCGTGGAAGACGCCGTCGGCTTGCAGGATGTCGTAGTCACGGGTTTCCAGCAGATTAATAAAGATAAGTTCACAGGCTCGGCCGTTACGCTCAAAACCGACGACGTGAAGATCGACGGCTTACCGGACGTCAGCCGGATGCTCGAAGGCCGCGCCGCCGGTGTGTCGATCCAGAACGTGTCGGGTACATTCGGGGCAGCTCCCAAAATCCGTATCCGCGGCGCCACGTCACTGAACGGGGCCAACAAGCCATTGTGGGTGATCGACGGCGTGGTGCAGGAGGATATTGTGAATATTTCAAACGACCAGCTTTCGAGCGGCGACCCAACAACCTTGCTGGGCTCGGCCGTAGCAGGCCTTAACCCGAACGATATTGAAACTTTCGATATCCTGAAAGACGCCGCCGCGGCTGCATTGTACGGCGCACGGGCCATGAACGGGGTAATCGTGATCACGACGAAAAAGGGGAAGAGCGGCAAGCCGGTCATTACTTATTCGGGTAATTTCAGTACGCAGCTGGTGCCTTCTTACCGCAATTTCAACATCATGAACTCAGCCCAGCAAATGTCCGTGCTGGGTAACCTCGAACGCAATGGCTACCTGAATACCGATATTTTGTCCAAACCGGATTATGGCGTGTATGGTAAAATGTATAACCTGATCCAGGTCGGCGACGATCAAGGCAATTTCGACCTGAAAAACCTGCCGGAGGCACGCCGCGATTTCCTGCTCGGTTACGCCAAGTCCAACACCGATTGGTTTGATGTCCTTTTTAAACAAAATTTCATTCACGAACACTCGCTCAGCGTTTCGTTCGGTACCGAGAAATCCAGCTCGTATGCGTCGGTGAGTTACCTCGACGATAATGGCTGGACGATCGCCGACAAGGTGAAGCGGTACACCCTTAATTTTAACAACAATTACCAGCTTTCCGACCGCCTGAGCATCGGGCTGACGACACTTGCATCAGTTCGTCGGCAGCAGGCACCGGGCTCGCTGAGCCGCCGGAGCAACCCGGTGGAAGGCAAGTACGACCGCGATTTCGACATTAACCCATTCAGCTACGCGCTGAACACGAGCCGTACGCTCACCGCTTACGACCAGAACGGCAACCTCGAATATTTCCGCCGCAACTTCGCCCCATTCAACATTATTTCCGAGCTCGCGAACAACAGGATCAACCTCACGCTGGCCGATATCAAGCTGCAGGGCAATTTGTCCTACAAAATAACGGACCATTTCAGCTACGACTTCCTCGGCGCATTGCGGTACATTCAAACCGGCCGCGAACACATGATCACCGAGCATAGCAACATGGCCAATGCCTACCGTGCGGCGGACAATTCCACCATCGCATTAGCAAACAAATACCTCTATACCGACCCCGACGTGCCCAATGCAAACCCCGTGGTGGTGCTGCCGAGCGGCGGTTTTTACAACCGGAACGAGGACCAGATGCTGTTCTATAATGTACGGAACAACCTGCGTTTTAACCAGAAATTCCGGGAGCGGCACGAGGTAAATGCGCTCGTGGGGCAGGAAGTGAAATTTACCAACCGCCAGAATTCCAATAATACCGGTTACGGCTTCCAGTACGATCAGGGAGGAACACCCTTCGTAGATTACCGCATTTTGAAACAAACCATCGAAACCAACTTCCAGTATTATGGAATGCAAATGGATTACGAGCGGTTCGCGGCATTTTACGGCAGCCTGGGTTACACGCTGGACGACAAGTATAACCTTACCGGCTATGTCCGTTACGATGGTTCCAACCGCTTCGGTAAATCCGCCATTGCGCGCTGGCTGCCTACCTACACCGTTGCCGGTTCCTGGAACTTCGATCGCGAGAATTTTTTCAAAAACCTGAAATGGCTGAGCATGGGCCGTCTGCGCCTCAGCTACGGGCTTTCGGCGGATACAGGCCCTGCTACCAACGCAGCGGTGTTGCTGCAAAGCATTATCACGCGTCGGCCTTATGCCGACGAGAAGGAATCGGCCATTCAGCTGGCTTCGCTGCAGAATACCGAGCTTACCTGGGAGAAATTATACAGCGGTAACGTCGGCCTCGATGTGGGTTTGTTTGCCAACCGCATCAATTTCACACTGGACGCGTACGTCCGCAACAGCTTCGACCTGATCGACCAGATCAAAACGTCGGGTATAGGCGGGCAGATCTACAAAGTGGCCAACTATGCCGATATGGAATCGTACGGCGCCGACTTTTCGGTGGATGGGGTGCTTTTCAAAAACCGCGACTGGGATTTTCGCTCGCGCATTACATTCGGCTACTCGCACACGCTCATTACCAGCGTGGACAACAGCCCCGGTATTTTCGACCTCGTGAAGGCGGAAGGCGCCAATGTGCAGGGCAAGCCGGTACGCAGCCTTTTCTCGATCGATTACCGTGCTCTGAACCCCAAAACCGGTGTGCCGATATTCCTGAACGAGAATGGCGAAGTGAGCTCGGATGTGTACTTGCAGGACCAGAACGTGCAGTATCTCAAATATGAAGGGCCGGTAGACCCGCCGTTTACAGGTGGTTTTAACAATACACTGACCTACAAAGGGCTCACAATGAACGTATTCTTTACCTACCAGGCCGGCAACAAGATCCGCCTTAATCCATTGTTCCGCGGCTCGTTCAGCGATTTGGATGCAATGCCGAAAGAGTTTCTCGACCGCTGGGTAATGTCCGGCGACGAGCAGGTACCGGCCAAGCCGTCCATTTCGGACCAGTTGGAGCTGCTTTATTTGCAAGGCACTTATCCCTACAACATTTATAACTACTCCACGGAGCGCGTGGCGAAGGGCGATTTTGTGCGGTTGAAGTCGGTGTCGCTGGCGTATAAGCTGCCTTTGCAGGTGATTTCAAAGTATGGTTTCAAAGCGGCAAGCATTCAGGTGTCGTCGATCAACCCCTGGCTGATCTATTCGGACAAGAAGCTGAAAGGGCAGGACCCAGAGTTTTTTAACTCCGGTGGTGTGGCGCAGCCGATCCAGAAGCAGTTTACGGTTGCATTGAAACTGACGTTGTAACAGGGTAATGGTGAGGATGATACATTTTTCAGATATGAAAGCCATCAAAAGATATAAAAAACTGATACTGATCCTCCCGCTGCTGGCGCTGGCCGGATGCGAGGATTTCCTTTCCAAAGAGCCGGATAGCACGCGGGCGATCATCAACACGCCGAAGCAGGTGTCGCAACTACTCACTACCGCTTATCCACAGGCCGGGTACATTGTGTTTTCGGAAGGGATGAGTGATAATGTAGCCGACAAAGGCCAGGGGCAGGACGACAAAACCAACCGCGGATCTTTCCTTTTTGAAATAGTGGAGGCCACGGTAGACGAGCAGGATTCGCCCGACCAGTACTGGGCCGAATGCTACCGCGCCATTTCCGTGGCGAACGAAGCCCTGGACATTATCAGCAAAATGCCGAACCCGGCCGAGTACAATGCCCAGAAAGGCGAGGCGCTGCTGGCCCGTGCCTATGCGCATTTTATGCTTGTAAACTACTACTGCCAGTTTTTCGACCCGCAGGCAACCAACGACAGCCCCGGCATTCCGTACGTGACGGTGCCCGAGGATGTGGTGATCAAACAATACGAGCGCGGCACGGTAGCAGGCGTGTACCAGGCCATCGAAGCGGATTTGCTCGAAGGGCTTCCGCTCATCAGCGACGGTACTTACACGGTACCGAAGTACCATTTCAACCTGGCGGCGGCCAATGCTTTTGCCAGCCGTTTTTACCTGGTTAAAAAGGATTACCAAAAAGTATTGCAATACGCCAATGCGGCCATTCCGGGGAGTTTTGCCGAAAACATGCGCCCCTGGAATACCACTTATTCCAGCATGTCGCCGGCAGAATTGTTCAACATTTATTCCCGTGCAACGGAGAATGCCAATCTGCTGCTCGTTGAAACCTCTTCGACTTACGGACGTTACGTGGCCAGCTACCGTTACGGCATGACTTACGCCAAATGGCAGGAGATTTCGGCCAGCGAGCAGGCAATTGCCGGTAATGCAAGCTGGGCATTTCCGCTGTATTACCGGGGAGATAACAACTATTTTATCCCCAAACTAACCGAATATTTCGTTCGCGAGTCGGTGAATGCGGAGATCGGTCTTCCTTATGTGATGCTGCCGGCATTTACCGTGGAGGAAGTGCTCTTCAACCGCATCGAGGCGAATGCGTACCTGAATAATACCACCGCATCTCTGGCCGACCTCAACACCTATGTGAGCAAGCGCGTGTCCAATTACGACGCGGCCACGCACAGGGTTACCGCTACCAGTCTGAACAGTTATTTCAGGACGGGAAACGCCCGCAACAACATCATCGAGGCGGTGCTCGCATTCAAGCGCGTGGAGTTTGTGCAGGAAGGTATGCGCTGGTTCGATATCCAGCGTTACAAACGTGCGGTGACGCATACCACCCGCGCGGGCTCGGTGATTTCCGTGCCGGCCGGAGATCCCCGCCGCGTTTTGCAGATCCCACAGACTGCCGCCATTTCAGGTATTCAACAGAATCCAAGATAAGAAGCCATTGAATTATGAAAATGCTATTTAAACATATCACTTCCTGCATGGTAGCCGCGCTGCTTTTCAGCACGACGTTAACCTCTTGTAAAGAAGAAGACATCGGGAATGTGGACGATATCCCAGGCCTGGGAGGGGACCAGTACGCGAAAGGGCCGATCGATAAATGGATCGAGGACAGCCTCGTGGCGCCTTATAATATTTCGGCCAAGTACAAATGGGACCAGTTCGAGTTCGGTAACCTGACCAAGAACCTCGTCCCGCCCGACGAAGCGCAGGTGGTGCCGTTGCTGAGCACGATCCGCAAAGCATGGACGAACCCGTACGTGGAAGAGGCCGGAAAGGTGTTTTATAATAAATATTCGCCCAAATTCTTCATTCTCTCGGGTAGTAACGAATACAATTCCGAAGGCTCGGTAACGCTCGGAACGGCGGAAGGCGGCCGGAAGGTGATTTTGTATGGGGTGAATTTATTTAAAATCAAAGGAATGGCGGGTTACGATCCGGGCAAGGATTCGTCGTTTGTGAAAGACTGGTTCCTGCACACGATCCACCACGAATTCGGGCATATCCTGCATCAGACCGTGCTCTACCCGGTGGAGTACAAAAACATTTCCAAAGCCTATTACCAGGGCGGAAACTGGATCAACTGGAGTGATGCGGATGCACGCCGCGATGGCTTTATCACAGCTTACAGTTCGTCGGCATTTGACGAGGATTTTGTGGAAATGATCGCGATGATGCTTACGGAAGGCAAGGTTGGGTTCGAAAAACTGGTGAATTCCATTCCAGAAGGTACCAGCCCGCACGGTGTAACAAAGGCACAGGCGCAGGCAGCATTGCGGCAAAAAGAGGCTATTATTGTGGCTTATTACAAGAATACCTGGAAAATTGATTTTTACAGTCTGCAAAAACGGGTGCGGACTTCGATGAATAAACTTTTTTAATGCCAGATGAATAGATCATTATTATACCTGCTCTTTCTGACCACTGTTTTCTTCTCCTGCGAAAACAGCGACGACACGGTGTTTGAGGAATCGGCGGATGTGCGTTTGAATGCGGCATTGGCATCTTACGAAAAGCAGCTCGTGGAGGCTCCCTACGGCTGGAATGCGGTCATTTACCCCGGTGGCGGAGGCAGTTATGGTTTCTATTTCAAATTCGACGATAAAAACCGGGTGACGATGTATTCCGACTTTGCGGATGCTTCGGCGGCAAAGTCCAAGGAAAGCAGCTACCGCCTGAAAGCAATGCAAACGCCTTCCCTCATTTTCGATACCTACTCCTACCTGCACGTGCTGGCCGATCCCGACGAGAGCGTCAACAACGGCACGCGCGGCGAAGGGTTGAAATCCGATTTTGAATTCAGCATTTTCCCCGATTCGGTGAAAACCGACGTGATTACGCTTGTAGGCCGTAAAAACCAGAGCCGCCTCGTGCTCACCAAGGCCACGCAGGCTCAGGCGACCGCCTACACCAATGGGGATCTCGCAAAAGGACTTTTGTTCAATAACATTGCCAAGTACCAGCCCTATTTCAAGCGCATTACATTGGGCGCCAATACGTACGAGCTCGTTGTCAACCAGGCAACCCGGACAATCAAAATGACGTGGCTCAATGGCAGCTCGCCGAGGACATTTACCACCAGCTACTACTTTAACCAGTTGGGTGTGGTGTTCGTATCGCCGCTCGTGAACGGCTCGCAAACGATCACGGGCTTTGGCAACATTACCTGGAATGCCAACACGACGCAGCTCGGACTCACAGGCGGCGGTGCCAACGGGACCGTCGTGAGTGCGATCAAGCCTTTGTCGACGGACCTGGCCGCTTCGAAAAGATGGTGGCAGACGCCCATCGAGTCGGGTGGCGACTGGCGCTCCTCGACCGGCTTCCACGTGAATGGCGTCGACGATGCATTCAAAGTAGCCGATTTGAAATCCGACGAATCGATATTCGCATTTTATGTTTATCAGCCCGGCGTAAGCTCCCGAAACGACCTGTTTGCGCCGATTTTCTTCGACGGCGAAAACATATTTCTTGATTACGGCCACGCACCGGCGCCGCCGACATTTACTTCCGACGGAAGAGCGGTATTCACCTCGGCGGGCACCTATGGCACCATTCCGGCAACGGGAGCAGCGGCAGAATCTGCGAAGCTGCTTTATGATCCGGCCGGTTTTTACCTGATCCAGACATCCGAAACCACCTACGACATGGTAAGTGCCAAGGATGCGAAATCGTGGATTACCTGGGAATAGAAGGCATTCCAAATAGCCGTTCAACAAAAAAGCACTCCCGCCCAGGAGTGCTTTTTTGTGTTTTAATACAAATCTTAATTATAACCTGCATTCTGGACGAGCTGCTTGTTGACATCCATTTCGCGTTGCGGGATCGGCATGATGAGTTTCGGCGAATTGTAAGGTAGTGCGCCCACATTCTGGCGCGTGCGCTTGGCATCGTGGAGCGTATGCCCTTCAAATGCCAGTTCCAGGTGCCGCTCTTTCAATACCGACTCGATGGTCGCCGTAGCAGCCGCTTTCAGGCCGGCGCGGGTGCGGATGGCATTCAGGTCGGCCAGGGGCGCGGCGCCTGTCTGCGTGTTCAGGCGTAGGTTCGCCTCCGCGCGCGTGAGGTACATTTCGGCCAGGCGGAATTGCAGCACATTACCAAATTTGTCGAGGTGTTTCTGGGTAAACGTGTTGTTGGTGCTCACAAAAAATGCCCCGCGCTTGTCGCCCGCCTCGTAAAGGCTTCTGTGCTTCGCCAGCACGCGGATATCACCCCGGCCGGCCGTGCCGGGAATCGACGAAATGGTCGTGCCGAAGAAGGTATTCATATCGTTCACGCCGTCCTGCTGCGTCACGATCATCGAAAAAATGTACTCGTCCGGGTTGGCGCCGCCATTGTCGAGGAATGTGAAAAACAGCGATTCAAACGCCGTGTTAAGCGAAAAGTCGCCGGAAGTGATCACTTCATTGGCCTCGTCGCGAGCTGCCGCATAGTTACCCTGCATTAAATACACCCGCGAAAGCTGGGCCGAAGCCGCATATTTCGTCGCGTAGAAAGTGTTGCTCTCCGGCAGCAGCGATTTCGCTGTGGTAAGGTCCTCCAAAACCTGCGCATACACTTCCGCAACGGAATTTCTCGCGATTTTATCGGCCTCCGTCACGCCCCTCGTCGGTTTCAGCACGAGCGGCACGCCGGGGTTCGCGCCATTGTCGCCGTCGCCCCAGGTTTTGGCATATAACCTCACCAGATCAAAATAGATCGATCCGCGGATAAACCGGGCTTCCCCTTCGATCCGTGCGCGCTTGTCCTCGTCGACGATCGCCAGTGCAGAAAGCACATTGTTGCACCGGTTGATCGCCACATACGAATCGCGCCAGGTGGTGGTGGCGGTCGCATTGTTGGTGGTCATTTCGTGGTTGTACATTTCGAGCAGGTTCTGGAAGGTCCCGCCGAAACCGAGCTCGTCGCTGTTGCCCAGGAGCTCGGAGGCATACTGGAATGCGCCGCCGTACACGTCGATGTCCTGCAAGCCGTCATAGCATCCGATAAGCGTCACCTCCACGTCGCGGGAAGTACCCAGCGCCACATTTTCGTCGATACTCTGGGTCGGCGCCACGTCCAGCTTGCTGTTGCAGCCGGTGACGGCCAGCATAGCGGCCAGGAGCGTTGCCGGTAATGTATATCTGTTCTTTTTCATGATTTTTCCAAAAATTAAAATCCAATGTTGATGCCTACCAGCAATGTGCGCGGCTGAGGGGCGGTATAGAAGTCGTTACCCAAGGCGAATTTCAGGTCTTTGTCGCTCATATCGTCGGTATTCACCTCCGGGTCCCAGCCTTTGTAATTGGTGAATGTGGCCAGGTTCAGCGCCGACACGTAGAGGCGTATCCGGTCCATTTTCATCCGGCGCACCAGTTCCGAAGGCAGCGTGTAACCGAGCGAAAGCGAGCGCAGGCGCAGGTAGGAGCCGTCGAAAATGTAGCGTGACGACGCCTGATTACCATTACCACGGTAGAAACGTGCTTCCGGAACGTCGGTATCGGGGTTTTCGGGCGTCCAGGCATTGAGCTGGTCCGCCGTCTGGTTGTCTTCATAAATACCGTTTGCCGAAGAATACTGGCCCACGCCGTAGAAATTGATCTTGTTGCCCGAAACGCCGTTGAAGAACACGCTCAGGTCGATGCCCTTATAGGAAAATGTGTTGGTGATACCGCCCACGAATTTCGGGTTGGGATTGCCCGCCACCACGCGCGTGGCGCTGTTGTAGCCGCTGTTGGTGACAGTCGAGCGGTCTACGGAGCCGTCGGGGTTCGGTGTGTTTTTGTAAAACAATGCATTGCCATTGGCACGGTCCACGCCCGCATATTCCACGGTATAAAAAACACCGACCGGCTGGCCTTCCATTACACGGCTCATGCTGCGGATACCGCCCTCGATCACCTGGCCCTGGATGTCGGTTACCTTATTCTTGTTGTTCGCGATGTTGAACGAAGTGTTCCAGCGGAATGCGCCGACCGTGTTTTGGGTATTTAATACAAATTCAAAACCCTTGTTTTCCAGCTTGCCGACATTGGCGAACTGTACCGAGAAACCCGACGTTGCAGGCACGTTCACTTCCAGCAAAAGGCCATTGGTTTTTTTAACATAATAATCGATTTCCCCACTGATCCGGTTGTTGAACAAGCCAAAATCAATGCCGAAATCCGCCTGGCGGGTCGTTTCCCATTTCAAATCGGGATTGCCAATCTGCGACGGACGCTGACCGGCCGAGCCTGCATAACCCGCATCGCCCGAGAAAAGGCCCAGCTGCGGGAAGTCGCCGATTTCGGAGTTACCCGTCGAACCATAGCTCCCACGAAGTTTCAGGAAGCTGAGCGCATTGTTGTTTTTGAGAAAACCTTCTTCCGTGAGCACCCAGCCCAGCGACACCGACGGGAAGAAGCCGTAGCGCGAATTGACCCCGAAACGCGAAGAGCCGTCGATACGCGCGCTGGCCGAAAGCAGGTATTTGTCGGCAAACTTGTAGTTCATCCGCAGGAAATAGGAGAGGAAACGGAAGTTCGTCTCGCTCGTGCTGCCGTCCGATTTGGTCGCCGCGCTGGCGATTTTCTTGTACGAATCGGAAGGGAATTGCGTGCCTTCCACAAAGCTCAGCTTGCGCTGCGACTGCTGGTACGACATGCCCAAAGTCGCCCCGATGTTGTGGCTGCCGAGCGTTTTGTCGTAGGAAAAAAAGTTGTTGGTATTGTAATTGGTGACAAACGTCGCATAGGTGTTGCCCAACCCGCTGCTGGCGGTGCTCACGTTGCGCACGTTCTGGCTTTGGTAATAGCCTTCCTCGTTCTGGTTCAAAAGGTCTATTCCCAGCTCGCTGCGGAATTTCAGGTCGGGCAGGATATTGATCTGCGCGAATGCATTGGTCAGGTTACGGAACGACGTCGCCTCGAACTTCGCATAGTTGATCGCGATCATCGGGTTGAAATAGAGCGGCACGTTCACGTCGCCCGGCGGTGTTCCGGTCGGCAGGCCCGTTTCCGGGTCGGTAAATGGCGTCAGCGGGGTAAGGGCTGCCATTTGGAGCGGGTTCGAGAATGCGTTGTCGCCCGGCAGGCGGCGATTGATAGTCCTTGCCAATCCCATCGAAAGACCGATCTGCAACCATTTGTTGGCCTGGTGGTCGAGGTTCATACGGCCGGAAATGCGTTGGAGGTCATTGCCGACAAGGGTGCCTGTCTGGTCAAGATACTGTCCCGAAAGAAAGAATTTGGTCTTCTCATTCCCCCCGTTCAGTTGCAGGTCGAGCTGCTGCATCGGGCCTTTCCGGAACGCCTGGTCCTGCCACGAATAATTCTGCTGCTGGGGCGTATTGTAGGTGCCCAGACTATAATAGTCGAGAAACCCTCCTTCGCCGAGCATGTATTGGGTATATGAATCCGGGTCTTGCGTATCGGTACCGTCGATCCGGTCGCGGTTGTTGGCCGCCATTGTGTAGAACTTGACGTATTCATCCGCATTGAGGAACTTCACCCGGCGGGTCGCTTCGGAGGAGCCGAGCTGGTAGTTGACGCTCACGTTGGTTTTTCCCGCCTTGCCGCGTTTGGTGGTGATGAGTACCACGCCATTCGCCGCACGGGAACCGTAAATGGCGCCGGCGGAGGCGTCTTTCAGGATTTCGATCGATTCGATGTCGTTGGAGTTAATGTCGGACAATGGGTTGGTAGCACCGCCATTGTTGCTCAGGTCGGCCGTCGTGACAGGCATCCCGTCGACTACGTAAAGCGGCTGGCTACTCGCGCTGATGGACGAGTTCCCGCGCACGCGCACGTTGATGGCCTGCCCGAGCTTGCCTGTGCCGCTGTTCACATACACACCCGCCGCACGCCCCTGAATGGCCGCGTCTACACTCGCAACGGGCATATTCTGGATTTCCGTCCCTTTTACCTGGGCAATGTTTCCCGTCAGGTCGCGCTTGATCTGCGAGCCGTAGCCCGTCACCACTACTTCGGAGAGGCTGCGCGTGTCGCTCACGAGCTTCACGTCGATCTCGCTCTGGTTGGCCACAACAATTTCCTGGGCCACCATGCCCACAAAACTGAATACAAGCACCGAATTGGAAGAAGGCACGTCGATTGCGTAGGCACCTTCGGAGTCCGTCTGCGTACCGACGTTCGAACCCTTTAGCTGGATGGAAGCACCAGGCAGGGGAGAGGCATCTTCACTGGTCGTGACCTTTCCGGTGATCCTGACGCCCTGGGCAGCGGCGGGAAGCCATAGCAGTGCCCATCCCAGCAGCATTAGCGGGAAAAATTTGTTCATAACAGTTAGGTTTGGTTATTATAGGTTATTGCAAACAAATATATTGTTGTTGTAGAAATAACCAAATTTTATTATGAATTTATTCGAAATAACCTAAGTTATATTTTGATAAAATAACTGGAAAAAATATAATATTTTGTCGACGTTTTACCAGTATTTGCCGTTGCGCTTCGCAAAGCGATAACCCCGCCAGAATATTCGTAAATGGTCAAAAATGGTTGGGAGAAGTCCGAAATGCCTGCGCAGCACTTTGAAGCGGTCGATGAGCGACCGGCGGTGGTTTTTGACGGACAGTCCTCCCAGCAGGTAGCGGCAGATGACGAATGGGGCATATTGCACCTTCCGGGCATTTTTGAGACATGCTATCTCCCAGTCGATGTCGGCGCTGAGGTTTTGGTCGTCGTAAAGCGGGGCGATGGATTTTCGGGCAATGAATGCCTGATGGCAGACCTTCATGCCGAGTGCGAAGTCCTGCCAGCGGAGGTTCTGAGGTAAGGTATGGGGCGTAAACCGGCTTCGCAGCCCGACTTCCGTGCCATCGTCGCGAACCATCATGGCATCGCTGTAATAGACATCGGCGCCGGTTTCGAAAGATTGGAGCAGGTTTTGGAGGGTATATTCGTCAAATGCTTCGTCGCCTGCGTTCAAAAACCACAGATAACGGCCTGTGGCGAGCTGCATGCCCTTGTTCATGGCGTCGTAAAGGCCATTGTCCCGTTCCGAAACTATCCGGGAAATCATCGATCCGTACCGGTCGGCTATTTGCAAGGTGCTGTCCGAAGAGCCGCCGTCGATGATCAGGTATTCGACCTGCATGGGGTCACCGACGTGCTTCAATGCTTTTTGAACACTGTTTAACGTGCGGTCGAGGAAGCGTTCGGCCTGGAAAGTGATGGTGACGATCGACAGGAGCGGGCTGTTATCCATGCAGCAGGGAATCGTAAAGTTGGGAATACAGCCCGGCCACCACTTCGCGGGAATAATGTTGCAGGACTTTTTCACGTGCAAGTCCGGAAACGGCGCCGGCCGCATTATGGTTTAGCACCCATTGAATGCCTTCGGCAAGCGAGGAGGCGGATCTGGTTTTGGCCACATAACCATTTTCGAGGTGCCCGATCATCTCGGGAATCCCGCCGGTATCGAAGCCGACTGCCGGTGTTCCGCATGCCATAGCTTCCATGATGGTATTCGGCAGGTTGTCTTCCAGCGAGGGTACAATGAGTACATCGGCCGCATTGTAGGCCTTTACCATTTGGCGCGGGTCGGAGATTTTGCCTAAAAAATGCACTTTAACGGGCATATCGCGGAAGTTTTCAGGCTCGCCTTTTCCTAAAATCATCACTTCCGTACCGGCCAGCGCCGGATCTTGCATGGCCTCGCGGAAGTAGGCGAAACCCTTGCGCGGGTCTTGCGTGTTAGCCCCTGCGAAAAGGAGCAGCTTTTTATCGGTTGGCAAGGCCCATTCGTTCCGCGCGGCTATGCGGTCGCCGGGCTTGAAAAAATCGGTATCAATGCAGTTCGGGATGGCGCGGGATGGTATTCTGGTCGTGAGCGCGGCTTTTTGCACGAGACCGTCGAGCCAGCGGCTTGGCGAAACCAATGTCAGCGGTGCCTGGGCGTAGATGCGTTGTTTTTGCTCGAATTGTGCAAAAGAAATGTCGTATTCACCGGGTTTCCGGAGGTAGGGGCAATAATGGCAATGCGACAAATAGTGATCGCAGCCGCGGTTGTAATGGCAGCCGCCGGTGAACGTCCACATATCATGCAGCGTCCACACGATCGGTTTACCGAGCGCGAAGAGTTTTTCGAGCGATGGCAGCGAAAGGAAGCCGAAATTGACCCAATGCAAATGGATGATACTCGCCTGCTTTACCAGCGGATGCCCGCTGATATCGGCGCCCGCCACGGCGGGCGAGAATGCGAAGCGCACGGACTGGTCCTTCTCGTGCGGCAGGAACCAGAGCCTTTCCAGCACGAAATTTCCCCAGGCTTTCTTCGATCTCCACGGGCTGTCGGCCCAGGCGACGGTGTTTGGGCCGGGGCGGGATATTTCCGAAACCATCAGGTGCGAATCGACGCCCGCTTGGAGCAATGCCTCGTGCAATCTTGCCGCAGCGACCCCGGCGCCTCCTTCCCAATGAAAAGTACTTAGTTGAAGTACCATTTGATCGCTGTGATAACTTGTGTTTGGCAGAATGATGAAGTCCGACGGCATTCCATGGCGGTAAAATTAATAGTTCTGCCTTTAAATAATTTTTATTCGATGAAACTATCTTTATTGCCAAATCAGTAACCCGACGAGATGTCAAGCGAAAAACGGAGCCACGAGGCGCATTCGGAATGGTATGAATTGCAATATGCAACGCAGGAGGCTAAAAATAAGGCCATTGAACTGTGGGAGTATGATAATGCGCATCAGACGATCAACAACTGGATTCACAAACGCCAGCTGGAACTGACCAACCCGTTTGTACAGGAAAAAAAATCGTGGCTGACGGTGGGCGACGGTTACGGCTTCGATGCGAATTTTTTTTATAAAAAAGGGCTCGACGCCACCGCCAGCGACATTGCCGGCACATTTCTGCCATTATCGAAAGAACGGGGCTTCATCGAGCATTACGCCGTCGAAAATGTGGAGCATTTGACGTTCGCGGACAATAGTTTCGACTACGTTTTCTGCAAAGAAGCCTACCACCATTTTCCGCGCCCGTACCTGGGTGTGTACGAGATGGCACGCGTGGCGCGCGAGGCCGTGATCCTCATCGAGCCGCACGACCCGATCTCCAAAATGCCATTCCTGCTGGCATTAAGGAATATTTTCGATCGGTTCGATACCAGCGCATTGCAGAAATACTGGAAAAACCGGTATTCGTTTGAAACAGTCGGCAACTATGTTTTCAAACTCTCGGAGCGCGAAATGGACAAGCTCGCCAACGGTATGGGCCTGCCCGCGGTCGCTTTCAAAGGCATCAACAACAACTATTATCATCCATCCTACGCCCAGGAAAAGGCGGACGATTCGTCGCCGGCATTCCGGAAGATCAAGCGCAAGCTCGCATTCCATGATTTTCTGGTAAAAGCATCGCTCATGCCTTCACAAGTGCTTTGTGCGGTGATTTTCAAAAAGCTGCCATCCGAGCAGGTGATGAAAGCCATGCAGGCGGAAGGCTTCCAGGTGCACATTTTCCCGCCGAACCCCTACGCGCATTGAGTTTGTGCTGGATTGCGGCATGGTCAAAGGTCACAAATTGTGACCTTTGACCATGCGTACTCTTCCTTCGTTAGTTCGAACATCACCTGTAATTCCATAAAATTTAGTGTATGTAGATGTGACTACTATATGGAATACGTAACAATTTCACTTTGGTCACCGAATCGGGCGGAATTTTTCGATAGGCGAAATATGCCTAGTTTTATGCCCAAACATTAATAGATTACCTTCCATGTTACCAGATGTCAGGATTGCCGTTATCGGGCTTGGTTATGTCGGTTTGCCGCTGGCAGTGGCTTTTAGCGGGAAATATCCGGTGGTCGGGTTCGATATCAACAGGCGGCGTATCCAGGAACTGAAAGACGCCTACGATACGACGAAAGAAATTTCGCGGCAGGATCTGCGGGAGGCGGTAAACCTTACATTTTCGTGGGATCCGACGGAGTTGGCGGCGTGTAATGTGTTCATTGTGACCGTTCCTACGCCTGTGGATCACTACAAAAAGCCTAACCTCAGCCATTTGCTGAAAGCCAGCACGATGATCGGGCAGATGCTGAAAAGCGGGGACGTAGTGATTTACGAATCGACCGTGTACCCCGGCTGTACCGAAGACGATTGCGTACCGGTGCTGGAACGCGAAAGCGGGTTGACATTCAATAAAGACTTTTTCTGCGGGTACTCGCCAGAGCGCATCAACCCGGGTGATAAGGTCAATACATTCACGAAAATCAGGAAGGTGACGTCCGGCTCCACCCCCGAAATCGCGCGGTTTGTGGACGATCTGTACGCATCGGTGATCGAGGCTGGAACGCACCTGGCTTCGAGCATTAAGGTGGCTGAGGCGTCCAAAGCCATTGAAAATGCCCAGCGGGACGTGAATATTTCTTTTGTGAACGAGCTCGCATTAATCTTTGACCGGATGCATATCGATACCACGGAAGTGCTCGAAGCCGCTGGTACCAAATGGAATTTCCTCAAATACAAACCGGGGCTCGTCGGCGGGCATTGCATTGGCGTGGACCCGTATTACCTGGCGTACAAGGCAGAGTCGCTGGGGTATTACCCGCAAGTAATTCTCTCCGGCCGTAGGGTAAATGATATGATGGGCGTTTTCGTGGCCAACAAACTGGTAAAGCTCATGATCCGCAAAGGCCACAAAATAGAAGGCAGCCGGGTACTGATCCTCGGCATTACGTTCAAGGAAAATTGCCCCGATATCCGCAACACGCGGGTGATCGACGTGTACCGCGAGCTCACTGATTTTGGCATGCAGGTAGAAGTTTACGATCCGTGGGCATCGGAAGAGCAGGTACTGGCCGAATACCATGTTGCCTTGCTGAACAGGCCTGTGGGTTCTTACGAAGCGGTGGTCCTGGCCGTAGCGCATCAGGAATTCCGGGTAATGGAGTTCAGTGAATTCACCGGCCCGGATTCGGTGATATTCGATTTAAAATCGGTGTTGCCGCAGGAAATGGTCGACTCGCGGCTGTAAATGCAGCCCATATTGGCAGCCAATGCCGGTTATTCGCGCCAGCCGAAGATGTTTAGTTGCAGGTCCATCACATCGTTGCCCCGGTAGCGATGGTTCGTGAATGGCCGCAGGCGGTGCTGGTTGGTATCCACATAATAGCGGAAGCCATTTTCTTCAAACACCTTCACCACATCCGCAAGCCCCTGTGCATTGCCGATATAGGAGTGAAATTCTACAAACAGGTTCTGCACATTCCCCAGCGAAGCGCGGCAGTCATTCAGTACGTCGATTTCAGCACCCTCAATGTCCATTTTGAGAAAATCGATACGGCCCTCGTTTTCGAGGTAATCTTTCAGGCGAACGGACGCTATCTTCCTCTTTTGAGAGGTGGAATAAATGGAAGAAGAATCGGCCGATTCGCTGCCGAACCAGATGCCATCCTCGTTCGTCCAGACGGCCTTGTCTACGATTTCAACGTCCTGAACCCCATTGCTTTCCAGGTTTTGCCGAAGCAGCGACGCAATGGCGGGTTCCGCTTCAAATGCCAGCACCCGTGCTTTGGGATATAGCTTTTTAAAATACAGAACGCTCATTCCAATATTCGCACCGCAATCGAAAACGACGGGCTGCGGCTGGCTCGTTTCGAAATGGTAAAACTCGTCCGCGAAAATCTCCTTATGCTGCCATAGGAACGACATCACATCGGGGACTTTCAGCCTGAATGCACCGAATGCTACGTCGGTCAGCTGGTAACGTGCGCGGTTCCCGTATTTGAGCAGCAATGCCATAAACTCCCGGTTCCGGGCGGAACTGAGCGCGTGATAAGGTTCTTTAAGCAGGTAACGAAGCCAGTACATATTGTCGGGAGGTCAAATGCCGTATTTGACCTTGTTTTTAATTTTTAAAAGAAATGGCAACCGGTAATATCTCCGGAATGCGGCGATCATACTCCCGTCAAGTGTGAGGTCAGGCGGCATCACCACATTACCCTCGGCCATTTCCTGGCCGTATTCTGCCGAAGTGAACGTAAAATTAGTGCCGCTGCCATCCGTCCCGATGTTTTTAATCTTCGAACGGACCGGATAGAGCCCGTAGGCCTGATGGGTAAACTGCGAATACGTCCAGCGAATAGCCCACGAATCGATGATGCCCTTCTGCTGCTTGGCGAGCATGGGCCAGAGGTCCTCACCACCGAGCGTAAATGCTTCGCGTTGGAACGGGTCGCTTTTTAACTTGTCGAAACCGGTTACCTGCCAATCCGCATTCGCCCATTTGTGCGCCCAGGTGCCCCAGCCCCACGAGCTCGCGCGCGGCACGAGGTACACATCGTGCAGGTAGTTTTGGGGAAATTCGAGCGGCGGCGTGTAGCCCGTTACCGAATAAATATCGTCGCGCTCCGCATAGGTATCCAGCGCATTGTTCATGAATGTCAGGAAATCGGTCGTGCTGAGCATATCGTCTTCGAGGACGATCACTTTCGGGTATCTCGAAAGTACAGCACTTACCCCTTCGGTCACCGAACGCGCCAGGCCCTTATTTTTTTCAGCCTCTATAACATGTACCTGCCGGAAGCCGGTAACCTTTGCGAGGTATGCGCGCACTTCACTGACTTGCTGCCGGTCGCTTTCGCTTTTCGGGCCGTCGGAATACACGTACAGCTCGCTTTCGGCGGCCAGCATGTTCATCCGTAAGCTTTCTACCGTTCGCTGCAAATGCCCGGGGCGGTTGTAGCAAAACAAAACAATGGGTGCGATCGGACCTGACAAATCTATTTTCAGCTTTTGATTGCGTCGATGATCAGGGAAGTGTAGCCGAGCTTCCCGTTTTTGTTGCGCTCGTCATGGTCGGCCGAGCGGCGTATCATGCCGTCCTCCGCATTCCAGGGCGCTTTGTGAAACTGACCATTCTCGTCGAAATATTCGAGCAGGTTTACCTTGAAACCTACATTTTCGAGAAAGCCGGACATGATTTTGTAATTATAAAGCAACTTATGGTCGTCGGCCCCATTACCCGTCCCGCCGGGTTTTACATACTCGATATATTCTTCACTGGGATTAAAACCGTCGGGAACGGCCACGCGGAGTACGCCGCCGGGTTTGAGGAAAGTATAGCAATTGGCAAATGCCAGCTGGCCCTGCTCGGGCGTGAGGTGCTCCCACACGTGCTCGGCCAGGATGCGGTCTATCGAATCTTCGAGGAAATACCGCTGCCAGTCGCTCTTTTTCAGCAGGTTCAATGTCTCGATGTCGGAATGTATCCAGCCTTTGAAAAGCGAATACATAGAGCCTACCACCAGTTTGACGGGCTTGGTACGGTCGTAGCTGGTTAGTTGAAAACGGCTGTAAGGCTCTTTCAGAAGGCCTGCTACTATTTTTTGTTTTAAAGACATCGTGAATCCGGAAATGTTGAGCCGTTACGGGTAATCGGTACGGTTACGTGGCCAAAGATAGCAAAAGTTGAAATGACAGCGGGCAGTACGGGGCCGTAATCGTCTGCTTCGGGCCGGGTTGCCCTATTTTCGCTTGAAAACAACAGACCTTACCATTGCCCATCCCATAGTAAACCCGGCCGAAATGTCCTCGGAAACCCGCCACACCAGAATGCCGCCGCCGAAGATCACGGTGACGATCACCGACCGTATTGCCATGTCGATCAGTACGGGCACCAATGCGCGGCTTGCCGGTGCCGGGATGAAATGCACCGTCAGATAAGTGAGCGCTGCCAATAACAAAACCTTGGCCGTACCTGCCGTGAAGGGTTGAATCCCCATTTTACTTTTGATAAAAAACAGCTTGACCACATTGTAGGTAACCGTCGCGATGAGTGCTGCCGCTGCCGCGCCGTTGTAGCCGTAAAGCGGGATCAGGAATTGACTGGCCGTCAGGATCAGTACGGTGAAAAAGAGCATGAAAACGATGTCGTAGCGGTAGAAGCGGGAGTTGGTGAGGATTTCGGTGTTCAAGCCGGTCATCATATCGGCAATGCGCGAGATGCCCACCATGAGCACTACCCATTTGCCTTGCGCGTAAATGTCGGATTTGGGAATGAGGCTGAAAATCGCGTCGATATTGCACCAGATACCGAGAAAGAGGAACGTGCCGATGATGAAGAGGTTAAGGGACGATTTCTTGTAAATGGTATCGATATGCGGGATGTCGTTCCGGACGTAAGCTTCTGAAATAATGGGTGCGCTGATCATGACAATGGCGTTCCGCGGAATGGAGATCACCAGGGCAATGCGCGAGGCAATATCGAAAATCGCCGTGCTGCCCAGTCCGCCTTCGAATGCCGGCAGGAGTACTTTTTCAATGTGCGGAAGCAATGCCGCGCTCGCGCCGCCGAGCAGCACCCACAGCCCGTAACGGTACATTTCCTTGAATGCGGGATGTCTGATAAAGCCGAAATCGAGGGAGGTGAAAAGGCGGTTCTGGAAGCGCAGGTATACGAGCATGGCCGCGATCGCAACGCCATAGCTGACGACGGTCAGGTTCACCATCGTATCGAAAGTGATCACTTTGAAACCGAACAGCAATACCAACAGGCTGTTTGCCAGCCGGAGGCCCACCTCGCGGATCAGCGACGGCACGGCAATGCGCAGGTTAATGCGCGAATAGGATTCCAGCGCGAGCAGGTACACCATTCCCACCGTCAGGGGAATGAATACATAATAGTACCTGACCAGCATGGGGGAGTGGTCGAGGTAAAATTTGAGATATAATGGCTTGAAAAGCAGGTATAACAGCGCAAATGCCGTGAGCCCGACGAGCGGCGTAATGATGATGAATGTAAAAAGCTGCCTGCGCGAGGCCTCGTCCTGGAACCGGCTGTGGAACCTGACGGCCACGGAAGGCACGCCAAGCAATGCGAAAGACATATAAATGACCGGGAACGTGAGCAGGGTGGAGGCATACAAACCCAGTTGTTCCTGGGTCATATACTGGTTGTAAAGGATCAGGATATTGAAAATTCCGATGACAACACCGACGTATGAAACAATGGAACTCTTAAATCCCTGACGTACAATAATCCCCATTGAGGCACCACTTGATTACGGGACGAAGTACGAGAAAAAGCGGCAGAATAACATGAAAATCCTGAATGTAGTGGGTGCCAGGCCCAATTTCGTGAAAATAGCGCCATTGCACCGCGCTTTCCTCCGCTACCCGGATATGCATTCGCGGATCGTGCACACCGGCCAGCACCACGACTTTGCGATGTCCGGGATATTTTTCGAGCAGCTTTGCATTCCGCCGCCCGACCATTTCCTCGGCGTCGGGCTCGGATCGGTCACCACGCAGACGGCCGAGATCATGCGGGCATTCGAAACGGTAATCCGGGAAGAGACGCCCGACCTGGTGATCGTGGTGGGTGACGTGACCTCCACGCTCGCCTGCGCGCTCGCGGCTGTGCAGATGCGCATCCCGCTCGCGCACGTGGAGGCGGGCCTGCGCAGCCGCGACCGCACGATGCCCGAGGAAATGAACCGCATTCTCACCGATGCGATGGCCGACGAGCTGTTTGTGACCGAGGCAGCGGGGATGGAAAACCTGCTGCGCGAAAGTGTCGATCCCGCCCGCATTCATTTAGTGGGGAATGTGATGATCGATTCGCTACGGATGATGCGGGAACGGATCGACGATCCGGCTATCCTGGCGCAATGGGAAATCACTGCCGGGCAGTACCTGCTCGTGACCCTGCACCGTCCGGCGAATGTCGATCACGCCTGCGGGTTGAGGAACATCCTGGCTGTACTTTCCGTGGTGAGCAAGCGGTGGCCGGTAGTTTTCGTAGTGCACCCGCGCACGCATTCCAGGTTGATGGAATTTGGATTAATACAAGAATTGGAATGCATGCGCAGCGTTACCATGCTTCCGCCGCAAGGCTACATACAGTTTTTGACCCTCGTTCGCCACGCCGCGGCCGTGCTGACCGACTCCGGGGGCGTGCAGGAAGAGACTACCTTTCTGAAAATCCCCTGCATCACCTTACGCAACAGTACCGAGCGGCCGGTTACCATCGCGTGTGGTACCAATTACCTGCTGCCCGATTTTAATGCGCAAAAGGTTTGGAACATACTGGAATTTGCATTGCACAAAGGAAAAGAAGCAAGTATCCCTCCGCTCTGGGACGGGCTTGCGGCAGATCGGATCGCGAATATTTTGAGAGAAAAATACATTAATTCGTAGGTTTGTGCAGTAGATGACTCACGCTCTGAATTTACGATGCTCAAAAGGATAAAAAGTGTTGCCTGGGGCCTATTGAACCAGACAGGCCTCGGTGGTAGCGTTCAGCTGTACCTGGACGGCGCGCTGAAACAATACGGCTGGTTTAAAAGCTTCCACGCCAAACAATCGATTGATATCAACGGTGACCCGCTTCCCTGGTATACCTATCCTTTTATACTTTTCTTAAAACCGCGTTTAAAGCCTGAATTCGAGGTTTTTGAATATGGTTCCGGTAATTCCACCCGCTGGTATGCCGCCCGCGTCAAGCACATTTCCGCCGTGGAGCACGACCGCGAGTGGATCGCGCAGATCAAACCGAAACTGCCGTCGAATGCCGAGGTACTGGAACGTCCATTGGGCGACAGCTATGTCAAATCCGTACAATCGACGGGCGTGAAGTACCATATTGTGGTCGTGGACGGTCGTAACCGCGTCAAATGCGCCAAGTACGCTGTGGATTACCTCCTGCCCGAAGGCGTGCTCATTCTCGATAATTCCGAGCGCGACTGGTACACCGGCGCCAAGGAATATCTGGCCGGAAAAGGCTACCGCCGCCTCGATTTCATCGGTATGGCGCCGATTGTGGGTATTGAAACCTGCACCAGCGTGTTCTACCGTGACGGCAACTGTCTGGGCATTTAGGCCAAGACGGCCCTGTAAACGATTTTCACGCATTCTTTCCCGCCAATGCGCTCCTTGAAACGGCTGAGCGAAGGCTTGCCATGCCCGCGATGATCGAGTGAAATGCCGAGGTCGAGCAATGCCATGTTTTCACGACGGGCGTATGCGAAAGCCGCTTCAAAAAGTACCAGCGAGGGGCTCAGCGAGCGGTATTCGGGCAAATAACCGGATGTATAATGGTACAGTATCGTATCGCTCACCCGCACCATCACGGCTGCCGCAACGGGCTTGTCGTGAAGTACTGCCGTTAGAATCACGTAATTTCCAGGATTGAGACTGGTGGAATTTGCCAGTTTTTCGAGCGATTCGGCGCATTCGTAGCCGTGCGCGGCGCTGCATCGCCGCAAAAAACCGACGACAGTTTCGTCGATCGGGCCTGTTTTCCAGCTCATTTCCAGTCCGGCCTTTTTGCCTTTCACTAACCGCCGCCGCTCCGCAGGCTCAATTATTAGCCCAAAATCCTCATTACCAATTGGAATATAATGGTTAGAATAAGTATGATTGGGTAAAAAACCGGAAACGAGGTAGCATTCGTGGCACAAGTCGTGCGCGGAAGGAGCGTAGCAGGAAGGGGCCGTTTTAACGACCAGTGTGCGGCCGCCTTGTCCGGATACCCATTCACGGATGCAGGCGAGCAGGAACAACAGTTGTGATCGGGAGCAACCTTCCGACGGCATAATGCCTCCAAATGGAGCGCAGGGAGGTGAAATCCAGTCCGGAGAGCCTCGTAAGCAGTGAAATACGGCCAAAATGCCACCAGAGGCTTTGGAAGTTAGAATAAATGAATAAATTACGTCAGAAGAGTGTGCGCCGAGTTGCGCTCTTTGGAAGAACAGCCAGGGGGCGGTAGAAGGAAATGGTGCCTGCTCCAATGGAAATACCGCGACATCGGCGTCGGCATTAGTCCATGAGCAGCGTGAAGTGTGTGTAATATTACTACTGACCGGGCCCAAAAGTTATAAGATGTGTACTAAATCTGCTCAGATCAAGGAATTTGATAAATATTTGGTATACTAATTTGATATTTTTTATGTTTAATACAATGCTGATTACTATTTTTGTTAATTCATCAAATCAGTTCAATGAGAATGTACAAAATTGTACTGGTTGGTAATCAGGATAGTCTTGCAAAGGGCAATCACAAAGCTGGAAACTGATTGCCCGGATTAATTTGACACCAGTATTTTTTTACACCCATCGGACCCAACCCATCCATGAAACACATACTGATCGCCGAAGACCACGCCGTGGTAAGAATCGGTACCAAACACCTCCTCAAATCACTGATTCCGGACTCTACCATTTCGGATGTCGACGATTTTGATAAAATTCTTCAGGAACTCGAGACGAAGGCTTATGACCTCCTGATCCTGGATATCAATATTCCCGGCGGTAACACTACCAAAATGGTGGAAACCATTCGCGCGAAATCACCGGGTATCAGGATACTGATGTTTTCCAGCTACGACGAGCAACTTTACGGCCTGATGTACCTCCAAGCAGGTGCCGACGGTTACCTTTCCAAAGATGCACCCGAAGAAGAGTTCAAAACTGCGGTAATGAGCGTTTTGAATAACAAAAAGTACATGAGCGAAGATATGCAGCAAATGAATATCAATCGTCTCATCAACCCGAAGGAATACATGCCGGACCCGATCGTGAGCCTTTCGCCGCGGGAAACCGACGTGATGAACCTTCTGAAGGAGGGGTTGGGTACCGCAAAAATTGCAGAGAAACTGAACTTGCAGCTCTCTACCGTAAGTACTTACAAAGCCCGCATCTTCGAAAAGCTGGGCGTAAAGAACATCGTAGAGCTGATCACCAAGATCAAGTAATTTTTTTCTTACCATATCGAAAAAGGGTTTCTGTACCAGGTGCAGAAACCCTTTTTTATGACATTAAACGAGTAATTCATGCGTAAGCTGCGTGTAGACGAAATGGACCGCCTGTCGGTCGAACAGTTCCGGGAGGCCGACAAATTTCCGTTGGTGATCGTGCTGGACAATATCAGGAGCCTGAACAATATAGGGTCGTTTTTCCGTACAGCCGACGCATTCAGGGCGGAGAAAATCGTGCTTTGCGGGTACACGCAGGCGCCCCCGCACCGCGAGATTACGCGCAGCGCGCTTGGGGCTGAGATGGCGGTGGCGTGGGAGAAGTCGCCCGGCGCAAGGGAAGCTGTGGAATCGCTGAAATCGCAGGGGTACAAGGTATGGTGCGTGGAGCAGGCGGAGGGCAGCGTATTGTTGCAGCATTTCGAGCCGGAGCCCGGCGTTGCACATGCGTTTGTATTCGGGAATGAGGTGGAAGGCGTAAGTAACGAGGCCATTGCGGCGTCGGACGGATGCCTGGAAATCCCCCAGTTTGGTACGAAGCACTCTTTCAACGTTTCCGTGTCGGCAGGTATCGTGCTTTGGGATTATATCCGTAAAAAGATAATATAAAAATAATATCGAAAATTTGCTATTTATAAATTAATAATGGGTATTTGTAGGTTATTGTCTGACGACAAAACGGACGTCTCGTACCTCGTTTTCAGAGCCAGGCGTCATGTATCATCACTGTAATTCTTAATATCAGGTTTATGAAATCCGCTACCAAGAAGTTATCGACAGAAATTGCTGAGACACTTACCGGAAAAATCGAGTCAGTATCTGCCGGTTCGAAAAAAATAAAGAGATCGATCGAGAAAGCGGCTGCCAAACTGGCGAAGAAAGTAGCCAAATTCGAAAAAGAAACGCTTAAGAAAAAAGCCAAGGACGCTAAAAACGCGGAAAAGAAAGTAAAGGATAAAAAAGACGGGAAAAAGAGCAAAGCGCAGAAAGCTGAAAAGGTAGCGGCACTGGTAGCAGCAGCTTCATCGAAAGCGCCCGTAGCGGCGCCTGCCAAGCCAACCGTTGGCAAAGAAGCCAGCGCGCCGAAAGCGCCTGCTAAACCTGCTGCCCCGAAGGCAGCTCCTGCCAGACCGGCAGCCAAACCTGCCGCGGCTCCCGCAGCAGAAGCTCCTGCCCCCGAAAACGCTTAATCGTTTCCGGCAAATACCCAAGACGGCCAGCATCGGTACCCGGTGCTGGCCGTCTTGTTTTATGCTCTACGGCCTATCGTCACGAGCAGGCGGCCCGTCAAACCTTTTTCTGCCCGGTGCGAGAAGTAATCGTCGTTGTGAATGACGGTGGAATAGGGCGATACTTCGATATTTTCAGGCGTCAGGCCGCTGCGGATCAGTTGATCGCGGTTGGAGGCTTTCAGGTTTACCAGGAATTTCCCCGAAGCTTCGTCCCAACGCTTATAAACAGATGTAAAATGCTGCGCCACGTCGTTGTCTACCTCGAAACTGCATTCGTCGATGCACGTGCCCACGTAGCCCAGGCAGTCGGCCGGATTTGTACCGTAGTGTGCCCGCATTGCGGCCACGGTCTTTTCCACAATACCGCCGACCGTTCCCTTCCAGCCCGCGTGAATGGCTGCCACAGCGCCGGTAATGCGGTCGTAAATGAGGATCGGCGTGCAATCCGCCACGGTCACGGCCAGGTGAATGGCCGCAACATTGGTAATGAGGGCGTCGAAGCCTTCGAAACGGGAGGGCTCGGTCACGACCACGATGTCCGTCCCGTGTACCTGGTGTGCTTTGGCCACCTGTTCGAAAGGAATGCCGAGCGAGCCGAAGAAAATGCGGTTATTTTGCAGGATATTTTCCTGCGAATCCTGCGAGCCGCCCAGGTTAAGGGATTGATAGTGCCCCGTGCTCACTCCGCCGTGGCGTGTGCTTTCGGCAGCTACCAGTTCGGGAAATGGATTAAAAATGGCTGGTTTGCGGAATATGGGACGCTGGTCTGTCGTCGGGGAAGCGAGCATTCGAATTGTTTTTTAAAGGAAATGAGTACCAAAATTAAACGATCGCGCTGCGCGAAACATTTCGGGCCGAATTTATTTTATACCAACGGGGTTATCTGCCCGGCGGCGTTTCGCAATGGAACCGTAAAATAGCCGGGCGCGAATTTTGCGTATAATTCAGCTAAATTTGTGCCGGGCGATACCGCTCAATCAATGAACGTGTAACTATGATAAAAGTGAGTGTGTGTGTAGTCACCTACAACCACGAAAAATTTGTAGCCAAAATGCTGGATTCGATCCTCATGCAGGAGACTACTTTTGATTTCGAAATTGTAGTCGGGGACGATCTCTCCAAAGACAACACCCGAGCCATATTAACCGAGTACCAGCAACGTTTCCCCGATAAAATCAGGCTTTTGCTGCACCCCAAAAACATGGGCCTGAATGGAAAGTTCAATGCATTAGCCACCTTCGCGGCTGCCAGAGGCGAGTACATTGCGCAGTTTGACGGTGACGATTACCTGCTCGTGCCCGACAAACTGCAAAAGCAGGTCGAAATGATGGATGCTAACCCGCATTACTCCGCCTGCTTCCACAATGCAAGGGTTATTTTCGACGACAATGCCGCGCCGCCCTACCTGGTGAATTCATTAAAAAAGAGAGAATTTACCGTCGATGACCTCATCGGTGAGGACGAGCTTTGCTTCATCGCAACTTCCGCGTTAATGTTCCGTCGCGAGGATTTTGCGAAGAATCCCGACCCGGAATGGACGAACAAATCGACGAGCGGGGATATCCCCCGCAACATCATGCTCGCCACGCGCGGCCCGATCGGCTATATCGACGAAGTAATGTCCGTTTACCGGAAGCAACGCGGCGGCGCCAGTTTCGCCGACAACCATTACGGCGCCGATTTCCTGTTCAATCGCATTGAAATGTATACCAATATCGACAAGGAATTGAAATACAAATACCATGATCTGCTGACGAAGAACATCGCAACCTACTACTATAAAATGCTGTTTTCGAAAGAGTACGGCGATACGTACTGGCCGCGGGTCAAATATGCGGTGAAGTACCTCTCGATGGCGGACCCCTCGCCGGAGCGGAAGAAAGAGGTGATCCGGGACTTCATCATCCCGCCGGTTTTTATGAAAATATACAGTTTCTTCGCCATCAACCTATATAACCTGAAAAGCAGGGCGTCCTGACAGAATTGATGGCAACAAAAAAGGCCATTTCAATGCGAAATGGCCTTTTTTGTGTTTTAGAACAGCTTCTCTTGCGGTGGTTTCACGCCTTTCAGGCGAATGTATACCGTAGCTTGTCCGCGGTGGTGAGTCTGGTGCTCGAATGCCTTTTCGAAAGCAGTACCGGCCTTCATGTCCATTCCGAATACCTTCACGTCTTTCGCGAAGTCGGCGTCGGTCATACCTTTCAGCGATGCGATCACGTAGTCGTAGCTGTCCAACACGCCTTTGCTTACGGCTGTTTTGGATTGGTCAGCCATTTTTTCCAGAGAACCTTCCATCGGTTTTTTCTTGCCGGTGGCAGCCGAAATGAATGCATAATTGGCATCGGCGAGGTGGTCCATCTGCTGGGCAAACGAACGGATTTCGGTGGTCGGTTTTAATGCGTAACCATCCTCGGGCATGGCGTCCAGGTATTCCTTGGTAAATGCTTTGGCACGTTCCCAGTCGGCGATCTGCTTGGCAACGGTGGTCTGGGCAGAGGCAACTTTGCCGGCCAGTAAAAACATGCAGATAATAGCGATTCTTTTCATTCGATTTTTGTGTTTGGTGGTTGATATATTTTGCGAAAGGTAGCGGGAAGGAATGCGATTGTCAACAACCGGGGGAAATATTTAAGCAACGGTAATGTGGCCTCCGGTTACCTGTTGCCGGTGCTGAGCGTCAAGAAAATCGGGCCGTAAGGTTGACGTTAAGCGGCATATTTCTTTATTTACTTTTTGCACCAACCATTGAACCGAATCCTATGCCCGGAAGCTCAGAAGAACGCGCCCAGAAATACCTGGACCTGGGCCACAGCGAAGC
Source organism: Dyadobacter beijingensis DSM 21582 (assembly GCF_000382205.1). Taxonomy (GTDB): domain Bacteria; phylum Bacteroidota; class Bacteroidia; order Cytophagales; family Spirosomataceae; genus Dyadobacter; species Dyadobacter beijingensis. The sequence continues at coordinate 998,252 of NZ_KB907787.1, forward strand.
CGAAAACCACGCGAAAACCCAGTTGGAACTATACGAAAAGCGTGTGCAGCAGACCTCTTCGGTGACCAACGTCATTTCCGAGTTCTTCAAAACCAACCTCTTCGGTTTCGCGTGGCACTACATCCGCAGCCGCTTCGGCGCGCGCCACCCGTACCAGGCTTACCCGCGCAATGACGATACGGGCATTTATCCGCTGCAATCGTCCGTCGCATCGCGGGAGGAAATCAGCATCGCATTGCTGTCCGACTGGGCCAGCGACACCGCGGAATCCGATGCGGTCGCCAACCTGGTTGCGCGCCACGCACCCGATTACACGATCCATATGGGCGATATTTACTTTGTAGGAACGCCGAAAGAGGTCGAAGAGAACTTCACGGCGCCTTACGCCTCGTGGTATTACGGCCTGTCGGGGAGCCTCGCGCTTTCGGGCAACCACGAGATGTATTCGAACGGCAATGCATTCTTTCAGCATTTGCTTCCCGCCATGTACGCGCAGGTGGGCGAGGTGCGCAAGACGCAGCAGGCGGGGTTTTTCTGCCTGGAAAATAATTACTGGCGCATTATCGGCATTGATACCGGCTATACTTCGGTAGGGCGTCCGTTTTTCGAGATCCTGTCACCGCCTGACTGCCATCTGAGAAAGGAACAAGTGGCCTGGCTCCGCGACGTCGTGCGCCTCGGCGACCCTGCCGATACACGCGGCATCATGTTTTTGAGCCATCATCCTTATATTTCGGCGTTCCGCGAGGAATATGTACGGCCGGGCGAGCAACTGCAAAAGCTCCTGGGCGACGCGCAGCGGCCGGTCGTGTGGATCTGGGGGCACGATCACCGGCTGGTAGCCTACCGTTTCGACCGCAATGGAAAAGGGCCGATGGCCTACGGGCGCTGCATCGGCCACGGCGGGCTGCCGGTGGAGATCAAGCCGCCCGATGCCGGTGAATCCTATAAAATCGATTATTACGATACCCGCGTTCGAAAGGAAATGAAGGGCCATGCGCTGGGTTACAATGGATTTGTGCGGCTGGCGCTGCGCAACGAAAAACTCGTGGCCGAATACCGCGACCTGGACGATACCATCGTGATGCAGGAGAGCTGGACGGTAAACAAGCAGAACGGCCAGCTCGGTTGGAAGCTTGAAAGCGTCCTGCCTGAACTGGCCGTTCGAAAAATATGATCAGGCCCTTGCGGGCGGGATGTCAATGGTGATCGTCGTGGCTTTTGTCTCTGTAAAAGGCGGCGAAAGTCACGATCAGACCGATGGTTCCGAGAATGAATACGAACAGGTCGGCAAACACGGCCAGGATAACAAAAAGGATGATAAATGCTGCGATATAAGCAAACGTAGGCAGCGATTGAGGCTCAGTATGGGTTGTATCAGACATATTCGGAATGAATTAATAGCTTTCGATGCTGCGAAAATAATAAATCGCGCCTAAGTTTCTCGCATTCACTTCCGTTTTTTAGCCGTGCGGGTCAATCTTCTTCTTTCGGCGATTCAACGCATTGTTTGGTCAAAAGAGATGCATGGTGCTGATAGTCAGCATGAAATTGTATTATTTAAACAAAGTGCATGGTGCTGTACATTTTTGTGGTATCCTGCCAAGAACGGAAGTGGCGATTCAAATAACTTTCAAACAGTTATGTATTTGGTTATTGAATCATATTTCGATATAAAGTATTTTTGAGGTGTTGATTTTCGGAATAATATTTTGAAAAACCTAACTTCTCACTCCTATGAAAATCCTTTACACCTTCCTGATCCTGTTTTTCTTCGGTGCCCTCTCCGCCCACGCCCAAACCGTCAATAATGCGGAGCACGACGCCTATTTCGCCGATTTCTACGTCATGCAGGTGAAGCCGATGCAATTCGAGCTCAGCTACAAATATCCCAAAACCGACCGTGTGCTCGTCCGTATCAGGGACGAGGAACAGAATGTGATTTTTGTGGAAAAAACATTGGTTTACAAGCGCTATCACAAGAATTTCGACCTCACGATCATGCGCGACGGAAAATACACCTTCGAGCTGACGGACGGCGAGGAGAAATTTGTACAGTCGTTTGTGGTAGCCACGAAAACGCAGCGCGTGGCCACGGCGTTGTAGGCTTGTTCGTTATCCCAAAATCCATACTTTTGTTTTAGTAATCACAGGCCGCCATTCTCCGGTACGGGAATGCGGCTTTTGCCTCTAAAACAATTGCCAATGCCCTATATTATTGGTTGTGATATCGGCACAACAAACGTCAAGTCGGTTGCTTTCGACACCGTTTCCGGGACCATTCTCGCCTCGCACAGTGAAAGTTACGAAATGCAGCACCCGCAACCCGATTGGAGCGAGCAGGACCCCGAAGAGATTTTCCAGGCTGCGAGCAAGACGCTGAAAAAGGTAATCACGCTTTGTAAGGGCAAGGGCGATCCGGTCGGGGTCAGTTTCAGCGCCGCCATGCACGGCGTGCTGGCGCTGGACAAAGACGGCAAACAGCTCACGAACCTCATCATCTGGGCCGATAACCGCAGCGCCGATGTGGCGATCAAACTGCGTGCTTCGCAGGTGGGCAGGAAGATCTATAACAACAACGGGACGCCCATTCACGCAATGTCGCCTGTGTGTAAGTTGTTGTGGATGAAGAAGAATGAGCCGGAGATTTACCGTAAGGCCAGCAAGTTCGTGGGCGTGAAGGAGTACATCGTATACAGGCTCACGGGCGAATTTCTGGTCGACTATTCCATTGCTTCGGCCACGGGTATGTTCAATATCCGTGAATTGCAATGGGATGCCTACACATTGAAAAAGCTGGGTTTGAAAGCCGAAAAGCTACCCAGGACCGTATCGCCCTATCATATTGTAAAGCTGCCGAAAAGCAATGATGCGAAACTGCCGGAAGGCATTCCGCTCATTATGGGCGCCAGCGACGGCTGCCTGGCGAACCTGGGCAGCGGGGCCATCAAAACCGGCTCGATGGCCGTGACGATCGGGACCAGTGCCGCCGTGCGGATCTGCTCCGCCAAGCCATTCTCCGACCCGTTGATGCAGACCTTCTGCTATGTGCTCGACGAGAAAACCTACATCGTAGGCGGGCCGTCGAACAACGGGGCCGTGATTTTCGAATGGCTGATGAACACTTTCTTTCCCAAAGAAGAATACGATGCTGTTTTCAAATCGGCAGAGGGTATTAAACCAGGGTCGGAAGGGCTGCTGTTCTATCCCTATCTGCTTGGTGAGCGTGCGCCGCTGTGGAGCTCGTCCGTTCGCGGCGGGTTTTCGGGGCTCGATATCACACATACACGGGCACATTTCGCACGGGCGGTGATGGAAGGGATTCTGCTGAATTTGTACAGCATTGGTAAAATACTGATGGAAATGCAACCGATCGACACCATTTTCGCAAATGGCGGCTTCGCCCGGAGCGCCACCTGGGTGCAAATGCTTTCAGATGTTTTTGGCAAGACCGTGAAACTGAACGAAACCGTCGAGACCGGTGCTGTCGGGGCTGCCATGATGGGCCTGAAAGCGCTCGGATTCGCCAGGGATTTTTCCGAGCTGACGGCATTCACGCAGGTGGGGAAGGAATTTGATGCAAACAATAGGACCCACGAACAATACGACGCGCTCGCCAAGAAATTCAGCAAAGGTGCGCAGCTGATGTTGGCTCATGCAGTCTGATTAGCCGGTTTTGGTATTCAAAAAGAGGCTTCCTGTTCATGGGAAGCCTCTTTTTGATTTCGATCTGACTAGCTGTTAAAACTTGTAGGTAACACTCAAACGGTAGTTTCTCGGAGGATCCGCCTGCCAGTAGTAGGCTTTCAACCAGTCGTAATAACCACCGCTGTACAGGTATTTGTCGAGAATGTTGAACACGTTCGCCGTTACGCGGACATTGTTTTTCTCCCAGAATACACCGCCGTCCAGTTTGAAGTAATCAGGCTGGTTGAGGCTGGTATTGGTAGTTGACCAGTTGGTAGTTGCGCGGCCGGCGAGATAGGTGAAACCACCTGAAACACCCGCACCTTTCAGCGAACCGTGCTGTACTTTGTAGCTCAGCCACGCGTTGGTGGTGTGTTTCGCATAACCCGGGATCAGGTCGCCTACTTTAATGTCTGTTACGCCTTCGGCTACTTTGGTCACTTCCGAATTGGTGTAAGCATAGTTGGCAGTCAGGTTCAGGCCGTTGACGATCGTACCGCGAAGGTCGAATTCAACACCCTGCGCCCTTTTCTGGCCGAGTACAATGCTGAGGCCTGAGTTGGGCGGGCTGTTCGGGTCGGAGGTCAGCTCGTTGTTTTTCAGAATGCGGTAGAATGCGAGGGTCGTATTCCAGCGCCCTTCCGCCCAGTCGCGTTTCACCCCAAACTCGGTGTTGTTACCCGTGATCGGTTTCACCGAACCGCCTACCAGACGTCCCGATTGCGGAATGAATGCCTGGTCGTACAAGGCGTACAACGAGGTGTTTTTGGTGAGTGAAATGCTCAAACCGATACGTGGCGAAAAGTGTTTCGCTTCCTGCGCGGCACCGCCGTATGCCGATTGTTTTACATATGTATAACGGCCAGCGAGTGTCAGACGGATTTTGTTGTCGAGGAATCCGAGTTCGTCCTGCAAGTAAAGGCCGGTGTAGTTCTGGTCCTGCAAACCGCCGCCTGCTGCCGCACGTGATTCGAGGTTCTGGCTGCGGTCAAATACCGGGTAACCCATTACCGGCGTGCCGTAGTAAGGGTTTTTAGGGTCAAATTCGGCGCCTGCCGAGTCGAGCGGGAACGATTGTGACCAGTCGGCGAAGTAGTTTTTGCTGCCCACATCGAAGCCACCGAGAATGCGGTGCCTTACGCCGCCTGTTTTTACATCACCATTCACAAATACCTGGCCCAGGGTCATTTCGCTCTTCGCGTCCCACACGCCTACGCCACGGATCAGTTTGCCGTCGGGATTAACTGCCCATGGCCACATGCTGCTGCCGGTCTGGCCGTAATTGAAATAAGCTACCTGCGCAGTCAGTTTCCAGTCTGCATTGAGGTTATGCTGAAGGTTTACAAATACGCTCTGGTCTTTGATGCGGGTAGGAGCGAGGCCCGGAGGCATTGTCGTGAAATCGCGTGGGAGAGAAGCATATCCGTCCGGCGAGAACACGTAGAACGATCCTACGTCTGACATTTTAGCATATTGCAAGGTGTATTCTGCCGTCAGCTTGGTCTTCTCGTCGATCTGGTAGGAAACAACCGGTGCGATGCTGTAACGGTTGTTGTATTCGTAGGGGCGGAAAGAGCCCTTGTTTTGCGCCGCCACATTGAGGCGGTACAAGAACTTGCTGTCTTTGCTGAGTTTGCCGTCGAGGTCGAGGGTACCGCGGTAGAGGCCGAAGCTGCCCATGTTGAAAGAAACTTCGCCTTTCGTCTGGCCGGTTGGTTTTTTGGTAACCACATTGTACAAACCACTCGGGTCGCCATTGGCCAGCATAAAGCCTGCGGGGCCCTTCACGAATTCGATGTGGTCGACGAAGCTCATATCCTCCGTCAATGGCCCCCAGTAGGAGTTTACGACATTGAACCCGTTGCGGAAAGCCTGGATTTGCGATCCGCGCATGCTGATATTGGCATACATATCGCCCCAGTGTTCCAGGCGTACGGCGCCGCTGACATTGCGGATCAAACCGTCGCTCATACTGATCACCTGCTGGTCGGCCAACACTTTGGCGGTCACCACCTGCACGTTTTGCGGGGTTTCGAGGATCGGCGTGAGCAGTTTCATGCTCGATGAAAACTGGTCCGACTTGTAGGTAGTGCCGCTTTTCACGATAACTTCCTGCAATTCGTTAGCGCTTTCCGACAATGTGAAGGAGACATTCACGGTCTCGCCGGCAGTTACATCCACGTCTTTTTCCTGGGTAGCCACACCCACGAAGCTCACCAGCAGGGTATAGCTTCCCGGTTTGACGCGCTCAATTGTGAATTTTCCTTGATTGTCCGATACGGCGCCCCGTGCGGTTCCTTTGATTCCGACGGAAACCTGCTCTGCCGGTTGTCCATCCGAGCTCAGTATTTGTCCTGATATTCTGCCGTTTTGCGCAAATGCGGAGGCGCCTGCCAGCAAGAATAGGATGAAAATATAAAATTTCTTCATTTTGTTTAAAATTGGACTAAATAGTTAACGAGCCGCAAATATCATGCTGTAATTCTTATCAGGCAAGGTTTTATTTAGATTTATTTAAAATAGTATTGTATAGCCGGTTATACTCAAACCATTACCACAAAAAAAGCCGCACCGTCCATTCGGACAATGCGGCCTGAAACTGATCTTTAAAAACGGCTATTCTTTCGCCTTCACTTCTTCCACCATTTTAACGGTGATCATCTTTTTCTCAGAAGAATTGCCCCAGGAGTTCATGATGTAGTTCATCACGTCGGCGATCTTCTCGTTCTCGAGGCCGGGCTCGGGCATCATATTGTCGTACGTGACGCCATTCACGGTAACCTTGCCGATGAGCCCGAATTTGATGGCCTGGATGGCGTTTTCCGGCGTTTTCATCAGGTAATCCGACTTTGCCAGCGGCGGGAATGTGGCCGGGATACCCTCACCTTCGCCCATGTGGCAGCTAATGCAGTTTTCGGAATAGATCATCTTACCGCGCTCGATGCTTTTCGCTAGCTCGTCGTCCTGCGCGCGCGGAATCGCGGCGCAGAAGATGGCGGCTGAGAGGAATGTGAGTAATCGTTTCATGGCATTATTTCGTGAGCGAGAATGGTACGGCTTCCGGCTTTGTTCCCCAGCTTTTCGAAGGCTTGCCGGTCAGGTCAAACTGTACTGTTCCGCCTTTTTGAATGTCGGCGTGTTCGAGGTACGTCTTGTCGTAAGCCTTGCCGTTCAGCTTTGCACCCTGGATGTACAGGTTGGTATCGCTGCTGGCAGGTGCTTCGATGGTGAATTTCTTGCCGTCTTCCATCGTCAAAGTCGCTTTTTTGAATAATGGTGAGCCGATTACGTACTGCGTCGTGCCCGGCGTAACGGGGTAGAAGCCCAGCGAGGAGAATACATACCAGGCCGAAGTCTGTCCATTGTCCTCGTCGCCGCAATAGCCGTCCGGCGTGGCCTGGTACAGCCTTTTCATCACCTGGCGGGTCCAGTATTGGGCCTTATCCGGCGCACCGGCGTAGTTGTACAGGTAAATCATGTGTTGGATCGGCTGGTTGCCGTGCGCGTAGTTGCCCATGTTCATGATCTGCATTTCGCGGATTTCGTGGATCGGGAAGCCGTAGTAGCTGTCGTCGAATACCGGCGGTAATGTGAACACGGTGTCGAGTTTTTGCACGAATTTCTCACGTCCGCCCACGAGGTTGATAAGCCCTTTCACATCCTGGAACACCGACCAGGTGTAGTGAATGCTGTTCCCTTCTGTAAATGCATCGCCCCATTTGAAAGGGTTGAATGGCTTCTGGAATTGACCGTCCTTGTTCTTGCCGCGCATCCATTTGGTTTCCGGGTCGAACAGGTTTTTGTAGTTCTGGCTTCTTTTTAAATACAAATCCACTTCCGATTGCGGCCTTTTCAGCTCCTTTGCCAGTTGGCCGATACAGAAGTCGGCGTAGGCGTATTCCAGCGTGCGGGCCGCATTTTCATTGATTTTTACATCATAGGGAACATAGCCCAGCTCATTGTAATACTCGTGACCGAAACGGCCTACCGAGCTTACCGGGCCCGCATTCTGGGTATTTTTCAAAACGGCTTCATACAGTTTGTTGATATCGTAGCCGCGGATGCCTTTGATGTACGAATCGGCGATCAACGACGCGGAGTTGGAGCCGATCATACAATCGCGGTGGCCCGGACTGGCCCATTCGGGGAGGAAGCCGCTTTCGTCGTATGCGTTGGCGAGGCCTTCCATAATGTGCGCATTCAAGGTCGGGTACATGAGCGTAAAGAAGGGGAACACGGCGCGGAAGGTATCCCAGAAGCCGTTGTCCGTAAACATATATCCCGGCCGCACTTCGCCATTGTAAGGGCTGTAATGTACCACTTTGTTGGCTTTGTCCATTTCATAAAACTTGCGTGGGAACAGCAGCACGCGGTAAAGGCAGGAGTAGAATGTGCGGATCTGGTCGATATCGTCGCCTTCCACTTTAATGCGCGACAGCTCGGTATTCCAGGCCTGCTCGCCCTTTGCCTTGGTGGCGTCGAAAGAGTCGTTGCCCAGCTCGCGTTGGAGGTTCAGCTCCGCTTGCTCGGGGCTGATAAAGGAGGAGGCTACCTTGATGCCCACCTGTTCGCCTCTTTTGGTTTTAAAGCCCACCACTGCGCCTACGTGCGCAGCGCTGAGTTCCAGCGTGTCTTTTGCCAGCGTTTTGCCGTGGAATGCAGACGAGAATGTAAATGCTTTGTCAAAAACCAGTACAAAATAGTTCTTGAAGTTGGCCGGTACGCCGCCGCTGTTTTTGGTAGTATAACCAATGATCTTGCGCTCTTTCGGCAGGACTTTTACATAAGAACCCCTGTCGAATGCGTCGAGCAGTACATAGGAAGTATCGGCTTGTGGGAAGGTAATGCGAAACTGCGCGGCGCGCTCGGTCGGCGTGATTTCGGTAGTTACGTCGTAATCGGCCAGGTATACCTTATAATAATGCGGCTTTGCGGTTTCGGCTTTGTGGGAGAACCAGCTGGCGCGTGCTTCCTCGTCAATTTTCAGTTTGCCGGTAATGGGCATGATCGCGAACTGGCCGTAATCGTTGATCCAGGGGCTCGGCTGGTGGGTTTGCTTGAAGCCGCGGATTTTTTCGGCATCGTACATATAAGCCCATCCGTCGCCCATTTTGCCGGTTTGCGGCATCCAGAAATTCATTCCCCAGGGCAGGGCGATGGCCGGGTAGGTATTACCGGCCGACAGGCTGAATTTCGATTGCGTACCCATCAGCGTGTTTACATAATCGACGGGATTACCGTTGCCTTGCCCGTAGGATAATTGTGCGGCAAAAACAAGGGTAAAAAAGCAGGAAAGGATTTTTTTCATCTTGGGGACAATTCTTTTATATATTGAATCTGGGAAATGAAATGCAGGGACAAAAGTAATCGAAGGCCAGAGAACAAAAAGGAATAGCCCCAAAGATTTCCCAACGGTACGATTCCCTGCCATTTTGTACCGGCATAATTCTTTTTGAGGTTAAGTTCCGAATCTATATCAATCCACTATGACAGAACACCTGAACCGCCTAACACCCCGTCAGATCGTTTTCGAGCTCGATCAATATATCATCGGACAAAATGACGCAAAGCGCAACGTAGCGATCGCTTTGAGAAACCGGTGGAGGCGAATGAATAGTCCCGAGGACATTCAACGGGAAATTATCCCGAACAATATATTAATGATCGGCGCTACGGGTGTCGGCAAAACCGAGATCGCCCGCCGGCTGGCCAAAATTGCCGACGCGCCGTTCGTGAAAGTGGAAGCTTCCAAATTTACCGAAGTAGGTTATGTGGGCCGTGACGTCGAAAGCATGGTACGCGACCTCGTGGAACAGGCCGTGGCGATGGTACGGACGCAGAAAAAGGAGGAAGTGAAAATCAAAGCCGAACAGGCCGTGGAGGACATTATCCTCGACGCGTTGATCCCTCCCGTGCATGGTTCGGGACCGTCGAAGCCACTTACCGATAATGGTTCCGAGGAAATGCCCCACAGCGATGCCGAGCTGAACCAGCGTACCCGCGAGCGCTTCCGCGAGAAAATCCGCAACGGCGAGCTCGACGGTCGTAAAATCGAAATCGAAGTACAGCAAAACCAGATGCCGAATGTAGGCATGATCGGCGGGGCGGTCGACGACGTTTCCATGATGAATATCCAGGAAATGATCGGTAATATGATGCCCCGGCGCGGAAAAAAACGCAAGGTTACCGTTGAGGAAGCACGCAAGCTGCTGCTCGACGAGGAGGCGTCCAAGCTCATCGATATGGACGAGGTGAAGCTCGAAGCCATTAAAAAAGCGGAAAACCTCGGCATTATATTCATCGACGAAATCGACAAGGTGGCATCGAGCCGGTCGAGCAGCAGCGGCCCCGATGTAAGCCGCGAAGGCGTGCAGCGCGATTTGCTGCCAATCGTGGAGGGAAGCTCCGTGAATACCAAGCACGGCGTGATCCAGACCGACCATATTCTCTTCATCGCGGCCGGTGCATTTCACGTGTCGAAGCCGTCGGATCTCATTCCCGAGCTCCAGGGTCGTTTCCCGATCCGGGTAGAGCTGAACAGCCTCACAGAAGGTGATTTTTACCAGATCCTGAAAGCCCCTAAAAACGCATTGACCAAGCAATACAGCGCCATGATGGCGTCCGAAGGTGTAGAGCTGGAATTTGAAGACGGTGCATTGCGCGAGATCGCCCGCATTGCATTCGAAGTAAACAGCGAAGTGGAAAACATCGGTGCCCGCCGCCTGCAAACCGTGATGAGCTCCCTGCTCAACGACTTCATGTTCGATATCCCCGACGTGATCGGCGACGGTTCCCAACTAGCCGTCACCGCCGAAATGGTGCAGGAAAAACTGTCGGCGCTCGTGAAAAACAGAGATTTGAGCCAGTATATTTTGTAAAGGGAGGAAGGAGGAAAGGGAGGAAAGTTTCTTCCCTTTCCTCCTCTATTCAAAAAACAGCCATTCAAAAGCCTTCGGGAACTCCTTGCTCCATTGCTTTTCGTCGTGCTCGCCTTTGGCGTCGACGGCGGATTTGATCCTGACGCGGCTATATCCGAAGCTTTGCGTTTCGAGCGTATCTTTGAGCTTGTTCACGTTCGGGATCATGTGTGTGCCTTCCTTCCCGCCCGCGTACAGGTAAATGCGCGTTTCGAACGGCTCGAAGAAGTGGATCGCGTCGAAATAGACTTTTTCTGAAATCCATAGCGCCGGCGAGAATACCATGAATTTGCCGAATGTCTGCGGGAACATCAGCGCGGCGTACATGCTTAGCAAACCACCGACCGAACTGCCCCCGATACCGGTATTAAGGCGGTCGGGTTTGGTGCGGTATTTCTGATCGATATGCGTTTTGAGCGGTCCGGCGATGAATTGAAGGAATTTGGCGCCGTGGCCTTTGCCCAGCTTCGTGTTGTCATAAGGCGAAAGCTCCTGCACGCGGTCTTCCTCGCCGTGGTCTACGGCGACGACGATCACGCCTGCCTTGTGCGCCTTCGCAAGTTCCGCAAGGCTTTTGTCGATCTCCCAGTTACCATATTCCGAGCCTTCGCCGAAGAGGTTTTGGCCGTCGGTCATGTATAATACCGGGTATCGCTGGTCGGGATTTTCGTAGTAATCCTGCGGCAGCAGCACGCGCACACGACGGGTACGGCTGAACTGCGCTATCTCAAAAGCTTCTGCAACGGTTTCGACGATGGGGGAAAGGTCCGCCTTGGTCGAAATGTCGGTTTGCCAACGGATCACATGGTCTTTCACCAAAGTCTCGCCTGCCTTGATCAGGCGGTTGCCATAAGGTCGGCCGGCGAGGTCGAGTTCCACCTGGTTCCAGCCGCCGCGGGTATATTTGTATTCGATGGGATCGGGCAATTCCAGGTCTTCGGGGAACTGGTACCGGTAATTGCCCGGACTTACCATTGTCATCCGATATGCTTCCAGGTCGGGCAGCCACTTGCAGAAATTGCCAGTGATGAAAACCGGTCGGCTATCGTGGGTTGTGGTACTTAGTTCAATGGTAAGGGTGTCAACTTCTACTTGCATTCTACTCTTGTACTTTCATTGAGTCACTATGGGTTACGGCCACAAAAGTACTTATTTATCAGCTTTTTTTGACATAATTTATGAATTCGAATCGAAAAATATGACGTTCGTCAGCCTCGTGGGTGACGCGTTCCGTCTCTTCCCACGCACCTGGTTGGTCGATCTCGAAGAAGGTATCGCCCTCGATGTCCGTATGCACTTTGGTCAGGTAAATGTCGGTAGCGATAGCCTGTGCCTGCCGGTAGATCTCGCCGCCGCCCACAATGCAAACTTCTTCCGGGTCAATTGCTTCCGCCTTTTCGAGCGCCTCTTCCAGTGAATGCACGACCACGACACCTTCAAACGCAAAATCCGCATTCCGTGTAATCACGATCGACGTACGCCCGGGCAAGGGTTTGCCGATCGATTCGAACGTTTTGCGTCCCATGATCATCGGGTGGCCGAGTGTCAGTTGTTTAAAGCGTTTCAGGTCGTCCGGTAGCCGCCACAGAAGCTGATTGTCCTTGCCGATCGCGCCATTGCCGGCGGCGGCTACGATGATTGATATTTTCATTGCTCTCACTTACAATTTATACCCTCTCAAAAAATCCCCGATCGCCATCCGCTTTTTCCCTTCAATCTGCAATTCCTCCACCGCCAGCCAGCCATCGCCCGCGCGGAAATGCAGGTAGGATTTGTTGTCCGTTGCATAGGCACCCGGCTCGGCATTGCCTTCAAAATCAACCTGTTTTGTTTTGAAAACCTTACACGAAAGACCATTCAGCGTCGTCCACGCCGCGGGATAGGGTGATAAGCCGCGTACGAAATTGTGAATGTCTCCGGCCGGGCGGGCCCAGTCGATTTCGCAGGTTTCGCGGAAGATTTTCGGCGCGGCTTTGATATCTGCAGGCTCGGATTGGGGTTCTTGAGGATAGCTGCCCGCTTCAATGGCTTGCACGGTTTTCACGACAAGGCTCGCGCCTTTGCGCATCAGGCGCTCGTACAATGTGCCCGCATTGTCGTCGGGGAAAATGGGTTCGCGGTCCTGGAAGATGATCTTACCGGTGTCGATGTCTTTTTCAATGAAAAAGGTGGTGACGCCGGTTTCGGTTTCGCCGTTGATCACGGCCCAGTTGATAGGCGCCGCGCCGCGGTATTGGGGCAGCAGCGAGCTGTGAAGGTTGAAAGTCCCTTTCGAGGGCATACTCCACACAACCTCGGGCAGCATGCGAAATGCGACCACCACCTGCAAGTCGGCGTTGTAGGATCTGAGCTGTTCCAGAAACTCCGGATTTTTTAATTTTTCGGGTTGTAAAACTGGGATACCACGCGATTCTGCGTATATTTTCACAGGTGATGCCGTCTGCTTCTGGCCCCGGCCCGCAGGCTTGTCGGGAACAGTTACGACGGCCACAACATTAGAATTGTTCTCGACCAGACTTTGTAAACTCGGGACCGCAAATTCGGGTGTCCCCATAAAAATAATTCTCAACGGATTTGACATAAGAAGATGTCGCTTTTGGATAAAAATGGTGTTACCATTCACAAATATTGTTATTTTTGTCGTTCCTTACAGCAAATTATGGTGAACACAAAATCATATCGCAACCGAAAAGAAAAGGTTTTCTAGCCTTCTACGAGAGTATCGTTAACTCCTGTAGAGCGGTCTTCGAGCCGTTCTTTTTTTTTATGCAGAATTTCAAAAATCAAAAGACTTAAAAACATTATTAAGGTCATGGCTAAAATTTCATACTACACGGAAGAAGGACTAAACAAGCTGAGGAACGAGCTGAATGAGATGAAAACCAAAGGCCGCACGGAGATTGCACGACAAATTGCAGAAGCGCGGGATAAAGGTGATTTAAGTGAAAATGCAGAGTACGACGCGGCCAAGGACGCGCAGGGCATGCACGAAATGAAAATCGCCAAACTGGAAGAAATCCTGTCGAACGCGCGCGTGATCGACGAGTCGACAATGGACACTTCCCAGGTTTCCGTTCTTTCCAAAGTGAAGATCAAAAACCGTAAGAATGGAATGGAAGTGACCTACACGCTGGTATCCGAAGAAGAAGCGGACCTGAAAACCGGCAAAATCTCCGTAGGCTCGCCGATCGGCAAAGGTTTGCTGGGTAAGAAAGTGGGGGAAACGACAGAAATCAAGGTTCCGGCCGGGATGATGGAGTTCGAAGTACTGGATATCAGCCGTTTCAACGGAGAATAACAAGTGATAGATTCACAGGTTGGGTTGCGGGGCAAAGTGTGCTCCGCAACCCAACTTTTTTAACACCACACATACTATGAAAATCAAAGGCATCCTGCTCACCGTCCCGTCGCTGCGCGTGGATGGTATTGCCCTCTTTCCGTTCATTCTGGCCAAGCGAAAAGGGCCCTCGCCGGTGTTCCTCAATCACGAGCGTATTCATTTGAAGCAACAGCTTGAAATGGGCCTGATTATCTTTTATGTATGGTATCTGACCGAATATTTAATCCGGTACCTGCAATACAGGAACCATTATTTAGCATATCTTCATATTTCGTTTGAAAGGGAGGCCTATACCCACGAAAGCGACCTGGATTACCTCCGTAAACGGCGTTTTTGTGCGTGGTGGAAGTACCTTTGACGACGCATTTTTTAGTGGTTATTTAAATTAAAAGTATGTCAGATCAGCGCACAGAGTTTCTTTATAAGTACCTCAACAATGCTTCCCCTACCGGCTTTGAATCAACCGGTCAGCAGATATGGCTCGACTATATCAAGCCATATATTGAAGAACAGATTATCGACGTCTACGGAACCGCCGTGGGCGTGATCGGCCCGGGCCAGGATTACAAAGTGGTGATCGAGGCGCATTCCGACGAGATTTCATGGTTTGTGAACTACATTTCGGAGGATGGCTACATTCATGTTCGCCGCAATGGCGGCTCCGATGCGGCCATTGCGCCATCCATGCGTGTGAACCTGCATACCGCCAAAGGCGTGGTGAAAGGTGTATTCGGCTGGCCGGCCATCCACGTGCGCGACACCGCCAAGGACCAGGTGCCCAAAGTGCACGAGCTGTTTATCGACGTGGGGGCCGCCAAAAAGGATGAAGTCCTCGAAATGGGCATTCACGTAGGCACGGTGGTGACTTTCGCCGACGGCCTCGATGAGCTGAATGACAAATATTACCTCGGCCGCGCGCTCGACAACCGCATGGGCGGATACATGATCGCGGAGGTGGCGCGTATGCTGCACGAGAACAATGTGAAGTTGCCGTTTACATTATACGTGGTGAATGCGGTGCAGGAAGAAATCGGCCTGCGCGGCGCGGAAATGATCTCCCGCCGACTGAAACCCGATTTGGCGATCTGTACCGACGTGACGCACGACACGCAGTCGCCGATGTATAACAAAAAGGAACAAGGCGACCTAAAATGCGGCAATGGTCCGGTGATCTGCTACGGTCCGGCGGTACAAAACAATGTCCGCGACCTGCTGATCCGCGTGGCGGAGGAGAAAAACATCCCGTTCCAGCGCCAGGCAGTAAGCCGCTCGACCGGTACCGATACGGATTCATTTGCTTACTCAACGGAAGGCATTGCATCCGCATTGATCTCATTACCATTAAAATACATGCACACGACCGTGGAAATGGTTTCCAAGGACGACGTGCAGAATGTGATACAACTCATGTACGACGTACTCCTTTCGCTGAAAGGCGGGGAGGATTTCCGTTACATTAAGTAATGCACTAGCGGGGCTGTTATGGCAGCTCCGCTAAACACACACCTTTCGTTAGGATACTTCATAACTTCATCAACTTACTGGAAAACAATGGACAACAGGGCACGCGGGCGCGGGGCCGCTATCAACACGCGCAACAAATTCTTCAAGCACGAAATCGAATACACCTCCGAAGACTGGCAGCAGTGGGAAGATCCGGAGGTCAATCCCAAAACGCAATTTATCGAAGAGGAATCCAAGACGCTCATGAGCGTTTCGGACAGCCCCGATCTGCCTGATTTTCATTCGATCAATCCCTACCGGGGTTGCGAACACGGCTGCATTTACTGCTATGCCCGCAACTCCCACGAGTACTGGGGCTTTTCGGCGGGGCTGGATTTCGAAACCAAAATTGTCGTGAAAAAGAATGCACCACAGCTTCTGGAAAAGCTTTTCAATTCCAAAAAGTGGGTGCCGCACCATATTCACATTTCAGGAAATACGGATTGCTACCAACCCGGCGAAAAAAAATACCGCATCACGCGCCAGCTGCTGGAAATATGCCTGCGCTACCGGAACCCTGTCAGCATTCTCACCAAAAATGCATTGATACTCCGTGACCTGGATATACTGGAAAAAATGGCCAGACTAAACCTCGTACACGCGGCATTATCAATCACTTCTCTGAATGAGGAATTGCGCAGCGCATTGGAACCTCGGACGGTGACGGGCAAACGCCGCTTGCAGGTACTTAAGACGCTCAGCGAAGCCGGAATTCCCACAGGCGTTATGACGGCTCCGATCATCCCCGGCCTGAACGACCAGGAAATACCCGCACTCATCCAGGCCATTGCCGAAAACGGGGCATTATGGTCGCATTACACGGTTGTGCGGCTGAATGGGGCTATTTCAACCTTGTTCGAAGAGTGGATTAACCACCATTTCCCCGATCGCGCGGCGAAGGTTTTGAACCAGATCAAAGAATGCCACGGCGGGGCGGTGAACGATTCGCGGTTTGGCATTCGAATGGTAGGAGAGGGCAGTTTCGCGGAGCATATCCGGCAGCTGCACGATCATTGCTGCCGCAAATACCTCGCCGGCCGGGAGCTGCCGCCTTTGGATACTTCGCAGTTTATGCGGGCCGGGCAGATGCGGCTTTTCTAGTTTTTAATGCCGCTGCGGTGCCTTCGTGGCATTAAAACCCTAATTTGCCATTCCTAAATCTGACTCCATGAAAACAATAGCCCTGGCCATAGGCCTTACAGCCGCATTAGGCCTCAATAGCAACTGCGTTAACACCACTTCCCAGAAAAGCCCGGCCATGGCCGATTCGCTGTCGGCAGCGCCCGAAGACCTGCTGAAAGCCAAAGGCCCGACCACCGGTGCTGATCAAACGTCGCAATATCTCGACTATCTGAAAGGGAAAAAAGTAGGTATTTTGGTCAACCAGACCTCCATTATCGGTACCAAACCGATCGTGGACAGCCTCGTGGCACTCGGCGTGAACATCGTCACCATTTTCGGCCCCGAGCACGGTTTCCGTGGCACGGCGAGCAATGGCGATAAGGTCGGCGACAGCGTCGATCCGAAAACCGGCATTCCGGCCATTTCGCTGTACGGCAAGTTGAAAAAGCCCACCAAAGAGCAAATGGCGGCTATCGATCTGATGATTTTCGACATTCAGGATGTGGGTGCGCGCTTCTACACGTACATTAACACGCTCGGGCACGTGATGGAAGCCTGCGCGGAGAACAACAAGGAAATGCTCATCCTCGACCGACCCAACCCGAACGGTTTCCTCGTCGACGGCCCGGTGCTGGAAGACCATTTGCATTCAGGGATCGGAATGTACAAAATCCCCATTTCACACGGTCTCACGATAGCTGAATTCGCCCGGATGATCAACGGCGAAGGCTGGCTGCCCAACAAGATGCAATGCAGACTGAAGATCATCAAGGTAGCGAATTACACCCACGATACGCCTTACGTGCTGCCCGTCATGCCGTCGCCGAACCTTAACACGCAGCAATCAGTGATGCTTTACCCGCATATCTGCCCGTTCGAAGGCACCATTCTCAGCCAGGGACGCGGCACGTACATGCCTTTTACAGTACTTGGCGCGCCGCTCCTGAAAGGGAAATACGACTTCTCATTTACCCCGCACAGCATCAAAGGCATGAGTGAAACGCCGCTGCACCAGGACAAGGAATGCTACGGCCTCGATTTGCGTAAATACGATTTGAAGGACATCCGTAAATCGGGGAAACTGAACCTGAAATGGCTCATCGAACTCTACAATGCCTATCCCGACAAGGAGAAGTTTTTCGATATGAGCCAAAGCAAGCAAATGGGCAACTTCGACAAACTTTCCGGCACCGAAAACCTTAAAAAGCAGATCATCGCCGGTGCCTCCGAAGAAGAGATCCGCAAAAGCTGGGAGCCCGGTCTGGGGCAGTACAAGGAAATGCGAAAGAAATATCTGCTCTACCCCTGACCGCTGACCACTCCTGACTACAAGTAACAATTAATGACAACAATTGACTAATCGCGGCCGAAAACAAAACATCCCAGGGATAATTCCCGGGGATGTTCAATTATTCTCAACGATATTTAATTAAAAACTGGTACGCGATTTAGTTTAGGTTTGTACTCTTTATGTCGTGTGCGCCTGAGGAACAGATGTGTGCATAATGCTCAGTATCATGCCAAATGCTCATTCGACCGTAATTACGTTTGTCGCGATAAAACAGATGCCTGGACCTCAGAAAAATTTCTCAAAATTGAATGAAGCCCAGGCTTTCTGTCGGGGTAAAATATATAGTTACTAAATAGAAGAGGGTGTTTACGTGTTATAAAATTACTTCGCACGTGGGTCCTCGGCAAATCTAAGGGGTGAACTGTAAGTTTTTTGGGGTGAAGTCCGGGAAAGTGTAAGTAACCGTTTTTTAGCGGTCGGTTCGAGTTATCAGGAGAAAGTTTTGATGCGACTAAGTAGCTCGGCCCGGTTGTCGTTCGTGATGGGAATTTCGATGTCGTTGATCATCACATGCACGTAATCAATGCCCGTAATGGCATTCAGGTTGATGATAAACGATTTGTGGACGCGGAAGAAGTAGTTGCTCGGGAGCTGCTGGAGCATGTTTTTGAGCGTCTCGCGGATGGTATATTTTTTCTTGGTGGTATGCAGTTCCAGGTAGTTGTCGTCGCTGCGGATATAGAGAATGTCCGTCAGCATGATCTTGGTAAACAGGTGTTTTTCTTTGATGAACAGGGCGTCCTTGATCACCGTCGTGTCCTCTTTTTCCTCCGAAGTAGTTTCACCTGCCAATGCAGCCAGGCGATAGTTCTTCAAAGCCAGTTTCACAGCCGTGTACACGGTGATTTTCTGGAAAGGTTTTTGTAAAAATGCGTGCGGGGCCGCCTGCAGCGCCGCATTCACGACCGCAATGTCCTCGTGGGCGGAAAGGAACAGGAATGGGATTTTGAAATTCTCACGAATGTAATCCGCCAGGTCGATGCCGGTTTGGTAGCCGTTCAGGTTGATGTCCAGCACGGCCAGGTGAAACACCTTGCTGTTCAGTATTTCGGTTGCAGCCGTATAGTCTGTTGCGATATCATTTGCCTCGTAGCCAAAGCCGTTTAGCAGAAATTGGAGATGTTTCGCAATGATAAAGTCGTCTTCAACGATTAGAATGTTCATTTTAGGTATAAATAGTCAGCCTTGCCCGCCTTTAATTGAGATGTGAAATGGTTAATGCTTAGGAGCATTTCCGGCACCGGTCCGATTTTGGTATACAAATAATAAGATAATATACGAATTAATTGCAAAGAGCGATTGAGGGACTGTGTCGAATTATCTGCTGTGAAGAGGGTATAGGAGTAACCAGGCTTTAAATTAAAGGCAAAATAGGCTCTTCCACAAATGTTTGTGCAATTGTAGCAATAGTTTTATCTATATCCATTAACTGCGACAATTTGTTTTTAATTTGAAATATTTAATTTAATATTCGGATAGTGATATAGAGGCGCTTTTGTTACCTGTATGTTTTTTTTCCTTCTGAGACATCCGGCCACACTCCGGCCGTCGTATATCTGTCCGAATGGTTGTTAACACCACCAGTGCCCTTCGTTAATAGTTGCTTGTAATCTGCCGTACTTCCGGCAGCGGTCAGCTTTTCCCGGGATTCCGTCTTTTCACGACGGGGTTTGCATCGATGTTTTTCTCGCTTTTACGATCACTTTTTCAGTTTAACGCTACTGTTTTAAACTTCTACCACATGCAAGTTTCTATGTTGGACCCTTGCAGGTTCAGGACCCTGTTCCTGTGCCTGTTAATGCTGCCCTGCGCGCTGGGCAGTCTGGCCTCGAGTCACCGGGAGGCACCGCTTATTTCCAATGATCCGCTTGCCGACAACACGGATTTATACGCGTTCAAGAGCCCCGATGACCCCAATTCCATTACGATTATCGCCAATTACATCCCGTTCGAATCGCCCGAGGGTGGGCCCAACTATTTCAATTTCGGGCCCAATGTCCGTTACGAGATCCACATCAAAAACAAGGCAGGAACGCCTGGCGATGATATTACCTACCGCTTTACGTTTTCCAGCACCAACGAAGACCCAACCACGTTTTTCAACATCCGGCTGGGCAAGCAGAACCTCAAAACCACCTATAAATGCGAGAAAAGTACGGACGGCGGCCAGACTTTCACCACTATCATCGCCAGCGGCGTAGTGCCTCCGAACAACATCGGGCCGCGTTCGATCGAGGGAAAAACGGTGGGATTGGAAGCACCGGACTACAATTCGCTCGTGGAGAATGCCATCGCGACGGCTTCCAGCGGTGAAAAGGTGTTCTGCGGGCCTGTCGACGATCCGTTTTTCGTAGACCTGGCGGGCGCGTTCGACGCGGGTAATTTCCGGCCGGAAGGCAACAGTACCAATGCCCCCAAAGACGGCCTTGCCCGCTTCAATGTGCACACAATCGCATTAAAAATCCCCGTTAACCTCCTGCAAAAAGACGGCAAAAACGTAGGCCAGGCTTCCAGCATCCTCGACCCCGACTACGTGATCGGCGTGTGGGCATCGGCCAGCCGGCAGATGATCAAGACGCTTTACAACGGCGGTGACGTGGGTTACGACGGTCAGTATGTGCAGGTGTCTCGCCTGGGCATGCCGCTCACCAATGAGGCCGTGATCCCGCTGGGCATGAAGGACAAGTGGAACTCGGTAACCCCTTACGGCGGTAACGATCTGCAATTTGCCCCATACTTCAAAAACCCCGAGCTGGCATTATACATGGACGACTCGCAGTTCGGTACCGCGGTGCCGTCTCTGAGCGCATTGCGCATTCAGGCCAACTCGCTCGGCGCATTCGATTTCCGGAACGGCAAACCCGGTTTGTATGGGTTGAAAGGCAGCTCGGCGTTGACTGGCACCGCGCTGGACGACGCCGTATTCGGTACGCTGCTGCTGCCTGACAATGCAAGCCCGAGGGCAGTGGATTTGTTGCCGATATTCTTTACCGGCGTGCCCAACGTCATCCCTTATCAACTGGCGACAGGAAAAGGAAATAATCCGCTGGCGAAAGGCAAGCCATTCATTCACAACTTCCTGCCGACGCTCGGCGATATGCTGCGGCTGAACATGGCAGTGCCCGCCACGCCGCGTAACGATCCGAAATTCAGTCCGCTGGGGCTGGTACAGGCGGCGGTGCTCGGCATTACCGACCCGGCCTACAACGGCAACACCGACCTGCAATGGATACCGAACATGGATGGTTTCCCCAACGGGCGGAGGCTGGAAGACGATGTGACCACGATCGAGCTGCAAGCCGTATCGGGCGTGGTACTGGCAGCGGTAGGGCTCTTTTACGACGACGCTACCCCGCAGGCACCGGTTTCGCAACAGCTGCTGAATGTACTCACATTCACCGCCGGACCTACCAAAAACGACGCGCCTTTGAAAGGCAGCTTCCCGTACCTGGCGAACCCGTGGAGAGGATATGATTATCCCGAAAAAGCCCGCTTCTGATCCCACACTTTTATCGAAAAACAACATGAAAAATCTTCTGTATCTGATAGGGGTCCTGGCGATCATGTGCGGCGTGAGCACGCAATCCATGGCATCGTCGCACCGGGAAGCCCCGCTTATTTCGACCGACCCGTTGGCGGATAACACCGACGTGTACGCTTTCAAAAGCCCGGTCAACAAGGAAAACATCGTGCTCGTGGCGAACTACATTCCGTTCGAGCACCCGGCAGGCGGTCCCAACTGGTATTCGTTCGGTGAAAACATCCGCTACGAAATCCATGTGGATAACAATGCAGGCACGCCCGGAGCGGATATTATCTACCGCTTTACTTTCAAGAAGATGAATGAAGATCCGTCGACATTCTTCCTGATCCGTTTGGGCAAGGAAAACCTGAAAACCACCTACACCTGCGAACGCAGCACCGACGGCGGCCACAGCTTCTCCACCATCGTGTCCAACGGCATTGTACCACCGCCGAATATCGGTCCCCGGTCGATCAAGAGCACACCGGTAGGATTGGGTTCGGAGTATAATGCATTGGTGGACAAGGCGATCATGACCGCCAGTACGGGCGAGAAGATATTTGCCGGTCCGGTAGACGACCCGTTCTTTGTGGACCTGGGCGGTATTTTCGACCTCGGTAATGTGCGTAAAAGCGGTGCGCGGGATGGTGTGGCCAAATTCAACTGTCACTCGATCGTGATCGAAGTGCCGGTGGCTACTTTGCAAAAAAGCCATAAAACCGTCGCCGAAGCGAGCAATATCCTCGATCCCGACTATGTGATCGGCGTATATGCTTCTTCGAGCCGGAAGAAAATTACGACACTTTACGGCGGCGGCGACGTGGGCTACGATGGCGAATGGGTACAAGTATCGCGCCTCGGCATGCCGCTGACGAACGAAGCGGTGATCCCCATCGGCATGAAAGACAAATGGAATGCGACCTCGCCGGCTAATGACCTGCAATTTGCCAAATACTTCACCAACCCCGAGCTGGCATTGTATATGGACGACTCGCAGTTCGGCGGCGCCGTACCGGGCCTGGCCCCTTTGCGTATTCAAAGCAAATCCCTGGGTTCGTTCGACTTCCGCAATGGTAAAGCAGGTTTGTATGGGTTAAAAGGCAGCCCGGCGCTGGACGGTACCGCATTGTCGGAAGCCGCATTCGGTAGCGTGCTGCTGCCTGACGCTACCAGCCCGCGGGCCGTGGATATCCTGCCGATCTTCTACACCGGCGTGCCCAACCTGCCGCCATACCAGTTGGCAACCGGCAAGGCAGGAAACCCGTTGGCAGCAGGTAAGCCATTCATTCACAATTTTTTACCGACATTGGGCGACTGGCTGCGGCTGAATATGGCCGTTCCCGCCACGCCGCGTAACGATCCGAAATTCAGCTCTCTGGGCCTTGTACAGGCAGCGGCACTCGGCCTCACCGACCCGGCTTACAATGGCAACAAAGATCTGCAATGGATTCCCAACATGGACGGCTTCCCCAATGGACGCCGCCTGGAAGACGATGTGACGACGATCGAGCTGCAAGCGGTAGGCGGGGTAGTACTCGCAGCCGTGGGCCTCTGGTACGACGACTTCGTGCCGGGGACCAGCACCAGCCCGGTAACGCCGCAACTGGTGAATGTGCTTTCGTTCAATGCAGGTGTGACCAAAAACGACACAACGCTGAAATCCAGCTTCCCGTACCTGCAAAACCCATGGCCAGGTTTCCGTGGCCCGAGCTACGAAGGCCCCGGCCCGGTTTCGATGGAGCCATTGGCTGTGACGATCAACAATTTCGACTGTCTCACCGGCAGCTTCATGTTCGGCCACACAGGAGGCGTACCGGGTAATACGGTGGAATATTCCGCGGCTGGCGTCGTAAATGGCGGTTGGAGCACGATGGTGAGCCGTAAGGTGGAGCCGGAGCTGTTCAAAGATAACAATAGCAGCGGTGTACTGTGGCTCAAAGCACGCTACGTAGGCGACCCATCGTCGGAAGTGACGATGAAATTCGACTTCCGCGCTTATTGCGGCAGCAAAACATGGCGCCAGGGCGTGTCGGAAGCCGACGAGCAGGCCGTGCCATTGAGTGCGGTCGTGATGGGTAACCCCAGCACGAGCGATGAAGTGGTGATCGAAATTCGCGGTGCCGGCGGAAAATCCGTCCGCCTCGATCTGGCAAACAACAAAGGCCAGGTGATCGGTCATCAGTCGATCGCGAAAGCCAGTGCCAATGAAAGGCGCGTTGTGAAGCTGAGTGGCCAGCCGGGCATTTACTTCGTGCGGATCACTACGGCGAATGACCGTTACACAGTAAAAGTTTTGAGAAAATAGGTAAAACCCGAAGCCGGGGACAAGTGCCCCGGCTTTTATCAATCCTTCCGCATTAAACCTGATCAAATCATGAAAATCTCTCAATCGATAATGCTTGTGGCGCTGGTGGCATTGCTGTGCGGCTGTGGTGAAAAGAAGGAAAATGCGCAAACATCAGAAAAACAGGTCGCTACCAGCCAGATACCGGCGTTGTACGAGCGCCAGGGCGAACTCGCCAATGCGGCAGAATGGCCCAAAACCAAAGAAAAAGTAAAAGAATTAAAGCAGAAAATTGCCGAAAACCCTTCCGACGTGAAACCGCGCCTGCAGGTGGCCGTCATTTACCTCTCCGAAGCCCGCATTACCGGCGAGCATCCCTACTATTATCCTGCCGTGCTGAAGATATTGGACGACGTGCTGGCGATCGAGCCGCAGAATTTCGAGGCGACCACATTCAAGGCATCGGTGAAAATGTCGCAGCACCAATTCGCCGAAGCACGGGAGCTGGCGCAAAAAGCATTGAAAATCAATCCGAACAACGCCTATGTGTACGGCGTGCTCGTGGATGCGAATGTAGAGTTGGGCAACTACGCCGAAGCGGTGGCGATGTCCGACAAAATGCAGGCCTTGAAGCCTTCGCTCGAAGCCTATTCGCGCGCTTCGTATCTGCGTGAGATACATGGAAATTACCCCGGCGCGATCTCGGCCATGAAGCTGGCCGTGGAGGCGGGCCTTCCCGGATCGGAACCCCAATGCTGGGCAAAAACGACGCTGGGCCATTTATACGAAACTACCGGTCAGCTGAAAGAGGCTGAAATTCAATATAAGGAAATCCTCGCCATGCGCCCGAGCTACGCATTCGCATTGCGCGGGCTTGCGCAGGTTGAAAAGGAATCCAAACAATACGATGCCGCTTTGAAAAACCTGGAAAATGCGGCGAAGATCATGCCGGAATTTTCTTTTCATGAAGAAATGGCGGATATCTATTTGCTGCAAGGCAAAAAACAGGAGGCGGCCGACAAGTACCGGGAAGTAGTAAAAATGCTGGACGAAGACGCCCGCTCCGGCCATGCCGTGGACCTCGAACTTTGTAAACTCTACACCAAATCCGGTCAGCTCGATTCCGCAATTGCTTATGGATTAAAGGAATATGCGCACCGGCCCAACAATATCGATGTAAACCACGCATTGGCCGAGGCTTACTTCGGACAGAAAAATAATGAAAAGGCCAAACAGCATATCGAGGTGGCATTACGTACCGGTAGCCGTGATCCGGAACTGCTGCAGGTGGCCGGTGCCATTGCGCTCGCAACCGGCGACAAGGTGCAGGGAAACCGGCTTTTAGCACAAGCTAAGAAAACGAACCCTAGATTTGTGCTTTGAAACAACCTTCACGCCATGATTTGACGAATATGAAAAGAGTTATACTGTTGTTCGTTCTGATGCTTGCCGGGCTGCACGCCTATGCGCACCTGGGCGGCATTTCGGGAGTGGTGTACGACCAATCCACGAGGCTGCCGCTGAAAGGCGTCACCGTGCAGCTCTCGGGGACGGGCAAGGCGACTATCACCAATGAGCTGGGCCAATACCGCTTCGACGACCTCATTGCATCGAAGTACAAGGTGGAACTCTCGCACGTAAGTTTCCGCGCACAGGTGCTGGAAGTGACAGTGACCGACGATGAAACGGCCTTCCTGAAAACAGACCTCGCCACAGCCAATGTCGAGCTCAGCGAAGTTACCGTTTCAGCGCAGCGCGCACATGACCAGCAGCTGATCAGCAACCTCGATATCCGGCTCCGGCCCATTGTGAACTCCCAGGAAATCCTGCGTATTGTACCGGGTTTGTTTATCGGGCAGCACGCAGGTGGCGGTAAGGCAGAGCAGCTGTTCCTCCGCGGCTTCGACATCGACCACGGGACGGACATTCGCCTCACGGTGGACGGTATGCCGGTGAATATGGTGTCGCACGCGCACGGGCAGGGTTATGCCGACCTGCATTTCGTGATCCCGGAGCTGGTGAATGCAGTGGATTTCAAAAAAGGACCTTATACAACGGATAAAGGCAACTTTTCCACCGCCGGCTGGGCCGATTTCCGCACGAAGGACGCACTCGAAAAGTCGTTCGTGAAGCTGGAAGCCGGACAGTTTGATACTTATCGTGCGGTGGCGGGCATTGATTTACTGGGACAAAAAGGGCGGGACAAAAACCAGTCGGCGTACATTGCTTCGGAATATTCATTCACTAATTCCTACTTCGACAACCCGCAGAATTTCAATCGCCTGAACCTCGTCGGCAAATACCACGGGCACATTACGCCGAATACCAACCTGACATTGACGGCCTCGACATTTTGGAGCAAATGGAACCACTCAGGACAAATCCCGGATCGCGCGGTGGAGTCGGGGCTGGTCGGTTTCTATGGTTCTGTGGACCCCACCGAGGGCGGCGAAACGAGCCGTACCAATTTCAACGCGCAGTTTGTGACGGTCACCCCGCGTAATTATGTTATTAAAAACCAGGTATTTTACAGCAATTACAACTTCGAACTCTATTCGAACTTTACGTTTTTCCTCGAAGATTCGCTCAATGGCGACCAGATCCGCCAGAAAGAACGGCGTAACCTTTTCGGTTACAACGGCAGTATTTCAAAGGAATCTTTCATGGGTAAAACCAGCTGGACCACGACGCTGGGCGTACAATACCGTCACGATCTTACCAAGGGTACGGAGCTTTCGCACACCAGGAACCGCACGGAAACCCTCGAACCATATAAACTCGGGAATATCAACGAGCTGAATGCAGCCGTATATCTGGACGAGCTGGTGCGGCTGACCGACCGGTTTTCAGTGAATGCGGGCGTTCGCGTCGATTATTTCCGGGACCAGTACGAGGATTTGCTGGCGCTGCCGGTGACGAAACAGCACGCGGGCGACGCCATCGTTTCGCCGAAACTCAATTTGTACTACACCTTCAACCCGCGCCTGCAACTGTACCTGAACAGCGGAAAAGGGTTTCATTCCAACGATACGCGCGTGGTGGTGCCGCAGGGCGGAAAACAGATCCTGCCCGGTGCGTATGGCTCGGATCTGGGCGTGATTTTCAAGCCGTTTCCCAAAATGGTGGTCAATGCGGCGGCGTGGTACCTATGGCTCGCACAGGAGTTCGTGTACGTGGGCGACGCGGGCGTGATCGAGCCGAGCGGCAAATCGCGGCGGCAGGGTATCGACCTTTCGGTACGTTACCAACTCACCAAAACGCTCTATTTCGACGCCGACTTCAATACCGCCAAACCGCGTGCGATCGGTGAAATGGAGGGTGCGAATTACCTGCCACTGGCGCCGGTATTTACCTCTGCCGGAGGCTTGTCGCTGCAAATGCCGAATGGTCTGAACGGTTCGCTCCGTTACCGCTACATGGCTAACCGGCCTGCGAACGAGGATAACTCGATTGTCGCAAAGGGTTATTTCGTGAACGACCTGCAATTGAATTACACCCAAAGCCGCTACAATATCGGCCTCTCCGTACAGAACCTGCTCAATACCAAATGGAAAGAAACGCAGTTCGCCACGGAAAGCCGCCTGAAAAACGAAACCGAGCCGGTAGAGGAAATCCATTTCACGCCCGGCACGCCGTTCTTTGCCAAGCTAGGCGTGACGCTCTTCTTCTGATTGGGGTGTAGGTTCGGTGTTTTTGTGGCGACCGGTAAGCCCGAAAAAGATAGCCACAAGCGCCAGTCCGCCGAAAAACCAGAGGCTGAGGGTAAGATTGTAATAAATGATCGCGATGAGGCAAAGTCCTGATATGCCTAATGCGATGGCAGGAAAATAGGGGAATAAGGGCACGGTAAACGGGCGTTCGAGCTGTGGTTCCTTACTCCGCAAGGCAAAGAGCGCCACCATGCTGATCATATACATTACCACGGCGCCCAATGCAGCGAGGATGATCACCTGGTCGGTAGTGCCGAGCGACAATGCGATGCACCCTGCGATGCCCCCGGCCACCAATGCCCAGTGCGGCGTTTGGAAGCGTGCATTCACATTGCCGAGGAAAGAAGGGAGGTAACCTTCCCGCGCGAGCGCGAAAATTTGTCTTGAATACCCAATCACCGTTCCGTGGAAGGAAGCGATAAGCCCGAACAGGCCCAGGCTGGCGAAGAGCTGGGTAAGCCCGCTGTCGCGGCCGAGCACGATGCCGAGCGCGGCGGGCAGGGGATAATCGATGTCGCTGAGCTGCGTCCAGGGTGCAATGCCGCCCGTAAAAATCATCACAGCCAATGCGAGTACCACGAGCGTGAGGATGCCGTAAATATATCCCCGCGAAATGGTTCGTTTGGGATCTTCGACCTCCTCGGCCACCATCGCCACGCCCTCGATGGCGAGGTAGAACCAGATCGCGAACGGCAATGCCGCGAAGACGCCCGCCCAGCCGAACGGCATCGGGTCGGCGGTGAAAGTTTCATAGGAGAAATGCGGCGCTACAATGCCGATGTAAATCAGCAGCTCCACCACCGCCAGGATGGTTACCACCAACGAAAATGTGGCCGACTCTTTGATTCCCAGTAAATTAATGACAATGAATATCGCATAGCAGGCGAATGCGACTTCCAGCACCTGCAAATTGGGATACAAAAAATGGGTATAACTGCCCAGCGCGAACGCGATGGCCGGCGGGGTTACGAGGAATTCCACGAGCGTGGCGTAGCCCGCAATGAGTCCGCCCCACCAGCCGAATGCGCGGTAGGCGTACGAAAACGGCCCGCCCGCTTGCGGAATGGACGTGGTAAGTTCCGTGAAACTGAATATGAATGTCACGTACATGACCGTCACCACCAGCGTGGCGATGAGGAAGCCTATCGTCCCCGAAACGCCCCAGCCGTAGTTCCAGCCGAAATATTCCCCCGAAATAACAAGCCCGACGGCAATGGCCCAAAGGTGGATCGGTTTGAGGACTTTTTTGAGCGCAGCGGTGTTTTCGGCAGACATGCAGGATTGGTTTGACTAATTGATGGCAGTACAATATAGTCTATAACTGTCCCAAAGCCATTTGATACTATTGAAAAAATATCGCCAGCCGTATTTTGTTTTGTAAAATTACCTGGGCGCAGTACGGAGGTAGTCGCCAAGCTGGGGTACTTTGTCGGTATTGAGGTAATCCACGCCGAGCGTCATCATGGTTTTCCATGAGTTGATATTGTCGGGTGTGGCCCAGATACGCACCTTTTTGCCGAGGTCGTGCATGTCGTTGATCATCTTCTGGATCTTCTTTTTGTCTTTTTCCAGCATTGGCCCTTCGCCGTTCCATTTGGAATAATGCTGAAATGCCTGGCTAATGAGCCCTATATGTCCCATTTGGGCAGGTGTATACACGTTTTCGGGGCGGCCGTCGAAGTAAATGAAATTGGGATATTTCTCGAAAGACGAAGCGTCGGGCACATTGCCGCTGACGACGATCCTGATGCTGCCGGCAGGTGCGAGTATTTTTTTATGCGGTTCCAAAACCTTGATCAACGCGGCCAGTGTCGCTTCGCCTTCCGTTTTGAGGTCGATCAGCAATTGCAGCGGCACATTGTCCTGCGGGTAAATACTGCCGTTGTTTTTTTCGGTTTTTTGGAGAATAGGAAGCAGGTATAATGTTGTAAACGTGCGGCCAGGGCGAATGTCTTTGAGGTTATGGGCTACAAAAAGCGAGTCGTCGACGAGGAAAACATCTGCCTCCACCGATCCGAACTGCTGCTCGTACGCCTCTTCAAAAGGACGTGCCCGTTCATAATCATTGTGGGAATGCGCCTGGGCGGTGGAGTAGGACTTAACGCTTTGGGCCGCAACGAATTGAATGGACAGAATAGTACTAATGAAGAAAAAGGTAAATTTTTTCATGGACGAGATCGGTGGTGTTCTGACGGGGAATCAGTTCGATAACGCAATCTTTGGTGGTTTGATTTCTCGATCGGAGAATTTTCTACGGATTTTTTGGGATTAAAGGAACAAAATTTCAAGCGATGCCGGGATGATTTTAGAATATCATTATTTTTAGCCCGACATATCACAAACCGACATCTCATTAAACAGACGCCTGCATGAGCCAAAATTCTCCTCTTTTCCGAAAAAAAACCGTCGACCAGATTCTGAAAGATGCCCATTCGGGAGGTGAGGGGGAACTTGCCAAGGTGCTGGGGGTGCGCGATCTTGTGTCGCTCGGGATCGCGGCCATTGTGGGCGCGGGGATTTTCAGTACCATCGGGCTGGCGAGTTTTAACGGCGGACCGGCGGTCTCGCTGCTGTTCATCTTCACGGCCATTGCCTGCGTATTTACAGCGTTGTCGTACGCGCAGTTTGCCAGTACGGTGCCCGTGTCGGGCAGCGCATACACCTACGCGTACGTAGCGTTCGGCGAGCTGTTCGCGTGGATCATCGGCTGGGCCCTTATCCTCGAATATGCCGTTTCCAATATGGTGGTGGCCATTTCGTGGTCGGAATATTTCGTGAGCATGCTGAAAGGCTTCGGTATTACCCTGCCCGGCTGGCTGACGATCAACGGCGAATCGGCGCGGGAAGCATTTCTGAAATTGCAGGCATCGGGCGCTGCCAGCCTGTCGGATTACGAGCGTTTTGCGGCTTCTGCTTACGAGTCCGCGCCCACGATCGGTGATTTGCATATCCTGCTCAATCTCCCTGCCGGGCTCGTGACATTGCTCATCACGGCGCTGGTCTACATTGGTATCCGCGAGTCGCGGACGGCCAGCAATATTATGGTGGTTTTGAAGGTAGGGGTGGTTTTGCTGGTCATTCTCGCCGGCGCATTTTATGTAAAACCTGAAAACTGGTCGCCCTTCGCACCCAACGGTATGAAAGGCGTTTTGAGCGGCGTCGCGGCCGTATTCTTCGCGTTCATCGGCTTCGACTCCATTTCCACCACCGCCGAAGAATGCCGCAACCCGCAGCAGGATATGCCCAAGGCGATGATTTACTGTCTCGTCATTTGTACGGTATTATATGTGCTTATCACATTGGTACTCACCGGGATGGTGAATTACAAGGAGCTGAAAGTGAGCGACCCGCTGGCATTTGTATTCCAAAAGAACGGCCTGGATTTTATGGCAGGTGTAATTTCCGTCAGCTCGGTGATTGCGATCACGAGTGCATTGCTGGTGTATCAGTTGGGCCAGCCGCGCATCTGGATGACCATGAGCCGCGACGGCCTGCTCTGGAAGCGTTTCTCAAAAGTCCACCCCAAATACCAGACCCCTTCATTTGCGACTATCGTTACGGGTTTCGTGGTAGGTATCCCTGCCTTGTTCTTCAAGATGGATTTCTTCGTCGACCTGACGAGCGTGGGTACATTCTTCGCCTTCATCCTCGTGTGCGGCGGCGTGCTCTACCTCGATCATAAAGGCATTTCTGCGCGATCGAAATTCCGGGTGCCTTATATCAATGGCAAGTTCCTGGTAGGAGCGCTGTTTTGTCTGGCGGTTGTGGGCTTGCTGACTTACGGCGAGGCCATTATCCTGGAATGGCGGCTGATGAGCTTTGCCGAAATCATGGAGCACAAGCTGCTGACGATCATTTTCTGGATCACCTGGTGTACGCTTTCGATATTGAGCTACCAGCATAATTTCTCCCTGCTGCCCGTGGCCGGTATCCTCACAAACCTTTACCTGATGACCGAACTCGGCGCTTCCAACTGGCTGATTTTCGTCATCTGGCTCGCAATCGGCTTGGTGATTTATTTCAGCTACGGGTACAAGCGCAGTAAGCTGGCGGGGAAGTAGTTTTTGGCCGATGACGGCTGACCGCTGACGGCTGACGGCCGACCGATGACCGCCGGGATGTGGTGATCCGGATCGGCGGTCAGCCGTCGGCCGTCATTATATCTTAAAACACCAGCGTAAACACCGTCCCTTTTCCTACCTGCGACTCCACGTTCAGCTGGCCGTTATGCTGCTGCAAAATCTGCCGCGAAAGGCTTAACCCGATGCCTGAGCCGGTCTTTTTAGTGGTGTAAAAGGGAATGAAAATGTTCTCCAATGCTTCGGGCTCGATACCGTCGCCATTATCACCTACTTCGATCATCACCGTCCCGTCGACCTGGTAGGCCGAGAGGGTAATGAGGCGGTCGGTTTGGTTGGAGAATGCTTCCGAAGCGTTTTTGACGAGGTTAATCAGTACCTGCTGGATCTGGCTGGCGTCGGCTTTTACGGTGAGGGTTTCCGGTTTTACCGATAGTTTCCAGAGAACCCCCGATTGCATGAGGTCGGTTTGGAGCAGCTGGATTACTTCCTGCAACAGCTCCGCTACTTCCAGGTTGGCAAAAACGGGTTTGGGTAAGGTGGTAAAATCGCGGTAGGCATTCACGAACTGCATCATGCCCTTGCTGCGCTTTTCGAGGGTCGATAATGCCTCTTTCAGGTCGTTGACTGCCTCCTGGTCATTCGTAGATTTCTCAATGTCCTCATTCACGATCAGGCGCATGGTGCCTACGAGCGAGACGATGGGCGTCATCGAGTTCATGATCTCGTGCCGGAGTACGCGTGTGAGATTTTGCCAGGATTCGATCTCCTGCTGCTGCAACTCGGTTTGGATATTTTGTAAAACGACGATTTTGACCCACATTCCCCGCAGCTGGATGGCCGCCGCCTGCAATGCCAGCGGCTGGTCGCTGGGCGTGCGGTACAAGTCCCGTACACCGCTGTCGAGGTCGGACAGCAGCTCGTACAGGCGCGGGTGCTTTTCCTTGAGCTCGGAGAGCTGGTGCAGGCGGTAAATGCCCAGCATGCGCAATGCGGCATTGTTGATCAGGTTCACCTGCCCGTTGGCGTCGAAAGTAATGAGGCCGGTACCGATGTGCTGGACGATGGTATTGAGGTATTGCAGGTTTGCTTCCTTCTCCGCACGGGCCTGCCGGAAAGCGTGCAATACTTCGTTGAACTGTTGGTTGAGTTCCTTGAACGTCCGGCCCATTTTGTTGTCCGAACGGAAATTGATCGTGAAATCCGAATACCTTACCGATTCCAGGAAGTAGGTGAGCTTCCGGTTTACATTGGTCACGTACTGGTATAGCAGCGAGCCCTGCACGAATATGAAAATGGTGCCGAGAATGTACACCAGCGTTTCATTGGTGTGCCTGGAAGCCAGCCAGGCGAGGGCGATCACGCTCAGGACAATCACTGTGATCCTGATCATAATCATAATACTGAAATGCCGGAGTCCGATCATGCGGGGTCAGCGGGGATAGGGTCGAGGTTTAGTTTTCGATCACACTTTGCGGCACACCCGACATCTCGCTCAAAATGTATTTTTCGAGCGACGGGATCTTGTAATGTGCCATATCAAACTTTTTATCTTCAAATACTTCCGCCGCCGGCACCGATATGGTGATCATGCCCGCCGCATGCGCCGCACGCAGGCCCGCGTGAGAATCTTCGAAGGCAATGCATTCCTTGGGCAAAACACCGAGCTTTTGGGCCGTGGTAAGGTACACCGCCGGGTGTGGTTTCGTGTATTTTTCCAGTTCGCCGGAATGCCAGGTGTCAAAATAGTCAATAATTTCCAGTCTTTTTAATACGCCCTCGATCAGCTCCATATGCGACGCCGATGCCACGGCCAGTTTCAGGCCCTGTTTTTTGAGCTCCTGCACCAGCGCAATGGCACCCGGCATGGCTTCCGCATTAGCCAGAATAGCATGGTGCGCCTTTACAAGTATTTCAGTTTCAAGTTCTTCGAATGAAGGCGTGTTCCAGGGCTGGACCTGGTGGCAGAAATCGAGGAAAAGCTTGATGGACAGTCCGGTAGTCTGGAGACGAAGTGCTTCGGTTAGTTCGAAATTAACTTTTTGCATGACAGAACGGGCGGCTTCGGTCCACATCGGTTCGGAGTCGATGAGCAGGCCGTCCATGTCGAAAATCGCTGCTTTGATCATGATTTGGGTGGTGTATGGATTTTTGATAACCATTCAAAACTACTACTTTCGTCGGTGATCCCTTTCCTCTTTTTCTCCCAAAAAAACAGAGATGGTAATTCAATTAGAAGCAAACCTCGAAAAACTACGTGCCTCGGCACCGCTGGTGCACAACATTACCAATTTCGTGGTGATGAATTTTACGGCCAATGCATTGCTCGCGGTAGGCGCGTCGCCCGTGATGGCGCATGCGGCAGAGGAGGTGGAAGATATGGTAACGATTGCCGGTGCGCTGGTGGTCAATATTGGTACATTGTCGCCACAGTGGGTCGATGGCATGAAATTGGCTATGAAAAAGGCTGCCGAATCGGGCACGCCCATTATCCTGGACCCCGTAGGGGCCGGCGCGACCCCTTACCGCAACCGCGTGCTTGCCGAATTACTGGAAACGGCCCCGCCGACGATTATCCGTGGGAATGGCTCCGAAATCCTCGCCCTGGCAGGCGCCAGCATTCAAACGAAGGGCGTCGACAGCACGGCCGATAGTACCGGCAGCATCGGGGCTGCGCACGCATTGAGCGAGCGTTTCGGTTCGGTGGTGAGCGTAAGCGGTGCCGTGGACGTGATCGTGCAGGGAAACCGCACCGGCTGGGTTTCCAATGGCGTGCCGCTGATGACGAAGGTAACCGGGATGGGTTGCTCGGCGACTGCCATTGCCGGCGCATTTGCGGCGATTTGTGCGGATCCGTTCGAAGCGGCGGTGTCGGCGGCGGCTACGATGGGTGTTTGCGGCGAGCTGGCCTACCGGAATGCAAAGCTGCCCGGGTCGTTTCAGATCGCTTTTCTGGATACCCTGGCGGACATTAGCCCGGCACATTTGGCCGAATTGAGTAAAATCAGATTGGAATAATGGTAACAACTACCAAAATGCATACGAATTCAAACCTCGGACTCTACCTGGTTACCGACGAGGCTTCCTGCCTCGGTCGCGACTTTTACTGGGTAGTGGAAGAGGCCGTTAAAGGCGGCGTCACGATGGTTCAGCTGCGCGAGAAGTCGCTTTCGACCCGTGCATTCATCGATCGTGCGAAACGTTTGAAAGACCTTTTGGAAACTTATAATGTCCCTTTGATCATTAATGACCGCATCGACGTAGCCCTGGCCGTGGATGCGGACGGTGTGCATATCGGGCAAAGCGATATGCCCTTTCAAGCGGCCCACCGGTTGTTGGGAGAGGGTAAAATCATCGGATTGTCGGCTGAAAAGCAGTCGGACGTGCTCGAAGCGGAGCATTGGAACCTGTCGTACCTGGCCGTGAGCCCCTTGTTTGCGACGCCCACCAAGACCGATACCGAACAGCCCTGGGAGCTGGAAGGCTTGCAATGGGCGGAGATGAACAGCCGGCATCCGTTGGTAGTGATCGGCGGGCTGCACACGGGTAACGCGCGGGAAGCCTTGCAGCACGGTGCCAGCGGCATTGCCGTCGTGTCGGCCATTTGCAGCGCGCCGTCGCCCCGGGAAGCGGCGCAGCAGCTCAAAACCATTATTACTACTCCCGAACCATTCAAAACGCTTAATAACTGACCTATGAACCGTTACCCAACCGTATTGACCATTGCCGGTTCCGACAGCGGAGGTGGCGCGGGCATCCAGGCCGACCTCAAAACGATCGCCGCGCTGGGCGCTTTCGGAACCTCGGCCATTACCGCGCTGACGGCGCAGAACACGCAGGGCGTGCGGGCGATCCACCCGGTACCGCCGGCATTTTTGCAGGAACAGTTGGAAGCTGTTTTCGAGGACATTACCATCGATGCCGTGAAAATCGGGATGGTGAACACCGTGGAAGTGGCGCAGATCATCGCGCAGGTACTCGATCGTTTCAGGCCCCGTTTCGTCGTTTTTGACCCGGTTATGGTGTCTACCAGCGGATCGAAACTGATCCAGGACGAAACCGTTTCCGTACTCTGGAGCGAGCTTTTCCCGCGGGTGAACCTCATTACGCCCAACCTCGACGAAGGCGAAATACTCATTGGCGGCGAGATCCGGACAGCGGAAGCCATGAAAGCGGCGGCCCTTGAAATGACCGAAAGGGGCTGCAAGGCCGTGCTGCTCAAAGGCGGGCATCTGCTCGGCCCGACGATCTACGACGTGCTTGCCCAACGGGAGCAGGAGGCATTGATCCTCGAATCGGATTATATCGACAGCCGGAATGTGCACGGCACGGGCTGCACACTGTCGTCGGCCATTGCCACATTCGTAGCCAAGGGCAACTCGCTCGCCGAGTCGATCATATTCGCGAAGGAATACATTGCCGGCGCCATTCGCTGCGGCGCCGATGTGGTGACGGGGCACGGTCCGGGGCCATTGAACCACTCGTTTTCACCACTTTCCATGCAAGTTTTATCATGAAATTTACCGAACTGCTCTGGGCAGAAGCGTTGCCGATATTCGAACAAATCAAGCTGCACCCGTTCAATCAGGAATTGAAAACAGGGACATTACCGCTCGAAAAGTTTAAATTTTACATTTACCAGGACTCTCTTTACCTCGCCGATTTCGCCCGTGCGCTCGCGGTAGCGGGTACGAAGGCCGGCAACAGCCATGAACTGCTCGATTTCCTGCAATTTGCGCAGAACGCCATTCTCGTGGAGCGCGCATTGCATCTGAGCTATTTCAAAGAATACGTGATCGATTATCAATCGGGCAAAGCGCCGGGTTGTTTTGCCTATACCAATTACCTGATGGCGACGAGCGCTTTCGAATCCTACGAAGTGACCGTAGCCGCATTGCTGCCCTGTTTCTGGATTTACAAGCAGGTTGGCGACTACATTTACGCCAATCAATCCACGCCAAATCCCTATCAAAACTGGATTAACGCCTACGCCGGAGAAGATTTCGCGTACTCCGTACAGAAAGCCCTCGAAATTTGCGACCAACTCGCCGGACAAGCTTCGGAAGCTACGCGCAAGAAGATGACAGAGGCGTATGTGACGGCTTCGAGACTGGAATATGTGTTTTGGGATAGTGCTTACCGGTCGGAAGGATGGGCGGTTTGAGCTTGACGGCCGACCGCTGAGCGCCGGCCGTCAGTCGTCAAAATCCCCCGTCTAAAAATTTCCCCCCAAAAGTTTAGGGTACCCCCCGGCTGAGTTGTCAGAATTGTACAAAACAACCAGCCATGAAAAAATTTATCTTGACCTTGATGGCCGGGGCCGTGAGCGCCCTGGCCTTTGCCCAGCCGGCGCAGACCATCAAAGGACGCGTCGTCGATGCCGAATCGCAGCAGCCGGTGATCGGGGCGAATGTGATCATTACTTCCGTGACGCCTATTCTAGGTGGTGTGACCGACACCGAAGGGAATTTCCGCATTGAAAAAGTACCCGTCGGCCGGCATTCATTCAGAATTACCAGCGTAGGTTATGACGATGCTTTTTTACAGGAGATCAATGTCGGCTCCGGGAAGGAAGTGGAGCTGAATATCAAGCTTACGGAGTCGTTTCGTGCTTTGAATGAGGTTGTTGTGAAAGCGCAGAAGGAGAGTGGCGCGCCGCTGAACGATATGGTGAGCGTGAGCGGTCGCTCCTTTACCGTGGACCAGACGAAACGCTTCGCAGCTTCCGTGAACGACCCGGCGCGGATGGCGATGTCGTTTGCCGGCGTAGCCGCTACGGACGATGGCAGCAACCAGCTCATTATCAGGGGTAACAGCCCGAAGGGCATGCTATGGCGCATGGAAGGCGTCGAAATTCCTAATCCCAACCACTTCGCGCAGGAGGGGGCGAGCGGCGGCGGGATCAGCGCGCTAAGCGCCAACGTGCTTGGTAATTCCGACTTCCTCACCGGCGCTTTTCCCGCCGAATATGGCAATGCCACGTCGGGTGTTTTCGATCTCAAACTCAGAAAAGGGAATAATGAAAAACGCGAATATGCGATGCAGGCGGGCATTCTCGGGCTCGATTTCGCGGCCGAAGGGCCTATTGGCCCCAAAGGCGGCGCTTCTTATCTGGCCAATTATCGCTATTCTACGCTTTCCGTTCTTAATAAAATCGGGGTTAATCTTAATGGCGATGCTTCGATCGATTTTCAGGATGGCGCTTTTAAAGTATATATCCCTTACGACGACAAGGTCGTGGTGAGCGTCTGGGGATTAGGCGGCATGAGCACCTCGAAAGTCGATGACGACGATTGGAAGGAAACATTCAAATCGAACCGGGGCATAATCGGCGTGAACTACCTGCGGTATATCAATAACAAGTCGTACATGGAGCACATTGTTTCTTATTCGGCAACGAGTCAGACCGGTGATTTTTACGATAAAAACATCGACGCGACGTACCAGCAAAAGTTTGTGAATCAGGCATTAAGGCTCTCCTCTTTATATAATTACAAGCTCAATGCACGCAATACCGTGCGGCTCGGCGTGATCATCAATCACCTGGATTTCAATTTATTCGATAAGGACAATGAGGACGGTCCGTACGAGATCAACGTAAACCGGAACGGCAGCACGCAGCTGTTTCAGGCCTATGCGCAGTGGAAGTCGCGTTTAACACCTACCGTTACCTTGAATGCCGGCCTGCACGGGATGCTACTCGCATTGAACAACCGCTCGTCGATCGAGCCGCGGGTAGGGTTGCGGTGGGCGGTTGCACCGCGTTCGACGGTAAGTTTTGGGGCGGGGCTGCATAGCAAGACGGAGTCCATTTCGACGTATTTTGCCCAGGTGAAAGTGTCGGATAATCAGACGGATTTGCTTAACAAAAACCTGAAACTGACCAAATCCGCGCATTTGGTGGCGGGCTACGAATTCCGGCCGTCGGCCAGCTGGCGTATACTCACGGAAAGTTACTACCAGCACCATTATAACATCCCGATCGGCCCAGCCAATACCACGACGCCCTATTTGCTGCACAACTCGCAGCTGAACGAGATCAGCGGTTTTGTCAGCGATTCACTCACGAGCGACGGCAAAGGCCGGAGTTACGGGCTGGAAGTGACGGTGGAGAAGTCGCTCACGGCGGGCATTTACCTGATGAGCACGACCTCTTTATACCAATCCAAATACACGGGCCGCGACGGTATCGAGCGCGACAGCCGGTTCAACGGCAAATATGTCCAGAACTTCCTCGCGGGAAAGGAATGGCGCGTCGGTAGGAACAAAACCAGCATTTTCGCAGCTAATATCAAGCTTTTGGCAGCAGGCGGTAACCGTACCACGCCCATTGACCTGGAAAAATCACGCGAAAAAGGCCGTACCGAACGCGACTGGTCACACAGCTATTCGGAGCAGTTGCCGGGTTACTTCCGTACCGATCTTCGGGTGAGTTATACCCAAAACAAAAAGCGCACGACTTCGACCATTTCGCTCGACTTGCAGAACGCTACTAACCGGCTCAATGCGCTGGACACTTACTACAACAAGAAGGAGGACCGTGTGAAAACGCTTACCCAAACGGGCCTGCTGCCAGTGCTGAATTACCGCCTGGAATTTTAAACGGGGCACATATAGCCGTCCGCCTGTTGATCAAATCCTTGGAACGGTTGTTTTATAGATTTGGGTTCAAACCAAAATTTCAACAGATCTAAAGACAACGGTTATGGAAAAGGATTTGGAAGATAAAGAAGCGATTAAAAAACTGAAATCACTGGCGGAAGACATCCGGTTTTGCATGTACACGACGATCGAAAATGGTAAGATCGTGTCGCGGCCGATGACCACGCTCGATATCGATGCCGAGGGTAATATCTGGTTCTTCACCAGTCGCCATACGGAACTGGTGAAGGACATGCGCCTGGGCGACGCGGTCACGTTGATTTACTCCGACCCGAAAAACAATACTTACCTGAGCATTTCGGGCACGGCGTCGATCGTGGAAAGCGAACGGCGCAAGGACGAACTCTGGAACCTGATGACCAAGGCCTGGTTTCCGGGCGGGAAAGACGATCCCGATCTCGCAGTTTTGCGGGTTACCACGCAGGAAGCGGCTTATTGGGATAGTACTTCTTCCAAAATGGTCGTATTCTTTTCAATGCTGAAAGCGGTGATTACCGGCAGCACACCGGAAGGCGGCGATCATGGCAAATTGAATCTGGTGTAGATGTATATATTGAATGCAAAAGAGGCGGTCGGGTTTCCCGATCGCCTCTCTGTGTTTATAAAAGGCAGAAGCCTCTATTCTGCACTTGCCTCTTCGTTCACGTAGGCTTCTGCCAGTTCGGTAAGCTTGTGGTCGGTTTCACCTTCCTGATCTAGCGTTTGTTGCAGCATATCCGCTACGTCGGAATGGCCCAGCATACGGGCAATGTTGCGCAATGTACCGTACGATGCGATTTCATAATGCTCTACTTTTTGAGCGGCCATAATCAGGCCGCAGTCGCGTACCATGGTGCCCTTCTCGGTACTTTCCAGGATTTCGTTCGCTTCTTCGATCAGTCCCTCCATAGCAGCGCATTTTTTGGCCTGCGCCTTTTCGCCAATGCGGCCGAATATTTCTTCCAGGCGCGCGGCATGTTCCTCCGTTTCCGTGGTATGCTGTTCAAATGCCGTTTTCAGTTCTTCGGAAGTAGCGTTTTTAGACATTTTCGTCAGCGCTTTTGAAAGGTGTTTTTCAGCCCAGTAAATGTCTTTGAGGCCGTCGATAAACAGCTCTTTCAATTTTTCGCTATCGGTTTCGGTGATCTGCTTGGTTGCTGTTTTGCTTTTAGTCGCTTTCATGATGATCTGTTTTGAATGGTCGTCTTTGTTAAACCCGATGGCGGCCGCCACCAGGTGACGCGCTGCTTGCAAAAATCCGTACCAACACGAAAAGGGCGATATGCGCGCAGCTTTCTCCGGCTAATGAGATTTTCCTACACATATACGTGTGGCGCCAGGCCGGATATGCCGGGAATGCTTTTTGAACTGTCTCCCGGGTTAACCAGACGACACCAATGAAAAACAAGGGAGCTACCCAATGGATCATCATACTCGTTTTAATGGCCGCATTGGCCTTCGCGGGCTGGTATTTCTTCAAAAAGAGTGATCCCGACCCGGTTACGGGCCTGAAACCGCGTGTGGAAATGGCCATAGCGCATATCGGCGACGTGACGGACAGTACCATTAAAATGGAGCTGAAAACCTTGGTGCACAATCCGCTGCCCGTTGGGATGCACGTGAAGAAATTTAATTACCTGGTGAAAATGAATGGCCGGACGGTCGTGGAGGACCATTACGGGAAGCCGTTGACGATAAATGCTGCGGATAGTTCGCTGCTGACGTTGCCGGCGAAAGTAAAAATCAAAAACCTGCGCGAGGAAGGCGACGAGGAAGCCGCCAAAGGCAAAGATAGCGCGGATTACCATTTTGAAACCATCCTGCATTTCGAGAAGCCTTTTCTCGGCAAAGATTCGCTCGTACTGGAAATGGATAAGCGCCTGCCGCTTTATCGCCTGCCGATGATCAAAATGGCTGGGTATGACCTCAAAAAATTTGGTTTGAAGGAGTCGGAGATCGTCGTGAAGGTGGAAGTGGCGAACCTCAACCCCTTTTCGCTTGAATTTCAAAATCCCGCCTATGCGATGGATCTGGGCAAGCAAAAGCGCTTTGCCGAAGGAGCCGTGAAGGGCATCACGAAAGTGAAATCCAAAAGCAAGGATGTTTACGAAATTCCGCTTTCGGTCAGTTTGGGCAAGGTTATCAAAGCCGGTGCGCAAATGATCGGGAAAGGCAAGGAGCTGCCGTTTACATTCTATTTCAAGACAAAAATCAA
Source organism: Dyadobacter beijingensis DSM 21582 (assembly GCF_000382205.1). Classification (GTDB taxonomy): domain Bacteria; phylum Bacteroidota; class Bacteroidia; order Cytophagales; family Spirosomataceae; genus Dyadobacter; species Dyadobacter beijingensis. The sequence goes on from NZ_KB907787.1 coordinate 1,039,624, forward strand.
ATCCGAAAACGAGGTGCTCGATGGCAGCAACATGAACCTCGTCATGGACGGAGAGTTGAAGGATATCGAGGCGTTTCAGAAGAATATGGGGAGGAAGTGAGGTATTGACGGCTGACGGCTGACCGCTGACCGACGACGGCTGACGGCCGACTGACGCAATCGGCGGTCGGCCGTCGACAAACCTACTGCCTATCAAACCAGATCGTCATCTCGTTTGCGCCGCGGTTGGCCCAGGCGTAGTAGGGGATGAGCGTAATGCTACCCTCTTTCGATTTCAGGGTATTAATGCCGCCCAGCATCTCCTTTTGAAATACCGGCATAAAATCCTGCGTGCCGGACATTTTGATTGACAGCGCTTTGCCGCCGTTATCGTGGCCTTCCGCGCAGTAGAGCACCGGGCCCCGCTCGATCGCTACTTTTCCCTGGTTGCTTTTCAGTTTTTCACTGGCTACCACTTTCCGCACCGGCATATCGAGCGTGAGTTCGACAACATCACCTTTCTTCCAGGTGCGGTTGAGTTTTAAATATCCATGATCAATAGCAGCGTCCGCTTTCTTGCCATTAATGGTTAACCCGACTGGCTGTGCGAGCTTGTCCGCGTAGCTGTACAAATCACCTGGAATGGCCTGGCCGGTAGCCCAGCCCGGAATGCGGATATGGAGCGGAAATGCGCTGCTTTTTTCCGGATCGACCTGAATGCGGATGCTACCCTGCCAAGGATATTGCGTTTGCTGGGTAATCTGCACGGCGGTATTGGGCAGGGTAATGCTGGCTTTGGTATCACCGAACAGGTTGATTACTAATGCATCGCCCTGCGTCGCGTACATGTATGCGGGCATCGAAGGCAGGAAGCGGGATACATTGCTCGGGCAGCAGGCCGTACCGAACCACTCGTGCCGCACCGCGCCCGAACCCTTGTTGAAATCGTTGGTGCCATTCGACGACATTGGATTTACATAAAAGAATGTGTTGCCCTTTACGCCCATTCCGCCGAGGAAGCCATTGTAGAGCACCCGTTCGAAGACATCCATGTATTTGGCTTCGCCGGTGAGCAGGTACATTTTGTGGTTCCAAAACATATTGGCGATGGCGGCGCAGGTTTCGGCGTATGCATTGTCATTGGGAAGCATGTACGGTTTGTCGAATGCTTCGCCGTCTTCGCGGGCACCCATTCCGCCGGTAATGTATTGCTTCTTGTCCGTTGCGTCGTTCCAGATCGCATTAACGGACGCGGCGTCCTGTGCGTCGGGGCGTAATGTGAGCAGGTCGGCTACGCCGGTGTAGAGATATTGCGCACGTACCGCGTGCCCCACGGCCTCGCGCTGGCGTACGAAAGGTACCTGGTCCTGAAAATAAGAAGGGCCGAGTTTGTGTTCATCGAGGAACAATGTACGCTTGTCGGAGCGGCCGCGCATGTCGATGAAGAATTTGGATAAATCGAGGTATTCTTTTTTGCCCGTCACGCGGTAGAGGCGGATCAATGCGAGTTCGGTTTCTTCGTGGCCGGGAACTACGACCATTTGCCCGGCTTTGGGGCCTATTGTCTTCACTAAATGATCGGCATTTTTGATCGCCACATTCAGCAATGTCTTTTTACCGGTAGCCTCGTAATGCGCCACCGCGGCTTCGTACAAATGCCCGACGTTGTACAATTCATGGCTCCCGTTCTCGAACGAATAACGGTAAGGCCCTGCGATCCAGTCGTAAGAGCCGGTCGTGTCCTTGTTGATCGTCCTGATCGTGTACAGATAGCCATCGGGTTCCTGTGCCGCGGCAAAGAGCGTGATGAGGCTGTCGAGGTATTTGTCTAGTTTAGCATCATACTGATTTTGAAGTACATAGGACGCGCCTTCCACGACTTTGAAAACATCCGAATCATCAAACCGGGCACCTTTGAACACCCCTTTTTTCAAACCGCCGGCCACGGCGAAATTGTCGAACCGGCCCGATTCTTCGCATTGGTGCAGAGCATGCGGGACGGTCACAGCGCGCGCGATTTCCACGCGATCGTGCCAGAAACCCTGGGTTGTTTTGACGTTTTTGAGCGGTACCGGCCTGATGCCGCCGTTTTGTGCAAACAGGAAATGGGAGAGAAAAGCAAGGATGAATATAGGAAGCGATTTGGTCATCGGAAGTACAAAGTTGGAACGCAGTTGAGCTTTTGATTGGATATTGACCCAAAAAACATGCCAAGTTCGTACTTCCTTGGGGCCGCAAACGTATTACAAGCCGTATTTTTCCATCCGTCTGTAAAGCGCTGCGCGGCTGAGACCCAGCTCACGGGCGGCGTCGGTGATGTTTCCGTTGAAGCGTTTCAGCGCCTTGATGATCATCGTTTTTTCCATGTCTTCCAGGTCGAAACCGGTAGCGGTGGCAGGCTGCCCGGCCGAACTTTTGAGGAAAAGATCATCAGGTTGCAAGGTTTTTTCCTGCGAGAGGATCACGGCGCGCTCGACGGCGTGCTGCAATTCGCGGATGTTGCCCGGCCAGTTGTACTGCTGCATTTTCTTCACCAATGCATTGCTGATGTCGTTAACGGGACGGTTATACTTTTTGGCGTATTGTTTGAGATAGTACTCGGCCAGTGCGCTGATATCCTCCGGCCTGTCGCGCAGGGGCGGCAGTTCGAGTTCAATGGTATTGATCCGGTAGAGCAAGTCCTGGCGGAATGTCTTTTCGGTCACCATTTTTTCGATATTCATGTTCGTGGCGCACACGAGGCGTACGTCGAGCGCAATGGGCTTGTTGGAGCCGACGCGCGTCACTTTCCGCTCCTGGATGACCGTGAGCAGCTTCGCTTGCAATGGTAATGTAAGGTTGCCGATCTCGTCCAGGAAAATGGTGCCGCCTTTGGCTTCTTCGAACCGGCCGGCGCGGTCCTCCTTGGCGTCGGTAAATGCGCCCTTCACATGCCCGAACAGCTCGCTTTCGAAGAGCGTTTCACTGATCGCACCAAGGTCCACGGCGACAAACGGCTTGTCGGCGCGCTTGGAATGCTGGTGAAGGTGCTTGGCTAGCTGCGTTTTACCGGTACCGTTCTCACCCAATATGAGCACATTGGCATCGGTAGAGGCTACGCGCTCGGTGGTAAGCAGCACCTGCCGCATGCTGTCGCTCGTGGCGACGATGGTGTCCGACGCTGCCTTATTGTTCTTCTTGTCATCGTCTTTGGCTTTTTCTTCCGCTACCGCCACCACTTTGTCTTTTCCGCCTTCCAGTGCCGTAGCGATCGTCGCGAGGAGCTTGTCGTTTTCCCAAGGTTTCAGCACAAAATCGATCGCGCCCGCTTTTATCGCCCGGATGGCCATTTCGATATCGCCGTAAGCCGTGATCATGATCACTTTGGCGGCGGGATTAATATCCAGGATGCGGTCGAGCCAATGGAACCCTTCACGTCCGCTGTTGACGTCGCGGGTGAAGTTCATGTCGAGCAAAATCAGGTTATAATCGCCGTTGGTGACGAGGAATGGCAGTTTCTGGGGATTCTTTTCAATGTCGACGGCCTTGGCGTGGCGTTTCAGTAAAAGTTTGGCGGCACTGAGGACATCAACATCGTCGTCGATAATCAGGATCTTGGCTTCTGATAGTAGCATGGCTGTTTTCTTGTGGTGCGCAGGCGGGTTGACACTGCCGGATAAGGACTTAACGCAATTGTTTGTCAAGATAAGGACGCAATTTGAAATATTATTTCCTAACAAGCTAAAATGTCACTATTTTACCTTTAAAAAGGCCGTTTTGGAGTCTTGTCCGCGCCCGAACAAATTTGTCCGATAACGGACAGGTTTAGCATTGTTATGAATGTAAATGGTATTGATTTTCAAATGATTAGGATGGGTGGTTTGCTTTGGCATAGTGATTGGATGATAGAAGCCAAATACAAAAGCGAACTCAATCACTAACATATAATGGAAGTTAAGACACCTAACTCGACGAGCACCAGCAACGGATTTTCCGGAGGATCAACAATGGACCGAGTCAAACCCAAGAAATTCTGGAATACCAAACGCATCAGCATCATTGGCGGTAGCGTTCTGCTGGTCTCTTTCCTGATTTACCAGTTCTTTTTCGCCGACAAGCGCAGCAAACTGAATGTGGAGCAGGACAAACTGACGATATCGGAGGTTAAGAAAGGCAAGTTCGACGAATTCATCGTCGTGACCGGCGTGGTTCAGCCGCTGAAAACGATCCAGCTCGACGCGATCGTGGGCGGTTATGTTACTGAAAAACTCATCGAAGGCGGTAACATGGTGAAGCAGGGCGACGTGCTGCTCCGCCTGGAAAACCAGAACCTGAAACTAAGCTTCCTCCAATCGGAAACCGAGGCCAGCCGATTGGTAAACGACCTTCAAAATACGCGCCAAAACCTGAAAGTAGCGCGGTTTACCCTGCAAAAGACATTGAGCGACCTCGATTTCCAGCTCGATCAGGCGAAAGATGCGCATGACCGCAATGTGAAATTGTACAAGGATAAAGTCATCCCGGAGGCGGATTATCTGAAAACGAAGCGCGATTACGAAAAGCTGGTCAGACAGCGCGAGATCGAGATCGAATCGCAGAAATACCAGGAAGAGAACGCCAAAATGCAGATTAACCAGCTTGAAGGCACGTTGGCCAGCACGCAGAAAAACGTGAGCCTGTGGCGCCAGACATTGGATAACCTCGTGGTCAAAGCGCCGGTGTCGGGCCTGCTGTCGTCGATGAACATCGAAGTCGGTTCGAACATCAGCCAGGGACAAAATATCGGTCAGATCGACGATTTGAATGGCTTTAAAATGCGTGTCAGCGTGGATGAGCATTATCTGTCGCGGATTTTCGTCGGGCTCGCAGGCTCGATGGAGTTCAATGGCAAGGATTACGGCTTGAAAATCATCAAGATATACCCGGAGATTTTGAGCGGACGATTCGAAGTGGACATGAAGTTTGACAATGGCGCGCCGGAACTGGTGAAGAGAGGTCAATCGGCGCCGATCCGTCTGCAACTCGGGCAGCCTTCGCAGGCTACATTGCTGCCGGTCGGTGGTTTCTTCTCAGAAACCGGCGGGAACTGGGTGTACGTAGTAGGCGACGGCGGCAAACGCGCAGCAAAACGCAAAATCACTTTGGGCCGTAAAAACCCGGAATATTTCGAAGTCCTCGAAGGCTTGCAGCCAGGTGAAAAAGTCATCACGAGCTCTTATGAGAACTTTGGAGATAATGAAGTCCTAGAATTCTAAAAGCGACGGTCGGTCGTCGGCCGTCAAATACCTTCAATACCAGAATTAATCACGAAACCCAGCCGACATTCGCGTGCCGAACGCACCGAGCCGAAGCCGAAAGCCAGAAAAAACAATGATCAAGATTAACAACATGCACAAGGTATTTTCTACCGAGGAAGTAGAAACCACGGCCCTCAATGGCATCGACATGGAAGTGAAAGACGGCGAATTCGTCGCTATCATGGGCCCTTCCGGTTGCGGAAAATCGACCTTGCTGAACATCCTTGGGCTGCTGGACAACCCCAGTGAAGGCTCTTACGAGTTTTATGGCACGGAAGTAGCCAAAATGTCGGAACGCCAGCGTGCGCAGATCCGCAAGGGCAACATTGGTTTCGTGTTCCAAAGCTTTAACCTGATCGACGAGCTGACGGTGTACGAAAACGTGGAGCTGCCGCTGCTTTACCTCAAAACCCCTCCGGCAGAGCGCAAGGAGAAAGTGGAAGCCGCATTGACCCGCATGAACATGATGCACCGCCGCAACCACTTCCCGCAGCAGCTTTCGGGTGGTCAGCAGCAGCGTACGGCCATTGCCCGTGCCGTGGTGGCATCCCCCAAAACAATCCTGGCCGATGAGCCTACGGGTAACCTCGACTCTAAAAACGGGGAAGAAGTAATGAACCTGCTCAGCCAGCTCAACGGCGCCGGAACGACTATCCTTATGGTAACGCACTCGCCGTACGACGCCGGTTTCGCACACCGTATCGTGAACCTGTTCGACGGCAAGATCGTCACCGAGAAAATACATGTTTAGAAATTCTCCGGCTATTGGCGACTAGCGTGGCAGTATAGCAGGAAACTGATGCGGGGGCGTCCGGCCCCTTGGAACGTGACGTGAATACCCGGTGGATGCCCACTGAACCACAGCTAGTTTTGAACAATATGCCAAATCTAACCATGAAGAAAATTCTAACCATCCTGTTGGCCGGCGTGAGCACGCTGGCCATCGCCCAAAAAAGAGCTTACCTGAGCAGAAGCATCGACGACGACGGCACGAAGCTGTCGATCAAGGTATCCGGCACGCTGGACGGAAAAGAAGTTGACATTAACAAGACCTTCGATGTGGCCGGTATGAGCCAGGAAGACCGCGAGGCGCTGCGCGATAAGGTCTTATCGTCCATCGCAGAAGGTAACCTCGAACTGCCCGCCCCGAAAACGCCCTGCAGCGAATCAGTGGCCGTAGCGACTCCCAAACGGAAGCCTAGGCCCGCGGCACCGGTAGCACCCGTAAAGAAGCATTCCGACGAGGATGAATCAGCGGCCAACGAGCCTGAGACAATGGCTTTCTCTTCCAATGAGGTGAATGCGGAGATCGTATCGTCGGGGAAAGGGTTTATCAAGGAGCCGGTTTCAACGGACCCGAAAGGTTTTTCCAAACACGTGCGCTACAACTCCGAAACCGGCGAAATGTTTGTCAAATACCGGTTTATGAAAAACGGGGAGGAATACATCTACGAAAAGACCGTGAATGCCGCCGAAAAATCTGAAAAGGAACGGTCGAAGATCGTCGAAAACTTTGAAAGCGAGATAGGGTTGCCTGGTCAGGGCATGGAAATGTAAAAGTTTGAATTAATGCTTAAAAATTATCTGAAAATTGCCTGGCGGAATCTGCGTAAACACAAGTTTTACACGTTTCTGAACATATTCGGTTTGTCGCTTGGGTTGGCAAGTTGCCTGCTCATTACGCTTTACGTGGTGGACGAACTGAGTTACGACCGTTCTTTTGGCCATGCCGACCGGATTTACCGGGTCAATGCAGATATCCGTTTCGGCGGTGCCGACATGTCGCTGGCCGTCGCGCCCGATCCGTTGGCATTTACCCTGAAAAAGGATTACCCGCAGATCGAGCAGGTGGTGCGGTTGCGGGAGAACGGGAGCATGCTGGCACGGCGCACCAACAGGACCGAAAATTTAAAAGAAGACCACGTTTTCTACGCGGATTCGACATTTTTCCAGGTTTTCTCCGTGCCGTTACTGGAAGGTGACATCAAAAAAGCGCTGGCAGAACCGCGCACAGCCGTCATTTCGGAGAGGGATGCCGCCAAATATTTTGGTAAGGAGAGCCCGATCGGGAAGACACTGCTCCTCGATAATGAGGTGACATATACCGTTTCCGGCGTGATGGAGAACATTTCAGCACATTCGCACATGCACGATGTTGATATGCTACTTTCAATGAGTGGTTTGGAAAGCAGCCGGCAGAACGATTGGGGAAGCCATAATTTTAATACCTATATACTTTTCCGTGAGGGAGTGGATGCAAAGCAATTCGAAAGAAATTTTGAATCGATGCTTGTAAAGTACACGGATAAGTGGCTGAGGGCATTTCTGGGCGCGTCGCTCGATGAAGTTCGGAAATCGGGCAGCTATCTGAAATATTCGTTACAGCCATTAACAGATATTCACCTCCGTTCGGATCGCACTGCCGAAGTTAATGCCAATGGCAACATCCAGTATGTGTACATTTTTGCGGTAGTGGCTGTTTTTCTGCTGTCTATTGCATGCGTCAATTTTATGAATCTCGCCACGGCACGTTCGGCCAACCGGGCGAAAGAAGTAGGCGTGCGTAAAGCGCTGGGTTCGGAGCGGTCTTCACTGATAAGCCAGTTTCTGACCGAGTCGGTCATGTTGAGTTTCTTCTCGCTGGCCCTCGCAATGCTGATCGCCTACCTGGCATTGCCGCTGTTCAACAACCTGGCCAGCAAGCAAATCGCATTCCCGATTGCCAACGTCTGGTTTTGGGCGATCGCGCTTACTACCGGCGGGATTGTGGGTGTACTTGCAGGAAGCTACCCGGCTTTCTTTCTCTCGAAGTTTAAGCCGCTGAAAGTGCTCAAAAATACCATTGAACTGGAAGGGAAGGGGAGCGGCTATTTACGTAATGGGCTGGTGGTGTTTCAATTTGTGATTTCGGTGATGCTCATTGTAGGCACCGGGGTTATCCACCGGCAACTAAACTACATTCAAACCAAAAAACTTGGTTTTAACAAAGATCAAATGCTGATTGTCAACGATGCTTATGCGTTGGACAACCAGGTAAAAGCATTCAAAGAGCAGGTATTGAGCTTGCCAAATGTGGAAAGTGCCACGGTAAGCAGCTTTTTACCAACTCCTTCATCCCGTACCGATCACACCTTTTTCCCGGTAGGACAAATGCAGCAGGACAAAGGCATTAACATGCAAAAATGGGCAGTGGATTATGATTTTGTCAAAACGATGCAGCTCAAAATGGCGAGCGGCCGCGCATTCGACGAATCCTTTCCCTCCGATTCGACCGGTATCGTTATCAATGAAGCAGCGGCAAAAGTGCTGGGTTATGCGGACCCGATTGGTAAGAAGATATTTGGTTACGAAGACGCCGCATTAAAGAAGCGCGTCGACTACACCATCATCGGCGTGGTGAAAAACTTCCATTTCGAATCGCTGCGGAAGAACATCGGCGCATTGAGCCTCATTTTATATAAAAGTAATGGCTCGGTCGTGTTCCGTATGAAAGGCGGCGACGCTCCGCAGACAGTAGGGCAAGTCGAGGCATTGTGGAAAAAAATGGCACCTGGCCAGCCTTTCAACTACCGCTTCATGGACCAGGATTTCGACAATGTCTATCGCAGCGAGCAGCGGGTAGGAGAGATATTCATCACATTCGCAACGATTTCGATCATCATCGGTTGTCTTGGACTTTTTGGCTTATCCGCATTTACGGCAGAGCGCCGCACGAAAGAGATTGGCGTGAGGAAGGTGCTCGGCGCGAGCGTTGTCAATATTGTAGCGTTGCTGTCGAAGGAGTTTTTGAAACTGATCCTTATCGCGATCGTGATCGGCAGCCCTATCGCCTGGTTCGGGATGAACTATTGGCTGAGCGACTTCGCTTACCACGTCGACCTGGCCTGGTGGATGTTCGCCGTCGCGGGGTTGCTCGCTATCGTCATCGCACTGCTCACGGTAAGTTTCCAAAGTGTGAAAGCCGCGCTAATGAACCCGGTGAAGTCGTTGAAATCGGAGTAGGTTCCAAACAAAGCTAGGAACTACCAGTCATAATTATTGGCCTCGTCTCGGTCGAATTTAAAATTACTCAGGTAGACACGAAGGTTTTTAAAGAGGTCGCTGATTTCTTGCAGCTGTTGCTACTTTTCTTCTTCGATTTTTATCTGTTCCGGATTTAGTTCAAACACGATTATTTCAACCTGTTTGCCTATCATTTCTTTTGGCAATTCAACAACGCAAAACGGGCCCTTTGGGGTAGTGATTTTTCTTATTAGTTCCATGACTGCATATCGTCTTTTGTGTATCCCAATTTAGGACTTGGCAAGTCATTAAACGAATTATTCCATCACCAATGAACTAACGGTATGCTTAAAAGTTATTTGAAAATCGCCTGGCGGAATTTGTTGAAAAACAAGATGTTCAGTTCGATCAATATCCTCGGGTTGGCGCTGGGGATGGCTTGCAGTTTGCTGATCATGCTGTGGGTGCAGGACGAGATCAGGATGGACCGCTTTCATGAATTCGACGAGCGGCTCTATTCGGTGATGGAAAACCAGCATTATTCGGGCGAGATCAATACCTATGCCGCCACGCCGGGTATCCTGGCGGAAAATATCGTGAAGGATATTCCGGAAATCGAAAAGGCCAGCCAGGTGCTTTGGGAGCAGTCGCCGGTGCTGCGGGCCGGGGACGTGTACGACAATGAAAAGGGCCGCTACGTACAAGGCGATTTTCTGAATATGTTCTCCTTCAAACTCACCAAAGGTGATGCGCGGACGGCACTGAAACGCCCCGATGGCATTGTGATAACCCAAAAACTGGCCGACAAATACTTCAAAGGGCAGGACCCGCTCGGGAAAGCGATGCGTGTCGATAACAAAGACGATGTGGTCGTGACCGGGGTGTTCGCAGAGATCCCGAGGTATTCTTCGATGAAATTCGATTTCATGATGAGCTATGACCGTTGGCAGAAAGGGGCTGAGTGGTCGAAAGAATGGGGCAACAACGGGCCGAGGTGCGCCGTGCTGCTCGCTAAAAACGCCGATGTGAATAAGGTCAATGCGAAGATCAAGGATTATGTCAAAACCAAAAACAAGGATAGCAACGTCGATCTTTTCCTGATCAACTACGGAAAGTCGTACCTCTATTCGAATTGGGAGGCCGGCAAGCAAAACGGAGGCCGCATTGAATATGTGCGGATGTTCACGATCGTAGCGGTATTCATACTCATTATCGCCTGCATCAACTTCATGAACCTCGCCACGGCGCGCTCTGTGAAACGCGCCAAGGAAGTGGGCCTGCGCAAGGTGGTGGGCGCCTATAAAACGAGCCTTATCGGCCAGTTCATGGGCGAATCGATCCTCATTACGCTGCTGGCGCTGGTCGTCGCGATCGCCATTGTGCTGGTATTACTTCCGGGATTCAACTCGCTGACGGACAAGCAGCTTTCACTCGATTTCTTCGACCCGTCCTTCCTGCTGCTGTTGCTGGCATTGACGCTCATCACCGGTTTGGTGGCCGGCAGCTATCCCGCATTGTTCATGTCGTCGCTAAACCCGGTGACCATTCTGAAAGGCGCGTTGAAATTCAAACCCAATGCAACCTATTTCCGGCAGGGGCTGGTCGTGTTCCAGTTTGGCCTGTCGATTTTATTGATCCTTTCGATGATCGTCATTTACCGCCAGATCGACTATATCCAGCACAAGAACCTCGGTTTCAGCCAGGAAAACCTGCTCTACATTCCGAATATCGAGAATACCATGAGCACCAATTTCGATGCATTCAAGCAGGCGCTCGAAGCGGAGCCGGGCATTAAGTCGGTAGCGCGCTCGCAGGCTAACCCGCTCGCCTACGGGAGCTCCACGATGGGCGTCAGCTGGCCAGGCAAGGATACGACCAAGCAGCTGCTGTTCAGCGTGAATCCGGTAGGTTTTGATTTTGTAAAAACAATGGGTATCCAGCTGCTCGACGGCCGTGATTTCAGTCCGACGTTTGGAACGGATACTTCCAACTACCTCGTGAATGAGGCGGCCGCGAAGAAGATCGGCTACAAGGATCCCGTCGGGAAGGAGCTGACGATGTGGGGCAAAAAGGGAAAGATCGTCGGGCTGATGAAGGACTTTCACATTGGCTCGCTGCACGTGGCCATTGATCCGCTGGTGATCAACCTGCAACCGAAAAAAGAAGCCTGGGGCGTTGGGATGGTCCGTGCCGAAGCCGGGAAAACAAGGCAGGCTATCGAAAGCCTCGAACGGGTTTTCAGGCGGTACAATTCCGGCGTGCCGTTCAAATACCATTTCGCGGATGAGGAATTTGCCAACTTGTATAAAGCCGAAACGGTCGTGGGCAAGCTCTCCAATTACTTTGCATTCCTCGCCATTTTTATCTCCTGCCTGGGATTATTCGGCCTTGCCGCATTTACTGCCGAGCAGCGCACGAAGGAAATTGGTGTGCGTAAAGTGCTGGGCGCGAGCGTGTCGAACCTCGTAGGGATGCTGTCCGCGGATTTTGTCAAACTCGTGCTCATCGCCGCCGTCATTGCCTTCCCGGTCGCCTGGTACTTCCTGAACGGCTGGCTCGAAAAATATGCATTCCGCATTGAAATGGAATGGTGGTATTTCGCCGTCGCCGGTGTGGCCGCCCTGGCCATCGCCTTGTTCACGGTCAGTTTCCAGGCCATCAAAGCGGCATTGATGAACCCGGTCAAATCATTGAAATCCGAATAGGAGGAGGAATAACACGCTCATGTTCAAGAATTATCTCAAAATCGCCATCCGAAATCTCACGAGGAACAAGGTTTTCTCGGTGATCAACATCGCCGGGCTGTCGCTCGGGCTCACCTGCTGCATGCTCATCGTGCTTTATACGAAGGACGAAGTGAGTTTCGACCGTTTTCAGGCCAACAAGGACCGGCTCTACCGGATCATGGTCACGAGCAAGGGCGAAAACGAAACCCGTACGTTCGGGAGTACCAATGCGATCCACGGCCCGACTTTCAAGCAAGACATTCCGGAGGTAAAGGAAGTGGTACGGGCGCAGAGCAGTACATTTGTTGTTAAAAAGGGAAATGAGATCCTGAAAGAGGACATTCTGTTCGCGGACGAGCCTTTCTTCACCGTTTTCTCCATGCCGTTGCTTTCGGGAGACCCCGAAACGGTGCTGTCGGACATTCATTCGATCGTCGTGAGCGAGGACCTGGCGGAAAAATATTTTGGTGACGCGAATGCCGTGGGGCAGACGATGAACCTCAAAATCGGGGATGATTTCGAGCCGTTTGTCGTGTCGGGCGTGGCGAAACGCTGCCCGCAGAACTCGTCGATCCAGTTTGACGCCGTGCTGCCGTTCAAATTCCAGGAGGCCAGGGGCTGGACGGACACCGAATGGATGGGTTTTTATATGAACACCTTTTTACTTCTGCATGAAAAGGCCGATTACCACGCGGTGGCTCAGAAAATGAACCTGGTTTCGAAGAGCAAGATGATGGAAGAAGCGGCGAAGCACAAGGATTTCAAAATGCAGGTGACTTTCGCACTCATGCCGTTCCTGGACATGCATTTGCAGAGCGAAAACGGGGATTTGCGCAATGGCCTCGACCATGCCAGCAGCCCCGTTTATTCCTACATATTGTCGGGTATCGCCATTTTTATCCTGCTGATCGCCTGCATCAACTTCGTGAACCTGACCGTCGCCCGGTCGCTGAACCGCGCAAAGGAAATCGGCGTGCGTAAAGTAGTGGGTAGCTTGCGTAAGCAGCTCATTTACCAGTTTTTGGGTGAATCTTTTCTACTTTCTTTCATTGCATTCACATTCGCCATCGCGCTGACGCAAGTCGTACTGCCAGTATTCAACGACCTCGCTAACAAGCAGCTGGCATTGTCGTACCTGCTCGATAGCGGGCTGGTGACAGGTTACATAGGGCTGTTTTTGATGACCGGCCTCGTTGCGGGCGTGTACCCGGCGCTCGTACTATCGGGTTTCAGCCCGGTCCAGACGCTTTACAACCGCGCGCGGCTCACGCAGAAAAATTACCTCACCAAGGGGCTCGTCATTTTCCAGTTTGCATTGTCGGTTTGCCTGGTGATCGGCACAATTGTCATTTATTCTCAATTCAAGTATTTGACTAACAAGAATTTAGGGTATAATGATAAGAACCTGGTAAGCATTAGCCTCGGTCGGGGCGGTTCTGGGAAAGAAATATTGGAAGTAGTTCAGAACGAATTGCAGCATACAGCCGGCATCGCTTCGGTGGCGGCATTCAACGGGAACTACAATGGCACGGTGGCGCAAGTCGACGGACAGGAAATTGGTTTCGGCTATATCGGCGTGGACGATCATTTCCTGGGCACACTGCAAATCCCCGTACTGCAAGGCCGGAATTTTTCCAAAGCATTTTCCACCGATCCTGCGGACGCGATCGTCGTCAACGAGGCATTTGTGAAGAAAGCCGGGTTGAAAAATCCGATAGGGCAGGAAGTGGATTTTGTGTGGAAAAACAAGAAATTGAAGATTATCGGTGTCATCCGCGACTATCACTATGCGTCCTTGAAAGACACCATCAAACCGCTGGTATTGACCCAGGACCCGGGTTACCGGCTCGGCACGCTATTCGCGAAGCTCGATTCGAAGGACATTCCTGCGACGATCCGGTCTATCGAGAAGATTTTCCGGCAGCATGTCAAATACCTGCCTTTTGAATACAAATTTGAAGACGAAGCCAACCTGAAACGTTACGAATCCGAGGCTAAATGGAAGCAGATGATCACGCTCGCGGCGGTATTGTCCATTTTCGTTTCGTGTATCGGGCTGTTCGGTCTGGCGACCTTCAATGCGGAAATGCGCATCAAGGAAGTGGGCATCCGGAAGGTGCTCGGTGCGTCCGTAACGAGCATTGCCGCGCTGCTTTCGATGGATTTTGTCAAACTCGTAATCGTCTCGATCATCATCGCGCTGCCGGTTTCCTATTACGGCGCCAATATCTGGCTGGAAGATTTCCCTTACCGCATTGCCATGTCGTGGTCGTACTTCGCCTGGGCGGCGCTGCTGGCCATGGCTATCGCCGTGCTGACGGTAAGCTACCAGAGCATCCGCGCCGCTTTGATGAATCCCGTTAAAAGTTTAAGAAATGATTGATGGATGAAGGGGAAGATTCTTCTTCTTTCTTCCTTCCTCCCTTTCATCCTTCTTCCCTTTTCCCCTTCAAAAATGCTCAGGAACTACTTCAAAATCGCTTTCCGTACGCTTTGGAAAAACCGGCTGTTTACCGGTATTAATGCGCTCGGCCTTTCGCTGGGGCTTGCCAGCGCGGGTGTGCTCATCCTTTTTATCCAGCGCGGCGTGACGTTCGATACCTTCCACCGCGATAACGACCGCATTTATTTTGTGCAGACAGCCGACGAAGGCGGCCGGTACAACCAGACGGTTTACCCAATCCTGGAACAAATGGTCAAAACCTACCCGGAAATAGAGACGGGCACGCACGTCCAGGGGTGGAACAATGTTTGGCTTAACTACAAAGGCAAGGATTTGCAGAAGGACACCAAATATGTGGACAGCACCTTTTTCGATGTATTTTCTTTTAAACTCAAATATGGCAATGCAGGAACGGCGCTGAAACGCAAGCAATCGATCGTGCTGGGTGAGCATGTGGCGGAAGCCTTGTTCGGGACGCGGAACCCTGTCGGCGAAACGGTGACGGTGGAGGATACGATGGCATTTACCGTGACGGGGGTGCTGGAACCGGTGCCTGCGAATTCGTCGATCCAGTTTGAGGTGCTGCTGCCGATTGCTAATCTGGAAGATAACAAAGGCTTTGCCGAGAATGCGGATTGGTATAATACATTTGCCACGGTATACCTCAAATTGCAGAAAGAAGCCGATGTCCGCAAGCTGGAAGCCAAATTTCCCGCATTTGCCAAAACACATTTCCATGCCGACGGCCAGAAGCGGCAGATCCGCATTGCGGCCTTGGAAGAATACATTCATTATCAGAACCCGACTTTCCGCTGGATGATTTACGGCGCGATCACGATTGCCGTATTTATTGTGCTGATTATCAGTATTAATATGGTCAATCTTAACACGGCCATGTCCTTTACCCGTGTGAAGGAGGTCGCAGTGCGCAAGGTGACGGGCTCGACGCTCGGGCAAGTGCTGGCGCAGTTCTGGATGGAATCGGCGATCGTGTTGCTAGGTTCGCTGGCGATCGCGATGGTGTTCGGGGTTTTGTACCTGGTGCCGCAATTCAACGAATTTCGGCAGGGACGCATGCAGCTGATCGTGAACTGGCAGCAGGATTCGGCCACTTTCCTCACATTGACCGGCATTATCGCCGCCATTGCATTGGTGGCCGGGACGGTTCCGGCTGCCTATCTCACCAAACTCGATTTGCGCGATACGTTGAAAGGAAAATTGTCGGGCAAGCCGGCGTCGGGTAACTGGATGCAAAGTACGCTGATCGTCGTGCAGCTGGTGATTGCGATTGTGCTGGTCGTCGGGGCGATTACCGTCCGGTGGCAGATCAATTATATGCGGCAGGCCGACACGGGTTTTAAAGGGGACAATGTGGTGGTGGTCGCTTCGGATTTGCAGTATAAGGACGAAAATGCCGCCGTTGCGCAGTTTGTGCCGATTTTAAATGGGTTAAAGCAAAATTCGAAAATCGAAAGCATCGCGACCTCGGGCATCGTTCCGACGCGCTATTGGAATAACTACAATGTATATACGACCGAGGGCAGTGACCGTAAAAACATCCGCCTGCGCCATGTCGGTACCAGCACGAACTATACCAGTACATATGACATTAAAATGGTGGAAGGCCGCGATTTCTCGGAGGATCTCGACCGCAATGGCGACCAGCATCCGGTGATTATCAATGAAGCAGCGCGTAAAGCATTCGGCTGGACTACGGCGGTGGGAAAGCGGCTTCGACAGGGCAATAATGCGGAAGTTTACACCGTGGTAGGTGTGATGAAGGATTTCCATTACGGGCCGTTGAAGGACCGCATCGAACCCCTGCTGCATTGGTACGACGGCCCGGCCGGGCTGAACAGTTACCTTACCCTGCGATTTACCGACTTGTCGCAAGCCAAGGGAGTACTCGCGGGCCTCGAACGGGACATGAAAAAAATCCCGTCGAAACGCCCGTTCCAGTTTTTCTACATGCAGGAGGAGCTCAGCAAGCAATACAACGACCTCGACGGCATCTGGAAAATGGTCAATTTCGTAACGTTGCTCGCCATTGTGATCGCCCTCGCAGGCATTTTCGGCCTCATTTCACTCGCTGCCAGCAAGCGCACGAAGGAAATCGGTATTCGCAAAGCCCTCGGCGCCAGTGTAAAAGGCATCGCCATCCTCCTTTCCCGCGATTTCGTGGTGCTGCTTATCATCGCATTGCTCGTGGGCCTGCCGCTGGCATATACCTTCGTGGCCAAATACCTTGCCAGTTTCGAATACCACGTTCAGTTGCCCTGGTATGTTTTCGTGCTGGTTGCATTGGGGGCGTTGTTACTGACGATTGTGACGGTTGGGTTTCAAGGCATCAAAGCTGCGCTGGCCGATCCGGTGAAGAGTTTGCGGAGTGAATGATATTTGTAGAAAAATGGCTAAATTTAATATCAGGTAGATTCGGTTTAGGGTCTTTTTATCCAACTAACACCATTTTCTCATGAAGTCGAAGACAACCGATGCAGAAATACTAAGCTATTTGCCGCTTTTGGAAGAAGGGGAGAAAAAGTCGTTGCTCGGTATTATCGAAACGTTTCTGAAACTGAAACAACCAGGCAGGGACGAACGGATATCAATTGAACAGTATAATGCGGAGTTGGATGCGGCGCTGGCTCGTATCAAAGCAGGGAATTATCACACACAGGAAGAAGCGGAAGCACAAATCAATGAATGGTAAACAAAAGGTATGAGATTCGCTGGGACACTACCGCGCTGATGCAGTTTAAGGAAATCTACGTTTATATTCGGAAAGACTCCTTTCAGAATGCGCTTAAATTGAAACAGAAAGTATTGGAATCTGTCCGAAAACTGAAAGCAGATCCGAGACGAAATAATCCTGACAAATTTCGAATGGATGGTAACGAAGCATTCAGATCGTTTGAAGTCTACAATATCAGAGTCACTTATTTTATTGACGATGACCAAGGTTTGATAAATATCATCAGGGTTCGCAGCGTGAGACAAGAGCCTTTATCTTATTAACAGTATTCCAGTCCAATACCGAACGAAGGTGTCCAAAAACGGACACCTTCGTTGTTTTTATATGAATTTAAGTTGTTGATAGTTAATTGATTATGAAACTGTTTGTGTTGCTGGTACAATTATTCATTCCTAATTCCCGAATGCATTCGAATTACATTAGCCATGATCAAAAACTATCTGAAAATTGCTTGGAGGAATATCTTGAAAAACAAGATGTTCTCTGTGATCAATGTCTTCGGCCTGTCGGTCGGGATGACCTGTTGCATGCTCCTGTTGCTGTATATTCTGAGCGAGGTTTCGTTCGATAAGCATCAGGAGCATGTCAATGATTTGTACCTTGTCAGGGCTGAGAATATTCAGCCCAATGGCGAGAAAATGGATAACCCGCGTGGACCGGCGCCTTATGCGCACGCGTTGAAGGCGGAATATCCTGAGGTAGTGCAGGTCACGCGCCTCTGGCAGAATTTCCTTGAAGACAAGGCCTTGCTTACCGTGGAGCAGCCGGGAAAAGCGCCCGTTTCTTTTTACGAAACCAAAGGTACCCACGTCGATTCGACGTTTTTCGATGTTTTTACCTACCAATTCCTCGAAGGCGACCAGCTTACGGCTTTGAACGATCCCTATTCGATCGTGCTGTCCGACGAGCTCGCCCAAAAGCTTTTCGGGAACGAGCCTGCATTGAACAAAACCATTAAAGTGGGCGGCAAAACCGGTGGCAACGAGAACTTTAAGGTAACCGGCGTTTACCGCGACGAAACTGCCCGGTCACACATTGATGCCCATTTCTTCGTGACTTTCAAAGTTGGCTGGATCGGCGATTACCTGCGGCAGCCGAACCTCAATTTTACCAATAACAACATGTTCTATCACTACCTACGCCTCCGGCCGGGTACTGACCAACACGCATTCAGCCGGAAACTGCCGGCTTTCATTGAGAAATATGCCCGGAAAGACCTCAAAATCGCCGGTTATGATAAAAAGCTCGTGCTGCTGCCGGTGCGGGATATCCACCTTTTCAGCCAGATCGACCGCATTGTGAGCGCCACCACGAGCTCTACCTACCTGTATGTGCTCGCGTGCATTGCTGTTTTTACCTTGCTTATTGCCTGTATCAACTTCATGAACCTAGCCACGGCGCGTTCGGCGAAACGGGCTGCCGAGGTAGGTATGCGGAAAGTGATGGGCGCCAACAAGAGCAGCCTGGTAGGCCAGTTCCTGGGCGAATCGATGGTGCTGACATTCCTCGGTTTACTCATCGCACTGGTATCAGTGGTGCTGCTGTTGCCGTTCTTCAACCAGCTGGCAGATAAAACGTTGGTGATCAACGACCTGATGCAGCCGAGGATCATCGGTGGTTTCGTGCTCCTGGCATTTGTCACGGGCTTGCTGGCAGGGAGTTATCCGGCATTCTATTTGTCGGTATTCAACCCGCTGGATGTGATCAAGGGCCGTTTTGTGAATTCCGTGTCGGCTACCGCATTGCGTCGCGGGCTGGTAGTGTTCCAGTTTGTGATTTCGATCGGGCTCGTGGTGGCTACGATCGTGATACAAGGGCAGATCCGCTTTATGAAAGACCAGCCGCTGGGTTTCGACAAGGACCAGCAGATCGTGATCCCGTTCCGCAGCGAAGAGTCACGAAAGGCTTATACCGCACTGAAGAGCGAACTTTTGCAGGACAGCCGTATTTCAGCGGCTTCCGGCACGGCCTACTATCCGGGGATTCTGAACCCGAGCGACATGTCGGTGTACCTGCCTGGGCAGACTGTTAATGATGATAATGTGGTGAAAACGAACTGGGTAGCGCCGGATTTTATGGAGGCTATGGGCTTCAAGGTGGCTGCGGGGCGGATGTTCTCAAAGGAGTTTCCGGCGGATACCAACTATAAAATGGTGGTGAACGAGGCGACGCTGCGGAAGTTCGGCGTGCCGCTCGAAAAGGCAGTCGGTCAACGGTTTCTGTTCAATAACGGCGGCGATACGCCGGGCAGCATTGAGGTGGTGGGCGTCGTGAAGGATTTTCATTTCCAGGATTTGCACAAGGCCATCGAGCCCTACGCTTTCTTCCTCAATCTGACACCCAATTATAACTACCTCATCGCGCACATCGAGGGTAAGGATGTAGCGACTGCATTGCCTTTCATCGAAAGTAAATGGAAATCGCTTGTCCCCGACGAGCCTTTTGCCTACACTTTTCTTGATGAAGATTTTCAGAAAAATTACGCGGCCGATGCCCGCACTTCCCGGCTTGTGAATGCATTTACCATTATCTCCATCCTCATTTCCTGCCTCGGACTGTTCGGCCTGGCGGCATTTGCGGCACAGCAGCGGATCAAGGAAATCGGCGTGCGGAAGGTGCTGGGCGCTTCGGTGGCGAGCATCGTAGGGCTTCTGTCGGGTGATTTTGTCAAACTGGTGGTGGTCTCGATCGTCATCGCGACGCCGCTAACCTGGTACCTGATGAACCGCTGGCTCAATGACTTCGCCTACAAGATAACGCTGCAATGGTGGATGTTTGCCGGCGCAGGGGCTTTGGCGGTGATCGTCGCATTGCTGACCGTGAGCACGCAGGCTGTGAAAGCGGCTGTGGCAAATCCAGTTAAATCATTGAAATCGGAGTAATCATGTTCAGAAACTACTTCAAAATCGCGCTGCGCAACCTTTGGAAAAGCAAGGGTTATGCATTCATCAACATTGTGGGTTTGTCCGTCGCATTCTGTGTGAGCGTTTTCCTTTTCCTGACAGCGTATTTCTCGCTTTCGTACGATAATTTCCACGCCGACAAGGACCGGATTTTCCAGCTCTACCTGTTTGCCAACGACCCCGAGCGCGTCGATCGCACGGCATCGATGCCATTCCCGATCACGCCCGCATTGAAAGCCGAATATCCCGAAATCGAGTCGATTGCCCGGGTGGTTAACGGTTCGGATGTAGTGGAATACCAGGGTAAATTTCTCGATAAGAATATCAAATTCACGGAGCCGGACTTCTTCAAAACCTTCTCGTTCCCCTTTTTGCAGGGAAATGCACAAAGCGCCTTGCAAGACCTGAGCAGCATTGTGATCACCGAAAATATGGCCAGGGCCGTGTTCGGTTCGGAAGATCCGATGGGCAAGGCGGTGAACATTGGCCTGGATGGAAATAAAAAACAATATGTTGTTTCCGGCGTACTGGCCGATTTTCCGGAAAATTCTTCCCTGCAATTCGACGCATTCCTGCGCAGCGAAAACATTGGCGGTTACCAGCAGCAGAAAGACCAATGGGACGCATTTTCGCACAATGTATTTTTGAAACTGAAGCCTGGCGTGGAGAAGCTTGCATTTGAAAAGAAACTGAGACCATTCACGGCCAAATATTTCGCGGATACATTTACCAAGCTGAAAAAGAAAGGCGCAAAACCCGACGAAAGGGGCGATCTGTATGCATTAAGACTCCAAAAACTCGAAGACATACATTTTGAGCGCGAGATTTCGGGAGGCAAGGGCGCTTCGCTGGTGTATGCGTTGATGGGCATCGGCTTGTTTATCCTGCTGATCGCCTGTATCAATTTTATCAACCTCAATGTCGCGCGTTCGTTTATCCGGGCACGGGAAGTGGGCGTGCGGAAGTCGCTGGGCGCGCTGAAACAGCAACTTTTCTTTCAGATATGGGGCGAAGCGGGCGTTGTTTGCTTCCTCGGCTTTCTGGCCGGCATTATACTGTCGATCCTGCTGTTACCGGCGTTCAATGCGACTTTCAATGCAAAACTGACCCTCGGATACATTTTCGAGCCGGATAAACTGGCGCTGCTTTTCGGCCTTTTCCTGTTTGTAACACTCCTGGCTGGCGGTTATCCCGCATTGCAAATGTCGAAATTCAATGCGGTGGAAGTGTTGAAGGGGAAAGTTTCGCTGAAAAAGCCGGGATTACTGAGGAATTCGTTAATTATCGCGCAATTCGCATTGTCGAGCCTGCTGATCTGCTGTACCATCATCGCATTGCAGCAGGTGGACCACCTGCGGAAGCAGCCGCTTGGTTTTCAGAAAGAAGAAGTGATCAGCATTCCCGTGGGGAGCAAGGTGAACGGCCAGGCGGCATTGCAACGGATGCGTAATATGCTCGCGGCCGATCCGAACGTCATAGGGGTCACCGGTTCGAGCGTGAACCTCGGGATGGGCCGCGACAGGAGTTCGTCGCGCAGCGTGCTAGGCTTCACGTTCAAAGACCGCGAAGTGAATACCGACTGGCTGCACATCAGCTATGATTATCTCAAAACATTGAATATCAAATTGATCGATGGCCGGGAGTTCAACCCGGCTTACCCGACCGACTCCATGGGCCGCGTGGTTATCACAGAAAGCATGGCCAAAGCCATTGGTGAGAAGGACCCGGTTGGTAAGTTTTTCCAGACCGACACGGCGGGGATCAAGCATCAGATCATCGGGGTCGTTCCTGACTTTAACCTGTATTCGTCCAAATCCGAGAAGAAACCGATTACAATGTACTTGTCGCATACGGACGATATCGGATACATTTTCGTGCGCGTGACGCCGCAGGGGCTGGCCGCATCGATGGAGAAACTGAAAAATGTCTGGAAGGAAATCACACCGGAATCGGAGTTTATCGGCTCGTTTATTGATGAAAACACCAATGCCTGGTACAAAGAAGAAGAGCGGCTTTCGCAAATTTTTAGTCTGGCATCGGCTGTGGCGGTGATCCTGTCGTGTCTGGGCCTTTTCGCCGTTGCATTGATCGTCATGGAACAGCGTACGAAAGAAATCGGCGTGCGCAAAGTCCTCGGTGCGAGCATTGCCAGCCTGGTTTTTGTGTTATCCAAAGACTTCGTCAAGCTGGTACTTATTTCGATCCTCATTGCGACGCCGGCCGCCTGGTACTTCATGCAGCTCTGGCTCGACAACTATCCCTACCGCATCGAAATCAACCCGCTCGTTTTCGTAGCCGTAGGCGCCGCCGCCATGCTCGTAGCGATCGCCACCGTCAGTTTCCAAAGCATCAAAGCCGCGCTGATGAACCCGGTGAAATCGCTGCGGAGTGAATAGGTAATTTAATTAATTAAGACGGAAATATGCGGCTGATACCGTTCGAATTTCTCGTCAGAAGAAATGACCGGCAGCTGTTCATGTAAAGCCACTGCTAGCAGCATTCTGTCAAACGGATCGCGGTGGTCGTCATAAAGTGGAATGGTTTGGTAGGCAAAAATTTGCCCCAGTTCCAGTGGAAGCAGCTCAAACGCATTATTTAGCAAATGCCTTGTAACCTCCTCGATGCCTACTTTGAACTGAGGAAGTTTGCCCAATTTAAGTTTAATGGAAATTTCCATCAGACTTACCGGGCTGACAAAAAGGGAATTTTGGGGATTTTCGAGAATGTTGCGGGTCGTTGGTTTAAGATTGGCGTGGTCCTCCAAAGACCAAATCACAATTTGTGTGTCAAGAAGATATTTCAAAGCATATAGTCGTTCAATTCGTCCATTGGAGCATTAAAGTCATCGGGAGTACCAATTTTGCCTTTCAAACTGCCTAAGCGGCGTTTGGAGATAACTGATTCTTCCATTTCTTCCAGGAACGTCACGACAATCTTAGATTTCTTCTGAACCGCGGGGGTTTCATCGAGTGTGATTTTCCCATTCTCATAAATTCCGCTCACCGATGTCAACATAACGATATCATATAGATTGTACTCAAAAATAGAAAATTAGGAGCCATGATCAAAAACTATCTCACGACCTCTTTCCGAAACCTTCGACGCAACTGGAATTTTACGCTGATCAACATTACCGGGCTGACACTGAGCCTGGCGTGCTGTCTGTTGATCTTTTTTACGGTACGGTATGAGCTGAGCTTCGATAGCCATCACAAGAATGCCGACCGCATTTACCGGTTGCTCAATCATAGTATCGCCGATGGGGAAAAAGGTTTTAGCGCGGGTATTCCGTTGCCGGCATTGGCTGCATTGAGGAATGACTTCCCGGAAATCAGAAACCAGGTTGCGTGCACGTACGGGTTGCGCGAAACACTTATTACTGTCACGCAGGGCACGGAGAAAAGGAAGTTTTCAGATCCGGGCTATAACATCGCTTTCGTGGGGCCGGAATATTTCAAAATGTTTGATTACCAATGGCTGAAAGGCTCACCCGCGCAGGCACTCAAAAATCCCGGTTCGGTGGTTCTGAGCCAGACGCAGGCTGCCAAATATTTCGGTGACGCGGACCCGATCGGGAAGAGCATTAAAGTGCGGAACCAGATGGATTTCACCGTCACCGGCATTGTCGCCGATCCGCCGGTGACCACCAACCTGCCGTTCACGACCATGCTTTCTTTTGCTTCGCTGAAAGAGTTCGGCGCATTTACCAACTGGGACGACTGGGTTTCGACCTACGGCGGCGGGCAAATGTACCTCATGCTGCCCGAAAATGTGAGCGAGGCACAGTTTGAACAACAGCTGCTTGCATTCAACAAAAAGTACCGTGAACCCAAGGATGCCGCAAAGCTCCGGTTCGAGTTACAACCCGTAAAAGACATTCATTTTGCCACTAAAACAGGCAACTACGCCAACCGTTCGATCAGTAAGGGCATGATCTGGGCCATGACGCTCGTCGGCGTTTTTATCCTCATCACGGCTTGCGTAAACTTTGTAAACCTTGCCACCGCGCAGGCGTTGCGCCGCTCGCGCGAGGTGGGCGTGCGTAAGGTGCTTGGCAGCACACGTGGGCAGCTGCTGCGCCAGTATTTCTCCGAAACTGGGATTATTACCGTGTTTTCGGTGATTCTTGCGCTGGTGATGGCGCAGTTGCTGCTGCCCTATGTCGGAAATGTATTGAATATCCAGTCGCAGAATGTGCTGTTTTTTAAAGATCCTTACGTGTTGCTTTGCTGCGTGGCGCTGACAGTCGTGACCACATTCCTGGCCGGTTTCTACCCAGCGCTCGTGGTGTCGGGTTACCAGCCGATCCTGGCACTGAAAGGCAAAATGCGCACGGCCGGCACGAGCCAGGCTAACTTGCGGAAGGGGCTCATCGTGCTGCAATTTTCGATTTCGCAGGTGATCCTCATTGGCACGCTCATCGCTTACAGCCAGATGAAATATTTCAGCACGATGGACCTCGGTTTTGAAAAGGACGAGATTGTCACCATTGCCGTTCCTGGTCAGCCGGAAGGCGTTTTGGAAAAATTAAGGACCGATATTCAGGCTATTCCGGGTGTAAAATCCATTGCTTTCAGCTCCTTTACACCGATGTCGAGAAGTAACTGGCAGACCGGGTTCAAGTACGAAAACGACGCCGAGTTCCTGGATTTCGAGATTGTCATGCGGCCCGCGGATACGGCCTATTTTAACACATACGGACTGAAAATGGCTGCCGGACGCATGTACCTGTCGGCCGACACGAGCCGTGAATATGTGGTAAACGAGGCATTTGTCAAAAAGCTCGGTTTTAAAAATCCGCAGGACATCATTGGTAAACGGCTGACGATCGGCGGCTCCGACTACAAACTGCCGGTGGTAGGGGTAGTAAAAAACTTCAATACCTACACTTTGCACCAGGAAATCATCCCTTGCGTGCTCACGTCCATGCGCGGAAACTACACGACTTTGAGCGTCAAACTGGATAAAAACGCCGGCCTCGAACAGGTCAGCCGCATTGAGATGGCCTGGACGAAGGCATTTCCCGACTTTTTATTCAAATACAATTTCTATAATCAGACGCTCGACAGCTTTTATGAGAAGGAGGCGAAATTCTTTTCGCTTTTCAAAATACTGAGCTTCATCGCGATATTCATCGGTTGCCTCGGCCTATATGGTGTGGTGGCATTTATGGCCGAGTCGCGTACGAAGGAAATGGGAATACGCAAGGCGATCGGCGCTTCGGTAATGAACATTTTCGGACTGTTTTCTATCGATTTTATCAAACTGGTGGTGATCGCGCTCGTGATCGCGTCGCCCATTGCCTGGTATTTTATGAATGAATGGTTGCAGGATTTCAGCTATAAAGTGAATGTCAGCTGGTGGTTGTTTGTTGTGGCGGGCCTTGCCGCGGTCTTGATTGCCCTGGTTACCGTTAGTTTCCAGAGCCTGAAAGCTGCTATGACCAATCCGGTGAAAGCATTAAGAAGTGAATAATCAACCGTTTATCATGCAACCCATGCATGCATATCCACATCTTTCGCGAAATGCTTCATTAAACTTTCATTCCCTGACCCGGCCATGATCAAGAATTACCTGGTAATCGCGCTCCGCAACCTCCTGAAAAACAAAGTTTACTCCCTGATCAATATCGTCGGCCTCGCCGTAGGTATTGCCGTGACGATGCTGATCGGTCTCTGGGTTTGGGATGAACTTTCGTACAATAAGTACCACAAAAATTACGACCGCCTCGTGCAGGCGTGGATCAGTCAGACGTTCAACGGCCAAACCGGTACCGGAACGGCCGTTTCGCAGCCGTCGGTGATTGAAATGGCCACCAAATATTCGGCGGATTTCAAGCATACGTCGCTCGCCAGCTGGAACTACGGACATTTGCTGGCCAATGGCGACAAGAAAATCAACAAATCGGGCATGTGGGCGCAGCCAGCGTTTCCGGAAATGCTGGGCCTGAAAATGCTCCGGGGCGACTACAATGCCCTTAAAAATCCGGGTTCGGTCGTGATTTCCGAATCGCTGGCGAAGGCATTGTTCGGCAACGACGACCCGCTGAACAAAGCGTTGAAACTGGATATTAAAAAAGATGTGAAGGTGACGGGTGTGTATGAGGACATTCCGTTCAATTCCAGTTTCAACGAGCTGTTCCTGATTCTGCCGTGGAGCGATTACCTGCAATCGGAAGGCTGGGTGAAGGATGCGCAAACACAATGGGGTAACCACTCGTTCCAGTGGTTCGCGCAGGTGGCCGACCATGCCGATATCGCCACGGTGTCGCGCAAGATCCGGGATGTGGAAATGCCGCACGCATTTTCCAAAACCGACAAGCCCCAGTACCTGCTCCATCCCATGAGCCGCTGGCATTTGTATTCCGATTTCAAAGACGGGCAGAATGTGGGCGGGCGCATTCAGTTTGTGTGGCTTTTCGGCATTATCGGTGCATTCGTACTGCTGCTGGCCTGCATCAATTTCATGAACCTCAGCACGGCACGTTCCGAAAAGCGGGCAAAGGAAGTAGGCATCCGTAAATCGATCGGTTCACTGAAAAGCCAGCTGGTATTCCAGTTTCTCAGCGAGTCGTTTCTGGTCGTCATGTTTGCGCTGGTACTCGCGATATTGATCGTGCTCATTTCGCTTCCGGCATTCAACAACCTCGCGGGCAAGCATGTGAAGTTCCCGTTCTTCTACCCGCTATTCTGGCTCGGGCTCATTGTTTTTGCCTTGTTCACGGGGCTTGTGGCGGGCAGTTATCCGGCGTTCTATCTGTCATCGTTCAACCCGTTGTCGGTTTTGAAGGGTACTTTCAAAGTAGGTAAATACTCGGCCGTGCCGCGGAAGGTGATGGTCGTTGTCCAGTTTACAGTCTCGATCACGCTCATTATCGGCACCATTATCGTGTTTCAGCAGATCAATCATGCCAAAAACCGGCCTGTGGGTTACAATCGGCAGGGTCTTTTGCAAGTGAATATTTCGCCTAATCTGTGGGGGAAATACTATCCGCTGCGCGACGACCTGATCAAAACGGGCGCGGTGTACGAAATGAGCGAATCGTCGAGCCCTACTACCGGTATTTATTCCAACCAGATCGGTTTCGAATGGGAAGGAATGGAGCCCGGCTCGCTGCCTTTGTTCGGTACGATTGCCTGTACGCACGATTTCGGGAAAACCATCGGTTGGAAAATCATCGACGGCCGCGACTTTTCCCGTGAATATTCGACCGATACAGCCGGTTTTGTCCTCAATGAATCGGCGGTAAAGCTGACGGGCATCAAGAACATTATTGGTAAAACGATCCGCTACAATGGCAAACCGCGGCAGGTGGTAGGGGTGATCAAGGATATGGTGATGCAGTCGCCGTACGAGCCGGCCGTGCCTACGATATTTATGCTCAACTACGAATGGGCGAACCTGATCAACGTTAAACTGACGCCGGGCGCGTCGGTAGATAAGGCATTAAAGAAAGTGGAAGCCGTGTTCCGTAAGCACGATCCCGATTCTCCGTTCGAATTCAAGTTCGCCGACGAGGAATACGATGCCAAGTTCCGGGCCGAAGAGCGGATAGGAAAGCTGGCGAGGGTGTTTGCCGTGCTGGCGGTATTCATTTCCTGCCTCGGGTTGTTTGGCCTGGCAGCCTACACGGCAGAGCAGCGCACGAAAGAAATCGGCATCAGAAAGGCATTAGGCGCCAGCGTAGCGCAAATGTGGGCGATGCTGTCCAAAGAATTTGTATACCTGGTGATCATCTCCTGCGTCATCGCCTCGCCGATCGCGCTCTATTTCCTGAGCGACTGGCTCGATAAATACGAATATCACATCCAACTGAGCTGGATCGTGTTCGTCGTAGCGGCACTGCTTGCCGTAGCGATCACTTTGCTCACGGTAAGTTTCCAGGCGATTAAAGCAGCATTGATGAACCCGGTGAAGTCGTTGCGGAGTGAATGACGTTAACGGCGATTACCAAACGACCTGCGCTTCGGTATACAGCGGAAATTTGGGGTCGTCCGAGAGAATGCTCAATTCCTGCTGTATCGCAGTGGCAATTATTAAACGGTCGAACGGATCACGGTGTTCTTCAAAAAGCGGGAGGGCATTATAGGCCGTTAACTGCGCTGCGGTGATACGGATCGTGTCAATCCGATTGGCAGCCGCCTTGGCAAAAACCACTTCAACAGGATCGGGGAGCACCAGCTTCCCGATCTTTATTTTAATGGCCATTTCAAACCAGCTGACTGCATGAACGAACACATCGTTCGCCAGATTTTCTATGAGTGATTTGGCTTTGGGAGATAGCTTGGGGTTGTTTTCCAGGAACCAGATCAGCGTGTGTGTGTCTAATAATACCCTCATTTACATATATTCTTTTAAATCGTCCAGCGGCTCGTCGAAGTCATCGGCCATCCAAACTTTTCCTGTCAGTATTCCGGCTTTGCGCTTTTTCATGGGTTTGATGTCCTGATCCGGAAAGGTAATGGTTACCTCTGTCCGCACCTGCACAGGTGGTTTGCCAACCAGCGTCACTTTCCCGTTTTCATAAATTCCTTTGACCGTCGTATCCATGATCGTAGCGTTTTTTGCCTTATTCAAATTTAAAAACAATAGCATGCATTAGCAATTCCATCCAGCAGGCGGTAACCGCTTTCGTCGACTGAAACCACCCGACTATCTACTCACAGTGACATTTCGCAGATTGTGTTTCCGGTGCGTTAAACTTGGAGGGGAAATGTGCCTCTAAAAGACAAATAACCACAATTTAAACATTTGGAAACCATGAAAAAGATCATTTTGGCCATCGCAGCTATCGTAACTTTGACCGCTGGAAATACTTTCGCGCAGCGCTATAACAGACCGAACCCCGTAGTGATCGACGCCCGCGCCGACAATGCTTACGAGGAATTCCAGATCAACAAGCTGGACCAGATCGTGAAGCTGAGCCGCAAACAGGAAAACCAGATCAAAAAGATCGAAAACAAATACGATCGTCTGGCCGGCAAGAATAAAAGATTCCAGACTTATCAGGGCATGAAACGTTTCGAAGAGGAGAAACAAAAAGAGATCCTGGCCGTGCTGACGCCCGCGCAACGTCAACGTTTGTTCGCCTACCAGCATCGCTTCGAAAACCGTTACAACCGCAGAGGATAACCGCTTAACCGAGTAGCCATGAACGAACGGCCGGGTCAGATGACCTGGCCGTTTTTATTGCCGAACACCCATTTGTTGCGCAGGAAATAATCCAGCAGCAACAGGGAAGCCAGGCCGATAATGGTAAGCATATAGGGCTGCGGGATCACAGGTACTTTTTCTAGCGACATGGACCCTGCCGGCAGGATACTCTTCCAGGTGCCGGAAAACAGCGGCTGGTCGTTGCCCGGGATAAAGAAGCAGGCAATAAGTACCGCCGCCCACGCCGCCGCAACCCAGTACCACATTCTCCGAGCGACGAACGGCCTGGGGGCGGGCACGGGCTCGCCCGCCCGGATCTGGGCCATAATATCGGCGCTGAATGCGAGGGAAGGCATTTCCAACGCATTTTGCTGCACTACCGCACTGAATGCCGCTTCCTCCCGCACGCGCTGCATGACCGCGCGCATGAAGTCGTCGGACGGCGCTTCCGTACCTGTCTCGCGGATCAGTTTCCGAAAATGCGCATCGTTATCGTGTTCCATCAGCTCCATATTTACCGCCTTATAATAAAAACTGCAATTCTTTTTCCAACGCCTTCCTCGCCCTGAACAATTTGACCTTCACATTGCTGTTGGAAAGGCCGGTAATCTGCTCGATTTCCTCGATCGGGCTTTCGTTCAGGTAGAACAGCGTGATAATGAGCGCCTCCATTTTGGGTAGGCGGTTAATAGCCGCTTTTACAAACTGTTCGCGCTCGCGGGCCTGCATCGCTTCGAGCGGCGCGGGCGTGTGTTCGCAGGCGTAAGTTTCTTCCAGATCGTCTGCGGCATTTCTGGGGATCTTCGGGATCGTGTACGTGTTTCTGATGACCCGCCACCGCGAGCGTATCGCATTAATCGAGAAAGGCGCCGACGCATCTATTTTTACAGCTAAAAACGGCAAATTCTATCCCACACTTAAATTCGGCATGCTCTTCGTCGGCATCGCGCTCGGTATCCTGTTGGGAAACTGGCTTGGCAGAGAATATGATTTCAGCAAGGGCGCGGCCTACCTTGCGATGTATTCCTCTTCGGCGGTATCAGCCTTATCCTGAACTTCCTGATCGAAAGGTGCCTGAATGATTTGGGGCACCGGGAATAGCAATTTCGATCCAACCGGTCATCCACAGTTTCTTACCGTTCATCATTTACTCCAAAAAATCAGGCATAGTACCTTGCATCACAAAGTACCTTCCAATACATTTGTTCCATTAGAATTTTGAATTGTGCGATCGTATATCAATATTAGAATTATATTAAATTAATTGATATATAAAGCATTTTATAAAAAGCGCTGAAAACGCGCTTAACGGGATTCCTATGCCTTAAAAATCTATTAGCCATGAAATTTTTTCCCATGAAAACACTGCTCCAACTCCTATTTTCAATCCTGATCTCCGGTCTGATCTGTGGCCGGAGCGCCCACGCGCAAAATGCGCCCACCGGAAAAAGCATTCAAGGTATTGTTACCGATTCCGTCAGCGGCAAAGTACTGGATTTCATTACATTGAACCTCATGAAGGACAAGAATACGGCAGTGAAAGCCGACTTTTCCAAAACCGACGGTTCATTCGTATTCCGGAACCTGAAACCGATGAAATATGCCCTCGTGGTGGTGGGTGTGGGATACAAAACGAAAAGTATAGACGTCGACCTGACCGATAGTTCACGGCAGGAAGTAGATCTGGGAAATATCACGATCGCTCAGCAAACGGTAGGTTTGAAAGAAGTAACGGTCACCGCCGCGAAGCCTATCGTGAAACAGGAGGTGGACCGCATTTCGTACGACCTCGAAGCCGACCCCGAAAGCAAAGTTTACAGCGTGCTCGAAATGATGCGGAAAGTGCCGTACCTGTCGCTGGACGCAGAGGATAATATTGCGCTTAAAGGCAATACCGATTTCAAGATCCTGATCAACGGAAAGCCTTCGAGCATGGTGGAGCGGAGCTATAAGGACGTGCTGCGGAGCATGCCGGCGTCGTCTATCGTGCGCATCGAGGTGATTACCACACCGCCTGCAAAATACGACGCGGAGGGCCTGGCGGGTATTATCAACATCATTACCAACAAAAAAATCGACAACGGGTATAACGGCACGCTCAATGTGAGCGAACGCTTCCCGACGGGCGGTCCGGGAGTCGGTGGCTCGCTCTCGGCCCAGCTCGGGAAGATCGGAATGTCGCTGAATGCGGGTTTGAACCAATATAAGAACCCGTCGACGCAGACGATTTCCAACCGCACGACCTACGGGACGAACCCGACAGACCTCGACCAGCGTGGCTGGAACGAATCCAACAACAAGAACGGCTATATCGGCTATGAGATCACGTACGAGATCGATACGCTGAACCTTTTGAGCGCGCAGCTGAATGTGAATGGTGGTAAAAACCGTTTCAACAGTTTCCAGGCGTCGCTGCTGAACGCCGGGGACGAAATCCTGGAACGCTACAACGTGTCCAACCGCAACACCGACAATGGTAATGGCCGGGACGCCGCTATCAATTATCAAAAGGGTTTCAAGGCCGATAAAAACCGGTTGCTGACATTCTCTTACCGCTATTATGGCTACGACAACAAGCAGAAAGGCAATCTCACGATTGCGAACCGCATCAATTACGACCGCCCCGACTACCGCCAGCTGAACGACCAGAGCTTTTCGGAGCAGACATTCCAGGTGGACCTCGTGTACCCGGTCAAAAAGCTGAACATCGAAGCGGGTTTGAAAGGCATTATGCGTGACAACAAGAGCGACTTTCAGTACCTGATCTTCGATCCCGAAACGAATACTTATAAGGTGGACGGCGGGATGAGCAACAAATACAACAACATGCAGAATGTGTTCGGCGCTTATAACACCTATCAGTATAATTTCAAAAACTGGGGCGTGAAAGCCGGTGCACGTGTAGAGCAGACCGTGATCGATGCCGACTTCATTTCCACGGATTCGAAGGTGGAGCAAAACTACTTCAACTTCATCCCGTCGGTGTCGGTGAACCGGAAGCTTATGAACAATGCGGGGATCAATTTGGGCTATACCAAACGCATTCAGCGCCCCGGTATCTGGCAGCTCAATCCGTTTGTGGACCGTTCCAATCCTAGCTACGAACGCACCGGTAATCCCGACCTGCGGCCCGCTTTTGTGAATGACATTCAGCTGGGTTACAACAAGGCGAAGAAAGGGAACTTTAATATCGGGCTCGGCTACACGCATTTCAAAGACCTTATTTTCCCGATTGCCGTTTTCAATCCCGAAACGCAGGTTACCCGGACGTCTTACGGCAACACCGGCCGGGCGCGGCTCTTCAGCGGTAACCTGAATGTCAATTATCCGCTCACGAAAAAGTGGAATTTCAGTACCAACCTCCGCATTGCCCACGGCAAAGTGACGGGGATCGTGAACGGCTCCGAGATCACCAATAGCGGCATTATGTACCAGCTGGCCGTCTCCACCGGCTACCGCCTTCCGAAAGAATGGCGTGTGAATGCGAACCTGAATGCGAACGGCCCCGGTGTGAACCTGCAAGGCACGACCAATTCGATCGCGAGCACGTCGTTCAGCGTGAATAAGGACGTGATAAAGGATAAACTGTCGCTTTCCGCGGCGGTAAGCAATCCATTCACCAAATTCAGAAGATACCATAACGAAACCTTCGGACCGGATTTCGACCAGTTCACCGACCGCTGGGCATATTTCCGCTCATTCAATTTCAGCCTGAACTACAAATTCGGCAAGCTGAAAGACGGTATCAAAAAGAACAAGCGCGGCATTCGTAACGATGATGTGCAGAACGGGAACTAATCTTTGCGCAATTCATGGATGGTAAACACTATGCGAAATTGCACCCCGGCTGTCCGTTTTCGGACAGCCGGGTATTTAGTTTTGCCTCCAAATACTTCATTATCAGCAAAACCCAACCCTGGTACACATTTAATGCACCCGAAGTGAACGAATCCAGCCAAATTTCACCCTGCCATGTTAAAAAACTATTTCAAAATCGCTTTTCGGAACCTTTGGAAGCATAAGGTGTTTTCGCTGATCAATGTGATGGGGCTGACGGTAGGGATGTCGGCGTGTTTGTTGATCTCGATGTATGTCCATTTCGAGCTGACTTATGACGCATTCCATTCCAAAGCCGACCGCATTTACCGGCTGGTCACGGATGTAAAGACGCCTTCGGAAACGATCAATGCGGGCATTACTTCCTGGGCGTTCGGGCCGACGATCCAACAGGATTTCGCGGAAGTGGAAGCCTACACGCGCCTGAACGGAGGGAGTTTCCTTGTGCGGAAGGGCGATATCAAGTTCCAGGAGCCTACCGTATTTGCAGACTCGTCGCTGTTCCGCGTTTTTGATTTCCAACTTATCCAGGGCGACCCGAAAACGGCATTGAAAGAGCCGCTAAGCATCGTTTTTACCGAAAAGGCCGCAAAGAAATATTTCGGCGATGCCGACCCGGTAGGGCAGACGCTGCTGCTATCGGGTGAAGGCCTGCCGGCGAAGGTGACGGGCGTCATGAAGGATATTCCCGAAAACTCCCTCATCAAGGGCGATATGTTCGTATCGATGACCACCATGACGCAGCGTTTCAACCGCGGGATCGACAATGAATGGGGGAATTTCGGCGCTATGACATATCTCTTGCTTAAAAACGGGGCCGACAGCAAGTCGCTGGAAAAGAAATTTCCGGCCTACCTGGAACGTCGCGCGGGCAAGCTTATGCGCGAGAGCAAGATGTCTTATGTGCTTTTTCTTGAACCGCTCCTGAGCGTGCATTTGCATTCCGAGCGCGATGTGCCCGAGAAAGGGAGCATGAATAATGTATATGTATTTTCAGTGGTGGCAGCATTCATCCTGCTCATTGCCTGCATCAATTTTATCAACCTCACCACCGCCCGCTCCGCCGAACGGGCCAAAGAAGTAGGCATTCGCAAAGTGGTAGGCGCCGCAAGACCATTGCTGGCGCGGCAATTCGTGAGTGAATCGGTGATGCTTTGTTTGATCGCATTTCTTTTTTCCATTGCCCTGTCTGCTGCGCTGATACCGCTTTTCAACGACCTGGCGGGGAAAATCATCACCACCGGCATTTTTGACAATCCACTCTTTATCGGCACCATGCTGCTGGCGGCGGTGCTACTGGGCGTGCTGGCAGGCTTGTACCCGGCCTTGGTCTTGTCGTCGTTCGAGCCGGTGACGGTGCTAAAAGGACGCTTTACGACGAGTGTGAAGGGTATTCTGCTGCGTAAAGGGCTGGTAACCGTCCAGTTTGCCATTTCAATCGCGCTCATCATTTCGACGATGATCGTTTACATTCAAATGAACTACATGCGTAACCGCGACCTCGGTTTCAGCAAGGACCAGATGCTCGTCGTGAATACCGAAGGCGACCCTAAAAGGGAGGCGTTCAAGCAGTCGCTGAACGGCCTCGCAGGCATTCAATCCACCGCCGCGTCGTCGAGCGTGCCGGGAAGCTCCAATCCCGGCGCGTATTCGGAGATCGAAAACAAAAGCGGCGATTTGCAGGTTTCGAATCTTGATCTCTATTTCGTCGATTTCGACTACATTCCGCATTTCGGCCTCAAAATGGTGGCCGGGCGGCCATTTTCAAAGGAGTTCGGAACTGACACCACCCAGGCCATGGTAGTTAACGAAGCCGCGGTGAAGCTGCTGGGTTACAGCAAGCCCGAAGAGGCACTGGGCCGGCGTTTCAGACAATGGGGCCGCGAGGGCAAGATTATCGGCGTCATCAAGGATTTCCATTTCCGGTCGTTGCAGGAGGCGATCAGGCCGCTCACAATGCGCATTGAACCGGGTGGTTCGGAGCTCGTCTCGATGAAAATCGAGGGCAGCCGCTTGAAAGAAACTGTGGCCGAGGTGGAAGCGAAATGGAAAGCTGCCATGCCCGACAGGCCTTTCAGCTACTATTTTATGGACGAATTCTTCGACCGGCAGTACCGCAGCGAGGAGCGTTTCGAGAAGCTGTTTTTCAATTTTGCGATCCTGGCGATATTCATTTCCTGCCTTGGACTGCTCGGACTGGCATCGCACAGCACCATGCAGCGCACGAAGGAAATCGGCGTGCGGAAGGTCATGGGCGCGTCCATTGCCAGCATCGTAGGGCTGCTTTCGCGCGATTTTCTCAAACTGGTACTCATCGCTTTCGTCGTCGCGTCGCCCATCGCCTACTTCGGGATGGAGCGGTGGTTGGAGCATTTCGCTTACCGGACGGACATTTACTGGTGGATATTCGCTATTGCCGCCGCGCTGTCCGCCGTGATTGCATTTGCTACGGTCAGTTTCCAGAGCATCCGAGCGGCGGTCATGAACCCTGTAAAAAGCCTGCGGAGCGAGTAATGCCGCATTTGCGGAACATTTGCCGTCGTTCCAAAACGAACGGAACGTGTCCGATACCGAACACCACTGATTTGTTTTATATAAATGTAAAAAATTGATTTTCAGGTAATTGTGATAGTCTGGTCAACTGGTGCATAATTTGACGCTTCAAGAATGCTATCCATCCTTCAACCCTCGTAACCGGCGCCGTTATGTTATCCAGTTATCTGAGAATCGCTTTGCGAAGCCTTTGGAACAAAAAAGCCTTCGCATCCATCAATATTTTCGGGCTGGCCATCGGCTTGGCCACCTGCATGCTCATCCTGCTGTTTGTGCGGCATGAGCTCAGTTACGACCGGTTCAATGCCCATGCTGACCGAATATTCAGGGTGACCATGCACGGCCGGATCGGCGGTAATGAAATCGGCCTCGCGGGCGCGTCCGCACCGGCAGGGCCCGCGCTCCTGCGCGATTACCCGGGCGTAGAGGCATACACGAGGCTCGATGGAAATGGTACTTACCTCGTCAAAAACGGGAATAAGAAATTTACCGAAGACCGTGTCACCTTTGTCGATTCCAATTTCTTCGATTTCTTCTCGATACCGCTCCTGAAAGGCAATCCGAAAACGATGCTGACGGAGCCGAAAACGATCGTCATCACGGAATCCACCGCATTGAAATACTTCGGCAGCACCGATCCCGTGGGAAAAAGTCTTACAATGGGCAACCAGGGGCTTTTCCGCGTTACAGGCGTTTGCCGCGACGTCCCTTCCAACGCACATTTCCACTACGACTTCTTCGGCTCCATCAAATCCGACGATGTGGGCGAAAAGTGGCTTTCGAGCGGTGCGCATACGTACGTGCGGTTGCGTGAGGGTTATCCGGTCGAGAAGCTCCGGGCGCAGTCGCCGCAATTGGTTAAAAAATACATTGGCCCTGAAATACAGGAGTTTCTCGGCATTAGCTACGAAGAATACCTGCGCAAGGGCGATAGTTTCGGCTTCCAGTTTCAGCCGCTGACGACCATTCACCTGCAATCCAACCTCGAAAACGAGCTGGAAGCGAACGGGAACATCAAATACATTTACATTTTCACCGCCATTGCCGCATTCATCCTGCTCATTGCGTGCATCAATTTTATGAACCTTTCCACTGCCGGATCGGCCGGGCGGGCGAAGGAAGTAGGGGTACGGAAGGTGATGGGCTCGGTACGGCAGCAGCTGATGGCCCAGTTCCTGATCGAATCGGTGTTACTGACGGTTTTTGCGCTTGTCGTGGCCTTCATATTGGTCATATTGCTATTGCCGGGCTTCAACGATCTGGCCGGCAAGCAGTTTGATATCCAATCTATTCTGAATGCGCCTACCATCGGTTACGCATTAGCCGGCTGTCTCGCCGTGGGTTTGCTGGCGGGCAGTTATCCTGCATTTTTCCTGTCGGGATTCAAACCGATAGCGGTTTTGAAGGGGAGCATTCAGGCGGGGGTCAAAAGCGGCTGGCTGCGCAATGCGCTGGTAACCATTCAGTTTGTCGTATCGATCGGCATGATCATCGGCACGATGGTGGTGTACCGGCAGCTGCATTTTATTCAAAACAAGAATGTAGGTTTTAACAAGGACCAGGTGCTGATCCTGCACGACACCCATTTACTGGGCGATAAGGCCAAGGCATTCAAGGATGAGCTGCTGGGCCTTTCACCCGTGAGCAGCGTGACACTCGCCGGCTTCTTGCCCGCAGGCGCTTCGAATAGCGGCACCGACGGTTTCATTCCCGAAAGTGCCGAAAACGATATCACACCTTACCGCTTTGCTACCTATCAGGTCGATGAGGATTACCTCAAAACGCTCGGTATAGGACTTTCGGCCGGACGGAATTTCTCCAGGAGCTTCGGCGGTGACAGCGCGTCCGTGCTTATCAACGAGGCCGCTGCCCGGCAGTTCGGCTGGAAAAACCCGATAGGCAAGCGTATCCGGACGATCGGTAATGGCCAGCCGGAAACCAAGCGGTTTTATACGATAGTAGGTGTAACTAAAGACTTCCACTTCCGCTCGATGCACGAGCGCATTGCGCCGCTGGTGATGATGTACGGCGGCGACCTTTTCCAGATCGCCGTCCGGGTGAAGACTACCGACATGCCGGGGCTCATTAAAATGCTGGAAAAAACCTGGAAAGCAAACTCCGATAACCCTTTTGCCTATTCATTTCTCGACGAGCGTTTCAACAAAATGTATGAATCGGAAATGCGGATAGGGAAGCTGTTCGGCATTTTTGCCAGCCTCGCCGTCATCATCGCCTGTCTCGGGCTCTTCGGGCTGGCGGCATTCACCACCATTCAGCGCACTAAGGAAATCGGCGTCCGCAAGGTGCTGGGGGCGTCGGTTGTGAGCATTGTCGCATTGCTTTCGAAAGATTTTGTCAGGCTGGTGGGCGTCGCCATTGTCATTGCCTCGCCGCTTGCATGGTACGGGATGAACGAGTGGCTCTCGGATTTTGCCTATAAGGTCAATGTAGAATGGTGGGTGTTTGTCCTGGCCGGTGTGCTGGCTGTGGCTGTGGCTTTGCTGACGGTCAGTTTCCAGAGCATCAAGGCGGCATTGGTGAACCCCGTGAAAAGCTTGCGTAGTGAATAAGGTTATTCCAAAGAATGTTGGTCATGCTAAAAAATTACCTGAAAATCACCTTCCGTAACCTTTTGAAAAACAAGGGTTACTCGGGCATTAACATCGGCGGATTGGCGATCGGGATGGGCGTAGCGATGCTGATCGGCCTTTGGATTTACGATGAATTGTCCTTCAACCATTATTTCCGAAACCACGACCGGATCGGGCAAATCCTGCAAAACCAGGTGATCCACAGCGAGAAAAACACCTCTTTCTCGCTGCCCGTTCCTTATATAGCAGAGCTGAAAAGCCATTATGCAGGGTATTTCAAACACATTGCCGCTTCTAGCCAGGCGGACGAGCAGGTGCTGACGGCCGGCGAAGTAAAATTGTCGCGGAACGGGCAGTTTATGGATGCCGTTGCACCCGAAATGTTCTCGATGCAAATGCTGCGCGGTTCGCGCTCCGCGCTCGAAGATCCCCAGGGGCTCCTGTTGTCGCAATCCACGGCGGAAGCGCTTTTCGGCCAAACTGATCCCATGAACAAGATCGTCAAAATCGGTACGGACCTGGACATGAAAGTGACGGGTGTCTATGCGGATTTTCCCAAAAACACGAAGTTCAGCGAGGTGCAGTTCATCGGTTCGTGGGATTATTTTCTCGATAAAAACCGCTGGATGAAGGACAAAAAATGGGACAACCACGCGATCTGGATATTTGCCGAGCTCGCTGATGGCGTCGATTTCGCAACCGCCGACGCGGGCATCCGGCTTTCGGAACTGAGCGTGATCAAGCGCATGGACGATATGCGGGAAGAAGCCGCTACCCGCCCCGAAATGTGGCTGCACCCGATGAACGACTGGCATTTGTATTCCGGCTTCAAAAACGGGGCGGCAGGTGAGGGGCCGGTGAAATATGTCTGGATGGTGGGCATGATCGGGTTTTTCGTGCTGCTGCTGGCTTGCATTAACTTCGTCAACCTGAGCACCGCGCGTTCGGAAAAGCGTGCGCGGGAAGTAGGCGTGCGCAAGGCGATCGGCTCGCTGCGGGCGCAGCTGGTAGTACAGTTTTTCAGTGAGTCATTTGTGATCGTGCTGCTGTCGTTTCTCGTAGCACTGGGTGGCGTGGTGGCCTCGCTGGCCTGGTTCAATAACCTGGCTGCCAAACAGATGAGTATTCCATGGGATAACGCCTGGTTCTGGCTTTGCTGTGCCGGTTTCATTCTTTTGACTTCCCTGCTGGCAGGAAGCTACCCTGCGTTCTTTCTCACATCATTTCAACCCGTGAAAGTGCTCAAAGGCGCTTCGATACGGGCGAATGTTGGTCGGTTTGCCTACACACCCCGGCAGTTGCTGGTCGTGCTGCAATTCACGATTTCCGTTACCCTGATCATCTGCACGTCCATCGTGTACCGGCAGATCCGCTTCGCCAAAGAGCGGCCCGTCGGCTACACGCGCGACGGCTTGCTGATGATCAGCATGAAAACGGAGGATTTTTACAACAAAACCGACGTCCTGCGCACGGAATTGAAGAATACCGGCATGGTCGACGAGGTGGCCGAATCGCAGAGCCCCGTTACGGGCGTGTGGTCGTCCAATGAAGGTTTCAGCTGGAAAGGCATGCCGGAAGGCTTCTCCGGGCGCTTCGCGACGCTGACGGTGACGCCCGAATACGCGGCAACGGTCGGTTGGGAGTTTAAACAGGGCCGTAATCTTTCCCGCAAGCTCGCATCGGACAGTGCGGCATTTGTAATCAATGAATCGGCGGCGCGGCTGCTGGGCATGCCCGACCCGCTCGGCGAAGTGGTGTCATGGAAAAGCCAGTGGATGACGGACAATGTGCTCAAACATTTCACCGTCATCGGCGTCGTGAAGGATATGGTCATGGAATCGCCTTTCGAACCGGTGAAACCGACCGTTTTCTTCCTTTTCGGTTCGCCCAACTGGATCAATATCCGCCTGAATGCGGGCGTCAGCGCATCGGCTGCATTGACCGCCATTGAGAAAGTTTTCAAAAAGCTGGTGCCTGCGGCGCCATTCGAATATAAGTTCGCTGACCAGGAGTACGACGCCAAATTCAGGGCCGAAGAGCGGATCGGGAAGCTGGCCGGCTTTTTCGCGGGACTGGCGATTCTGATCAGCTGCCTGGGCCTGCTCGGACTGGCCTCTTTCACCGCCGAAC
Organism: Dyadobacter beijingensis DSM 21582; assembly: GCF_000382205.1. Lineage (GTDB taxonomy): Bacteria > Bacteroidota > Bacteroidia > Cytophagales > Spirosomataceae > Dyadobacter > Dyadobacter beijingensis. The sequence goes on from NZ_KB907787.1 coordinate 1,079,969, forward strand.
AGCGTACCAAGGAAATAGGTATCCGAAAAGTGCTCGGCGCTTCGGTAGCGAGCCTATGGCGTATGCTGTCGAAGGATTTTGTGCTGCTGGTAGCCACTGCATGCCTGCTGGCGGCGCCTTTGGCGTGGTACGCCATGCGCGAATGGCTGGCAAGCTACCCGTACCGCACCGAAATGAACTGGTGGATCTTCGCCCTGGCGGGAGCTGGCGCGCTCGTGCTCACGCTCGCGACGGTGAGTTATCAGGCTGTTAAAGCTGCATGGATCAATCCGGTAAAGAGTTTGAAAAGCGAATAATTGAACACTCATATGCGCGGTAATTATTTGAAATTCTCCTTCCGCAGCCTGGCGAAGCACAGAATGCACGCCGGTATCAACCTGGTCGGGCTTGCCATCGGTATGGCCGGCGCGATCGTGATTTTTCAATTGGTTAAGTACCACCTGAGCGTCGACCGGTACCATCGTAACGCGGACCGTACGTACCGCGTCGTCGTGGACTTGCATTTGGCGGATGGCTCGGTGGAGCAGGAGCGGGGCTCGGCGTATGTTTTGCATGAAACATTGAAAAAGGATTTCACTTATGTGGAAAATGCCGCTTATGTGGCGCACAAGGAAATGACGATCCGCGTGGACCACCGAGGCGCTTCCCGGAAGTTTCTCGAAAAGGATCACGCCGTTTTTACCAATGCGGACTATTTTCAAATATTTGATTATAAATGGATTACAGGCAATTCGTCCGTGCTGAATGCGCCCGGGCAGGCCGTGGTGACGGAGCGCTACGCGCGGAAATACTTCGGCAGCGATGATGCGTTAGGCAAGGTAATCCGCGTCAATAACCGCGAGAATGTCGTCATAGCCGGCATTGTGGCCGATTATCCGGAGCAGACGGATTTCAAACAGGACATTTTCGTATCGCTTCCGACTTTGAAAAAGATCATCCCGGAATATGGTTACGAGGACTGGGGCTGGATCGATAGCGGCCGCGAAACGTTCATTACCCTGCATGCTGCCGCCGATAAAGCTGCGTTCGAAAGTCAGATGCCTGCTTTTGCCGACAAATATTACGGCCGCGACGGCAAGGTGTTCCATTACCATTTGCAGGAGCTCGCCGATGTGCATTTCAACATCGCTTACGGCGGAAAAATCAAGTTTAATACCATTCTGGTGTTGGGCACGGTGGGGGTGCTGCTCGTGCTGATCGCCTGCTTTAATTTTATCAACCTTTCTACCGCCCAGGCATTCAAGCGGAGCAGGGAAGTGGGTGTGCGCAAGGTGTTGGGCATTTCGCAGGTGCAGGTTTTCTGGCTGTTTTTACAGGAAACGATCTTGTTGACGGTGCTGGCCGGCGCCGTGTCGGTGTTGATCTCCTGGCTTTTTGCGCCGCTCCTGGGGACGTGGCTGGGACTGAGTGTGGCCGTTAACCCGTTCATGGATTGGCAGTTGTTCGCGTTTCTGGCATTGCTGCTGGTGTTCGTCGTGTTAATGGCGGGCGTTTATCCGGCATTTGTCGTGTCGAGCTTCAACCCGGTGAAGGCGATCAAGGGGCTTTTGAAGGAAAATAACCGGAGCTTTTTCTCCGTCAGGAAAAGTCTGGTGGTGACACAATTCAGCATTTCATTCGTCCTGATAGCGGTTTCGACGCTCATCATCCTGCAATCGGAGTACCTGAAAAACAAAGACCTGGGCATGGACAAAGACCTGGTCCTGCACCTGAATTTGCCCGAAACGGAAACGGCCAAGCTCGCCGCATTGCGCAACGAACTGGCCGCATTGCCGGAGGTGACCGATCTGTCGTTTTTCAGGAGCGCGCCTTCCGTGCAGGTCAGCGGCGGCGGAACGATCAAATTCGAGAACCGCGACTGGGAGAAATTTGTGGCGCGGTCGAGGGCGGCGGACGATCATTTTGTCAAAACTTATGGATTGAAACTCGTGGCAGGGCGCGCTCCCATGCATTCGGATACGCTGAATGAGCTTCTGATCAACCATAAACTGGTGAAAGCATTAGGCCTGAAATCGCCGGAAGATGCACTGAACCGCCGCCTGCACGTGGGCGACGCGGGCAAAACGGGTACCATCGTGGGCGTGCTGTCCGACTTCAACAATGGCGACCTGTACACCGGCATCGAGCCGACGATCGTATTCGCAGACCAGAAACGGTACCGGTCGGGAGGGGTGAAACTGAGCCGCCTGAACGCCCAGACGATCAACCGGATCGCTGCGGCCTGGCAGAAGCAGTTCCCGGAGAATGTATTCGAATACAGTTTCTATGACGAAGAAATCGCGAAATTCTATCAGCGCGAAGAACTCGCTACGCGGCTTACCACCACATTCGCATTGCTTTCCGTGTGCCTGTCGTGCCTGGGACTTTTCGGTCTGGCGATCTTCGCCATCGAGCAGCGGACGAAGGAAATCGGCGTGCGGAAAGTGCTCGGTGCTTCGGTAGCGGGCATTACGGCCATGCTGTCGATGGATTTCCTGAAACTCGTTCTCGTGGCAATCGTCATGGCGAGCCCGGTTGCCTGGTATTTGATGGATAAATGGTTGCAGGACTTCGCCTACCGCATTGATATCCACTGGGGTATTTTCGCCTTGGCCGCTTTTCTGGCAGCAGGTATCGCCTTGCTCACGGTGGGTTTTCAGAGCGTCAAAGCGGCGCTCACCGACCCCGTGAAGTCACTGAGAAGCGAATGATATTAGAGAAAATGGCGGTCGGCGGTCAGTTGTCGGCGGTTCGCCCACTTGCATAGAACGTTAACCCAATAGCATCCATGTTTAAAAACTATCTCAAAATCGCGTTCCGTAACCTGGTGAAGAGCAAGGGTTATTCGGCCATTAACATCGGTGGGCTGGCTGTGGGAATGGCCGTGGCCATGCTCATAGGCCTGTGGGTGTACGATGAATTCGCATTCGATCGCTACCATGAAAATTACGACCGCATTGCCAAAGTGGTGGAGCGGGGCGTGTATGAGGGTAAAAACTACGACGGCAGCCAGCATACGTCTTATCCGTTGGGCCAATACCTGCGCGAGCACCATAAGGAGGATTTCGAATATGTGATCCAGTCGTCGTTTACCGACCAGCACATTCTCGCATACAAAGACAATAAGTTTACCAAAAACGGGGGCTACATGAGTGCCGAAGTGCCGCACATGCTTACCCTGCACATGCGCCGCGGCACGCGCGACGGCCTCAAAGAACAGCATTCGATCCTTATTTCGGAATCGGTGGCGGCGGCATTATTCGGGAATGAAAACCCGATGGACAAAATCGTGAAAATGGATAACCGCCACGATCTGAAAGTGACGGGCGTCTATGAAGACCTGCCTTACAACACGGAGTTCCGCGAGCTGACGTTCATCGCGCCGTGGGATCTGTACGTGGCCACGCAGGATTGGGTGCGCGAGGCGCGTGACAAGGAGCAGTGGAACAACAATTCCTGGCAACTGCTGACGCAAATCCGTGCCAACACGACATTTGACGGTGTTACGGCGAGGATAAAGCATATTAAAGTGCAACACACACCGGAAGCCCGGTTCCTGAAACCCGAAAGTTACCTGCTACCGATGTCGAAATGGCATTTGTACGGCACCTGGGACGACCGCGGCCAGCCCGACGCGCGCATTCGCTATGTGTGGCTTTTCGCGGTGATCGGTGCATTTGTGCTGCTGCTGGCGTCCATCAATTTTATGAACCTGAGCACCGCACGTTCCGAGAAGCGCGCCAAGGAAGTGGGTATCCGCAAGGCCGTGGGTTCGCTCCGGTCGCAGCTGATCAACCAGTTTTTCAGCGAGTCGCTGATGGTCGTGTTTTTTGCATTCATTATCGCCATTCTCATCGTGGTGCTTGCATTGCCGTTTTTCAACGAAATGGCCGACAAACGGCTCGTTTTCCCGTGGGCCAGCGCCTATTTCTGGCTGGCGGGCATTGCGTTCTGCTTACTGACGGGCCTTTTGTCGGGCAGTTACCCGGCATTTTACCTGTCGTCCTTCCATCCGGTGAAGGTGCTCAAAGGTACATTCAGCGCAGGCAGGTTCGCGGGGGCGCCGCGCAAGGTGTTAGTGGTGCTGCAATTTACCGTTTCGGTGACGCTCATCATTGGTACGGCTATTGTTTACAAACAAATCCAGCATGCCAAAAACCGCCCCGTCGGCTATGACAGGGAGGGGCTGATCACCATCGAGATCAATACGCCGGAGCTTTACAGCCAGTATAACCGCCTCCGCGGTGAGCTGCTGGAAACCGGCGCGGTGACGGAAATGTCAACCTCGTCGTCGCCCTCGACTTTCGTGGGTTCCAATAATGGCGGTTTCTCCTGGCCGGGCAAGGACCCGAACCTGCACGATAATTTTGGTACGATCGGCGTGAGCCATGATTTTGGTAAAACGATGGGCTGGCAGTTTATCGGAGGCCGCGATTTCTCCCGCCAGTTCTCCACCGACTCGACCGGGATGGTCATGAACGAAGCGGCCATGAAATATATGGGCTTCAAATCGCCCTCGGAAATCGTCGATCAAACCGTGAAATGGCGTGACAGGCCATTCAGAGTGGTGGGTGTGGTACGCGATATGGTAATGGGCTCGCCGTTTAGTCCGGTGCGTCCTACGGTGTTTATGGTCGATTATGGTTGGGCGAATTTCATCAATGTAAAGCTGAAACCGGGCCTGCCGCTCCGGGAATCGCTTGCGAAAGTGGGCGGCGTTTTCCGGGAAGTCAGCCCCGGCAGTCCATTCGATTACAAATTCACAGACCAGGAATATGCGCTGAAATTCGCAGCGGAAGAGCGCATTGCCACACTGGCATCGGTATTTGCGGCCTTGGCGATCCTGATCAGCTGCCTCGGGTTATTCGGGCTGGCATCATTCACGGCCGAGCAGCGGACGAAAGAAATCGGCGTCCGCAAAGTGCTGGGCGCGTCGGTGACAAACCTGTGGGCATTGCTGTCGCGGGAGTTTATTGTGTTGGTCGTCATTTCCTTTGTGATCTCTACCCCGCTGGCCTGGTATTTCCTCAATAACTGGCTTCAAAAATATGAGTACCGCACCAATATCCCGTGGTGGATCTTCGCCGGGGCGGGTGGCGGCGCATTGGCCATTACATTGATCACGGTGAGTTATCAGGCTATCAGGGCGGCATTGCTCGATCCTGTCAAGTCGCTGCGGAGCGAGTAGCTTTCAATCGTTAGTAGTCATTTTAGAACAGGCGTTCCAGAATAATCTTATGTTTAAAAATTATCTCAAAATCGCTCTGCGTACCCTTTTGAAAAACAAAGGGTATACCGCTATTAATATCTCTGGTCTGGCGCTTGGACTGGCTACCTGCCTGCTGATCGTGCTGTACGTGTCCGACGAGCTCAGTTACGACCAGCATCACCGCGCGGCCGACAGGCTTTTCCGCATTGCGATGACCAGTCGGGGGGAGCAATGGGCCGGCACGCCGGGACCGGTTGCCGCGGGTGTGAAAAGCGATTTCCCGGAAGTGGAATCGGTGACGCGCATCCTCAAATTTTCAGGGATCGACCGGATGCTGCTCGAAAACCGGCAGGGCGATGAGACGAAGCGATTTTACGAAACCAACGGCTATTACGCCGATTCGACGCTGTTCGATGTTTTTACCTATGATTTTAAGTATGGCGATCCGCGCACCGCGCTCGACAAGCCGAACACGCTCGTACTTTCGGAAGAAGTGGCGACCAAGCTTTTTGGCGATACTGATCCCGTAGGTAAAGTGATCCGCGTGGGGCTGCTTTTCGGCGACTTCGATTACACCGTAACGGGCGTTTACCGCAACGACCGCAAGTCGCATATCGATGCGCATTATTTTTTATCCATGCAAAACGGCGATATGGGCAGCTGGGTAACGGGCCAGAACAACTGGGCGATGAACAACATCTTCCATACCTACGTGAAGCTGCACAAGGGTGCGGACCCCGCCGCATTCGAGTCCAAACTGACGCCGTTCCTGGAACGCCACGGTGAAGCCGACCTGAAAGCGATGGGTATTTCGAAAGAATTATTCATGCAGCCGGTACCTGACATTTACCTCCGATCGGCAATCGGGAACGAGCTCGCCCCGAACGGGAGCATGACTTACCTCTACATTTTCGGCTCCATTGCCGTTTTTCTGTTGCTTATTGCCTGTATTAATTTTATGAACCTGAGCACGGCGCGCTCCGAGAAGCGGGCGCGGGAAGTCGGCGTGCGGAAGGTGATGGGCGCCATGCGGAATGCATTGGTATTCCAGTTCCTGGGCGAGTCGATGATGCTGGCAGGTATGGCGCTAGGCATTGCGTTGCTGCTGGTGGCGCTGCTTTTGCCCTATTTCAATAACCTCACGGGTAAGGAGCTCGATATGCTCCGGGAGCCGGCATTTCTCTATTGGATTGCGGGTATTACCTTGTTTACGGGGCTGGTAGCGGGGCTTTATCCGGCATTTTACCTGTCGTCGTTCAAGCCGGTGAGTGTCCTTAAGGGGCGTATGGTGCATATCGGCTCGGCGGTAATGCTGCGGAAAGGGCTGGTAGTATTTCAATTTACAGTGTCCATCATCCTCATTCTCGGCGCGATCGTGATCGGGCAGCAGCTTTCTTTTTTGCAAAACCAGCACCTCGGTTTTAATAAGGAACAAAAACTGGTAATCCCTATCCGCAACGACAAGGCTGCAAAAAACTACCCTGCATTCCGCGAGGAAGTACTGCGGGTCCCGGGCGTCGCGGCGGCCACGAACGGCTCGGTGTATCCGGGTATTGAAAATATTGAAGACTTGCTTTTTTATGGGGAAAACAAGACGGTGCACGATGCCGTGGACGTGCATTTCGCCACCGTCGGGGACGATTATGTGGAAACACTGGGCCTTTCGATGGTGGCCGGGCGTTCCTTCACAAAAGCATTCAGCGGTGATTCGAGCAGCATCATCCTGAACGAAGCGGCCGTGCGGGAGCTGGGCTACGATGTGGCGACGGCCATCGGCAAGCATGTATTCTTCGAGCTGGGCGGCAAACGACGCAGTTTGCAGGTCGTAGGCGTGGTGAAGGATTTTAATTTCCACAGCCTGCACGAAGGGATCAAACCTTACGCCCTTACTACGAGCATTACCGACAAGTACCAGTATTTTATTGCCAGTATTCAAACGAAAGACTACGCCGGTGTGCTCGCATCGGTCGAAAATGCCTGGAAGCGCTTGAACCCCGGCATTCCGTTCGCCTATTCGTTTCTGGACGAGGATTTTCAGAAAAATTACCAGAAAGAGCAGCTGACGGGCAGCATTGTCGTGTATTTCACCTGCATTGCGGTCGTGATTGCCTGCCTGGGATTATTCGGACTGGCGGCTTTCTCGGCGGAGCGGCGTACGAAGGAAATCGGTGTCCGCAAGGTACTGGGCGCTTCGGTGGGCAGCATCGTGGGCATGCTTTCGGGAGAATTTTTGTCACTGGTAGGCATCGCACTCGTCATCGCGACGCCCGTTGGGTGGGCGGGTATGCACCAATGGCTGCAAGGATTTGCCTATCAGGTGGGGATTCAGTGGTGGATTTTTCCGCTTACCGGGCTGCTGGCGGTAGCGGTAGCGCTGCTGACGGTCGGTTTTCAGAGTGTCAAAGCTGCGCTGATGAACCCGGTGAAATCGCTGCGCAGCGAGTAGATTAGGAACAAACGCAAATAAATCATCCAGGATCATGCTGAAAAATTACTTCAAAATCGCATGGCGGAACCTGTTGAAAAACAAGGGGTATTCCGCTATTAACATTTGCGGGCTGTCGGTGGGGATGGCGGTGGCGGTGCTGATCGGCCTGTGGGTTTACGACGAACTGTCGTTTAACCATTACCACAAAAACCACGACCGGGTGGGGCAGGTGTGGCAATTTGTGCAGTTCGGACCGGAAAAATCACCCTACGACGTTGTACCCTTGCCGCTGGCGAATGAATTGCGCGAGAAATATCCGGACTTTGAAGCGGTAGCGAAGTCGGCTTACCGGGATGTGATTGTTACGTATGGCGACAAGATGTTTTCTAAGCCGGGGCAGTATGTGGAGCCGGCATTCACCAAAATGATGTCTGTGCGGATCGTTGCCGGCATCGATAATTTGAAGGAAGTAAATGCCGTGCTGCTATCTGAAACGTTTGCAAGGTCGCTGTTCGGAAGCGAAAGCCCGGTGAATAAGGTGTTGAAAATCAATAGCAATCGCGATGTTAAGGTGGCCGGGGTATTCCAGGATATGCCCAATAACAGCACCTTCCGCAATACGCAGATACTGGCTCCCTGGGCGCTATGGACGGCCATGGACGCCTATGCCAAACGGACCGATACACAATGGGACGAGAATTCTTTCCAAGTCTTCGCACAGCTCCGTGAAGGCGCCGATTTCGCTGGCGTTTCGGCTAAAATCAAGGATTTACGTATGAAGCGCGAGAACCCGCCGGGGTACAAGCCGGAGTTTTTCCTTCATCCGATGAACCGCTGGCATTTATACTCCGATTTTGAAAACGGGCAGAATACGGGCGGGCTGATCACTTTCGTCTGGCTGTTCGGCATTATCGGTGTGTTCGTACTGCTGCTGGCCTGCATCAATTTCATGAACCTCAGCACGGCCCGGTCGGAAAAACGGGCCAGGGAAGTGGGCATCCGCAAGGCGATCGGGTCGCTCAAAGCACAGCTGGTGAGCCAGTTTTTCAGTGAATCGGTGCTGGTGGTATTCATTGCTTTCTGCCTGGCGCTCTTACTGGCGGGGCTCGCATTGCCGGTATTCAATCAGGTGGCCGAGAAAAAGATCGTTCTTCCGCTGACTAATCCGCTGTTCTGGCTCGCCGGGACCGTGTTTTCGCTTGCTACCGCCATGATCGCCGGCAGTTACCCGGCGCTATACCTCTCGTCGTTCCAGCCTTTGCAGGTTTTGAAAGGAACGTTCAAATCCGGAAGGTTTGCCGCATTGCCGCGGAAAGTGCTCGTCGTGACGCAGTTCACCGTTTCGGTGACGCTCATTATTGGTACCGTAGTCGTTTTCAGGCAAATCCAGCATGCCAAAAACCGGCCTGTCGGGTATAGCAGGCAAGGATTGGTGGAGGTTGATATGAACACACCTGCATTGTATGGCCATTATAATGCATTGAAAAGCGACCTGATGGGTACCGGTGCCGTGAGTGCCTATTCGCAATCGTCGGGCTCGGTAACGGTGCAGTATGGCGGCGTTACCAATCTCTCATGGCCCGGTAAGGCACCGGATGCCGTGCCGCTGCTGATGTCCAACAGTATTTCGCATGACTACGGACAAACTGTCGCCTGGCAGGTAACCCAGGGCCGCGATTTTTCGCGCGCTTACCCTACGGACTCGTCCGCGATGATCGTCAACGAATCGGCATTGTCGTTAATGGGCCTCAAAAAGCCGCTGGAATCGGTTTTGAACTGGGGCGGGAAGGAGTACCGGGTCATCGGCGTGGTGAAAGACATGGTGCGCGAGTCGCCGTTCAGCCAGATCAGCCCGGCATTTTACGTGGTAAACTACCGGAATACGAATGTGATCAATATGCGGCTCACTCCGGATATGGGCGTGGCCGACGCGCTGGAAAAGGTGGGCGCGGTGTTCAGGAAGTATGATCCGAACAGTCCGTTTACCTACCAGTTTGTGGATACGCTGTTTGCTAAAAAATTCGCCGACGAGGAACGCATCGGCAAGCTGGCGTCTTTCTTCACGGCCCTGGCGATATTCATTTCCTGCCTCGGGCTATTCGGGCTGGCTTCTTTCGTAGCCGAGCAGCGTACGAAGGAAATCGGGATCAGGAAGGTGCTGGGCGCTTCGATCGCCAATTTGTGGCAACTGCTATCGACCGACTTTGTCGTGCTGGTGCTCGTCGCCTGTATCATTTCCGGCCCTATCGCCTGGTATTTTATGAGTGGGTGGCTGAAAAATTACTCCTACCGTACGGAAATATCATGGTGGATTTTCCTGGGCACGGCATTTGGTGCGCTGGCGATTACGTTGCTTACGGTCAGTTTCCAGGCCATTCGGGCGGCATTGATCAACCCGGTGAAGTCGCTGAGAAGTGAGTGAAGCGGACCGCCGACGGCTGATGGCCGACCGCCGACTGACCGCCGACCGCCGGTTGACGGCCGACGACCGACGGCCGATCATCGGGCACGTAGGATGCCGTCAGCCGTCAGCGGTCGGCTGTCTGCCATCAGCGGTCGGCTGTCTACCATCAGCGGTCAGCCATCAACGGTCAGCGGTCAGCCGTCGGCCGTCAGTCGTCAGCGGTCAGCCATCAGCGGTCACCTCCGCATTAATGTTCAGTTAAACAAGGCAAGCGGTAATACATTTTCGGCGGACTGGCTTTATCTTGCGGGGGAAACCTGATTAAACCCGATTCCCTTGCTTAAAACCTTTACTTTCAGTGTCGCCGCTCTTCTGATGCTTGTTTCCGGACCGCTTTGTGCCCAGAAAAGCATGGTCGTGTCCAATCTGGAAGCGAATGTGGAGGCGGGCAGCTATCTTTCTTCGAATGGTGAAACACCTTTTTGGCTGCGTACCAACCAGTTCGGCGCCGTTCCTGATCATGCCACGGCTGGTGTTCTGCAAGGCACCGCCCGACGGAATTACGTTTTTTACGACAGCCTGGCCGGCAAGCCGCGGAGGTTCGATTGGAGCGCCGGCGTGAGCCCGGTAGGGGTATATAACAAGGAAAACAAATTTGAATTCCTCCTCCCGGAGGCGCATGCGAGCGTGCGTTTCAAGCGTATGGAACTGTATGTGGGCCGTCGCCGCGAGGTAATGGGCCTGGGTGATTCCACGCTATCTTCGGGTTTTTATTCGGTGTCGGGCAATTCGCTGCCGGTTCCCAAGGTGCAGATCGGAACGGTGGGTTTTACACCTTTGAAGTTCACGGGCAATTTCCTCGCCGTTCACGCCGGGTTTGCACACGGCTGGTTCAATACCGATTACATTCAGGGTGTGCGGCTACACCAGAAATTCCTTTACCTGCGGCTGGGAAAAAAGAAAAGCAAGCTTTACCTCGGTCTGAACCACAATGTGATGTGGGCCGGGCATTCGGAATACCTGAAACAACATCCTGAACTGGCCGTGAACGGTGAGCTGCCGTCGTCGTGGTCCATTTACCCGAATGTGGTGCTCGCATTTACTTCCAAAAACTGGTTCGAGAAAAACGGGTACGGGGCATTCGACAGCTACCGGGTAGGCAATCACCTGGGCAGCTATGACATCGCTTTTGAGACGAAACTCAGCGATTACCGTCTTTTTATCTATCACCAGCACCCTTTCGAGGACGTTTCGAGTATGCTGTTCAAGAACATTCCGGACGGATTGTACGGCATTAACTTTAAACTGAAACCAGGTAATGTGCATAGCGGCCTTACGCTCACGCACCTCACGCTGGAATTTCTCTCCACCAGCGATCAGTCGGGTACCGAGTTTTACATTCCCGGCAGCAAATACCAGGGCGCCGACAACTATTTTAACCATACCCAATATTCAGAGGGCTGGTCGTACAAGGGACGTACCGTGGGCACGCCGTTTATCATTCCCGGCAAGGATATGGACCAGTCGAAGCTCGTGAACCCGCGCTATTTTCCCAACAACCGCGTGCATGTATGGTACGCGGGTGCGCAGGCGAATGCGGGCCGTGCGCTCGCGCTTACGCTGCGACTTTCGTACAGCCGCAACTTCGGGACACCCGGCGCCGACTTCGATCCGCCGCGAGGCCAGTTTTCCGGTGTGCTGGGTGCGCAATATCGCCTGCCGGGCCTCCTGCCGGGCCTGAAAAATACCAGCATTCTCGCCCGCGTGGCCAGTGATCGGGGCGATATTTTCAGCCCGCGCACAGGGGGGTATATCGGTATTCGCAAGGACTGGTAAAGTGCTTGTCCACGGGTGGACAAGGTTGTCCGAATTCGGACAGTTTCTGTGCTTTTTTATCCTATAATGTATTGATTATTAATCGGTTGTTTTGCCTGGCATAACTTTGTTGACGCGGGCTGATAACAGTCATTGTCAGGGAATTACGTTTTCTGGCAATTGTTGTTTTTAACCCTTTCGCGAAACAACGTCATGCTCAAAAATTACCTCAAAGTCGCGCTCCGGAATATCTGGAAAAACAAAGTTTTTTCGGCGATCAATATCGTGGGCCTGGCAGTCGGGATGGCCGCCTGCATTGTGATCATGCTGTTCGTGTTTTACGAGCGTAGCTTCGACGGGATGCATGCCAAAAACATCTACCGCCTCGACGAGGTCCAGAAGTTCGAAGGCATGGTCGCTCCGCAGAAAGTGGCGCTTTCGATGTTCCCGATGGGGCCGACGTTGGAGCAGGAATTTCCTGAAATCCGCCAGTATATCCGTGTCAATACCACCGGAAAGCTACCGGTGCATTACGGAGAGCAGCGTATCGAGCTTGCGCAAACGTATCTCACCGATTCCAATTTCTTCCAGCTTTTCGACTACCCCGTCATCGAAGGCGACAAGAAGCGTATTTTAAAAGAACCCAACAGCGTTGTCCTGACCCGGAAAAGCGCCCGCAATATTTTCGGGAATACAGATCCGATGGGTAAAACGATCAGCCATTTCGGCAACGACACGCTGACGCTGAAAGTGACCGGCATTATGGAGGACGTGCCTGCGAACTCGCATTTGCAGTTCGATGCATTGATTTCCTTCAATACCATTGCCAAACCCGATTTTATGAATAACTGGGGCGGCAACTGGCTCGTCACTTACCTGGAACTCGCGCCTGGAACGGACGTCGCGAAGCTGGAAAAGAAATTTCCCGATTTTCTGAAAAAACACATGAAAGGGGGCGGCTGGAAATTCTACGAGCTGTTTTTGCAGCCGCTGGCCGATGTGCACGCGCAGTCTGTCGACATTACCCATGATTATGTCAACTTTCAGAAATTCGATAAACGGTATACCTATGTGTTCCTCGTGATCGCGGTGATCGTGCTGGTGATCGCTTGCGTGAATTTCATGAACCTTTCCACGGCGCGGTCGACCGGGCGGGCGAAGGAAGTGGGTATCCGCAAGTCGATCGGGGCGCAGCGGTTCCAGCTGGCCGGGCAGTTTATCGGTGAATCGGTGCTGCTGTCGTTGTTTGCGCTGGTGCTGGCGGTGGGGATCGTCAAGCTGGTAATGCCTGCGGTGGCGAATTTCAGCCAGCGGCAGCTCGAATTTTCGATCTTTCAGAATCCGGGGTTGTTGCTCGTTGTATTATTGGGAACGGTGCTGATCGGCCTTTTCTCGGGCCTCTACCCGGCCGTGTTTTTGAGCGCATTCGAACCGGTGAAGGTATTGAAAGGCACGATCCGTGCCGGCAAAAGCAGCTTTCGCAATGTGCTCGTGGTAGCGCAGTTTGCCAGCGCCATTTTTCTCATCATCGCCACCGGTTTCGCCGTGAAGCAATTGCGGTATATGGTCGATAAAGATCCTGGCTTCGATAAGGAGCAGGTGGTGATTGTGCCGCTGGATTCGAAGTCCGACCGGAAGTTCGATGCACTAAAACAGGATTTGCTCACGAGCTCGTTTATCGGGGCTGTCACGGGGTCGCAGCAGCGGCTGGGCAACAACCTGCACCAGACGGGCGTCGCGTTCCAGGGCACGGGGCCGCGTAGGGAGCTTACCTCCTCGCAGGTGATCGTCGACCCGGATTACCTCACATTGTATAAAATCAAACTGATTGCCGGCCGGAATTTTACCCACGAAGCGAGTGAGAATGCCAAAACCTATATTATAAACAAGTCGCTCGCGCAGGAGCTTTTGAAAGACGAACCGACGCTTACCATGGAAACACTGATCGGCAAGCGCTTCGGATTTTCGGGCATGGATTCGCTGTCGACGATCGTAGGCGTGACCGAGGATTTTAACTTCAACTCGCTGCATCACAAGGTGGAAACGCTCTGCATATTCAACCAGAAAGACTGGTCATATTCCGAAATGTCGGTGCGGATCAAAGGGGGGAACCCGCAGCAGGCCATTGCGGCCATCCAGGCAACGTGGAACAAGCTGGTACCGGATCAGCCATTTACCTATTCCTTCCTGGACGAGCACTTCGCCGAAATGTACCGCGCCGATAGCCAGGTGAGCGAAATCGTCGGCATTCTGGCCGGGCTGGCGATATTCATCTCCTGCCTGGGTCTGTTCGGGCTGGCTTCCTATTCGGCGGAACGGCGGGTGAAGGAGATCGGCGTGCGCAAGGTAATGGGTGCGTCGGTGGCGGGTATCGTGGCATTGCTCTCGCGGGATTTTCTCAAACTCGTGCTCGTAGCGATCCTGATCGCCTCGCCGGTGGCCTGGTGGGCCGTGAAAACCTGGCTGAACGACTTCGCCTATCGCATCGATATCGAATGGTGGATGTTCCTCGTGGCGGGCGCGCTGGCCGTGGCGGTGGCGCTGTTCACGATCAGTTTTCAGAGTATCAAAGCGGCATTGACCAATCCGGTCAAAAGCCTGCGGGCGGAGTAATGACCATTTGAATTTCGAAAATCAACATTCACCCTATGCTAGGCAATTACCTGAAAATCGCGCAGCGGAACCTCGTTCGGCACAAAGCTTTTTCGTTTATCAATATTCTCGGGCTGACGATCGGGCTTACCTGCTGTTTCCTGATCATGGTTTTCGTGCGGCATGAAACCAGCTACGACACGTTCCATGCGAAGCACGACCGTATTTACAGGCTGAATTATATGCCCAAATTCGCGGGCTACTCCATTTACATTGGCCTCACACCCGCGGTAGCGTCGCCGTTACTGCCCGATTATTTCTCGGATATCGAAAAATCGGCCCGGGTGTACCGCAGTAACGCGACTATTGAAGTCAAAAATGCGCAAAGCCCGCGTCCGGTAAAATTCGACGAAGACCATTTCTTCTTCGCGGACTCGTCGCTGATCGATATTTTCTCTTTCCAGTTCATCGAAGGCGACCCGAAAACCGCATTGAAACAGGCTTACTCGCTCGTTATCACCGATGAAATCGCCCGTAAATACTTTGGTAACGCGCCTGCACTGGGCAAAACCGTAACTTATGAAGGTAAGCATCCGCTGACGGTTACCGGCGTCGTGAAAGCATTCCCGGACAATTCGCATATCCGCATCGACCTGCTATCGGACTACCAGACGATGTTTGCCACGGAAAGTGAACTCGTCCGGAGCAACCTGCCCCAAAACTGGGTGATCACGCATTCGGCGACGTACGTGCTCCTGCGGCCGGGCAAGACGGCGGAGGCGGTCAATGCGCGGCTACCGAAGTTCCTGGCCACCCATGCCGACCCGCAGATTGCGAAAGACATCGAATACCGCTTGCAGCCATTGACGGATATTCACCTCAATGCCGACGTGGAAAGCAATCCCGAACCGACCGGCAGCATGACGTACGTGTATGTCTTCCTGGGGATCGGTATCATGACGCTCCTGATCGCCTGCATTAATTTTATCAACCTCTCGACCGCGCGTTCATTGCAGCGCGCGCGTGAAGTAGGTATCCGCAAAACGCTGGGGAGTGAGAAGGGGCAAATTGTGTTGCAGTTCCTCGGCGAATCGCTTCTGCTGAGCGGTATTGCATTGGTTTTCGCGGTGATGCTCATCACTTTGCTGTTTCCGGTACTCAATGCGCTGACAAATAAGAACCTGACCTGGGAATATCTGCTGGCGAACCCGGCATTGCTCATCGTATTTGCGCTGGTGGCCATTGTGGCGGGGCTTATTTCAGGTAGTTATCCCGCGTTTTTCGTGGCGCGCTTTCAGCCGATTGCTACGCTGAAAGGCAGTTTTGTGAGTGGAAAAGCCAAAGGCGGGGCGGTACGGCAGGTTTTGCTGGGTTTTCAGTTTATCGCTTCCATTGTACTCATCATCGGCGCGATGGTTGCCTTCCGGCAGCTGCGCTTCCTCATGGAGCAACCGATGGGTTTCAATAAAGACTTCATTATCACTGCCGACATTCGTAACGATAAGATTACCAATGTATTCGCCGCCCGGAACGACAGCGCTTACCTGCGTTTGAAAACCTTCCGCGAGGCGCTCGCGCAGCATCCGGGCGTAGAGGCAGTCACATTCGCGACGCAGCGGATGGGCACGGGCGCCGTGCGCAGGAATGTGGTGCCCGAGGGTAAAACGCAGGAAGCGAACCTCTTTATCGGCACCATCGGCATCGATTTTAATTTTGTGAAAACATACGGGCTGCAACTCGCGGCCGGCCGGGAACTGTCGGAGCAATATTCGACGGATAAGTCGGCGGGATTTCTCATTAACGAAACCGGCGTGAAAATGCTGGGCTGGAAATCGAATGCGGAGGCGTTGAACAAAAACATTAACCTGGAAGGGAAGCAGGGGAGGATCGTCGGTATTCTGAAAGATTTCCACGGCCAATCGCTGCAAAACCCGATCGAAGGTATGGTGTTCCATATCGAGCAGCCGCTTTTTACGCAGGTGTCCATGAAGCTTTCGACCGCCGGTGTGGACAAAACGCTTGCATTCATTGGCCGGGAGTGGGACAAGTATTTTCCTGAAAAAGGCTTCGATTACCAGTTTCTAGACCAGAGCATTGCCGATGCTTACGCCGGCGAGCAGCGGCTTAGCAAGCTCATTACCTACTTCGCCGGGCTCGCCGTGCTTATTTCATGCCTCGGGCTTTACGGCCTCGTGTCGATCGTCACCCAGCAGCGTACCAAAGAAATAGGCATCCGCAAAGTGCTGGGCGCATCGGTGCGCAGCATTGTGCAGCTGCTATCCCGCGATTTTGTCGTGCTGGTGGGCATTTCGCTCGTGATAGCGAGCCCGCTCGCCTGGTATGCGATGGACAAATGGCTGGAAAACTTCGCATTCAAAACCAATATCGCCTGGTGGATATTCGGACTGGCAGGCATCGTGACGGTAGCCGTGACATTGCTTACGGTAAGTTTCCAGAGCATCAAAGCCGCGCTGACAAACCCTGTCAAATCCCTCAAAACAGACTAGTGCGTTACCATAAACCTTCTGTATGCATTGAATTTTAACAAGATAATCCCATGAGCCACATTGCCATTCCCATCCCACCGCTTCAAGGTAAGCAGGAGATCAAAGTCGAAGTTACGATCAATGGAATCAAGCAAAACCTATTCTATCGGGTCGAGCTGTTTTATTGGGAGGATTGTAGCAATCCGGTCGCACACCGCGCCGATTGCATCAGCGAAATGCTGGCGCACCACGATCCGGAATGGACAGTTTATTATATCGGCGCACCGAACGACGAATTCGTGCCCATCACATTTGTGAAAAAGGAAAGCCGGAACCTGCTGCGCGAAGCTATTGCCTGACAACAGCCGGGCGGCGATTTAATTCTTTTTTAATCTTTATCTGCAACATTGTTGCATTTGTGGTTTTTCTGAAACTACATTTGCATCATTGTTGCATGTAAAGATTTTTTTATGAAAAAGCATTTATTCAAAGTATTGTTCTCGGTGGCTTTCGGCGCGGTGCTCGTGGCCTGCGACGACGACAAGGAGAAAGAAGTGACGCCGGTAGAAGAAACCGAGTACAAATTCATCCGCGTGCTCGTGAATGACGAGGTTTCGAAGGAACTCTCGCTGGTAGACCCGGTGAAGCTGTCGGTAGAAAAATTCGAGGCGCAATATGCCAAATCGGCGTTGTACGGCACGCAGGGCGGCCGGTTCGGGGCCATTTTGAACGGCGCCAACAACTTTGTGCAGCTGTTCGATACGGGCTTCGAGGGCCACGGCGACCATGTGGATGTGAAAGGCACCCCGAAATTCGGCGCATTGACGGGCGACGGTAACAAGCCTACGCACTTCAAAAGCAAGGGCGACGAAATCATCACGTTTAACGACGGCGACGGAACGCTGAGCATTGCCAGGGAAGCCGATTTTCACACGGCAGGCAAGAAAATGACGCACATCAATGCGGGTAACGTTGCGCACCACGGCGCCATGACCAAGTTCGACAACGGCACCTATGCCATTACCGTCAAAGACGGCTCGGTGGCCGGCACACTGCCGGAGCGCGTGAAGATCATCGACGCGACGGGTAAAACCCTTTTTGCCTCCACCATTCAAACCAAGGGCATTCACGGTAACGCGACCAACGGCAGCATTTCGTTGTTCGGCTCGTCGAGCGGTATTCTGGCGGTGGAGCCCACGGGTACTCAGCAGCTCATCCCACACCCGGCCGATTTCGGCGACGCGTGGTTCGGGAGCATTCTGGAAGCCAAAGGTGCCGGTAAATTCCTGGGTTATACGGCTGCGAAAGGCGTGTACCTCATCGATGTGGCATCCAAAGCGGTGACGCCGGTGCTGGCCAGCACGGATATTATGCAGGCCAAAGTGGATTACGCCGGCAATAACCTGGCCGTACTGCTGCACAGCGGCGAGCTGCGGGTATACGATTTGAAAACCAATTCCCTTAAAATCAGCGGCTCGGTAACAGGTGCCACCGCCAAAGACGAAACCCAGAAGCCACAGCTTGAAGCGACGGCGCGGTACATTTATATTACGCAGCCTAAAACAGGCGAACTGCTCGTGGTGAATGCGGCTAATTTGTCCAAAATCAGCAAGGTAAAAGTTTCCGCGACGCCTTACCGGCTCAGCATCCTCGGATTTGAATCCAGCGAGGGGCATTAAAGCAAAACCCCGGCAAGCGTTCGGCTTGCCGGGGTTTTTCAGAACCAGAATTTTTCGGAGCCGTCAACCGGCTTCCATTTGCTTTTCGGTTCGAAATGGTCCCAGATAATGGCCGATACTTTTCGGATCAATGCATAGCCTTCGTTTTCTTTCTGCCAACGCTGGTCTTCCTGGTTTTTGGTAGCAATGCAAAACACATAGTCGCCGTGCGGCGCGTGTACCACCAATACTTCGGATTTAGCCTGGTTCACGGCCCCGCTTTTGGCGGCGATCTTCACATTCGAAGGCAGCTGCGAAATGGCCTCCCCATCCCAGAACTGCATCCCCAGATAACGGTACATCCGGTCGCTGGCGGCCGGGCTGATGGCCTTGCCGCTGCGGATCATCGCCACGAGTTCCGCCATTTCGCGCGGGCTGGTGACGCCCCAGCCATAACGCGCCTGGAATTCCTTCCGCCCCGGCGTGCGCGAGTTGACGCGTGTATTGGCAAATCCATTCTTTTCCAGCCATTGGTTGATGGTCGCGCCGCCGCCGGCCATCGCCTGTAACCACAAGCTGCCCGTGTTGTCGCTCTGGGAGATCATCAGATGTACCACTTTCGGCAGGGCGATCTTCGTACTGTCGCGGAACGAGCCAACGATGCCGTTGTCGTATTTCAATGAATCGCGGTAAACAAGTTCCTGGTCGAACTTTACTTCGCCTTGGTCAATCTTATCGAAGATCCCGCACATGATCGGTACCTTGACCATGCTGGCGGTCGGGTAGAGGCTGTCGGCATGGACGGCCGCCGTGCGGTTGGTTTTCAGGTTGCGTACGTAAACGCCTACCTGCCCGTGGAAGCCCGCGAGCGCGGTTTCCAGTTTGGCGGTCAGTTTCTTATCGGTGGTCGTGCTGCCGATCGCATTCGGTTGCGCGTGCAGTCGTAGTGCGAAGGCTACAAATAGTAAGGTAAAGGCGTACCTGATCATCGTGCGTTTAGGTTAAAATGCGGTTGTGTGATGGGCATTGAGCTATTTTGCTTTCCCGGCTTTCTCTTCACTGAAAAGCAGTTTGCCCCAATATTCGGGATAATGCATATTGATAATGCCTTGCGGCGACCATACCCAGTTGTATTCGGGTAAGATTTTGCCGGTTTCGCCGTCGCGCTTGCGGCTGTAACGGCCGTCTGCGCCCACCTCGTGCTGCCAGTTCACGCGCGAGAAGTTGATCCGCCATTCGGCTCCGCCTTTCGGGAACAGCGGTTTGACGTTTTCGGTAGATAGCGATTCAAACGGAATGGCGATTTCCAGCACCCAGCGCTTGTCCTTGTCTTGGGCATTGTTGACCGTTCCGTCGATGCTTACCGCGGATTTCAGGCCCTTAATGTCCCATTTCAGCTGTGCGCGGCCGCCTTTGCGGTAAGGTTTAGGTAAAAAAAGATCGAAGGTATTGTTGATCGCATTGATTTCCAGCTCGTAATAGTTGTCGGTATCGCCATCCGGGTCGATAAATACCTCGAAATCGTTTTCCAGATATACGATCTGGTCCTTTTTGTCCTGGTATGCCCAAATATGTTCCTCCTCGATCTGTGCCGCTATATATAGGTACTCATCGTCCCAGAGCATTTTCACGCGCGTATCCTGCAAGGGCAAAGGCTTTTTGTCACCTTCAATGTCAACAAATGAGGAGGTCCAGGCGGCTTTTTTCCATGCCTGTTCATTCATGCGCCCGTCTATCGAAATGGCTTTATCGGCACGGTAGCAAGTATAGCTTTTCGACTCGGCAGGGGTTTGTGCCAGGGTGTGCGAAATGGTGGCTCCGCCCAGTGCGGAGAACATGAATGCGGATCGCAGGAGGTTAAATCTGTTCTTTTTACTGACTAAATTAAAATTTTTCAAGATTGGTCAAGGGGAGTAGTGTAAAAGGGTCAAGATACGGCATTTTGCCTATTTTTTGAAGCCAAACGGGCATTTTGGCCCCGTAAACCAGCTTCTCCTTAACGAACTTTACCACTATTTCTTCGATGCTTCGAGCAGGTCGCCAGCCTTGTTTTCGCTGCTGAGCAATGATTCGAAAAGCTTCCACCTTTTGTCGGGATCGGCCGCGGTGCCGCCCTGCGATTCGATGTATTTCCGCACGATGTCCTGCCCGTAATTATAGTTGATCACGTAACTCCGGTATTTCCGGATAAACCGCAGGTAATCCGTCGCGCCTTTTTCGGGCAGCAGGCAATAGTCGGTCAGCCAGCGTTTGGCTTCCTGGTCGGTCATGCCCTTGTCGAGCAGGCCGCGGGCTACTTCGTTGCGGGCGTAGTTCAGCGCCGAGCGGATGGCGATCGCTTCGAAATAGGTGCTGCTGCCGGTAGTGTCCAGCCCGGCGAGCGGAATGAGCACTTTTTTGCAGAAATCTTCCTGCTCCCGGCCCGGGAAAGCGATCGAAATGCCGAAGTTGGCGCTCCCCTCGGCAATGAGCGACTGCGGACTGAACAGCGGGTAGAGCGAAATCTCCGCCCAGCCTTTGTCGCGGAACAGGTTCTTTTCCAGCAATGCATTATATACATGGTGGCCGGGGTAGCCCTCGTGGCAGGCCAGGTCGATGGCGCGCTCGATGTAAATCGGCTGGCTTACGTTGATCTGGATAATGCTTTTGTAGTTGCCTTTGTACCAGTTGTACCCCGACCACGGCTTGTCATGCACATATTCCAGCTTGAAATCTTCGCCTTGCGGGAGCGCGTAGTGCGCAAGCGTGCGTTTGCGCGCCTCCGCGATGGCCGTACGGAACACCGTGTCGATTTTCGCCGGAGGGATCAGGAAGCGGCTGGCCAATGCCTGGTACCTGGCCGGGATAGGGCCTTTGCCGGGCAGCAGCTGGTCGAGGCGGGCGATGAGTTCCTGGAAATGCTTTTCGTCATATACCGGGGCCACGGCGTCGAAGAGCTCTTTCGATTCCACGTCGAATGGTACGAATGTGCGGGAAAACACCTGGATGCGTCTTTCAAATGCGGTAAGCTGGGCCGCAAGCCATTCAGCGCGGTGGGCGAGGGTGTCGTTGGGCTCGTTTGCGGCGGTGGCCGCCAGGGCTGCTTTCAGGTCGGCGATCTTTTGCAGGAATGCTTCCTTCGGGAGCTGCGAACGATCGGTTTCGGCAGGACGCAGCGAGTCTGGCCCATAGTAGGCATCCACGAAATCGCCGTCGTACCGACCGATCGACAGGCCGAGGCTAATGTATTCACGGGCAATGCTGTCGAGTTTGGGAGTGGTTGCAGGCTTGTCGTGGGAGCCGCACGAAAGTGCCGTCAGGCCGATGGATAGCGCTATTAAGTATCTTTTTACCATAATTTCGGGCTCGAAATGGGGAATAATTGCAATCGAAGTTAGCTTAAAATCCAATTTTCCGTTTGATTGCCTTTGTAAAAATAACTCGTCCCATATTTGGTTTTGGCACCGTTGCTCACTCAAAATCGCCTTCTGATAGCTGGTTTTTCCATATTTTATACTGTTTAATATAAAGTAAAACCAAGTTTCTTTGGAGTATGTCCGCTATATATCCGAATGGTATGTAGCTAAAATGCTGTAATACAGTAATAAAATGATTGCATTTTATTCGTAGTCGATATAAACCTTGTAGAACCCGCGAATTTTTCGAAAAAAAATTTTGTCGAAATTCTTCAGTGAAAATTCATTGTTCGCCACAGATTCCCATAAGTTCGACAAACGCCACTAAATAGCCCAAAACGGCATTTTGTCCTGAAAATTGCACCGTTGGCTGTTTTTAGATGTAGAATTTTTACTTCCCGATCCGTCATCATCATGACTATGTATTCATTTTGGGGTGAACGATAATGCCGCTGGGGTGTATACGTGAAAATCCTGATTTACACCGATTTTAACAATTTTATACAATCGGCGGATGTAACCGGATGCTTTTCCGGGGGGCTCCGGGTGCTGTGTAGTATATTGAAAAAATACTATTACTAGTTTTAAAGTTGCGTGCAACCACTTTGAAGCCGTTTTTTGAATTATTTACCTTAAAAATGCTGTTTTTAAAGCAATTAATAACGTATAGTACTTAGAATTAATTCTATTTTTTGAATTAGAAATAATTTAAAAATTGCTATAAATATAGTTTATTGATATTTGTCATATAAAAAAAGTGCTATTTTTGGAGCATCTAATTTTTACCTTTGTAACGTACATTTTGTTGACAGGCCACAGCTGCTAATCAATTACAAATCAAATACGTTATGAAAAATTTTACTTTTCTATTTACCCTACTACTACTGAGCCTGGGCTTCGCCTTCCAGGCTAACGCAACCAACGATTGTGGTTGCGATGGAAACAAGCTCACCAACGCCAGCTTCGAGGATGGAACAGGCGGCTGGACCAAAGGAAGCAACACCACATTCGGAACGGACGACGGCTACAACATGTGCGGTAACAAAAACGGTCTGATCACCGGAGCGGGATCTATCTGGCAGGAATTTACCACCACAGCCGGAAGCACTGTTAACCTTAAGGTATACGGCGGTACGCACAACAACCAATTCGATCATCAGTTCAAACTGATTTTCTACAAATCAGACGGCACAAAAATCAGCGAAGTAAACGTTGATATGAATTTTCAGGTGGGTAGCGGAAGCTCTTTGCAGCTTTACACCAAGTCGGCGGTTGCACCTGCCAATACGGCAAAAGTTCGTTTCCAGGCTTATTCATCAGGCAACTACTTCAAAATTGACGGCGCTTGCCTTACCATCGCCCCTCCTGCACCGGTTGTTAACTGCGACTGCGTTAACAGCAACCAATATATCAAGAACGCGAGCTTTGAAAACGGTACCAACGACTGGTCTAAAACAGGTACTTTCGGTACAGACGATGCTTACAACATGTGCGGCAGCAAAAACGGTCTGATCACCGGCGCTGGCTCAATCTGGCAGGAATTCAACGTAGTACCAGGCGCGAAAGTGGATGTTACGGCTTACGGCGGTACACACAACACAGGTGCTACCCACCAGTTCAAGCTGACATTCTACGATGCAGGCGGCAACAAAATCAACTCGAACGAGGCCGTAGTCGACATGAACTACAAAGTGGTAGACAGCTATCTGAAACAATTCTCGATCTCTGCTACCGCTCCTGCAAACACTGCCAAAGTTCGCTTCACTGCCGTTTCTTCGGGCGACTATTTCAAAATCGATGCGATCTGTACGACTGTTACCAACCCTGTTCCCGTTGTGGATTGCGATTGCGTGAACAACAACCAGTACATCAAAAATGCCAGCTTCGAGAATGGTACCAACGACTGGGCCAGCTCTGGTAACTTCGGTGTAGATGCAGCCTACAAAATGTGCGGCAGCAAAAACGGTCTCATCACCGGCACCGGTTCGATCTGGCAGGATATTGCCCTCGTAGCAGGTACAAAAGTGGATATCACCGCTTATGGTGGTACGCACAACACCGGCGTGTCGCACCAGTTCAAGCTGACATTCTATGACGGCGCTGGCAACAAGATCAACACCAACGAGGCGGTAGTGGATATGAACTACAAAGTCGTTGACAGCTACCTGAAACAATTCGCAATCTCTGCCACAGCCCCTGCGGGTGCCGTTAAAGTTCGCTTCTCTGCCGTTTCTTCCGGCGACTATTTCAAAATCGACGCGATCTGTACGACCCTTACACCTCCTGCAAACTGTGTAGAATGTAGCGGTAACAAATTGCTGAACCCAAGCTTCGAAAATGGAACAACTTCATGGAGCGTTACAGGTTCACTGTCGACCGACCAAATCTACGCGGTCTGTGGTTCGAAAGGTGCTAAACTGAGCGGTGCAGGCAAATTCTGGCAGGATGTGGAACTGACCACCACCACCGGAAACCAGGTTGCATTGAAAATCTACGCTGCCGCCAGCGCATTGAACAGCCAGAAAATCCAGCTGGTATTCCTTAACGAAGGTCAGACCGAACTCGGCCAGCTCAGCACGGACGTAACGAAAGTACTTGGCAGCAACCCTTGGGGACTGGAATTGTATACAGTAGCAGGAACGGTTCCGGCAGGTACCAAGTATGTTCGCGTGCTGTTGTCTTCGAATGGCGGGGACTTCGTAGTGGACAATGGCTGTCTGACATTCTCAGGTCCTCCATTGCCAGTAACATTGTCGGCATTCTCTGCGAAGAAAGAAGGCTCTACCGCACAGTTGGCATGGGCTACCACAGCAGAAAGCAACTCGGCTTACTTCGAAGTACAACACAGCCAGGATGGTAAAAACTGGGCGGCCCTCGCACAGATCGAAGCCAAAGGTGAAAGCAAGGAACTCGAAACATACACTTATACGCACACCAATCCTTTCGCGGTGAACCTGTACCGTCTGAAAATGGTGGATCTGGATGAAACCTTCACTTTCAGCGCCATCAAGAGCCTGAATTTCGATGGCCAGGAGCAACTGAACGTGTATCCTAACCCGACTGTGGACCGCATTAAGGTAAGCAGCAACCAACTGGTAACGAACGTGAAAGTTTACAACCAGGCCGGCGCGCTCGTACTGAACGCCACACCGGATTCGGGTAACGAAGTGGATCTGACCAAACTGTCACAAGGCACTTACTTTGTGAAAGTGAACAACGGACCACTGATGCGCAAAATCCTCATCGTGCGGTAAGCAGCCGCCGGATCGGAAATCCGAAAAGCCCTTCGTCCACAGTTTACGGACGAAGGGCTTTTGTGTTAGGATTAGTTTTTAACTTTCGCGTATCAATGCGATTAACCGAAACAGCCTTGGCAACGACTATCGATCATCCGACGAGGAATTCAGACAACAAACCAGACTACGACAGTCCGCTTAACCGGGAGGCTTTCGGCGAAAACTTTAAATGGGGCGTTGCTACGGCCGCCTACCAGATCGAAGGCGCGGTGAATGAAGACGGGCGCACGGATTGTGTGTGGGATGTATTTGCAAGAAAAAAAGGCAAGATCCGCAATGGCGACCATGCCCGCCAAGCCTGCGATTTCTATCACCGCTATGAGACCGACCTGGAAATTGCCAAAGAGCTGGGCTTTGAACAGTTCCGGTTTTCGATCTCCTGGTCGCGGGTAATGCCGGACGGCCACGGGCTGGTCAACGAGGCAGGAATCGACTTTTACAACCGGGTGATCGACAAATGCCTGGCGCTGGGGATGGAGCCGTGGATTACACTGTATCACTGGGATTTGCCGCAGGCGCTGGAAAAATCGGGCGGCTGGAAAAACCGGCGCATTGTGGAATGGTTTGCCGATTATACGGCAGTATGCGCCCGCGCATTCGGCGACCGTGTAAAGCACTGGATCGTTCTGAACGAGCCGATGGCCGTGGCCGGGCTCGGGTACACCACCGGCGAGCACGCGCCGGGCCATACGGGGATTCACAACTTCCTGCCCGTGGTGCACCACCTGGCACTGAGCCAGGCCGAGGGCGGCCGTACGCTCAGGCGCCTGCTGCCCGACGCCCGCATAGGTAATGCGGTGTCGTGCTCATACGTATATCCCCACAGCCAGAGCGCCGCGGACGTACGCGCAGCGCGCCGGGCCGACGCGCTCATGAACCGCCTTTTCATCGAGCCCGCATTGGGGATGGGTTATCCCAAAGACGCATTTCCGTTTTTGTCCAATATCAAAAGGTTCATGCGCGAGGGCGACCGCGAGCGGCTGAAATTCGATTTCGATTTCTGGGGCCTGCAAAACTATTTCAGCGTGGTGGTGCAGCATTCGTACCTGGCGCCTGTGATGTGGCTCAAAGAAGTCCCGGCGACATTGCGCAATGTCCCCACGACCGGCCTCGGCTGGGAGGTGAACCCTGCCGGGATGTATGAAATATTGAAACAGTTCAGCCGGTACAAGGGCGTGCGGGAACTGCTGATCACGGAAAACGGTGCCGCATTCAAAGACAAACTGAAAGAAGGGCAGGTGGCGGATCCGGGCAGGCAAAGCTATTACCAGGATTACCTGGCGGCAGTGCTGAAAGCGAAGAACGAGGGCATTAATATTACCGGTTATTTCGCTTGGACGTTACTGGATAACTTTGAATGGGCGCACGGGTATTCGGCACGCTTTGGCCTGGTGTATGTGGATTTCCAAACACAGGGGCGTACCGTGAAAGAGTCGGGGAAATGGTTTGCGGGGTTTCTGAAAAATGCGGAATTGTAAAAAGGCTTCCAACTATTTCCAAAACGGTCGTGTCTGACAGTTAATTAAACCCCTTTAACCATGAAAATCCTGATTGTTTTATTTGGCCTTCTGGCCTGGATAAGCTGCCAAGACGAGGCGCCCGACATCAATGAGCAGGTATATGAAACGGACGCCACGTGGACGAACATGCTGGCCGCCGACGGCTGCTCCTGGCATTTCAGCATTACTTCGAAAGACAGCACAATTTCGCTCCTGCCCGACGAAGCTTCCAAGGCGAAAATCGATAAGGAGCTGGGCAAAAATGATACTTATTACAGCTTCACCAAAGTACGTCTGAAATACAGCCTCACGGGCGCAAAAAGCACCGTACAATGCGGCTGGGGCGCTACCAATACTTATGACGAAATCAAAGTCATCGATATCAAAAAACAGTAGGCATTACAAATGCAGGATGTTTTTCGCTTCCTGCTCTGAATAATAAGGACCCAATTCCGCTTCATCAATGATCTCCTGCACCTGCTCCTCTGTGGCAGGTGTAGTTTCTTTAGCGCGGTGGTCGGGCTGTTCTTCTTCGAATACGATCGTGCCCTTGCGTTGCAGGTTTTGCAGGATGTCCAGTACCAATGCTTCTTCTGACTCGCGGACGGCTTTTACACGGTAGGTTTTCATGATTCAATGCTGTTTAGAAAAACAATATTGCAAAAACTATACCGATGCCGTGCAACCTGCAAGCCTGGATTTACATCATTGCGGAAACAAATCGAGAATCCCATGAAAATGAAACAACTACTAGCTTTCGCCCTGTCGGCGCTGACATTCATGAGCGCCTGTGCACAAAGCGGTGACGACAAACCTTACGTAACCAAGAATTTCAACGGCTCATCCCTCAAAGAATTACAGGTAGAAACTTCCGGCGGCTCCATCTCGGTGGAGGGCGGCAAATCCGACGGTTTCAAAGTAGAAATGTACGTCCGCAGCAATGGCTGGAACAACAATAAGGAACTTTCGAAAGAAGAAATCGAAGACCGCCTGGAAGATTACGATATCCTGATCGGCACGGAAGGCAGCAAAGTCGTGGCGACGGCCAAACGCAAAAATAACCAGCAATGGAACGATAAACGCAACATTTCCATCGCATTCAAAGTGACCGCGCCGCGCAATGTGGCTACCAACCTGAAAACCAGCGGCGGCAGCATCAGAATCGCTTCGCTGACGGGCGTCCAGAACTTCACTACCAGCGGCGGCAGCCTGAAAATCGACGACCTGGACGGAATGATCAACGGCCGCACTTCCGGTGGAAGCATCGACGTGGCGCATTGCAGCAAGGACATTAACCTCCATACCAGTGGAGGCAGCATCAAAGCGGTTGAACTGAAAGGTAAAATAGAGCTGAAAACCTCCGGCGGCAGCATTGAGCTCAACCAGCTGAATGGCGATGTAGTGGCGCATACCAGCGGCGGAAGCATCCGCGGCGAGGGCGTGGACGGCACGCTGGACGCGGGTACGTCGGGCGGTTCGGTACGCCTTGCGAATGTATCGGGCAGCGTGCGTGCGAGCACCAGCGCGGGAAGTATCGAACTGGAACTGAAATCGCTCGGCAAATATGTGGATCTTTCTACCTCGGCCGGCACGGTACGCGTAACCATGCCGTTGGATAAAGGCGTCGACCTGAACCTGAAAGGCAACCGCGTTTCGATCCCGCTCAAGAATTTCGACGGTTCCGCTGAAAAAGACCGCGTACAAGGCAAAATGAACGGAGGCGGCATTCCGGTGACGTTATCGGCCAGTGCCGGCAGCGTTTATGTAAACCAGTAATCGCATTTTATTTTGCTCCGGTGAGCAGGCGGGTCGACCGCCTGCTCATTGTTGTTTTATAACCTGTTACCAAAATGCATTTGTTACGTCAAAAGGGAAAAACTTTTCCCGGTTATGTATCAGAAAATTTTAAATGGTTTACAGGACTTCTTCGGCATTTCCCGAAAAGAAGCGCGCGGCGCATTGGTGATGATGGTGTTTTGCCTGCTTGTGATCGCATCGCCATTCGCATTCCGGCGCTGGATATTACCGCTCGTACCGCCCGGCACCCCGCCACCCGAAAGAAAGGTGCTCGACAGCATTGCCGCGTTGCTGGAACAGCAGCAGGCAATGCAATACCAGCAACGCCGGTCACCGCGCACGCCATCCAGCCGACAGGTGCCCCCGCAGCAGGTTAAACTCGTCGATTTTGATCCGAATACCGCCTCGGAGGCCATGCTGGCCGGCGTAGGTATTCCGCCGTTTCTGGCTGCGCGCATTGCCAGGTTCAGGAGTAAGGGCGGGCAGTTCCGGCGGAGGGAGGATTTGAAGAAAATCTACGACTTCCCCGCGGACTTGTACGCGCGCCTGGAAGCGCATATCATCATTCCGAATGCTTCCGGCTATGCAAACGTTGCGGTAGCGAATGCTCGTAAGCCTCCCGCATTCAATACGCCCGGCCAGGACGCCCGGCGTGTATTTGATATTAACCAATGCGATACGACGGCGCTCATCCGCCTGAAAGGCATCGGCAGCAAACTCGCGGAGCGTATTCTGAAGTTCCGCGACGGCCTCGGCGGTTTCCATTCCGCAGACCAGTTTGCCGAAGTTTACGGGCTGGATTCACTGGCATTAGCGGAATTGCGACGGTATGCGAAAGTGGGCAGTGGGGTGAAAAAAATCGATATCAATGCGGCAACGGCCGCGGAGCTTTCCAGGCATCCCTATTTGAGAAACAGGAAACAAATGCAGGTGCTGCTCAACTACCGGGATGCTCACGGGCCTTTCCGTTCGCTGGAAGAGTTGCGGAATGTGAAGGTGCTGGATGAGGCGACGATACAAAAAATAGGGCCATACCTGTCTTTCTGACGGTGTGGCCCTTCGGAGGAGAAATTGTCTGGAAAATGCCGCCGGCCAAACCGCAGTTGGGCACCGGCAACGTGCTTGTCCTAGAAGTTGGGTTTCAGCAGGTATTTCGAATAGAACATATCGATCACCTTCACGGCCTCGTCGGGCGTGTCGACGATGCTGATCAGTTTGAGGTCTTCCGGGTTGATATTGTGCTCGGTAAGCATGGTGCCTTTGATCCAGTCTAGCAGGCCCGACCAGTAGGCGGTGCCGACGAGTACGATCGGGAAGCGGCCGATTTTTTTGGTCTGGATCAGCGTCATCGCTTCGAAAAGCTCGTCGAGCGTGCCAAATCCGCCGGGCATGACGATGAATCCCTGCGAGTATTTGACAAACATCACTTTCCGCACGAAGAAGAAATCGAAATTGATGCTCTTGTCGTGGTCGATGTAAATGTTGCTATGCTGTTCGAACGGCAGCTTGATGTTCAAGCCGACGGACTTACCGCCCTGCTCGAATGCGCCTTTGTTACCGGCTTCCATAATACCCGGGCCGCCGCCGGTGATCACCCCGTAACCGTGGCGTACGAGCTTGGCGGCAATGTCTTCGGCGGTTTTATAATACGGATTGTCGGGTAGCGTCCGGGCGGAACCGAAGATCGATACGCACGGGCCGATTTTGGCCAGCTTGTCAAAGCCCTCCACAAATTCGGCCATTACCTTGAACACGACCCACGAGTCGGCACTTTTGATTTCGTTCCAGTTGCGGTCTTCAAACGCTTCTTTGATCCTTTTCTCATCTTCGGGAACCGCGGGGTTGAGGAGAGAAACGTCAACTAATTCTCCATTTTTGGGTTTTACTTCTTCACTCATATTAGGAATTCATTGAGTTGTTGATAAGGATAATGGTAACTTTGCACCATTATCACCAATATTAAAACTTTTCACCCTGTCCGCTGTCGTTTACAGAGAACGGTGGGCTGTAATTAACAAAAAAGTAATGAGAAAAATTGCTATCGGCTCCGATCACGCGGGTTTCCCCTACAAGCAACCGGTTATCGACTGGCTTACCACCAACGGTTTCGAAGTGAAGGACTTCGGTACTTACAGTGCTGATTCGGCGGATTATGCGGATTTCGCGCATCCCGTAGCGAGCGGCGTGGAAAGCGGAGAGTTCGAGAAAGGCGTATTGCTGTGCGGCAGCGGGCAGGGCGTGTGCATTACCGCCAACAAGCATCAGGGCGTGCGTGCGGCGCTCGTATGGGATACGCCGCTGGCACCATTGGCCCGCCAGCATAACGACGCGAATGTGATCTGTTTCCCCGTGCGGTTTATCGAGCTGGAAACGGCACTGGCTGGCCTGGAAGCATTTTTGAGCACCGAATTCGAAGGCGGCCGTCACCAGACGCGCGTGGATAAGATTTCCTGCTAATACGCCTTCTGGTAAATACCTTTCCAGGGACTCTGGATATACTGCTTTTTCAATGCCGGAACCCTGTTCAGGAGTTTCGGCATGATATTCACCTTGTCGATCACGTATTCAGGCGGGTCTTTGCGGAAGTTGTTATAGACGTGGATCACGCTGTCGAAATTGTCGAGGTTCTGCACATCGTAGCTGGCCAGCTCCCAGTTGAGGTAGGGGGTGGCCGTGAAATTATTGATATACTCCCCTGAATTTTGCCCCAGCACGAGAATGCGCTTGTTCTGGATCTGGTCCGGCAGGTTGGCCGGTTTGGCACGCAGGTTTTCGAGCTTACCCATCGAAACGCCGGGCAATACGCCCCGCAGTCCCTGGTACTGGATCAGGACAATCATCGCACCCATGAGTGTGAACTGGAGCTCGTCGGCCCAGCTGTTTTTCTTGAAACTCTGGAAATAGTGCGTGGCGAAGAATGCGGCCGGGGGGACGAATATCACAAACTGCATCGGCGCGAGGAACTGCATAAGCGGGATCGTGAATACCGCCGCGATGAACCAAAGCGCCATTACCTGCTGAATGCGCGTCTGATAGTTGACGAACCGCAGCGTGGTAAAGATCCGCATGAACCCCATCACCCCGAAACCCAACGGCAGCAGGAGCGAGGCTAACAGGGAGGAAAAGTCGTTGAGGTTATATTGTTTTACCTGGAATACGGAGGTCAGCAGGTTGCGGTTGAGACTTTCCATTCCATTGTTGAGGTAAAAGAAAAGCACGACCATCATCAGCGGGAATATAGACCCGAAAAGCGTGAGTAAGTGGTGCCGGAAGGTGGAACCCGTGTAAAAAAGCAACGCCAGGAACGCCCAGATCATGAACAACGACGCCGGCAGATAAAACAGCGTGGCAATGCCAATATACATCCCCAGCTCGAACACCTGCGTAGTCACTTCCCGCCGGACGAGCATTTTGACGATCGATCCGAATGCGAACAAGAGGAAGGTATTCGCGATGAGCATGGGCGATAATGTGCCCATATCGAAGGAAATATTGAGAAACAGCGCGTACAATGCCCCCGGCAGGTAGGTGCGCTCCGGGAAAACGTCGCGGGAGTGGATTACGTAATTGAAATACAAAATCTGGATCAGCGAAACGCCCATGGCGGCCAGCTGGTACACCCATTGCGCCCGGCCGAAGAGGCTGTCGATGAGCCAGTAGGTGAGGCCCGAGAACGGGCTCACATTATCCCACACATCGCGGTAGAGCATGAACCCCCGGCCCATTTGCTCGCCTACCAGCATCCAGCTCAGCTCGGGTATCAGCAGCGGTGCGCCGCCCAGGAAAAAAGGCAGGCGCAGCAGCAGGAAGAATACAACCAGGCTGATGGTTTGGTACCGTGCATTGACGCGAAAAAAACTAAGCAAGCGGCAGGTGGATTAGGTATCTGACGGGAAATAAGTTTCACGAAATTACAATGCCGGGTTCTACAAAAACAAAATAAGTACGGATATTTGTACTTATTGAAAAGGAGAGAGGGAACGACGTTCATCATATGGAATCGAAAAGACAACAAAAAGTAGGCAGACAGATACAGAAAGACCTGGGCGAGATTTTCCAGAAGGACGCGCAGCATTTGACCAGCGGCTCATTCGTGACGATCACCGCCGTGCGCGTAACGCCCGACCTGAGCATTGCCAGGGCGTATCTGAGTTTTTTGCCCGATAAGAACAAAACCATGCTGCTGGAAACGATCCGGGAAAATACCCGTTTTATCCGCCAGAAGCTCGCCGAGCGCGTCCGTCACCAGCTGCGGATCGTGCCGCACCTGCAATTTTATATCGACGATACTGCCGAATACGCGGCCAAAATGGACCTGCTTTTCTCAGACCTGGTCATTCCGCCTGCACAGCCGGACGACGAGGACGACACGCACTGATATCAAGTTGAGCCATCATGGATATTTCCTACCGGATTGCCATTCGCTACTTTTTTTCACGTAACAAAAGGAGTTTCATCAGTCTGATCGCACGCATCGCCATGGCGGGTGTGGCGGTCGGGACGATGGCTATGGTGGTGGTGTTGTCCGTGTTCAATGGCATGGAGGACCTCAACCGGAAGATATTCAAGACGTTCGATTCCGACGTGCGCATTGTGCCGGCCGAAGGTAAGCGCTTCAAAATCACGCCTTCGATGCTGAATGAACTGAAATCGGTCCAGGGCGTGCAGCTGGTGACGCAGGTGATCGAGGACAATGCATTGGCCCGGTACGGCAATCAGCAGACGATTATCCGCCTCAAAGGCGTGGACAGCACATTTGCACAGCAAAAGCAGCTCGACACCGCGATGGTGGAAGGATCCAGGCGCCTCACCGGCGATAATGGAACGTCTTACGCGCTCATTGCGGAAGGAATACGGAATGCATTGTCGATCACGCTCGAAGATATTTTCACGCCGATCGAGCTGCTATACCCGCGCACGAGTTCCAAAACGCTCAACCTTACTTCGCCGGAAGCATTCAATCAGGTGAATCTGCGGCCGGGCGGCATTTTCTTTATCGAAAACCGCTACGACGACTACATTATCGCCCCATTGAAGCAGGTCGAAGGCCTGATGGGCTACAATGGCGAGCGGTCGGCATTGGAGGTGTATACCAAACCCGGCTATGCCGAAAAGGACATCGCCGAGGCGCTGAGTGCGAAGCTGGGCAAGGGATTCGTCGTAAAAGACCGCGATTCGCTGAATGCGGACCTGTTACGGGCAATAAAAATGGAAAAGCTTTTTGTGGCAGTGACCCTTTCGCTGATTATTTTAGTGGCTGCAATCAATATCTTTTTCTCGCTCAGCATGTTAGCGATCGAGAAGAAGAACGATGTATCGATGTTGTACGCGATGGGTGCCACGGAATCGCTCATCCGGAAGATCTTTATGGCCGAAGGGGCGATCGTGGCATTGTCGGGGGCCGTTGTGGGGCTGCTGGGCGGGATCGGGATTTGCTGGCTGCAAATGCGGTATGGCCTCGTTTCGATGGGAATGGCCACCTCGCTGGTGGATGCTTACCCGGTGAAATTAATTTGGGAAGACATACTCTACACGGGCGTTGTTGTCGTTATGATTACTATGGTTGTTTCTTACATTCCGGCCAGGCGCGCCGCGGAGTCGGGAATGCTGCTGCGCGTGTAGATAGCCCGAAGGCACCAGATAATCGTTTATTAAATCATTTACATTGACTTACTTCCTAGCAATCAATCAGAAAGCGGATATGACCGGTGATAATCAAAGACCTTTTTTGAACCGATTGATCTTTACAATTCTTGGCTTACTTTTCCTCGCATGGAGCACTCCGGTGACAGCCGGCACGGTTGCTGACACACTTTACAGAAGAAATCCCGGTACCGTTACGCCTAAGGGCCCTTACCGGCCTGAAAAGCCCAAAAAACACGACATTCTCTACACACGCCTCGACGTGCAGCCCGACTGGGTGAAGCAGCAGCTTCCCGCTTCGGCCATATTGAAGTTCAAACC
The DNA here is from genome assembly GCF_000382205.1 of Dyadobacter beijingensis DSM 21582. Lineage (GTDB taxonomy): Bacteria > Bacteroidota > Bacteroidia > Cytophagales > Spirosomataceae > Dyadobacter > Dyadobacter beijingensis. Next base: position 1,114,491 of record NZ_KB907787.1, read on the forward strand.
GCATTTTTATCCCCAGAATACCCTCGAACTCGATGCCAGGGGTTTCGAAATCAAAGGCATCTCGCTGCTCGATACGACCGGGGAGTATGGTGACCTTAGTAGTGAGGAGATTACTTCAAAAGTTAAAAAGAAGCTGGAATTTACCTACGACAAGCGCAGGCTGACCGTCAAACTAGGCCAGGAATACACCCGGAAAGACACGCTTTTTATCAAAATCGACTACATCGCTAAGCCGAACGATGTGCCGCGCGGAAAGGAGGACGACAGCGCTTCGGACAAAGGCCTTTACTTTATTAACGCGGATGGTCTGGATGAGGGCAAGCCCCGCCAGCTCTGGACGCAAGGCGAAACCGAGGGCAGCTCTTGCTGGTTCCCGACGATCGACGCGCCTAACCAGAAATTTACGCAGGACATTTACATTACCGTCGACAGTACCTATAAAACGCTTTCCAACGGCTTGCTCGTGAACCAGCAGGAGGGTAGAAAAGGCACCCGCACCGACCATTGGAAGCAAACATTGCCGCACGCGCCTTACCTGGCGATGATGGCCGTGGGCGACTTCGTGGTAGCGAAGGATATGATGCCTAACGGTCTCGAACTGAGCTATTACGTAGAGCCGAAATACGGCGCCGACGCCCACGCGATCTTCGGCCGCACGCCGGAAATGATGGGTTTCTTCACGAATATTTTCGGGGTGGAATATCCCTGGGAAAAATACGCGCAAATAGCGGTGCGCGACTTCGTAGCCGGAGCGATGGAAAACACGACGGCTACGGTGCACGAGGAGGGCGTACAAAACGATGCCCGATCGCTGGTGGACGGTAATTCCGACGCGGTGATCGCCCACGAACTGGCGCACCATTGGTTCGGTGATTATGTAACCTGTGAAGAATGGGGGCAATTGCCTTTGAATGAGTCGTTTGCCAACTACTCGGAATATCTGTGGAGCGAGTATAACGATGGCCGTTACGAGGCCGACTGGGGTAATTTGCAGGAAATGAAAGAGTATCTTGCCGAGTCGGAGACGAAGCAGGTGCCGATGATCCGTTATTTTTACAAAGACCGCGAGAATATGTTCGATAGCCATTCGTACGCGAAGGGCGGACGCATATTGCATATGCTGCGTACGCTTGTGGGCGACGATGCATTCTTCGCGGCATTGCAGGGTTACCTCAGATCGCACGCGTTCGGTACGGCGGAGATCGACGACCTGCGCGTGGCATTCGAAAAGGTGACCGGCCAGGATTTGAACTGGTTTTTCGATCAGTGGTTTCACCGTCCCGGTCATCCGGTGCTGAAAATAGACCAGCAGTTCGTGGCCGCGCAGAGCAAGGTGATTCTGAAAGTAAAACAATCGCAGGATACCGTGGCTACGACGGTGTACCGCCTGCCGGTGAAAGTGGACGTGTGGGTATCCGGTAAAAAGAACCGCTACGATGTGGTGGTGGACAAAGTGAACCAAACGCTCGAATTCCCTGCTGCGAAAAAGCCCGATCTCGTCGTATTCGATTCGGATGCGCAGCTATTGGGCGTGATCGAGCATGATAAAAACAGGCCGGAAATGGAGTTCCAATACCTGCATTCCGATCGGTTTTTACACAAATACGAAGCATTATCGTCGCTGGAAGGCGCATTGGCCGATACCACCGCACGGAAAATCCTCGTGAAAGCGATGGACGATCCGTTCTGGAAACTTCGCCAGATGGCGATCAGCAACTTTTCGGAATATGCCGGGGAAGGTTTTGCCGACATTGAAAAAGTAATCCAGAGCCGTGCGCAGCAGGACCCGCACCCGCAGGTACGCTCGGAGGCGATCATCACCCTGGCCTCATTCGGAGACAACAACAGCGATCCGATCTTCAAGGCCGCGTTGACTGACAGTTCGTACCTGGTGGCCTCTGTTGCCATTGAAAAATACCTCATGAGTCAGCCGAACGACGCGGCGGAGGTGGCTGCACAGTTCGAAAATTCGCGGAACGATGCCATTATCACCTCGGTAGGTAACTATTACGCCGGACTGGCCCAGCCCGACCGCTACGACTGGTTCCTGACCAAAATGAAGGCCATGAAGCCGACGGAAAAATATAACTTCCTGCAAGTTTTTGGTAAATACCTTATCAAATCGAAGCAGGACGTGCAGCGTAAAAGCATTCCGATACTCGAAGGTCTCGCGCGGGACAATCCTTCCTATTTCGTGCGTTTCGGTGCATTCCAGGCATTGGGCTTGCTCACGGATATACAGGGCGTGTCCGCATTACGCAAGGATATCCGCGCAAAGGAAACCGAGCCGAAGCTGAAAGAGATGTATAGCCAGTTTGGGGATTTATAGTGGATGACCATTATTACAAACAAGACAGGCCCGGATATCGTCCGGGCCTGTCTTGTTTATGGAGAACTTTTACTGCGGATCGAGGTAGTAATCGAGGTTTTCGCGGGTGATGATATCCAGCGGCAGGAACTTGATGGCCGGGATTTCCTTCTTGAAAATCAAATGATTTGCGAGCTGGTGAATGCCCCAGTAACCTTGCCCGAGCGGGTTCTGGTTGATCAGGAAATCGATAATGCCTTTATTGAGGTAATGCTGGTTGTGCTCGATCAGGTCATAACCTACGAGTTTGATGTCCTTCAATGCATTCTTTTCCAGGTATGCGGCCACTTCGAATGCTTTGGAATTGGTGACGTACACCGCGCCGAGGTCGGGGTGCTGCGCCCGGATTTCGTCCAGCTGCTTGTCGGGGCCTTCCTCGTCCGGGAAGTTGATTTCCCGGCTGATCACATTGAATGTCCCATCCAGCTTTTCCCCTTTGAAATAATTCCGGAAACCGTCCTCCTTGGTAATCAAATGCGCCGAGTTGGAAATGTCCTCGTTCACGTGCGCTACGAGTACCGTGCCCGGCGAATGCAGGCCGAAACGCAGGATTTTGGCCGCCAGCGAGCCGCTCCGGTACGAATCCTGCCCGATGTAGCACAACGGCGCCACGTGCTCGATCTGCGTGTTGAAAAGCACATAAGGAATGCCCATGTCGGCCCATTCCTTGAAAAACGGTAATGCTTCCTTGTAAAAAATCGGGGCAATGAGCAGGCCGTCGGGATGCTCGCGGATGACTTCTTTTGCCTTGGCGATGAACGACGATTCCGAATGCGAGTTAAATATGAACTTGCTGATGTGCACGCCGTATTGCCGGAGCTCTTTTTCCGCCTTTTCCAAACCCGCATGCGGGGCTTCCCAGTACGAGTCGAGGTTAGGGTCGGGGATGAGGGCGGCGAGGTTGAATGCGCGTTGCGATTTCAGCGACTGGGCAATGAGATTGGGCTCGTAGTTGAGCTCTTTGATGATGGCCAGGATGCGCTCCCGAACGTCATCGGCGACCCTGCCCCTGTTATGCAAAACGCGATCGACTGTGCCTTTGGAGGTTTGCGCCTTTTCCGCTATATCTTTGATTCTGACAATTTTCTTTTTCACACTCGACTATAATTCAGGAATTTTTCAGTATCGATCAACAAATCTAACAAGTATTTACGAGTATGGGCCAAATAGTGGGTTTCTAGTGAAAGGCTACTATGTGATACAAAATTTTTCAAATTTTTTTTATAATAAATTTGAGATTCTGCGGCTGGCCCATTAGTTTTACCTCACTAAAAAACACTATTGGTTCCTAATGACGTGTACGAGCCCGGTGTGTGTTTTCGATTGCGTGCTCGAACACTTTTTTAAATTTTGTTAGGAAAATCCGATTTGACAAGTAATTTTGTAAATAAGATAAGAAAGAAAATTTTATTCTTTAATATTCCTAACACTTAACCTTTTCAGGAATTCATTCGTTGAAATTCCTCTAATCCTAAACCTTAATGAAGCGTACGGCCCTGTCTGTACGCTTCTTTGTTTTTACTCCTGCCTGAATTCCACTACCACATCTTCGCTATCGACGTATGAGGAGCACGTCAATATCCAGCCGGCGGCAAGGTCGCGATCAGTGAGGACCTCGTTCACACTCATATGTACGTGCCCGTGTGTACACACGGCCGCGCACGAGGAGCAGCGCCCGCCCTTGCAGCTGTAAGGCAGCTGAATGCCCTCAGCCAATGCAGCGTCCAGCACGGTCGAATGCGCCGGTACCAGCAGGTCGTAAATGGCCCCGCGGAAGTGGAGCGCGATGCGGTGCGGGTAGGAGACGGGCGGTGGGGGCGGCGGCGAAGTAATCACAAAGTTTTCCTTCCGTATCTGCGCGCTGCGGAAGCCCATGAAATGCAGGGTGATTTCCGTAGAACGCATCAGGTCGAACGGCCCGCAGATGAAAAACCGGGCGTCCTGCGGATTGTAGACGATGGATTGGTTCACCAACTGTTCCAGCCGGGTGTTGTTGATGCGGCCGCGGATGCCGTTCCAGTCGTCGGTGGGCTGGCTGTGAATATGGATTACGCGCAGGCGTTCTGGGAAACGCTCCTGCCATTGCGTAATGTGTTGCCAAAAAAGCGTATTTCGGATGTTCCGGCTGGCGTAAATGAGGGTTACCCGGCTTTCGTTTTCCTGGGTTAGTGTTTGTTTCAAAAGGGAGAACAGCGGGGTAATGCCGCTTCCGGCGCCGATCAGCACGATGTCGCGCGGGCCCGTGTCTTCTTTTTCCAATGTAAACCGGCCCGATGGTGCGAGTACGCGGAACGTTTGCCCCGGTTGCACGGTATCGATCCAGAACCTTGAAATTTCGCCGTTCGGCACTCTTTTGACCGTGATGGCGGGGTATTCGTCCACGCCGGGCGCCGAGCTCATCGAATAGGACCGGCGCACTTCGTGGCCATGGATTTCAATGAGGAACGTCAGGAATTGGCCAGCCTTGTAGGGCAATGCGCTGCCATCGGCGGTTTCGAAAATGAATGTTTTCGCGTCGTCCGTTTCGCGGACGATTTCCCGGAGCTTCAATGCGATCGTATGGTCTGCCATGGTGCCTGGTTCGAGGTCTGTCATAGTAAAGTGCCGGCTGGCTGCTGCTGGTTCCAAAGTGCCTCATATTCCGCCAGGAGCGCCCAGCAATGCGCCTCGCAAGTCCAATGCATATGCACCAGCGGATTGACCGACAATTTGTACAGCACCGGGTTTTCATAAGCCGTGAGCAGCCCTGCTATAAAGAAGTAAAAGCCTTTAAAATCCTTTTCCGAATACGTTTCCACGGGAATGCGTTGCGTGGCCCTGCCAAAACGCATAAGCGAAGTCGCGAGCAAAACGCGGTCCATGCCGCTGCGGGTAGTTTGCAGCAGATTTTCCATATCGTCGAGCAGCTGTGGTTTTACGGACCTTAATGCAGGCGGATCGAATGCGGCGATGAGACGCGCCGCGTGGTACATGATCAGCGGTGTGCGCGGATACTGGTGCGCACAACGAAAAGGCGCGGTAATGTACCGCCGCGTGTCGATGACCGAGCGGATGTATTCGAGGCTGGCGTCGTCATGTTCGTTGAGCGGCAGGTTATAATGCAAAATGCAGTACAGCATATTGCAAAGTACGCTGATGTCGAACTCGACGTACATATGCTTGCCAAACCAGGTGGAGTAGGCCCGCAGGGGCTGGTATTCCGGATAGGTATTCCTGATCCAGCGCTTCGTACCGTTCGCGTGCAGGGTTAGTTTTTCTTTTAACCATACCAATTCCTCCCGCGTGGGATCGGTGGTGAGGTAGGCAAATGCCGTGTCGTCGATATCGTCGGGAATGCGGAAATGCTCGAAGCGGCGGAACCAGCGGCCGTTCGGGAAATGGCGCGAGGGTTTTGTTTTCCAGAAATTGTAGGTCTTTAAGCCGTCCTTGTTTTGAAAATCGGGGTAGTTGGCCGTCACCAGCCCGCGGATCGCGTCGATCTGCTTTTGGCTGGCTGTATTGCAGTACTTACGGATGGATTGCAGCGTGAATGCGGTGATGGCCGAGAAGAACATCGTCGTGTCCGGCCGCCGGTAGCCGATCATCGTGTTCGACCGCTGCGCAGGGAAAATGCCTTTAGGGAATAATGCATTACCCTTCGATTGTAATGCCTCAATGCGGTCTATGAATGTTTCCAGCGCTGGCTTCATGCGCCGAAACTAACAAAACACATTAAAAAAAGAAACCCTGCCGGATTTCCGACAGGGTTTCGATGAATATCTTTTTACATTAAACGCCTTCTGCGACTACTTCTTTCACATCGGGTACCATGCGGGTAAGCAGGTTTTCGATACCGGCTTTCAATGTCAGGGTCGATGACGGACAGCCGCTGCAAGATCCCTGCAAAAGCACCTTCACCGTTCCCGAACCTTCATCGAAAGAATGGAAATTGATCGCACCGCCATCCGATTCAACGGCCGGGCGTACATATTGGTCCAATGCTGCTTTGATCTTCTGAACTGTGTCCGAATCACGGGAATCGACGATTACCGTATTCTTTTCGATTGTTTTTTGTTCGAATACCGGGTGGTTTTCTTCAAAATAGATTTTGATAAACTGCTTCGTATCGCGCAGAACCTCTTCCCAGGCCACCACATCGTCTTTGGTAATGGTGATGAAGTTGCTCGCGATAAACACGCGCTTCACATGCGGGAACTGGAACAGGTCCGCGGCGAGCGGGGAAGCAGTACCTTCTTCCAGCGCTGATTGCAGCGAAGGGTAGTCGAATGAAAGGCCGTCGGGCACCAGCTCGAAATTCAGTACGAATTTCATCGAGTTAGGGTTGGGGCTCAGTTCGGTATATACAAAAATGGGTCGTGACAGCATTGGGATGGTCGATATGGATAAGGTAAAACAACTTTCCGGTTTAGAGAACACGGAATGCGGGCATTTGGTTTGGCAGCGGGCGCTTTCACCAATAAAAAACCCGTCAAACGGATGCCTGACGGGTCTTTAAATCTTTGGAAAGTTGCGCTAAGCGAACTGATTACGCTTCCGCAGCAGCTTCAACCGCGATGGGCTCGATGTGAACGTAAGATCTGTTTTCACGGGTCTTGCGGAACACCACGTTACCATCAACGAGCGCGAACAATGTGTGGTCACGACCGATACCAACGTTTTTACCTGGGTTGTGCTTGGTTCCACGCTGACGAACCAGGATATTACCTGCTTTTGCCAACTGGCCACCGAATAATTTTACACCAAGACGTTTACTTTCCGATTCACGTCCGTTTTTCGAGCTACCTACACCTTTCTTATGTGCCATAATATCTTATACTTAAATTGTAGTTTCCTGTTTTAACTGATTCCGGCTTCCGCCGTGTGCATTAAGCAACGATTTCGTCGATGCTGATTTTAGTCAGATATTGACGGTGACCGTTTTTCACGCGGTATCCTTTGCGACGTTTCTTTTTGAAAACGATCACTTTTTCACCTTTGAGGTGTTCGAGAACAGTTGCTTTTACAGAAGCACCTGCTACTGTCGGAAGACCTACCTGTACTGTGCCTCCGTTATCAACGAGAAGGACTTTGTCAAATACAAGTGCAGCGTTCACGTCACCTTCAAGCCTATGCGTGAAGATTTCGCGACCCTTTTCAACTTTAAATTGCTGACCTGCGATTTCTACGATTGCGTACATGTTAATAGTTTTATTAAACTGGATTCAAATTTTGAGGTGCAAAGATAAAAAGAGAGCGGCAGAATCACAATGCATTAGGAGGAATATTCCGGTTTTTTTAATATCTCGCGGACAAAAGGTCGTGCGTTTAGGGTAATGCCCATTCCCGGTTGTCATGCTGGCGGGGCCGTTTTCAGAATTTATGTGCCCGATGTGGTAAAAGATGTCCAAAAAGTTACCTTTATATGGTCCAGGCAGACTGGCACGTTTATGGATGGAGCGTAACTGGCTGTCTTAACAAAATTTAACAGGTCGCGCTTTTACTTTTACCTAATTATTAGGGTCTAACCAACAGAAGATTTGAAAAACATGAATATAAAAGTGAGTCTGTGGGTTTCGGTGGTATTGTGCCTCGTCATGGCGGTGAAGCCGCTGATGGCCGATGAAACCGGCAGGGAAGGCGCAGCGCAGGGGCAGGGCGGTTACCAGGTAGGCGACGCGGTTTCGAACTTTCGTTTGAAAAGCACGGGCGGCAACCAGGTTTCATTGTCCGATTTTGCCTCCTCCAAAGGCGTGATCATTATTTTTACCAGCAACCACTGCCCGTTCGCGAAGGCGTACGAAGACCGGATCATTGCATTGAACAATAAGTTTTCCGGCCAGGGCTTTCCGGTGATCGCCATCAATCCCAGCGACCCCGGCACGCATCAGGACGATACATTTGAAAAAATGAAAGAACGGGCCGCCGCAAAAGGTTACGGCTATCCCTACCTGGTCGACGACGCCCAGCAGGTAGCCCGCGCATTTGGGGCCGGCCGCACGCCGCAGGCATTTGTACTGCAAAAAAGCGGTGCGCAATTCACCGTTCGCTACATGGGCATGATCGATGACAACCCGCAGGATGCCGCCGGCGTCACCAAACTGTATGTGGATGAGGCCGTGAGCAACCTTGTGGGCGGTAAGCCGGTCGTGACCACTATTACCAAGCCGGTGGGCTGCGCCATTAAATGGAAAAACCAGTGATTTTGAAGCATTAACCCTTATGACCAGATATTTAGCTGTCCTCCTCACCGTAGCCTTGTTGTTCCCTGAAATAAGCAGGGCGCAGGTCAAAAGCAAAAATTTCTCCAACGAAGGCGAGTTCACCAGCAACTGCGAAGGGCCGGCCGTGGACGAAGACGGCAATGTTTACGCCGTGAATTTTGCCCGCGACGGTACGATCGCGCAGATCAGCAAAAAGGGCAATGCGAGCTTTTTTGTGACATTACCCAAAGGCAGCACGGGCAACGGGATTCGTTTCATCGACAAAAACACATTTTACGTAGCGGATTTTACGGGGCATAACATCCTGAAAGTGGATATGCTGACGAAAGATGTCGATGTCTTTGCGAACGAGCCGAAAATGAACCAGCCAAACGACCTCGCCGTAACCGCCACCGGCCATATTTTCGCTTCCGACCCGAACTGGAAGGATGGTACCGGGCAAATCTGGCATATTACCCCCGAAGGAAAAGTGAACCTTGCCTTTGGAAATATGGGAACCACCAACGGCATCGATGTGAGCCCCGACGAAAAGAAGCTGTACGTCAACGAAAGCGTGCAGCGGAACGTGTGGGCGTTCGATCTCGCGCCGGATGGCACATTGTCCAATAAGAAACTCCTGCACCACTTCGAGGACGGCGGAATGGACGGTATGCGCTGCGACGTGCATGGCAACCTCTACATTGCACGCCACGGAAAAGGCGAGGTAGCGGTGCTTTCGCCCGAAGGAAAAGTGATCCATACCATTCACACAATCGGGAAGAAGGTTTCCAATATCTGCTTCGGCGGCAAAAACGGCAAGACCTGCTACATTACCTTGCAGGACCGCGGCTGCCTCGAAACTTTCAAGGCTAAAACAGCCGGTCGCGAGTGGGCGATGATGAAGGCTTTCTCCGAAAACAACAAAAAGTAACTGTATTTTAAATTAAATCGACAACCGGCTGTTGCAGTTTAGCATTGCTTTCTATTAACTTTGTATTTCAAAGTACTTTAAATATACGCAAAAGATGCTGAGAAAACTGGTCGATTATCTGGAAGGCAATTTGAAGATTGCGCTCCTCGCATTTATTTCCGCCGCTGCCGTGGCATTGTTGTCGGTCAGGATTGTCCTGGAAAGCTGGCATTTCATTTTCCTCGTCTGGAACCTGTTTTTGGCCTGGGTGCCGCTGCTGTTTATCAAATGGGTATGGGAAATGGAAAGGCGCAAACCGGCGCCATTTGCTATGCTGATGACCTACCTGGCCATTTGGCTGCTGTTCTTCCCGAATGCGCCTTACATCATCACCGACCTGAAACACCTTCGCGGCGTGCCCGAAAACATGATCTGGTATGATGCGCTGATGATTTTTACATTTTCCCTGGCTGGTTTTCTCACCGGTTTGTACAGCATCCGCATTGTGCACCGCATTATCGCCCACCGCTGGAACGACCGCCTCGCGTGGTTCGCGGTCCTCAGTTCGATGGTATTGAGCGGGTTCGGGATTTTCCTCGGACGGTACGGGCGCTGGAACAGCTGGGATATCATTACCCAGCCCGGCGCGCTCGCAAGGGGCATCTACCATAGCATGAGGGATCCGCTGGCGATCAAACACACCATTACGTTTTCGTTCGTGCTCATGTTGTTGTACTTTGCGTTCCATATTTTCGCCGAATTGAAACACAATGAACGGACCCATCGATATTTTTAAAGCCGTCCGGAGCTTTCGTTACGCTGGTGCGGGGATTTACAGCCTGTTCCGTTATGAAAACAATGCGCGTATCCATTTGCTGGCTTGTGTGGTAGTAGCCATTGCCGGTGTATTTTTCAACCTTTCAGCTACCGAATGGTGCGTGATCGTGATCCAGATCGCGCTCGTATGGGCGGGCGAGGCATTCAATACCGCCATCGAAAAGTTGGCCGACCTCGTATCGGCCGATTACCATCCCGTGATCAAAGTAGTAAAAGACACCGCGGCCGCAGGGGTATTGTTGCTCGCCATTTCGGCGGTGATCGTTGGAGGGATCATTTTCATTCCCAAGATCATCCTGCTTTTTTAGGATGAGCTGCACCTGGCCACACTTGACGAAAACTGACCATTTCTGACCGATATTTATATTTAGCAGCTTATGAACCCGAATCAGGATTCTTTGCACACCCTGAACGAAATCCGCAACCTCATGGAGCGGTCGTCCAAGTTCCTATCCCTTAGCGGTTTGAGCGGGGTATTCGCCGGTATTTTTGCATTAATCGGCGCGGCTGCTGCCTACATCCGGTTCAAAACCGACTGGCTCGCAGACATTCTCGTACCGATGGGCACCTACCAGGGGCATTCCCGGGCGGATATTATCGGTTTCCTGCTCGTGGACGGCATTTGCGTGTTGGTCGCATCATTGGCCGTGGGCATTATCCTCACCGTGCGGAAGGGCCGCCGGAACGGCCTCTCCGTATGGAACGGGAGTTCCAAACGGTTGCTGGTAGCGATGCTGATCCCGCTGGCGACGGGCGGAATTTTCTGTCTTGCGATGCTGAGCTATGGTTTTATCTGGCTGGTGTTCCCGGTAACGCTGCTGTTTTACGGGCTGGCGCTCGTCAACGCGAGCCGTTTCACCTACCCGGAGGTATTTTACATGGGTATTTCCGAAATCGGGATCGGCTGCGTGGCGCTCTTTCTGACGGGTTATTCCCTGATCTTCTGGGCGATAGGGTTCGGGCTGCTGCACATTGTGTATGGGCTTACGATGTACAACCGGTATGAAAGGGAAAAGTTGCCAAATGGCGAGGAACCGGGCGGGCAACGCCAGGGAGGCGAGTTTCCGAGAGGTAAATCCGGCATCGTGGGTATGCTGATATTGCTGCTTACCGGCTCGGTTTGCAGCGCGCAGGTGCGGGTGCCATCCGATAGTATGGCCTTTAAAGCGAGAAAATGGTACGATAAAGAGACTATTTATTTGAGAAATGGGAATAGTTTTGTCAAAAACAATGTCATTTATAGCGGACAGAAGGCGATAAGGAACGAATTTATGGTTTCGCCGGAAGGTCTGGGCCTCTATCTGAAATCAAGAAGGACGCGTAGCATTGGTTTGGTGATCTCGCTTGCGGGGTCGGCCGGTTCGATTATTTCGCTGATCTCGGGTAACCGCGACAACCTGAAAACATTTTTCTGGGTGTCGGTAGGAACGGGCCTGGTAGGCTCGGGATTTACCATGGCCGCCAACAATCAACGCGACCAGGCCGTATGGATTCGCAATCGCGACGCCATGCTGTTCCTGGAAGCCAATCAATAATGCCGATTGACGGTCCTGCGATCGTCAGAAGCCAATCGGCCGTCTGTGGTCGGCGGTCAGCGGTCGCACCTCAGTAACAGAAACTTGTAATGGAGTGGTTAGAAAAGTTTAATAAGGTATTCGAAAGCAAGATCAGGCTTGGGCTAATGTCCGTGCTGGTGGTCAACGATTCCCTGAGTTTTAACGAGTTGAAAGAACTGCTGCAGCTGACGGACGGCAACCTGGCCTCGCATTTGAAGGCATTGGAGGAAATCAAATACATCGAATTCCGGAAACAATTCAACGGCCGCAAGCCCCTCACCACCTACAAAGCGACCGAAGACGGCCATAAGGCATTTACCGAGCACTTGCAGGTATTGGAGAATATGATCAGGCAGAATTTGTAGAAAGGAGTAAAGGGAAGATGGAGGAATGGGAGGAGGGAAACAAAGAACGGGGTGCTACTTTTGGTAACACCCCGTTCTTTGTTTAAGGCTGATGGTTATCAGAACTTCGCAGGTACCGAGAAACCTACTTTATCCCATTGGAAATCCAGGGAGGTGTCTTTTACATTGAAAGTCAGTTTTTCTTCCGAACTCGGGTAGGTTTTGTTCGGAACTTTCACTTCGAGTACGTTTTTGGCTTTGTTTTCTTCGTACTTGTAAGCACCCCATTGGCCGAGCTGGCTGTTCAGGATAATGGTCCATTCTTTTTCGTTAGGAACGGCTACCAATGTGTAAGTGCCTGCTTTTACCGCCTTACCGCCGAAAGTAGCATCTTTCTTGAACGTGATTTCAGTAGCCTGGTCGGCACCGATACGCCATGGCTTGCCATATGGTTCGAGGCTGCCGCTGCCGGCTTTACCGAACAGCACGCGGCCTTTTTTAGATGGCTGGCCGTAGGTAATGCTCATATTTTTACCGTCGGTGGTAACGTGCGGGCTCATTGGCTTTTCTTGTGCGGATGCCCATGTGAATGCGATCAGGGTGAGGAAAAGCGAAAAGAATGTGGTTTTCATAAAGCGTGTAAAATTTAGAAATTAACTGGTGGTTTAAGAAATTACAACGTGGCAAGTAAGGCATTCCAAAGTTGGGAATCAAGCAGGTTGTGCCTAAAAGCGGCCGATTAGCGACTCCGTTAACAGAGATTAACATTTGGACGGCGTGGACGGTGTTTTTAGCGATTTCGGTTTATATTTGAGTAATGACTTCTGAAACAAACCCATCCGTTAGAACCCGTTTTTTCGATACCAAAATCGAATTCCTGAAAGGTGTAGGGCCGCAAAAAGCTGCGTTGCTGAACCAGGAACTGAATATTTTCACTTTCGGCGACCTCATCCAGCATTATCCATTCCGCCACGAGGACCGCACCGTTTTCCACAAGCTCAGCGACCTCAACGAGCAAATGACCGCCGCCCAGGTGAAAGGGCGTTTGCGTGAATTTACCGTGATCGGTGAAGGAAATAAAAAGAGGCTCGTCGGTATATTTCAGGACGGTACGGGATTTCTGGAACTGGTATGGTTCCAGAGTATTTCGTGGTATGAAAAATGGCTGAAACGCGGCGGCGAATACGTCGTTTACGGTAATCCCGTGCTATTCGGCGGGAAATGGAGCATTACCCACCCGGAAATAGAGGTACTCACGCAGGAGAACGCTTCGGCGGGCCATTGGCAGCCCATTTACCCGCTTACGGAAAAGCTGCGCAAGAAGTTTCTCGACAGCAAGGCGCTGGGTAAAATGGTGCGGAGCCTGCTCGAAATAGCGCATCCGCACATCCGGGAGACGTTGCCTGAACCACTGGTCCAGAAGTACAAGCTCATTTCCAAAGCCCAGGCATTGTGGCATTTCCACCTGCCCGATAATGCCCGCGCGCTCCACCAGGCGCAGCGCCGGCTAAAATTCGAGGAGCTGTTTTACAACCAGTTCCGGCTGATCAAGAACAAGTTACTGCATAAGACCGAATATCCGGGACTGGTATTTGATAAAACCCTGCTCGTGAAAGAGTTTTACGAACAGCATTTGCCCTTCAAGCTGACAGGTGCGCAGATACGCGTGCTGCACGAGATCCACGAAGACCTCAAAACCGGCAAGCAGATGAACCGGCTCCTGCAAGGCGACGTAGGCTCCGGCAAGACGATCGTGGCGTTTATCAGTATGCTTTTTGCATTGGATAACGATGCCCAGGCCTGCCTCATGGCGCCGACCGAAATCCTCACCGACCAGCATTACCAGGGCCTTAAAAAGTTCGCCGACCTGCTGGGCGTCAACATTGCCAAGCTCACCGGCTCTACCAAGAAAAAGGAACGCGAGGTCATCCACCGCGAGCTACTGAACGGCACATTGCACATTATCGTCGGCACGCACGCACTGATCGAGGACGCGGTTCAGTTCAAAAACCTCGGCCTTTGCATTATCGACGAGCAGCACCGTTTCGGGGTGGCGCAGCGGGCCAAACTTTGGGCCAAAAACAAGCACATCAACCCGCATATGCTCGTGATGACGGCCACGCCCATCCCGCGTACACTGGCGATGACGCTTTACGGCGATCTCGATATTTCAGCCATTAACGAGCTCCCCGCCGGGCGGAAGCCCATTAAAACCGTACACCGCTTCGACAAGCACCGTCTTTCCGTATTCGGTTTTTTGAAGGACGAAATTACGAAGGGGCGACAGGTATACATCGTATATCCGCTCATCGAGGAGTCGGAGAAAATGGATTTGAAAGACCTTATGGACGGCTACGAAAGCGTCGCGAGGGCGTTTCCGGGCGTTCCGCTCAGTATTGTACACGGTAAAATGCGGTCGCAGGACAAGGATTTCGAAATGGCGCGGTTCGTGCGGGCCGAGACGAAGATTATGGTCGCCACGACGGTGATCGAAGTAGGTGTGAATGTGCCGAATGCCTCCGTGATGGTGATCGAAAATGCGGAGCGGTTCGGGCTGTCGCAGCTGCACCAGCTGCGCGGCAGGGTAGGGCGCGGTGCGGAACAGTCGTATTGCATTCTCATGACCGATTACAAGCTCAGCAAGGATACCAAGCTCCGTATCGACACGATGTGCAATACCAACGACGGTTTCGAAATAGCGGAAGTGGATTTGCAGCTGCGCGGCCCCGGCGATATTTCGGGAACGCAGCAAAGCGGGCTGGTGGACCTGCTGGTGGCCAATCTGGCGCAGGATGGCGAGATATTGAAAGCGGCACGGGCTTCCGCGGAGGAAATTCTCACGGCCGATCCCGATCTGCTCCAGCCGGTCCACCATCCTATCCGCAGCCATCTTGAAAACCTGCGTAAGGAAGAAACCAACTGGAGCCGAATCAGCTAAATCAAGGTTTTATTTCACGGATCTCGTTCGCGAACTCGTACGTCTGCGGGCGCGTCACGTGCAATGCGGCCCCGAGTGACGTCGCGTAAGGCAGGTCGGACACGTACACTTTGTGGTTCGGGTAATGTCTGGCAATCAGTCGGGTGAAAATTTCGTTACGCGCAAAACCGCCATCGATGTAAATCGCGTGTACGTCGTTGACATTCACAAGGTCCAGCGACACGAACAGCAGTTCGGTAAGGCCTTTCAGCAAATGGTGGTACGCCGCCTCGGCCGATTTGAATGCGCTGATCTGCCATTCCTGCGTATTGGGCTGCGGGAACGGGCCATTGCCGGTCATACAGGCGGTGTAGAATTTCGGTGTTTCCGCTTCCAGTACTGCCTCGTCGAACGCTACTTTTTTGTAAAAATCAGGCTCTACTTTGAAATACTCCACAATACGCGCCACCTGGTAGTCGTGCTCGCGGCCGAGGAAGAGCCGTGACGCCGTAACGCCGCTGCCTTCCGGTGTGAGGTAGTTCATGCAATCGCGTTCCAGCTGGTAGGAAGTCAGCGGTTTGGATGCGAAAGAGTTGAAATTGATGCACCAAGTCCCCGTCGACAGCAGTACGAACGGCTTTTTCACCGCCATCCGGTAAGGGATCAGTGCCGAGGAACTATCGTGGAGCCCGAAGCCCGACTGAATGCCCTTGTCGCCATGCCGGTAGATAAACGACGACGATGCGAGCACGGGCGCGAGTTTCTTATGAATGCCTTCCTGCTTCACCCATTCGTGGTAATCCCACATCTCGAAGCTCCATAATGCGGTATGGCAGCCCAGCGAGGTATAATCGCTTACTTTTCGGCCCGTGAGCAGGTACAGGATGTATTGCGGCAAATGCAGGGTGGTCGCGATCTGCGCGTAGATTTCCGGTCTGGTATGTTTGAGCCAATACAGCTGCATGCCCGAATTGAGCATTCCCATCGACGGCGAGCCGGTTTGCAGTGAAATGCGCGTAGGATCGCCGTAGGTGCTGTAAAATTGCCTTGAAAGTTCTTCCGGGAAAGGTTTTAAGTAAGAGTACAGCGGGGTAAGCGGACGGTTGGCGTGGTCCAGGTGCACGAGGCTCGCGCCATAGCCGGCCACATTCACAGCCTTGATATCGTATCGGGGATCTGCCAAAAGCTCGGCCCAGCGGTCCTGCACCCATTTGGTCAACAATTCACAATCTTCGGTCGGGAAGCCGTCTTCGTCAACTGTTTCTGGGAGGTATTCTGAAAACTCGTGAACGATGTCATACTTTTCGTTAAAAAGTACATACTTCTTATTGGTCCTGCCAATATCAAAAACCGCTGTTACTTTCATTAGTGGAATATCACTTTTTTACCCGGAAATGTATTTTTTCGGTCAATATAGTGACTTTACGTTAAAACCAATACCCTTATCTGTTCTTTTAAAATCTTTGTAAAAAACCGCAAAGAGCAGGACAGTTTCAGACCGATTTTTCCAGTATCGGGCGGAACACTTTCGTCCATCTTTTATAACCTTCCTCGTTCATATGGAGGCTGTCGCTCACGAAGATAGCGCCGTCCGGGCGGCCGTTTTTGAGCATTACCGGCCACACGTCGATGTAATGATGGTTCTTGTCCTTTTTGATATAATCCTGAATGAGTTTGTTGGCCCTGATCACATCCTCGCGCTTCGCCCACCGAGACGGTGAGGGTTTCAGCGATACACCATAAATGCGCACGTCGGGCTGCTGCGCGCGGATCTTCTTGACCAGCGTCACGTACGCGTCGCGCACCTGCTCGGGCGACTTCGGTTTTTTACCGAACATGTCATTCTCGCAATAGATCACGACGGTTTTCGGCTTGTATTTGGTAATGGCGCGGTCGGAATAATGGATTACTTCCGGCAATGTAGAGCCGCCGAAGCCGCGGTTGATGATCGGCAGCGGCGCGAGGTCCTTGTCGGCATTCACCCATTTGGTAAATGAGGAGCTCCCCGTGAAAACTATTCCACCCGGTGCGGGCATATGCTCGGCGTCCTTTCTCTCAAATTCCTTGATAGCGCCTTCCGAACGGGTTACGTCATAATCGGGCTCCCAGGGGCCGGCCAGGTTGGCAGTTTGTGGTTTATGGCAAGCGCTGAACGCAGCAAAAAGGACAATCAGAAGGTGTTTTTTCATTACAAAATAAAAGTGGATATGGCGGTAAAAGCCATATCCACGGGGATTTTAATGCAATAATGGTAAATTTTTCGGTTTCCGGCAACGCCGCTAGTCCTTGAAAAAGTAGCGAAGTCCCAGCGAGACGCTTGGTAATGTGAGGTTGGGGGTTAGCTTGTAGTCGAATGTTTTGGTTTTATTGGTATTGCCGGTCGGCCTGGCTTCCGCTTCGTCGATCGTGTAGGAAAGATAAAGCAGGTTGGCGATGCCTAAGGACGCCGTGAGCCACCACCTTTCATTCAGCGCATAGTAGGCACCCGCAGATACACCGAACTGCGGAGAAATGTGATGTTGCCGATGCAGCAAGTTGTCGCTGGACTGGTTCGGCAGGAGCTTGGTGTAGCTGTAAAGCACATTCACATGCGGTCCGCCGAATATTCCGAACTTGTCGGAAAAGTGTTTGTAATGCTGCCAGAAATAGCCGGTACTTACGCCAAAACCGGTGATCCCTTCGAAAGTTTCCCGCGTCCCATCCGGGTATAACGTCGCCTTTTGCCCGTAAAGGGACGTGCCGATATTCCAGCCCGAAGCTTTATTGGCGGTTTTGAATTTGCCGAAGCTCGCGTCGATATTGTAGCCGTAGTTGGTAGCAGTAGGATATTCGTCCTGATTGGTATTGTTGAAATTGAGGCCCACGGTAGCGCTCACAAATTTTTTGCCTTCCAGCTGTGCGAAACCAATGGTGATCGAACATGCGGTGAAGAGCCACGAAAGTAGAATGATCTTTTTCATATCCGTTTTAGTTGGATTGGGTCAGGTACCATGAAGCCCGCAGGCCGAAATAACTCTGGATGCCGGAAGTAGCGCCGGCGCTGAAATGGAAATTATCCCAGTCTTTCATATGGTAATACTGAAGATTGAGCGAGAGCACATTCAGATCGGATTCGATGGCGAAACGGGGAGAAACGCGGTAAACGATGCCCGGACGAATGTAAATACCGCCGCCATACCCATTGCTCGTTTCGACATCATCGGACGTGTTTTTTCCATGATAATAGGACAGGTTAATGCCCGGTTCGAGGAAAATCGCCCACTTTTCGCCGAGGAATTTGTAACGCCTGACAAACAGGGAAAGCGACAAGTTCGTATTGTTGTTTTTGTATTCGTTGTCGCTGTTTGGTCCTTTCAGATCGCTCTTGTTATAGTTGAATGACGACAACAGCCTCGCACCAAACAGCGAGTTATCCTTGAAAAATTTACCGAACTGAACGGACGGCGTGATCGTGTGCACACCGGTTTTCAAGCGGTTGGATTCGTAGGTTTCAAAGTTGCTGAGCGTCCCCTCCGCGCTGATCGTCGCGCCCCAATGCACCGTCCCTTTCTGAAACTGCGCCTCCGCGCGCCCTGCCAGGAATACCATCCCCGGCAGTAACAATAGAAGAAGTCTTTTCATGGATAATAAATTTAGTTTGTAGAAGCAATTTACATTCGTTTATGTAACCACCTAATAATTTAGGTTTATTTAACAAAAAAGAGGCAGCCAATGCGCTGGCTGCCTCTAAGAATTACCGATACCAAATTTAACCTAACAGTCTTTGGGCTTAAAGCTTACAGCCTACTGCTTAAAGCTTATAGCCTACTACTTAAAGCCTACCGCCTAAAACACCCCCTGCCAGTTGCCCTGACGGTAGTATTGTAACAATCTCTGTTGCATCAGATAATCATATTTTGCCTGAATGGCCGTGCCCTGTGCCTGAGCGAGTTTGGCTTTCGAAAGCGTGTATTCGAAAATGCTCGATACCCCTGCATTGAACTTGCTCTCCACCACCGCGAATGCGGCTCCCAGCGATTCTACCTGTCCTTCGGCTGCCGCGTGCTTGTCGGCCATCGCGTTCAGGTTCAACACGGCTGTTTCGATGGCCTGGCGGAGTTGCTGGTTCGTGATGTCCAGCGTATTCTGCGCCTGGCGTTCCTGCACCTTGGCGAGCTCGACGCGCGGCCGGGTTACCCAGCGGCCCATGATCGGAATGTTCAGGCCGAGGTTGATATAGCCGTTCCGTGTCGCATTCAACTGCTTGAAATAGTCGAGGTTATCGTTCGTCGATGCGTAGAATGCCCGCACGTTCGTGCTCAGGTTGAGCGACGGGAAATTCAATGCTTTAATGGATTTGACAAGGTATTTATAGCTCTGACGGTTCAGCTCGGCGCTGCGGATTTCCGGGAATGTCTTGATCGCATTTTCGTACAGCTCCGTAGAATTGGCCGCCGCCGGCACGATGTTCTCCTTTGGCAGCAATGGTTCGAATTCGATATTGTCGTCCGGTGTGACGTTCATCCGTTGGAACAATGCGAGGCGCGCCGTACGGTAATTGCTAAGGGCCGTTACCTGCAAATATTTGTCGTTTGCCAGCTGCGCTTTGATTTCCGCCAGCAAATTGTTGCCTGCCGTTCCCGCATCGACTTGTTTCTGAACCTTATCAACCTGCTGCTGCGATGATTCGACCTGTTGCTGCGCCGCCTCGAACAATGCCTTCGTAGCCAGTACATTCACATAGCCCTGCATGAGCAGGATCGTTTGCGCATTCAGCACGGCAGTCCGGTTTTCGATCGCCGATTCTTTGAGCAATGTGCCCTGGCGCGTCTGGTTGGCTAATTTTCCACCCTGGTAAACGGGCATTTGAAAGCCGGTACTGATCGAATTATAGCTGTAAAGCTGGTCTATGTACGCGTTGGTGTACTGGTCGATGCTGCGGCCGAGGTTAAGGCTTTGGTCGGCCGTAATGTAAATCTGCGGGAATATCTGCGACTTTGTCTGCCGAAGCTGTGCCTGCGCCGCCTCGGCCTGCAACGATCCCTGCTGGTAAAGCAGGTTGTTTTTGGCGAGCAGGTCCACGCATTCGGCGAGGCTCAGTTTGGTTTGCGCCTGCCCGAGTAGGGGCAGGAGGCAGAAAAGTAAAAAAATGCGTTTCATGGCTAATAGATTGAGTTAGGTCATGCCAGCCAGCCGTCCTTCAACCGGACGATCCGGTTGCCGTAACCCGCATTCAATTCCGAGTGCGTTACCTGAACGATGGTGACTTTGTCTTCCTGGTTAAGTTTTTGAAATAATTCCATGATCTCGATCGCCTGCTCCGAATGCAGGTTACCGGTCGGTTCGTCGGCGAAAATCACTTTCGGGTTATGTACAATGGCGCGCGCCACGCCTACGAGCTGTTGCTGTCCGCCCGAAAGCTGGTGCGGGAACAGGTCCTTTTTGGCAACCATATTGAAACGGTCGAGCAGCTCGGCTACCCGGCTTTTCCGCTCCGATGACGATGTACCTTTATACAAAAGCGGCGTCTCGATGTTTTCATACACCGTCAGCTCGTCGATCAGGTGGTAGGCCTGGAACACGAAACCGATGTGGTGGCGGTGCAATTCGGTGCGTTTCTTTTCGGAGAGTTTCTGGACAGGCTCGTCGAGGAAAAGGTATTCGCCTTCGGACGGTTCTTCGAGCAAGCCAAGTATGTGTAACAGGGTGGATTTGCCCGAGCCCGACGGGCCCATAATCGACACAAATTCACCTTCTTTAATGTTCAAATCAATGTGGCGCAACACGTATGTCTTGCCAAAACCTGCCGGGTAATATTTGGATATCTTTTCTAACTGGATCATAAAAATTAAGAGTTTGAGATTTGGTATGTAATTAAGGATAACCTGTCCGAAAAACAAATCCTTACATCCGTCTCTCTTATGCCAGTCCTATTTTAAAAAGGCTTGCCAAAAGACTAAATGATTGACATTCAGTACATTTTAAATAAATGAAGACATATCCGCGTCCGATACCGTACAAAATGTGTGCGCATTCGGACGCGGTGAGCGGACACGCCGGTTACAGCCGAAATGCACCTGTTCCGACCGCAAAACCTGCACGGGATTCTTGCTGCACATCCCGCACGCCCTGGATTTCGATTTTAACGACCTGGTCGGGATTGTAACCCAGGTTCTTGGAACGGATAAAATGCATTTGACGATAAAATACCGCGCTCGCAATGCCCAGCAGGATCGCCATCGCAAACTGGAACACCATCAGCACATTCCCCAGCGGATTGCGGCCGCCGAGCCGGATTTTGGCATACAATGTTTCCACCGTGCTCAGCCGCTATAGTCACCCCTGCCAGAGCTGACGCGCTGCGATTTTGAGAAAAGTTTTGAACATGGATTTTCAGGAATGTGCTTCCAGTTTGTAGCCTACGCCATGAACGGCGGTGATCTTGACGTGCGGGTCGGCGGCGAGCAGCTTCCGCAGCCGCGAAACGAACACGTCCACGCTGCGGCCTACGGTGACCCCTTCATCTTCCCAAACCGATTTGAGAATGAAATCCCTTTCCAGTACCTGGTTCGTGTTTTTGGCAAACAGCGCCAGCAACTTGGCTTCCCGGAAAGTGAGCGAGTGGGTGGTTGCGCTGTCGAAAAGCGTCTGACTGGCCGTATCCAGCCATGATTGCCCGAATGCCAGCCGCGAAGCGGGTACCGTTTCGGGCAAGGGCATTGGGCTTTGCTCTTTTTTGTGCCGTGAACGGTTCCAGGCGATAAAACCCAGCCCGGCCAGCGCCCCGCCGACGGAAATCAGCAGCCAGGAGTTCCCGGCCGTTTTCGCCGGCTGCTGCGCGGGTGTGAAACGGACCTGCAGCACATAACAGCGCGCCTCCCGCGAGCGGCCCGCACAAGGTACACCGCCGGGTTGTCTGAGATCGAAAAACTGGTACCCGAGCTGTACGGTACCGGAGTCGCAGTCGAGCACGGTAACAGTATACGGCTGGTCGATATGGTAGGCAGCAAGCGATTGCTGCAAGGTTTCGGGCAGTTTGTCGTAGTCGAGCATGTTTTCCATGCGCACGGAAAAGGTATGCGCGTCGGCCTGGCTCACGGGCGGAATGGCCGTTGCGGAATCTCCATTGGCGCGAAGGAGTAAATGCACGGTCCGGCGCAGCGAAAGGTTCACATTTTCCGAAAACCGCACGGCGTCGCTGTTCGCCCGTGCATTTACAGCCAGTACCATGATCAAAACGGAACAGCGCATTATTTCCCGGAAAACAGCCTTCGAGTATTTCATGAGCACAGCGGATACGACAGTCAAATTTAACCAATTTCAGCAGTTGTCCTTCTTCTTTTTCATACCATAAAACCATTCGAATTGCGGAACGATCTGCGTTTTTTTGATCGTAAGCACGCGCCTGTCGTCCCCATTGCCGGGGCCCAGCGGATCGATGACGAGCTGGTCGCCCGCTTCGGCGAGCCGGAGTACTTCCGAAAGCTCGTAACGCAGCACCGCGTGGTTGTGCCCGTACGCCTCGGCGTCCACGATCCGGCCATTGCGTTTCAGGTAAATGTAAAATGCGACCAGCGTTTTGCCGCCTGAACCGGCGTTGTCCCTGGCCAGCGAGATGGTGCCGCGGGTTACCTGACCAAATGCTTCGGTGGAAATAGCGTGGCCGTTCAGCAGCAGGCTCGAAGTAAATGCGGCGATCGTTTCGGGCAGCGCGACCGACGCCTGCAGGGTACAGAGGAGCGTCAGCGCCAGGGTGATTTTCAAGGTTCTGGTTTTCATAGGACGATGTTTGGAATGGTTGTTTCAAACTTGCCCAAATGTATCGCCGCCGCTCCGGGCCCCTCGCATAGCGCCTGTAAAACAATGTAAACGAAATGTAAAAGATTGGTTATGGCACTTTGCCGGGCATTTATGGTATGGAAAACGCATTTGCTATTAATTTTTAATTAAAGCCGAACATTCCTGGCGACGGGCGGTGTTACCTTTTCATAACTCCCAAGCACTCACTTGAAAACAGTCACGCCCAACGATCCCTACGCAGCACTCCGCTATTCTGATTTCCGGTTTTTCGTATCCAATTCTTTCCTTTTTTCCGCTACCATCCGCATCCAGGAGGTGATCGTCGGTTATGAGCTGTACAAAACCACCCACGACCCGCTCGCATTGGGTTTGGTAGGGCTGGCAGAGGCCATACCGTTCATTATCACGTCGCTTTTCGGTGGCTACGTGGCCGATCAGAAGAACAAGATCACGATCATGCATATCAGCCTGGTGGTTATCCTGCTCGGTTCGGGCGTGTTGTATACGGCTTTTCAGCCGGCGGTTTACAACCAGCTGGCGGAGTGGCAGCATTTGGCTGTGATTTATGCGGTGTTTGGGTTAATAGGCTTTGCAAAAGGGTTTTATTCGCCCGCGGCCAGCTCTCTGAAACCATTTCTCGTACCTCGCACGATTTACCATAATTCGTCTACGTGGAGCAGCTCCTTTTCGCAGGCAGGCGCCATCATCGGCCCGGCGGCGGCAGGTTTTCTCTATGCTTACATGGGACTCACGCATACATTGATGATTGTGATCGGTAACTTCCTGATATGCTGGTTTTTATTGGGTTTGATCAAAACGCGTCCCGAGTTTCCGAAGATCGTCACGCCCATTATGGAGAGTTTGAAAGAGGGTTTTAAATTCGTTTTCAAAACGCGCATTGTCCTGTATGCGATGACACTGGACCTCTTTTCCGTCTTGTTCGGCGGCGTGATCGCATTGCTGCCCATTTTCGCCGAGGACATTCTCAAAGTTGGCCCGGAGGGACTGGGGCTTCTGCGTGCGGCGCCATCCATCGGCTCGATGCTCACGATGTTCGCGATGGCCTACTTCCCGCCAACGCACAATGCATGGCGTAATATGCTCGTCGCCGTGGCCGGTTTCGGTGTGTTCACATTGGTATTCGCTGCATCGACGGACTTCATGCTCTCGTGCGGCGCACTTTTCGCCACCGGTGTGTTCGACAGCGTCAGCGTCATCATCCGTCAGACGATCCTGCAAATCTATCCGCCCGACGAAATGCGCGGCCGCGTCGCCGCCGTCAACGGCATGTTCGTCAGCTCCTCCAACGAGCTCGGCGCCTTCGAATCCGGCGTGATGGCCAAAGCCTTCGGCACGGTCCCATCGGTCATGATCGGGGGCGTAGCCACGCTGGTCGTCGTAACGTGGGTATATTTGAAATCGAAGGATTTGTTTGCGGTGAGGCTGAGTTAGTTGGAGTGTCTGATTATTCACTCCGCAAACTCCTCACCGGGTTCATAACCGCCGCCTTGTAAGTCTGCAAGGCGACGAGCAGGGTGATCATTACCCCGAATGCGGCGGCGATGACGGCGAAAACATCCCAGCCGATAGCCGTCCGGTACGCGTAGGTATCCAGCCATTTCCGGCCAAGCAGCGCGGCGAGGGGGAATGCAATGGCGATAGCGGCGGCCAGGATGAGCATGAATTCCTTTAAAAACAGCAGCACCACATGCACACTGGTGGCGCCCAGTACTTTGCGGATACCGACTTCGCGGGTCCGGCGGGCGACGTTGAGCGATACCATGCCCAGAATGCCCAGCAGCACGATCACGACCGAGAGTACCGTGGCAATGCGGGAGGCTTTTTTGAGCTGCATTTCAGTCATATATAATTTTTGAAGAGTCTGATCGATAAATGCGTATTCAAATGGGGCGTCGGGCATGAGTTCGTGCCATTTTTGCTCAATAACCGTCATGGCATCGCCCAGGTCGCCGGCATTCAGGCGGATGCTGAGGTAACGGTAGGTGTTGGTGCCGCGCACGTCGGCGAATGCGATGGGCTTGATCGCCTGGTGCATGGAGGCGAAGTGAAAATCCTGCACCACACCCACGATCGTCAATGGCTTGTCGTAGAAATGCGCGCGCAGTTGTTGTCCCACGGCGTCGCGGACGCTGGCGTAACCGAGCGAGCGGACCGCCGTTTCATTTAGCACGATATGGTCGGGTTGGTAAGTGGTGTGCGCATCTTGCAGGAATTTCCCCGCGAGGAGGCGCATATTATACGTATGCGCGTAGGCGACGTCCGCGCGCAAGAGGGTAGTCATCACCGCCCCGGTGGAGTCCTGGCCAGGTTTGTACAATCCGAAACCGCCACCCCCATTGCCATTCGGTATTTCGTAGGAAAGGGAAATGCTTTTGACCTCTTTCAAACCAGCGATACCGTCGCGTACCCGTTCCATTTTGGCGAGTCCCTCGGGCGTCCAGTCACGCGGAACGCCTAACGTGACGAGCGATTCCTTGTCGTAACCCAGGTTTTTATTGAAAAAATAATCGACCTGGCGCGCTACAATGCCAGCCCCGGCAATCACGAACAGCGCGATGACGAACTGCGAAGCGATGAGTGCGCGGCGGAAAAGCACATTGTCCTTCACCGATTTCAGCGTACCCTTCATAGACGCCACCGACGGCACCCGAGAAAGCACCCAGGCGGGGTAAATGCCGGCCAGCAGCCCGGTTACCAGCGCACACACGAGCGGGAGGAGCAAGGAGTAGGGCATCAGCTGCCAAACCGACGCCACGTTTTTACCCAAAACATCACTGAAAGCCGGTCGGAGCAACATATAAAGGCCCATTGAAATCATCATCGCCAGCAAGGCCAGCAGAATGGCCTCGGCGAGAAACTGGCCCACGAGCTGCCGTTTCAAACTCCCCAATGCCTTACGCACGCCGATTTCCTTCAGGCGCGAGGAAGAGTTGCCGATGAATATGTTGACAAAATTGACGATCGCCATCAGGATAATGAATGCCGTAATGCCCGAGAGCGTCAGGATCATTTTATTGACGATCCCGCCGTTGGCTTCGCGGTAGTAATCGCGCAGCGGGGTGAGGTACACTTGCAGGTTTGCCCGGATGGCCTCCGGCGCGTGCGTGGCGACTTCCTGCGCGATGGGTTTGACCAGGTCCGCGGGCGTGACGCCCTCTTTCAGTTCGATGTAATTCACCATGAAAGCCATACCCCAGTTGTCTTCGAAGCCCTTACGGCCTTCCAGGCTGCTGAATGGAAAGAATATCTCCGCCGGGCTGTTCAGCAGGTTGTTGATGGAGTTGAAAGTCGGATTTTTCATCACGGCGGTCACCTGGTATTCCTGCTTCCCTCCGACGAAATTGTGCAGCGTGAGCGATCTGCCGACGACATCGGTGCTGCCAAAATATTTCATGGCCTTATTTTCGGTAATAACCACCGAATTGGGCGCATTCAGTGCCGTGCGCGCGTCCCCGTGCAGGAGCGGAAAGCCGTACATGCTGAGCAGGGTGGAATCGCAGGTCTGCGCGTCTTCGCGGAAATGCTTGTCACCCTGGGAAACGGCCACGGTAATGGCATCGTAGCGATAATAGTTGGCGACAAGGTTGGGATAATCGGTTTTCAATGCCTTGCCCAATGGCCCCAGCGTGGTGAGGTCGAGACCCATATCCGGGTTCGTCCATTTGCTGCGGATAATGTATTGATTATCCGCATCCCGCAGGTCCGCATTCACGCGCAGTTCGCCCCAGATGTAGCTTGCGATCAGAAACGAAAACGTCATCCCGACGGTAAGCCCGAGGATGGTGACCAGTGAATAAAACCGGCGTTTCACCAGGTTCCGCCACGCGATTTTAAAGTAGTTTTTCAGCATGCTTCAAAACTAGGGTTTTTTGAAGCATGCTGATTTTCAGGGTAGTGCGGTTTAACTATTTTTAACAAAGGGAGGGGGGATGAAAAGTTATTTACTTTCCTCCTCTCATTCCGCTCTTAAAGCCTTCACCGGGTTGGTCAATGCCGATTTCAATGCCTGAGAACTTACCGTGGCGAGCGCGATCACGATGGCAATGATGCCGGCCAGGGCGAAGATCCACCAGGATAATGTCTCGCGGTATTCGAAATTTTGCAGCCAGCGGCTCATGGCGTAGACCGCTATGGGCGTTCCGATGACGATCGCGATCAGGACGAGTTTTACAAAATCGCGGGAGAGCATCAGTACCACATCCTGCACGCTGGCGCCGAGCACTTTCCGGACGCCTATTTCCTTTGTGCGCGCTTCTGCGGCGAATGCGGCCAGACCGAACAGGCCAAGGCAGGCGATGACCACCGCAAGGACCGCAAATGCCAGCAGTACGTTGCCCTGCCGTTGCTCTGCCTGGTATTGTTTGGCAAAATTCTCATCGAGGAAATGGAACTCCGGCGTCGCTTCCGGGTCGAATGTTTTGTAAACCCGCGCAATGTGCGCCAAGGCTTCGGACGTTTTTGCGGGGTTAACGCGCACGTACATGTTGTCCTGCTCCGAAGGCGGTGCGAGCTGGATCATTAGCGGCTCGATCTTGTGCTGCAACGAATAAATGTGAAAATCATTGGTCACGCCTACGATCGTCAGCTCAGTTGTATTGCCGTCGTTGTCGGCCGGGTAGCGCAGGCGCTTGCCAATGGGGTTCACCCAACCCTGTTTTTTGACCAATGCCTCGTTCACAAGCACGGAGCCAGCCAGGTCGGCAGGGGAGTTTTTAACAAAATCCCGTCCTTGCAGCAGCTTGATCTCCATCGTGCGCAGGTAGTCGGCATCGGCCATGAATCGCTGCATCATTTGGGTGGTAGAAGGTATTTCGCCGTTGCTGGTTTCCACAAACAAGGCCGTAGAGCCAATACTGTTGTTGCCGATCGGATTACTCGCGGCGGCGGCACTTTCGATCACCGGGTTCTGTTCCAGCTGCGTTTTTAATGCGCCCACCTGGTTGCGCACCTCGTTTTTGTCGATATGGAACGTCAGGATCTGATCTTTGTTGAAACCGAGGTTTTTATCGTTGACATAGCGGATTTGCTTGTACACAATCCCGGCGCAGGCGATCATCACCACCGTAGCCGCAAACTGGAACACGACCAGCGACTGCCGGAACCCCGCGCCGCCTGCCTGGCTGCCCAGTTGTCCCTTCAATGCGATCACAGGTCGGTAACCCGAGAGCATCAGAGCCGGGTACAAGCCGCTCACCAGACCGATCAGCACGAGAAATGCCGCCGCAATGCCCAGCGTAGCGATATTGTTATTGCTCAACTGCATGCTCAGCGACTTTTCCGCCAGCGCATTGAAGAACGGGAGCGCCGCTTTCGCCAGTAAAAAGCCGGCAAAACCCGCGAGAATGGTCATTATAAACGACTCGGTCAGAAACTGGCCGATGAGCTGGACACGCTGCGAGCCGATGGCCTTGCGCACGCCCACTTCCCGCACGCGTTTGAGCGACCGGGCGGTGTAGAGGTTCATATAATTAATGCAGGCGATGATCAGGATCAGCACGGCAATGGCCGAGAAAATGTATACCGTATTAATGTTCCCGTTCGGGCCGACTTCGTAGTCGAGGTGGGAGTGGAGGTGAATGGATGTGAGCGGCTGCAATGCCATATGGTAATCCGCATTGCCCATTTGTTTTTGCAAATACTTGCTGTAAAACGCGGGGAACTTGGCTTCGAGCTTCTTCGCGTCGGCGCCTTCTTTGAGTAACAAATAGGTATAGACATTGCCCTCCTGCCAGCCGCCGGTGTAATCCGCCGGGAGCGAACGCAACGCGCTGAAATTCAAGTGGGAATTGGCGGGTGCATCCTCGATGACGCCCGTCACCGTATTGGGATAGTTGTTGGAAAAAAACACGGTTTGGCCCATAGCCCGCGAAGCGTCGCCGAAAATGCGCTCGGCGAGGGTCTTGGTTAGGACGATTTTCTGCGGCTCGCGTAATGCGGTGGCCGGGTCGCCGTAAATGAACGGGTAACTGAATAGGCCGAATATAGAAGCGTCGGTAAAGTAAATGTCGTTCGCATCGACCTGTTTTTCCCCGAAACGAATCCTGCCGCCGCCTTCGGTGCTGATGCGCACGGTTTGCTCGATTTCAGGGTATTCATTTTGCAATGCTGGTGCGAACGGCGGCGAAGTAGGCGCCAGTTTGAAGCTGCCTGTGGCCCACTGTGCTTCCTGGCTGACGCGGAAAATGCGGTCGGATTTGGCATGGAAACGGTCGTAGCTCAGCTCGTCGGCTACGTAGAGAACCATCAGCCACACGGCGGCGATGCCGATGCCGAGCCCGAGGATGTTCAGGCCGCTGAACAACCGCTGCTTGCGGAAGTTCCGGATAGATATTTTGAGGTAGTTGAATAGCATAAGTCAAGGTTTGTTAGTCAGTACCTGGTAACCAATAAATTATATGCCAACCGGTTTTTGCATTGATTTTGAGTGAATTATATAAATAAATGAATGCTGGGCTGTTCGCTAACGGACAGCTTTGTCCAGCGGCGCACGCGTGTTACGGAAAAATTAAGAAGGCAAATCGGCCGGGATTGCCATGCGCAATGCCGCCAAAATCCCTAATTTTGCCAAATTCATGATTTTGATGGATTTAATAGTCTTTTTTCTTATTGATTTTTAAACAAATAGAATGAGCCAGGCACCTGCTACCTCTTTGCAAGACATTGTTGGGCACGCGAAGGAATACGGTTTCGTGTTCCCTTCTTCCGAAATATATGATGGATTACAGGCCGTTTACGATTACGGTCAGAATGGCGTCGAGCTGAAAAATAACCTCAAAACTGCGTGGTGGAAGGCCATGACGCAGCTCAATGACAATATCGTGGGTATCGATGCGGCCATTTTCATGCATCCGCTCACCTGGAAGGCATCCGGGCACGTCGACGGGTTCAACGATCCGATGATCGACAACAAGGATTCCAAAAAGCGCTACCGCGCCGACCAGCTCCTGGAAGGCAAAGCCGAACAATACGAAAAAGACGGCCAGCCGGAAAAAGCCAAGGCTTTGTTAGCCGAAATGGGCCGTTTGCTCAGCGCCGAGGACCTGACCGGCGTGCGCGACCTGATTATCGCGGAAGACATTAAGTGCCAGGTGTCGGGCACGACCAACTGGACGGAAGTGCGCCAGTTCAACCTCATGTTCAGCACCCAGGTAGGGTCGGTAGCGGAGGACGCCAACATGATTTACCTCCGCCCCGAAACGGCGCAGGGTATTTTCGTGAACTTCCTGAATGTGCAGAAAAGCGGCCGTATGAAAGTTCCTTTCGGTATTGCACAGATCGGTAAGGCATTCCGTAACGAAATCGTGGCGCGCCAGTTTATCTTCCGTATGCGCGAGTTCGAACAAATGGAAATGCAATTCTTCGTGCGCCCCGGCACCGAAGAAGAATGGTATAACAAATGGAAAGAGGCGCGGTTGAAGTTCCACAAGGCGATAGGTTTGCCTGCGGAAAAATTGAAATACCACGACCACGATAAGCTGGCGCATTATGCTAAGGCGGCTGTCGATATAGAATTTGAATTCCCGTTCGGTTTCCGCGAAATCGAAGGTATCCACTCCCGTTCGGATTTCGATCTGCGCAACCACCAGGAGCTTTCGAAGAAAAAGCAGCAGTATTTTGACGCCGATCTGGACGAAAACGGCAAGCCGTACGGTAACTACATTCCTTACGTGGTTGAAACTTCCGTGGGTGCCGACCGTTTGTTCCTCGCCACGTTCTGCAATGCCTATACCGTAGAATCGGTTGGCGAAGGCGAAAGCGCGAAAGAACGTACTTTCCTGAAACTGCACCCGGCGCTGGCACCGTTCAAAGCCGCGGTGTTGCCATTGGTGAAGAAGGACGGACTCGCTGAAAAAGCGCAGGCACTGGCAGCATCCCTGAAATCGTCGTTCCGCACGGTTTATGATGATAATGCGGCGATCGGTAAGCGTTACACCCGCCAGGACCTGATCGGAACGCCGTTCTGCATCGTGGTGGATTACCAGACGATGGAAGACGATACGGTAACGATCCGCCACCGCGATTCTATGGAGCAGGAGCGTGTGCATATCAATGAGTTGAAAGAAAAAATCGGTTACCAGGTAGCAATCGAACGCATTCTCGAAGCGATCTGAACCTGTTGAACGGATGATACCGGCGGGGCTGCTTCCTGGAAGCGGCCCCGCTTTTGTTTTGTCCCGCCATTGGCTAACCGGGCCCGCTCGAAAATCATTTCAAATGGTAATAATGGCGATTTTTTAGTAATTAGGGCTTTGACACCGAAATACCTCGAATATGATTAATCAGCTATACGACACTTCCATGAGCTTGCTCACCGATTTGTACCAGCTCACCATGGCTTATGGCTACTGGAAATCGGGCAAGGCGGAGCAAGAGGCGGTCTTTAATCTCTACTTCCGGAAGCACCCGTTTCAGGGCGGGTTCACGGTGGCATGCGGGCTGAGCAGCGTGATCGAATATTTGCAGGAATACCGGTTCAATGAGCATGACCTGAGCTATATCGGCTCGCTGACCGGCAGCGACGGCACCAGGCTGTTCGACGACGGTTTCATCGATTATCTCCGTAAAATGGAGCTCCAATGCAGCATCGACGCCATTCCGGAGGGCACGGTAGTATTCCCGAACGAGCCGTTGCTGCGCATTCAGGGGCCGATACTGCAATGCCAGCTGCTGGAAACGCCGCTGCTGAACCTGATCAATTTTCAGTCGTTGGTCGCCACCAAGGCAGCCAGAATGCGGCTCGTCGCGAAAGATGATGCATTGCTGGAATTCGGCCTTCGGCGCGCGCAGGGGCCCGATGGCGGCGTTACGGCCAGCCGGGCGGCCTATATCGGCGGTTTTGACGCTACCTCCAATGTTCTCGCGGGCAAGCTGTACGACATTCCCGTGAAAGGCACGCATGCACACAGCTGGGTGATGTCGTTCGACTCCGAGCTCGAAGCATTCCGCACTTATGCCGAACATATGCCCAACAACGTCACCCTGCTCGTAGATACATACGATTCCCTCAATGGTGTGCGGCATGCAGCGGAAGTGGGTAAGCAATTGCGGGAAACCGGCCACGACCTTTCCGGTATCCGCCTCGATTCCGGCGATCTGGCCTACCTGAGTATCGAAGCGAGAAAAATCCTCGACGAGGCAGGGTTTGAGAAAACAAATATCGTCGCCAGCAACGACCTCGACGAATACATTATGGACAGCCTGAAAATCCAGGGGGCGAAAATCAATGTGTGGGGAATCGGTACCAAGCTTGTTACAGCCTACGATCAGCCGGCGTTGGGCGGTGTATTCAAACTGGCGGCGATCCGCGCGGACTCCGGCGAATGGGACTATAAACTGAAATTGTCCGAGCAGGCCATTAAGGTCTCCACGCCGGGCATTCAGCAGGTTCGACGCTTCCGGGATGCAAGCGGCTTTGTGTCAGACATGATTTTCAACACGGAGACGCCGCTCATCGGTAAGGCCACCATGGTAGACCCGTATGATTTTACCAAAAACCGGTCTTTTGACGAGTCAGTGTCCTATGAAGATTTGCTCGTCCCCGTTTTCGCAGCGGGTCGGCTGATCTACAAACGGCCTTCGGTACACGACACGCGGAAGCGCGTGCAGGACCAGCTGGCACATTTTTATAAGGGAATAAAACGATTTGTAAACCCGCATGCCTATCCGGTGGGCCTTGAAAAGGATTTATTTGATTTAAAAACGAACTTGATTTTTAAACTTCGCGCCGGCAACGAGGCGTGATAAAACTGAGTATGCAAGAGTTAACACATCCGAACAGTGAGATCCTCAAAGATCTGATTACCCACAAAATGCCTTTTGGCAAATACAAAGACCAGGTCATCGCCGATCTGCCCGTTTCTTACCTCGAATGGTTCTACCGCGAGGGATTTCCATCCGGTAAACTGGGTATGCTGCTCGGTACGATGCTGGAAATCAAGATGAATGGGTTGGAGTCGCTGATCCAGGGGCTACGCAAAGTGGCTTAAAACAAAAATGCCGGCTTCGTGAAACGGAGCCGGCATTTTTGTTTGGAATGAGGTCATTTCTTCTCGGGCATCAGCACCACTTTGATGAAATTGTCGTCATTGAAATATTTCTGTGCAGCCGCCTTCGTGCTGGCGACAGTAATCGATTTTAACAACCGGTCCTGCTCGAAAATCTCGTTGAGATCGTCTCCGAGGAAGGTGTTGTCGTCGAGGTAGTCGAGCCAGAAGCCGTTTGTTTTCAATGCGATCTCGGTTTTTCGCTGCGTTTCCGCCACAAATTTTTCGATATCCTTCGGATCGGCGCCATTCTGCTTGATCTTCGCGATCTCTTCCTGCGTGCGCTTTACGAGCTTATCCACATTCTCCGGCGCGCAACCGAAGCCGATCGAAAACCGGTAATGCCCGGTCGGAAATTTATCCGTTCCCTCGGAAACGCTCACACCGTAGACGCCGCTTTCTTCCTCCCGGAGCGATTCGATGAGTTTGATCTGCAATACCTCCTGCAATGCTTCGATCTGAATGTTGTTTTCAGGGTTATAGTCATATTCTCCGCTCGAAACCATCGTTACGCGGCTTTTGGGTTCCAATCCTTTGTAAATCACCTTCTCGATCCTACCCTTTGGCGGGTAAATGTTCGGGTGGTTAAAGGTATCGTCGCGATCGCTGGACGGCAGGCTGCCCAGGTACTTTTCAAGCAGCGGTTTCAGCGTCTCCGGCTTGAATGCACCTACGATCGTGAAAACAAAGTCGGACGCGTCGGCGAAGCGGTTTTTGTAAATTTCAAATGCGCGGTCGAGGCTTACTTTATCGATACTCTCCGGTTTGAGCGGTTGTCTTTTCGGGTTGTGGCTCGTGAGGACTGCATTCAGGGAATCTGAGTATACTTTCTCCGGCGTCAGCGTTTTTTGCATATTTTCCAGGTAAGCCTTCTGGTTGGCCAGAATGCCCGTCACCACGTCGGCGTCTTTTCGCGGCTCGGTGAAATAGGCGTAGATCAGTTGCAGGGTCGTTTCGAGGTCTTTCGGGTTGGTATTGCCGCCGATCCCCTCCGTGAGCTCGCTCAGGTACGGGCCCGCGCCGGCGGTCTTGCCTGCGAGGAATTTTTGCAGCTGCGTCTGGTTATAAGGCCCCACACCGCCCGATTGGACGAGGTAGCTCGTGAAAATGCCCGTCTCGCGCTCGCCGGGGAAGAGTGAATAGCCGCCCTTGGCCGTCGCCTTGATGAGGATTTCGTCATTTTTGAAATCGGTGGGCTTCAAAAGCACCTTCACACCGTTCGACAGCGTGATTTCCGTTACGCCCAGCTTGTCGAGCGTTTTCTCGGCCGTTATTTTCCCCGGTGTCGGCTCCGCTTTCAGCAATGGGGCATCCACGACGTCGTCCACATAAGCCGTCACATCCTTACCGGCCTCGCTCAGCAGCGAGGTAATGTCCGCTTCGGTAGGCAATGCGTCCTTGCTTTTTTCAGGGCCCATAATCACCACGGCCCTGTTTTTATCCGTAATGTATTTCTTGGCCAGCGCATTCACTTCGGCGAGCGTGACGCCATCGAGGTGTTTTTTCACAAATTCAAAATAGGCCCCGGCACCCATGAATGGTTTGTCGTGGAGGAAATGGTTCAAATATTCCTGCACATGGTTGGCCGACTTCGTCTTGTCCCTTTCTTTGTAATACTCTTCAATGCCATTGTAAAAATCCTTTTTCGCACGGTCTAACTCAGGCTGTGTGAAGCCGAATTTCTGCACGCGGGCATTCTCTTCGAGCAATGCCGTCAACGCCGTTTTCATGGAAGCGGCATCTTTCGCAAGGGCAAAGGAGGTGTAGGAATCCAGGTTTCCGAGGAAATCGCCATACTCGGTTGCTCCGTAGAGGAACGGCGGGTTCGCCTTTTGCGTCAGTTCCTGAATGCGCTGGCCCATCATGGCATTGTACAATTCCTGCGCGAAGTTGTTGCGCACATCCTGCAAGGTCTTTTCCTTGCTGTTAGGCTGCTTGTAGATCAGCTGAATGAGGTTTTGCGGGTATTCCGGGTCCGTGACGATCGCAACTTTGGTCGAGCCGTCGAGCGGAATGTCGTAGCGGACGCGCTTTTTAGGGTTAACAGGCGGTTTAATGGAGCTGAACTTCTGCGTGATGATGCTTTCCACTTTCGCCACATCGAAATCGCCCACGGCAATGACGGCCATCAGGTCCGGGCGGTACCAATCCTGGTAAAATGCCTTGATCGTCTCCGGTTTGAAACTTTTGAGAATGCTGTCCTTCCCAATGGGCAGCCGCTCCGCGTAGCGCGAATTGTTGAGGATCACTTTCAGGAATTTGTCGCGCATACGCTGCTGCGCCCCGCGTCCCATGCGCGACTCTTCGAGCACCACGCCGCGCTCCTTGTCGATTTCAGCCGGGTCGAGCAATGCGCCATTGGCCCAGTCTTCGAGCACCTGAATGCCTTTTTCGAGCAAACCGGCCGAGTCTGTCGGGATAGGCAGCATATAAACCGTCTCGTCGAAACCCGTGTAAGCATTCAAATCCGCCCCGAAACGTACGCCCGTTTTTTGCAGGAAATTCACCAGTTCGTTTTTAGGAAAATGCGTGGTGCCGTTGAAATTCATGTGCTCCATGAAGTGCGCCAGGCCCTGCTGCGCGTCGGTTTCCAGCACCGAGCCAGCCTTCACGGCAAGCCGGAGTTCCGCCCGGTTTTTGGGCTCCGTATTCTTTTTAATGTAGTAGGTAATTCCGTTTTTCAATTTTCCGGTCTTCACACTGGGATCGAGGGGGACTTTTTGGGAGCTCAGGGTCTGCGCCGACACCGTCGTAACAGTCATGAAGCCCCATCCGGCCAAGCATAATGCTATGAACGCCTTTTTCATTTTTCTAATTTTAATTTGATATTATTCAGGAGGGACGAAATATATGGTTAAAGATTGCGATTGCAAAGACCGCGCTGCAAATGTCGCTGAAAAAGAATGCCGGTATCGTAAACGACGCATCGGCGACGTATTTTCAACAAAATCGTGTCACCGGTATGCTATTTAACCGGTTCGCGCAGAATGGTTTTGAGCTTTTCGGGCGCTGTCTTCCGGAAATCGGACAGGTATATTTCGTGGTGCAACCCGTTGCGGCCGAGGGAATGTGCCGTCATGAATTCATTTAGTTTAGCCAGCGTCTCCGGCTCGTTATCAAACGGCCCGGTATGCAGTATCTGAACTACTTTCCCTTCTTCCATTTCAAACCAGGAAACATCCCTGATCGCCGCCGTGCCCTTCGATGCGAAAGACATTTCTACGGCACCTTCGACGTCTTTTTGCGTCACGTAATCCGGGAGGCGAATCAGCAGCCGGTATTCCCATTCGCTGCGCGGAATGGCTTTGGGCGAATCAGCGATCGAAATGCCGGCATAGCGTGCCTCGTCGTACCACCACAGCCCTTCCAGTTTCGCCACGACAAAATCCTTTTTCTTTGCTTTGAATGCGAATTTCAATGCATAAGCCACCGGGTAAATCGCCTGGATTTTTTGCATAAAATCCCGACCCGAAGGATCGCCTTTGCCTTGAATGGACAGATAGCACGCCTGGCCGATTTCAAGCAGTTCGGGTTGGGCTTTTGCGGTGTAGTAACTTTTGAAATGTTTAGTCAGATCCAGTTTTTCCATGGCACATTGGGGTTATGGTTGATACACTGCGCAATTAGCAGCCGTACAATGACAACCCTATGACAGCAGTCCCGAAAATTATTGCTTACCGGGAGGGCATTCCGACGGTTCGAAATGGAGCCCTTTTTCGAAATCAAGCTTCGACCGATCTTTAAAAAGTGTTACGCCTGCCGAATCTTTCACCTCGCCAAAACCTTCAACCCACCCCGATCCTTTTTTCAGAAAAACCACTTCCCGAATGGATTCGCTGCCTTCTGCCTGGAAAGTATAGCGTGCCAGAATCGTGTCACCATTTAGGGTACCTGTAAATTGGCCGCGGTTACGGTCTTTTTCATGGAAGTCATACGAAAGTTCACCGGCGACCCTATCGTCCTTTCCGGTATCGATGCGGAGAAATGCGGAGTCTCCCTTCGTTTGATACACATAACAATCCGAATTCCCGACCCCGGCGGGAATGCCGTCGTCCGTCGTGTCGGCCTGGCCTCCGGCAGTGTCTTTATGGCTGTTGCAGGACAAAAGGCATACAAAAATGGAGAATGAAAGGAAGTGTCGTATTGAGATCATAGTTAGCTGTGATTTGTTTGGAAATTAGGCAAAGGATGCTAGTTTTATATAAAATACAATGCCGCTGACCCACGCCACGAAGGAAATCACCCCGCAAAATACGTTCCGATCCATGACTGAGTTCAGAATTCCCGGCTTGCAGATGGTCGCAGACCCTGCTGTATTCCGAAAACGTCTCGCCAGAAGTCCAGGTCATACCATCGCACTCGCTGCCGGCCTTTTGTACCTCGCATTGGAGAGTTACTACCTGTTTTTCCGTTTCGCCGGTCATATGCAGGACCTGCTTTTGTATCAGGGCACGGCCATGAGACTCCTCGGCGGCGAAGTCCCATTCCGCGATTTCCGGCTCGAATATCCCGTATTTTCCCTGGTTCCGATCGTGCTTCCGGGCATACTCAGCAGTCTGGCGGGCGGTTCTTTCAAAAGTTACGTGTTCTGGTTTGTCGTGCAAAACCTGGCGCTCGGGCTGGGAATGGCAGCGGTGATCGCTAAAATGGATACGCGTGGCAAAGTGCTTCCCAAATACCTGATGGCGATGCTGTTCTCATTGCCGGTGTTCCTCTTCCGGTTCGATACGTTCCCCGCGTTACTGACCATTGTCGCCGTGTATTACATTTCGCAGAAGCCGTTTGTTTCCGGGATGTCGCTCCTGGCTTCGGTCGCTGCCAAGTTGTACAGCATTGTGCTGGTGCCGGTATTCGGGTGGTATTATTTGTTTCAAAAAGAATGGAAAAAGCTGGGGTGGCAAATCGCCGGTTTTGTGGCGGCCGCGGCTATTCTAGCAGGCTGTATCGCGGCGATGGAAATGAATGCGGCCTCCGATTTCATGCGCTACCACCTGCTGCGCGGCATTCAGATCGAAAGTCTTGCGGGAGGGATGCTGATGTTGCTGGAAAGCTTCGGCCTTATCGAGCTGGACATTGCGCACAGCTTCGGCGCCATACATTTGATTACACCGTTAACGGCCGGTATTCTGGGTTTTATCAATATCACGACTCCCATTTGCTTCCTGGCGATGACCGCTTACCTCGGCTGGGCGTTTCATAGAGCGTCGGCCATGCCGGCGGGATTGCAAACGCGCAGGCTGATTGCCTCTTGCGGTGCGCAAATACTGCTTTTTATGCTGCTCAACAAAGTTTTTTCACCCCAATACATGATCTGGCTGCTGCCGCTGGTCCCGTTCTGCAAGGCTCGGACCCATCTGCTTTTTACGGTCGCGCTCATGCTCACGGTGGTGATATTTCCGGGGCAATACCATAATCTGCTCTCGAAACAATGGCCGATGGTCATCATCCTGAACGCCCGGAATGCGCTGCTGATCTGGCTTTTTGTGGAAATGCTGGGAGAGATCAATCCTGTCCGCAAATTGGCCGGACGGAACCGCCGCAGTTAGCGGGCCGCCGATTCCATCCGGGTGATTTCCGTTACTTCCACGGTCAGAAAGCCGAATTCTTCCGTCACAATGCCGCGAATTTTATAAACGCCCCTCACCGAAGCATTCACCCGTGTAGCCGCCGAGGGAAAATGCACGGTATCGATAAATTGTCCCTCATAATCCAGAAACGTACCGAACTGCATCGATTCACCCCGGGCGGTACGCGTGTTTTTCAACGCCACGAGGTAGCCGTATTGCACCACTTCCTGGTTCACATACAGGTGCAGGTCGCGCGACATGGTGCTTTTCGGCAGCGTGTTTTTCAACAGGTTAAAAGGACTGCAAAGCGGAAAACCCAGCAACTCGATCTGGTCGTAAGCATCGTCGAGAATGGACGAATGGAACTCAGGCAGTTCAAAATCCTTGATTTCCGTGTGGAACAATTGCTTTTGCGGCACCTTCACGGGCGTGGTGCTGAGCCGGAAATGTGCCTTCCAGAGCATTGTTTTCTTGTCTATACCTGTAAACCGGAACGCGTCGATGCGGATAAGGATCGTGAGCTGTTCGATCGAGATCGGTACCCGGTCGAGGAAATCGTTCAGCGAGGTGAATGGCCCATCCTGCAAGCGCGCGGCGAGAATGCGCTCGATGGTTTTGGCTTCCAGGTCGTTCAGGAACTGCATACCGAGGTAAATATCGCTTCCTTCGATCGTTGCGTGCGCGTCGCTGTGGTTCACGCACGGTGCATGTACGGTTGCGCCCAGCATGCGCGCCTCGTGTACGTACAGCTCGGGCGCGTAAAAGCCTCCGCCGTTATTCAGCACGGCCACGAGGAATTCCAGCGGGAAATAGGCCTTCAAAAACAGGGTCTGGTAGCTCTCCACGGCATACGACGCCGAATGCCCTTTCGCGAATGCGAACCCGGCGAAGCTGGCGATCTGGTTCCAGATTTCCATCGAAGTCGCTTCGTCGTAACCTTTGCTGCGGCAGTTTTTGAAATACTTTTTCTTCACCCTTTCAAACTCCTCGCGCCCCCGGAACTTGCCGCTCATGCCGCGCCGGATCACATCGGCTTCGCCTAGTGTAAGCCCGGCAAAGTAATGTGCAACCTTGATCACGTCCTCCTGGTACACCATGATGCCGTACGTTTCCTCCATCAGTTCGAGCAGGCGCGGGTGTGCTTCGGTACGTTTTTCGGGGTGGCGGTGGCGGAGAATGTACTCGCGCATCATCCCGCTTTTGGCCACGCCGGGACGGATAATGGAGCTGGCCGCCACGAGGCCGAGGTAATTGTCCACTTCCAGTTTTTTGAGCAACATCCGCATCGCCGGTGATTCCACGTAGAAGCAGCCAATGCATTGCGCCTGCCGGATGAGGTCGTTGATTTTTGGGTCGGTTTTGAATTTTTTGACGTCGTTAATGTCGAAATCCGCCGCATCCGGACGGTTATACCGGATGATTTCCAGTGTCTCCTTGATTTTCGCCAACCCGCGCTGGCCCAGAATGTCATATTTGTTCAGCCCCACATCCTCGGCGATCACCATGTCGAACTGCGTGGTCGGGAAGCCTTTCGGCGGCACGTCGGTGGCCGTGAAATAATGCATTGGCCGCTCGGAAATGAGGATACCGCCCGCGTGGATGCTCAGGTGGTTCGGCTGGTTGTTGGTTTGCAGGTAATCGGCGTATTTGATCACCAGGCCCGATAGCTGGTCGAGCTTTTTCGGATCGAACTTTCCGTTGGCCAGCGTATCGATTTCGTAGGCAGGTAGGCCAAAAACCTTGCCGAGTTCGCGCACGGCGGCATTGTGCTGAAACGTGCTGTACGTCGCGAGCAGGGCCGTCTGGCCGTTTTTGCCGTAAGTGTCGAAAATGTAGCGGGTCACATCCTCCCGGTCGCGCCAGGAAAAATCGATGTCGAAATCGGGGGGATTTTTCCGGTACATATTGATAAACCGCTCGAAATAGAGGTCCAGCTCGATCGGGTCTACATTGGTAATGTTGAGTAAATAGGCGATAATGCTGTTCGCGCCGCTTCCCCGGCCTACATAATAATAGCCCTTGCGGCGCGCATAACGCACAATGTCGTGGTTGACGAGGAAGAACGGCACGAAGTTCTGCTGCCGGATCATTTCGAGTTCCTTGGCAATGCGGTCGAAAATTTCGTCCGTAATGTCGCTGCCGTACCGGTAGCCCAGCGCCTCGTAGCTCATCGAGCGGAGCTTTTTGAAATCCTCTTCCGCGCTCTGACCGAATACTTTCAGGTTCTGGTGCTCGCGTTCGTTGCCGAAACTGAAATGGATCTGGCATTCATCCATCAGTTTCCGGGTGTTTTCGAGGATTACCCGGAAGTCTTTTTGTTTGAAATGGTATTCCAAAACCTTCGCCTGCACAAATTGTTCGCTTTCCTGGCCCGTTTCAGCCGCCGATAGTTTGCTGAGCAATGTATTTCCGTCAATGGCGCGTAACAGGCGGTGCGCATTGAAGTCCTTTTTGTTCCGGAACGTCACCGGCTGCTGGATCACGAGCCGGTCGCGGTACCGGTGCAGGGGCGAGTAATGCAGCTTATCCAGCTCCTGCATCGAAATGCCGATGTACTCGTTGCTCCTGAACTGCTCCCGACGTTCTTTGTTCAGTTTTTCAAACGGATATATAACCGCGACGTCTTCCATCTCCGGCGCGCGGTCGGGGAATGGGGCGCCGGTCTGCTTGTAAGCCGAGAGATATGCATTCAGTGTCTGAAACCCGGCGTTACTCTTCGCCAGCGCCACAAACTGCTGCGTAACGCCATTCCGGAAATCAATCCCGACAATGGGTTTGATATCATACCGCGGCGCCATCCGGATGAAATTGAGGCAGCCCGACGTGTTATTGATGTCGGTCAGCGCAGCACAGTCATGGCCGTGCTCGCGGCAAAGCGCCAGCAAATCATCCTCCGATATCGTTCCAAACCGCAGGCTAAAATAAGAGTGACAGTTGAGTAGCATGAATGTTGGGGAAAACTAGGCATTCCGATGCGCCGGGATGATGGGCGGTTCTCCGTTGAAGGGGTTGCCCATGGAGCCGATATCGGAAATGCCCATGGTGCTGGCCCAGGTCAGGATCTGGTCGCCGTCTTTGTTGTAGGCGTATTTGGTTTTAATGTAATCCATCGCCTGATAAAGGTTCAGGCGCTCTTCCGTGTCGTCGAACAGGTTGATCTGGTAATTCCCCGTGACGAGGTCGCTGAAACTGACACCGACGAGCCTGACCATCATCCTTCGGTTGTACAGCTGGTCGAAAAGCTTTTCGATATGCGGTATCAGTACATGGTCTGCCGAGGTGTAGGCAATTTTCAGTTGTTTCGAAAATGTATTGAAATCGGAATAGCGGATTTTGACGGATACGCAGGACGTCAGTTTTTCACCCGTCCGGAGCTGGAATGCCAGTGTTTCGGCCATTGCCCGCACCATTTCCCGCATTTTGCGCACATCGCCCGTGTCGCGCCCGAAAGTGCGCTCGCTCGAAATCGATTTCCGCTCGTGAAACGGGACGATAGGGGAGTTGTCGAGCCCATTGGCGCGGTTCCAGAGGGAAACGCCGTTTTTGCCCAAAACCTGCCCCATTATTTCCATAGGCATTTCCTGGATCGTTTTCACGTACCGGATGCCGAGGTTGTTCAGCGTCTGGTTCATTTTTTCCCCTACCATCGGGATCTTCTGGACTTCCATCGGCGCCAGGAAAGGCTTTTCCCGCCCGGCTTCTACCTGCAGCTGGTTGTTCGGCTTGGCTTCGCCGGTCGCCACTTTCGACACCAGCTTGTTGGTAGCGAGCCCGAACGAGATGGGCAGGCCGCTTTCGCGGATAATGCGTTGCCGCAGCTCGCTGGCCATGCCATAGCAATTGAAATACTTATCCATCCCCGACAAATCGGCGTAAAATTCGTCGATACTCGCTTTTTCAAACACCGGCACATTCTCCGCGATGATCTCACTCACCACTTTGGAATGCTGCGAATACGTTTCGCCGTTCCCGCGGATCACCGTGGCCTCCGGGCAAAGCATCCGCGCCATCTTCATGGGCATACCCGAATGCACGCCGAACTGCCGCGTTTCATAGCTGCACGCGGCCACGACGCCACGGTCGCCCGTACCCCCGACGAGTATAGGGCGTTTTTCAAGCCGGCTGTCCAGCTTGCGCTCTACGGACACGAAAAAGGTGTCCAGGTCAAAATGTAATATCGCACGGTCCACTGGCGGTTGGATTTTTTACGAATTAATGGATTTATTCCAAATATATGGATCAATTCCATTTATTGAAAGGAAATATTCCAAAATATTTGTATGTTTGAAAAGTCAAGCGATTGTCACCAGTAACCAGCACATGAATCCATGGCGATAGACGAAGAGTTCAGGCGTTTTAAGCAAATCAGGGAAGAATTGAACCTGACCCAGTCCGCATTTGCGGAAGAGCTCGGGATCAGCGCTACCACGGCCGATATCGAGCGCGGGCGTACGCGTATCCCCGGGCAGGTGGTGAAGGAGCTTTTGAAAAAATACCACATCAACCCGCTCTGGCTGTTCGGCGACAGTGCGCAGAAATACCTGTACGCGGATAAAGTATTCGTCAATCCGAAGGTGGTGACGGTCGATCCGGCAGGCAGGGATAACATCGTGCTCGTGAGCGCCAAAGCGGCGGCGGGTTATCCCAACAATATCGGCGATGCGCAATGGTTTGAGGCATTACCCGCTTTCACGATCCCGTTACCCGAATACCGGAATGCTACATTCCGTGGCTTCCAGGTCGATGGCGACAGTATGACGCCCGTCCTGCAATCCGGCGAATGGATCTGGGCTCGCGCGGTCGACGATTGGGACGCATTGAGTGAAAAGCAGTTGTACGTTGTCGTGACGGTTGACAGCGTGCTGGTCAAAAAGATCA
Organism: Dyadobacter beijingensis DSM 21582; assembly: GCF_000382205.1. GTDB lineage: Bacteria > Bacteroidota > Bacteroidia > Cytophagales > Spirosomataceae > Dyadobacter > Dyadobacter beijingensis. Next base: position 1,157,890 of record NZ_KB907787.1, read on the forward strand.
GGAAGGAAAAGGATTCGCCGTTCGTAACCCTCATTTCCCTCAATCCCGATTACGCACCGATCCGCGTAGACCGCACCGAAATCCGCGAAATATGGCAGGTGAACAGTAAGTTGTCATTCAACCTGGAAGCCGACAAAACGGAAATCAGCCTGCAAAGCCTGCACCAGGAAATGCGGGAATTGCGGCAGGAAATGAAGCGGTTGGTGAAGTGATATTAATAACCCGGAAAGTCTTCTTGAAGATAGTACATGGCGACGTTGGCGTCCCACAAATAAGCTAGCGTCTCATAGTGTGGTTGGTGAATGGATAACTATTCAAAGCTAATCAATTCACGTTTATGTCAAGCGCAGGTCGTATTTTATACCTCCTCCGAAATTAGCTGCTTCTCGTACAGCTCTTTATATGCCCCATTCAGCGCCATGAGCTCGGAATGCGTGCCTTGTTCTACAATGCGGCCCTCGTCGAGGACTACGATTTTGTCGGCTAGCTTGGCGGAGGATACGCGGTGGGAGATGATCACGGATGTGCGGTGGTCCATGATGCGTTTCATATTGTTGAGAATGATATTCTCGGTATTGGTGTCGACGGCCGAGAGGCAGTCGTCCAGGACGAGGATTTTTGGGTCGCGGGCGATGGCGCGGGCGATGGAAAGGCGCTGCTTTTGTCCGCCGGAGAGGGTAATGCCCCTCTCGCCGAGCATGGTTTCGTAGCCCTGCGGGAAATCTTTGATATTGTTATACAAATCGGCGTCCTTCACGGCCTGTTCGATCCTTTCGAACGGCATATCCTCCGTACCGAAGCGGACATTGTTCTGGATGCTGTCCGAAAACAGGAATACGTCCTGCGGAACATAGCCGATCTGACGGCGGTAACCGCGCACGTCGTAATCTTTCATCGGGATGTCGTCGATCAGGATCTGGCCTTCGGTAGGGTCGTAAAGACGGCATAGCAGATGCGCCAGCGTACTTTTGCCGGAGCCGGTCGTGCCGAGGATAGCTACGGTTTCGCCGGCTTCGACTGTCAGATCGAAATCTTGGAGCGCTTTAATGCCCGAATCGGGATAAACGAAACCTACGTGGCGGAAGGTGACCTTGCCCGTTACCGGCCGGTTCAGGTTTTTCTCGGAAGTCAGTGTCGTTTTTTCATCCAGAAATTCATTGATCCGCTGCTGCGAAGATGCTGCGCGCTGGATCTGGCTTGTAGTCCAGCCCAATGCCATCACTGGCCAGGTGAGCATATTGACATACAATATAAACTCGGTGATGTTGCCCGGCGTAAGCCTTCCATTGATGATTTCCTGGCCGCCGACAAAAATTACGAGGATGTTGCTCAGGCCGATGAGCAGCATGATAATCGGGTAGAAGAATGCGTCGACTTTGGTCAGTCCCAGCGATTTGGTTTTAAAAACCTCCGCTTCCTTCTCGAAATTGGCATAGGAACGTTTTTCCTGGACAAATGACTTGATCACCCGTATACCTGAAAACGCTTCCTGCACGTATGTGGACAATGCGGAAAGCTGCTTCTGAATTTCCTGCGAGCGTTTCATGATCATGCTGTTGACCACATATACACTGATCGAGAGCACCGGTAGCGGCAAAAGGACGAAAAAAGTCAGTTTGGCACTCACCGAAATCATATACGAGATGACGAGGAAGAACAGCACGATGAGGTTAATGCCGTACATGAGCGCCGGACCGACGTAAATGCGGACATTGCTCACGTCTTCCGAAATGCGGGCCATAAGGTCGCCGGTACTATGGCGGCGGAAAAATGCGGCCGGGAGCGTCTGGTAGTGGGCGTAAATGTCGTTTTTGAGCTCAAACTCGATGTGCCGCGACATGACGATGATCGTTTGGCGCACCAGGAAGAGAAATATCCCTTTCAGCAAGGCCATGACCAGGATCAGGAAGCCGTAGAGCAGGATGCTGAACGCAAAAATGTCATACATGTCGGTTTGGAGCGACATGCCATGGTAGAGGTAATAAACATCGAGCGTTTCGATCACGAGGTCGAGCGCGTAACGCACAAGCTGGGCCGGGATAATGCCAAAAAGATTGGATATGATCGTAAAAAGGATACCCAGAATGAGATACCACTTGTATTTCCACAAATATTTGTTGAGGAACTTTAATGCTTTCACCAGTTCAGATTTAAGATCGCCGCGCAGGATGTTTTCTAGCCAACATCCTATTTTACTAAAACGTTGCAAAATTAAAACGGCGCGTCCCAATTTTCCGATTGTGAACAAAATAGTCTAATTTTGCGGTCAATTTCAAAAACATCCAATGCGGGGTACACCACAGAATGGCCTTGCAGCACATGCAGACACGTTCTTTGATTTACTGTACCTTTTATCCAAATAGTATTCCGGCTTATGCTGAATAGAAGATTACTAAGAACCAAGGCGGTTCAGGCACTTTATGCGCGGCAACTCACCGCCGACGCGAACCGTTTGCTGGCGCTCGACAATATTGAAGAAGCTTTCGCGCCCGACCTCAACTCGATGGAGTTTCAGGATCGCAAAAAGCTCTCCGGAATGAAGCAACTCGCGAATATGACGCTCGACGAGTTCATCAAGCACGGCAAGCCGAACGAAGACGAGGAGCTTCCGGCCAAAGTATTGACCGTAGCGAGAAGCGCCTATGAGGCATATACCCGGCAGACTAATTCGGATGGAGAGAAACTCGTAAGAAGGGTTTTGAATGAGACGGAAACCATTTACGTCGACTTTATCAGAATCCTGTCGATGCTGATCGAACTGGCGCACCAGGCGAAAATCGACCGCGAGCGCAGGTACGAAGACCCCGAGGCTCCATTCCCGAAAGATTCGGGCCTGGATTCCAACCGGGTGATCAAGGTATTGCAGGAAGACAAGGCGCTGACGGAAGAAATTATCCGCAGCGGCATCAACTGGTCCGACGAAATGAACCTGATCCGGAAGATTTACCGGGAGGCATTGCGGAAGGACGAAACCTATGAAACATATTGCAAATCGGCTTCGCACGAGCCGGAGGAAGACCAGGAGCTGATCCAGCACGTCCTGCGTCAGATTATCCTCAAACACGAGGTCTCACTCGACTATCTCGAACAACGTGACCTTTACTGGGCCGACCACGCCGAACTGATCCGCAGCCTTGCGATCAAAACCCTGCGTACGGCCGACCACGCGCACACGTTCCAGCTCGCACCGCTGACCAAGGATTGGGAAGAAGACAGGGCATTTGTGGAAGAGTTGTGTAAAATTGTGGTTAGGGATAGCGACCAGTACGATATTTATCTTGAAGACCAATTGAAAAACTGGGAACTCGAAAGGATCGCATTGGTGGACCTCATTATCCTGAAAACAGCCCTCGCGGAGCTGATCCATTTCCCGGGTATCCCCGTGAAAGTCACCATCAATGAGTTTATCGAGATTGCAAAAAGGTACAGTACCCCAAAAAGTGGTAAGTTTGTGAACGGCGTCCTCGACGTACTGTCCGTCAAGCTTGCGAAGGAAGGCGTGATCAGAAAAAGCGGGCGCGGATTGATTGATAATAAGTAAAAGCTGACGAAATTGGGGCCGGGTATAATGGAACAATTTTTGGAGGCCATTATAGAAAATGAAGCTGAGCCCCTGTTAACAGCTAAAAAACTAAGAGAAATCATGAGTAAAACCAGTAATACTTTAATCGCATTCCTGACAGGCTGCGCTACGGGCGCGGCACTGGGTATCCTTTACGCTCCCGACAAAGGGGAGGTGCTTCGTACCCAGCTTACATACAGGCTGTCCAAATACCGTGAAAAACTGCAAGAAGTTATTCAGGACCTGGTTGATAAGAAAGACCAGCCCGACAATTTTTCCAGAACGGAAGGCGAGCGCGTGGTGAATGATGCCCGTGAAAAAGCCGAAAAGCTGCTGGAAGACGTCGATCGCCTGATGGCGCAGATCAAGGGACAAGCCAGCTAATGCTTTCTATGAAGAAAATAGCCCTTTTCGCGGTGCTGGGATTGGCAGTAGCTTTTTCCGGTTGTTCCAAAACTGACAAGAAAGGCGAGGAAAAACAGGCAAGTTCAAAGATGCCTGTTTTTGCTTTGATCGATAGTACCGAGTATGATTTCGGGACGATCGAGGAAGGTGCCATTGTGGAACACGAGTTCAAATTCCGCAACGACGGCGAATACCCGCTGATCCTCAATAATATCAGTTCCTCGTGCGGGTGTACGACGCCCGAATGGCCGAAAGACCCGATCGAAGCAAAGCAGACGTCCAGCATTAAAGTACGTTTCGACAGCAAGCACAAGGCAGGCCCGCAGGTTAAAACCATTACGGTTTACGCCAATACCGAGCCGGCTAATATCGAATTGAGGCTGAAAGGCATCGTTAATGCAGCACCTCAGCCGGCCGTCGATTCGACAACGGCGAAGAAGTAACATTTATACAACCCATCTACTACAATGAATTTTTCTATTTTAGCACAAGCAGGAGCCGGCGGCTCACAAGGGATGATCTATCAGGTCGTAATGTGGGTTGGTATCATCGGGGTATTCTATTTTTTCATGATCCGTCCGCAACAGAAGAAGCAGAAGGAGCAGAAAGAATTGCTGAATAACCTGAAAAAGGGCGACCAGGTCGTGACCATCGGTGGAATCCATGCACGGGTTTACACGGTGGAGGAAGCGACGGTGACGCTTGAGTTGGATAAAGGTGTGAAATTAACAGTCGAGAAATCGGCGATTTCCCGCACGATTGCGGGTAACTAATTGTGAACAGCATGCATTCGCCGCAATGCATGCAATTTCAAAATTGTTGTGAGCCAAGTCCCACCCAACCAGAACAGGATCAAAACATTTATAGGATGCTTGCTTGCAGCATCCTTTTTTTGGTTAATGAACGTCCTCAATAAGGACAATTATTCTCTCAAACTGAATTACCCGCTGTCGATCGAATACGATAATGCGGCCTACGTGCCCATGCAGCCGCTCCCGAAGCGGATTTCGGTGAACGTGACGGGCGACGGCTGGACATTACTCCAAAAATCCTGGCTGAATTTCAATGCTAACCCGGTGATCTACCGGGTACAAAACCCGAACGTGTCCAGTTTCATCAACTCCACCACACTCACCGACCAGATCACGGACATGTTCCCGAACCTGCACGTGAACTATGTGGTAGCCGACACATTCGAGCTGAACTTCGAACCGAAAATCCGCAAGATCATCCCGATCCGCGTCGATAGCACAGGTATCGATATTCGTGAAGGGTATGTGATTTCGAGCTTTATCAATGTGTCCCCGTCGCTGATATCGGTAGATGGCCCCGTTTCTCAGATCAAATCTTACCCGGATACGATCAGGGTACGCGTGCAAACGCCGAAAATCCAGAACAACTACGACGAAAGCCTGCCCATTCCGCTGCCGGTTTCCCCACTGGTGGAAGTGAGCCACCGGGATGTTTACGTGAGCTTCGAGGTAGCGCAGTACCTTGCGGCGCCTCCGCAGGAATAACTTATCGCCAACCCTGCATTCCATGAAACTTCCCCTCCTGATAGGCGTTACCGGCGGTATTGGTTCTGGTAAAAGCATGGTTTGCCGGCTCTTCGAATGCCTGGACGTGCCGGTGTACTATGCCGATAGCCGGGCCAAATGGCTCACGAACCACGACCCCGGGATCAGGGAAAAAGTGACCGCGTTACTGGGGCCGGAAGCTTATGCCGAAGGTTTTTATAATACCAAATACGTCGCTTCACGGGTTTTCGACAACGAGCCATTGCTGAAAGAACTGAATGCGATCATTCACCCGGTGGTGATGCGTGACACAAAATCGTGGGTTGCGCAAAATGAGGGTATTCCTTATGTGCTGAAAGAAGCCGCCATTATGGGGAAAGCGGGTGAGGCAAATGCCGTTGACTACGTGGTGGTGGTGGAAGCACCGGTGGATCTGCGCATTCAAAGGATCCTGCAACGCGACAACCGCACGGAACAAGAAATCCGGGCCATTATCGAACGGCAGGTTTCGGATGAGCACCGGCGCGAAATAGGCGATTATTTTGTGCAAAACGACGATGACTCCGAGTTGATACCGCAAGTGTTGCATTTGCACGATACTTTCCGGAACGCAGGTTCTTCCAGAAATTAAAAATCGACATCCAGCCCCAATGCTTGTTTCAATTCGAGTAAATAGGGGTTTTTTTCTGCCAAAAAGTTGAATTTCTCGGCAGGCGTGTAAGGCAGCCTGTTTACTTCCTGAGGGGCCACACGGGGGTTGATATCCAATTTCGGTGCATCTAGCCGTGCTTTCAGGAAGCCCAGTAATTCATACCGCACATTCGCCACAGCGTCGAGCTGGTGGTCGTTATCCAACGCGATTTCAATGGTGGTGCCGCTCAGCTGAAATTCACGGTTCAGGGTAATTTGCTCCGTGGTGGAATTGCCGGCTTGCAGGCGCTTTTGCGAAAACTCGTACCATAGCCGTTGCAGGTTGGCCAAATTCAGCTCCTCTTTTTTCGCTCCGTTTGACACAGTGCCATAGTCTACTTTCGCGGGCTGGCTGGTCTCTTCTTTCGCTGCCTGCGAAGGTGGCGTGAGCGATTGCGTGAGGGAAACGGTGTTTTTCAGGCGAGAAGTTGCAGCTTGCGCGGGATTGGCCGGCGCATTGGCGGCATGCGTATGTGCATTATGTGTAGGCGCGGCGTGTTGCGGTGCTGTTTGCTGCACATGTGCCTGCGCAAAAGCGGCTGGCTGAGCTGCCGTAGCATGTGTGTTATTTGCCGGCGAGGTTGTGTTGCCGTTAGTGTACTGCCCATTGTTGGCCGGGCCGCCTGGTTGCGGAGCGTTCGCGGATGCGCTTAATGGTTGTCCGGGTTGGGGCTCAACTTTTTTTTTTGCCGTTTCATCAACGGCTGCAAGGGTGTGAAGTTGAAGAACCTGGGGCAAACTGGCGAGTTTCATGAGACAGAGCTCTACATGCAACCGCTGGTTTTTCGCCGATTTGTAGTTGATATCGCATTGCCCGGTAATGCTCAATGCCGAGAGCAGGAAACTCAGATCCGCCATGAGCGACTGTTCGAGGTACTTCCGCTCGGCCGACTCGGAAACTTGAAGCAAGGTAACCGTGGCCGGGTCTTTACACACAAGCAGGTTCCGGAAATGTTCCAACAGGCCTACTATGAACAAATGGCCGTCAAATCCTTTTCTTAATATCTCATCGAAAAGTACCAGCGAGCGGGCAATGCTGCCGGCCGTTAGCGCGTCGGTGATTTTGAAATAGTAATCGTAATCGAGAATATGCAGGTTTTCCAGTACCGCCGCATAGGTGAGGTGGTTATCAGTGGAAAAGGTCACATTCAAATCGAACATCGACAATGCGTCACGCAAACCGCCGTCGGCTTTCTGGCCGATCAGTTCGAGGGCTTCATGATCTGCGTTAATGCCTTCTTTTTTGGCAATATCCAAAAGATGATGCGCAATGTCTTTCGACTGAATGCGGTTGAAGTCGAAAATCTGGCAGCGCGACAGGATTGTTGGAAGGATCTTATGCTTCTCCGTCGTGGCGAGGATGAAAATCGCGTACGAAGGCGGCTCTTCCAATGTCTTCAAAAATGCATTGAAGGCGGCCTGCGAGAGCATATGCACCTCGTCGATGATGTAGATCTTGTACTTACCGGTTTGGGGCGGGTACCGCACTTGGTCGATCAGGTTACGGATATCTTCCACGGAGTTGTTGGAAGCCGCATCGAGCTCGTGGATGTTGAAAGAAGCGTTGTTCTGGAAGCTTACGCATGATTCGCATTCGCCGCAGGCCTCCACGTCGTCGCCCAGGTTCTGGCAGTTGATCGTCTTGGCCAGGATACGCGCGCAAGTCGTTTTTCCCACTCCGCGCGGGCCGCAGAAAAGAAAAGCTTGCGCGAGGTGATTGGTGCGAATGGCATTCTTTAACGTGGTAGTAATGTGTGATTGACCCACCACCGAATCAAAGGTGACGGGACGATACTTCCTGGCCGAAACAACGAAATGATCCATGGTGCAAGATACTTCCGTGCACTGGATTTTCAAAGCCGCTACTTCGTTACGAGCGGGTACACGCGGACGTAATCGACCTCCATTTTTTGCGGGAAAATGCTGTCGTCCACGCCCTTCTGCCCGCCCCAGTTACCACCGACGGCGATATTTAAAATTAAATGAAATGGTTTGTCGAACGGCCATTCGGGCCATTGGTAGGCCGCTTCTTTTTTGAATGTAAAATAGGCGTTTCCATCGACGAGAATCGTCACGGCATCGGGCGTCCATTCACATGTATACACGTGAAAATCCTCGGAAAGCCCCTGCACGACCACATTGCTACCCTTGTTGGTTTTAATCGCATGGTTGAATGCTTTCGTGTGAATATTGCCATGCACCCGGTCCTGGTCGAACCCTACGTGCTCCATGATATCGATCTCGCCGTTGTCCGGCCAGCCTTTGTTGCCATAGTCGTTCCCGCTGGCCAGCATCCAGATGGCCGGCCATGTCCCGCGCCCTTTCGGCAACTTCGCCCGGATCTCGAATTTCCCGTACAGGAAATCCCCCTTACCTTTCGACACCAGCCGCGCCGAACTGTATTGCTGCTTCCCCGACGGCTCCTTGATGGCCGTGATCACGAGGTTGCCATCCTCTACCCTGGCATTCCCGATCTTATCGGTATAGTTTTCCAGCTCATTATTTCCCCAACCATGATCGCCGAGGTTATAGCTCCATTTGGCCGGGTCGGGCTCGCCGGGTGTAGTAAATTCGTCCTGCCAGGATGGGGTAGAGGCGAATTCGTAGGTAGGCTGGGTTGGCAGCTTGTCGGGAGACGGCTGGGCGCAGCCTGATAACGCCAAAAGAACGGCTATTTCGGGTAGGGTTGGAAGCAGCATGAAACTACACTTTCTTTGTTTTGTCGGTTTTGGTACGGTCTGCGAAAAGCGCCGATAAGTCTGCTGTACGGAGATACTCGTTGGCATCCTTCAACTTTTGGTCAACGAACTGTTGCTGTGCAGGAGAGAGTTTAAATTTTTTGGTCTCTTCCAATGGTTTTGTCTCCTTCATGTCGTCGTAGTTTAATGTAATATAGTTCAAAATCAGTATTTGGGGTAAAAGGGACCGCCTTGCCATGCTGACCGCCGAAAATTTCGAATTTCTCTGAAATGCGGAACAGCTCCCTGCTCAACGCTATTCGGTACAGCCTTTGCCTGCGACTGTCATTGCCTCTGAACATGACAATGCATTCCGGCCTGATTTTCAGAAAATGATCAACGATCTGAAACACGGTAGCCAGGATCACCGGCATGTCGCCGTTATTGCTTTCCACATCATCCCGCAATCGATCTTCATCCACGTCTACCAGTGCCAGATTGAAGAGCCATTCATTTGCTGTGGGCGTCATTAGAACAGCCTTATGGATCTTTTTGTTTGCGCTGACGCTTTCAAACTTATAAATGTGCTCATCAGGAATGACCTCAAACGGATAGCCCCTTTCATCCATATTCTAAACGACTTACAGTGTGTGTTGAAACGCCGTCAAACATAGAAATTTTTTTAATAATCCAAATTATAAATTCCTAAACCACAGCATTTAGTGAAATCGTTTGGTTTTCATGCTTAATTTTGTGGCCCGCTTGTCGTTTTTATGTAATGAAGGATATTAAGTTGAGTACGGAAGTCGCGCTGGATGCACCCGATTGGAGGATTAATCACCATACCAAAATACTGACCATCGGCTCGTGCTTCGCCGAGGTGCTGGGAAGCCAGCTGGACGATTACAAGTTCCACGTGCTCAACAATCCCGTAGGTACGGTGTTCAACCCGCTCACGATTTGTAAAATACTCGACAGCGCCGTGGAGGAAAAAAGGCCTAACCCCGCGCTGTTTCTTCAAAATCCCGATCATATCTGGCTGCACCACGATTTTCATTCGTCGCAATGGGCCATGGGGCAGGCGTCGCTGGATGCGCAGCTTTCGGATAAGCTGGATGAAATGCGTGAGTTCCTGGCGGAGGCCGATCTGCTCGTCATCACATTGGGCACTGCATATGCTTACCGCCACCGGAAGACGAACCTGATCGTCGGGAACTGCCATAAGTTGCCCGGCGACCGGTTTGTAAAGGAACTGCTGCATTTCGATCAGATCACCATCGCATTTGAACAACTCATTCAGAAACTGATCCCATACAACCGGAAGATGCGCATTATGCTCACGGTGAGCCCCGTGCGCCACACCCGCGACACGCTCCCGCTTAACCAGGTGAGCAAGTCGACATTGCGGCTCGTATGCCACCGGCTCTCGGAGAAATACAAGCACGTGGGTTACTTCCCGTCGTACGAGATCATGATCGACGAGCTTCGGGATTACCGGTTCTATAAGGAGGATATGATCCACCCGAGCAGCCTCGCGGAACAGTACATTTTCAATGCTTTTACCCAAACATACGTCGAGCCCGACGCGCTGAAATTCATGAACGAATGGGCGTCGCTCCGGGACAGCCTCGCGCACCGGCCGCTGCATGGTTTCACACAGGGGCATCTCAAAATGCTGAAATCGCTGTGGAGCAAGCTCAATGCATTGTCACGAAATGTGGACGTTTCGGCGGAGATGGAGGAGGTAGAGCGGCGAATCGGAGAATTTCCGGGAATGTGACAAACTCATTGCCCGCATTTCGTGTTGCATAATATCAAGTCAAAGTACCAACCATAATAATGGGAGAATTTACAATCAATAAGGAAAAAGTATTGCAGGCGTTGAGTACTGTGGAAGAGCCCGACCTGAAAAAGGATCTGGTGACGCTCGGTATGATCCAGGATATAGAAGTCGGGGTAAACCAGGTGCGGTTTACGGTAGTGCTGACCACCCCCGCTTGCCCCCTCAAAGAACTGATCAGAAAGAATTGCGAGAATGCGATCCACGAGCATCTGAGCCCGGATGTGGAGGTGATCATCAAGCTCACAGCCAACGTTACCACTACCCGGCACACCGGCCCGTTGATCCCCGGCGTGAAAAACGTGATTGCGATTTCGTCCGGGAAAGGCGGCGTCGGTAAATCTACTGTTACGGCCAACCTTGCGATGGCATTGCACCGTTCAGGCGCGAAAGTGGGCATTATCGATGCGGACATTTCAGGCCCGTCGATCCCGGTGATGTTCGGCGCGGAGAATATGCAGCCCACCATTACACCGAAAGACGGTAAAAACTACATCAATCCGATCCGCCAGTACGGCATTAAAATGATGTCGATCGGCTTCCTGACCCCACCTGACAGCGCAGTCGTATGGCGCGGACCGATGGCGAGCCAGGCATTGCGCCAGTTTTTCGGCGATACCGACTGGGGCGAGCTGGATTACCTGCTCATCGACCTGCCCCCTGGTACCAGCGACATTCACCTGACGCTCGTACAAACCGTTCCGGTAACCGGCGCGGTGGTGGTTACGACACCTCAGAAAGTGGCCCTGGCCGATGCGATCAAAGGTTTGTCCATGTTCAAACAGCCGCAGATTAACGTACCTATTCTCGGAGTGATCGAAAATATGGCCTGGTTTACGCCCGAAGAGCTGCCCGACCACAAGTACCACATCTTCGGAAAAGGTGGCGGACAGGCGTTGGCAGATAAATTCGAAGTGCCTTTGATCGGTCAGATTCCATTGGTACAAGGTATCCGCGAGGCGGGTGACGACGGCCGTCCGGCAGTGATGGATACCAACGCGATTGTGAACGATGCGTTTATGAGTGCCGCTGAGGCATTGGCGCAGCAGGTAGCGATCCGCAATGCGTCACGCGAAAGAACGAAAGCGGTAGAGATCGTGGTTTAGCAGTTAGTGACTGAATGATTTGATTTTTTGGATATAATCTTGCATCTTAGCAGACAGACTTTTTAACAATGGATTCAAAAGAAAAAACCATAGAATTGATCGAGCAGGCGCTCGAAACGGTGCGTCCTTACCTGCATGCAGACGGAGGTGATGTGAAATTTGTGGAACTGACGGACGACCTGGTTGTGAAGCTGGAACTGCAAGGCTCCTGCCAAAGCTGCCCGATGAGTGCGATGACGTTCCGTGCCGGATTGGAAGAATCGATCCGTAAAGCTGTGCCATACATTAATAAAGTAGTTTCTTCCAATGTGCCGGAGCTGGCATAACAGCGGAAAAATAATATTGAATATTCCTAAAAAGCAGTTTCCCGAAAGGGGAACTGCTTTTTGCGTTTTAATACCCGCGTTGGATAGCCGGAAATTGATTCCTCCCGTTTAGTCCGTTATATTGCGAACCACATTGAAATGCTAAATCAGGATTATCAGACATGCGTATCGGAATTTTTTTTGGAGGTCCTTCCCGCGAACGGGAAATATCATTTGCGGGCGGCAAAACAGCATTTGAATACCTCGACAAGTCACTTTTTGAGCCGGTACCGGTTTTTGTGGACAGCTTCGGAAGGTTTATACTGTTGCAAAAGGAGTTAATGTACCAGTCCGAAATCCGGGAGTTTTATCCGGCGCCGGGCATTCAAAAAGATGGCTTCAAAACATACATCGAATCGTTTCCCGAACTCGCCGCGGCCGATGTGCCTGCCGACACCGGAACACTGATTACCCCCGCCGATTTCAAAAACCATTTCGAATTCGCATTCCTGGCCATGCATGGGCCCGACTGTGAGGACGGCGCCATTCAGGGCCTGCTCGAATGGTACAAAATCCCGTACAGCGGCCCCGGCCTGATGGGCTCCGCAGTGGGTATCGACAAGATTTTACAGAACGAAATGATCGCCCTCGTGAACGGGCAGGAAAAGAAGAGCTGGACGCTCACCTATAACCAGTGGGTGCCGAAGGATTACCCGCTGCTCTTCCAGGTGCTGAAAAAGCATTTGGGGCTGCCGCTGGTGATCAAGGCGCCGCATCAGGGCTCGTCTATCGGCGTAGCCATCGTGAAGGAGGATTCGCTGGACGAATTCGTGGCTGCCGTGAACCAATGCTTTTTCCAGATCGAGCTGGATGCAGCGACCTGGAAGGAACTCGATGAAGCCGAAAAACTGGCCTGGGGGCAGAAAATTGCTAATCTCGACGAAGGCATCGGCTTTCCTGTCGTATTTCATGGGAAAACCATTTACCATCCTGTGACGCTGATCAGCGAGCTGGAAATCTATTTTTCCGAAGGAAATAACCAGGCATTGCTGAGCAGTTCCAATGCCGAAGACCAGGTGCTGATCGAAGAATTCGTGAATGGGCAGGAGTTTTCCTGCGGCTGCATTCAGTTTGATAACGGCGCACCGCTGGCATTACCACCAAGCGAGGTGATTAAAATGGTGCAGGTTTTTGATTTTAACGCCAAATACAAGCCCGGCGCCAGCCGCAAACGCATTCCGGTGGACACTACGCTGGAAAAGAACCGGGAAATCCAGCAAATGATTGCCGCGGTGTTCCAGCAGCTGGGCATCAATGCGTGCGTGCGCATCGACGGCTTCCTCACCGAAGAAGGCACCATCCTGCTCCACGATCCGAACACCATTCCGGGTATGTCTCCTACTTCCTTCATTTTCAAGCAAATGGCGGAGATTGGGCTGAACGTGACCCAGGCATTGACCTACCTCATCCGCCAGTCCCTGCGCGAACGCATACGTACGGGTAAACACACCTGGGCGCTGCGGGCGCTCCTGGAAAAGCTGGATGCGCAGATTACTGCCGGCGTCGCTGTGGAAAAACCTGCCGAACAGATCGTGTTCGACGCCACTGACGAGGCGTATGCCGAAGCGCGCCGCCGTTACGACTTGCTCAATGCGGAAGGAAAAAAGAGGCCGGTACCGGTACTGAAAGCCGCCGACGGCCAGTTCTATCAATTGTCCAATCCGCTGATGTTCAAGGAATACGTATCGGATGTGGAGGCGCTGCTGCACGGGGAGCGCCACCCGCTGCTGACCGAGACTTCGGAGAAAGCGGCGTCGATCACCACCTTTTTTGCAGGTGCGGTATCCTACGACATCACCCGAATCGAAAGCCCGGCATTATAATTGCAAGTATTTGCGAGGTTACTAAATGATTGCTCATTATGAGCGATTTACAAGCATTCACGTGCCCGGGAGCGGCGTGATACCAGATTGTTAATTTTTTTCAATTTTCTGGCCGTTTCTCGTGTTTTTGAAAACCGGTTTTCTAAATTGGGTAATTATTGAAATTCATTCCTTTCGAAAAATTGACAGATTAATGGCACAAGGAGCTGAAAAAGTTAGATTGAGTCTTCAGAAAGAAAATAAGGGATGGAAAAAGTGGGGGCCTTACCTGTCTGAACGCCAATGGGGGACCGTTCGCGAGGATTACAGCGGGAATGGCGATGCCTGGAACTACATTACCCACGAAATGGCCCTTTCCAAAGCATACCGCTGGGGCGAGGACGGGATCGGTGGTTTTTCTGATAACAAACAGCATATATGTCTCTCGTTCGGGTTCTGGAACCATAAGGACAAAATATTGAAGGAACGGATCTTCGGACTGACTAACCGGGAATCGAACCACGGGGAGGATGTGAAGGAAATGTACTATTACCTCGATAGCACGCCGACGCATTCGTACACCAAAATGCTTTACAAATACCCGCAGCAGCCATTTCCCTACGAAAAATTGCGACAGGAGAACGGCCGGCGCGGTAAACAGGACCCGGAGTACGAAATCATGGACACCGGTGTGTTCGATAACGACGATTACTTCGATATCTTCATCGAGCACGCCAAGGCCGACGAGGAGGATATTCTCATGAAAGTGACGGTTTTCAACCGGGGGAAAGAGGACGCGCCCATCACGGTGCTGCCGCAGATTATGTTCCGGAATACCTGGTCGTGGGGTTACGAGGCGTTCAACTACAAGCCGATCATGAATGGTATTTCCAACCGGCTGATCGAGGTAACCCACCGGAAACATGGTAAATATAACCTATACCTCGACGGTGCGGATGAGCTGTTGTTCTGCGAGAACGAAACCAATTTCAAGAAACTTTACGGTACGGCCAATAATACCGCTTATCCTAAGGACGGTATCAATGATTATGTGATCAGCGGCCAGAAGAGCAATACCGTCAATCCGAACAATATCGGTACGAAAGCAGCGGCGCGTTTTACCAAAACTATCAAAGGCGGCGAGAGCGCCACTTTCCGGCTGCGGTTCGTCAACCATACCATTTCAGAGCCATTCGGCGGGTTTGAGGACCTTTTTAGCAAGCGTATCCGGGAGGCTGACGAATTTTACGATGACCTTCAGCGCGACGTTGCGGACGCGGACCTGCGCTCGATCCAGCGGCAATCCTACGCCGGGATGCTTTGGAGCAAGCAGTTCTACTATTACAATGTATACGAATGGCTTAAAGGCGACCCCGCGCAGCCGGGCCCAAACCAGGGCCGGAAATGGGGCCGTAACTCGGGCTGGAAGCATTTATATGCGGCCAATATCATTTCAATGCCCGATAAATGGGAGTACCCGTGGTTTGCGGCATGGGACTTAGCCTTCCATTGCGTGCCGCTGGCAAGGGTGGATGCCGATTTTGCCAAAAGACAGCTCGAAATCCTCCTGCGCGAGTATTATATGCATCCGAACGGGCAGATACCTGCCTATGAGTGGAACTTCTCCGACGTAAACCCGCCCGTACATGGCTGGGCGACGTGGAAAGTATACGAGATCGACCGCGAGCAGAACAATGGGGTGGGAGATATCGAGTTTTTGGAAAAAATATTCCATAAACTGCTCCTGAACTTCACATGGTGGGTCAACCAGAAGGACGATACGGGCAATAACATTTTCAGCGGCGGCTTCCTCGGGCTCGATAACATAGGGGTATTCGACCGCTCTACGCCGATGCCGTTCGGCGGCAAGCTCCAACAGGCCGATGCTACGGGCTGGATGGCCATGTATACGCTCAATATGCTGCGCATTTCGGTGGAGATCGCCCTGGTGCACGGTGTTTACCAGGATATGGCTTCCAAATTCTTCGAGCACTTCCTGCACATTGCGGGCGCGATGGAGTCTATTGGCGGGAAAAATTCGTCGATCAGTCTCTGGGACGAGGAAGACCAGTTCTATTACGATGTGATCCACATTCCGAACGGACAAAGTATTTTGCTGAAAGTACGCTCGATCGTAGGCCTTATCCCGCTTTTTGCCGTAGAAATTCTGGACCCGCAGAATCTGGACAAACTACCGGTTTTCAAACGGCGTGTGGAATGGGTGTTGGCCAACCGGCCGGACCTGGCGAGGTTGATATCGCGGTGGTTCGAGTCGGGAAAAGGCGAGAACAGGCTGCTGTCGATCCTGCGCGGGCACCGGATGAAGATGATCATGAAACGGATGCTCGATGAGAGCGAATTCCTGTCGGATTACGGCGTGCGGGCGTTGTCCAAATACCATGAGCAGAACCCGTACAAGTTTTATATCAATGGGGAGGTGTTGCAGGTAGATTACACGCCGGCGGAAGCATTGACCGACATTATGGGCGGTAACTCCAACTGGCGCGGCCCGATCTGGTTCCCGCTGAACTACCTCATTTTCGACTCCCTGATGAAATTCCATTCCTATTACGGCGAGGATTTCATGATCGAATACCCGACCAATTCCGGCAACCTGACAACGATCAAAGACGCCGCACTGGCCATTGCATGCCGGTTGATCGACATTTTCAAGAAGGATTCGGAAGGGAAAAGGGCGGTGTACGGGCACGATGAAAAAATGCAGAAAGACCCGAATTTTAACGAGCACGTTCTTTTTTACGAATATTTCCACGGCGACAATGGCCGCGGCTGCGGCGCAAGCCACCAGACGGGCTGGACAGGGCTCGTAGCGGAGCTGATCCACAAAACGGCCAAAGAACAGTTTTCGGCGATCGA
The DNA here is from genome assembly GCF_000382205.1 of Dyadobacter beijingensis DSM 21582. Lineage (GTDB taxonomy): Bacteria > Bacteroidota > Bacteroidia > Cytophagales > Spirosomataceae > Dyadobacter > Dyadobacter beijingensis. Next base: position 1,174,732 of record NZ_KB907787.1, read on the forward strand.
GAAAGAGCCGGTTGAAATCAGTAAATAGTATCCACACTTACATTTTATCATTCTCTTAATTTATTCTCTTTAACTCATTATGACTGCAAAATTGGAACCGAATGTGATGACCAAAGTGAGCAGCTGGCTCAACGGTGATTACGATATCGATACAAAACAATCCATTCAACAACTGATTGATGAAGGCAACGATACTGAACTGACAGACGCGTTTTACAAGGACCTCGAATTCGGAACGGGCGGTTTGAGGGGCCTCATCGGCATCGGTTCCAACCGCATGAACCGCTACACGGTCGGCAGCGCTACGCAGGGTTTGGCCAATTACCTCAACAAGGCATTCCCGAATGAGGAAAAAAGCGTGGCCGTGGCTTACGACAGTCGTATTAAATCGGACGAGTTTGCGAAGATCATCGCCGATATTTTCACAGCCAACGGCATTTCCGTGTACCTGTTCGAAGCATTGCGCCCGACGCCTGAGCTTTCCTTCGCGATCCGTTTGCTGGGCTGCAAAAGCGGGGTAGTGGTAACGGCTTCACACAACCCCAAAGAATATAACGGTTACAAAGCCTACTGGACCGACGGTTCGCAAGTGGTAGCGCCGCACGATACCAACATTATCAACGAAGTAAATGCAATCACTTCCATTGACCAGGTGAAATTCGACGGCGATGCGTCGAAAATCACGAAGATCGGTGCGGATGTGGATGAAAAATACATTGACCATATCCTGTCCCTGTCCATTTCGAAAGGTGCATTGGAACGTCAGAAAGACCTGAAAATCGTGTATACGCCGCTGCACGGAACGGGCGTCACACTCGTGCCGCAATTGCTCGGTAAAATGGGCTTCCAGGCCGTAACCGTGATCGAAGAACAGGCCGAACCGAAAGGCAATGGCCAATTCCCGACGGTGGTTTATCCCAACCCCGAGGAAAGCGAAGCGATGTCCAAAGCCGTTGAAAAGGCCAGGGAAATCGACGCGGACCTCGTCATGGGCACCGACCCTGATTCCGACCGTGTAGGTATCGCGGTGAAAAACCACCACGGCGAAATCCAGCTTTTGAATGGCAATCAGACGGCCAGCGTCCTCATTTATTATCTTCTGAACGCCTGGAAAGACGCCGGAAAACTCACCGGGACGCAGTTTGTGTGCAAAACCATCGTAACCACCGACCTGATTGACAAGATGGCGGCAGCTTACGACGTGAAATGCTACAACACGCTCACCGGTTTCAAATACATAGCCCAGGTAATCCGTGAGAAGGAAGGCCAGGAGCAGTTCATCGGCGGCGGGGAGGAAAGCTACGGCTACCTCATCGGCGACGCGGTGCGTGACAAGGACGCGATCGCTTCCTGCGCGATGATCGCCGAGCTGACGGCCTATGCCAAAGACAAGGGCCTGAGCCTCTTCGATATGCTGATGGAAATCTACAAACAGTTTGGTTTCTATTACGAAGGGCTGATCTCGCTGACCAAAAAGGGTAAATCCGGCGCAGACGAAATCCAGCAAATGATGGCCGATTTCCGCGCTAACCCGCCGAAAACCATCGCAGGCTCGCCGGTAGTACGCATGGACGACTATAAGGCATTAACCACTACCGATTTCAAAACGCATGCGACCACATCCATTCCATCTGGCGAAATGGGTATCGAATCGTCGAATGTACTGCAATTCTTCACCGAAGACGGCACGAAATTCACCTGCCGCCCGTCGGGCACCGAGCCAAAGATCAAGTTCTACGTAGGCGTTCGCGCAGCACTCGAAAAGAGCGAGGATTTCGACAGCGTTTACGCTTCACTGAAAGACAAAGTGAAGGCGATCGGCGAGGAGCTGAATTTGAAATAAGACCTTAATCAGGTTTAATATACGTGAAGGCGGCCCATTCGGGCCGCCTTTTTTGCGTTATCGGGCATATACTATAATGTATTTTCGTCGGGCACTGTCTTCGAGTAACGTCACCCGCTCGACTTTCGAAATAGGCAATTCATTCAGCTCAGTGAAAGTGGTTGTACCGGTGTTGAGATACAATGTGGCGTTTTTGTGATAATCCGAAATTTGAAGCGTATTCGCCGCTGACGTACCAATGCCGTTCTTGTTGTAAGACTGCGCGGCATTCGGTCCGATGAGCAGTTGGCGTGTATAGGTGCGTGCGGAATGCGCGCCAAGGCTTTGCCCCAATTTGAATTCAAAATAGGCGACCTCATTTCGTTTTGCAATCGCAAGTGCTTTTTCGTAATCCTGCTCCATTTCATTGAGTAAAGGTGCAGGCGGAAGTCGGCCCATTCCGCTCTCAAAGCCCGAAATGAAGCCTGAATAGCCTTTCATAGGTTCAAATTCGGCATCTCCTTGCTCTTCGCCGGTCCCGTAGCCGCCTTTTGAACTGATACGAACCGACACGGCGGTAATGTATTGTTGCAGCGGGTCGAATTGTAATTTATTGACTTCAAACTCCTGCCCGAATTTTTTCATGACTGCTTTGATGGCGTTAATGTCATCCCATGTCGTCAATGGCGTGATGGCCCAGTACAATGTCTTGTTGACGATCAAAATGCCTTTCGTTGATTTCGGCTCAAATTCTTCTGACTTTGCATTCTCTACGTTAGTTGCTCTATCACGTGAAAGTTTGCTGGCGTTCGTTGAGGAGTCGGTTTCTGATTTATACTTTTCGTCCGTAAAAGCTTGATTATCGGATGCCTTTGTATCAATCACTTCCCCAACCAGTGGCGTCACAAACGGGCGGATCTCTTTCGGTGTCAGCCGGATCATCTGCTCACGGTAAGGTGCCACGAATGCCGACGAAATGTAAATCAATGCAAGCGCGACCGCATACTTTCCCCAAACTAAGTAGTGCGACGGTTTTCGGTTCATCATTTTAATTCGTTTTTTAAGCAACGACTGAGCAAATGAATTGGTCAGTGGTAGCTCGTGCGTACGCAGTGCGGTATTGAGCAGGTTGTATTGATATTGTTTTTTCTCAAAACCATTATCCAGCACAGCGCGATCGGCCAGGTATTCGAGGTTTTCCTGCACAAGTTTTTGGTGTACCCAGGCAAACGGGTTGAACCACAGGAAAATGCGCTGAATTTCGCCCAGCAACAAATCAGCACTATGCCACTGCCGGGCGTGTTCCGACTCGTGAGCGACGATATTCCGCAACTCTGAATCCGAATGCTTTTCCACATCAAGAATGATCCATTTAAAGAAAGAGTAGGGCGTCGAGCCAGCCACTCTAACAATGCATGTTCCATTCACGCATTGCTCCTTCTTGCCTCGTGTTACGATGAAAAATAGCCGCCCGATTTGAAAAAGAAAATAAGCCGACAGCGCCAAAACCCCACCCAGATATAGCACGATCATCCATTCAGCTGTATTTACCGATGATCCAGCGGTCGCGGACGTCACATGCAACGCCTCGAATTGTACGGTGGCAAGTGGGGTGCCTAGCATCGGGAGCTTGCCTACTACTTTCGGAATGCTATGATGAAATTCTGCCTGCACAGCTTTCGGGCCCCAGTCGGGAAGTTTTACGAGCGGCAGCGTCCAGGCTGCTGCGGCATTGAGCCACAACAGAATGCGGTTTAGTTTTGAAAAAGTCTCAAACTGAATGAGCCAGCGGTAGGCCAGTGTAAGAACAGCCAGTACCAGACTGACTTTCATAAGGTAAGGGATCAGCATAAGTCGGCGGATTAATGGTTTAGATCAATACTATACTCCTTCTTCGATCATCCGGATGATCTCACGCAGGTCGTCCGGTGTCACTTTTTCCTGTTTGGCGAAATAGGCCACAAGGTCCTTGTAGGAATGGTTGAAGTACCCTCCAACGACCTTGTTCAGGACGAAGTGATTTTGATAATCCTCCTGCTTCACGACCGGAAAATACTCGTACGTGTTCCCGAACTGCCGGTGCGATACATACCCTTTCTCTTCCAGGTTTCGGATCATGGTCGAAAGTGTATTGTAGTGCAGCCTGGGTTCGGTAAAAAGCGGAAGCATGTCTTTCACGAATGCGGCGCCTTGCTTCCACAGCACCTGCATCACTTCTTCTTCTTTGTTGGTTAGCTTTTCAAGTTCCATGCGGTAAATATTGAAACTATTTTTATAGTTAACAAACTATTTTTCTAGTAATAATTTTTTCGGACAAAAAACGATGATTGTCAAAACGGCGTTCGGCACGACTATTGAACCGTTAATTAACCAATAAGTCACCTTTTGTTTTCTTAAAGTGATTTTGCATAATACTTTTTGAAGAATGGATAGTAAATTACAAGTATCATATAACGACACCTGACTAACATGATGAAAAAACTACTACACAGCAACCTGGCGTTGCTTGGGCTGGTCCTGGCGCTTTGCTGGAATGCGGCCTGGGCGCAGGACGGGTCGCTGACGGGAAAAGTCACCGACAAGGACGGGGCAGAGATCCCCGGTGTGAGCGTCGCCGTGAAAGGCACTTCGCGCGGCACTTCTACGGACGGGAATGGGACGTACTCGATCCAGGCAGCACCCGGAGCGGTGCTGGTTTTCAGCTTTATCGGTTTTAAAAAGCAAGAAGTCGTCGTGACGGCGCAGCGAACAAACGTCAATGTGCAGATGGAGCCCGACGTGTCGATGCTCGACGAGGTGGTGGTGACCGCCCTCGGGCAGACGCAGGAAAAGCGCGCGATCGGCTATTCGGTGCAGTCCATCCGGTCGGACGAGATCAGGGAATCGGGTAACCCTAACATGGTGGGCGCATTGCAGGGCAAGATCGCCGGGGCGGTGATTACCGGCTCGGGGGGCGCACCGGGAGCCGGCGTGAACATCATTCTGAGGGGCATTACGTCGCTCAGCGGCAGTGCCGACAACCAGCCGCTCTTCGTGATCGACGGCATTATCATCAGCAATTCCACCACAGCCGGCAGCCCGTTGCCCAGCGCCGGATCGGCCTCGCCGGGGGCTTCCGAGCAATTTGCGAACACCAATCGCGCGGCCGATATCAATCCCGACGATATTGAAAGCATTTCCGTTCTGAAAGGCCCTGCCGCCACGGCGCTTTATGGGCTGCGGGCTTCCAATGGGGCCATTATCATCACCACCAAGCGGGGTAAGTCGGGTAAACTGAATGTGTCGCTCTCGCTATCGGGCGGCGTGGACGTGCTCGGTAAGTCGCCCGACATTCAGACGCGCTTCATCCAGGGACGTTTCGGGGAGTTCATTTCGCCCACCGAAGTACGCCAGCGGACGCCCTACCAATCTTTCGGCCCGTCCATTATCGGTAATACCACCGACCGCATTTACGATAATTTCCGTGGTTTTTACCAGACCGGTTTCCGCACCAATAATAACATTTCCCTCACCAAAGGCAGCGAAAAGGGCAATATCTATGTTTCGGCCGGGCATAACTATCAGCAGGGCATTGTGCCGGCCACGCATTTCGAACGGACTTCCGCCAAAATCGCCGGTACTTACAATTTTACCAAACGCTTCTCTGCGTCGGGCTCATTCAACTACGTCCGTTCCGGCGGAAAACGCCCGCCGGCAGGCGACAAATCGGTATTCAGCGCATTGTCGTATTGGCCCAATACCTATGACGTCAACGACTATCTGAACCCGGACGGCTCCTACAAAAACCTGCTGCCGGGCTTCACCGACAACCCGGTGTACCTCGTCAAAAAAAGCCCGCGTATCGACGCTGTGAACCGCTATATTGCCGATCTGACATTGAACTATAACATCATCGACTGGCTTTCCGCCAAATACCAGATCACGATGGATGCATTCAACGAGCGGCGGAAACGGCAGGTGGATAGCACATTCGACGTGGGGACTGCCGTGAAAGGCTTTTTGATCAAGGAAAACATCAACTATCGCGAAGTCAACTCCAACCTGTACCTGACTGCCACGAAGCAGCTGAACGAGAACTGGAACGGCTCGCTGATGGTCGGTAACTCGGTAGTGGGCAGCAAGCGGCCCGACAGCTACTACGAGCGCGGCGAGGGCTGGAAAGCGCCGTTTACGGACGAAATAAGCAGTTACCGCAACCAGCAGAAACGTTTTTACTCACCATTGGAATACCGCATTGTCAGCTTCTTCGCCGACGCCAAGCTGAGTTACAAGGACATTTTGTACCTGAATGCGACGGGCCGGAACGACATCGTTTCGACGCTGCCCACAGCCAACAACTCATTCTTCTACCCGTCGTTCAGCGCCGGCTATATTTTTACGGAAAACCTGCCGAAGAACAACATTCTGAGTTACGGAAAGCTGCGTGCCTCGTGGGCGCAGGTGGGCAAGGGCACGGACCCCTACGTGATAGGCGTGTATTACGAGCTGGCCGACAACTTTCCGTTCGGTAATACGGTGCCGGGCTACATCAGGCGCTCCACCACGGCGGCCGATAACCTCAGGCCCGAGCGTACGACGTCCATCGAATTCGGTACCGAACTCCGGTTTTTCAGTAACCGGCTTATGCTCGACGCGACCTATTTCACGATGGACAGCAAGGACCAGATCGTCCGTGCGCCGGTGTCGAATGTGTCGGGATATTCATTTTATTATACCAATATCGGCCTGATCCGCAACAAGGGCGTGGAACTGCTGGCGACTTTCAAGCCGCTGCAAACGGCACGGTTTACCTGGGATATGTCTTTGAATTTTACCAAAATGTCGGGAAAGGTGATCGAAATGCCCGATGAGCTCGAAGAAATCTCCTATTTCGATAATGGCAGCCGCGGCGTGCTGAAAGTGCGTGAGGGAAGTAAATTGGGTGATTTGTGGGGCCTCGATTATCTCCGCGCGCCGGATGGCCAGCTGCTGATCCAGTCGAACGGCTTCCCGCTCACCAGCCAGGTCACCACGCCATACGGCAATGCACTGCCAGACTGGACGGCCGGCTTGACGAACACCTTCAATTATCGCGGGCTCGGCCTGTCGTTCCTGTTCGAATGGCGGCAAGGCGGGGATGTGGTGGACCTCGGTGAGCGCAATGCATTCCGGGCCGGGTCGATCGAGATCACGGAAAAGCGTTATGAGCAGGTCGTTTTCAAAGGTGTGGTGGAGAAAAAGGGTGCCGACGGCTCGGTGACCTATGTGCCTAATACCAAAGCGGTGATCCTGGACGATGCATTCTACAATCCTTCTACGGCCCGCTACATGGGTAATTCCGCTCAATTCAATATCCAGGACGGTTCCTGGTTCCGTTTGCGGACGGTGGGCCTCTCGTACGCGATCCCGAAAACGGCATTGGCCAAATCCGTTTTCAAAGGCGGGATTCGGTTCAATCTGACGGCTACCAACCTTTTCCTGAACACGCCTTTCCGCGGCTACGACCCCGAGGCGCTTACCTTCGGGTCGGGGACGAACCTCATCGGTTTTGTGGGCCGGAACAACCCCGCCACGCGCAGTTATCAGTTGGGTATCAACGTTAATTTTTGAGAGCGATGAAGAGATTTAAATATACCATTATACTTATGCCGTTGCTGGGCATGCTCCTGCTGTCCTGTGACAAGTTCCTGGATGTGAACACGGACGAAACCCTCAAAGGCGACGCCACCATGCAGGAGCTGCTGCCTACCGCGCAGTTTTATACGGCAGAAGCCAGTTTTCAGCAAGCTTACGTGGCCTGCCAGTATGCGCAGCAGCTGGGCAGCGCGCTCGGTGCGAATGGCATTGACACCTATGCGGAAACGGACAACACGCTCGGCTGGTCGAACCTCTATCTGTATGCGTTGCCGCAGCTGAATGCAATCATTGAAAAGGGGCAGGAGGAAGGGGCGTCCGCTTATGTGGGCATTGCCAAGGTGCTCACCGCCTATAACCTGGGCATTGCTACCGTAAACTGGGAGAATGTGCCCTATTCGCAGGCAGATCAAAAGAACTTTTCCCCTGCATATGATACGCAGGAGCAGGTGTATGCGACCATCGTGCGGCTGCTCGACGAGGCCAATACCGAACTCACCGGCAACACGGGCGCAAAGCCCGGCACCGACGACCTCATTTACCAGGGCGACATGGCGGAATGGATACGGCTGGCGCATTCGCTGCGCGCCCGTTACGTGTGGCACGGTTCGCTGCGCAACCCGCAGCAGGCCGCCCAAAGCGCATTGGCATCACTGGAAAAGGGTATGAAGGGTAATGAGGACGATTTTCAGCTGCAATACAATTCCAAAAACCTAAGCCCGTGGTACAGCAAAGTGGCCATTCCGAACACGACGGGCAACCTGTCAGTCACTTTCACCAACACGATCGTGGACCTCATGAACGGCACCACCCAGGGCGTGGCCGATCCGCGGCTTTCGAAGGTGATCGGCTTGAAAAATAACCAGACGGTTTATTCCGGCGTCGTACCGGGCTCTGGCAGTGGCTCCACGGTCGATTTGAACAGCAAAGCCTGGCATTCCAATATCAATTCGCCGTTGGTGATGATGAGCTATTCGGAGCTGAAAGGCATCGAAGCGGAGGCGAGAATGGTGCTGAGCGGCGCTGCCACCGGCACTTCGGCGGAGGGCTATGCGGCTTATCAGGCAATGATTTCTTCCAATATGAAAAAGGTAGGCGTGGCCGATGCGGACATCGATGCATTTCTCAAAGATGCGAAGATCAATGTGGGTGCATCCAAACTGACGGCGAAGCATATTATCACGGAGAAATTCAAATCCATGCTGCTGAACGGGGATATCTGGACGGACATCCGCAAATACAACTACCTCGACTTCCCGATGCCGACCAATGCCAATCCCGATCTCCAGGGCAAGCGCATCCAGCGCATGAAATACCCTGATTCGGAGATTACCCGCAATTCCAAAACCGTGCTGGCCAACCAGAAAGACCCGGAAGTGGCAATGTGGCTGATTTCGAAGTAATCCATTCTCAAATAGAAAAATTATGAAACTGTTTTTGAAATATATCATTACCTGCCTGGCCGCCGCCTGCCTGCTGACGAGCTGCTACGACGAACCCGACCTGTTCGACGACCTGCTCGTGAGCAACGGCAAAGTGGCGCAGATAGCCGTGGTATGGCTCGGGGATGCGAAAGTGTACAATGCGGCCGGCGTTCTGCAAACAACTACCACCGTAGATTCGCTGAGCACGGTGAATGTCAATATCGAATACACGTCGGAGGTGGGCGTGAAGGAATTCAGGGTCTATTCCGCACCCACGGCTACCGGTGCGCAAACGCTCCTGGCGACCGTGCCGGCCGGTGCGCAGAAGTACGATGCCGAGCTTCGCAACTACGTGATGAAAGTACCGGTAACGGCCCCCAAAGGTAAAAACGTGACGTCGGTGATATTCGCGGAAGTGGTGGCGGACAATTCGCTGGCCTCGTCGCAGAAGACTGCGACGCTGAAAACGAAGCCCTGATCGGGAGGGGATATGCAACGTTCGGCGTGTATTTGCGTACAGTTTCAGAGTTTTACCAACTCCTCATTTATATTTGAGGTCAAAAGCTTTGAATGTTGCCGATGCGTCCGTTTTTAAATTGCATATCCCTGACCCGTTGTTTATTGATCATCACCCTGGCCTGGCTCTTGTGTACACGTGTGCAGGCGCAGCAGGCGGCCACGGTGACGCTTACAGGAAAGGTTACCGACGAGAAAACGGGTAAGCCGCTGCCTTTTGCCAATGTTTTTATCAATAATACGACCATCGGGACCAATTCCGACGAAAATGGAAACTACCGCTTGCCGAACCTGGCCATAGGGAGCCTCGAAATGGTCGTCTCCTTCCTGGGGTACGAAACAGTGAAGCAAACACTCCGTTTCGAGCAGCCGGGTGTGAAAACGGTGTTGTTCAAATTACGGGAAGGGCAGGAGCTGAAAGGCGTGACGATCGTAGCGAAAAAGAACAAGAAGCGGGAGAAGAATCTCAAAATCATCAGCCGGGAGTTGCTTGGAAACAGTAGATTCAGCAAGCTCTGCAAGATCACGAACCCCGAGGTACTGCGGATATCGGAGGACGACGACGGCCACCTCGGCGCACAGACCACCCAGCCGCTTATAATCGAGAACTTTGCGTTGGGCTACCGCATTCACCAGGACCTCGACGATTTTGATTATTACAATGGCAGAGTTATCTACGGCGGCGCAACACGGTTTGAATTACTCGAACCGAAGGACGATGCGCAGCGCAAGCTCTGGCGCGCCAACCAGAAGGAGGCTTACAAAGGCTCGCTGAAACATTTGCTGACGAGCATGGTCGCCGATAGTTTGCAGGAGCAGGGTTTCAAGGTATACCAGGTGATTCCAGATTCGCTGCGGATTTTTAAATCGGTGCGGAGCGTGAACGGGTATAATTCGCTTGCCAACCACCTTCATAACCGCATAGAGGCCGTGCGCGGAATGCGGCTTGTGCGGCCGGGCGAATTGCCGACGGAACGTTTGGTGGTGTCCCTTACGCAGCTGGAAGTTTTCAATATGAATAAAAGGAGCCGCTCGCCTTACTCGGATATGCCTTACGCATACACCCAGATCACATTTCCCAACGGGTACATGGTTATCACACCGCAGGGCTGGGTAGTCATGCCGATGGGCTTCGAGATGGCCGGCGACCTGGGCAACAACCGTTTCTCCAACCTTCTTCCCGCCGACTGGAAACGCGACGAGTGACATTTGCAGGAATTTTTTGGAGATGGTATGTATTTGCCGTCTCCTTTTCTTAATTTCGAAATATCCTGATTCTGTCATTTTATTGCACCTGACTAATGTTCGTTAAGCGATTACTCCCGGTATTGGCAGGAGCCGCCCTGCTCTTCTCTTGTAAAAACGAATTGAAAACCTTCACCGAGCTGCCCGCCGGTGACACGGGCATCCGCTTCGCTAATCGCATTACCGAAAACGACACGATGAATATTCTTTCGTTCGAATATGTCTACAATGGCGGTGGCGTGGCGCTGGGCGATTTCAACAACGATAGCCTGCCGGACGTGTACTTTACGGGAAATACGTCGCCGAACAAGCTCTATCTGAATAAGGGTGATTTCAAATTCGAGGACGTGACGGCCAAAGCCGGGGTCGCACCGGAAAACAAATGGTCGACCGGGGTGGCGCTGGTGGACATTAACAATGATAACCTGCTCGACATATATGTATGTGCGTCGGTGCGCAAGGTGGCGCGCGAGCGGGAGAATCTGCTGTATGTAAACCAGGGCCTCGACGCGAACAAGGTGCCGGTGTTCAGGGAAATGGGTAAGGAGTACGGCATCGCCGACACGACGCACACGACCAATGCCGCGTTTTTTGACTACGACAATGACGGCGACCTGGATCTGTTCCTGATTGTCAATGAAATGGATGACAACAACTTCCCGAACAAATACCACAAAAAGATCGTCGACGGCACTTCCCGGCGCACCGACCGGCTCTACCGGAACGACTGGGATGCGAAGCTTAACCATCCCGTTTTTACCAATGTTTCCAAAGAAGCAGGCATCCTGATCGAAGGTTACAGCCTGGGAATCAATGTGACGGACGTCAACCAGGACGGCTGGAAGGACGTTTACATCACAAACGACTACCTGACCAACGACCTGCTTTACATCAACAATGGCAACGGCACATTCACCGAGCGCGCGCCGGCAACTTTCAAGCACACCTCACATTCGGCAATGGGCAATGACGTGGCCGATTTGAACAATGACGGCCTGGTGGATATTGTGGCCGTGGATATGATGCCTGCGACCAACCGCCGCAAAAAGATGATGACCCCGGCCAACAGCTACGTCAATTACCAGAACAATGAACTGTTCGGCTACCAATACCAGGTTGCACGAAATACCTTGCAACTGAATTTGGGAAGCCCCGATCCCAAAGTTAAATCACCCGTTTTCAGCGAAATAGGGCTGTTGAGCGGCATTGCGGAAACGGATTGGAGCTGGACGCCGATGGTGACCGACTTCGACAACGACGGCTTCCGCGATATTATCATTACCAACGGCTTCCCGCGCGACATTACCGACCTCGACTTCGTCGCTTACCGCAGCAGGGTCGAGAACATTGTCGCCCCGATGATGATGCGGGATTACATTCCGAGCGTCAGACTGCGGAATTTTGTATTTAAAAACAAAGGCGACCTGACATTCGAAGACGTGACGACGGACTGGGGCATTGAAACTGCCGGTTTTTCCAACGGCGCGGCTTACGCCGACCTTGACAACGACGGTGACCTGGACTACGTCGTGAACCGGATCAACGACTCGGCGATGGTATACCGGAACAACAGCATCCAGCTCAGGCCGCAGGAAAGCAACTATTTGCGAATTGCGTTTAAGGGTGACCGTTATAATCGCCAGGGCCTTGGGGCCATTGCGGAAATCACTTACGCGGACGGTAAAAAACAGGTAGCCGAAAACTCACCTTACCGAGGTTACTTGTCGACCGTGGAGCCGTACCTGCATTTCGGATTGGGCAAAGATCAGCTCGTAAAGGAGGTGAAAGTAACCTGGCCGGGAGGTAAAGTGCAGGTTTTAAATAATATAAAAGTCAATCAGGTGCTGACGATCCACGAAAAGAATGCCGTGGATATGCCTGCGCCGATTGTTACACCCCCAAACACGCTTTTTACAGACATCACCGACCAGCTGAATGTGCCATACCGGCATGAGGAAACGGATATTATCGATTTTAACGTGCAAAAACTGTTACCGCATAAAATGTCGCAATATGGGCCGGGCCTGGCTGCGGGGGATGTGAATGGGGATGGTTTAGACGACATTTTCGTGGGCGGTGCCTTTCAGCATAAGGGACGGTTTCTGTTGCAGCAGCCCGGCGGGAAATTCAGGGTCGCTGATTTGCTGCCGGGGCCGGAAGGGCTGGAAAAGGCAACGGAAGATATGGGTGTGCTGCTTTTCGATGCGGATCGGGATAAGGACCTCGACCTGTATATCGTGAGTGGAAGTTACGAGTTACAGGAAGGTTCGGCTGCATTACGTAATGTGTTGTATATCAATGACGGGAAGGGGCGTTTTGCGCCGGATAGCGCTGCGTTGCCGGCATTTCTGGTGAATGGATCGTGTGTGAAGGCGGTAGATTACGACCGGGACGGGGACCTGGATCTCTTTGTAGGCGGCAGGGTGGAGTCGGGCAAATATCCCAAGCCTGTCTCGAGCTACATTTTACGGAACGATAGCGGGAATGGAACCGTGCGTTTTTCTAATGTAACCAACGCCGTTGCGCCGGAGCTGGCGGGCATAGGGCTGGTATGCGACGCGCTTTGGACGGATTACGACAACGATGGCTGGGCGGACCTGCTGCTGGCCGGCGAATGGATGCCGCTTACCTTCCTGAAAAACGACAAGGGGAAATTCAAGAAGGCAGTGTCAGGCCTGGAAGCACAGAAAGGATGGTGGGGAAGCCTCGCGGCCGGAGATTTCGATAACGACGGGGACATGGATTATATCGGCGGAAATCTTGGTCGGAATACCCTCGCACGTGCGTCTGAGGGCAGGCCCGTGAGTATGTATGCGAAGGATTTCAACAACGACGGCTATTTCGACGCCATCCCGACCGTGTATTACCGGGCGCAGGACGATACGTACAAGGAATTTCCCTACAACACCCGCGACGATATGGGCAAGCAGGTGATCCAGGTCCGGCAGCGTTTTCAGGAGTACAGCAAGTTCGCAGAATCGGGTTTAAATGATATTTTGAAACCCGAGGAATTGAAAGACGCGTTGCATTTGCAGGCTACGTGGATGAAAAGCAGCTATATCGAAAATCTCGGCGGCGGCAAATTCGTGATGCATGAACTGCCTATTCAGGCACAGTTTGCGCCACTGTTCGGCATGATCGCAGACGATTTCGACCAGGATGGCAACCTCGATCTGTTATTGGCGGGCAACGATTACGGCTCCGAAGTGTCGGTAGGCCGGTATGACGCAAGCTACGGCCTGGTGCTGCAAGGCGACGGGAAGGGCCGTTTCAAGCCTTTGCGGATTGCTGAGAGCGGTTATATGGCCAATGGTAATATGAAAGGCCTGGTAAAACTTGCTGCGCAGGGTGATAAATGCATGACAGCGACGTCGCAGAACCGTGATGTAATGCGCTTTCACACTTCCGCTAAACCCGCCAGAAAACTGGAACTGACCGCCGGCGAAACGGCGGTGGTACTGCATTTCAAGGATGGCAAATCGAGGCGGGAAGAACCCGGCTACGGCTCTTCATTCCTGTCGCAATCCAGTCACGCGCTGTTTCTGCCGCCTTATGTAACTTCCGCCACGATCACAGATTCCAAGGGCGTACGAAGGGAAATCAGGTAAGTATTTCGGGTCAAATTTCGCGACGGCGGCTTGTATGTTATTTTGACATCGACAAGCCGCCGTATTTTGTTGTTAGAAATATGAATATTTTAATTTTTGAGCGTAATGGAGGGGTTTTTGAATATTAATATTTAAGTTAATTATATAAATATTAATCGTTTAAGCTTGTGCCGGGCCGTAGCGGCTATTTCAGATATTTTATCTGATCGTACATAATCTGTATGTCCCGTTAAGTAACCTTTTATTTACTATAAATGCCTGATTAATTGATATTTGTGTGCTTGACACTTAATTTTTATCAAATTAAAATGCGATTAAAATTGGTTTTAATTTCCCCGGTTTTCTTGGAAAAAGTCAATGAAATAATCTTGATATAGCTGGAAAAATACAATTAAATATTCATTTGAATATATTTTGTAAATATTAGATTATTTAATGATTTCAAATCAATATTTTTGGGAGCATAATTATATTAACCTGACTAAATACGATGAAACAAAACTACCTTCACCTGGGAAGCAGGCTGTTGTGTTGCGTGCTTCTATTCCTCTCCTCCTACATTGCCTCCGCTCAGGATATTACCATTACCGGAAAGGTAATGGATGAGCAGTCGGGGTCCGCGTTACCGGGTGCGTCCGTGACATTAAAGGGCTCGACGACGATCGGGGTTACGACGGATGCAGACGGGAAATATTCGATTAAAGTGCCTTCCAGCTCACAAACGCTGGTATTTTCATTTATCGGCTACACGGCCAAGGACGTGGCGATCGGCAACCGTACGGTGATCGATGTGTCGATGACGAGCGACGTCAGCGCCCTGGAAGAGGTGATTGTGACGGGTTACGGCTCTCAATCGCGGCGGGATATTACCGGCTCGGTAACTACCGTGAATGCCAAAGACTTGCAGTCCGTTCCCGCTACCACATTCGCACAGCAGCTGCAAGGCCGTGCATCGGGTCTGAACATCGTGAACGACGCGACGCCCGGCGGTAATGCAACGGTACGTATACGGGGATTCGGTACGATCGGGAACAATGACCCGCTGTTTATTATCGACGGCGTTCCTACCGAGAACCAGGGGAACCTCAACCCGAACGATATCGAGACGATCCAGATCCTGAAAGACGCGTCTTCGGCCTCCATTTATGGTTCACGCGCGGCCAACGGGGTGGTGATCATCACGACGAAGCGCGGCAAGATCGGCAAGCCGGTGATTTCGTTCAATGCATACTATGGTTCGCAAAAAGCATACAAGGAAGTAGAGGCGCTGAATGCCGAAGAGCTGGGTAAATACCTCTATCTCGCCGATAAATATGCCGGTAAAACACCTTCGCACGGTCAATACACATTCGGCCCGAATGGCGAAGTAACCCTGCCGGACTACGTTTTCCCAAGCAAAGGAAAAGAAGGTACGCCGGATGTAGACCCAGCCCGCTACTCGCTCGTGCCGGGTAATATTTATGCCATTACCAAAGCCGCCGATACCAACTGGTGGCGCGAACTGACAACAACAGCACCCATTCAAAATTACCAGCTATCCGCAACAGGCGGTACAGAAAACAGTCGCTACGCATTGTCGGTGGGCTATTTCAGCCAGGATGGTGTCGTGAAATTCATCGGCTACGACCGCTACACCGTTCGGGCGAACACAGAGTTCTCAACTGCCAACAAACGTTTCAGGGTAGGCGAGAACCTGGCTGTTTCGTTCGATAACCGGAAGGGCGGTTTCGGGAACAACCAGGAACAGAATGCGGTTTCCGGTAGCTACAAACACCACCCATTGCTGCCGGTTTACGATATCAAAGGCAACTTTGCCGGTTCACGCGGGGCTAACCTGGGTAACAACTCCAACCCTTACGCCACCCTGTACCGCGAAAAAGATAACCGGACCTACCGGCTGCGTGCATTCGGTAATGTTTACGGCGAGTTCGACATTATCCCGAATTTGACGGTCAAAACCAGTCTCGGTATCGACGGCGTGAGCCAGAGAGGCCGGTATATCGGTCGCGCTAACCCGGAATACGTGGAAGGTAGCTTCAACAACGGTTCGACATCCACCGATTACTATTCTTACCAATGGGTTTGGACGAATACACTGAGCTACTCGCGCAACTTCGGTACCAACCACAAAGTGGATGCTTATGTGGGTATCGAGGCGATCCGGGAGTTTGCCGAGGAATTCGGTGCAAGCCGCTCCGGGTACGCATTTGAAATCCCTTCCATTATCAACTACCTGAACCTCGGTGACGCGACCAAAGCGACGAACTACGGCGGCGTGAACCGCGATTACAGCTTGTATTCGCAGTTTGGGAAAGTCAACTATGCTTATGCGGACAAATATTTGTTCCAATTTATCCTTCGCAACGACGCATCTTCCCGCTTCCAGCAGGCTTCCCGCAACGCGGTGTTCCCCGCATTCAGCTTGGGATGGCGCTTGTCGGATGAGAATTTTATGAAATCGGTGAGCTTTATCAATGATATGAAGCTGCGCTACGGATGGGGTAAGACGGGTAACCAGAAAATCGGGGACTACAATGCCTACACTACCTATCGTGCGGACATTTTCCACGCCGGTTATCCAATCGACGGCTCCGGAAGCCAGCCGACCATCGGTTATGACGCCTCTTCTTTCGGTAACCCGAATGCGAAATGGGAAACGACGACTTCCAATAACATCGGTCTCGACGCGACATTCCTGAACGACGCATTGACCCTCGAACTCGACTTCTGGAACCGCAAAACGACCGATATGCTCTTCTCGACACCGATCACTTTCACAGCCGGTGATGCGAGCGCGCCTTCGTTCAACGTAGGCCAGATGACCAACAAGGGTATCGACCTCGGCATTTCGTACCGGAACACCGCGCTGAAAGGCGAGCTGCGCTATGGTGCCTCTTTCAACTACTCGATGTACCGCAACACGGTGGATAAGCTCGACGAAAGTGAAAATACCAAATACTTTGGCGCAGGCTCACGCGTTCCTGCCGTTACGCTCACGCAGGCGGGGCTGCCGATTTCGTCCTACTATGGCTATAAAGTGCTGGGAATCTTCCAGTCCGACGAGGAGGCCAAAGCCTGGGCACCATATGGTTCTTACAACAAAGCGGGTAAATTCAAAATCGCCGACGTGAACAATGACGGTAAAATCACCGACGACGACCGGACGGTAATCGGTAACCCGCACCCCGATTTTGTATATGGTGTAAACGTGAATATAGGCTACAAGGCATTTGACCTGACGGTGTTCGGTAATGGCGTGGTGGGTAACGAAATATTCAGCTACCTGCGCTATTTCACGGATTTCAACACATTCCAGGGTAACCGCGCGAAACGTGCCTTGTACGACGCATGGCAGCCTGATCACAAAGAAGGAACTGTACCCATTATGGATGCGGACGACCAGATCAGCAGCCGTCCATCGAGCTATTTTGTTGAAAAAGGCACTTATTTCCGTCTGAAAAACGTGCAGCTCACTTACTCGCTTCCCAAAGCGGCAGCCGCGAAAATCGGTTTCAGCAATGCGCAGATTTATGTGCAGGGCCAGAACATGTTCACGGTCACGAAATACAGCGGTTTGAACCCTGAAATCCAGACAGGTGAAGACCGCACGTTAGGCTTCGACGGTGGTTATATGCCCGTTTCGCGGACATTCCTGCTGGGCCTCAACGTATCATTCTGACACCGGTTTTTTTCATTGATCTTAACTATTCAAGCTATATGAATGCAAGAATCTTAAAATACATGCTTTCGGTGGGGCTGGCGATCGGGATAGTCTCCGCTTGTAAGGACGAATTTCTGAGTCGTGATCCGCAGGGACAATACAGCCCGACAGCCCTGAAAACTCCGGCGGGTGTGGAAGGCCTGCTCGTAGGTGCCTACGCGATGATCGACGGCCAGGGCCTCGATGGCCAGGACTCGTGGAACAACGACATCCAGAGCTGGGTGTTCGGCGGCCTCGCTTCCGACGACTCATATAAAGGAACTGACGCAGGTGACCAGCCGGAGCAGTCGTTCATCGAGAAATGGGACTTTCAGCCGACCAACGGCCACATTCGCAACAAATGGCGCGGATTGTACAAAGGCATTGCCCGAACCAACGACGTCATCAACACGCTGTCCGAAGTGAAAGAAGTGAGCGACGCCCGCAGAAAGCAGATTATTGCCGAAGCACGGTTCCTGCGCGGATTATTCCACTTTGAAGCGAAAAAAATGTGGAAAACGATCCCGTACATCGACGAGACGATTTACAAACTCGACGACCTCGAATCCACCAAAATACCGAACGACAAGGATGCCTGGCCGATGATCGAAGCCGATTTTAAAGCGGCTTCCGAAGGCTTGCCCGAAGCACAGTCACAGGTGGGCCGGCCGACCAAATGGGCCGCGTTGGCGTTTTTGGCCAAAACCTACATGTACCAGGGCTGGAATATCTCGACGGGCGCCGCCAACGTAGCTGTGTTACAAAAAGCGAAACCTGTTTTGGAACAGATCGTGGCATCGGGCAAATTTACGCTGGCCCCTAAATTCGAGGATAACTTCCTGATTGCTACCCGTAACAATGCCGAGTCCATCTTCGAGATTCAGTACGCGGTTTCCAGCGCATCCGGCGACGCGGCCGACGCGGGCGTAGGTCTGGCGCACCCATACATCGACCCCTGGGGCTGCTGCGGGTTTTACCAGCCATCCCAAAACCTGGTTAATGCATTCAAAACCAGCGCAGCAGGTCTGCCGCTGCTCGATACATTCAATGACAGCGACGTGAAAAACGACCAGGGCTTGAAGTATACCGACCCGTTTGAGCCTTACACCGGTACCCTCGATCCGCGTTTGGACCAAACCGTCGGCCGCCGCGGGATTTTGTTCAAGGACTTCAAAATCCACGGCAGCGACTTCATCCGCGACCAGACGTATGCAGGGCCTTATTCGCCTAAAAAACACATTTCCGAAAAAGCAGGATTTGGTATTAACGGATGGGGTAACCTTTCCAGCAACAACTACCGCATTATGCGTTATGGAATGGTGCTGCTATGGCTCGCCGAATGCGAAGTGGAGCTCGGCAACCTCGAAAATGCCCGGAAACTCGTGAACCAGATCCGTACCCGTGCCATGAACCCGGCCGGTTTTGTGAAAAAAGCGGTACAAGGTTCGAAATCGCGGGATGATTTTACCGTCATGAACGAGCCTGCGGCCAATTATTTGATCAAAATCTACGACCAGGCGTGGACCAATGCCGCCACCGCACGTAAAGCGGTGCGTTTCGAAAGCCGTTTGGAGTTTGCGATGGAAGGCCACCGGTTCTTCGATTTGCAGCGCTGGGGCATTGCCGCCGAGACGCTGAATGCTTATGTCGCGGTAGAATCCAACAAAAGAGTTTACAAGAAAGGCGCTGTCTTCACCAAGGGTAAAAACGAATTTTTTCCGATCCCGCAGGAAGCCATCGACCGTTCGTACAAAGCAGGGGCTGCCACCCTCACGCAGGACCCTGCCTATAAATGATTTGGTTAAAGCCAGTATTTGTTAAGCGTTTGTAATCAGAAAAGCCCCGGCGGTTGCGCAGGGGCTTTCTTATTTGCGATGAAGATGGTTTCTAGCTCACGCTGATGTCGTGCGAAGGTCTTTCGGCACCGGGAATAATGGGCAAAATGAGTTGCAGAATGCCATTGGTATACTCGGCGCGGATATTTTCGGTATCCACACTGTCGTCGATCATGAATGTTCTTTCAAACGACGTCTTATCGAATTCGTGACGGATCCAGTTGCGTTTCTCTCCGAGATCGTCTTTCACCTCGTAGGAGATGCTCAATTCGAAGCCTTTCACTTTGACATTGAAATCTTCTTTGTTGCGATCGGGCGCGAAGATGAGCATTTCGTAATGGCCGTCGTTTTTGACGATATTCACCGGCACGCGGTATCCGCCGCGGTGCTGGCCGAAATCCCGGCCGTGGAACTCGTGTCGCATTCCGAAGCCGCGATGTCCGAATCTGTTATTGCACATGGTATTAACTGGTTTTTAGTTGGAAGATGAATTAAATCTTTTGCGGGCCGTACCGGAACGGGTCGGTCAGATATTCCCTGTCCTGGTTGCCCGAAAGGTGACTGGGGTAACCATTATACGAATGGTAGTGCCTCCATAGGCGGTAACGGCGCCTTCCGGCGAATAGTCTGAAAATCAATCCGATAAATAGAAAGAAAAACAGCGCTTTGAAGATCAGGAACGGCAGTGCGAACAGCAGTAACCCTCCCAGGACGGCCGCCCCGATTGCTTTTAAGATGACGATGAACATGGTTTTGTCTATTTGGATGAATGAAATGTGCGCCCTATTGCGCTTACAATCATGCAGACGTGCAGGTTGAAAAAATACTTTAAAATTCGGGAGGTTTTCTCCATCGGTTACGCATTTCCTGGCGAAAGCGCCGTCTTTCCTCGTCGGTCATTTTCATCCATTTCGCTTTCCAGGCCAATGCCTCCTCGCGCGCCTCGCGCCCGAAGCGGCGGTTGAACCGGCGCCATTTGGGATGATGATGGTGGTGGCCAGGCCCTCTGAACCCTCCAAACAGTATTTTGCACAAAACAAACAGCCCTACCGCCTGCCAATAGCTAATGGGATTGAAGTTGGCGGCGGCGGGCAGAATGGCGTTCCAAAGCCATTGCACAATCGCTCCCAGGGCCAGCGCTGCGATCACAGCGAAAACCGGCAGCGCAAGCCGAAATCTCCTACCTCTGTTTTGCGGGTCCATCATGGTGAACAAATTTAATAATTTACAAACTCCCGGTACACGTTTTCGAGCCGCTCGCGCAGATGGCGCACGGCGTAGCGTTTGCGGGAAATCAAGGTTTTAATATTCTCCCCGGTCCGATCGGCGATTTCCTGGAAAGTCTGGTCTTCGAGTTCGTTCCAAATAAATACCTGCCGCTGATTTTCGGGAAGCTCGTCCAATGCAAGGTTCAGCTGCTCCCAGAAAAGGTCTTTCAGGTAAGCGGTTTCCGGCGTACTGCCGTCGGCCAGCAGGATGTCCTTGAAATGAAACTCGCCGTCTTCGTCCTCATACCCGTAATCTTCCAGCGAATCGGGCTTTTGCTTCCGGTACTTGTCGATGATCCGGTTACGGGCCACGCGGAACAGCCAGCTGCTCATCTGCTCGATCGCCTCAATTTCTGGCACAGTGCTGAGCTGGTACCATACATCCTGCAAAATATCTTCCGCATCCTCATCGGTATTCACACGCTGACGGATGAACCCCAGCAGCTGCTTGCCATAGGATGTGACGGTTTGGATGATATTTGGCTTTTTCTGCGACAAACGGGCTTTGTAACGGGTTCTGGGATTGCAGACGTGCAGGGGGAGCGGATTACTTTATTTTCTGATAAAATTTTTTGCCCCGAAGGCGAATGAGCACGAAGTCAACGCATTCGGGGTTGTTCACGTCTTCGTGGCAATAATCGTCAATATGACAATAATTAGCTTTAATATTTAAAAAGTACAAATATGTCGAATTGTACTTTTCTAATTCGACTGGCAGATTTCAAACGAAGTGCTGTACTTTTTCTAGAAACATATAATTATTTCAATATTTATACATCATTGAAAAAAGAACTTTGACTCGTCTAAATCGCTCCTATTGACTTTAAATCACAATGTTGGGTACCTTTGTAATGTCCAAAGAGCAGAAATGAAAAATACAGACTGCTTGAAGAGCTTGATCAGGCAAATGCCTGAAAAGTACAAATTGGTAACATTGAATCAGACATTAAACATTAGAAATAAAATGAAAAAAACTATCTTGGCAATCGCAGTTCTGGTGGGAGTATCAGCTGCTAACTTTTCAATCGCTGCCGATAAAGTAAAAGAAAACAACGCAGCTTCTATCGAGCTCGTTTCTGGCGCGGAATTGAAATTTAAATTGTCCCTCGAAAGCGTTAAAGAAAGATCTTCACTGGTTATCAAAGATTTCACAGGAACAGTTGTGTACAGCACTTCAATTCCTAAGTCTGAAAACTACACGAAAATTTTCGACCTGTCGAACCTGGCTGACGGAAATTACAGCTTCGTAATCAACAATGGCAGCGAAATCACTACAAAGCCATTCGCGATCTCAACGGAAACAAAACGTCAGGTAACAGCAGTTATCAAATAATACAGCCTGCTGATTTGGCACTAAAAAAAGGCAGTCCGGATATTCCGGGCTGCCTTTTGCTATTTTGTTATGGCCGGTTAGTAAGCCAAAACCTTCTTTTCATTGCTGCTTTGGAATGCGAGGTCGATCACCCGGCAGGTCCTGAGTACTTCCTCCGGCTTCACGGCCAGCTCGGCGCCGTTCACGATGGCGTCGTATACATTCTGGTAAAATGGCGCGTAATCGCCGGCTTCGCTTTCGACAATGCCGGTAAACTCGGGGCTGTATAACTTACCCCAGCGGTCTTCCGGCTCCACGCCCCAAGGCTGTTCGGTAGGTAGGATGTTTTTTCGCAAAGTTTCCTCCTGCGGGTCGAGCCCGCCCTTGATGAACGAGCCCTTCGTGCCGTGCAGCACGTAACGGAGCTGGTTTTCGTACACCATCAGGCTGGATTTGACGATCACCGACTTGTCTTTATAGCCCAGGCGAATATCGAAATAATCGTCGATTTCGCTGTTCGGGCGAACAATGCGGATGTCCGCGGTTACCGTTTCCGGCTCGCCGAAGAGCACCAGCGCCTGGTCGATCAGGTGGGGACCGAGGTTATAGACGTTTCCGCCAACCGGTACCGCCCGCTCTTTCCAGGAGCCGGCCACAGCCTCGCGGTAGCGGTCGTAACGGCATTCGTACTCGATAATATCGCCGATTTTACCCTCGGATAGCAGCTTTTGAATCGTCAGGAAGTCGGAATCCCAGCGGCGGTTTTGGTAGGCGGTCAATACCAGGCCTTTTTCTTTGGCTAGCGCCACCAGCTGGCGCGCCTCTTCTTCGGTAGCGGAAAACGGCTTTTCGATCACGACATGCTTGCCGTTTTCGAGGGCGTCCATTGCGTACTGGAAATGCGTATCGTTGGGCGTGCAAATGAACACGAGGTCGATGGCCTCGTCGCTCAGCAGTTCCTCGACCGACCGCGCATTGCCGATGGTCGGATCAAACTCCTGGGCTTCGTTTTTGGACCTTTCGACCACCGTTTTAATCTTGAAATTAGGATTGGTGCTCAGGAACGGCGAGTGAAAATACCGCCCCGACAAACCGAAGCCGATTAAACCGACATTGAGAATTTTTGAAGGCATAGTTTTGAATTGGTATGAAAAGGTTGAGAGGATATCTCGATCATGCTTGCAAAGTTAATTTTACATTTAGATTGACAAAGGAAAAACTCTGCTATGGCAATGCAAACGCCACATACCTATCCCCTGACTTCGTATTCAACTTTCCGCCGCCGCAGGCTATGACGACATATTGCCTGCCATTCACTGAGTAGGTGCTCGCCGAGGCGTACCCTGCAGCGGGTAATGCGGCCTCCCACAGGATTTTACCGGTTTCCTTGTCGAATGCGCGGAACTGCTCGTCGCGACTGGCAGCGATGAAAATCAGCCCGCTGGCTGTTACCAATGGGCCACCATAATTGTCGGTGCCCGTGGGCGGGATGCCCTTGGCGGTGAGCTCCTTGTATTCCCCGAGCGGTACCTGCCATTTTCGTTGGCCGGTATTGAGATCAACGGCGGTTAATGTGCCCCAGGGCGGCTGACTGACCGGGTAACCAGCGCGGTCGTACCAGCGGTTGTAGCCCGTGTGCTGGTAAGGAAGCTGCGTTTTAGCATTTATGGTAATGCTTTCGTTGCGTCCCTGATTGGTGAGAAATGCGATGATGGATTTTTTTTCGGCGTCCGAAATGTGCGCAAACGACGGCATCATGCCCCGGCCATTCTGTAAAATCGTTTCGATCTGTGCTGGTTTCAGGCGCTTTTCCAGGTTGGCGAGCGAAGGGTAGGAGCCGTCGTGGTTGCCCATTTTGTCGGCGCCGTGGCAGGCTGCGCAATGCAGTTGATAAAGCTGAGCACCTGTAACGCCCGCGCTGCTCTTGGGAATATCCTTTTTTACCAATGAAGTATAAACGGGTATTTCCTTGGCCGGAACGTACATGATGCCCTCCGGGTCCGTCGCCGCGCCGCCCCACTGTGCGCCGCCGTCGGTTCCGGGGTAGAAAATGGTCATGCTGGACGTGATGGGAATGTAGGCGCTGCCGGTTTTCGCTTTGGCAAGCAATCCCACCAACGAGTCGCGGTCGGCGACGAAGGAATTGAAATCCGTGGCGTTGAATGTCTGCCGGGTAAACGGAACGGGCAGGGTAGGGATCGGCTGGGTGGCACTTACCTGCTCACCTCCGATTGCCGGGAAATGAAATGCGGTTTCTTTGATCGGGAAGAGCGGCTTGCCCGTCGCACGGTCGAGCACGAACACGTAGCCCTGCTTGGTCACCTGCACGACGGCGTCCACGCGCTTGCCCTTATGCGTGACCGTCACGAGGTTGGGCGGGCAGGGCGGATCGCGGTCCCAGATGTCGTGGTGAACGAGCTGGTAATGCCACAGGCGTTTGCCGGTAGCGGCGTCGAGGGCGAGGAGGCAGTTGGCGAAAAGATTGCTACCCGGGCGATTTCCGCCATAAAAATCATAAGCCGCAGAGCCCGTCGGAATGTAGACGATCCCCCGCGAGCGGTCGATCGCCATGCCGGCCCATGCGTTGGCACCACCGAAGTTTTCGCGTGCATTGGCCGGCCACGTTTCCGCGCCGAATTCGCCTTTGGCCGGGATCGTCCGGAAAGTCCAAACCAGTTTTCCCGTACGCACGTCATAGGCGCGCACGTCGCCTAGTAGCGCGGTTTCGGATTCGTTCACGCGTGCGCCCGTGATGAGCAGGTTCTTGTAAATGGTATTCGGCGTGTTGGATGTCACATAATCGTCTGAGCCCGGGCGTTCGATGCCGTTTTTCAGGTTAATGCGGCCGTTTTCTCCGAATGTAGGGACCAATGAACCATCGGTCGCATTGAACGCATGCATGTATTTTCCCGCGCCAAAAAAGATGCGTTTCTCTCTGCCATCCGACCAATAGGTGACGCCGCGGCTCAACGTGCCGCCATTGTCCTGCAAATTTGTTTTCCATATCTCCCGACCAGTCGCAGCGTCCACCGCGAAAGCCTGTATCCCGGCCGAAACGCCATATAGAATCCCGTCGACGACAATCGGGTTGCATTGCATTTGCGTGCGGTTGCGGACCGTGTCGGCGCCGCCCGACGCATATGTCCAGGCGACTTTGAGCTGCGCTACATTATCCCTTGTGATCTGGTTCAATGCCGAATAATGGCTGCGCGAACCATCGCCGTTGTATTCGGGCCAGTTTTGGTCAGCCGGCTGCGTGACGAGCGCGAAACCGCACAATGCGGCCAGCGAGCCCGACAGGAGAATGGGTATCAGTTTCATGGAATGCGGTTATCAAGCGGCTGCCCAGAGTTCTTTCAGTTTTGCCAGATCGCGTTTCATCGCGTCGAACACTACCTTTTTGTCCACGCTAATCTGAAATGCGCCCTGATCCGCGCCGCCAAGCGGATATTCGAGGTGAAGGCAGATCGGGACGTCCACCTGCAAGTCTTTCAGCAGTTTGAAATAGGTTTTAAAATCCACCATACCTTCCCCCAACGGCACACTTTTCACCACCCATTTACCTGCATTGTTTTTCTCCCAATAAAAATCCTTGATGACGATCGTCTTGATATGGGGCCGGATCAGGTTGAAGCCGGTCTGCCACGACAGCCCGCCTTCGACGGTCGCGTGGCGGATGTCGTACTGCGCGCCCATCGTTTTTGGATTGGCTTTTTGCAAAATCTGCCAGATCTCGAACATAGAGGCGCCCACCATCCGGCCCGAATGGTTCTGGTAGCAGCCGTAAATGCCCAGTTTCTCATTCAGCTGGCTCAATCCGGCCATTTTTGTGCTGAATTCACCGAGTTGTCCGGGAATAGCTGTTTGTTCGTTATAGCGGTACCAGTTCATCCGGTAGTATTTGAAACCGAGTTTCGCGGCCGTTTCGAGCAGCTTTTTGTCGACGGGGTTGTTCGCGTCTTCCACGGCCGTACAGAACATTTGCGGCGCCATACCTACCTTTTTCATCGCCTCCACGGCCAGCGGGAGATCGGTCTCCACTTTTTCGGGTAATACGTGGCCTTTGGGACGAACTGTAAGGTCGATGCCGTCGAAACCGAGCTCTTTGGCTACTTCGGCCATGTCCTGGTAGTTCAGGAATTGCAGGTGTTTGGAAAATATATTGACTTTCAGGTCCGCTGCCGCCGGGCGTGCCAGTGCTTCCCCGGCCAGCGAGGGGATGATGCTGCCGGCGACGGCGCTGTTAATCAGAAAATCTCTGCGGTTCATATGGTTCAGGATTTGGAAATGATGAAACTGTGTTTGCTTTTTGGTTTCAATGTCTTGGCTGTGAGTACAATGCGGGTGACGGGGCTGCCGTCCCATTTGGTTTTGAAACTGCTGTACTCCATGCCTTCGGTGGAGGGGAGCTCCGTGGCTACCGTCCAGGCCTTTGGATCATAAGTGAGCGATACCGTTTTTTTACCGGCAGTGGTGAGGATGATTTTGCCGGGCGTGCCGGTATCGACCTGGCACACGGTCATAAATATCTGCTGTAAAGAATCGGGCTTCTGTTTCAATGCGAAGTCGTCGGCGATTTCGATGGTATTTTTGACTTTGTTCAGCTTCACAATGCGGTTCCAGTTGAGCACGCCGGCCTGCTGCGGGTATGCGGGCGCGATGTCCATCGCGAGCGATACTTCTTTGTCCGAAGCATTGCTTTTTACATTTCGTGCATTGAACTGCTTGCCCGCCGGCTGGCCGAGGCCGTTGATAACAGGCAGGTTATGGTACTGCGACTGCGTAAACCAGAGTTCGTAGCGCTTCGACGAAAACGTTCGCGCCGTATAGTTGCCGCGCCCCGCATCGACGATGACCGGCTCTCCATCGGCATACACGATGAAATCGCCCACGTCATTATGGTTATGGCTTTCCGCATTGTGCCCGGCGTGCGTGGCCAGGTACAGGCCATTCGACGACCGTGCCGTGAGCACTTCAATGTCCGACAGCCATGCATTCGGCACCGGTTTGTAAGTTTTGTTCTTGTCGGCTTTCAATTCCGCGGTACCGAGCAGGTTCCATACTTTGCGCGGCCGCTGGTAGCCGTTGCCGCCCGTCACGGCCCCAAACTGGCCGTACGCCCATTCGCCGAATGCGGCCAGTTCGGGGTCTTCCACGGCTTTCCCGAAGCGGTAGAGCATTAGTCCGTCCGGTTTCAGTTTCGGATCGGCGTCGGCGAAGTTGACGAAATAGTCGTTTGCGATATGTACTTTATATACATAGGCCGCCATCTTGTGGATCAGGTCTTCGTCGTAAATATTCACTTTCCCGTTGGTGGCGCTTTCGAGGATCGCGAGGGCATCATATGCGCTCGCACCGGCGGCAAACCAGTAGCTCGGCCCTTCGTCGCAGCCGCCGTCGTCGCCCAGGCTATTGAAATACCGGTCGAGAAAGACGGTGTACTGATAGGCATTATCAGCGCGTTTTTTGGCGTCGTTTTCGAGCAGCAGGTCAGCGATGAGCAGGTTGGATACGATCCACGGGTTCCAGTTATTCACCGGGTTTGTGGTGCTCAGCCAGCCGTAACGAGTCGGTTGTCTGAGCGGTTCGAAGATTTTTTTATTGGTTTCAAAATAAATGCGCGGACGGATGAGCGGTGAGATTTTGGCTAATTTTTCCCCCATAAAATAATCGGTCAGCGCCAGTACCGCGGCCGTTTCGGCCCCGAAAAGGTCTACCGTCGGGTCTTCTACGTCGGGCAGGCCGTTTTTGGCGCGCTGAGCACTCAAATGCGCCGGCACGCCCCAATACGTTTCCTCACAAATGGCCCATACCGAATTGAGAATGGCTTCCGTAAACCGGTCTTTACCTTCCATGCTTTCGGCGAGGACGAGGTTCATGAGCTGGTTGCGACGCCCAAACGACGCTGCCGCGTGCCGTTCGCGGTCGCCGCTGCGGGTAAAATCGAGCAGCAGGCTTGCGGTTACCAATGGTATGGGCTTTTCGAGGGCTTCTTCGCCGGCTTTAATGATTTTTGCCAGCTCCGCCGGGTCGGTTTTGGCGCGCCATGCTTCGGGTGTTTTCGGATAAGGCGCCCATTGTCCGTGCGGCAAGAGGGCTTCGCTAAATGCGGCCTGACTGTATTTTTTGGCTAAAAGGTTACGCTGGGTGACTTGCGCATGCGCCTGCACGGAAAACAGCAGAGCGAGCGCCATCAGAAATCGGACCATAAGGCTGTGGTTTAGGAAGTTGAATGCGGTTTTAATATAAGACTCCAATATCCAGTAGAATCACTGACTTCGGCCTTTAATTTAAATTCAATCAGGATAATTTTTTGAAAAAATATGAATACCGAATGTCTCAACCGCCGCGACTTCCTGAAAGCCGGTGCCGTCATTTCTTCGTTCATGATCGTGCCGCGTCATGTGCTCGGCCGGGGTTACCAGGCGCCCAGCGACATGCTCGCACTGGGCTTTATCGGCTGCGGCCGGCAGAGCGGCGGGCTGCGCAACCGCTTTCTGGATACGCAGGAAACGCGCATCGTGGCGGCGTCGGATGTGTACGCATTGAAACTGGACGCTTTCGTGCATGCGACCAACAAATGGTACGCCGAAAAACTCGGCCAGGGCACCTATAAGGCCGCGACAGGCATTCAGGATTTCCGCGAATTGCTCAATCGCAAGGATATCGACGCCGTGGTGATTGCCGCGCCCGACCATTGGCATGCGGCTATGGCCGTACGGGCAGCGGAGGCGGGTAAGGATATTTATTGTGAAAAACCACTTTCATTAACTGTTAAAGAGGGAAGGGCGATGGTGAATGCCGCCCGGAACCATAACCGGGTGTTCCAGACGGGCAGCATGCAGCGCTCGGCGCCGGAATTTACCAAAGCGGTGCAGCTCGTCCGGAGCGGGGCGATCGGCACGGTGAAGCAGGTGTATGTCAATGTAGGCGGCCCGCCGAAAGTGTGGGATTTACAAGGCGAAACCAAGCCCGACGGCCTCGACTGGGAGGCCTGGATGGGTCCGAACATGACCGAGCGGCCATATAACAACGAGCTCGCGCCGGCCATGAATGCGACATTCTGGCCTAAATGGCGGGATTATGCCGAGTTCGGCGGCGGCGGTATGACCGACTGGGGCGCGCATATGTTCGATATTGCGCAATGGGGGCTGGGGATGGACGCCAGCGGGCCTTCGGAACTGATCTATTCCGAACCGGGGAAAGGTTTGGTATACAAATACGCCAATGGCGTGGAGGTGGTCCACCGGCCGATGGAAGGGAAGCAGCATTGTCATTTCGTGGGTACCGATGGAGAAGTGTTCGTAGCCCGTGGTGAACTGAGAACGACCCCGGAACCCTTGAAAGACAAGACATTCAACGCCGGCGACGCGGGCGTGTACGTGAGCACAAACCATTATAAAGACTTCCTGAATGCCATCCGTACCCGCAAGCCGCCTATTTGCGACGTGGAAACGGGGCACCGCACCGCTTCGGTATGTAATATCGGGAATATCGCGTACGGCTTGGGGCGTTCGTTGCAGTGGGACCCGCAAAAGGAGCAATTCAAGGGCGATAAAAAAGCGAACGAGCTGCTCGGGCGTGCCATGCGGAAGGAGTGGAAAGTATGACGCCCGCGAGGGCATAAAATTGTCACGGGTTTGTCCAAATTGTGTATTTTTGTAACATGATTGGACAGCCCACGGTTATTCGTTTTAAGGAACTCGACGAGCTTGGAAGTGTTTCCGAAGCGCTCCTGAGGCTAGGCGCCGAAACACCTGTCTGGCTGTTTGAGGGCCACATGGGCGCCGGTAAAACGACGCTGATCAAAGCATTATGTAACCATCTCGGGGTCACGACCCACGTGCAAAGCCCCACATTTTCCCTGGTGAACGAGTACGACGCGGGCGGGAAAACAATCTATCATTTTGATTTTTACAGGATTAAGGACGAAACAGAAGCCCTGGACATGGGTGTGGAGGAGTATTTCGATTCGGGGGATTTCTGCTTTGTCGAATGGCCGGGGAAGGTAGAAAACCTTTGGCCGCTGAATTACATGCAGCTCTATCTGGAAGCGGATGAAAGTGGCATGAGAATATTGGAAGTCACCAAGGTATAAGAGGTCACATTTAGTCAGTTTAGTTTCACACTTCATTTTGCCAGTCAATGCCACAACCTCAGATTACCGGTTTTGAAGCGCTCGCCAAGCAGTCGGTGCTGTACCCCCAGGAATCATTAATGGCGGTCCGAAAGGACCAGAATTCGTTGCATATAGGCTTGCCGAAGGAAGTTTCGTTGCAGGAAAACCGCATTGCGCTTACCCCCGACGCCGTGGCGATCCTCGTCAGGAACGGGCATGAGGTATGGGTGGAAAAGGATGCCGGCAAAGGTGCCAACCTGTCCGACCACGAGTACAGCGAAGCGGGTGCGAAGATCGTGCATAGCCCGGAAGAAGTGTACCAGGCCAATGTGATCCTGAAAGTGGAGCCCCTCGTGGAAGAAGAGTTCGGTTATGTGAAAGCCGGCACTACGCTGATCTCCGCGCTGAATCTGCCCGCTTTGGAAAAACAGTATTTTGAAAAACTCAATGACCTTAAAATAACCGGTATCGGCTACGAGCTCATCGAGGATAAGGTGGGCGGCAAGCCCATTATCCGCGCCATGGGCGAAATCGCCGGGAGTACCGTGCTGCTCATCGCCGCAGAATACCTTTCGACGCCCAATGGCGGCCGGGGCGTGATCCTGGGCGGCATTACCGGCGTGCCGCCGACGAAAATCGTGATCCTGGGCGCAGGTACCGTGGCTGAGTTCGCCACGCGCGCGGCACTGAGCCTGGGCGCCGACGTGAAGGTTTTTGATAAACACATTTATCGTCTCCAGCGCTTGAAATACTCGATCGGGCAGAACCTGTACACCTCCATCATCGATTCGGAAACGCTGGGCGAGGCCATCGGCCGGGCCGACGTGGTGATCGGTACCATGCGCGCCGAAAATGGCCTGAGCCCGATGGTGGTGACACGTGAAATGGTGTCGCAGATGAAGCCGGGCTCGGTGATCATCGACGTGAGCATCGATCAGGGCGGGTCGTTCGAAACGTCGCGCATGACGACGCACAAGAACCCCACATTCAAATATAACGAGGTGATCCATTATTGTGTCCCCAACATTCCCTCACGCGTGGCGCACACGGCGAGCACGGCGCTCAGCAATGTGTTTTTGCCGTTTTTATTGCAAACCGGCAATATTGGCGGCATCGAGGAAATGATTTATGCCAATCGTTGGTTTATGAAAGGAGTGTATTGCCACAAAGGCACGCTCACCAACTCCCACATCGCCAGAAGCTTTAACATGAGGTATAAGGATCTCACATTATTGCTCGCAGCGAGGATGTAAGGAGCTATAAGCTTTAAGCCTTAGGCTGTAAGCTTGATGTATTTTTTTTATTAAAATTTATCTGTGCTAGTTGCGCAATCGGCTTAAAGCCTGCTGCTTAAAGCTTACAGCCTCTAACATACTATAACGTAATGATCAACAACAGCAATGAAAATGCCCTGATGGATGATGCAAATTCTCCGGATTTGAATCAGAAGATCATGGGCTTTATTTCTCAGGATTTTATCAGGGTGGCCGACCAGCTGAAAGAGGCGTCCTACCAGATCCGCAAGCGCGGTTTCTCTGAACACCCGATTTTCGCGGTCACCAATAACGAGGTCGACCTCGGTGTGCTGCTCATCGGCGCCAACGAACTGACCAACCGCTACGTGTATAAGGCTTCGTATATGCAGGAGTTTGTAGACCGGAAGCTGATCGGGGAGGAATCGGTGCTGCTTTTTACAGAAAATTATAAGAACCCGGACGAATACTGCTGCCTTTTCGCTTTGATCGGCGAGTTTTCGGGATTCGTTTTCGTACCTTATCCGGAAGATTAATGATTCGTGACATTGAAAAAGTGATCGAAGGCCGATAAATAAACAGTTGGAACGCTTACTAGGTCGTGGGGATCGAGTTCCTTGAATTTGTTTTAGTTTTAAAATCAATTAATTGAAATTCAGATCAAATCCCCGTTACTTATGGAATCAAAACTGCCTCTTGAAAAGGAACTCGAACCCATTTTTCTTCAAAAATTTCCGCCATTCTCCGAGAGCGTGAAAGAATTTCTCGCGCAGTATGGCCCTTACATTCTCCTGATTTTGTCGTTGATCGGCGTGCTGGGCTTGCTTACCGCCCTCGGCGTAGGCGGGGCGCTGTTCGGGGCGGGCGGTGCTGTCGCGGTCGGCATCGGATTTAATTATTACGTCGGGCTGGCGTTCAGCATTGTAGCGCTGGTGATGTATCTCCTGGCGTTTTCTCCACTCAAAGCACGCAAACGTGCCGGCTGGAACCTGCTGTATTACGCATTGCTGATCGGCCTGGTGAGCAACCTTATCCAGCTGAGTATCTTCGGATTCATCATCGGCGGATTGATCGGTTTCTGGGTTTTGTTCCAGATCCGCGAGAAGTACGCGTGAAGGTTATAACGCATTCATGTAAGAAGCGGGCGGATTATTCCGTCCGCTTTTTATTTTTGCCATTGGTCAGTCAAATGGGGCTTTTGTACCTGTGGCGACAAGGGCTGAGCTAATTACTTCGCATATTTGCGTTTATACCGTCTTCAAATCTATGAACATCATCGAGGTTAGGAATGTAACGAAGGAATATTCCAATCATACAGCCCTCAGTAACGTGAGTATTTCGATACCCAAAGGCTGTATTTTTGGACTGCTCGGGCCAAATGGGGCCGGCAAGACGTCGCTCATCCGCATTATCAACCAGATTACCGGCCCGGATAGCGGGGAAATACTTTTCGATGGCGTACCGCTCAATCCCGACCATATCTCGCGGATCGGCTACCTTCCCGAGGAGCGCGGGCTTTACAAGAAGATGAAAGTAGGGGAGCAGCTGCTGTACCTTGCCCAGCTGAAAGGCCTTTCGCAGAAAGAAGCGATGGACAAGCTGAAAACGTGGTTTATTAAATTCGATATCAAAACCTGGTGGGACAAGCAGATTTCCGATCTTTCGAAAGGAATGCAGCAAAAGGTACAGTTCGTATCCACCGTCCTGCACGAGCCCGACCTGATCATTCTCGACGAGCCATTTTCCGGCTTCGACCCCATCAATGCGAACCTGATCCGGGACGAGATCCTGGAACTGAAACAAAAAGGCAGTACCATTATTTTTTCCACGCACCGCATGGAAACCGTGGAAGAGCTTTGCGACTACATTGCATTGATCCATAAGTCCAAAAAGGTGCTCGACGGCCCCAAGCGGCAGATCAAGGAAGAGTTTAAAACGCATACCTATTTTGTAGAATATAAAGGCCACCTCGACCAGCTCGACCCGATTTACCAGATCCTCGACCAGAAAGTCCTGGAAGACGGCTACCTGCGGGCCAACATTCACCTAGACGGCAATTCGACCGCCAATGCTTTGCTGCTGAACCTGGTATCGAAGGTAGAGATCCGTGCTTTCGGCGAGAATATCCCGTCGATGAGCGACATTTTTATGAAAGCTGTCAACGAAGTTCCCGAGGCATAATGCCCGTTCAACCAAGCTATTAATCCGAATCCCATGCGAAATATATATCTGGTTTTAAGAAGAGAGTACCTGGTGAGGGTCAAGAAGAAGTCGTTTCTCGTGATGACACTGCTGGGCCCGCTGCTTTTTGTGGGCTTCTACGCGGCGGTGATCTGGGTAGCTGTGGGCTCGGTGGATACCAAAACCGTGCAGGTGCTGGATGAAAGCGGTTTATTTAAAAAAGAATTCAAAGATTCGGAAGCACTCAAATTCGAATTTACCGACAGCAGCCTCGACTCCGCCAAAGCGGCTTTCCAGAAAGGCGACGCCAACGCGCTCGTATACATTCCGGCCAATGTGATCAAAGCGCCGAAGAGCGTACGCATTTATGCCGCCAAGAATGTGAGTATGGACCTGAAATCGGAGATCGAAAAGGTGATCGAGAAGGAGATCGAGGACATCAAGCTCGCCGAAGCGGGCATTACGCACAAAATCCTGGAAGATTCGCGGGTGAACGTGAACTCGGAGACGATCAGCCTGAGCGACGGCGGAGAGAAAACGAGCAGTTCCGGCGCGGCTACGGTGA
The DNA here is from genome assembly GCF_000382205.1 of Dyadobacter beijingensis DSM 21582. GTDB lineage: Bacteria > Bacteroidota > Bacteroidia > Cytophagales > Spirosomataceae > Dyadobacter > Dyadobacter beijingensis. The sequence continues at coordinate 1,209,193 of NZ_KB907787.1, forward strand.
TCGGCGGTATTTGCGCATTCCTTATCTATATGTCGGTGTTCATTTATGGTACGCAGGTGATGCGCGGCATTACCGAGGAGAAAACGAGCCGTATCGTGGAAGTGATCATTTCTTCCGTGAAACCATTCCAGCTGATGCTCGGCAAGATCATCGGTGTCGCATTGGTAGGGCTTACGCAATTTGTCCTCTGGATACTGCTCACGACGGCGCTCACGAGTGCAACTTCGGCGATATTGAGCAATAACATGTCGAAACAGTCGGCGCAGGTAGCCAAGGAAATGGAGAAGGCTCAGGTTGCGAACCAGGCCATGCAGGGCAACGCTGCCGATAACCCGGTGGGAGAAATCCTGGGCGCCGTCAGCAGCCTGAACATTCCGCTGATCCTGGGGTGCTTTTTGTTCTACTACCTGGGTGGATATTTGCTTTACAGCGCGTTGTTCGGTGCCGTGGGTGCGGCGGTGGACAACGATGCGGACACCCAGCAGTTTATGCTTCCGATTACCTTACCGATCATTTTTTCCTTCGTTTTCGCCCAGTTTGTCCTCCGAGATCCCGACGGCACGCTGGCATTCTGGACGTCTATCATTCCGTTCACCTCGCCCATTATCATGATGGTGCGCATTCCGTTCGGTGTGCCGGCCTGGGAACTGGTCCTGTCGATGGTACTGCTCATCCTGGGCTTCATGGGCACCACCTGGATTGCCGCCCGCATTTACCGCGTGGGTATCCTGATGTACGGCAAAAAGGTTAGTTACAAGGAGTTGGTGAAATGGATATTTTATAAATGACCTTTAACGTTTTTTAAGATTCACAAACGGCTGCCGTTGTGGTAAATTTGCTATTTTTGGCCGATCAATGATAGAACTGCTCAAAAAGAGTCGCCATCTTTGCGCATCGTGCATATAACTTTTTCAAATTTACCGTCTTTCAGATGACCCGTTTCAACCGTACCAACAACCTTACGGGTTGGATTGTCTTTGCTATTGCATTCCTCACATATGCCCTCACAGTCGAACGTACTGCCAGTTTCTGGGATTGCGGGGAATTTATCGCCTGTGCATTCAAATTGCAGGTGCCTCACCCTCCCGGCGCGCCGTTCTTCCTGCTCATAGGTCGTATTTTCTCCCTTTTTGCATTAGGCGACCTGCTGAAAGTAGCATATTGGATCAACATGGTATCCGTGTTGAGCAGCGCATTCACAATCCTGTTCCTGTTCTGGACCATTACATTACTAGTCCGCAAGCTGATCGAAAAAGGTGACGAGGAACTCTCTTCCGGCGATACTTACCTGATCATGGGCGCGGGCATCGTCGGCGCATTGGCATATACCTGGTCCGACTCGTTCTGGTTTTCGGCCGTGGAAGCGGAAGTTTACGGTTTGTCGTCCTTCTTTACCGCCATCGTGATCTGGGCTGTTTTCAAATGGGAGCGCATTCAGGACCCTGCTGCCGAGAACCGCTGGCTCATTCTCATTGCCTACCTGGTAGGGCTTTCTATCGGTGTTCACTTGCTGAACCTCGTTACCATTCCTGCGCTTGCATTGGTATATTATTTCAAAAAGTACCCCAAAACGAGCATATTCGGAGGCATTATGGCTTTCGTCGGCGGATTGGTTGTGCTAGGTATTATCAACTCCGGCATCATTCCCGGGCTGCCGAGTGTAGCGGGTAAATTCGAGATTTTCTTTGTGAATACATTGGGGTTGCCTTACAAATCAGGGGTGATCTTCTTCATCATATTGTTCATCGGCGCATTGATCTGGGGGATTCGTTTCTCGCAGAAAAAAGGCAATGTGCTGCTCAATACCAGCTTACTTTCCCTGGCATTCGTATTGATCGGCTACGCCAGCTACCTGATGGTGCTCGTACGCGCGGAGTACAACCCGCCCATCAACGAAAATAACCCGAACGACGTCCTCAGCTTCGTGTCCTACCTGAAACGTGAGCAGTACGGAAGCCGTCCGTTGCTGTACGGGCCATCGTTCGTGTCCCGCCCGGTAAGCCAGAAGCGCGGCGCGCCGATGTATCGCAAGCAGGATGGGAAATATGTGATTTACGATTACCGTCCGGAGTACGAATACGAGCCGGGCGCGAATATGCTGCTCCCGCGTATGTACAGCACGCAGCCGGGCCACCCACAGCTGTATATGCAAATGACCGGTCTGGCCGAAAACCAGAAACCGACCATGTCGCATAATCTCTCGTTCATGTTCTCCTACCAGATCGGGCATATGTACTGGCGTTATTTCCTCTGGAACTTCGTCGGCCGTGAAAGCGACGAGGAAGGGGCAGGTAACATGGTGCCGTGGGATGTATCCAAAAAGTACCCCGAACCGATTGCCAACAACAAGGCGCACGACAACTATTTCATGCTGCCGTTCCTGCTGGGTTTGTTCGGTTTGGTGATCAATTATTTCCGCCAGAAACGCGATTTGCTCGTACTTGGCCTGCTCTTCCTCCTGACGGGCGTGGCGCTGGTAGTATACCTCAACTCACCGCCGACTGAGCCGCGCGAGCGTGATTACATTTACGTAGGTTCATTCTACATTTTCTGTATCTGGATCGGTTATGGCGTCATCGCCGTGGCGGATGCGATCGGGAAGTTTGTCAAGAGCGCCACGGCCCGTGCCGGCGTGGCAACCGCGGCATCATTGGTTGTACCCGTCATGATGGGCGCCAAAGGTTGGGATAACCACAACCGCGACCACCGTTACCACTCGGTCGATTTCGCAAAAAACCTGCTGAACTCCTGCGCGCCGAACGCGATCCTCTTTACCGGCGGTGATAACGATACATTCCCATTGTGGTACGTGCAGGAAGTTGAAGGCTTCCGTACCGACGTGCGCGTGTGTAACCTCAGCCTCTTGGGAACCGACTGGTATATCGATCAGATGAAGCGGAAGACTTACTTGTCGGAAGCATTGCCGATCTCACTCGATAAAAACAACTACGCATTCGGTAAGAACGACATTGTGCCGTTCTACGAAATCCCGAGCGTGAAATCGGGTATCAACCTGAAAGAATACCTTGGCCTGGTGAAACAGGAAAACAAGGCCATCCAGGTGCCATTGACGAGCGGCGACATGACGTCGATCCTGCCATCTTCGGTACTGTTCCTGCCTGTGGATGCAGATGCCGTGAAGAAAATGGGTATCATCAAAAGCGACCTCACGCCATTCGTGAGCGATTCGATCAGCTGGACGATCGGGAAAGGTGATTTGTACAAATCAGACCTGATCATGCTCGATATCATCGCCTCGAACGACTGGAAACGTCCGATTTACTTCTCGTCGACCCTCGGGGGATCGAGCTACCTGAACCTGAAAGAATATATGCAGCTCGAAGGTTACGCCTACCGCCTGCTGCCTGTGAAAGTACCGGGTGCCAGCGATGGCTACGTGAATGCCGACGTGATGTACAACAATATGATGACGAAGATGGCCTGGCGCGAGCTCGACAATCCGAACACATATTACGACAACACCTACCTTGGCTCGCCGGTGGCGACTGCGCGTATCGCATTCCTGCGCCTCACCGGCCAGCTCATCGCCGACGGCCGCAAGGAAGAAGCGAAAAAAGCCATCGAGCGCTCCCTGACAACGATGCCGGACAAGAGCATTCCGTACGACCAGTTCTCGGCCAACTTCATCGGCCCGCTGTTCGACCTGGGTGAAACGAAAAAAGCGCTGGAAATCGCCGATACCATGGCCAAGCGTTCCGACGAAGTTCTCACGTGGGCGAAAGACAATAGTACCACCCGCCGCCGCGACACGAACGTTTACCTCTACATCATGCAGGTAATCGTCCAGGAATGCCGCGACGCCAAGCAGGAAGCCGCCGCGAAGAAATACGAGGCGATCTTCCAGAAGCATTTGGCAGCGTTTAATATGTATGGTGGGCAGTAGTAGCGTCTGACTTTTTAAAATACGAAAGGCGGCATTTGCGAAAGCAGATGCCGCCTTTCTTTTTGTGCGGATTGCCGGCTTAGTTGTAAGTTCTGCTACAAGCTAATCGGGGAAATCAGAACAACGGTATTTTAAACAATCAAGCTGACAATCTTATCCGGTTTTTACTCCACCTTCACCCTAACCCAAACCAACCGGTGATCCGAGCTCGACTCCCGCTTCTCTACCAGCCCGGCCATCGGTTCGCCTTTGGCGGGCCAGAAAACGCCGCTGTCGAGGATTTGGAAGCCTTTGCGCGAGGGGAGCACGTAATCCGCACGCATGCGCCAGAAGGCCGTGTGGTTTTTGGCGAATGCGTTGGTCGGGGAATGCTCCGGGCCGCCTTTGCTGGCCGGGGCGGAGGCGTTGTTTACGGCCGGGTTGGCCAGGAGCTGGCGGATGCCGTCTGAAATGGCGTTGCCTTCGTCGGGGGAGGCGTTCTGATCGCCGAGGATGACGAAGGATGCGTTGGCTGGCAGGCCGCCTTGCCTGTGGTTGTCGTCGTAGATGTAGTCGCCCTTCCCTGGAGTAATGTAATCGTTCCAAAAACGGATTTCGTCATGGTTGCGCTTGCCGTTGCGGTCTTCCTTGCCGTCGAAGGAGGGCGGGGTGGGGTGGCTGGCGAGGACGTGGACCGTTTTGTCGCCTACTTTCACCGGAATGTCCCAATGCGATTTGGACGATAGCGGGAATTCAGCCCAGGCTTCGGCGCTGTACCAGTTGCTGCCGTCTTCCTTCGTCGTTTTCAGGCCGTCTGGCATGTCTTTCCACTTGAAATGCTGGAACGTACGCACCGCTTTCGTGTCGATCGGGAAACGCGATAGCAGTACCATACCATATTGTCCCGGGTAGTTGCCAAAGCCCCAGGCGTCGGCGCCGTATTGCTCCGCTTTGCCGTTGCCGTCCAGGTCGTAGGGGCTCGGCTGGCCGGTGTTTACGGTCGAGTAGTAGTAGTAAGGGTAATCGATGCCTTTCGCGCCGTCGGTACCTTCTTTTAAATATCCCTTGATAAACTGCCCGACGCCTTCCGCAGGGTTTTTGACGTAATCGAACTCATTAAGCAGAATCACATCCGGGCGGACGGTCTGGATAATGCGGGCGATGTTTTTGATCTGCTGGTTCGAGCCGGAGGCCAGCTCCTTGATCAGCACCTTTTCCGAATTGCCCGGCGTGCCGCGCGGGAAGTAATTTTCCGCTTCCATACTTACATTATAGGTAGCGAAAGTGATGGACGCCGCGGGTTTGGAGTTTTGCGCCGCGAGTAGCCCCGGACAGAGCATTGTGCCGGCAAGCAACAGAGATTTCATTGAATGATAATTTTGGTTATTAATGATCGGTGATGAGTTGCGGAAACCGCTATTGGTGTCAAGCAAAAAGAGCCGCTCCGGTGACGAAGCAGCTCTTTTGTAATATTTATTGGATAGGCATGATCAATGGAAGAAATCTTTCATTTTATCGAAAAAACCTTTTTCGTTCTTGCCTGGCTTCGGCTGGAAGTTTGGCGAGTGACGGAGCGATTCGAGCGTCGAGCGCTCGTCGGAAGTCAGTTGCTGCGGCGTCCATACATTAATATGTACCAGCTGGTCGCCTTTTCCGTAGCCGTTCAGGTCCTTGACGCCTTTGCCTTTCAAACGCAGGATCTTGCCGGCCTGCGTGCCCGACTCGATATTGATGCGTGCCTTGCCATCGATGGTCGGAATTTCGACCGAGGTGCCCAGCGCGGCGTCGATAAAGCTCAAATGCATGTCGTACACCACATTGTTACCATCGCGTTTCAGCAATGCGTCCTCTTCTTCCTCGATGACGATCAGCAGGTCGCCCGCTACGCCCCCGCGTGCGGGAACGTTTCCTTTGCCCGACATCGAGAGCTGCATGCCTTCCGCCACGCCGCCCGGAATGTTGAGCGTGATCAGGTCATCCTGCAACAAACGGCCTTCGCCTGCGCACGAGTCGCAGCGTTCGCTGATGATCTTGCCATCACCGTTACAGGTAGGGCAGGTGCTGGTCGATACCATCTGGCCCAGCATGGTGCTTACCACCTTGCGGACCTGGCCAGTGCCGTTACAGCCGTTACAGTTGGTGAGTGACGTGCCGTTTTTGGCCCCGTTGCCACCGCAGGTATTACACGTTACATGTCTTTTTACCTTGATTTTCTTCTCAACGCCGTTCGCGACTTCTTCCAGGTTCAGTTTCAGTTTGATCCGAAGGTCGGAACCTCTGCGTACGCGACGGCCATTGCCGCCCTGGCGACCGAAAATATCACCGAATGGGCTGCTATCTCCAAAAATATCGCCAAACTGGGAGAAAATATCGTCCATCGTGAAGCCGCCGCCGAAGCCGCCTGCGCCACCGCCCGACGCGCCGCCTACACCCGCGTGACCGAACTGGTCGTAGCGTGCGCGTTTGTTATCGTCGCTCAGGATGCTGTATGCTTCCGCTGCTTCCTTGAACTTGTCCTCTGCCGTGGGATCGTCCGGATTTTTGTCCGGGTGGAATTTGATCGCGAGCTTGCGGTACGACTTTTTAATTTCATCCGCAGAGGCGCCACGATCTACGCCAAGGACTTCGTAATAATCTCTTTTCTTTGCCATTTTTAATTACTGATGTATCCCGTAAGGAAGGTTGAGCGTATCAGGCGCCTACGATTACTTTGGCGTAACGGATGACCTTGTCATTCAGGTAATAACCTTTTTCGATCTCGTCGATCACTTTGCCTTTCAGGTCCTCCGACGGGGCGGGGAACTGGGCGATGGATTCGTGGATGTCGGCGTCGAAGTCGGCCCCTTTCGATTCCATGGCTTTGAGGCCTTTGGATTCCAGGGTTTTGTAAAGCTTGTTATAAATGAGGTCAACACCTTCTTTGAGGGCCTCTACGTCGGTAGAAGAATCAAATGAAACTTTGGCGCGCTCGAAATCGTCGACGATCGGCAGGATCAGTTTCACCGTGTCGGCGCTGGCCCCCGAGATCATTTCCAGTTTTTCCTTGGCAGTACGGCGGCGGAAGTTTTCAAAATCCGCATACAGGCGCAGGTACTTGTCTTTCAGCTCCGCGATTTCGGCCTTTGCCGCATCGAGCGGGTCGAGTGCGGGCGCTTCTCCTTTTATTTCCTGTCCGGCATTATCCAGCGGCACAGTGTTGGAGCCTTCGGAAGTTTCTTCGTTAACCAGATTGTCAGTTTCCAATGAAGCTTTATCCTCGTTCATTTCGTAATTTTTGTCTTGATCTATGTTGAATTCTGTATTTTCTGGCATGGTTATTCGCAGTTACGTGTCTTTTTGCAACAGCCATTTTACTCCAAAATTACTTTGCCACGGCTAAATTACTGACAAGATGGCATTTTACAATCAATTTGTAACTTTGCAGTATGACGACAGCAGATATTGTAGCGCAGGAAAGGAGTCGGTTGATCAAGGCAAAGGCATTGGAACACGGCTTCGATTTCTGTGGTATTTCAAAGGCCGACTTTCTTGAAAGTGAAGCGCCGCGCCTCGAAAAATGGCTGTCGCTCAACCACCACGGCGCTATGGCCTATATGGCCAACCATTTCGACAAGCGCCTCGATCCCCGCAAGCTGGTGGATGGGGCCAGGAGCGTCATCTCCGTATTATTAAATTATTACCCCGAAGCACGCCTGCCCGAAGGCGACGACGACCTGAAACTTTCCAAGTACGCCTACGGCACGGACTACCATTATATATTAAAGGAAAAGCTGGGCGCCTTGCTCGCGTCCATTCAGGAAGAGGTGGGGGAGGTGAACGGGCGCATTTTCGTCGATTCGGCGCCTGTGATGGACAAGGTATGGGCTGCCAAAAGCGGCTTGGGTTGGGTTGGGAAGCATTCCAATCTGCTCAACCGGGAAATGGGCAGTTTCTTCTTTATCGGCGAGATCATCTGTGACCTCGACCTCGCGCCCGACAGCGCCACGGGCGACTACTGCGGCACCTGCACCAAATGCATCGAGGCCTGCCCGACCGACGCCATCACCGACCCGTTTGTGGTCGACGGCAGCAAGTGTATCAGCTACTATACCATTGAATTAAAGGACGCCATTCCCGAAGAGGTCCACGGCAAATTCAACAACTGGATCTTCGGGTGCGACATCTGCCAGGACGTGTGCCCGTGGAACCGCTTCGCGCGGCCGCACACGACGCCGGCGTTTGATTTGCCGGGGAAGCTGGCCGGCTTTTCAAACGGTGACTGGCAGGAGATTACGGAAGAAGTATTCCGGGAAATTTTCAGGAAATCACCGGTAAAAAGGGCCAAATACGCCGGTTTGAAGCGGAATATCGAATTTGTTATATCCCGTGAATAAAAAGCACAATTATATTCGAAACATCTTATATTTGGGCCGGGGAGTACCTTTCGATGACTGAATAAAACACTCAATACAATGAGAAAACAATCTGTCAATCTTTGGGCCGTGCTAGTATGTGTAGTGATAGGTCAGGTGATACCAGCAGTTTGGTATAGCATATTTTCAGAACAGTGGATGTCTTTGAACGGCTTCACGGTGGAGCAGATCAAGTCGGCCACGAGCCCGGTCCCTTATCTTGCCAGTATTGTCTCCACTTCCTTTGTTGCCTATACCATGGCCTGGGTTTTCACCAAAGTCCCCGTTAAATCGTTTGTTCTCGGTTTCCTCATCGGGCTGCTGTTCGGGACCGTGTTTGTACTGTTTGAAACGATTGTGAAGGATATGTTTTCCATGCGCCCGCTGGCCCTCTCGCTCATCGATGGCGGCGTAAGCGTGATCGTGTACACCATTACGGGCACCATTCTCGGCGCCTGGCGCAAGTACGAGTAGCGCGCCATTATCCCATCTTGCTTTTATACTAGTTCTGCGTCCAAAGATACCATTGGCTTTTAGTACTCTTTTGTCGTTTTAGTTCTGTTGCTTCCGGGTGGCGGACCGATGTTTCCATATAATTGGCAAAAAATCAAAAACGCCGAATACACGACTGTGTTTCGAGCACGCAACAAAATTTTAGACTGTTTAATAAATGTATTTTGGACAAATAATATTTTAAAATGTTCCAAATCATGCATTTTAAATGCTTTTAAAAGCCGTTTGTGCGAAATATTAGTTTAGTGCAATTAAAAACAGCAGAATAAGTTGCTTATTTGGCTTAATAGACTTAAATTTCTAGGAAATCCAAATAAACCCAACTTACCTATGAGCAAAGCTTTACAGTGCGTGCTGCTAACGTTATTGTCGGTAGTGCTATTTATGAATGCGTCGCACGCCCAGGACCGACAGGTCACCGGGAAGGTGAATGACGAAAACGGGGCCGGGCTTCCCGGTGCCAACATCCTGATCAAGGGTACCACGAGAGGGACCAATACCGATGCCGAAGGAAATTTCAGTCTGAATATGAATGGCGCCGGAGTCCTGATCATTTCTTCGGTCGGATATAACTCCAAAGAAATAGCCGTGTCCGAAAGCATGACCAACGTGACGGTCTCCATGGATGCGGACGTGCGCAACCTGGGCGAGGTGGTGGTTACCGCCCTCGGTATCACCAAGGAGCAGAAAACACTGAGCTACGCCACGCAGGTGATCAATACCGACAACTTTTCCAAAGCGCGCGAGCTGAACGTAGCCAACTCGCTTTCGGGGCGTGTGGCCGGTCTGGACATTGTGCGCTCGTCGTCCGGTGTCGGCGGATCGAGCCGGGTGGTATTGCGCGGCGACCGGTCCATTACCGGTAACAACCAGGCGCTGATTGTTGTCGACGGTGTGCCGATCGATAACTCCAATTTCAGTCCGGGTAATGCGAATGGCGGCCGCGATGCGAGCGACGGTCTGTCGAGCATCAACCCCGACGATATCGAATCGATCAACGTATTGAGGGGAGCGTCCGCGACGGCGCTGTACGGTAGCCGCGCTGCGAATGGTGCGTTGCTCATTACGACCAAAAAAGGAGCGGTGCGCAAAGGTATCGGCGTGAACATCAACAGCACATTCCAGATGGAGAAGGCGATGGAGCTGCAAAACTTCCAGAATGTGTACGGCCAGGGCGTGGAAGGCAAGTTTTTCCCGAACAGCGAATTCAGCTGGGGGCCTAAAATGGACGGACAGCAGGTAGCTGCCTGGGGGCCCGACCCGGCCAACAAGGGCAAGACCTACGCCTATTCACCCAATCCGAACTCTTATAAGGATTTTTACTCGACCGGTACTTCGCTGGCGAACTCCGTATCGCTCAATGCTGGTAATGAAAAGGTGCAGACATATTTTTCCTACACCAATACCCATGCGAAAGGGATCGTTTCCAACAACAAGCTGGATCGCCACAACTTCAACCTGCGCCTTTCCAGCCAGGTGACAAGCAAGCTGAGCTTCGACGGGAAGATTACCTACCTGAACGAAAATATCGAAAACCGCCAGCAAACCGGGGAGGCATTCGCCAACCTGCAACGCCACATCCTGCGTTTGCCGAGAAGCATTTCCCTCGACCAGGCGAAATCCTTTGAATATGTAGATCCATCGTCGGGTAAGCAGCTGCAAAACTACTGGAACCCCGGTTCTAACGGCGGCCAGAACCCCTACTGGATCAAAAACCGCGTTCTAGCCGACGACACGCGCGACCGTATTTACGGATTTACCTCGCTTAGCTACAAGTTTCTGCCGTGGCTGACCGTGATGGGACGTGCCGGGTACGACAAGTACATTGATAAGTTCGAAGGTAAATGGTACACCAATACCTATACGATTGCCGATTTCGGGGATTACCAGACCAACTGGCGCGACAACAGCGAGCTCAACCTCGATTTGTTCGCATTGATCAGCAAGCCGATCGGTGAAGATTTTAAAATCGACGCGACCGTGGGTGGTAACGTGCTGAAACGCGATTACCTGAACCACCAGACATTGAACAACGGCTTGAACCGCGATAACCTGTTCGTGACCACCAATGCCAGAAACTCGGTTACGAACCGCACCGTGACGCAAACCCGCAAGCAAGGCGTTTTTGCCCAGGCCGACTTTATCTGGAAAGATGCATTGACCGTTTCTGCTTCCGCACGTAATGACTGGTCGTCGACATTGCCAAAGGCGAACCAATCGTATTTCTTCCCGTCGGTAGGAGCTTCTGCCGTGCTTTCGAGCCTGTTCAACATGCCGCAGGCGATTTCATTCATGAAAATCCGCGGTAGCGTGGCGCAGACCGGTAACGATGCCTCGCCTTACCTGCTTATGCAGACCTATTCCTACATTGCGGGCGGTGCCAACGGGTACATTATCCGCGACGATACCAAGCCGTTCCCGGACCTGAAACCAGAGCTCACCAATGCGCAGGAAGTAGGTTTGGAAGCGAAATTCCTGCAAAACCGCATCGGTTTCGACCTGACATTGTATAACAGTAACTCTAAAAACCAGCTGTTCCGGGTAGCGATCCCGCCGGCATCGGGTTGGAGCTTCCAGTATATCAATGCGGGTAATGTAAACAACAAGGGTATCGAGCTGACCATGAACCTCGTTCCGGTGAAAGCCGCCGATTTCGTGTGGAACCTTGATTTTAACTACGCCAGGAACATTAACAAGGTCATCACCCTCGCGCCCAACCTGCAAACCCTCACGCTGTCGAGCGACTTCATGAATTTCATGCGTGCGGAAGAAGGCAGGGCATTAGGCCAGATTTACAGCCGGGGCTATCAGAGAGACGCCCAGGGCCGTATTCTGATAGGTACCAATGGTATTCCGCTCGTAACGTCGGGAACCACCGTGCCGCTGGGCACTTCACGTCCGAGCTGGACGGGCGGTGTGACCAACCGCTTCTCGTACAAAGGCATTAACCTGAGCTTCCTCGTCAGCGGGCGCATCGGCGGTGTTGTTACCTCGTTCACCAACGCGGTCATCTACGCCGACGGTGTGACCGAAGAAACGCTGGCCGGCCGCGACGGTATGGTGATAGAAGGCGTGCAAGCGGACGGAAGCCCGAACACAGTGAAAACGACGGCCGAAGCTTACTGGAAATTCGTAGGCGGCCGGAACACGCCGATCGGAGAGGCATTTACTTACAGCGCTTCCAACATCCGCCTCCGCGAGCTGACCCTGGGTTACAGCCTGCCGCAGAGCCTGATCGGCAAGTCGCCGTTCCAGAATGTGTCGCTCTCACTCGTGGGACGTAACTTGTTCTTCATTATGAATAAAGCAAAAGGTTTTGACCCTGAACTCGTTGCGGGTTCGGCAAACACCACGGTCGGTCTGGAGTCGTTTTCGATGCCGTCCACGCGTTCGCTGGGTTTGAATCTTAACTTGACATTCTAATTGCTAAAATTCTGATACAAATGAAACGGAGATATAAAATACTATCATTGGCTCTGATCACCACGCTGGCGGGAAGTACCTATTCCTGTACGGATAATTTCGAGGAGATCAACACCAACAAAACCAAACTGACGACCCTCGATGCCTCCGCGATCGGTAATGCATTCGCGGCGGCCCAATACCGGTCCATTCAGGCCAGCTGGCAGACATTCCAGAGCTTGTTCGCCGATTTGCAGGGTCAGTATTTTGCCAACATCGCCCAGAACTTCTCGTCCGACCGGAACGTAATGGTGGGTAACTGGCTCAACGGCGCATGGAGCGGCTTCTACGGCACGGCGATCCCGCCGTTGCTGGGCGTACTAGACGCGACGAAACCAGGCGGTTCCAACGAAAATGCGGCCATGTACGCGATCGCCAGCATCTGGAAAGTGTATATGTACCTTCCCCGCACCGACTATTGGGGCCCGATCCCTTACAGCCAGGTAGGAAATGGCGAAAGCAGCGTGGAATACGATACGCAGGAAGCCATCTACAAGGATTTTGTAAAAACACTGGCCACTTCCACCGCCGCATTGCAGGCATTCAAAGGGACCAATGTATTCGGCTCCAATGACCAGATCTACGCAGGTAATGTGGATAAATGGATACTGTTTGGCAATACGCTCCGCCTGCGCGTAGCCATGCGTATGTCGAAAGTAGAGCCTGCATTGGCGAAAACCGAAGCGGAAGCAGCCGTGGCAGGAGGGGTATTATCCACCAATGCCGACGACGCATTCCTGAAAGTGACTGCCAACTCGTTCAACCCGATGAACCAGGCAACGGCATGGAACGAGTTCCGCATGAGCGCGGCCATGGAAAGTGTGCTCAAAGGCTATGTCGATCCGCGGATCGGTAAATATTACGCCCCGGTAGCCGGAACGACCAACAGCTACAAAGGCTTGCGGAACGGCTACACCCAGGGTGAGCTCGGTGCGCCCGAAAACAATGCCAATGCCACCTCGAACGTGGCCGACCAGTTCCTGCCGGCGGTGCAAGCCACCAACCCGTTCACGATCATGTACGCGTCGGAAGCATACTTCCTGCGCGCGGAAGGTGCATTGAAAGGCTGGAATATGGGCGGCGGTACGGCCAAGGATTATTACGAAAAAGGCATTGAAACCGCATTCAAGCAATGGGGGATCACCGATGCGGCGGTTATCACGGCCTATACCAACGGTACCACTACGCCGATTGCCCTGAACGACATGGCGAAAACGCCGGCATTGTCCGACATCCCTGTGAAATTCTCGGCCGATCCTGCCAAGCAATTGGAGCAGATCATCACCCAGAAATGGCTGGCCAACTATCCGAATGGTCACGAAGCCTGGGCAGAGTACCGTCGTACGGGTTATCCTAAACTCTACGCGCGTATCAACTCCGATAACCCGGATTCGCCTAAAAGCGCAGTCGTAAGAAGGACGCCGTTCGTGATAGGAGAATTCCAGGCGAATGCCGCGGCAGCTAATGCGGCCATCGGCAAGCTCGGCGGCGAGGACAAATCCAGCACACGCCTGTGGTGGGATAAGCCCTGATTTTTAGCTACTTTGTGAAAAAGAAAAAGGCAGACCCTGTGTCTGCCTTTTTGCAATCCCGTGAACCTATGCGCAAAATTCTACTCCTGGCGATCCTTCTTTCAGGCTGCAAAAAAGACGATACCCTTTTCACATTGCTCGATGCAGGTAAGACCGGCATCGATTTTAACAATTACATCGACGAGGACGAGGAGAACAATGTGCTCCGCTACGGCTATTTCTACAATGGCGGGGGCGTGGCAGCCGCGGATTTCAACAACGACGGTCTCATCGACCTGTATTTCACGGGAAATATGGTCGCAAACAAGCTGTATCTTAACCGGGGTGAAATGGCGTTCGAGGATGTTTCGGAGAAATCGGGCACGGGGTTGAACGAGGGCTGGAAAACGGGCGTGTCTCTCGTGGACATTAACGACGACGGCTGGGTGGACATTTTTGTCTCGCGCGCCGGGGCGGAGAACCCACGCCTGCGCACAAAGTTGCTCTATATCAACAATGGCAAAACGGCTGACGGTATCCCGACATTTACGGAGAAAGCTGCCGAATACGGCCTCAACGACGCCTCCTACACCACACAGGCCGTGTTTTTCGACTACGACCGCGACGGCGATACCGATTGCTTCCTGCTGAACCACTCCTTGCAGGAATTTGCGGGTTTCAGCAACCTGCTCGCCAGCTACCGGCAGCAGCGCAACGAGGCGTACGGCAACAAACTGCTCCGCAACGACGGCGGCAAGTTTACGAACGTCACGGATTCGGCGGGGATCGTTTCCAATGTGCTGAGCTTCGGACTGGGGGTAAACGTAAATGACTTCAACAACGACGGCTGGCAGGACCTGTACATCGCCAACGATTACAACGAGAATGATTACCTGTACCTCAATGAAGGCAACGGTCATTTCCGCGAGGTGATCCGCGAGGCAATGGGCCACGTATCGCTTTTCTCGATGGGTACCGACGCCGCCGACCTCAACAACGACGGCCTGATGGACGTCCTCACGCTGGATATGCTGCCGAGCTATAACGAACGGATCAAACTCACGTCCGGCGACGATAATTACGACAAGTACCAGCAGCTGGTCCGCGCCGGTTTCCACGATCAGAGCATGCGTAATATGCTGCAACTCAACAACGGCGTGAACCGCAATGGCGTGCCCGTTTTCAGCGAAATAGGGCAGTTGGCCGGTATTTCGAACACCGATTGGAGCTGGGCGGCGCTCATGGCGGATTTCGACAACGACGGCTGGAAGGATATTTTCATTTCAAATGGCTATGCCAGGGATTATACCAACATGGAATTCCTGAAATACTCTGCCGACAAGCAGGTACAGCAAAACCAGGGCAGCAATGCGCCCAAACAAATGGAGATTATCGCCCAGATGCCGCCGATTAACGAGCCCGACTATATTTTTCAGAACCAAAAGAACCTGACATTCACGAAAAAAATCAAGGAATGGGGTTTTGAAAAAAATAACCAATCGAACGGGGCCATTTACGCCGACCTCGACAACGACGGCGACCTGGACCTCGTGACGAATAATGTGGGTCAGAAGGCATTTGTATACCGCAACAATGCGGAGCAAATGCTGGCAGCGAATGCGACTTTGAAAGTAAAACTGGCCTCACCCAGATATGCCTGGCTCGCTGGCGCGAAAGTGACGCTGTACGGCGATTCGCTGACGCAAACCCAGAATTTTATCCCCGTTCGCGGCTTCCAGTCGGCGCAGTGGGACGCGCTGCATTTCGGGCTGGGCGGCCAGTCGCGCATCGACTCCCTGGCCGTGCAATGGGCCGATGGCAGCCGGCAGGTGCTGAAAGGCCTTACCGGAAAGGAAATCACGCTTCGCTATGCCGACGCGCGCAAAACACCAGACCTCCCCGCGGCACCGGCGCCATTATGGGAGCCCGCAAGGCTGATCGACTTCACGCATACCGAGGACGCACGCAACGATTTCCGCATTCAAACCCTGATGCCCGCCATGCTTACCTACCAGGGCCCGCATTTGGCGCAAAAGGACGTGAATGGCGACGGTACCGACGATTTTTATGTGGCTGGCGCGAGGGGTCAGGCCGGGGCGCTGTTCCTGAGCGGGAATGGCGGGTACAAGAGATCGGTGCAGCCGGCATTCGAGGCCGATGCGGCTTATGAAGACGCCGACGCGGCGTTTTTCGATGCGGACGGCGATGGCGATGCGGATTTGCTCGTCACGAGCGCCGGTTACGAGCTAAATGCTGGCGACCCGCTCCTGCTCCCGAGGTTATATTTGAACGAAAAAGGCGTTTGGAAAAAAGTCCCATTTCCGGCCGTCGGAGCGAATGCCGGAACGGTGACAACAGGTGATGTGGACAAGGACGGCGACCAGGATATTTTCCTCGGATCGCGGGTGACACCAGGCCGTTTTCCAGAAAGCACAGGAAGTGTATTGATGGTTAATAATGGTAAAGCCGTATTCACGGACGAAACCGCCGGCCGTGCCCCGCAACTCCGTGAAACGGGCATGGTTACGGACGCAATTTTCGAAGATTTGGATAAAAACGGCTTGCCCGAGTTGATTCTGACGGCCGACTGGGGCCCGATCCAGGTTTTTGGCAACCATAGCGGTAAACTTTCGAATGCAAGCAAACAATGGGGCGTGGAAGGCCTGAATGGCTGCTGGAACGTACTCCGCGCCGCCGATCTGGACGGCGACGGCGACACCGATTTCGTGGCGGGAAACATGGGCAACAACTGGCAGTGGAACATTACATCGCCTGCCGGATTGTCGCTCTATGCCGCTGATTTCGATGGGCTTAACCGCATTGTGCCGGTGATTGCCCTGAACGAGAACGGGAAAGAATATCCCTACGCCAGCCGCGACGAGCTCCTGGACCAGGTCCCATCCCTGAAAAAGAAATATCCCGACTACGTGAGCTATTCCAAAGCAACCCTCGCCGATATGCTGCCGAAAGACAAGCTGACTAATGCTAAAAGCCTGTCTGTGAAAGAATATCGTACCGGGCTGCTGGAAAATGTGAATGGTAAATTCGTTTTCCGTGCGTTACCAATACAAGCGCAGTTCGCGCCCGTGCACGCGATCGCGCTGAGTGATATGGATGGCGATGGCAAAACGGATATTGTTCTGGGAGGTAATACCAAACAAACGCGTGTGAGAATGGGCCGTAACGATGCAAGCCTGATCCAGGTATTTTCCAATTTCGGGGGTCTGAAATTCAATCATTTACCACAGCAAAAAAGCGGCTTTTATGTCAATGGCGACGTCCGCGATTTGCTGGTATCAAACGTAAAAGGCAGTCGGTATTTGCTGGCGGGAATAAATGATGCACCCTTGGTTGTGTACCATTTCCGGGAGTAGGGAAATTAATTTTCAATTAAAAAGGCAGCTTGCCCGAAAAGCCCGTTTTGGTGCTTTCCGGGCATTTTTTATGGGTTTTTGGTCATGAAAAACGGGGTATTCGGATATTACCGGAATGTTAACGTACACGAAACGCCTAACGAAGTGCAGGTCAAATATTTATAAAATGCTTTTCATAGTTATTAAAGAAATATTAAAAAAATCATATAAGTACAAATCGTTTTTAAAATTATTTAATTATGAAATAATTTATGATATTTGTCTTGGACGGGTTTTTGCTTTGTAAAAATTCGGTCTTTACCAAATTTAACCTATTTAAAATTTACTAATTTATCGACCTATGAAAGAAAAGCTACGCATGGTCCTGGGGAAAGGGATTATCCCCCTGGGGCTGTTTCTGCTTTTTGCATCGTTGACCTCCTTTGCTCAGGAACGGACTGTTTCAGGCAAGGTCATTGATGAAAAAGACCAGGGCCTCCCTGGTGTCTCAGTAACGGTGAAGGGAACAACGAGAGGTACCAACGCGGATGCGGAAGGTGCGTTCACGTTGGCAGGGGTGAAGGACACCGATGTGCTGGTATTTAGCTCTATCGGCTATCTCAAACAGGAAGCGACCGTCGGCAGCCGCAGCACGATGGATATCAAAATGGTACCCGACGTGGCCAACCTGGAAGAGGTGGTGGTAACGGCCCTCGGTATTTCGAAAGAAGCCCGTAAACTGGGTTATGCGGTAAGCACCATCGGCGGCGACCTGATGACCAAGGCGCGCGAAACCAACGTAGGTAACTCGCTGGCAGGCCGTGTGGCTGGTTTGAACGTAAAAGGAACCAACAGCGGCCCCGGTGGTACTGCCAAGATCCTCATGCGTGGTATGCCGAGTATGAACTCCGGCGGTTCTCCGCTGATCGTTATCAACGGTGTGCCGATGGACAACACCCAGCGCGGCAGCGCCGGTGAATGGGGTGGAGCCGACGGCGGCGACGGTTTGGGTAACCTCAACCCGGACGATATCGAGTCGATGACCGTTCTGAAAGGTCAGGCTGCTTCGGGTCTGTATGGTGCGCGCGCTTCCAACGGGGTGATCCTCGTGAAAACCAAAGCGGGCAAAAAAGGCGATTTCTCAGTGGATTACAACCTGAACTACTCGCTCGACGCGCCACGCGACATGACCGACTTCCAGTATGAGTACGGCCAGGGTATCGGCGGTCAGAAACCGACTACCACTGCACTGGCACAACAAACAGCCCGTATGAGCTGGGGTGCGAAACTGGATGGCTCCGATGTGATCCAGTTCGACGGCAAAACCTACAAATATTCTGCGCAGAAAGACAATGTGAAGCATTTCTATCGCAACGGTAGCAACTTCACCAACAGCGTTTCCGTGACCAAAGGCGGTGATAACGGTTCATTCCGTTTGTCATTGGCGAACCTGGACAACAAATCGATCATCGAAAACAGCGGATTGGTGAGAAGGACTATCAACCTTACGGCGGATCAGAATATCACCAAGAGGCTGAGCGTGAATGTGATGGCTAACTATATCGATGAGAAAATCACCGGCAAGCCCGTTCTCAGCGATGGCCCGATGAATGCCAACAACGGTATGTTCCTCGCTACGAACATCGACCAGCGCATTCTGGCACCAGGTTATGACCCTGTTACCGGCAAGGAAATCGTATTCTCGGATGATGAATATGTGACCAACCCTTATTTCGTAACGAGCCAGTTCGTAAACGACGTGACCCGTAAGCGTCTGATCTCCGCCGTGGCTACCAAATACCAGTTTGCCGACTGGATTTACGCACAGGCCCGTATGGGTTATGACAATGCGAACGACCGCATTTTCAAGGTAACGCCTTGGGGAACCGCATTCTCGAATGCCGGAAAAGGTGGTTTGGACGAATTGTCCAATGCGCAACGTACCGAGCTGAACTTCGACGGTTTGATTGGTTTGAACAAAACTTTCAACGACCTGTCGGTGGACGCGATCGTGGGTGGTAACATCCGTAAGAACCAGTACGAGAAAGTAAGCATCGGTGGTAGCCCGTTCGTATTGCCCTACCTGTACAGCTGGAACAACGTGGTGAACTTCAACCGTAACTACGAAGTGGCGAATACCGAGGTTCAGTCAGCTTATTACAGCGTTGATTTGGGCTACAAGGGAATCCTGAATTTGAGCACAACCGGCCGCTACGATGTGTACTCGACGCTTCCAAGTGCCAACAGAAGCATCTTCACACCTTCGGTAACCGGTGCATTCATTTTCACCGACCTGCTTGATGTATCGAGCCTGAGCTTCGGTAAGGTGCGCGCTTCGTATGCGAAAACCTCCGGTGAGCCTACTACCGCCTACGGTACAGCCATCTATTATGGTGTTGGAAATGCATTCAACACCGTTCCTACCGGTAACTTCCCCGACGCATTGCCGAACCTCTTCCTGAAACCTTTCACGAAAGACGAAGTGGAAGTAGGTCTCGAACTGAAATTCTTCGGCAACCGTTTGGGCCTGGACGCATCTTATTACAGCCAGAAAACGAAAAACGAGATCATGCCGGCTACTTACAGCAGCGCTACCGGTTACGTGAGCGGTGTGGTTGGTACAGGTTCTGTTCAAAACCGTGGTCTGGAACTGATGCTGACAGGTACGCCTGTGAGAACTTCGAAATTCGAATGGAATGCGTCTTTCAACCTGACGTCGGTTAAAAACAAGGTCCTCGAAACCGATGCGGACAACAATCCGATCTCACTCGGCCAGAACCGTGCTACACTGGGTAATGCCATCACGGCATTCGTAGTGGGCGAGGCAGGTCCGCAGATCCGCGCGTACGACTACAAATATGCTTCGAACGGCCAGATCGTCGTGGATGCATCCGGTCTTCCGGTTCGTGGTGACCTGAAAAACTATGGCACTGTACTGCCCACGCTTTACGGTGGTTTGAATAACGACCTCCGCTTCGGCGACGTGAACCTGTCGTTCCTGATCGACTACAACTTCGGTAACAAAATTCTTTCCGCAACAGAAAACTACGCATACCGTCGTGGTTTGGCGAAAGAGACCCTCGTAGGCCGTGAAGGCGGTGTAACGACCGGCGTAACCGAAACTGGCGCGGCCAACACAGTGACTGCGACTGCACAGGATTACTACACGGCACTGGCCAACAACGTGACGGCTATCAGCGTACTGGACGGTGATTTCATCAAACTGCGCCAGGTGACATTGGGTTACAGCCTTCCTGCCAAAATGCTGGAAAAATGGCCATTGATCCGCGCGGTGAATATCTCGCTCGTTTCGAGAAACCTCTTCTACTTCATGAAGAAGACCAACAACATCGATCCCGAGGCTACTTTCGGTGCTAACCTGAGATATTCCGGTATCGAAGGAACCAGCTTGCCTGCCACACGCAACTACGGTGTTAACGTAGCCTTCAAGTTCAAATGAGCATAAATATGAAAAAGAGACTAATCAATATGATCGTCCTCGCAGGCCTGCTCCCTTTGGCTTGTACGGACAAATTCGATGAGCTGAATACCGACCCTACCAAGTCGTCGGGAGAGACCTTCGATCCGAACCTTTTGTTGCCCACGATCCAGTTCAACCATGCCAATGCAACAGCGGGTTATAACGGTACGATCCTGTTCCAAAGCATGTGGGTGCAGATTCTGTCATCTACTACTTCGGGTGCGGCCAACTACTATTCCAATGCCGATAAGTACGTGATTTCGAGCAACACGAACTCGTACCTGGCGAGCTCCTGGAACACCGGCTACCGCGCAGCCAGCCTTGCTTACGAAATGGAGCAGCTGACGAAGGACAAGCCCGCGCTGGTGAACCTGACCAACATCGCGATCATCATGCAGGTCCAGGCCCTGGCGACCATCACCGACATTTACGGTGATATCCCTTACACCCAGGCATTGCAGGCTAAATCCGGCGTTACACTTCCGGTGTACGACACGCAGGAAAGCATTTACAAATCGATGCTCACCCGGCTGGATGCCGCCATTGCCGCATTGAACCCGGCTGCCGCTATCCCTGCTAACGATTCGTTCGCGAATTACAAAGGCGATATCGGTAAATGGAAGAAGTACGGTTACTCCCTGATGCTGAAACTGGCCATGCGCCTCACCAAAGCCGACCTCGCTACCGCTAAAACCTACGCGGAAAAAGCAGCGGCAGGTGGTGTGTTCACCAGCGTAGCCGACGACGCGTACATTATCATGGACGACGCCAACGGCTATACCAACGGTAACGGTGCCGCATTGTCGACCCCGGCGGATATTTACCAGGTAAGATGGAGCAAAACCATGATCGACTACCTGAAAGCGGGTAACGACCCACGTCTGAGCAAAATCGCCGAGGTGCCTGCGGCAGGATTGGCGGCCAACCAGAGCATTACCAATGCAGGTGATTCCACACCGGCCAACCAGCTCGGCTTGCCGAATGGTTACGATATGAACGGAGGCGCTACCGACATTACCAAAACAGCCGGCTATCCCGGCGGAACCGGTACCGGCGGCGATGTGACGCCGATCGGCAAATACTCGCGCCCGACCGCCATTTACCGTTCAAGAAGCGGACCGATCACCGTGCTCACTTACGCGCAAACCGAATTGCTGCTTGCAGAAGCGGTAACCCGCGGATTCGCCGTAGGCGGAACGGCTGCTGCCCACTACAAAAACGGTTTGTCGGCAGGTATCCAGTCGCTGGGTAAATATGGTGCTGCTGCCGTAATCGACGCAGCAACTGCCGATGCTTATGCGACCGCTCACCCGCTGGATGCTGCCAATGCATTGAAGCAGATCAACGAGCAGTACTGGGCAACAACCGGTATCCTGTTCAACTTCGTGGAGGCATGGAGCAACTGGAAACGTTCAGGCTTCCCTGTGCTGACCCCGATCAACTACGTGGGTAACTTCTCGAACGGGACCATCCCGCGCCGCCAGCCTTACCCAACTACCGAAGCTACTCAGAACAGCGCCAACTACGCAGACGCGATCGGACGTCTGGGCGGCGACAACTGGGTGAACAAAGTTTGGTGGGATAAATAAATAATACGAAAGCGCTAAGAAATATTAATTTTCTTAGCGCTTTCTTCTCAAATCACTGCACTAAGTTTTAACTTCAACTTTCGGTTGAAGTTTTTTATTTTAGTAGTAAATCTTCCTTTCTAAATCGGTACTGCACGCTCAATGAATCACAAGGGTATCCTCTTTTGCCTGCCTGCTTTTTTACTGCTGACATTACATTACACCGACGTCAGGGCGCAGAACCCGTTGTTCCGCCTGCTCGATGCGAAACAAACCGGGATCGATTTCGTGAACCCCATCAGCGAAACCGAGAACCAGAATGTGATGTCCTACGAATATTATTACAATGGCGGCGGTGTCGCGGTCGGGGACATTAACAACGACGGTTTCGAGGATATTTTCTTCACCTCGAACATGGGTTCCAACAAATTATACCTGAACCTCGGCGCTACCGGCGGCAGGATGAAGTTCAAAGACATTACCGCATCCGCCGGCAAGGGCCTCGAAGGCCGCAAAGGCGGCTGGAAAACCGGCGTGACCATGGCCGATGTGAACGGCGACGGCCTGCTGGACATTCATATCTGCTATTCGGGGAAAGTGAAGGACGAAGACCGTAAAAACCAGCTGTTTATCAACCAGGGCAATCTCAAATTCGTCGAACAGGCGAAGGAGTATGGGTTGGACAACTTCTCATACAGCACCCAGGCCGCTTTCTTTGATTACGACAACGATGGCGATCTGGATATGATGCTGCTCAACCATACCACCAAGAAGATCGACAACATGGAGCTCGCCAAGTTCCGTACGCAGACGGACGCGCTCGCGGGCAACAAGCTTTTTGAAAACCGGAAAAACCAATTTGTAGAAGTCACCCAGAAAGCCGGCATACACCAGTACCCGCTCACATTCGGGCTCGGCATTGCCATTGCCGACGTGAACCTCGACGGCTGGCAGGACATTTACGTGACCAACGACTATAACGAACCCGATTACCTCTACATCAACAACCAGGACGGGACATTCAAGGACGTTACCCGCCAGTATTTCCGGCATTTGGCGCAGTTTTCGATGGGTATAGACATTGCCGATTTCAATAACGACGGCCTGCCCGACGTGATGTCGCTCGACATGCTGCCCGAGGACAACCAGCGCCAGAAACTGCTGCAATTGCAGGAAAATTACGAGTCTTTCGAGCTCATGGTCGGCCAGGATTTGCA
This sequence comes from Dyadobacter beijingensis DSM 21582, assembly GCF_000382205.1. Classification (GTDB taxonomy): domain Bacteria; phylum Bacteroidota; class Bacteroidia; order Cytophagales; family Spirosomataceae; genus Dyadobacter; species Dyadobacter beijingensis. The sequence goes on from NZ_KB907787.1 coordinate 1,232,572, forward strand.
GAAGCAGTACATGCGCAATATGCTGCAACTGAATAACGGCGACGGGACTTTCAGCGAAATCGCGCAGTTTGCCGGCGTATCGAACACCGATTGGAGCTGGACGCCGTTGTTCGCCGATTTCGATAATGACGGTTATAAAGACCTGTTCGTATCGAACGGCTATCTGAGGGATTACACCAATAAGGATTTTCTCAAATACTGGGGGGACTACAAGATCCGCCGGGCCATCGATAAGGAGCCGTTCCAGCTGATGGACCTCGTGAAAGCGATGCCCTCGACGATGCTGGCCAATTACATTTTCAAAAACAACCGCGACCTCACATTCACCAAAATGCAGCAGGTTTGGGGAATGGACCACGCCTCGGTTTCGAGCGGTGCCGTATACGCCGACCTGGACAACGACGGCGACCTCGACCTGGTGGTGAACAATATCAACGAACCCGCATTTGTATACCAAAACACGGCCAGCGAGGTTAAAAACAGCAACTGGCTTCAACTGAAACTCAAACAAAACGGTGGTAATGCGAGCGGGATAGGAGCGAGGGTTTACCTGAAAAACAACGGCTCGCTGCAATACCAGGAAGTGAGCCCCAACCGTGGTTATCTCTCCTGCACCCCGCTGCGGCTGCATTTCGGGCTCGGCGAATCATCGGCCGTCGATACGGTGAAAATCCTGTGGCCGGATGGTACCGACCAGGTTTTGACGAACGTAAAAGGCAACCAGCTGCTCGTGGTCGAAAAAAGCGGCAGCAAAAAGGCCGAAAAAGGGGAGAAAGAAACGGCCGCATTGTTTGAAAAGCAGCTGCCCGCAATCGCCTACCAGCACGAGGGTTTCAGCGAAAATGATTTCAAACGCCAGCCGCTCATGCTCTCGATGTATTCGCAGACGGGCCCCGTGGTGGCGAAAGGCGATGTGAACAAGGACGGCCTGGACGATATTTTCACAAGTGGCGACCAGAACAAAAAGGCCAAAATCTGGTTGCAGCAGAAAGACGGTACTTTCCGCGAAATGCCGGGTTTTGCGATCGGCGACGAGCAAACGTCGGCCATTTCCGCTGCCCTGTTTTTTGATGCCAATGGGGATGGATTTGATGATTTGTACATTGCCAAAGGCGGCTATTCGATGTTTGAGCCGAATACCGTGGCATTGCAGGACGAGCTCTACCTGAGCGACGGCAAGGGCGGGCTGAACCTCTCGGTACTATCGGTGCCGAATATGAAGGCGAGCAGCAAGTCTTGCGTGCGGCCTTATGATTTTGACAAGGATGGCGACCTCGATTTGTTCGTGGGCGGCCGCATTATCCCCGGCCGCTACCCGGAAGCCCCGGCGTCGTACCTGCTCGTGAACGACGGCAAGGGCCGCTTCGAGGCCCGTGAATCGCCATTTTTCAAGATAGGAATGGTCACCGACGCGCAATGGGGAGACTTGAATGGCGACGGCAAGGCGGAGCTCGTGATCGTAGGTGAAATGATGCCGGTGAAGGTTTTTAGCTTCAATGGGAAGGATTTTGAAGACAAAACAGCCGATTACTTCGCCAACGCGGAGAGCGGTTTTTGGAATACCCTGCAAATCACGGATCTCGACGGCGACGGCAAGCCCGACTTGCTGGCAGGCAACCTCGGCCGGAACTCGCAGATCAAAGCCTCCGACAATGAGCCGGCAGAATTGTACTTCGCCGATTTCGACAAAAATGGCTCCATTGATCCATTTTTTAACTTCTACGTCCAGGGCAAGTCCTACCCGTTCGTGAGCCGCGACGAGCTGAACGACCAGATATACCCGATGCGGAAGAAATTCTCATTCTACCGCGACTATGCGAATGCCAGCATGCCCGACGTGATCCCCGCCGCCGACCTCGCCAATGCCGGCAAGCTGGAAGTGCGCGAGCTGCGGAGCGTATGCTTCATGAACCGCAATGGCCGTTTTGAGAAAATCGCCATGCCTGCGCAAGCGCAGTTCGGGCCCGTATGCGCGATCCTGAGCGGCGACTATAACCACGACGGCCACGCCGACCTGCTGCTTTTGGGCAATAAAACCGATAACCGGCTCAAACTCGGTAGTATGGACGCCAACTACGGCAGCCTGTTCGCGGGCGACGGCAAGGGCGGTTTCCGGTTTGTGGCGCAGCCGCAGTCGGGCTTGTCGGTGCTGGGCGATGTGAAATCCGCGGTACAAGTCCGCATTGGTAACCAGCCATTTATCGTAATCGGTGCATTCAACGAGCCGTTACAGTTTTACAAAAATTCCAGAAAGTAATGCGTCGGATTCTCCTGCTTTTATTGATAGTTTCCCAAACTCTTTTTGCCAAACCTGCGAAGGAAGAGCTGCGCAAGCATTTGCAGCCAGCCGTGTTTTCGGTGACGATGGTGATGATCCACGACGTGGTGAACCCGCCGGCAGCTAGCCGGTTTTACACCTATTGCCTCATGGGCGCACACGAGATCGTGGCACGGAACAACCGGCAGATCGTCGCGCCGACGGTATTTACCAAAAGCATTAACCCTGCTTCCATTGCCGCGAAGGATTACAATTACCAGATCGCCGCGTTGTACTGCATTCTCGAAACGGGCCGGCTGATCATTCCATCGGGCTATATGCTCGAAGAAGATGAGAAAAAGCTTGTGATCGCGTTGCTGCGCGAGGGGCATGCGCAGGCGACGATCGACCAATCGATTGCCGTGGCGCAGGAAGTAGCAAAAAAAATCGCCGCAGACGCCGCTACCGATGGTTATCTCAAACTCAGTACCCGTCTCCGCTACCGTCCGAAAAAAGGCGATGCCTACTGGTACCCGACCCCGCCAGGCTACATCGAGGGCGTGGAGCCGCATTGGAAGACGATCCGTCCGGTGCTGATCGATTCCAGCGCGCAATTCGTGCCCAAGCCGCCGGTGGAATTCAGCAAGGACAGCACCAGCGCATTTTATAAACTGGCCAAAGAAGTGTACGACGCGGGCAAAAACCTGACCGAACCGCAGCGCTTCATCGCTTCGTACTGGGACTGTAACCCATTCGCGATCAACACGTCGGGGCATATGAATATCGGTTTCAAGAAAATCAGTCCGGGAGGGCATTGGATGAACATTACCGGTATTGCCACCACCAAAGCGAACCTCGACCTAGACAAAGGCATCATGGTGCATTCGCTCGTCGCGGCGACGTTGATGGACGCATTCATCAGCTGCTGGGACGAGAAGTACCGGAGCAGCCGGGTGCGCCCGGAGACGGTTATCAACCGGATGATCGACCCGAAATGGCAACCGCTGCTCCAAACACCGCCATTTCCGGAATACACCAGCGGCCATAGCGTCATTTCTACGGCTGTGGCCGAAACGCTGACCTTTTTCCTGGGCGATAACTTTGCATTTCGAGACGATACCGAGGTGATTTTCGACCTCCCGACCCGCGATTTCAAATCGTTCCGTCAGGCTTCGGAGGAAGCGGCCATATCGAGGCTTTACGGCGGCATCCACTACCGCGACGCCATCGAAAACGGCCAGGCGCAGGGCAGGGCCATAGGGACATTTATCGTTGAAAAACTGAAAAAGGCCGGCGTAAAACCGGCGATCTGACATTTTCTGAAACCCGTAAAGCCGAATATGGCCTGAAAATAGTAGTTTTGGGTTCTTGAAATCTCCGCGTTCCGCACAGCTAATGGTCAGATCGTTTGCAGCATTAATACTGGTTTTGGGCATCACGGGCCAATGCGCCTTTGCCCAGGAAGCATCCATTACCGAATGGAAGAAAGACCGGGAAGAGGCATTCGACAGCCCCAAAAAGGCCATCGTGAAGGAAAAGGAAGCCGCCGATCCCGCACTTCCCCGATGGAGTTTCGGCCTGAATGGCGGATATGCCTACCGCCTGTTCCGCGCCGGCCGTGTGGTGAGCCACGATGAGCAGGAGTATTTAAAAGATCTCAAATCCGGTATCGCATTCGGCGGCGACATGGCATATTTTCCCTGGAAACACGTGGGGTTCGGCATTCGCTACGAAATGTACAAGGGCAATGCCGGAATGGATAGCACGCAAAGCGAAAAGGTGACGATCCAGCATCTGAGCGGCGCGGTAATCCACCGCTCTTTTCTTAAAAACGGCAAAACAGCCATCCTTACTTCCCTGCTGCTCGGCTACCAGCCTTACGAAAACAAAAGCGCCGTCAAGGGACAGCCATTCACATTTACGGGCAAAACGATGAACTGGGGCGTCAGCGTCGGTATCGAACAGCCCATCAGTCCGCGGTTCGCCCTCAATCTCACCGGCACCGCCATGATGGGAGCCATCTACCGCCTCCGGCGCAAAACCGAATTCAACACCGAAACGCTGCATTTATCGAAAGACGACAGCGTGGATTTATCCCGGTTTTCGCTGACGATCGGGTTTCGTTTTTTGTGATCCAATCAGATAGTTTATTGCCCTTGATGAAATGAGTGCGCTTTCTGTGCCTGGAAACAGGACAACACAGGATACACTACATTTCATTTATAACTAACTAGGGGAAAAATTGCATTAATCAGTCTTCCTATTATATCCCTTTACTCACTAAGCTTGAACCTTAATCCATTCATCATGAAATTGAAACAATTCTGCATTTGCTTCCTCTTTGCGGCATTTGCAGGGATGATCGCTGTGCAGACGGCGACCGCGCAAGCCGCTAGAAAAGACAAGAAGTCCCAGGGCGGCGCTCCGCTCGTCGTATTCGTTACAGGCGACCACGAGTACAGCGGCGAAGAAACCTTGCCCATCGTAGCCGCCGAGCTCGAAAAGAATTACGGGATGCGCACGATCGTCCTAAAAGCCTACCCTGATCACAACAGCGAAAAGAATATCCCCGGTCTGGAAGCATTGAAGGATGCCGATCTGGCCGTATTTTACCTCCGCTGGCGTCAATTGCCACCCGACCAGCTCGCGCACATAGAGGCCTATCTCAAAACCGGCAAACCGGTGATGGGATTCCGCACGACCACGCACGCATTCAATTTTCCCAAAGGACATGAGAGCGAAAAATGGAACGCTTTCGGCGAATTCGCACTGAATGCGCCTCCGGGATGGGGCGGGGCCGCGAAGCACACGCATTACGGCCATAACAGCAGCACCGACGTGACGGTGATCCCCGAGCAAGCTAAAAATCCGATCCTGACCGGCGTTACCGGCCCTTTCCATGCGCGTTCGTGGCTATACCGCGTGCTGCCCGATTATCCTACCAAAGGCTCTACCTGGCTGCTGATGGGCAAATCGGTGAATCCGGACAAGGAGGCGGTCGAAAACCCGGTGGCCTGGACGGGGACTAACTCGTTCGGCGGTAAAGTGTTCATGACGACGCTCGGTCACCCCGAAGATTTCAGGCAGGAGCCGTTTCAGCGGCTGGTGATCAATGCGATCCATTACGAGCTGGGCCTCAAAATCCCGAAGGAATGGAAGGGCAAAATGGACATCCAGGTGCCTTACCGCGAAGCCAAGTAAGATTTACATAACGCTACCTAAAACCCAATCTAAAATCTTTTCAAATGTCTAAACCCAAAAAAATCAGCGTTTATTCATCGCTCATTGCATTTGGACTGGCAGTGATTGCATTCAGCGCATTCCAGTTGAACCAGCCTGTGCCGGTCAAGATCGGCAAGGGCACGCACATCTCCCTGATCGGCAACAACCTGGGCTCACGGATGATGAACTACGACAATTTCGAAACGGAATTGTATGTACGTTACCCGGACGACAACCTCGTGATCCGCAATATGTGCGACGGCGGCGATACGCCGGGCTTCCGTCCGCATGCGAGCCGCAACACGCCCTGGGCATTCCCCGGCGCCGAGAAATTCCAAACCGAGCTGGCTAACCCGTCGCAAAGCGAAGGCCACCTGGAAACGCCCGACCAATGGCTCACCCGCCTGAAAACGGATGTCATTATTTCGTTTTTCGGGTATAACGAGTCTTTCGAAGGAAAAGCCGGGCTGGCCAACTACAAGGCCGAGCTCGATGCATTCATCAAATGGACATTGCAGCAGAAATACAACGGTACTTCGGCGCCGCAGCTGGTGATCGTTTCGCCGATCGCTTTCGAAGACCTTTCGGCGAAATTCGACCTGCCGAACGGCAAAAAGGAGAATGCCAATCTGCTGCTTTATACCAATGCCATGAAAGAGGTGGCCGATCAGAACAAGGTATTGTTCGTCGACGCATTCACGCCTTCGCAGAAATGGTATGCCGAAACGAAAGAAGACCTGACCATCGATGGTTCGCAGCTGAATGCGGAAGGTTATAAAAAACTGGGAGTGCTGTTGGTGGATAAAATTTTCGGAAAAGGTGCCGCAAAAGCCAAAAGCCGCGAGCTGGTGAAGGCTGCCGTGGACGAGAAGAACTGGATGTGGCACAACGATTTCAAAATCCCGAATGGCGTACACGTGTATGGCCGGCGCTACAATCCATTCGGCCCGGATAACTATCCAGCGGAAATCGAGAAGATCCGCCAGCTGACCGACATTCGCGATCAGGCTATCTGGACGGCAGCTTCGAAAGGTGAAAAGACGGACCTGGCGGCGGCCGACAAGAGTACCCGCACATTGCCGCAGGTGAAAACCAATTTTAACCCGGAGAAAAACGGCAGCCTCACGTACCTGTACGGGAACGACGCATTGGCAAAGCTGAAAGTGCCGGAAGGCTATAAAATAGAGCTGTTTGCTTCGGAGCAGGAGTTCCCCGACCTGGCGAAGCCCATGCAAATGTCGTTCGACAACAAAGGCCGCCTGTGGGTAGCCACCATGCCGAGCTACCCGCATTACAAGCCGGGCGATTCGAAGCCGAACGACAAGATCATCATTTTTGAAGATACCAATAACGACGGCAAGGCCGACAAACAGAGCGTTTTCGCCGATGGGCTGCATTTGCCGCTGGGTTTCGAGATTGCCAAAGAAGGCGTTTACGTTTCGCAGGGCACCAACCTGAAACTGCTGAGCGACACAAACGGCGACGGCAAGGCGGATAAAGAGGAAATCCTGCTGAGCGGTTTCGACGACCACGACACGCACCATAACAGCCACGCATTCACGGTAGACCCGTCGGGTGCGATCTATTCCGGTGAAGGCGTTTTCCTGCATACGAATGTCGAAACGTCCTACGGTCCGGTACGTGCTACCAACGGCGGCTTCTATCGCTATGCACCGCAATTGAAGAAACTGGAAAGAACCGCCCAGCTCTCGATCCCTAACCCGTGGGGTATCGCATTCGACGACTGGGGCCAGCCGTTTTTTGCCGAAACATCCAGCCCGGATGTGCGCTGGATGCTGCCCGGAAGCGTGTTGCCGCGTTACGGTGAGGCCACGCACAAATCGGTACAGCTCGTGGAGGACAAGCACCGTGTACGCCCTACTTCGGGCCTCGAATTTGTTTCGAGCCGGCATTTCCCGGATGATATCCAGGGTGATTTCCTGATCAACAACACCATCGGTTTCCTCGGAACGAAGGAACACACGCTGACCGACGAGGGTACCGGCTACAAAAGCCATCACCGCCAGGACCTGGTCGTGAGCGAGGACCGCAATTTCCGCCCGGTGGATATGGAATTCGCGCCGGATGGCTCCTTGTACGTGATCGACTGGCACAATATCCTTATCGGCCACATGCAGCACAACGCGCGCGACCCGCTGCGTGACCACTCCCACGGCCGTATCTATCGCATTACCTACCCGTCGCGCCCGCTCGTTACGCCTGCGAAGGTCGACGGTGCGAGCATCGAAGAACTGCTCGATAACCTGAAATTGCCAGAATACCGTACCCGCTACCGCACCCGCCGCGAGCTGCGCGGACGCGAGGCATCGCAGGTATTGCCGAAACTGAATGCGTGGGTGGCGAAACTGGACAAAAGCGACCCGCGCTACGAGCATCATTTGCTGGAAGGCCTGTGGGTGAGCTGGGGGATGGACAAGGTGGATCAGAAACTTCTGAAACAGGTATTGAATGCCAAAGACTACCACGCCCGTGCCGCAGCGGTGCAGGTGGTGCGCTATACCGGTCACCAGGTGCCCGATCAGGCCGAACTGCTCACGCAGGCGGCACGCGACGAGAATAGCCGGGTGCGGTTGATGGCGATCGTGGCGGCGTCGTGGATTGGTAAGGAAAAAGGCCTGCCGGTGCTGGCCGAAGCAAAGAAGAAGCCGCTCGATGACTGGACGATCCATGCCTTCGAAGCCGCGGAAGCGCATTTGAAAGGCGAGAACGTGAAGAAAGAGAAGCAGGTAGTGGCCGCTACCAACCTGAAAGGCAACGACCTGATCCTGTTCAACCAGGGAAGGCAGATTTATGCCAAGGAAGGCTATTGCGGCACCTGCCATCAGCCCGACGGCAAAGGTCTGGAAGCATCGGGCTTCCCGCCGCTCGCGGGCCCCTGGATTATGGGCAGCGACGAGCGTCTGATCAAGATCGCCTTGAAGGGCTTGCTGGGGCCTATTGAAGTGAATGGCAAGAAATACCCCGGCCAGGTGCCGATGACGCCGTTCGCGGGCTTGCTCAAAGACGATGAAGTTGCGGCTGTGCTCACATACGTCCGCAATTCATTCGGCAACAAAGGACCGGCCATTTCGCCCGAAAAAGTGAAGCAGGTGCGCGCCGCAACGGAGAGCAAGAAGGATTTTTATTCGCCTGACCAGCTTTTAAAAGAGCATCCATTGGAGAAACTGTAAAGCAAGGCAAGTAATTCTACATCACATATTTGAAGAGCGGAGGATTTTCTTCCGCTCTTCGTTTTTTTATTGCAATTAAATCGTCATTTTTCGGTTACTAACACCTATCCCTATCACATTCTATACGTTAAGGCCATTGCTCATGCTTCGATTTTTATCAGTTGTCGCTATTTGTACGGTTATACTTTTATATTTTCTTTATAATCTCCATTATTCAGTCAATTTTCCCTTTCAGGACGACTTTTTATTCATTCAGTTTATCGAAGCCATTTCCGAAAACAAGGCCGGTTTTGTAGGTGTTGTGAGGGAAATGTTCCGCACTTTTAACGACCATAAAGCGGTGGTTCCCAGATTTATATCACTGATTGAATATTGGATCACCGGGCATTTGAATTTCCGCTTTTACATATTCCTGGTGTCGGTAAATGTGATTTATATTTTCTATTTCATTTACCTCAATTTCAAAAAGGCCAAACTGCCGCTTTACTATTTCGTGCCCGTCCCGTTCCTGTTTTTTCACCCCTTATACCACGAAGTTTCGAGCTGGGCGCTTACCGGTATGCAGCATACGTACCTTACCGCGTTTCTGGTCACCGCCATTACCCTTGCCTCACGCGGGACTTCGGCTGCTTTTTACGGGGCTATGGTATGCTGTTTCCTGGCGACATTCACGCACGGCAACGGCATACTTTCATTTCCGGCGATCATATTCCTTTTCCTTTGCTACAAAGATTTCCGCAAGGCGATTTTGACGGCCATCTTTATGATCATTTGTCTGGCTATATATCTGGCGGGCTATGAATCGGGACAAGCGGTTAATTTGCCGAAAAGTGCGGCTCTATTCTTTTCGTCGTTGTTTGGTTTTGTGGGTTCGGAAATGTCGTTGTGGATGGAACCTGAATTCTTTTCGGCGATCTGGGGGGCGGCGATCATAGGCTGCATGGCGCTCGTAACCATCCGCGTGGCCAGCGTGTATTTCCCAAAACCGGCTGACATCCGGCCGGGTACGATCGAGCTGCTGACGCTTTTTGCATTCATTTTTATTTCGAGTACGGTAGTGGCGCTGTTCCGGTCGTGGGCCGGTACCACCATTGCCAGCCGTTTTCAGCTGTATGCGGCATTGTCGACGGTGATTTTCTACCTGTTTTTACTGTATTACACCGATTTTATGAAAAAGAAATGGGTGTACGTCACGGTATTGACGCTCAGCATATGCTACTGGACTTATTCGCATTACCGGTTTACAAATGTCGTTGCGGCGAAAAGGACCACCTACCTGGCCGATATTTACAACTGGCGGAATACCCGCAATATGTTTTCGGTGGAAAAATCGATCGTGCAATACGGTAATTTCTACCTGCTGCCGGCCTGGGAAAAGGGATTCTTTTCACTCCCCGAGCCAGTGGTGACGAAAGACGAGGTGAATGCGCTGTTCGAAAGCGGCAAGGTGGCGCCGGATTCGACTTTATACCTTGAAACCTGGGATATTCATCGCATTGTGCGGGATGGCGAGGAAGAACTGACCTACTATTTTGTGTCGAGCAATGCCTCCCCGCAGCGCAAGGACTTTTTCGACGACCGTTTTCTCGCATTGAAAAACGACTCGACAGGCGTTACTTACCTGCTCAATGCTACCCCGAAAGTGGAAGCGAGGGCGAACATCGTCACCAGCGGCCATTATTATAAAAACGGTTTCAATACCCAGCTGCGCTACGACGACTTTGCGCCGGGCGTCTATTCGATGGGCATTCTGGATGTTTCGGGCAGCGGGCGCAAGTCATTTTACCGCCTCGACCGTTCGCTGGTATCGACTGGTAACGGGTATGCCCTTCGGTAAACGGGCGTGTCCGCTTACTCGCCTCCAAATGGCGCCTGATCAGTGGTGGCAGGTATCCCGGAAAGCGGACAGCCAACACAGAAATATCATATTTTGGCCCATTAAGCGCCGAACTTCGCATTTGCTCCGAAAGCCGCGGCGAATGGCGGGTTTGCATTAGTTTTTGCTAGGTAAAACCATAAAAAATTCGTATCTTTACGTGCTTAAAAAGCCAGATAATGGTTCTTTTTATCCAAGTGTAAAACAAACTATATGTCAAACGAAGCAGTGCTAGAAGTAAACAGCTATTCGGCTGAAAATATCCAGGTTCTTGAAGGTTTAGAGGCCGTTCGTAAGCGTCCGGCGATGTATATCGGTGATACCGGGTTTAAGGGTGTTCACCACTTGATATGGGAGGTTGTGGATAACTCGATCGACGAAGCCATGGCCGGGTACTGCGACACCATCAACGTTACTGTTGAGAAAAATAATTCGATTACCGTTAAAGACAACGGTCGTGGTATCCCCACCGGGATGCACCCGAAAGAGAACAAATCCGCTCTCGAAGTCGTACTGACGGTCCTTCACGCTGGTGGTAAATTTGACAAAGACACATACAAGGTTTCCGGCGGTTTGCACGGGGTAGGGGTATCCTGCGTGAACGCGCTGTCTATCCATTTGCGCGCAGAAGTACACCGCGAGGGCAAGATATTCGAACAGGAATTCAGCGAAGGCAAGCCGCTTTACGCCACGCGCGTGATCGGCGAGTCGGACAAGACCGGTACGATCATCCACTTCTTGCCGGATGCGACCATCTTCTCCGTAACCGAATTCAAATACGAAACCATTGCTACCCGTCTGCGGGAGCTTTCTTACCTCAATAAGGGCATCCGTATTACGCTGGAAGACAAACGTGAGGAAGAGGAGAACGGCACATTCCGCCAGGAGGAATTTTACTCCGAAGTCGGTCTGAACGAGTTCGTGACTTATCTCGACGCGACCCGCCAACCGCTCATTCCCGAGCCGATCCACATGGAAAGCGACAAAGGCGCCATCCCCGTGGAAGTGGCGATGATGTACAACACGTCGTACAGCGAGAATGTGTTTTCTTATGTGAACAACATCAATACGATTGAAGGCGGTACGCACGTTTCCGGGTTCCGGGCCGCGTTGACCCGTACCTTGAAGAACTACGCCGAGAAATCGGGTATTCTGGCCAAGGAAAAGGTGGAGATCAGCGGTGACGACTTCCGTGAAGGTCTGACAGCCGTTATTTCCATTAAGGTGGCCGAGCCGCAATTTGAAGGCCAGACCAAAACCAAGCTCGGTAACGGTGAAGTAACCGCCGCCGTAAGCCAGGTTGTGGCCGAAATGCTCGATACTTACCTCGACGAACACCCTAAGGAAGCCCGTGTGATCATTGACAAGGTGATCCTGGCTGCCAAAGCCCGTATCGCCGCGAAAAAAGCGCGCGAAATGGTGCAGCGCAAGAACATTCTCACCGGTACCGGACTTCCCGGAAAGCTTTCCGACTGCTCCGAAACCGATCCGAATGTGTGCGAACTGTACCTCGTCGAGGGGGACTCGGCGGGTGGAACAGCCAAGCAAGGTCGTAACCGCGCATTCCAGGCGATCCTTCCGCTGCGTGGTAAGATCCTGAACGTGGAGAAAGCGCAGGAATACAAGATCTACGAAAACGAAGAGATCAAGAACATGTTCACTGCCATGGGCGTGCAGATCGGTAAGGACGGCGACGAGCGCGCACTGAACATCGATAAGCTGCGTTACCACAAGATCGTGATCATGACCGATGCCGATATCGATGGCAGCCACATCCGTACGCTGATCCTGACATTCTTCTTCCGTTATATGAAGATTTTGATCGACAACGGATATATCTACATCGCCCAGCCGCCATTGTACCTCGTGAAAAAAGGCAAGGAAGAGCGCTACTGCTGGACCGAGCAACAACGTGAGGAGGCGATCCGCGAGATTGCCGCCGGCAAGGAAGACTCGGTGAACGTGCAGCGTTACAAAGGTCTTGGAGAAATGAATGCGGAACAGCTGTGGGAAACGACGATGAACCCGGAACGAAGAAGTTTGAAACAGGTTTCTGTGGAATCCGCTGCCGAGGCCGATCACCTGTTCTCGATGCTGATGGGCGATGAAGTAGCCCCCCGCCGCGATTTTATCGAGAAAAATGCGAAGTACGCCCGTGTAGACGTGTAGTCATTAGCTTAAACCGCAATAGGGAAACGGATGGCTGTGAAACACGGTCATCCGTTTCTTTTTTGGAACGAAAATTTAACACAAACTTCATCGGCCCGAAAACAATAGATTGTTTAGATTCGTTGAATTTTTATTGCCATCCTGATACACCTTTTTAATAGCATAACGTTATGTCCGGCTCATCCGACAATATATATAGCAACGAAAAACGAAGTAAGCTGACCAACCTGTTCGCCCTGTTCAAAAGCCCGAAAGAACCGGCTGCGGCGGAGGATAGCAAGGTGGTGAGCTCGTCGGAAAAGGCAAATACCCAAATGCAGCAGAGCGACCTCATCAGCAGGGACCTTAGCTGGCTGAAATTCAACGACCGCGTGCTCGATCAGGCTACCAATGAAGACCGCAACCTGTTCGACCGCCTCAAATTCCTCGCCATTACCGCTTCCAACCTCGACGAGTTTTTCACGATCCGGGTAGGAAGCCTTTATAATTATCTCGATTTCGGGAAAGAACGCCTCGATTACTCCGGCCTGCGTGAAATACCTTTCCGCAAGGTGCTCATGAAGGAACTGCATGATTTTGTGCGCCGCCAGAACGAATGCTACAAAGAACAGCTGATGCCGCTTTTCCCGAAACATGGTTTCCGGATGATCGGCATGGACGAGCTGAGTAAAGAAGAGGAAACGGCCGTGGAGGCGTATTTCGAACGCACGGTGTACCCGATGCTTACGCCGATGCTTTTCGATTACACGCACGCATTCCCCGTGCTGCTCGCGAAAGTGCTCATCCTGGGCGTGATTACGCAGGTGAAAGGAACGACGTCCGAAGAAGACCGCAAGCTGTCGTTCGTGCAGCTGCCGCAAAACCTGCCGCGTTTTTACGTGATCGATCGCGACGAGGAATTGCTTTTCCTTCCCATCGAGCTGATTGCCAAAGCGCATGTGAATAAGCTGTACCGGAATGTCGATATCGTGTCTACCAACCTTTTCCGCATTAGCCGCAATGGTGATTTTACATTGGAAGAAAGCGACGATATCGAAGCGGATTTTATCGACGAGATCAAACAGAAGATCAAGGGACGCCGTCTGGGACGTGTGGTGCAGGTTTCCATCGAGCCCGATTCTAACCCGGACCTTTTGAACCTGATCAAAAAACGCTGGGAAATCGACGACCATAATGTGTTCCTTATCGACGGATTGATCGACTACACGGCGCTGTGGAGCATTATCAGGCATCCTGAGTTCAAGGACCAGATCCCGCCGATCCACCCGCCGGTGCCGCCGCTGGGCCTCGACCGGGAGCGCATTCCCGATATTTTCGAAGTGATGCGTGAACGGGACATTCTGCTGCACCATCCTTATAACAACTTCGAACCGGTATTGCAGCTGCTCGAACAGGCAGCGGAAGATCCCAAGGTGCTTTCCATCAAGCTGACCATTTACCGGCTTGCCAAAAATTCCCGTGTGACCGAGGCATTGCTCCGGGCGGCGGAGAATGGCAAACACGTGGCGGTATTATTCGAGGTGAAAGCGCGATTTGACGAGGAAAATAACATCCGCGAAGCGCAGCGTCTGCAAAAAGCCGGCTGTTTCGTCATTTACGGCATAGGCTTGCTTAAAACGCATACGAAACTGCTTCTCATCGTCCGCAATGAGGGCAGCCAGGTACTGCGGTACGCGCACTTGTCGAGCGGTAACTATAATGAAGATACTTCGAGGCTGTACACCGACACCGGCCTGCTGACTTCCAATGAAGAATACACGCACGATATTTCCGAGTTTTTCAATGTCATCACAGGCCATTCGATCCCTTCGGAATACCAGAACCTTATCACGGCCCCGCGCTACATGCGTGCGAAGCTGATCGAGCTGATCCAGCAGGAGGCAGAGAATGCGAAGGCGGGACTGAAAAGTGGTATTTGTATTAAAATTAACTCCCTGGAAGACCGCGACACGATTTATGAACTATACAAAGCATCTGAAGCAGGTGTTCCTATTCGCCTGATTGTAAGAGGAATGTGTTGTCTGCGGCCAAAACGCAAAGGTTTGAGCGAGAACATTACCGTTCGCTCGCTGGTAGGCGACTTTTTGGAGCACTCCCGCATTTTCTACTTTCATCAGAATGGTAACCCGCTCGTGTACGGCGGCAGTGCGGATGCGATGGTACGCAGTTTCGACAAGCGTATCGAGTCGCTGTTCAAGCTCGTGGACCCGCGCGTGCGCCAGGAAGCGATCCACATTCTGTATTACAGTTTGCAGGATAATGTGAACGCCTACGAATTGCAGGAGGACGGCAACTATATCAAATGCGAGATCGAGAATGGCCGCGAGCCGTTGAACGTGCATCAGGCGTTCTACAACGTTACGCTGGACCAGGTGATGGCTACACAGCTTTTCGAAGAAGAAGACCGGCGCATTGAGGCTGCTGCACTGGCCTCGCCGGAAGAAAAAACTTCCGAGCCCGCTGATGCAAGCCCGGAAGTACAGGAGGTTAATGCTGAAAAGTGATTATTCTTTGTAAAAAACACGCTTGACGCGGTCGCCAATGCCCGTCAGGATCTCATAGGGGATGGTGTTGATGGTTTTCGCAAGTTCCGTAATAGGCACTTCCTTTCCGAAAACGATCACTTCATCCCCTTCTTCTACCTGAGCATCGCTGACGTCGATCATCGTCATGTCCATACAAATGTTGCCGATGGTAGGGCACAATGTGCCGTTCACCCATACTTTACCCACGCCGTTACCGAGGCCGCGGTCGTAGCCGTCGGCATACCCGATGGCGAGCGTCGCGATGGCCGAATCGTGATCCACAACGCCTTTGCGGCTGTAACCTACCGTTTCACCGGAAGTCAGGTATTTGATCTGCGACACAATCGTTTTCAGCGTCCCCACCGACTGCAATGCGCGCTGATCCTGGCCGGTGGCTTCCACGCCGTAGAGGCCAATGCCAAGGCGCACCATATCTAGGCGGTATTCCGGGAAGCGTACGATGCCCGCGGAATTGAGGATATGTTTAATGGTTTTATAGCCTAATGTGCGCTCGATCAGCGCCACGCCTTCACTGAATTGCGCATATTGCTGTCTCGAAAATTCGTTGTGTACGCCCTCGTCGGCACCTACCAGGTGTGAGAATATACTCGCTACTTTCAGAGCGGGATTCTGCCGGAGCTGCATTACCAGCCATTCGTAATCGTCTTTCACAAAACCCAGCCGATGCATGCCCGTATCCAGTTTCAAATGTACGGACGGCGTATTGGCCGGCTCGCCTTTGCGCGTAATGTATTCCACCCAGTCGATGAGCATGCGGCGGCTGTAAATTTCGGGTTCCAGCTTGTATTGCCATAGCAGGTCGAAGGTTGGCAAAGTGGCATTCATAACCATGATCGGCAGCGTGATGCCGCTTTGGCGGAGCATTACGCCCTCGTCGGTATAGGCCACGCCGAGGTAATCCACGCGGTGGTATTGCAGCAACGCCGCTACTTCGGAGCTGCCGCTGCCATAGGCAAATGCTTTGACCATCGCCATGACTTTGGTACCCTGGCCGGCCCTTGCCCGGTAGTAGTTGAGGTTATGCACCAATGCATCCAGGTTGATTTCCAGGACGGTATCGTGTGCTTTCTGCTGAATGCGGTGCACGATTTGCTCGAAAGAGAACGGCCGCGCGCCCTTCACGAGCACGAGCGTATCCGCGAGCGTGTGGAATGCGAAGGTTTTGAGGAAGCTGTCGGTATCGTCGTAAAACTCCTGTTCGGAGATATCGAACAGCGCAGCCTGGCTGCTGATTTGTTTTCCAATGCCGATCAGTCGGTCGATGCCTTTTTCGCTGAGCAGGCGGGAAACCATTTTGTACAATTCGGTCGGCGTCTGTCCGGTCTGGAGGACGTCGGAGAGGATCACGGTTTTACGGTTGCGCTGCTCCTGCTGCGCGAGGAAGTTCAGCGCCATCGAGAGTCCCTGCAAGTCGTTATTGTAGGCGTCGTCGATGATGTAGGAGTGGTTGATACCCTCTTTGAGCTCCAAACGCATGGATACCGGTTTCAGCAGCAGCACCCTTTCCTGGATCACGGCCGGTTCGAGGCCGAAATCGAGCAGGAATACAATGCAATGCGTGAGGTTTTCGAGGGAGGCATCGTCGCGGAAGCCGGTTTCGAAACTGTGAATGCCCAGCTTGCCGGTGAGCGAAATGACCGTTTTGTCTTTCTGCGGGTTGAATGTCACCTGCACATGCGAGCCGGAATAGTTGCTGCCCCAGCTCAGCGTTTCCAGAAACGGGTTGACCGGTTTGAGGATCAGGCTGATTTCCTCGTCTATTTCGTGGTAATCTTTCCGGTAAATGAGTTTTTTGACCTTTGTAAAAAGGCGAAGCTTCTCGGTGATCTTCTGTTTGCGGCTTCGGAAACCATCGTCGTGGGCGGGGCCGATATTGGTAAAAATGCCGACGGTCGGCTGCATTACCGGTTGCAGGTATTCCATTTCGTGGGCTTTGGAAATGCCCGCCTCGAATATCGCCAGCGAATGCTCTTTGCTCAGATTCCACACCGAAAGCGGCACGCCGATCTGCGAATTGTAGCTTTTCGGGCTCGCTACAATGCTCCGGCCGGGGGACAGTAGCTGCACGAGCCATTCTTTCACGATCGTCTTGCCGTTGCTCCCCGCAATGCCCACCACCGGAATATCAAACTGTTTCCTTTTCGCCGCCACCAGCTGCTGCAATGCCCGGATGCTGGACGCTACTACCCATATCTGCGCATCGTTCCACGCCGAGGCCGTTTCCCGCAGTTCGCCCGTAAATGCGGCTTCCTCTACTACGAACTCGCGCACGCCCGCCGCGTAAAGCTCGGTAATGAAGCGGTGGCCGTCATGGCGCTCGCCTTTGATCGCAAAAAAGATACTTTGTCCGGGGAAGGAAACCTGCCGGCTGTCGGTCAGGATGTACTGGGCTTGTGTAGTTACAACAGGGGACGTATTAACAGTAAGACTCATTCCAATGCGCGTTAATCAGAGCACAAAGGTATCAATCCTACATCCATTTTTTCGATTTGAAATAAAATATCATCCCCACCGTCACGGCTACCATGAGTCCCCATACGTAGTAGTAACCGTTCGGATCTTTCAGCTCTGGCATAAACTCGAAATTCATCCCGTAAACGCCCACAATGAACGTCAGCGGCATGAAAACGGCCGAGAAAATGGTAAGCGTTTTCATCACCTGGTTCATGCGGTTGCTGATGGTCGACAAATGCACGTCCACCAAACTCGCCACGAGCTCCCGGTAGGAGTCGATCGTGTCCAGTACCTGCATAATGTGGTCGTAAAGGTCCCGGTAGTAGGGGATCACGTCGCGGCCTATCCGCATATTGTCCTCGCGGATGAGCTGGTTCACCATGTCGCGGAGCGGCCAGATCTGCCGGCGGGCGAGGGTAAGTTCACGTTTTAATGCGTACATGTCTTTCAGCGAAAGTTCCTGCACGCCGCGAATCACCTGGTCTTCGGTGGCGTCGAGGGCGTCGCCCAGCTTTTCGAGCACGATGAAGTAGTTGTCCACCACGACGTCCATCAATGCAAAAAGCAGGTAATCGGGCCCGTTGCGGCGGGTCTTGCCGACGGACGCTTCCAGCCGGTTTTCGACGGACGTGAAAATGTCGCTCGTCAGCTCTTCCTGGAACGAGAGCACGTAATTGTTACCCATTACAAAACTTACATGCTCCGCCGAAATGCTGATCGGAGATTCCGAATCGACGTGAAGCATTTTCAGGGTCAGGAACAAATGCCCCGTGTCGTACAATTCCAGCTTGGGCTTATGCTCGGTATTGACGACATCTTCCAGGAGCAGCGGGTGCAAATGATAGAATGCCCCGAGCTTGGCAATGAGCTCTGTTTCGTGGATACCGTCCACATTGAGCCAGGTAATGAAGTTCTCGCCATTCTCCGCCGCACGGCATTCTTCCAGCGTTTTCACCGTCTCCTCCTTGTACATATGCTCATTATACCTGATCCGGCGGATCTTGGTTTTCATCCCAATATCCGGACCAATGTAAGTAAGCGTGCCTGGCGAAGTGAGCAGGCCACGCTTACGGTACTTTTTGGATTTTCGGCTGCCGTTGCGGGTGCCGCCGCCATTTGCGTGGCCCCCGTTCGGCTTGTTGCTGGCGTCTGTCCTGTTCAAAACGGATGCTATTTGAGGTGAAACACCAGCAAAGGTACATGCGTATCGACCACGAGCTTGCGGGTAATGCTCGGATTAATCAGATATTCTTCAATAAACGACCGCTCGCGTGTGGACATGATCAGCAGATCGGCCTTCACTTCGTCGCAATACGCCTCGATGCCGTCGAGCACGTGTTTGTTTTCGCGGATCGCGATCTGTTCGTCGGAGATGGTGAAATGCGAACGGATTTCGGTAATGTATTGGTTGTCAGGCTGAATATCGGGCTGTGTGTCGGAATTTACTTTGAGTAATGTAAGCTTCGCGCCCAGGTGGTTGATCAATACAAATACTTCGCGGAGGATGTTATTCTCCTCGTATTCGAACTGTGTGGCATACACGACATTCCTGAAACTGCTCAGTTCCACCTGCGGCGGTACCACCAGCACGGGGCAGGGCGAGTTCAATGCAATGTGGGTTGCGGAGCTGCCGATGAGTTTGTCGAGAAACCCGCCGGTACCGGTCCGTCCGATCACGATCATGTCGGGCACATGGTCGTCGATGGCCTCTTCGATGGCCGATTGCACGCTGCCGAGCGCCCAGATGGCCTTGGCGTTATAGCCTTCTGCAACGAGGTCGCCGGCATACCCGTCGAGGCGTTTATGGTATTCTTCTTCGAGCTCGGTGGTCATCGTCAGGAAATCGGCGCCTCCGATGCCGGGCATTACATTACCGGGCGTCACGTTCACATCGGCGATATAGGGTTGGTAGGCGTGGAGGATCAGCAGTTCCGTCACGTCTTTTTCGGCGATCAACTTGGCGGCGGCCAGGGCGCGCTCGGCATTTTCAGAAAAGTCGATAGCCACTAATATGCTTCTCATGGGCGGTCACGTTTTGTTTTGGGTATGGATTTGTCCCAACATATCGATTTTAGTAACCGGAATCAAGGACTTTGGTCATCTTTTGGCGGCAGGCGCACTTCTGCGAAAGATTTAATATTCCGGTAATTCCCATAGTGTCAATTTTTATGCCAAATTGGGTCCGGATTCGTGCATTTCCGGCCGTTTGCCCGCCGGTATCCTCGTTACTTTTTGTATTTGTCCAATACCCTTACAGTTTTTAAGTAAACGAGTGTTTATTTTATAATTTCTCTTCTGTTTAGTACAAACGTTCATTCTTATTGTTCAAAACATAATTAAATTCTGTGTTTTGTGTAAAATGCATTGGTTGCGTTGACAATCATTAATTTGATTTTTTATAAGTTTACCGTTACAAACTAATTTAGGATTCCAAATTCCCTGTATGAAGAGCAAGATTACCACTATCAATATCGTGCTGGTTACCATTGCCGCGATAGCTTCCGTGTTAAGTGCTTACGACATTGTGCCGTTGTCTGATAGTGTGCTGATCGGCCTCCGCTGGCTGGCGCTCGCCAGTCTGGTCGTGTACGCGATCATCAAAAAGAACCTTACCACTTCCATCCTGATTTCGATGCTCGTCGGCACGGAGATCGGCTACGACTTCCCGAAAATGGGTACGGAGCTGCATTTCCTTCGCCAGATCTTCCTTCAGATGATCAAAACGGTGATCGCGCCGCTGCTTTTCGCTACGCTCGTGACCGGTATCGCCGGCCATTCCGACCTGAAACAGGTAGGCCGCATGGGCTGGAAATCGCTGTTGTATTTCGAAGTCGTTACCACATTCGCATTGATCATCGGCCTGGTGTTTGCCAACTGGTTCAAACCCGGTGTCGGTATAGTTCCGCCGGAAAGCCTCAATGCGACACTGCCGAAGGTGAACCAGCAAACCTGGCAGGAAATCGTGCTGCACTCGTTCCCGGAGAATGTCGCCAAATCCATTTACCATGGCGAAGTGTTGCAGATCGTCGTTTTCAGCGTGCTGTTCGGCATTAGCCTGGCATTGCTGCCGGCTGCCAAGAAGGAGAAATTCGTTCACGGCGTGGAGCTGCTGGCCGAGGTGATGTTCAAGTTTACCAAAATCATCATGTATTTCGCACCGATCGGGGTAGGGGCTGCTATTGCCGAAACGGTGGGCCATATGGGTATCGATGTTTTGAAAAACCTCGCATTGCTGCTCGCTACCTTATATTGTGCATTAATCGTCTTCATCCTCGTTGTATTCGTACCGGTGGCCATGATCGCGCGTATCCCGGTGATCAAATTTGCGAAAGCCATTTTCGAACCGGTTTCCATTGCATTCGCAACGACCAGCTCCGAATCCGCCTTGCCCAAGGCGATGGAGAAAATGGAGAAGTTCGGCGTGCCGCGGCAGATCGTATCTTTCGTCATGCCAACGGGTTACAGCTTCAATCTCGACGGTTCTACCTTGTACCTCGCATTGGCGACGGTGTTCGTAGCGCAGGCCACCGGCACCGAAATGTCGATCGGGCAGCAGTTTACGATGGTATTGCTGCTGATGCTTACCAGCAAGGGCGTGGCGGGTATCCCGCGGGCTACTTTGGTGATATTGTTGGGCGCGATCGCTAACTTTGGCATGCCCGAATGGCCTGTATTGCTGATCATGGGGATCGACGAACTGATGGATATGGCCCGGACGTCGGTGAACGTGACCGGGAACTGTCTGGCTACCGCCGTGATTGCCCGTTGGGAAGGCGAGCTCGATGATCAGAAAATGCACGATTCGGACAAGGTGGTGCCGCAGCCCGAAACCACCGAAGTATAGTATCCGTTCATTTTCAGAGTAAATTTTATGTTGACGCTTTACGGAATCCCCAATTGCGATACCATTAAAAAAGCCCGCACCTGGCTCGATAAAAATAAGGTGGCCTACCAGTTTTACGATTACAGAAAAGACGGCATCAGCCCGGAAAAAGTAGCGAGCTGGTTCAGCGAATTCCCGTGGGAGAAGGTTTTGAACAAAGCTTCCACCACCTGGAAAGAGCTAAGCGATGCGGAAAAAGCGAAGGTGACCGACGCCAAATCTGCCGCAAAACTGCTTTCCACGAACCCGACGGCCATTAAACGCCCGGTAGTGGAAGATGAAAACGGCAAAGCGCTCACGCTGGGTTTCAACGAAAAGGTCTACGAAGAAACCTATCTCAAATAGGTTTCACGCATACGATCACGACTTTGGTCTGATCGGCGAGGGTGGTGGCGAACAGGTAATGGTCGCCACCATCTTTTAGTTTCCACTTCTTCCTTAATTCTTCGGGTTTCGCGGGGAAATTCCGGACGGTAATGTTCGCCTTGTCACCCGGAATATGCTGCGAAATCTCCCGGATGTCGGGCTTACAAACGGCCACGATCCTGAAACTGCGGCCGGGGAAATCAGTTACCAATGCTTCGGAAGTGTAAAGCTGGCTGTGTATGGCGAGTTTCTGCATTGGAAACCGCGTACACGATGTCTTGAATGCACCCGCTTTCAGCACGGCGGCGTGCGGTTCATATAAATAGCCCAGCGGTTTGGAGTAGCGTACTAATGCATTGCGCTCCTCTTCACGGTCGAAATCCAGCTGATGCAGCGGCTTTCCGGTGTGGTCCAAAATCCTGACTTTGATTTTAAAATCCCGCTCCGGCATGTCCCGGTCGAGGACGAACAGCAGCTCCTTGCATTCCTGCTCGTAGCCCATAACGTGCACTTCTTTCAGTTTTTTCAGCTCTTTCGACGCTAGATCGATGTCGAGCAGGGGGGAGGTTTTGATGAGAATATTCGGCGCTGCCTGGAAGAGTAATGCCAGGTTACCGGCCACATCGGGCGTACAATCGGCGAGGCGCACTACTTTTTCCTTGTTGGCGTCGCGGCGGGCCGGGTCGGCGTAGAGCCAGTCGGCAGTAAGGCCGCTTCCCAATGCATGCAGTGACTCGCCCGCGTGTACGTGAATGCGCGTCGCGCCCAGCTGTGCGAAGTTGTATGCCGCGGAGGATGCTACGTCGGGTTGTTGTTCGAAATAATGCGCTTCCGCGAAGCTGCGGCTCATATAATAGCAGTCGATGCCCATGCCGCCGGTAATGTCGGTCAGCGTTTGGCCGGACACAATACTTGCCTTATACAATGCCGTGGCTTCGGAAGAGCATTGCTCCACCGACAATGCTGGCGGGAATATGAGCCGTTCGTTGGCCGACCATTCGGGCAGCTTCTTCGATGCCTTCTGCCGCGACTGGACCTGGGCCGCGAGTTTCTTCACATCGAGCCCCCTGAACTTCCCTGCTTTGAGGATGAGATCGCCCGGGTTATCGTGCAGATGTTCGCGGATAAATGCGATCTCATCTTCCGTAAAACCGGCCTGAATGCCGTCCGTTGCCCCTGTTTCCTTACCTGTACCCATTTGTTCAACTGGTTCGAATTCCGAAAGTACGTCATTTTTGCCGGGGAGCGGCAATGCGGATGCCGTGAAAGATCAATTTGAAATATTATCAGAATCATAACAATTACTGATTTTCCGCTATCGGTTGATAATCAGTAAAATGGCCCGTATGTGTCCGTAATACAGTTTCTGTCTAAGTAGGACTAACCAAATGAAAATTATAACTTGTCGCTCAATCCTAAATTTCCCTGTTTAAAACCTTTATTTATCATGAGAATTAAGACCTTTGAAGAGTATAAGGTTGCCTACCAGCAAAGTGTAGACGATCCCGAAGGTTTCTGGGCAGAAGTAGCCCAACAATTTCAGTGGCGTAAACCGTGGCGGAAAGTGCTGAGCTGGGACTTTCAGGAAGCGCGGACGAAATGGTTTGAAGGTGGTGTGATGAACATCACGGAAAATGCGCTGGACCGTCACCTGGCCGAACGCGGCGATCAGCCCGCGATTATTTGGGAGCCTAATAATCCCGAAGACCAGGCGGTGACGCTTACTTACCAGGTTTTGTTTGAACAAGTATGCCGTTTTGCCAATGTGCTCAAAAAGCACGGCGTGCAGAAGGGCGACAGAGTGTGTATATACCTGCCGATGGTACCCGAGCTGGCCGTGGCCGTGCTCGCCTGCGCACGCATCGGCGCGGTGCATTCGGTGGTATTCGGTGGCTTTTCCGCCAAATCCATCGCCGACCGTATCAATGACGCCGAATGTACGATGGTCATCACTTCCGACGGTGCATTTCGCGGCCCGAAAGTGATCCCGATGAAAGACACCGTGGATGAAGCATTGGTACAATGCTCGACTGTGAAGAAGGTGATCGTGATGACGCGCACCCGCACCCCGGTGCATATGCTCAAAGGCCGTGACCTGTGGTGGGAAGAGGAAGTGAAACAAGTGAATTCCGTATGCCCGGCCGAGCCGATGGACGCGGAAGATATGCTGTTTATCCTCTACACATCCGGCTCTACCGGTAAGCCGAAGGGCGTCGTGCATACCTGCGGCGGCTACATGGTGTACGCGACCTACACGTTCGCGAATGTATTCCAGTATGAACCGGGCGAGGTGCATTTCTGTACGGCCGACATCGGCTGGATCACCGGTCACAGCTACATCGTGTACGGGCCGCTGTGCTATGGAGCCACTTCGGTGGTGTTCGAGGGCGTTCCTACCTACCCGGATGCGAGCCGTTTCTGGAAAACCGTTGAAAGACACAAGGTTAATATTCTGTATACCGCACCAACGGCCATCCGTTCGCTCATGGGCTTCGGATTGGATTATGTCAAAGGGCATGATTTCTCTTCGTTGAAAAAACTCGGCTCCGTAGGCGAGCCTATCAACGAGGAAGCATGGCATTGGTACAAAACCAACATCGGCGGCGACCACTGTCCGCTCGTCGATACCTGGTGGCAGACCGAAAACGGGGGGATCATGATTTCCCCGCTGGCAGGCGTAACGCCCGAAAAGCCGACATTCGCGACATTGCCATTACCAGGCATTCAGCCGGTACTCGTAGACGAAGCTGGTAAAGAAATCGAAGGTAACGGCGTGAGCGGTAACCTTTGTATCAAATTTCCGTGGCCGGGCATTATCCGCACCACCTACGGCGACCACGAGCGCTGCCGCCAAACCTACTTCTCGACCTACCCGGGGATGTACTTCACCGGCGACGGCTGCCTTCGCGATGAGGACGGATACTACCGCATTACCGGCCGCGTGGACGACGTACTGAACGTTTCCGGTCACCGTATCGGCACCGCGGAAGTAGAAAACGCGATCAACATGCACCTGGGCGTAGTGGAATCCGCCGTGGTAGGTTATCCGCACGATATCAAAG
The DNA here is from genome assembly GCF_000382205.1 of Dyadobacter beijingensis DSM 21582. Taxonomy (GTDB): domain Bacteria; phylum Bacteroidota; class Bacteroidia; order Cytophagales; family Spirosomataceae; genus Dyadobacter; species Dyadobacter beijingensis. Next base: position 1,257,598 of record NZ_KB907787.1, read on the forward strand.
GCCAGGGCATTTACGCCTACGTGATCGCCGAGCACACTCCCGACGACCCCGAAATGTTCCGCAAAGACATCTCAGCCACCGTGTCCCGTATCATCGGCCCGATCGCCAAGCCTGACAAGGTACAATTCGTATCAGGCCTGCCAAAAACACGGTCCGGCAAGATTATGCGCCGGATTTTGAGAAAGATTTCGGAAGGAGATGTGAGTAATTTGGGTGATACCTCGACGCTGCTCGATCCGGCGGTTGTGGAGGAGATCAAGGCAGGGAAATTGTAAGATAGAATATCGTTTCGTTGTGACAAAAGGCCCCGCCGGGGCCTTTTGTCGTTTTGGAGTATTGGGATTCTAGAAACAGGGAATGCCTCCGGCATTGCATTTGGTCGCTTGATGTCCGCGTAGTCTCGGTGCTTGAAAAGCGCAGTCGCAACCGCGGAGCGGTTCACTGTTTCTAGCAACATCGGGATTGTCAATAAAAAAGGCCCCGGCGGGGCCTCCTACGTTTCAAAACGGACATTTGCCCCTTTTAAAACAAATATTATTTGATTTTGACCGAAGTCACCTTATCCGCAGCGCAGCCGCACCCTTTGGCGCAGCCGCCGGTGTTGCGCCGGTCGAAGGACTTCCAGATCCGCCAGCCCATAAAACCGGCTGCCGCGAGGAACAATATCCAGATGATGATTTGCTGCGTTTCCATGCTTCGTTAAACGGTATTTCACTGCCAATTGTTCCGCTGCGCCAGGCGGAATGCGTGCTGGTAATGGTGCTCGCTGTGCCAGGCGTAATTGGCGATCACCTCGTCGAGGCGGAAGGTCTTTTGCGAGCCCGGGTGAAAATAGGTCCGTGCCAGGTCATTTTCATCGAGTGAATTCAGCAACAGCACCCAGCGCAAATGTACGTAGCGGATCAGTTGCAGCGAGAGCTCCACCTGGGCGGTTTGCGCGTCGGGGAGCTCGGCCCACAAATGTTCTTCGTACGGCTTGATGGTCGGGTTGTCCTCCGTCAATGCCAGCCGGCAACGGGTGTAGGCATTAATATGGCTGTCGGCTACGTGGTGGATCAGCTGGCGCACCGTCCAGCCGTCGGGGCGGTAAGGCGTATCGAGCCGGTGATCATCCCAGCCACCCAGGAGGTTGATAAACTTCGAAGGCAACGCGCTGATGATCTGAATATTGGTCTTGATGTCAGCCGGCGAGTAACTGGCCTGCGCCTGGAATTCGCCGATCGGGTATTTGAGTTCGTTCAGGTTCATGGTTGGGCGGTAATTTTGACCGGGTTGCCGGTGCGATGAGTGAATGATTGAATGGTCAAGAACAGTCATGTGTAGTCATTTATAGTCATGTGTTGTTTAATTCGAATCCTACTAATGACTGCATGACAATGAATGACAACACCTGACAACACATGACTATTCTTGACCTCCTGACTTTCCTGGCGTTCGGTACTAGAAATTTTCACTAATAACTTGAACGAGCTCCGAATGGGCGCCGGGCGCGGCTGCGATGATGTCGCCTCCGAAGAGGTAGTTGTCGCCGCCGTTGAAATCGGTGACCGTGCCGCCTGCTTCCTTGATGAGCAATGTGCCTGCGGCCATGTCCCAGGAATTGAGGTTATATTCGTAAAAACCATCGAAACGTCCGGCTGCTACATAGGCCAGGTCCACGGCCGCTGCGCCCATTCTCCGGATGCCGTGCGTGCGCTGCATGAGCAGTTCGAGGATGTACATGTAGCGTTTCTGCTTTTCGAAGCGGTAGTAGGGAAAGCCGGTCGCAATGAGCGCGTCGGCGAGCTTCGGTACCGTCGATATCCTGATATTCTTGCCGTTACACCACGCGCCGCCGCCCTGCCAGCCGTAGAACATTTCGTTCAGGCTCGGTTCGTGGATCACGCCGACGAGCAGTTCTTTCCCTCGGGCGAGGCCTACGCTCACGCAGTATACGGGTATACCGTGGATAAAGTTGGTCGTACCATCGAGCGGGTCGATGATCCAGTTCAATGCGGTGGGGTCGGGCTCCTGGCCTGTCGTGCCTTCCTCGGTGATGAAGCTGGCCTCGGGCAGGATTTCCTGTAAACCGGCCACAAGCAGCTTTTCGGCTTCCTTATCTACGTAGGAAACCAGGTTGTTGAGGTCTTTGTACTCGATTTTATCGCGGGAAAAAAGGGCCGCTTCCTGCTGGATAAATGAGGACGCCTGCCTTACTATTTCAATGGTTTTTTGTGTCAGCAACTCCAGATCCATACGCAATCTCCTTTTGGGGAACTTTTGAAAGTGAATTGTTAATATAGTAAACCCTGATGATCAGCGTCGCCAGGATGGGTATGACCACGTAATTGTGCTTCATGACATTGCCCGTTGCGCAAAGTAAGAGAAATGCATAAAAAATCAACAAAAACTGAAACCATGCGGGCTTCCTGTTTTTAGAAAGGGCAAAAATGAGCGGCATCCACAGCGGAAACGCCCAAAGCACATCGTAATTCCAGCTCGTCACGCCGTGGTTGGTACCAAACCACAGTAGTAGCAAAATCCAGCCCGCCAGCCCCGCAATGCCGAACAGGATTTTATCAAACAAAAAATTCACCCGATCCGTGCGGATCTGCCAGTAGGTGAATGCCAGCGTAAGGATCGCCAGCGACCAGAACACGACCGTCGGGGTAACGGGGCTGACGGGCGGCGCAGGCGCGGCTTTGAATATCTCGCGGGTTTCGGACACCAATGGCGCCGTGCCCGTGGCGGTTTTTACCTTCGCGTCGGCAAATGCGGCGGCGAGGTTATCCGGCAGGAATGTCGCTTGTTCCGGCGTCGCGATCTCGTCGGACGGCGCACCGATAGCGAGGTCCATACCGAAGTCCGCCCATGGGTTTTGCTTGAATGCATACCGGTCGATCCACTGGCGGAAGCTCAGTTTTTCTTTGGTATAACCATTGTAAATGAGGCTGTCGCCCACGGCCGATTTCAATGCGACGGTCATGCGGGTGGCGCAGTTGTCGTAGAAAAATTTGTATTGATACTCCCGGTTTTCAGGCAGGTAATTGTTTTCCAGGAAATTGTACAGCCTTTGTTTTTGGGGAACAGATAAATTCAAAACCTGCTCGGAAATGGATCGGTTCTCTTCCTGGTAATGCGCTATCTGGTAGGAAAGCGGCGAAACCGAAACACTGTAAGGCAGCGTGCCTCTCAGGAATTTGACATAAAAATTACCCTCCTGGAAGCTGAATGTGCCGTAATTGAATGCCCTGTCGATGCCCATCGACGGATCGAAAACCCACAAAACGCTATGCCCGAAACCCGAATACAGCTCCTGGCCGGGAGCTACGGTAATGAGACTGATTTTAGCATTGGGGCTCAACGTGGTGAATTGTGCCTGGGAAACTGCCGGTTTGAGCAGCCATAGCAAACATATCAGAAGGGTTAAACAGCTATTCCTCATCTTCATCGGATTTCTTTTTATCATCGGTTTTGCCGGCCACCACGATCACGATTTCGCCTTTTACAGGCTTATCGCCGAAATGCGCGATCACCTCGGTGACTGTTCCACGCACATTTTCTTCAAACATTTTACTCAATTCCCGCGACACGGAAACTTGCCGGTCGGCCCCGAAATGCTCGGCGAACTGCTGCAATGCCTTCACGAGCCGGTGCGGCGATTCGTAGAAAATCATCGTTCGCTCTTCGGCGGCGAGGTTTTGCAGGCGCGTTTGGCGCCCTTTTTTGTGGGGTAAAAACCCTTCGAATGTGAAGCGGTCGCTCGGCAGGCCGGAATTGACGAGTGCGGGCACGAATGCGGTAGGGCCGGGGAGACATTCCACGGTTACGCCCTCGCGGATACACGCACGTACGAGCAGGAAGCCGGGGTCGGACACGGCGGGCGTGCCGGCGTCGGATACGAGCGCGAGCGTCTCGCCCTTGCGGATGCGCTCCACCACGCGGGCGACCGTCTGGTGCTCGTTATGAATGTGGTAGCTGTGCAAAGGCTTGGAAATGCCCAGGTGTTTGAGCAGGTTGCCCGACGTGCGGGTATCTTCTGCCAGGATTGCATCGACGCTTTTGAGGACGTTGATCGCCCTTAATGTAATGTCTTCGAGGTTGCCGATCGGCGTGGGTACTATATAGAGTTTCATGCGTTATAAATCCGGTCGATCGCCGCCGCCAGTTGGTGGTCCTTTTCCGTTACGACGTCGCCGGCATCATGGGTATTCAGTTCGAACGTGACTTTGTTGTACATATTGGTCCAGAACGGATGGTGGTCCATTTCATTCACAACATCGGCCACTTTGTTCATAAAGGTAAAAGCTTCCCGGAAATCCTTGAACGAAAAGCTTTTTTTGAGTTTGTTGTCTTCTTCCTGCCACATGGTTTTCGGTGTTTTGATGTGAAGTATTTAGCCAAAATACTTATGCCAGTGCGTGCCGCATTGCTGGTGTCAGGCTGGATTTTTGCACCCGAATATAACGCTATTCTTCCTGAATTTCCTTGTTCCGGTAGCCGATCCGGATGCATTCGAGTATATTTGAACTTTGGCCGGGCGTAAAGCCGTTACACGTATACGAGGCGGCCGGGCGTGTCGGCCGGAGGCCTCCGCATAGCGGGCACGAAGCAGGAGCTTCGCGCCATAGAGTTGATAGATTAATCAAAGCCAGTCCTTCCGAACGGAAGGCAAACATTATGAAAGTAGAACTAGTCCGCGTAAATGACGCCTTCCATTTCGAAGGCACCGGTTCCTCCGAAGTAAAAGTACATACCGATGGCTCGCCTGAAATCGGTGGTGAAAACCTGGGCGTAAGGCCTATGGAATTACTGCTGATGGGCCTTGCCAGTTGCAGCGCCATCGACGTGGTGCTCATTCTCAAAAAACAGCGCCAGGAAATTACCGACTTCCGCATCGTGGCCGACGGAGACCGCGAGCAGGAGCCCGATACCCAGCGCAAACCATTCCGCAAGATCCATTTGACATTCAAATTCGCAGGCAATAACCTCGACGAATCCAAGATCCAGCGCGCGATCGGGCTTTCGATGGAAAAATACTGCTCGGCGACGGCCCAGCTGGAAGCGCTGGCGACCATTACTTACGACGTTGAAATCGCCTCAGTTTAGATAAATCATGCAACAATACCACGACCTGCTGCGCCATATCCTGAAAGAAGGGGTGAAGAAAACCGATCGCACGGGCACCGGCACGATCAGTGTGTTCGGCTACCAGATGCGCTTCGACCTGAAAAAGGGCTTCCCGCTCGTGACCACTAAAAAGGTGCATACCAAATCGATCATCCATGAACTGCTGTGGTTTTTGCAGGGCGATACCAATATCGGTTACCTGAAAGAACATGGCGTGTCGATCTGGGACGAATGGGCGGATGAAAATGGCGACCTGGGCCCGGTATATGGCAAGCAGTGGCGAAGCTGGGAAGGTGCCGACGGCAAGTCGGTAGACCAGTTGCAGGAAGTTTTGAAACAGCTCAAAAACTCGCCCGATTCGCGCCGCATTATCGTTTCGGCCTGGAACCCGTCGGAGCTGCCGCAGATGAAATTGCATCCGTGCCATGCATTGTTCCAGTTTTACGTGGCGCCGCCCGATACCGCGGCCGGCGAGACGAAGGGTAAGCTATCGTGCCAGCTTTACCAACGCAGTGCCGACGTTTTCCTGGGCGTGCCGTTCAACATTGCCAGCTATGCATTGCTCACGATGATGATCGCCCGCGAATGCGACCTCGACCTGGGCGATTTCGTGTGGACCGGCGGCGATACGCACATTTACCTCAACCACCTGGAACAGGTAGAAACGCAGCTTAGCCGCGAACCGCGCGCATTGCCGGAAATGATCCTGAATCCGGACGTGACGAACGTGCTGGACTTCAAATTTGAAGATTTCGAGCTTGTGAATTACAACCCGTGGCCGGGAATCAAGGCGCCGGTGGCAGTGTAACCATCGCGGCGGAATGAGCATTCAATACATATTAGAAATTGTCGGGACATTCGCATTCGCGATTTCCGGCGCATTGGCTGTGAAGGATCAGAAGCACCAGGATTGGTTTGGTGCGAGCTTCACGGCCTTTATTTCTTCCATCGGCGGCGGGACCCTGCGCGACGTGCTGCTTGACAGCTACCCCCTCGTTTGGATCAGTGATATTACGATTATCCATGCCATCATTCTTGGCATTATCGTCACATTTATTTTCTACAAATTCCTGCTGAGGTTACGGAAGACGTTATTCCTGTTCGATACTTTCGGAATTGCGCTTTTTACATTGGTAGGAACTGAAAAAGCATTGCATCTGGGTGTCAGGCCGGAAATTGCCGTGATAATGGGCGTTTTTACGGCCACGATGGGCGGTGTGATCCGCGATGTAATGACGAACGAGATCCCCATCATTTATCGTAAAGAAGTCTATGCCACGGCCTGCTTCACGGGCGCCTGCGTGTACCTGATACTCGATAGCCTGGGCGTCGAACGCAATACCACCTTCATTTTGGCCGCATTGGTGATCATCGTGATCCGCATTCTGGCCGTACGTTACCAATGGAGCGTTCCGCGTTTTTTCAGGTAAACAAAAACCGCCGGAGGTTTTCCGGCGGCGTCTGTATGCATTTGTATTTCAATTACTTCTTCTTCTTTTTCACTGCCGAAGCGGCTTCTTTCGCCGGTGCGGCCTTCGCCTGCATGTCTGCAATGGCTTTCTCTACCTGCGGCTTGTAGAAATTGTAAGCGCCGTCGGGATTGCCTGCGCCTACCGTCAAAGCCTTTTGCGCTACTGGAATGGCTTCGGCAGTTTTACCCAGTTTGTTCAAAATCTGTGCTTTGGTCCACAACGCGCCGAATGATTCTTTCAAACCGATCGCCTTATCAGCCAGGGAAAGCGCTACCTGCAAATCCTTGCCTTTGGAAAGCAAATAACCCGCAGTGCTCTGCAGCGTGGCTACGTCTTCCGGTTTTTCGGCTACGGCCTTGTTCAATGCAGTCAATGTCAGCGACTCGGTCGCTACCGAAATGGGTACCGGCACATTCACCGACGACCACGAGAGGTTGAGGTAAGCGGTACTGTCCGTGACCGGCTCGATCTCTATTTTGAATGCCTCGTTGTATTCGCTGGAAGTAGGGGATACCGTCGCGCGGGCAACGTCTTCCGATTCCTTGTAGTTGTCGGAGCCGCCCTGGTTATAGTCTTTGTTCAAAATAACTGTCCACGCTGCGCCATTGGGGATCGAAAACAAAGCATACTTGCCCGCAGGAACCTTCTTCCCGCCGAATGTAAATTCAGTGCTGGCTTCGAAGACGGTGGCCATATTGGCACCGGTGCGCCAGATCTGGTCGTAAGGCGCCAATGCGGAACCTTCCGCGAATACTTTGCGGCCTTTGATGAACGGACGGGAATATTTAACGGTGAAATCGGTTACACCAACGGTTTGCATGACAGTGGCTGCGGGGCTGGGCGCGGGTACGCGCTGCGCGATGGAAGCGGTCGCCATGAATGCCGCCAGGGACATGGTTAATAGATACTTTTTCATTGCTTGAATAAGGTGGTTTATTGCTTTCAGTTGTTAAACTTGTGGTGAAATTAGAACGAAAAAACCAGATAGTCTACATGAAAAGGGACAGTTTGCTGGCATTGCTGGCAGCGTACGAGCCGGAGCCGGGGTTAGAGGCTGAAATGCACGACGATACGGTCGATTTTGTAAAACAACATCCCGATTGTTTCGAAAGAAGCCTGCTCAAAGGCCACATTACCGCATCGGGCTGGGTGCTTTCACCCGATAAGGATACGGTACTGCTCATGCACCACCGCAAACTCGACCGCTGGTTCCAGCCCGGAGGCCATTGCGACGGTGATCCGGATGTACGCACAGTAGCCATGAAAGAAGTCATGGAAGAAACCGGCATCGCCGATCTGCAAGCATTGCAGAAAGGTATTTTCGACGTGGACGTGCATTTAATCCCCGAAAACAAAGACATCCCCGCCCATTACCATTACGACATCCGCTTTGCATTCAAAGCCGCAGAGGGGCAGGAAATTGTTTTGAACAGCGAATCGAAAGACGTGCAGTGGATACCCGTTGCACAGGTGCAGGATGCCAACAATTCGGAGTCCATTATGCGGATGGTGCGGAAAACTAGCGCTTTATGAATTTCAGCGTTCGTTCCTGCTTGTCCACTTTCAGGCGCAGCAGGTAAATTCCCGATGCCAGCTGGCCGGTGGGGACGGTTTGCTTTGCTTGAAGCCGCATTTGGCTCGCATGCATCGCCGCGCCGTTGGCGCCGAAGAGGTTGATCTCCGCCATTTTGCCCACCAGCGTTTGCGGAACGGTGAGCGTGACTTCGCTTTGCGCCGGGTTCGGTGAGAGAATGACGGAACTGAGCAATCCGGCTTCGGTACCGAGAGGTGAAAACTCGTTTTGTACGATTTCCTGCGCCTTGACGGCATTGGGCACGCCATAGCCAAGGAAATTGTCGGGTGTTTCCGCCAGGTGCCCCGATTTTTTCAATACATAAATCACCTGCTGTGCCGTCAGCTGCGGGTACGCCTGCCAGACGATTGCCGCCAGACCTGCTATCTGGGGTGCGGAAAACGACGTCCCATACCCGCTGGATGCCCCGCCGGCGAGGTCGCCGATAATGGTTCCCGCGCCCACTGCAGCTACATCGGGCTTCTGCTGCTGCGCCGAGTTGGGCCCGATGGAGCTCAGCGAAGAGTAGCTGCGGTCGTAGTTGGTAGCGCCTACGGTCAGTACGGAATCCACATCCGCGGGCGCGCCGATGTATTTCCAGCTGTTGTTGCCGTCATTTCCCGCGGAATTGACGACGATGATGCCCTTGCGCGTCGCGTAGCGCGCAGCGCGGCTCACAATGGTCGTTTTACCGTCCATATCCTTGTAGGTGTGGTTGTACGCGGGCGAGTCGAATTCGTCGTCGAAGGTGGTGTAGCCTAATGAAGAATTGATGACATCGGCGCCGAGGCTGTCGGCGCGTTCGGCGCCCATAAGCCAGGTAATTTCCTCGTAGGGCGATTCGCCGGAGTTATTTTCAGTAATATACAATGCAAATGAGGCCTTGAATGCGGTGCCTACCAATGTGCCGGGCAGATAGGCGGCGATGGTGGACATGACGTTCAGGCCGTGGAAGCCGTCGTTGTAGATGTTGCCGTCGCGGGCTACGAAATCGTGGGTGTCGATAATGCGTTTGTCGTCGCGGAGCTGTTTGAAATAGGCCACTTCATCGGCTTTGGCAAAACCGTTGTCGAGGATTGCAATGAGCATATTCTCGCCCTGAAATCCTTTTTTGTGCAAGTCGGCTACCTCCATCAGGGCGAGCTGCGCATTCATTTTGCCGTAATCGACGTCCTCGGTCGTGCCGAACTTCTGGTGTGTGGCGGCGGTGCGGGCAATGCCGGGAGATTTCGAAGTAATATTGGCGACCGGCAGGTTCAGTTCGATGCCTTTGTAAAATGGCAGGTTCTTGATCTGCGTCAGCTGCGCGTCGGAGGCTTCTACTAACGCACCGTTGAGCCAGCGCGTGGGGTAAATCACTTTGGCGCCGATTTGCCGGATTGCCGCCAGGTAACCCTCGTTAACAGGAAAATCGTTGGCGGTAATGGCGATGTTCTGCTTTTTGCGACGGTCAATCGCCCTTTGGGACAAAAATTCGGTCGGTTTGTCGGCGGAGTAAATGGTATTGGTTTTGTCTTTGAACAATACCAGGTATCTCGGTGAGCTTTGCGCAAAAGCGGCCGCCTGGATGAGCCAATACGAAAATGCGGTGAGCAGTAAAGTTTTTTTCATGGAGCCGGATTTTTGAAAGCAACGTTCCTTGCCATTATTTCCATATACCGGATCCGGGACAAAAGTGTGGCCGGTTATGCCGGTTTTTCAATCGGTGCCCGTGCGCCAAGGTGCTCGCAGTGGAGCAATGCCGGTAGGCCGGGATAGGGAACGATGGTTTTTAAGTAACCGTAATTATCCGACAATGTAATGGTTTTATTGTTATCACCCATCGAAATGTCGACGTCCGCCATGCCGAACTGGCAGGGGTGCTCGTAGCCGGATGCGTGCGTGATTTCGATGATCTCCTTCGCAAGCGTGGTCATGTAGTTGCTGAAACGCTCGCTTTTCAATGCCGGGTCAATGCCCGATTCGAGCCACTTATTATTCGTGGCAATGCCGGTAGGGCAGCGATTGGTATGGCAGCTTTGTGCCTGAATGCAGCCGATCGACAGCATTGCCTCACGGGCAACATTGATCACGTCCGCACCCATCGCGAACGCCATGACGGCCTGCGCGGGTAAGCCCAGCTTGCCGGAGGCGATGAAGGTGATGCGGTCGTTAAGGTTGCGCTGCTGGAAAATCTTGTAAACCGTACTGAATGCGAATACCCACGGCAGCGACACATGGTCCGCAAAAGAAGGGGGGGCTGCACCGGTACCGCCTTCGCCGCCATCGATGGTGATGAAATCCGGCCCTTTGCCGGTTTCGACCATTATTTCGGCGAGCTCTTCCCACATATCCGTTTTGCCGACCGCCGATTTTATGCCTACCGGCAATCCCGTGGCCGCCGCCATTTGTTCAATGAAGTCGACCATGCCGCGGACGTCGGAGAATGCGCTGTGGTAGGGGGGCGAAACCACATCTTTGCCAATTGGTACGCCCCTTATTTCGGCTATTTCGGCCGTGATCTTGCTTGCCGGCAGCACGCCTCCTTTGCCGGGTTTGGCGCCCTGCGAAAGTTTCAGCTCGATCATCCGCACCGATGGATTGTCCTGCATCAGTTTCACGAGCTTTTCCATGACGAAATTGCCGTCGTCGTCACGCACACCGAAGTAAGAGGTGCCCATGTTGAAAACCACATCCGCCCCGTATTTGTGATAAGGCGAAAGCCCGCCTTCGCCGGTATTATGGTAATTCCCGAATTTGTACGAGCCTTTGTTCAATGATTCGATGGCGCGGGCAGACAATGAACCATAGCTCATCGCACTCACGTTCACGACCGAACGCGGCCGGTAGGGGCGCTTGCGCTGGTGATATTCGCCGATTACCTTGGCTGACGGAATGGTGTAATGGTCGGGGTCCTTGCCGTTTTTGACATGGTGACTGTGCGAAGCGGCGACTTTGAATGGCAGCATGGCGGGCTTGATGAGCACATAACCCGCTTCCTGCATATTCTGGTCGGTACCGAAGCCCTGGTAGTTGTTTTCTTTTTTAGAGGAAGCATAAATCCAGGAGCGCTGCCGGCGGTTGAACGGCAGCTCTTCCCGGTTGTTGGCGACAATGTACTGGCGCAATTCCGGTCCGATCGTCTCGATCATGTACCGGAAATGGCCAACCAGCGGAAAGTTATGCTGAATGGTGTGCTTTTTTTGTATAACATCCCTGAGTGCGATGATGGCGGCAATGGCGAGTATGATATACAGCCAGACAGGCACTGATGCCAGAAAGGACCAGACAGTTTCCATAAAACAGTTCCGTGATGATGAATATTCCTATACTTCTTCCCAGGTGGTAACCTTCGCGAGGTCTTTCCAGTAGCCGGGATACGATTTCACGACCACGCCGGGCTCTTCGATCAGAACGGGGCTTACCATCCCTACGGGCGCGAACGCCATCGCCATACGGTGGTCGTCGTAGGTGTGAATGGATGGCACCGGTTCCGTCGGGATATCGGTGAGGGTCGCAACTTCGTACAAATGGTCTTTTTCAACTTCTTTCAACTCCGCGCCGAGTTTTTTCAACTCTTGCTGCAACGCGAAAACGCGGTCGGTTTCCTTGATTTTCAGGCTTTCGATGCCGGTCAGCGAGAGACGGATCTTCTTGATCGCCGCTACAACGGCCACGGTTTGCGCCAGGTCGGGGCAGTTGGTGAAATCCCAGCCGAGCGATGCCTTTGCCGGAATTTTGGTCAGCATTACACCGCGATCGGTGAAAACGCTTTCCACGCCAAGGTGCCGCATAATGTCGACAATGGCACTGTCGCCTTGCAAGGAGTTTTTCTTTAATCCCAACAATTCCACCTCAGCATCTTCGGCCAGCGCCACGATGCTGTACCAGTAGCTCGCACCCGACCAGTCGGATTCGATGGCGTAGGGCTTGGGTTGGTATTTGAATGGGGGGATGGTCAATGTATTGGTCTGCCAGTCGGCCACATATTCGATGCCGAAATGCGCCATCTGGTTCAAAGTCATTTCAATGTAAGGACGGGACCCAACCTCACCTTCCAGCTTGATCTTCAAGCCGGCGGGCAGCTGCGGCGCGATCATCAGCAATGCCGAAATGTACTGGCTGCTTACGTCGCCGCGCATGGTGAGCTCGTTGTTCCCCGAATAATTGAAGCCATTCAGTTGGAGCGGCGGGTAGCCTTCCACTTTCTCATAGGTAATATCCGCCCCGAGCTTGCGCAGCGCGTCCACCAGGATACCGATCGGGCGCTCGCACATGCGTGGGGTGCCGGTCATGGTTTTCTTCTGGTTGGTAACGGCGAAATAAGCCGTGAGGAACCGCATGGTGGTTCCCGCATCGATCACATCGGCTACTGCGTCGTTCGAATTGAGCAAACGAAGCATGGTCTGCGAGTCGCGGGCTTCCGAAATGTTGGTCAGCTCGGACTGGAAGCCGGTTAGCGCATTGATGATCAGCGCGCGGTTACATTCACTTTTGGATGCGGCAAGCTGTATTTCTGCACGTATGGGTTGTTGGGGGGGATGAACGAGAATGGATTTCACTTTTTAATATTCAGATTTGATAATGGGACGCGGTCGTCCGTAACTGTATTCCAGCAATTAATAGGTTTCGAGCACTTTCAGCTTATTCCTCGAATTGATCTTCAAAGAGGCGAATGTGAATTTATAACAAATAAAACCCGCAGCCATGAGCGATCCGCCGATCACCAGCGTGCCGGTATCGGTGGTATAGCGCTTGTTGTCCACGCCTTTATTGAAAAAATCGGCCCCGATGAAGATCAGCCCGGCGAGCGGAAGCAATGGCGCCGCCTGTGAAATGAACGGTATCCTTCTCGACACCTTCATCAGCCGCACGTCTTTCAGCAAAATTTCCTGGTAATCCACCCGGCCCACGGCCTCGTTCACTACCCCGAATGTAAAGGACGAGTCGGTTACGTTGGAAATCGTTTCGTTGAAGCGGATGGTTTCGTTTCTCATCCGGAACTTGATATTATCGCCCGGAAAGAACCGGTAGCGGTGAAACCCGCCGATGAATGGAGAAGCGTCGAGTACCAGATATTTTTGTCCCGGCGTGGCGATCACCCGGCTGCTGCTGCCCTGTTTCAGAAAGAGTTCTTCACTGGAAAGGGTTTTTTTAGGGTCGTAATGGTCTTGCGACCATGCTTTGACATTCCCCAGGAACAGCAAAACGACAATGGGAAGTAGTTGTCTCATAGTACTAAAAGAATGGTTCAAATATAGGGAATCATTCTCTTAAACGGGCACAACTGTTGCATTGTTGCTTATTAAAAACGGGTTAAACTAGTCCTCATCAGCGGTTTCCTCCTTCGAAACCTTCACCGATACACCCCCGGATACAAGCATTTTCATCACATCGGTGGCCTTCGCCTCGATGGGCGTCACATGGTCGGCGGGGACAATGAAAAGCTCCCCCGAGAGCGAGTAGGAGAGCGGCATATATACGGCCACATGGTCGGCGATTTTGAGGTGGCTAAGGTCGGTTTGGGTGATGAAACCGATCTTTTTGATGTCCGTTTCCTTGTACATCGTAACAAGTACGGGCTGGTTGAACTTCTTTTTATCCCCTACAAATGCGAGAATGAGGTCTTTGATCGAATAGTAGATCAAACTCACGAGCGGAATGCGCCGCATAATGCTTTCGGTGAATTTGAAGAACGACTGCGGGACGATCGTCGAGAAGAGGAAGCCGAGCAGGATAATGCCGAAAATGATGATCAGCACGCCGAGGCCGGGGAGGTAAACGCTCTGTTTGTTGGAAATCTGGATGTCGATGGGAAGAATACTGTCGAGGTATTCCACGCCCGACCAGATGATCAGCGCGGTTACGTATAGTGGCGCCACCAGCACAAGCCCCCGGATGAAGTAGCTGATGATGCGTTTGAGGAATGAGTTTTTAATTTCCATATTTGCACGCCGGGCGCGCGATTTGGCGGTACAGGCAAAATTAGCAAGAAGTTCACTCATTTGACGTATATGTATCAGGCCAGTTATTTAAAACATTTTACCGAAGAAGTTTTTCTCGCGATAGGATGTTCTCAGGAAGAGGCCCGACTGGCTTCCGAAGTGTTGGTCAGCGCGGATCTGCGCGGTGTGGATTCCCATGGTATTGCCCGGCTCGCGGGTTATGTAAGGCTTTACGATCATGGCCGTCTGAACCCGAAGCCCAATGTGACCATTGCCTACGAAACGCCCAGCACGGCCGTCGTGGATGGCGATCGGGGATTAGGATTGGTCGTAGCGCCCAAAGCGATGGAAATCGCGATGGAGAAGGCGGAGGAAGTCGGTTCCGGCTGGATATCGGTGCGGAATTCGAACCATTTCGGCATTGCAGGGTATCACGCGATGCTGGCATTGCAGAAGGATATGATCGGCTGGACGATGACGAATGCCGCGCCGCTCGTTACGCCAACCTTCTCGCTGGATAAATTATTAGGTACCAATCCCATTGCCGTGGCGGTACCTGCATTGACGGAGCCTGCCTTTGTGGCAGACTTCGCATCGACGGCAGTGGCGTACGGCAAATTCGAAATACTGCAAAGAAAAGGCCTCCCAGCGCCGCTGGGCTGGGCGCAGGACGCGGACGGTAATCCTACCACCGATTCCAATGCCGTCAAAAGCGGGGGCGGTTTGCTGCCGTTAGGCTCCGACCGCGAGCATGGCAGCCACAAAGGTTACGGCCTGGGCGCGATCGTCGATATTTTCTCCGGTGTGCTTTCCGGTGCTAACTTTGGGCCGTGGGTGCCGCCGTTCGCTACGGCTGGTTTTATGGGCGTGCAGCAAAGCGTGGGGCTCGGTACCGGGCATTTCCTGGGCGCAATGCGCGTGGATGGCTTCCGGCCGGCCGACGAGTTCAAGGCCGATATGGACAAATGGATCGGCGCATTCCGTCACGCACGGGCCGTGGACGGCGAAAAAGTGCTCATTCCGGGCGACCCCGAGCGGGAAATGGAAGCGGAGCGCAGCGTGAACGGTATCAGGCTGCTCGAACCGGTAGTTTTGTCACTCGACGAGCTGGCCAGGCGTTTCGGCATACCATTTGAAATCAATTTGTAATCAAGAAAACAAAAAACGCTGACGGCTGACCGCCGGCGGCTGACCGCAGAAAAATATGTCGCGCAATTTTAAAATAGGATTGTTCATCACGATCGCGATCCTTGCTACTACATTCACCTTCTATTTCTGGCAGATCTTCCGCACGCCGAACTTGCAGGCCGACAAGGAATCCAGCTTCGTTTTGCTGGTGCCCGAGGGGGCTACTTACAAGACGGTGCTCGACACATTGAACAAACATGAGGTGATCAATGACCACATCTCATTCCAGTTTCTGGCTAAATTTTTGAAATATACGGAGAAAGTGAAGCCAGGCCGCTATGTGATCAAGCCGAAAAGCAACAACTACGAGGTGCTGAAAAAGCTTTCGGCCGGTAGTCAGGACGCGGTGAAGCTCACATTCAACAATATCCGGTTGAAAGAAGACCTGATCAAACGTATCGGCAGCCGGTTTGCATTCGGCGAGGACAATTTCCGCAAGGCATTGAACGACCCGGCGGTTTGTAACAAATACGGCCTCGATACCCTGACGATCGTATCGATGTTCCTGCCGAATACCTATGAAATTTACTGGACCACCGGCACCGAGAAATTCCTCGACCGCATGCACAGCGAGTATAGAAAGTTCTGGTCCGACGACAAAGTGGCGAAAGCGAAGGCAATCGGCCTGACGCCCGTTCAGGTTTCGATCCTGGCTTCGATAGTGGAAGAGGAGCAGGCGCGTAAGGTGGACGAGCGCCCGAAAGTGGCCGGTTTGTATATCAACCGCTTACACGCAAACATGCCCCTGCAAGCCGATCCAACCATTAAATTTGCATTGCAGGACTTCGCGATCAAGCGCATTCTGAACCAGCAGCTGCTCATTAAATCGCCTTACAATACTTATGTGAATACCGGTCTGCCTCCGGGCCCGATCCGTGTGGCGGATTTCAACTCGCTGAATGCGGTGCTGAATTACGAAAAGCACGATTACACTTATATGTGTGCCAAGGCGGACCTCTCGGGTTACCATGCTTTCGCCACCAACTATTCCGACCACCTCAGCAATGCGCGCCTCTACCAGGCCGAGCTGAACCGGTTGCAAATCATGAAGTAAGGATGTTTGTTCACGAAGTAAAGGGCATCAGGGTGCGGTATGCCGATACCGATCAGATGGGTTATGTATATTATGGCAACTATGCCCGATACTATGAAATCGGCCGGGTGGAAGCATTGCGCAGCCTCGATTTTCACTATAAGGCAATGGAAGATTCGGGTGTGATGATGCCCGTATATGAATGTCATTACAAATACCTGAAACCGGCGCGGTACGACGACGAGCTGAATATACTCGTCAGAATTGAGGAAATGCCGGGCGTACGCGTCCGTTTTTCTTACGAAATCAGGAATCAGGAACGCGTTTTGCTGAACACGGGTGACACGACCCTCGTTTTTCAGCGGATGGATACCGGAAAGCTTTGTCCCGCACCTGAAAAGTTACAGGAAAAACTGAGACCCTATTTCGAACGCAAGGAATAACAAACGGCCGGTTATGCTTGAAAAACTGTTGAAAAACCGACATATCAAGCGCCTTATCCGCTGGTTGCAGCAAACAATGCTGTTCCGGGGAACGGTTTCGCTGTACGACATTATTCTGAACCTCGTCGCAAGCAACCGTAAGCACGAGATCGATCAGCGGGCTTCGGCGGTAGCTTTCAGCTTGACGCTCGCCGCATTTCCGGGGATTATCTTCCTTTTTACCCTCATTCCCTACATCCCGATCGAGAACCTCGACCAGCAAATCCTGGAAATGCTGCGGGAGAATATGCCGCGCGGCACATTTCAGGCGGCGGACCAGACGATCATGGACATTGTGAGCCGGCCGCGTTCAGGCGTGCTCTCGCTCGGTTTTATCTTCGCAATGATCGCCTCGACGAACGGCATGATGTCGCTCATGCGCTCGTTCGACATGGTGTACGACGATACGGAAACGCGGGGGTTCCTGGCCATTCGAGGTATCGCCATGCTGTTGACATTACTGCTCATCGCGGTACTGTTCCTGTCGGTGGTGCTGCTGATCGTCGGTGATGCGGTGATGAACATTGTGGGTGAATGGCACATTATCCGCGATAACTGGCTCATCGCATTACTCAATATCCTGCGTTACCTGATCAGCTTCGGCTCTCTGATGTTGACGATATCGATTATCTACCGGTTTGCGCCTTCGCACGGGCGTCAGTTCACATTCTTGAATGCAGGCTCGGTGATCGCGTCCATTCTCATATTGGCCGCTACCTACGGTTTTTCTTTCTATTTGTCGCGTTTCAGCTCTTACAACAAGCTGTACGGTTCCATCGGTACGATGATCGCCCTGATGATCTGGATTTACCTGCTTGCATTTGTAATTATTCTGGGATTCGAGATCAACGCGAGCATAACCCGCGCGCGCATCAAAGCGGGTCCGAGACGTGTTGTAACGCGGTGATTTGCCGGATAATAACATTATCGGCATCTCCGGTTTGTTGTTGGTAATTTTGTGCTGCGGTGTCCTTATCCCTCCGAAAATAACCACCGTAATGCAGGGACCGCAACGGAGCGCACGACATGACAAACTTTGAAAAACCACTCGTTACAGTTATCCTGACGGCTTATAATCAGGAGAAGTACATTGAGGAAGCGCTGGCTTCCGTATTTTATCAGACCTACCGGTACATTCAGCTGATCGTTATCGACAATGCAAGCAAGGACAATACGCTGGGCATCATCGAGAGTTTCAAGTCGAAATCACCCGCCTTTCAGGTCATCCGCAACCGGCATAATATCGGTCTTTGCCGCGCCTTCAACCAGGGACTTGCTATTGCACAGGGCCAATATGTGATCGATCTTTCAGGCGACGATATTATGATCGCCGACCGCATCGAAAAACAGGTAGAAGCCTTCGAACACCTTCCCGAAGATTACGCCGTGGTATTCACCAATGCCCGCTATATCGGCAAAAACGGCCAGCGGCTGCACAATCACTACGAGATCGACGCGAAGGGGAGGGCGACCAGCCAGGTACCTTCGGGAGACGTATATAAGAACATCCTGGAACGCTACTTTATCTGCACGCCGACGATGATGATGCGCACCTCCGCATTGCAGCAGCTGGGCGGTTACGACGAAGCGCTCGCATTCGAAGACTTCGATTTCTGGGTGCGTTCGTCGGTGCGTTTCAAATACTTTTATCTGGACGAAATCCTCACCAAAAAGCGGGTATTGAAAACTTCTCTTTCCACCGGTGTTTACAAAAAAGGCAGCGGCATGCTGCAATCCTACTACGCCGTCTGCAACAAGGCCTACGATCTCAACCGCGACCAGAAAGAGTTCGATCTTTTGGCGGCCCGCATTCGTACATTTATCCGTAAATGTTTGTACGCCCAGGAGTTTGAGCTGGCAGTCCGTTTCCGCCGGTTATTGAACTATATCGAGAATCCGGGTTTGCAAACAGAGCTGATCGTACTGATGTGCAGGCTGCATTTGCCGGTGAATTTCGCATACAGGTTCTACATCGAAAATTTAAAAAAGATCGCCCCGCAGGAAGGATTTGCTTTTTGATTTTGTTAATTCAAAAAGTAAAATTTCCCTTATGCCTGCTGAATTTGTTAAAATATATCCCCAGAATCCCGACGAGCGACGCATTCGTCAGGTGGTGGATTGTCTTCGTGACGGCGGTCTGGTGATCTACCCGACCGACACGGTTTATGGTCTGGGCTGCGACATTTACAACACCCGCGCCGTCGAGAAAATCGCCCGTATCAAAGGCATCAAACCCCAGAAGAACGACTTCTCGTTTATCTGCTACGATCTGAGCCACATCGCCGACTTCGCCCGGGTGGGGAATACCGCGTTCAAAACGATGAAAAGGGTGCTCCCCGGGCCGTATACGTTCATTTTGGATGCTACGAGCAATGTCCCCAAGCTGTTGAATACCAATAAAAAAACGGTCGGGATCAGGGTGCCGGACAACCTTATTCCCCGTTTGATCGTAAAGGAGTTAGGGAACCCGATCGTGACGACTTCCATTCGCGACGATGACGAAATCATCGAATATTCGACCGACCCGGAGCTCATTTTCGAGAAATTTCAACATCAGGTGGATATGGTCGTGGATGGGGGATATGGAGGCAATATCGCGTCCACAATTGTCAGGGCCGACGGCGATGATTTCGAGATCATCCGCGAGGGCCTGGGCGACACGAGCATCTTCCTTTGAGATCAAAAATTGTAATGATTTAAGTTGCTGTTGAACATTGCTGACCGTACAAAATAATTATTATAAATTTTTTGATAATATCATAAGCCTTTACCATATTTGATAGTGTCAGATTTTTTGATTAGAGAGGAGAAATCCTCAGAAGTACTGATTGAGTTACAGTATCTGCCTTGTTTAGAGTATTTTACTTGTATTTTACAGTACGACCGGGTCTACATCGATATTGCGGAGAGGTATGTGAAGCAGACTTACAGAAACCGGTGCAGTGTGCTCACTACCAATAAAATAGACACGCTGACAATCCCTGTAAAAGGGTATTTGCCGGCGAGCTCCACAAAAGATATTTTGATCGACTACAACCAGGATTGGACAAGGCGTCATTTGGGATGTCTGCAATCGGCATATGGGAAGTCGCCCTTCTACGAGTATTACGTGCATGAGTTTACCCGCGTTTATGAAAAGAAGCTGGCGTATCTGGTCGACCTGAACTATGAATTGTTGACAATTTGTCTTAGATTGACTGGTATTACAAACGAGATTCAGTACAATTTGTCAGGTGGGGAAAACGACCGGAACGGTGTGGAAAACGCTATATCCTTAATAAACAACAGAAAACAGCCGGATTTGCATAAATATTACCACCCGACACCTTATTACCAGACCTTCGGGAATGATTTTGTGGGGAATTTAAGTATTGTTGATTTACTGTTTAATATGGGGCCGGAAGCAAAAAGTGTTTTGTTAAGATCCTGTAAGTCTCAATAAAAGCTAATTTGAACAAACAAGGATCAAGTAGCGTTTAGAATACATAAACACTTTTTATTGCTACACAATGGAAGCAAAATTTTCGAATAGAGTGAAAGAGGTAATCTCAATGAGCCGGGAAGAAGCCCTCCGCCTGGGTCACGATTACATTGGAGCAGAGCACTTGTTATTAGGAATGATACGCGAGGGTGATGGTGTAGCCATAGGGTTGCTAAAAAAACTCGGCGTTTCGCTGGACGACGTCCGCCAGACGATCGAGCAGGCAACAAAAGGTGCGGCCACAAACAACGTTAAAAATTTACAGAATATCCCTCTGACCAGGCAGTCGGAGAAGGTATTGAAGATTACATATCTGGAAGCCAAGATTTTCAAAAGCACGCTCATCGGCACTGAGCATTTGCTTCTTTCGATATTGCGTGACGAAGACAATGTAGGTACCCAGATATTGCATAAATTCAATGTTAACTACGAAGTCATCAAGGAAATGTTAGAATATCAATCATCCGGATCCAGACCTCATATGGGGCCGGAGACCGAAGACGGGGATGATGAAGCCAGAGGCGGAATGTTTGGAGGTGGTAGTGGCTCTTCTTCCGGTAAAGAATCCAAAGGTGCTGAAAAGTCCCGTACACCTGTGCTGGATAACTTTGGAAGGGATTTAACCAAAATGGCGGAAGTAGGCAAGCTCGACCCGATCGTCGGACGTGAGAAAGAGATCGAGCGCGTGGCACAGATCCTGAGCCGTCGTAAAAAGAATAACCCGATCCTGATCGGTGAGCCGGGCGTTGGTAAAACAGCCATCGCGGAAGGTCTTGCGCTCCGGATCGTTCAGAAGAAAGTATCGCGTGTGCTTTTCGGTAAGCGCGTTGTGACGCTCGATCTGGCTTCGCTCGTGGCCGGTACGAAATACCGCGGCCAGTTCGAAGAAAGAATGAAGGCGGTTATGAACGAGCTGGAAAAATCGCCGGATGTGATCCTGTTCATCGATGAGCTCCACACGATCGTGGGCGCAGGTGGTGCCTCGGGCTCTCTGGACGCTTCCAATATGTTCAAGCCGGCATTGTCGCGCGGGGAAATCCAATGTATCGGAGCTACCACGCTCGACGAGTACCGCCAGTATATCGAAAAGGACGGCGCATTGGCCCGTCGTTTCCAGATGGTGATGGTGGACGCCACTTCGATCGAGGAAACGGTTCAGATTTTGACCAACATCAAAGACAAATATGAAGATCACCACCATGTGAATTACACGCCCGAGGCGATCAGCACGGCGGTGAAATTGTCGGAAAGATATATCACAGACCGCTTCCTGCCGGATAAGGCCATCGACGTACTCGATGAAGTAGGTGCCCGTGTACATATCAGCAATATCACGGTTCCGGAGGACATTCTGATGCTCGAAGAGCAAATCGAGAATATCAAACAGGAGAAAAACCGGGTGGTGAAAAGCCAGAAATACGAAGAGGCAGCCCAATTGAGAGATCGCGAAAAGAAATTGATCGATCAGCTGGAACGCGCCAAACTCGCCTGGGAAGAAGAAACCAAGCAAAAGCGCTACACCGTTACAGAACATAATGTGGCTGAGGTAGTTGCGATGATGACCGGTATTCCGGTAACCAACGTATCGATGGACGAAGGCAAGAAATTGCTGAACATGGCCGACGAGCTGAAAGCGAAAGTAATCGGTCAGGATCCGCCGATTGAAAAACTGGTGAAAGCGATCCAGCGCACACGCGTCGGTTTGAAAGATCCTAAGAAACCAATTGGTTCATTCATTTTCCTTGGACCAACCGGTGTAGGTAAAACCGAGCTTGCGAAAGTGTTGGCGACTTACCTGTTCGATAAGGAAGACTCACTGGTGCGGATCGATATGAGCGAATACATGGAGAAATTCAGCGTATCGCGTCTGGTAGGAGCACCTCCGGGATATGTCGGCTACGAAGAAGGTGGCCAGCTGACCGAGAAGATCCGCCGGAAACCGTACAGCGTAGTGCTGCTCGACGAGATCGAGAAAGCGCACCCGGACGTGTTCAATATCCTGCTGCAAGTACTCGACGATGGTATTCTGACAGATGGTCTGGGTAGAAGGGTCGATTTCCGTAATACGATCATTATCATGACTTCGAACATCGGGGCACGTGATTTGAAAGATTTCGGAACAGGGATCGGTTTCTCAACCAAAGCAAGGGCCGATAACCAGGACGACATTATGAAAGGTACCATCCAGAGCGCATTGCGTAAAGCATTCTCTCCGGAGTTCCTGAACCGTCTCGACGATGTGATCGTGTTCAATTCGCTGCAACGCGAAGATCTGCACCGCATCATCGACATTTCACTGGGCAAATTGTTCAACCGAGTGAAAGGGCTGGGCTACGAAATAGAACTGACTATCGCAGCAAAAGACTTCCTGTCCGAAAAAGGCTACGATCCGCAATACGGAGCGCGTCCTTTGAACCGGGCGATCCAGAAATACCTGGAAGATCCCGTAGCTGAGGAAATACTGAAAGGCGACCTGCGCGAAGGCGATGTATTGGTAGCCGATCACGAAGAAAAGAGTGAACAACTCGTTATCAGTGTTCGCAAGAAAGAAGAAGAGCTCGCAAACTAGATTTGTAATACTCTGAAAGCACAAAGTAGCTTGGAAGGCAGGTCGGATGACCTGCCTTTTTTTGTTTATATTTAGCCATTGAAAATTCGTATAATCGATGAGACCTAACTGGAAGAGCGCGCTGATAGGGCTAACCCTCAGTATTGCAGCAACTAATGTCAATGTGTTTGCACAAAAATTGCCTCCGGGCCCGCAAGTCCTCACTTTCTTCTCCGACGCCGATGATACCGAGCAGCCATACGGCCTTTATCTCCCAGAGAACTTCGACGAAACCAAAGCATATCCGCTGGTGATCATGCTGCACGGGGCCGGCTCCAATCACCGCCTCGCATTGCGCCGGGTATTCGGCAAGAGCAATGCCGACGGGGAGACGGATGTGGAAGCGACACGCAACTTCCCGAAATGGGACAATGTCGACTATATTGTAGCCTCGCCGTACGCGAGGGGAACGGCAGGTTACCAGGGCATTCCCGAGCAGGATGTTTACGACGTGCTGGCGGATGTCAAAAAGCGGTTTAAAATCGATGAGGACCGGACATATCTCACAGGCCTGTCGATGGGCGGCGGCGGTACGCTTTGGATCGGCCTCACACGCCCGGACATATGGGCGGCGATCGCGCCCGTATGCCCGGCGCCACCCGCAGCCACATTCGAGCTTGCGACCAATGCACTGAACTTTCCCGTGCATTTCTTCCACGGAGATGCCGATCCGGTAGTGCCCGTGGCCGGGACGCGTAAATGGGTCAGCCATTTGCAGGATCTGGGCGGGGATGTTACCTACAAGGAGTTCGTAGACGTGGAACACGATAGCTGGGTGAGCGCCTATGACAACGAGTACATTTTCGAATGGTTCAAGGATTTCAAGCGTAACCCGTACCCGAACCGTGTGCGGTTTGTGAGTAAGCAATACAAATACGACAAGGCATTCTGGGTGCAGTTTAACCGGTTTGCCTATGGCCAGCTGGCGGAGATCGATGCGAAGTTCACGAAGGAGAATGCATTGGAAATCGCGACTAAAAATCTGGAAAAATTTACCCTTAACCTGAAAGACCACCCGAAATTCAAACCCGGCACAGCGCTCAGCCTCAAAATCGACGGTTCGGTGGTAAATGCCAAAACGGACAGTGTATTGACCCTGTTCCGTGCATCGGCGGGTGGTAAATGGGCGGTAGAGGGTGCAAGCATTATGTCCGTTTACACGGGTAAGAAACAAGGCGCCGAGGGACCCATTTATGCCGCATTCTCATCGCGCCATGTGTATGTGTATGGCACGGCCGATAATCCGTCACCGGAAGAACTGAAAAAACGCGTGGAAATTGCGACGCAGGCGGCGGGCTGGTCGCAGTACCGGGGGGAGTTTTTGGGACGGATCATGTTTTTCCCACGTGTGCTGGCGGATAAGGAAGTGCGCCCAAGCGACATCGAGACCTCGAACCTGATTTTATTCGGTACAAAAGAAACCAATGCATTGATCGCGAAACATGCCGGGCAGCTTCCCGTGCATTTAAAAAAGACAGATGCCGCTCACGGCCTTTTTTATGTATTTCCCATCGAAGGGCACTACATAGCAGTGAGTTCCGGACTGCCCTGGTGGGCGGGCATAAAAGACGAAGGATTTCCGTTTGTGCCCGTCATGCACCGCAAGCTGTCAGAGTTCAAGGACATTATATTCTTCAAAGACGCTTCTACCAATTTGCTGATCGACAATCATTTCACGCAGGAATGGAAGCTCGACGACGACACGAAACGCAAGCTCTCCGCCTCAGGCGCCGTTGATATTACCCCGTAGTTTATTTTTCAATTTTTCGAATACTAACCCATGGATTACAACGAAAAGATTTCCCGGAAATCGTTCCTTAAAGCCAGTGCTTTCATGCTGGCTACGCCCATGCTCTCCAAGCTGAACCTGGACGCGAAGGCTGCTTCGCCGATCGGTTTGCAGTTGTACACATTGCGCAATGAAATATCCAAAGATCTCCTGGGAACGCTGAAAAAAGTGGCGGCGATCGGCTACAAGGAAGTGGAGCTTTACGGCTATTCCGACGGCAAATTCTTCGGGAAAACACCGAAGGAATTCAAGAAAATCCTGGGCGACCTTGGCCTCAACCCCGTGAGCGGCCATTACGGCGCCGGTGTGGAGAGCAAAACGGCAAAAGGTACATTGAGCAACGGCTGGCAGAAAGCGGTTGAAGATGCCGCGGAAATCGGGCAGAAATATGTGAACTGCGCTTACCTGACCGAATCGGAGCGGAAGACGATCGATCAGTACAAGAAGTATGTCGACCTTTTCAATAAGTCTGGTGAAGTAGCGAAGAAGGCGGGGTTGCAATTCGGCTACCACAACCACGATTTTGAATTCAAGAAAATCGACGGACAGGTTCCTTACGACCTTATCGTAGGCAAAACCGATCCGAAGCTTGTGAAACTGGAACTGGATTTGTACTGGGCGGTCAAAGCGGGCATCGATCCGGTGGCATTGTTCAAGAAATATCCGGGCCGTTTCCCGTTGTGGCACGTGAAGGATATTGATAAAAAAGACGGTTCATTCGCCGAGGTAGGAACGGGTACGATCGATTTCAAGAAGATCTTCGATAATCGCAAACTCGCCGGTATGACGCATTTCTTCGTAGAACAGGACGTCGCAAAAGTGCCGCCGGTGCAGGCGATCGAGACGAGCTTCAAGAACGTCGTGAAGATGAAAGTCTAGCATAAAAAAAGACCCGGCCGCATCGCAGCCGGGTCTTCCAAATTATGCAGATAAAAATTTCAGTTTACTAACTGTAATTTAAGTTCGTTCAAACGGCTGCGCAGCGAAGCGTCGATCTGACGGTCGCCCACTGTGAGAACATATCCCCCGATTAGCGCATTGTCTACTTTTTCGGCGAGTTCTACCGTTTTTCCGGTTGCTTTGGCAACAATATCGGTGAATTGTTTGCGAAGTTCGTCGGTCAGCGGGGTAGGGGTTACCACCGTCGCTCTTTCGATCCCCTTGAAACTGTTATAGGCTTTAATGAATTCCACCGCGATCTCGTCCAGGATAGCCTCCCGGTTTTTCTTGGTGATAATATCGAAGATCGCGAATGATACCGGGCTTACCCGCTCTTTGAAAAGACCTTTCAGAATGCCTGATTTCTTCTCGTGACGTACCACCGGGCTTTTCAATGCAAGCATCAGGCCGCGGTTCTTGTCTGCTGTGTCTTTGAACAGCAGCATATCCTGATACACCGTGTCGAGAACGTTCTGTTCTTTCGCCAGCTCGATCAGCGATTTTGCGTATCTGGAAGCTACAATACTTACTGACATCGGAATGTTGGATTAGAATGCTGATTAGTTAAGACGTGCAGATGAAGCCAGGTCAGCGATCAGTTTCTCCTGAGACGCTTTGTCAGCCAATTCACGGTGCAATACTTTTTCAGCGATTTCCAATGAAAGGGTAGCTACTTCCCGTTTGATTTTGCTCACCGCCACAGCTTGTTCGTTGCGGATGGTTTCGCGTGCGCTTTCGATGATTTTTTGTGCCTCCACAGCCGCTTTGTCTTTCGATTCGGCGATCGTTCTGTCGGATGCGTCTTTCGCGTCACGAAGGATCTGGTCACGGATGGCGTTGGCTTCTGCGATCAGTTTTTCGTTGTCCGACTTCAATTGTGCCATTTCAGCACGGGTTTTCTCTGCGAGGTCCAAAGCACCCTGAATTTCGTTCTCACGGTCTTTCAGGCCTTTCAGGATAGGCTTCCATGCAAATTTCGCGAGGATGAACACTACCAGCAAAAATACTACCAGCATCCAGAAAATAAGGCCTGGGTTTGGAGTAAGCAATGACATAGTTAAATGAGTTTTTGAGTGTAAGAATGATCTGTATCTTCTCTCTTCTTATTAAAATTTCGTGGAAGCCTAATGCTCCCACGAGAATGTTTTTGCGCCGCTTCCGGGCCTAGCGCGCCGGGGCGACGTTCCCCTTTCGGAAGCTATTACAGCTTGAAAGAGATAAGTAGACAGATAACCGCTGCGAAAAGCGCTACCGCTTCAATAAGGGCCGCGATGATCAGCATGGCAGTTTGGATGGCACCAGCAGCTTCCGGTTGACGGGCGATACCTTCAACAGCGCTACCACCGATTTTACCAATACCAAGACCTGCACCGATAGCAGCAAGACCTGCGCCGATAGCAGCACCGAAAACTGCAAGACCTGCACCACCTTGTTCAGCAGCTTGAAGCAAAATTTGAAGCAACATAATTGTGTTTGTTTTAAAATATAATTAATAAAAAAGAGATTCAAATCAATGTCCGTGATCGGCGTGGCCATGCTCTTCGATGGCGCTTCCGATGTACATGGACGATAGTAGTGTGAAGATGAACGCCTGGATGAACGCTACCATGATCTCGATGAAGTTCAGGAACAACGCGAACAGGGAGATTACGGGGGCGATCACGATGCTTTGGAAAATAAAGATCAGACCGAACAAGCTCAGGAGGATAATGTGGCCTGCGGTGATGTTGGCGAATAACCGGACCATCAGTGAAAATGGCTTCATGAACACACCGACGATTTCCACGGGGATCATGATCAGCAACAGCGGAGCAGGTACGCCGGGAGGGCTCAGCAAGTGTTTGTAGTAGTTGCCGTTCGCGTTCAGGTGAACGATGATGAACGTCAGTACTGCCAATGTCAGGGTCACGGCGATGTTACCGGTAAGGTTAGCCGATCCTGGAAGCAGGCCCATGATGTTGTTGATCAGGATGAAGAAGAACAACGTGAGCAGGTATGGCAGGTATTTTTCGTATTTAGGACCTACGTTCGGTTTCACCACCTCGTCGCGGATGAAGAGGATGATCACCTCCATCGCTGAGTTGAACCCTTTCGGCGCTTTGCCTTTGCTGTTTTTGTACCAGCCGGCGATGCTTGTGAAAACGAGGATCAGGATCAGGGCGCTGAGGAGCATGGACGCTACGTTCTTCGTAATCGAGAAGTCGTAAACCTTACGTGATTCGTCAACCGGCACGATTTGCTCGGAATCCCCGTGTACCAGGTGATAGCCGTTGTATTCGTGGTGTTCATTGTGGAATTTGGATGCCGAGAATACCTCGATGCCACGGTCGGCCGAATAAAGGATTACGGGTAGGGGGATCGAAACACCGTGCGAGAATTCCCATTCGTGGGAGTCGGCAATGTGATGCATGATCATCTCACCGATATTGAACTTTGCTTCGTGCTCTTCAAGCTTATGTTCAATTTTATGCTCTTCCTCGTTCACAGCCTGTGCGACCTTGTCAGTATCGTGCTGCGTAGGTTCGTCGGCGCGGGCCGGGAGGTTAAAAAGGCATGTTGCCGCTACAAGGGCGATAGTAAAAAACCGTCTCAGATGGGTATACATAAATGCTTGAAATACTATGCTTTGTCAATCGCGGCGCAAGTTACGATACAAACCATATATTTCAAAGCATGTATAAAATAAATAGAGTGCAAAAAAGTCGATAACGAATAGGAATGAATCAGTTAGCCCTCTGTATAAAAAAATGGCGATAAAAATGAGGCTGAGAATGATCCGTGCAACGATGGTAGAAATGTAAAATGTGACAAATTTCTCCCGTTTGTTTTGCATTCCGAAGTCCATGAGCCGGTGTGCCAGGAA
Organism: Dyadobacter beijingensis DSM 21582; assembly: GCF_000382205.1. Taxonomy (GTDB): domain Bacteria; phylum Bacteroidota; class Bacteroidia; order Cytophagales; family Spirosomataceae; genus Dyadobacter; species Dyadobacter beijingensis. Next base: position 1,286,059 of record NZ_KB907787.1, read on the forward strand.
CGACAGCCCGAAAAAGAACACGAGAATATACCATATATAAGGATGCAGGAAGGAATCGAAGTGGAATTTTTGAGCAAGGAAAAATACAATTCCTAGCAAAATGGTTGCGATGAGGGTGCGTAGCATGCGCGGGTGTTGGGAAACGGGTTACTGTTTGGTAAAACTTCGGATCAGCAGGTAGAGCGACGCCCCAATCGAGACGAGCGAAAGTACGAGCGTCCACACAGGAACTTTGTTCTGCTGCCACTCGTCGAGCTTGTAACCGCCGTAAGTGAATGCCAGAATGGTCCCCAGCATTTGCGTGGCCATCCCCGAATATTTCAGGAAGCGGGACGACTGGCCCCTGTCTGCCGGCTTTTTTTGTTCTGCCATAATCTGGTAACCTCCTGTTTCAGTTGAAAAACAATGGTAGAATATCGGGGTAAAATTGCTTCAAATTTTGCAAATGGCATTATCTTCGATACGCATTTATTGAAAATACCGTTTTAGGTTTGCAAACCTGGCACATAGACGAACACCCCATAAAGTCAATTTCGTGATCGACCGCTTTACCTCCCATATCCGACGCACATTACCGCTACTTGGCCTGATCACCCTGCTGGCAGCATGCTCGCAATACAGTTCAAGGCCCGGTGCGATCACATTCCACAATGTAGCGGCGCGGTATAATGCCTATTTCATGGCCGAGCAGGATATGCTGGATGCGGAATTTGAAATGCAAAAAGCTTATAAGGAAAACTATAACCAGCTGCTACCCATTCTTTTGCCGATGGATTCGGTGCGGGCGCAGGCCGTGAAGCCGAAGTTGCAGGATGCGATCAAAAAGGCGTCGATCGTGGCGGAGAAGCACCAGAACAGCAAGTGGATCGACAACAGCTATATTTTACTGGGTAAATCCAGGCTCTATCTCGGCGAGTGGGCCGACGGCCTCGAAGCCCTGCGCTACGTATATGCCAACGGGCGCGACGAAAGCGATAAAAACAATGCGCTTATCGTGCTCATGCGCGCCTACATCGAGCACAAGGACTATTCCAATGCATTGGGCGTGGCCGAATACCTGAGCCAGCAGCCGCTTAACAAAAGCTCGCAACGTGATTTTTACCTTACCAAAGCCTATCTGCACCAGCAAAACGGCGAGTACCTCACATCCGTCGCGATCCTGGAAGAGACATTTCCGCTGTTAAAGAAATCGATTGAAACGGCCCGCATTCACTTTGCGGCGGCGCAGATGTACGACCGTCTCGGGCAATATGCATTGGCCAACAAGCATTACAAGAGCGTGAACCGCAACAAGCCAAACTACGACTTGGGTTTCTACTCGGCCATGAATTCGCTGCAAAACGAAGTGGTACTCAATCCCGAGCGCAATCTGGCTAATGTAGGTTTCGATAAAATGCTCCGCGACCGCAAAAACGACGACCTGCGGGACCGGGTATACTTTACAATGGGCTTGCTCGCCGAACACAAGAAACAGCTCCCGCAAGCCGTCGAATACCTGCAAAAAGCCGCCGCCGCCTCAAAAGGCAATATGCAGCAGAAAGCATATACTTACCTTCAACTCGCACGTATCGAATACGAGTCGCTGGAGAATTTCGAAATGTCGAAAGCCTATTATGACAGTGCATTAGCCATTCTCCCGCAGGAAGCACCGGAATACCGCCTCGTGGCCGACCGGAAACGTGCACTGGATAATTTTGTGACCCAATACACCATCGTCTCCGCCGAGGACAGCCTCCAGAAGCTGGCCCGCATGAACCCCGCCGCTTTGGACAACAAAATCGACGGGATTATCGAAGCGCAGGAAAAGAAACGCCTGGAAGAGGAAGAAAAGGCCCGCAAAGCCCAGCTGGCAGCGCAGAATGCGAGCATGCAGCAAGGCGGCGGTAACCCGCTGGTGAATGGCGGCGAGCGTCGCTGGGAGCTATACGATCCCGCATTGGTGAATAAGGGCAAAATCGACTTTAAAAGGGCGTGGGGTAACCGTCCGCTGGAAGACGACTGGCGCCGGAGCAGCCGTCCGTTACGCTCATTGGCCGGAAACGGCGCCGCCGGAACCGACAGCACGGCCGTAGCGCAAACCGCTACCGACAATACAGGTCTGAAAAAAGGCACGCCCGAATGGGACCAGGTGCATGCGGTGCTCAAAAAGAACGTTCCGCTGAGCGATACCGCCTTTGCTACCTCCCAAAAGAAGAAGGAAGACGCCTTGTATAACCTCGGGAAAATCTACCGTTTCGACCTGAAAGAATCCAGCCGCGCCATCACGTCGTTTGAGCGTGTGCTTTCGGAATATCCCAAAACGCAATACAAGGACGAGATTTACTACCTGCTTTTCCTGAGCAATGAAGACAATGTCACGCAGAAAGAGTCGTGGAAAGGCAAGTTGCTCAGCGAATATCCCAATTCTACCTACGCACGCCTCGTGAACAAATCGACGGACACGGGCGGGACTTCCGGCAATGCGACCAAGGAGTACGAGGCCATGTACAAGCTCTACGCGGACGGCAACTACACTAGGGCCCTCGAAGATATCGAGAAAAACCTGCCGTCTTACAAAGGCAGTTCTATGGAGGACAAGTTTGCATTGCTCCGCGTTTTCCTGATCGGTAAAGTCCGGGGTAAGGATGCTTACGGCCAGGCCATTACCGAGTTTATGCGGCTTTATCCAACCAGCATCTACCTGCCTCGGCTCAAAGAAATGCAGGAGTTCAATTCCGTGTCGATGGGCAAGAGATAATAGGCTGAAATCGTATATTTGCCTTTTACAGTAACCTATCACCCCACATCTATGATTGAATTACAACCCGGAAAGTATCGGCGTACCATTATCCGTCTCTGGCGGGTTGTTGGCCTGGGACTGGGTCTGATCATATTCTACATTGTTGCCGTCAGTTTTAACTTTTTGTGGTTGTTCGGCGGTATGCCTGATCTCAAAACGCTCGAAAACCCGAAAAGCGAGCTCTCGTCGGAACTGATCAGCGAGGACGGCAAATCATTGGGAAAATACTTCTTCGAAAACCGCACGCCGATCGACATCGCGCAGATTTCCCCTAACCTCATCGCCGCATTGGTTGCGACCGAGGACGCACGTTTTGTCAACCACTCGGGTATCGATCCGCGCAGTTTGGCGCGGGTGTTCAAAGGGGTAGTTTCGGGCAATTCCAGCTCCGGGGGCGGTAGTACCCTTACCCAACAGGTGGCCAAAAACCTTTTCAATACCCGTTCCGAAGAATATGAAGGGCTACTGGGCAAAATTCCGGTGATAAGGATCGTGATCGCCAAAACGAAGGAATGGATACTTGCGGTGGTGCTGGAAAGGAAATATACCAAGCAGGAAATTATGCAGATGTACCTGAACACGGTTTCGTTTGGTAATAATACATACGGTATCAAGGTCGCTTCCAAGACCTATTTCGATAAAGATCCCTGGGACCTGAATGTGACGGAAGCCGCATTGCTCGTGGGCATGCTGCAAAACCCGACGCTCTTCAACCCGCTGCGCTTTCCGACCAACGCATTGAACCGCCGGAATACCGTGCTCGCGCAGATGTACAAGTACGAGTACATCCGCGAACAGGATTTCGAGAAATTCAAAGACAAATCACTGGGGCTGAACTTCACCGTCGACAGCCACAATACCGGCCTGGCGCCCTACTTCCGCGAATCCATGCGCGGTTACCTCAAAAGCTGGGTGAAGCTATACAATGAAGAGCATGACACCGACCTCGACCTGTACACGAGCGGCCTGCGCATTTACACGACCATTGATTCCCGCATGCAGCGTTATCAGGAGGCCGCATTGACCGAGCATATGAAGGCCCAGCAAAAGCTCTTCGACGAGCACTGGAAAGGCCGTAACCCATGGACATTCGACAACGGCAAGGAAATTCCGGGCTTTATTGCTACTGCCGCACGCAGGTCTCCGCATTTTATCTCCTTGAAACGCGACCTGGGCGAGGAAGAAGCCTGGAAGATTATGCGGAAGCCCTACAAAATGAAGGTGTTTACGTGGAATGGCGAGAAGGAGGTAACAATGAGCCCACTCGATTCCATTGCTTATTACAAGCGCTTCCTGCGGGCAGGTATGATGTCTATGGACCCGCGTAACGGGCATGTCAAGGCGTGGGTAGGAGGTATTAATTTCAAATATTTCAAATACGACCACGTCAAGCAGGGCTCGCGGCAGCCGGGGTCTACGTTCAAGCCATTTGTCTATGTTTCGGCTTTGGATAAAAACTTCCTCACACCGTGCGACCACGTGACCGACCAGCCTATTTTCTTCGGACTTTCCGATGGCGTGCCGGGTGGATGGTCACCTAAGAACTCGAACAACAAGTATTCCTACCAGTCGCTGTCGCTGCGGCAGGCATTGGGTAAATCAGTGAACACGGTGAGTGCTTACCTGATGAAAATGGTGCGGCCGAAGGCGGTAGTGGAATATGCGCACAAGCTGGGCATTACCTCCAAATTGCAGGAAGTACCTTCGCTCTGCCTTGGTATCAGCGACGTGTCGGTATATGAGATGGTCGGAGCGTATTGCGCATTCGCCAACGGAGGCCACCGTACCGAACCGATGACGATCCTGCGCATTGAAGATCGATATGGCAATGTGTTGCAGGAGTTTTTCCAGAAGCAGAACCAGGAGATCAGCGAAAATATGGCATATAATATGTTGTACCTCATGCGCGGGGCGGTAGAAGATCCGGGTGGTACGGCAGGGCGGTTGCGTCAGTATGGCGTCACCGAGGGCAATGAGATCGCCGCAAAAACGGGTACTACATCCAATTATTCGGACGGCTGGTTTATGGGTATGACCCAAAACCTGGTATCCGGCATCTGGGTAGGCGGCGAGGACCGCAGCATTCACTTCCGTACCATAGCCTACGGGCAGGGCGGGCGCATTGCGATGCCGGCCTGGGGATTGTTCATGCAAAAAGTATATGCCGATCCCACCCTGGTACAATACCGGAAGATGCCTTTCAACAAACCTGAAAACTACGTCCGGGAATGCGGCGGCGTCGCGACGGACAGCACCAATACCTACGTCCCGCCATCCCGCTCGGATGACGAAGGCATTTTGTTCTGACATCCTAAATTCTTGCCCGTGAATATTCTCGTAGCCCCCGACAAGTTTCGTGGCTCGCTGGAAGCCGTGGAAGTGTGCAATGCCGTAAAAGAAGGCGTTCTGAAAGCATACCCGCAAGCCAGCGTCACCACCATCCCGCTCGCCGACGGCGGTGAAGGGACTTCGAAAATACTCACCCGGCATGCAGGCGGTACAGAAGTGACCGTGACCGTTATGGACCCGCTGAACCGGCCTGTCCGGGCAACTTATGGCCTTTCACAGGATAGCCAGGTCGCTTTTATCGAAATGGCGGCCGCTTCCGGGCTGCATTTGCTGGCAGTCGAAGCGCGTAATCCATTGCGCACGAGCACATTCGGTACCGGTCAGCTCATCGTAGACGCGCTCGATCGAGGTGTTAAAAAGATCATTCTCGGGATCGGCGGCAGCGCTACCACGGACGGCGGCATCGGAATGGCGGAAGCGCTGGGGTATGCATTCAGGGATTCGGAAGGGCATACATTGCTTCCCAATGGCGAATCGCTCGGAAAAATTGCGTCGATCGACAGGCTTAATGCCGATCCGCGGCTGGCTTCCGTTGCCGTTACCGTCGCATGCGATGTGACCAATCCACTGTTTGGCAAAGACGGAGCGGCTTATGTGTATGGTCCTCAAAAAGGCGCCGATCCGGACATGGTAACGATCCTGGACCACGGCCTTGAAAACCTCGCGCAGGTAGCCACGCGTGCATTGGGGCGTGATGTGAGCCTGGTACCCGGCGCAGGTGCCGCTGGTGGGCTGGGAGCAGGGTGCATGTGGTTCCTGGATGCGGTCCTCAAAGACGGTATCAGCATTGTCATGGAGCAGAGTAATGTGGCGGCGCTCGTGGAAAAGGCCGACCTGGTCATTACCGGCGAAGGAAAGGTGGATGAACAAACGTTGGCCGGTAAGGTAGTGAAAGGGCTGGCAGGACTTTGCCAGGAATATAATGTGCCACTAGCGGTAGTTTGCGGCACATTGCAAATTACACCGCAGCAGGCCTGGGATGCAGGCATGACATACGCCGTGTCGGTACTGAACCGTCCGATGGACCTCGACGCAGCCCAGCGCGACGCGTACAGCCTCGTGAGCGACGCAACTTTTCAATTAGTGCGGTTGTTTTTCTTCAACAGGGACAATATTTAGTCCTAAATTACAGTCAATGTCTGAATTCAATTACAAAGAAGAACTCACCAAAATTCCTCTCGATCCCGGCGTGTACCGGTATTTCGATGAAACGGGCGAGGTTATATATGTAGGAAAAGCAAAAAGCCTACGTAACCGGGTTTCGAGCTATTTTTTGAAAAACAACCAGCACGACCGCAAGACCAAACGGCTTGTGAGCCAAATCCGGCGGATCGAATATACCATCGTATTGAGTGAATGGGACGCGTTGCTGCTCGAAAACCAGCTGATCAAGCAGTTGCAGCCGAAATTCAATATCCTGCTCAAAGACGACAAGACCTACCCATTCATTTGCGTCACCGACGAACCTTTCCCCCGCGTTTTCCCGACGCGGAACATGGACCGTACCAAAGGCACGTTCTACGGCCCGTTTGCCAATTTGCGCTCCATGCACACGCTGCTGGACATGTTCAAGAGCCTCTACCAGATCCGCTCCTGCCAGCTGCCGCTCACAAAAGCGAATATCGAAGCGAAGAAGTTTAAAGTTTGCCTCGAATACCATATCGGCAACTGCAAAGGCCCCTGCGAGGGCTTGCAGGCAGAGGACGAGTACGATGCGGAAATCGAGCAGGTGCATAACATATTGAAAGGGAACCTGTCGTCGCCGCAGCAGTATTTCAAGGAAAAAATGCTCGAAGCGGCGGAGCAAATGGCTTTTGAAAAAGCACACGCCTGGAAAACGAAGATCGAGCATTTGTCGAATTTCCAGAGCAAGGCCACCGTCATTAACCCGCGCATCGGGAATATCGATGTGCTCACCATCGTTTCCGACGAGGAAGCCGCTTATCTCAATTTTATGAAGATCAAGCAGGGCTATATGGTGGCCACGCAAACGCTGGAAGTGAAGAAAAAGCTCGACGAGAGCGATATGGAAATCCTGGCGATGATGATCGTCGAAATGCGGACGACTTATGGTTCCGAGGCGAAGGAGCTCATTTCCAATATGAAGCCCGATCTCGATATGCGCCTGGAAGTGACGGTACCGCAAATCGGCGACAAAAAGAAGCTGCTGGATATGTCCATGAAGAATGTGATGTATTTCAGGAGGGAAAGAGCCGAGCGCCGGGAAGTGGAAGCATCCGCAACAACCTCGAAAAAGGACCGCGTGCTCATCCGTCTCAAAGCCGATTTGCAGATCAAGACATTACCCCGCCACATCGAATGTTTCGATAACTCCAACATCCAGGGTACCAACCCCGTGGCGTCGATGGTCTGTTTCAAAGAAGGTAAGCCATCCAAAAAGGATTACCGCCATTTCAATATCAAAACGGTGATAGGCCCGAACGACTTCGCGTCGATGAATGAGATCGTATCCCGCCGTTACCTGCGCCTGATCGCCGAGGAACAGCCATTGCCGGACCTGATCGTGATCGATGGCGGCAAGGGGCAGCTCGGCGCGGCTTGCGATGCATTGAAAAGCCTCGGTATATACGGCCAGGTGCCCATTATCGGCATTGCAAAGCGGTTGGAAGAAATTTATTTTCCCGAAGACCCGCTGCCATTGTATATCGACAAACGGTCGGAGTCGCTGAAACTGATCCAGCAGATCCGCGACGAAGCGCACCGCTTTGCGATCACATTCCACCGCGACAAACGAAGCAAAAGCAGCCTGGTAAGCGAGCTGGAAGGCGTCGTTGGTGTTGGGAAAGTGACCGCCACCAAGCTGCTGAAGCATTTCGGTTCCGTGCGCGCCATACGCGAGAGCTCGGTGGAAACGCTTACAGACCTCATCGGCCTCGACCGTGCGAAAAAGGTACGAGCCTATTTCGATACCATAGCCGGGCTACGATAGCCGGGCTACGGTAGCAGGGCTACGGTAGCCGACAATTAAAGGCCAATGTTTTTGCCGGCAATATAGCCCGTTGTCCAGGCATTCTGGAAGTTGAAGCCGCCGGTGATGCCATCGACGTCCATTACTTCACCAGCGAAATACAGGCCGGGTGTAGAGCGGCTTTGCAAGGTTTCGGGGTCGATATCGGGCAATGCAATGCCGCCGCAGGTGACGAATTCCTCCTTGAAAGTGGTTTTGCCTTTCACATCGAACTGGCTGTTCGTCAGGAGCTCGGTCATCCGGTTGAGCACCTTATGGCTGGCATCCGACCAGCGGAGCGTTTCGGGGATTTCCGCTCTTTCCGTAAATGCTTTCCAAAGCCGGGAAGGCAGCCCGAGGCGGGTGTGGGAAGCAATTTGCTGCTTGGGCGTATTGTTTTTTTCTGCCAACAAAAAATCACGGATTTGCTGTTCCTTCATGTCCGGCAGCCAGTTGATGCGGCAGGTGAAATGGTAATCCGTTTCGGCGAGGTCACGGGCGCCCCAGGCCGAAAGTTTCAGCACCGCCGGCCCGCTGAAACCCCAGTGCGTGATGAGCAGCGGCCCCCGCCATTCGTGCTTCGTCCCGCCTATTTTGACCAACGCATCTTTCACCGAAACGCCGGCCAGCGGCAGCAGGTAATTGTCGGGCGTATTAAATGTGAACAATGACGGCAGCGGCGGCACAATGCCGTGCTCGTGTTCCTGCAACCAATCGAAACTCTCCGCTTTGGGATAGCCGCCCGTAGCGATGAGCAGTCGGTCGGTTGTGATCGGCTCACCATTCAGGATTTCCAGCTGGAACTGTCCGCCGTTTTTAACAAAAGCATTCACATTCACGCCCGTCCTGATCCCGATATCCAGGTTACGGGCCGTTTTAATGAGGCATTCGATAATGGTGTGCGACGAGTCCGAAACGGGGAACATCCGGCCATCGGCTTCGGTCTTCAATTTCACCCCTCTTTTTTCAAACCATTCCACCGTCGCCCCGGCGTCGAAATGTGTTAGCAGCTTCCGCAGCAGCTTTTCGCCCCGCGGATAGTTTTTTACGAAATGCCGGAGCTCGTGCGGCCGGTGGGTGACGTTGCACCTGCCCCCGCCCGAGATTCGCACCTTGTTCAGCACGGTTTTGCTTTTTTCCAGAATGGTAATGCGCGCGCCCGGAAATGTCTCCGCGGCGGTGATGGCAGCCATAAAACCCGAGGCGCCCCCGCCCACGATGGTGATTGTCATAATCCTCTATTTACCCCACAAAAATGCCATGCAAGTTTTAAAAACTGCAATTTCTTTTTCTATCTTTCAAAATAGCTTCAAAAATTCTAACTAAAACCATTTAAAACTATACATGCAAAAAGTACTTGTAATCGGTCTGGGCAAAGTAGGCTCGCTCGTGGGCACTTTGCTTAGCAAACGCTTCGGGGTGACCGGCGTGGACAGGGCCCAGCCGGCGGTGCAGCTGCCATTTGAAGTGGTGGAAGGCGATGTCAACGACGACGCTTTCCTGGAAAAAGTCATGACAGGTTTCGACGCCGTGGTGTCGTGTATGCCGTACAACCTCAATCTCCCCATCGCGCGCCGGGCCCACCAGTCGGGCATCCATTATTTCGACCTCACCGAAGACGTACCGACTACTTCCGCGATCCGCGAAATGGCCCAAAACAGCCGGAGCGTGCTGGCCCCCCAATGCGGGCTGGCGCCGGGGTTTATCGGCATCGTAGGTATGGACCTGGCGAAGCGTTTTACCAAAATCAGGGACATCGAGCTCCGCGTGGGCGCATTGCCGCGCTACCCGAACGGGCAAATGGGCTACTCCTTTACCTGGTCGCCTGCGGGAGTGGTGAACGAATACCTGAACGACGCCGAGGTGATCCATAACGGCGTCCGCAAGATGGTACCGTCGCTGGAAGGCATCGAAATGATCAATATCGAAGGGCAGGAGTTCGAGGCATTCAGCACTTCGGGCGGGCTCGGTACCATGTGCGAGACGCTGGAAGGGAAGGTGGATACATTGAATTACAAAACCATCCGCTATCCGGGGCATTGCAGCCTGATGCGATTTGTATTATATGAACTGTGCTTGAAGGATAAACGCGCATTGGTAGAGGAAATCCTGACGGAGGCCAAGCCGCCCGTGCAGCAGGACGTAGTGTATGTATATGCCGTGGTGGAAGGCTGGAAAGGCAGCCACCTCGAAAGGGAAGAATTTTACCGGGCCTATCACCCGATCCAGATCGACGGCCAGCATTGGCGGGCAATTTCGTGGACCACCGCCGCTTCCATCGCTTCCGTTGTGGAAATGGTAGCCGATGGTGTTTTGCCCCAAAGCGGCTTTATCCGCCAGGAAGACATTCTGCTGGATGATTTTTTCAAAACGCAAAACGGGCAGTATTTCAACTAGCATATCATCGCAAAATATGAAGGAAATCCATGATATTCTTGGAAAACTGGGCATTGCTGCCAGCAATAATGGCGTGAGTACCGGGCAGACGAGCTGGCAAGGCGGCGGCGCATTGCTGGAATCATTTTCACCGGTCGATGGATTGAAAATAGCGGCATTAACCGGCAGCGTAAAGACTGACTACGACCGTGCCGTGGAAACGGCAACGCTCGCATTCAAGAAATGGCGGAGCATACCTGCACCGAAACGCGGCGAAATCGTACGGCAAATGGGGGCGAAGCTCCGCGAACGCAAGCACGAGCTCGGAACGCTCGTGAGCTATGAAATGGGTAAGAGCTTGCAGGAGGGGCTCGGGGAGGTACAGGAAATGATCGACATATGCGATTTTGCTACCGGTCTTTCGCGGCAATTGTACGGCCTCACCATGCATAGCGAGCGGCCGCAGCACCGGATGTACGAGCAGTGGCACCCCCTGGGCGTGACAGGCATTATTTCAGCATTCAATTTCCCGGTGGCGGTATGGTCGTGGAATGCGATGATCGCCTGGGTGTGCGGGAATGTGTGCGTGTGGAAACCCTCTGAAAAGACGCCGCTGACGGCTATTGCCTGCCAGCACATTATCCAGCAAGTTTTAAAAGACAATGAAGTACCCGAAGGCGTATCGTGCATTGTATCCGGCGGGCGCGAAGTGGGCGAATGGCTGGCTAACGACCCGCGCATTGGCCTCGTTTCAGCCACGGGCAGTATTCCAATGGGGCGGTCGGTAGGAGAGGCGGTAGCGCGCAGGCTGGGCAAGAGTTTGCTGGAACTGGGCGGGAACAATGCCATCATCGTCACGCCGACGGCCGATTTGAAAGTAGCGGTTCCCGGAATCGTTTTTGGCGCAGTAGGAACGGCCGGTCAGCGGTGCACATCCACCCGCCGGCTGATCGTCCACGAATCCATTTTTGAAGAGGTAAAAGCCCGTTTGAAAAAAGCGTATGGGCAGTTGAAAATCGGCAATCCGCTCGTGGAAGGCATTCACGTAGGGCCGTTGATCGATCGGCCGGCAGTGACACAATACGAAAATGCGGTAGCCGAAATACGGAAGTCGGGTGGAAGATTTGTCGTGGAACCAGCCGTGCTGACGGGTGAGGAGTATGCTTCGGGCTGCTATGTGGCGCCGTGCATTGCCGAGGTGGAAAACCATTTCGCGATTGTGCAGCATGAAACGTTCGCGCCGATACTGTATATGATCCCGTACAGCGAGCCCGACGAGGCGATAGCATTACAAAACGATGTGCCCCAGGGGCTTTCCTCGGCGATTTTTACGAACGACCTCCGGGATGCCGAGCGCTTTCTCTCGCACGCCGGCTCCGATTGCGGCATTGCCAATGTGAATATCGGCACGTCGGGCGCGGAGATCGGCGGTGCATTCGGTGGGGAAAAGGAGACGGGCGGCGGGCGCGAATCGGGTTCGGATGCCTGGAAAGCCTACATGCGCAGGCAAACCAATACGATTAATTACGGCACGGCATTGCCGCTTGCGCAGGGAATAAAGTTTGAGATCGAGTAATTAAAATTTCTAACTTTGTACAAAGCCAATACACATTCTATTTTTTCAGATTAAACTTTCAGAATGAAATACCAGCTCACTTCCGATCAGATCTCATCCAAAGTTGCGGGGGAAACAGTGATCCTTAACCACAGCAAAGGGGCATATTATGGTCTGGATGAAGTGGGCGTCCTGGTGTGGGATACATTGGAAAAAGGCCCGCAGACGATCGAGGAACTTTGCGAAGCGGTTACCAGCGAATACGAGGTGGATGCCGAAACCTGCAAAAGCGATATCGACGGGCTGCTGAAAGACCTTATCTCGGAACGACTGGTTGAAATCATCAAATAGTTTTGGGCAAAATCGGCAAGCTGATCGGCAAATGGCGGACGCTGTCCGGACCCGAGAAATGGATTTTCCTGCGGGCCGTATGGAGTTTGCTCTGGATCAAAACCGGTCTTGCGTTACTGCCGTTTGCCATTTTCCGCAAATGGTACCACTGGCTAAGCCGCCCCAGCCACCTGAAAGAAACACCCCCGGACCAGATGACGCTTACCGTGTGGGCCGTGGACACCGCCGCCAACCTGCTGCCGTTCGAGCTATTGTGCCTGCCGCGCGCGCTGGCGACCAAATACCTGCTTCGTAATTCGCCCGCATTGACCCTGGAAATCGGAATAGAGATCAATCCTGCCAAACAGTTCGAGGCGCATGCCTGGGTGGAGCAGCATGGCAACATCGTCATCGGCCGCTGGCCTGACACCGTCTCTTACAAACGGATCTGGGTTTGGGAGTGATATTAATTGAAACGACACACATGCATCATTACATGGCCTTCGGGCTTCATATCCATTCTGAAATCGCATTGCCCGAACTCGCCGACGGCGACCCGGATGCTGTGGTCGATGTGCACATCCGGCGCGGTACTTTCGAGCTGCCCAAGCTCCGCCCTACGACGATTTACAGACGGGGTATCCGCGCGCATTTCGGCCGGGACGCACAGCAGGCATTGTACCTCGATTGGGCCGGTGTGGCAGCATTCAAAGCCACGGGCGGCCATGCGCTCACCGTTTCGCCCGTTACTGCCGACGGTAATCTGATCAGCCTTTTTACAGTTAGCGAAGCATTAGGGCTCGTGCTGTTTCAAAAGGGCTATTTTCTCCTGCACGCGAGCGCTGTGGCCGTCGGTGACGAGGCGTGGTGCTTTATGGGGATGCCTGGGGCAGGAAAATCCTCTACCGCGGCGGCATTCATCAAGGCTGGTTGCCGGCTGCTGAGTGACGACCTTACCGCCATTACATTCGATAAATCCGGCAAACCGCTCATCATTCCCGCCTATCCACAGCTGAAAATCTGGGACCGCACCGTGCAGGGCCTGCAATACAACCGCTCGGACCTTGAACCGGTGAGCGAGGGGGTTAATAAGTTTTCATTCCAGCCCAAAGAAGGTTTCTCCCTGGCCGCCGTGCCATTAAAGAAAGTATTGTTTTTACACAAAGCGAGAAACAAACCGGCCGTACAAAGCCTCGGCGTGGCCGAAGTGCCGGGTGAAATGCTGCGTAATTTCCCGTTGGCAACGGAGCTTCTGGACGGCGAGTATCTCAAAAAGCATTTCTTTCAAAGCCTGCAATGTGCCAAATCTGCCGAAATTTTGCGGCAAAGAAGGCCGGAAGGTTTTGAAAGGCTGGAAAAATGGGTGCGGGAAAGCATCCGTGAACAACTAATCGCGGGCTGATATGCGCCAGACCCATATTTCCCGTGAACTGGCTATTCTCATAGAAGCCGCGCTGGCGCCTGTCGGCGAGCTGCCGTTTAAGGTGAGCGATGCTCCGTTGGATCCGCAAAAATTTATGGCGCTCAGTAAATGGCACCAGGTGCGGCCGCTGGCATTTGAATATGCGCAGTCCCGTTCGCTGGAACTTCCCGAGCGCGTGTTGCGGGCATTGCGCGAATTCACCTTAGGACAGGCTGTGGCTAATATGGCGTTTTTGGGCATTTGCGTGCGTTTGTACAACCGGCTTACCGAACAGCACGTACGGGCTTTTCCGATGAAGGGCGCGCTGTGGGCCTGGAAGCTTTACGACAAACCCACTTTGCGGGAATTCGGCGATATAGACTTTTTTATCGGTAAGGAAGACGTTTCCAAAAGCCTCGACATTTTCCGCACCGAAGGTTTCGCAGCCGACAGCTACCGGCATTACCTGCTGAACCAGCAATCGGTGATGGACGATTACCTGAACACCGATTACCAGCTTCCGCTCACACCATTGCAGGAGCATACATTGCAGTCTCTTGAAATTCAATGGAATAGTACATACCCGCGGTATTGCTACAATTTCACATGGGATGAGCTGGCGGCGAACCGCGTCGAATTCACGATGGCTGGTAAGTCGGTCCTCGTTCCCGATACGGAAACGCAGCTCATTATGATGGTCATCCATCACGCGGGGGTGGAGCAGTGGGACAAGCTGAAATACATGGCCGATTTCGTCAGGCTACTCGATAAGTTCGCCGACCGGCTGGATTGGGAATATATCAGTCGCGTGGCAGCCGCGAAAGGTTTTTACAAACTGCTTCTTGAATCGCTGGGGGTGGCGGGTTTGCTTGCCGGGCGTGACTACTTGTCGGCTGCCGGGGTGCCGGGACAATATCCTTCACCTGCGTTTTTGCAAGAAATGCTGGCCCATTGGGAGAATGAGCGCCCTTCGCTGCAAACCAAAACGTGGCGCATTTTCCTTTATAATATCAAAAACCGCGACAGATGGTCGGATAAACTTTCCATTGTCGCGGCGCATATCAGTTATTTGAGCCACTGGCGGCTGTTGTGGCACAAGCTCATTTGGTACCGGAAGCGGCCCTTAAACGAGGCTGACCGTAACCGTGCCGTCAACGCTATGACCGGGCGCGAGGATATTTAAGCCGTCGCCGGTGTTGAATGAGTCGACATTGGCCGTAAGCGGCTCTATCGCTACGCAATCGCGCTGCGGGCGCGTGTACACCACGAGATAGTTGAATTTTCCTTCCCCGGTTTCCTGCTGAATGCGCAGGGTCACATCCTGATTTTTCGAGATCAGTTCGGTTACCGCGTGCGGGCCGGCAGCGTCCATGATAAAGCAATTGTCGAATTCTTTCCGGTGCAGCAGCGTGGGCATTTCCATCGTAAATGGCTCGGTACCGATCGGAATGAGGTTTTCGTTGAATGTCACAAGCCGTTTCGACGGGATATTGATTTTCCACGCTTCCACATCCTCATTGCCCAACACCCAGTAAGGATGCCAGCCGAACATGGTCGGGCATGGGGCCTGGCCATTGTTTTTCGCTTCATATTTCAACTCGAAACGACCGTCGACGTGCAGGGTGTAACGTACCGAGAAATGCACCTGGAATGGGTAACCTTTTGCATTGTCGATGGAATAGGAGAGCTGAATGGCGGCATGGTCTTCGTGCACCGATTGCTCGTCGATATGGAAGTGGTTTTTGCGCACGAGGCCGTGGATGGCATTTAATCCGCCGTCTTCGTTTTTCTCCAACTCGTATTCTTTGCCGAGGAACTTGTATTTCCCTTCCGGGATGCGGCTGGCGAAGGGGAAAAGCAGTTCGCTGGCGCTCTTGGTGTCGGCTACCAATGCATTAGGGGTAGGCGGGGTTTTCAGGAGCGAGAAAAGCGTGAGGCCTTTTCGCAATGAGAGCTGGCGCACCACGCCGCCGAGCTCGGGAATGACTACGCAGCGATTTTCGGTGGAGGTATCGTGTATGACGTATTCTGTAAGATCGCCGAATTGCTGTTTGAAAATTTCAAAGGACATTTGCTTTGAAGGTTTAGGTAAAAAATCACTGTATGCTGTAAAAATAATAGCCGGACAGGTTGAATTGTCCGGCTATTGCATATTTAATCGTCAAAAGTCGCTTCCTATTCGGTGTCGGCGCTTTTTTCGGCTTCTGCCATTTCTTCTTCCTTGCGCTCTTTTTCAAGGGTTTGTTTCACCACTTCCTCGTGGATGGCAGCCTCTTCGTTCGAGCGGCGGTTGATATAGGCCTGGTAGCTCGTTTCCTTTTCGTAAGGACGCTTGCCGATCAGTTTTTCAAGGTCTGCCTGGAACAGGATTTCTTTTTCCAGCAGTTCTTTTGCCAAAACTTCCAATGCCTCGCGTTTCTCAACCAAAAGGTTTTTCACGAACTGGTACGCCTGGTCCACCAGTTTTCTCACTTCCTCATCGATCGCCTGCGACGTCGATTCGGAGTAGGGTTTGGTGAATGCATAATCGGTTTGTTTCGAATCGTAGAATGAAATGTTGCCAATGCGCTCGTTCATACCGTACATGGTTACCATGCTGTAAGCAACTTTCGTTACGCGTTCCAGGTCGCTCAATGCGCCGGTAGATATTTTACCGAACACCACATCTTCTGCTGCCCGGCCGCCCAATGTCATACACATTTCGTCGAAGAGCTGCTCGGTACGGTACAGATACTGCTCACGCGGCAGATATTGTGCGTAACCCAATGCCGCCACACCACGCGGTACGATCGACACTTTCACCAAAGGATCGGCATGTTCGAGGAACCAGCCTGCCACCGCGTGACCTGCCTCGTGGTACGCCACGATTTGCTTTTCTTCCGGCGAAATGAGTTTGTTTTTCTTTTCCAAACCGCCGATTACGCGGTCCATTGCATCCTGGAAATCCTGCATCGTTACTTCCTCACGGTTACGACGAGCGGCGATCAACGCGGCTTCGTTACAAACGTTGGCGATTTCCGCACCGGCGAAGCCAGGAGTTTGGGACGAGAGTTTCTGAATATTAACGTCCGTAGCCAGTTTCAATGGCTTCAAATGCACTTTGAAAATCGCCTCACGACCGATCACATCTGGCTTGTCGACGGAAATCTGGCGGTCGAAACGGCCCGGACGAAGTAGTGCAGGGTCGAGGACGTCGGGACGGTTGGTAGCTGCCACGATGATGATACCGGAATCGGTCGCAAAACCGTCCATTTCCACGAGCAGGGAGTTCAATGTGTTTTCGCGCTCGTCGTTAGAACCGGGCATCGCGCCACGGCCGCGTGAACGACCTACCGCGTCGATCTCATCGATAAAAATGATACAAGGCGCTTTTTCTTTCGCCTGCTTGAAGAGGTCACGCACACGCGCTGCACCCACACCCACGAACATTTCCACGAAATCGGAACCTGAAAGGGAGAAGAATGGTACGCCTGCCTCACCTGCTACGGCTTTTGCAAGCAACGTTTTACCCGTTCCCGGAGGGCCTACGAGCAATGCACCTTTCGGGATTTTTGCACCCAGTTTCTTGAATTTGTCAGGGCTTTGGAGGTATTCTACGATTTCTTTGATCTCTTCTTTCGCTTCGTCGAGGCCGGCCACATCGTTGAATGTGATCTTTACCTTATTCTCCGCATCGAAAAGCGTTGCGCGGGAGCGGCCGATGTTGAAGATCTGACCGCCGGGACCTACACCGCCCGACATTCTGCCGAGGATGAAGTACATGACGAGGATCATGACAATGAAAAAGCCCCAGGTTCCGAGGAAGCTGGTCCAGTCGTTGCGGGTATCCACGACAAACGGCACCTTGTCGTCATCGGGGACGCCTTCCTGCATTTTGTCGAAGTCCTTTTTAAAAGTCTCCGCCGATGTTACCTGGAACTGGTAATGGGAAGCATTTTCCCCGCCGAAATAGTTATTTTCCTTTGCAACAACCCGGTATTTGTCGAGTTTGAGCGCCTCGGGTTTCAGTGTGACCTCTACCGATTTGTCATTCACAATGGTTACGCGTTCCACCTCCTTGTCGGCCATCATCTTCTCAAAACGCTTCTGAGTGGTTTCGCGGATTGTCGATGTGCGGTTAAGGTACGTGATTCCGAGTATAGTAGCGATCAGAGCGGCTATAATCCAACCTTGATATCCCTTCTGAGGACTTTTAGGGTTGAGTGGCCCCCTTTTGTTATCGTTTTCAGACATTCGTTCGTATTAATTAAGAGGAAATATAATAAACAACAATCCCGGCGGGGCTAATGTTCGCCCGGCGGGCCTTTATACCATGGAGTCTTCCAGGTACGTCACCTCTGCATCTCCCCAAAGTTCTTCCAGATCGTAATGTTTGCGGCGTTCTTTGTTGAAAATATGTGCGACAACGTCCACATAGTCAATCAAAATCCATTCCCCATTCGCCTTTCCTTCTTTTTGCCAGGGCTCTGTTTTGGATATTTTATAAACTTCATCTTCAACCGAGCTGGCCAAAGCGTCTATCTGAGTGTCGGAATTACCCGAGCAAATCACGAAAAAGTCGGTTATTGAATTTTTTACTTTTCTGAGGTCTAATATGGCAATGTCCAAACCTTTCTTTTCTGTCATTCCCTTCACCACCAGTTCGGTGAGATCTTTTGAGGATAGTTCTTTATTTTTGCGTTCTTTCATGCGTGATTGTTTCCTTTTCTAAAACCCTAAAGTAAAACAAAAAAATTGTACAACTCTACACCAGATACGCTAATAATTGGTAAAAAAGTTATATACCTGCCAACTTGTCATTCCACCAACGACATAGCGGCTGAAATAGTGCATGCGGGCTTGTTTGAAGAAGGAACGGTTGTCATCACCGATAATCAGGTAAAAGGAAGAGGGCAGCGCGGTACCGTCTGGAACGCGAATGCGGGCGAGAATCTGACATTTTCTGTCATACTTAAACCGGTATTCCTTCCGATCCAGGAGCAGTTCCTGATCAGCCAGATCACCGCCCTCGCGATACGCGCATACCTGGGCAGCTACGTGCCCGGCACGAAGGTCAAATGGCCGAACGATATTTACATGAACAACCGCAAGTCCTGTGGAGTACTGATCGAAAATTCATTGCAGGGCACCCGGTACGCGACCTCTATCGTAGGTATCGGCGTCAATATCAATCAGTCGGTGTTCGATAATAACTACGCTACCTCGCTCTTTCGCGAAACGGGGCAGGTATTTGCACTGTCGGAGGAATTTCAGAAGCTGCTCAAATACCTCGATGCCTACTATGTCAGGCTGCGGTCGGGGAGCCAAAATGAAGCTATCAGGGCTGAGTATCTGAATCAACTATATGGTTATCAGCAGGATGTGAGGTTTTTGTATAACGGAAATATCACAAACGGCTCGGTAACCAACGTGACGCAACTCGGGCGGTTGCGGGTGAGATTGGCTACCGAGCCGGAAGAACTCGAATTCGGTTTGAAGGAAATCGAATGGGTTAAAGAGTGATCAACCCCATTTGCCGATCACAGCCATTACGATGGCACAAATGCCCAGGCCAAGCGACTCACGGGCCAGTTCGATATTAAGGCTGCGCATGGCAGTTTCTCCAAAGAAAATACCTTCAAATTCAGGCGGCCACTGGAAAATAGCGCCAATCAGGTAACCGGCTCCCATCGCATAAAACACCCAGGAAGGCCACAGTTCGCGGAAGCTCATGAAGCACGCCAGTGCTGCGAACGCGTAAATCGCTATCCACACGCCCGAGTCGGGGTCATTCAGCTGAAAATAGGCGAAAATCACGAAGATAATGCCGAAAAATATCTTGAAGAGTTTCATGATAGTGGGTTTTGTTTCCTAGCAATTAAACAAATTTTTTACTGACAAAATTGCGCCAAAGCGTTCGCCGCATCGCTGTAACCGAGGTTCAGCGCCTGTTTAAGGCTGGTACAACCTAAGTCTTTTTCACCATCATTATACTGTGCGAGGCCGAGGCCGTAGAATGCTTTGCCGTATGAAGCATCGAGTTTCACGGTCTGGCGGAATGCGAGCGTGGCCTGTTTGAAATCCTTACTGCGGTAGTAGGTATTGCCGAGGTTATACCAGGCCTGTTTGTTATTGGCGTCGAGCTGCGTCGCTTTTTCGAAATCCTTGATCGCATCCGGTGTCTTGTCCATTAACACGAGTAACTGGCCCCGGTTCAGGAAGACATCGGCCGTGTCGGGTGCCAGTTCGGCGGATTTGTTGTAATCGGCAAATGCGGAATCGAGCTTATTTTCGTCCGTATAGAGCAATGCGCGGTTAAAATAGGGGCGGTAGGAGCCGGGTTGCAGCTTAATGGCCTGACCGAAATCGAGCAACGCGTTGTCGTTTTCTTTCAGTTCGTAATAGGCCACGCCGCGGAGGTTGAACGCGTCGGCGTTGGAGGTATTTTTTTCGATCGCTTTGTTGATGAATTCAATGGCCTCACGGGTTTTGCCCTGCTGCATCAGTTCTTTGCCCTTTTGGAGAAATGCGTCAGAAGATTGGGAGCAGGCGTAGAGGAAAATCAGAAAAATGAAAAAAAATAATCGGGGCATACTGGTTCATTTCGAGTTGTTTCGCACAAAAGTAAGGCGAAACGTTACACGAATGTTTTCTTTTTGTGAATAAAATGTCGTTATCTTTGCAGCGGCAAATCGGAACTACCAGCTCCTTTCGAATCCCCCAGGTCCTGACGGAAGCAAGGGTAGATGGTCGATGCGGTGAGATTCTCGGTTTGCCTTTTTTTATTTCTTCGCCTCGGGTTTATCCGTCTTTCTTTTCTTTTTGCTTTTGTTCAGGGTTTTCTACTTTTGTGGAATATTCTAACCAATAAATTTTCAATATGAAATTTTTCATTGATACTGCGAACCTGGATGAAATTCGGGAAGCGCAGGCACTTGGTGTTTTGGACGGTGTGACCACCAACCCATCCCTGATGGCGAAAGAAGGAATTACAGGTAAGGATAATATAATGCGTCACTACAAGGCTATCTGCGACATCGTGGATGGTGATGTAAGTGCGGAAGTGATCTCGGTTGATTTCGAAGGAATGGTTCGCGAAGGCGAGGAGCTGGTAGAGATCGACGAGAAAATCGTGGTGAAAATCCCGATGATCAAGGAAGGTATCAAGGCTTTGAAATATTTCTCTTCAAAAGGCATCCGTACCAACTGTACGCTGATTTTCTCGGCAGGACAGGCGCTCGTGGCTGCGAAAGCAGGTGCTACCTACGTTTCGCCATTCGTGGGACGTCTGGACGATATCTCAACCGACGGTATCGGTCTGATCGAGCAAATCCTGACTATTTACAGAAACTACGGTTTCGATACGCAGGTATTGGCAGCGTCAGTTCGTCACCCGATGCACATTATCCAATGCGCAGAGGTAGGTTCGGACGTGATGACCGGCCCATTGAGCGCGATCGAAGCATTGCTGAAACACCCATTGACAGATATCGGTCTGGAGAAATTCCTTTCTGATTACAAAAAGGGTAATGCTTAAACATTGACATGTCACACTGAGCGGAGTCGAAGTGCAATGCATGATGCCGGGGGCATCACGCCATTATCCTCCGACTTCGCTCAGGATGACATTAATCTCCCCGCACTATTCTACCAGAGCATCATTAGCTCAACATTCTCATTAGCACAATTATGACCACCGATTCGACGGAGCCAATAATCAGACTGGAAAGGGCAGATATTTATCAGGGTGAGAGGCCCGTTTTGAACGACGTTCACTTCGAGATCAACAAGGGCGAATTCGTCTACCTTATCGGGCGCACCGGTAGTGGTAAAAGTTCGCTTTTAAAAACACTATACGCCGATTTATGGCTGCATACCGGTTCTGCCAAAGTGGCCGGTTATGAGCTGCACAACATTAAAAGGGCCGATATCCCGTTCCTGCGCCGCCGCATAGGCATTGTATTCCAGGATTTTCAATTGCTATCCGACCGTTCCGTGGAGGATAACCTCGCATTCGTGCTGCGTGCGACGGGCTGGGAAGACAAGGGTAAAATTTCCAAACGCATTGCCGAAGTGCTCATGCAGGTAGGTCTCGGAACCGCTCAGAAGCGAATGCCGCACCAGCTTTCCGGCGGTGAGCAGCAGCGCGTCGTCATCGCCCGCGCCATGCTGAACGAACCGCAGATCCTCATTGCCGACGAGCCAACCGGTAACCTCGATCCGGAAGTAGGCGACCAGATCATGCAGGTTTTCCGGACGATCAACAATGCAGGTACAGCGATATTAATGGCCACGCACAACCACGACTTTCTGAAACGCTTTCCCGCACGCGTGATCAAATGCGAGAACGGAGGCATTACGGTGACGGACAACTGATATGATATAAGCCAAAACAAAAAGGGCGTCTGATCAACTCAGACGCCCTTTTTGCATATCTAAACTGCCTATTTCGCTTTCATATCGATCACCGGTATGATCATCTCTTCGAGCGACACGCCGCCGTGCTGGAAGGTGTCCCGGTAGAGGTTGACGTATTGGTTGTAATTGTTCGGGTAGGCGAAGAAGTAATCCTCTTTCGTGAACACATAAGATGTCGAAACGTGCGGTTTCGGCAGGAAAATGCGCTCGGGCTTGCGGCATACCATCAAATGGTTGTCGTCGAAGCCGAGGTTTTTGCCGTGTTTGTAACGGAGATTCGTATTCGTTTCGCGGTATCCGATGATTTTGACCGGTTTTTGCACACGGATCATACCGTGGTCGGTCGTCAGGATGAGGCGGCCTTTTTTCTCGGCTACCTTTCGGATGAAGTCCAGTAGCGGCGAATGCTGGAACCACGAGCGGGTAATCGAACGGTAAGCAGCTTCGTCAGGCGCGAGCTCCTTGATCATCTGGACGTCCGTACGCGCGTGGGAAAGCATATCCACAAAGTTGTAGACAATCACATTCAGCTGGTTGGTCAGCAGGTTGTTGAATGTGTCCACCAGCGCTTTGCCCTGGTTCGTGTTCAATATCTTGTTGTATGAAAACTTGATATTCAAGTGGTTCATTTCCAGTTGTTTCTGTAAGAAGTCCTGTTCGTGGTTATTGAGCCCTTCTTCCCCTTCCGGGGTATTTTCGTCGCTTACCCACCATTGCGGATGCTTGCGCTCCATTTCGCTTGGCATCAGGCCGGAGAAGATCGCATTACGCGCATAGCCGGTGGTTGTCGGCAGAATGGAATAGTAGGATGACTCTTCCTCGATATTGAAATACTCCTGTAAAATCGGCTGGATCATCTTCCATTGATCGTACCGGAAGTTGTCGATGAGCAGGAAGAAAACCGGATCGCTGGATCCTTTCAAATGCGGGAACACCTTCTGTTTCATCAATTGGTGCGACAGAATGGGCTTGTCGGAACGCGGGTCGTTCAGCCATTCTTCATATTCATCCTCAATGAATTTGCAGAAATTCGCGTTGGCTTCGCTTTTCTGCATGCTGAAAACCTCGGCCATTCCCTGGTCGTCGGAGCTTTCGAGTTCCAGCTCCCAATAAATGAGTTTTTTGTAAATATCCGCCCACTCCTCGTGACCGATGCGGTCCTGATACTGCATGGCCAGGCTGCGGAATTCCTGCTGGTAGCTAAGGGTGGTTTTTTCGGTTACCAGACGTTTGTTGTCCAATATCTTTTTAACCGAAAGTAATATCTGATTTGGATTCAGGGGTTTGATGAGGTAATCGTCTATTTTGGAGCCGATTGCATCCTCCATAATGTGCTCTTCCTCGCTCTTGGTGATCATCACCACGGGCAGGTTCGGCTGCTGTTGCTTGATTTGCGCGAGGGTTTCGAGGCCGGTCATACCGGGCATCATTTCGTCGAGGAACACAATGTCAAACCGGTCATTCTCAATGCGGTCCAATGCATCCGCGCCGCTGTTGACGGGCGTCACATTATAACCTTTATTGGTAAGGAACATGATATGCGGTTTGAGAAGATCTATTTCGTCATCGGCCCACAGGATGTTATATTGCATAGGACTGTTTTTCAAAAGTGGTAATTAACTAAAACAATAAAAGGCTAACGCGTCGGAAGAAGCGGGTCGTATACGTAAAACGGTTTTAACGTTTTTTAAGAAATATACGGCTAATCCTTATACGTTAACCTTCCCCGTAAAAAATGCATTCCACAATGGCTGCCTAGTGCAAAAATTTTCTCGTTACCCGGGCCAGGTCGTCGGGCGTATCCACGCCGTGTGAGTCGTCGGAGGTGATTACCGCGCGGATCGCATAGCCGTTTTCCAGCCAGCGCAGCTGTTCCAATGCTTCCGCTTTTTCCAGTGACGACACCGGCAGCTTCGTAATCTCGGCCAGCACATCGGTGCGGTAGGCATAAATGCCGATATGCTTATAAAAAACGTGCGATTTCAGGAATTCGTCCTGGCTTTGGGCATTCCGCAGGTAAGGAATGGTTTGCCGGCTGAAATACATTACTTCCCCACGCTTGTTGAGAACGGCCTTTGGTACATTTACATTGAAAAGGATCTCGTCATTATCGATCACTTTTACCAATGTGGCGAGCTCGGTATCACCATTCAGGACGGATGCCAGATGGTCGATCGGCTCCGGGCTGATGAACGGCTCGTCGCCCTGGATGTTGATCACGTAGTCGTATCCGCCGTCGGTTTTGGAAAGCGCTTCATAGCAGCGATCGGTGCCGCTCTGATGGTCCTCGGAGGTCATAACCGCCTTTCCGCCGAACTCTTCGACGTGGTTGAATATTCTTTCGTCGTCCGTCGCTACGATAACCTGGCCGAGTTGCGTAGCTTTGGATGCTTGTTCGTAAACCCGCTGGATCATGCTTTTGCCGCCGATATCCACCAAAGCTTTTGCAGGAAAGCGGGTAGAAGCGTAGCGGGCGGGTATTATTCCTAAAATGCGCACGAGGTCGTTGTCAGTTTAAATTGGAATTCAAAATAAAGGTAAAAAATTGCAAAATCTGTTTTCGTTCCGGTTTTCGGAAAACATCTGGCGGGTAATGCCCGATGCCGATCCGAAAAGTGCGTTGTGGGTCATCGAGTTACGCAATGCGGAGACGAGGGAGGTATCGTTTGCGATCGTCGATTTGCATTCACAGACATTGAAATGGCACCGCGCGCTGGAAGGCACGGATTGGTGGACATTGCTGACCGCTTTCTCGCATAACCGCATTTACCTGCATAATTACAGGAACCCTGAAATTCCCGAACCGACGGATTTGATGGCTGTGGATGCAGAAACGGGGATAATATCCTGGTTTTTGCCTGATTATGTGCTTGTCAAAAGCATTCATGATAACGTGCTGGAAGTGGCAACAAAGCAAGGCGACCGTTTCAAACACGCGCATTGCGATGCAGTAACCGGCAAGTTGTCGCCATTGAAAGAGCATGCGTCAGAATCCGGTACAGAAGTAATTTTAAAGGAGCCCGTTCGTTACAGGGAGGAGAATATGTATTTCGAACGGCTCGCGCAATTTATTGTCGATGCGACGGGCGGGCATATGCCGGTAGCCATTGATTATTTGGAGAAAAGACCCTATATAATCTTTTCTTATTATATTTACGAGCAAGATAAAACAGTGCAATACCTCCTCATAGTAACCGATCACAAGCAACAGGTTTTACACGAGAAACTATCGGAAGAGCGGGAAGGAACAGGCCGCTCGACGATGATGCTGAAAGCGTCCACACTGGTTTATCTGAAAAATAGCAACGAGTTTTCGAGTTTAACGCTTTCATAATAAATGAAATACATTTTTTGCCTGGCCCTTTTGGCAGGATTGATGACAGGTTTGACGAGTGCCCGGGCTAAGGGATTGAATGCTGTTGACTCCGTCGGAGTTGAAAAGGTAGGAGGGAAGATCTTCGTTTTGCATAAGGTTAACCAGGGACAAACCATGTTCGCCGTCGTACGGCAATATGGCACCACCATTCACGCATTGCGCGAGGCCAATCCCGGTATGAGCGACCAGATCCAGTCGGGACAGACGATCCGTGTGCCTTACACCCCCAAGACCGCCAAAAAGGATTCCAAAAAAGAAGATAAAAAGGAAGAAAAGAAGGAGCTTGTAAAGGCTGAGGTGAAGGAAACAAAACCCGTAGCCGATACGCCTGCTGCCCCGGTCGTCACCAGCACCGCCGCACCATCCGGCCCTCCCGCCCCGCTGCCTTCGAACGGTATTCATAAGGTAGAGCCGGGCCAGACATTGTACCGCGTGGCCGTGAAATACGGCGTTCTCATGGCCGATCTCCGCAAATGGAACAACCTCACAGATGATAACCTGAAAGACGGCCAGGAGCTGATTGTCAGTGAAAAAGGTGCTGAAAAAGCTGCCGCGCCAGCCGCGACGCCGCCCGCCCCAAAAGTAGCTACGACGGTGGTGAAAGATTCCGTAAAAGCAAAAACCGCTGTGGCAGAAAAGGTGGTAAAGCCGGTAGAAGAGGTGGCGCCGCCGAAAGTGGTGAAAAGCAAGAAGAAATCGGAATCGGGCCTGGCGGAAGTGATCGAAACGGACGAAAGTACCAGCAAATTCCTCGGCCTTCACCGTACCGCTCCGATCGGGTCGCTGGTAGAGGTTTTGAACGAGTATAACCAGGAGAAAATCATCGTCCGCATTATCGGCCGCATTCCCGACACCAGCGTGAATGACGACATTGTGATCAAACTTTCGTCGCGCGCATTTGAAAAAGTTTCCCCCAACAGCAAACGATTCCGCGCCGTAGTGAGTTATCTTGAATAACAGCGGTATAACGAATATTATGAAACACGCACCACAGTTTCGCTCCAAGAGAGAAGAGGAGCGGGAAGCGCTCAAAAACACGGCAGGATACAAGGTATGGAGTGTGATGTTCACGCTGCTGTATCCGTTTATTGCCGTTTTTACATTCCTGTTTTCGGGGATCGTGATGATTTTTTCAGGTATTTCACGTGTGCTGGCTTACCTGTTTGGAGGTAGCCATGCCAGACGCTGACTTTACCGCCTACCCGCCGTCCTACGTTGCCGAACTGCTGGACGAAAAGGTGGCACAATACAACCGGCCGGACTTTATTCCTTTCGATCCGATCAGCATTCCGCACCGGTTTTCCATCAAACAGGACATTGAAATCATGGGTTTCTGGGCCGCAGTACTAGCCTGGGGCCAGCGGAAAACCATTATCAACAAATGCCTGGAATTGGCCGCATTGATGGACAATGCGCCTTACGACTTCGTCAGGAACCACCACGAAAGTGATCTTAAACCTTTCCTGCATTTCAAACACCGGACTTTCAACGCGACCGATACCCTCTATTTCCTGCATTTCTTTCAGGAATACTACAAAATCCACGACTCGCTGGAATTCGCATTCAGCAGCCATATGACACAGCAGGAGGTTACCATTGAGACCGGCCTTACCGGCTTCCACGACCTGTTTTCCAACTCCGAAAATTTTCCCGCACGCACGCGCAAGCACATCGCGACGCCTGCACGCAAGTCCTCCTGCAAGCGCCTGAACATGTTCCTTCGCTGGATGGTCCGCAAAGACGACCACGGCGTCGACTTCGGCATCTGGAACACGATCCGCCCGGCCCAGCTCGTATGCCCCTGCGATGTTCACGTCGACCGGGTCGCGCGCGTCCTGGGCCTGATCAAACGCCCCACCACCGACTGGCAAACGGCTACCGAGCTTACTGCCTCTTTGCGTCTGCTCGATCCTAATGACCCTGTGAAGTATGACTTTGCATTGTTTGGGTTGGGGATAGAAGGGTTTGCGAATTAAGAATACCGGAAAAAAACGCAGCACGGCCATTAGTGTAAGGCTTTGGATGATCATGCCTGTCGCAATTCACATTTGTGATTGTTACAAGCGGTCGCTTGTAAACGTTTCACTCTAATCAGTCGTGTTATGTTCAAAAATTACAGGAAGGCGGCGCTTGCCGTGATGGGTTGCATGATATCACAGTTCGTTTCGGCCCAGACACATTACGGCGTCGGGGCAGGTACACAAGGGCAGTTTCATTCGCATTTTGGCGTGGATGCGGGGAAAGTGAGTACGGGGCCGTCCAATACGTTTATCGGGCAGGAGGCCGGGGCGAATAATGGGGTAGCGAATGACAACACTTTTGTTGGCTACAAATCGGGCGGATTAAATGTCGGTGGAATTGACAACACTTTTGTCGGAAGTCTTGCCGGTAAGTCTAATACTACGGGTTTTCAGAATGTGTTTTTGGGTAGAGAGGCGGGTGGGAGCAATCAGATTGGCGGGCTCAATGTTTACCTAGGCTTTCAGGCGGCGGCTTTAAATACACAAGGAGGAAGCAACTGTGCGATAGGGGCCCTAGCTAACTATCTGGGGACCAGCGGAAATTACAATGTCTTTGTGGGTACGCAGGCAGGCGAGGCAAACAGTGGTAGTGAAAACGTCATCATCGGCTTTGCTTCCGGTACGAATAACAAGGGCGATTTTAATGTCTTTACCGGAAGCCATGCCGGTTACAGCAATACCTCGGGATTTGAAAACACTTTTTTGGGGGATTATGCGGGATATAGCGGTGCCGTCGGGTACCGTAATACTTATGTCGGGGCACGGGCGGGCTTCTTCAACCAGACTGGCTCTGACAACGTATTTCTAGGTAATTGGTCGGGATATTTTAACACGGGTGGGCAAGGCAATACATTTTTAGGTTTTCATGCGGGGGAGAGCAATACCAGTGGAAAAAGAAATACCTACGTGGGTTACAATGCCAGCGGCGATTCTAACCTGACCAATGCGACAGCCATAGGTGCTTCCGCAAAAGTAACTGCTAGCAATAGCCTTGTTTTGGGGCAGAAAGCCAGCGTAGGCATCGGCATATCCGCACCATCTTTCCAATTACATTTAAGCACCGATGCCGCGGCCAAACCCGGCTCCGCACTTTGGACGGTAGCTTCCGACAGGCGCCTCAAACAGAACATTACCGAGTTTAATGATGGTCTGGACGTTCTCAAACAAATCCACCCCGTCCGATTCCAATACAACGGCCAGGCAGGCATTGAAACGGGTAGCAAACAATTTGTCGGCATTATCGCACAGGAAATGCAGAAAATAGCGCCCTACACAGTCGGTTCATTCACGCACCAGGATTCATTGGGAAACAAAACAGAATACCTGGATTATGACGCCAATGCGGTGACTTATATTCTGATCAACTCGGTGAAAGAACAGCAGCAGGTAATCGAGCGAAAGGATGCGGAATTGAAAGAAATGAATGCGCAAGTCGCCGCATTGTCGAAGCGACTCGAACAGTTAGAGCAGGTCGTGGCATCCAATACCGCAAAGCCGTTGACTGGCAACGCTGCGCGCGTTGAACCGAATGCGAATGGAGTGGTTCTCGAACAAAATGCGCCGAATGGGTTTTCAAAAAACTCGTCGATCAGATTCTTTATTCCGCAATCTGTGAAGGAGGCGTCCGTTGAGGTATATTCTGTAAATGGTATTAAGGTGAACTCCTATCCGTTAAAGGAAAGGGGAGAGGGAGAACTGACAATTTCAGCATCGGATTTTCAAAACGGGGTTTTTCTGTATGACCTGATAACCGACGGAAAAAGCAACGGTGTGAAGAAAATGGTGGTTCAGAAGTAAATTTGTTACCCATTAGGAATGTAAAAGCGGGCTCCCGTCAAGGAGCCCGCTTTTATCATTTTACTAAAAAATCACTTTCACAACACAGTATTCTCAAACCGCACCGATTCAATCGAGAACAGCGGCTTGTTGCCTGCTTCGGCGTTTTTAAATACAAAATACACCT
Organism: Dyadobacter beijingensis DSM 21582; assembly: GCF_000382205.1. GTDB lineage: Bacteria > Bacteroidota > Bacteroidia > Cytophagales > Spirosomataceae > Dyadobacter > Dyadobacter beijingensis. The sequence goes on from NZ_KB907787.1 coordinate 1,315,575, forward strand.
TATGCAACTTCCCATCGGCCGGGGCTTTCACCGGGATGCTGATGGTTTCCGTCTTATCGACTTTGCCTTCGCCGATTTTAGCTCCGGCAACACCATCGAGGCGTACTTCCAGGATGCCGCCCGCGGAGCGACCTGCATTGCTTCCTACCGAGACAGAGAGCTTCGAAATTTCGGTCAGGTCGATCTCGTCGAAGGCGATGAAGCCGCCGTCTTTCATGCCGATTACCATTTCATTACCATTTTCACCCTTGTACTTAAAGGTATTTCTGGTTGTGTCGGCCGTGTTGGCTAGCAGGGTAGCCGGGCGTAATGCCACGGTTTTACTTCCCGTCAATGGGCCCATATTGCCGTTACCTTTGTCGGTGTAGCTGGCTGTGAAGATGTACGAACCATCTTTCTTTTTAGCTTGTGTCACGTATGCGCTTTTCAGCGGTTTTTTGTCCACAGCCTTTTCATTTGCCAGGCCGAGAATGTATTTCACCATTTCTTCCACTTCCTCAGGCTTGTGCTGCGGGTGACCGGGCATTGCCTGCTCGCCCCAAACGCCGCTTCCGCCTTTCAGTACCTTGTCGGTAAGCGTCTTCAACGAATTGCGCTCGCTTTTGTATTTCTTGGCAACTTCGCGGTACGCAGGACCGATCGATTTTTTATCGATCGAATGGCAAGCTTTACAGTCGCTCAGCTCGATCATGCGTTTACCGGTTTCAAAGCCGGTATTGGCCTGGTGACCTTGCGCGAGCTGGGTTTTATCGAAACCTTCGAGATAGTTAATGGTCAGTACCACCTCGTCTTCCGGGATTTTTTTGTTAGCAAGGCTACCATCTTCCTTATCTGAAACGGAAACTTCGTAATTCACAGGCTTATCGTTCCAATAGAAAGTCTTATTGCCTTTAATCGCCACGTCTACTTTTGGAATAGCGTTACCCACGCGCACGATCACCTCCGAAGTGTTGGAGTTACCCGCATTGTCGGTGACTTTTAGGGTAGCAGTGTATTCTCCTGGTTTAGCGTACGTGAAGCTTGGGTTAGCCAGCGTACTTTTCGGCAGACCTTTGCCGAAAGACCACTCATATTTGATTGGGTCGCCATCGTGGTCCATGGAGCCTTTCGATGAGAAATTCACCTTCAATGGTGTGGCACCCGTTGTGTTCGTCGCGCTGGCAATGGCAACCGGAACGCGGTTACCGGCATTGAATGTGATATGCGAGAGGCTGGCTTCGTCATTTTGGGCAAACCAGTTCGGGCCGTATTCCAATGTATACAATGAACCATCTTTGGCAAACTGCATGTCGATCGGGTGGCTGAACTTGGTGTCCGGCATAAAGCGTTCGATGCTTTGCAGGTCGCCTTTCTCGTTCATGGTAACGATATTGATGTAGTCGCGAATCCAGTCGTAGGCGAAGAATTTGCCATTGTAATACGAAGGGAATTTAACTTTGCTATCCTGAAAATCGTCCGAGTAGTAAACCGGTCCGGCCATGGCGTTACGTCCGCCCTTACCCACGATGGCGCCGAATTCCGGCGAATCGGCATACGGATAGTAGATGAATGCCGGCTGAGCAGGCGGTAGTTCCTGAATACCGGTATTATGCGGGGAGTTATTGATCGGTTTCAAAGGATCGAACGGTTTGCCGGAAGTACTGTCGGCGAAGTTGAAATCGATATAAGGCCTGTTGTTTCCAATAAACAGCGGATAGCCGAAATAGCCTGCTTTTCTTGCCTGATTAACCTCATCATAACCTCTCGGGCCACGTTTCGGATCGTCGTTGGATGCGTCCGGACCCACATCGCCCCAATACAAATAGCCCGTGTGCTGGTCTACCGAAATGCGGTATGGGTTACGGGTACCCATTACATAAATTTCAGGACGCGTTTTGTCGGTTCCGGGAGGAAAGAGGTTGCCTTCGGGAATGTCGTACAGGTTGGTACCGCCTGGCATATTCGCACGACGGTCTCCGTAGCGCGGCTTAATGCGCAATACCTTTCCTCTCAACGAGTTGGTATTCGAGGAAGTATGCTGCCCATCCCAGCCCTCACGGCCCGGACGCTCGTCGATAGGCCCGTAACCGTTCGACTGGAACGGGTTCACGTCGTCACCGGTAGACAGGTAAAGATTGCCTTTCGCATCCCAGGCGATGGAGCCGCCGGTATGGCAGCAGTCGGTACGCTTTACGGGAACTGTCAGAAGCACTTCTTCGGTGCTCAACAGCACGGTGTCCTTCACATCATCATATTTAAATCTCGACAAATGCTGCGCCGTATCTTTTTCCGTCGAAGGCGGCGAATAGTACATGTAAATCAGCTTGTTCGTCTTGAAGTTCGGGTCGATATTCAGGCCCATGAGGCCATATTCCTGTTTGGTGTACACAGGAACTTCACCCACGATCTTGACCTTCCCGGTTTTGGGATTGAACAACTTTACCTTTCCCTTACGCTCGGTAAAAAGCACCCGTTGATCATCCAGGACGACCAATTCGGTAGGTTCGTCAAGTTTGGTAGCCAATACTTTTTTAGTAAACCGGTTTTCTTCCGGACGTGATTTGGCATAATCCAGCTTAGAAGCCATGGCCCAGTTGAGTCCGCCTGTGAAGTGTTTCACAAAAACCGGGTTTACGAAAGTTGCATCTTCGTGCCCGAAATTGGTATAAAATGCACGGCCCCCGTCGAACTCGTGGTACCACGACATCGGGTGGTTATCGCCCATTTTACCATCCTTGTAGGTTTTCTCGTCGATTTTTACGAGGACAGTTACCTTGTCGTTGAAGTTCTTGAAGTCGTAAAATTCATCCTTGATCTTCCATTTTTTTGGAAAACCATCCATCGAGGGATGCTGATCGTTCACGACAAATGCTTCGCCTTCCTGCACATTCGGATTGCCCGGATGGCTCAGGAATTGCGCGCCGGCGAGTTTGTTATACCATGGCCAGTCATATTCGGTGTCGGTGGCGGCGTGGACGCCCACGTAGCCGCCGCCCGCCTGGATGTAACGTTCAAATGCGTCCTGCTGCTTGTCGTTCAGGACATTACCGGTGGTGTTCAGGAATATAACGGCTGCGTACTTTTGCAGGTTTTTATTGGTAAAGACGGCCGCATTCTCGGTAGTATCCACCGCGAAGCCGGTTTCTCTACCTAATTTCAGGATGGCAGTTTTCCCTGCCGGGATTGACGAATGCCGGAACCCGGCTGTTTTCGAGAATACCAGTACGCGCTTTTCCGGCGTCACCGTCTGTGCCGTAGCCACCAGACCGCAACAGGCCAGTGCCGCCACCCCGGCGATCCTGAAACGTTTCAATACTTTTTGAAAAGGGGATTCACTCATTATGATGATTTGGTTAACATGGAAAAACCTATCTTCCATAAGGAAGACAGGTTTTCAATATACTTGTAAGATCGACAATTATAGACCTAAAACCTTGCGGTTAAATGCCTCATCTGCACCGGTTCCTGCGAAATCGTCGAATGCTTTTGTCGTTACTTCGATGATGTGGCTTTCGATGAACGGTGCACCCTCCGCCGCGCCTTGTACGGGCGACTTAATGCAGCATTCCCATTCCAGCACCGCCCAGCTGTCGTAATCATACTGCGACAGTTTGGAAAAAATCCCGCCGAAATCCACCTGGCCGTCTCCCAATGAACGGAAACGTCCCGCGCGGTCGGCCCAGCCTGCGAAGCCGCTGTAAACGCCTTGCTTACCGCTTGGGTTAAACTCCGCGTCTTTTACGTGGAAAGCCTTGATACGGTCGTGATACAAGTCGATGAACTGGAGGTAATCCAGCTGCTGCAGCACGAAATGGCTCGGATCGTAGTTGATATTCGCGCGGGTGTGGCCGTCGAGGTAGTCAACAAACATTTCGAAAGTAGTACCGTCGAAGAGGTCCTCGCCCGGGTGCAGCTCGTAGGCCACATCCACGCCGTTTTCGTCATACACATCCAGGATAGGCTTCCAGCGGGTCGCCAATTCTTTGAATGCCGTTTCAACGAGGCCGGCAGGGCGCTGCGGCCACGGGTAAAGGAAAGGCCATGCCAGCGCGCCGGAGAATGTCGCGCTGGCTTTCAGACCAAGCCGACGGCTTGCCTGTGCTACATATTTCAAATGCTGGGTAGCCCATTCGGCACGCGCTTTCGGGTTGTTTCGAACTTCCGGTACGGCGAAACCGTCGTACATTTCGTCATAAACCGGGTGTGAAGCCACCAGCTGGCCGATAATGTGAGAAGCCAATTCGGTAATTGCCAGTCCTTTATCTGCCAGTTTGCCTTTCAGCTCATCGGCATAGGTCTGAGATTCCGCTGCCTGTTTCACGTCGATCACGCGCGGATCCCAGGTAGGGAGCTGCAAACCTTTATAGCCGAGCCCGGCCATGTAATCGGCAATGGTATCCAATGAGTTGAACGGAGCCTCATCGCCCAAAAACTGAGCGAGGAAGATGCCGGGTCCTTTTATTGTTTTCATAGATATCTGTGTTTAGTGATCGAATGCGCGAATTGTCAGGTGTGGTCATTTGTAGTCAAGAGTTGTCATTTGTGGTCAAGTAGTCATTGATAGTATTTAATTAAAGCAATACCTGACAACACCCGACCTTTAACACATTCAATCATTCAAAATTAAATTGTTACCCAAGCCTCAGCCCGGTTGCTTTCCAGGATCTTCTCGCAAATCAGCAACTCGCGGTAGCCGTCCGCAAACGTCGGGAATGTCGGGTTCTCCGGTTGCTTACCGGCTGCGATGGCGGCATACACTTCCTTGAACATTTGTTTCGAAGTATCCGGGAAGCCTTCGTTGTGGCCGCCAGGGAAGGTGATGGTCGAGCGGACGTCCTCGTTCACGAGCGACGGGTCGCGCATGAGGACTTCGTTTGCCTTGTCGCGGTTACCGATCCACATTTCGTTCGGGGATTCCGAGCACCAGCTGAATGTCTTTTTAGAACCGGAAATTTCCAGTGACATGCGGTTTTTACGGCCTGCCGAAACCTGCGAAACGGTGATCACACCCTTGTTTCCATTATCGAAACGGAGCAATACGTTGGCGTGGTCCTCGGTATTGATGGGGACATCGGCATAGTCTTCCGGCTGCAGCATTTTGCCCGAGTAAGTCTCAACGGCTTTCAAGGGCTTCTTGCGGGTTTTGTGAACGGTGTTGAAGTCCGCCAGAACGGCAACGGTTTTCAAGCCGGTAATGTATTCCAGGATGTCCATCAAGTGGGAACCGATGTCCGCGATCGCGCGTGAGTCGCCGGATTTGTCCGGTTCGAGGCGCCAGTTGTAGTCGGTTTCGTAAAACAGCCAGTCTTGCAGGTAAGAACCGATGAACGAATAAATCTCGCCCAGTTCGCCTTTTTCACGCATTGACTTCATCTGGCGGGCCAATGGGTAATAGCGCAGGTTGAAGTGAACGGCATTTACCAGACCGGTTTTCGCAGCGAGTTCAACGAGTTCTTCCGCTTCTGCGAGGTCTTTGGCCAATGGTTTTTCACAAATCACGTGTTTGCCGGCGAGCAATGCCGCCTTCGACTGTGAGTAGTGCAAAAAGTTAGGCGTGCAAATGTGGATAGCCTGAATGTCATCCTGTTTTAACAGTTCATCGAAAGTGTAGGAACGGGCAATGCCAAGTGCGTCAGCTTTTTCCTTGGCCAGTTCTGCGGTCACTTCGCAAAGTGCGGCAACTTCTACATTAGGAAGACGTCTCAGTGCTTCAATATGTGCGGGGCCAATGAAGCCGGTACCGACAACGCCAACTTTGATTTTGTTCATAAATGGGTATGGAATGATTGGTGAAAAACAGTCCGCTCTCGCGGGTTAAATTGAGATGTAGGTGAATTGACTGCGTATCCGGATCAGAAATCGGTCCATTTCGTCTCCGTCTTGTTCGAAGCGATGACGGCATCGATGAACTTCATGCCTCTCAAACCATCCTGTGCGGTCGGGAAGTCGTACACCGGATCGGCTTTTTTGCCTTCCCAGTAAGCCCTCACGTGAATGGCGAAGTTACGGTAGAGGTTGGCGAAGGCTTCGAAGTAGCCCTCGGGGTGGCCGGCCGGGATACGGGTATGCACCTGCGCGGCTTTGGACAGGTTGCCCACACCCGTACGGATGATGCGTGTGCCCTGGTTGGTTTTGTGGATCAATGTATTCGGCTCCATCTGCTTCCATTGGAGGCCGCCCGTTTCGCCGTAGACGCGGATATTGAGGTCGTTCTCCTCCCCGTTGGCGATCTGGCTGTTTTGCAGGATACCTTTGGCGCCGTTGTTGAAACGTAGCAGGATATTGGCGTCGTCATCCAGCAAACGGCCCTCCACAAATATTGTAAGGTCGGCGCAAATCTGGGTGATTTTCAGTCCGGTGACGTATTCTGCCAGGTTTTCGGCGTGGGTACCAATGTCGCCCAGGCCTCCCGCTGCTCCCGAACGTTTGGGATCGGTGCGCCAGGCGGCCTGTTTGTTGCCGGTTACCTCCACCAGTGTGGCGAGCCAGCCCTGCGGATATTCCACAATGACCTTTCTAACTTCGCCAATGGCGCCCGAGGCGATCATCTGGCGGGCTTCTTTGACCATCGGGTAGCCGGTATAGTTGTGTGTGAGGCAGAAAACCAGCCCGGTTTTTTCGACCAGCGCGACGATTTCTTCGGCTTCTTCGGTATTGAGGGTAATCGGTTTATCACAAACGACGTGGAAGCCATTTTCCAAAGCCAGCTTCGTAGGCGCGGCGTGTACGTGGTTAGGGGTAACGATGGCAACAAAATCCATGCGTTCGCCTTCCGGTAGTTGCTTTTCTTTCAGGATCATCTCCTCAAAGTCGTTATAAACCCTGTTTTCAGGCAGGTATAGCGCTTTTCCGGTTTCCTTAGACTTAGCGGGATCGGAGCTGAACACTCCGCAAACCAGCTCAATTTCTCCATCCATGATCGCTGCACGGCGATGGACCCCACCAATAAATGCATCCAGGGAGCCGCCTACCATGCCCATTCTGATCTTTCTTGACATTCCAGTTGGTTTAAGGTTTTCGAAAAGATTTTATTAGTAAGAAAGAGTCGGGTAAAAAACTCTTACTTCTCACAAATATAAATTTAAGACATAAAAAACATTGCTTAGGAATAATGAAAAGCAGTAGAATTCCCGGGAGTTTGTTTTTTTTGTGAAAATCTTAGAATAAAAACAGTATCCCGAAGTTATCAATCATCTAGTTCAAATAATCAAACCCATTACGTCACATGACCCAATCAGTTAACAGCGGAAGGCTCTTCAATGCAAGTTGTTTTGCGCTCATAACCACTGCATTCTCATTCAGTATTCGTGCGGGGATTCTGCCGCAGCTCGGCTCGGAATTCAACCTTTCTGCCGAGCAGCTGGGCTTTATCAACTCGATGTGGTTCTTCGGATTCCCGCTTGCCATGATCATTGGCGGGCTCGTATACCACACCATCGGGCCGAAAATTATCATGCAGGTGGCCTTCGTCTGCCACGCGATTGGTATCATTATGACGATTTATTCAGGTGGCTACACAGGTCTTCTGATCTCTACATTCCTCATAGGGGTAGGTAACGGCTGTACCGAAGCTGCCTGTAATCCGATGATCGCCGATTCCTACTCGGGCCTGCAGATGAGCAAAATGCTCAACCGCTTCCACATGTGGTTCCCGGGCGGTATCGTAGTGGGCTCGCTGATCTCGAAATTCATGACCGACGCCAATCTCGGCTGGCAGGCGCAGATCTGGGTGATCCTCATCCCTACGATCATTTACGCATTTCTTTTCTGGGGCCAAGCATTCCCCAGACCGCATGTGGATGGTGTAACGTCAATCGGCGAAAACGTGAAAGCGATGTTCACGCCGCTGTTCCTGTTCATTTTCGTGTGTATGGCCTTCACGGCGATCAGCGAATTCGGTCCGCAGCAATGGACAGGCCTCATCATGAGCAAAAGCGGCGCCAGCCCCATGCTGATCCTCGCATTGGTAACCGGTCTGATGGCGATTACCCGCTTCTTTGCGCACCCGATCGTGGCTGCGATAGGTCAAACCGGTATCCTATGGGGTTCTTCCATCCTCGCGGCCATCGGTATTTACCTGTTCAGCACCGTAACCGGTCCTGCGGCGTACGCGGCGGCGGTGATCTTCGCGATGGGCGTAGCGCTGTTCTGGCCGACGATGATCGGTTTCGTGGCGCAAAATGTGCCTCTGAGCGGTGCATTGGGTATGTCGATCGTCGGTGGTATCGGGATGTTCTCGACGGCGATCTGGCAGCCGGTAATCGGTAAGTGGCTGGATGACGCCAAGATCGAGAAAGCGGCAGCAGGCCTTACCGGCGACGAAATGGAGCTCGCAGCAGGGCAGGCGACGCTGAGCACGATGGTGATGTTCCCCGCATTGCTGATCGTCGCATTCGCAATCCTGTATTTCTGGATGAAAGGACGTAAAACAGTACCGGCCTCTTCTGCGGCAGCGGCACACTGATTTTTCATAGACTATTAATGCAAAAAGGACGCTGACGAGGCGTCCTTTTTGCATTAATACGACTGTTCAAACGGTTATTTCAGCTTAACGATCGTCACGCCCGCGCCGCCGCGGTCCGCATGCTCGTCATACATGCCCGCTACCTGCTTGTACCCGCGCAGGTGGTTGCGTACGAGCGTGCGCAGGATGCCGTCGCCTTTGCCGTGCACAATGCGCAGCTCGTCGTAACCGAGCATAATGGCATTATCCATAAACTGGTCCACCATCCCGAGCGCCTCCTCGCCGCGTTTGCCGCGCATATCGAGGTTAAAGCTGAAATTCAGCATCCGCTCGTTCATATCTACGCCCCGCGCGGCCGTCTTCACGCCTTTTTCGCCCGTAGCGGCCCGATAGGTCTTGCGGGATACCTTTTCCAGGCGGTTCAATTTCACGGTCGATTTGAGGTCTCCAATGCGGATCTCCGCGTCCTTGCCTTTTACGGACAGGACTTCGCCGATGGCAGTCTGCCCGCTGATCCGCACGTAGCTTCCGGCCGTGATCTCGCCGCCTTCCGGTTCGTACACGTCTTCGGCAGGCTGCGGTTCGGTCACTTCGGCCAGTTTGAGGTTGTTTTTGCCAAAATTTTCGAGCGTAGTCCGTACCGTTTTGGTTTTCTCCTTTTCGGCTTTGTTTTCCTTGATCTCCCGAATGGTATTCTCAATGAGCTGGTTGGCGTCGGCAAGCAGGTTTTTAGCCTTCTGCTTGGCCTCATTGACGATCTTCTTCTCGTTGTTATCGAGCTTTTCCTTAAGAGCCGTGTAATCGGCCAGCTGCTTGGCGAGTTTCCGCTCCTTAATGCCTATTTCAATGTTTTTCTCCGCGAAAACACGTCTTTCGATATCGAGTTCTTTCAACAGTTTTTCAAAATTCACCTGCTGCGTGCCCAGCTTTTCCTTCGCCCGCGCCACCACCGCTTTCGGTAAACCGATTTTAGAGGCGATTTCAAATGCAAACGAACTGCCCGGACGGCCGATTTCGAGCTGGTACAGCGGTTCCAGATGCTCGCCGTCGAAGCGCATCGCGCCATTTACGAGGCCTTCGGTTTTATCAGCAAGCACTTTTAAGTTGGTATAATGCGTGTTGATCATCCCGAATGCGCCCGATTTGGTGAGGTTTTCGAGGATCGCCTCGGCAATGGCACCGCCCAGCCCCGGCTCCGTACCGGTACCGAACTCGTCGATCAGGAACAACGTCCTTTTGTTCGCCATCGAGAGGAAATGGCGCATATTGGTCAAATGCGAGCTGTACGTACTCAGATCATTTTCAAGGGATTGTTCGTCGCCGATATCGATGAAGATATTTTGGAAAAAACCCATCGATGAGCCTTCCTGCATCGGTACCAGCAAGCCGCATTGAAACATGTACTGAATGAGCCCCACTGTTTTCAACGCCACCGACTTACCACCGGCATTAGGCCCGGAAACGATGAGAATGCGTTGCTTTTCCTGTAACTCGATATTCAGCGGGATCACTTTTTTGCCCTGCTTCTGGAACGACAAATGCAGCAGCGGGTGCCGCGCCTCTCGCCAATCGATAAACTGCCGGTTTTCAAACGGCGGGTTAATGGCACCCATTTCCCCTGCTAACCGGGCTTTGGCGCGCAGGAAATCCATTAAGCCCAGGAAGCCGTACGCCTTCTGCAAATCGGGCACGAAGGGCCGGATATAGGCAGTGAGTTCCAGCAGAATGCGGTTGATTTCCCTGCGTTCTTCATATTCAAGCTCGCGTATTTCATTGTTGGACTCAAAAACGTCCGTCGGTTCGATGAACACGGTTTGTCCCGTGGCTGATTCGTCGTGGATAAATCCGCGCAGCTTCCGCTTGTGTTCTGCGGCCACGGGAATTACCATACGGCCGTTGCGGACAGTCAAAGAAACGTCGTCGCCGATCCAGCCATTGCTTCTGGCCGATTTCAGGATCGTATCCAGCTTTTTCCGAATGCCGGCCTGCTCGGAAATGAGTTTTTTGCGTATGCGCGAGAGCTCGGGCGAAGCCGAGTCGCGGATCTGCCCGCGGTCGTCGATAATGCGGTCGATGGCATCGGTAACGGCCTTTTCGACCTTAATCGTTTTGGCGTATTCTCCCAAAATAGGGAAAGCGTCCGCTTCCTGGCTTTCGAAAAAGCGGAGGCAGAGGCGGATCGTCAGGAGCGACACTTTCAGGTCCGAAAATTCCGGCTGCGTGAGCAGCATGCCTTCAATGGACGCCCTTTTTAGATAGGGGGTGGCATCAATGTAGTTCTGCGATGGGAAATTCTCGCCCAGTTCCAGGATGCGCTGCATTTCGGCGGTCTGGCTTACGAGTTTCTCCACCATGCCGAAATTCTCGGAAAACCGGATTTTCTCGACATAATTCTGCCCGAGCGAGCTGATACAAAGCTCTTTCAGTCGTTCCCTCAGCTTGTCGAAACCTAGTTTTTGTTCTAATGTATTGGGGTAAAGCATTTTCTTATTGGTCGCCGGCGCTTGTTTCCGGCCGGATTGAAATAGTGTTGATGTTAATTTTGGCGGCTGACGGCCGGTTACGCCATTTCCGATCGGTAACAACGACCGCCGACCGCCGACTGTGCCTTTTCCGATCGATAACAACGACCGCTGACCGCCGACGGCCGTTACGCCTTTTAGGACCGCTGACCGCCGACGGCCGTTACGCCTCTTAGGACCGCCGACCGCTGACGGCCGATTACGTCTTTTACGACCGGCAACAACGACCTCCGACTACGCCTCATCAGACCAAGCACCAACGGCGGTCAGCGGTCGGCCGTCAGCGGTCCGCAATCCGCCGTCAGCGGTCTTCCGTCAGTGGTCGCAATCCGCACTCGGCGGTCAGCCGTCCGCGGTCAGAAAACATTCCTGATCTCCTCCTTCAAAACCTTCAATGCGTGCGTCGAGGGCTGTATTTCCTTTTCGATCACGTGCGAGAAGATTTTCTTGGCAAGGTCGGAGGAGGGCGCTTCGGCGCTCACTTCCGCTGCTGCCTGGTTCACCACGGCCACGGTTTCGTTCATCGCGTTCACGATCTGTTCCCAGGCATGCGTGCTGATGTATAGCTGCTGCGCTACATTATGGTTATATTCTTCCCGGATTTCATGCAGCACGATCTGCTGCAGTTCCAGGGCACTCATCGCCGACGGGGCGAGTCTTAACAACAGGTTATTAGGGGTAATGCGTTCCAGGAAGAGGCACATACGCTCGTAGGCCTGCAAGCGCAGGGGCAGGGTGATTTCGATATTTTTGCTACGAATGTCCCAGCGCTGCTTCTCGAATATCTTATTAGCGACGGTCGTAATGGTGAGGTAAATGCCGAAAGTAACGATGACGCCGAGGGCGAGAATGGTCAGTATCCAGATATATTCCATGGTGTGAAAAGTAATTTTATGCCAAAATGAGGCACAAAATTAAACGAATAGCCGCATTTGGGAGATATTTATTTCAAAACGCGAATGGAACGGAAGCAGTTTGCGTTTACTGATTTATCGCCACCAAGAATAATGAGCAGGAATGAATAACCCGATTCAACTGACCCAGGCAGCACAGCTGGAAATCAGATCGACACTCGAAGCCAATAAAATCCCGGATACCTATGGACTCAGGGTAGGTTTAAGAGGGGGTGCGTGCAGCGGATCCTTTTTGCTTGGGTTCGACACAGCCACAGAGCATGACCAGACATACCTCATCGAAGGAATTAAGGTACTGATAGACAAGCGCCACCTCATGTATGTGATTGGCGTGTCTGTTGACTTTGAAGAGGGTGCGAACGGCAGCGGTTATACGGTTTCCGCCGCTGAAAAACTCAAATAAGTATTTTGATTAATCTTCAACGGTTACATGCTTCCAGTTTTCTCCCGAACGAATGCGGTTGAGCTGCGTATGCGTGATTCCGAATTGCTTCGCGATCATTTTCAAACGGTTGTTATCGTTTTTCAAAAGCTTCTTAATGATCCGCACTTTACTTTCCGTTAGCTTGTAATTTTTCGTACGGCGCGGGATCACCCGGTTGATGAATGCAGGGTTTTCGCGATTGTGATCGATCATTTCCGCCTTGGTAACCCATTTCAGGTTTTCGTAATGATTGTTCTGCTTGTCAAAATCCAGGTGGATCACGAAGTTATGGTCGGCATCAGGCTTGTCCGCAAAATGCTCGGCTACCAGCTTGTGAACGTAACGGTTGATGGTCTTTCCACCGGCTACACGGATATTCAATGATCTATACCCTTGAATGACAGATCCTTTGATGACAACACCTTCCTTGGGGTTGTTCTGGAAACTTTTCAATCTGCCATAATTGGATACCTCGTAATGGGGAGCGTTCTCGATCTCGTCGAATAAAATTTTTGCCCACTTTTCGTTCCAGAAGCTCCGGCTTACATTTGATTCATTCATTTTTTTAAAAGCTATTATGATAGGTTCTAAACGTTGTACAGCTGTACTCGCACCCGGCGCGAACGCGGGAACGATCTTTTGTTGTTTCAAAAGTGTGTGGGCGGGCATTGCTGCCCCTGTTATTTATTAAATTGATTTGGCATGAAACGTACACTCATCATTGGAGCAACTTCAAACCCTTCCAGGTACGCTTACCTGGCTGCACAGAAACTCAGGCATTATGGTCACCCCATATTACTCATCGGACGCAGGAAAGGTTTCGCATTAGGAGAAGAAATCAACACAGACAAAACTGACTGGGAGGACGTAGATACCGTCACTTTGTATATCAATCCGAGCCACCAACCTGAATACTACGAATACATCGTTTCTCTAAATCCTAAACGCGTTATCTTTAACCCTGGTACAGAGAATCCTGAATTTAAGGATATTTTAATAGATAAAAATATCATACCAATAGAGGGGTGCACATTGGTCATGCTGTCGACCGGACAATTCTAGTCCGGTCCCTACCACCTGATCAGCGCCGAGGCCCACGTAAACCCGCTTCCGAACGCGGCCAGGCACACGAGATCACCTTCTTTCACCTTTCCAAGCTCCCAGGCTTCCGTCAATGCGATGGGAATGGAAGCCGCGGTGGTATTTCCGAAACGTTGTAAGTTGTTGATTACCTGCGATTCTTCGAGGCCGAGTTGCTGGCGTACGTAGTCGCTGATGCGGATATTGGCCTGGTGCGGTACCAGCAGGTCGATATCGCCGGCCGAGTAGCCGTTTGCCGCCAATGCCTCCTGGATCACCTCGCCAAAGCGCACGATCGCATGTTTGAAAACCGCATTGCCATTCATGTATACATTATGCCCGCCCGATTCGAGGACTTCCTGGCTTACCGGCCGGCCCTCGCGGCTGCTGCCGGGATCTTTGACATAAAGCTCCTCCGCAAACCGCCCGTCGGCGTGAAGGTGTGTAGATAATATACAATGTTGGGGATCGTCCGTGGCAGAAACGACCGCCGCACCGGCGCCGTCGCCGAAAATCACCGCCGTATTGCGCCCTTCCGTGCTTTTGTCGATCCACGACGACTGGATTTCCGAACCCACTACCAGCGCCGTCTTGTACATGCCCGATTTGATAAACTGATCGGCGATGGAAAGCGCGTACACAAAACCGGAGCATTGCTCGCGGATGTCGATCACCGGCTTGCCGTCCATGCCCAGCTCGCGCTGCATGAGAAACGCCGAGCCGGGGAAAAAGTAATCCGGGGTAATGGTAGCGTAGACGATCACGTCGATATCATTGGGCGTTAACCCGGCCCGTTCCAGCGCCTGGCGCGATGCCGCGGCCGCCATGCTGTAATTGGTATCCTTACCGTACTGAAAATAGCGGCGCTCCCGGATGCCGGTCCGCTCGCGGATCCACTCATCGGAAGTGTCCATCCATTGGGTAAGGTCGTCGTTGGTAATGATATTGTCGGGAACGTAAAAGCCTAGGCCGGTAATGCGGGAAAATGTCATGCGAATGAAGGTGCTCCGTGTTGCCGAGGGTCAACAGGCAAGTGGGACGGTTTTAATTCTAAACAGATATGTATTAGCAACATACGTTGCCGGAAAGACTACAAAAATGCAACAAAAAGTACTGGGAACCAATTCATGCCCGCTTTTTCCTAAGGTTGTCGGCGAGGGAAAGCAGCACGTAGATGATCAGGATCGCGGGGATCGCCAGGATTTTTAATGTAACCAATAAAAGGATGGAAATGCCAAGGAACACAAACCGCGCCTCATTTCCTTTCCATCCGAAACTTTTGAATTTCAGCGCGATCAGCGGGAGTTCCATGACCAATGCATAAGACATCACAGCGCTCAGGATCAGCAGATTGTTGGTGTTTACAATAATATCCTTCCAAATGCCGCCTTCGATATGCACGATCCACGGCAATGACGCCATCAGCATCGCATTCGCCGGGGTAGGCACGCCGATGAAAGAGTCGGACTGGCGCGGGTCGTTGTTAAACTTCGCCAGGCGGATGGCCGAGAAAATAGCGATAATGAATGCAGGATAGGCTTTCCATATCCCGAACAGGTCAGGAATGCTTTGCATAAGCAACTGATAAACGATAATGGCCGGCAGCAAACCGAAAGTAACCATATCCGCCAGCGAGTCGAGGTCGCGGCCGATCGGGGAAGTGACTTTGAGCAGCCGCGCCAGGAAGCCGTCCAGGAAGTCGAAAATCAAGGCCACACCGATGAGCAGGCACGAAAGCAGGAGGTTATTGTGAAATGCTTCCACCACACCAATGCAGCCGCAAAGCAGGTTTCCGCAGGTGAGGGCATTGGGGATATTGCGACGGATCATAGCGCGCTATTTGAAGAAGGGGTTATTTCTTTTCTCAAAACCAATGTTCGTAGGCTCCATGTGCCCGGCGTAGACGGTGTAATCGTCGGGTAATGTAAACAATTCCTCACGAATGCTCCGCAGCAAGGTCGCATGGTCGCCGCCGGGAAGGTCGGTGCGGCCGATACTCATCCGAAACAGTACATCGCCGCCGATTACAAACTTGTCGGCATCGTCCACAAATGCCACGTGGCCTGGTGCGTGGCCGGGTACGAATATGATTTTCAGGGACGTGTTGCCAAAATCGATCGTTTCGCCTTCTTTGATAAAACGGTCGATCTCCGGTTCCTCGAATGCCGAAAATCCATAGTTGGATGCGTAAGTTTTAACGGCCCTTAGCAAAGGTTCGTCCAGCTTGTGCAATGCGAAGGGCACATTGTATTTCCGCTTCAATGCCGCCACGCCAAGCACATGGTCGATATGTGCGTGGGTGTTCACGATCAGCACGGGTTTCAGGCCTTGTTGTTCCACGAAAGCGGTAAGTTCGTTCACTTCCGAGCGGTCATAGCAGCCCGGGTCGATGATGATCGCCTCGCCGGTTTCGTCGTGAAGCAGATAGGTATTTTCAGAAAATGGGTTGAAGACAAACGTCTGTACCTGTACCATTCCGGTAGGGTTTATGTGGGTTAATAAATGGTGCTGAATGGAGGAAACACTTCACAGTTCTTTGAAAGTGGCGATAATGCGGTCGAAATAGAATATCGTCGTATCCTTATAGTCCGAGTCGGTGCCTGCGTAAAACCATAGCTCGCCCCGGTTATTGGCGGTGACCGTCACGGGTGCATTGGAATACCGTAATAGTGTATGGTAGCGCGTGTCGCGGTTTGTGCTGGCAATGCTGCCCGAAAGCAGCACGTCCTTGCCTGGCTGCTTGCCTGTGCCTTTATCGAGATTGAATGCGTACACACCGGATACCAGCTTTGTCAATGGTTCGGAAGGAGAGACGCCGGCCTTGAAGGTCACCTGGTCTACGACACCTTTGGCGCTGTCGTTGCTGTAATTGGTCGCCAGGTCCACTTGCAGCGTCATTTCATAGGAGCCGTTCGGTGTAAACCCGCTTACGCGCTTTTTGAGATAGCTGAACATGTTGCCCTTCGAGTATCTCGACAAAATACGAAACCCATATTGTGTCGTATCGAGTCCACGGGGCAGGAGGGCGATCGCTGCAACGGTATCGAGCTGGCTCGAATCGGCTGTGGAGGCATACCCGGCGAAGCCAGGTTCCCACCCGTTTTCCCCGCTCGTTCCGGACTGGAAGTTGGAATCCACCGTAATCGCGGCATCGAGGCTGTCGTCATTACAGCCCCACAAGCCTGCGGCGGCCAGAAGGGCGATCAGAATGTATTTCTTCAATGTCAAATGCAGTTTACAAAAAGAACGAAAAGATCGGTCGGTATCTTTCGTCCGTGAAACCGGTAAAGTTAAGCCAGCGTTCCGCTAATGCCTATCCGATCAGGAAAATTGTCGGGATTTTGTGCAAATCGGGCTTCGAGGCCTTCCATTTTCGAATGGGCATGGTCCTGATGTACTCGTCGGGCGCAGTCACGTTCGCGGCAATGCATAGCAGCAGATCGGGCGAGCAGGCTTCGGCTACGGCTTCCAGCAGCTGGTTGTTGCGAAAGGGCGTTTCCATGAAAATCTGCGTTTGCTGATATTGTCTCGCATTACGCTCGAGGGTTTGCAACGTTTTCTTGCGCTGCACTTTGTCGATGGGAAGGTAGCCGTGGAATGCAAACGACTGTCCGCTCATGCCGGAGGCCATCAATGCGAGCAAAATAGACGAAGGCCCTACGAGCGGCACCACCCGGATGCCCAGCTCGTGCGCAATGCGTACCGCCACCGCGCCCGGATCGGCCACGCCAGGGCACCCGGCCTCCGAAATCACCCCGGCGCTTTTGCCGAGGCTGCGCAGGGCCGCAACGGTCTCGCTCTCCGGCGTATCCTTATCGAGTTCGATGAACGACAGCTCGTCGATCACCTTGCCGAGCTTTAAACTGCTGATAAACCGCCGGGCCGTGCGGACGTTTTCCACGAAAAAAACATCCAGATTTTGGACGGTATCCTTGATTTGCGGCGAGAGGACGTCGTTTTGCGTGCCTTCCGCCAGTATAGTAGGGATTAAGTACAGAGAAATCCCGGAATCGTTCATAGGCGCTGCATTTTTTTATTCCTTTCCAACCAAAATGGCTGATTGTGAATCTACGGAATAAATAAAATTATTTAATAAGTATGAAAAGACTATTATACATACCCGTGGTCCTGGTGTGGTTAGTGTCTTGTAAAAAGGATAGTGTCGGCGATATGTCTCCGAATGCCGCATTCACGACTGTGTCGGGTCTTTGGCATTCCATCGAGATTGAGAGATCGTCACTCGATAACAAAAGCAGCTGGGAGCCCATTGCGGCTACCCAGTCCGACTCATTGATTTTTCGCAGCGACGGCGTGGTGCTGAATGCCAATGGTACGCCCCGGTGCTGTGCGCCGGCCACCATGATCATCAATGGCGCCCTGTTAGACGTGAAGCCTTTGACCGCGCTGCCCAGCAACCCGCAATGCGAACTGCTGAACTGCATCACCTGCCCGACCTGGGAAGTATCCCTGAGCGATGACCAGCTGATCCTCAATACCTGTAATTCACCCAGGGTCAAATACGTCAGATAGCCGTATTCAGAAATTCAAGCAGGGTGCTGACAAATGCTTTCGGCTGTTCGGCCTGCACCCAGTGCCCTGCTCCTTCAATCGTTTTTAGCTGTGCATTCGGGAACAGGTCTAGAATGCCTTCCATATCTTCATCCAGAACATAACTGGAATCCGCGCCGCGCATGAAGAGCGTCGGCGTTTCCACCGGCGTATCGGATTTTATCTGCGCACCTACATTGGCCATATCGGTCGTCAGCAAGGGCAGGTTAAAGCGCCACGCGAAGCCGCCTTCTTCCTTTCTATACAAGTTTTTTAGCAGAAACTGCCGCACGCCGAGCAAAGGCTCGTATTCCGCCAGGATTTCGTCGGCCTGGTTTCGGCTTTCGATTTCA
The DNA here is from genome assembly GCF_000382205.1 of Dyadobacter beijingensis DSM 21582. Lineage (GTDB taxonomy): Bacteria > Bacteroidota > Bacteroidia > Cytophagales > Spirosomataceae > Dyadobacter > Dyadobacter beijingensis. The sequence continues at coordinate 1,333,859 of NZ_KB907787.1, forward strand.
TCGATGGGAATCGCGTTGAGGCCTTTCAGGATTTTGGTATGATGGATCGGGTAGCCTTTCGGGCCGATGTCCACCACTACCAGCGCCTCGAATGTGCCGGGATAGGTTACGGCATACTCCATCACGGTTTTTCCGCCCATCGAATGGCCTACCAGGATCGGGGACTCGATCGCCTGCTGATCCAGGAATTCTTTCAGATCAGCCGCCAACGTCGGGAAGGTGAGAGGCGCCTCGTGCGGGGAGCGGCCGTGGTTACGCTGGTCGACGAGGTACACGCGGTAACCCTGCTCGGCGATGTGCTTGCCGATGGTCAGCCAGTTGTCGAGAAAGCCAAACACGCCGTGTAGAATAATGAGCGGCTTGCCGGTTTCGCCTATTTGTTTGAAATTGAGTTGCATAATGTTGAACTTTGGGAAAGAGATTTTGAAAGCTAACCACCGACGGCCCGACCGTCGTTTTTCAGGATTAATCCTTCCAGCGGTCGGCGGTCAGCGGTCACTACGCTTGCCCGTAAAGTTTGTAAGTATTTTCGGTAAGGAAAAAAATCCTGCGCAAGTTAGACTTAACAATTTCTTAATACCAGTTACCTTTTGGTACGATAATTGAAGTCCCGGATAGATAAAAAATCTTTTTTTGTCACCTTAAATAGCCTTCCCCAAGCGCTCCGCTACCCTCCCCATTTATTAATGATTTGATAAAATAGAAAATATTGAAGTATTGGTACACGAATCTGTATTATTTCAATAAATCAGCCAGTTACGGCGACTAGTATTGTATTTTAGTAGGATTTAGGCTTTTGCTTGTGAATGTAAAAAGCTATTATTTTGCACCAATTATTCATCCTCCTTGAATGAATCCGCTAGTATTCTTACAAACCAAATCACCAAATTTATGAACGGGAAAAGTTTACTCTTCCGGGCGGTATGCCTTGCGGTAACCGCGTTTCTATTCTCTCTATTGGGGCCGGGTGCGCAAGCCCAGGTCACTTCATCAGCAATTACAGGGCGTGTTGCAGACGGCAAAGGCGACGTTCTTCCGGGCGCTACCGTAGTCGCTATTCACGAACCTTCAGGAACCAAATACGGCTCGGTAACCAATGAGCAGGGGCTTTACACGATCCCGGCCGTACGCGTGGGCGGGCCTTACAAGGTGACGGTTTCCTTCGTCGGTTTCAACGAGCAGTCGCAGGAAAACATCTTCGCTAACCTCGGTACTGCGGCCAACGTCAACTTCGAGTTGAAGGACGGCTCCACCGAATTGCAGGAAGTGGTAGTGACCGGCGCAGGAAGCGATATTTTCAGCTCCGACCGTACAGGTGCCGCTACTACCTTCAATAAGAACCTCATTACCAGCCTCCCTACATTGGGGCGTACGCTGAACGACATTACCAAGTACAATGCGTACAGCAACGGCCGCTCATTCGGCGGGCAGGACAGCCGTTATAACAACTTCACGATCGACGGTTCGGTGTTCAACAACGGTTTCGGTCTCGGTAGCGAGGCGCAGGCCGGTGGTCGTACCGGTTCTACGGCGATCTCGCTCGACGCGATCGAAGAGGTGCAGATCAACATCGCTCCTTATGACGTGCGTCAATCGGGCTTCGCGGGTGCGGGTATCAACGCGGTAACACGCTCGGGTACCAACGAATTCTCGGGTTCTGCATTCCACTTCTTCAAAAACAAGAGCCTCGCAGGTAAGAAAATTGACGGCAGCGACATTACAGTGGCCGAATTCAACGAGAAAACGACCGGTTTCCGTCTGGGCGGTCCGATTGTGAAAAACAAATTGTTCTTCTTTGTCAACGGCGAATTTGTAAAACGTTCAAGCCCTGCGCTCGACTTCGTACTGAACCGCGGCCAGTCGGGCAGCAACGTTTCCCGCACGACACTGGCGGATATGCAGGACCTGGCTTCGTTCATGAAAGAGAAGTTTAATTACGATGTAGGTGCACTGGACGGCTTTAACAACGAGAACAAAAGCAAGAAATTCCTCGGCCGTATCGATTACAACATCAGCGACAAGCACAAGCTGACCTTGCGCTACTCGCACCACGATTCGGATTCGGACGTGCTTATCAGCCAGTCGAACAGCTCCAACACGGCAGGTTTCGGTAACCGTACCAACTCGCTTTCGGCGATCTCTCCACAGAATACCGGCTACATTATCCAGGACAATACCCGTTCATTCGTAGCGGAATTGAACTCGAACTTCGGCGGTAAATTTGCCAACAACCTGATCGCGACTTACAACAAGCAGATCGAAGACCGTAAATACAAGGCGCCGATCTTCCCGACGATCGAAATCCAGAAAGACGGATCGACTTACACGACCATCGGTTCAGATCCGTTCACTCCGAACAACCGCCTCGATTACGCGACTTTCAACATTACCGACAACCTGACGTACTTCGCAGGAAAGCATACATTTACAGTAGGTGCGGCATATGAGCACTTCAAGTCGAACAACTTGTTCTTCCCCACTTCCAATGGGGTGTGGGTATTCAGATCGATCCAGGATTTCAAGAATGCAGCTAATGCATACCTCGCTAATCCTAACCTGACGACCGCTCCTGATACCGTAACACGTTTCAACTACCGCTACTCATTGCTTCCGGGCGGCGCTGCTCCGTGGCAGACATTCAAAACGCAGACTTTCAGCTTGTACGCACAGGATGAGTTCCAGGCTACGCCTAACTTCAAGCTTACAGCAGGTATCCGCGCTGATCTGATCACGATCCCGAATACATCGGAACAATACTACAATGCACAAGTGGCGGCTATCAAATTCAAAGATCCGGAGGGTGCCGACTACAACGTCAACACGGGCAATGTGCCGAAATCACGTATCTACCTGTCCCCACGCGTAGGTTTCAACTGGGACGTAAAAGGCGACCGTACGACGCAGGTTCGCGGTGGAACGGGTTTGTTCCTTTCCCGCATTCCTTACGTGTTGATTTCAAACCAATTGGGTAACAATGGTGTGAACTCCGCTACGGTCGTTGGAAACAACACCACGCAGTATCCGTTCACATTGGACCCAAGCCGTTACAATCCGACAACCACCGGCCCATTGAAAGGCTACCAGGTGAACGCGTCGGATGAAAACCTGAAATTCCCGCAAATCTGGAAAAGCAACATCGGTATCGACCAGCAACTGGGCTGGGGCGTAGTAGCGACTGTGGAAGGTATTTTCAATAAAAACTACAACTCACTCCGCTACATCGACGTGAACCTGAAAGCGCCTACTACCCAGTTCGCAGGACCTGATACACGCGATCGTTTCCCGGCTTCGGGCTTGCCAACGGCACAGGTTAACGCAGCGCGCCTTGTGAATACCGACGTTTCGAACGTTTATGTTTTGACCAATACCAATAAAGGCTACTCATATTCATTGACTGGTAAACTCGAAAAACCTGCAACACGCGGTTTCGGTGGAATGGTGGGTTATACTTACGGGATGGCGAAGGACATTGCTTCGGTATCGTCAACCGTGGAAGGCAACGTGCCGGGTGTGAATGGTTTGAACTATCTCGACCTGGCTTATTCTGGTAACGACGTTCGTCACCGTTTTGTAGGTTACGTTTCTTATCGCAAAGAATATGGCGGTAAATTCGGTGGTGCTACGATGGTAACATTGGGCGGCGTTTCTTCAAGCGGTACCAAAATATCTTACATCAGCGCAACGGATATGAACGGCGACGGTCAGAACAACGACCTGATCTTTGTTCCAAACAAAGCCACCGATATTACATTCCAGACGCTGACTACTACTGCGAACGGTAAAACCTACACCTTCTCGCCGGAGCAGCAAGCCGAAGCATTCCAGAAATACATCGATAACCACCCGTATTTGAAGGAAAGAAAAGGCAAATATGCAGAGCGTAACGGCGGTGCTTACCCTTGGCTAACCCGTTTCGATTTGACGGTAGAGCAGGATTTCTACGTAAAAGTGGGCAAGAAAGACAAGAAGAACATCATACGTCTTCGGGCAGATATCTTCAACGTGGGTAACCTGATCAAGGATACCTGGGGCGTAGCCAACCAGGTGACCGCTTCTTCCAACAGCACACAATCTAACCCGCTCAACTTCGCGAGCGTGAATGCGCAGGGTGTTCCCACCTACCGCATGGGTACGCAGGTAGTAAATGGCGAAACTGTTTTGGTGAAAGACGCATTCGTGAAGTCGAGAACGATCAACGACGTGTGGCAGGCGCAAATCGGTATCCGTTATATCTTCAACTAAGAATACGAGCTTCCTATAAGCAACCGAGCCCGCAGCAATGCGGGCTCGGTTTGTTTTATACCTAATGTCAATGTTCCTACCATTCCTCGTTCCTCCCTTTAATCCTTCTTATAAAATATACTCTGGACCAAAATAGGATTATCGGTACAAATAATGTCCGGCCCGCCGGAATCCCGGATCTTCTGGTACAATGGCCGCGATTCGGTCGTTTGAAGCGTGTCGACGTTGCCGTTGGTGCCGAGGGAAGACGCGACGTTCAGGTCGTGAATGCGCTGGTAAAAAGGGGCGTCCTGCAACTCGCGGGGCGTAAGTGCCACCAGTTGCTCAAACGGCAGGCCCGATTGCTCAACGGCGTCGATATGTTCCGGGCTGTTGAAACCTACGGCGAGCATAAGCTGCGGAGCTAGTTTGTGCGCAAGCTGCGCTTCTTTTAATGAATAGCATATCAGTACCGACTTGTACAGGTTGCCGGTACCTTGCAGCAACTGAATGGTGCGTGCAATGCTCGTTTCCGGCTTTTTATCCACGATGAGCACCAGGTTTTTTCCGGCCGACCAGTTCAACACCTCCTGGAATGTAGGTATCGGATGCTCCGTCATGGAGCCATAGGGATCTTTCAGCCTCAGTTTGCTGACTTCTTTCCACTTCTTCTTGCTGAGCAATCCCTTGCCATTGGTTTTCAAAGCCAGGTCGTCGTCGTGGGAGATGACGAGCAGGCTGTCGGCGGTGGGGCGCACGTCGATTTCCAGGAGCACGCAAGGCACTTTGGAATAAGTCCGTGCGAAGGTGGCCATGCTGTTGCCGGGGAAGCCGTCTTCGGTACCGCCCTGGTGCGCCATGATGAGCGGGGTGGTTCGTTTGCCCGGTTTCAGGTACATTTTCAGGGCATCGGCGTCGGCGAACTTGCAGTCGCCGGTCTGGGCCTGGATGGTGTGTGTAAAGGCAGCGAGCAGCAATGCTGTGAAAATCTGCCGGGTTTGATGTTTCATGATAGCGATATCAGGTTGTTTTGTCTGGCACAGCCGGGTCGCCGACGGGATTTCCTACCGGGTGTCCTATGGCGGTATCCACGATTGTCGTGTCCGATACCTTTTCCGCCTTCAAAATCGATTCCACACCTGCTCGGTAACCTTCGATGATCAGCCGGGAAATGTCTTCGGAATTGAAATGCTGCAAATCGAGGAACAGCGGCGTCGAAGGCCTTACGACGGTTAGCTTCATGGGCTTGCCGCGCAGGTTCGAGCGGTCGACGTACGACTCGGCCCATTGGATGTTGTTGTTCACGATCTGGTTCACGGTAATGTCGCGCACGCGCTCGATGAGTGTGATCAGGTTGCGGGTGTTGATGCCCTCGGGCTGGTAGAGCAGGGGAGAATGGCAGCCGATGAGCACGATTTCCGTCGCCCCGTCCTCGATTGCCTCGCGGATGGGCGCTACTTCGCGCAGGCCGCCATCGAGATACAAGTGGTTATCGATCTCGACCGCCGGCATCAGCATCGGGATCGACGAGCTGGCGTACACAAAATCGATGTAATGCGGGTCGCGGCTCGACACATATTTCATTTCCCCCGTTTCGATATTCACGGCCCCGGCTTTCACCTTAACGGGCGTGTCGCGGAGGTAATCGTCGTTGAGATGCTTGCGGATAAGCAGGTGGAGCGGTGAAGGGTCCACGATGCCGTCGAAGCGGCTCATGAGCGTGTTCATGCCGAGCATGACGCGCGAGCGCAACGTCGAAATATCCTGGGGCTGGGTAATGTTCTTGATCCAGAATTCGAGGAGCTTGCGCCCGGCCAGGGGCCAGTCTATCCGCCCGTTTTCCGCATTTTGTTTGCCTGTTTCGTTGGCAAGGAATGTCGCATTCAATGAGCCTACTGAAATTCCATATACCATTTCAGGTTCAAAGCCATTTTCTAATACTGCCTGAATTACTCCTACCTGAAATGCTCCCTTCATAGATCCTCCGCCGAGGACGAGTGCTTTCATATCAACCGGTTTACGTGGTTTAGTTTGTACTTCGGCCGTCGGCGGTCGGCGGTCGGCCGTTTGTGGCGCCCGGGCCTTTGCTCAATTCTAAACATTTTCAGCTTAAAATTGATATAAACAGAAGATTTTATTCCAAATTTGAAGATCAAAGTTCAGAGGGTTAAACGAAACTATCGGATGAATAAATGCCCCTGTCTGCATCCTTTTAATATCAGTAGGCGGCAACGGCCCCTCTTATAATCATATGACCCTTTCAATAAAGGAAATCCAGGCGCCTATCGCGGACGAAATGAAGGCCTTCGAGCAGAAGTTTCGCCAGTTTATGAAAAGCGAGGTAATGCTGCTGGACCAGATCATGAACTATATCGTGCGACGGAAAGGCAAGCAGCTGCGCCCGATGTTCGTGTTCCTGTCGGCCGGGGTTTGCGGCGACATCGCCGAGTCGACCTACCGGGGCGGCGCGATGATCGAGCTCCTGCATACGGCCACGCTCGTGCACGACGACGTGGTGGACGATTCCAACTACCGCCGCGGCTTTTTCTCCGTCAATGCATTGTGGAAAAACAAGATCGCCGTATTGGTCGGCGACTACCTGCTGTCGCGCGGGCTGCTGCTCTCGGTGGACCATGAAGAGTTCAAAATCCTGAAAATCGTTTCCACAGCCGTCCGCGAGCTCAGCGAAGGCGAGCTTTTGCAAATTGAAAAAGCCCGCAGGCTCGACATCAATGAAGAAGTTTATTACGAAATCATCCGCCAGAAAACGGCATCACTCATCGCCTCCTGCTGTGCGGTGGGCGCCAGTTCGGTCGGCGCGGCGAAGGAAGTGGTGGACAGAATGCACGCATTCGGCGAGAAAGTAGGTATGGCGTTCCAGATCAAGGACGACCTGTTCGATTACGGCGAAGACGAGATCGGCAAGCCGCTCGGTATCGATATCAAGGAAAAGAAAATGACGCTCCCGCTCATTTACGCCCTTAACCAAGCTCCCTGGCTTGAAAAACGGCGAATTATCAACATTATCCGCAACGAAAGTCACAAACCCAACAAAGTAAGCGAAGTGATCGCGTTTGTAAAGGAATCGGGTGGCCTCCGCTACGCGCAGGAAGTGATGGAGCGGTACGTAAAAGAAGCCCTCGCACTACTCAACGAATTCGCGGACTCGCCGCACCGCCGCTCCCTCGAACAGCTGGTTCAATACACCATCGAAAGGAGCAAGTAGAATGAGCGGATATTAGCGTTTCGGCAGTAAAATATATAAGTAAATATAATAATATAACTAGCTTTTTAGTTATGTTTGCGTATTCACTTAATGCTGCCGGTCATGAAAATATTCTTCACTGTTTTATTGCTCGTCGCGGGCCTGGGGCTGGCGGCGCAGCCTGTGGTGCTCAGCCGCAAAGAAGTTAATGCAAAGGGGATCGGATTGAAATTGGAACAGGATTACAAAAATCCCGAAGATTCCCAGTTGGAAACCCCTTATAGCATTCAAAAGGCATTTCAGGAAATGTATGCGCAGATGCTCGAAACGGACAAGCTGCAAGACGTTACCATCTGGAATACGCTCCTGCTGAATGCCGAAGGAAAGATCGATTACCTTACTTTCGAAATCCTGAGCCAGCGGTTCAAGCTGGTGAACGGCAAGCAGCAGCGGGAACCGGATAATGCGGATTCGCTGGCCGCCATTATCAAGGCAAAAATTACACCTTACCTCACGGGCATCAAATCACGCAGGACTGCTGGCAAAAAGGCCACGCTGACGGCATTTGTCGGGTTTTATCCGTCGGCGCCGAAGGAGCAGAATGCCAAAAAGGACAGTGTGGTTCACGGAATGGAGGAAGCATTGGCGGTGAAGGACACATTAAAAGTGAAGACGCTGGCACTTGGCCGGAGCATGCTGACGTCCGTTCCCCAGGTGATATATCGTTTCCCTAACCTTGAAGAACTGCTTCTGACAGACAACGATATCGAAAATCTCGACCTCGATATGTCGCGCCTGCCCAAATTGCGCAACCTCGACGTGACACGGAACATACTGACGGAAAAAAGCATCCGCATCAGTCGAAACAGATCGCTAAGGCTCATCAACCTGCAAATGAATATGCTGACGGACATTCCGGCGGCGGCACGGAATTGCAAAAAGCTGGAATCGCTCTGGCTGGGAAATAACCGGCTGGCAGGTTTGAACAATGCGAGTTTCAAAAAACTGAAATCGGTCAAAGACCTCAACTTTTACAAAGCCGGACTGGCCGCATTGCCGACCGGAATCCGCAAAATGCGCCGGTTGGAAGTGCTGGATTTGTATTACAATAAACTTGGGACCCTGCCGAGGTCAATCACCCGGCTGAAACGCCTCACGCACCTGGCGGTTTCATACAATGAGCTCACCGCACTGCCCGCACGCATCGATAAAATGAAGCGCGTAACCACCATTTACGCCCACCATAACCATCTCAGCAAGCTCCCCGCGCGCATCACGCGTATGAAGGACCTGCGCGTTGTGGACCTGGGTTTCAACTGGCTCACGACATTTCCGGCCGAGCTGGCGGCATTTACCAACTTGCAGGAGCTGGATTTGTCGGCCAACAACTTCCCCGATTTCCCGATGCAGCTGTTGCAGATCCGCAAGCTCGACAAGCTGCATTTACGCGGCAATCCGTTCCTGGGAGCGGATGCCGAGCAAAAATACAGCGAGCAGCTGAGCCAGCTCAAAAAGAAGAATATCGAAGTGTTTTATTAAAGATTCCACCAGTAGGTGAATTTCAGCACGATCGCCCGGTTTTTGACCCGGAAGTTCTCCGGCAGATAATTGTCGGTGTACACAATGAAAAGGTCCGACGCGGGTTTGTAGCGCCATTGCAGACGTGCATTCAGGTTGATATTGTCGGCCTGATTGTTATACTGCATGAATGTCGTGAAAAACAGGCTGTTCGTGAAGGTTACGTCCACGCGCGGGCCTACGAGCCAGAGCTGTGTGCGCTTCCACGGCTCGGGCAGGCGGATATCGTTGTAGTTACCGGCCATCGTGATCGCCACGTACGGCTGCACGCGGTAACCGAGCTCGGCTTTCAGGTTGTTGCGCTTGCCGTTCTGGTAGTAACCACCCAAAATCCCCGATGCGAGGTAGGTAAGGCGGTTCTGCGGCCCCGAAACGATATCGAAACCAACTGCTTTCCAGTTGTGTTCCGTGCCGGTTGCCAATGTAGCATTGCCCAGGTTGGTAGGGTCGAACGGCCGGAGCAGGCGCACATAATTGCTTGATCCCCACACGGCCACCGTCGCGCGGTTGATGAAGTTGACATTGTAGGACAAAATGAATTCCCTGTCGCTCATATCAAATTTTTTGTCCCAATACACATTGCTTACGATTTTCGGACCGTGGCTGATGATTTTCGGATGTTTGATAAAGAACAGGTAAGCAACGTTAGGGCTGATCTTGTAATAACCCATTCGGACGGCATTGGGCACGTAACCCACTTCCGCATTGTAATTTTTACCCACATATTCATGCTGCCATTGCCATATGAGGTTCGCTTTCGTGAATTTCAAATCCGCTGCGTGCGTCCAATCGTCGGATGATTTCCCTGGCGTGAAAGATTTCAGGAACATGACTTTCCCTGTCCACAGGTTTTTGGCGCTGGCGAGGTTGAACTCGGCGCCGATGTTGCGGTTGTAGCGGTTCGTGGCCGCGTGCCGTTCCAGGCTGTAATTGGTCGCATCCTTGTTGACGAAAATGAACCGTACATTCGACCGTGCGAGCAATTGCCGCTGCAATGCAAATACGGCGTAGTTGTTGTGCGGGGTAATGGTGTCGTTGGAGCCGGTTTGCACGTCCAGCACACCTATACGCCAGTTTTTATTGATCTTCCCGCTCATACGTGCGCCGAACTGGATCGGTACGCCCAACCCGATGCGCCGCGAGAAGAACGGCCGGATGGTAGCGTACCCGAAGTTGGCGAAAAGATCGGCGTTTTCGAGAAAGAACTGCCGGCGTTCAGGGAAGAAGAGCTCAAAACGGTCGAGGTTCGTTTGCTGCACGTCCACATCCACCTGCGAAAAGTCGGGATTGACCGTCAAATCGAGGTTCAGCGACGGCGTGAGGCCTACTTTTACATCACCGCCGATGGTCGGCTTGTATTTCGTAGGAAGGTCGTTCTGATGGTCCTTCGTCATGCGCATGGCCGCGTACGGGATCACCGAAATGTTCGGGCCGGGCGTTGGAGGAGGCGTGTCCCACACGAGCACGCCCGTGTATGCGAGCGAGGCCGAGGGAAACTGGCGCGGTACCGGCGCCCACGATGATTTCTCCGAAATAGTAAGGTCCTGGCGGCTGAAATTGATGCCCCAGCGCGTGATGCCGGGCTTGTAGCGGATACTTTTAAATGGAATGGCCGCTTCCCATACCCATTTGTCATCCTCGTTTTTCACGGAACTCACCCACTTGTTGTCCCAGCTGAGATCGACCGTCCCGCCGTCGCCTTGCTGGCCGTCCCAGGGAGCGCCCGCAGCATTGGCGCCGAACGAGAAGCCGTTCGTCTTGTCGTCGAACGTGTCCATAAAGAGCAGGAAATTGTCATTTTTCCCGAATGCGAAATCGCGTTTGAGCGACTCCACGATCAGCGAGCCTTTCACGGGTTTGTGATTGACGACCAGGATGTACAGGTTATGACGGTCATAGCACATCTTCACGTCCGTCAGCGCCCTGGAAAAGCTCGTATCCATCGGCGTGATCATGAAAAAGTCCCTGGCGGTTTCGGCCTGGTCCCACGCAAGGTCGTCGGCTACGCCATCGACTTTAACGGGCGCGGCGGCGGCGTGGATATGGTACTGGTAATTTTCGTTCGGTTTCTGTGCAAAGCTTTGGGAAATGATGAAACAGAAGATGAAAGGGGTCAGGATAAAGGTACGTAGCACTTGGTTCAAGGGGTGTTTAGGAATGTAAAAGGTTCAGTGGCAATTAGTTTCTGAACCAGCGGGCATCTGCATAGAATGTCCCGAATGGTACCAGCGAAGAAGCGAACGACAATGCCGACTTTTTGAAAGACCAGCTTTTTTCAATGGCTACCTGGATGAGCAGGAGCACGAAAAGGACGAACAACACACCGTGCGCCATGCCGACGACGCGCACAGCCTGGGGAAGTCCGGCGAAATATTTAAGGGGCATGGCGATGCCCAGAAGTACGAGAAAGGAAATGCCTTCAAGAAATGCGACGATGCGCAGTCGGCCTAATGCCGACTTAATCAGTTCGGAAACCATAGGAAATCACAATAGGAAAATACATTATCCCGGCAAAGATACGGATCAACCCGCTTGAAACGCAGGAAGTTTGCCAACGATTTGCGCGGAAATGTTACATTTTAAGAATATGTAACTGGGAGTTTATGTAAATTTTGTGAAAATGGATTTCTAAAAAATTTTATTCTGTAAAATATGGGCTGAAAGATTGATTATTGCATATTTGTTAAATCTTACACCTCATTACAATCTTATGAAACTGTTATGCTCAACATTTCTTTTCGCATTGCTCTCCTGTTATAGTTATGCACAAGGGCTTAAAGTAACAGGCAAGGTTACCGATGAAAAAGGCGAACCGCTGATCGGCGCGTCTATCGTAGAAAAGGGCACCAGCAATGGTACGGTCGCCGATGCAGGCGGCGCTTACAGCCTCACGGTCGGGTACAGCAATGCCACGCTCGTCGTCACATTTGTAGGTTATAATAAAGTGGAACGCGATGTGAACGGGACGGCGACGCAAGATTTTGCATTGTCGGACGCCACGGTGCTGAGCCAGGTGACCGTCGTAGGCTCGCGGAACCTTAACCGCTCCTCCACGGACACGCCGGCGCCCGTGGATGTGATCGATATCCGCGAGGTGACCACCAAGCAGGGCCAGCTCGATGTGAACCAGCTCCTGCAATTTGCAGCGCCATCGTTCAATTCCAACCGCCAGACCGGTTCCGACGGCACCGACCACGTCGATCCCGCCTCGCTCCGCGGCCTGGGCCCCGACCAGACGCTCGTGCTTATCAATGGTAAGCGACGGCACCAGTCGTCACTCGTGAACCTTTTCGGCTCGCGCGGCCGGGGTAATACCGGTACCGATTTGAATGCGATCCCCGCCGCCGCCATCGAACGCATCGAAATCCTGCGCGACGGCGCCGCGGCGCAATACGGTTCCGATGCCATCGCCGGGGTGATCAACATCGTCCTGAAAGAAACGGCCGGGCAGCTGACCGTCAACGCCAATGCGGGGATGTTTAAGGCCAAATACCGCTTCGACGATAAGCAGTTCGATGGCTTGAACTATAATATCAATGCAAACTACGGCGTCAAAATCGCGAAAAAAGGCTTCCTGAATGTTACCGCCGACTATAACTCCCGCGACCATACCAACCGGGCCAATACGGTAGACAATGAATCGGACCTCGCCCGCCGGCAGTACGGCGACCCGGAAATCCGCAATGCGGCTGTGTATTATAATGCTAAAATCCCCGTCGGTACCAACTTTCAGGTGTATAGCTTCGGAGGCCTGAACGAGCGCCGTGGCGATGCCTATGCGTGGACGCGTTTTGCGGACGATGACCGCAATATACCTTCCGTGTACCCGAATGGCTTCGACCCGATCATCACGAGCAAAATCCAGGACCGTTCGGTGGCCCTGGGCGTTCGCGGCGTGTGGAAATCCTGGGATATCGATCTGAGCAATACTTACGGCTTTAACAAATTCCACTTCGGCGTGAAAAATTCGCTGAACCGATCCCTGGGCGAGCGCTCGCAAACCTCGTTCGACGCCGGCGGTTTCCAGCTGGGCCAGAATGTGACCAACCTGAACGTGAGCCGGTATTATAAAACCTTCCTCCAAGGCCTGAACGTCGCATTCGGCGGGGAGTTCCGCACCGAGCGTTACAAGATTTTCGCAGGCGAGGAAGCATCCTACCGCAATTACGACCCCGCATTTGCCGGCGGCTCGCAAGGGTTCCCCGGTTACAGCCCGGCTGACGTAACCAACCGCAGCCGTTCCAATGTAGGCGTTTACGTGGACCTCGAAGCCGACGTGACCAAGCAATTCCTGATCGACGTCGCCGGTCGTTTCGAGAATTACAGCGATTTCGGCAGCACCCTGAACGGCAAGCTCGGCGCGCGTTTCAAAGTGAGTGAAGCATTAGCCTTCCGCGGATCGGTGAGTACCGGCTTCCGGGCACCGTCTCTGGCCCAGAAGTATTTCAATTCGACATTTACCAATTTCGTGAACGGCCAGCCTGTCGAAGTGCTGCTCGCCAATAACAACAGCGCCGTTACCCGCGTATTGGGTATTCCGCCATTGAAAGAAGAAACATCGCAGAACGCCAGCCTGGGTGTCACATTCACGCCCACTTCCGGGCTTTCCATTACCGTGGACGGCTATTATGTGAAGGTAAAAGACCGCGTGGTACTCACGGGCCAATTCAGCGACGAGGACGAGGATATTGGCGCATTGCTCAAAGAACTCAGGGTAGGAAAGGCACAATTCTTCACCAATGCATTGGAATACACCACCACCAAAGGCCTGGACGTGATCATCGCGCACACGACACCGCTCGGTTTCGGCAGGCTGAGTACTACGGTAGCGGCCAATTTCAATTGGATGGAGCTCGGCCCGGTGAATACGGTGCCGAAGCTGGCGGGAAAAGAGGATATTTATTTTGACGAGCGTGAGCGCCGTTTTGTGCTCGCCTCCGCGCCGCCGTCGAAGATTAACCTGACGTTCGATTATTCGGTGAGCAAATTCAGTTCGATGCTGCGGTTTATCCGCTTCGGGGAAATTAAGCTGGCAAACTGGGACTATATGCTCGACACATATAGCCCCAAAATCCAGACGGATCTTACTTTGAACTACAAATTCACGAAGAATTTCTCCCTGTCCATCGGCGGCAGCAACATCCTGAATGTATATCCGGATATGTCGCTGCCCGCGCTCACCGAGTCGGGCGGTGCATGGGACCCGGTGCAGATGGGAAATAACGGCGCATTCTTCTTTACAAGGCTTGGGTTCCGATTTTAAACGGCCATAATCTCCGCCGCCGCCATTTCGCCGGTAACTACCGCGCCCTCCATGAATCCCTGCCAGTCGGCTAGGTGTTCGCCGGCGAAAGAGGTGTGCAGAAACGGCTTCTGCAATGCGGGCCGCGTGGTATGCCATTGATTAAGACCATACATCGCATACGCGCCCTGCGAGATTTTATCGGTTCCCCAGTAATAGTTCGCCTGCGATTCGATGAGTTTTTTGGAGCCGGGAAAATAGGGACTGAGCGTCTGGCCGAGCATTTGTTTCCGCCATTCGTCGTTCTGAGCCGCTACAAGTTCGGCCTTTTCGCCGATGGTGTAGGAAATCAGCACGCCTTTTTGCGACGGCTGGTTTTTGGTGGCGTGGTAAAAGTAGTGGGGCGTCTGGTCGGTAATAAGGTCGAAGCTTTCGTCTTTCCAGAAACGCTTTTTGAACAAAATCGCATTCTTGTTGATACGGGCATATTGCAGCTCGTTAATCGCCTGGATCTTTTCCGTCGGCAGGCCGGGCTCCCATTGAATGTTCTTCATCGCAAATGTGGGAATGGCGCAGATGAGCTTGTCGGCTTCGAATGTCTTGCCGTTTTCGCAGGTTACCTTCACTGAACCCGTTTGTTCAATGCGTTTCACGATGTGGCCCGTGAGGATATTCGCGTCGCCGATCCCTTCCGCGAATTTCTTTGCCAGCTGGGCATTGCCTCCCTGCATTTTCAGGTCCATTTCGTTTTTCTCGCTGCTTTCGGCGAAGGTCGACAATGCAATCAGGGCTGATACGTGGCGGATGCTCTCGCCGAAATCGGTGCTGTCGAGGAGTTCGCGGAAGATGAGGTCCTTGCCTTCGCAGCCGTTGTTGACCAGGTAACGCCACCAGTCGATGCTGTCGAGTTCCAGTTTCTGATTTTCGCCCAGCGTCTTATAGCCGTCGAGCAATGCTTTCATTTTCGGTTTCCAGTTGTCCGAAAAATCCCAGGCATTCGCTTTGGTGTATTGGTTTTGGTAAATTAAATGGGTGTCGAACTGGTTGTTCAGCAGCGGTATGCCAAACTGATCGCACAATGCCCGCACGCGCTCATGCGAGTTGCCGACCCATTCCGCGCCCAGCTCCACGACAAGGTTTTCTTTGGGGGCAATGGTGTGGGAAAAAACGCGACCGCCAATGCGGTTCCGCGATTCGAGCACGGTCACGTCGATGTTTTTCCGCTTCAATGCATAGGCGGCGGCAAGGCCGGCAAACCCGGCGCCGATCACGATCACGCGCGTTTGTTTGCCAATATGAATATTCCCGAAAGAGCGGGCGGAAATGAGCGATGCGCCTGCAAGCAGGGCGGATTGGCGCAGGAATTCGCGCCGGGAGGTTTGTTGCGGCTGGTCCATAATGTAATGAAGAATCGATTGAGTCCTTCAAAACTATCCGCCCGTATACGCAACTCAAATAAACCTTTAGTGAGAGGCTGGTTTACTTATTTTCTGGTATAAAACAACAAAAAGTCCGGCCAATGTGCAGCCGGACTTCTTGTTAATGTATTTGGAATGAATCGCTTATCAGGCGGTTTGAACCTTCGGCTTCGATGCCGGTTTTGGTTCTGCCTGTGCGGCTTCCTTGTTGCGCATTTTGATGAAATCCTTGAAGCGGCGGATGGTCGCCATCACGAAACCGATCACGAGTACGAATGTGCCAAGCCAGAGGATATTGATCAATGGCTTCTCCGTCGCTTTCATGACGATGAAGTCGCGCTGGGTCGTGTTTACACCAAATGTAAACTGGCCTGTTTGCGGGTTGATTTCGTTGAACTGAATGCGCATGCCCAGCTCATTGCTCGTTTCCGGCTTGCGGGCTACCATGCGGTCACGGATTACGAACGACGGCGTTACCACGAATTCCTTGTCCTTATCCAGCACGCGGATAATCGCTTTCACGGCTGCATCCCCCGGGCCGAGTTTAATGCCCTCGACGTCTTCCGTACGTACCACGTTGTCGAGAATGGCCACGTAGTCGTTTACGAAGAATGTATCACGCAGGTTCACCGTAAAGCTCTCCGTCTGGCTCCATACCGGCTCGGCGGTCGGGTTGGTCACCATCGATACGTAGGTGTACAAATCCTTATCGGCTTTGCGCTGGATATCCGGCGAAGAAACGATGCCGCCCATGCGCGGGTTGATCTGCACGCGCGGGAAGAGCGTGAATATCTTGCCCGATGGCTCGCGGTATTCGATTTCGTAGTAGAAGTTTTCAGGGAAAATTTCGAGGGTATCGCCTTTTTTCGTGTATTTCTGGCCATTCACCTCGATATCGCGCAATGCTACCGCGTGGAAATCGCCTTCCACAATGTCTACCCAGCTCTTTGGAATATAACCCGGAATGTTGCGCGGCTCCACTCTTACGTCGCGCCAGGTAAGCATGTAGTCGCCCATTTTCTCCGGTTTGTTGAGCCAGAGGGTAATGTTCTCCTTGTTCTCCTTATTGTCGTTGGCCGTAAATTCCTCGCTGCGGGAGATCATCAGACCGGAGTTGTTGATCGAAACGACTTTGGTATAAGCCGACGAGAACAGGATCCCGATCAGCATCAGCGCCACGCCGATGTGCGTTATTGCGCCGCCCGACAGGTTGTAATTGCCACGAATAATGTTGAGTAGTATATTACCATTCGCCACGATCGCGAAGATCGAGGTCGTCAGCAAGGCGATGTATTGAATGTCGCGAACCTGCTTGAATGTGATTACCGCCGCGCTGATGAGCAATGCGAGCAGCAGTGGGTTGTACAATGTCTGCAGCTTGCCCTTGCCGGTTTTTTTCCACCAGAAATACTGGCCTACGCCCGTGAGAACGATGATCAATGCAAAGAACCAAAGCTGGAACTTATTGTAATGCGCCACCTGATCCGCCGGCAGCGCCATGTTCAGCACGGCACCGAACGCCTCGGCGATTTTGTTATAAACCGGAATGGAAGTGGTAGCGATGATCTGGAAGCCCGAAAGGCAAAGTAACGTCGCGCCGATGAAGATCCAGAATTCCTGCGAGTATGTGGATACCTCTTCCTCGTCGCTCGGCAGCGATTTCCAGCGGTATACCAGCAGGCCTACCGCTCCGATAATGAATGTAAAAAGGTAGATGAGCAACTGACCGGAAAGGCCCAGGTCGGTAAACGAGTGCACCGAAGCATTTCCGAGCACACCGCTGCGCGTCATGAAGGTGGAGTACAATACGAGAATGAATGTCGCGATGGTGAGGATGAACGACGTTTTCAGCGCCGTCGCATTCCTTCTCGCGATGATCATCACGTGTACCGCAGCCACGAGCACGATCCAGGGCACGATCGACGAGTTTTCAACGGGGTCCCAGTTCCAGTAGCTGCCGAAGTTCAGCGTTTCGTAAGCCCAGTAGGCGCCCATCAGGATACCTACGCCAAGCACCAATGCCGAGAACAATGCCCAGGGCAATGCGGGGCGTACCCATTCCTGGATTTTCTTATTCCAAAGACCGGCGATTGCAAACGAGAAAGGTATCAATGTGCTCGCGAAGCCGAGGAACAGGGTAGGAGGGTGGATCACCATCCAGTAGTTCTGCAACAACGGGTTGAGGCCGTTACCGTCTTTCGGGATAAAATTCGGGTCCATTTTGTAGACCGGCAGGTCGGGCATAACCTCTTTCAGCAAAAGGAATGGCGTCGAACCGATTTTGAGATCCAGGCCGGGGATAACCACGCCGAGGATCATCGAGGTCAGAAATGCCTGTACCAATGCAAAAACGGTCATAACCGGCGCCTCCCACGAGCGGTTCGTGAAGATCAGTGTCGCTCCGAGAATGACGTTCCAAAAGATCCAGAGAAGAAAACTGCCTTCCTGGTCCTGCCAGAAGCTGGAAATCGTGTAGCCCGTCGGCAGGGAAAGCGAGGAGTTTTTCCATGCGTAATGGTATTCGAAATAATGGTTACCGATGATCCAGTAGAGCGAGAATACGACGCCGATCACGGCCGCCAAATGCGCCCAGAAAACGAGCCGTGCGAATTTTTTCCAGCGCTGGGTGTCTTCGAGGTTGCCGGCACCGATACCCGCTTTAAAATACGCGAACGTCGCCAGAATGGCCGTGACGAATGCGACTATAACCAGCAGGTGCCCTGCATTTCCGATCGTACTGTGAATCATGATTCTTTCGCGGTATGTTCCGTGGTTTCCATTTTACCGTTTTCGTATTTCGACGGGCATTTCATGAGGATTTTCTCGGCCGAAAATGAGCCGTCCCGCATTTTACCTACTACTACGACTTGCTCGGATTTGTCGAAATCCTGCGGTTTGGTATTTTTATAGACTACCTTCTGTTCCACATTGTTGTTGTCGATCAATGTGAAAACAAACAGGTTAGGGTCTATTTCGGGGCGGTATTCCATTTCCAGGATCTGGCCCGCAGCATCTTTTTTGAGTTTGCCTACCACGTGAATGCTCTCATTGTCGCCATCCGCAGCCATTTCCTTGGCTTTGGTAAAATCGACATAAGTACTCGCATCGCCGGCGGTTGAAACGATAATACCAATAGCTACCGCGATGATCACCAATCCGAATATCTGTATCTTTTTCATAGGGGCTTACTTGATATTGAGGTCTTTTTCAATCTTTTTCAATTTCGAATCAATGCGGAACAGGTTGACCGCGATACCTGCGAAAACAACGGCTACTACTGCTACCACGACCCAGATTTTACCGTCGGCGCGCAGCTTGTCGGCCATCTCCACGGACGTGTCACCTGCCTGCGCGAACGCGTTGCCGCAAATAGCCGGCAAAGTCAGGAGGATGAGGGAAATTCTTTTCATTGTATATATAAGTGGACTAAACCTTAACGAAAATTTACTTTGAAACGTTTGTAAAAAGCCTGAATCAGGCCAAAATGTCACAATTTGCCTGATTCGATCAATGCTTCCTCACGCACACGGTTGATTTGTTTGATGCGTATCCGCAGCTCCGCAATCCACAATCCGAGCAGGATATAGCCGATCACGGCCGGGTAGAAAACGCGGCGGATATTGTTGTCGAAATCGTAGGAACCGAATGTACTGTTGCCGCCGCTGCCGGGATGTAAGGAGTCGGTCAGGCGGGGCAGGATGTAAATGATCGGGATGAAAACGGCGAATGCGAAAATATTGTAAACGGAAGAAATCCGCGCGCGGCGTTGTTCGTCCTCAAAGGAGCTTCTCAGGAGCAGGTATGCGAGGTAAATCAGGATGCCGACTGCCGCACCATTCAATTTAGGGTCGTTCGGCCAGGGATCGCCCCAGGTGTAATTGGCCCACACGGAGCCGGTCAGGCAACCCAATATCCCGAAGAAAATAGCGGCTTTCGCTACTTCGCTGGCGATATCGTCGTCTTTGATATTCCCCTTCACGAGATAACGGATGGAAAACACCATCGACAGCAGCAGCAATGTGGTCATAGCGAGCCATAATGCCACGTGGAAGTAGGTATTGCGGATACTTTCATTGATAATGGCCAGGCGTGGAACGGGACCGATAAATCCCATGATGATCACGTAAAATATGATCACGACACAGAGGATTTTCCACCAGATCTTTCTCATTTTATACTAAAACTTTAAAAGTTGTGCCCTGTAACCTGCTGTTTTTCAGCTTCTCCATAAATAAGGAAAAAGCAGGTAGGAGAGCGTAATTACTATCAGATCGATCGATAATAGTGTGGTGATTTCATCCGTGCTGACCGACCAGTCGAGCCCGTCGAGCGCATTTTTGGCCAGGCGGATCGTCATGAGCAGCATCGGCAGGATGATCGGGAAACTGAGTACGGCCATGAGCGTGGCGCTGTTATCGGCTTTGGACGCAATGCCCGCGATGAGTGTGAGTACGGAAGCAAAACCGGTGGAAGCCAGCAGGATACAGATTGTAAACAGCCCGTTGTCCTGCACGGGATTACCCATGACAAAAGCGTAAAAAACAAATCCAAGCGCCGATAACACGGCCATTACCAGCGAGTTATAGATGATTTTGGAAATGATAATGGCTTGGGGGCTGCACAGGTTGTAATAGTAGAGCAGCCGGCCGTGGCGTTCCTGTGAAAAACTTTTGGCAATGGCATTTACCGCCGTGAAGAGCAAAATAATCCAGAATAATGTATTCCAGACGATCGGCGTCAGCTGGTTCCGGCGGAGATTGAAGCTGAGGTAACAGACAAATACCGTACTGACCACGTAAAGCAGCATTCCGCTGAGGGCGTATTTCTGGCGCCATTCGAGCGTTACTTCTTTCCAGATCAGGGTTTTAATCTCGTTCAAGGTGATTGGTGCAGGCCGTCGGCTTTCGGCTTTCGGCTTTCGGTTTGCTGTTGTAATGTAACCAGCGTCACTTTTTCCGGCTTCGGTACTTCGTTTCGCGCTGCAAAAGTACGACACAAAGCCGGAGGGAAATAATAAAACCGTCAGGTTTTTGAATGATTTGGCGAACGGCAGGCACATTACCCAAAGTAAAGTTTGATTTACCGTCTGATAGTGCTTTATTTGTACTTTAAATAAAATGAATCTAAATAAGGAACGTATGTCGGCTCGTACCGTTTCGCACCTTAAAAAGGGTGAAAAAGGCATAATCAAATCATTTACAGACCGCGCGATGTCCCTCAAACTGCTCGAAATGGGCTGTTTGCCAGGGTGTGAAGTGCGGCTGGATGCGATAGCGCCTTTCGGTGACCCGATCTGCATTAACGTCGGCGGCCATTACAGCCTGTCGCTGCGTTTGAACGAAGCCGCAGTAATTGAATTAGAGTAAAGATTGCGTTCCGCATACAGCCTCTCCATTGAAACAGGGAAATATCAAAGTTGCGCTGGTAGGTAACCCGAATGCCGGCAAGTCTACGTTATTCAATGCCCTCACCGGCATGCGCCAGAAAACGGGGAACTTCCCGGGCGTGACCGTCGAGAAAAAATCAGGTACATTCCGCATTGCAGCCACCAACGGGCACGACGACGCCCACGTGACGCTGGTCGATTTGCCGGGTACATATAGTATTTATCCCAAATCGAAGGACGAAACGGTGGTGATGGATATTCTCGCCAACCCGAAGCACCCCGACTTTCCGGACGTGGTGGTGATCGTCGCCGATGCTTCCAACTTGCAGCGTAACCTGCTGCTATTCACCGAAATCAACGACCTCGGCATTCCCGGCGTGCTGGCATTGAACATGCTCGACGTAGCCGAAAGTATGAACCTGACCGTGAATGCGGTACAGCTCGCGATGCAGCTCAATGTGCCGGTAGTGCGTATCAATGCACGAACGGGCGATGGTATCAAAGGGCTAAAAGAGGCCGTAAAGCAAGTGGCCGAACGGACGGAACAGCCTGCATTGCAATATTTCTACGAACCAAAGGAAAATGAAATCGGGCTGATCAACGAGGTGAAGGAAATCCATCACCTGGAAAACGATTACGTAGCCCTCCAATACGTTTGCCAGCACGACAATTTCTCTTTTCTCGAACAACCCGTTCGCGCCAAACTCGACGCGCTGATCGAGAAATACGGTTTCGACGAGAATAACTTCCTTGCCAACGAGACGGTCGCGCGCTACGAAAAGATCAAGCCGATCGTTTCCAGGGCCGTCAAATCTCAGGGTGCTACTGAGCAGCCTTACTGGACGCGCAAGCTGGACGGCATTCTCCTGCACCGCGTTTGGGGTTACATCACATTTGCACTGGTATTGCTCGTCGTGTTCCAGGCGATCTTCGCGTGGGCGTCTTACCCGATGGACATGATCGACGCCGGTACCGCCGCCGCCATCGAATGGATGAAAGGCGTATTGCCGGAAGGCGTGCTCAATGACCTCATTACCGACGGTATCATGGCTGGTGTCGGTGGTATTATCATATTTATCCCGCAAATCGCGATCCTGTTCGCATTGGTGGCTATCCTGGAAGAATCGGGTTACATGGCCCGGGTAATGGTGATTATGGACAAGCTCATGCGCCGTTTCGGGCTCAATGGCCGTAGCGTGGTGCCGCTCATTTCCGGCGTAGCCTGCGCCGTACCTGCCATTATGACTACCCGGAGCATCAGCAGCCGGTACGAGCGGCTGCTCACCATTCTGGTAACGCCGTTAATGAGCTGCTCGGCACGTCTGCCTATTTATGCGATCCTCATTGCCGTCGTAGTGCCGGAAACGAAAGTGCTGGGCATATTTAACGTGCAGGGTTTGGTATTGTTCGGTCTTTACCTGCTGGGCTTGCTCGGCGCATTGGGCTCGGCCTGGTTGCTGTCCTTGTTTATTCCAAGAAAAGAACCGAGCTATTTCATGCTCGAAATGCCATCCTACAAGCTCCCGCGCTGGGGACATGTCGGTTTTACCATGTATGAAAGTGTAAAATCGTTCGTCCTCGAAGCCGGTAAGGTCATCATGGCGATATCTATTATCCTCTGGGTGCTGGCGTCCTACGGCCCGGGCGACAGTATGAATGTTGCCGAACAGCAGGTGGTATCATCGATGAATACAGCCCCGCAGGAGGAAATCGACGCCGCCGTGGCGTCGGCGCGCCTCGAAAGCTCGTATGCAGGCCAGTTCGGCCGTTTGATCGAGCCGGTCATCAAACCGCTGGGTTACGACTGGAAAATCGGTATCGCGTTGCTCGCCTCATTTGCAGCCCGCGAGGTGTTCGTTGGGACAATGGCGACCATTTACAGCATCAGCGGCGATACGGAAGACGTCCTTACCGTAAAGCAACGACTCATTCAGGAAAAGAACCCGGAAACAGGCGGTAAGATGTTCACCCCGGCCGTTTGCTACTCACTGCTGATATTCTACGTCTTCGCGATGATGTGTATGAGTACCATCGCCGTAGTCTACCGCGAAACCCACGGCTGGAAATGGCCGATGATCCAGCTGGCATACCTGAGCGTGCTGGCGTATGTCTCGGCGTTTGTGGTTTATCAGGTTTTGAGTTAAAATGTATAGAGTATCGTCATTTTACCCAATTCCAGGAAGAAGCATTCGTGCTGATTTACTTCCCCGATCAATTCGAGGTGCCGGGAAAAGAGTTCGATCAATGCATTGTTTGAAATGTTTCCAAGGCTAATATGGATTAGTTTACGGGGAGTTCTTTTGAGCAGAAACGAGGCGCGGAAGTCCTCATCCTTAGTAATCACAATGCATTCGTTCTGATTGGTGATCAAGCAAATCTCTGAATCATTGGTATGCCATTTGGCCGGAAGTTGATTTACATGCTTTGCGGAATGGCCTTTACTTGGAAGAAATTTGGCCAGTTTAATTGGGATATGAACGCCGCAAAGAAAATTCATTATGCCGCTTCATTAATCGCACGGCCTGATACCGGCATTTTAGCGTAGTTAAGGCTAGCCCGAATATCTTCTGTCTTTAGTTCAGGATGGTCTTCCAATATTTCAGCAATCGACATCCCCGAACCGAGCATATCAATGACAACCTCCACGGGCCAGCGCATGCCTCAAATGCAGGGTTTACCGTGACAAATAGCAGGATCGATCGTGATCCTTTCCAGAAATTCCATAGCCGCATTACATTGATTTATTCAAATTAACCTGGTTACCAACCCAGGTGCTCCACGACATCCGATGCGATCAGCGCGGTTTGTCCGCGGGCTTCGGCGGCGCGGTCGCCGGCAGCGCCGTGCTGATAAACGCCGAGGATAGCTGCGTCGGCCGGGGCGTATTTTTGGGCGAGGAGACTGGTGATGATGCCGGTGAGGACGTCGCCGGTGCCGCCGGTAGCCATGCCGGGGTTGCCGGTGGAGTTGAAATGCACTTCGCCGTTGGGTAAAACTACGGCCGTATTGGCACCTTTCAGGCAGATAATCACCTTGTACTTGGCAGCGAAGGCGCGGGCTTTTTCCAGTCGCTCATATTCGTTGCTGCTATCGCCGGCGAGGCGTTGAAATTCCTTCGGATGCGGGGTGAGGATCGTGTTTGCCGGCAGTTTATACAGCAAATGCCGGTTGGCAGACAGGATATTCAATGCGTCGGCATCGATCATGACGGGTACCTTGGCTTGTTCCAGTACTTTTTCCAATGCTTTCACCGTGGCGCCGTCCTGGCCGAGGCCCGGCCCGATGCCGATCGCTGTTGCCGAACTGAGGTCAGGCGTTTTGCTGATGTGTTTTTCGGCTTCGTCTACCGTCGTCATGGCTTCGGGAACGGAGATCTGCATGATCTCGTACCCGCATGCAGGGACATGCATCGTGAGCAGGCCCACGCCTGCACGCAGGCAGGCCTTGCCGGACAGTACCGCGGCACCCATTTTACCATAACTTCCCGCAATGAGCACGGCATGGCCGAATGTGCCTTTGTGCGAGAACTTTTGCCGGGGTTTGATCCGGCGGTCGGCTTCGGGTTTATCCGTAAAATAGTAGGGCGTTTCGGTGGCGTCGATATAATCGCTGCTCAGGCCGATGTCCACCACATGCCATTCACCAGCGTATTCCGCGTTCTGCGGGAATAGGAATGCGATTTTGGGCAGCTGGAATGTGACGGTATAGCGGGGTTTGACAATGACATCCCCCGGATCGTTCGGCTGGTCGGTATAGAGGCCGCTGGCGATGTCGACAGAAACGACTTTGCACGAAAGCTCATTCAAGTACCTGATCACAATGCTCAGCAGCCCATCCACGGGTCGCGAAAGACCGGAGCCGAGCAACGCGTCGATGCAAACAACCTGTTTGGGAAGCTGCGGCAGGTCGTTTTCAGAATGAATGCGGCGGGGCGTGAGATGGTGGCCGAGGCGGGAAAGGTTTTGCCGGAAATCGTCGGTTGCATTCAAGGTATATTCGACGATGAAAACCTGCACATCATAGCCCTGGGCGCTCAGCAAGCGGGCAATCGCGAGCCCGTCGCCGCCGTTGTTGCCCTTCCCGCAGAAGACCGCGATCGGGCGGGTGTTTACATATTGGTTACAAAACCAGCGGACAAATGCCAGCGAGGCACGTTCCATGAGATCGAGGGAGGTAATGGGTTCGTGCGCGATCGTGTAGGCATCCATCGCCCGGATCTGTTCTACATTGAAAATCTTCATGATAATCACGTGAAAAGCTTTTTGTTACGGACAAATAATACTAGCTTTGCACTCGTTTTCTCAAAAGCTGTTTTGAATGAAGGGGCGTCACCCCGTCCGCTGGGAGCAAGCTATCATTTTAAATCCATAAAATCACTCGTCATGAGCGAACTTATTAAACTCGTAGAAGCTACGATTGAAAATCGTAAATCCGAGTATCCTGATTTCAAATCAGGCGACACGATCAATGTTCACGTGAAAATCCGTGAAGGTAACAAAGAGCGTATCCAGCAGTTCCAGGGTACGGTTATGCAGCGTCGTAACGTAAACGGAGCTGGCGAAACTTTTACAGTACGTAAAATTTCAAACGGTATCGGAGTTGAACGTGTTTTCCCAATCCTTTCACCAAGCATCGCGAAAATCGAATTGATTCGTCGTGGTAAGGTGCGTCGCTCACGTCTGTTCTTCTTGCGTGGTCGTCAGGGCAAAGCCGCTCGTATTAAAGAGCTTAAAGCAACGAAGTAATCCCCCGGATCTTCGGCACGAAATTTTAAAACCCCGCAAGCGAATTTTTCTTGCGGGGTTTTGTTTTTTGTTGAAACGAGCTGTAAGCAGTAGGCCATAAGCTATAAGCAGCAGGCTATAAGCAATAGGCGGCTCTTTGCTTGCAAATTTCACAGCTTACAGCTCAAAGCTTACAGCCTTTACACTTATAGCCTTTTCAAATGAATATCTCCTTTTATAAATACCAGGGTACCGGCAACGATTTTGTGATGATCGATGATCGTGACTTGCAATTCCCGGTTTCCAAAGAGCTGATCGCCTCCATCTGCCACCGGCGCTTCGGGGTGGGCTCGGATGGCCTTATTTTGCTCCAAAATGCCGAAGGTTACGATTTTCGGATGGTGTATTTCAATGCGGATGGCGGGGAAGGAAGCATGTGCGGGAATGGCGGCCGCTGCGTGGTGCGTTTTGCGAACGACCTGGGGCTTTTTACGGATTTTACCAAATTCATCGCCGTCGATGGGGAACACGAGGCTACTGTTTCCGGCGATACCGTCCGCTTGAAAATGTCGAATGTGAATGGCGTCGAACAATATGAGGAATACGATTTCATGAATACCGGCTCGCCGCATTATGTGACATATGTGGAGGATATTCACGAACCCGACGTCGTCAATATCGGAAGCGAGATCCGCTACGGCTCGGTATATGGCCCGAAAGGCGGTACGAACGTCAATTTCGTGGAAGTGATCGAAGACAACCACCTGAGCGTGCGCACGTACGAGCGCGGCGTGGAAGACGAAACGTTCTCATGCGGCACGGGCGTAACTGCCTGCGCATTGTCCGCGCACATCCGCGAGGGCTGGGACGGCCCCGTAACCGTTGAGACGATCGGCGGAACACTGGCCGTGGAATACGAGGAAGCTGGCGAAGGCCGGTTCAAAGATATTTACCTGATCGGTCCGGCTGTGCGCGTTTTCGAAGGGAGTTTGAAAGTTTAGAGTTTAATAGAAGTTTAAAGTTTAATAGAAGTTTAGAGTTTTGAGTAAAAAGCAGAGCCTTGCAGGTCATCGACTTGCAAGGCTCTATTTTGTTCTCTGAACTTTAAACTCTATTATTCCGATTCGATAATGCCGCCTTTCACGTGGAAAATCTGCTTGTCGGCCCATTCCGGGACTCGGCAGTAGTCCATTGCGGCCACTTTGCTGCGGACGCCATTGGTACAGATTACGACAATCGTTTGATAGGGAGCCACCAATGCCCGTTTTTCACGGATTTCGGCCAGCGGGATATTGATTCCTCCTTCATTGAATTCATCAAATTCCCAAACCTCCCTCACATCCACCAAAACCGCATCCGGCTTTTTTACCAACGCAAGCGCCTGCGAAAGATCGATATCGGCATAGGTTTTCCGGACCATTACGCGGGTTGTCTCACGTTTGCATACGGATGGTCGTTCACGACCGGTATGTTTTTCGCGATCAGCTTGTGAATGTCTTTCAAAAACGGCTTCTCTTCCTTATCGCAGAACGACAATGCAATGCCTTTCGCGCCGGCGCGGCCAGTACGGCCGATGCGGTGCACATAAGTTTCCGGGATATTCGGGATCTCGTAATTGATCACGTGCGTGAGGTCGTCGACGTCGATACCACGGGCTGCAATGTCGGTTGCCACCAGTACGCGGGTGGTCTGGTTCTTGAAGTTCTTCAACGCATTCTGGCGCGCGGACTGTGACTTGTTACCATGAATGGCTTCGGACGTAACCCCCGCTTTGCGTAACACTTTCACCACCTTGTCGGCCCCGTGTTTGGTACGGGTAAACACCAGTGCCGTCGCAATCGATTCGTCTTTCAGAATGTGCAGCAGCAGCGAGTTTTTATCCGATTTATCGACGAAAAACACCGATTGGCGAATGGTATCGGCCGTAGAAGAAACCGGGGTCACCTCCACCTTCGCAGGGTTTCTCAGAATGGTACCCGCTAGAGTGACGATCGCCGGGGGCATGGTAGCCGAGAAAAACAGCGACTGGCGCTTGGCGGGCAACAGTTTGATCACCTTCTTGACGTCGTGCACAAACCCCATATCGAGCATGCGGTCCGCTTCGTCGAGTACGAAAAATTCCAGCTGGTTCAGTTTGATGAACCCCTGGTTGATCAGGTCCAGCAAACGGCCCGGCGTAGCAATGAGTACGTCCACACCTTTCGCCAA
The DNA here is from genome assembly GCF_000382205.1 of Dyadobacter beijingensis DSM 21582. Classification (GTDB taxonomy): domain Bacteria; phylum Bacteroidota; class Bacteroidia; order Cytophagales; family Spirosomataceae; genus Dyadobacter; species Dyadobacter beijingensis. The sequence goes on from NZ_KB907787.1 coordinate 1,361,841, forward strand.
TGCGTCCGTTTGCGGTTTTTGACCCACACCACCAAAAATAACGCTGTGTTTCACACCTGTATAACGCCCGTACGCGGCGAAGCTCTCGCCGATCTGGATCGCGAGCTCGCGGGTGGGCGTCAGTATCAATGCGCGGATACGGCTTTTTTCAAACTTCCCAACCGGGTTATCATGCAGCAATTGCAGCATCGGAATGGCAAATGCGGCCGTTTTTCCGGTGCCCGTTTGCGCGCAACCCAGCAAATCCTTATTCTCTAAAATGATGGGAATGGCTTTGGCCTGAATGGGGGTGGGAGTGGTGTATCCTTCTTCTTGAAGAGCCTTCTTAATCGGCTCTATGAGTTTTAAATCCTGAAATGTCATTTGGTCTTTTTAAAGGCTGCCGTTTGATTATCCATTTTAAACGCAGCCTGCATAATATGAATCGGCCATTGCGGCCTCGTATATAACAGAAGTATGTTTTTAAACGTTCAGTGAGTATACTGCGCAAAAATAGACAGTATTATCTTAATTTCGGTCACAATTCATCAACACTGCTACATTATGGCCCGGATTATTACACTCACCTTCTTATTCTCGCTCTTTTTCATCGCTGCCAAAGCACAGGATGTGCTCGTGCGAAAAAATGGTTCCATCATCGAAGGAAAGGTCGTCGAGGTCGGTATCGACCGTGTTTTGTACAAAATCAGTCAGGAAGCGAATGCCGCCAATTTCGTCGTGCGGAAGAACGAGTTGCTGCGGATCGAGTTCGGGAACGGGCAGACGATCTGGTTCGATAAACGCGCCGAACGCGGCAATGCGCGTAACCCGGACCGGTCGCGCGAGCGGAATTCGCCGGTCGTTCAGGATGAGGAATTTGGTAAAAACAAGATCGAAGTTTCGCCGTTCAAAGCGCTCGACAGCGGGCCGGGATTCGGGATCAGCTACGAACGCATATTGGATAAAAGCGGCTATTTCGGCCTGTACCTGCCGTTTACGATGACCATTCCGGACTCGTACTATTTCCCCGGAGGCAGCAGCAGCTCCGGCGATGACGAGATGTATTATTTCGCGCCGACATTGAAAGTATATCCTTTCGGCCAGCGCCGCGTCACGTACGCCATCGGGCCCACGCTATTTGCCGGCCTGGGCAGGCGTTGGAACAATTACACCGATTACGATCCGTCCACGGGCGTCTACACGAACCGCGACGAAAGGCGTGACCGTTTCCGGATGGGTATGATCGTCAACAACTTCGTCAATTTTCAGATCATGCCTCGTTTCCAGATCGGCCTGAACGCCGGGGTCGGCCCGCGTTACGTCAACCGCGAGAAATTCGGGACAAATACGTATCGTTCAAGCGGCATCGACATTACGGGCGAGTTCAATTTCAGCCTCGGTTTCCGGTTCTGATCATTTCACGACCCGGAAAATCGGGTAGCGCATGTATTCCTTTTCGGCGTAATCCGAATGCTGGTAGATGAAATCCAGCTGTGCATTACCGCTTTTGGTAAATTCCGGGTCGCCCTTACGCTTTTCTTCGAGCTGTGCTTTCAGTTCAGGGGATTTTTTGATTAAATCCGCAGCCAGGTCTTCGAAAACATATCCCGAATAATGCTCTTTGGCTTGAAGAATGGTATCAAAGAAATTCCATTTGAAAAACGAATCGACGCCCTTGGGTTCCAGCGTCTCGATGATGTAGCGGTTGGTCCATTGGTTTGCAGGTACGAGCCAGTCACCTTTTTTGAAAACCAGCTTCTGCTTTTCCGTCAGTAATTTTACCGACGTATGCCAGTAATGTCCTTCAAAAGGCGTTTTGGGTGTTTCGAGTTCTTCAATGTAATAGGTCTCGACGTTCATTTCGGTATCTTTATCGAGCGCTTTGATTTTCACGCCATTCAGCCGCAGCAACTCCGCAATAGGGTGCCATCCTTGCGGGATTACGTATGCCTCCGGCCGCGTTACTACATCGAGCGGCGCATAGGTGTCGTAAAACGGGATGTCTTTGGTAAATGGCTTCGCGCGGTCGTAATGCAGCCTTTTTTGCCCGCTTACTTCGCTCGTAATATACTCGGGCTCGTAACCTTTAAATGCGATCGTCGATTGTTTCGACTTGTCCACCTGCCAAGTCACGGCAAATTTTTCCTGCGTTTTAACGGCCTCCTTCGTTTCCCGGCGCAGTTTCAGTAATGCATGACGGTGCGCTGCCAGGAATTTGATATTGCCGTGCAAATAGGCATAGGTCGATTTCACGCGCTGATCGTAGGGTTTCAGCATATGCGTTTCCGTCATCACACCGATGGTGTGAAACAATGCCGCATATCCCGTGGAATAGCGGGGCCAGTCGGGGAATTGGACAAAACCTTTGTCGGGCGTTTGTCCGTACGCATTCACGTAGGGCGTCGCTTCAAATCCGGCTTCTTTCAGATGCTTGTACATGTAGGGCAGGAAAACCCGGTCGTTGAAATCTCCGAGCGGGCCGCCTAGTTTGTCTTTCTGGGCATAATCGAGCGTCATCACATATTGATAATCTGCCCCGTTGCTCACGTGCGTATCCGCGAACAGGTCCGGATCGAGTTCGTGGAAAATGGCCGCGAAGCTGCGTGCATTGCGGGTGTCGGATTTGATGAAATCGCGGTTCAGATCATAATTTCGCGCATTTCCCCGGAAGCCGTATTCTTCCGGCCCATTCTGGTTCGTACGCGTGGTGCTATTGCGGTTCAATGCGCCGCCGATATTGTAGAATGGAATGATCGCTACCACGATGCTGTCCATTTCAGGGAATTTCTTCGGGTTCACGAGCATATCGCGCAACAGCATCATCGAGGCATCCACACCGTCGGGTTCGCCGGGATGAATGGCATTATTGATAAACAGAATAGCCTTCCCCTGCGCTTTCAGTTTTTGGATATCGAAGACTTTGTTTCTCGAATACAACACCAGATGCAATGGCCGCCCGCTGTCGGTCAGGCCTTTTTCCTGCATTTGAACCTGCGGAAAGTCTTTCGCCAACTGGCGGTAAAAAGCAATGCCTTCCTCGTAGGTGGGCGTTTGTTTGCCGCCGCTTTTTTCAAAACGGGTCTGGTACTGTGCCGTGGCATCGAATGTGCCGGCAGCCAGCAACGTAAGCAGTAAAAGTCGGATCATGGAGTGAAAATCAATGCTGATAGTTAGCCAGCAGGTAAAGGTATGGCGCCATTAAATGGTGAATAAAAACATTCTGTTTGGAATCGGGAAACTTCTGATAGTAATCGTTGTCGGCCAGCAGCACGATGGTCGGCCCGATCCGGACATAGTTGGCGCTGTTGAAATACGCAGGCGGCTGAAATTCCGGCAAAGTTTTCCGCACCATTTTACCGGCGTAGTCACCCAGGTATTTCCGGTAATTGCGCCGCGCTTTTTCGCTGGGTTTCCGCATGCTTTTGTAGGCGTGCCGCATGGCGATGCGCGCAATCAGCTTCTGTTTTTTGATAACGCCGTTGATGTCTTTGAATGGATTGGTCTCGTTGAAATCATCCAGCGTCTGTACCGAAAAGGGGACTTCGGGGATCCAGTCGGCGCTGTTGATCACATTATAACCCCACCCGCCGTCGATCATCGCTTCGTATTCATAGCCGTAGTAGGTATTACCTGCCTTCGGGCTCGCGCTGCAATAGGCTTTAAACCGGATGTCTTTCGGGATTTTGCCCTGTTTTTGAAGTGAATGCAGGTGGGAATTCATCAGATAGGCGATCGCACCGCCCTGGCTATGCCCCATGACGATGAAATCCGTCACCCCCGCTTTATACAACGAATCGATTTTCGGCAGAATATCCTGCGCCAGGAATGCGGTGCCTATCAGCCAGCCGACATGAACGCCGGCGCGGGGATGATTGGCGAGGTCGTACTGAAAAGTGAACGAATTGCTGAGTTTCAATTCGCCCCTGGCGGGTACCATCGCGGCATAAAAATTTTCAAGCCAGCCTACCGGTTGCACAGTCGTGCCGCGGATATTGATGACAGCCACCGGCCCGTCGCTTTTCCAAAGCTCCCATTTGTTGTCGAGCCCCATCACGGGCGACCGGTACAGCGATTTAAAATAAGTTGGTTTAGGGACCACGAATTTCGGCGTAGCCACATTGGCGGCAACCGAGTCGTAAAGCAGCGCATGCATGTAGAGCAACTCGGTATATTCAGCCTTGTCAAAGCCCGGTTTAAGTTTGCCGCTTCCAGGCTGTGCCATCACAGGAGTAAGCCATATGAATGCAAGCAAAAAAACGACCTGCGGTACCCGGAACGGAAACCGGCTGTTATGGAAGGGAGACATTTGCATAGCGGAACGGGACTGTCGGTTAGCAACGATTACTAAATGTAGGAAAACAATCCGTGAAGCTAAATTTCTACCGTTTCAAATGTGGCTGTGGCCTTGTTTTTAGCTAGTTTGTTCAAATTAGAATACTATTAGAGTTTGCTGGTAAAGGGTCCCTCGCCTTGAATACCACCGCTGAATTTCATATTTTTGGTTAGTCTAAAAAATATTTTCATGGAGCTGTATTATTCTTTTTCTGCATTAATCGTCCTCTCTGCGATATTTTCCTACCTCAATTCCCGCTTCCTGAAACTGCCCCCATCTATTGGCGTGATGGTCATTGCATTGATGGTTTCATTGGGGCTTATCGCAACGGACAGCATATTTCCGCGTACATTCATCCGCATTTCGACGCTCATCGCGAGCGTCGACCTCACCGAAATATTAATGGGCGCTATGCTCAATTTCCTCCTTTTCGCCGGCGCCATCCATTTACATTTGGAGGATCTGCGCGAGCAGCGGTTACCGGTCATTATCTTTTCAACCGTCAGCGTAGTGATTTCCACATTCGTGATCGGGGGTATTATGTACGCCATTCTGCCGCTGCTCGGTATTACCATTCCGCTGATCCAATGCCTTGTGTTCGGTGCGTTAATCTCGCCTACCGACCCCATTGCCGTACTGGGCATCCTCAAACAGGCGGGAGTACCGAAGACGCTGGAAACAAAAATTGCCGGCGAGTCGCTTTTCAATGACGGTATGGCGGTTGTCGTGTTTATCCTCATGCTTGCGCTGGCGCGTGGCGAGGAAGTCAATACTTCGTTTACGGGCATTGCCGGGCTTTTTGTGAAGGAGGCGATCGGCGGTATTGTGCTGGGCTTGCTACTCGGTTTTTTGGGTTCCAAAATGATGTACCGGGTCGATGGCTACAATGTACACGTGCTCATTACGCTCGCGATCGTGATGGGAGGTCACCTGGCGGCGCAGGCGCTGCACATGTCGGGCCCGCTCGCGATGGTGGCGGCCGGTTTGGTGGTTGGGAATTACGGTAAAAATCCCGGTGCCGTTTCGGATACCGAGCGCGACTACATCGACAAATTCTGGGAGCTGATTGATGAAATCCTCAATGCGATCCTGTTCCTGATCATCGGTTTCGAGCTGTTATTGATTCCCGACATGAAGCAGTACGGCTGGGCTGGTCTGGCCGCGATTGTGGTAGTACTTTCTGCAAGGTTCATATCGATCTACATTCCCGTCAAGCTGATCCCGTTCAAGACGCGGTTCGGGAAGAAATCGATTGCGATATTGGTTTGGGGTGGCTTGCGGGGAGGCGTGTCCATTGCGTTGGCCCTCTCCATTGACCAGGATCTGAACAAAGACCTGCTCCTGGCGATTACGTATTTCGTCGTGTTGTTCTCGATTATCGTACAAGGTCTCACCGTCGGCAAGCTCACCAAACGTTTTCCCGACGAGGAGGAGGCCGTCGCCTAGGAAGCCGGCCCGGCGACGAGCTGGTTGATCAGCGCATTGACCTTGTTCAGCCAGATCGTTTGCCCTTCGCATGTCCAGTGCGAATCGCCTTTGAGATAAGCCGCGCGGCCCAGTTGACGGAAATCCGGGAGAATATCGATATACGGCATGCCCAGTTTGGGATGGCTGTAAACGGTTTCGATCAGGTGGTTGTATTGCCCGTATTCCGGGTTTAGCACCGATACTTTATTGGGAATAATAGACAAAATCACATTGTTGAAACCCAGCGAATCGGCAAAATGGCGGCTGGCGGCGAGGTTATTCATCATGGAATCGAGCTCCGTTGTGCGGAATGGCTGGAACGACGACGTAATCTCAGGCGTATCGGTATCCATGTAATACACCATGTCGCGGTCGTTGTTAACCAGCGTCACGCCGGAGGCATTACGGTTGAAGAAGCGGTGGTTGAAATCCGATTTCCACTCCTTTACCCGCAGCGCAAGGTCACTCTGGAACAAAAAGCCGTCGAGGCGGTCGGCGGTATGCCTTCCGCTGAATGCTTCATCGAGCCGGTGCACGAATTTGCCGGGGGCTACCCTGGCGACAAATGTGGCGGTATCCGGTACCAGCACGGATAGTTCGCTGGCAAACCGCTGCCGGAAATGGCGCTCCACGGTTTCGATCAGCAGGATATTATGCTCGCTGGTATCCAGTTTAATATGCAGAAAATCAGCGAGGTGCACATAGGTGTACGCATCCACAGCAAAATCCTGCTGACCGACACGGCCCGCTTCGGTAAAGCTATCGCCGATAATGTACAAATGCACTTTCCTGCCCGATGGCGCTTTGACGGGCGGCGTGTAACCCTTGCATTGCTTCCGCGGATCGCGGAAGTCCGATAAGGTCGACAGCTTGTACAGATCACCATACTGGTAGCCGTCCTCCACGATTTGTTCTTTCCAAAGCCAGGGCAGGATGGAGGGGGTTAATCCAACCACCCAGATCACGCAGGCGACGGCCAGGACGATATATCTTAAAATTTTCATAGCATTATCTCAACTTGATCGACCAGACCTGGATTTTCTTCTCCGACCGGCTGAATATTAATAATTTGTAGTAGCCCGGCTGGTAAGTAAGCTGCACGGGCATTTCCGACGGTATCGCCTTGTCGCCCAGTCGGCGTCCGTTCACATCGAACACCGTAGAATAGCTGCCCGATTTGATCGAAATGAACCGGTTATCCACGCCGAAGAAGTGGTACTGGATCGTCGCATTCGGTAAAATATCCTTGATCTCGAACAACTCGCGGCCATCTTTCGTGATAATCGCCGTTTTGGAATTGACCGATCGCACGAGAATCCAGTCGAGCGAATTGCGGTCGAACAGGATGCGGAATCGTGAGCCGGGTTCGGGACGCAGCAGCTGCTTGCGCGAAGTTACTTTCCCATCCAGGTTAATGCGGATCAGCTCGCCCGATACGCTTACGCCCACGAGCTCGGGCTGGCCCGTTGCGGGGTCCTGCGTCCAGGTGAAAGGGCTTTCGGTGCGGGTTAGAATATCGACGGGGAAGCCGGGCCTGACCGTGCCGTTTTCTTTCAGTAAATAGATCTTCCCGTTCTGCTGCGTCACGATGAAGCCGCGGTTACCAATCTGGTTCAGCGCCACCACCGGGCCGACGATCTTGTCGAAACGCACCGAATGGTTCAGCCTTTTCAGCGAACGCGTCACGCTTTCCCACAAAAACAGTTCTTCCGCCGAGCTTTTCACGAGCAGCCGGTTACTGCCGTCCTCGCCGCCGTCGATCAGGTACAGTGCCGAAATGGCGTCGCCTGTGGGCAAATGCGCCTGGAACGTCGACACGTTAGTGGAATCGTCTTCATCCAGCGCATATACCGTGCGGCCGGTGGCGAAAAGCCGCTGCTGGCGGCCAATGTTCAGGAAATCGACTTTATAGGACGCCGTGCTGATCGGGCCGTTCAGTTTGGCGATGGTTTGCGTTTTGCCTTCGCGGAGATTGTTTGTCCGCAGCAGGTTATGCTCCTTGTCGGTCAGCAATATTTCCGAGCTGCCGTCCACCGGGTTTTGCAAGGCGGCCAGTTCCGAGTCGTAAATGTCCGGCCATTCGATATCGATATTCAGGAATGTGCGGTTGAGGACTTTGCTGGCGGTCTGGCGTTTTTTGGGATGGAATGTCAGCTCGGGATACGCTTCGCTGCCGTCGAAATGGCACTGGAGCGTAATGGATTCCATTTTGGCCGTCAGGTCGCTGTATTTCTTGCTCACCTGCGTTTCTTCGCCCGATTGCGCCTTGCGCAGGTTCACGATCAGCGAGAGCTGCGCCTCATTGTTGACATTCGTCAGCACGCTGTCATATTCGGGCGATTGCTGCCAGGTAATTTGGTTTTCGTAGTCGACAATGTAGTTCTGTAAAACCTGGGAGTTGTTGCTGATCACCAGGTAAGGCGCGACGTAGGTTATGTAGCTTCGCGGGAAGCCTGTAAACATCGGCCCGTACAGCCCCGAGGGCAATTCCGGAATGGGGACCGAGTAAATATCGTAGCCCTGGAATTGGTCCGCCGACACATTGGTTTCCTGGTTTGCGAGCCGCGCCAGCTTTTGCAGTACCGGGCGCACTTTATCGTAGTTGGAAAACTCCGTGAGCAGGATCTTACCGTCGGTAATGCTGTTATTTTCTTCCAGTTGGCATAACACAAACTCCGAACCGATATTGTCCACGAGCACATTGCTTTCACCGGCAATGTAGTAGACCAGCTTATCCCAGGCCGGCGATTTGTACTTTTTGTGCCATTTTGAAAAAGCCGCTTTAAATGCCGCCTTGTCGGATGCGGCAGCGCGGTACATGAATGAGGTTTGCTGCGAAATGTGCTTGTGCCCCACGAACGGCGTACCCGGGCTGTCCTTCAAAAGCTCAGCCAAATAGTAATCCGGCGCATCGGTACCATCCGATTTCACGACCAGATTGCCCTTATTCTCTGCTTTTTCAATATGAAAGTCCTGGTAGGAAGGAAAGCTTTTTCCAAACTCGGCCAATGTAGCCACATTCTGCATCGAGATCACCGATTTCCAGGCGTCGGTGCGCAGGTAAATGCTCGTGCCGTAATCCGAATCATTGATATTCGAAAACCGCGAACGCAGCCTGAACGAGCCGATATTGAGCGACGAAGCACGTACCGCGTCTTCGATCAGATCGCCATAATAGCTCACGATCAGGAAGTGGTCTTTGACCAGATAGGAGAATAGCGGCCGAGAGTTGGCGTCGATGGCGTCGGTAATGCGGTGGTCCTGGAAGTTGTGGTGCAGCAGCCGGATGTTGGCGTGCTGCGGGCTGGCGAGCCATTTTGTCTCATCCTCCGTAACGGGAATGTACATGATCACCCCCCATTCCGTGCTCGTGCGCGGGTGGTAGGAGTAGGACAGGGCTTTGCCTCTGAGGAATGTTTTGAGTTTTTTGGCGTCTTTCGTCAGCAGATTGAGCAATGTCAGGTTGTCGCTGGCGATGTCGAGAAGGGGAAGCCGTTTAAGGTCAAGCGCGGCTTCGGAGGCGGTGTAAGCCGAATCTTGCAAATGCTCGCTGGTAATCACCACAACGGCATTGGACGGGATGAATTGCCAGGCTGCCGACGAGCCCCTCGACCATTTGAACAGGAAATATCCTGCTGATGCGAGAATGACGACCAGCAGGATAGCAATCAGTTTTTTTTTCGACACAAGCCTGTTTTTTAAGCGCGGATCGCTTTCACTTTACCATTCAGTTCGAGGCGAAACCGCAAGAGTTCTTTAAAGCTTCGGATACAAACTTTCCACAGGTTCCATTTTACGATCGAAACCGTGCCGGTTTCCCGGTCTTTGTGAGTGATAGGGATATCGAACAGCTCCTGTCCTGATTTCTTGGCCATAACCGCCAGGAAGATATTCGGAGCGAAAGGTTCGGGATTGGGTAGCTGGTCCATCAGTTTTTTCAGGAATGTTCCCTTAATCAAACGGAATGGAATGTTGCTGTCCATGATGAATGTACCATATACCGCCGAGATCGTGCCACGGAGGAACTTGGTGATGAACAGGCGGACGCCCGCATCGTGCCGTACCTGGCGGTAACCGAGTATAAATTGGGATTGGGAACGTTTGTCCCAGAGTTTGTCAAAATCTTCGGAAACGAACTGGTCGTCGCTGTCGGTTTGGAACACGTATTGCGAATCCAGTTCCAGCGCTTTGCGGTAGCCGTTCACGACCGCGTTACCATGCCCGCCATTTTTCTGGTGAACCACCGTCAGATTGTCGATCTTCTTGTCCAGTTCATCCAATAATACCTTCGTATTGTCTTTCGAACCGTCGTTAATGACGATCAGGGTAGTGTTATCGTTGGGGAATTTAGTTTTAAGGAAGGAGGTCCAATTATAAACTACTTTTTCGATACAATCCTGCTCATTGTATGCGGGCATTACTATACTCAGAAGATATGACATGCAAAAGCGTATTTGGTATGGTTGCGCGAAATTAATAAATAAAGCCTGTAACCGGGCTATGGGGTGTTATTATTTAGTAAGCGTACTTGTCTTTCAGGGCATTAATCGGTTTCTCGAAAAAGTGCCATGAAACCGATGCGACTAAGACAGTAAGCGCTACTACAACCGTTGCTTCAAAGGCGATATTGCCTTCGAGGCCGGGGATATATTGATAGATTTTCCGGAAAAGCCTGACCGTCGGGTGCATGGGACCGCTGTGAAAGTGGTTATATACAAAATTGTGGTACAGGTATAGGCCATAGCTGATTTTGCCCAGATAAATACACACCGGATTTTCGAGGAACGCGGCCATCCAACCCTTGAAACCCATCACTGCGCGCCCTATCAGCATAAACCCGAAAATGGACGACATGGTTCTGTCGAGCACCACGTACGGAAAGTTGAACGGCTGCGCGAGCGATTTCGCCCACCATTGAATGAGCACCCAGCCCAGTAACCCCAGCAGTACCGGCCACGATTTGTCGAAGATTTTGACAAACAAATCACTCTTGTAAAGCTGCATCCACGCCATGAGCCCGCCCAATGCGAACGAATCGAAGCACGCGGGTGTGGACACGTACGCGACCGTCCATTCGCCCATCGTCACAAAGTTGGTGCCAGGAATGCGGCCGGAGTAGAAGATGTAAGCCCGCAGCAGAATGCTGAAAATGCCCATTAATCCTAAAACCGGCACCAGTTTATTCTTTGGAATGAAGAATATCAGGAAAGGAAAGAAGAGGTAGACCTGCTCTTCTACGGCCAGCGACCACAAATGGTCCACCGAGCCCATCCAGGTTTTGTGCAATGCAATGTAAATGTTGGTCCCGTACAACGCGAGCCACGCCAGCTTATCGCGAACGGGCGGGACATTGAAGATGAACAGCAGTGCAATGATGAGGTAGTAGACGGGGAAAATGCGGATCGTTCTGCGAATAAGGAATTTGCGCAGGTATTTCTTGAAACCGCCGGGCGTTCCGTAAGTCTTTTCCTTGCTTTTCAGGAGAATGCGGGAAATGAGGAAACCGCTGAGTACGAAGAAGATCGTCACGCCCAGGGCACCGAATGGGATGATGTTGATCGCCACGATGAGGTGGTCGAGCAGTACCAGTCCCACTGCAATGAAACGCACGCCGTCAAGTTGAATAATGTGTCCTTCCGAATTGGTGCGCATGGTTACCAGTTTACTTTCACTTCTTTTTTAAGCGATTCTTTGACGGTCACCGTCCTGCCTTTGAACAGGATGCCGGTTTCCGAACCCTGCTGGCGGATCAGCGCGATCTTGTACGTGCCCTTATCGATTTCAGAGAACGGAATATCGGCGTAAAAGCCCGGTGCGAAATAGTATTGTTTGAGAAACAGCTGCTTGCGGCTCGTGTTGCGCGTGCGCAGGGCCGGGAAAATGTAATAGCATTTGTCGGAGCTGAGCAATATGTATACGCCGCTGTCCTGCAAACGCTGGCTGGTGAATGTCGAGTTATGGATTTTCAGCGATGCCGTATCCGGGCTGAATGTCGTCTTATCGTACAGATCGACCATGCCGCGGGAGCTACCGGCGTAATTCTGGCGGTCGGCGATGGCGATAAGTGGGAGCCATTTGTCGTAAATCACCGGTGTTTTCTCCACAATGGTTGCCGCAAATGCCGTGTCTTTGGGGTATTGCAATGATTTATCCGAAAATGTCCAGTTGAACTGCCAGGTTACGAGCTGCTTCCGCAGATTGTAGGCGTCGACCAGGTGGTAGTGGTAGCTGAACACGTTGAATGTCACCGCCAATGCCACGATGGCCGTAATGTACGGCGAGAGGAAGCTGCCCCGGATCGGGATTACCACGTAGAGATAGGCGGTAATAAGCAGCAGCACCGAGTAAATTTTATATCGGCTCGTAATCAATCCTTCTAAACCGAATCCCGCACGCGTGTACACGACGATCAGCGCCGTACCCAGGATAAAAAGGATCACGCCGAGGCAGAACAGGTCGGTCGTCCGCTCGAATTTCACGGCGTATTTATTCCTGACAATGCGGAAAAGCGTCGTTGAGGCAATGGACACCGCCACCAGGAACAGCACGGTCCCGATAAACAGGCAGACCTTGAAATTGTCGAGCACCGGGATGGACTCCGCAAATGAGCCCAGGAACGCCATATAGCCCTTGGCCAGCTGCACAATCCCCGCCTTCGATTCCGGGTTGGATTCAGGTTTGGTATACCCATAGAAATAGCAGAAAATCTCCGCAGCGCTGATGATCAGCCATAATGCAAACCGTTTGCGGTTCTGTGCAAGGAACAGCAGCAATGCGCCTAATGGAAGCACCATCAGGCCGTTCCCACTCGTAAGCACCGTCACGAAGCTGAGCAGAATAGCAACGGAAAAGGGGACTACTTTCGGATTGATGACCAGGTAGAGCGTCCAGAGCACGAGCGTAACCACACCCAGGTTCTGCACCGCGGCCATCCCCCAATACATATTTTCCCAGAATGCCAGCGTCATCCACAGGAATGGAATGGGTACCAATGCAAAAAGCGGCTTTTTATTCTTTCTCAGCAACTCATACCAGAGCGGAATAGCCGCCAGGAGCAGCACATTGCCGGCGGTCATGAGGTGCCGGTAATTGAGGTGCCCGAAAATGGCATAATCGATCCACGCAAAGAGCCTGGTGAGCGCGATGCGGTGTTCGTTATGCTGTTTGAAAAGTGCCTGGATCTTGCCCTGCCAGTCACCGGCCTGCGCATATTCGACGATGAACGTCTTTAACGCGTGGTCATCCCATTTCGGGATATTGATGGCATAATAATCCCAGACCGTGAAGTAAATGGCAACGGGTAACAGCAGGATCAGGCTCAGGATAATGACAAAAGCCTTCCGCGTCATTCCAGGACCATTAATTGACCGATGGAAGATAGGATAGAATCGGCATCGAGCCCGGAGATTTTCTGGTGGTAAGCCTGGCTGCCGTAGCGGCTGTTGGGATAGCCCTCAGCCTTGATGCTCTTGAATGCACTCGGGAAGATGCCTTTTTCAAGGAATTGGACCGAAAGCTGCTGTGCCAGACCGCCGGTAGTGCCGTGCTCTTCCACAACCATCACCGCCGATGCTTTTCTAAGCATCGTTACGAGCTCGTCCGTTATTTGCAGCGGGAATTGCAGCGCCGTTACCACATTCACTTTCTCGGCCAGTTCGGCCGATTGCGCCAATGCGGAAAGTACGTTCCCGACGATCGGGCCCAATGCGAAAATGGTGATCTCGGCATTTTCAGGCGCCTGTATCACTTTAAAAGAGCCGGTTTGATAGGTGTTTTCCGGTGATATTCTGCTATTTCCGAGCCGGAGATAGGTTGGATTGGCATTGTTCACGATGTTGCGGACCACAGGATCGACCTCGTCGAGGAAGGCTGGCGTCCATACATTCACATTTTGCAAGCCGCTGAGGCACGCTAGGTCTTCGAGCGTGTGGTGGCTGCTGCCCATGATGCCGTAACCGTAGCCGCCGCCGTTACCGACGAGGAAAACGGGCAGGTTATTGAAGCAGGCGTCGTTTCTGAATTGTTCGAGACAGCGGTAAACCACGAATGGCGCAATGCTGTAACAGAATACTTTATAGCCTTTATGCGCGATTCCGGCAGCTACTCCTACCATGTTCTGTTCGGCTACGCCGGCGTTAATAAACCGCTTGCCCATCGTGTCCCGCAGGTTTTCGAGGGCGCTGTATCCGAGGTCGCCGGTGATGAAAACGATGGACTCGTCTTCCTTCGCCAATTGTTCTATCGCTGTCGAAAATTCTTTTCTCATTTGGTCAAGGCGGATAGCCGCCGATTAGTTTCCATGAATAGTGTATAGGTTGGGTAATCTCAAAGGTAACAAAAATGGCCTGCGTTGTCAATTTCGGGCTCGTTACCGGTTGGTACCCCTTATTTTCTCAGTTGTTTTACCAATGCCCGGATCTCGTCGGCGGTTTTGTAAGACTTCGGTCCGCGGCGTATGCGGGTACGGATGTACTTGGGCCGCTTCTTCGTTTCTTCGAAAATCTTGGTGATGTACTCTCCCAGAAACGAAATACCGAGGATCGTCAACCCGCCGAAGAACACCACCAGGATAATAACCGTGCTAAGCCCGCGCGGCGTATCCGGGAAGAAAATGAATTTCGCGAGAATCTGCCAGACAATGCCGAGGATCGACAGGGCCGTGAGGCCGAATCCTGCGTAGCTCATCAGCTCCAATGGCGCGAAACTGAATGAGAATATCGCTTTTTTCGCCCACCAGATATTCTTCGTCCAGTTGTTGGTCGATACCCCGAACATCCTTTCCGGACGCACATAGGGCACGCCCGTCTGCTTGAAGCCCACCCAGGCGCGCAGCCCGCGCAGGAATTGTTCCGTTTCAGGCAGGTCCACGAGCTCCTTCACCACCTTGCGGTCGATCATCGAGAAATCTCCGGCGTCGCGGGGGATCGGGATGTAGCTCAGGCCCTGGAATACTTTATAAAACGATTTGTAAAAGAAGTGGATATGCGGCTTCATTTCACGCTGCACGCGCACGCCGTAGACGACGTCGTTGCCTTCCATCCATTTCTCGTAGAATGCCGGGATAATTTCGGGCGGGTCCTGCAAGTCGCCGTCCATGAGCACCACGCAGTCGCCCGTGGCGATCTCCATGCCGCTCAGGAATGCCGATTGCGAGCCGAAATTGCGCGAGTGGCTGATACCGACCACGTTAGGGTCTTTGTCACAAATGGCATTGATCACTTCTTCCTGGTTATCAGGCGAATTGTCGTTCACGAAAATGATCTCGTACCGTACTTTCAGCTCATTGAATGTCTTCACCAGCCGCTCGTACATGAACGGGATCGCCTGCGCATCCTTGTAGCACGCGATGATCGCCGTGATGATCGGGTTCAGCTTCGGATTTTCGAATGCCGGGATTACGCGCTCCTCGTAACGGATTTCTTCCTGCCACTGGCTGTATTTCGAAAGGCCAGTTTCCAGCGGGGTGGAGGCTTTCCAGCCGAAGTCGTTTTCGAATGCGGTCGGGTCGCCGTACCATTCGGCAAGGTCCCACTTGCGGTTGCTCATCGAGCCCCACTGCGGTTGCTCGGCAATGGAGAACGTCTCGCGGGTCGTTTCCACGAGGTCGCCCATCGTCGTTTTACGACCGGTAGCGATGTTATAGGAGCGTCCGGAAGTAGTAGCGTCCACTTTCAGCGCCGCATCCAGAAACGCTTCCACGCAGTCTTCGATAAACACGAAGTCACGGCTGATGTCCGGCGATACGAGCGACGGCAGCTTTTTCCTGCGCGCATTCTCGATCAGCCGCGGAATGAGCCTGTCGGGTTCTTCCCAGTAACCGTAAATGGAATATAGTCTCAAATTCAGTGTTTTGAGACCTGCAACTTTGGCATAATATTCCAGCAGGTACGCTGCCGAAACTTTGGACACCGCGTAATGGCTATTGGGCTCTACGCGGTCGGTTTCCTTGGGCGATGTGCAATTGAAGCCATATTCGGAGCTGCTTCCCGCATGGATATACACCATCTGGTCCGTGCAGTTCTGCAGGATATTCACCGTACCCAACACATTGGTTTCGTAGGTAAGGTTTACATTGCTCTGCTTGCTGTAAGCGCCGTATGCCGCGAGGTTGAAGATGGTCTGCGGCTTATATTTTTCAAAAACATCCTGCACGGAGTTGTTTGAAAGTATATCGCAGTGAATGATATTCTCGAAAGGCACGCCGAGCAGTTTCAGTCGCCATGCTTTGGTGGCGTCGTGTGTTACTGCGTAGCAATCCTTCCGGATCTTGAAAATGTCGTTAAAAAGGTTGGCGCCGATAAAGCCGCTGGCTCCAAATACAAAAACAGGCCCTTTTAAGCTCTCAATTTTATTGCGGTAAGCCGGTAAATGATGGAGCATTCGTTAATTCATTAAGATAATGTTCCTTTACTTCAAGCGTGGCCGCCTCGTACTGCTCCTGGTTCATGCTGATATAGTGCCATTCCAGCTTGTTCTCCATAAAGGAAACTCCTTTTCCCTTTACGGTATTGGCAATGATGGCCTTCGGAAGGCCGTTTTTGCGCTCTTTCAGTTCGGCGATCGTCCGGGCGATACCCGCCACGTCGTGACCGTCGATTTCGACCGTTTCAAACCCGATCGCCTTCCATTTTTCCACGGAAGCCGTTTCGCCGAGCACTTCGTCCACAAACCCGAACCCTTGCAGGTTGTTTTTGTCGATGATCATGATGAGGTTATCCAGCTTGTTTTGAATGGCGTAATGTGCTGCTTCCCAGGTAGTTCCTTCGTTGGTTTCACCATCGGACAGGAGTGCGAACGAGTACGTGCCATCGTCGCGGATCTTCGCCGCGTGGGCAATGCCCGTCGAGATAGGAAGACCGTGACCGAGCGAACCGGTCGCGAATGGGATGCCTTTATATTGCTTGGGCGCCGGGTGTGCCGGTAGCGTCGTGCCGTCTTTGTAATAGGTATCGATTTCTTCGTCGGTAATCTCGCCCAATGCGTTCAGGCAGGCATACAATGCTGTGGCTGCATGGCCTTTCGAGAGAAGAAATGTATCATCCGATGATTTCTGAAGAAAAAGCACCGCGATCATCAGGTCAATGCAGCTCAGCGAACAACCAATGTGACCCGCCTTGGCCTTGTAATACATGTCCAGAATCCGGAGGCGTAATTCGCCGCTGATCTGCCGGGGATCACTCAATATCTCTTCTGCATTCATGCCTGTCTATGGTATAGTGATGTAAGAAACTTTTCGGAATTAACGGCCAAATATAGGACTTTAAGTTCGGAATGTGCGAAAACTTTATTTACTGTACGGGACTAAAAAACAGGTCCGGTTACTCAAATCCGTAACGTTTGCCCGTCAGTTTCATGATTTCCAGGGGCTCTTTACGGCCCGGCTTTTTGATCCAGATGCGGTCCGTCTGGTCCATATCCATGACCTGCACATACTGCGCGTCCTTCGGGAAATAAAGGTTGGTAATCTGCGCGTCGTGGATCGAATAGGGGAGGAATGTACGGTCCATTTCGGAAAGCACCTCGTACCGTGGCGCCGGATAATAGATGGTATCGCCCGGCTGGTAAGTGGCTTCTATTTTTCGGGCCGCTTCCAGGTACGGGTTAGGCACGCGGGGTACGGCGAAGTAGCCATATTTCGGCGAGCGGTCCTCGTAGAATTCTTTTAACCTTAATCCAACAAAATAGAGCTGCGCAGCCAGGAACACGAAGATGAGCACCCGGAATTCCACTTTCAACGTCGTGTAGAATTGCAGCAGCAGGCTCAGCAGGATGATCACATAAGGGAAGGAAAACCCGGAATACCGCTGCATAATGCCGTAAGTATGCCCGTTTTTGAACGACATCAGTATCAAAAACAGCGTCGGTACGAGGGCCATCATGTACAGCAGCCAGAGCCGCGCCCGCTGCCGGCGGTCCGCGTTTTGATGCAAATCAGGGATGAAGGTCAATGCAAACAGGCTGACGCTCAGGATGCTGAATTGTAATTTGTGGTTGTTGTAAAAAAAGCCGGCGATGATGATCAGCAGATAAGGGAAGCGAGGGGTGAGCCACGCCGGCGTGTTGATCTTGTCTTTGAAACGGTACCAAACGATCAGTATCAATGCGACGAGCAATGCCACCGCCACATTCTTCCTGCCTCCCAGTGCATCGGCCAGGCCGTTGGTAAACAGGATCAGATCGGAGAAGATCGGCAGCGATTTGTTGAATACGTTCAAAGGCGTGGCGGGCAAAATGACGCCGAAAGCCTGTCCGCCGGTTTCGGCCTGATAGCGGTAGCGCTCCGCCTGATGCTGCAAGGACGATAACGTGTAAACACCGCCCCCGAACATCAGCCACCACGTGACCCCCGAAAGTGTGAACACTGCCGCAATGGCCATTCGTACCCATCCTTTGATCGTCCGAAGGAAGAACAATGCGTACAAACCATGCGCGAGCAATACTGAAATGACGAGGAAATGGCTGAGCAATCCCAACCCTGCCGACAGGATATAGCCTATGTAAAGCCAGATGACATTGCGCTTACCGGGCTTATCTTCAATAATTTGTAAAAAGAAATAGGTTGCCGCCAGCGTGAGGAAAAATGTGAGCGAATAGTTCCGTGCCTGATGACTGTAAGCGATAAAAAACGGCTCGATCGCGGTAATGCCGGCGGCGATCAATGCTGTGTTCGTCCCGAAGAACCTTCTCGCGAAAATGTAGGTCAAACCGATGATCAGCAGGCTGAAAACGACCGAAAAGAGCCGGATGGAGAAATCGGAGAAGCCGAAAATGTCGATCCAGGGATGCAGCAGCGCATAGTAAAACGGGCTGTTCCCGATATCGCTGCGGGTCATGGCCTCGTAGTAATCGTCGATGGATTTGGGTGCCCAGAACTCCGCCGGTGTGAATGGCTTCGGATGGTAAATTTCATTGGCCGTAAATGTGCGCAGCACCTGCTTTTGCGGGAATGCCGGCGTCGTCCAGAAGCGCGAATCGCGCAGCTCGCGGCTGGCAAATGCTTCTTTCTGGTTGGCACCTTCCAGCACAATGCCCTGGCTGACGAGCAGCGTGCTCACTTCATCGAAGAAAATGCTGTAACGATCGAGCTGATAGAGCCTCAGGCCAAGTCCCGCGACCAGAATAAGGATGAGTAATAGCCTGGATCGAAGGGTTTCTTTGGTATGGTTGGGAGACATTATGGCGTTCGCTGATGATGGCTGTTTCCGCTTATCCGCAAAGACAAGCTCCGGTTGAACATATCAAGATGCCGCGAAAATAAGGAAATTTCCCGTTACCGGGTATTTTTCAGATTTTAAGAATCGTAAACTCTACTCTGCGGTTTTTCTGGCGCGTCTGCTCGGTAAGGTTGCTGGCAATGGGCCGTGCCGGTCCCCAGGCCTTGGTTTGAATGCGCTTGCCGTCGATCCCCTTGGCCAGCAGGTACTTCTTCACCTGCTCCACGCGGTCGGCGGAAAGTTTTACATTTTTTTGGACTTCGCCCTGGTTGTCGGTATGGCCTTCCAGGAGGATTTCCATCGCAGGGTAGGTCTTCATCGTCTCCGCAATGCGGTCCAGCTCGGTAAACGACGACGGGATCACCTCCGCGCTGCTTTGTGAAAACATCGTATTGCTCAGCCTGATCTGCTGCCCGGCCTTGATCGGTTGCAGGACGATGTTCTTCCGAATGGTGCGGAAATTGGTTTCTTCGCTCAGGTCCATGTCCTCCGACACCGGGAAATAACCCTCGCCGGAAGCGGAAATGCGGTAAATCTCCTTTAAAGGAAGTATTAATCGGTACTCGCCCGTTTCCGGATCGAAACTGGCCGTGGCAAATGAGGCATTGGTTTTCTTGATGTCCGCGGCAATGTCGGACTTGACGGGTTTGTTCGTTTCCGCTTCCAGCACGGTGCCGGTTACCACGGCCACGGGATCGGGCTTGATCTCGGGCGTCATGCGGATACGGAAAATGTCTTCCTGGCCCAACACCTTTTCACTGGCGCTGAAATAGGCATAATCGCCCGTGGCGGGAATGTTGATGAATGCGTCCCAAAGCGGCGAATTGATGGCCGGGCCCAGGTTCTCGGGCGTCGACCAGTTCAGCCACGTGTCGTCCAGGCGCCGGGTGAGGAAAAGGTCGCCCTCGCCGTAGCCCGCATGCCCCTGCGAGGAAAAATACAGGGTTTTGTTGTCCAATGCGAGGAAAGGCGTTCCCTCATAATCCGCCGTATTGATCACGCTGCCCAGGTTACGCGGCTCCGACCAGGTATTGTCTTTTTGTAAAAATGAAATGTAAAGGTCCTTGCCGCCCTCCGAATCCGCCCGCTGCACGGACATGATCAGCACATTTTCGAATGGCGATACGGTAATTTCAATAGTAGTCGCCGAGCCGACCAGGTTCATAATCCGCGAGGATTTCGGAAAGCCCCATCCCGATTTGGTTTTGAACGACCGCGAAAACCCGAAATACATGCTGCCGTCGGGGCGGTATTCGTTGATCAGGTAAATGGTTTTTCCGTCGGCAGAAATGCTGGTAATGGCATTATCTCCCGCATTATTGATCGGCGGGCCGATATTCAGCGCATCCGTCCATTGTCCCTTGTCATTTAATGTCGAGTACCAAACATCCTGGCGCGAGGGCGAGCCGATGTTGCCTTCGAAATTGTTTCTAGTGAAATAAAGTGTCTTACCATCCGGCGAAATGATCGGCGCTACTTCCTGGCCTTTGGAATTAATGGCTTTACCCATGTTTTCCTTCTGCGTTTTGAGCTGGGTAGCGGCAAAATTGATCTTTGCCTCAACCGGCGTCGCGTCCGCTGAAATAGCTACCGCGTCGATCTGGTTAAACCCCGAAACTTTGTTAGGCTGCAACACCAGTTTCACGGCATTGGCCTGGATAGTCTGTTTGGGAAAAATATGCAGCATCCGGCCTTTCACCATCTGCTGGGCGGCCGGCGTTTCGGACACGAGGTATTCCTTCCCGTTCGCGTCGTACGCATACACGCGGGCGATCGAGCCGGGGTTGAAGTTCTCGGCAATGGCGATCTGTTTCAGGGGAACGGTTTTGTCGAAGCCCACTTTGATCCACTCCTCGTTCCGGCCGTCGGGCTCGGCGGGCGACCAGGCGCAGGGACTGTCGCCGACGTCGGGCAGCTTGCTCGGGACGCCCAGGATCTGTTTGGAGCGGTAGGCATGGCCGATCTGGGACGGCCTGTATTCGGAAGAATAGCCCAGCACCTTATTGGCCCATAACACCTCCTGGCAGTACGCTGTAACGGGGGCAACTGCCATTGAAAGGCCAAAAAGAATGCGTTTAAATCTCAAAATCATGGGGTGATCAGATACCGGCCGGGCTATTCAATATCTGGTAATATATTAATAATACAAAAAAATGTCAATCCTACTGCTTCGTGCCGATGAGCAGTATCCAGTCCCATTCCGGCTGCGAATCCGGCGGCTGTACCACGGCTTCCTCCCCGGCTTTCAGGTCTTTGCCCGCCCAGCGTTTGCCGGTACGCGGACTGTACCATACCGCTCCGAATTCGCTGCCTTCCAGGTGTTTCAGTTCCAGGCGTACGGGCCGCGACGTAGGAAGGTACAGCATCGCCAGTCGTTTATTGGAAAGGGAAACGATGCCGATTTCTGCCTTATCGAGCGAGTCCACAAGCAGGTCGGGCGAATCGGGCTGCATGTATTCCCACGGAATGCCTTTCAGGATTTTGACGAGCTGGTGAATGTATTCCGCCCCGTCCTTGGTGATATTGACTTTCCAGGTAGGATTAAAGTTCTTGATCGTACTCATGTGGCAGAAGCCCGCCGCCGAGCTCAGGATCGACTGGTAGGCCTGGTTACGGATGAGCGTCGACTGGTCGGTGATCTCTTTCGGGAACTCCGAGTTTGCAATCAGGAACGGGCGTAATGCGGCTTCGGCTGAGTTTTTTTGCCAATTGGCCAATGCGGCATATTCGGCCGGCGTCACCGTGGAGTCGGGGATGATGAATTTCAGTTCCGAGTGGTTCGGCGAGTTGTCGTTCACGCTCGTGGGCGAGCAGGTGTTGAGCGACGCCAGGATCTGCCCGTCCGATTCCGCCCGGATACCTTCCGAAATCGCCTTGAACTGCGACGCGCTCTGGTACTCTTCCTCGCTTACGATCCAGATGATGTTCGGATATTTCGCGAAATGTTTGCCCACGTAAGTGCCATAGCTTTTCCAGGCTTCCTCTTTTTGTGTGTCAAAAACGATATTCCAGCTCTGCCGCGACACGACAATGCCCACTACCAGGTTACGCTCCCTGGCCGCGATCACGATCTTTTCCAGGTAATCGAAGTAGGCTTTGTTCGGTTTGGTCAGGTCGTTGTTGTCCAGAAACGGGGCTACCTTATTGAAATTCCGCTGGTTAGGCAGCGCGGGTAGCAAATGCACGAGGAACGTATTGAAAGACTGCGCCTTGCGACTATCCATATACTGCACCGCCTCGGCATAGCTCAGCTTTCGCAGCATTTGCCAGGCCACGTCGGCCACCATCAGGAACGGCGTGCCGTTATTGTCGGTAATGTGCCTGCCGTTCGGACTGATTTTCAATGGAAATCGCGGCGGCGCCTGGTCTTGCGGCCGGAATGCGAATCCTGCCCCAAGCAGGCTGCATAATGCGAGTAACGCACATGCCAGCGGTTTGGAAATCTTCATGGGTGTCAGCATTGGCCTGATTGCTAGCTTCTTCCGAGCTCTGCGATCGTTTGGGTAGGGTCGGGAGAATTAAAAACGAAGCTGCCGGCCACGAGAATATCCACGCCCTCGCGCACCAGCAAAGGTGCATTGCCCAGGTTCACGCCCCCATCAACCTCAATTTTGAAATTGTAGCCGAATTTTTTGCGATAGCCATCCAGCGTCGCCACTTTCCGGTAGGTGTTTTCGATGAATTTCTGTCCGCCAAAGCCGGGGTTCACCGACATGATCAGGATCAGCGACACATCGCCCATGATCTCACTCAGGACTTCCACGGGCGTATGCGGGTTGAGCGCGACTCCAGGTTCGGCGCCGAGTTCCTTAATATGCTGAATGGTCCGGTGCAGATGCGGGCAAGCCTCGTAATGCACGGTAATGCCCGATGCGCCCGCATTGCGGAATGCCTGGAGGTAGCGGTCGGGCTGCTCGATCATCAGATGCACATCGAGCGGCTTTTTGGCATGCTTGTGAATGGCTTCGCAAACGGGGATACCGAAGGAAATATTGGGGACGAACATGCCGTCCATGATATCGACATGAATATAATCCGCGGAACTGCTATTGATCATTTCGACGTCGCGTTGCAGGTTTGCAAAGTCCGCGGCGAGTATGGAAGGGGCAATTTCAGCCATGAAATCAGAATCTAATTTGAATTGGTCAGGCCGAAATTAATGAATTTATGGGCAATGCGGGTTATTCGTTGATTGCATTCACGGGAAATGAAAGGGTATCAAGCACTTGCAACCGCACGCGGTCATCATCAGCGTATGATCCGGACAATGTGTACCGACGATCCACCAGGTTATAAATCTCAATGCAAACTTTTTCGGGAAACACAAGCCAGCATTCGGGAACGCCGTAAGTTTCATAAACACCCTTTTTGATCACCATATCCATTTTTTTCGAACCTGGCGACACGATTTCGATGACCAGATCAGGCACACCACGAATCCAGTCCTGCATAATCTCCCGGTTCGCATTGGATACGAAGAAAATATCCGGTTGCAGGTGGTTGAAATCCTGTTCCAGAATTACATCGAATGGCGCAGCGAATACACGACCAAGCTTATTTTGCTTGACGTAGTTGGCCAACAGAAGAAAAAGTTCTCCTGAAGCCGATTGATGGGGCATTTTCGGGCTAGGCGACATAATTTCCTCCCCGTTGATAATCTGCGTCAGGTCCGGATTGTAGTAAATGGGCGGTTCCAGGGTTTTCATATGCTTGGCCGTTTTGAACGAAAATACTAAAAATGTGCGACATACTGAGTGTGTGGTTGATATGCGAATCTTCTGTTGATACGACAGCATCCGCACTTCGTCACACATCTTTTTGCGAGTGCTCAAAATTTGAATTAAATCTTAAATTTGGGCCGAATCATTTAAGCCGCCGTGACCACTATGAATCCCGAACAGAGAATCCAGGAGCTTTCAGAAAAGCTGCATTTTTATAATGACCGCTACTACCAGGACAGCGTGTCGGAAATATCGGATTACGAATTCGACCAGCTGCTCAAAGAGTTGCAGGCCCTGGAAAATGAATATCCGCAGTTCAGGCAGGACGATTCGCCTACCATGCGTGTCGGCGGGACGGTTACCAAGGCGTTCAACACGGTGTATCACCGCTACCCGATGCTATCGCTCGACAATACCTATAATGAGGACGAGCTGCGCAGTTTCGACGACCGTGTGCGCCGCGGGCTCGACGGCGAGCCTTACGAATACATTTGCGAGCTTAAATTCGACGGGATTTCTCTCAGTTTTACCTACGAAAACGGCGTCCTCGTGCGCGGCGTAACGCGCGGCGACGGTACGCGCGGCGATGAGATCACAAACAATGTCAAAACCATTCGTTCACTGCCGTTGCGCGTTAAAGCGGAGAATATACCGCCGGTTTTTGAGATCCGTGGCGAGGGTTTTATGCCCCTGTCTTCTTTCCAGAAGCTGAATGAGGAAATGGAAACGCTGGGCGAGAACCAGTATGCCAATCCCCGCAATGCCGCTTCGGGCTCGTTCAAGTTACAGGATTCGGGAGAATCGGCGCGGCGAGGGCTCGACAGCTACATTTATTCGTTCTTGTCGGATCATGAATTTTTCAAAAGCCACGAGGAAAGTTTGCTGGCATTGAAATCCTGGGGTTTCAACGTGTCGCCGGGCTGGAAAAAGGTCTCGAATATCGACGAGGTGATCGCCTACATTCACGAATGGGAAGAAAAACGGGCGCATTTGCCGCTGGCTACGGACGGTATCGTGGTCAAAATCAATTCGTTTGAACAGCAGCGGGAACTTGGTTTCACGGCTAAAAGCCCGCGCTGGGCTATTTCCTACAAATACAAGGCAGAAAACAAACCGGCCGTGCTGCGGATGGTCACTTACCAGGTGGGCCGAACGGGCGCCGTGACGCCGGTGGCTAACCTGTGCGACCTTACCGAGCGCGCATTGCCTTATAACCAGGTGAAAGGCGTGCATTTGTCGGGCACGCGTGTGAAGCGCGCCACACTGCACAATGCCAATGAGCTCGAAAGGCTGGGTATCCGCCTCGGCGACACGGTTTTCGTGGAGAAAAGCGGCGAGATCATCCCGAAAATTACCGGCGTGGACATTTCGCAGCGTGAGAAGTACGACACCGAGCCGATCATCTTCCCGACGCATTGCCCCGAATGCAACTCCGAATTGCAGCGTAATGAAGGCGAGGTCGCATTCTTCTGCCCGAACGACAGCCATTGCCCGCCGCAGCTGAAAGGCCGCATCGAGCATTTCATCCACCGCAAAGCGATGAATATCGAAAGTTTGGGGGAAGGTAAAATAGAACTGCTGTTCGATCTGGACCTTGTGCGCACCCCCGCGGACCTGTACGACCTGAACTACGACAAGCTGCTCGGCCTGGAAAAGAACCTGCTGAACGAAGAAACCGGCAAGGTGAAGAAGATCAGCTTCCGTGAAAAAACGGTGGATAACATTCTGAAAGGCATTGACCTGTCGCGTACGGTGCCATTCAAAAATGTGCTCTTCGCCTTGGGTATCCGGTTCGTGGGGCAAACGGTGGCGGAAAAGCTGGCAGCCTATTTCAAATCCATGCAGGCATTGCGCGCAGCTACGTACGACCAGCTTACGGCCGTACCCGAAATCGGCGGTCGCATTGCATTGAGTATCGAATCGTTTTTCAGCGTACCGGAAAATCAGTTGCTCGTTGAGCGATTGGAGCGGGCTGGTTTGCAAATGGAAAGCGACGAGAAGCCGGTTGAAATCGAAAGCGACCTGCTGGAAGGCAAGACGTTCGTCATTTCCGGGGTTTTCGAAAATTTCGAGCGCGATGAGCTCAAAGAAAAGATCGAGGCGAATGGCGGAAAGGTACTGAGCGGCGTGTCCGGGAAGCTCAATTACCTGCTCGCTGGGGCCAATATGGGACCTTCCAAGCTCGAAAAAGCCCGTAAGCTCGGCGTTACGATCATCTCCGAGGAAGAATTTTTAGCAATGATTGGAAATTAAGTAAATAATATAGCCCCGGAAGGCTAACTTTGTGTTTTAAAATCTAACAATTATATAAGTAAATAATGCCATTGGACCAACGTTTCAAAGGGGTAGGGGCCGCGCTGATCACACCTTTTGATGAACAGAATGAGATTGATTACCCGGGTCTGAAAAGACTGATCGAACTGGTAACGGAAGGTGGTACGGACTACCTGGTAGTACAAGGAACAACAGGCGAGTCGCCAACAGTTTTCTCGAAGGAAAAGCGTGATATCCTGGCATTTACAATAAAGAACAACTACAAAAAGCTGCCGATCGTTTACGGTGTCGGAAGCAACAATACCCAGGAAGTACTGAATACCATTAAGGAGACCGACTTCACGGGCGTGGACGCTATCCTCTCGGTATGTCCTTATTACAACAAACCGACGCAGGAAGGCATTATCGCCCATTTTACGGCCATCGCCGACGCTTCACCTGTTCCGGTCCTTTTGTATAATGTACCTGGCCGTACGGTAATCAATATGAAAGCGGATACGATCGTGAAACTGGCGGCGCATCCGAATATCATCGGTATCAAAGACGCCGGCGGCAGCCTCGAACAAAGCATGGAACTCGCTTCACGCGCGCCGGAAGACTTCCTGCTGCTTTCGGGCGACGATAATCTGGTAACGACGATGGTAAGTGTAGGCTGGCACGGTGTGATCTCGGTGATTGCCAATGCATTCCCGAAGGAATTCCGCGAGCTTACCTGGGCTGCACTGGAAGGCCGTTTCAAAGACGCCGCGAGATTGCAACTCGCATTCCTCGAATTCGATACACTGCTCTACATCGAATCGAATCCGGTAGGCATCAAGAAATGCCTGGAAATCAAAGGCATTTGCAGCTCGGACGTGCGTTTGCCGTTGCTGAAAGCTTCGAAAGAACTGGGTGAGAAGCTGGAAAAGGCAATGGTACGGGAAGGGTTTATGTGACAAGAAAAAAGTCAGGACTAGTCAAGTGAGTCATTCGTAGTCATTTGTGGTTTGCAATGGTTGGGTGTTGAGATTTGGGTATTCCGGCTTTCAATTTATATTTCAGGCATCACAGGTTTGGGGATTTAATTCCGACCTGTGATGTTTTGTTTTAAACCAAAAGCGAAATGTTATGATTACGTTTTACCCAGGGCCCAGCAAGGTTTATCCGCAGGTCGAACAACATATTTCCGAAGCATTTGCCAGCGGGCTCATCAGCTCCAATCACCGCAGCGAGGGCTTCATGCAGTTGCTGGAACAAACAATCGCCGATCTGAAAGTGAAGCTCGACGTGCCGGCCGGTTATGAGGTCTATTTCGTGTCGTCGGCGACGGAATGCTGGGAAATCATCGCGCAGTCGCTCCTGATCGATTCGAGCTTGCATATATACAATGGCGCATTCGGGGAAAAATGGATGGAGTATACCCACCGCATTTCGCTCCGCACCAGCGACGCTTCTTTCGGGCTGAACGAGACGTTGCTCATGGACCGTTCAGCCGTTTTTTCACGCAATGAACTCATATGTGTTACCCATAACGAAACGTCGAACGGCACCAAAGTCCCGGAGGATTTTTTGCTTGACATTCGTAAAAAAGTCGATAACCTCATTGCCGTGGATGCCACGTCGTCGATGGCGGGCGTGAATTTGCCTTGGGAAAACGCGGATATCTGGTATGCGTCGGTGCAGAAATGCTTTGGCCTGCCTGCCGGGCTCGCGGTCATGATCGTTTCGCCGAAAGCCATCGAGCGGGCGATCCAGGTGGGCGAGCGGAAGCATTATAACAGCCTGCTGTTTATTCGTGACAACTTTTTGAAGTTCCAGACGCCGTTCACGCCCAATATTCTCGGCATTTACCTGCTGGGAAAAGTGATGCAGCAAGTGCCGGCCATCAAGGAGGTGGACAAACAGACGCGCCGGCGCGCGCAGGAATGGTACGCTTTCCTGCTCGAAAACGGTTATGCGCTGGTGGCGGAAAATACGGCCGTGCGTTCGGACACCGTCATTGCCGTGCGCGAGACGAAAGAACGCGTCGCCGTCCTGAAAAAAGCGGCTAAAAACGAAGGCATTGTGTTGGGCAACGGGTACGGCAAGGAGAAGGAGACGAGTTTCCGCATTGCCAATTTCCCGGCGATCAGCGACGAGGAAATCGCGATACTGAAAGCATTTTTGGTAAAAATGGCGCCAAATGGGGCGAATGAGTAGTAAATGGCTTTCCTTGTATTTATAACTAAAAACAAATCCACTCACCTGCGGCTTACTAGTTGTGCGATTAGATATTTTAAAGCAATACCAGGCCCAGACCAAATGTCTGGTCGCGCTGGATTCGATTATTTTTGGTTTTGACGGCGAAGAACTGAAACTGTTGCTGGTAAAAAGGGGCATTGAGGAAGAGCACCATACGTGGTCGCTCATGGGCGGGTGGGTGCAGCCCGACGAAAGCCTCGAAGGCGCCTCTTCCCGCATTCTTTTCGAGCTCACCAATCTGACGGACATTTACCTCGAACAATTGCACACGTTCGGCAGCCCCCGCCGCGACCCGGTGGAAAGGACGGTCTCGGTGGCCTATTTTGCATTGATCAATGTGGAAGACTACGACCACAAGATTTCCAAAAATTTCGAGGCACAGTGGTTTTCGATGCAGGAACTGCCGAAGCTGCTTTTCGATCATGGTGTGATGGTCGATATGGCGATCCAGCATTTGCGTTACAAGGCCTCTCAGCACCCGATCGGCTTTGAATTGCTGCCGGAGAAATTCACGATTCCGCAGTTGCAGAAACTGTACGAGGCTATTTTCGGTACGGAGCTCGATAAGCGGAATTTTAGCCGTAAATTGTTGTCTACCAATCTGTTGATTAAACTGGACGAGAAGCAGAAAGGCTATTCCAAAAAAGGCGCATTCTTTTACAAAATCGACGAAGAGAAGTATAAAAAGCAGTTCAATACATTCCTGAACTTCCTGCCGGGAAGCGCTTCATAGCCGCCGCTATTTTCACGATCATCGGTTTTTGAGGTTGTGTAAGCAGTCGGTTTTGAGCAACTTTGCGGGATCGAAACGCCCCAAAGTGTAAGCCCATGTTCAATTTCAAGGAAATCATCTCCGTCACGCTGATCCTCTTTTCGGTGATCGATGTGCTTGGCTCATTGCCGATTATCGTCGATTTCCGGCGGAAACTGGGCAAGATCGAGTCGGAGAAAACGACGATTGTGGCTGGTCTGATCATGGTGATCTTTTTGTTTTTGGGAGAAAGATTGCTTAGCCTTTTCGGCGTCGATATCGCCTCTTTCGCCATTGCCGGGGCCATTATTCTGTTCCTGCTTGGGCTCGAAATGATTTTGGGCAGGGATATTTTCAAGCACGGTAATGTCGATGTGGGCGTGGCGTCCATTGTGCCTATTGCGTTCCCGATGATCGCGGGAGCGGCTACGATGACCACATTGCTGTCGCTCCGTTCGACCTACCAGATCCAGAATATCCTGGTCGGCATCGTGCTGAACCTCTTTTTTATTTACCTCGTATTAAAATCATCGAACTGGCTGGAAAGGAAGCTGGGCCAGGGCGGTACCGACATTCTCCGCAAGGTTTTCGGTATCATTTTGCTGGCAATTTCCATCAAATTGTTCAAAACCAACCTTTCGATGTAGTGGCGCACGGGTCGCCGTTTTTTATATCAAGACAAATTTTTAAATCAAATTAACAATGCAACAACTGGATAGCCTTAACCAAGTCGCGGATTTTCACAGAACTTTCAAACACCCGATCCTGGAAACCCCGACGATCCCCTCCGAAGAACGAAGCCGCCTGCGCGTGGCATTGCTGGCCGAGGAGTTGAAGGAGCTGGAAGTGGCAATCCTCGAAAAGGACATTGTAGAAGTGGCCGACGCGCTTTGCGACCTGCAATATGTGTTGTCGGGCGCGGTGCTGGAATTCGGTTTGGGCGAAAAATTCCGCACGTTGTTCGATGAAGTGCAGCGTTCGAATATGTCGAAAGCCTGCAACTCGGTGGAAGAAGCCGAAGCAACCGTGGCACACTACCAGGCGAAAGGTACGGATTGCTATTTCAAAGAGGACAATGGCAAATACCTCGTGTACCGCACGGCCGACGATAAGACTTTGAAGAATATCAATTACTCGCCTGCCGATCTGGCGTCGATCATCGGTTAATCGTATTCTAATAAATTCAATCGACTCATTATGAGCTCTGTTCTTGAACGATTTCTGCGATATGTGCAAATCGATACACAATCGGACCCTAATTCGGAGACCTTTCCCAGCACGGCCAAGCAGCGTAACCTGAGCAACCTGCTCGCCGAAGAGCTTCGTGCGTTGGGCGTGGCGGACGCGCATGTGGATGAACATGGGTATGTTTACGCGACGATCCCGTCGAATTCCGATCGGAAAGACATACCGGTGATTTGCTTTTGCTCGCACGTGGATACTTCGCCGGACGTAACGGGTGAAAACGTAAAACCGATCGTTCACCGAAACTGGGACGGCTCGGACATTATCCTGCCGGACGATCATTCGCAGGTTTTGAGAATAGGGGAACTGCACGACCTTGACCAGCAGATCGGAAACGACATTGTTACTGCCAGCGGTACTACATTACTGGGGGCCGATAACAAGGCGGGCGTGGCCGAAATCATGGCGGCTGCCGAGCATTTGCTGGCCAACCCGCATTTGAAACACGGCGACATTAAAATCCTTTTCACGCCGGACGAGGAGGTGGGTCGAGGGACAGAAAAAGTAGATTTACAGAAACTGGGAGCCGACTTCGGCTACACGGTAGATGGAGAAGCGATTGGAACGCTGGAAGACGAGACGTTTTCTGCCGATGGTGTGAAAATTACCATTTACGGCGTAAGCACACATCCGGGCTATGCGATCGGCAAGCTGGAAAATGCATTGAAAATCGCAGCCGAAATACTCGCTCGCTTGCCGAAGAATAAACTTTCGCCGGAAACTACGCAGGACAAGGAAGGATTTATCCACCCGGTGCAAATGGAAGGTATTCAGGAAAAAGCGGTTTTGAGCTTCATTATCCGCGATTTTACCGTCGCCGGTCTGCACGAGAAAGAAGCATTACTGAGAGGCATTGTGGATGATGTTTTGCAGGAATATCCTCAATCGACGGCGGAATTTAAAGTGCAGGAGCAATACCGGAACATGAAGGAGGTGCTCGACCAGCATCCCGAAGTGATCCAGAATGCATTGGAGGCGATGAAAAGGGTGGGCCTGAACCCGATCCAGCGCAGCATCCGCGGCGGTACGGACGGTTCCCGGCTGTCATTCATGGGCCTCCCATGCCCGAATATTTTCGCCGGCGAACATGCATTTCATTCGAAGCTGGAATGGGTATCGGTGCAGGATATGGAGAAGGCGGTTGACGTTATCGTCAGCTTGGCGGGCGTTTGGGTGGAAAAGTAGTCAGGTGTGGTCATTTATAGTCAAGCGTAGTCATGTATTGTCATAGGTTTGTCTCAGTTAAAGACTTCCTGACCACACCTGACCAAACCTGACTACACCTGACTACACCTGACCACACCTGACTACACCTGACCACACCTGACCAAACCTGACTACACCTGACTACACCTGACCATACCTGACCATACCTGACAAATACATTAATAGTTAATAAAAAGGAGCATTCGTGTCTAAAAAGACCAAATATTACGTAGTGTGGCAAGGCCGGAAAACCGGGGTTTTTACCGATTGGAAGGAATGCGAGGCGCAGATTAAAGGCTTTGAGGATGCGCGCTACAAGTCGTTTGAATCTTTGCAGGAAGCCGAAGCGGCCATTCAGCGGAACTACTGGGAATTTGTGGCCAAAAAGGACTCCAAACCAGCCGTGCAGGAGCCGCCTGCTAACGTAGGACGACCGATTAAAAACAGCATTGCCGTAGATGCAGCGTGGAACACCGCCACGGGCGACATGGAATACCAGGGTGTGTACTACGCGACCGGCGACCGCATTTTTTTGCAGGGGCCATTTAAAGACGGCACGAACAACATCGGCGAGTTTTTGGCCATCGTGCATGCATTGGCTTATTTGCAGAAGAAAGAAAGCGACCTGCCGATCTATACGGATTCCAAAACGGCGATGGCGTGGATTAAAAAGAAACATGCGAATACCAAACTGGCACTGACGCCCCGCAACAAGCCGTTGTTCGAAATGCTGCAACGCGCCGAGCGCTGGCTGGCCACCAACACTTACCCGAATAAAATATTGAAGTGGGAGACGGAATATTGGGGGGAAAACCCGGCTGATTTTGGACGAAAATAAGATATAAGATGCCTCGCAACGCCCATTTCCGGTTCAAGCAGTTTACCATCCGGCAGGACCAATGCGCCATGAAAGTGTGTACCGATGCCTGCGTGCTCGGCGCATGGGCGGATGTGGAAGATGCCGATCGCATTCTCGATATCGGCGCGGGCACGGGCCTGCTGTCGCTTATGGTCGCACAGCGCAACTCGTACGCGATGATCGATGCCGTGGAAATCGATGCGGAAGCATTTTACCAGGCGGGCGAAAATGTGGAGCAAAGCCCGTTTCACGACCGGATTACCCTTTTTCATTCGGCCGTGCAGGAGTTTGTATCGGACCATTTATATGATGTGGTTATTACCAATCCGCCGTTTTTCCAGTCGGACCTGCTGTCGCCGATCGACAAAAAGAACATCGCGCATCACGCCAAATCGCTTGATTTTGAGGAATTGCTGGTGGCTATCGAAAGGCTGTTGAAGCCGGAGGGTAAATTCAATATTCTTTTTCCCGTCGACGAAGGCGAGCGCTTCGCAGAAAAAGCGGCACAAGCCGGCTGGAAACTGACGCGCAAAATGACTTTGTTTCACCAGGAAGACAAAAAAGCATTCCGGTTGCTGATGCTATTCCAACGGCCCGAATTTGCTCATAATGTGCACGTTGAGGACGATCTGTGCATTTATGAGCAGGATGGTGTTACCCACGACCGGCGTTTCAGGGAATTGCTAAAAGCTTTTTATTTGAAATTTTGATCAGGAAAAACACGAACTTTGCGGCAAATTACCGGCAAAGCATTGTCACTGAAACCGTACATGACCGACCAAGCTATCCAGATTTCCGTTGTTATCCCGCTTTATAATGAAGAAGAGTCGTTGCCGGAGCTTTGCGAATGGATTGCCCGGGTAATGGACGAGAACCGCTTCACCTACGAAGTGCTCTTCATGGACGATGGCAGCAGGGACGGGTCGTGGGAAGTGATCCAGCGGCTTTCGCAGGAGAATCCGAATGTACGCGGAATGCGGTTTGTGCGGAATTATGGTAAAACGGCTGCATTGCAAACCGGTTTTCAGGCGGTAAGAGGCAATGTGGTGATCACGATGGATGCCGATTTGCAGGACAGTCCCGACGAGATTCCGGAGCTGTACAGCATGATCGTCAACGACCGTTACGACCTGATTTCGGGTTGGAAAAAGAAGCGTTACGACCCCATTACGAAGACTATCCCGACGAAGCTTTTCAACGCGGCCACAAGGCAGATCTCGGGCGTTTACCTGCACGACTTCAACTGTGGCTTAAAGGCTTACCGCAAGGATGTGGTGAAAAATATCACTATTTATGGAGAGATGCACCGGTACATTCCGGTGATCGCGAAATGGAATGGTTTTGCCAGGATCGGCGAGAAGGTGGTGCAACATCGCGCGCGCAAGTACGGTCACACAAAATTCGGCCTCGAACGGTTCATTTTTGGCTTCCTGGATTTGCTTTCGATCGCCTTTGTGAATAAGTTTGGACGAAGGCCGATGCATTTGTTCGGCAGTCTGGGAACCCTTATGTTTTTTCTTGGAAGCCTTATAGCTGTGTGGCTGATCGGAAAAAAGATTTATAACATTTACAATTTACTGCCCTATCGGAATGTTACTGAAAACCCGATGTTCTTTCTCGCGTTGGTAGCGATTATGGTAGGTTCTCAATTATTTCTCGCAGGATTTTTGGGTGAATTGTTTGTGAAGCAATCTGTTTCAAAGACAGGGGATTATACTATTGCTGAAAGGGCAGGATTGTAGAAAATCAAGATTTGTATTCAACGTATTTAAGTTTAAAAGTTATTACCTATTACACAACTAATGATCGCTAACGTACACAAAGCACATCCGTGGCACGGAATTCCGATGGGTGACAAAGCACCCGAACTAGTGACTGCATTTATTGAGATTGTTCCTACCGATACCGTAAAATACGAAATTGACAAGGCGACCGGTTACCTCAAAATCGACCGCCCTCAGAAATATTCGAACATTGTTCCCGCATTGTACGGCTTCATCCCCAAAACCTATTGCGCCGACAAAATCGCTGCATTGGCAAGAGAGCGTTCCGGTCGCGATGTGACCGAAGGCGATGGTGACCCGCTGGATATCATTGTATTGTGCGAAAAAATCATTTCGCACGGTAACATCATGTGCGAAGCGAAACCCATCGGCGGTATCCGTCTGATCGATGGCGGCGAGGCGGATGACAAGATCATCGCGGTGCTCAAAGGCGACGAAGTATATGGTCAGTTCAACGACCTGAGTGAGCTGCCGGACGGTATCGTTGAGCGCTTGAAGCACTACTTCCTGACTTACAAAAACCTGCCGGGCGAAAAGGCGCACATTGAAATTACCAATGTGTATGGCAAGGAAGAAGCGCATGAAGTGATCCTTACTTCGGTAGAAGATTACAAGCATTCTTACTATTGAATCGACACAGCATTATAACGCCGGTTATCGGATGAGTATCCATTAGCCCGGTGGAATTTAGGGCCGTTCCTGCTAGGGGCGGCTTTTTTTAATTCGTATCTTTGCGCAAATTTTGACCAACCATTTGGCACTCGCTGCCAGGCATATATGAGTAATTTACAAGAAATTAAGAAACGCCGGACGTTTGCGATCATCAGTCACCCCGATGCCGGGAAAACCACATTGACGGAAAAGCTGCTCCTTTTCGGCGGTGCGATCCAGACGGCGGGCGCAGTGAAATCCAATAAAATCAAAAAGACGGCGACTTCCGACTTTATGGAAATCGAGAAGCAGCGGGGTATTTCCGTGGCGACGTCGGTCATGACATTTGAATACAAGGACCTGCTGATCAACATCCTCGATACGCCGGGTCACAAGGACTTTGCCGAAGATACTTACCGCACATTGACGGCCGTCGACAGCGTCATCCTCGTGGTGGACTGCGTGAAGGGCGTCGAAGAGCAAACCGAGCGACTGATGGAGGTGTGCCGGATGCGGAATACGCCGGTGATCGTGTTCATCAACAAGCTCGACCGCGAAGGACAGAACCCGTTCGAACTGCTCGATGAGCTGGAAAGCAAGCTGAATATCCGCGTGCGCCCGCTGACGTGGCCGATCAATATGGGAGCCAATTTCAAAGGCGTTTACAGCTTGTACGAGCAAATGCTGTATTTCTTCAAGATCAATAAGACGAAAATTGAAAGTGATGTAGCCAAAGTGAACCTGGACGATGAGAATCTTTCGGAATTGCTTGGTGAAAAGGACGCCGGGCAGCTAACCGAAGACGTTGAACTCGTGGAAGGTGTTTACGACGTATTCTCGGAAGAAGCTTATCAAAAAGGCCAGCTGGCACCGGTGTTCTTCGGTAGTGCGATCAATAACTTCGGTATCAAGGAATTGCTCGATACGTTCTGCGATATTTCACCTATCCCGCAGCCGCGCCCGACCGACGTGCGTGAGGTTGAGCCGACCGAGCCGAAATTCACGGGTTTTGTATTTAAAATCCACGCCAACCTCGACCCCCGCCACCGCGACCGCATTGCGTTCCTCCGCATTTGCTCGGGTAAATTCGAGAGAGGTAAGTTCTATAAACACGTTCGTTTGGGTAAGGACGTCCGCTTTTCGAGCCCGTTTACATTCATGGCGTCGGACAAGAGCGTGATGGAAGAAGGCTTCCCCGGCGATGTGGTCGGGTTGTACGACACCGGTAACTTCAAAATCGGCGATACATTGACCGAAGGCGAAAACCTGCAATTCTCCGGTATCCCAAGCTTCTCGCCCGAGATATTCAAGGAGCTGATCAATATGGACCCGATGAAATCCAAACAATTGGAAAAGGGTATCCAGCAGCTTACCGACGAAGGGGTAGCGCAGCTTTTCACCCTCGATTTGGGTAATAGAAAAGTCGTAGGCACCGTTGGAGAACTCCAGTTCGACGTAATCCAGTACCGCCTCGAACACGAATACGGCGCCAAATGCCGCTGGGTGCCGATGAACATCTCCCGCGCCTGCTGGCTAACTGCCGACGAAAAGCCGGCAATGGACCAATTCATCCGCCTCAAAGGCAACCAAATCGCCTTTGATAAGGACCGCAACCCCGTTTTCCTTGCCGAATCAGAGTGGATGATCCGCATGAACCGCGAAAACAACCCGGCTATCCACTTCCATTTCACCTCGGAATTTAAGACGGAAATGGCGCTTTGAGGGTGATTTAGCGTGTTCAATATCCCTGGCACTAACAAAACAGGCTGCTTCATCACGAGGCAGCCTGTTTTGCTTCAAAGGACCTTCTAGTTACGCGGTCCGCCGCCACCTCCACCTCCGCCGCGGTTATTACGGCGGTCTTCGAGCATGGTTTTGTATTTTTCCTGCTGCTCAACGGTCAGGATTTTGGCGAGTTCGGTGTTGAATGTCTCCATCGAAGCACGCATTTGTTCGCGGTCCATGTTTTGGGCGTCTCTCAGTTCCTGCATTTTCTTCGCGCGGACGAGGCTGAGGTCATACACTTTCTTCTGCTGGTCGTCCGAAAGTTTGAGGTTTTCGCTCAAAGTTTTAGTCTGGTTTTCGGCGCGCTGCTCGGGCGTTGCATTGCCGCCGCCGCGTTGCGCGAAAGTTGTGAAGCTTACAAAGGCCAGTAAAAGGGCCAACAATGTTTTCCTCATGGTCAAAAAAGTTTAGATACCGGGGTTAGATGCGAAAAGCGGCGGTAAGTTTAACGGCTCAATGAAATTTTTGGCTCAGCATCTGAACCACGAGCGCCACGGCAATGGCGCAGGTATAGCTCATCAGTGTCCCGACGAGCACATACTCGGATTTCTTGCTGATGTAGGCCGGAGGAATGTCGGCGTCCGTGGTTTTATCATTATATCTGAGCAGCGATTTGGCGGCGATCAGGAAGCCAATGGCGGAATACTGGTTGACCAGCACAAAAACAAAAATGAGCAAACGCTCGGACATGCCTATCCATCGGCCGGCATTGGCGAGGTTGTCATCGGCACCCGGCGCCAGTGCAGCGAGCTCTTCGCGCCAGGGTTTGGTGAGTATGCCAACGAAAAATGAGACCGGATTGAGCGTAAACAGTGTTCCCGATAATGTGGCTAATGTTTTGGGTTTGTTGAACCAGGTGATCAATGTTTCAAAACCGGGTAATATGCTGCTGGTCAGGATCAATGCGGTGAATGCGATGGTGGCCAGATGCGCCGCCTGGTCGGCGATGAACCACGTGAGCGATCCTTTTTTGTCGAATGTTATTTTAATAAGATCGATCACCCCGTGCGCAATGCCTAATGCCATGGCTGGCAATGGGTTTTTCCATTGATGCAGCAGAATATAAGAGAAAAGGATAACGAGCAGTACGTGAAAGTACAGGTAACGGGATTTGTACTTTTTCTCTTTTTTGTCAATCACCCATTTAGTGGGCTGCAAATAGAAGTCGACGATAACATGGGCGAGGAGCAATAGCAGAAATTCTGTCATAGCGGCTGGCGTTTAGTAGTGTATAGTGATAATTGCTTAGGAAAGTTAGCAAGAAAACTTTCAATTGCCCACCACTTCGCCGAGGACACGCGCTGGCTCGCAGCCGGTTGGCTGATCGAAAGCATTTCGGCGATCTGCGTGATGTTCTTGCCTTGCAGTAGCGCCTCGATCACCTGGCTTTGGGATACCGTCCAGTTTTCGATCACAGTTTCCAGCAAGTTTAAAGTGGCGGTAAGGGACTCCGAGGGCCGGGGTAAGGCAATCCCGATCCGTGCTTTTTGCTGCCTTATTGTATCCGCCAAATGGCCCGAAAGCCTGAATGCTTCGCCGTCGGACGTGCCGGGGCGGTCGGTGAGGAGTTCTGTCTTGCCGACGCCGATGGCTATGCGCATGTCCGCGTTAGGCGCGTGCTTACGTACACATGCGCGCGCGAGAATGGCCGCACGCATAACTTCCCCGGGGTTTTTAAGAACTGCCTGAAAGCTGTCCCCGCGATAAATTTCCGGTTTTAGTGCCCACTTAAAGGCCGGATGCTGGTGCAAAATAACCAGCATTTCTTCGAGCCACGCAGCCGATTCTTCACGCGAAAACTGCGTATAATTAACCATATCCGCGGTTATAACCGCCCGGAACGCTTTCATGGACATAAGGCTTTTAGCTTATAATACCCAAATATAAGGCAAAAGCCTTATATTTTAAAGATATAAGCTTAAAACCTTATATTAGTCCGATATAAGGTTAAAGCCTTATGTATTTTGAAGATGAACTTGAACCAGATCTGCCCATTCTTCTTTTAAGTTACCTTTAAATACCTCAGCACCAGCACGTCTGTACCAATATCCCGCATTGAAAGTGTCTCCTTCCACACGGTGCAGATAGGCATGCAGGCGATCATATGCGCGGGTGCCTTCGCGGCTTTGGGCGATGTTGTGGGCGGCTTCCCAATCGCCGTTGGCGTCGTGCCAAAGTGCTTCCAGCAGCACGGAAAGGCCTTTGGGAGGGGCGGGAAGTGTAAGCGATTCCTGGAATTGTTCGAATGTCATGATGATAGAAAATGATGGTGGATTGCGGTCAAAGCACCTGCAAGATGCTAATAAATCAAAACAACAGGAAAATTCTGCGGGCTTATTGCAACTTACCCTGAATCACGCTCCGAAGCCTCTATTTCACGATTTTACTTGTATATTGTAAGGCACAATTGTAATTAAAACAACAATATATGTTTAAACAATTATCAACGATATTGGGCTTCATGACGCTGGCGGTTTATTGCCACGCGCAGGAGACCTTCCCAAGGAACGGCGCCTACGATGAAAGAACGGGCCGGTATGCTTTTACAAATGCCACAATCGTGGTCGACCCGAAAACGACGATCGATAATGCGACGCTGCTCATCGAAGACGGCGTGATCCGCGAGACGGGCAAACAGGTCAAAATCCCCGCCGGAACAGTGACGATCGACCTGAAAGGCAAATTCATTTACGCTTCGCTGATTGAACTCGACTCGGACTACGGCATGCCGGAGGTGAAAAGGGCGGCAGGCGGGGCCGGCCGGCAAACGCCCCAGCTCGAATCGAATAAAAAGGGCGCATTCGGCTGGAACCAGGCTATTCAGCCGGAAACCGATGCGAGCGTCCTGTTTACGCCCGATGCGAAAAAGGCGGGCGATATGCGGAAAATCGGTTTCGGTACAGTGCTCGTGCATGCGCATGACGGGATCGTGCGCGGGAGCGGCGCACTCGTGACGCTCACCGACGAGCTGGCCAACAAGGCGGTGCTGAACGGCAAGGCGTCGGCGCATTTTTCGTTCAGCAAAGGAAGTTCGTCGCAGACCTACCCGTCGTCGGGAATGGGTGTGGTGGCGCTTTTGCGGCAGAATTACTACGATGCCGACTGGTACGCGAAAGGCGGAAGCAAGAAGGAAACCAACCTTTCGCTGGAAGCTTTCAACCAGATCAAGGGCTTGCCTTCTTTTTTCGAAACGAATGACAAATACAGTGTCCTGCGGGCTGACAAGATCGGCGATGAATTTGGCATTCAATACATCATCCGCGGCGGCGGTGACGAATACCAGCGCATTCAGGAGATCAGGGAAACCAGGGCTACGTTGCTCTTGCCGCTCGTTTTTCCGGATGCTTACGACGTATCGGACCCCTGGGACGCGGAGGTGGTGACGATGAGCCAGCTGAAACACTGGGAACTGGCGCCGCGCAATGCTTCGGAAGTAGCCAAAGCGGAAATCCCGTTCGCATTGACGACCTCCGGTTTGAGAAACAAGGCCGATTTCTGGAAAAACCTCAGGACCGCCATCGAATACGGCTTGCCGAAGGAGCGGGCACTGGCTGCGCTTACGACACTGCCGGCAGCATTGGTGAAGGCCGATAATAAGATCGGAAGCCTGAAACCAGGCATGCTCGCCAATTTCATTATCACTTCGGGAGATCTGTTTTCGAAGGATAATGTGATTTATGAAAACTGGGTCCAGGGCAAGAAATTCGTGCTGACTGTGCTCGATGCGCCGGATGTGCGGGGTACTTACTCGCTTTCACTGAACAATCAGCCTGCCGGAAAATTGCAGATCACCGGCTCGCCGGAGAAGCCCGAGTACAAAATTACCGTACAGGATTCCATCAAGATTACCCCCAAAGCGACGCTTGCCAACGCATTGCTGACTTTGACCTACCAGCAGGACAAAAAAGCCGGCGGTACCACACGGCTAACCGGCTGGCTCAGCGGAAACGGTTTCGCAGGTGAAGGCGTGCTGCCCAACGGAACCGTGATTCCCTGGAATGCCACGCTTACGGAAAAGAATGCAGCGGTAGCCGCAGCCGACACTGCCAAACCGAAAAGCAAGGAAACCGGACCGATCGTTTACCCATTTGTGGGTTACGGGAACGAAACCTTGCCGGCTAAAGAAACGGTACTGATCAAAAATGCGACGATCTGGACGAACGAGAAGGAAGGTATTCTCGCCAATGCGGATGTGATTGTGCAGAATGGGAAGATTACCAAAGTAGGAAAGGGCCTGACCGCGCCGTCGGGGGCAAGGACCATCGATGGCACCGGCAAGCACCTGACGAGCGGCATTATCGACGAACATTCGCATATCGCACTGTTCAGCATCAATGAAGGCGGGCAATCGAGCTCGGCGGAGGTGCGGATGAGCGATGTCGTGAACCCGGACGATATCAATATTTACCGACAACTTGCCGGCGGCGTGACGGCTTCGCATTTGCTGCACGGCTCGGCGAATTCGATCGGCGGACAAAGCACGATGATCAAACTGAAATGGGGCGCCAGCCAATCGGAAATGGTGATACCGCAGGTGAAAACGATCAAATTCGCATTGGGGGAGAATGTAAAACAGTCGAACTGGGGCGATGTGCAGCGGGTACGCTTCCCGCAGACGCGCATGGGTGTGGAGCAGATCTATTTCGATCATTTCCTTCGCGCGAAAGAATATGCGGCCAGCTGGAAAAGCTACAATGCGAATGCCAAAAAGCAGGCCATCGCACCGCCACGCCGGGATATCGAGCTCGACGCCCTGGCTGAAATTCTCGGTAACGAACGCTTCATTACCTGCCACTCTTATGTACAGTCGGAGATCAATATGCTCATGCATGTGGCCGATTCCTTGAAATTCCGCATTAACACATTTACCCATATCCTGGAAGGTTATAAAATGGCCGACGGTATGCAGAAACGCGGCATCGGCGGTTCGACATTCGCCGACTGGTGGGCGTACAAAATGGAGGTAAAAGAGGCGATACCGTACAATGCGGCATTGATGTACCATGAAGGCGTGACCGTCGCGATCAACTCGGACGACGCCGAAATGGCCCGGAGATTGAACCAGGAAGCCGCCAAGACGGTCGAATACGGTGGAGTGCCGGAGCAGGAAGCCTGGAAGATGGTGACGCTTAATCCGGCGAAGCTGCTGCATGTGGACGACCGCATGGGCAGCATCAAGGCCGGTAAGGATGCCGATCTGGTACTCTGGAACGCGAATCCGCTTTCCGTTTATGCAAGACCGGACTTTACGATGGTGGAAGGGGCGATTTATTTCGACCGTAAAAAGGATGAGGAAAAGCAGAAGCAAATCGTGATCGAACGGGAGCGCCTGATCCAGAAAATGCTCGGCGAAAAGGCGGAAGGCAAGCCTACCCAGAAACCCGAATCTACCAAGCCGCATATGTGGCATTGCGAAGATGTGGCGGGTATCCACTCGGAGCATGATCACACCGGTAACTAGTACTCGTTCAGGATATTCAATTTGACAACAATGAAAAAATATACA
Source organism: Dyadobacter beijingensis DSM 21582 (assembly GCF_000382205.1). Classification (GTDB taxonomy): domain Bacteria; phylum Bacteroidota; class Bacteroidia; order Cytophagales; family Spirosomataceae; genus Dyadobacter; species Dyadobacter beijingensis. The sequence continues at coordinate 1,403,836 of NZ_KB907787.1, forward strand.
TTAATCGCCAGCTTGCTCCTCGGAATGACCGCCGGAGCACAGGCGCAAAACCCGGCCCCGGCCAAGCCGCAAACGAAGCCGGTCGTGCTCACGGGTGCGACCATTCACGTAGGGAACGGTGAGGTGATCCAGAATGGCGCTATTGCGTTTGATAAAGGCATTATTACGCAGGTAGGCCAGGCTGGCTCGGTAAGCGGCCCGGCAGGAGCGGAGACTGTCGATGTGAAGGGTAAACATGTTTTTCCAGGCATTATTTCGCTCAATACGACCGTCGGTTTGCAGGAAATCGCCTCCGTAAGGGCTACGGTCGATTACCGCGAAGTAGGAGAGATCAACCCGCACGTGCGTGCGCTTGTGGCGTACAACACCGATTCGGAGGTTATTCCGACATTGCGCGGCAATGGTATTCTCGTGTCGCAGTCGGTGCCGCAGGGTGGTGCTATTTCCGGTTCGTCGTCGGTGTTTTACAGCGATGGCTGGAATTGGGAAGATGCCGTGCTGAAAAAGGATGACGGTATCTGGCTCAGCTGGCCGCCGTTTTTGGCGGGAAGTTTCGATAACGAGACATTCACTTACGCCGTCAAGCGAAACGAAAAGCGCCAGGAGACGATCAATCTATTTAAACAGACTTTCGCCGAAGCCAAAGCCTATTCGGAAATCGCTAATCCGAGCCCGGTAAACCTGCGTCTGACCGCTATGAAGCCGCTTTTTGAGGGGACTGCCAACCTTTACATCCGCGCCGATTATGCGAAAGACATTATCGAAGCCATCCGTTTCGCAAAGGAAGCCGGTGTGAAAAAGATCGTGATCGCGGGCGGAAACGAAGCGCATAAGGTGACTGCATTCCTGAAAGACAACCAGGTGCCGGTGATCATCAACACCACCCACCGCCTGCCCGAAGGCGTCGATGAAAATGTGTATTTGCCCTATGAGCTTCCGGGAATCCTGCACAAAGCGGGCGTGAAAGTGGCCGTTACCTACGCCGACGAATGGTGGCGCACGCGTAACCTGGGCTTCCTGGCCGGTACGGCATCGGGCTTCGGTAATGTTACACCGGAAGAAGCGCTCCAATTCATCACCCGCAACGCTGCCGATATTATAGGTGCCGGCCAGCTCGTCGGGACGCTGGAAAAAGGGAAGCAGGCTTCCCTCATCGTTTCGGAAGGCGACATCCTGGATATGCGCGGAAACGTCGTCCAAATGGTTTATATCCGCGGCGGCAAAGTCAACCTCGACGACAAGCAAAAGCGGCTTTACGAGAAGTATAAGGATAAATACGGCAAATAATCGCCGGTAGTACTGAAATACAAAAAAGCCATCCGTTTTGAAGCGGATGGCTTTTTTGCATGATCATGAATAGCTAATCCTCCACAATCAGGTAAATACCATCCTCTGCTATTCGGATCATTCCCTGCTTATACAATCCGCCAATTGCCTTTTTGAAAACTTTTTTGCTGATTTTCAATTCCTTGTAAATGTCTTCGGGCGAAGAGTTGTCCGAGAGGTTAAGAAATCCTTTACCTCTTTTTACGGCATCGAGGATTTGCTGCGCGACGGGTTCTATCACTTCGTAGCCGGTCTTTTGCAGGCTGATATCCAGCTTGTTCTCTTCGCGGATTTTTTTTACATAACCTTTCAAAGAGTCGCCGATGTTGAGCGGCTGGAACACTTCGTTGGCGTAAATGAGGCCTTTGTGGTATTGATTTACCACCACATTATAACCCAAATCGGTTTTTTGCCAAACCAGCAAATTCACTTCTTCCCCTTCCTGAACCGTCAAACGCTCGTTTTCGAGGAATTTGTCGATTTTGGTCGAGGCCAGCAGGCGCTGTGTTTTTTGGTCCAGATAGAGGAATACCACATGCCATTCGCCGATTTCCATGGGCTTGCCTTGCTCACGGAAAGGTACGAAAAGGTCCTTAATGAGGCCCCAGTCGAGGAATGCACCGTATTCGGAGACATCTTTCACTTCCAGGAAGGCAAATTCGTTCCGGATGATTTTGGGCGTCTGGGTGGTCGCCACGGGGCGGTCTTCCGAATCGAGGTAAACGAAAACCTTGATCTGGTCGCCGACCTGCATCTCGTCGGTGATATATTGGTTGGGCAGCAGCACTTCTTCACCTTCCACATCGCTCAGGAACATGCCTACGCTGGTGACCCGTTCGATGGTGAGGTAATTGTATTTTCCGATAAATAGCATTATTCAAATGTCGAGGTTTGGGCACAAAGGTAACGTTTTCGCACCGATTTACTCTTCGTCGTTTCCGTCACCGCCCTGCTTGTCGAAATTCTGCTTCTCTTTGGAGCGGTTCAGCCGGTAGGAAAGCGTCACGAGAAACTGCCTGGGCCGCCATTGGAATACCGAATAGGAATAATATCCCGCGTTTTCCGTAATGCTTCGGCGTTTTTGAGAATTAAATAAATCACGCACGCTCGCCGTAAGCGTGCCGCGACCTTTGAGAATATCTTTCGACAAACCGAGGTCGATAAAGTAGATCGACAAGTCCCGACCCTGCGTGGTGCGCCTCGGCGCGCGGTAATTAAACGACGTCTGGAAATCCACGGAACCGAACAGCGTAATGCGTGACGAGAAGCGGCTTGTCCAGGAATAGGTGTCGCTTTTATATAGTTTATCATTGTAGTACCCCTCATTCATCGCCCTGAAAATGTTGGCGTTGGCCGTCATTTTCCACCACGGTGCAGGGTCGTAGGTGAGGTTGAACTCGAAACCATAGGAGTCGCCCGTCGAGAGGTTAATGGGCGTAATGGTGGTGAAACCGGTAGAATCCACGGAAGTAATATTCTCCACCACGCCCAGCCTGCGCCGGTAGTAAATACTCGAAAGGAGCGTGCCCTTGTTCATGTTTATCAAATGCCCGGCCTCGAACGAATGCGTAAATTCCGGGTTCAGCAGCGGGTTGCCGGCGCGGAAAACGCGCGAATCGCTGAAATTTGAGAATGGCAGCAAATCGCGGAAATTGGGGCGGCTGAGGCGGTAGCTGTAACTGAGCTGGAGAGTCTGCTGATCTTGCAGTTTGTAGGACAAATGAATGCTCGGGAACACATTGAAATAGCGCCGGCGGTTTGCCTGGGCCGTTTTTTTAAGTTCGGTGAGAATGTCGGTGTACTCGCCGCGCAAGCCTGCCTGCACGAATACTTTGCCAAACTGGTTGCTGCCCATCACGTATGCGGCATGGATTTTCTCGTCGTAAGCGAGCCGGTTATCGTATTCGGGCAGGATAACCCAGTAATCGGCCTCGCGGAGCTGGTGGACGGAGAAATCGTTATCGAGCAGGCGGATGGAGGTTTTCAGACCGGCTTCCAGCTTGCCGTCCTTGCCAAGCGGGTGAATGTAGTCCAGCTGGGCCAGGAAGTTCTTTTCATCCTCGGTATTGTACGACCGCTGGCGAATGTCCACGGAATTGTCGTTGGCCACCTCGTGGTATTTCGAAGCCTCCGTTTCGTCACTCAGGATGTATTTGGCGTCGAACGACAGGCTCTGGCCTTTTCGTTCGAATGTTTTGCGGTAGTTCAGTGCCGCCTCGATATTGGTACGCGGTTCGGTTTCGTCCTCCGAACGCGTCACCGTGCGCGTGAGAAGGTTATTCATGTCGAAATCGCGGTATTCGAGGTTCGATTTATTGTCGTTGTGCGATTTGCGCAGGGATAGCGTGGCGGTGAGGGTATTGTAGTTATTCAAAAAATAATCGAGGCCCACGCGGAAGTTGTTGGAATAGCCGGAGCGGTTACGCCTGTTGGTTTGCTCGTATACAAAGCTCGTATCCGCGCTGTTGTATTCCTGCCGCGAATTCCCACGGCCGGGGCCGTCTCGGTACATCCAGCCATAGTTTGCGATCAGGTTCACCTTCTTTTTGCGGTAGTTGACATTGAACGAAGCCCCGAAATTGGAAGGATAACCAGCAGTACCCGTGAATGTACCGTTAAGGCCATAGCGGATATTTTTCTTCATTACAATATTCAAAATCCCTACTTCGCCTTCCGCATCGTACCGCGACGACGGGTTGGTAATGATCTCCACGCTCTCGATCAGGTCGGCCGGGATTTGCCGCAATGCTTCCGCAGGGTTCAGCCCCACCATACCCGACTGCTTGCCGTCGATCAGGATGCGCACATTGCCGCTGCCGCGTAAAGCCACGTTTCCCTCTACATCCACCGTCACCGAGGGCATATTATTCAGAATGTCGGACGCATTGCCGCCAATGTTTGCGAGGTCTTTTCCCACATTGAAAACGCGCTTGTCCAGTTGCAGGTCCATCTGGCTTTTTTCGCCCTGTACAACCAGCTCGTCCAGCGTGCGGGCGTTCGAAGTAAGACTAATCGTGCCTAATGCTACCGGCTGTGCAGCTACCCGCACGTTTGGGATGATCTTTTCATCCATAGCCAGGAATGTGATCTTGATCAGGTAGCTTCCCGGTTCGGCAGGAATGGTGAATTGCCCGTTCTCATCGGCAGTACCGCCTCCCGAAATGCTGGAATCCTTCGCGGCAAGCAATGCGACGTTGGCGAACGGAACCGGCTTTTTGTCCTGGTCTTCGAGCTTGCCGGTAATGGGGTAGGTCGTAGCCGGTTCCTCCTGTGCGTGTAGTGTGAATGACAGGAGCATTAGGAGTGAAACGATGAGTAATGTTTTTTTCATGACGGCGTGTGCCACATCCGCAGGCGGTGGCCCGAGAATATGTTAGGTTGAAGGTGAGCCGGTTAGATTAGAAAGCCGGGTAAAGGTTTAATGACTTTTTAATCTTCATGAAAATAAATTGCGTGCCAGTGTTCGCTAGTCGGCCGGCGCGTCTATCTGGCTCATCTCCTGGGCCTTTCGGAGTGTTTCCATACTGCCGATGTCGATCCAGTATCCGCTGGTATGCGGCACGCCCACCACATGCTGGCCGGCCTGCAATGCGGCCTGGACCAGTTGCCAGCCTTCGTAGGCAATGCCTTTGGGCATGAGGTTCAGGATGTTTTGGTTAAAAAGGTATACGCCCGCATTGACCATCCATTCATACTCGGGTTTTTCGTCGAAACGCCGGATACCGCCGTCGGGGCCCATTTCGAGCACGCCGTAGGGGACCTTCATCAGGTTGGAAACAGCCAGGACGGCCATGTCGGCGCGGTGAGAGAAGTAATGCGTGCAAAATCCGCCGATATCGAAATTGGAATAAATATCACCGTTGATGACGAGGAAATGCTCGTGCGGCCAACGCTTTTCGAGCGTCACGGCGCCGATGCTGCCCATCGAAATGCGCTCATGGATGTACCGGATCGAAATGCCCAGCTCGCGCCCGTCGCCGAGGTAACCCATCACCTGCTCGGCCAGATGGCCGACCGAAATGTGGATTTTTCGTAACCCGTTCGCGGCCAGATGATCGATCAGGTGGCGGATAATGGGCTTGCCGGCCACGGGAATGAGCGATTTGTGGGTATTGTCGGTAAGGGGTTTCAGGCGGGTACCCTTGCCGCCTGCCATGATGATGACGTTCACGGGCCACGCGCCCGACTCGGTGTTCCAGTGCATGATTTCGTTAGTTCAGGTGTTTTCGGATGGCATGACAAACGCGCTGCAACTGCCCGGCGGAGATCGACGTCGAGCAGGGAAGCATGATCCCGCGGCGGGAAATGGTGGACGATGCGTTCGTGCGGCTCACATACAAGTCTTCACGAAAAACAGGCAGTTCATGAATGGGCGTCCACAACGGTCGCGTTTCGATCTGCTCGGTCGTTAATGCGGTGAGCAGCCCGCGGCTATTGTCCGTCAGCATGGCCGAATGCCAGTAATTCGAGTCGGTGCCGGGTGTGAGCTGCTGGAATGTGACATTGCATTGCGCTAGTTGTTGTTCATAAAATGCCGCCGCATTCTTTTTGACCTGTACAAATGCGGGTAGCTGTTCCATCTGCGCGCAGCCCATCGCTGCCAATGGGTTCACGAGCCGGAAATTGAAACCCAGGCTGTCGTGAATGTATTCGGTAGCATGGCTTTTGGCCTGCGTAATGAGGTGCCGCGCGCGTTTTGCCAGTATGTCGTCGTTGGTAAGGATCGCGCCGCCGCCGGCCGTAGTGATGATTTTGTTACTGTTGAAACTCATCGTCCCCAGCAGCCCGAACGTGCCGGAATGCTTCCCTCCTTTGAATGAACCCAGCGAGCAGGCGGCATCTTCCACGACAGTTAATGCAAACTGCTTGGCAATGGCCAGCAGCCGGCCCATTTCGCACACATTGCCCAGCAAATGCACCGGCACGATCGCCTTGATACGCCGGTGGTTTTCGCGGTGGAAGCAGCCGCCGTGGTTCTGGTAGGTATGGTTTTCCAAAAAGTCGAGCATCAGGTCCAGGTCCAGGAGCCACGTCGCAGCGTCGATATCGATCATTACCGGGTCGGCGCCGAGGTATTTGACCGCATTCGCCGTGGCCACGAAAGTCAGGTCCGGTACGAGCACCAGATCGCCTTTTTCCACGCCCGCGAGCGTGAGCGCGACCTGCAATGCGCTCGTGCCGTTGCTGACGCCGATGGCGTGCGCGGCGCCGGTATAGTCGGTTAGCTGCTGCTCGAACCGACGCAGGAAACTGCCGCCCGACAGCCAGTTGGAATCAACGGCTTCGGCCATGTATTGTTTTTCGCGACCGTTGAGATTCGGCTCGCAAAGGGGGATAGGGGAGGGTTTAGACGTTTCCATACCGTGCGCTCATCGGTTCGCTGATTACCTGTTCGCGGAAAAGGGATGCGATTTCCGTAATGCCGTTCGGAACGGTTTTCGAGATTTCGAACCCAAGTACATTTTTGATTTTATCACAATTCACCTTGTAATCCCGCGGATCGGTCACTACCGGGTGATAATTCACCTCCAATGAAGGGATCGCCTTCCCGATTTCAGCAGCGAGCATTTTCTTGGTATAATTCTGGCCCGTATCGCCCACATTGAACGCCTCTCCATTCACTTTGCCGGCATCGGCCGTGAGCGCCATTTTCACGGAGCGCGCCAGGTCGCTCACGTGGCAGTAGGGGCGCCAGAAATTTTCGCCGTAGATCAGCAGCGGTTTGCCCAATGCCGCGTCGCGGGTGAATTCATTGACCGTCAAATCGAAGCGCGGCCTGGGCGAAATGCCATAAACCGTCGAAAAACGAAGAATAGTGCGTGTGATAGTGCTGTTTTCCTGGCTAAGCAGATATTTTTCAAAGTTGACCTTTGTCTCCGAGTACAGCGAAATCGGGTTGAGTTCCGCAGTTTCGTCGAGTAACGCGTCGGCGACGGCCATTTTGCCGTAGTTGCTGCATGTAGAAGCGAATACAAAGCGTTCGATGCCGGCTTCCTCACATAGCTCGTACAGGCGCACGGACGCATGCCAGTTGACTTCCAATGCAAGCTCGGGGTACTTCTTGCACGGCGGCTCGCCGACGATTGCGGCCAGGTGGCATACGTAATCCACACCCTGTAATGCATTGCGGACGTCGTCGTCGTGGCGGAGGTCGCCTTTGATGAATGTGAATGCAGGATTGCCCCAGAAGCTGAGCAGCGATTCACCTCCGAACGAGAGGTTATCGAATACGACTACGCGAAAATCGTCCTGTAACAGGACCCTGACGAGCTCGGAACCGATATACCCCGCGCCGCCAGTCACCAGTACTGTTTTGCTTTGCTTGTTAACCATGTAAGGATACTTTGTGAAATGATTGAATTAGTTCTTCCGTAATAATGTCGGGCGACCATTGGTCGATAATGGCCTTACCGTTGCTGCCCATTTGCCGGAACTTGGCCGGGTGGTCCATGAACCACAGCAGCTTGCCGGTAAAATCTGCCTCGTTGTGGGGATCGAACCGGAAGCCGTTCAGGCCGTCGATCACCAGATCGTGGGCGCTGCCGCAGCGCTCCGAAACCAGTATGGGCATGGAATACACCATCGCCTCGTTCGTCACAAACCCGAATGGCTCGAACGTGCTCGGCAGCACGGCCACATCGGCCAGCGTGTAGCGGATCGGCACTTCGTACCATTCGCAGGGTTCCATCCACTGCGCCCAATTGTCGCCGCCCAGCGAGCGGACCAGTTCCTGCAACTTCGGTTTCTGATTGCCTTCCCCGCTGAGGATCAGGCCCCATTCGTGGCCGTTGGCGGCGCTGTTTTTCGCTTCGTGGAATGCCCGGATGAACATATCCAGGTTTTTGCGTTCGACAAAGCGGCCTGCATACAGAAAATTGTATTTCGGCAGGCCCGTTTTCGCCTTCCGCTGTTCACGCAGGGGGAGCTCCCGGGTAAAAATTTCGAGCAGCGCATCGTTATCGACGCCCACGTTTTTGACACTCATGATCCTGTTGCGGGGCACGCCCAGTTTCTGTGCATATTCGGCCGCCTTCTGGCCCAGGCACACGAGGGCGTCGCATTGGCTGAGGAATATTTTCTTTAAATCCTCTTTCCACCAGACCCGCCGCCGGCTGATTTCGCTGCTCTCGAAATCGAGCACGATTTTGATGTTGCGGGATTTGCAGTAAGCCATTACCAGCCAGTAGGACGGATCGTAATAGCCATTGAGATAGACAATGCCGGGCCGGTGCTGACGTAGCGCGGCGAGTAATTTCTTCGCTTTTTCCACGTGACCGATGTGCTCGATCGCCTTGCCGGGGAAAAGGACTTCGTATGGATATGTATGAATGCTGAGGTCGGTTTTGAGGCCGAGCCTGCTCAGTTCGCTGAATGCAAGTTGGAGAACAAAGAAATCGGTGCCTTCCTTTTGAAGCCGCTGATGGAGTTCAGTGAAAATTTTGGCCTTGTAGTGCGACCAGAGGATATTATGTATGGCCAGTATTTTCATGGATCGGGGCTTTACATGTGTGGACATGCCCCGATTGGAAATCAATGCACGGTTACGGAAATTTTTTATCCGCAACCGTGCCTATGGCCTTATTGAAGGGTATTGCTGAGCCGTTTCAGTTCGATTTCCGCGGCTTTGGCGGCGTAGTTGAGGTTAATGAGGCGGTAACCGGCCTCTTCGAAGCTGCGCTGGGCCTCGCGAACGTCGATAATGGTCGCCTGGATGAGCTCGAAACGTTGGAGCGTCAGGTCGAGGAGCTGCTTGCTGAGCGCGTAGTTCTTCTTCTGGTTTTCGAGTTGCTCGATGGAGCTCTGGTAGGTCTGGTACATTTTCACGGCGCTGGCGCTGTAATCGCGCATCAGGGTGTTTTTCTGCAATTCCGCCGTTTTGGCGTCGATTTCCGCAGCTTGTTTCTGGCGTTTGAATGCGGAGCCATTGTAAATCGGGACGGCCAGCGAAAGCCCCGCCTGCGGACCTGCCACGCGGTTGAGGAGCGTCAGACCGGCCGCCGTTTGGTTACGGCTGAAATTGTAAGCCGCATTGAAACGTACCGTAGGATAACGGAGCGCAGCCGTTTCTCTTACGATCAGCTCGTTAATCTGGATCTGATGGTCCGCCGCTTTGATATCGGCATTGGAAGCCAGCCGGTCTATTACGGCGGCCAGCTGCATATTGTTGTCCACCGTAATGGTATCCTTAATGGTCACCGCCGATTTGGGATCGAGCGTGAGCGTACGCAGGAGTTCCGTTTTGGCAACCTGCGCCACCATCTGTTGGTTGAGCAGCGTCTGGTTGAGCGTATTCAAATCGATTTCAGCCTGGAAAATGTCCGCGTTGTTGGCCATACCGGCTTCCTTCCGTACCCTGAGGATTTCGAGGCGCTTTTCGGACGCTACAATCGACGTACGGATCGTGTTGATGTAACTTAATTGGCGAACCACATCATAATAGCTCGTCATCACCAGTGCGATCGTATTCTGAATCTGCGAGTTGAGTACTTCGGAGCTTTGGTATTGCAGCTCGGCGAGGCGTTTTTTGGTGGCTACCACGCGCTTGCCATTGTACAGGAGCATGCCCACGGCGAGGTTCGCCTGGGTGTTGTTACCGGCCGCGGCATTGCGACTGATCTCGACGCCGGTGTTCAGTTTCTGGTTCACCTGGGTGATCTGCTCGGTATTCGAAGCATTCAGGGAAACGGTCGGTAAGCCCCCTGCCACGCCGTAGTTGTTCAGGATCGTATTCGCGTCGACATTATTTTTCGCTATTTCAATTTCGTAACTGTTTTTCAACGCCGTCGCTACCGCCTGTTCCAAAGTAAGGGCGAGGGTGTCGGCAGGTACGCCTGCGGATGCCCAGCGGGATGCCGTGCAGAGCAGGAGAAGGATGCAGGTATTTTTGTACTTTTTAAGAAAGGTGAGCGAGCCCATGAAAAGAATAATGATTGATTTTATGAATGAGACCCTGCATGCAGGATCGGTTATCTCTGTGATTAATGTTCGGCAATAAGCTCCTCAGCCATCTTCTGCTCTTCCGTTACCTTGTGTTTTTTGGGTGAAATGAATGTATAAATCGCAGGGATCACAAACAGCGTCAGGATCAGCGAGAACATCAGTCCGCCCACGATTACTACCCCCAGCGGCACCCGGCTCGTGGCCGCCGCTCCCAGGCTCATCGCGATAGGTAATGCGCCGAATGCCGTGGCAAGGCTTGTCATCAGGATCGGGCGGAGACGCTGCGTGGCGGATTCGACTGCCGCCGCCATTCTGCCCATGCCTTGCTCCCGCTTCTGGTTTGCAAATTCCACGATCAGGATTCCGTTCTTCGTCACGAGCCCGATGAGCATGATCATCCCGATCTGCGAGAAGATATTGATCGTTAACCCAAACAGGTACAGGCTCAGCAAGGCGCCCGCCAATGCCAGCGGCACGGTGATCATGATGATGAACGGATCGGTGAAGCTTTCGAATTGGCCCGCGAGTACCAGGTACACGAGCAGCAATGCAAGGCCAAATGCGAAGCTGGTGTTGGAAGAACTTTCTTCGAAGTCACGCGAGGGGCCTGTGAGCGAGGTCTGGAACGATTCGTCCAGCAATTTCGTGCCGATGCGCCGCATAGCTGCCACGCCGTCGCCGATCGTTTTGCCTTCGACAAGCGACGCCGATACCGTTGCGCTTTTGTAGCGGTTATAATGGTAAATGGTCGGCGGGCCTGACTCCTCGTCCATTTGCACCACGGCCGTCAGCGGGATGTTTTCGCCGCGGTTGTTGCGTACATACAGCTTTTCGATATCGGCCGGTTTGTTGCGTTCAGCATGTTCAACCTGCCCGATCACCTGGTATTGCTGCCCGTTCATAATGAAGTAGGCCAGACGGCGACCGCTGAATGCAGCCTGGATGGTAGCGGCTACGTCGGTGGTCGATAAGCCCAGGTCGCGGGCTTTGAGGCGATCGATTGTGAGCCTTACCTCGGGTTTGTTGAATTTCAGGTTCACGTCCACGTTCTGGAAGGTCGGGTCCTGGCGGGCCTCGTCGAGGAATTTCGGAAGTACTTCGCTTAACTTCTCGAAATCGAGGTTTTGCAATACAAATTGGACCGGAAGCGATCCCCGCGAGCCGATACCCACGGAAATGGTTTGTTCCTGTGTGGCAAAAATGCGGGCGTCGTTGAAGCGTGACAGTTTCTTGTTAACCTCCTGCGCGATTTCGTTCTGGCTTCTTTTGCGCTGATCCGAAGGGACGAGGCCGATACGTCCGGTACCACTGTTCACGCCGCCGCCGCCGAAGCCGGGGGTTGCGGAGAAGGTAAATGCTTTTTCAGGAATAGAGTCATTAAGGAAATCACTGAGTTGGTCGGATACCTTCTGCATTTGATCAAAGCTGGTACCCTCAGGTGCCGAGAGGTTGAAACGGATACTGTTGCGGTCCTCCATCGGCGCGAGCTCGCTCTGTAAATGGGAGTAGGTAAACCAGATGAGCACACCGCAGGCTACGACCAGTACCCAGGCAACCCAGCGCGCCTTCATAAAGCCACGCAGCATGCTGTTGTAGCCATTTTCCATACCAGTGAAAAAGGGCTCCGTCTTGTTGTAAAACCATCCGTGGCCGGAGTCTTTGCGGTTCAGGACAACGTTTAGTACCGGTGTAATGGTGAGTGAAACGAATGCGGAAATCAACACCGCCGACGCGACTACGATACCGAACTCCCGGAAAAGGCTTCCTACAAAACCTTCCAGAAAGATGACGGGAAGAAATACCACGGCAAGCGTGAGCGAGGTGGAGATTACCGCGAAGAAAATCTCGCGGCTGCCTTCCAATGCCGCCTGCCGGATCGGCAAGCCGCTTTCCAGTTTGCGGAAAATGTTTTCCGTCACCACAATACCGTCATCCACCACAAGCCCCGTAGCGAGCACGATCCCGAGCAATGTAAGGATGTTGATCGAAAACCCGCACATGTACATGACGAAGAAAGTCGCCACGAGCGAGATCGGAATGTCGATCAATGGCCGCACGGCCACCAGCAAATTCCGAAAGAAGAACAGGATCACGATCACCACGAGGGAGAATGCGATGATCAGCGTTTCTTCCACTTCTTTGATCGACTGGCGCACGAGGCGTGTATTGTCGATGAGTACGTTAAAGGTAATGTCCGATTTGTTGGATTTCTGGATTTCTTCAAGCCGTTTGTTGAACTCGTCTGAGATCTGTACGTAGTTGGCGCCCGGCTGCGGGATTACCGCGAGGCCTACGGCATACATGCCATTGTATTTCCAGCTTTGTTCCTCGTTTTCAGGGCCTAGCTCTACTTTGGCCACATTGCCGAGCCGCACAATGCCGGAGCTGTCGTTACGGATTACGAGGTCGTTGAATTCTTTCTCCGTTTTCAGGCGGCCCATCGTCCGGATCGTCAGTTCGGTATTGTCGCCGTAGATTTTACCGGCCGGCAGTTCCACGTTTTCCGACGCGAGGGTGGTGGTGATATCGTTGAATGAAATGTTATAGGAACTCATCTGGTCGGGATTGAGCCAGATGCGCATGGCGTACCGTTTCTGACCAAAAATATTGATCGCACTAACCCCGTCGATCGTCTGCAAGCTTTGTTGGAGTACGTTCTCGGCGTATTCGCTCAGTTCGAGCAAGCCTTTGGAAGGGCTTTGTACGGCAAGCAGGAGAATGAAGTCGGAATTGGCATCGGCCTTGCTGACCACCGGCGGGGCATCGACGTCCTGCGGCAGGTTACGGGTTGCCTGGCTCACTTTGTCACGCACGTCGTTCGCCGCGCCTTCGAGGTCGGCTTCAAGGTTGAACTCGACGGTAATGTTACTCGAACCGATCTGGCTCGAAGAGCTGATACTCTTGATACCGGGGATACCATTGATGCTTTTTTCGAGGGGCTCGGTGATCTGGCTCTCGATAATGTCGGCGTTGGCACCGGTGTAGCTCGTTCGCACGTTTACGATCGGCGGGTCGATAGCCGGGTAGTCCCTAAGCGACAGGAAGTTATATCCTACCACACCAAAGAGGATGATGAGCAGGTTCATCACGACCGCCAGAACGGGCCGTTTCAGGGATAGTTCTGAAATATTCATAGTATGGGTTTCAAAGGAATGGTCACCGTAACAATTTGCATTGCGACTCCGTCACTTATTTGCCGTTATTGAGGCTTCGTACACTTCTCACTTTCACAGGAGCATCGGGACGGGCAAAAAGTACGCCCGAAACAACCACGGTATCACCTATATTCAAACCTTTGGTCACCTCCACCACATCTTCCCGGCGATCGCCGGTTTCAACCTGTGCGAAGACCGCCTTCCCGTTCTTCACGGTTACGACTTTCTTGCTGCTCGCTTCGGGAATGATGCTGTTGCTGGGGATCAGAATGCTGTTTTTACTCTTGCTGGCAGTGATATACACCTTTGCAAACGAGCCGGGACTGGTTTTGCCTGAATTCAGCACCGCGCGGACGGTCAGGTTGCGGGTCGTCTGGTTCACCTGCGGCTCGATCGCCAGAATGCGGGCCGTTTCGTATTTGCCGGACGCCTGGTCGAGCATCACTTCGACATTACCGCCTTTGGAAACATATTGCTGATAGCTTTCCGGCACGGTGAAATCAATGCGCAGATTAGAAAGCTGCTGCATGGTCGCGATCACGCTTTGGGGCGTTACATACGCGCCTTCGCTCACCTTGCGCAGGCCTACCACGCCCGTGAAAGGCGCCTTGATAATTGTTTTATCGATAAGGGCTTGTGTATAAGCCATATCGGCTTTCAATGTATTTACATTATTGGCCGCCAGGTCATAATCCGCCTGATTGATACCGCTCACCGCGATGAGCTGCTTCAAGCGTTTCTCGGTAGTTTCGGCCAGGTCGAGTTGTATTTTCGATCGGTTGAGCTGGGCCAGGAGGTCGGCGTTGTTGATCTTGGCGATAACCGTCCCTTTCTGCACGGTCTGGCCTTCGGGAACATCGAGGAAAGTGAGCAACCCGCTTACTTCGGGCCGCAATTCGGCAAATTCGTTGGCTACGATGGTGCCATTCACTTCCACCTTGTCACTGACCTTTTCGGATTTCGCAACAATGACGTCGACGATAGTAGGCCCGCCGCCCCCTTTTTGCTGAAAAGTATCCTTTTTTTCTCCGCATGAAAGCGTAATGAAGAGCGAGCCGGCAATGAAAAGTGAAGACAGGGGTTTGGGTAAAATTGGCAGTCCTTCTGCGCGGGCAGATCTGGCGATAACATTCATAGGGTTTTGTTAACCTGGGCTTAGTAATTTGGGGGTCCTGCGAAACTAAATGCGTTTAGTTCAGAGGTTTGTCCAAAATTAGATATTAATCTCGAACGGTTTAGACTTTTTGTACCTATAAAAGTTTAATGCCAGCTAATTTTTTTAGAAGGAACTGCCGATCACTTTGAGGAGCGTATCGCATTTCAGTTCGGTTTCAAACCATTCCTGCTCAGGCACAGAGTCTTCCGTAATGCCCGCTCCGGCGAAGAATGTAGCGATGCCGTCTTTGAAACGAACCGTGCGCAGATTTACGAAGATGTTCGTGTCGCCGCCCACTTGTGCGGGGCCGAGAAAGCCGCTGTAAAACGAGCGGTTATAGCCTTCCACGTCGTTGATGAATTGCAGGCTGGGCGCCTTGGGTACGCCGCAAATGGCGGAGGTTGGGTGCAGAAGTTTGAGCATCACCGAAGCCAGTTCGGGGAAATTCAGGTCCACGGTATCCACTTCGAAAACCGTACGCAAATGGTATAGATTACCCGCCAATACTGTGCGCGGGCCCGTTTCGAGGTACTCGCGCAGGCGGATCTTTTTGAAACATTCAATAATATACCGGCTCACAAGTGCTTGCTCCTCAATTTCTTTCTCACCCCAGCGAATATCGTACTTGGGTATGATCGTACCCGCCGCGTCGCGCGCGCCTTGCGTGCCTGCGAGGGACATCGTTTTGAAAATACCGTCCGACCGCTGCTCGACCAGGCCTTCCGGACTGGCACCGAGCCACATTTCGTTTTCTTCCGGCAAATTCACGAGCGAAATGAATGCGTGCGGATAAGCTTTTACCAGCCGCTGGAATGCCTGTGCAGGCTGGAATGCTTCGGTGTAGGCGAGGTCTTTCGTGCGCGAAAGCACCACTTTCTTGAACTGGTTTTGGCGAATGGCGGCCACGGCCATTTCCACGGTCCGTTCGAAGCGCGCTTTGGCGTCCAGATGCGGATCGATCGGCAGCAGCAGGCCGGCGGGGGAAGCGCCTGCCGGTTCTTCGGAACTTGCCGACGCAGCGAGCTTTACCAGCCTTTTGACCTCGGTATGCTCTTCACCCAGCTTGTTATCGACGGTGGTAATGCGGTTCTCTTCCGAGAATGTGAGAATGATGTCGCCTTCCAGGAACAGTACTTCCTGGTCGCTTTCCCAGTAGAAAGTGCTCATTACGAAGCCCGGAGTCATTTTTTCGAGCTCGGGGAGACATTTGCGTATGCCGTCCCGGATGGAAATGAGCAGTTTGATTTCGTTGGTATGCGGCAGGCGCCACAGGGCAGAGGGGAAGCCCATTATCCTGGACGCGTGCCAAAGCTCCTCGATCTGCAATCCTTCAAATATCGAAATCCCGGTGTCGGTCTGTACTGATAGCATTTATAACGAATGGGTAATGCCCGTTAGGTCAATTTTTTGCAAAATAAGGTTAGCGCTCTGCATTCACAATAGCAACGGTGAGTCTGCTGATACAAACGAGTTTGTTTTCTTCATTGGTAATCTGAATGTCCCAAATGTGCGTGGTTCGGCCGACGTGTATGGGGCGGACGGTGCCGTACACGAACCCGGATTTTACCGGCCGCAAATGGTTCGCATTGATTTCCAGCCCCACCGCGTGCTTGTTTTCGCCCTCGGGAATGCAGAGAAAAGAGGCAATGCTCCCGAGTGTTTCGGCAAGCACGACCGACGCGCCGCCATGCAAAATCCCGAACGGCTGATGCGTGCGTTTGTCCACCGGCATACGGGCTGAGATATAATCCTTTCCGATTTCCGTAAACTCGATTCCGATGTGTCCGGCAATGGTGTTAGTTCCAAAAGATTGTAGTGAATCAACGGTGACGGTTTTAACAAACATATCTAAAAAATGTATAAATTTGTATTGGCTTTGCAGAGGAAAAACAAGGTATTTGCAAATTTAATATTTAAATTATCCTATTATTTTGAAAAGAAAATCGATTTACCTCATTCGCCACGGTGAAACTGATTTTAACCGCAGGGGAGTTGTTCAGGGAAGTGGTGTTGATTCCTTGCTGAACGAATGGGGGGAAGCTCAGGCCGCTGCTTTTTTTAATGCTTATCAACATGTTCCTTTTGACAAAATTTATACCTCTGACTTAAAGCGAACACATCAAACGGTTCGCGGGTTCATCAGGCTCGGCATCCCGCATGAAAGCTATTCCGGGCTGAACGAAATATCCTGGGGCGACCGCGAAGGCCGCGAGCCGAACACCGGCGACAACAACTATTACCGCGGCCTGGTGAATGCCTGGAAAAGCGGTGCCGTTGAGTTGGCGGCAGAAGGAGGCGAAAGCCCGTTAGACGTCCGCGAACGTCAGATCCCGGTGATCGAAACGATCCTCTCGCGCCCGCACGAGCGCAACATCCTCATTGCCATGCACGGCCGCGCCATGCGCGTTTTGCTGACGACGCTTTTCAGCCAGCCGCTGGTACGGATGGACGACTATGAGCACAGCAATCTCTGCCTCTACAAAATCAATTATTCCTACGATACCCAGCAGTTCGAGCTGGAAGTGTCCAACGACATCACACACCTTCTTTCCATCGAAATTCCGCAAACGATATAGCAGCCGTTTGTGTAGATTCGTTTCCATTGGTGTATTAATGTACCTCTCCTGAGGGGTCATTAATACATTTGTGGCTTTCCATTACTACTATTCAGCGTTCTGAGTTCATGTCCAAAAAACGCATCTATTGGGTTCTGCAGATACTGGGCTGGACATTGTTGATCATGTTCGAATACATTCCCTATGCCCTGGAATACGGGTTCGAACTGGGGGAATTCTATACTGCACTGGCGAATATTCTGTTAGGCATTTGCCTTACCCACGTGTACCGGCTGGTTATTAGGCGGTGGAATTGGTCGTCGCTGCCGCTCCCCAGGCTAGCCTTGCGGGTGATCGGCTCCGTGCTATGGCTGGGGCTCATTATGGCGATGATCAACCAGCCGATGGACCGCGAGGTGCTGGAACACAACCTGCTCAACCAGCCGCTCGTTTTCTGGGGGTATTATGCCAACTGGTGCAAAAACCTGCTGGCGTGGATTTTGTCCTACACGGTTTATCATTATGTAGAACAAACCCGGCTCGCGAGTTACGAGAAGATCATGCTGAAAATGTCGATGCGGGAAGCGGAGGCTAAGGTGCTCCGTTCGCAGCTGAACCCGCATTTTACATTCAACGCATTGAACAGCATCCGCGCGCTGGTGTACGAAGATCCCAAAAGGGCGCAGCTCAGCATTACGCAGCTTTCGAATATATTGAGGAACTCACTCCTCGCCGACCGCCGCAAGACAGTCGACTTGCAGGAAGAGCTCCGAACCGTGGAGGATTACCTCGAACTCGAAAAAGTGCGGTACGAAGAGCGTCTTTGTTACAGCATTACCACCAATCCGCAGGCCATTTACTGGCAGGTGCCGCCGATGATGCTGCAGACTTTGGTCGAGAATGGCATCAAGCACGGGGTGGCAAAGCAAATGGGTGGTGGATTTATCGGGGTAAAATCGGAAATTGCCAATGAGCTGCTCGTGATCACGATCCATAACTCGGGTAATCTCGGCAATACCGAAGTGAATGCCGGCAACCTGGGTAACACCGAGTCGGGCGGGGTGGGGTTGAAAAACACGGCCGAGCGGCTGTCGATCCTGTACGGGAAGGCGGCCACATTCCGGATTTTCCAGGAAGAGGAAAACGTGGTATGTTCGGAAATCAGGATCCCGATGTTGTCCGAAGGAGTGATGATGGTAGGAGAGGGATCGGAGCAAGCAAACTAATGACCAATAATCAATATACTATCTAACAAAATTCCTAACTGACTCCATCCGCCATGAGGACCTTAATTGTTGATGATGAACGACTTGCACGCAATGAATTGAAGCGATTGCTGGAACCATACACTAAAATTGAAATAGTGGGAGAGGCCGCCAATGCCGAAGAGGCGTTGAAACTCATTGAAGAACAGCAACCGGAGCTGCTTTTCCTGGACATTCAGATGCCGGGCAAAAACGGTTTCGAACTGCTGTCGTCGATCGAAGGCAAGAGCCCGGAAGTGATTTTCACGACCGCATTCGACGAGTATGCGATCAAGGCATTCGAATTCAATGCATTGGATTACCTGCTCAAACCGATCGATACCGAGCGCCTCAAAGAAACCATCCATCGCATCGAGGAAAACCAAGCCCAACCCGAAGCTCCCTCGCATACGAACGAGCGCGCGGAGAAGGTCTTAGGAGAAAACGACCAGGTTTTTGTGAAGGACGGCGAGAAATGCTGGTTTGTCAAACTGGGTAAAATCCGCCTGTTCGAGTCGATGGGTAACTACGTCCGCCTGCATTTCGACGACCAGAAGCCGCTCGTGCTGAAATCCCTGAACAACCTCGAAGAAAGGCTCGATCCGAATACCTATTTCCGGGCCAACCGGAAGCACATTATCAACCTGCATTGGATCGAGAAGATCGAGCCGTGGTTCAGCGGCGGCTTGCTCGTGACCTTGCAGGGCGGCGACAAGATCGAGATTTCGCGTCGCCAGGC
Organism: Dyadobacter beijingensis DSM 21582; assembly: GCF_000382205.1. Classification (GTDB taxonomy): domain Bacteria; phylum Bacteroidota; class Bacteroidia; order Cytophagales; family Spirosomataceae; genus Dyadobacter; species Dyadobacter beijingensis. The sequence goes on from NZ_KB907787.1 coordinate 1,422,951, forward strand.
GATCCGTTTCAAGGAACTGATGAGCCTTTAATTTTTCCCTAGTTTTTAAATCAATTTGTATGGGATTGAAGCAAATGGCTGCCCTGGCGTTGGGCACTTTGCTCTTTTGGGCATGTAACCAGTCGTCTAAAAAGGAGAATGCAGCCGGTAGCCCGGATTTCCGGAAGGGTAAGATCACCAAGGAGGAATACGGAAGCTGCGATACGGCAAGTAACAAAGGCGTGACGGTGCACATAAATCTCTGGCAACCGACCGATTCCAGCGCCGTTGCGGCCAAAATCCGGCAGATACTGACGGATAAGACGATCAAGCGGTTGAATTCGTACGGCGATTCTGCCAGCATTGCGGCCCATCCCGAGGCTAGCCGGAGTGCCAAAGCTGCTTTCGATATTTTTGAAAAGAATTACAACGATTTCAAAAAAGAATTCCCCGACGCACCGGGTTGCTGGGAGGTGGATTTACAGGGCGATACGGTACTCACGACGTCGAAAATGCTTTTCTATCAGCTCGATCATTACGCATTTGTCGGTGGCGCGCATCCGAATTCTTTCACGTCTTTTCATGCATTCGATGCCAAAACAGGCGAGGAAGTGGAAATGAAGAGCTTCGTGCAAGATTCCGTTGCCTTGATGAACCTGGTGGAAACCAAGTTCCGCGAGCTGGAAAAGCTGACGCCCGAAGTGAACCTGGAAGATGCAGGCTACTTTCTGGCCGATCACAAGTTTTTCCTCCCGGCCAACTACGTTTTCACGCAGGACGGAATCCTTTTTTACTATAATCCATACGAAATCGCGGCATATGCCCGCGGCGCGATCGATTTTACCATCCCTTATGAAGAGCTGAAAGGCATTGTCAACCGGGACGCGGTGTTTTGATCACATTTCGCCCGCGTCTTTGAAACTGTAATAGCCTTCATCGGTAAAGATCATATGGTCCAGAATAGGCAGGTCGAGCAATTGGCCTGCCTCTTTAATTTGTGCCGTGATCAGCTTGTCGGCCAGGCTCGGTACCAGCTGCCCCGACGGGTGGTTATGCACCAGAATGAGCGAGCTGGCCATATGATCGAGGGCGAATTTGAATATCATTTTTACATCCATAGGCACGCCCGCAATCCCGCCCACGCCAACCTGTATGGCCCGCATGACGTAGTTGCCGCGGTTCAGGAGCAGGATCCAGAATTCTTCGTGCGTTTTGTCCATCAGGTAGGGGCGCATGGCTTCGTAGGCAGGCTTGGAACCGGTGATTTTCGGCTTTTTGACCGGTATAATGTCACTGCGGCGCCGGCCGAGTTCCAGTGCGGCAAGGACCGTCAGCGCCTTTGCCTCGCCGATTCCTTTGATTTTGGTCAGGTCCTTGACATTCAACTTGGCGAGCTCGTTGATATTGTTGCCCACCGAGGCCATGATGGATTTGGCAAGGTCGACGGCCGACATTTCCTTCGTGCCGGAATGGATAAGGATGGCCATCAGTTCGGAATCGGAGCAGGCTGCGCGGCCTTTGTTCATGAATTTTTCACGCGGTTGGTCGTCAGCGTGCCAGTTGACGATCACTTTCGGGTTGTCACTTTTCTTTCTGGGCATATACGGATGCATTTTAGGCTTGCATCCTTGATACGACAAGGACCGGGTTTGGTCACATTCGCTATTGACCGAGTTCCGTCAGTGCCGCACGGGCTTTGTTATCGATGCTGTTTTTGTATTCGTGCTTCTTAAAACTCATGGCCTTCCTGAAATAGGCGGCAGCTTTCTGATTATCAGCCTTTTTTTGATAGATATAGCCCATTTGCAACGCCGATGAAGCTGCAAAGCCCGCTGCGCCCGCATCGCTCTGCCCCAATGCGACCGAGCGTTCGTAAAATGGCATGCATTCATTCACACGAGCGGATTTTTGCAGAATTCTCGCCATTCGATAATTGTACTCAGCCTTTTCATAAGTTGTTTCAAAACTTTTTTCCGAAACCATTTTCATCAGCTCAAAAGCCCGCTGAAAGTTACCGCCGTCGGTGGCATAACGCGCCTTGTAAAGCACTTTCTGACTTGCATGAATGCTTCCGGCCGTGAACTCCTTCGCCATTCTCTCGGCAAATTGGTCGGCCTCCACGATGGTACTGCCCGTTTGCGTTACTTTTTGCATGTAACCCGCAGCTTCTTGGTCGCGCCCTGCCAGCCAGCGGCACATGAACATCTTGAAATAGCTGTCTTTGATGTAGTTAAACCCGCGGTACTGTTTCAAAAACCGGGCATAATGGCTGAATGACGCGTCATAGTCACCATCTTGCAAGGCAATCTCGCCGCGCAGGTAATCAAGGAACGGGAACGGCATGTATTCCTTGCCCGTGGGCGCCTCCGCGAGGAAGTGGGCCGCCTCGTCGCTTTTGTTTTCCTTCATTAAAACGGTCGTCGCGAAGAAATGCAGCAGCAGGTTATCGGGCTGCTCGGCGGGCCATTGGCGAATGCGCGTTTGCTGGGCGGGACTCAATTGCAGGGTGTAGGCGTGCAAAAGCAGGTCGATCAGCTCGGCTTCCTGCCGGAAAAACGGTTCTTCGTGCGCTACTTCCCGCAGCTCGCGAATGCCCTGTGCGATGTTGCCTCTGAGCCCCAGTATTTTGGCAATCCACGTGTAATTGTCCGGAATGGAACCGATGAGCACGTGCAGCAGGCCCAGCGATTTGAGGGTAGGGGTGAATGCGGGGAATTTTTTGCGGTTATCCTCCAACAGCCGGTAGGCTTTGATGATCTCCCAGGAGCCGCTCACCTCATTGCCGAATTTGAGCTTCGCAAATGCCGAATGCAGCCGGATATCGGCCTGGAACAACCGTTTGTAGGGCGATTTTTCAGAGAGTTTGCCGACATCGTCCAGCCGATTGTCCTCCTGCTGAACGAACGTTTTGTAGCGATTGCGGTCCTCGGCAATGAGCAGGTAATGCAGGTCGGCGTAGCTGTCGAGATAGGCGATAAGCGGATTACCGGGCATTGCGGTCCTTTCGTCGTCGATCAGCTCCCGGGCGGCGGGCAGTCTCAGCTTCTGGATTTCAAAATAGGCTTTTTGCAGTTTGGGAGAGAAAACGACGTCGGTTTGCTCTTCGGCCATAGTTACAGCCGGAGCGCCTGTGAAGGAGAGGAGCAATAATACGGGCAGCCATTTTACCGCATATTTTACCTTCCGATAGCTCCTTGTCATATGAATGCACATAAAAAAAGGTTGTCCGGGTAAGACAACCTTTCAATTTACTATTAAAAATCTTAGCGACGCTGGTGAACCGGCTGTACGCTTTCCACGTCGGCAAGGATACGTCCGCAGTGCTCGCATACGATCAGTTTCTTGCGTTCGCGGATATCCGCCTGGCGCTGAGGAGGAACGATGCTGAAACATCCGCCGCAGGCTCCGCGCTGTACATGCACGACGGCGAGGCCGTTCAGCGAGTTGTCGCGGATTTTCTGGTAGGATTTCAGTAAGCGTTCTTCGATTTTTTTGATGTGCTTCTCTCTTTCAGCGATCAATGCCTGTTCTTCGGCCTGGCTTTCCGAGGTGATAACCGAAAGTTCGTTTTTCTTCACTTTCAGGTCTTCGTTTCTTTCATTGAGGATAGATTCCGCACGATTGGCGTCTTCTTCGATGAGGCGGATACGCGCTCTGGCTTCGTTGATCTTCTTGTCGGCCAGTTGCATATCGAGTTCTTGCAATTCTATTTCTTTGGTGATGGCGTCGTATTCGCGGTTGTTGCGGACGTTCATCTGCTGATCTTTGTATTTTTTGATCAGCTTTTCCCCTTCTTTCTGCGCATTTTTGAAATTGTCGATCTCTGTGTTCAGGTTGGCAATTTCAGATTTAAATTTTCCTAAACGCGTTTCGAATCCGACAATCTCATCTTCCAGGTCCCTCACTTCTTCGGGAAGGTCCCCGCGGGTTTTTAGTATTTCGTCAAGGCTTGAATCGATTTCCTGAAGTTTCAGGAGAGCATCTAGTTTTTGTGCGATTGTGTTTTCCATGTATGTCTTTAATGGACTTGTTTCAATGCTTTAAATGTGAAGGTAGTCAGCCTTAATTTAACAGATTATCAGCAGAATTAGTTGTCAAAACCCGGCTTTCAGGAAAAATACCGGACCGGATTGGTACTGATTTCTGACAAACAGAGTGCGAAATTACTAAATTTTCCTGATATATAATCGTGCAACAAATTTTTCGTAAATACTTCGCTTTCATAATGGCCTATGTCACAGATCATAATGCGGCCCTCGGCGTCAAAAAATTCATGATACTTGTAATCGGCCGTTACAAACACGTCGGCACCCGCTGAAATGGCGTTGCGCAGCAAAAAACTGCCCGCGCCGCCGCAAACAGCCACGTGCCGGATTGGCTTATTTAACGGTTCGGTGTGCTTCACTATGGAAGCGTCCATCTGCCCCTTCAAATGCGAGAGAAATGCAGCAGCATCCATCGGCTCGGAGAGCTCGCCGATGGCCCCGGCGCCCACTTCCTGGTCCTCGTTTTCCAATGCCGACATATAATACGCCACTTCCTCGTACGGGTGCGCGCGCCGGAGCGTCTGTAACACCCGCGCTTCCAAGTGCGAAGGCAGCATTACTTCCACGCGGTGCTCCTTCACCGTTTCCAGCTGCCCGCGCGAACCTATTGCAGGATTGGCAGCATCGCCAGGCAGGAAAGTACCCAGGCCTTCTGTGCGGAAACTGCAATTCCGGTAATCGCCGATTTCGCCCGCACCGGCCTCGAATAATGCATTCAGCACCTCCTGCGTGTTTTCGACCGGGCAGAAGAAGGCCAGTTTCGTAAGGATTTGTTTTTTCGGCGCCAGGACCTTGATATTCCGAAGGCCCAGGCGTTTGGCGATCTGCCAGTTTACGCCGCCCGTGACGTGGTCGAGGTTGGTATGCGTGGCGTAAAGCGCGATGTCGTTTTTGATCGCCTTGATCACCGTCCGTTCCACGTAGTTTTTGCCATTCAGCTTTTTAAGGCCTTTGAAAATGATTGGGTGATGCGCGATAATGAGGTTGCATTGCCTGCGAATGGCCTCTTCCACGATGGCCTCGGTAATGTCGAGCGTGAAGAGGATGCCCGTAACCTCTGTATCCGGTGAGCCGACGAGCAGTCCGGCGTTGTCATAATCTTCCTGGTAGGGTAGTGGGGCGAGGTTTTCGAGTTCGGTTAATATTTCTTTGATGAAAGTCATAAATTTTTCTCCTGATTCAACTGTTTCATTTTCAGAATATTCTTGAATGAAGGGTTATTGATTTACAAATAAAATAACTAAATTGCTGTGTAAGGTATTGCAATCGTAAATTTTAGTGGTAGTTTTGCACCACGTTTTACAAAAACGATTGTGAAACGAATCGGTTTGGTAGTTCAGCTGGTTAGAATACATGCCTGTCACGCATGGGGTCGCGGGTTCGAGTCCCGTCCAGACCGCCGATTTTTGAAAGTGTTGAAGTTCTTTATTTAATGGTTTGGTAGTTCAGCTGGTTAGAATACATGCCTGTCACGCATGGGGTCGCGGGTTCGAGTCCCGTCCAGACCGCACAAAAGCCCGGAGAAATCCGGGCTTTTTGCATTTTAGGATCTTACATTAAAGTTCAGCTGGCTGGAATACATGTCCGCCCCGCGCAGGGTGTCACGCATGGGGTCGCGGGTTCGGGTCCCGCCGGATTTATGCCGGCAGCGTGATCGTGAATTCCGTTCCTTCTCCTTCCCTGGACTGTAAGTCAATCGTTCCGCCGAAAGCCTTGGTGATAATGTCGTAGCTCAGGGATAACCCGAGGCCCGTGCCTTGCCCGGTGGGTTTGGTGGTGAAAAACGGTTGAAACACCTTGTTTCGGATGCTTTCGGGAATCCCGTTGCCATTGTCGCCTATCCGTATCACTACTTTTCCATCCACCTTTTGGGTGCTGACGCGGACCGTCGGGACGTAGCCATTGCCGGTATCGGTTTTCTGCTTTTGGTGTACGGCATAGAATGCATTGTTGAGCAGATTCAGAATCACGCGGCCCATGTCCTGCGCCACGAGCAGGCATTTCCCCGTTTGCGGATCAAAATGCTCTTCGATGGTCGCGTCGAATGACTTGTCCCTCGCCCGCAGGCCGTGATAGCTCAGACGGACGTACTCCTCGGTCAGTGCATTGATATCGGTAAGTTCCTTCTGGCCGGTACTGGCGCGGCTGTGTTGCAGCATGCCTTTTACAATCGAATCGGCGCGCTTGCCGTGGAAGTTGATCCTCTCAAGATTGGCCGAAAGATCAGTCGCGATGGCCTTTACTTCATCCGTATCGCCCGAATCAAGCTCTTCCCGCATTTCTTCCAGGAGTTCGATACTGGTCTCGGAGAAGTTGTTGACGAAGTTGAGCGGGTTCTGGATCTCGTGGGCGATACCCGCCGTAAGCTCGCCGAGACTAGCCATTTTTTCGGACTGGATCAGCTGCGCCTGCGCGGAACGTAGCTCTATCAGCGCATCTTCCGCCTTTTTTCGCTCCGATTCGATTACGACATGCTGCTGTTGCAGTTCCTTGTAGGTATGGTTCAGCTTTGTCCGGTTCCGGTTCACGATCCACAATATCACGCCCAGCAACACGAGCCCCGCGAATGCCGAGAAGATCAGCCATTGCTGTTGCAGATTTTTACGGTTCAGTTCGTCTTCTTTTTTGGAAAATTCCAGTTTGGCATCGTAAACAATGGCAATGCGCTGGCTTTCCAGGTTGCGCAGGCTGTCGGAATACAGCTTGAATGCCTTGTAATGCAGCAGGCTATTCATGCCGTCGCCCGTTTTTTCATACACGGAAGACACAATTTCGTTGGCATCCCTCAGCAGCTGCGTATGCCCCATATTACGGGCCAGTTCGAGGGCTTCGAGCCCATTCCGCAGCGCGTCCTGCCATTTTCCCTGCCTCGCATACACACGTGCGAGACCAATCAGCGCTTTGCAGGAAGAGGTGCTGTAATTGTTTTGCTTCGCCAGCGTGGATGCCGTGCTGAAATACGCAGCAGCTTTATTGAGGCTATCCATCCGCAAATAGGTATTGCCGAGCGAATGCGCCACGATGGTTTGCATTTCGGGGTTGTTCTTGCGGTTGGCGAGGGTATTGGCGCGGTTAAGGTTCTGCAATGCCGCCGGCAAAGCGTTTTGTTCGATATTTACCTCCGCTATATTATTGTAGGCTAAAATAATCCCGATGGTATCGGCCATTTCCTGCGCTATCGCCAGCGTCTGATGATATGTCCGCTCGGATTCCCTGAATTTCCCCTGGTAAAAATGAATGATGGCAATGTTGTTCAGCACGCTGGCCATCACGAATCGGTTGCCGTTTTCCCTGGCCGCCTGCAATGCGCCGTAAAACTCGTTCAGCGAGGCAGCGTAGTTGCCCTGGTTCATGTACACGAGGCCGATGTTATTGCGAATGCCGGGAATGGCGCTCTTGTCGCCGGTAGCCTCCGCGTTTTCATAACTTTTCCGGTACCAGGCCAATGCATTGGCATAATCCCCCTTGGTGAGATAAGCGGTGCCGGTGATTTTCAGGGCATTGGTTTCGCCTTTGCTGTGCCCGGTGAGCTGGCAGTCGGCGATATTGGCTTGTGTGAGTTGCAGGGCGCTATCGGGGTAGCTGTCGGCGTACAGGAACGCGATCTGGTTGATCACATTCAGATAGGCGGTGTCGCTGTGAAAATCAGCCTTTTTTTGAAGGCGTAACCGCTCTTCTTTCAGGTGCCGGAGATCGGTAGTCTGCGCGAAGACGAGGGGGACAGACCAGCTCCACAGGAAAGCGGTAAGCAGGAGTATCTTGGACATTTTTTCCATGATAACGAACGGGGCTGATATGAAGAGGAGGTAACAGCTTGCTTTACAAGGACTTGCTGCGTATATAGTAATGCAAGGCGCTTGGTTGATTTCAAAATAAAAGCTTAACTTGTGGTAAATCAACCAGATACCATGTCACAATTTACAAACAAAATCAAAAAGTGCGGTGCCCTCCCCGCCATGCTGTTTGCTGCCTGGATGCTCGTTTCTTGCGGTAATGCCCAGAAAACCGAAGCGACCGAAGCCGTTCCCGCCACCGACACGACCGAACAAGCGCTCGATACGCTAACGATGCCGGATAGTTTGCCTGTCATCGACAGTGCAGCCAAGATCCGTCCGGAGCCGCGCACAACCCGATGAAGCGCTCGGATTCTCCTGTTTCGCCGGGCTGGTTTCACAACATTACCGGACCGGCGATGCTTTTCCTGTGGCTGCTCCTGGCGGGGTTCGAGTCGTCGGGTCAGGCGTATTTTTATTTCGAAAACAGGATCGGTTATCCCAACGATTCGGTGGTTAGCTACTATACCTTTCTGACATTATATAATAACGGCAGCGGCATCGCGCGCACGCGGTTCAAAGACCCGGTTTCGGGCGAGAACCGTTTGTTCGAAACTGCATTGCTCGATTCGGCCGGTACCGACCCCACGAAGCGGCGCTTTCTCGTGCAGCGCGGCGAAGTTTTGCCCATCGAAGGCACGCCAGGCCGGCTTTACGTCCCGCCGAAATATGTATTTGAAAAATACGAAGAGGCTGGCGAAACCTATTTCAAACCGGCAGCCTGGGCGTACCAGTGGCCGGACGGAAGCTGGCATTACTCAGAAATGCTCGTGAATGCGCAGAAAACAAGGGCAGATTTACAGCGCGATGCGGATCTGGTCACATTCTTTTTTAGTGCCGGAGACCTTTTTTACCAAAGCCTCTTCCTGATGCGGAGCGGTTCGCCAAACCAGCGAAAGGAAAAATTGCACCTGATCGCCGTCGCGAACACGCGGGACACGACACTGGGAAGCAGCACCCGCCGCGACCTCGACAATATCGTCGGGATGTTTACCCGCATTGCCAACGGCCTGGATATGGAAATCCGGGTCCGGAAAATCGCGGATGCCGACTTTACAAAAACAGCGGTTGAAATAGCCATTGCCCAGTTGCAGCCTGCCCCGTCCGACATTGTGGTGTTCTATTACAGCGGTCACGGTTTCAGGTATTCCAATGATGCGAGCCTATACCCGCGCATGTCATTCCGTACACAGCCTTTCGCCGATCTGGCGAAAAACAATATGAGCGTCGAGGGCGTGTACAAGGCATTGCTTCGGAAAAAAGCAAAGGTAACCCTTGTACTGAGCGATTGTTGTAATGAAGACATCGGCTCGCCGGTGCCGATGGTCGAGGAATTCCTGCGCGTAAAAGCGCCGCCGGGCCGGCCGCCATTGAATATTTCCCTTTGCAAAAAATTGTTCTTTCCGGAAAAGCCGGTAGGCATTATTATAGGATCGGCGGATAAGAACCAGCTGGCGGTATGTACGGACAAGCTGGGCGGGTATTTCACCAATGCGTTCAAGGTGGAGCTCGAAAAACGGCTATTTGAACTGTCCCCTGCCGACATTACCTGGCGCACGATCCTGGCGGCCAGCCGTCAACAGGCATTCGAGCTCTCGCTGGGAGCGGATTGCAACCGGAACGAACGCGGCGCAGACGCGAAGGTCCAGCCTTGCGTGCAGAAAGCCCGGTTTGTGGTGAGTCAATGACGTGAATCGGGGATGCGGTAATCGAGGGCGTTGTAATAGCCTTGTGGAGAGACATAGTCCCGCGATTGCAATTGCTCCGCGTAATCTTTTTGCAGCCGTTCCCACTGAGGCAATGTACGCAATGCATTCCATGCGGGGTCGGCGGCCAGCAGGAAACCAAAGTTGAAGCCTGTTTGCAGTGCTTTCGTTAATGCATTGAATGCCTGAGTATTCTGTTTCAAAAGCGCATTGAGCCTGGCGATGGTGTAGTAGCGGCAAACCGTAGCTTCCCTGGTGCTGTCATTGAGCATATCCTCACTGCCCGGCGCGGGGATCGTGCGCAGGTATGAAAGCGCCTGTGCGTACCGGCCCGCGAGCGAGTGGGTTTTGGCATTCAGCAAGGCAATATCCGGTTTTGGGATGCCGGCTATCCGGTCCGGGGCACTGGTGATCTTCGCCGATGCTGCTGGTGAGCCGCTTAGCAGGTTGCATTCCGCCAGGACCATATTCTGGGCCGGGGTGGTCAGTTTTTGTTGGTAAAGAATGCTGAGCTGCGCTACGGCCAGGGGATATTCGTGTACGGCGAGGGCATATGCGACGATTTTGTTGCGAAGAGCAGGATTGGGCGCTCGCAAGGCGCTCAATGCGCGGAAGCTCTTCAATGCTACCGGTGCATTTCCCATCCAGCTGTTCAGATCGGCGATGGCTTCTAGTGTTAGCGGGTCGGGGAGGAGATCGCCGGAGAGCTTCACGGACATTTCCAGGCTTTCCAATGCTTCTTTCAGCGGGTCGTATTTGGGTGTTGGAATGTGAAGCTGTTCCTGTGTTCCGGGCAATGTAACGGATGCGGCCAGGCCGGTTTCGGTTTCGTCGGCCGTCATGAAAGGGTATGCAAACTGGTTAATGCTTTCGTATACCGGCTTGAACTGGCTGACCGGTATTTGCTGAAATGCGAGCCGGAGCCGATCGTACAAAAACAGTCCGGCTTTGCGGTGCCAGTCCGTGTCGCGGGCGAAACGCCGGAGCATTTGCTGGTAAAATGCGCGGGTTTGCGCTTCGGCGAGGCGATTGATGGCAACCCGGTAGTAGTTGATGCTGTTGCCCGACATTCGCTGAAATGGCCCCGAAACAGTCGCCGCGCTCCTGGCATTACCAGCTTCCCGGTCTTGCTTCACTTGTTCCAGGTACACTTTTTCAGCTATTTCGTAATTGCCGGCTTTCTCGTACAGGCTGCCCAATTTGATGTAACCTCCCATCACAACGGGGTTTTCGTAATGGCCCAGAAGCGTTTCCGGGTCGCCGTATTTCCCTTCCGCAAGCATTTGCCGGAACTGGTCCGCAGGAATATCGGGCGAAACGTCAAAGCCCTTGAAAATGGCCTGGTCGCGTTGCCGCTGGTTTTCGATGCGGGTAATCAATGTGTATTGCGTGATGGCTTCCGTCGATTTTCCGAGGTTTTCGTAAATGCTGCCGAGGTAATAATGGTCTTCCAATGCGTCGTATTGGTAAGCGATCTGCACAACCGTTGCCGAACTATCGATGCGGATGCCGGAATTCGGGCCGTTTCTGAGCGAGGCGATCAATGCTGAATCGGACTGATAGTCATGCGCTGCATGGGCGAAGAATGGCTCTGCTTCCTGCCATTGCCGGTTTTCATAAAATATTTTGCCTATGTAATGATAGGCCAGGTACTTGCCGGCACTCAATTCGTTTAGCAGCGACTTTAACCTGCTTAATGCCAGTTCCGGCTTCGCGCGCATGAGCCCCAGCGTGTGAATGAGGCGCACGAAAGGCGGCTGAGCAGGCGAAATGGAATCGTCCGGCGAGGCGGGAGCTAGATTGTTTTGTGCCAAAAAAGACGGCAGGCCGCCAAGTTCGATGCCGTATTCAAAACTTTGGTCATTGACAGCGAAATCCTTCCTGCGCATCTGCGCCGCGGCCAGGAACCAGTCGGCATCGCGGTATTTTCCGGTCCTGGTGTAAAGCTCGCCGAGTTTTTGAAATGGCAGGAAATGAACATTGTTTCTGGCGATCGCTTTGCGGAAATAGCCTTCTGCTGCCAGCAAGTCGCCTTGTTTCAGCATCACCATTCCCGCATTCGTATACGTGTACGCGAGGTCGTTTTGAAGTGAATCCGCTTTGGCAATGGCGGTCTTCGCTTTTTTAAGATTGCCTGCGGCCAGGTTCAGGCGGATTTGATTGCTCCACGGAATGGCCCAGGCAGGCGAGAGTTCCTTCGCTATTTCGAACTGCCGGTCGGCCTGCGCATATTGCCTGCTGCGCAGGTAGAGGTTGCCCATTTCATTGTAAATAAATGCCGCATAAGGTTCCAGTTTCAACGCCTGGCGCTGGTAGCGGAATGCTCGGGCGAGGAGTTTGAGGCCATTAGCGGAAGTGGCCATTTCCAGCCGGGCGGTCAGGCCGGTGAGATAGGCTTCCTGCACGTGCAGCAGCGGCAGCAGGTAATGTTCTGGCGGGGTCAATCCGATGGCGATTTGCAGCATTTGCACAAAAGCACCGTACTGCCGGTTGCCCGCATAGTAATATTGCCTTCTTTCCAGCTCGGCCTCGTCGCCTTCCAGGTAAGCATTTACCATATCCTGCGCCTGGCCGTGGACCATTTGTACAAAGCGTTCATTGAAATTGTTAACGGACGCATTGCTTTGGGCCAGTTGGTTTTTGAGTAAAATCAGCGTGTCGGAGTTCGCGAAAACATGATTTTCCCGGTTTTCGGGATCCGCATTTGCCAGGGAATCCATTTTTGCCTGGTAGGAGAGGCAATCATCGACCAGTTTTAATGGAAATGCTTCCTTTCTGACGGATGCATAGCGAGAAAAACGAAGCCTGCTTTCAATAGCTTTTGTTTTGATTAACCTGAAAAAATAATCGACAGGCTGTATGCCCACGGGTTTGAATGCGTCCAAAACCTTCCGGAAATGGCTGCTAGCGTCGCTGCCGGAGTCGGGGGACTGCGCCATTTCGCTGGAAGTCGCCTTAACGAATGCCAAAGTCTGGTAAGGGTTGCCGTCCAGCGAGGGATGCTGCCTGTGCGCATTGCGGATCAGGGCTCTGTCGGTGGCGAATACGGAATCCAGGTAGGTTTGCAGTTCGCGCAGCTGGATCGTGTCGTTCCGGTTGCGGTCTGCCGGGCCATTCAGGCCTTTGAGCAGGTAATAGGAAAATGCGCCGCGCCCGCCGCCCCAATCGAGGCCCTCGGCAGCTTTTTCGTCGACTCCGCATGCGGCCAGCCTTACTTCGTTGTTCAATATTAATTTCAGCTGGCTCGCCACGAGTTGTTTGCCTTTGTAATAATCCCCGGCGAGCTTGCCGGTATGGCAAGCGTCGGTGACGAGGACAACGGTTGCATTGGCGGCGGTGGAAAGGTGGTTGGCGACTTTGTTGATGTCTTCAATGCGGATGGCGTTGTTGCGGTAGTTGGTCGCGGGCGAATTATGGGCGAGCAGGTACCCGAGGCTGAAACTGTTTTGCGTTTCCACATCCCCGTGCCCCGAAAAATAAAAGTAGGCTTTGTCGTTTTTCCGGCAGCGTTCCTGGAGCCAGTTCAGCGCATCGTAAATGGCGGCAATGGTAGCGTCTTCATTGAGGAGGAGTTTGATATTTTCTTTAGGTACGTTGCCGCCTGCGGAGGAGCGAAGGTGGGCGGCGAAGAGCGTCGCGTCTTTATCGGCAAATTGTAGCTGGGGTAAACTCGCTTGCTGGTAATGAGAAATACCGATAACGACGGCATAGGTACGGGTGGAATCTCCCTGCGCATACAGCGTATGAGCACCCGCAATCCATACCAGACATAGCGAAATCAGTATTTTTGAAAAGCTCATAAATGCCCATAAAAAAACACGCAGGTTTCAAAATGAACCCGCGTGTCAAATTACACTTCATCAACAAACTAAAAACCAAATAAAACTAATACGAAAAAATTCGCTTGTCAAGTTTTTTTTGCTGTAGGAGGGGGATTCGAACCACCCACGGTGCGGTTAGCTACGGTACAAATACTGTTGGTGGTCCACCCCAGTCGACTTGCGTCGGCATTATGCCGCGTTTATCCCTTATTCACCACCCCCGAGACAGGAGGGCATGGCTGCCAATTTCATCACCCTACAATGTGATCTCAAATCGAGTAAAGAGCCGTGACCGACTGCTTTTCTGAATTTGGTTCTGCAAAACTAAAACTTCTGATCTGAATTCTAAAATTTTTTCATTTAAAATTGTTAAAATTTACAATTCTTCTATAATTTGGATTGTATTATTGCGAAAAATTCAAACTTTTAACGTGGAATGCAAAAATATTCAGATATTGATAATACCGATCTGCGCATCCTTTCCCTGCTCATAGAGAACGCTGCGTTACCGTACACGGAAATTGGAAAGCGGGTGTTTGTTTCGGGCGGGACCGTGCATGTGCGCATGAAAAAACTGGAACAAATGGGCATCGTCAAGGGTTCGCAGCTCGTGATCGACCCTACCAAGCTGGGCTGGGATATCAGCGCTTTTCTGGGAATCTACCTCGATAAAAGTTCGTTATACGAGCAGGTTGCCACCGAGCTTGAAAATATTCCGGAAGTGGTGAATATCCATTATACGACCGGTATTTATAGTATATTTCTTAAAATCGTTTGCCGCGACACCGGGCACCTGCGCGAAATCCTCCATGACAAGATCCAGAAAGTGAACGGAATCCAGCGGACAGAGACGTTTATTTCGCTGGAAGAGCGCATTAATCGTTCTATTCCATTGGCAGAGAGCTAGTTGTAAATTTCTCTTGAACCGATTAAAATAAATTGCTAGATTTGTATTGTATATATAAAAAACTTATATATATTTGTATATAACAATTTCACTCATGGAGAATAGCACAACGAGTAATGAATATGTAAGGGGTACACTGAAAACCATCGTGTTGAATCTGCTGGCTGAGCACGACCGGATGTATGGTTATGAAATCACCCAGGAGGTCAAAGACAGGACAGGAGGGGCTATTGCGCTCACTTTCGGTGCCTTGTATCCGGTATTGCATAAGCTGGAACAGGAAGGGCTGCTGCTCACCGAATCGGTAGAGGTAGACGGGCGCCTTCGTAAATATTACTCTCTGACCCACCGCGGCAATGAAACCGCGCGTACTAAAACCAATGACTTAGAGCGTTTTATAGAGGCGGTAAGATTGCTGCTGGCCCCTAAGAACCTGGCAACCGAATAAAGAACAGTTACATGGCTAAACTCTAAACTGATCGATCTATGAAACGCCTTCAGGAAAATCGCATTGACCAAATAAGCAAATATTTGCAGGCTCACAAGCTGGACCCGGAGTTGCTTCCGGAGATCCTCGATCACCTGGCTTGTGAGGCGGAGGAAAGTCTTTGGGATGGCAAGCCATTCGAGCAGATTTACCGGGATATGGTAAAGACGGCTGATGCGCAAACCCTCCTGAATCTGAGTGTTGATCATCAAAATCTATTAGCCATGGAAAAGTCTTTGAATGACATCGTCTTCGAGAACCGTAATAAGTCTTATGGTGCTTATGATTTGAGAAAGGGTTACGGGCAGACTGTACAACGGTCGGTGGTGATGGGGGTTGCGTTCTTTCTGCTGCTTGTGATGCTGCCGCAATTGTACGCGAGGCTCAAACCGGACCCCAAGCCCGATGATATCGCCTACATTGTGGAAGCGAATCCTGTGGACATTAAAATGGAAGAGCTGCCCAAGCCGCCACCGGTAGAAGAAGAGATCGCCCCTGCGCCCAAAACGGTGAAATCGCTGACGCCGGAAGTGCTGCCCGATGAATTGGTGGAAATTGAAAACCTTCCGCCGGCGATCGACGAGCTGGAAAATGCACAGCCTTCGACGGAAACGGTCGACGGTATCGCCAACCTGGATGTGATCGTGCCGCCGGTTGAAAATGTACCTTCCGCTAAATCCGAGGCGACTGGTGTCGAACCTAAAAAAGAAGAAACGTTTACGGCTGTGGAACAGTCGCCACAATATGAAGGCGGCACCGAGGCGATGGCTGCTTTCCTGCGCAAGAATTTGAAATACCCTAGACCGGCATCGCAGGCCGGCATCCAGGGAAAGGTATACGTACAATTTGTTGTAGGTTCTGATGGAAAAGTGGAGAATGCGGCGGCAATCAAAGGGATTGGGTTTGGTTGCGATGAAGAGGCGGTAAGAGTGGTGAAAATGATGAAAGACTGGATGCCTGGCAAGCAGGCCGGCATTCCGGTGCGTGTGAAATTTACCCTGCCGATTGCATTTCAACTGGACTGATCTTAGTCTGATTACGTAGATGCCTCCCTGTTATTGAAGAAAATCCTCGCTTCGGCGGGGATTTTTTCGTTTTTTTGTAATGTTAAATCCTGCTGCCGGCGCTGCCGGGGATAACCGGTGTTTTTAGATAACCATTTCAGAGTGAGTAATTAATGTACGCAATTGTAGATATTGAAACGACGGGGGGAGGGGGAACTGCGCGCATTACCGAAATAGCTGTTTTCAGGCACGACGGCACTCGTATCGTTGATTTTTTTCATTCGCTCGTCAATCCCGAAATGTACATACCGCCATTCATTACCCGGCTGACGGGCATTGATAATGAGATGGTAAAAGACGCGCCGACGTTCCACGAGGTGCAGGATGCAGTCCGTGCCATGACGCGCGACGCCTGGTTTGTAGCCCATAATGCCAAGTTCGACTACGGCTTTATCAAAAGGGAATTCGGTGCGTTGGACGAGTATTTTCAACGGGATTTACTGTGTACCGTTCAGTTAAGCCGGAAAATTTTCCCCGGACTGAAATCTTACAGCCTGGGAAATCTCTGCGAAAGTCTTGAAATCATGATCGAAAACCGTCACCGCGCCCACGGCGATGCGGAAGCTACGGTGCGTTTATTTGAAAAACTGCTGCTGAACGATCGGCAGAAGCTCATCCCGATCGACCTGTTTCAATAGGTTTTAGGCTTTCGATACACCGTGTAGTGCCGCATGGAATGGTTTTTGAAGGATAGGAAGTATTACTAACCTAAATAATTCCTTCTCATGAAAGCATACATCAATCTTCTGATCATCCTCCTGTTATCATTCACACTGACGAGCTGCGAGCTGATCGGCGACATATTCAAAACGGGCGTCTGGACGGGCGTCATCCTCGTCGTTGGTGTGATCGCGATCGTAATATGGCTGTTGGCCAAGGCATTCGGCGGCGGGTCGCGCTGACGGCACTGAAAAAGTTAGGATTTGCTATATAAAAAATGCGCTGGCGCTTGCATCTGTAAAAACTCCGTTTCATCTTTGCACTCCTCAAACGAGGGCAGGCGGCCAGATGCGGGCGCCGACAATGAGTTGAAATGGGGGATTAGCTCAGTTGGCTAGAGCGCTTGCATGGCATGCAAGAGGTCGTCGGTTCGAATCCGATATTCTCCACTTATTAACTACTTCTGATCTGAAACCTCCCATTTTGGGAGGTTTTTTTGTATCCTATCTTTTTAAACTCTAGTTTATTAGCTCTCCTACGCCCTTCCGGTGGCACATTCGGTGGCACGAAAAAGCTCGCGGTGGCACGAACATTTTTGCATTTGCTATGAAATTATTCGATGACGGAAGTGGATTTTAGAAATAGGTAGTTTTACCTGTTCGGCTACGTATTTGTACCTGAAATACAAACTATCTATTCAGCGGTTACATAGTTTCGTGGGTTTTTTTAATGCTATTTTAATACCCACATGAGTACACCAATTCCCTCTAATCGCATGGAAATTTTATTTTGGAAACATGCAACTTCAAAACAAGAAAAGTCCGGACTTTGCACTCTTTATCTGCGCATTACCGTTAATGGTAGCCGCGTTGAAATAGGTTCTACCGGGGTTACTATCAGTGTAAAAGATTGGAACGTCGACGGGCAAAAGATCACCGGCCGCGATCCATTGAATAACTTAAAGAACGAGACGCTAAAAGGCTTAGAAATGCGATTGTGGGGCATTTTTAATGACTTGGTACGCCGAAACGAGAAAGTTACCGCTGACCGGATAAAACGTGCGTTCATGCTACCGCCTGCCGTAGCCTACATCTTTGCCTTCGATGAATACATGAAAGGCTACGAAAAGCGGAAAGATGTCTCGGAAAGCTCAAAAAAAACGCTACGGAACCACCGGCAGCTGGTGCTCCGGTTCTTGGGCGAAAACAACCTGCGCGAGATCTTGGTTGACGAATTCACGCCCGATGTGATGGAAGACTACCGAGCATGGTGTAAAGGCTCCGGCTACAAAGACAGCTACTTTACGCGGTCGGCTCGTTCATTCGGTGCCGTTACCAAATTTGCCAAAAAGAAAAAATGGATCTCGGAAAATCCGCTCGACGATTACAAGATCGGCCACGAGCGAATTGAGCGCCCGGAGTACTTGGATTCGATCCAGTTGAAAAGGTGGAGAAGCCACCAATTTGCGCACCCTACTGCGCAGAAAGTAGCCGACTTGTTTGTGCTTTACGCGCGTACTGGGTTCCATTATCAGGATCTGATCCATATCATTAGAAACCCCTCTGACTATTTAATTACCGGCATTGACGGAAAGCAATGGATCGTCAAACCCCGCCAAAAAACCAAGATCGAGGCGAAAGTCCCGATCGATCAGTTTCCGGAAGTGAAATCGATCGTCTCCAAGTATGGCGGCTGGGAAAAGGTGCCAACGTTCTCGAATGCGAAAATGAATGACTGGCTTAAATTATGCGCTGCCGAAGTGAATTTGAAGCTCGTTCCCGCGCAAAGGATTTACCCGGAACTGTCGGTTAAGCATGGACGCACCTCATTTTGCGACTACTGTCTAAACGAACTGGGGCTTTCTCGTGAGTCGATCCTGACAATGATGGGCAGGATCTCGGCGGCAGAACTTGATCGGTACGTTCGGAGCGACGAGCGGGCGGTGATCGCCGCTTTTAAAATCAGCGCAGCACTAGCTTCATAAAAAAGAGGGACAATGCTGTCCCTCTTTTTTATCGAGAAGATCAGACAGTGACACCTTCGTCCTCCTTTACATAGAAAAAGGACTGCGGTGCGGTGAATTTTTCAAAAACCAGTTTCGGATCAATTGGATTTTTGTAGCGCTTGACTTGGCCAATCTCAATAGCAAATCCGGAATTGCGACCATTGAAATAGTCGTTAAAGAAAACTCCGTCTACTCCCGCAAACTCTTTTGTTTTTGACCATAATTCATTAGGGGAGTCCTGATGTATTGATTTTATTTCAAACTCGCCAACAATTCGCCCGACCGGCATCGTTGAGTAAACAACAACCGTCTTTACCTCTCGATTAGAAAAAAGGACTTTTCGATATTCGAATTTTTTCTTTCCGTTGAAGATCTTTTCAACAAACTCGGGCTTAATCGATAATAAGATTTTCATGTATTCCTCCTTGTTGTATTATAGCGTCAAACTGGCTGTCAGGTAGTTGGAAATAATTCCAACGCAAATTTGGATTTAAACCAATGTTTTCGATAAGGTTGCCACGTGTTAGCCGACGGCCAAAAGCAGCATTATAAAGCATTTTAATCACATATAGCCGCTTTTTATCCCGATACCATTCGGCCAGTTCGTCGGCGGAAAAAACACTGTATGTTTCGCAATATCTCAAAAAATCTGCTAGACTGCTAAAGTCATTTTTGGATTTTACTTCTTCCACAACGCAAACAGACGTGACCACTGCCCGGTAATGTGCGGGGGCCTGGCCATCTCCGGTTCTATATATAACCAGAAGATCGCCAGGATTTAACCCGCTGACATCCATAGATGTAACGTAGATTTTGTGGATGCTGTTGGTATGTGAGACGTCTTGAATAATGTCAAATGATTCATTGTTTAGAATTGAGTCGGGAAAGAGGCGTGTGTGATATTCTGGATATATCGCGAGGAGAAATTTTTTGTGATTCTTAGTTGAGAACCTTGGATAATTCATAAGGATGCCAGTGCTAGACCGCTCAAGGTTCTTCAATAACACGGTCTCCTGACCATTTTCACTCGCTTTCGTGCCATGCCTTTCAAATCCGTACGCCATAAGCAGGTTGATAAGCTGTTTGTGCTTTTCAAAGGCGGTAACATATATCGCGCTAACTCCGGATTTTATAGCGTGGTCGAAAATTCTTTTGATAAATCGTTCGCCAAGACGAGTACCATGGGGATTGACCTTGAACGTTCCCACTTTTAAACGTAGTGCGGGTTCAAGATTTGGATTGACGTCGGTGATCGCCTCTTTTTCGAGTTTCAGATATAGAAATGCTTGAATACCTTCATCTGAAAGGATATATGCTTTGTCACTAGTTAATGCTTTTTTTTCAAACCACTTTCCAAATTCTTTGTAGTCTTCTTTCAGCGAGTCAAAAAATGGATCGCTTAGATCAATGTTTTTAAATTCTGTGTAAACCAAATTTTCCATGCGTGTAGGAAGGGTAATAGAGTTGTACAATAATTAGTTGTTAAAACTCAATAATACCTGTTTTTAGAAATAATTTCTAATAAAATTAGTGAATGGTTGGATAGGAAAAATCAATGAAGAAGTGGGATTATATTAATCTAGGTGAAAAGTTGCACCATTTTACGTCCAAAAAAAATCGTAGATTCCTGAAAATCTGTGCGTTATTTCTTAACTAATTAAAAAAATACCTAAAAATCGCTCTCCAGAGCCCGCCCTTTAACTTTTTGGAAATTTCCATTTTTGAAAAAATCGAATAGCTGTGAGGGGTACGGGGGGTATCCTAACGCCCCCCCCGGCACCCCCAGCAGATCCCCCCGCCCCCCCCTGTGCGCCCCCGCTCGCGGTGGCGGGTCGCCGTCCGGGCTACTTGAACTCGATGTCGAAGTCGCCGTCGACCGGTCTGATCCCGGCCAGACACCGCCACGCGGCGTAGTAGTCGACAGTGTCCGATAGGTGCGTCGCTCTCTCTTGGTCGTCGTCCTTCTGCTCGCTCTTCTTGTCCTTCTTGTAGTCCGCAGTCAATGGTGCCCGCTGCATCGATATGATCGTGCTCTTCGCCTCGATGGGATGGAAGCGCATGTGCATACCGTCTTCCCTTGTCTCGCTTAGTATCCCCTCCATGAGCTTGTGGATCTCATCCTTTAAAGGGTTGTAGGTAAGCGGGCATAATACCACGTCCCAGCCTGCCCTAATTAATACTTCTGCGAACTCGTCAAACAGAGTAATCCAGGTGCCGTCTGATTTTTTTTTCGCACCGGCGCTGGCATTTAACCCGTTCCTATCCCCGGTTAGGTACATGGTCTTCTTATGGTGGCTGGATAGGCGCTCGACCAGCTCGACGGCGAGGGACTGCGCCATCGACATATCCGGCTCGGGTTCCTTTACGAACACGTTACGCACACAATGCTGCGGCTGGCCGCGATCCTGCCAGACAGTGCAGCTCGTAAAGTGGGCGTTAAAATCGACCACCGTTACTAGCTCCTGATAGGGAGAATAAAAGGTTTCAAAATCGATGTCCTCGTGCCGATCGGAGAGTGCCGCGTAAAAGCCTTTCGGGATCTTGGTCAGACGCATTCCGTTTACTTCGACATTGAATTCCAGCTTGGTGAGCTTCTTTTTAAGGTTGTCGACGTAATTGCCGGGCAAGAAAACCTGATTATCCTTTGTAGTAACCTGCGCAAAAAAATACCGGTTTGGCTCGTCCTGCATTAGCTTCTCGATGTCGAACATCCATTCGCCACCGGAGCCGTAGGGCGGGGAAGAAAATACGGAAATCAGCCAGTGCAAATTCGAGTCGAATTTCCCTTTATTGGCGCGGATACGGCCTTCGAGAATTTTCAGCCATTCCCTTTTAAAGAGCAGGGCTTCGTCCATGAAAGCAAAATCGTCATTTCGGCCTCTGTGAATATCGGCATTCATTTTGTAGCCGCAGACCTCCATCACCCAGCCGTTCGGGAAGGCGATACAGTTGTCCCAATTGTCCGGCTCCTGCCACGGCTTTTCCCAATCGTCGGGCGGTTTCCGCCAGAGCACGTAGTCGCCGCTTTGGGTCTTGGGATTGTACTCGACCAGATCGAAATGCTCACGCCAGACTGACTTCACGCCCGGAAAAATGCTTCGCTGAAATTGGGTAACGGTCAGACAGGCGAACTGCCCTTTTGCTTTGGGCAGTTCTTCCTTGCTGATCAGCATCATTATCGCCATCGCGAAACTTTTTCCGGAGCCGATCCCGCCGATCATCGCGGCCGTTTTGGTGCCGTCCGCGTCCAGATCAAACATTACGCCTTCGATGAAATCGCCCTGCTTTTCGTTTACTTCGACAGTTTGGATCAGTTCGCTACTCGACTGTTTCATAGTGTGCTTCTTCGGTTAATTCGTCAGAATTTTTTCCAGAATCGGCAATAACCGTTTTCCGCTTAATGACGATTTTGGTCGGTTTCTTTTTGGCGTCGTCCGGCAGCTTGCTGGTGTCGTAAGCCCCGTCGATGGTCGCCGCCTCCTTTATCATGGCTTTCCACTCGCGGAGCAGTGCGGCAGCCGCCTTGTCGTCGGTTCCCCGATCGCGCAGAGCTTCGTAATCCTTGATCACCTTGTCGGCAGTGTGGCGCAGTAGCTCGGCGTACATGAATTTGATGCCGTCACGGCTCCGGAGCTGCCGGAGGTCGGCGAATACTTGGTAAGCCATCGCGATCAGTTCCCGCGCCCGGCGATCCTGCACATTTACGCGCGGGTCGGATTTGGCCAGGGTGATAGCCTGAATGTCGGATAAGCCTTCGCGCAGCCAGCCCCGAATAATGTCGATCTTATCGAAAGTGTCCTTTTGTTGGACAGTCAGTTCCCGATTTCCAAGCATGTGCTGCTGGTAGATGTCCATTTCATCGTATACCTTTTCGAGGTACTTATTATTTTGTCGCATAGGTCAGCTGGGTAATTTGATTGCGTAATTCCATTTTCAATGCTTCCATTTTGGCAAGTTCTTCGCTCCAATGCTGCGCCTTTTTGTGCTCCGGGTTGATTTCCAGCTTCTTTTTGGTCTTGCTGATATTGGAGTTAAGCAGCGCCAGCTCGACGCGTAGATCCGAGGCTGTGCCATTGGGGTCGATCGCGGGGCGCTCGGTCTTTGCGGTTTCGTCTTCGAGCTTCCTACCGGTCTTTTTGTAGTACTCGATCCGTTTCATTACCTGCCGCCACTGCTCGCGCTTCTCGACGATCTTTTCAATTACCGGTTTGACCCCTTCCAGATCCGCGTCCGCGTATTGGTGCAGGGTATTAGAAAGTAGAGCTACTTCCCGGTGCAAGGTTTCGGCCTGCACCAGAAGTAGCTCTACGTAACTATTTTCGGGAACCGAAACCGCGCCTATTTGGCTTCTGTCGGCTCCGGCTGCGCGTCCGGCTGTGGCTCCGGTGTTTGTGGCTCCGTTGGGTCTTCCGGCGATATTGGCACGACCGTTCTGGTCGTTTTCAGCGGATGGTTTTCGAGCGGTTCGGTTTTCGGCTTGGCCGGTGCTGCTTTGGGTGCTGCCGGTTTCGTTGATGCGGGTTTCGACGACTGGGGCTGCTTGTCCGGATTTACTTCGTCCTCCGTTTTTTTTTCGGGGTTGAGCGCGTTGTCGTACTCGTTTTGTGCATGTTCGAGCTTTGCTTTGTTGGCGTCGGAAGGGTCAGATCCTACCCGGAGCTTTGCGAGCTGCACGGCGGCTTTAAGTTGTTTAATGTCCATGACGGAATTTAAATTTTCTGATAAAAAAAATCGGGATTTTGGAAGGTGGCGTCGGGGGGGTGCTTTTAAGCCTGGGCTGCGGCCTGCTTGCCTTTTACGGGCGTTTCCGGCTGATCAATGACGCGCTGGTCGCCGTTTTCTTTAAGCTGCGCCAGCTCTTCCTGTGTGAGGGATTCGGGCAATTTGGTGTTGCCGTTGATCCAGATTAAAAGCGTTTTGTCTTCGGATTTGAAAGAAAGCATAATTAAGAAAATGCACTCCCCTGAACCGGTCAGGGGAGTAGTGGAGAAATCGATTAATTAGGCACCGGTCGGTAGAGCGGTCACGTCGAGCGTGATCGTTGAAGCGAGCGGGAAAATAGGTACCTGCATACCGTCCTGTTTCGCGGTAAAAGTGACCTCCTTGCGAGCTGTACCTTTTTCGGGGAGCACTGCCTTTGTCTCGAACATCATCGGGATGTACTTCTGGCCGATCCAGTAGAGTTTGTCGTCGTTACCTTGAACGACCACGTTCACCGGCGCTTCGTAGAGCAGGGTCTGCATTTTGACGATGTCCTTATCGTAGCCGATAACTTTAAACTCGACGGATTGCGTAAAACCTGCGCCCAGCTTCATTTCAGTATCGAATTTGGTAGTGTCGTACCATGCTTCGATTTCGATAAACTTTTTGCCCGTTACGTAGGGAATCGGCCCGGCGAATTCACCAGCAGTTTTGGCGATGTCGTACGTCAAAAACTCCGATTGCAGGTCTTCGGTCAGGATCAGGTACAAACGCTTTGCACCGCCCATTGTGGGGGTTTGGCATTTGCGCTTTAAACCAACCAACGGGGTGCAGAATGCCCCGGAACCTTCTGGAAGGATTGTAAAGTTTGTGAAGCGTTCTACCAGTCCGGTAAGAACGGCGGCAGCGGCGAAACCGGCGATCGCGTTGCCGGTCGAGTGTGTGATCAGCGCGGCCAGAGCGACCACGGAAGCAATAAAACCAAATTTTAAGAGGCTTTTCATAAAGAAAAAAGTGTGTTTTTGAATTGATACGGAATTGAAGCAGGCTACCGGGACGCGCAGTTCGAGCTTGTGCCCGGTAGCCAATTGGAGGGGATGGGTTTACAGGTCGTTTCGGAAAATCCAGTCTCCGGTAGCGAAATCGAAGTCGAGCGAGGCGCGGATCGTGATCTGGTAGCTCTTGATCGCCTTAACTACGTTGATCGTGAAGACGGTCGGGTCTTCGTTGCACACAAACAAAAGGTTCTGTGGCGGGGTGATCGTGATTGCGTCGGAACCATTTAGACCCGGATCGACGACGAACTTCATGTTTGAATAGTCGTCGAGCGTGTCGGGGCGGTCAGCCGGGCCGACGTGGTTCGGGAACTTGGTCTGACGGTTGCGACGGTACTTATCATACGCAACGCGAGAGCAGTAGACGCCCAGCTCTTGGTGGAGCAGGTTTTCGTCTGTGGATGCCAGCAGCTCGGCCACTCCGTTAAACTGCGCATAAGCGTTCGCATCGGTAAGGGCGCTACCGTCGAAAATGTGGCTGGATGCAATGTCGCCGCCGACCTGCGATTCGGCAATAAACTTGGTAAGGAAACCGTCAGTCAGGGACGCCGCGCCAGATCCTGCTGCATTGTAAACACCACGCCATGCGGTTTTCAGGCGAAGGAATTCGAAGTGCTTGCCGACAATGTAACGAAGGAAAAACAGCTCGAACGGCGTCTGGTTCACTTCATTGAGCGAAAGCCCCGGCGTTTTCAACCAGCCCAGATAGCTCTGGTACGCTTTCTTAATGTCGCTAAGGGTAAACTCGATGTCGATGTCGCCTTCGCGGAACGAAACGATACGGCTTTTTGCGCTCAACACGTTCTGGCCTGTAAAGTTGTCCGAAGCAGGTTTCCAGCCGTCTTTCACAGAAAGCGAGAGTAGCGCGGTTTTGTCGCGGCTCTGTACGACGGTGAAGTCACGACCGAGCGTTTCCGCGCCGTACATAATCGATTCTTGAATGACTGCGCCGCCGCCCTGGGTGGTGCGCATTAGCTCTTCATGGAAATTGTTAAAATCAATTGCAGGCATAGCCAAAGTGTAGGTATAGTGGAAAAAAGAAATACGAAAAAAGGGTTAAGCCTGCCGGGTCGATTCTCCCGGCACGGCCTAACGTTTGCTACTTGCCGTTAGCCTTTGTGTAGACTTCCAGCGCGTGAGCGTTGTACGAAGCCATTTCCGATTTGCCCCGACTGTTTGCGTCTTCTTTGGGCGTGCCGGTTCCGGCTTCGGCAGCTCTTTCATGCTGCGCTTTGTACTTGTCGCGCTCGCCAGTGAGGGTGGCGACCTGCTCTTTCAATTGGGTTTGTGCCGTCGCGGCTTCGGTAAGCTGCCCGGTCAGCTCGGCGACTTTGTCGTTTGCGGCTTTGAGATCTGCGGCCAGCTGTGTTGCAGCGGGGTCGTTGAGTTTGGCGTCGAGTTCTGCCGCGTCTTCGGCAAATTGATTAAACTCTTCCGTCGAGAGTTTTTCCGAAATCGCAATTCCGGAGCGCCCGAAAAATGAGGCGATAGCCCCGGCGATAGTTTTGCTCATGTGTACAGTGATTAAGAATTAATTACGATTTTTTTGCCGCCTTGATCGCGTCGGCGAGCGTTCCGAGCCGGTCGACGAGTCCGAGCGACAGCGCCTGTTTGCTCTTGTACATTTTGGCGCTGAATACTTCGTCGGATTTCAGCCTTCCAGCCCTGCCCCTTCGAACGTATCCGACAAATGCTTTGCGGGCGTCGTTGAGATCCTGCTGAATTTCGGCGCGTAGCTCTTCGGTCAGCGGCTCGTAGGCATTCAGTCGCGCTTTGTCTTCTGAGCCGTCAGCGCGGAAAATCTCGACCTCGTAGCCCTCGTTTTCCATCGCTTTCTTCTGGTTCACATAAACCATTAGCACGCCGATACTGCCGATTTCTGCGGAAACAGAATTTTCCATGACCATTTCATCGGCTTGGCTCAATGCAAAAACTCCGGCGCTGGCACATAGCCCGTTTACATAGCCGACGACCTTTTTGCGGGAATCGCGGATCGCATTCGCGACCAGCTCTGTACTGTCGACGGTACCGCCCGGCGTGTGTGCGGAAATGACGAGCGCCTTAATTTCCGGCTCGATATTTGCCCGCTCGATCACTTGCGCCATAAACTCGTTACCGCCTGTGCCGCAGACGCCGAATCGGCTCATGGCACCATTTAACGAAAGAACCGCCACGCCGTCAGAACCTGCTTTAAGCGCCTTGTTTAGCGTCCACGCGACCGGGTCGAAGTTTTCCTCTTGATCGTAGATCGGAATGCCCGCCGCGATTCTCATTGTCGAAGGGATGGGATCGAAACCGGCGTGTATGCGTGGCAGGATTATGTTTCGCATCCTGCCCGCGTACAGCTCGTCGATGTACCAAAGCCCTGATAAGGTTTCTGCGTTCACAATTGAAAGTTTAATTTGTGTTGCAAAACTCCTATCTTGGAAAGTGTCGAGAAAGGACTGGATTTTTAGTTAAAAAATATTTAGCAACGGTAATTTATGGGGAACAATGCAGTCTATGCCAGCTTAATAGAGAATTTGCAACAGCTTGAATTGATTTTCAGTCCGACAGAGGAAGCATTTAAAGTAGATCGTTACAGTACAGGCGACAAAAAGGAAGTCTCGGTTCAGGATTTTATTAAATCATATTTGACTTATGACTACCGAATTGCGAAGGGGCATATATTTAGTCAGACCGATGCCTCACAAAGCATTGATTGTGTGGTGTTGGCTCCTAATCATCCGGATCTGTTAACACCCAAACGGAAGATAATTCTCGCCGAAGGTGTATATGCAGCTGTTGAGATCAAACCAGATATTCACAACAAGGCAGAGTTTTTACGCGGATTAAATCAATGTAAAAGCGTCAAAGCATTACAGAGACCAGTTCAGCGCCTTGAGATCCCGGAAGCAGATATTCAGCCTTATAAGGAGTTTCAGAAGCGAATTCCGAGCGTAATTTTTTCCGCTAAGTCAATGGCTCCTGCTGATACTGCTAACTATTTGTGTGAAAAGATTGCTACCGGAGAGTTCACCATTTATGACTATCCCGATCTAATATTTACTCTTGATAATGGACTTTTTGTGATTTCACCAGATATGGCACATACTCCATTTTCACGACATCTGTTACGAATTAATCAAGAATTTGCTAGTCGTACACTATTCCATTTTGAGGGTAAAACTCGTGCTGAGAATTTAGCAATGTTTATCATTCACTTTTTGAGTCTTCCAGCTGCTTTTATGCAACTGGCTGAGTCAATACTGATTAAATACTTACTAAATCTTCAAGACTTTAATGTAAAGACGTGGCCGTTGCCTAAGCAAAGCCCATTTCAAAGCTAATGTCGAACTCGCGATTTACGACGTCGAGATATTCCTGAAACGTCCAGTCCGGAAGCCATTCGAAAAAGACCTCTCCGAGCGGGATCGGGGGGATACTTAGCCCGTCCTGTTTGGCCGTAAAAGTGACTTCCTTGCGACCGGTACCTTTTTCGGGGAGCACTGCCTTTACGTCGAAAAGCAGCGGCACGTGCTTTTGTCCGAGCCAGTATTTTAGCCCGTCGTTGCCTTCGACGATCACATTAACCGGGTAGTCTTTCAAGATCGCCATGAGGCGAACCACGTCGTCTTCGTATCCCAAATGCTTGAATTCGAGTGCGTGGGTAAAGCCCGCGCCGATCTTCATTTCGCTATCAAACTTGGTAGAATCGAACCATGCTTCGATTTCGACAATTCCCTTACCGGGCTTTAATGGGATACCGCCCGAAAAGCTGCCGTACTGCATGGCCAGCTCATAAGTCAGGAATTCGCGTTCCAGATCGCGGGCGTAGATCATGTAGAGCCTGCGAGCGCCGCCCACGTTTGCGCCCTGGCATTTGTGTTGTAGTCCAATAAGCGTATTGCACATCGTGTGAGGTTGTTAAAGTAGTTTAATAAACAGCCCGGTAGCTCTGCGACCGGGAGTCGCCACTCCGGGCTGTAAGTTGTGTTCAACCAATTATTTAATTACGCCACCATTTTCGCCCGAAAAGCCGTACAAAAATGTACGCGATCGACATTTGCCAGTCGGGTACGCCGTCTTCGAGGCATCGCAGGGCGAACTCGACATCGGCACGGAGCCGCGCGGCTTTTTCGCCGAATTCGGCTTCTCCGAGCCGGCTGTCGTATGCGTAGTCGTGGGCGATCGCAGCGTTTGCCATCCTGCCATGTGGCGGCATTAGTGGCCAGAGCAGGCGCGGGATAGTGGCAAAGTCGGTGCGGTACCCGGCAGGGATCACCATGCCGGGTAATTTGGATTCGACCGCACAGTCTTCGACGACTTCCCACCAGTTAAACCGGTCTGGACTTTTGCGCAGGCGAATATCGGGGTACTGCGTCATTTAGTTAAAGCGCTTTAACGCGTCGGCTTCCATGACGGCACCGGTCGCGATGGTAAACGGATTTGCCCCGTTCTCGACTGCGGCTTTCAGCCAGTCGTACTGGCCGACAGATCCTTCCGGGTAGTTGCCGGATTGATCAGGGAATACAAGCGCACCGTTTTCGGGGTTCACTTTGCTGCTGTTGTCTGCCATGAGCAGGAACGGCTCGCGCTCGATCGCGCGGAATGAATTAAGGCGGTAGCCCGTCCCGTCGAAGTGTTCGATCATGCAGATCAGCGTCACGGATTCGTTCTGGTAGTCTTCGTTTCGCCCTACGACTACGATTTGACGAACTACGTCGGGATAGCCCGGTGAAGAGCTGATCGCGATACGTTGGAGGTTTGGCATGGTATGAAAAATTAAAATGTTGTCCAGGCGATTTTTTTGATTACCCCGCTACGCTTTTGGTAAAGGAATGTAGAGTCGGCGACCAGCTCCCCTTCGGAAACCCTTGCGTCGGTGCTGCTGGTAGGGGTGAAGGTTCTGATCAGTGTCCGATCGCCGACGAGCGTCGACTCGGTAGCACCCGTACCGAGCGTAAATGTGCCGTTCGTTGTAGTCCGGCTGTAAATGGCGAGTCTCGACGGGGCTCCCTCATTGGGGTTTAGTCCCGCGCCCCCGTAATTGGCAAAATAGGCATTGTCGCCGACCGTTACGGTAGCGCTTTCCACAAAGACGTTCAGCGATTGGTACCGGTTGCCTGCCTTCATAAATGCGGGCGTCGTAACGGTGAAGGCTCCCTGATACCACCGGTAAAAGAATTGATCGCCCAGCCCGCTCGTTCCGGTGCCGCCTTCGACAATCACCGAACCATTCACCCGGATATTTGCATTATTGCATTGCATGACGATCCGGTAATTGCCTTCGCCGACTACTACGCTGTTACTATCGGTAATTGTTCGCTTTTTAACCGTTAGGGTCGCTCCTGTTTTTACGTGGATGAAAATTTCGGGCACGTTGAATGAGACATCGGCATCCACAATAACATTACCCGAATTGATCAGGATACTAAGTGAATGACATTTACCGGAAGCCAATGCAGCAACACGTGCGAGCGTCTTTACTGCACCGGTTGCGGTGGTGCCGTTGTCGATTCCGGAACGGCTATCGTCTCCGACGTCGCCGCGCACATTAATATCCATACTGACGCTTAGGCTCCGGGCGATCATCCCGGCTGTGCCCGCGTCGACGCTCGCGACGGCAGCAGATACGCCAGTCGCCATCGCTCCCCACATGCTTTTAAGCATAGAGCGAACGACGGCGGCGGTGTTGGTTTGAGGTGGGGCGGGAGGCGAGCTTTTGAGATTTCCGTCGATAATACCCTCGATTTCGGCGGTGGGGGGATTCCAAGGCATAGTGTGAGATTGTTTAAGAGAAACTATTGTCGAAACTGTAATCGAACTCTTTTGATGGGAAAAGTACTTCCGGATCGATGCTTCCGATCCATAGGGCAGGATGCCAATTGGAGCCGGAAACGGAAAGCTGCTGTGCATTGGTCTGCGATACGGATCTCGCCCACGAAAGCCTTAGTCCGTTGCTTTTCGTACCAGCCATGTAGCAAAAGCCCGCCGTGTCGCGGAAAATGGCGATAAACCTGCGGTTCTGGTTCCGGTAAACCCATTCGACGATTTCGGAAGCAAGGCTCGGGATTGGTACCGAAATCTGTGGGTTATATGAAGCGCCAGCTGGGCTTGTCTGCAACCCTTCCGAAAACGTAGCAGTCTTTGCCCGCAGTTTTATTTCGCTGACAACCTTTGCCCCGGAGAGCCACAGAGGATTTGCGGTGGTGAGTTGCTGATCCGGGTAAACGTCGAATGCCACGCTGTCGCAGCCGATCAGATATAAGTGAGTGAGCCAGCCGGTCGCGACTGGCCCACATTTGACGCCGATACTTTCCAAATTTCCAAACATGGGGCGAAAATTAGCGGTTTAAACCCCTTCGAGAAAGGACGTAAAATTGAAGGATTTGAAAACAAAAAAGCCTCAATACTCGCAGCATTGAGGCTTTTTCTATTATTTGCGCCCGGACTTTTTACGCGGCAGTCGGACGAAAAGCACGGCTCCCGGACAAAACGCCGTGTAGCCGGACTTTTTACGCGTAACTTTTTTTTCTTTGACGGTTTACTCGGTCGATCCGGTCGCGGTAAATCTTACGTAAAGTTTCGAACTCGACGTCGACGTCCCGCTGAATGCCGTAGATCTCCAAGAACGAATTCACGTGCGGACTGTAATCGCCTCCTAAAAGATCGTGAAGTGCGGAAACGTAAGCGATCAGGCTCCTACGGAAAATGTGATCCATGCCTTTTGCGATCATTGCGAGCCGGTCGTTTGAAACCTCATGGCTCAACGTGTGTGAATAGTAGGTTATAGCGACCACGCCGTCTCCTTGTGGCCGCTCGATTTTTTGCGTCCACGGGATCGGTCGACTGACAGCCGTTACCATGTTCCCCAGCTCGCTAAACTTTTTGACATCGATCTGATCGATTCCATTTTTGGCTTTATAGCCGCCGTATTCAACCATGAAGAACTTTTTAACGTGGATAGGGAGGTCGATCAGGATGGTCTTTTTCATGTATTTAGTCTAGCCTAAAATATTTATTTGATGAAACTAAAATTAGTAAAAATTCATTAATTATCAAATCTTGTGAAAGGAACTTGCGTACAATTTTTGAAACTCTATCCAGATTGAACACGTGATTAAACTAGAAACGGCTTTGTACTTTTTCGTTGCGGCTGTATGCTATTATACATCTGTTAATTGCCTAATGTCTTTTATCAAACGTGGATCTCAGAAAACCGGAACAATGCCGGACAACGACGCCCTTATGGCATTGCTTTTCGGCAAGAAGAACGTGAGCATAGCGAATAATCTCATAGGTTCAATTATTTGGCTGCTAGCTGCGATTGTGTGCACTGTATTATTCCTTCGAGATATTTGATACCTTTTAAATTGAAGTCGTCGCATTGGACGACAACTTCAATTCTTTACGCCGCTAAATTGGAAATTGCCCCGATCAGCTGATCAAATTTGCCCTGGGTGTTGGTTGAATGTACCGCGCCTTCCACGTTGCGCACGGCTCCTTCGACCCCGTTCACGGCCTGTTTGACTTCACCGAGTGCGGAAACCGCCCGCGTGAGCGTTTCGCCGTTATCGAGTGTGGCCGCGAGAATGTCCTGAATAGCTTTCAGCTGCATTTCGCCCTGCTTTTTCGCTTCCGCGTGC
The DNA here is from genome assembly GCF_000382205.1 of Dyadobacter beijingensis DSM 21582. Lineage (GTDB taxonomy): Bacteria > Bacteroidota > Bacteroidia > Cytophagales > Spirosomataceae > Dyadobacter > Dyadobacter beijingensis. The sequence continues at coordinate 1,454,843 of NZ_KB907787.1, forward strand.
GCTGCCGAAGCGCCTGCTGTGTCGCCCATCGTCGCGGGATCTGTGGCGTCGATCCCGTTGTATGCGCTGGTGTCGGCGTCGACCCCGCCCATAGCGTCGGCCATAGCGGCATCGGCTTCGGCCTGCGCGGCGGCTGCTTCCTGCTCGGCTTGCTTGGCTGCTGCTTCGGCTTCTTTCTTCTTTTTGGAGCCGAAAAGGTACATTCCCTTTTCCCAATATGGCGACTCGAATTTGCCGCCGTCCCGGAACGCCATCGGCGTCGCTCCGGAGGCCATCGGTAGCACCGGCGAGTCGGTTTTCCCCGCCGTGCGGGCATTCTTGAACATTTGCTGAATTACCGGCCAATTCGCCGCCGTTTGCTTGGCTGAAATAATCGCTTCGTCGCCTTCCATTTCGCCCACTTCGCGCTGTGTCCTGCGATCGACGAGCGCGATCCCGCCCGTTCCGTAAATGCTGCCATGTTTACCTCCCTGCGCTACAAAACCGAGCGTTCCACCATGCGCGAAAGACGGCTCCGGCTGGCTCTTGATCTTGGCGATCTGTACCCCCGTAGCTACTGCTGCAACCGCCGCCAGTACGATGTTCAAAGGGAAAAAGTTGGCGAGGGCTTTCAGTACGGCCAGCGCCCCGGTGATCAGTGCCGCCGCGATGTCGGCTTTCTTTTGCGCCTGCCACGCTTTCTTCTTTTCGGCGGCTTCCTTCGTTCGGGCTTTTTGATTTTCCGTCGCGATCAGGTCTTCCAGCTGCTCCTTGATCTCGGCTTTCTTTTCTGCTTCGTCTTCGGCCATTTTGACCTGTTTGTCGCTCGACTTTTCCGCATCCTTCAAGACTTCGGCATTCACGTCGGCGGTAAATTCGGCCAGCTCGTCGATCATGGTGGCTTTGGCTTCGGCTTCTTCTTCTGCGAGCCGGATCTTTTCCTCGCTCTCCTTTGTGGCCATGCGGATTTTTTCTTCCATCGCGGCACGCTCGTCGGCGGTTTTTGCCTCGTTCGCCATTTTCTGCATGTCCATAATTTTCTGCTCTTCGGCGGCTTTCATGTCTTGCAGCTGCTGCGAGTAGAATTTGTGTAGGGCGTCGCGTTTTTGTTCCTCGTTGGTTGTCTCCGAGGTTAAGATCCTCTGTAGCTCGGCAAGGCGGTTTTGTTCGGCCTCTTTGGTGGCTTTGATGTTTTCCGACGACTGTTTGATCATTGCCTCGGTGGTGGCCAGCTCGGCATTGAGAATGGCGACCTTTTCGTCCCGCTCGCGGTTCGCTTCCGCGATCGCTTTCTCGGCTTTACGCTGGGCGAGATCATTCAAAAAGTTGACGGCGGTTTGTGCCATTTGACCGGCCTGCTCGTAGCTCGCTTGATCTGCTGCGAGCTTTTGCTGCCATGCGGTCTGGTGGCCTTTAACCATCGTGCTCGCCGCGTTCATAAACCCGGAAATGTCACCCTGCAAAAGCGAGCTGAACATATCCGAATAGTTTTTCAACGTGGCTGCTTTCTGCTCGTGCAGATCCCGATCGATCGCGAGCTTTTCGTCCGCAGCTTTCTTGTTCGCCATGACGCTGGCAATGTTGTACCGCTCTTCGATCGCATTTAAAGCGGTGGCCAGTTGCTCGGTGTCGGTGATCGTCCGAACGGCTTTCTGGCTTTCGGCCATCATTTCAGCTTCGAGCTTTTGCTGCGTAAGGCGCAGCTCGACGTCGACGCGGTCTTTGTGGACGGCTGCGAGCTTTTGAGCGTTTCCTTTGGCCTGCATTTCGCGCCATTCGAGCAGCGTCATTTCTGCCCCTTTTTCCTGCTCGCGCACGAAGTTTTCCGCTTCCAGACGCTTTTGCGCGGCTTCCTGCTCTTCCTTGATCCGTTTGTCGCGGTAATCCCGGCGTACCTTGTCCAGCGCTTCCTCCGAATTGCGGTTAATGGACTCGACGACCTTCAATTTCAGGGCTTCATCGGCTTTTGACTCCTCGATGTCTTTTATGCGCTTGCGGGCTTTCTCTCGGATCTTGCTCTCTTCGATTTCCAGCGAGGTGGTCGCGTTGCTGCGCTCATTTTCGGCCTCCATTTGGGAAATTAATTCGAGGGCTTTTTCCCGGTCTTTGCGCACCAGCTCGTCGTACTTGTCTTCGGCGTCCCGGAATTCTTGCAGCTGCTTCTCCTTCGCTTTTTTGCGTTTGTCGAGCGCGGACTGCTCCTTCGCTGTGATCGTGCCGGCTGCACCGGTGGCGGCAGCGATTTCGGCGTCAGCTGCGGCTTTTGCTCCTTTTCGGGTGAGATCAACCTTTTTATCGACGGTGGTTTTGTGTTGGGCGACAACCTTGCCGGATTCCTCCTTTAATTTGTCGTTGTAGCCCCTCGTGAACGCGTCGCCGACCCTCTTGCCGCCGTTCATCATTACGTCGGCCATGCCCGCAATATCCAGCGTCAAAAATGCTTTTACGAATTGCGCGACGACCCCGGCAGCTTCTTTTAAGCCAGCCATTAAGCCCGATACCCCGGCGCGAACCTTCTCGGAATGGTTGTACCAGACCATGAAGCCGCCCACGAGCGCAGAAATGGCGGCGACGACTAGCCCGATCGGGTTGGCGGTCATGGCAGCGTTCAAAAGCCATTGTGCTGCGGTGACGGATTGGGTAGCGATCGCACGGCCTTTCTCGATCGCAGCATGTGCGAGTGCCGAAGCAGCTGCGGCAATATTGGCGGCATTGAGCGAGACGATTGCAACGCCCAGCGCGACAAATGTTTCCTTGTTTTCGACGACAAATTCGGGAATCGCGGCGAGCGCTTTGACCAGACCGATAAAGCCGGTAGTAACCAGAAGGACTGCGGGAATCAGAAAATTACCCAGCTGCTCGGCGAGCCAGGTAATCATCTTGCCGGTCTTTTCGAGCTGCGCCATGCGTGTCTCGTTTTTGACGTTGAACTCGTTGGTTAAGCTGGTGCCCTCCTTCATGGCTTTGTTTGCGAGCGCCTGCTTTTCCTTCACCATATCGGTCTTATCCGACAGCAGCATCATTACTTTGGTCGCCTCCTGCGATTTGATCCCCAGCGCGTCCATTTGCTTTACTACCACGTCGGTCGGTAAGCCTTTGAAACTCTGTGCAAGGCGCAGAATAACCTCGTTCGGGTCGGAGTTGACCAGCTTTTTGAACTCCTTTTCTGTGATCCCGATCTGCTTGGCATATTCAGCCGTTGCTTTTGTAGATCCCAAAAGGATATTCGTCAGACCACCGGCTGCGATTTCGGCAGTTAAGCCCAGCTCTTGCAGCGCCGCGCCTAATCCCATTGTCTGATCAATAGCGGGCGCGAGTTTTCCCAGCTGCCCGATCCGGGTGGTAAAATCAGCTACTACCGGCCCCGTTGCAGATCCTGCGGCTCCCAGCTCATTAATGGCGCTGCCTATGTCGTTAATGGCTTTCCCCGCTTCCAGATCCTTCGTTTCCTTGAACAGTTTCGACATTGTACCCATTGTGGCCGCGACTTCTTCCGCGCCGCCCGTAAACTCGTCACCGAGCGCGACGACGGCTTTATCGACCGACTCGACGAAACCGAGCATTTCTTCTTTTGCGATCCCGATTTGCCCGCCCGTTTTGGCAATATCCATCAGGTCTTTTTGAGCGGTTCTGGTGTCGATTTTCTGCACCGCTTTATTCAGTTCGACCACCTCCTGCGTCGTCATACCGGTAGTTTTGCGCACGTCGCCGAACGCGTCGTCGATTTCTGCCGCCCCCATGACTGCGCTTTTGGTGAAGCGCAGGAACCAGTCTAGCAGCATCTGTACCCCGGCGATCGAAAAGGCGTTCGCCATGTAGTCTTTGATACTCGACCAAAGCCCCGGCTTTGCAAGTCCTGCGGCTTCCTCGCGCAGCTTCCGCGCTTGATCGGTGACTTTCTTCAATTGGGCTTCGGCTTCCCCGATTTTCTTTAATTGGGCATTGGCCTGGGCGCTATCGGGAACCATGCTTTTCAGCTCCTTACTTAGCTGTTTGACATAGTTTTGCAGCTGCTGGAACGTCATTTTCGACGTGTCCATTTGTTTCAGCGATTTGGTAAGTTCCTCCTGCGACTTTCGGACGGCGTCCAAATCGGCTTTCGTTTTTTTGTACTCGGCGCTGTTTTTGCCCAGCTGCTTCTCGATTTCCTTTAATTCGTTTTTGTAGACTTTGGCCTGATTATTCAGCTCGGCCTGTTGCTTGTCGAAATCGTTGGTTTCCATCCGTAAACGGAGGGTGCCGGTGTCGGTAAATTCCATAGTGTGTGCCTTGTGGCGGTTAGCGTGTGTCTGTAAAAAGCAGTCGTAATTCGGTCATGGCGGTAAGCCCGGCGTGCTGCCGCAGATCCGTGAAAAAGTGGGGTAGGATCTGGTTCTTTAATGGATCGTTGTACACCCCCCGGTAGCCTCGTTTAATGTTTGGCTCCTGCCGGAAGACATTGCGAACACCCCACGCAATACGCTCGACGCGGCTCTGGTGGTCGAGCTTTTGAACTCCGCGCGGGTAGCCGGGTGTATACTTGAAATTTTGGACGCCGACCTGCTCTACAAACTTGATCATCGCCGAAAGTGGCGGCATTCGGGAGTAGTTGAGCGTTTTTAGATCCTTGATCCGGAGCAGGGCTTCGTAGTAGACATTTGCCTGAATCCAGCCGGTGCCTTTTTCGACGGCAGCGGCTTTGATGGAATTCAGCATTTCACCGGTGAGTACCAGCCCTTGGGCGCTCACCTCGCGGGAAATAACCTGCTCGGCACGTTGGACGTACCGGCGCAGGATCTCCACAAAAACGGGGTTTTCGATAAGTGATTCGGCCATTTAAAAATTAGCGTGTTTTGGACTGTTGCTAATTTCTTGCGACCGTTAACTAAGAGAAAGGACGAGTTTGAGCGGGAATCAGGTGTAAATGATAGCTTTGAATGAGATCATTTTGAATAATCGACATATGAAATTGCCTTCATTTAAAAACTTCCCTATTTGGGCTATTTATGGACTTCAAATTGCGGGTACTTTAATCGCAGCTGGTATAGCATATTTGCTATTTGAGCCTGATACCGACGAAAAAATAGATGCATTTATGTACGGGCTGTTGGCTGCGGCAGTTGCTATACTTGGATCAGTAATCGGCCTCATTAAGGATATTTTGGGTGCCAAAGATGCATTAATAACTGAGCAACAGCGAGTCAAGGAATATCAAGATTTGGTTGCGAGAGCTACACACACGATTAATGTAATCAACGGAGGTGATGGTATTCCTGTAATAAATATTCAGGTAATTCAATCGTTTGATCATGATCGCTATCCTATTTGGATCTACTGTAAAAATTATGATCAATTCCCGATCCATGACTTACAGGTAACCATTGAAGATCCCGAACTTCTCCCGCCTCCAATACCACAGGGGCAGCCTCTAAATGAGGTGGAGTATACCGCGCTTATTGACCAGTACAAAAAAGGTTTCCAAACGAAAATTGGCCCGCTGACTTTGCCACCTAATTTTGGGGAAGTGATCTACAAAAGCAACTTAAGATTGGAGCCGGTAAGGGGCGGTGGGTATCAGATTGGTGTTCGATGGCGCAAAGGGCATTATGTTTTGATTATTCCAAATTGTTCCATTGAAGACTATCTCCCTGTTTTTGAGCCTCCTAAGATTTTTGTTAATGGTGAAAGAATTAACCGTTCTGAATCAGCTAAATATTATGAATTTGATTCTTACATCGAAAATTCGATAGAGCATTCTGAAGCTATGAAGCAACGTTTCGAAGAAGGCAAAGCCCGACTTAATCCGCTCCCATAGAATCCTCCAATTAGCAGGCACTTGACCACTTTCATCATCTCTGAACTTTTGAGCTGTGAGAGATCAAGTTTCTTAGATCTACTTGGTTAATAATGATCTTCTTAAGGAGGTAAGAGTGTGCGTGTCCGCAGAGCGGCCGTCTCCTTACATAGTGAAATGGCCGATGGCATGCAGAGAAGAAAGGTTATTGTAGACTCACCTTTTAAAAAGTAGATTTGACTAGACAAACACAGACAAGCCGCAAAAATGAGATCTAAAAACGAAATATGTTTACTATGTGAGCAAAATCGCGCAGACAAGACAAATTCACACATTCTACCAAAAACTATGTCTCGTCGGATTCGTGGTGTGAGAAAGAAGGTAATTCAGGCACATTCCCATAAAATGCACAAAAAGAATAGCCCGAAGCAGGATACATTTAAAGAAGACTATCTCTTTTGCTCGACCTGCGAGTATTACTTCGGAGCACTTGAGCGGCATTTTAGCCTATATGTACAACCCTATGTTGAGCGAGCAGTGGCGTCGGAAGATTTTTATTTACTTGAAACAATGGTATCAAATGGAAATCATCTTGAGATTAATGGGAGAGCATATGTTTGCCATAAAGCCCAGCCGTTAATGATGCAGTTATTGATAGAGTCGATTGTACTCCGAATTCATGTTTCGAGCAAAGATCCGTATGAACAGTATAAGTTTCCAGACCAACTTATCACACAATTGCGTAGCAACCTAATGAAATTTCGGTCTATTTCGATTGCGGATGTTTTTACGTCTTGCCGTGATTATCAGGGAGATCCAATTCCCCCGACGTACTATTTCCTTTTTTGCCCGATAATGAAAGTTTTACCCAAAGACCAAAGTATCGTTACGGAATTTGTTGAACCTACGGAGAGATTTTTCAAAATCTTGGCGGGCGAGTATCACATCTGGATAGACACACATTTTCCACCACATCCTTTTTTGAATTATTCGCCAACTCCGGTAAAAATCATACCCCTTAGTGAGGAGCGCTATCTCGCTATGAATCAGCATATGTTTGACGTTTTTTTTGAAAACATGAATCGATATATGGAAGAATCAGGAAATGGCTTTTATGATCCAAAAAAAAATACCCCGACGCCTGTCGATGAAAACAATGCTTCAATGTAACAGGTTAAACGCCACCAATCAGCAAGCACTCGGCCACTCCCTTCACCGGCACAGACGCGTTAACCTGTGCGACAATGTAATCCACTCCTTCGCAGTGGAATTTCTTCGAAAAATCTAGTTTTGCCAGATCTGCCTCATTAAGAATGAATTTCTTAGCGAGGTAGAACATGCGCGTCCGGAGCGCGATCGTTTCCTTCCATACCGTTGCGGCCAGCCCGGCAGGTGTGAGGGTGATTCCGTTCAGAGTGTGCGACGCCACCGGCATTCCCGCCGACATCCCCGCCCAAAAAAGCAGGCGGGGCGTAAATGGCTTTGCATCCTGCCCGTATTTGCTTGTAAGCCCTTCCTGTCGACACATCGGCAAGCCGGTCGCCTGATCGGTGAGCAGCGTCGAAAACTTGATCGCCACGGTCGCGATCCCGTTCCGGTTGCCTGCTACTTCGGGGGAAATGTAGTCGGCCAGTAGCGCGGGCTTATCTTTGGTCAGACCGTCGTTTCCGTCCATTTGCATCGCAATTTGCAGACGCGTGTTAGGCTCCGGCGTCTTGGTTTCGCCGATCGTTGCGCAGCCTGTCCAGTCGGCATTTGTAGGCGTGCGTAGGCATTCATCCCAGAAATCGATGGTCAACGTTTTTGCCACGGAATTAAAGTCAAATTTCAGGTTTGCAACCTTGCGCAGCTCCAAAATGAATTCCACCACCGAAAGGGCGGGAAGGTGGTTTGCGACGCTAAAAGTGGCCGTTTCCGCCTCGCTAGTATTGAACAAAATTAGCTTGCTCCACACCGGGTGTGTGAAAAAGCTGCCGGTGATGGTCACGCCCGTAATGGCAGCAATGCGTTTGAGTACCCAACTGGCGAAAAACATCGGGGTTTTCGGGCTTACCTTATAGCTGCCGCTCGCGTAATCATTCACGCGCCCGGTGTAGGACGCTGCCGCCGCGTTTGCCCCGTAGTAGAAATCGTTGAGAATCGTCGGGTAGCAGTAAGCAGTTTCTCCGGCGACCGAATTCACCGGTGAAAGTGGCAAAACGGGCGTTACGGTGCCGAAATCGATCTCGCGTAGGTTCTTGCTCTGGTAGTCGCCAAAAAACAAGCCTAGCCGGTCGGAATATGCCCCTTTGTAGCCGGTATCGAGCGAGGCTTCGGTTAAAAGGAAATAGCCCTCGCGGATCAGCTCGCCATTATGGAAATGCTGATAAAGCAGCTCCGGCAAGTAGTTACCGGCCTGCGGCTCTTCGTAATAGTCGAAAACGCCCCGGTTTTGGCGAACGGCGGGAAATGTCGGGATCTCTGCCGTCGAGCTGGGGATCGTATCATAAAGCAGGTGGGGATTTACCAGCGCGTATTTTACCCCCACCTTGGAATCGGTCAGGACTTCTTGCCCGTTAATGCGGATCATAGGTTTACAACTTCGAAGGTGAGCGGTTCGTCGGAGCTGTTGATTACCACGCCATCGAATGCGAAGTATCCGGACTGCTCGACTTTTACTTCCCGGTTTTTGGACGCCAGAACGACCTTGCATTTCCGTATCGGTGCCTGATTGACATATTCGACCTGGACGATAATGTCGTATGTGCCGGGCGTCACGGTCAGGTTTCCGGATGTTCCGATCGACGGCGGGGTCGCGCCGACCGTGTTAGAAATGATTTCCTTACCGTCGACACGTATATCGACGACCGGCCCCCAATCGGCACTACCCACTACTTTCAGGTTCGTATCCATCGGGATTTTGTGGTGAATAGCGAAGTGAACCGGCACGTTATTTACGACGCATGTTCCGTTTACATTGGCGAAATCCTGCGTATTTAGGCTGTTGTAGCGACCTTCGGCCAACTCGTCGGCATCACCAGCGCGTTCGCCGCCGTAGTAACCTGCGGGGATGGTGATCATGGCGGTGCTACCCAGAAAGTTTGCCCCGCAATTCGACCGGGTGAAAGTGCCCGCGCGGTTGATTGCCGCGCTCGGGAACGGTGTCGAGCCGACGACGATCGACGGGTCGGTGATCGGTGCGATATAGTCCGGATCGCCTTGCACGTTCGCCTTAACGCTGTAAGGTTTTACAAGGGTGTTATCATCGGCGAAAACCTTCTCGAGACGGGAAAATGCGAGCTTGCCGGTGCGCTTCCCGTAGCCGTCCAGAACCTGCCCCAGATTAAGGCCACGCCATTTTGTGACGCGTGCCGGCGTCGGTTGTGACGCGGGTAGATCCGAATGATTTTCCACGGTGTCCAGGATCCGGAACGTGAAGGATCTGGCGACCAGATCGGTGTTATCCTGCTGGTCGACGTTTGTCGTAGTGGTCAGCTGAACGGGGCGGTGGCCTTTGTCTGTGATCAAATACATTTCGTCCGATAACAGCAGCTCGTCCAGGTACTTCAAGTATGCGGCCTGATCCTTGCGGAAATAGCCGGTGCTGGCTTGCAGCTCATGCTCGCCCTCAATGCTGATAATTTTCAGCTCCGAGAAATCCGGATCGGAACCTGCTTTCCGCTCGATCTCGGCGGTCGTCTGGATCACGCGCAAACTGCGAGATCCTTCACCGGTGAGCCGGAAAGTGTCCCAGCCGCCCAAACTGTTGACGAATAAAACCGAGCGGTCGGCGACTTGCAGGCTGCGGTCAATGTGATAGGTGCGGGTTTCGGTAAACCTGCGGCCATTGTGGTCACTTAGCCAGACCTCGTAGCCGGTGGCGTTACTTGGAACGTTGAGCACTGCCGCGCCGACCGGGCAGGTAACGATCGAATAAAGCATCGGGTTTGACAGTGTCATCGCCGTATATGCCGCCGACGCCGATCCGTCCGCGTACCGGAAATGCACGCGCAGGCGCAGCTCGGTCGGAGCCGGTGAGAAATTCAGCAGAAAACTTAAATATTCCTCTTGCGTCGGGGAAACGGTTTTCTGATCCGGTTGCCACGTCAGAAACTGCCTTTTGCTTGCCTGCCAAGTTTTAAAAAACGTGTCGCCGTAGGCATGGAAATCCTCGTTTGATAGCCCGGCTTTGATCGCGTAGGCTTTGGCAAGATCTGCGGCCACTGCCACGGGTGGGGTGCCGCCCTGAATAGCTTCGCGCAGGTAGTAGGCGGTCGTCTGCGAGAGTGACAAACTAAGCGAGTTTTGCTTCCAGCGCGGTTTGATGTAGGAAAGCAGGCCGTCGAGCTTTCCGTTTCGCCCCGAATTATAGCGAAATTCTGCCCCTGAAAAGACTTGCACCCCGCCTTCGGTACTGACGGGTACCTCGCGCCCTTCGGACGTGTGTAGTGCTTCAAAAAGGTTGCTGAACGGATATTCAGGGACAAACAGGGTCAGGAAGTATTTTAGACCGACCCGGCTGGTGAGTGCCGGGTCGGCTGCTTCTATGGTGTGGGAAAGTTTGTTCCGGCTGAATTTCAGCGGCAGGAACGAGAGGTCGGAAGCAGCTGCGTCGATCATGGTTTAAAGCGGGTTTTAACAAAAAATATGATTTGCCGGGATTCCAAGCCGGGCTTTTAGCTCGTAGCCACAGGTAGCGTCGACCCCGGTTTGATATTGGACAGGCTCCAAAGTGACCGAATCGAAATCCAGATAGTTTTTTCCTGCGAAGCGGTCGTGCTGCAAGCGGTTAACGATCTTGCAGGCGACGGTTTCGGCGTTGCGATAGGCTTGGTCTTCGGAATTGTGCTCGTCGGTATCGCCTTTGAAAAACACGAAAAGGGTCAGCTCGAAAAGCGCGTTTAAAAGCGCGTTGTCGATAATGTTCCCCCGGTATTTGGGGCGCATGACGAAAATGCCCGGATATACGTCTTCGCTCCGGCTGTCGCCGATTATACGATCCATTCCGTTCGCGTCGGACATCTTTGAGTAGACGATCCCGGAGTCGGCTTTTTGCTCGTCGAGAATCGGGGAAAGGTATTTCCAGAAAATATCGTCAGTTGGCGTCATTGGCTGCTTGGTTACGCTGGTTTTGCTCTTTGATGTCCTTTTTGTGCTCTTCCAGAAATTGGAATACGTCGTGAATATTTGCGGATTTGGTTGCGTTCATACCGCCGAAAATGTGCTTTTCAGAAAGTAGGTGCTGGTTTTTAACCATTGATTGACCGGGATAGTCTTCGGTCGGGGCTGGCCCTGTTGCATCCGAATCGAACAGATCGTAAAAGCTGAAAAACTCTTTCAGCGTGCCCAAAAAGTACATTAGCACGAGGATTTTTTCTTTGATGTAGCCGTCTTTGATCAGATCCGCCCGGTGCCGCGCAATGTGCTCGTTATACTGCTCGCGGTGGTCGCCGTTCCAGTCCGGATCATCCATGTAGTTCCCCGACCGGCGCGGCCTGCAAACGGTAGCCACGAGCATATTCAGGCGCTCGTCGCCTTCGACGAGCTGCTTAATGAAAGCCTGCGCGTTTATGTGCGCATTGGTTAGCTCGCCGAAACTCATGCTACGGAAGCCTTCCTCGAAAAGTACCCAACGGGTGCCATCGACGTCGAAGCCTTCGGGAAGCGGGCAGACGGTCAGCTCGCCTTGCCACATCCAGCTTATCTGACCGAGCACGCCCTGCAATGCCTGCGCGTTTTCTTCGTGCTGCTCTTCGGTGCGGTGCCCGGCGAAGTAGTGGCACATTAGCTTTTTCCACAGGCCGGGCGGATAACCGAGAATTGTCCGGAGTATTTCCAGATAGGTGCCGCCGCTTTCGGGGTACACGTAAAGCAGGGTCAGCAGCTCCGGCAGCTGTGCCGGGTTTACTTCCGTCCAATTCTCGGGCAGCTTATAGCACTTGTCGTTTAAAAAAATTTCGGTCATTTGTAATCAGCTTGTACGGTTATCCAGACTTCTTCACCGAGCAGAATGGCGGCTGCGATGTCGGTTTGAAGGTCGAGTGATGCATTTCGGCTTTCTGTGACCATGTAGTCGCCGACCTGCTTTTTCCAACTTCTGCCCGGCAGCAGACAGCCGTCTGTATCCTTTGCCCAATTCCCGGCATGAATCCGGATTCCAGAAAAGCCCGGCACGCCGATCAGGATCGGTAGTTTCTTTTTGAACCGTGGCGAGTAGGTGATCTCGACCCGGTAGCGGCCTGTCGGAATGGCGGTTTTGCCCATAACTTTTAGCCCTCTGATCGTTGAGAGCGGCATTTTTGAGCCTAAACCGCGATCAGTGTCTTCGAGCACGAAGCAATTAAAAATCCCGTCGACCGATAAAATCCCCAGGGTACTATCCTTCCCCTGTTGTTGACGTTTCAGTAGGATCTCCATCAAATCAGATCTTTAAATTCTCCGGATTCGTCGAACTTTTTCAGGCGGGCGAGAATCTTGGTAGAAACCCCCTTCGGGTCGATCTCGGCGTAATTTTCTAAAATGCTGATCGATTCCCGGACGATCATCGCGCAGTAGAGCACGTTATCAACCCAATCAAAAAGCCCGGTCACTTTCCCGGAAATGGGAAAATTCATTAGCACGTGTGCCATGACCAAAAGCGAGCCGTAGGTCAGCAGTTTTTCGAAAAGCCGGGCATAGGCACGCGATTCGAGGTTCTTTTGTTTCCATGCCCGGTAGGTGCCCGTCACCGTGTCCACGCCGATAATGACAAGCAGGAACATTACAAAAGCCCAATCGTCGAAAAAGTAGGTGTCGGCGACTGATTTCAGAACGGCGAGGGCTGCGGAAACCGACAAAAACGTCTTGTCAGAGAATGTTGCGATAAACGCGGTTAGTGTGTGTTTCATGTGATCTGGTTAAAGTGCTAATCCAGTTAACAGGGCGATACCGGCAGCGACGATAATCCGTTTCCGGGTTCGTCGCCTTTCGGCCTTGATTTGTTGGGCAAAACTTTCACTTTGCTGCTCACATCGAAAGGACATAATTTGCAGCTGCATCTGCACGGCGTATTTCTCTTGTTGGATCTGCACATTTTCTTTTTGCAAGTTGTAGGCGATGGGTTTTAGCATCTCGTAGCGGATCAGGCTATCGAGCAAACTTTCTTCGTATTTGCGACTGAACGCTGTCGCGGTATCTTGTGCGCAGGCTATCCCAGCCCGGAGCACGCATAGCAGCAGTATCGCGGTAAGCCTTCCAGAGTTCTTCATTTTCGGCGCGGATTATTGCGCCCGCCTGCCGGTGCTCCTGCTCTTTTTGGCGGTAAAAAGCGAGGCTGTCGACGGCTTCGACGGTCGTGGTGGATTTGGTGCCCGGCCAAAATGCCCAGGCGATGGCCGCGCCGACCAAAACGGCCAGCGCGACTTTGAAAAATGGTGACCGGGTCAACTTCATTGAACCTTCGCGTGGATACCACCGCCCGCCACGGTGTTTTTGACGATTTGACCGTTTGGCAGCTCGACCTCCAAAGTGTGCGGTTTATTGTCCGCGTACCGGTTCATGTAAAACCACGCGGTAGCCCCGTTTTTCGTTTCGGAGAGTACAAAGCCCCGTTTTTCGTAGTAGGCGTCGATTACCTCGTTTATCGCGGTTTGGTCGGGCGTGATCCAGCTGCCGCCATCGACGCGGAAGCGCAGGTATTGGCGTTGCCCGCCTGCGGTCTTACCGAACGTTAGTGCATATAGGCGCTGGCCGAAGTAGCTTAAATCGGTGCTTCCGGTGTAGCCGAAATAGATCTCGCCGTCATGCTTCCAGAGGTGAGAAAAGCCGCCCTGCGGAGTGGTCGAGCCGGACGGGTACCAGTCGCCGTTCAGGAAACGGTAATCCAGATTTTTCCCGTCGACTTTGGTCGAGCCGCCCCATTCACAAAACAGGTTCCCGTAAACCTGCGAAAGAAACCCGTTTGCAATGTGGGTGCCCGGATCGATCGGCGCTTTATCGTTTCTGAAATAGGTGCCGTCATCGTAGCGGATTTCGTGTTTATTGTTTGGGCGCGTCTCATACTGCCCGAAAAGGAATACTCCGGCATTGTAGCCCAAATGCTTGAAATAGGCGAGCCGGAAGATCAGCTCCAAAGGCTGGCGAAGGGTCAGATCCGGAGCGTTCAGGTAGACCGCTTCGACGATCATCGTCGTGCTCGAAAGCGTGCCGCCCGGCGAGTAAACGGTCTGCGGCAGCTGCTCTGGCGTTCGCCTGAAAATGCCTTTGTAATAGTCAGCGCCCTTATTATGGACTAGCGATTCGCCACCCAGCCAGAAGTAATTATGGCAAATTTCGTAAGGGATACCCCGGCTTTTAAAACGCTCGTCGTACCGCTGGCGCAAGCGGGCGTAAAAGTGGCGCCACATATCCGCGTCGTCGCGTTGCCATGAGACATTTTCTGATGTTTCCCCGATCCAGATTGCGTCGGAAACGTCGGCCTGATCCGCTTTTTGTATTGAGGTTTCCCGGTCTAATGCGCCATTCGGCCACCATGACTTCGAGGTGCCATCCGGCCAGAGCCCTTCGGCTCCGGTTGGGTGTAGTCCTAAAAACGCCTCTAATCGCGGGACGTCATTGTACGTTTTTCCGGCATTTTTCAGTTCAACGACCTGTTTATTACCGTCTGCTTCATTCCACGGCAGCGACAGGTGCGGCAGGTGCGTTACACCCTTCGAGAATACTTTGTCGACGCCCCACGGTTTCCAGCCATTAATCCAAAAGTGCCCGGTGGGGAGCTGCATGTCTTCGGCGATGTCCGCCCATTGAACCTGTTGGCCGCTCGGGTCGTAGCCCTGCGGCACGTGGTTTAAAAAGCCCGCAGGATCTTGTGCGGTTCGTGCAAAGAAGGTGTGGAACGGGTAGCTGGTGTTATGACTGAAACTCTCCCCGGCATCCAGCTGGTAGTAGCCGTTATTGCCCTCGTGCCCGGTGCCCCACTGGTTTATCGTGTTCAGATCCTTGCGCAGCTTCATTTTTAGGAAACCGATCGGATTGTTTCCGGCCAGAACGTAATTTTTGAGCGGCTTGTCCTGTGTGACGATGTCCGATCCGATCAGGTAGCGGTAATTGTACCGATCGCCCCGGTCGTCGGCTGATAAGTCACTTACGAGTCTAACCCCCGCAGAATCGCGGGCGGTTAGTTTCATGTGTTCGTCCATGCCCTTCGCGATCGTCAGCAGCTGCCCCGGCGCGGAGACGTCCGGAGCACTACCACCACCGTCGACGGGTGGTTTCGGGTCGGGTTTGGTTGGAGGGATAACCACGTCCCCGGATTGCTTCGGCACGGTAAAGCCCAGCGGGCTGGGTTGGGAGCTGCAATTTTTGCCCTCGTAGATCAGGGTGTAATTGCCTGCGGGCAGTGGCTGGTCGAAACGGATCAGCGGCTGGGCGTTGTTCGGCGAAACGGAACCGGAGCGCAGACTGTTACCGGCCAGATCCTTAATCGACCAGTTGATCTCGAAAACCTTCTCGCCGTGAAATTGGCCGATCAGGCTACGATCGGTAACGCTGTAAACGCCGTTCAGAGTTGGCCCGGTTTTGCATGGCTCCTTTGCGGGTGTGGTCGGCTCGACCGGGTCAGGATCTTTCACGCCACCCTGATCTTTCAGCACGCTACGGACATAGTTTTTAACCCATTCTTTGCCGACCAATGTATCGGGTAGGGTAATGGTCAAATTTTGGGCACTCGCGCCCACCTGCCACAATGCGAGCAGGGTCAACAAAAACAACCTTTTCATAAAAGAACATGCGGTTTGTGTGTGTAGTCTTCGGTTTCATCGCACGAAGACAAGGCGATTTTACTTTCGTAGTATTCGGGGAAAATGGTCGGGCTGGCGACTTCTTCCATGAATTCGGTGAGCTGCGACAGGTAGAGCTGCGCGTCTTGCCAGAGCTGCCGACGTTGCGCCTGTCGGTAGGATTTTTCGCCGATGTCTTCTTCACGGATTCCGTCCTTCTTCCGGATCTGCCGGACGCCTTCGTTATCGACCAAAAGCGGCAGGTAGGGGTATGCCTCGTGAAGGGTCAGGAATGCGGCCGCGAAACGGATCTTTTCAATCAGTTCGCGCTCGATCTCGGTTAGCTCGACTTCGGCATCCTGCCAGCGGGTTTTCAGGGCACGGAATACCGGGCGGGTGATCAGCGGGGCGATGTATTCATTTTCTGCCCGGTTCACAAACTTGATCAGATCCGCAAAGAACCGGCTGTTTCTGCCCACCAGCGGGGCATAGTGTCCCAGCTCGGTCGCGCTCCGGAGAAACAGCCGGTTCCGTTCGCGGTACGCTTGCGAGCTTGTCCATGCCTGCGGCATTTCTTCTTCAAGGGTTTCCCAGAAAAATTCCTGAAACAAATCGATCATGGCGACGTTCGCCTCGCGGGTGTCGACGTACTCCCATTTTGTAATAGCGACAGTATTGGCAGGCGAGTTTTTCGCCATGCCTAAATCGCCGACGCGGATCTTTAAATGCGGGACGGCCTTGTCGTAAGCCGCCCAAACGATACACCCTTCGGCGCTCTCCAAAAGGTCGGCAGATAGCCCCGGCAGGGCTGCGAACAATTCCGCGCCGATCGCCTTGCGAAAGTCGCGCGTGGCGACTTTCACGAAGGGCAGGACGGTGTCCATTTTTAGGCTGGTTTGGACGCCGCCAATGTGTTTTTTTAGTGTGTTTAGTGTGATTTCCATTTTATTGGCCAGTGTTTAAACTTGCTTGTTTGCCGTTCGGGTCGACGTCGAGCGTGGTCAGCTGCACACCTTTTACGGCTGCTACTACATCCTTATAGCCCATGAATTTTAGGTGCTGGTTGATCGGTTTTAGCGTCAGGTAGCGGTGGATCGGCGTTCGGTATTCGCTCTGGAAATCGGCCATTACGCGGATCTGGGAACCGGAGTCATTACCCTTGCCCGGATTCACCCCCGCGAGCGTCGGCAGGATACCGACCGAGTTCGCAATGCTCTGGTGCGCGGTCTGCCAGACTTTGTCGTAAGCATCGTCGGACATTTCGTTTTTGAGTGGCACCACGTCGACGTTATCGAGCATTTTCCCGTCCGTTCCACGCAGGTACTTAATGAGCATTGACTTATTGACATTGTCAGTACCGGCGAGCCATTTGGAAAGGTTGTCGGAGAAATCGCCCCACCGTTTCTTTGTGTCTTTGGCTTCGACGCTCCGACCGCCCTGGCTATCGAAATAGTCCTGCGGCATCCTGATCAGATATTTGATATTGTAGCCGTTCAGAATCCCGTTTTTGTGGAATGCCATAATCAGGTTTGCCAGCTCGATCGCGTCCTGTGCGCACCACCACGAAGCGAAGGCATAGTGCGGTTGCCCGGCGATATTCTCCTTCGCGTGGCTGATCGTCACCGTCCGCGCTTTGTTGTATTCCCAATCGAGCCGATTAAATGCCTTGATCCGGTCGGTATCGCTCGAAATGAAGCTCGGAAAGTGGCCGAAATAGGGGTTTACGTGGTACTCTCCGGATCTCCCGGCCATCGCCCCGATCCGGGTCGAAAAGCTATCCGAAACCGATAGTTTGAACCAGTTGTCGCGCGGGTCGAATTCCCACCGGGTGAAGACGTTCGCGGTGTCGACGCGCTGGTTTATCGCGGAAATGAAATAGTCCTGCAATTCGGTCGCCTCGCTCCACTCGTCGAGCAGGGCGTCGGTGTAGGGGACTAGTTGCGGCTGGCCTTTTGCGTCGACCGAGCGTTTGAAAAAGCCGACACCGCTGCCGTAGATCATATCGCGAAGCGATTCGAGCAGCGGGCGCACCATTGTATTGCGGGTGATCAGTTTGCGCATGAGGTTCGGCTGGTTGTCGCCGAAGCCCCAGCGGACGTGGTCGAGTAAATCGAGCTGCGGCCAATACGAGCCGCCGAAGCTCGTGTCGATACCCGCGCCCCCGCCGTATGACGGGCCACCCGTCATTTGCAGCAGGGACGCGCTGGAAGTGCCCTGATTCATCAGGTACAGATTAGATCCGAGTTGTAGCATATTCTCCGTTAGTGTGGTCTATGATGTGACCGTCTACCTCGATGAGTAGATCGATCTTTATTCTGAAATGCTTTTTTGAATCGCTGGGCTCGTCGTGGTTGACGAAAAGGAATTCATGCGCCTCTTTGAGGTCGCCTTTGAATTTGGACGCGCCCGGCAGGTGCCGGAAACTTTTTGACACACGGGCTTTGTAGCCGATCGTATGGTCGAGCTTGCGGTATTTTACCGAATGAATGGAGGGCTGGCCGCGCGAGTCGTCGGCGCGGAGCCATGCCATTGCTACTTTGCGTTTGATTACTTGTTTAACTGCCACGTGCTTTTCTTTTCTGCGAAGTTGCAGCGAAGCGGGGCGCCAGGGAAGGACGGGATTTAAACAAAAAGGCCGCCTTATGGCGGCCTTCTGTAATTTGTAGATAAGGTGTAGAGTTGTTAGTCGTGCTTGACGCCCTCTTGAAGTAGTGCAATAAGATTCTCTTCGTCGTCGACTTGCTTTTGAATGGTCGACATTAGCATAAACATCCTTCCACTACCTGGGATGTCAATGAATTCCTTTCGACGGTAAAACTCTCGGGCTTCTTCATCGAGCGGATCGACAACGACCGCGAGAGAGCCTACAGAATCGGCATTAGCCAGCGCTTTTTTCAATGCGTGAAACAAAAGTGCCGATCCTCGCCCGTTACCTTGTAACGTATTGTCAATGCCGAGCCTGCCTAGTAGGGTTGCCGGAAATTCGGTATATGCCTTCGGAAGTTTTGACAGAAGATTTTCTGGCATCCCATCCCTCGGAATAGATGCGGAAGACAAAGTATAGTAGCCTTTGACTTCGTCTTCTGCGTTCGTTAATACGTAGCAGGCCGATAATAAGCGCCTTACATCTTGGCTAGCCTGCTTCTTGATGTAATTGTTTAATGGGTCTTTCCCGCAATCAAAGTTCTCTCTCTTACATGAACTGGTTAATAAACTAATTTTCAGTTTCATCAAAATTGTGTTTTAGGTACGCGATGTGGGCTTTCTTAAGGCCTTCCCCTGGTACCGGAGGGTTCAATAACGCGTTCAGGAAAATCTTCTTGTCTTCGATCGTTTTCAGAATCTGCTCATTATCCATGATAATTTTACTAGCTTCTACATTCGCGCAATAAACAATAAACTCGGACAGGCTCTTGAATCCTCGGAGCGAGGAAGCATACTTAATCAGCTCCTTTTGTTCTTTGCTAATTCGAACATCGATGCGGTCGTTGATTAATGTAGCCATTTTTTATTGATTGGATTGGGTTAGTAAGTAAATCTTACTTCTATAATTTGATTGTCTTTTACTTTCGTTTTCTATATCTAATTTTCGATCTTTTCTGATTTTGTTCTTTGTAATTTTCGTTCTGTGAATCTGTTATACGTATCTGTCGTCTTATCGTCTAGTCGGTTTCTCGATTTTGTGGAGACCTCCGATGGTCGAATTAGCTCAACAAATGTACGTAATTTTTCCGTACAAAAAAAAGTTTTCGGAGATTATTCGAGAAAAGGTTGGTGTCGGGTTAGTGAGCTTGCAAATTCGACTGCGACCTGCCGATCTTTTACTACTGCCATAAATCCGGAGCCATGCCGGAATATAAAGCCGTTGCACTTGGAAATCGTTTCTGGCACCTTGTCGATCGTTGTATCGCGGCTTTGTATCTGCCAGCCGTTAGCGTGCGGCATGACGGCGAAAACGTGGTCTTTCTTCGTTTTCCAGTCCGGGTGGTACTCGGTGAGTAGCGCCACATTATTCGGCAGGATCTCACGTCTCCGGTAATCGGTTTCGAGCCGGTTCCGGAGCAGTGCAAAATGCTTTTCATTCTTGACAATATCGACGGCGAAATCGACGGCAAGGCGAAACTGTTTGTCCTGCTGCGTGGGGTCTGTTACGTCCCGGTTAAAGCCCTTTATTAAGTTATCCACTGTCCGGAATCCTGCGGGAAGGGCGTCGAGCTGGCCGTAAATATTTCCCCGGTTGGTGTCGAGCAGATCGATCACCGAAACAAATTCCTCGAAATAGGGCTGCGCTGGCTTCGGACAGATCCGGTCATTAAAGTGTTGATAAATGAGGCTCGCAGCTGACGGCAGCGCAGTATCTTGGTGATGGTCGAAATTCAGCTTTTCCGGTTCATATTGACCGCCCACGTCGAGCACAACGATCTGCGGGTCGAGAAGTGCATAATTTAAAATATTCTCGTCCCGCGTCCGGATCAGGTTAAACCCGGCGTGAAATTGTGTGAGCATGGCGACGGCAAAAACGTCGTCAGCGTGAAAGGTTGTATCGTGGGTAACTACGGTATGAAAATTCATTTTGAACATGGTTTTTGGCCTGTTAAAGCTTTTTATAGTTACTGATCCGTGCGTAAGCCTGACCGCCATTTTTTACCAGCCATGCGTGCAGCTTTTTCGCGGCTTCCAGCGTGAGTGGTTTAATTTCCCCCGACATCCCGTTAGAAAGCGTTTCCTCGGAAATTGGATACCAGTTATTGTCCCCGGTGTGAAAGGCTTCGACCATATACTGCCCAGTTTCGCTGCCGGGATTAGCGGGGTCGACCGTCGACAGAAACAGCTCGGCTGCGTCGATAAAGTCAGAGCGGTTACTGCGGAAATTATGGTACTTCTGAACCGATTCGCCTGCTTTTTCGAAAAATTTCAAATTACGGATGACCATTTGCGACGGCTCCATGCCCGGCTCAAAATCTAACTTATTCCGGATCAGTTGTAGGCGGCTGTGCAGCGTATGCGCCAGCACTGTATAATTGAGTTTCATATAGAATATTGATACTAATAGTATCTAAAATGAAGTGTATTTAAGATAACAATAATATCAATTTGCCAGATAAAAGTCAAAAGAATTTTAGGTTAAGAGATTCGTCGAATCAGGTCTTTCTGGTGCTCGTATGCGTCGCTCCAATATCGCCCATTGAGCTGCCAGTATTGACCTTCCGATCGCACCGGCGTCGAGCCGTTTCTCTGCATTACTTCGTCGATTTTGTGGACTGTTTTGTTTCGGGCTTCCCAGACGTGCCCTGCTTTGATTTGTTCCATTTTCATTAAAGTTTTAAGCGATTTTTCATTCCTGCGTAGTAGTCGATCATTGCGGCCAGTCGAGTCATGTAATCCTTTTCTTTGATTACTATGCAGAGTTTGATCAGGTGCTCGATGTCGAAGTACTCGTCGGGGTGGCTTTCGGCAGATCCCGACGCCCATGCATTGAAGTTTTCCGAGTCGATGCGAACCAGCCAAGTGTATTCTGTGGGCGATTTTATCTTCACGAAGTAGTGCTCGCTTCCCGTCCGCAGGTAAATCGGATAGTTAAGATCTGGTGACGGTTGAAGCGCGGTTCTTTTAATCCAGTCGAGAATCATATTTACCAAGTTTGCCCAGGGGTACCTATTTTACGTGCCTACCATGCCTACGGTGCCTACGCTTTCGGTTAGTGCCTGTTTTTTAGTGAGTTATCAATCTTAAGACCGTAGGCAAATGCGTTTTAGCGTAGGCAAATGCCCGTTTTTCGTAGGCATTTGCACTTTTGTAGGCATTTCAGAGCCATTTGCCTACGGTTGCCTACGCTTTGCCTACCCTTTCCTACGCTTTTCTTTCCCTTTGCCATTATATATTTATTTAATAATCAATTATTTAATAGAAATAGAGAGAGAGCGTAGGCACCGTAGGCATGGTAGGCAAGCAAAATCATGGTTGCTAAAACGGGTCTGCCTTCCGATTCGCGCCGCCTTTGGTTTTTGATTGATTATCAGCGGATTTGCCTACGCCGCCTACGGCGCTGGTGTCTGAATCCATTTCCTCGTTCAATCCTTCGAGGCTGAAACTGTCCATCGAATCGGTCATGAATTCGTAGTCGAAAGCGAAGGCCGACGTAGGAGAGCCGCCGAACTTGACGTTTCGAATGCTGCCATGAAACCCTTTTGAATGGATCAGGTAGTGCTTTAAAGAGCCGGTATCGAGGCCGTTTTTGCCGTACTGCTTACGGTGTAGTTCGAGGTAAAGCGGCTGAATTTTTCCGAGGCGAAGAAATAGGACTTTCCGGGGCTTGCCGTCGTCGAGCGTCTTTTCAGTGCTTTCACCGTTTTCGTAGACCGTAAGGGTCGGGACCGACTTGATCACAAAGTCTTCGTTTTCCTTGATCATGCGCTGGCGGTACATATATTCTACCAGATTCCAGAAGGTGCTTGTTTCCTTGCTACCGGCAATAAGTGAATTCTGTCTTTTGAGCATTAGCCCCGCAGTCGCCCGGATTTCGGCCTGTGTAAATGGGAATTGCAGCACGTCTTTTAGTACCTCGAAAGTTGAGAGCAGCACCGACATATTTTTTACCAGACGGTCGTCGATACCATGTTTCGAAAAGCTGCTTTTCAGGTGCTCGAACTGTTCGTTATATACCTCGAAAAACTTGTTTTCGATCAGCTCGCGATGCACCGAGACTTCGGCGGTGATGTGGCCGAATTCGAGGTTTTTTCCGCGCAGGTGGAAACGGTCGAGCATTTGGCGCTCTTCATGGTTAAAGTCCGTCCGATCGTATTGTAAAAGGATGCACCGGGTAAATAGCGCTATGTCTGCGGTCGGCAGCTCCTGCCCGGAGACGATGCAGCCAGACGACACCGGGATCGATTTGTTACGGTTGTCCCGGGTCATATCTGATTTTGTGTGCCCGTTGCCGTCGTAGGCTGTTTTAAGGGATTGAACGCGCCCCCAATCGATGCTATTCAGATACTCGTCGAACCATACGACCGCGTTCCGGAATTCGGCGAAGTGCTTATAAAAGCCGACCGACGTTCCTGTGTTCAAAGCGAACGGTGGCCGGGCGCGCCCAAACAAATAACTTATCGACCATGCCATCGTAGATTTACCGGTCTGTGGCGGTCCGAAAAGGAACAGGTGCGGGAAACAGCGGAACCGGTCGAATATAATGTCCCTGAAAATGCAGGATACATAGTATAATAGACCAACACGGCCATTATCACCGTGCACACCGCAGAAGTCGCGGGCGTACTCCCCGAAAGTGACGGTGCCCTGGTTGAAAATAAACTTTTTGGCGTTCTGGTATTCGTCTTCGTCGTTCTTATAAATCTTCGAAAGCGGTGGCAGGAAATACCGTTTTTCGCCATGTTCTACGATGCCATAGCCGTCTTTGTCGAGCGGTGTAAACTTTGGCCGGGCGGCTTCGGCAGCAGAGCTGGCCGGGAGGGTCTGAATGCCGTTGGCATACGCATAAAAGCCGTCTGGATGGTAGCCCAGGGTTTTAACTTCTTCGGCCTCTTTCGACTCGTCGAATAGTTTAGATTTTACCTTCATAAATTGTAGTTGATTACCCATAAAAATGAAATTGCCCTGCGACTCGACGTTTTTCCGGAAGCCGTCGAGCTGAACGAATTCGCCCGGTTCCAGATCGACCACTTTCGACTTTTTGTAGCAGTTGCTTACCTCGTAGATCCGTTTCGGGTTGGATTTAGAAATGATTAGGAATAGCGGTCGTATCGTGAAATTGCTACCTGCGGAAAATTTGAACGTTTTGCCGTCGTAGGTCGAAAACCAGTAGCGGCCAGCCCATTCGACAAAACCGTATTTGCGGAACATCTTGCGAATCTCCGGCGTGTGCCAGACCTGCTTCGGAAGTCCTACCTGTGGCGACTCGTCGTCTTCGAAAAAACTCTCGTCTTCTTCGTCGACTTCTTCAGCATTTATTTTGATGTGACTGTAGGTTACATTAATACCGGCGTCCTGTCCGGCTTCGGGAGCAGCTTCACCCGAATCTGTGGGCGTCGTGGCCAGCTCGATCGGCTGCTGCTCTGTGCCCGTGCCGCTTCCGTCGACGGTGGCCGCGCTCTGATCAGCGACAGCGCCGGGCTGCTTCGTAGTGGTCGAAGGCAATTTCGGGCCGACTAGCGTGGCATCGTCCAGGTCGATCAGCTTTTGCCCGCGCTGGTCAATAATGTGGTCGGCAATATCGTAGCCGTCTTCGCGATCGGGGAAAAGGTCGATAATTTGGTGGCTCACATTGTATGCAGCCAGCTTGCGTATGCTACTGTTACTTTTGCCGGGTCTGCCTGCTTTGTCCGCGTCACAAAGCCAGATTATGTGGCGACCGAAAACTGCGGGGATCTTTGCGTCGGAAAGCCCGGTGTTTGCACCGCAGGCTAGCCAGTCAAACTGCGGATAGAAATACGAGGCGATAACGGCCGATTTCTCGGACTCGACAACGATCACCGTCCGGCGCTTGTCCGGATCTAGCAGGTGCTCGCCGAAAAGGCAAATCATAAACCGCTTGAACGGCTGGTTTTCGTCCTGTTTGAGGCTGAAACTTTCGTGCGCTTTCTCCCGCTTTCCGTCCGTCCGGTACTGCATATATTTTGCATTGACAATACGGGATTCGCGGTTCCGAAATGCGTAAACCGTTAGCTTGAATTCAGTGCCGACGCCCCATTTTTTAAAATGGCTGTTCGGTATTCCGAGAATGTCCTGCGCGAAGGTGTGCAGATTGGAGTGCATTCTTTTAATGGCAGAAACGATCCGGTCGAGCTGCTTGCCTTCGGGGAAAACCTGCTCGATCTCTGGCTGTGGCGGGGCTTCTTTGCCTCCTTCGCTTTTAATCCCCCTCGGTGGGGCGTGGAAACCGCAATTATTTTGCCGGTCGCAGATCCCGAAATCATCCAGTCTGTTTCCGTTCAGGTCTTCGTAATACCGGAATACCTTCGGATGTCCGCAGGAAGGGCAGGCTTCTTTTTTCTTTGGGTGTTTTTCGAGCCGGAAAGGATACTCGTTTGATTGCATGGTAATGTCAAATTGTGGCCGATAATGGCCGCGCGGGTTAATAGATCGGGGGAACGGACAGCCGTAAATGTGGCTGATTGAAAAAATGCCGGTAGGCGCTCAATGCCGGAAAGCTCCGGCACGAGCAGCTGATTTAAACCCTCCTTTCACTCTTGGAAATGAGCGCCTACCGGGCGGGTGCTATCGTCGTGGTGAGAATAGCATTTGAATGTTGGTAGCAATGGCGTAGCGTGTGACTATTTCGGCCTGATCGCTCTCGTCTGCCATAGGCAGTGCTTTTGCCAGCAGCTCGCAGTATTCTTGGTTGTACTGCCGGAGCAGCTGCTTTTCTGCGTCGGTGTAATGAACAATAACGCGGGATACGCCGCCCAATCGGTGCCCTAAGTGAGCACCTACAATTTTGCTGGCCAGTGAAGCATGACCGGGCGGCTTTTTGCCTGTGGTGTGCATTTCGTGTGATTTTATCATATAGTGTGCTAGTTGAATTTCCCGGATCGTGAGGGGGATCATGGTAGTGCGGCTCAATTCCATCTTATATAAGGTTATGCGAGTGGTAGGAGGTTGTTAATTGCTATTTCCAGACAAGCGTGGATGTCGGCCAGTAGGTTGTGTTCTTCGATCAGCTTTTCGGCGATCGGCAGATCCGTCGACGCGGCGATCGCTTTCAGGACTTTCATGCCTGCGGCCAAAATTTCGGCTTCCATGTATCGAAGGGTTTCGAGGTCTGCCGGCAGAGCATTTTTAGCCCACATTCCGACGATTTCTTGAATAGTCATAGTATCGAATTCCAGTCTTTTGCGGTGATCATGTGGGTGCAGTTAATGCACCGGTGGAACTTCACCGGGTTCAATCCGGAATACTTAATTTTTGCGATTTGATTTAATAGGCATTTTGGGCAGACGATCTGGTCGTGCTCGTAGGGAATTTGCTCGTGGTCAGGGACGACGCGGGAGCCGGTGCTTCTTTTCATATTCATCCATGTTTATCGGGTTTCGGAGATCCTTTATAATGCCGCCTGTAGCGAATAGCAAAAAGACTGCTACGACGAGCTTAATCAGGTGGTGCAATGCTTCAATTCTTTCCATGCTTCTGTTTATTGCTTTTGCGCACCGAAAAGGCGACGAGTGAGAAAATGCCGCCACATAGAGCGCCTGTAAAAAAGGTAGAGTTTGAGGCCACAAACTCGGCGATCGCTCCGGCAACGGTTACGATAGTGAGGGTAGCGAGAGCGCCACCAGTGGAAATGAGAGCGAAGGCGGCGAGGCCGAAGGCTTTGGAGTTCATGCTGATACGTGATTTAAAAGTGAAGACTGTTTTACGGCAGCTTTTTTAATGCGGGGATCTGTGAAGCATTTGGCAGCTTCTGGAAGGGTGCGGAGTATAATTTCTTTCATGTCCTCCCTCATGCGGTAAGCCGGTGTGCTGACCATATAGGCGCGAACCGAGGATCGCTTTAAGCCTAGCTCGGCGAGAACTTCACTATTAATTTTTGCCCGCTTCCATGCGTCGGCTTCGAAGAAAATTTCCCCTAGTGGGGTGAACTTTGACTGATTGTCAGTAGGGTTAACCATTAAGCTGCTCATTCGTACCTGGTGGATTATTTCAAAAAATACTTTTGTGCGATTTGCGTAAACTTTGATACCACAAAGGTAAAGTATTGAAATTAACTAAATCAATAGCTGCGGTAAAAAGTGGGGTGAGTTTTTTTCATAATGTGGCTAATTGCCACAAAATGGCACATTTTGACACAAAAAAAGTTAACTGTGAAAGTTAACTATTGAATTTAGTGCAGCGAAACAGGGGTCGAGACGGTCGATAATGTGGTAAATGGCTGGCAAATAGGGGTAACTGGCTTGACTTTTATGCATTTTTAGCCAACCTTTGCACTTAACGCATAAAGGCTTATTCAATTATTATCATAAACATCACTATCATGAGTAAATTACCAATAGGAGTAGTGCTTCGCCAAATATTCGATGAAAAGGCTATCACGCCATCTCACCTTATGGCGACGCTTGGTAAGTCAAAACCAGCGGTGTATAATAACTTTAAACGTACAGAAATGGATAACGAGGAAATCGCCAACTGGGCGAAGGCGCTCGGTGTCTCTTCGGAGGAAATTGTTAAAAGGTGGAAGGGGGATTCCGACAAAGGATCTGTGCCCGGAGATTCTGCATATTTGGCAACTTATCTGGCACGTCTCGAAGAACATTTTAAGCAGCTAAATGAGCAGCTGCGGGTTCAGCAGGAGCAATTTAATGCGCAGTTGGCGATGAAGGATAGACAGCTCGAAGGGATGCAGCGGACGGTCGACGTACTCTTGGGAAAGTATAATCCTGCCGCCGACCGATCGAAAGAGTTTACCTTCCTTCAAGTAGCGTAGGCACTTTCGGTGGCAGAAGGAGACGCCCCGCGCGTTTCAGATCAGAAAGAGTTAATTATCAGTTAATTATGGTGGCAAGAGGTTCCCGGTAAATAGTCCGATATTCTCCACAACATAACCAGCCACTTACATGTATAATGTAGGTGGCTTTTTTCTTAAGGTCAGCAATAGATCACCAGCGCTTGCGGAGGGATAGTTAGCCGGATCGCCTTTCCGTTTCTTACTTCAATATTTAATTCTGCCGGGCTCAGGTCGGAGGCAAACAGGCACTTCATCGAGCTGTCTATGGGATGCATGGCCTCATCCACAGTAACATACACACAAGCATATTTCTCCTCTGCCAGATTCACGGCACACAGTATTTCATGATCGCCGGATATCCGCGACCATGCGATCACTTCTTTATCGCCGGCTTCGTCGTCCGGATAACTAAAAGTGTTGCCATTCCGTGAGGTAGACCGGAGAAAAAAAGCGCCGGATACCAAAGTTGGATACTTCCGGATTAAGCTGTCGAGCCGCTCCATCTGGGTAGGCCGCAACTTTTCCAGGCAGTGCTCGCGCACACCCCAAAAGTCAGGATTTAAATGGATATCGAGCAGGCCTTGCATCACAAAGATCAGGGGTTAACAAAGCGTTTCTTGAAGGTAGACAATTTTGGGTAGAATAAAATATTATTCTAAAAATGTCTAAACAGATTTTTATTTTCAAAATTTTATTTTACATTTGATAAATATTTTAAAATAAAGTTATGAATAGAGGAACAGTTAAGTTTTTTAATGATACCAAAGGGTTTGGTTTCATTGCTCCGGAAAATGGCGGAGATGATATTTTTGTGCACACTACTGGTCTCAATGATGATATCCGTGAAAACGACAGTGTGTCTTACGAAGTAGAAGAAGGTAGAAAAGGCCTGAACGCAGTTAATGTAACCATTATCTGATCGGCAATACATACAAGGTAATGGAATCCTCCCGGTGTGGAGGATTTTTTTTGTTTTAGACCATATCTATGAAATCCACCATCCAGCAGCAACACCCGAGATCGTTATGGCGGCTCCTGGCGACGCAATTAACCGATCTGCCATCCAGGTTCCTGAGTAAAGCCCTGCTTTGCCTGACAGCACTCCTTTCAATTTTACTTTCCTTGCTGCTTCGGTTTGTGCTGCAATACCGGAAAACGGTGATCCGTAAAAATCTGAGAAGTTCTTTCCCCACCAAATCCGCCGGGGAGATCCGAAAGCTGATGAGCGCATATTACCGCCATATGAGCGATCTTTTGCTTGAACCTTTTTTGTTCTACCTGGCACCGGAAAGGCTCAGAAAGCGTCTGGCTAAGTACGTCAATCCGGAAGTCCTGGAATTGCTCCATGCGGACCAACGACCGGTGATCGTCTTCGCGTCGCATTACGGGAACTGGGAATACCTGATTAATCTTCCACAGGTGACGGAATACCCGGTTTATACGGCTTACTCGCCAATCAAAAATGGTATGCTCAACAGGATGATGATCAGATTACGCTCATTTCTCGGTGTCAAACTCATTCCTAAAAAGGGATTCTACCGGCAGGCATTGTCGCTATTGCGGCAAACGGCTATTCCTAACCTGCTGGTGGTCATTGCAGATCAGCGGCCAGCGCCTGGCAGCGACAAATTTCATATTTCGTTTCTCGACCAGGATACTGCTGTCCAAACGGGAGGGGAACGGATGGCCGCTTCATCACAGGCGGCGGTCGTGTACGTCGAATCCAGTAAAAGGTCGCGTTTCAGCTACGAATTCACATTCCGGCTGATGGAGCACCCTGACCGATCAACGCCGCTGAGTATTACAAAATCCTACTATCGTTTTCTGGAAAAGAGCATCAGCCGTGCGCCGTCTTACTGGCTATGGTCACATAACCGTTGGAAAATTCCGGCCGCCGCCGCCATCCATTCATCTTAATACTTATCATGGCCGCACACCTCATTCGGAAAGACACTATTTTTCAACCTGATTCCAGCCGCGTCATCGCGCGATTTCTATATAACGGCGAGGATCGAAGCAGGGAGCTGATATCGATCATTCTCGCTCTTGACGAGGGGAGCCAGGTACGGCAGCTGAACAATGTCCTGAGAAAGTATGCTAAACGGCACCGGAATATTCTCAAGGTATTCGAGCGGCATTTTCGAAAGCTGGAAGTCCTGCTTAAAACCATGAAAATAGACCCGCACGACCTGGAAACCAAGCAGCGCCTGCTCATTGGCGCTTATTTCACGATGGAATATTCCATCGAAGCCGCGGCCTTTTTCAACCCGTCCATTGTGGCCGATCCCGACCAGTCAGGCGTCGAACCCGGCGAAACGCGGGTTATCCTCAGCTTTCGGGCCACGGGGGAAGGGCATATTTCGTCTATTGTATTCCGCTCCGCGCTCATTAACCAAAACAATGATATTACCGTCGATACCCCTGGCCGGTTGCTCGACTCTCCCGAGCATGTGCGGAACCACATCTATAAGAAAAAGTCGTTTCTGGCAAAATTGAGTGAAATGCAGGATTTGGATAATCCCGCATACCCGGCGATTGAAGCAAAGCTGACGGAGACCTTCACCTATGAAGAGCTCAAACGGTATGCGGAAGAGATCAGCAGGTTACCGGGAATGGATGTTGCCGGCTCGCTGTTTCTACGGGAAGTAATGTGGCTGGCCTCGTCGCATTACGAGATGGATTTTTCCCTGGATACCGACATCTCAGAACGTGTGATCTTTCCCATCGCAGATACGGAAAAACGAGGTATCGAAGATGCCAGGTTCGTTTGCTTTACCGACGACAAGCATGAGCAGACCTACTACGCCACCTACACCGCATATGACGGAGTTAATATCCTGCCCAAGCTGTTGACTACCCGCGACTTTTACCATTTCAAAGTACTGCCTCTTCACGGAGAGATCGCGCAGAACAAGGGAATGGCACTGTTCCCCCGTAAGATCAATGGTAAATATGCCATGCTTTGCCGTATCGACGGCGTTAACAACTACATTGCCTATTCGGACAATATCAGCATTTGGCGAAAGGCCATTTTGATCCAGACACCGAAATTTCCATGGGAATTCGTTCAAATTGGAAACTGTGGCTCGCCGGTAGAAACGCGAGCGGGGTGGCTGGTGCTGACCCACGGGGTAGGGCCGATGCGAGAATACGTGCTTGGGGCATCGCTGTTTGAATTGGAAAACCCTGAAAATGAGATAGGACGCCTTACGCAACCCCTTCTGATCCCCAACGCAAGCGAGCGCGATGGTTATGTGCCGAATGTAGTTTATTCCTGCGGCGCATTTGTGCATAATCAGAGCCTGATTATTCCTTATGCCACTTCCGACTATGCTTCTACTTACGCCGTGGTGGAGTTGGAAGAATTGTTAAAAGACCTCCTCTGCGATAAAAACTAACGGCGGAGTATTTCTTCATAGACTTTCATGTAATTGTCAACCATCTTTTCTTTCGAAAACATCGCTTTCGCCCACTGGCGGCATTCCTGCCTGTCGAGCTGTGTAACCTTTTTGACAGCCTGAACGGCTTCATCGATAGTATGAACGAGGAACCCGGTTTTTCCATGGACAATCAGCTCGCACATCGAGCCCCGATTGAAGGCAATTACCGGCGTGCCACAAAACATCGATTCAGCCACGCTGAGGCCGAAGGGTTCGTCGAACTGAATCGGATGAAGCAGCGCGAGCGCCTTGCCCAGTAAAGTCTTGCGCTCGGATGGCCCGACATTTCCAATGTAAAAGACCGATCTTTCGTCGATGCAGGGCTTGATCTTTTGCTCGAAGTAGGCATCGTCCTGAATCAGTCCCGCGATCAGCAGCACCTTCCCGGACTCCCGGGCTATTTGAATAGCTTCCAGCGTTCCTTTCTCTGGATGGATACGCCCGAAGAAAAGCAGGTAATCTTGTGGGCTTCGCTCGAAAGGGAAATCCTTCCCTTCGACGCCGTTATACACTGTGGCAATGTAGTCCAGTTCATCGCTGCGATCGGCATTGCTGATGGATGCGTAAAAACATGATCCATTATACTTCCGGTAGACATCCAGGATTTTCGGAGAAGAAAACCCATGAATCGTTGTCAGCATCGGTGTGCGGATCAGCTTCGAGTAGGTTAATGGGAGAAAATCGAAATGATTGTGGATGAGATCGAACCGTGAGGCGTTTTCCATCAAATGGCTGATATGCAGACATTCGGCCACCTTGGGATCGATGCTCCTGTCTTCCGCGTACGGAGCAGGGGAGGAGCCCTCCAATTTTGCGGTAGTGACCGAATCCGTTGTGGCGAAAAGCGTTACATCCACCCCCTTCTCGACGAGCCCTTCCGTCAGATAGGATGCTACTTGTTCCCACGGGCCATATTGCCGGGGTGGCGTTCGCCATGCGATCGATGACAGTAAAGCCACTCTCATACCAGTTCTGCTTCCATCTTCGTGACTTCTTCAAATGCTTCGAGCACGCTCAAATGGGAGATCAGGTAGGCCAAGGTACTTTCAGCTCCCTGGTTTCGGTTCACGCCCGTGCTTTCCAGCCCGTCGCAGCAGCCTTTTGTTTCAAAATCGTAAAGGCTTACCCGGAGGTCGTTTTCTCCCAAAAACCACATGAAACAGGTATATAGCTTCTGAATGTAAGCCTGATCATTGGTAAGCCGGAATGCCTGGTGGAACATCAATACCATCGCAAGTGCATCCAGCGGTTGCTGGGCAAACATAGATTGCTCGCGGTCTCTGCTGTACCAGTTCTCGTTGCCTACAACCGACAAATACCCATTACGGAGCGTCACATCCGAAAGGAAATCCATGCTTTCTATCGCTACTTCCAGTACGCGTGGATCGTGCAAAAACTCAGCCGCATGCAGCAGCGCCAAAGGCAAAAATGCATTGTCGTAGGCCAGCAGCGATTCAAACCATTGCCAATCATTGCTGCGGTGAACATCATATTCCATCAGAAGCCTGCCCGTCAGCGCCTCCAATATTTTGATCATTCCTTCGTCAGTCGGATTGCTTTTCAGATAATGGCATATTCCGACGATGGTGTTGGCAATACTTCGGATAGATCTGAGACTTGTGAAATTTGGCACGGCGTCAAAGAAAATTTCACGGCCGGTCTGGTAATAGGCGTCATTAGGCGCATTCCCGAGCAGATAGCCCAATGACCAGATCGTACGACCAAAAGAGTCTTCCGACCCGACTTCGTCCAGGAAATTCCGGTTGAAACTCAGGAAGTTTCGGAACATGCCGTCCTGGGTCTGCATGTAATTGATGTAGCTCAGATAGGTGGGCGACAGTTTCAGGGCGAGCGGATGCTTGTTTCTTTTGTAGGTCATCAGCACCATCAGCAAGGCCCTCGCATTATCATCCAGGCAATACCCTTCTTTCAGATTGGGGATCCCGTATTTGGCGTGCTGAATAATGCCGGTATCATCGGTGAGACGCTGCACATGATCGAGCAGGAACGGCGGAAGCGTAAGCGGGTCCAGAATCATCGGGTTGCCCGATTCTATTTCCAGTCCGACTTTCGCTATTGCCTCCGCCAATTCCAGATATTTTTCCCCAATTTTCGGCCAGGTTATCTCGCGGCCATAGTCAAATGCATTTTTCCGGAGCTGCTGCATTTGCTCGGGATGGTCCAGTAGTTCAAGCAGTATTTCGGTCAGTGCCGGCGAGTCGTGGAAATTGAAAAGGCGCCCCCTGCCATCGGCGAGCAATTCTGCCGCATGCCAGTAGGGCGTGGAGATCACGGCATTACCAGCGCCGATCGCGTAGGAAAGTGTCCCGCTGGTGATCTGGGCCTCGCTGGTGTAAGGGGTGATGTAGATATCGGAGGCTGAGAGGTACTTGAATAGTTCGGCCTGACCGATGAATTCGTTCAAAAACACAACGTGTTTTTCGATGCCCAGCTGTTTGACCAGGCCTGCAAGGAAAACGCGGTACTCTTCCCCGGCATGCCTGACTACGTTGGGATGTGTTTTACCAAGCACAATGTAAACAAGTTGCGGATACTTTTTCGCTACCTCCGGCAAGGCCCTCAACACTGTCTCGATCCCCTTATTCCGCCCGATAAAGCCGAAGGTCAACAGGACCTGTTTAGCGGAGAGTTTGAACTCCTTCTTGGCCATAAGCTGGTCAAAGTGTATATCCGGCACGCCATGCGCGATCCGGGCGATCTTATCCGCGGGCACCTGATAGACATCCGAGAGCATATCGACTGCGGTCTGGCTCATAACAACAACCGACTGCGCTATTTTGCATATCTCGACCATAACGGCCTTCTGATTGTAGGAGGGTGTTTTCAGGACGGTATGCAATGTCACGATCAGCGGAATTTTGAGCCGGTACAACAGCGGCAGGATGTAAATACCGTTCTGCCCGCCGAATATGCCGAATTCGTGTTCCAGGACGCAAACGTCGGCCCCGCTTAGGTTAATGACGTTGGCCGCTTCCAGGTAATCGGTCTGCTCTTCCTGCCTGATGGCCAGCTTCACCTCTTTGGGATAATCGTAATGAAGGCCGTTGTCGTCTATCGCGATCACGAAGCCTTGCGAGCCACCTACCAGGGCTTCCTCTCCGACGGTTGAATGAAATAGGTTCTGGGTAAAAGTACCAATTCCGCACTCACGGGGTGGGTAGGTTCCTATAAATGCAATTTTCATTTCTGCCGTCTGTTGATTTCTTCTAAGGTAACCTAATTAAACGGCATTACCCGCGAATATTTCAGCTGCGGCCAAATACTTCGGGAATCTCTGTGATTCACAAAACATGTTGAATATCAAGCAAAAGGACCTACCTTACAAAAAACTAAAAATCATGTCAACAGAAAAAAGCCAGCAAAAAAGCGACAAGAAAAAACCTGCCAAAAATCTGAAAGAAAAGCGCGCGGATAAGAAGGAGAAGCGGGATACCAAGTCGAAGGTCGACTAGATGAAGTGCATTTCAGTCAGGCATCGGATAGACTACCGCTACGATCATCAAGTACTTCTGTCCCCGCACAGATTCCGCCTGACGCCGCAGCCCGATTCCCATGCGCTCATCGAAGGATACAGTTTTGTGCTGCAGCCTGCCAATCGGCTATACTGGCAACACGACGTTTACGGCAATAAAATGGTGCGGGCCGATTTCACCGACAGGACAGATTTCATGTCTGTACAGGTTACCCTGGACATCAAACAGAATAGTTTCAATCCTTTCGATGTACTGGTCGACGATGAGTCCCAGCGCTTTCCATTTCTGTATCCTGCCATCGTTAAAAATGCACTGCTACCTTATTTGCAAATTGTAGACAGGAGTTCTGCCCTCACCGCGTTCGTTGGATGCACCGAAAAGTTTCATGGTGAAACGCTCTCTTTCCTGGTGAAGCTTAACATGCAAGTCTGCAATCACATCAGATACGTGCATAGATTAGAGCAAGGCGTCCAATCATGCGAGATGACCCTGAAGGCCCGGACCGGCTCTTGCCGCGATTCTGCCTGGCTGATGGTCCAGGTGCTGCGCAGACTAGGATTGGCAAGCAGGTTTGTATCGGGCTATTTGATCCAATTGGATACCGTTTCCGGCGACGCTGTTGAATTGCACGCCTGGGCGGAAGTTTTTATACCCGGGGCTGGTTGGGTTGGATTGGACACAACATCAGGCCTGTTTACCAGTGAAGGCCATATTGCGCTTGCGATTGGCCCCGGTCCCGAGCAGGTGGCACCGGTAGAAGGATTAACCGAGCTCTGCTCAGTTTCAATGACCTATCAATTTGAATTGACAAATCATTAGGCAACAACACGGGTTATTATCCGCGCGAAGGACCGTCGATGTCGTAACGGAAATCTGGCAATCCCCTACCTTCTGGCTGCAACCGATACTTTCCCGGTCTGCTTATAGCGATTAATCCGCCCCGGCATTAATTACGGTAATTGATTTAATGTAACCGTAAATTAATTAGACGTGCCCCTGTTCGAAAATTTGATTATTTTGTCTGCGCACTATCAAAACATTGAAAAATGAAACACTATTCCTTTTTACGACTGATCGCATTTTCGGTCGTCTTTTTCACTGCCATGGCATTTTCCTGCCAGGATCACCATGTTCCCGACCCTGTGACGAATTGCAACCGTGTGAATGGTACGCCGCGTGCGTTCAATTGCGAATTTGAATTTGTAAAAGCGGAGTTTTTCGAGGTACGGTACGGAATCGGCGATACGGTGCGTTACGGCACGGTCACGCCTGGCAGCAACCCGACGATCGAACTTAAAGAAGTGGAGACCGGACGGTGGATTCGCAGCTATTTGAGCATGTTCTATTTTATTCCGGTTAATGTGACAGTGACGATCAAGCGGATCGCGCCGGCTCCTTCTGCATCCAAAAGCTATTTGCTGCGGCAGGATTTCGCGGTTTATCCCGGCGAGGTTGAATTTCCTACTACCAAAGATTTTCCTGTTCCCGCGGATGAAAATCTTACCCCGGTCAATATCGATATCCCGGTGGGCGGCACTTACACTTATAACACGGTCTACAACTACGTCGGGAATGCGCGTTATTCCGGTGATGACATCGATTATGGGTTGACGCAGGATTATTATCTGCTCGTTCAGAATGTGGAAACTTCGAAAAAGTTGCAGCAAGCGCCCTACAATTACACATTTTACAGAGATCGGGCGGAAGCGAAATTGATGTTCCGAACTAAAATTATCCCCGGTATTTGTGTCTTTTGTAAAAAAGGGAGTTGAGAATTTATCCGTGCCGAATAATGACAATAGCTATCTTTCAGGTAGCTATTGTCATTATCAAGCCATGCAATCAATAGGAAGCTATTTGAGTCTGGCGGTTAATCCACTTTTTCAATCCCCAAAACTTTCGCCTCAAATTGTGTTCCAATCTGGACTTCAATGCCTTTTTCAATCAATTCCTTCCCACTGAAAATTCCTGCATCTTTCCCGTCTTCCGCAAAATACAGGCGATAGCGATTACCCGGCTCGGCGAGGGGGAATGCAAATGTCCGTTTCGTTTCTACCGATCCGTTTCTGAAAAAGAATAGGACGCCGCCCTGTTTTTCCTTATTGAATTTGTAAACGCCGTCCCAATTGCTCATCGTCGGGCGCTGGAAAACGTCGGAAACGTAAGTGAAGCGGGTAAACTGGTATTTGAGGTCCATCATTTTGAACCATGTATTCCATTTCAGGTACCAGGGTTTCAGCTCTTTCGGCAGCTTGCGCGTGTCGCCGACGAGGATCGGTTTGACCGACGCGAGAGACATGAAGGTAAATTGCGAATACGGCGAATCCATAAACTGGTTGCCGATCAGGTTTGTGGCGACGGGAATGGCACGGCCGCGGTCGAAAGCCATTTGGCGGATGTTGATCGGGCCTACCGGCGCATCGTCGTCGTAATTGGTAAGCCAGTCGTAATCGGCGTGTTCGATCAATGCGTAATCGTTAATGTAGTACTCACCCCACACTTCATACGTGCAGTCGACGAGCAGATCCGGGAATTCTTTGTGCAGGTCGTCGAAGAGCTGCAATGCTTTTTCGTAAATGGCGTAATAGGAACTCTCGCGGTCTTTGTGGCTTTTACCTTCGAATTTGTAATCACCTTTTTTGGAATAATCAAGCACGTAAGCGGAGTTGGCGATGGCGAGGTCGAGCTTAATATACGCAAGCTCGTTCTCGCGCACGTGTCGTTTGATCTTCTCCAATATATAATCGTAATAACCCGAAGCCAGTGACATGGTCACACGGCCCTTCATTTCTTCGTGCAGATATGCCGGCTCGCCATTCTTGTCATAAATGGTCCATTCGGGGTGCTGCTGAAACAACTTGCTGCTTTTGTCGACCGATGCGAGGCCCATCCAGAGACCAGGTTTCATTCCTCTTTTTCTAATGTGATCGGTAATGGGTTTCAATCCATTCGGAAAACGTTTCGGATGCGGTTCCCAATCGCCATAATTGTTTTCCCAGCCTGCATCCATGATAAAGAGGTCGGTGCCGGTGCCTTCAAGGCCGTCGGCGAGCTGGGTGACGAGCGTATCATTGATATTGGTATAAAAAGGCCGCCACGTATTGTAGAATGTAAAGGGGATGTCCTTCCGCTCGAACAATTTCACGCCCAGGCGTGTACGTATGAAGTCCGCGAAGGGGCCTTCGAATGCGTCTTCCCATTTCTGGGATTTGACAAGGCAGATGAATGTCCGCGGACTGTCAAACTTTTCCTTTGGTTCAATCCACTTTTTAAAAGGATAATGATCGGTCAGGCCCGTCATGCCGATCGATATGCGGTGATGATCGGTGTAGACTTCTGTTTTTTTGAGAATGCTGGGCGCTTCGTTGCCCAGGATGAAGCCCTCTTTAACATAGTTATTATACACAAAGATTGCCGCATCGTGGTGGTCGCCCGTGTAGGGGCGCCAGGCGAAGCGGGAGCCGTAGTTCGTGTAGAGTTCACTTTGTTGTGAAGATACAGGAACAAGATTCAGCCGCTCCACTTCCAGATCGGCGATGGCGATGGCCTTGGGCCCCAGATTGGTAATGCTGATCTGCTTGCGGACTACCGGCAGTTCATCGTATACTTCATAGCTTAAATCCACTATGAGATTTTCGGCGGCCGTGCCCGGTTTTCCAGTCAGCCGGACCCTTACCTGCTGGATGCCGTCATCGGTCCGGGAGACGGTGTGTTTGGTATATTTAAATAATCCATTCTTACCGTTGCTACTCGCAGGTGTACCGTTAATTGTAAAATAAAACTCCTCCGAGCCAGGGCGGCTGTAATCTTTGTTCGTCAGAAGATGCTGGAAGCGCGAAGTATGGAAAGAATTATCGCCAATCGTGAATTTTCTTTCCAGAAAGCGGTTTTTAACAATGAGCGAATCTTGCGAAAACGCCTGGTAGGAGGCGAGAATGGCCAGCAAAGCCATGTGCAAGGCCGCTTGAATAGCGACCCGGATAAATGTGTAGTACATAGTTATGTGTATAGTTATAATTTACTACTAAACTGACTATGAAATGACCATAGTAATGTCTAATTTAATAAAATACCGGGAACAATTTAAATTTTAAACAGATAATCAACAAAGATGTGAGCTGGTCTTTGAAAAACCCTGATATTGCAGCTTCTTAATTCAAGACGTTTAATATATGTCACAGAACTTATTCGATTTTGGAATGATCGGTCTGGGCGTAATGGGGCGTAAC
This sequence comes from Dyadobacter beijingensis DSM 21582, assembly GCF_000382205.1. Taxonomy (GTDB): domain Bacteria; phylum Bacteroidota; class Bacteroidia; order Cytophagales; family Spirosomataceae; genus Dyadobacter; species Dyadobacter beijingensis. The sequence goes on from NZ_KB907787.1 coordinate 1,492,947, forward strand.
CTGTTACTGAACATGGCTGATCATGGTTTCTCCGTTATCGGTTTCGATAAGGACGAAACCAAAAATTCTGCATTGGAATCAAGTGCCACCCCGGGCACTACGGTAAAGGGCGTTTCGGAACTCGCCCAGATGATCCAGCTCCTGGCGCGTCCCCGCAAGGTGATGATGCTGGTACCAGCCGGCCAGCCGGTCGACGACGTCATCGCATCCCTTTTACCTCTTCTTGAAAAAGGCGACGTGATCATCGACGGAGGAAACTCCCATTATACAGATACGCTCCGCCGCGTGAAATACCTTCGTGAAAAGGACATCCATTTTATGGGAATCGGTGTTTCCGGTGGGGAAAAAGGCGCCCGCACCGGCCCGAGCATCATGCCGGGCGGCGATAAGGAGGCTTACGCGCACGTACAACCCATGCTGGAAGCGATTGCGGCGAAGGTGAACGGCGAGCCTTGCGTGGCTTACCTGGGCAAGGAAGGTGCCGGCCATTATGTAAAAATGGTCCATAATGGTATTGAATACGCGATTATGCAGCTCATCAGCGAATCGTACGCGATCCTGAAAAAAGCCGGCCTGAGCAACCAGCAATTGCACGAGACATTCAAAAGCTGGAACGAAGGCGACCTGCAATCGTTCCTGGTGGAAATTACCGCCGATATTTTCCTGCAAAAAGACGATAAATCCGATGCCGATCTGGTGGATGTGATTTCCGACAAAGCCGGGTCAAAAGGTACCGGTAAATGGACGTCGCAGGACTCGATGGAGCTGCCCGTGGCCGTGCCGGTGATCGATACCGCCGTGGCAATGCGTACGCTGTCGGGTTATAAGGACGAAAGGATTGTAGCCGCCGGGTTGTACGGAGCCAGCGAGCCTATCTCGGCCGAAACCGGGGAGCTCATCCAACAGGTGCACGATGCATTGTACTTTGCCACGATCCTCGCCTACGCGCAGGGGCTCGCGATGCTGTTCCAGGCGTCGAAAGATTTGCAGATGGATATCCCGCTGACGGACGTAGTGAGCGTGTGGAGAGGCGGTTGCATTATCCGTTCGTCGTTGCTTTCGGTGTTTACGGATGCTTATAAGCAAACCCCGGAATTGTCCAATATTCTGTTGAACCAAGAGGTAGCCGCATTGGTTAAGTCAGTGGAAGGTAATACGCGTTCACTGATCGCCCATGCCGCCCAGTCGGGCATTCCGGCGGCTGCGCTGATGTCGTCCCTGGCTTACTTCGACGCCTACAAAACAGCCTACATGCCAACGAACCTGATCCAGGCGCAGCGTGACTACTTCGGGGCGCATACGTACCAACGTACCGATATCCCTGGTACTTTCCATACTGAATGGGGTCAACAATAAATCAGAAATTCTATGCAAAGCAATAAACGTCCCCCTGCCTCGGTCGTCTTTATTTTCGGAGGAAGCGGGGACCTCAACTACCGGAAGCTCACACCCGCTCTCTATAACTTGTTTCTGGACAATTGGATGCCCGATCAGTTCGCCATCGCGGGTATCGGCCGGAGCGCTTATTCCAATGAAAAATACCATGAGCATTTGCTCGACGGTGTAACGAAGTTCTCGCGGCGCAAAGGCAAGCAGAATGGCCATTGGACAGATTTTACCCAGCACGTTTCGTACCTGCAAATGGACGGTGACGACGCGGAAGCTTACCACAAGATCACCGACCTCGTTAAGGAAAAAGAAGAAGAATGGGGCGTGCATCCCAATGTGATTTTCTACCTCGCCGTAGCGCCTCAGCTTGTGCCTTCCATCGCTCAGAAACTGGGTGCATTGAAGCTCTGCGGAGAGAAAAGCACTACGCGGATTGTAGTTGAAAAGCCATTTGGTCATGACCTGGAAAGTGCCCACGAGCTGAACTTGCTGCTTTCGAGCATGTTCGCCGAGGAGCAGATCTTCCGTATCGACCACTATTTAGGGAAAGAAACGGTTCAGAATATCCTTGCGCTGCGTTTTGCCAATGCCTTGTTCGAGCCGCTCTGGAACCGCAATTACATCGACCACATTCAGATTACCGCTGCCGAAGCAGTGGGTCTGGAAGGCCGCGGAGGCTATTTCGAGCACGCGGGTGCATTGCGCGACATGGTGCAGAACCATATCCTGCAAATCCTGTGTATGATCGCGATGGAGCCGCCGGTATCGTTCGATGCGAACGAGATCCGTAATAAAAAAGTGGATGTGCTGAATGCGATCCGCCGGATCACCAAAGAACAGGTACACGATTTCGCCGTTCGCGGCCAATATTCGGGTGGTTGGAAAAAAGGTGAGAAAGTGGTCGGTTACCGCCAGGAAGAAGGCGTGAACCCGCAGTCGAATATCGATACGTTCGCTGCTGTGAAGTTCTACATCGACAACTGGCGCTGGCAGGGCGTACCCTTCTACGTTCGTACCGGTAAATACCTGAACCAGAAGGCGACCCATATCACATTGCATTTCAAACAGGCGCCGCACTATGCATTTCCGCCGGAGTCGGCTGAAACATGGAGATCTAACCGATTGACAATCAGTATTCAGCCGAATATGGACATCAGCATCCGCTTCCAGGCCAAGCGCCCTGGACAAACGATGATGCTCGATCCGGTGGACATGACATTCGATTACGATGCCGTAGCAGGCGAACACGCACCGGAAGCCTACGAAACTTTGCTTTTGGATGTAATGGAAGGCGACGCGACACTGTTCATGCGTAACGACCAGGTGGATGCCGCGTGGCGCGTGATCATGCCGGTACTCGAAGCGTGGGAAAACCGCCCGCCGCAGGACTTCCCGAACTATGCGCCAGACTCATGGGGGCCGGACGCTGCCGATGCACTCATCGCCCGCGACGGTCATACCTGGCTTAACCTGCCACCAACCCCGTAAGCGATGGAGTTGCATATCGAGAAGGATACCAAAGCATTGAGCGCCAGCCTTGCTGAATGGATTAACAACTACATTCAGCAGGTGCTTGCGAAGCAGGACCGTTTCACGTTTGTACTGTCGGGCGGAAGTACGCCGAAAGCATTGTACGCATTGCTGGCCGAATCGCCTTACAAAGAATCGATTCCGTGGGAGAAGCTGCATTTCTTCTGGGGCGACGAGCGTGCGGTCCCGTTTGAGGACGCGCGGAATAATGCCAAAATGTGCTATGATGAATTGCTGGATAAAGTGCCCGTCAAGGCTGAAAATATCCATATTATGCGCACGGACATTACGCCCGCGGAATCGGCTGCCGAATATGAGAAGATTCTTAAAACCTATTTCGAAGGCTCGGAAACGACTTTCGATTTCGTGTTGCTTGGAATGGGTGATGATGGTCATACGTTATCGCTTTTCCCCGGAACGGAGGTGATCCACGAGGAAAACGCACTCGCGACCTCGTTCTTCCTCCAAGCGCAGGACATGTACCGCATTACGCTGACGGCCCCGGTCGTGAACAATGCGGCTTGCGTGGCGTTCCTGGCAGCCGGAGCGGGTAAAGCGGAGGTGTTGAAGCAGGTTTTGAAAGGAGAGAAGAACGTAGACCTCTATCCATCGCAGATCATCCAGCCTGTTAAAGGTGAGTTGCACTGGTTTGTCGACGAGGCTGCGGCTGCATCGCTCTAAGCTTTATATTGTTATTCCAATGCTGCAAAGCGCGCCGATCCGTCGGCGCGCTTTGTGCTGTTTATGGGGTTTTTGAAGCGTTCAACAATGCGCAGAACCATTAGATAAAATCTAACGGTCGCTCACTACCCCGCGTATTAATTTTACGTAAAACAAACCTCGGTCACATGATACACATTCTGAAAATCGCGGCGGTTGTCATCGTGGTAACCTACGCGCTAAGGCTCGTCAACGCCCAGTCCGATCTGCTCGTTTTCAGCGGCCTGGCGATTATCGGGGCAGCATTCTATTTCCTCTGTACTGTTCTCGGACAGGTGATCAACCAATTTAAATCTAAACTATAATCGACATGACAAGAAAAATTATCATTGGTATCGTCACATTTATACTCATCATCATGGGGCTGGCCATCCAGCCATTTTCGTTCGAAAACATCGATGCCGGTAATGTGGGTATCCGCATTAACCTCTACGGCAGCGAAAAGGGCGTCGACAACATCACCCTTGTCACCGGCCGGGTTTGGTACAATTCGTGGACGACCAAGATTGTAGAATTCCCTACGTATACGCAGAGTGTTGACTACGAGTCATTTGTAATTACCACCAAAGACGCCGCCGAGTTCAAGGTCGATCCGAAGCTGAACTATCACATCAACCCGGAGAAAGTGCCGCAGATTTACCGCCAATACAGACGACCGTTAGCGGAAATCCAGCAGGGTTTTATGAAAAATACCATTTACGACGCGTACCGTATCGTGGCCAACTCGTTCACGTCCGACAGCGTCATGTCCAACCGGGAAGTGTTCGAAGACCGTGTGCAGAATGTTTTGACCAAAACACTGGGCAAGGACGGCTTCGTATACGACCAACTCACCTCGGCCATCACGCCGCCGCCGTCTCTGCGGCAAATGATCGACGAAAAGAACGCCTCGATCCAGGCCCGTTTGAAAGCTGAAAACCAGGCAAAGCAAGCGGAAGCCGAAGCAAAAGTAATCATCGCCCGCGCGGAAGGCCAGGCGAAAGCGACATTGATCAAGGCCAGGGCGGAAGCGGAAGCCAACCAGTTGAGACAAAAGACATTAACCCCTCTATTGATCCAGCAGGAATGGGTTGCGAAATGGAACGGCGTACTGCCGACCACAAATGCAGGCGGCAGTACGAGTCTGATGCTGGGCGTGAAGTAACCCGAATTTTGAAACTGATCAACGACAGCCCCGGGATTACCTCGGGGTTATTTTGTTGTTCTTAATCAGTTTTTTGAGCATGCTGCCTGGTAAGCTGATATATGCGGCGCTGTCTATCACCGGATTAACATCGCCGAAAATATCCTTTTCCGTATTGAATGTACTTTGGTCGATAATGTCGATATCGGCGGTCTCTACGCGACTGCGCTGGTCGAATCTCAGGTAACCTTTGTGGGCAATCCTCGCTTTCAAACTGCTCACAGAGCTATTTTGGATTATCAGCGCATCGCCATTTTGCCTGATCGTCAAGCTATCGAACTTAAAACCATTGACCTTAGTCTGAATGCTGTCGTTAATGATCCCTTCCAGTTTCGGGGTAATGATGTAAATGGAAGCGGCCAGGTAGGAAGCATCGCGGCCGGTGTACATTTGTTTCCAATCCGGTTTGTAATTGAGCACCAATGTGTCGCCCACGTTCTTGTATTCAATGTATTTGGATAAAGTGATCATCCGTATCTGGGGCGTGGTACCTTGCTGGATCTCGGTCAATGCAAAGCCTTTTCCTTTGAGATGAACATATTTGAACGCGCCTACCGGATGTTTCGAATACCCGTGAAACCTGTCGTTTTTATCAACTTTGTCAAACTTGTTTTTCAGGATAAAATTGGATGACAATGTGACCAGGAAGAATACGGATAATGTGATGATTAACAGGATATTGCTGGTTTTCATGGCTTACTTGGTTAACGGGTACATTTCTTCAATGAACTTCTGGTAGAGGCTATGCAGTTCGTCGATTCCGATGTCGAGCAAGTAAAGGTTTTTGAACACCTCAGGCAGGTCGTTGGTCAGAAACCGTTCTTTGCGGTAGGCAAGAATCTTCGTATTCGCCTGCTCGTCGGCCGAGTAGCCGATGCCGCGTTTGTTGAAAATAATCTCCTTGTTTTGGAGGAAATCATAGGTCCGCATAACGGTATTCGGGTTGACTTCCATCATGGCCGCAAGGTCCCGTACCGACGGGATGCGCTCGCCCGGCGGCCATTTGCCCAGTAATATCTGCTCGCAGATGTAATCCGCGATTTGCAGGTAGATGGCTTGTTTATCTTTGAATTCCATAATAGCACATTTAAATTTCCCGCTCCTTCATCTGATAATAAGCACAAATCCAAAGCATTACCGCCAGCCAGATAGCAAATCCCTGTACGGCATACGACATAACTTCGGAATGGGTAACATGATAATAGCCAACAATATACCGGGGCCTGGGCTGCCCCATTTCCGGATAGAACCACATCTTCCATCCCGATAGCGGGAACGCCGTAATCTTATTGGGCTTATCTCCCAGCCTGTTACCGAGATCGTAGTTGAAATAGGACAGCAGCGTTGTGAAAAGAATAACAGCAACCGCTGTTTTGATGTAAGCATACTTTTTGAAATAGATCGAACCCAGGAACACCGCTGCCTGAATGATGAAATAGGAGCAAACGGTATAGTCAAAAAAGTCGCGGGGAATGTACTTGTATTCGTCGGGACTGCGGGGAATGACCGAATTGGCGTAATCCGTGGCCCAATAGTGAAACTGCCAGAAAAAAGCCAGGAACGGGATCACAAATGCCAGGTTGAGCAGGAGCGAGCTCAGGTACTTCTCGATGCGTGAGGCGGGTACCATCAATGCGGCAATGCCGCTGCTCTGCTGGGAATATTGTGCGAAAGCGCCGCTCGTATAAAGGCTTCCGCCAAAGAGCACGACCATAAACAGCGCCGCAAAATGCATGATCGCACGGAAGTTGTTGTATTCATGCGACAGCGTGATCGGGACCATCAATGCGAGCAGGGTGAATAGCATCACACCGGCCATGAGCAAATAATTCCGGCCTTTTTCAGCAATTTCAAGTCGCAGCATCAAAACGAAACGGTGAATGTCGAATGTCTGGTTCATAGCAGGATAATGGGGGATGAATGTACAGGGACCAGCGACGGCAAAATGTGCCGGAGCACCAGGGCTAATGCTGCGAGCAGCAGGATAATGATCATTTTCATGGCTAATAGGCGAATATCTGCCGGATGCGGTCCGGGTTTTCAATTACAGCATTGAACAAATGTTCCAGATCGACACGGCTTTCTTCCTGGGTCGAATTCTCGAAAACGGCCTTGTAACCGCGCAGCGAAGGCTCGGAGTACAGCACGCGCTTGTCGTAGTCGATGCTGGCTAACGTGCCGAAGCAGAGACGTTCAGCAATGCTGTCGAGGCTGTGCTGGATGAGTATTTTACTGTCTTCGAGAATGATAATAGCGTCGATAAGGTTATCGAGGTCGCGGACCTGGTGGGTCGAGATCAGGATCAGGCGGTCTCGATCGAGCGCCGAGGATACCAGGCGGCGGAACTGGCTTTTCGAAGGAATGTCGAGGCCGTTGGTCGGCTCGTCCATAATCAGCACGCGCGTGTTGGTGGCCAATGCAAATGCGATGAGCACTTTTTTCTTCTGCCCGTACGACATGCCTGTAAGGTTGTTGCCTTCCGGAATGTCCAGTTCGGCGATGTAGGCGCGGAAAAGCTGTTCGTCGAATTTCGGGTAGAAAGGCGCCATGAGGGCCAGGTATTGGTCAACCGTTACCGATGGGAGGTAAATTTCCTCCGGTAGGAAGAAAATGTCTTGCAGGAAAGCCGGCTGCCGTTTGCGGGGTTCGTAACCGGCGACGTCGATCTTACCGTTGAGCGGAAAAAGCAGCCCCGCCATATTGCGCAGCAGACTCGACTTTCCGGCGCCGTTTTTGCCGAGCAAGCCGTAGATATGCCCCGCTTCAAGGTGCAGGTCGAGGTTTTCAAACAACTTTTTACGCCTACTATACCCAAAAGAAACCTGGTTGAGATGAATCATGGCTAGATTGTTTTAGTGTATTAGTTAAATAGTACATTGCAAATGTAACTGATGATTCGACTTTCGCAACAGGTGGGCGAAAAAATATTTTTGGAATAACAAATGAATGGTAGTGCTTGCTACCGGCCTGTAATCAGCCGGTTATAATCCTGCTTCGTATCGATATCGATTTCTCCCTGCGGAAAGGGAATGGTGGAAAGGTCGTTCTGATAACGTTTGAAGAGCTTTTTCGCTCCCTCTGCGCCGGTGAGTTGCAGCAATGCAGGGAAATATTCCGCTGAAAAAAATGCAGGCGTACCCGGCGCACCGGCATAGGCGCAGGCGACGATACCTGCCTGTTTTTGCACCGCAGTTTGAAACAACTCCTCCAAAAGCGCGGCGGTAACAAACGGCTGGTCGCTCACTGCCAGAATCGCGCCGTTGATATCCGGATGCTGCGATTGCATTGCGGAAATGCCCGTTTTAATGGACGCCGACATGCCTTCCTGCCAATCGGCATTGAATGCAAAGCGGCACGGAAGCCCGGCTAGTTCGGCTTCGATAGGAGCGGCATTGGCGCCGGTGACGACCCACACATGGCTGGCTGCTACCGCCAATGCGGCCTCGGTAATGCGGCGGATCAGGGTTTTACCTTCGAATGCGAGGAGTTGCTTCGGCTCGCCCAGACGCGAGGAATTGCCGGCGGCGAGGATAATGATGCCATAGTTTGTCATGGCCGTGTCAGGGAGCGACGGTTTGCACGGCACACAAAAACTCCTCCTTATCGTCGCGGGCGTAGTCCACGCGCTGGTCGGAGCGGTTGTGGATCGGTTCCGATTTTTCGCGCAGCGACAAGCCCGCCCGCCTGCCCAGCACCGCCTTGATTTCCGCCAACACCGACAAGGCGATTTCTTCCGACGTTTCAGCCCCGATATCCAGCCCGACCGGGCCGTACACCTTGGCTTTTTGCGCCTCGGAGATCGCCATTCCTTCGCTTTCCAGCTCCGCATACATGCGTTCGAGCTTTTTCTTGGGGCCCAATGCACCCGCATACTGGCAGGCCTCTACCGCAAGCAACTGTTTCAGTAGGGCGAGATCGTAGTTGTAGTTGTGGGTCATGAGCAGGAAAAACGTCCGCTCGTCGACAGTAATGTGTTTCAAAACATCCTCTGCGCGCACTACGAGCACTTTTCCGGCTTTCGGAAACCGTTGGCGCGTGGCGTGGCCAGTCCGCCCGTCGACCACCGTAATATCCCAACCTAATACGGCCGCCATTTCGGTGAGCGGAATGGTGTCATTACCAGCCCCGGCGATCACCAGCGACGGTGGCGTATTGAAATACTCCACAAAACCCGTAAGTGACAGGTTATTTTGGGTAAATGCTTTGAAAAACGAATCGTTCCGCTGATAGGCGGCCTGCGTTTCGGCCAGGAGCTGCTCGTACATACCCGGCCCTTCGCAATGGCAGGTAACCTGGTCGTCGGTTTGCAAATGCAGGAAGCACGTGCCCGGCTGCGACCCCGTGCGCGATTGCAGGGAGAACAGCGTCACCAAAACGGCATTCTGGCGCTTGGCAGCCACTTTTTTCAAGAGCTCCACCGGGTTTTCGGCGTCGTCGGTATGAATGGGTTCGAACAGGATGTGCACAATGCCGTTGCACCCCAGCTGAACGCCCAGGGTAGTATCGTTTTCGTCGGTGGTGTCGTAGGTAACCAGCTTGTTTTTCTGCTGGGAAATGGCGAGCAGGGCTTTTCGCAGCGCATCACCTTCGAGGCAGCCGCCGCTGATAGCACCGGTGAGCTGGCCGTCGTCCGTCACGAGCATGCGTGCGCCCGGCCGCCTGTACGAGGAGCCTTCCACATGCACGACCGTCGCGAGCGCCATGCGCTTGCCCGAGTGCAATGCCTGCTCATACGACCGGATGATGTCCGAGATTTCTTTCATGGCGATGTTGTTTTACAATCCTTGAAATAACAGAAACGGCATGCGCGACGTCCTCTTCCGTAGAAAAGCGCCCAAAACTGAACCGGAAAGAGTTGTGAATGCGCTCGTCCGAAAACCCCATCGCTTTCAGCACATAACTCGGTTCCAGGGTTGCGGATGTACAGGCCGAGCTTCGGGAAAATGCCAGGTCGCTGCCTGCTTCGAAAATCAGCTTTTCGCCGTCGACCTGGCCGAATGAGATATTGGTGCAATGCGGCAAGCGCCGTGCTTCCTCTCCATTGACCTCGATATCCTGCAACATAAGCAGTTCCACTTCAAATGCATTGCGCAACGTAGCCACGCGCTTGCTTTCGCGCGTCAGTTCCGCTCCGGCGATCTCGCACGCCCAGCCGAGGCCTACAATGCCGGGCACATTGAGCGTGCCGCTCCGCATATTCCGCTCGTGGCCGCCGCCGTCGATCTGCGCGGTCAATGCAATGGCAGGGTTCTTCTTGCGCACGTATAATGCGCCCACGCCCTTGGGGCCGTAAAGCTTGTGCGCACTGATCGTCAGCAAGTCGATGCCTTCGTTCTGCACGTTTACGGGGATTTTGCCCACGGCCTGCGTGGCGTCCGAGAGAAAGGGAATCTGGTATTTTTTAGCAATGGCGGCAATTTCCCGGACCGGCTGGATCACCCCGGTTTCGTTATTGGCATACATTACCGCAATGAGGATGGTGTCGTCGGTAACGGCATTTTCGAGGTCGGTGAGGCTGATTAGCCCGTTGGCATTCACCGGCAGGTAGGTGACGGTGCCGCCGCGACGTTCCAAATGCTTGCAGGTGTCCAGTACGGCCTTGTGTTCGGTGCAAACCGTGATAATATGCTTTCGTTCTTTCCCGGAATTGTCGAAAACACCTTTGATGGCGAGGTTAACAGCCTCCGTAGCACCCGACGTGAACACAATTTCATGGGGATGTGCGCCAATAAGGCCGGCAATCTGTTCGCGGGCAATGTCCACCGATTCCTCCGCTTCCCAGCCATAGGAATGCGTACGGCTCGCCGCATTGCCGAACCGCTCCGAAAAATAGGGGAGCATCTCCTGTAACACCCTGGGGTCCACGGGGGTTGTCGCATTATTGTCCAGGTATACAGGCAGTTTCAAGGGAAAAGGTCGGTTTTTAATTCAAAAAGCAAAATGGGCCGGGTTAGTTCAAATTAAACAAAAAACCATCTCATTTTAAACATGAGATGGTTTCCGAAACTTAAACGAACAGGTTAACTATAATTATGAAAATCGGTAGTCGGTGGATGTAATTGGTGTTAGTGGGTTATTACAAAAGTTTAGGCACGCAGGTATTTCGACAGCCGCGCGTACATGCCCCATTCTTTCATATACAGCATATACAGCGTGTATTGGAGCTTTTTAGGCAGCCGTTCCTCCCAGGTGAGGCTATTTTTCAATACGTGTTGCCCCGGTGATTGGCACTCCTGCGATCTGACCAGCTGATACGCCCTCAGCAATGCATTCGCTGCAAAGTGGGCCAGGGCAAGGCTTTTAAAACCGGCCGCTACTTCGACAAAAATGAGCCCGGTATGCGTCATGGATGCGTAGGCGATCCGGCGCCTCGCGACCGTTTGTACCCGAACCATTCCTGCCGCCATCGCCGCCGCCGCCGTCCCGAGCAATGCAATGAGTACGCGTATCGGCATTTGGTGTTCCCAAAGCGGCATTGTCCGCAGCAGTAGAAATATGCCCATTTGCACGGCCAGCGTCGCCAGGAGCATGTTGCCGGCGGTCGAGGAATTTTCCATCGCCTGCGGGAGCCACGCCGACACCGGCAGTTGCGACGCCTGGGCCGAAGCCGTCATCACGAGCAGCAGGGAAACGAATGTCGTGTTTTCGTGCCAGAGGTGGTGGCTTGCCCACATGGCAAGGAGCAAGCCGACGTCCCCCAGGCGGTATATAAAAAAGGCTTTCAGCGTGTTGCCGGGCGTAATGTTACGATGAAGTATGATCAGCAGGAACGACGCGAATCCCATGATTTCCCAGCCTGCAAACAGGATTTTCAGGTCGCCGGAAAATATGGTAATGCCGTAACCCGCGCAAAAGAGCGCCAACGTGCAATAGAAGCGCGATATCTGCTCTTTGCTGCGCAGGGTCCTTCGGCCGTACACTGCGGTCAGGAGCGTTACGACGATCCCTACGAGCAGGTACGAAATGGCAATTCCGTCGAAATGGAAATGGTTTAAAAACATATATTTTAATGAACTGCCGCCAGGCGACGATCCGACTTGTACGCAACCATCTTACCATTTCTCAGCACACTCAGCTCCCGCGTATCCGGGTCGACCACGACCAGGTGCACCCATTCATTCACCAGCCAGCTTCTTGCGCTTCCGAGACGCCCGATCACCTTCAATACCGTTTCGGGGTAATGCTCCGTCACGCACAGCAGGCGCATGGGCACATCACGCTCGGCCATACGCGCAGGCAGGCCTGTCCGGAGGTCGCCCTTGGCACCGGATGGCTCGACCAGTCCCGGAGTGTCTTCCGCCGCGGCATAGGGCCGGTTGTTCAGGCCGGTGCGGGAGAAGAAATATTCGAGGTTAATGGCCCCGCAGGACGGGATAGCTGTTTCAAAGATTTCGGCGAGTAATTCGCCCTCGGGGTCGTCGGCGAAATCGTAGGGATTTATGCTCACGAGGTCGTCGGCCGGGAAGTTCCTGGCCAGCAGCGGACCGCCGATGAGGCAGGTCGTTCCGGGCGCTTTGGCGGCAGGGGATTCCTCCGGCCTGCCATGTGCCGGCCACAACGGGCGGGAGTGCGGCTCCGCGCCCGTGCGATGGTAAAGCCGGCTGAGTAACTGGTCATAGTAGCTCCATTCCACCGCTTCCTGCCAAATCGCCAGCACTTCATGTTTTTCGCTGGCCGGTACCGGTGCGAAAAGTTTGCCGGGTACCTCTGCCAAACCGGCCGAAAGTGGCTGCCAGCGATTTTTCAGGCGATGATCGAGCGCGTCTATTTCCAGTAATAATTCAAAAATGACCAGGTCGTACATGGCAACCATCCGACCTTCGGAAAATAGGCTATTGCGGTCTTCCATTTCCATTACCAGGCCTGACCAGCCCCTGTGGGCAAATTGCTGATCGAAAAGATATTGCTGGAAATGCGTCTCGTCGCCGACGACGACTTGCAGCAGATCGGCAATGCCGGGCCGGGTATGCAAAAGCAGGTTCCTGGCCCTGACGGTTTTGAATACGCTTACTAAGCTGTTCGCCTCCATTTCGCGCATGGAGTCGAGAAAGCCCAGGCCGCGCACGGGAAACTGCCAGGCCGCGGTGCGGGGAGCGAGACAAGCGCCCAGCAGCCGGAACAGGGTAGGATGAACCTCCTCATCCAGGTCGATTTTATATTGTTTTTTCCAGGCTGCCCTCAGTTTCCCGATCCTTGGCGACGCATCTGCACCGAATTTTTTCATCAGTACCTTATCCTGCCATTCGAATGTGCGCGCGGCGCCTTTCTTTTTCAGCACTACCTTTTCCAGAATGTCCGGTTTTACCCGTTTGGAATTGTAAAACGCGCGGTACTCTTCGGGCAACAGCGTGGTGCCGATGCCCAGGATTTCGTTCGCTTCGCGGGCCGCGTCATGGAACTTCCTGTCCTGAAAACCACGAAGGGGATTCTGGTAGGTGAATGTCCGCGACGGTGACATTGCAGGCAGGAATCGCTTCAACTCGTGCAATACCGTTTCTTCATCGAAAGCACTTTTCCGGGCTGTCATGTCAGAGGCCATTCGCGTTTAAAAGTAGTGATCCGGGAGGCCGGGAAATGGGCTGAGGGCCGTTTCCTGTTTCCGTTCTCAAAGGAGCCAAAGAGCAATTAAAACGCAATTAAACAAGACTTAAAATGCGGTTAAAATTGGTTAAACGGAACATTGTCAGCGTATCATGAAGCTGCTGGACAGGCGGTTTTCCGCAGGATTTATTAATGGAAGAATTGGGCGTTAAATGAAACTATTTACTTAATTTTGTGTTCTACTCTACAATGTTAGTAGATTAAATGTTTCATTCTTTAAACCTTCACCATTATGTCACTTCGATTAGGAGATATCGCACCGGATTTTGAAGCAAATACCACGCAAGGCCCTATTAAATTCCACGAATGGCTGGGAGATAAATGGGGATTGCTGTTCTCTCACCCCGCTGACTTTACTCCCGTTTGTACAACCGAATTAGGGAAGACAGCGCTTTTGAAAGGTGAGTTTGAGAAACGTAATGTAAAAGTGCTCGCCGTGAGCGTGGATGACCTGGATTCGCACAACCGCTGGATTCCGGATATCAATGAAGTCAATAATGCGGAAGTGAACTTCCCGATCATCGCCGACGAAGACCGCAAAGTGGCTTATCTCTACGATATGATCCACCCGAACGCAAGCGAAAAAGCGACCGTTCGCTCGGTATTTGTGATCGGACCGGACAAGAAGATCAAACTTACGCTGACTTACCCGGCATCCACCGGTCGTAATTTCAATGAGATCCTGCGCGTGATCGACTCGCTGCAACTGACTGCCAACTATTCCGTAGCGACACCAGCCGACTGGAAAGACGGCGAGGACGTGATCGTGGTACCGGCCGTAAGCACGGAAGATGCCCAGAAGAAATTCACCAAAGGCCTGAACATCGTGAAGCCTTACTTGCGTTACACACCACAGCCGAATAAGTAAGGCGCATTTCGTGCATAAAAAAGCGGATGCTCTTCGTCAGGGCATCCGCTTTTTTGTCATTATATATTTGCAATAATCGGCCGTCAGCGGTCACGCCTCCCCTTCACTCGCCACAACTTCCTCCGGCACGATCATCTCCTCGCCGTAATACGTCATATGCCGCGCGCCCTGGTAGTAGAACCAGATGGAGAGCGACATCGGGATATGCGCAATGTCGTTGTAATTAAACCAATCGCCGAAGCTGAATTTCAATGCATGGAAACCTGCCGCGATGGCGCCCATCAAGGTAGCCAGGAAGATATTTTTGCTGCCGGGGTCCTTCCGCTTTTTGTACACATAAATCTCGATCGTGAAAAGCATGAGGAAAAGCCCGTAGAATGCGTGCACTTCCACGACGCGAAAGTCGAGGGTAATGAATGTCAGTACGAAGAAGACGGTGAGTTCCACGTAGTTTAACCAGCCCAGGATGAGGCCGTTGCGGCGTTGCAGGAGCGGCTTGATGTGCCAGATGGCAGCCCGCTCGAACAATGCTACGGCGATCATGCTTGCAAACCAGCCGGGTATCTTGCCCACTTTACCGGTCATATACAGAAAGCCGTGCCCTAATATCCCGCCAATGGCCGTGGCGATGGCCATAAACAGAAAGAAATACTGGATCTGCTTGTACATGCGGTGCGCGCGCCCGAGTCGGTTGAGGTGGATAAACGCGTAAATGCACACGGCGGTCATCACCAGGCTCGACAGTACCGTCGAGGGCTCCATAATGGTAATTCCGAATAGTTTTATCTGGTGGACTTTGCTGAAATCTATGACGACGTCATTCATGAACGGAAGAGTATGTTAGTGCAAAAGTAAGCTTGTCTTCCCGCTTCACCAAAATTGTACCACATACGCTCCCGCAAGCCGGACGCCCGGCAGCATGGCCTGTCATTTCTGATTTGGTATCCCGAAAACGGCTGTTCGCAGATGAAATCGGGGTAGCTATCTATTATCAAATAATAAATATAAAGTATGTTTTTCCTTTGTATCGGGAATTGCATTAAAGTAGGACAGCAGCGAAAGCACCCTCTTGATTTAACTTATGGAAACCATGAACAATCCATTGCTATCAGTCGTCAGAATATTCGTTTTGACCTTATTTCTGGCCATAACGGCCACATTTACCTTCGCTCAGGCACCGGCGCAGGGTAATTCTAAAATTTCCGGAATTGTGCTGGA
This sequence comes from Dyadobacter beijingensis DSM 21582, assembly GCF_000382205.1. Lineage (GTDB taxonomy): Bacteria > Bacteroidota > Bacteroidia > Cytophagales > Spirosomataceae > Dyadobacter > Dyadobacter beijingensis. Next base: position 1,508,456 of record NZ_KB907787.1, read on the forward strand.
TTCAGCCGCGGCAAAAGGCGTGGAGTTTGCCAGTGTTGCATTATTCAATGTTGCTGAAAACAAGCCCATTGACGGTACCACTGCCGACGAGATGGGTAAGTTCGCTATTTCCAAAGTGGCGCCGGGTTCTTACCGGTTGCTGATCTCGTTCATCGGCTATAAGGACAAATCGGTGGATGTGAAGGTGGAGAAGGGCAAGGATGTGGAGCTGGGTTCCATTCAGCTGGCTTCCAGCGTGCAGAATTTGCAGGAAGTGACCATTACCGGTGAGAAATCGCTGGTAGAGGAAAAGGTGGACAGGCTCGTTTTCAATGCGGAAAAGGACATTACTTCCAAAGGCGGCGACGCTTCGGACCTGCTGCGGAAGGTACCGATGCTGTCGGTGGACCTGGACGGTAACGTGTCGCTTCGGGGTAGCTCGAACATCCGCGTGCTGATCAACAACAAGCCTTCGACCATTATCGCCAGCAATGTGGCCGATGCTTTGAAGCAAATCCCGGCGGATATGATCAAATCGGTGGAAGTTATTACGTCTCCCTCAGCGAAATACGATGCGGAAGGATCGGGCGGGATCATCAATATCATTACCAAAAAGAACAATTTGCAGGGCCTGACGCTCAATATCGACTCGGGCGTGGGTAACCGCGGCTCCAACCTCGGCCTGAACGGCAGCTACCGCAAAGGCAAAATGGGTTTCACACTGGGCGGTTTCGGTCGCGCATTCTATAACAAGGCAACCTCCGTGCTCGACCAGACGACCTATTCCGGCGGCAGTTCTTTCCTGACCAACCAGAGCTCGACCGCCAATGACCGCGGGCTGTTTGGCCAGTATTCGCTGGGCTGGGACTATGATTTGGGTAAAAACCAGGCACTATCGGCCGGTCTGCGCTATGGAACGCGGAATTTTATCCAGAAGCAGGACCTGACGATCAATCAATACGAAAACAGCACGCTCAGCAACAGCTCATTGCGCAAGGTAGACCGCAAGGACCTTTCGGGAACGGTGGATTTCAATATCGATTACATCCGCACTTTTAAACCACAGCAGGAATGGAGCATTTCGACGCTGTACAGCCGTACGGGTTTGACCAACAACTTCAACACCGACATGCTGAACGAATCGGGCGCGGTGGATAGCCGGTTGAAAAACGAGAACAAAAACCAGAACTCCGAGCTGACCCTTCAAACCGACTATCAGACGCCGCTGGGCAAAAACCAGTTGCTCGAATTCGGTGCGAAAGGCATTTTCCGGACGGTGGACAGCGACTATAAATACCTGACAGCGGGAGAATCGGGTGACTTTGTATTGAGCACAACCAATCCGGCCGGTGCTTTGAATTACAAGCAGAATGTGGCGGCGGGATATGTTTCCTACACGCTTTCGACCCAGAATAAATATACCTTCAAATTGGGTACGCGTTACGAATATACCGGTATTACCGCCGATCTGGGAGACCAGAAGGTGATCGATATTCCTAATTACAGCAATCTGGTGCCGAGCATCAACGTTTCGAAGGCGCTTTCGGGGAGTACTACTTTGAAAGCGGCCTATAACCGGCGCATGCAACGCCCGGGTATCCAGCAGCTGAACCCGAACGTGAACCTGTCGAACCCGCAGAGTATCAGCACCGGTAACCCGGCATTGAGCCCCGAACTGACCGACAATTTCGAGTTGGCATTGAGTACCAATATCAAGAAGACTTACATTAATGCTTCGATATTTGCCCGCCAGACCAATAATTCCATCACGCAGGTGCGCATGGCCGTGGATACGCTGCAAGGCGCGATCGTGACGACGTACGAGAACATCGGCAAGCAGCAAGCTTACGGCGCGAACATATTTGCGAACGTGTACCTCACGCCGAAATGGACATTGAACGGCAGCATCGACATGTTGCATTCTTACCTGGAAGGCCAAACGACGAGCCTGGAAGGCACTTCGGTGGGTATCAGCAACTCCGGGTTCAATTTCGGGGGCCGGCTGATGTCGCAGATATCTCTGCAGAATGGCTGGGGGGTGCAGGCATTCGGATTCTATCGTGGGAAGGAAATCCAGTTGCAGGGAACGCGCACGGGCTTCTACCTATATTCACTAGGGTTCAAAAAGGATTTTGCCAACAAAAAGGGTAGCGTTGGTTTCGCCGCGGAAAATTTCCTGACGAAAGGCGTGCGCTTCACGTCCGACCTGACGTCGCCGCAATTCGTACAAACCGGCGCTACACAGCTTTACAACCGCAATTTCAAGATTACTTTCAGCTATTCGATCGGAAAAATGAGTTTCGATTCGGCAAAGAAAAAGACCAAGTCGGTTAACAATACGGATGTTGTAGGAGGCGGCGGCCAGCAAAACTAGCTTTTCTGTTAGCTGTCGCAGCAGCGCAGGGGCGATACGCCTCTGCGCTTTTTTTGTGTGTACATTGTAAAACAGATATTACCACGCACAGATTTTCGTTAATATAGAAAGATATTTTTGTATTTTGTAAATACATTGATACATTGGGAAAGTTAATTTTCAACCGGTGAGATCGTTGCCATGAAGTGGTCGTTTGTTATTCAGCAGAAGTTGAAAGCTGCGTTTTTGTTGGGAGGGATCATGGTGTTGATCATTGGCGGTACGATGCTGTCGCGGTACAATGTGCAGGACATCGATCAATGCTTCTCATCCATTTACAAGGACCGGCTCGTCCCTGCGACGACAATCCTGTACCTGACCGAAAACCTGTACCGGAAGCGTCTGTCGCTCGAAACGTACCTTTTTTCCGAAAAGCGGGAATCGCCCGCACGCGTGAAGGCGCAGTTGCAGGCGTACGACCGCAGCATCGATTCGCTGATCCATTCATTTGAAAAGACGTACCTGGTGGACCAGGAGGCGAAAAGTTTACATGCATTTAAAAGTCAGACGGCCCAGTATGCGCGGCTGGAAGGCCACGTGCTCGCATTGTGCGCGAATGGCTTGGCAGGAGATGCCCGGGAGATGTTTTCGGCGCCGGGAGCGGCCACGTTTGAGAGCACGATTTTGAACCTGAACGAGCTGGCAGGTATTCAGTCGACGATCGGGAAGGACCTGATGAGGGCTTCGAAGGTGAATGTGGCCAGTTTCAGCATTATATCGTTTTTACAGATCGCCCTGGCGATTATTACCGGCCTGGTTGTGATCGTGCTGATCCGCAACTCGCAGATCATCCAGAAACCCGGCCCGGACAGAAAGAAAAGCCAATATTTTAACCTAAACTGATAAAAGGAACGCTCAAAAAATAAAAGGTCGGGGTTTCCCGACCTTTTATTTTGAATGGCTGCCGGGTAGTTACTGGTTCACCTTACGTCCTTTCAGCGTTTCGCGCTGGTTCTTCACTTGTTTCAGCAGGTCCTTTTTCACAAAAAGTCGGGCGCCGTTTCCGCTTTGCAGGTCGAATGTACGCTCCTTGTAATCGAATTTGTTGTTCGGGAGTACATCGAGGAAGTAATTCTGACCGCTGAGGTTAAATTTCATCCCTTTGGTATCCTGCTGGGTATCGTCCCACGAAACGTTGATGGTACCGTCGCTGCTACTCAATGCGACGCCGGGTGTGAACGGGAGCACGTTGATCGTCTGAATGCTCTTTCCGTTGCTCATCGTGATCTGGCCTTCCGGGTTAACCTTGATATCGTTCGGGTCGGTCACCTCACGGCGGATGTTGATCGACTTGTCGTTGAAAAACTGAACTTTCGTGAGGGAAATATTGGCAGCTTCGAGGTCGCGACGGAGATCTTCGGTAAATACGGTGTAATTCGAGAGGGGAACGGAGTTCATGGTGGTGCAGGCCGAGAACCCGCTCAATAAGATGACTCCTGCAAATAGTTTCTTAATCAGATTCATGTCAGAAAATTGGTGTTCAGCAGAACAGGTTTGGTGATTTTAGTTGAGTTGTTTACCGGTCGCAATATTAGTAAAAAAGCCTTTCAGATACCAATTGATTGATCGTTCGTACCACGTGCTCATGCAGTACTGACAATGTGGCAGCCGGGAGGCGTTTTGATTGTTATTGGAACGCATATTTCTGGCGCGTATTGCAAAGCGGAAATACATTATTACAATATAAAACAAACGATCATACAACTATGGAATCAGTGATTCAGGAAAAAGGGAATTTGAGCATTCACACCGAGAACATCTTTCCGATCATCAAAAAATTCCTTTATTCGGACCACGAAATTTTTCTCAGAGAGTTAGTTTCCAATGCGGTAGACGCGTCGCAAAAGATCAAAAAGCTGGCTTCCTATGGCGAATACAACGGCGAGCTGGGCGATCTGAAAGTGGTTGTCAAGCTGGATAAGGATGCCAAAACGATCACGATCAGTGACAATGGTATCGGCATGACAGCCGAGGAGATCAAGAAATACATCAACCAGATCGCATTCTCAGGCGCTACCGAGTTTGTAGAGCAATATAAGGACAAGGGAGAAGGCGATAAGGGCATTATCGGTCACTTTGGTCTGGGTTTCTACTCGGCTTACATGGTGGCGGAGAATGTAGAAATCATTACCAAATCCTACAAGGAAGGTGCAGAGGCCGTTCGCTGGGAATGCGACGGTTCGACGGAGTTTGAAATTTCCCCGATCGAAAAAGCGGAGCGCGGTACCGACATTATCCTGCACATCGCGGCCGATTCGGAAGAATTCCTGGATGAGCACCGCCTTCGCGGCATTTTGGAAAAATATGGCAAATTCCTGCCGATCGAAATCGAGTTTGAAGATAAGGTAATCAACAATCCGAGCCCGATCTGGACCAAGAGCCCTGCGGATTTGACGGACGAGGATTACCTGGCATTCTACAAAGAGCTATATCCATTCGGAGAAGACCCGCTTTTCTGGATCCATTTGAATGTGGATTATCCATTCAACCTGACGGGCGTACTGTACTTCCCGAAATTACGCAACGATTTCCAGGGCCAGCGCGAAAAAATTCAGCTTTACAGCCGCCAGGTATTCATTACCGACGAAGTCAAGGATATCGTTCCCGACTTCCTGCAACTGCTTCACGGTGTGATCGACTCGCCGGACATTCCGTTGAACGTATCCCGCAGCTACCTGCAAGCGGATGGTAATGTGAAGAAAATCAATGGCTACATTACCCGCAAAGTGGCTGATAAGCTGCTCGAAATCTTCAAAAACGACCGTGAAGGATTCGAAAAGAAATTCGATGACATCGGTTTGTTCGTGAAATACGGCATTATCAGCGACGATAAATTCTATGACAAAGCGAAGGATTTCTGTTTGCTGAAAAACACCGAGGGCAAATTCTTCACATTCGAGGAATACCGCGAGCACATTAAAGAAAACCAGACCGATAAAAACGATTCGCTCGTGTGGCTTTACACGACCGACGAGAAGAAACAGGACGCATTTATCCAGTCGGCGAAGAAACGCAGCTATGACGTGCTGGTAATGAACACCGTGATCGATTCGCACTTCATCAATGCATTGGAGCAGAAGCTGGAAAAGATCAGCGTGAAGCGCGTGGATGCCGATACGCTCGACAAACTGGTTGAGAAAGAAGTGAAACTGGAAAGCATTCTTTCTTCCGACGATCAGGAGAAGGTGAAGAAGGTTTTCGAAGGCGTTTCGGAAAGCAAAACGGCCCACATTACCGTGGAAGCGATGCCGGTGGACGAATTGCCCGTAGTGATCACATTCCCCGAGTTCATGCGCCGCATGACGGACATGCAGGCATCGTCGGGCCAGCGTTCGATGTTCGGCGATATGCCTTTGATGTACACGGTTTCACTGAACTCGAACCACCCGCTGATCGGCAAAATCGCCGGTTCGGACAGTGAAGACGACCAAAAGGCGCTCGCGAAACAGCTGTATGATCTCGCATTGCTTTCACAGGGATTGCTTTCAGGCAACGACCTGACGCGCTTTATCCAGCGCACGGTAAGCACGCTGTAACAGCGCATTGCAGATACGAAAAAAGCCGCTTCAACAGCGGCTTTTTTTATTGCCTTCCTGAAATCAGCTTCAATTTTAACTTTTCCAGTTCTTCCCATTTCTGTTGTTTGGCCAATGCGGCCTGCTCCGGCCAGCTGGATGGGTCGTGCAGCTGATAGCGCGGACCTGCTTTTTTGAGGTAGCCTGCCGTGCGCAATACGGGTGTTTCTATGAGCTGCTCGTAGGTATGGATGCCTGCATTGTTCAGTATTTCCTCGATTTTCGGTCCGATTCCTTCAATGATTTTGAGGTCGTCGGGCGCGTGATCGGGGCTGATGTTGGGGTAAACGGTTTTGGAAGCGTTGGTAGCAATCGGGTAATCCACTGTGGTGTTCGTTAAAGTCCGGTATTGAGCGAGTTCGTATTTTTTCTCTTCAATTAATTCCTGCAAGTTATGGATTCTCCGGTTGATAATCACTTTGGCCAGTATCCAACCGAGCGCGGTGGCGCTGATCAGCAGCAGCGCTATTTCCGCTACCGCCACCGGGAGGCTGTCGAGATCGATGGTTAATGGCCCTAGTTTCATTGTTTGGATTGATAATAGTCCAGTTCGCGATCGATCCGATTGAGTTTGTACCGCAAATCCCTCGTCTTCCCGATTTCGTAAGTAGTACCCAGTACAAACCCGAGCACCAATGCGACGGACAACATAACGGTATGCTGCCCCAGATGCGTGAGCTGAATATGGTAGGCCGGAAACCCGATGTCTTTGAGCGTGAAATGCAGCTGCCCATGCTGTGCGGGCAGCTCGGGGAGCAGCGCCTGTGAATTGAAGAACATATCGCAGTACTGCTCGATTTTGCAGACATGCCAATAAATGGAACCTGCTATCCAAAATCCCAGGAAGGTCCACCAGAGTGCCTTACTATTGAACATGCGGAACGGAAGTTTGACGGTAGGGAATGTGTGTTTTATTTACCTAAAGATAGGATTCCGCCGGACAAGATGCAATAGGGGAGCCATGAACGTAAAAAAGCCCGGGCTGTCGTCCGGGCTTTCTTATTTATCGGTTCATCGAGATCAGGAACTCTTCGTTGTTCCTTGTCCCTTTCATATGTTCGAGCAGGAAATCCATCGATTCCATGGCATTCATATCGGACATGTGCTTGCGGAGTATCCATACTTTTTTGAGCGTTTCCTTGTCGAGCAGCAGGTCCTCGCGGCGTGTACCGGAAGCCATGACATCGATGGCCGGGAATACGCGTTTGTTGGACAGTTTGCGGTCGAGCTGCAATTCCATGTTACCGGTACCTTTGAATTCTTCGAAGATCACCTCGTCCATTTTAGAACCGGTGTCGATCAATGCGGTTGCGATAATGGTCAGTGAGCCGCCGTTTTCCACATTCCTTGCCGCACCGAAGAAACGTTTCGGTTTGTGCAATGCATTGGCATCCACACCACCGGAAAGAATTTTACCGGACGACGGAACGACCGTGTTATACGCACGCGCCAGACGCGTAATGGAATCGAGCAAAATCACAACATCGTGACCGCATTCCACCATTCTTTTGGCTTTTTCCAAAACGATGCTCGCTACTTTCACGTGGCGGTCGGCCTGCTCGTCGAACGTAGAGGCGATAACCTCCGCACGTACGCTCCGCTGCATATCCGTTACCTCTTCCGGGCGTTCGTCGATCAGGAGGATCAGCAGGAACACTTCGGGGTGGTTGCGGGTAATGGCGTTGGCGATTTCTTTCAAAAGCACCGTTTTACCGGTTTTGGGCTGTGCCACGATCATCCCGCGCTGTCCTTTACCGATCGGCGCGAACAGGTCGAGAATACGGGTTGAATATTGTTCCGGGCGCGAGCTCAGGCGCAGGCATTCGTCCGGGAACAACGGGGTAAGGTATTCAAATGGGATACGGTCGCGGATTTCTTCGGTTGTCTTACCATTTACCGTCTCCACACGCAGGAGTGCAAAGTATTTTTCTCCTTCTTTCGGCGGACGGATCTGGCCTTTCACGGTGTCGCCCGTTTTCAGGCCGAACAATTTGATCTGCGAAGGCGACACGTAAATATCGTCCGGGCTTGCCAGGTAGTTGTAATCCGCAGACCGAAGGAAGCCGTAGCCGCCGTCTTGCATGATTTCCAGCACACCTTCGTTGACGATCAGGCCGTCGAATTCGCGTACGTAATTGTTGTAGTTGCGTTTAATCTTGGAAGAAGGGTCCTCGCGCTGCGGCTGCGGCTGCTGATTTCTGTCCTGGCCTTCGTTCGGCTGGCGGAATGGACGTTCCTCACGCGGCTGCGCTGCCGGTTCCTGAGGCAATGCAGCCGGTTTTTCCTCCTGCACTTCTTCTGCCGCTGCTGCTTCGGGTTCCGTTTCAGGTTCGGAGGCGGCGATGATTTCTTCGCGGCCGAGATCGTTGAGGGTATCATTATCCTCGTCGATTTCAAGCGATGTATCTATATTTTTCGGGCGCTCTTCCTGACGTTTCGAAAAAGGATTATCGAACAATGGCGCAGAAGAGGCGGCGGATTGGTTGTTGTCTTTTTTATTACGGGCAGGGCGGTTATTGCCTCCCTTGTTATTCACCGGTACGGCTACGGGCGTAGCCTCGACAGGCCTTCTGGCTCGTTTTTTCTTTGGCTCGCCATCACCGGCGAAACCTTCGGCAACGGGAGCTTCCACGGCCACGGGCTCGGCAACGGGTGCTTCCTGCCGGGACGCAATCCGGTTAACTAGTTCTTTTTTGGGAAGTTTGGCAAAATCGGGTATTCCCAGAGCGCCCGCTATTTCTCGTAGCTCTGATAGAAGCTTAATGTTTAAATCATCAATTGTAGGCATACAGAAAATGGAAAGTAAAGGGTCACTTTACCAATTGGACAATAAGATTGTGAATATAATTGGATGGAAACAGGACAACGCGCCCTGCGGTCACGTGATGGTCATTGATAGGTTAAATAAGCATTTGTTGTGAAAGTCCGCGCGAAAGACTTTACTCTGCAAAACTTTGATGGATCAATCTGAAAAATTGTAACTGGTACAAACAGGAAGTATTGACAATAAATCGGCAGATTGTTGAATCTCGATAACGTTGAGATAGGATGTTAGCGCGAGATGTAATTTGGATTTAAAAGTCGATACTGACTTGGATGGACGAAAGTAAATATATCTGGTTTAATTTCCAAATGTTTAGCTTAAAAACCGTGCCAATGGGGCATTTATTGCTTTTTACTGACAAAAAATTCGGGACTAACGTACCATCCTGCTGACTTTACGGCTGTTACTTCCGGAAAGCCTTAGTTTTTGTGAGCGGAAAATCGGAATTTTGCCGGACTATGAATATTGTTGTGGATTCGGGGAATACCTTTTCGAAGATCGGATGGTTCGAGGGGGAAAAACTTATACGCTATACGACGCACCTGGAATTCCCGGAACTCATCCGGCACATCAGGGCGGAACTGCCGGAATACCTGTTCTTTTCATCCGTCGGCAGGACGCAGGAAGAGTTCCAGAATGCATTGAATGAACCGGTAACGATCATCGGTCTCACACCTGACACCCCGCTTCCGATCGGCAAGGATTACGACACCCCGCAAACCCTCGGCGCCGACCGCATTGCAGCAGCAGCGGGCGCCAATTTCCTTTTTCCCGACGAAGATCTGGTTGTGATCGATATGGGAACCTGCATTACCTACGACCTCATCGACCGCAATGCCGTATTTCAGGGCGGATTAATTTCCCCCGGCGTGCGGATGCGATTCAATGCAATGCACACGTTTACTAAAAGACTTCCACTTTTTGAGCCTGAACAAGAGCCGGAATTAATCGGAAAAAGCACCCGTCAGGCTATGCAAAGCGGTGTGATGAATGGCACACTTGCTGAAATCGAAGGAATTATTGAACGGTACCGTCACAAATACCCGTCTTTACGCGTAGTATTATGCGGTGGGGACGCGGCTTTTTTTGAAAGTAACTTGAAACCACCCATCTTTGCGGTGCCAGAACTGGTTTTAATAGGATTGAACAGAATTTTAACATATAATGTCTCTTTACAGTAGAATAGGAATAGTCACGCTTGCCATTGCACTCGGTTCGAGTTGTACAAATCTTGCAACAAAACTGCAAGCACAAGGATTGGGCAATTCTCCGTATTCATCTCTTGGCATGGGGGAGTTTTACGGGGATGCATATTCCGATAATACTGCCATGGGAGGCTCCGGCGTCAGTACCGGAGGCGGATTTCAGATCAATAATCTCAACCCGGCCCTTTGGGTACGCAACCGGTTTACCACGCTCGACGTCGGTTTGATCGGCCAATATAAGAACATCGCTGCCGGTAACCTCAACCAGAAAAATGCCGGTGGTAACCTCGCTTACCTGTCGCTTTCCTTCCCGGTGACGCCGCGGTGGGTGATCGGCGCGAACCTCAAACCATACAGCTTCATCGATTACGAAAATACCTTCACGCGGCCGGTTGCAGGCTCCCCGGGCATTGCCGAGTATACCGTGGCAGGCAAGGGCGGGGTCAACAAGGCCTCTGTCGTGAATTCGTTTCAAATCGGGCGCTATGTGAGCCTGGGGCTCGAAAGCAGCTACTTCTTCGGCAACGTACGCCGGTCGTCCGATGTATCACTTTCGGTCAACGGTATTCAATCCGATTACCTGGTGAGTCTCAATGAGCGCAACACCTATTCCGATGTCGCATTCCGTGCCGGTGGTGCCGTTCGCATTCCACTGAAAAAAGAGAACAAACTGAACCTGAACATCGGAGGTGCGTATAGTTTCAGCACTTCGTTGAATGCCACCAAAACCACGTCATTCGAATTGACGCAAGGCTCTTTCCCCGTTGCCGCGCCGGATACGCTGGAAAACAACCTCGGCGGTTCCATGAAAGTGCCTGAACAATACCAGGTCGGAGCGAGCCTCGAATGGCCGTTTAAACTGACTCTATCGGCCGATTTCAGCCACCAGACGTGGTCGCAGTACCGCGGCTTCGGCAATGTGAACGAAAGCCTGAGAGACGTGAACCGTATTCACATCGGCGCCGAATACCTTCCGAAATTTACGTCATTGAACTATTTCAGCATCGTGCGCTATCGCCTTGGTTTCAGCACGGGTAACACGCCTTACACGGTAGGCACGACCAAGATTAATGATACCAACGTCAGCCTCGGCTTTACATTCCCGATGGGTCGCGGCTATGCCAACTTCCTATCTGTGGCGCTGGTAGGCGGGCAGAGAGGTACAAACTCAGGCGGCGCAATCCGCGAACGTTACGGACGCATGGTGGTCGGCATTACCCTGTTGGAAAGATGGTTTGAGAAGAGACGCATTGACTAAACGCAGTTTTGCCATGAAGCAGCGTATTCATAAATTCCTGTTCAAAGGAGATAGTTCACTATCTCCTTTTTGTGTACTTGTACTTTTTTCGTTGCTATTTGTCGCTTGTGAGTCCAAAAAGGACAAAATAGGCGCTGTTTACAACGGCCCGCTGGAAATCGTCAATGATCTGGTGGTCAAATACAGTGAGCAGGGGAATATGAAGGTTTATGTCAAAACCCCAAAATCACTGACCTACCAAAACGAAAGCCGCGTTTTTCCGGACTCAGTCAATATCAGTTTCTTCGATTCACTGGGAACGGTGGTCACTACGTTACGCTCCGATTCGGGGCGTTACGACCGTAATGCGGACGTCTACATTGTAAAGGGAAATGTGCGAGTGATCAAATCGGAAACGCGGGAAATACTCACTACCTCCGAACTTAGTTGGAGCCCCGGAACGCGCAAGGTGTTTACCGACAAGGCATTATCAGTTAAAAATACCGTTACTTCCGAAATTACCAATGCGATCGGTATGGACGCAGAGCAGGATTTCTCCCGCATTAAATTCAGGAAGGCGACCGGTATTTACAAGTTTACAGGGCCTTAATCGGGTTTGCATGAAGCCAAAGCCTGGTGCACGAATTCAATGGGTGTGTAAACGCTGTCTTTCCCCCATTTCATTGATACAAAGCTCACGATTTCCGCGATCTCAATCTCGGTCAATTTGGGGTTCGGCGGCATCGGCCGGCTGAACGGCTTGCCATTCACCATAATGGTATCGCTCATCCCGTACTGGACAATACAGGCGACTCGGGCCTTATCCGCTATGATCGACGAGCCGGCGATGGGCGGGTAGAGGTTACCCATCCCTTTTCCTTCCATTTGGTGACAGTTGGCGCAATGCGTCATGTACAGCTGCTGACCCGTCACAAAATACTGCTCGGTTTTCAGCTCTTCCGAACTCTGGCAGGAAGCCAGGCCCAGCAACAGCAATGCGGCCATTCCGGCGCCCGTGCGAGAGATTACCGCTTTCATTTCTTGTACTCGGCCAGCAGCCGCTCCATGTCGTTGAGCAACTTTTTTGTTCCTTCCTCGGTGGTGCCGTCGTACATGCCGCGCACGTGCTTCTCCTTGTCGACCAGGATGAATGCGCCGCTGTGAATGTAGCCGCCCTGCACGGTAGTATCCTCCTTAGCGGTGGACATATAGTTATTCTGCCCGATTTCGTAAATCCGCGATTTGTCGCCGGTCAGGAACTGCCATTGCTGGCCTTCCACGCCGAGATCTTTGGCGAATTTATTCAATACCTGAGGCGTGTCATGTTCAGGATCAATGGAGTGGGAGAGGATCATTACATCGGGATTGCCTTTGTAAGCCTCATACACTTTGACCATTTGCTTTTTCATGACAGGGCAAATGGTAGGGCAGGTGGTGAAGAAAAAGTCGGTTACGTAAATCTTGTTCTCGACGATTTTCTCCGTAATCGTATCACCGTATTGGTTCACGAATGCGAATTTCGGGATCTTATTATAAATGGTGTCAACGACTTCTTTTCCGTCCACGGTCTTCTTCACCCAGTCACGCTCTCCCAGAATAGGCAGTTTCTTCTCTGAATCGCCGCAGCCGGTTACCGCTGCGAGGCAAGTGGAAACAAATAGGGAGTTGAAAAGAATAGATTTGAATTTTGAGTTCATAAACAGGTTATTCTAAAAAAGTTTTGGCCTCCTGAATGGATTTGAGGGTGGCCTGTTTTACCAGCAAAATCCGCTCCTTCTCCTTTTCGAAGTAAGTAATGGATAGCTTGGGATCGAGCTTTTTGGCAGAATCGCCGCGGTATTGATGCATCCAATCCATCATGAGCTTGTCCGCGTCGATCAGTTTCTGGTTCAGGTCAACGGCTTTGATCCGTTGTTCTGCCATTGTATTGCTGCTCACGCCTACATTTTGCAGGCTATCTATACCCTGGATTTTCTTAGCCAATTGCGATTTCAGGCCTACGATATCTTCCTGCCTGGGCATTACTTCGTCGTGAATGGCGAGAACCTCGGTTTCGAGGCCGGCGATTTTTTCCTGGTCTTTATCCGTTCCACAAGCGTAGAAAAGCGTTGCGATAATCGATAGGAGGATGAGGTTTTTCATAATGAGTTGAGTTAAATGGGTTTGCGTGCGATTACTCCCGCAGGATCATCTCACGCGCATTGTGCAGGACAGCTTCCGACGGATTATGCCCGCCAATCATCTGCGCAATTTCCTGTACGCGTTCGTCAATGGTCAGTTTCTTGATCCTGCTCACGGTTTTATCCGACGAGTGATCTTTATAAACAAAATAGTGCGCGTCGCCGCTGCTGGCGATCTGGTGCAAATGGGTAATGGCGATGATCTGGTGATTATGAGCCATATTCTGCATCATTTTGCCCATTTTCTTCGCGATTTCACCGGATACACCCGTATCGATTTCGTCAAAAATGATGGTCGGCAGTTTACGTTTGTCGGCCAGTATATACTTAATAACCATCATGAGCCGGGAAAATTCCCCGCCGGAGGCAACTAATTTCAATTCTTGCGGCACAATGCCCTTATTTCCACTGAATAGAAAAGTCACCGAATCGATTCCGGTAGGCGAGGGGGACGTTTCGGCGATCTGGATACTCAGCGATGCATTCGGGATGCCCAGTTCAAACAGCCGGTCGAGAATGAGTTTTTCAATGGCTTTGGTCACCTTTTTGCGGCGATCCGAGAGTGATTTCGCGCCGGCGAGCATCTTCTCCATTGTTTGGGTAACCTTTTTTTCGGCCGCTGCCAGGTCTTCGTCCAGGTTCATGACAATGCTCAGCTTGCCCTGCAGCGCTTCTTCGATCGCCAGAAGCTGCTCCACGGCCGGTACCTGGTGTTTTTTCAACAATGAATAAATCAGGTCCAACCGCTCCTGTACCACTTCCGTCCGTGCGGAATCGAGTTCCACATTGCCATTCACCTGATCGATTTCTTCTGCCAAATCGCGTAGCTCGATCAACGCGCTCTGTGCCCGCTGGCGCAGCACGTCGTAGTCGTTTACAAGCCGGGAAGCCTGTGTGAGTGAACCAACGGCGTTTTTCAGTAAGTCAAGTACCGAATTCTCCGGATTATCGAGGTAGGCATGCGCCAATTGCAGTCGTTCCTTGATCTCGACGGCATTTTCGAGAATGGTCAGCTCCTGTTCGAGTTTTTCCTGCTCGTCGGCTTTCAAGCCCGCATTATTCAGTTCCTGGAAAAGAAACTGGTCGTAATCGAATTCCTTGCGGAGCTGGTGTGCCCTATTTTTAAGTTCTTCGGATGCTTTTACGGCTTCACGATAGGCATTGAAGTCGGATTGGTACTTTTTCAGCAGATCGGCATTTTCGGCATACGAATCTACCACGCGCAGCTGAAACTCGTTGTTACCGAGCAATATGGAATCGTGCTGGGAGTGAATGTCCAGCAACTGCATGCCTATTTTGCGTAACGTTTCCAGGTTGACGGGCGTGTCGTTGATGAATGCACGGGACTTACCTGCCGCCGATATTTCACGCCGCACAATGCATTCGTCCGAGAAATCCAGGTTTTCATCTTCGAAGTTGGGCGCCAGATCGTAACCGGCGAGGTTGAATGTGCCTTCGATGACGCACTTTTCGCTGCTATCATAAAGTGACTTGGCATCCGCCCGGTTTCCCAGCAGCAGCCCGATCGCGCCGAGCATAATGGATTTTCCGGCTCCCGTTTCGCCCGTGATAATGTTCAGACCGGGATCGGGCGACATTTCCAGGTGCTTTATCAGCGCGTAGTTTTTGATCAATAAATTAGAAAGCATATCTAATTCAGGCAGCAGATAGCCGGAGATGTAGCAACCTGCCTGTGATGAAGGAAATCAAGATTGTCTCCGGTACGAATATAGCTATGATCTTGCCAATTAGAAAATGCGGCCGGCAGTAACCCGATTTAAATCGTTGGGTGCCGGCTCTTCGGTACAATGCCCCTGGCGTCGTCGTACACCAGTTCATAGAGCTCCGAAAGCGCGATCTGATGCAGGTGGTCGCGGGTGTCTTTCAGCACAATGCCGGTGTTATCCGCAGCTTGCAGGCGGCCGAATAGCGTGTTTCCGTTCGATAGCACGGCATTGATAACGTGTTTTTGTAACTCGGACTGGTTGTCGCGTATTTCGTGTGGCAGTACCCGGATTAATCTTTTACTCATTATAATGAAAGGCTTACATCGACAGCCGCTGGTAGAGTTGAGTTTTCGAAGGGTCGAGGCCAACCAGCAAGGAGTAGGCCTGCGCCCGTTGCTCCGGCAGCCCTTCGATCATAATTTTGTATAATTCATCCGATTTCGCGTCGAAGAACGAGTTGATGACCACGCTTGCCGGACGCAGCTGATTCACTTCTTTCACAGTCGTGAGAAATTCCAGCACTTTCGAACGCGCCTCGGCCGGATTTTGCGTCGCCACGTCCAGGCCCTGGCGGTAATACTTATACAAACCTTCGCGGAATGGCGTAAACTGCTGGCTCTGGAGGTTCTCGATCAGCCAGTACCGGTTTTTGGAATCTCCGTTCGAGTCCCAGCCGCGTTTGTTAGGTGACGAGTTTCTCGCGAGGTTCACAAGGTTAAATGCTTTTTGCACGTATGGCGAGCCGCCCATTTTGCTGAACGAGTCGTAGTCGAATGCCAAAGCGATGTTGGCGTAAAATGCCAGAATGTAAGGGAGCTCCTCGGTATAGCTGTTTTCGTTGAAATACAGCTGCGTAGTCGGCAAATAGTTGAATGTGAAGTTTTTATCTACATAAGTAAAGAGCACGGTCTCGTAAGTAGAGTTGTACACTGGCCGCGAAACGACTAGCTGCGCGTTGCCCTCGTAATTCCCCTGGCTCAACGAGCGCGTCAGGTTCACATTCAGCTTGCATTTGATTTTCTCCTCCTTATTAAACTGATCGTTAGTCCAGCGGGTATTATTGAGAAAATCGTTCATGTAAGTTTGCAGCTGGTTCATCGACTGCGGGTCGGTTTTTTGCTGCGCTACCAACTGCTCGTAATTGAGGTTGACCGTGAACTGAAATTCCTGCGCGAGCGCGGGGTGCCCGAGCGCCGCCAGGAGCAGCGTGAAGGTGAGGATCAATGATTTTATGCTTCGCTCCATTTGGCTAGTACGATATTGAGAATGTCCTGCGCGACAGCCTCTTTGGATTTGAGGTCGAACTGCTGCACGTGTTGCTCCTTGTCAATAACGGTTATTTTGTTGGTATCGTGTGCAAAACCGGCGCCGGGATCGTTCAGTGAATTTAAAACAATATAATCAAAGTTCTTGCGCGTGAGTTTGTCCAGTGCGTGCCCCAGCTCGTTTTCCGTTTCCAGCGCAAAACCGATCGCAAGCTGCCCCGGTTTTTTCAACTGGCCCAGCGTTCCGGCAATGTCTGTCGTTTTGGCAAGATCCAGCGACATGCTCTCTCCCTGCTTTTTGATTTTCTGCTCAGCGACGTGGCGTGGCGTATAGTCGGCTACGGCTGCCGCAAAAATAACGACGTCGTGGCTTTCGAAATGTGCTTGGGTCGCATCGAACATCTGCGCGGCTGTTTCGATGTGAATCGTGGTGATATTCGGGTGCAAGGTTCTCAGTTGCGTAGGCCCGCTCACGAGCGTCACGAGAGCGCCTGCATCTGCAAATGCTTCGGCGATGGCGTAACCCATTTTACCGGAAGACCGGTTGCTGATAAACCGCACCGGATCGATCGGCTCGACGGTGGGGCCGGCTGTGATCAAAACGCGTTTCGCGGCTGCTATCGGGCGATTGCTCACATATGCATTCAGTATTTGTACGATGTTCTCCGGCTCGGCCAGTCGACCGTCGCCGATGAGTCCGCTGGCCAATTCGCCGTGTTCCGGAGAGATGAAATGGTTGCCGTAAGCGGTGAGCATTTCAATATTTCGCCGGGTAGACGGATGCCGGAACATGTCTACATCCATCGCCGGGGCGAAAAAGACCGGGCAGCGTGCCGAAAGGTAAACGGCCGTCAGCAGGTCGTCGCAATGGCCACTGGCACATTTGGAGAGCGTTTTGGCGGTGGCAGGAGCGACCACCATCAGATCAGCCCAGATGCCCAGCTCTACGTGGTTGTTCCATTCACCCGCTTCATTTTTGGTAAATGACGTAAGCACCGGGTTTTTGGATAGGGTGGAGAGGGTTAGCGGCGTAATAAACTCCGTCGCCGATTCGGTCATGACCACCTTCACTTCCGCTTGCGCTTTTACCAGCAATCGTACCAGCAATGCCGATTTGTAAGCGGCAATGCTTCCCGATACGCCCAGCAGTATTTTTTTGCCTTTCAGATTCAATGTGCAGGTCTTTCAATATGGCCCTAGGGCCGGTTCAAGGTGTGTAAATTTACAGAGGAAAATAAAAAGCCCGCCATAAATGTGCTATTCATGGCGGGCTTTTTGAATTACTGCAATATTATTCTTCGCTTGCTTCGCGGTAGCTGTGGTAGGTTTTGCCTTCGATGAACTCGTCGATGGCAATGCTTCCTGCTTTCGGCATACGCTCGTAAAACTTCGAAATCTCAATTTGCTCTCTGTTTTCGAACACTTCTTCGAGGTTATCAACGCCCGAGGCAAATTCGGCGAGCTTGTTGTTGAGCTCTTCCTTCATTTTGCTGGAAATCTGGCGTGCCCTTTTTGAAATGACAGACACGGATTCATACAGGTTACCTGTTACCGCCGCTATCTTGTCTGTATCACGGGTAATGATCGATGGATTCGTTGCCATATTGGTCTGATATAGTTTAAATTCTTAAAACAATGTAAAATATGCCTTACTGCCCGTTGGGAGCACTAACGGCGGGTGTAGTAACCTTTGCCGGTTTGGTGGCCGGGTCGGGTTGTGCTACTTTCAATTTCTGTCTTTCGGCTTCCGCTTTCGCGATTACGTCGATTTGCTTCTGGCTGTCGTCGTACATCTTCTCGGCATCGCGGTTATACTTGCCGGTCGGGTATTTATCTACCAGCTCCTGATAGAACTTCACAACATCCTGGAAACGTTCTTTCTGCTTGTCGCTGAAACTGTTGGCTGCCAGGTTATACTGCGATTCCACTTTGAGGAAAGCCAGCTCTTCGTTGTATTGCGAATCCGGGAAATCTTTCCGGAAATTTTCAATGGAAATAACCGCCGATTTAAGCGACATCGGGTTGAAATCGCTGATCTTGTGGTAAAGCCGTGCACGCTCGTATGCCTTCTTTTCCAGCTTCGACCGCAATTCGAGAATGTACCGGGTACATTCCTCGCGGAACGGGCTATCGGGATAGGTGTTGATGAAATCCTGCATGGCGGAAATGGCCGTAAACGTACTCGTCTGATCGAGGTTGTACGGCGAAGAATCCTTATACAGTGAAAACGCGTGCATATACAACGACTCCTGCGCATAATCACTGCGGGCGTAGGTGTCGTAGAATTTCTTAAACAGGAACTGGCTGGTATTATACTGAGCCTGATGATATTGCGTATAGGCGTAATAGAATTGCGCCAACTCCGACTCGGTGCTTCCTTTCAACAACGGAATCAACTCCTCAAACAACAGTCCTGCTCTGTAATAATCCGCCTTTTTATAGTAGGCCATGGCAGCATCGTATTTCTGCTGATCTGTACCCGTCTTCTGTAACTTGGAGAACTTACTGCAGGAAGTAACAACAAGGATTGCAATGAAAAGCAAGAAATAGCTTGCCGGACTGTTTTTTCGCATATTAGCTGCAAAGGTAATAAAAAAAGCTACATCATCCCTAACGAATGCGTAGCTGATATAGTGTTAAAAGTTAGCCTATTGCTGATGGCGAACGAGCATTTTCTTGGTTGCAACCTTTTTGCCGTCGACCGATAGCTGATAGAAGTAAAGGCCGGTAGCCATGTCCCTGGTATTGACGCGCAGTTTGCGGTCGGCTTTGTTGAGTGTAAATTCCTGAATTTGTGATCCCAGTACATTGTAAAACGTCAGTTTCGCATCCCGCAAACCCGATGAAATCGCGAAATCGATCTCCGCATATTCGCTGGCAGGGTTCGGATAGACGTTCGATACTGAAATTTTGTCATTTACGAACAGCAGTTCTTCCGCCTTGATCTGTGCTTCCAGCGCCGGTGACTTTCTCTCACTGCCTTTTTCTGAAACTTCCACGGTCAGCGCATTATTGTCGGCTGCGTTTGCGGATGAGAAGAGGAACGAAGTGTAGAAACTATTCAGCGCTTTTGGATTTTGCAAAGTCAGCGGCTTGTAGTTGATGCCACTCGAAAAGTTCGAAAATTTGATGTTCTGGGCTGCGGGGGCTTTCTTCTTGCCGGCGATGTTCAGACGGCTGCCCCCAGAGACGCTTTGGGCCTGTAAACCCTGAAAGCTCAGGGCTAAGGCTAACGTGATATATATTAAACGTATAGTTCTTTTCATAGCTGCAATCGGATACTTTTGACTAATGCGTTATGTGTTTTTAGCTGAAAAGTACGCTACAAAAATATAGAGAAATAATTGTATATTCAAAACATATTGTGCGAACGGGTAACTTTATTTTTGTATGGTAAAAAATCGTGCCGACAGCCAGCGGCGGGTACCATTTTGTCACAAATTTTTATTTTCCTTCCAGGTTGCCTGTTCTTTCGTCGGTTTCTCCTTGATACGCCAGTTGAAACCGTCCAGTTGCCGCTCCGCAGGTTTTATTTTCGACGGCGGGATCAGCTTGCCGTCGGGTTTGCCGATGAATGCAATGCGCTGGACCCGGTTATCTTCAAATAGCAGGTTCATCCGCCCGCATTCGACCCTGTTCAGACCGATATTTTTCTGCTTATCATCTACCGCATAGTAGGCACTTTCCCCGTTGCCGTCGACCAGGACTTGTTTTAACTTATTCCCAGCCTGAAAATAGGCGTTGATCGTCCGTCCCTTCACCTGGTTAAACTGCCTGACGAGCGTGTCCTCCGTAATGACAAAAGACTTGCCTTTGAGCAGCATCCGGTTCAATTCGTTGCTCACGAGAAACGCGGTGATCGAATCGGCTTCCATCTGGTAATGCTGGTCGCTCCAGAGGATCGGTTTGCGGAAAAAGCGGATAATGGAATCGGCCGTGTTGTACGTGATCGAATCACATTTTCCCTGAAAATCGGATTTGTAAATGAATACATTCCGGTCTCCGATCAATTTCCGTGTACTGTCGCGCGTGTTCTCGAACGAGTAGAGCGTGTCGGCGCGGATGTACATGGTGTCTTCGGATACGACATTTCGGACGTAGGCATGCCCGAATATTTTCGAGTAACCCTTTGTTTTCCAATAATATCCTTCATCGCCATTCAGGATTGTCCTGTCCTTTTTGGCTATGATAATGACGTTCCCTTTCCCTTTGCCGTCGTTGGTTTTGCCATCCACGACCAGCGAGTCCGCCGTAAGCGTATATGTCTCGTTGTCAACCGTCGTGCGTGTATGAAATGACGACTGCGTTGATTCCGTGTTATACTGCCCTTTGGTCCCGGCCACTGTGCCGTCCTTGTTCACAATTTTGGTCTTTCCATTAAAATAGGACCATTTCGTGATCGAGTTATAAAGCAAAGTGTCGGTTGTGAGCGTGTACTTTTTGTTGACCAGTTTGACACTTTTGTAATAGGTAAATTCCTTGGTGGCTGTATTGTAAAAGCCCTCCTTGCTGGTCAGTACATTTTCTTCGTCGACCGTACGGCCGGGCTGCTTGTAATAGGCAATGCCGTTGGCCATATCGTACTCGATTTTGCGCGTGGTAAGCGTTTTTTTTGTGTCTTTCAAGACCGTTTTCCTACCGCTCACAATCGCCAGGCGGGTGTTGCCGTAATAATGCAGCGTATCGCCCGTCACCGTCACAGTGTCTCCCTGAACGATCCTGACATTACCGAATGCCTCGATCATGTTGGTATTAATATGCTGGATGGCGAGGTTACTGTACAAAAGCGCGCCTTTGTGTTTGAAAACGCCGTTTGTCACGCGCCGCGAATCGTCGCCGGGCTGATTGATAATTTCCAGCTCGTCCGATTTCAGGATCTCGACCAGGTCCTCATTCTGTGCAGGCGTTTGGGCTAATGCTTTCTGTGCGAACAGATAAGGCGAAAAAATCAGTAAGGCAAAGAACGACAGTTGTAATATATTCCTTTCGATATTGATGACGCCGAAAAGTTTAAAAGGGTTGCAGTTTCCCGCACTATTTTTTTTCTTCATGTTGCTTTCTTTCTCTTACCTTTGATCGGTTCCTGTCCCGCACCCATCGGGGAAGAGGTAAATCCATTCTCGTTTACCCAAAAGTACATCAAATACGCTTCGCAGGTTCATGCTGGATTCGTTTTTAACTTTTATTAACCAACATACGCCGGACCTGAAACAACAGCCGACATTGCTGGCCGTGAGCGGCGGCATCGATTCGGTGGTAATGCTGCATCTGTTTCATAATCTGCGACTTCCGGCGGGCGTTGCGCATTGCAATTTTGGTTTGAGAGGCGCAGATTCGGACGGCGACGAAGCCTTCGTCCGGGCGCTTGCGGAACGGTTCGGATTTCCCTTTTTTGTAACCCGGCCGGATGTGAAAAGTTACGCAAAAACCAGGTCGGTTTCTACGCAAATGGCAGCACGTGACTTGCGTTATGAATGGTTTGAAGAGATCCGGAAAGAATCCGGTTATGAATGGGTTGCTACCGCGCACCATGCCAATGATTCGCTGGAAACATTACTGCTTAATCTCGCCCGTGGTACCGGCTTGCCCGGGCTGTGCGGGATCGCGCCTGTGAATGGTCGACTCATCCGCCCGCTGCTTTACGCGAACCGCGCGGAGGTGGGGCAATACGCCGTGGACCATCACATTGACTGGCGGGAGGACATTACCAATGCAAGCGACGATTATGACCGAAACAAGGTCCGACACCATATCGTGCCCGTTTTGGCGGAGCTCAATCCTTCGCTGGAAACTACATTCAACGCATCCGCGGAGAGGCTGCGGGCAGCGAATGCTTTGCTGGATGTGTATTTGCAGGAATGGAAGACACGGGTCGTAGAAAGTAATGGGGGTATCATTCGTATCCCAATCCATGAAATCCGGGATAAAAGTGAGCCAGCCTATCGGCTGTGGACCATTTTGCAGAATTATGGTTTCCAATACAGCCAAATGCGCGGAGTAGTAACGGCTCTCAGCGGAATTTCGGGCAAAACATTTCTCTCGCCTACGCACACCCTGCTCATCGACCGGGAATATTTGAGTCTGAAAGAAGGTACCAAGCCTTTTTCGCCCGACGAGCTGATTATCCACGAGCAGGAGGGGATTTTCGAATGGCAGGGTGCTAAATTTTCATTTCAAAAATCAGCTTTTACAGAGCCGCCCCCATTTTCACCCACTACCATTGCTGTGGACGCCGGTTTGCTCACCTTCCCGCTCACATTAAGGACATGGCAGGAAGGCGATATATTTCAGCCGTTCGGAATGGGAGGGAAGCACAAGAAAGTAAGCGACCTGCTGATCGACCGGAAGGCAGACCGTTTCGAAAAAGGACGGACGGGCATATTGCTGAACGGAAATGGGGAAATCGTTTGGGTAGCCGGCATCCGCGCCGACGAACGCTTCCGCATCACCGAAAATACGGCTGACATATTAATCATCACGCTCAGCAACCTGAGCTGAAAAACAAAAATGGCCAGATTAACAACCTGACCATATTTCACGAATTTCTATCCTAACGTAGACTCGTTAGCTCTATCGGGTGCAAGAACGGGAGGAAAAATGGTGGGAAAAATGATATT
This sequence comes from Dyadobacter beijingensis DSM 21582, assembly GCF_000382205.1. Classification (GTDB taxonomy): domain Bacteria; phylum Bacteroidota; class Bacteroidia; order Cytophagales; family Spirosomataceae; genus Dyadobacter; species Dyadobacter beijingensis. Next base: position 1,531,478 of record NZ_KB907787.1, read on the forward strand.
TGTCATGTTGTTTGAAGTGATGGGATAATTTGGATCTGACCTTCCCCCATCAAACGAGACAGCTGAAAACTAGAGATTTTCGGTGGGAAAAACAGGTCAAAATTGTAATTTGTCACTATGAAAAAGTCCGCGCGGCGTCCGCGAAATTCACCTAAGCACAAATAGCATTTGCGCTTCGACAATCAGAGACAGGCACCCGAGTCGAGGAGATATGCCGACAGCTGGGAGTTTCCCAAGCCACCTTTTTTAACTGGAACCGCGGCGGCGGACCGCAAAAAGTACGGCGGCATGGGCGTCGCCGAGCTGCGAAAACTTCGACAACTCGAAGAAGAGAACGCTCAGTTGAAGAAACTTGTAGCGGATCTGAGTCTGGACAAGCAGATGCTTCAGGACGTCATTAAAAAAAAGCTGTGAGGCCTGCTTACAAAAAGGAAATGGCCAATTGGCTCATTTCGAATTATCGCGTCTCAATTCAAAGGGCTTGCCGCTGTGTTAAGTTGGTTCGGGCAATGTACTATTATAAATCTCATCGTCGTGACGACACCTTGCTGACGATGCGCATCAAAGAGATCGCAAATGCCAGGGTTCGATACGGGTTTCGAAGGATTTTTGTGCTGTTGAAAAGAGAAGGCTTCGGTGACAAGTGGCCCGCCA